>NZ_CM148536.1:6737500-8837982 GCF_056106085.1 Bradyrhizobium sp. BR14999
GCGTTGAGTGCGGGCCCGTTGCGGTCGTAGGCCTCGATGCGCGCGAGGTAAGCTTTGGTCAGTGCCGTCGCAGTGACCTGTCCACTGGCCAAGGCCTGAGCGATATCGCTCAGCGATGCATCGACGAGCTTCAGAGGGGTCGGCGCCTCGGCGCCAGGGGCCGCCGCGGCGATGCCAGCATCGCGGCAGGATGGCTTGTTCATGGCGTGCCTCGCCTGACGGCGCGTCCCGAACCATGAGGCCGCGATGATGGCATAATGCCGGTGTTTTGCCCGACGGGTCAATGTCTCAGCGCATAGCGTCGACCTTTGAGCCGCGCAAGGCGTAAACCATTGAGTAAACCATTGAAATGACTACCCCCGGCTACTGTGCATGGGGTTGTTTTTCAGGTTTTTGTTTTGGACCTGCCAAACGATTGGCCTCTCCACGATGGGGAGAGGCCAAAAATTGAAGCGACAGGCTCGACTTGATCGAGCGATCCTACTCCCAGGCCCAGGTCGAGAAATCGTTCTCGTATTGTGGCACGTCCTTCCAGACACCCTTCAGCTTCTTGTTGGTGATGGTGATCAGCTGGGGCTGGTAGAGGTAGGCGGAGACAGCGTCGGTGGCCAGCATGCGCTGGGCGTCGCCGAGCAGTTTTGCGCGGCCAGCCTCGTCGGGTGTCGCGACGATCTGCTTGTAGAGCGCGTTGAACTTCTCGTTGTTGTAGCCGAGGTAGTAGTCCGGCTCGGTGATCTTGACGAGGTCGAACGGCTCGACATGGCTGACGATGGTGAGGTCGAAATTATGCGGACCGTTACCGGCGAACACCTGCGACAGCCACTGCGCCCATTCGACGTTCTCGATCTTGGCGACGATGCCGACCTTGGCGAGCTGGGCTGCGACGATCTCGCCGCCCTGCCGCGCATAGGATGGCGGCGGCAGCTTGAGCGACAATTCGAGCGGCGTGGTGACGCCGGCCTCGCTGAGCAGCTTCTTGGCCTTCTCGGGGTCGTAGGGGTTGATACCGGTGGTGTCGACATAGCCGAGCGCGCCCGGCACGTAGAAGCTGCCGATCGGCGTGCCGAAGCCATCGATGGCGCCGTCGATCATCGCCTTGCGATCGATCGCAGCGAGGATGGCGCGGCGAACGCGGACGTCATCGAGCGGCTTCTTGCGGTGGTTGATCGCGACGATGGTCTTGGCCCTGGAGCCGCCGACCAGCACCGTGAAACGCGGGTCGGCCTTGAACTGGGCGATGGTGCGCTGGGCCGAGACGCGCGGGAACGCATCGACGTCGCCCGAGAGCAGCGCGGCGGTCTGCGCCGCCGGATCGGAGATGAAGCGGATCGTCACCTTCGACAGCTTGACCGCAGCGGCGTTGCGGTAGTCGGCCCATTTGGTCAGGGTGATCGAGGAGCCCTTGGCCCAGGCCCCTAACTGATAGGGCCCGGTGCCGACCGGCTGCGTGACATTGGTGGCTGCGCTCTTCGGCTCGACGATCGAGCCGCTCGCCTGCCCCAGCAGGAATGGCAGGTTCGGCTCCGAATTCTTCAAGGTGATCACGACCGTCTCGGCGTCGGGCGCGGCAACGGACTCGAAGCTCTGGTACAGGCTCTTGTCCTTGTTGGTGCTGGTAGGCACCGCGTTGCGCTCGAACGAGAACTTCACCGCGGCGGAATTGAACGGCTCGCCATTGTGGAATTTGACGCCCTTGCGCAGCTTGAACGTATAGGTCTTCAGGTCGGGCGAAGCGGTCCAGCTCTCGGCCAGCAGGGGCGAGGTGGTGCCATCCTCGTTGATCTTGGTCAGGGTCTCGTAGATGTTGTAGAGCGTGACCTCGGCGATCGCAGCGGCGGCGGCATTGGTGGGATCGAGCCCCGGCGGCTCCAGCGCCATCGCCATGACGACGCTGTCCTTCTTGCTCTGCGCCAGCACCGGCAGCGGCGCCGCGACGAGCGCGGCGGCAAAGGCGACGATCGATAGTTTCCTCAACATGCGTAACTCCCCGGCCATCTCTGTTTCCAGCCTACGCCAATCCTGCCCCGGACACTAACCTTCCATGGCCGCCCGCGGCAACGCCATCACGGCTTCGGCCTTGTGGCAGGCGGCAAGGTGCCCCTCGCCCACCTTGCGTAGCTCAGGCGCCACCTCGCGGCAATGCTGGTCGGCAAGCGGGCAGCGCGCCACATAGGGGCATCCGGCCGCGGCCGCCGCTTGCGAGGCGATCGCCTGGGCTCCGCGCCGCCGCCGGCCGCCGCCGGCGCGCGCCCGCGGCACGGCATCGAGCAGCGCCCGCGTGTAGGGATGGGCGCAGCGCTCGAACAGATCCTCCGGCCGCCCCTGCTCGACGATCCGGCCGAGATACATCACCGCGACCTCGTCGCAGAGATAGTCGACGACGGCGAGGTCATGGCTGATCAGAATGTAGCTGAGGCCGAACTGCTCCTGGAGGTCCTGCATCAGGTTCAGCACCTGCGCCTGCACGGAGACGTCGAGCGCGGAGACGGGCTCGTCCGCCACGATGAGCTTGGGCTGCGTAATCAAGGCACGCGCAATCGCGATGCGCTGGCGCTGGCCGCCTGAGAACTCATGTGGATACTTGTCCATGTCCGCATCGCGCAAGCCGACCTGGCGCAGCACCGCGGCGACGCGTTCGCGGAATTTGGTGCGATCGGCCTCCTCCAGCACGGTGAGCGGCTCGGCGACGATGCGGGCAATTGTCTGGCGCGGATCGAGCGAGCCGTAAGGGTCCTGGAACACCATCTGGAAATCGCGCCTGGCACGGCGCAGCTCGTCGGCAGAAATGCGGTTGAGATCGCGGCCGAGCAGCGCGACCTGGCCCGAGGTGGGCCGCTCCAACGCCATCACCAGTCGCGCGAAGGTCGACTTGCCCGATCCGGACTCGCCGACCACGCCGAGGCTCTTGCCGGCGGCGACCCGCACGTTCACGCCATTGAGCGCGCGCACCTGCCCTGGCGGCCGGAACAGGCTTTCACGCGGCAGCGTGTAACGCTGCACCAGATCCTTCACGTCGAGAAGCGGCTCGGCTGCGGTGATCATGCGGTCAGCGCTCCGACGCGTTCAGCCATCGACACGTCCGTCCTGATGCAGCGCACGAAATGGCCGGGTCCGACGTCCACCATCGGCGGCAGCGCGGCGCGGCACCGATCGATCACCAGCGGGCACCGGTCGGAGAAGGTGCAGCCGGACGGCAGATCGGCGAGCTCCGGCACTGTGCCCGAGATCGTCTTCAGCCGCGTCCCCTTGCGCGCACCGAGCTTCGGCCGGGCGCGGAACAGGCCCTGCGTATAGGGATGCCCCATGCGCCGGAACACCTCGTCGGTCGGCCCGCTCTCGACGACGGTGCCGCCATACATCACCATCATCCGCTGCACGTTCTCGGCGATGACACCGAGGTCGTGCGAGATCAGGATCATCGACATGCCGCGCTCCTCGACGAGATCGGCGATGAGGTCGAGGATCTGGCCCTGGATGGTGACGTCGAGCGCGGTGGTCGGCTCATCCGCGATCAACAGGTCCGGCTCGCAGGCGAGTGCCATGGCGATGGTGATGCGCTGGCGCTGGCCGCCGGAGAACTGGTGCGGATAGGCATCAACGCGCCGTGCGGGATCCGGCAGCCCGACGCGGTCGAGCAAGGCGATCGTCTCGCGCCGCGCCTGCGACGCCGAGTATCTCTTGTGACGCCGCAGCGGCTCGGCGACCTGATGGCCGATCGTGTGCATCGGATTGAGCGCGGTCATCGGCTCCTGGAAGATCATGCTGATGCGGTTGCCGCGCAGGCGGCAATAATCGGCATCCGAAAGCCCGACGAGCTCGTTGCCATCCAGCTTGATGCTGCCGCTGACGACCGCGCTGTCCGGCAGCAGCCCCATCAGGGAGAGTGCCGTGACCGACTTGCCGCAGCCAGACTCGCCGACGAGCCCGAGCGTTTCGCCGCGATTGAGGGCAAAGCTGACGCCACGCACGGCCTGCGCCGGCCCGCGGCTGGTGTTGAGGCGCACGCCGAGATTGGCGACCTCGATCAGTGGCATGGTTGCGGGATCAGCCATTGTCACCGCTCCCGCGCCAGTCTGGGATCGAGCAGGTCGCGCAGTCCGTCACCAAGCAGGTTGAGACCGAGCACCGCGATGGCGATCGCAGCGCCCGGATAGACCGCGAGCATCGGCGACTGGAACAGCAGCGTCTGCGCATCGTTCAGCATGCGGCCCCATGACGGCTGCGGCGGCTGCGTGCCGAGGCCGAGATAGGATAAAGCGGCTTCGGCGAGAATGGCGAGCGCGAACTGGATGGTGACCTGCACGATCAGGATCGACAAGATGTTGGGCAGGACGTGCTCGATGGTGATGCGGAAGCGCCCCTTGCCCGCGGCGCGCGCGGCCAGCACGAATTCGCGCGCCCAGATCGCGTTGGCCGAACCGCGGGTCAGCCGCGTCAGTGTCGGAATCTGGAAGATTCCGATCGCGACGATCGAAGTCACCATGCCCGGCCCGACCACCGCGGCGAGCATGATCGCAGAGAGCACGGCCGGAAAGGCGAAGCTGAAATCGGCGAAGCGCATGATGATCTCCTCGGTCCAGCCGCGCCTGGCCGAGGCGATCAGGCCGAGGCAGACGCCGAAGCTGAGACCGATGCTCACCGCGATGATGCCGACCATGATGGTCGAACGCGCGCCGGCAAGCAGCAGCGAGACGATATCGCGACCGAAGGAATCGGTGCCGAGCCAGTGCGATGCCGACGGCGGCCGGAGTTTCGAGGCTATGTCGATCTCATAGGGCGACCACGGCGTCCACACCAGCGACAGCAGCGCGGACGCGAGCACCAGCAGGCTCAGTGCGCCGCCGAGCACGAAGCTGCGATGACGCAGTGCGCGGCGCCAGAACGTCCGGGCAGGCAGCGGCCGCATTGCAACCGGCGCGTCAATGGTCAGGGGCGCGCTCACAGGTCGTGGACCTTGATACGGGGATCGATGAAGGCATAGAGCACATCGACCACGAAATTGACGATGACGACCATGGCAGCGAGCAGCATCACGCAGTTGCGCACCACGATCAGGTCGCGGTTGGCGATCGATTGGAAGATCAAGCGGCCGAGGCCCGGCAGGTAGAACACGTTCTCGATCACGATGGTGCCGGCGAGCAGATTGGCGAATTGCAGCCCCATCACGGTCATCACGGGGATCATGGCGTTGCGCAGCACGTGGCGCCACAGCACCTCGCGCTTGCCGAGCCCTTTCGCACGTGCCGTGCGGACGAAGTCCTCACGCAGCACCTCGAGCACGGCCGAGCGGGTGACCCGCGCGAGGATCGCGGCCTGTACCACCGCAAGCGAGATCGCCGGCAGCAGCAGCGACTTGATGCCGGGCCAGACGCCATCGTCCCAGCCGGCAAAGCCGCCCGCCGAGAGCCATTGCAGCCGCACCGAGAACAACAGCACCAGAAGGATTGCGAACCAGAAGTTCGGCAGCGCGATGCCCACCTGCGTCAGCGACATCACGCCGACGTCGCCGAGCTTGTTGTGGTTGGCGGCGGTAAAGATGCCGGCGGAGAGCGCCAGCGTCACCGTGACCGTCATGGCCATGATCGCGAGCGGAATGGTCAGCACCAACCGCTCCGCGATCAGGCTCGCGACCGACGTGCCGTAGACATAGGAGCTGCCGAGATCGCCGACGAGGAGGCCTTTGATCCATTGCAGATAGCGAACCGCCAGCGGCTGATCGAGCCCGAGCTTGATAGTGAGCGCGCGGACGGCGTCCGGCGAGGCATCGGCGCCCATCAGCATCTGCGCGGCGTTGCCGGGCAGCGCGTCGAGCACCAGGAAGATGATCAGCGAGGCGCCGACCAGCGTCGCCAGCAAGGTCAACAGACGTCGGAGGACAAAGACGCTCATGCGTGCTCGGCTTCAGGGCTCACCCGCGGCACGATCAACATGTCTGGCCGCCGGAGGCAAGCTCTTTGCTGCATGCCCATCTCCTCAGGCCGGCCAGCGGGACAGAAGGTCGCTTGAAGCCTCGAACAGCGCGCTCACGCGCAGCAATTCGGCGTCGCCGCGGAAGCGGCCGACGAGCTGAAGCCCGATCGGCAGGCCGTCGCGGCCGAAACCGCAGGGCAGGCTGACGGCGGGATGCCCGGTCATGTTGAAGGGCATGGTCCAGGGGAACCAATGCGGCCGGACGCTGTCGAAATGCGCCCCGTCGATCTCGATGGTGCCGAACAGGTCCTGGTCGATCGGCAGCGCGGTGCGCGTCAGTGTCGGCATCGCCAGCAGGTGCCCGCGCGCAAGCAACGATTGCACCCGGCGGAACAGCGCGGTGCGCGCGAACATCGCCTCCTGATAGTCTACGCCGCTGACCTCGGTTGCGAGCGCAAGCTGCTTGAGAAAGGCCTCGCTCAGCTCGTCCTTGTGCTCGGCCGCGAGCTTTGCAAAGCGCGTGCGCCAGACCGTATGGTTGATGGCGCGCCAGATCGGCTCGATGTCGAAACCGTCGCCGGAGAATTCTTCGAGCTCGGCACCGAGCTCCGCCAGCCTGTCGAGGCTCGCCTTGAAGCCGGCCGCGACGTCCGATGACACCGGGCGCCCGGGCGGGGAAGCACAGAACAGGATCTTCTGCCCGCGCAGGTCGCCGCGCGGGGCGGCGCTGCCGATGAAATCAGGTACCGGGACGCCGATCGACCAGGGGTCGCAAGAATCCTCACCGGCCATCGCTTGCATCATCAACGCGGTGTCGGCGACGGTACGGGTGGTCGGCGTGACATAGGTCTGGTTGCCGAACACGTCCAGCGCCTGGCTGTGCGGGACGACGCCGTTGCTCTGCTTCAGCCCGACCACGCCATTGCAGGCTGCCGGAATCCGCGTCGAGCCGCCGCCGTCGGTCGCGATTGCAAGTGGCGCGATGCCGCTCGCCACCGCCACCGCCGCGCCGCCGCTGGAGCCGCCGGAGGAACGCTCCGCACTCCACGCATTACGGGTGCGGCCGAACAACGGCGAATCCGTCAGGCACTTGCTACCGAATTCCGGCGTCGTGGTCTTGCCGATCAGGATCGCGCCCTCGCTGCGCAGCCGCGCAACGGCGACGGCATCCTCGGTCGGCACGTTGTCCTTGTAGGGAACGGCGCCGAAGGTGGTCTTCACGCCTTTGGTGTTGACGATGTCCTTGACGCTGACGGGGATGCCGTGCAGTAGGCCGAGGGGCTCGCCGGCCATCACCTTGCGCTCGGCTTCGCGCGCAGCTGCGATCGCCTCGTCACCGCACAGCGTGATGAAGCAGTTCAATGCGGGCTGAAGCGCCTCGGCGCGCGCAAGAACCGCGCGGACGATCTCGACCGGCGAAATCCGCTTTCCGGCGACGAGGCCGCGCAGCTCGGTTGCGGACAAGAGACAAGGATCGCCGTTCATCGTCAAATCGCTCCGAAGCGTGGGCCGCCGTTGGCCCAAAGACATTGACAGCGAGAATGACAGTTTTGTTAACTCGCCGTCCAATACGATTTTTGTCGTCAAGCCATACGCTTTCGGTATGCCAATGGATCTTCGCCGGCTCCGCTATTTCGTCGCCGTCGCCGAGGCGCGCAGCATCGGCAAGGCGGCTGAGCGGCTCCGGATGGCGCAGCCGCCGCTCTCGGTCCAGATCCGCAAGCTCGAGGCCGAGATCGGCGCGCCGCTGTTCCGCCGCGGCACCCGCGGCATGGACCTGACCGAGGCGGGTCAGGCGCTGCTGGCGCGCGCCAGCGAAGCGCTCGCCCTTGCGGCCGACGGGGCCGAAGCCGCGCGCGCGGTTGCTTCGGGACGGCGCGGGCGGCTGTCGGTGGGCTACATGTTCGTGTTGGCGAATGCGATGCTGCCGCGGCTCATCCCCGAGCTCCGCCGCGCAGTTCCCGGCGTCGACCTCGGCTTCGCCGAGCTCAGCGCCTCGACGCGTGAGGCCCGCGTGCTCGACCGCAGCGTCACGGTGGCGCTGTGCATGCCGGCAATCAATCATCCTGAGATCCAGGTGGCACGGATCGGTGCGCAGCCCTTCATGCTGGCCATGCCGATCCGCTCGCCACTCGCCCGTCTGAGCTCCGTGCCAATGGCCCGCCTGCAGGGCCGTCCGCTGATCGCGCTCCCGCATCCGGACCATGGGCCCGCCTCCTCCGCCGTCGTGCCCCTGTTGCGTCGGCACCAAGTCGTGATGCCGATCGCCAGCCGGGTGGAGACGGTGCATTCGGCGATGAGCCTGGTTCTGGCCGGCGAAGGTCTCGCTATCCTGCCGGCCTGCGCGCAGCTCGGCGCGCCACGCGGCATCGTGTTCAGACGACTGCGTGACGTCACCGACTCCCTCGACATCGCAGTCTGTTGGCGGCGGGATTCCCAGAGTCCGCTGATCGGAACCTTCCTCAAATGTGCCGAGAAGGCCGTCGCGCGGATGTGAGGCCGCGCTACAAGCTCCAACTCACCTCAAAGCTCCAGGGCGGATCGGCGCCCGGGCGGGTGCAGGTCAGGCCGGCGCAATTGGCGGCGAAGGACAGCGCGCGGCGGAGCTCGTCGGCCCTGATGTCCTTTAGGGTTTGCCGGGCAATGCGACCCTGCTTGTGCAAGGCGAACAGCAGCGCGGCCTGAAAGCTGTCGCCGGCCCCGATGGTGTCGGCCACCTCGATCTTTGGCGCGGCGACCTCAATCTGCCCTGCGCCCGCGTGCCAAGCGACCGCGCCGTCGTTGCCGCGGGTGATGACGACGAGGCTCGTACCCTGCCCCAGCAGCGCGCTCGCGCGTTGTTGATATGGCTCGTCCCCGAAGAGATAGGCAAAGTCAACGTCCGACATCTTGATGAGATCGGCGCTGGCAGCGAAGCCGGCCATGCGCGCGAGATAGGCTGGCTTGTCCTTGACCAGATTGGGGCGGCAGTTCGGATCGAAGGAGATGGTCGACGACGCCCGCGCGTCCGCGATCAGGGCCTTCGTCTCGGCCGCGCCCTGGTCGTTGACCAGCGTGGTCGAACCGACATGAAGGGCTTCGACCTTATCGAACGGAATCGATCCGCGCCGATAGCTCCAGTTCCGCGTTGCAGTCCCGGCATCATAGAACGCATAATGTGACTCGCCCGCGACGATGCGGACGAAAGCGAGCGTGGTCTGGTGATCGCTGCGGGTGGCGAAGCTGAGCTCCACATGCGAGGCCGCGGCATGATCGGCAATCATCCGCCCGAACAGATCGGTCGAGACGCCGCCGACGAAGCCGGTCGGTGCGCCCAGCCGGGCCATGCCGATTGCGACGTTGAGACAGGAGCCGCCGACCGCCGGCATCACTGCCTCGCGGCCGTCGGCATTTTGCGTCGGCACGAAATCGATCAGCGCATCGCCGCAGGCAATCAGCATCCGTTTCAACCTCTCGCGATGTCGCGCATCGCCGTGCGGCTGCCGCGATCGACCTCGCGCAGCAGCTTGTAGACCTCGCGCTTGCGGGCGTGAAACGCCGCCATGTCGGGCGCGGTCGGCTCGCTCTTGCGTCCCAGCGCCGACATCTTTGCCATGGTCTCGCCGATCGAGACATAGGCGCCGCCGGCCACCGCGCCGAGCATCGCGGCGCCCAGCAGCACCGGCTCTTTCGTCTGCGGCAGCGCAACCGTGAGGCCGGTCGTATCGGCCATGATCTGCCGCACTAGCGGGCTGCGGCTGGCGCCGCCGCCCATGATCATGATGCTGGAGCGCACGCCGTGCGCGGCAAAGGCCTCGATCACCTCGGCCAGCCCATAGGCGAGCCCGCAGAGACCGGCGACGAACAGCCGCTCCATCGAAGCGATATCGGTGTCGAGATCGAGGCCGGCGATCACGGCGCGCGTATCAGGGTCGGCGTAGGGCGAGCGGTTGCCGATGAATTCGGGCAGCACATGGACGTCGCGGGCGAGCAGCGCGGCGCGGCTGGCATCGCCTGCGCGCGCGATGATGCGGCGCTCGAGGAAGTCGATGAGGTCGAGGCCCTCGTTGCGCGCAGCCGCGCTGGCCTTACCAAACCCCGGATGCGATTTGAGGAGGTGATCGATCGCCGCGCCCGCGGCCGACTGGCCGCCCTCGTTGAGCCAGAAGTCCGGCACCATGCCGGAGTAATAAGGCCCCCACACGCCGGGCACGAAGCACGGTTCCTTGGTGGTCGCCATGATACAGGCCGAAGTCCCCATGATGTAGGCGAGGCGATCGCACGCGTCGGTCGCCCCGCCCGAGCCGTCGCGGCCGCCGATTGCGCCGATGCCGCCGGCATGCGCATCGATCAGCGACGCGCCGACCGGTATGCCCGGCGACAGGCCGAGATCAGCCGCAGCAGTCGGGGTGAGACCTGCACCGAGCCGCGTGCCGGGGGCAACGATCTCGGTGCCGATGCGGGCATATGTCTCGGCCACGAAATCCGACAGCCCGATGCGCTTGAAGAACGGCGCGCTCCAGCCGCCGTCATGCGCGAGGTAGTTCCACTTGCAGGTGACGGTGCAAGTCGAGCGCTGGAGCGAGCCGGTCGCGCGCCAGGTCAGGTAATCCGCCAGATCGAAGAAGTGACCAGCAGCGTCGAAACTCGCGCGAAGATGCCGCTTCAGCCACAGCAGCTTAGGCATCTCCATCTCGGGCGAGATCGAACCGCCGACATAGCGCAGCACGGCATCCTCGGTCTCGTTGATTAGCCGCGCCTCAGCGGTGGCGCGATGGTCCATCCAGACGATGACGTTGCGCTGCTTGTCGCCGGAGCCGCTGACCGTGAGTGCCTCGCCTTGCCTATCGAGGACGACCAGCGAACAGGTGGCATCAAAACCGATACCGCCGACGCTGTTGGGCGTGATACCAGCTTCCGTCACCGCTGCGCGTACCGATATCGCGCAGGCGTCCCAGATGTCCTGGGACGACTGCTCGACGATATCGCCGGCCTCGTGCCAGATCCGGATCGGGTGCCGCGCCATCGCGAGCAGCGTGCCCGCCTCGTCAAACACCCCTGCCCGCGTGCTCGTGGTCCCTACATCAACGCCGATATACGCTCGCGGCATTGTCGCTCCCGGTCGCTTCGTCAGTCTTGACGCAAGCCTACCAGCAAGTGTAGCCGCCATCTACCAGCACGATGCTGCCGGTCATCAGGCTTGCGGCCTCGGACGAGAGGAACAGCACGACGGAGGCGATCTCTTCGACCTGCCCCATCCGGGCCATCGGGGTTCCACCGATCCAGGCGTCGTACATTTTCGGGTTGCTCTTCACGAAGGCGTTCAGCGGCGTCTCGATATAGGTCGGCGCCACCGCGTTGACCCGGATGCCGCGCGCGCCCCATTCGGCGGCGAGCGACTTGGTGAGATGGTGCACACCGGCCTTGGAGGCGTTGTAGAAGCATTGCTCCTGCGGCTTGTTGACGATGAAGCCGGACATCGAGCCGACATTGACGATGGCACCGCTCTTGGCCTTCAGCATATGCTTGCCGAACTCGCGGCAGCACCAGAAGGTGCCGTTGAGATTGACGTCGATGACGTTGAGCCAGTGCTCGTCGGTCACGGTCTCCGCCGGGGTCTCGCTGCGCGCGATGCCGGCATTGTTGACGAGGATGTCGACCTTGCCGTGGCGGGCGACGAGGTCGTTTGCGACCTCCGCCACACGCTTGGTATCGGTGACGTCCATGATCGCGGTCTCGATGTCGTAGCCCTTAGCCTTGAGGCTGGCCTTTGCGCTGTCGGCGACCTTGCTGTCGCGATCGCCGATGACGACCCTAGCGCCGGCCTCGGCCAGCGCTTCGGCGCAGGCGAGCCCAATGCCCTGCCCGCCACCGGTGATGAACGCGGTCTTGCCGTTCAGCTTGAATTTTTCCAGGTACATGGTGATCTTCCGTTTTTTTGCCGTTTCTTCTCAGCCTCGAAGCGCGTTGCCGCCCTGGTCGAAGCGATGGATGCGCGCAGGGTCCGGCACCAGCGACACGCGATCGCCGGCGTGCAGGCTCAATTCGCCGATGTAGCGCGCCGTCAGCATGCCGAGCGGGCCGGCATCGACATAAAGAAAAGTGTCGCTACCGAGATGCTCGGCCACCGCGATCGTGCCCTGCCAGCCGCCGGCACCGTCGCGCTCGATCTTGAGGTGCTCCGGCCGCACACCGATCGTCACGGCCCCCTTCTGCAAGGCCGGCTCACCGGTGACGAAATTCATCTTGGGCGAGCCGATGAAGCCGGCGACGAAGAGATTGGCCGGCCGCTCGTAGAGATCCAGTGGCGAGCCATATTGCTCGATCTTGCCGCCGTTGAGCACGACGATCTTGTCGGCCATGGTCATGGCCTCGACCTGGTCGTGGGTGACGTAGATCGCGGTGGTGCCGAGCTGCTTCTGCAGCCGCGTCACCTCGATGCGCATCTGCACGCGCAGCGCCGCATCGAGGTTGGAGAGCGGCTCGTCGAACAGGAACGCCTTGGGCTCGCGCACGATGGCCCGCCCGATCGCGACGCGCTGGCGCTGGCCGCCGGAGAGTTCGCGCGGCTTGCGATCGAGATACGGCGTGAGATTCAGCGTCGCGGCCGCCGCCTCCACCTTGCGGTTGATCTCGTCCTTGGCAAGGCCGGCCATCTTCAGGCCGAAGCCGATATTGCCGCGCACGCTCATATGCGGATAGAGCGCGTAGGACTGGAACACCATCGACAGCCCGCGCTTGGCCGGCGGCGTGTCGACGACGTTCTTGCCGTCGATCAGGATCTTACCGCCGGAGACGTCCTCGAGCCCGGCGATCAGCCGCAGCAGCGTGGTCTTGCCGCAGCCGGAGGGACCGACGAACACCACGAAGGAGCCGTCGGCGATGTCCAAATCGGCGCCTTTGATGATGTGCACGGGGCCGAAGGATTTCTGCACGTCCTGAAGTGTGATCTGACCCATGATCCGGCAGCCCCTCTACTTCACCGCGCCGAAAGTGAGCCCGCGCACGAGCTGCTTCTGGCTGAACCAACCGAGGACGAGAATGGGCGCGATCGCCAGCGTCGAGGCCGCCGACAGCTTTGCCCAGAACAGCCCTTCCGGGCTCGAATAGGAAGCGATGAACGTGGTGAGCGGCGCGGCGTTCGAGGTCGACAGGTTGAGCGTCCAGAACGCCTCGTTCCAGGCCAGGATCAGGTTGAGCAGCAAAGTCGAGGCGAGCCCCGGGATCGCCATCGGCGTCAGCACGTAGACGAGCTCGCGGCCTATTGTTGCGCCGTCCATGCGCGCGGCCTCCAGGATATCGCGCGGGATCTCCTTGAAATAGGTGAACAGCATCCAGATCACGATCGGCAAATTGCCGAGGCACAGGATGAAGACGAGGCCGATGCGGGAATCGAGCAGGCCGAAGAACTTGTAGATCAGGTAGATCGGCACCAACACACCGACCGGCGGCATCATCTTGGTCGAGAGCATCCAGAGCAGGATGTCCTTGGTGCGCTTGGTCGGCGAGAACGCCATCGACCAGGCCGCGGGAATGGCGATCAGGAGCGCAATCAGCGTCGAGCCGCCGGCGATGATGATCGAGTTCATCGCGTGGTGGAAATAGTCGCTGCGCTCCTGCACCGTCGCGTAGTTTTCCGTGGTCCAATGGAAGAACAGGAAGGATGGCGGGACGGCGAAGGCCTCGAGCTCGGTCTTGAAGCTCGCCAGCACCATCCACAGGATCGGGAAGAAGATCAGAAATCCGAACAGCCAGGCCGCTGCCGTCGATATCGCCACCCGCCGCGTCGTCGCCATCCGTGCCATGTCAGGCCTCCAGGTTGCGGCCAACGATGCGGACCAGGAAGAAGGCGACGACATTGGCGATCACCACCGCAACGAGGCCGCCCGCGGAGGCGCTGCCGACGTCGAACTGGATCAGCGCCTGCGAATAAATCAGGAAGGCGATGTTGGTGGTCTGCAAGCCCGGCCCGCCGCCAGTGGTGACAAAGATCTCGGCGAACACGGTGAGCAGGAAGATGGTCTCGATCAGGATCACCACCGTGATGGGGCGCGCGAGGTGCGGCAGGGTGATGTAGATGAAGGTCGAGACGGCGCTGGCGCCATCCATCTCGGCGGCCTCCTTCTGCTCCTCATCGAGTGATTGCAGTGCAGTAAGCAGGATCAGCATCGCGAACGGCAGCCATTGCCACGTCACGATCAGGATCACCGCAAACAGCGGCATATCGTTGAACCAGTCGATCGGTGTCAGGCCGAAGAGCGAAGCGAGCCAGGCGAACAATCCCGACACCGGGTGCATCAACAGGTTCTTCCAGACCAGCGCGCTCACCGTCGGCATCACGAAGAACGGCGCAATCACCATCAGCCGGACGAAATTGCGCCCGATCACGGGCTGGTCCATCAGCAGTGCCAGGGGAATGCCGAGCAGGATGGTCAGCGCCAGCACGGAGCCGACCAGCACCAGGGTGTTCTGGAGCGAGGCAAGGAAGGCCGGATCGGTGAGGAAGTAGCGAAAGTTTTCCAGACCTACGAACGATTCCGAGCCGGGATCGAGCAGGCTGTAATGCAGCGTCGCGAAATAGATCGTCAGCGCGAGCGGGACGATCATCCAGATGAACAGCAGCCCGACGGCCGGCGTCAGGAGCGAACGCGCAAGAAACTGCGTCTGCCGGGTTGCCATCCCTGGCTTCTCCTTTCGGGGAAGAAGGCGGCCATCCATCCGTACGGCGGATGGCCGCCAGTTTGAGCTCAGGAGGGAGAGCTCGGGTTCACTTGATGTAGCCGGCGCGTTTCATCTCGCGCTCGGTGGAGGATTGCGCCGCGGTCAGCGCGGCATCGACCGTCATTGATCCCGCAAGGGCAGCCGAGAACTGCTGGCCCACCTGCGTGCCGATGCCCTGGAATTCGGGGATCGCGGCGTATTGTACGCCGACGTAAGGCACCGGCTTCACCGTCGGCTTGTTCGGATCGGCGGCATCGATCGAGGCCAGCGTCAGCTTGGCGAAGGGAGCGACCTTCAGATAGTCCTGGTTCTGGTAGAGCGAGGTCCGCGTACCCGGCGGCACGTTGGCCCAGCCCTCCTTCGACGCGACGAGCTTGGTGTAGTCCTTGCTCGTGGCCCAGGCGATGAACTTCTCGGCCGCTTCCGTCTTCTTGGAGCCGGCGGGGATCGCGAGATTCCAGGCCCACAGCCAGTTGGCGTTCTTGCCGAGCCCGGTGTTGGGTGCGAGCGCGAAGCCGACCTTGTCGGCGACCTTGGAATCCTTCGGGTTGGTGACGAAGGACGCGGCGACCGTAGCGTCGATCCACATCGCGCACTTGCCGGCGTTGAACAGCGCCAGATTCTCGTTGAAGCCGTTGGAGCTCGCGCCGGGAGGACCGGCTTCCTTCATGAGATTGACGTAGGTGGTCAGCGTCGCCTTCCATTCCGGCGTATTGAACTGCGGCTCCCACTTCTCGTCGAACCAGCGCGCGCCGTAGGAATTGGCCATGGCCGAGAGGAACGCCATGTTCTCGCCCCAGCCGGCCTTGCCGCGCAGGCAAATGCCGTAGACGCCGGCGCTCTTGTCGGTGAGCTTCTTGGCGGCGTCGATGACGAAATCCCAGGTCGGTTTCTCCGGCATCTTCAGGCCGGCCTTCTCGAACAAATCGGTGCGGTACATCACCATCGAGCTCTCGCCATAGAACGGCGCGGCGTAGAGCTTGCCGTCGACGGAGACCGCATCCTTGATCTTCGGCAAGAGGTCGGCGACGTCGTAATCGGCGCCGAGATTGGCAAGCGGCACCAGCCAGCCCTTCTTGGCCCAGATCGGCACCTCATAGGTGCCAATGGTCAGCACGTCGAATTGGCCGCCCTTGGTGGCGATGTCGGTGGTGACGCGCTGGCGCAGCACGTTCTCCTCCAGCGTCACCCATTTCACGGTGATATCGGGGTTCTTCTTGGTGAACTCACCCGTCAGCCCCTGCATGCGGATCATGTCGCCATTGTTGACGGTGGCGATGGTCAGGGTCGTTTCGGCCATCGCGGGGATGGCCAACAGCAGGCAAGACGCGCCGCAGACGGCGCCCAGGACGTGTTTCACGGTGACCTCCCTAGAATCGCGTTTTGAGCATATGCCCACGCGTTGGGCGTATGTTCAGCTCAAGGAAGACGGTTGTCAAGCAGGCGCGCGAGCATTCAGGCAACTTATGAGTGCTGCGGTGCGGGAGGGGGTGCGAGGTGTCGCTTCACTCACAGCTGTCATGCCCCGCGAAGGCGGGGCATCCAGTACTCCGTGTCGTCCATTGGTTTGCCCAAAGCGGGGCCGCGGCGTACTGGATCGTCCGCCTGCGCGGACGATGACAGTGGTGTGGGCGGAGAGAGCGCCCACTTCGCTGACGCGGGAGGAGCGACCTCGCCCTACCGCTCCAAGATCGCCCTTGCCGTCGCCTCGTCCGTGATCAGGCCATTGATCAACCGTCCGTTCAATGCCGCCGCGATCGCCGGCACCTTGGCGGCGCCGACTGCGGCGCCGATCGTCGTGGTGTTGGCCGGGACTTCCGGCGGGATGCTGGTGAGGCGCTTGTTGGTGCCGGATTTGAGCAGGCGGCCCCTGGAATCATAGGCCCAGCCGGTGATCTCGCCGATGGCACCTAACCGCATCATCTCGAACAGTTCGTCGCGCGTGACGAAGCCATCGACATGCACCTGTGCCTTCTGGTCCATCTGGCCGATGCCGACGAGGCGAAGGTCCGCCTTGGCCGCGACCGCCTTCACCTTGGCGATCGGCTCGATGCGGACCATCTTGTTGCGCTCGTCCTCCGACGACATCAGGAACGGCAAGGGCATCGGATAGTGCCGCGCGCCGGTGCGGTCGGCGAGCCGGCCGACGGTGTCGTAGAAGCTCGCCGAGCCATCGGCGGAGATGTTGCCGACCAGCGAGACGATCTGGTGGTTGGGCCGATCGATCGGCGTGACGCGCTCGACCGCGGCGCGTACCGCGCGGCCCGTACCGAGCGCGACGATGACCGGCGTCTCCGAGCGCAGCGTGGAATCGAGCAGGTTGGCGCAACGCTCGGCAATGCCCGCGGTGGCCTGCGGCGCGGCAGGGTCGGCAGGCACCACCTCGCAATGAACGAGATCAAAGCGCTGCTTCAGCCGCGCCGCCAGTTCCATGCAGGCGGCGATGGGATGCTCGAGTCGAAAGGTGATCAGCCGCTCGGCGAGGCACAGCGAAACCAGCCGCTGCGCCGACGCGCGCGAGACCTGGAGCATCTTTGCGATCTCGTCCTGGGTATGACCGGCAATGAAATAGAGCCAGCCCGCGCGCGCGGCGTCGTCGAGCCTTGATTTCTCGTTCTCGGCGGCCATGCGGGCCTTACGCCCCCTTCCAGAAATCGCTCATGCGCCCGAAGACCCGATCGGCCCCGGCGCCCGACAATATAGCGTGCCCGTCCCGGCTGCTGTAATGGCCTCCACCGACAAATCCCCAGACGGTCATGCCGGCCGCCTTGCCGGCCTGCACGCCGCTGACGCTGTCCTCGATCACGAGTGTGCGCGCGGGCGGTATGCGCATCTTCTCGGCCGCGTGGAGGAAAAGGTCGGGCGCCGGCTTGCCGTGCCTGACCATCTGCGCCGTGTAGATGCGGCCGTCGAATAGCGGCTTGAGGCCGGTGACCTCGAGCGAGAGCGATACGCGGTCGATATCGCTCGACGAGGCCACGCAGAACGGCACCGTCAAGTCCGACACCACCGCCCCCACCCCGGGGATCGGTTCCAGCGAAGCGGCAAATGTCTCGAGCACGCGCGACTTCAAGCGCGGCAGGAAGCCGTCCGGCACGATTTGCCCGAGATCGCGATAATGCTGCTCGATCGCCTTGGTGCTGCGCCCGAGAAAGAGCTCGAGCGCCTGCCCCTCACTGAGCGCGAAGCCGAATTCGGCCAGCACTTCGGACAGGCAGCGGCAGCTCAACAGCTCACTGTCGACGAGCACGCCGTCGCAGTCGAAGATGATCAGATCGGGTTTTGGCCGGTCCAGGTCCATCCGGCCATTCGATCATATACCCATCGTATGAGCAATAGCTCAGCCGGAGCAAGCCCTCGGGGGCACTTCCTGTACCTCAATGCGCCACCTGCCGGTAGATCGCCGGCAGCGCCGCCGGCAAACGCTTGATGTTGCCGACGATGGCGTAGCCGCCGCGGCCGAACAGGGTCGGGAAATAGGATTGCGCGGTCGCGTCCACGGTCACGCCGAATGCGGCGATGCCGAGCCGGCGCGCCTCCTGCACGGATTTCCGGGTGTCCTCGACCGCGAGCCGGCCTTCGTAGTGATCGACGTCGTTCGGCTTGCCGTCGGTAAGGACGAGCAGCAGCTTCTTGCGCTGCGGCTGGCGCGCGAGTTCGGCCGCGGCGTGGCGCACCGCGGCGCCGATCCGCGTGTAATAGCCGGGCTTGAGCGCGCCGATGCGGCGCTCCACCGCCCCGCTCATCGGCTCGCCGAAGGCCTTGACTGTCTCGAGCCGCACCCATGAGCGCCGGCGCGAGGTGAAGGTCAGGATGCTGTGGTGGTCGCCGCAAGCCGATAGCCCGTGCGCAAGCACAAGCAGCGCCTCCTTTTCGACATCGAGCACGCGATGACCGTCGACCCAGGCGTCGGTGGAGAGCGAGACGTCGACGAGCAGCGTGACAGCGAGATCGTGCCCCTGCGGGCGCATTGCGACATGGATGCGATCGAGACCACTGCTGCTGCCGGCGCGAAGGTCGCAGCGCGCGCGCACGAGCGCGTCGAGATCGAGGTCGTGGCCGTTGGCCTGGGCGCGCATCAATTCGTGACGCGGACGCAAGACTTCGAAGCGGCGACGCACCTGGCGGATGTGGCGGCGCATGATGTCATCCGCCGTCCAGCTCTCACCTTGTTCGGACGCCGCAGCCGCAAGCACACGGCAATGATCCGGCAGATAGGAGCCGCTGCGATAGTCCCATTCGGGATAGCTCAGGTCCGCGTTCAGGCGCGACGTATCGAGGGCTTCCGGCGGCAGGTCGAGATCGAATTTGAGCCGGCTCGCGGGCTTGCCGCTGCGGCGGCTGAGCGTGATCTCCTCGAGATCGTCGGCCGCCTTCTGCGCATCCTCGTCCTCGCTGTCATCGGCAGGACGATCGACATTGACCATCTCGGCCATGGCGAGGATCTTTTCGAATCGATTGAGCACGAAGGGATCGCGACGATTGGCACCGTCCTCGCGCTCGCGCACCGCAAACCGTCTGCGATCGTCCGACGGCGCAGGTGCCGCGCCCGGCGCGCACTCGTCCTCGCCGGCATGCGCGGGCGAGAGCTCGCGGGTCCAGCAATCGCCCCAGAGTGGGCACGGCAGGATCGAATGATAGCCCGGCGGCGCCTTGTCCGGGAGCGGGCCCGTCCCCATCATCGCTGGCCACAGCTGGCCTGCGGGCGCCTTTCCGGTTCCGAGCAAGGCCAGGACGATCTGTTCCACCTCCCGCTCGACGCGCGGCAGAGGGCGCTGAGGCCGGGCCTCGGCGGTGGCCACAGTGAGCTGCGCGTAATCGGCGACAAGCCCCGGGAATTGCGTGAGCACCCAGACCGCCGTCTCGCTGGCGCGACGCAGCATTAAGAGATCGCGCCTGAGCGGATCCGCCTCCGCGATCGCTTCGACCGGCGCAGCCGCGAACCATGCCGCAAGCCAGCGATAGAGCGATGCATTCAGCGCACGATCGGAAAAGATCGCGATGCGGTCGGGAAGGAAGATGGTCGCAGCGTCGCGGCCCGGCTGCTCGAGGCGCTCGTCGCCGAGGCCGATGCGCTGTCGCCAGCCGAGCCGGTGAGCGGACTTTCGGGCCCCTGCGCTCGCGATCTGCACGCCGGTCTCGCCGCCGAGCGCGCGGAACATCACCGCGAGCCGGCTTTTCATCTCCGTCAGCGTGACAGCCTGATCCTCGTGAACCGGATAGCTCGCGGTGCCGCCAACCATTCTGTGCCAGGCGCGGCCGACCGTCTCCTCCAGTTCGAGGAAATCGAGCATGGCGGTGGCCTCACCCGATCACGGCGCGCGCGACGTCGAGCAGCGCCGCCTTGACGTCGGCATCGTCGGTGAGCGGCTCGATCATGCCGGCGAGCACCGCATCAGCAGTCGGCGTGCCTGCGGCAATCAGCGTCGCGCAATAGACAACGAGCCGGGTCGAGACGCCCTCCTCCAGGTCGTGGCCCCTAAGCGCGCGCAGCCGACCAGCCAGCCCGACAAGCGGCCGCACGCGCTCCGGCGACAGTCCGCTTTCGGCGGACACGACGGCAATCTCCTGCTCGGGCGGCAGGAAGCCGAATTCGATGGCAATGAAGCGCTGCCGCGTCGACGGCTTCAACGCCTTCAGCAGCGTCTGGTATCCGGGATTGTAGGAGACGACGAGCATGAAGCTGTTGGGCGCCGCGATCTCCTCGCCGGTGCGCTCCAGCGGCAGGATACGGCGGTCGTCGGTGAGCGGATGCAGCACGACGGTAACGTCCTTGCGCGCTTCCACGACCTCGTCGAGATAGCAGATGCCGCCCTCGCGCACCGCGCGGGTCAGCGGACCGTCAGTCCACACGGTGTCGCCGCCCCTCAACAGATACCGACCGGTGAGATCTGCGGCGGTGAGATCGTCATGGCAGGCGACGGTGTGCAGCGGCAATCCGAGCCGCGCCGCCATGTGCGCGACGAAGCGCGTCTTGCCGCAGCCGGTCGGTCCCTTCAGCAGCACCGGAAGCTGATGCCGCCAGGCGTGCTCGAACAGCGCGCATTCGTTGGCGCTTGCGACATAGGCCGGCAGCGCGGGCGCCGAGGTCACGGTGTGAAGAGCGGGTTTCATGATGTCTCTCCGGACTTTCCAGGAAGCAGGCGGCCGCGGCGAACCGCGGCCGCCATTTGCATTTACTCGGCAGGCTGCAGCGCGCCGGGGATGACCGGTTGCCTGGCGCGGCCCGGCACCAGCACGGCCCACACGAACATCAGCGCGGAGATCGCCACGAATACGCCGGAGCCGAGCCGGACCCAGTAGAACATCGCGAGCTGGTCCTGCACGTCCATGTAGCCCTGGCCGAGCACGCGCTGGAGATGGACCTGGACCACGCCGGCAAAAGTCAGCGCGAAGGTCATCACCATCATAGCGGTGCACATGATCCAGAAGCTCGCCATGGAGAGCCACTGGTTGTAGGGCGCACGTCCCCTGATCTGCGGGATGGCGTAGGCCATCACCGAAAGGTTCAGCATCACATAGGCGCCGAAGAAGGCGAGATGGCCGTGTGCGGCGGTGACCTGGGTGCCGTGGGTGTAGTAGTTCACCGAGGACAGCGTGTGCAGGAAGCCCCAGACGCCGGCTCCGAGGAACGCCATCACCGAGCAGCCGACCGACCACAGCAGAGCTGCGCGGTTCGGATGCTTGCGACCGGCCTTCCAGGTCATCTGCACCGTGAAGATCACCATGGTGAAGAAGGGGGCGACCTCCAGCGTGGAGAACAGCGAGCCAATCCACTGCCAATAGCCGGGCGCGCCGATCCAGTAGAAGTGGTGGCCGGTGCCGAGGATGCCGGAGAACAGCGCCAGCCCAATGATGACGTAGAGCCACTTCTCGACCACCTCGCGGTCGATGCCGTTGAGCTTGATCATCAGATAGGCCAGCACGGAGGCCATGATGAGCTCCCAGACGCCTTCGACCCAGAGATGCACGACGTACCACCAGTACATCTTGTCGACCGCCAGATTGATTGGATTGTAGAAGGCGAACAGGAAGAAGATCGCAACGCCCCACAGGCCGAACAAGAGGATGTTCGTGACCGTGGTCTTGCGGCCCTTGAGCGCCGTCATCGTCACGTTGAACAGGAACATCAGACAGACGACGACGATGCCGACCTTGATGATGAAGGGCTGCTCGAGGAACTCGCGGCCCTCGTGGTAGTGGAAGAGATAGCCGACCACGGCCACACCTGCCGCGCCAAAAAACATCCAGAACTGGATTTTTGCCAGCAGCGGGCTGTAGAGCTCGGTCTCGGTCTCTTCCGGAAGCAGGAAGTAGGTCGCGCCCATGAAGCCGATCAACGACCACACGATCAGCGCGTTGGTGTGGATCATCCTGACGATGTTGAACGGCAGGAGGGTCGACAGCGTGTTGGGCAGGACGTAGATCGTCCCCGCGAGGAGGCCGAACAGGACCTGCGCGAGGAACAGAGTCAGCGCGCCGTAGAAATACAGCATCGCGACTTTCTGGGTCTGATATTTCATCTCAGGCTCTCTGTGTTTTAGGGATTCACGAGGCGATACGCTCAGCCGGCCTTGTTCGGCGGCCATTCCTGGCGCTTGATCGTAGAGGTCCATTGCAGGAAGTCGGCGAGATCGTTGAGCTCCTGGTCCGTGAGGTTGAACTGCGGCATCTGGCGCCGGCCCGGCGCGCCCGAAGGCTGCGCCTGCATCCAGGCCTTCAGCGTCTCGCGCGCACCCGCCGGGTCCTCGTTGCCGCCCCAGCGATCCCAGACGTTGCCGACTTCGGGAGCGAAATAGGCGCCCTCGCCGAGCAGGGTGTGGCAGTTGATGCAGGAGTTCTTCTCCCAGACATGCTTGCCGCGGGCGACCGACGACGTCAGTGTCGTCGCATCGGTCGAGGTCGTGGCCATGTAGTAATGGCTGTGCGCCGTCAGCCCTATGAAGATGGCGAAGAAAAAGGCCGAGCCGCCGTAGAAGACGTTTCGAGCGGCCGACTTGGTCAGGCGTTCAGCCATTGCCAATCCTTTCCGTTTGATTCCTGCGAAGAAGCGATGCGGTGATTTATTGCCGAACGGCACGGATCACTCTTTGACGAAGCGCAAGGAGCGCGACGATCCGCGAGGCGCCGCGTCAGATCAGGGTGACGACAGCGGATGCGAGCCAGGCGAACAGCACCACGACGAGGACCCAGGCGCTCACGAGGCCGCGCCAGAGCGCCGGCGCGGCCCGAAGATCGAGGAAATCGAGCACGATACGGCGGCCCTTGACGGCCGCGAACGCCAGCAGCAGGGCATTTCCGAGCAGCGGATGCGCCACAAATGATGGGACCAGAATGGTCGCGAGCGCGAGACCGATCAGCGCGATCCAGGTGATGTCGAGACGATCCGGAATCACTGCTGCACCAGATAGATGATCGGGAACATGACGATCCACAGCAGATCGACCATGTGCCAGAAGGCGGTTCCCGTCTCGACCCCCGAGGCTTCGGCACTCCGGGAAACTACGGCCAGGATCACGATGCCAAGGCCGACATGCAGGAGATGAAAGCCGGTGAGGAGAAAGTAGAGGGTGAAGAACGGGCTGGTCTCCAGACCGTTGCCCTGACCGATCTCGCCGGCATATTCGAACAGCTTGATCGCGATGAAGAGAGCGCCAAGCGCCATGGCGCCGAAGAGCCAGCCGCGCGCGGCCGGCCTGCGGCCCGCACGGGCGGCAGCCGTCCCGCGCGCTGCGGCCCATCCGCTGGTCACCAGAACGACGGTGTTGATCCCGGCGAGATGCGCATCGAGGGTGGCCTGACCGGCCGCGAAGATCGCGGGATGAATCGCACGGGCGACGATGAAGGCGCCGAGGAACAGGCCGAAGGCGGCAAGCTCGCTGAAGATCAGCACCCAGATCATGGGATCGCCGGGGAGATCTTCGAGGATTCCCCAGCCAGTTTCTTGTTGCTCGCAGTCCGTCGCCGACATCTGATTTCCAAACCAAAACGTCCAGCCACTACCTCGACGGCGCTGTTCCGACTTTGACGCCGGACAAAGAAGCGGCAGGCCATAGGGTGTTTGCGCTACCGCAACATCCTGGCGGCCCTTCCGCCATAGGGTGGATCAACCCGGCGGTTCCACAAGACGGCAAACGACCAGATGAGCGATGCACAAATCGGCCTGATGACCGCGACCCCCATTATCATCGCGTTTGCCATCGCGCTCCGGCGAATGGGCGTGCTGTCGACCGTGGCGACCGTGTCAGCGGTAAGCCTCTCCGTCGCGATCGCGGCGGTGCTGTTCACGACGCAGTAGTGGCAGGCGCCTCAGCGCGCCGTTGCGGCACTGCACAGCAAGGGCGCCTGCTGCAGGTGGGTCCCGGGCAGTTTCGATTCCTCCGTCTTGGCTTCCTTGCGTCGTGCGCTAATATTGCGCTCCACACGACTGGATGAGTTCGCCATGCCTGAGATCATCAACCTTGGCGCGCTGCAGCTGACGTTCCTACAGAGCAAGGATGACACCGCCGGCGGCCTCGATCTGTTCGAGATGACGCTACAGCCGAACGCGCGCATGCCGATTCCCCATTATCACGATGGCTGGGACGAAACGATCTACGGACTAAGCGGCATCTCGACCTGGCGGATCGACGCAAAGGACATCGACGTGGCGCCGGGCGAAAGCCTCTTCATTAAGCGCGGCGTGGTGCACGGTTTCATCAACCGTTCGCCCCGACCGGCGACCTGCCTGTGCATCCTCAGCCCCGGTGTACTCGGCCCACAATACTTCAAGGAGATGGCGGCCCTGCTATTGGCCGGCAAGCCTGATCCGGCCAAAATGAAGGAAACGATGCTGCGCTACGGGCTGGTTCCGGTGATGCAATCCTGAGGATGAGTGCAGCGCGAGCGGTCGAGTCAGGTGGCCAAAGCGTTCGCTATAGCTCAAAGGGCGATGGCGAAGGCGCGCTCAGCGCCTTCGTCGTAGTCGTTGAAAAGGGTGGGCACCTCGCAAGAGCGCTTCTGCCCACCTTACGAAAATCAGCGAAACTATCGCCGCTGATTATACACGTCGATGCAGACCGCACCGAGCAGCACCAGGCCCTTGATGACCTGCTGGTAGTCGATACCGATGCCGAGGATCGACATGCCGTTGTTCATCACGCCCATGATCATGGCGCCGACCACGGCACCGCCGACGCGCCCCACCCCGCCATAGGCCGAAGCGCCGCCGATGAAGCAGGCGGCGATGACGTCGAGCTCGAAGCCGAGACCGGCCTTCGGGGTCGCGGTGTTGAGGCGCGCGGCGAAGACGAGGCCGGCGAGCGCGGCGAGCACGCCCATGTTGACGAAGGTAAGGAAGGTCAGCCGCTCGGTCTTGATGCCCGATAGGCTTGCCGCCTTGGCGTTGCCGCCGACGGCATAGATCTGCCGGCCGATCACGGTGCGCCGGGTGACGAAGCCGTAGAGCGCGATCAGCGCCGTCATGATGACCAGCACGTTCGGCAGGCCGCGATGCGAGGCGATCAGATAGGTGAAATAGAGCACGGCGCAGGCCAAGAGAACGCTCTTGCCCAGGAAGAACGCATAAGGCTCGACCTCGATGCCGTGCAATTGCTCGCGCGAGCGGCCCTTGGCGCTGGCATAGACCAGGCCGAGCGCGAGCACGGCACCGATCAGCATGGAGGTCGGATGCAGCGTGCCGGCCTCGGGCAGCAGTTCAGGAATGAACCCGGACGACAATTTCTGGAAGGTCGCCGGGAACGGCCCGAGCGACTGGCCCTGCAACACCGCGAGTGCGAGGCCCTTGAACACCAGCATGCCGGCCAGCGTCACGATGAAGGACGGGATCTTGAAATAGGCCACCCAATAGCCTTGCGCGGCGCCGATGGCGGCGCCGACCAAGAGGCAGGCGATGAACGCGAGTGTGAAGTCGATCTTGTAGGTCACCATGAGCACGGCGGCCACCGCGCCGATGAAGCCCGCGACCGAACCGACCGAAAGATCGATATGACCGGTGACGATCACCAGCAGCATGCCCAGCGCCATGACGACGATGTAGCTGTTCTGCAGCACCAGATTGGTCAGGTTGAGCGGCTGCAGCAGCGTGCCGCCAGTGACGACCTGGAAGAACAGCATGATCGCGACCAACGACATCAACATGCCGTAATTGCGCAAATTGTTCTTGATGAAGCTGCCGTGCCGGCGCTCCTCGGGCAGCGACACCGTCTTGTCGGTCATGGCTGCGTTCCTCCCATCTCGACGGCCGCGGGCGCGGCGTTCCCAATTTTTCTTTCGTTGCGCATGATGGCGCGCATGATCTTTTCCTGCGTCGCCTCGGATCCCCTGAACTCCCCGACAAAGGCGCCGTCATTCATCACACAGATGCGGTCGCAGATGCCGAGCAGTTCGGGCATTTCCGAGGAGATCACCACGACGCCACGGCCGGCTTCCGCCAGCTCGTTGATGATACAGTAAATCTCGTACTTGGCACCGACGTCGATGCCCCGCGTCGGCTCGTCCAGGATCAGCACCTTCGGATCTGTCATCAGCCATTTCGACAGCACCACTTTCTGCTGGTTGCCGCCGGAGAGCTGGCCGGTCTCCTGGTAGACGTCGGAGCAGCGGATCCGCATCCGATTGCGGTAGTCGCTGGCGACCTTCAGCTCGGCAATGTCGTCGATCACACGGCCGGGCGCGACCTGGTCGAGGCTCGCCAGCGTGATGTTCTTGCGGACGTCGTCGGCGAGAATGAGGCCGAGCTGCTTGCGATCCTCGGTGACATAGGCAAGGCCGGCGTCGATCGCGGCCGCGACGCTCGGCAGCATCATCTCCCTGCCCTCGAGCCGGAGGCTGCCGCTGATCGTGGTGCCCCAGGAGCGGCCGAACAGACTCATGGCGAATTCAGTGCGGCCGGCCCCCATCAGGCCGGCGATGCCCACGACCTCGCCGCGCTTGACACTGAAATTGACGTTCTTGATCACCTGCCGTTCGGGATGAATGGGGTGATAGACCGACCAGTTCTCGACGGTGAGCACGGGTTCGCCGATCTTCGCGCTGCGCTCCGGGAAGCGGTGAGCAAGATCGCGGTTGACCATGCTGCGGATGATGCGGTCCTCCTGGATCGGCTCGGCATGGCAATCGATGCTGTCGACCGTGCGGCCGTCGCGCAGCACGGTGATGTGGTCGGCGACCTTTGCGACCTCGTTCAGCTTGTGCGAGATCAGGATCGAGCCGATGCCCTGCTCGCGGAACGCCATGAGGCGTTCGAGCAGCGCGGCGCTGTCGGCCTCATTGAGGCTCGCGGTCGGCTCGTCCAGGATCAGCATCCGCACCCGCTTGGAGAGCGCCTTCGCGATCTCGACCAGCTGCTGCTTGCCGACGCCGAGATCGGTGATCAGCGTATCCGGCGATTCTCTCAAGCCGACCTGCGCGAGCAGGTCCCGCGTGCGCCGGTAGACCTCGTCGCGATCGATCACCCCCAACTTCGACGGCGGATGCGACAGGAAGATGTTCTCGGCGATCGACATCAGCGGGATCAGCGCCAGCTCCTGATGGATGATGATGATGCCGAGTGCCTCGGAATCGTTGATGTCGCGGAAGCGCCGCTCCTCGCCTTCGAAGACGATGGTGCCCTCGTAGCTGCCGTGCGGATAGACCCCGCTCAGCACTTTCATCAGCGTCGACTTGCCGGCGCCGTTCTCGCCGACGAGCGCGTGGATCTGCCCGGCGTGAACCGAGAAATTGACATCGCGCAGCGCCTGCACACCGGCAAAGCTCTTGCTGACGTTGCGCATCTCCAGCATGGCGGTCATGGCTTTGGTGTCCCTTGCGTTACTTCGCCTCTCCCCGCGTGCGGGGAGAGGCCGGAATTCGAGTGCAGCTTGAATTCCGGGTGAGGGGGAGTCTCCGCGAGGGCAACTCTCACCGCCCCCGTGGAGAGCCCCCCTAACCCTCTCCCCGCACGCGGGGAGAGGGGAAAGAGAGAGTCCTTACTGGAACTGCGACTTCTTGTAGTAGCCGCTGTCGACCAGCACCTTCTCCCAATTGTCCTTGTAGACCACCACCGGCTTGAGCAGATAGGACGGCACGGTCTTGACGCCGTTCTCGTAGGTCTTGGTGTCGTTGACGGTGACCTGCTTGCCGGCGAGCGCCGCGTCGACCATGTCGGCCGTGACCTTGGCGAGGTCGCGGGTGTCCTTGAAGATGGTCGAGTACTGGTCGCCGCGCAGCATCGCCTTGATCGAGGGCACCTCGGCGTCCTGGCCGGAGATGATCGGCATCGGCTGATCGGCGCTGCCGTAGCCGACACCCTTCAGCGAGGAGATGATGCCGATCGAGATGCCGTCATAGGGCGACAGCACGGCATTGATCTTCTTGTTGCCGTAATAGGCGCTGAGCAGGTTGTCCATGCGGGCCTGCGCGGTGGCGCCATCCCAGCGCAGCGTTGCCACCTTGTCCATGCCCATCTGGCCGGAGACGACGACGAGCTTGCCGCTGTCGATGTACGGCTTCAGCACGCTCATCGCGCCGTTGTAGAAGAAGTAGGCGTTGTTGTCGTCGGGCGAGCCGCCGAACAGCTCGATGTTGAAGGGTCCCTTGCCTTCCTTGAGGCCGAGCCCCTGCTCGATCGACTGCGCCTGGAGCACGCCGACCTGGAAATTGTCGAACGTCGCGTAGTAGTCGACGTTCGGCGTGCCGCGGATCAGGCGGTCATAGGCGATCACGGTGATGCCCTTGGCCTTGGCCTGCTTGAGTACGTCGGACAGCGTGGTGCCGTCGATCGCGGCGATCACCAGCGCCTTCGCGCCCTTGGTCACCATGTTCTCGACCTGCGAGAGCTGGTTCGGAATGTCGTCCTCGGCATATTGCAGATCGGTGTTGTAGCCGCGCTCCTTCAGCACCTTGACCATGTTGTTGCCGTCGTCGATCCAGCGCGCCGAGGATTTGGTCGGCATGGCGATGCCGACTGTCGCCTTCTGCGCGGAGGCGGTGACGCCTGTGGCCATCGTGGCAGCGCCGGCCAGCGCCAGTGCGAGGAACGTCGTCTTCAATTTCAGCATATTTCACTCCCTTTGGGTGTCAGACTGTTTCTTCGTGTCGTCGAGAACGTGGGTGGGCTGCTTCGGATCTCCTATGCGAGCTTGACATCGGGCTCCGCACGACCGCGCGCGGATGCATCCAACAGAAAGGTCTGGCCTGCTTGCGGATCGGCGGCGCGCGCAGCCGCGTCCATGTCCTGCCAGGCGGAGGTGACGAGGAGACGCGACAGATCGGGGCCAACGAAAGCCGGGCAGCTCGCCTGCTTCGCAGGAACGCTCAATGAGCGCAGGCGCTCGCCCTGCGGGGAGTAGACATCGATGCGGCCCGTGCCCCAGCAGGCGTTCCAGATCTGCCCGTCGGCGTCGCACACCGAGCCGTCGAAACCGCCGATGCCGGTGTGGCGAAGCAGCACCTCCGGCTCGCCGCGCGGCAGGCCAGTCGCCGGATTGAGCAGCACCGTGTAGAGCACGGCGCGCACACTATCGGCGAAATAGCCGATCGCGCCGTCCGGCGAGAAGCAGATCGAGTTGGGAATACTGATGCGGGGGAACAGCAGCGAGATCTTGCCGCGATGAAACGCGTAGATGGCGCCCGCCCCTGTTTCCGCGTTGCGTCCCATGGTGCCGATCCAGAACGTGCCGGACTGATGCACGCGCGCGTCGTTGGAACGCGTGGCGGGATTGTCGGCTTCGAGCGGGCAGAGCAGCGTCATCGCGCCGTCGGCAAGCTTGCGGATGTAAAGGCCATCTTCCGCGACGATCAACTGACGCTCGGCATCGATGCGTCCGAGCGCGCTCGCCATCCGGCCGAGCGCGTGGATGCGCACCTCACCGCCGCCGAGCTGCGCCTCGAACAGCAGCCCTTCGCGGATGTCGAACCACCAGGCGGTGTCGGTGGTCGCGTCATAGGTCGGTCCCTCGCCGAGATGGCAAGGGTGGTCCGAGAGCACAGACGTCGGTACTTCTTCCATCATGGCGTCCTCACCGAAAAGCGATAGACCGTGTGATGGCGATAGACCTCGCCGGGTGAAAGCCGCGGGCTCGGGAAATCCGGCCGGTTCGGCGCGTCGGGCCAGATGTGGGGTTCCAGGCACATCGCATCCGACTGCCGGATGAGCTTGCCGCCCTTCCCGGAGATCGTGCCATCGAGATAATTGCCGGAATAGACCTGAAGTCCGGGTTGATCGGTGAACAGCTCCATGATGCGCCCCGAGCGCGGCGCCTCCAGCCGGGCCGCGAAAGCAAGCTTGCCATCACGCGCGAGGCAGTAGGTGTGATCGTAGCCCCTGCCGCTCTGCAATTGCTGATCGCTCTCGCGGATGCGCGCACCGACCGCCCATGCTTCGCGGAAGTCGAACGGCGTACCGGAAACGCTGCGCGGCGGCTCCGGCAGCGGAATGGCGGTGGGATCGATCGCGAGAAAATGCTCGGCGGCGACCGTCAGTCTATGATCAAGGATGGTGGTACCCGACGTCGCACCTTCCAGATTGAAGAAGCTATGGTTGGTGAGGTTGACGATCGTCGGCCGGTCCGTGCGGGCTTCCATGGTGAGCGACAGCTCAGTCGGTCCCGTGATGCGATAGGTCAGACGCACATCGAGCCGGCCGGGATAGTTTTCTTCGCCATGCGGGCTGACATAGGTGAGCATCACGGCGGGCTCGGCGCCCTCGTCGATCTCCGCAATGTCCCAGAGTTTGCGATCGAAGCCATCGAGGCCGCCGTGCAGCGCATTCGGACCGTTGTTGACGGGAAGCTGCACCGTCTCGCCGTCGAGCGAAAACTGTCCCTTGGCGATGCGGTTGGCATAACGGCCGACGGTGGCGCCGAAGAACTTTCGCTCGGCGAGATAGCCCGCGAACGCATCGTGGCCGAGCGCGACATCGTCGTAGCCGCCCTTCGCGTCCGGCGCGATCAGCGCCTGGATCACCGCACCATGGGTGATGATCCGCGCTTCGAAGCCGCCCGCTCCGCGCAGTACGATGCGTTCGACCGCGCGGCCGTCCGGCAGCGTTCCGAAAACGTCTCTTATTATTTTCGAGCCAGCCATTGTCAGTCCACAAATGCTTCGACGATCGTCCGCTTGCCGAGCAGGAAAGCATCGGCGACGAGACGCAATGGCGCCAGATCGACGTCGCTCGCGCAGGTCGCAGCGAGATCGACGAAGCGCCGGTAGAGCTCCCGATATTCCTCATCGGGCGCCTCGGCAACGGTCTTGCCGTCGATCGCCATGCGCCTGCCGCCACCGGACAGAGTCAGCTGGCCCTGATCGGTTTCCACGAGGATATCCCAGCTCTGCGGTCCGGTCTGGCGGAAATCGAACTCGGCGGTGACAGGCAGGCCGCCGATGTCCGTCAGCGTCAGCTTCGCGGCGATCGGCGCCTGGCAGTTGGCGGGAAAGGCCAGCTCGGCCGCCGTGACGAACACCGACTGCGGCAGGACTTTGGTCAGGATCGACAGCGCGTTGATGCCGGGATCGAATACGCCAAGCCCGCCCGGTTCCCAGATCCAGCCTTGCCCGGGATGCCAGACGCGGACGTCTTCCTTCCAGCTGATGTGCACGGAGGTGATGCGGCGTTCGGCGAGCCATTGCCGCGCCGGCTCGACCGCCGGTGCGTAGCGCGAATGCCAGGTCGCAAACAGCGTCCGCTTCGCATCCGCCGCCATCGCGATCAGCGGATCGAGCTCGGCAACGCCGGTGCCGGGCGGCTTCTCCAGCATGACATGCTTGCCGGCGGCGAGCGCCGCGGCCGCCTGGGCACGGCGCACCTGCGGCGGCGTGCAGAGCGACACCGCGTCGATCGGCGGCCCCTTCTCAAGCAACTCCTCGATAGTGGCGAAATGCGGCAGCCCCGGCAGCGAAGCGTTGCGACTGGCGACAGCCGCGAGCGTCGCACCCGGTGTCGCCGCGATCGCACTAAGGTGCTGGTCGCGCGCGATCTTGCCGAAGCCGACGATGGCGATGCGAAGTTCAGTCACGATCTCTCTCCGGATTTCGCAGATGACAACGGCTCGGCCGGCGCGGTTTCGATCACCGCATCCTCGTGGCGGCGCATGCCGTTGTGAATGACGTAGACCATCGCCTCCGACGCGGCGTCGACATCGCCCGCCGCAATGGCATCGACGATCTTCTGATGCCAGAGCAGCACGGTGTCGCGGTCCTCCGACTCGACCGGAGCGCTCAGCAGGAACGAGGCGCGGAGCGCAGCCTCGATGACATGCCCAATCGAGCGCATGAACAGATTGCCGGAGGCACGCGCCACCCCAACATGGAGCGCGAGGTCGGCATCGGCAAAGCCGACGGAGTCGGACGCTTCAAGCCGCATGCGATCCATGCAGCGACGGAGCTCAGCGACGTCCTCGTCGGACCGGTGCATAGCTGCGAGAGCGGCGGCGCGCGGCTCGACGGCCAGACGGATCTCAGCGAGGTCGTTGAGGAAACGCTTGTCGATGCCGGCGTCCAGATGCCAGGCCAGCACGTCGGCGTCGAACATGTTCCAGGCGCCGCGCTCGCGTACGACGGTACCGACCCGCGCCTTGGTGGTGAGCAGGCCCTTGGCGACCAGGGTCTTGACGCTTTCGCGCAGCACCGGCCGCGATACGCCGAACATCGCGATCATCTCGGCATCACCGGGCAGCCGCGTCCCCTCCGCATAGCGGCCGGCGATGATGTCGACGCCGATCGAGCGGGCCACCTCCGCATGGTTGGAGTGGGCCCGCCGCGTCGGGATGACGACGATGCGCGAGGTCATGAGATTGCTCCTGCACTCTTCCTCACCGGTCGTCGTGCAAGCGCGACCAGTCCCTGCTGCAAGGCGATGAAGGCGAACAGCAGCACGCCGGTCGCGATCTTAGTCCACCAGCTCGACAGCGTGCCATCGAAATTGATGTAGGTCTGGATCAAGCCCTGGATCAGCACGCCGAGGAAGGTGCCGATCACCGATCCCTGTCCGCCGGTGAGCAGCGTGCCGCCGATCACGACGGCCGCGATGGTGTCGAGCTCGACGCCGACCGCGGAGAGCGAATAGCCCGCGCTGGTGTAGAAGGAGAAGACAATGCCGGCGGTGCCCGCCAGCAGGCTCGACAGCATGTAGATCTTCACCGTCATCTTGCCGACTGCAACGCCCATCAGGCTCGCGGTCGCCCGGCTGCCGCCGAGCGCATAGACATTGGCGCCGAACCGGGTGATATGCAGCAGCAGGGCGCCGCCGATCACGATCACCAGCATGATGATCGCGATCGCCGTCAGCCGTCCGCCGCCGGGCATCCGCAGCGCGAAGTCCGACACGGTGGAGTAGACCGGCGCGGTGATCGGCACCGATTCCGTCGAGAGCAGGAAGCTCGCACCGCGTGCCAAGAACATGCCGGCCAGCGTGACGATGAAGGGCGGCAGGTCGAAGACATGGATCACGGCGCCCATTGTAGCCCCGAACCCAGCCGAGAGCACCAGGATGGCGGCGAAAGCGACCAGCGGCGGCACGCCCCAGCGCTCGATGGCCAGCGCCACGAACACAGTGGTGAAACCGATCACCGAGCCGACCGAGAGATCGATGCCGCCGGAGATGATGACGAAGGTCATGCCGATCGCGACGATGCCGAGGAAAGCGTTGTCGGTGAGGAGATTGCCGACCACGCGGGTCGAGGCAATGTTGGGGAATTGCATCGCGCAGAGCGCAAAGCCGGCGACCAGCACGATGGCCGTGATGAGGACGGGCGGCAGGCCTTTCATGCTTTGGACCTCCGCAGCCGCGCGGCGATTCCGGCAATGCCGGCGAATTTCGGCGATTGCAGCAACAGCACCGCGAGCACCACCACCGCCTTGACCAGCAAATTGAACTCCGGCGGATAGCCGGACAAGAGGATCCCGGTGTTCATGGTCTGGATGATCAGCGCGCCGAGCACGGCGAGTAACAGGCTGAAGCGGCCGCCGAACAGCGAGGTGCCGCCGATCACCACCGCAAGGATGGCGTCGAGCTCGAGCCAGAGGCCGGCATTGTTGGCATCCGCGCCCATGATGTCGGCGGCTGCGATCACACCGGCGAGCGCGGCGCAGACGCCGCACCAGACATAGACCGACAGGATCATGGCGCGCGTGCTGACGCCGGCGAGCTCGCTTGCCCGCGCATTGCCGCCGGTCGCCTCGATGAGCAGCCCCAGCGCCGAGCCGCGCACCACCGCGCCGGTGAGGATCAGCATGCCCAAGGCGATCGCGACCGGCACCGGCAGGCCGAGCACAGCGCCATTGCCGAGCCAGACCAGATCCGGCGAAGAGAAGGTCACGATGCGCCCCTCGGTGATCAGCTGGGCAATGCCGCGTCCCGCCACCATCAGGATCAGCGTCGCCACGATCGGCTGCATGCCGAGCACGGCGACGAGGAAGCCGTTCCAGAGCCCACAGACGAGCCCGGCACCGAGCGCAGCCCCCAGCACGATCGGCAGACCGTGGCTGTCGGCGAGGCTCGCCGCGATCGCGCCCGAGATCGCCATGACGGCGCCGACCGACAGGTCGATGCCGCGCGTCGCGATTACCAGCACCATGCCGAGCGAGAGCAGCGCCACCGGCGTGCCACGGTTGAGCACGTCGATCAGGCTGCCAAACAGCCGGCCGTCCTGGAGACGCAGGTCGAAGAATTGCGGCGACACCACGCGATCGACCGCCAGGATGACGACCAGCGCAAGGATCTGGGCAAGGCCGCGGCGCGGCAACAGCGCTGTCATGCCCGGCCCTCATGCGCAACGCTGGCGCCGTCGGCGGCGATGGCCGCGAGGATGTTGCCGACATCGATCGCCTCGCCCGCGAGTTCCTCGACATGGGCGCGGTCGCGCAACACGACGACGCGATCGGAATAGGTCACGATCTCATCCAGCTCGGAGGAGATCACGAGCAGTGCGAGGCCGTCGTCGCAGAGCTCGCGGATCAGACGGATGATCTCGGCATGCGCGCCGACATCGATGCCGCGGGTCGGCTCGTCCAACACCAGCAGGCGCGGCGATGTCGCGAGCCAGCGCGCCAGCAGCACTTTCTGCTGGTTGCCGCCGGACAACAGGCCGACCGGACGTTCGGGATCTGCCGGCCGGATGTCGAGCATCTTGACGTAGCGGCGCGCGATCTCGTCCTGCTCGCGGCGCGACAGCGGCCGATGCAGCCCGCGCTTGGCCTGGAGCGCGAGCACGATGTTCTCACGCACGCTGAGCTCGGCGACGATGCCGTCGGTCTTGCGCTCCTCGGGACAATAGCCAAAGCCGTGGCGGACGCCGTCGCGCGGCGATTGGAGCCGCACGGGGGCGCCTTCCACCCTCGCCTGCCCGCGATCGGCGCGTTCGGCGCCGAACACCAGCCGCGCCGTCTCGGTCCGGCCCGAGCCGAGCAGGCCGGCCAGACCGACGACCTCGCCATGGCGCAGCTCGAGATTGAACGGCGCGACATAGCCGGCCTTGCCGTAACCCTCGAAGCTCGCGCAGATCTCGCGCGCCTTGTGTTCGGTGGCAGAAGCCCGCGCGCTGGTGGTCTCGGCCAGCTCGCGGCCAAGCATCATCCGGATCAATTCCAGCCGCGGCAGCGAAGCCGTCTCGCGCTCCCCGACCAGGCGGCCGTTGCGCAAGACCGTGATGCGGTCGGAGATCTCGTAGACCTGGTCCAGGAAGTGACTGACGAAGACGATGCCGATGCCACGCTTTGCGAGCTGGCGCATGATGCCGAAGAGGATCTCGACTTCGTGACGGTCTAGGCTCGCGGTCGGCTCGTCCAGGATCAGCACCCGTGCGGAGAGATCGACGGCCCGCGCGATCGCGGTGACGTGCTGCACGGCGACAGAATAGCTGCCGAGCGGCGCGGCGACATCGATGTCGAGGCCGAAGTCCGCGAGCAAGGCCTTGGCGCGGCAACGCATCTCGCCTTCGCGGACGATGCCGAAACGCATCGGCTGGCGGTCGAGAAACAGGTTCTGTGCCACCGAGAGGTTCGGCAGCAGATTGACTTCCTGGTAGACGGTGGCAATGCCGGTCTGAAGCGCGGCCTTGGCCGAGCGCGGCGCGATTGCCTCGCCACTGATCCTGACGATTCCGGCATCGCGCGGGAACACGCCGGTGACCGCCTTGATCAGCGTGGACTTGCCGGCGCCGTTCTCGCCGAGCAGCGCATGGATCTCGCCGGCGCGAAGCGTGAAGTCGACCTCCTGCAACGCACGCACAGCACCGAAGCTTTTGCTGATCCCGCGCACCTCCAGAAGGGCCGGAGCAGGATCGGGGCTGTTCTCCATGACAACGTCACTCCCGCCAGTGCCCGCTGATGATGCGGTCACCCAGCCTATTCGTTCGCACAGCGATTTCGAAGGGGGTATCACCGGACCACCGAAACATGGCGGTCCGGCGCAGCGCCCGCCTCAGTAACCGAGGCCCTTCTTGCTGTCGTAGATCTTCTGCGGATCGTCGGCAGCGGTATAGAGCTTGGACTCGGTCTGGATCCACTTCGGCGGAACCGTACCCTTGCCCTTGAATGCCGCAATCGCATCGAGCGCCGGACCGGCCATGTTCGGCGTCAGCTCGACGGTCGCATTGGCTTCGCCGGCGGCCATCGCCTTGAAGATATCGGGGACTGCATCGATGGAGACGGTGAGGATCTCCTTGCCTGGCTTGAGGCCGGCTTCCTTCATCGCCTGGATCGCGCCGACCATCATGTCGTCGTTGTGGGCGTAGACCGCGCAGATCGACTTGCCGCCGCCTTCGGCCTTGATGAAGCTCTCCATCACCTCCTTGCCCTTGGCGCGGGTGAAGTCGCCGGTCTGGCTGCGCACCACCTTCAGGTTCGCATGCTTGGCGATGGCGGTGTCGAAACCCTTCTTGCGGTTGGCCGCCACGCTGGCGCCGACCGTGCCCTGCAATTCGACGATGTTGCAGGCCTTAGCCCCGACGGTCTTGGCCAGCCAGTCGCCGGCGACCTCGCCTTCGTGCACGCTGTCGGAGGTGACAGCGGTGAGATAGAGCTCCTTGCCGGAGGGATCGATGTCGCGGTCGAGCAGTACGACCGGGATCTTGGCCTCCTTGGCTTCCTTCAGCACCGAATCCCAGCCGGTCGAGACGACTGGCGCAAGGAAGATCGCATCGACATTCTGCGCGATGAAGGAGCGGATCGCCTTGATCTGGTTCTCCTGCTTCTGCTGCGCGTCGGCGATCTTGAGATTGACCTTTCGCTTGGTGGCTTCCTGCTTGGAGACCGAGGTCTCGGCCGCGCGCCAGCCGGATTCCGATCCGATCTGCGAGAAGCCGATGGTGAGCTCGGCGGCATTCGCCGGCAGGGCGAGCAGCAACGCGGCCGTGGCGCTGGCCGCAAAGAGGGCTTTGAAGGTCATCAGGCGTGTCTCCCAAGATGTTTATCCGGGGCGCCGATGGTAGCATGGCACCCGCAGGCCGGCCTTCGAGGCGGCGGAAGGCACTATTTCACGGAAGAATGGTTCCGTATAGTCATATTATTTGACTATTTGGTGGAAAGCGCGGCGGAACCGGCTGGCCGCATAGATGACACGCACAGCGCGATTTTGTTCCGGGGATACAACGCGGAGATGAAGGAGAAATTGTGGGCAGCGGCAGTGCGCTCCCTTGCCCCGCTTGCGGGGCCGCGATGAGCTTCGCTCGCGCTGAGAGGGTTGGGGTGAGGGGTGTCTCTGCGAAAACTAATGAGAGACGGACTCACAACCTCTCCCCCCGTCATTGCGAGCGCAGCGAAGCAATCCAGAATCTATCCGTGCAAGGACTCTGGATTGCTTCGCTGCGCTCGCAATGACGTGGATAGAGCTCTGCGTATGTCGACCTAATCGACTCGTGGAGAGTCCCCCTCACCCGGAATTTGCTTTCGCAAATTCCGGCCTCTCCCCGCAAGCGGGGAGAGGCGAAGAGCTAGGTCAGCTTCCGCTGCGCGAGATTCTTCATCAGTGCGCCGATGCCGAAGGTCCACGGCTCGCACTCGTCGCTGGTGCGCATGCGGTTGACGAGCTTGCCGAGCTGGGGCGCGGCGATCGTGACGATGTCGTCGCGCTTGTGGGTGAACCCCTGCCCCGGCGCATCGCGGTCCTCGACGGGCGCGAACATCGTGCCGAGGAACAGCACGAAACCATCGGGATATTGATGCACCTTGCCGATGGTCTGCGCAACGAGGTCGGTCGGGTCGCGGCTGATCTTGCTGATCGAGGAATGGCCGTTGAGAACGAAACCGTCTGCGCCCTTCACGTTGAGGCTGATGTCGAGCCTGCGCGCATCATCCAGCGAGAACGTATCGTCGAACAGGCGCAGCAGCGGCCCGATGGAGGACGACGCGTTGTTGTCCTTGGCCTTCGACAGCAGCAGCGCCGAGCGGCCCTCGAAGTCGCGCAGATTCACGTCGTTGCCGAGCGCGCCGCCGACGATCTTGCCGCGGCTCGAGACGAACAGCACGAGTTCTGGCTCGGGATTGTTCCAGGTCGATTTCGGATGCAGGCCGGCATCCATGCCCGTGCCGACCGACGACAATGTCGGCGCCTTGGTGAAGACCTCGGCATCGGGACCGATGCCGACCTCGAGATATTGGCTCCAGGCGTTCTGGTCGATCAGCACCTGCTTTAGATGCATCGCCTGGTCCGAACCGGGCTTGAGCTTCGACAGATCGTCGCCGATCAGCCGCGTCACTTCTTTGCGGATCGCTTCAGCCGAGGCAGGGTTGCCCTTGGCGCGCTCCTCGATCACGCGCTCCAGCATCGAGATCGCGAAGGTGACGCCGGCGGCCTTCAGCGTCTGGAGATCGACGGGTGCAAGCAGCCACGGCTTCTGACGATCGCGCCCATCGGGTGCCGTGTTGGCGACGATGGCCTCGAGATCGCCGATGCGCTCGCCCTTGGTCGAGCTAAGCGCCTTGGCTGGATCGTCCTCTTCGCAGAGCGCGCTGATGGTGGGGAATTTCGCCGTGACGTCGAAGACGCCGTCACCCCGCACGGCGACGACGGCGGGCCCATTCACCTGCGGCAGCCAGACGCGGCCGGCTAGCGTTCCCCGCGTGCCGTCCTCGGGGAGAAGGTCTTTAACCGTCAATGTCGTCATGGCCGCGTCCTCGCTGTTTTTCGGATCGGTCGCGTCATTCGGCGGCCGGTCCCCTTGGCGAAGACCAATAAACGTCTGGCGAGGGAAGTCCAGAGCGGTGGCTATGCCCCCGCCCGCGCCTTTCCCACCGCAATCTGCTGAAGCGCCCAGCGTGCGTTCTTGCGAACATCGGGATCGGGATCATCGGCGATCACGGCCAAGAAGGCTTCGCCGTCGGGATGGGCGATCTCGCCGAGCGCCGCGGCGGCCTCCTTGCGCAAATTGGCCTGGTCGTGATTGACGCAATTGCCGATCGGGCGCACCGCGCGTTCGATCTTCATCTTGCCGAGGCTGCGGATCGCCTTCAGCCGCACCTGCCAGAACTCGTCGGCAAGGCAGGCGACGAGCTGATCGGCCGCGAGCGAACCGTTGACGTTGAGGCCCAGCGTTTCCGCAGCCATCTCCCGCACCATCCAGTCCGAGTCCTTCAACGCACGCGTGATCGTCTCCGCTGCAGGCTTCATCTGCGAGAATGCAAGCGCGCTCACGGCGGCGCGGCGCACATGGGCGTCGGGATCGTTGATCAGCGCCGTCAGCGCGGGGATGGATTCTTCCAGCTTCAGGAAGCCGATCACGCCGATCGCCTGCACGCGCACGGCGGCATCGGAATCCTGGAGTGCTTCCAGCGCCGGCTTCAGTGTGTCCTTGCGACGCAGCTCCTTGAGCGCGCGCAGTGCGCCCATGCGGACGAAGGCGTGGGGATGCCTCACTAGCGGCAGGATGACATCGGCGCAAGCGGGATCCTTGAATTCGGCCATGCTGTCGGCCGCGGCGGCCGCGACGATTCTCTCGGGGTCGACCAGCAGGTTCACCAGCGCGCTCGCGGCTTCCGGCCCGTCGAACTCGCCGAGCGCCATCGCGACCTGCTGGCGCACGCCTGCGTCGGGATCGGCCACCATGTTGGCGAGATGAGCGACCGCGGCGGGATCGCCGGAATGGCCGAGTGCGATGATGGCGACGCGGCGCTCGGCGGGATCGGCCGCCTGGAGCCGCTCATCAGCGTCGTCGAGATCGTCGTAGGACTCGAACGGGCTCGACATGGTCACCTCAACAAATATGGAATGTTGACGGTAACGGCGCCGGTCGGGCAATCCGCCTCGCAGGGCATGCAGTACCAACACTCGTCATAGGCCATGTAGGCTTTGTTGGTCATGTCGCTGATGCGCAGCACGTCGAGTGGGCAGACGTCGACGCACACGGTGCAGCCCTTGTCGGCGATGCATTTGGCGTCGTCGACGACCACCGGAACCGATGTCTGATAGGAAGCGAGAGGCATCGTTATCTCCTGTTGCTTGCTGTGATGAGAGCTCAGGCTGTGGCCCGGATGCGCTGCTTGTCGTAAAGGTCCTTCTCGTCGTCCGCGATCGGCACGACATAGGGTTCCACCGCCCGCTTCTCGCTGGTCATCCTGCCGTCCCGCTTGGACAGCAGCGTATGGCAGAACCAGTTCTCGTTGTCCTTCTCCGGGAAATCGGTGCGCCAGTGATAGAGGCCCCAGCGGCTCTCCTCGCGGTAGAGCGAGGCGTGCGCGGCCATGTCGGCGCAGTCCATGATCGATTGCACCTCGAGCGCGCGGAGCAGCTCGTGCGCGTTGCGCGCGATCATGCGTTGCTGCATATCCTCGCGTGCCTCGGCCAGGCGGCGCATGCCGAGCTCGTATTTGCGGCTGACCTTTGGCGGCTGGAGATAATCGTTGACCAGGCGGCGCGTCTTGTACTCGATCTGGTTCGGCGGAATCCCGTCCTCGCGCTTCGTCGGCGCCATCACACGGTCGCGTTCCCTGGCGACATCCGCAGCATCGAACTCCGCAAAGTCGTGGCTGTCGGCGAATTCCATGGCATCGATGCCGGCGACCGAGCCGTTGGTGAAGGCGCCCAGCATGTAGTTGTGCGGAACGCTCGCCATGTCGCCGGCGGCGTAGAGGCCAGGCACGGTGGTACGGGCATTGTCGTCTACGAACACGCCTGAAGCGCTGTGACCGGAGCAGAAGCCGATCTCGGAAATGTGCATCTCGATCGACTCGCTGCGATAGTCGACCCCGCGCCCCTGCTGGAACAGGCCGCGCGTCGGGCGCTCGACCTTGTGCAGCGTCGACTCGATCTCGGAAATGGTATCGGGGTGGAGGTGCTTGAGCTGGAGGAACACCGGCCCCTTGCCGGACAAGAGTTCGTTGTAGAATTCCAGCATCATCTGGCCGGACCAATAGTCGCATTCGATGAAGCGCGCGCCTTCGTTATTCGCGGTGTAAGCGCCGAAGGGGCCCGCGACATAGGCACAGGCCGGACCGTTGTAGTCCTTGATCAACGGGTTGATCTGGAAGCATTCGAGGTTCGCGAGCGCGGCGCCGGCGTGATAGGCCATGGCATAGCCGTCGCCGGAATTGGCGGCGTTCTCGTAAGTGCCAAACATGTAACCGGAGGTCGGCAGGCCAAGGCGACCGGCAGCACCCATGCACAGGATCACCGCCTTGGCCTTGATCACCAGCATCTCGGCAGTGCGGGTATTGACGCTGACCGCACCGGCGATGCGGCCGTCGGCGGATTTCAAGAGCCGCGTCGCCATGTAGCGGTTGGAGATCAGGATGCGGGCGCGGCGGAGCTGGCGGTACAGCGCCTTCTTCACGGTCTCGCCGTTCGGCATCGGCAGCACATAGGTGCCGATGTGGTGCACCTTCTTGACGGCGTAATCGCCGTTCTCGTTCTTCAGAAAGCGGATGCCGAAACTGTCGAGCTCTTCGATGATCTTGTAGCAGCTCTGCGCGTATTTATAGACCGCCTTCTGGTCGACAATGCCGTCATTGGCGATGGTGATTTCCTTGGTGTACTGCTCCGGCGTCGCGTAACCGGGGATGACGGCATTGTTCAGGCCGTCCATGCCCATCGAGATCGCGCCGGAGCGCTTGACGTTGGCCTTTTCGAGCAGGACGACGTTGGCCTTCGGGTTTTTCAGCTTCGCCTTCAGCGCCGCCATCGGGCCGGCCGTGCCGCCGCCGATCACCAGCACATCGCAGGAAACCTCCGAAAGTCCGTCGACGATCTGATCTAGTGCCATCGCTTGCTCCTGGTTCGCCGATGGTCGGCGCCTTTGCGTCAGATTTGTTCAGGTGACGTCCCGGCGATAGCAATTAGTTGTCGACGGGGTGCGATTTGCGCTTCAGCGCTCGACAAAGGCCTTTTCGATCACGAAATGGCCGGGCTGGCTGTGATTGCCCTCGACGAAGCCGCGCGCCGAGAACATCGCGTGGAGTTCCTCCAGCATCGCCGGGCTGCCGCAGAGCATGATGCGGTCGGTCTGGATATCGAGGCCTGGTAGCCCGATGTCGTCGAACAGTTGGTTCGATGCGATCAGGTCGGTGATGCGGCCGCGATTCCTGAACGGCTCGCGGGTCACGGTCGGGTAATAGACGAGCTTGTCGCCGATCAGCGGTCCGAAAAATTCGTGATTGCGCAGGCCTTCGACGACGTGCTCGCCATAGGCAAGTTCCGAAACCTGGCGGCAGCCATGGGCGAGCACGATGGTCTCGTAGTTCTCGTAGACGTCGGGATCCTTGATAAGGCTTGCGAACGGCGCGAGCCCCGTGCCGGTCGAGAGCAGCAAGAGGCGTTTTCCCGGAATGAGGTTGCCGGTGATCAGCGTGCCCGTCGCCTTGCGACCGACCAGAATGATGTCGCCTTCCCTGATCTTCTGGAGACGCGAGGTCAGCGGGCCGTCGTGCACCTTGATCGAGAAGAATTCGAGCGCCTCCTCGTGATTGGCGCTCGCCATGCTGTAGGCCCGCATCAACGGCTTGCCCTCGACCTCGAGGCCGATCATCGCGAATTGGCCGTTCTGAAAGCGGAAGCCTGGATCGCGCGTCGCAGTAAAGCTGAACAGAGACTCGGTCCAGTGCCTGACTGACAAAACCGTTTCCTTTTGAAATGCGCTCATCCGCCGTCTCTCCTTGGCTCGACTGCGCACAAGGATTCCGAGAGAGAGGGGAATACGGCAACGCGGAAGTGAAATTCCCGGTCGATTAGTTTCACATTTCACGGGTGATGCTTGAATGCAGGCATCGAAGATCGGCGGCCCACGTCTGCGCCGGCAATTAGTTGCTATCGCAGCGGCGCTGCGAAACGTAGAGCAAGGTCGGAGATACGTCATGACCATGACCTTGGTGGCACCGACCGTGGCCGACTATGAAGCAAGCGCCGATCTCGCCTCGCTCCTCGTCCGCACCACGCAGGATGAGGCGATCAGCCTGCCCGCGGAAACTCTCCGCCTCTCCTGCAAATGCGCCCACTGCACCCGCGCCCGGTTCGACGGCCGCTTCCCTAAAACATTTCCGGGCATTGCGATCACCGAGATCGGCGATCTCGGCTACGGGCTGAATATCTCGTTTTCGGATGGACATAACCGGGGGATCTACCCGAAGCCTTATTTGCTGAGCTTGGCGGGGCGTTAAGCCGACGCAGTCTGGAGATAGGCGGGACAGCGGCCACAAACTCCGCTGTCATTCCCCGCGAAGGCGGGGAATCCAGTACGCCGCGGTCTCTCCGTAACTCATTGCTGTCTCTGGAATACTGGGTCGCCCGGTCAAGCCGGGCGACGACAGCCGAGTAAATCTGGCACGGACATTGCTCCTCTTTAGAACGATTTGAACGTTCCGGAGGCAGATGATGTTGCAGGCGGCCAATGCGGTTCGGGGGGCTGTTCCCCCGGCAGTCCGGCCTGCCGGCAGCTCCTCGCTGCTGCTCACCGAGAACCAGCAATGGATCGGCGGCCCGCCGCCGCTGATGGACAAGCTGTCGCCGCGCGAGCGTGAGCTGGTCTTGAAACAAGGCCGCCGAAAAGTGCTCAACCGCGGCCAGACGCTGTTCAGCCAGGGCGGCAAGCATGACGGCATCTGGCTGATCGAGAGCGGCCGCATTCGCGTGTTCTACACCTCCCCGCTCGGGCGCGAGATCACGCTGGCCTACTGGCATGTCGGCAATTTCGTCGGCGGCCCCGAAGTGTTCGAGGGCACCGTTCACCAATGGTCCGGGGTCGCATCCAGCAATTGCAGCGTGGTGCACCTGCCCGGAAAGGAGCTGCGGTCGCTTGCCGTGGAGATCCCCAACCTCGCGATCGGCCTGATCGAGGGCCTGACCTTCAAGGGCAAATGCTATTCGGCATTGGCCCAGATGCTGGGAACGCGCTCGATCACGCAGCGGCTCGCACACCTGCTGCTGCATCTCGTCGAGCTCTATGGCGTCGAGGATGCCGATGGCCGGGTGATTGCGGCCGCCTTCACTCATGCCGACATCGCGCACATGGTCGGCGCCACAAGGCAATGGGTCACGATCAGCCTGAAGCGGATGCAGGAAAAGGGAATCGTGCTGACCAAGCGCTCGCAGATCGTGGTCTGCCGGCCCGACGTGTTGGAGGAAATGCGCGGACACGCGTCCGACTGAATGAGCTTGCGACCAGAGCCGGTGCACACGCAAGCGGCTTTATAGTGCAGGACTGCCCAAGGAGTATGCAATCAGTTTTTCCCGGCAACTAATCGACTGCGGGTGTCATTCCGGATTTGCCCTGTCCGGGCCCTCACCCAATCATGGCAACCACAGCACATCCAACCGAATGAGGATGAGAATGGTCCGCCATCTTCCCACGCTCTCGATCGCGATGTCGATGACGTCGCTGGCGCTTTTGCTCGCGCAGCCGGCCTCGGCGGAAACCGTCACGCTCGGCATCGGAACGCAGGATACCACGACCAATACGGTGACCGCCGGCGTCGTCATCCGGCAGCTGCATCTCCTCGAAAAATACCTGCCGAAGGACGGCAAGTACGCCAACATCAAATTCGAGCTGGAGTGGCAGAATTTCACGTCCGGCCCACCTGTCACGAACGCGATGATGGCGAACAAGCTCCAGATCGGCATGATGGGCGATTATCCGCTGATCGTGAACGGCTTCACCTTCGAGAGCAATCCGGAGAGCAAGAGCCGACTGATCGGCATCGCCGCCTACAGCCTGTCAGGCTCCGGCAACGGCATCGTCGTTCACAAGGACTCGCCTTACTACGATCTCGCCGATCTCAAGGGCAAGCTCGTCAGCGTTCCCTTCGGCTCGGCCGCGCACGGCATGGTGCTGAAGGCGATGCAGGACCGTGGCTATCCCGCTGACTTCTTCCAGCTGGTCAGCCAGAGCCCCGAAGTCGGCTCGACCAACCTCCAGGAGAAGAAGATCGACGCGCATGCCGACTTCGTTCCGTTCGCCGAGCTGCTGCCCTTCCGCGGCTTCGCGCGAAAGATTTTTGACGGCGTCGAGACCAATCTGCCGACCTTCCACGGCATTGTCGTCCGCACCGATTTCGCGGAGAAATATCCGGAAGTCGTCGTCGCCTACTTCAAGGCGGTGATCGCCGCCAACCAGTGGCTGCGCGACGATCCCAAGCTCGCCGCCGAAAAGATCCAGGAATGGACCGGCATCAGCAAGGAAGTCGTCTACATCTTCCTCGGCCCGAGCGGCAACATGACCACCGATCCAACGATCAAGCCGGCGCTGATCGATGCCGCCACCGCCGACGTCAAGGTACTGCAAAACCTCGGTCGCATGAAGGAATTCGATCCGAAGAAGTGGGTCGACGACAGCTACATCCGCAAGGCCTACGCCGAGATGAAGCTCGACTATGACGCGCAGCTTGCGAGCACCAAGAACTACGAGATTTCCGGCGACGATTCTTTCTGCAAGAAGTCGATCGCCGATCCGCGCAAGGCCGGCGAGGTCTGGGTGGATGATGCCGGCATCATGCCCTTCTCGTCCGCAGCCTGCACCCTCGGCGCCTATGCCGACTACAAGGCCAAGGGCAAGAAGATCAATGTCGCCTATGTCTTCGACACCACGCGCGGCATCAAGCTGTTCGCCGACCAGGCTTTCTTCGCGGTCGGCAATGGCGACGTGGCGCCGTTCCTGCTCAAGAAGGATGCCGAGGCCTACGCCGCCAAGATCAGCGGCAAGGTGCTCGGCTTCGATGACGCGGTGAAGGCGGCGGTCGGCGGAGGCAAGACGTGAGCAGTCCCGCCCTCCGCAGACATTCCGAGGACAGCATGCCGGCAACAGCCATTGCAGAGGCGGCTCCCGTGTCCGCCGTCACTCCGCCCGCAACACCCCCTTCGTTCGGCACGCTCGCGCGGCGCTGGTACCGGCTGAATCAGGGCCGGCTTCGCGCAACCGCGATCGGCGTGATTTCGCTGCTCGCCTTCCTGCTGGTCTGGCACCTGCTCACGACCTATCGCGTGGTGTTCTTCGTACGTTTCACCAACGTGCCATCGCCGCTCGCGGTCTATGCGAGCTTCACCAAGGCGATCCACGATCCCAAATTCCTGCTGCACATCCTGCTCAGTTGCCGGCGCATCTTCATCGGCTTCTCGCTCGCGGCGATCGTGGGCGTGCCGCTCGGTCTGATCATGGGTCGTTTCAAGCTGGTGCATGAGGTGATCTTCCCGGTCGCCGAAGTGCTGCGCCCGATACCGGCGATCGCCTGGGTGCCGATGGCAATCATGCTGTGGCCGACCAACGAGCAGAGCATCGTCTACATCACCTTCCTCGGCTCGTTCTTCCCGATCCTCGTCAATACGCTGCACGGCATGTCGCTGGTCGATCCCGTGCTGGTGCGCGCCGCGCAATGTCTCGGTGCACGCGAGCGCTCGATCTTCCGCGAAGTGTATTTTCCGGCTTCGCTGCCGCACATCTTCACCGGCCTCACCGTCGGCATGGGTGTCGCCTGGGTGTCGCTGATCGCTGCCGAGATGATCTCGGGGCAATACGGCATCGGCTACTTCACCTGGGAGGCCTATTCGCTGGTCCAGTATGCCGACATCGCGCTCGGCATGATCGCGATCGGCGTTCTCGGCCTTGGATCGAGCCTGCTCATCAGAGGCGCGGGGCAATTGGTGATGCCGTGGAGGTCGACATGAGCGAGGTGCTTGCGAGCGCGCCGAAGGGCCATATCGAGGTCAAGAACTTCTCCCTCGCCTACGAGACCATCGAGGGAGCGGTGCAGGCCGTGACCGACACGCAGATCCATGTGAAGCCCGGCGAGTTCGTCTCGATCGTCGGGCCCTCCGGATGCGGAAAGTCGACCCTGCTCAATGCGGTCGCCGGCTTCCTCAAGCCGACCACCGGAATCGTCACCGTCGACGGCGAGCCCGTGAACGGCCCCAGCGCCGAGCGCGGCATGGTGTTCCAGCAATATTCGCTGTTTCCCTGGAAGACGGTGCGGGAAAATGTCGAGTTCGGCCTGAAGATGCGCGGCATGCCGCGCTCGCAGCGCGAGCGTGCGGCACGTACGCTGCTCGGACTCGCGGGGTTGGAGGCGTTCGAGAAGCACTATCCGGAAAAGCTGTCCGGCGGCATGAAGCAGCGCGTCGGCATCGTCCGCGCGCTCGCCACGGGGCCGAAAGTGCTGCTGCTTGACGAGCCCTTCGGCGCGCTTGATGCGCAGACGCGCGTCATCATGCAGCAGATCCTCACCAACATGTGGCAGCGGCTGAAGATCTCGGTGCTGTTCGTCACTCACGATATAGACGAGGCGATCTTCCTCTCCGACCGCGTCTACTGCATGACAGCGCGCCCCGGCTCGATCAAGGCGGAGATTCCGATCCCGCTGGAGCGGCCGCGGCAGCAATCGATGATGATGTCGTCGGAGTTTCTGGCTCTGCGCCGCGGGCTGATGTCGCTGATCCGCGAGGAAAGCCTCAAGGCAATGGGCGGCGAGATCAACGACATGGGCATGCAGGGCTTGAACATCGAGCTGCACGGCCACTCGCTGGCGGATGTGATTTAGGCGCAGCGAGCGCTCTCAGTCTCGTAGCAACCATTAGAATGGCTCGTCTGCGCCTGCCATGATGACGCCGTGCTCGCGTCCGTCAAGGCGTGGCCTGGCAACAGACCATGTGAGGTTCGAGCGAGCGACGGCCATCCTTGACGGACGCTGCGCGCGACGTCATGAGGGGCCGTAGGTCGGGACGAAGAAGCGCGTCCCGGTCGAACTAAGAAGCAGAAAGTGATCCTACCGGCGGTTCGCCGCACCACGGCGGTACCGCGGGCCACCACCGTGTTGGCGAAGATCAGCATCTTCCTGGCGCAGGCAACGAGCGCGCGCTTGTGTTCCTTTCCGGCTGCGGTCAGCCTCTGGTAGAGCTGGATCAGCTGCGGGTTCCATCGAAACGATGCAGCCAGTGAAGCCGTATAAAGGGCGCGACGCAGCCGCTTGCGTCCGCCCTCGATATGCCGCACCCCGACCTGGTCGCCGCTGTCGTCGTCATAGGGCGCCAGCCCGGCGAGAGCGACAGCTTGCTCCCGCGTGATCCGGCCGATCTCTGGCAGACGCACCAGGATGGCAACGGCGGTCGGCAGCCCGATGCCGTCGACGCTGTTGATCAGCGCAAGCCTCTTGGCAAGGTCGGGATGCTCGCGGAGCGAGGCGACCAGAGCCTTGAGTGCGGCCCTCTCACGTTGCTCCAGACGAGTGATATCTTTGCGCCAGAGCTGGTTAATCGCCACATTACGGCAGCTCTCGATCCTGTTCTTGAGGCGCGCAATATCCTCGCCGATCTGATCGATCATGGTCAGTTGCTCGGCGAATGGCAGCAACCGAGGATCGGGAGCGGCATGGATCTTCCGCACCGCTGCGGTGCAAGCTGCGATAAGGGCGGCATCGATCTTATCGTTCTTGGCTCGCTGCAAGTGGAATTTGGCATAGCCCCGGACCTGAGCCGGCTGAAACACCACAACCACAAACCCCTTGCGTCGCAGTTCGGCGACGACAGGCTGTTCGTAACCGCCACTCGCCTCGATGCCGATGCGTTTGACGCGATGCTGTCGCAGCCACGTCAGCAAAGCCTCATGGCCTTCCGCCGTGTTCTTCACCTGCAACTGCTCGCCGCGGCCCTCGATCGCCACATCGAGCTTCCGTTTGCCGGTATCGATCCCGGCACAGATCGTGCTATGCTTGGCCATCTTCGTCGATCCCTCCCTTGTTATGCGAACCTTAAGTTCGTTCAACCATTCGGGTCCCGATGAAGTGCCGATCGCGATCTCGCTACGTCAGACAGCCCTCAAGGCTTCGGTGGGTACCGATCCGATCGAACGGCGACCCAGCTCGGGCGGCTACCCGGGCTGGGCCATTCCTCACGGAACGGTTCAATATAACCGATCAGGCTAATACAAGGGTGGGCAAAGCGACTTGTCCGCCGTAGCTCGTAGAGCGAAGGCGGAAGCGTGCCCACCATCTTACTTAGTTGCACGCCGAACCGAGTGGTGGGCACGGCGCTTTCGCGCCTTTGCCCACCCTACGGCAGTTTTTCTCTAATTATTTAAACCAATGCACCAACGCGATGCTGATGCCGAGCAGCAGCATCAAGGACAGCGTCACGGCGGCCGTCACGCGACCGCCGACATTGGCGAGCACGCGCACGTCGACGCCGAGGCCGAGGGCGGCCATGGAGACCACGGTGAGAAAGGCGGTGATCTTCGTCACTGGCCCGACCACCGTGGCCGGCACGATCTCCAGGGAGCGCAGGGTCGCCAGCGCGAGGAAGCCGAGGATGAACCACGGCACCAGGCGAAAGAAGCCGACATTGGTCTTCTTGGCATCGCTGTGCCAGCGCGAGGCAACCAGCGAGAGGCCGACGACGACCGGTCCGAGCATCAATACGCGCATCAATTTCACGAGCGTGCCGATCTGCGTGGAGACGAGTCCGGCCGGCACCGTCGCCGCCAGCACCTGGGGCACCGCATAGACCGTCAGGCCGGCGAGAATGCCGTATTGCGTCGCCGACAACTGCAACAGTGGAATCAACAGCGGCAGGCCCAGCACCATCATCACGCCGAGGATCGCGGTGAAGGAGATCGAGGATGCGATCTCGTCGTTGTTGGCGCCGATGATCGGCGCCACGGCCGCAATCGCCGAATTGCCGCAGATCGAGTTGCCGCAGGCGATCAGGATCGACAAACGCGTCGACAGACCGAGCATGCGGCTGAGGCCGAAGGAGACGCAGAGCGCGATCACGACGACGGCCGCGATCGACGCGAGCAGCGCGATGCCCGAGGCGGCAATGGCGGCGAAACTGATGGAGGCCCCCAACAGCATGACCGCGACTTCGAGGAGCTGTTTGGCGCTGAAAGCGATGCCGGCCTGCCAGCGCGGCGCGGGCTTCCAGAAGCTGCGCAAGGCCATCCCGAGCAGGATCGCCATCACCAGCGCCTCGACATAGGGATGCTCGAACACGCCGAGTTCCGCCCGCTCGAGCAGAGCCGAGACACCGGCGACTAGAACGCAGAGGAGAATGCCGGGGATCAGCGCCGCAATACGGCTCGCGGCGGAGGCCGGCTTGGTCTCGGCCGGGCTGGATGCTTGATTCTGCGACACAAATCTCTCCCAGAGGAGAAAGATTTATACGCAGTGCGCTTCCGTAGGGAAATAAGTTTTCGACATATCAGGCCCGAAGGAAGTTCTATCCTCAGCCCGGAATAATCGGCCTTAGAAGATCAGGCTCTTGGCCAGCGAAGCGACGCGGCTGAAGCCATCATAGATGCCGGGCTCGAAGAAGGCGGCACGGGCAAGCACGATACCCGCAACCAGCGACCAGAACAGGCCGGTGCCGGCCCGCAGCAGGAGCTTTGACGTACGCGAGCGCGGCTGGGTGTCCGTCGCGGACACCAATTGCTCGCCGAAGGGTTCAAATCCGGTACGTTCCATGGCTCTGGCCAACCCATCAAATTCTGATGGGAATGTCGTCTTTTCGGCCTTAAACGGCAATGGAAGCGATTGGCGTTTTTGCCCTCCGGAGAGAAAACTCCTTCCGTCTGGCAACCTCAGGACAATAGTTTTCTTCTTCGGCCTATTTGGACACCAGCGGCCCGGCTTACAGGGCCAGATACCTGCGCCGGATCGCCTCATTGGCCTTCAGCTCGTCGATTCCGGCGGCATAGACGATCTGGCCCTTGTCGATGACGGTGGCGTGGCTCGCCAGCCCCAGGCAGAAATGCATGTTCTGCTCAGCGATCAGCACCGTCGATCCGAGCTGGCGGAGTTGCCGCAATAGCTCCCCGATCCGCTGCACGATGATCGGCGCGAGGCCCTCGCTCGGCTCGTCGAGCAGCAGGAGCGCCGGATTGCCCATCAGCGTGCGCGCGATCGCGAGCATCTGCTGCTCACCGCCCGAGAGGCGCCCGGCGATACGATGGCGCAGCGGCTCCAGAAGCGGGAAGACCTCGTAGATGCGCTTGATCGGCCACTCGTCCTGGCCGTCCGGTCCCTTCTTCTTCCCGATGACGAGATTGTCCTCGACCGTGTGCTCCGGAAAAATCTGACGATCCTCCGGCACGAAGCCGAGGCCGGCGCGCGCGATGGTGTGCGGCTTCAGGCCCGAGATCACCGCGCCGCGCAGGCTGACCCTGCCCCGCCGCGGCGGCGCCAGCCCCATGATCGCCTTCATGGTCGTCGACTTGCCGGCGCCATTGCGGCCCAAGAGCGCCATGGTCTCGCCCTGCCGCACCGACAGGCCGACGCCGAACAGGATCTGGCTGGTGCCATAGTAGACATCGAGATCGGCGACTTCGATGACGGCTGCGCTCATGCGACAGCTCCCGCATGTTCAGTGCCGAGATAGGCGTCAATCACGGCGCTGTTGTTGCGGATCTCGTCGGGCGTGCCAATTGCCAGGATGCGGCCGTAGCAAAGCACCACGATTTTTGGCGCGATCTTGAACACGATGTCCATGTCGTGCTCGATGAAGACAACCGTGATCTTCTGCGTCTCCCAGAGCTCGCGCACCTTGTCGATCATGCGCCAGCGTTCTTCCGGGCCCATGCCGGCGGTGGGTTCGTCCAGCAGCAGCACCTTGGGTTCGAGCACCAGCGCGAGCGCGATATCGAGCAGCTTCTGGTCGCCATGGGACAGGGTCGCGGCGGTTCGATGGCGTTTGCCGGCGAGCCCCAGCAGCTCCATCACGTGCTCGGCGCGGTCGCGCGTCTCGGGCAAAGGAAAGCGCTTGTGCAGCACCGCCGAGGTGCGCTGATCGGCGCTGACGGCGGCGAGCATGGTCTCCTGCACCGTGAGCGAGCGAAAGATGCTTGCGACCTGGAAGGCGCGGCCGATGCCGTGACGGACGATCTCCGGCGGCGAGCGTCCGGCAAGATCCACGCCGTCGAGCAGCACCTGCCCCGCGTCCGGCTTCAGTGCGCCGGTGATCAGATTGAAGAAAGTGCTCTTGCCGGCGCCGTTCGGGCCGATGACCGCGGTGAGCGAGCCATCGGGGAAGTCGAGCGAGACATCGTTGGTCGCCTTCACGCCGCCAAATGATTTTGCGAGGTTGCGGATCTCAAGCATCGCTAGCGCCCCTCGCCTGCATCGCGCCGCTGCGCAAACCATTCGGCGACGAAATCCAAGAGGCCCTTGCGCAGGCCCAGCGCGAAGAACAGGATGACCACACCGAGCACGATGCCGTGATACTCGGTGAAGCGCGTGACGGTGTCGTTGAGCAAGAGCAGCAGCACGGTACCGACCATCGGCCCCAGGAAGGTCGAGACGCCGCCGAGCATGTTGATAAAAATGCCCTCGCCCGAGATGGTCCAATAGGCGAATTCCGGATAGGCGCCGGAGACAAACAGTGCCATCACCATGCCTCCCATTGACGCGAACAGAGCCGCCAGCACGAAGACGGTCAGTTTGGCACGCCAGACGTCGATGCCGAGGAAGCTGGCACGCGCGGCGTTGTCGCGGATCATACGCAGCGTATAGCCGAACGGCGATTGTGCGATCTGGCGCATCGCGAGCAGACCAAGGATCAGCAGCGCGCAGCTCGCGATATAGAGATGGACTTGGTTGGCAAGGTCGATCCCGAGAAACACGGGGCGCGGAATGCCGCCGCGCAGACCCTGGTCGCCGCCGGTGAAGGAGGCCCAGGACAAAATGGTCGAGTGGATCAGCATCTGGAAGGCGAGCGTCACGAAGGCGAAGTAAATCTCCTTCAGTCGCACGCAGATCGCGCCGATGATCGCGGCAACCATTGCGGTGATCGCCAGCGTCGCGACGAAGGCGACGGGAATCGGCACGCCGAGCTTCTGCATGATCAAGCCGAAGCTATACGCGCCAAGGCCGAAGAACATGCCATGACCGAACGATGTCAGGCCGGTGTAGCCGACCAGCAAATTCAGCGACGTCGCAAACAGGCCGTAGGCCGAGCAGCGGATGACGAAGTCGAGCAGCGCCTTGCTGCCGGTGAAGAGCGGCAGGCTCGCCAGCACGATGAAGGCGATCAGCGCGATCAGAACGTCACGATAGCGTTGGACCGCCGCGCCGCTGCGCACTGGCGCAAGCGTTTCGGCGCGTCCGGCCTCCAGCTCGGTCATGCCGCCTCCTTGCCGAACAGGCCGGTAGGCTTGGAGACCAGCACGATCACCATGAAGAGGTACATCAAGCCTTCCGTGAACAAGGGAAAGCCGAGCGAGCCGAACGAACGGATCAGCCCGAGCAGCAGCGCACCGATCAGCGCGCCCAGGATCGAGCCCATGCCGCCGATCACGGTGACGATGAAGGATTCGATCAGCACCGAAAATCCCATCCCCGGCGTCAGCGACCGCACCGGCGCGGCCAGCGCGCCGGCAAGGCCCGCCAGCATGCCGCCGAGCGCGAACACGCCGCCATAGATCAGGCCGGTGTTGATGCCGAGCGCGGACACCATGCCAGGGTTATGTGCGGCGGCGCGGATCACCTTGCCGATGCGGCTGCGCGACAATCCGATGCCGAGCAAGATGGCCGCGACCAGCGCGACGCCGATCAGCAACAAATAATAAGGCGGCACCACGCCACCGGCGAGGAACAGCGGCATCACCTGGAACGCCGACGGCATGCCCATCGACTTGAACTCCGGTCCCCAGATGATGCGCACGACATCGTCGAAGATCAGCACGAACGCATAGCAGACGAGCAGCTGCATCAGCACGTCCGCGCCATAGACGCGGCTCATGAAGACGCGCTCGAAAATCAGGCCGAGGATCGCGGTGCCGGCCGCGCCCGCCAGCATGGCGAGCGCAAAACTGCCGGTGAGCTGATAGGCCGTCATCGCAAAGTAGGCGCCGAACATGTAGAACGCGCCGTGGCTGAAATTGACCACCTTGAGCACGCCGAAGATCAGGGTCAGCCCGACCGCGACGAGAAACAGGAGCATGCCAATGATGAGGCCGCTGGTGGTTTGCGTCACCAGGCAGGCGGAGCTGGAGAGGCAGCCGGCGAGCGCGTCGAGATCCACGGAAGCACTTTCATTGCGGCGCGCCTGATACGGCGCGGAAAACGAAACGAACGTGGCGGAGGTGGTCGCCCATCTCCGCCGCGTGTCATATCAGGTGTAGCCCTTGCTCTTCTTCCACTCGGCCTCTAACTCGAAGATGGTCTTCCAGTCGCCGGCCTTGACCTCGGGAACATAAGGCTCCTGCGGGATGGTGGTGCCCCAGCCGATGGCGTAGCCGACGAGGGTGTGGTCGCCGCCGCGCATCGTCACCGTGCCGTCGGCGCCGAACGGGCACTTGATGGTGAGGCCCTTCAGCACCTCCGCGATCTTCTTGCCGTCGGCCGAGTTCGCCTTCTTGGCGGCTTCCGCCATCAGCATGATGGCGGTGGCGTTTTCCCACGACCAGTTGGTCGGATATTCATTGTACTTGGCTTTGTAGGCATCGCCCCAGGCGGCATTCTCCGGCGTCGCCGGGAATGTCTTGATGTAGCGGTTGCCGGAGTGAATGCCCTTGGGCAGGTTCTTCACCACGGTGAGCGCGGTGTAGTCGGCCATGTTGACCGCGAACACCTCCATCTGGCTGAACATCGCGTAGATATTGGCCTGGTCGATATAGGAGGTGAGATCGCCGCCCCACAGGCAGGAGTACAGCGCCTGCGGTTTGGCCTGCAGGATCTTGGTGACCACCTCGGTGTAGTCGGGCTGGAACAGCTTTGGCCAGGACTCGCTGATGATTTCGACCTCGGGCGCAAAGCGTTTCAGGTAGAGCGTGAATTCCGCCGTGGTGTCGCGGCCATAGGCATAGTCGGGCGAGCAGGTCGCCCACTTCTTCAGGCCTTTTGCCTTGGCGATCGCCGCGGCATAGCTGCCGCCGACGATGGAGTCGTGCACGCCCTGCCGCGCGGTGCGGAAGGCATTGGGAATGTGCTGCTTCGGATCCGCGGTCAATGCCGAGGTCTCGGAATTGGTGTGGATGCAGAACACGCCGAGATCGCGCGCGACCTCGTGCACCGCGAAGGCGCCGGAGGAGGCCTCGGCATCGATCATCAGCTCGCAGCCGTCGGTGTTGACGAGCTCGCGCGCGACGCGGGCGGCTTCCTGCGGCTGGCCCTTGGAGTCGCGGATCACCATCTCGATCTGCCGGCCGGCAAGGCCGCCGCCGGCGTTGACCTTCTCGACCTCGAGCATCACCGCATTGCGCGAAGACGTGCCGAGCTGCGCGACGCGCCCCGACAGAATCGTCGGCATGCCGATCTTGATGGTCTTGGCCTGCGCACGCGCCACCCAGGGCGCGGCAAACGTCATCGCACCGGCGCCCATCAGCGCCAGCGTGGAACGGCGGCTGATCCCCGGCGTGCGGGTTCTCGTCATTTTCCCCTCCCTCTTTCGGGTCGGCGTGTCCTGATCCCTGCCGGAGATCGTCTCGTCTCCGTGTCTCCAAGGATTTCAGAGGGTGGGGGGTGACGTCAAGCCAAAGATGAATTACGAGTCAGAATTCATCAAGAGAGGACATGAGGCCGGCAATCGGCCCAAAATCCGGCAAATGATCAACCTTTCGAGCTTCATCGCCTTTCATGCCCGGCGGACGCCGGACCGGCCCGCGCTGAAATACCGCGGCGAGGAGATCTCCTACGCGGCGTTCGGCGCGCGCATCGGGACGGTCGCCGGCTGGCTCGCCGCGCAGGGCATCGGTGCCGGCGATGTCGTCGCCGTGCTGATGAAGAACAGCGCGGCGTTCCTGGAGCTCGTCTTTGCGACCAGCCATCTCGGCGCGGTGTTCTTGCCGATCAATTTTCGCCTGTCCCGCGACGAGGTCGGCTACATCACCGGCAATGCCGGCGCGCGCCTTCTGGTCGCCGAAGAGGAATTGGCTGCGAATGCAGCGGGCGCGAACATCGTCGTGCTCGACGAGGCCGCACAGCAGAGCATCACCCATCTGGCAGGCGACACGATGGCAGCACCGATGCATGTGCGCCGCCCCTCCGACCTGATGCGGCTGATGTACACCTCGGGCACGACCGACCGCCCCAAGGGCGTGATGCTCACCTACGATAATTTCTACTGGAAGTCCGCCGACCAGACGATCGCGCTGGGCCTCGGCGCCGACACGCGTCTTCTCGTCGTTGGCCCGCTCTATCACGTCGGCGCGCTCGACCTGCCCGGCATCGCCGTGCTCTGGCATGGCGGCTTCATTCGCATCGAGCGCAATTTCGAGCCCGAGGCGGCGCTGGCGGCTATCGCAGAAGACAAGCTCAACGCGGCCTGGTTCGCGCCTGTCATGACCACCGCGATACTCACCTGCCCCACCCGCGACCGCTACGATGTCTCCAGCCTGCAATGGGCGATCGGCGGTGGCGAGAAGACGCCGGAGGCGCGCATCCGCGCCTTCTCCGAATATTTCCGCAATGCGCGCTACATCGACGCCTACGGCCTCACCGAAACCGTCGGCGGCGACACCTTCATGGAGAAAGGCCGCGAGATCGAGAAGATCGGCTCCACCGGTCGCGCCATCGCCCATGTCGAGATCGAGATCCGTGACGAGAACGGCAACGCGCTGCCGCCGAACGTCAATGGCGAGATCTGCCTGCGCGGCCCGAAGATCACCCGCGGCTATTGGAAGGATCCGGAGAAGACGGCGTCCGCCTTCTTCGGCGACTGGTTCCGCAGCGGCGACGTCGGCTATCTCGACGCCGAGGGCTTTCTCTACCTGACCGACCGCAAGAAGGACATGATCATCTCCGGTGGCGAGAACATCGCCTCCTCCGAGGTCGAGCGCGTCATCTACGATTTGCCCGAAGTGCGTGAGGTCGCCGTGATTGGCCTGCGCGATGCGCGCTGGGGCGAGCGGCCGGTCGCGATCGTCGTGCTGACTGAGGGCGCGAGCCTCGACCTCCCTGCCCTTACCGAGCATTGCCGCGCGCGGCTGGCGAGCTTCAAGGTGCCGAAACAGCTCGTCCTCCGTGACAGCCTGCCGCGCAACCCGTCAGGCAAGATCCTCAAGCGCGTGCTGCGCGCCGAGCTGGAGACCTCCGAATGACGCAAGCGACCGCAAAAATAACCAAGCTGAACCGGGTCGAGCGCAACGCCTGGACCAAGCAGAAGATTTTTGAGGCTGCCACTAAGGTGGTCGGCAAGCATGGCTATGCTGAAGCCTCGGTCGCCCGCATTACCGAGGAAGCCGGTGTCGCGCAGGGCACGTTCTACAATCATTTCGAGAACCGCCAGGAGCTGCTGAACCAGCTGCTGCCCAAGATCGGCCTCGACATGGTCGAGTTCATCCGCGCCCGCACCGGCACGGCGCATGCAGCACGGCAGGAGATCGAGCGCTTCGCCGCCTTCTTCGACTTCATCCGCGAGGTGCCTGAGTTCCTGCGTATTCTCAACGAGGCCGAATTCTTCGCACCGACCGGCTACCAGAAGCATCTCGACAACATCTCGACGGCCTATGTCCGCATTTTGCGTCGCGCGCGGCTTGCCGGCGCGATCGAAGATTACAGCGACGAGGAATTCGAAGCGATCGTCCATATGCTGATGGGCGCGCGCGGCTATCTCAGCCGGCGCTACTCCTATTCGGAAGCCGGCGTCACCGCCGTGCCCGACCACGTCATCTCCGCCTATCGCAAGCTGATGACGCGCGGCCTCTTCACTGCCTCCGGAGATCAGGACACGCCATGAACATCTCGTCTCCGCACAAGCCGCTCGACCTCGCCTCGGCCATCGCCGAGGGCGACATCCGCTGCCTTCTGATGGTGCTGGTGCACATGACCGGCGACGAGAAGTGGCTCGAACCGCCCTATTTGCCCAAGCGCGACATCCGCCTCATTCCCGATCCGGAGGCCGGCGTGCCCCGGGACATCCAGGACGAGATCCGCGCCGCCGTCGTCAGGCTCTTCGCCAATGGCACGCCGAAACCCGTGATCACCGATCCTGGCGAGGCGCTGCTGCTGAAGATGATGCGCGCCTGCCTCGGCGAGAATGTCGCGCCGGAATATGCGCCTTTGATGCGGGAGGAGATGGGCTTTGTGCCGCGCGAGGCGCGCTGGACGAAGCGCCCCTCCGACGAAAAGCTTGCCGACCAGCATGTGCTGATCGTCGGCGCCGGCGTCTGCGCCATCGCGCTCGGCGTGGCGCTCGGCCATCTCGGCATCCCCTACACCATCGTCGAGAAGAACGCCGAGCTCGGCGGCACCTGGTGGATCAACCGCTATCCCGGCTGCGGCGTCGACACGCCGAACCATTCCTATTCCTACTCTTTCGGCTCGCGCAACGCATGGACGCGTTATTTCTGCCCGCGTGAGGAGCTGCTCGGCTATCTGCAGAATGTCGCGGACGAATACGGCATCCGCAAGCATCTGCGCGTCAACACCGAGCTGACCTCATCACGCTGGGATGAAGGAAGGCAACACTGGGTTTCGACACTCAAGACCGAGAACGGCGAGGAGACTTTCGAATCCACCGCGCTGGTCTCCGCCATCGGCCAGCTCAACGACCCCTCCCGCGCCTGCTTCAAGGGCGAGGAGAACTTCAAGGGCACGATCCTGCACTCGGCACTATGGTCCGACGATATCGATTTCGAGGGCAAGCATGTCGCCGTGATCGGCACCGGCGCGACGTCGATGCAGCTGGTGCCGTCGATCGCCGGCTGTGTTGCCTCCGTCACCGTCTACCAGCGCAGCGCGCAATGGGCGCGGCCGGTGAAGGGCTATGCCGATCCGATCAGCGAGAGCGCACGCTGGCTGTTGGCGCACCTGCCGTTCTATGTGCAGTGGTACCGTTTCAACATGTTCTGGCGCTATGGCGACGGCCTCTTGCCCTTCTTGCGCAAGGATCCGGCCTGGCCGCATCCGGAGCGCGCCGTCAACAAGGGCAATGACCGGCACCGGCAGGAACTCACTGACTTCATCCTATCCGAGCTACAGAGCCGGCCCGACCTGATCGAAAAATGCGTGCCGACCTATCCGCCCTACGGCAAGCGCATCCTGCTCGACAACAACTGGTTCAAGACTTTGACGCGATCCAACGTGGAGCTCGTCACGGACACCATCGACCATTTCGACCAGAACGGCATCGTCACAGCCGAAGGCAAGCACCGTCCCACCGATATCATCGTGGTTGCCACCGGCTTCAAGGTCACGGAGATGGCCGCGCGCCTCAACATCAGCGGCCGCGCCGGCAAGGATTTGCGCGAGGCCTGGGCCAACGACAATCCGACCGCGTTCCTCGGCCTTACCGTGCCGGGCTTTCCAAACTTCTTCTGCATGCTCGGGCCGAACTCCGGCCCCGCCCACGGCGGCAGCGTCATCTTCCAGTCGGAATGCCAGAGCCGCTACATCTCGGCGTGCCTGGTCGACATGATCGAGCACGACGTTGCCGCCATCGATGTCCGCCAGGAGGTGCTCGACGACTACGTCCGCAAGGTCGACGTCGAGCACGAGGCCATGATTTGGACCCATCCGGGCATGAGCACTTATTACCGCAATGCAAGCGGCCGCGTGTTTTCGGCGATGCCGTGGCGGTTCGTGGACTACTGGCGCATGACCCACGATCCGGATCTGGGCCAGTACAAGCTGACGAAGGTATGACTGAATTGGAGCGGCAACACCGGTGCACCCTCTCCCCTTGCGGGAGAGGGTGGCTTCGCGAAAGCGAAGCCGGGTGAGGGGTTGTCTCCGCGAGACCAACTCTCAATGAATTCGCCGAGACAACCCCTCATCCCGGCGCCATAGCCGAAGCTTCGCTTCGGCGTTCTTGAGAACGACGGCGGAAGGCCGCCTATGCCACCTTCTCCCGCAAGGGGAGAAGGGAAGAAACTACGCCGCCAGCCCGCTCTCCACCGGAGCGAATTCCAAACCTAAGCTTTCCGCCACCGCCTTGTTGGTAATTCGGCCGCGATGCACGTTGAGCCCGTTGCGCAAGTGCGGATTTTCCAGCACCGCGGCAAAGCCCTTGTTCGCGAGCATCAACCCGAACGGCAGCGTCGCGTTGTTCAGCGCCTGGCTCGACGTCACCGGCACCGCGCCCGGCATGTTGGCGACGCAGTAATGCACGACGCCGTCGACCTCATAGGTCGGCTCGGTGTGGGTGGTGGGATGCGAGGTCTCGAAACAGCCACCCTGGTCGATCGCGACGTCGACCAGCACCGCGCCCGGCCGCATCGATGCCAGCATCGCGCGCGTGACGAGCTTCGGCGCGCTGGCGCCCGGCACCAGCACGGCGCCGATCACGACGTCTGCAGCGAACACCTCCTCCTCGACCGACTCGATCGTCGAGAAGCGGGTGCGCACGCGGCCGATAAAGAGATCGTCCAGCTGGCGCAACCGCGGAATCGAGCGATCGATCACCGTGACTTCGGCGCCGAGCCCTGCGGCCATCCGCGCCGCCTGCGTTCCCACCACGCCGCCGCCGAGCACGACCACCCGCGCCGGCTGCACGCCGGGCACGCCGCCGAGCAGCAGCCCGCGGCCGCCGGCCGTCCGCCTGAGCGCGGCGCCGGCGGCCTCGATGGCGAGGCGGCCGGCGACTTCGCTCATCGGCGCGAGCAGCGGGAGGTGACCGCTCGCGTCCGTGACGGTCTCATAGGCGATCGCAGTGCAGCCGGACGCAAGCAACCCCTTGGCCTGCTCCGGGTCCGGCGCAAGATGGAGATAAGTAAACAGGATCTGGCCTTCGCGGAGCTGGGCCCATTCACTTTTCTGCGGCTCCTTCACCTTCACGATCATGTCGGATTTGGCGAAGATTTCGCGGGCACTTTCGGCGATCGCAGCCCCTGCCCGCCGATACACGTCGTCGGGGGCGCCGATGCCGCTGCCTGCGCCAGTCTCGACCGTCACCTGGTGGCCGGCCGCGACATATTCACGGACCGCGCCCGGAGTGAGCCCGACGCGATATTCCTGCACCTTGATCTCCTTGGGAACACCGACGCGCATCTTTCAACCCCTCCTCCAAAGCATTGATTCCGTTCATCATCGTAGCGATGGCGGCAGTTTGGTTTCGTGCAAATATCCGCTAGGTTCGCGCCTGGCGCGCCGGTTTCGGGCGCGGAAATGTCCTTTCACGCTGGAAACAAAACCTTGGCCCTCGACCGGAAAGACCTCGCCATCCTCGCGGAACTCACGACCAATGCGCGGGCCAGCCACACCGAGCTTGCCAACAAGATCGGCTTGTCGAGCACGGCGATGGCGCGGCGGCAGAAGGCGCTGGAGGACGATGGCTACATCCAGGCCTATCAGGCCACGCTCGATCTGGCGCAGTTTGGCCTGACTACGACGGTGCTGGTCCGGATCGCGCTGGAGAGCCAGAGCGACGACGCGCTGAAGGCGTTCGAGGCGGAGGTGGTGAAGTGCCCCTCCGTCGTGCGCTGCTTCCTGATGTCGGGCACAGACGACTACATCCTGATCGTGCTCGCCCGCGACATCCAGGATTTCGAACGCATCCACCGTACCGAGCTGTCGCGCCTGCCGCGCGTCGCGCGGGTGCAATCGAGCTTCGCGCTGCGCGAGATCGTCAACCGCGCCGTGCCGACCGTGGTGTTCGGCGAGGCGAAGCGCTGACCGCTGCGCCGCGGGCGCGCCCAATTCCCGGCAAGGAACCAAGCGGCCGCTTGTCCGTTGCACGCCATTGGCCAGCGGAAGCGATGTGTCCCCGCGTCAGCACGGCTGACGTCTCGGCTCGATCGCCTGCAGGGAGCAGGACATGGGCGATGCCACGCATGAAATTCCAGAACGCACTCCGATTCATCTCATCGTCAATGGTGTCAGTCGCACCCTTGATCTTCTGCCCTGGACCACGCTGCTGGACGCATTGCGTGATCATCTTGCGCTGACGGGTACGAAGAAAGGCTGCGATCACGGCCAATGCGGCGCCTGCACCGTGCTCGTCGACGGTCGGCGCGTCAATTCATGCCTGACGCTCGCCATCATGAAGGATGGCGCCGAGATCACCACGATCGAAGGCCTCGCCAAGGACGGCGCGCTGCATCCCCTGCAACAGGCCTTCATCGATCACGACGCATTCCAATGCGGCTATTGCACGCCAGGACAGATTTGCTCGGCGGCCGGCCTCCTGGCCGAAGGCCACTCCAGGGACGCTGACGAGATCCGGGAATTGATGAGCGGGAATCTCTGCCGCTGCGGCGCCTATCCCAACATCGTGGCTGCGATCGAGCAGGCAATGGGCCGGTCATGAACAACTTCCAGTATTCCCGCGCAAGCGATGTTGCTGACGCCATTCGCCTGCTGGCCGCCGATCCGAGCGCGAAGCTGATTGCCGGCGGCACCAACCTGATCGACCTGATGAAGCAGAATGTCGAGCGGCCCTCCCGGCTGATCGACATTTCCCGCCTGCCGCTCCGCGACATCGAGGAAACGCCCGACGGTGGGCTGCGCATCGGCGCATTGGTGCCGAATTCGGATCTCGCCTACCACCCGGTGATCGAGCAGCGCTATCCCCTGCTCGCCAGCGCCATCCTGGCCGGCGCCTCCGCGCAACTGCGCAACATGGCCTCGGTCGGCGGCAATCTGATGCAGCGAACGCGCTGCGCCTACTTCTACGACACGGCGACGCCTTGCAACAAGCGAAGCCCCGGCTCCGGCTGCTCGGCACTCGATGGCCTCAACCGCAACCACGCAATCCTCGGCACCAGCACGTCCTGCATCGCGACCAATCCATCCGACATGAGCGTGGCGCTGGCCGCGCTCGGCGCGCTCGTGCACATCGCTGGCCCGACCGGTCAGCGCACCATCGCGCTGACCGATTTCCATCGGCTTCCGGACGACAAGCCTCACGTCGATACCAATCTCGGCAGCGGCGAGATCATCACCGCAATCGAGCTGCCGCCGCGCGGCTTTGCGCAGAACTACAGCTATCTGAAGATCCGCGATCGGCTGTCCTACGCCTTTGCCTTGGTCTCGGTTGCGGCCGCGCTCGAACTGGAAGGAAACGCAATCAGCGAAGCGCGCCTGGCGCTCGGCGGCGTGGCCCACAAGCCGTGGCGAAGCCTCGAGGCCGAAGCGGCTTTGCGCGGCCAGGCGGCAACGCCGGACCATTTTGGGCACGCCGCCGATCTGTTGCTGCAGGGAGCAACCGCTCGCTCGCACAACGGCTTCAAGATCGAGCTCGCGCGCCGAGCCGTCGTGCGTACGCTGATGCAGGCCGCAAACGCCACACCGCAATCACAAGCTCACAAGAAGATCGCGTGAGGGCCCGATGAACGCCTATGTCGGAACACCAACCTCCCGCGTCGATGGCCGGGCCAAGGTCACCGGCGCCGCCAAATATGCCGGCGAATTCGCAGCAGACCGCCTCCTCCATGGCTTCGTCGTCGAGGCCACCATTCCGCGCGGGCGCATCGCTCGGCTTGACCCCAGCGAGGCGCTGAAGGTGAAGGGCGTGGTCGACGTGCTCACCCATGCGCATCGCCCGGCGCTCGCCGACAAGGACGAAGCCTGGAAGGACGAGGTGGCACCGGAGAAGGGCTCGCCGTTCCGCCCGCTCTATGACGACAGGATCAAGTTCAACGGCCAGCCGATCGCGTTGGTCGTGGCGGAGGACTGGGAAACCGCCAAATTCGCCGCAAGCCGCGTTCGCATTGAGTACGAGCAGGAGGCGTTTGCGACCGATCTCGAATCCGAACGCGGCAAGGCTGCCAAAGTGGATCAGCCGCACAAGCGGCGCGGTGACGCGGCAGCAGCGCTGACGCGGGCGGCCGTCCATCATGAGGCGGACTATGTCATTCCGAGCGAGCATCACAACCCAATGGAGCTGTATGCGACAACTGCCGTCTGGGACGGCAACGGCAGGCTTACGGTCTATGACAAGACCCAAGGCGTCCAGAACATCCAGAAGTTTCTCTGCAGCGTTTTCGGAAAGAAGCCGGACGACATCCGCGTGCTCTCGCCCTATGTCGGCGGCGCCTTCGGCTCCGGTCTGCGGCCGCAATACCAGGTGGTCTTGGCAACGCTTGGCGCGCTCGCGCTCAAGCGGCCCGTCCGTGTCGTCCTGACACGGCAGCAGATGTACGGCCTGGGCTACCGTCCGATGACCATCGAGCACGTTGCGCTCGGCGCAAAGCCCGACGGCACGCTCGATGCCGTGACCCACGAAGCGATTGCCGTCACCTCGCGGTTTGAGGATTTCTCGCGCAACGATACCGGCTGGGGGGAGCAGCTCTACAAGAGTCCCAACAGCCGCCTCTCCCACAAGCTCGTCCACCTCGACGTCGCCACCCCCTGCGACATGCGCGCGCCGGGCGCGGCATCGGGCGTCTGCGCGCTCGAATGCGCCATGGACGAATTGGCCGTCGCGCTCAAGCTCGACCCGATCGAGCTGCGGCTGAAGTGCTACTCGGATCTCGACCAGAGCGAGAACCTGCCCTACACCAGCAAGCAGTTGCGCGCATGCTACGCCCGCGGCGCAGAAGCCTTCGGCTGGGCCCGGCGCAATCCCGCGCCGCGCTCCATGCGCGACGGCAACGACCTGGTCGGCTGGGGCATGGCGACAGGCGTGTGGGAGGCACTGCAGATGCCAGTCGCCGTCCGCATCGTTCTGACGTCGAACGGCCATGCCGAGGTCTCCTGCGCCGCATCCGACATCGGCACCGGCACCTACACCATCGTGTCGCAGGTAGCGGCCGACGCCCTCGGGCTGCCGATCGAGAACATCAGCGTCAGGCTCGCGGACTCGACCCTGCCGCAGGCGCCGGTGGAAGGCGGCTCGTGGATGGCCGCCTCGAGCGCGCACGCCGTTTTAGGAGCGGCCGAGGAGATTCGCCGGGAACTCGCGCGTCACGCTAAGGCGATGCCTGCCTCGCCACTCGGCAGCGTCGATGCGTCGGACATCATTCTCGTCGACGGAACCGTCGCCAAGGCCGGCGACAGGAACCGTGCCGTCTCGATCGCCGATGCAATGCGCCACAGCAAGCTCGAGCGGATCGAAAGGGAGAAGCTCAACGAGTTCGCCGAGGACAAGTCGCATGCCCGCAACACGCATTCGGCCGTTTTCGCCGAGGTGAAGGTCGATGAGCAGCTCGGCGTCATCCGCGTGACGCGGGTCGTGAGTGCGGTCGCCGCCGGACGCATCCTGAACACCAAGACGGGCCGCAGCCAGATCATGGGCGGCGTGGTCTGGGGAATCGGAATGGCGCTGCACGAGGAGACGGTGATGGATCACCGCTTCGGTCGCATCATGAACGCGAACATCGCCGAGTACCACATTCCCGTGAATGCCGACATTCACGACATCAACGTGATTTTCGTCGATGAGCCGGACGAGCGGATCAACAGGCTGGGTGTCAAGGGTCTCGGCGAGATCGGCATCGTCGGCGTGCCTGCGGCGATTGCGAACGCCGTCTACCATGCCACCGGCAAGCGCATCCGGCGCTTCCCGATCACACTGGACAAGCTAATGGATTGAGCCGCAGACCGCTCGAACCCTCCCGTAGCGCTCAGGCTCTTGTCATCCAACTGTCATCGAATGTGCCGAGAGCTGTATCTCTGCCACATTCGGGACCCGACATGGACTATTTCAAGCGCTTCAACTTCCTGTTCGCCGCACCTGTGTTCGACGCCGACGATCTCGAAGGCGTCCGTTTCAATCAGATCATCGAGGAGATCCAGCGCTCCGGCTTCGAGGTGGTCCGAGCCCGCAAGCTGGAGGATGCCGAGATGGCGGTGCAGACCGATGCCGCGATCGGCTGCATGGTGGTGGACTGGGGCAAGAAGGGCCTCGAGGGCAGACCTCGGCGCTGATCAATCTGATGAGGCGCCGGGGCCTCGATTTCCCCATCATCCTCTTGATCCGTCGCAAGCGGTTCGAGGATTTGCCGGTCGAAGTGCTCGATTTCATCGACGGTTATGTCTTCCTGTCGGAGGAGACGCCGACCTTCATCGCCAAGAACCTGATCAGCCGGCTGAAGCAATATGCCGAGACGCTGAAGACGCCGTTCTTCGGCGCGCTGGTCGACTATGCCGAGGAAGGCAACCAGCTCTGGACCTGTCCGGGGCACAATGGCGGCGTGTTCTACAACCGCAGCCCGATCGGGCGCGTCTTCGTCGAGCATCTCGGCGAATCCGTATTCCGCGACGACCTCGACAATTCCGTGCTCGATCTCGGCGACCTCCTCACCCATGAAGGGCCCGCGCTGCGGGCGCAGAAGGAAGCTGCCCAGATCTTCGGCGCGGAGAAGACTTATTTCGTGCTCAACGGCACCTCGACATCGAACAAGGTCGCGCTCGGCGCACTCGTCACCGACGGCGACCTCGTGCTGTTCGATCGCAACAACCACAAGGCCGCCCATCACGGCGCACTGATGATCAATGGCGGTGTCCCGGTCTACGTGCCGACCATCCGCAACGCCTGGGGCCTGATCGGCCCGATGCGCTGGGACATGCTCGATGAGAAGGCCTTGCGCGAGACGATCCGCAATCACCCGCTGGTCACCGACAAGGACGCCTGGCGCAAGGAGCGGCCGTTCCGTGTCGCCGTGGTCGAGCAGTGCACCTATGACGGCACCATCCACAGCGCCGACATGATCCTGAAGCGCATCGGCCATCTCTGCGAGTACATCCTGTTCGACGAGGCCTGGGCCGGCTTCATGAAATTCCACCCGCTCTATGCCGGCCGCTTTGCCATGGGGCTTGCGAACCTTCCCCCCGAGGCGCCCGGCATCATCGCGACGCAGTCGACCCACAAGCAGCTCGCGAGCTTCTCGCAGGCATCCCAAATCCACATCAAGGACCGCCATATCCGCGGCCAGAAGCGGCGCGTCGAGCACCGCCGCTTCAACGAGAGCTTCATGCAGCACGCGTCCACGTCACCGTTCTATCCGCTGTTCGCCTCGCTCGACGTCGGCGCACAGATGATGAAGGGCCGCTCCGGCGAAGTGCTGTGGGACGACACGATCCGCCTCGGCATCGAGCTGCGCAAGAAGATCCGCGCGATGCGCCGGGAGTTCGAGGAGAAGGAGCAAAATCCGGACCGGCGCTGGTTCTTCGAGCCGTTCGTGCCGGATCGCGTCGCCATTCCCGATGTCAGCCGCCCTGGCGCTGCGCACAACGTCGCGTGGGAAACGCTCTCGACCGACGAACTCGCCACCAATCCCGCGCTGTGGCAGCTCTCCCCCGACAGCACATGGCATGGTTTCCCCGGCCTCACCGAAGGCTTTGCCATGACCGACCCGAACAAGCTGACGCTGCTGACGCCCGGCTTCGACCGCACCACCGGCGCCTATGCCGAGCACGGCATCCCCGCACCGGTCGTCGCGCAATATTTGCGCGAGAACCGCATTGTCCCCGAGAAGAACGACCTCAACTCCCTGCTCTTCCTGCTCACGCCCGGCGTCGAGGCCAGCAAGGCTGGCACGCTGATCTCCGGACTCGTCGCGTTCAAGAAGCTCCACGACGACAATGCGCTTCTGGCCGACGTCATCCCCGAGTTCCATCAGCGGCGGCAGGCACGCTATGCCGGCGTGCGACTGCGCGACCTCTGTGGCGAGATGCACCGCTTCTTCCGCGCCGCCGATGTCAGCGCGCTCCAGGCGCGGCAGTTCATGCCCGAGCACATGCCTGAGATCGCGATGCCGCCCCGCGAAGCCGCGCGTTATCTGTTCCGCAATGACGTGGACTACCTGCCAATCGAAGCGATCGCGGGCCGCATCGCGACCACGCCCTTCGTGGTCTATCCGCCCGGCATCGCCACCATCGTTCCGGGCGAAAGGCTTACGGAACGAGCCAAGCCCATGATCGACTATCTCAAGATGTTCGAGACCTGCTTCAACACATTTCCAGGGTTCGACGTCGAAATCCAAGGCGTCTACAAGGAGATCGATGCGAACGGCCGCATCGGGCTCTATACTTTATGTCGTTGCCGAGTAGGTGCCGATGAACGAAACAGCGATCGCGCGCACAGGGGACGACCAGGTCCAGATCCGCGCCTCACGCGAAAGCGATGTCGAGGCGATGCTGGCGATCTACCGCCATCATGTCCGCGCTGGCGTGCCGCGCGATGTCGAGGGAACCGGCGCGCCCGAGCCGGACGACCTGCGCGACCGACGCAAGAACCTGAAGCAGACCCGCCTGCCGCATCTGGTCGCGACCTATCGCGGCGAGGTGGTCGGCTATGCCTATGCCGTGCTGTTCCGCAAGCGGCCGGCCTATCGCTACACTGCCAAGCATTCCATCTACGTCCACCACGGGCATCTCGGCCGCGGGATCGGACGGCTGCTGCTCCAGGACCTGATCGACGCCTGTGCGGCGGCCGGCTTCCGCCAGATGATCGGCTATATCGATGCCGACAATGCGCCCTCGCTGGCGCTGCACGAGAAGTTCGGCTTCGCGCGCGCCGGCCTGCTCTGCGGCGTCGCCTATCGCCACGGCCGCTGGTCCGATACCGTGATGGTGCAGCGGTCGCTCGGCGCGGGCACGACAGCACCTCCGCCCATCACGGCGCCCGGCCGGTAGAGCATGATCCGGAAAAGTGTGCAGCGGTTTTCCGAAAGGATCATGCTCAAACAATAACCTAAAGCGCGATGACAATCTCATCGCGATTTAGATCTTCATGACGGAAAATCGGCCGGTCTGACCTGAATGCGGTCGGCATGCAGGGACCAATGATGCAACGCCTGGTCCTTGCAGAACTTCGCCTTGGCCCGCTCCTTGGCCTCGTCCTCGTCGGCGGCGTCGATCTCGAGCGTCCCCTGGCAGACCTCGATCTGCCGGCCGTACTGACCGAGCACGTCCTTCATGAACCTGACGACATAAGTTGACATGGGACCTCCTGGTGCCCCCGGTCAGCCCCGGCGGCACTCTAATCCCATTTAGGCCGGACAGGGAAAGGAGATTTTGACGCGGATCAAGGTCGGGACGCTGTTTTCTTCGCTCCGTCATTCCGGGGCGGCTCGCAGGGCCGAGCCTGGAATGACGAGAAGAGAGGGTAGCCGTCCCTACCCCGGCATCACGCCGAACGCCTGCTTGAAGCGCTCCGCATACCGCGGCCAGACCTCGGGATTGATGATGCGCGGCGGGCGCTTGCCGTCCAGCACATCCAGCACCTGCTCGGCGGCGATGCGGCCCATGTTCTGGCGCGCCTCGATCGTCACGCCCGCGGTATGGGGGCTCGCCAGCACGTTGTCGAGCTGGAGCAGCGGATGCTCCGGCGGCGGCGGTTCCTTGGACCAGACGTCGAGGCCGGCGCCGGCGATGCGCTTGTCGCGCAACGCCTGGAGCAGCGCGTCCTCGTCGTGGATGAAGCCGCGCGCCGTGGTGATGAAATAGGCATGCGGCTGCATCAGCGCGAATTCGCGCACGCTGATCATGTTGCGGCTGCCCTTGTTGAGCGGACAGGAGATCGAGACGAAATCGGCGCGGCGCAGGAGCTCGTCGAGCTCGACCTTCTCCCCGCCCCGCTCGGCCATCACCTCGGCCGACAAATAGGGGTCATAGGCCAGCACTTTCATGCCGAGCAGGCCCTTGCACAGCGCGGCGATGCGGCGGCCCACATTGCCGAGGCCGATGATGCCGACGGTCTTGCGCTCGACCTCGTTGCCGACGAGCTCGTTGCGGTTGACGTCGCGCTCGCGGCGCAGCCTGCGGTCCGACTGGATGATGCGCTTGGACAGCGTTAACATCATCGCCAGCGCGTGCTCGGCGACCGAATGGGCGTTGCCGCCGGACTGGTTGACGACCACGACGCCGGCGGCCGTGCAGGCCTCGACGTCGACCGGGTCGAAGCCGGCGCCGTTGCTGGAGACGAGCAGCAAATTCGGCGCGCGCTTCAGGAAAGCGGCATCGACATGGAAATGCGGAGCGAGCTCGTCGCGGGCGGCGCCGACCTGGTAGACATGGGTAGCGCCGAGGAGCGGCGCATAGACGTCTTCGGGGCTGCCGTTCTCGATGCGATCGAGCCGGACGTCGGGCCGTGCCTTGAGGATGTCGATATAGATCGGATTGGCCAAATAATTGGAGTAGACGACACGCTTGCTGTTGACCGACATCAGGACCCTTCCGGCTCTCCAGGGATCAGCAAGGCCAGCGCGGCGCGCCCCCCCTCCCTGCTTCCTCCCACTCTTTCGTTGCCGCACTTATGACATGGCGGTGCCGGCCACGGCAGGCCGTCTGGCGCAGATCACGGTGCCGGCCCGGACATGTTGACAATCCCGCCTGCTGCGTCAAGTTCAGGAGAGCGCCGCGACGGCCGAAGACCAACAAGCATACAACGCGGCTCAAGGGAGAACGCAATGGCGATTGCGGAGCAGCAGACCTCGCCGCAGGCGACGCAAGGGGCCGGCGACAAGAGCTGGCATGACATCGTCCTGCAAACCCTGAAGCGGAACGAGATCAGCCTCGTGCCTTACGTGCCCGATCGGGTGTTGACACCGCTGATCAGGAACCTGCAGGCCGATCCCTTCTTCACCACCTTTGCCACCGCCCGCGAGGAGGAAGCGGTCGGCATCGTCTCGGGCGCCTGGATGGGCGGCCGCCGCGGCGCGGTGCTGATGCAGACCTCGGGTTTTGCGACGCTCGCCAACGTTCTGGCCTCGCTCGCAGTGCCCTACCAGATCCCGCTGATCATGTTCGTATCCGAGCGCGGCACGCTCGGTGAGTTCAATTACGGTCAGTCGCTGGTCTGCCGCACCATGCGCCCGGTGCTGGACTCGCTGGCGCTGGAGCATCACACCATCACCCGGCTCGATGAGCTCGAATTCATCACGGACCGCTCGATCAAGCAGGCCGTCACCACGCAGGCGCCGGTGGCGCTGATCCTGAGCCCGCTGCTCACCGGCGGCAAGGTGTTCGACAAGTGAGGCCGGCGAAATGAGTTCAAATCTGAATGCGCGCAACACCAAGGTGATGAACCGTTTCGACGTCACCTCGCGCCTGATCGCGAAGCTCGGAAACGAGGAAGCGGTGATCGGCGGCATCGGCAACACCAATTTCGATCTCTGGGCCGCCGGCCACCGCCCGCAGAATTTCTACATGCTGGGCAGCATGGGCCTCGCCTTCCCGATCGGACTCGGAGTGGCGCTGGCGCAGCCCGACCGCCGCGTCTTCGCGCTGGAAGGCGACGGCTCGCTGCTGATGCAGCTCGGCGCGCTCTCGACGATTGCAGCCCTGAAGCCGAAGAACCTCACGATGATCGTGATGGACAATGGCATCTACCAAATTACCGGCGCGCAGCCGACACCGGCCGCTGATGTCGCCGACATCGTCGCCATCGCCGTCGGGTCCGGCCTCGCCAACAGCGCCTGGGCTGCAGACGAGGAGGATTTCGAGCGGCTGATCGAGGATGCGATGGCGGCTAACGAGCCGAGCCTGATCGCGGTCCGGATCGACGACAAGCCGGGCGTCGGCACCACCCGGCGCGACCCCGTGCAGATACGGGAACGCTTCATGCACGGCCTCGGCGTGCGCGAGCCACTTTAATATTTCGTCATTAACCACACGTCGATCTGATGGCGGGACTATACGGCCCGGTGCAAATCTGTGCTAAGCGAGCCTGATGTCCCTTTTGGTTCGTTCCTTTGCCTGGCTGCTCGCGGCCGCCGTCACATTCGCAACCCTTGGTCCCCCCGGCCTCCGGCCGCATTCCGACTTCGGCCAGGACGGCGAACATGCGCTCGCCTTTATCCTGGTGGGACTGGCCTTCGGCCTCGCCTATCGGCAGCGACGCCTGCTGACCGCAGCGGCCGCGGTCGTGCTGATCGGCGTGCTCGAACTGATGCAATTTTGGGCACCCGGTCGCCATGCGCGGCTGGAGGATTTTCTGGTCGACGCTCTCACGGCTTGCCTGGGCTTTGTGCTCGCGGCCGCCGCCGATTGGGCCACCGCCCGGCTTCGCGCAAATTCGGTCCTGACGAGCGAAGGCCCCGCGGAGTGACACTCCGCAGGGCCCATTTTATCAGCGCGTAGCTTGCGCAGATCAGTCGATGATCTTGACGACGCGGCGCGTGCGCGGCTCGACGATCACGCGGCGATCATTCACGACCGCGTAGCGATACTCCGTGTAGTTCGGTACCGGGCGCAGCACCACGGTCGGCGGCAACGGCTCGCCAACCACGACGCGCTCGCGGATCACCACGGAATCATCGCGCGGGAGTCCGCCCAGAATCGCATTCGGAATTTCCAAACCTGCGCCAACGGCCGCACCGACGGTGCCGCCGACCATCGCGCCGACCGGGCCGCCGATGTCGCCGCCCGCACGCGCGCCTTCCGCGGCGCCTTGGGCGGTGGTCGATTGAGCAAAGGCTGCGCTCGACGCCAGCAGCGACGCAGCAGCCAACGTAATCGCAAGACGGGTTTTCATGTCCTTACGCCTCCAGTGATTGTTGTGCACCTTCAACCCGCAGGGCCGGAGCATTGTTCCGGTTCCTGACGGCCAAAGACGCGTCAATTCTGGAGACTGTTACCCGGTAACAGTCTAGGCCGCGGCGATCTCATGCCCCGCCATTAGTTCCAGCGCCCGCACCATCGCCGAATGATCCCAGGCCTTGCCGCCATGAGCGGTGCAGGACGAGAACAATTGCTGCGCCACAGCCGTGCTCGGCAGCGAGAGGCCGAGCGCACGCGCGCCTTCGAGCGCGAGGTTGAGATCCTTCTGGTGCAGCTCGATGCGGAAGCCGGGATCGAAATTGCGCTTCACCATGCGTTCGCCATGGACTTCGAGAATCCGCGATGATGCAAAGCCGCCCATCAGCGCCTGCCGCACCAGCGCCGGATCCGCGCCGGCCTTCGACGCAAACAACAGCGCTTCGCTCACCGCCTCGATCGTCAGCGCGACGATGATCTGGTTGGCGACCTTCGTGGTCTGCCCGTCGCCATTGGCCCCGACCCTGGTGACGTTCTTGCCCATCTTGTCGAACACCGGCTTCATGATGTTGAAGGCACGCTCGGGCCCGCCGACCATGATGGTGAGGCTCGCCGCCTTGGCGCCGACCTCGCCACCCGACACCGGCGCGTCCAAATAATCCGCACCGAGCGCCTCGATCTTCTTGGCGAACTCCTTCGTCGCCAGCGGCGAGATCGAGCTCATGTCGACCACGATCTTGCCCTTTGAGATGCCGCTCGCCACACCGTCCTTGCCAAACAGAACGGCTTCCACATGCGGCGTATCCGGCACCATGATGATGACCGCGTCCGCCTCCTCGGCGACCTGCTTACCCGATTTGCAGGCGACGCCACCGGCCGCGATCAGATCGGGCGCGACCGGCGTGGCATCATGCAGGAAAACGCGATGGCCCGCCGCCAGGAGATGGCCGGCCATCGGCCGTCCCATGGTGCCAAGTCCGATGAAGCCGATGTTGGTCATGTCTGTTTCTCTCAGTTGAATTGGCGAAATTTGATCGGCGCGCTCGATGCACCTCTCCCGCTTGCGGGAGAGGTCGGCACGCAGTGCCGGGTGAGGGCTTTATCCGCTTGGGGACTTTCAACGGATATTGGCGAGCCCCATCGCGGAGACACCCTCTCCCCAGCCCTCTCCCGCAAGCGGGAGAGGGAGCCCACTGCCGCCGCGTCTGCTCACGTCTCGAACGTCTGCGCCGCGTGCCACGAGAGTCCTTCCAGCGTCGTGGTGCGCGGCTTGTATTCGCAGCCGATCCAGCCGCGATAGCCGATCGCGTCGAGGTGGCGGAACAGGAAGGGATAGTTGATCTCGCCGGTGCCGGGCTCGTGGCGGCCGGGATTGTCGGCAAGCTGGATGTGGGCGATCTGGGGCAGATATTCCTGCATGGTGCGGGCGAGATCGCCCTCCATGATCTGCATGTGATAGATATCGTACTGGATGAACAGGTTGTTCGACCGCACTTCGGAGATCAGCTGCACCGCCTGCTCGGTGCCGTTGAGGTAGAAGCCGGGAATATCGAGCGTGTTGATCGGCTCGACCAGCAGCTTGATGTTCTCGCGCGCCAGCGTCGAGGCCGCAAAGCGCAAGTTTCCAACCAGCGTCTCGTTGAGCTCGCGCCGGTCGGCATCGGCAGGCGCGATGCCGACCAGGCAATTGAGCTGCTCGCAATCGAGCGCCTTGGCGTAGTCGATGGCGCGGAACACGCCGTCGCGGAATTCGGCGGTGCGTTCGGGCAGGATCGCGATGCCGCGCTCGCCCGCCGCCCAGTTGCCGGCCGGCAAATTGTGCAGCACCTGCGTGAGGCCGTGCGCCTCGAGCTGCTCACGCAGCTGCGCCTTATCGAAATCATAGGGAAAGAGATACTCGACCCCGGAAAATCCCGCAGCCTTCGCAGCGGCGAAGCGGTCGAGAAACGGCATCTCGTTGAAGAGCATGGTGAGATTGGCGGCGAATTTCGGCATGATGCTCTCCCCTTATTCTGCCGGCTGCAACACGCCAGCTCGAGCACTTCCGACCTCGTCGAGCGGCAGATCCAGCACATCCTCGAACTCGACGATGTTGTCGATCTCCGTACCCATCGCGATGTTGGTCACGCGTTCGAGGATGAATTCGACCACCACCGGCACGCGGTGCTTGGCCATCAGTTCGCGCGCCGTCGCGAACGCCGCTTGCGTGTCGTTCGGGTCAGTGACACGGATCGCTTTGCAGCCGAGGCCTTGGGCGACGGCAACATGGTCGACACCGTAGACGCCGATCTCGGGCGCGTTGATGTTCTCGAAAGAGAGCTGGACGTGATAGTCCATGTCGAAGCCGCGCTGGGCCTGGCGGATCAGGCCGAGATAGGAATTGTTCACGACGACGTGGATGTAAGGCAGATTGAATTGCGCGCCGACCGCGAGCTCCTCGATCAAGAACTGGAAGTCGTAGTCGCCGGAGAGCGCGACGATCTCTCGCTCCGGACACGCCGCACGCACCCCGAGCGCTGCCGGCAGCGTCCAGCCGAGCGGCCCGGCCTGCCCCGCATTGATCCAGTTGCGCGGCTTGTAAACGCCGAGGAATTGCGCGCCGGCGATCTGCGACAAGCCGATCACGGTGACATAAGTGGTGTCGCGGCCGAAGGCCTTGTTCATCTCTTCGTAGACGCGCTGCGGCTTGATCGGCACGTTGTCGAAATGGCTCTTGCGCAGCATCGTCTTCTTGCGATCGCGGCAGGACGCGGGCCACGCCTGGCGCTCGCGGAGCCTGCCTGACCGGCGCCACTCCCTGGCGACGGTAACGAACAATTCGAGCGCAGCCTTCGCGTCAGAGACGATGCCGAGATCGGGATTGAACACGCGTCCGATCTGCGTTGGCTCGATATCCACGTGAACGAATTTGCGGCCCTTGGTGTAGGTCTCGACCGAGCCGGTGTGGCGATTGGCCCAGCGATTGCCGATGCCGAGCACGAAATCGGATTCCAGCAGCGTGGCGTTGCCGTAGCGGTGGCTGGTCTGAAGCCCGACCATGCCGGCCATCAGCACGTGATCGTCGGGAATCGCTCCCCACCCCATCAGCGTCGGCACCACAGGCACGTTCGCGATCTCGGCGAATTCCACCAGCAGATCCGAGGCATCGGCGTTGATGATGCCGCCGCCCACGACGATCAGCGGACGCTCGGCAGCATTGAGCATCTCCAGCGCCTTTTCGACCTGCTTGCGCGTCGCAGCCGGCTTGTAAACCGGCAGCGGCTCATAGGTCTCGTCGTCGAACTCGATCTCGGCGAGCTGCACATCGAGCGGCATGTCGATCAGCACCGGGCCCGGGCGGCCGGAGCGCATCACATGAAAGGCCTGGCTGAACACGCGCGGCACCAGTGCGGGCTCGCGCACCGTCACTGCCCATTTGGTCACCGGCTTTGCGATCGATTCGATGTCGACGGCCTGGAAATCCTCCTTGTAGAGCCGTGCCCGAGGCGCCTGTCCGGTGATGCAGAGGATCGGAATGGAATCGGCGATGGCCGAATAGAGCCCGGTGATCATGTCGGTGCCGGCCGGCCCCGAAGTGCCGATGCAGACGCCGATATTTCCGGCCTTGGCCCGCGTATACCCTTCCGCCATGTGCGAAGCGCCCTCGACATGGCGCGCCAGGATGTGGCGGATCGAGCCGCGCTTCTTCAGCGCCGAGTAGAGCGGATTGATCGCCGCGCCGGGAACCCCGAAGGCAGTGGAGATGCCTTCCTTCTCCAGAATACGCACGGCTGCATCGACGGCTCGCATCTTCGCCATATCGGACCTCGCTTGGTTGCGTCAGCGAGCGAGATGATCGGGCGCGCAAGATGCGATCTCAACGAGATCGATTTTATTTTCCACGATGCGGCAGCCGCGGAAAAATCGCGGCGGTCTCAATCGGTTAGATGGAGAAATGCGTGAAAGCGCCTCACTCGAACAGCGGCGCCAGCTCCATCTGCGGCACCAGCACGAGGCCCTTGTCGGTGATGCGAATTTCCGGAATGACCGATAGCGGAATCAAATTGAAGCCCATGTAGGGGATGGTGCAGCCGGCCTCTGCCCATTCCTTCTTGAGCGCCTTGACCTCTTCGGCCACTTCCGTGACGCGCTTGTCCGAGAGCAGGCCCGCAATCGGCAGCGGGACCAGTGCCCTCACCTTGCCGTCGGCCACCACACAGACGCCACCCTGGCGCTCCCTGATCGCCGATATCGCGACCTGCATATCGCCCTCGTCGGTTCCAGCGACGATGATGTTGTGGCTGTCGTGCCCAACGCTGGAGGCAACCGCGCCGCGCTTGAGGCCAAAATCCTTCAACAGGCCATACGCGACGTTGCCGGCGGACTTGCCATGACGCTCGACCACGGTAACGAAACACAGGCCGTAGCGCGCGAACAGCGACGGCCAGTTCTTGGCGGGCTCGATCGCGACCTTCTCGTGGATCAGCGTGATGCCGGGCGGCGCAGTCTTGATCGCATTGACGGTGCAAGGTTTTGCCGGCAGTTCCGGCGTCAGCTTGACCTTTTCGGGCAGTTTCACGGTGGCATAAGCAGCCTTCGGATATTGATAGCGCTGCGACAGCGCCTGATCGAGCCGGGAGGTGATCTTGCCGTGCTCGACCACGAGCTCGCCGCCATACCAGGTGCATTGCGGCTTTAGCTGAGCGTCCATCAGCACGAGATCGGCGCGGCGGCCGCCACCGAGCCCGCCGATATCGCCCTCCATGGCGAAGCGCGTGGCACCATGCAGCGAGCCCATCGACCAGGCCTGCTCCGGCGACATCCCCGCCTTCACGGCCTCGCGCACCACCCAATCGAGGCCGAACAGCAGCAGGTCGTCGGCATCGCGGTCGTCGGTGCACACGGCCGTGCGCTTGTGCGAGGCTCCGAGCTCGGTGATGGTCCGGATTGCCTGCGGCAGCGAATGCCAGGGCGTCGTCGGCGGACCGCCGCGCAGGAAAACCCAGACGCCGGCGTCGAGCAGGTCGTCGGCGATGTCGCGGTCGATCGCCTCGTGCGTGTCGGTGACGCCGCTCGCCGCATACGCCGCGACGAATTCGCGGCCATAGACGTGACCGGACACCGGCCGGCCCCGCTTCAATGCCGCCGCCAGGATGGCGTGGCTGCGTTCGTCGCCCATCGTCACCGGGACAAAATCCATCTTCTCGCCGAGCGCGACCGCCTCGGGCCAACGGTCGAACAGCCCGGCAATCTTGTCCGGCGTGAGGTCGCCGCCCGCTGTCTCCAATTCCGCCGACGTTGCCGGCACTGTGCTCGGCACTGTCAAAAAGATGGAGAGCGGCGCCTCGCGGGCATCCTCGAGCATCGCCTCGACACCGGCGACGTCCATGACGTTGCCGATCTCGTGGCTGTCGCAGAAGATCGTGGTGGTGCCGTTGAGCAGCGCGGCCTCCGCATAGGCGCAGGCCGTCACCATCGAGGATTCGATGTGGATGTGGGGATCGACGAGGCCGGGCGCGATGATGCCGCCGGCCGCGTCATAGAGCGGCACGTCACTCCACACCTTCTTCGCTGCACCGGCCGGCTTCACCGCCGCGATGCGGCCGCCGGTAATCCAGACTTCCCGGCCCGGATGGATACGTTCCGAATAGGTCGAGAGCACCCGCGCGCCGGTGACGATCAGATCCGGCGCGGCGCGTGCGGATGCGACATCGGTGAGGCGCCGCGTCATGCTGTGCAGCGGCGCGACGGAGAAGCGGGTGAGCTTGGTCATCGGGGCTCTCGCGTGGGAATGGGCAGCCCGGCGATGGTTGCCGCCGATGGCGGCGAGGGCAACTCAAATATACGGCACCCGTGCTTACGGATTGGGCAGACGCGCCCCGCCTTCTAATTTCCGCTATGGCATGTACTCATAAATCACGCGCTTAGTTTGGGCGCTCCAGATGTCCGCTCGTCCCTCAACAGTGGCACAAACAGCAGACATAGTTGAAGGTCGCCGATGGGCCAAATTCCGGACATTCGGCCGCAGTGTCTTCGTGCGTCGCCACCTGTCCCCGGATGCGTCAGGTGACGTAGAATATCACTGCCCTTGAGGCGGGACGTGCCGAAATCACCGTCCGGGTAAATGAGCAGCACTGGTGCTATCGGCAGGCACGCTCTCTTAGAGACCGTCCTTTTTTCGGTTTCGCTCCACCGTTCACCACGAACTTTGCGCGCTGCTTATGCAACGGCTCGTTCGGTAATGTCGGGAGAAAAGCGATGAGCAAGGTCGATCGAAGGTCTGCACTGGGATTCGGGTTGGCAGCGGCTTCGGCTGCCATGATCAAGCCAGCCGCCGCGCAAACCGCAGGCTACAAGGATACGACGCCTTGGCCAGGTGTCGTGGTGCGTGAATATGAAGGCGAGACACCATCCCTGATCCCAGGTTTTAAGACCGTCTCAATGCGCGATATCATCATGCAGCCGGGGTCGAAGACCATGGGGCCCCCGATGATGAATGCCATGGTCTGCCATATCACCGAAGGGGAGCTTCGGCTTGACCAGGAGGGAAAGACCTTTACGGGCAAGAAGAATTTTGTCTGGACCTGCAACAAGGACACGAAAGAACAGGCGTACAACGATGGGAGTGTGGTCGCGATTATGCGGATCACGGACCTGAAGGCTTAAGGCTCATTTCTTCGGGGGCGGATGGCGCACGCGACGCGCGCCATCCGCGCCGGAGCCGATCACCTGGTGCCGTGTATGAACACTTGCATCTCCTCCAGGGTCAGCTTGCCATCCTTATTGCTGTCCATTGCCTTGAAAATCCGCTCGTGAGCTGCCTGAAACTCCTGCAGTGAGATGGTCCCATCGCCGTCGGCGTCCATCAGAGCGAACATCATGCGCATCATAAAGGGTGATCCCATCGCGCTCCCACCCATCATGCCGCGCCCCATCATACGTCCTCCCATCATTCCGTGCCCCATCATGCCGCCTTGCCCCATCGTGCTCGCGCCTTCCTGGCCCGTGGGATGGGATTGCATTTGTTGCTGATCTGGCTGGGGTGTCATTCGGTCTTGTGCGATCGCACCGACCGGGCCGTACGTCAGCATGAGAGCAGATATCGTGAGTCCCAGAACGCGCGTGTACATTTCGAACCTCCTCCGAAACGTGTAGCCTGTCTCATTAATTCGGCACGAGTAATATTGATCCTCTGGTCCCAGCCTTCGCCTACGCACCCCGCACACACGACGACCGCGTGCAAGAGCAGCTTCGGGTCAGAATCGGCGGTCTGCACTGCCTGCAAGCTGCTTCCGGTCTACACTAAGCAGCCGACGCTCGGACGAGCTTCGAGCTAGGCAGCATCGGGCCAACGGCGGGAACCCCTTATGATGTTACCCATACCCATTTTGCAATTGTGTCGGCGTGGCGCTCGGATCTAATTGAATGATCCTGCAACAGCAGAATTCGCCTCCGCGTCGCATGTGCTTGGAGTTTCATTTTTGCGGTTAAGAGCTTTCGCATCTGAATTGGATTTCGAGGCGAAAAGCATATGCGAATTCAAACAAAGTTTGAGGTTGTCGCCATATGCCGCTCGAAATGCGATGGGGCGGATGGTTCGCATCGGGCTGCAGCGATGCTTGTAAGCGGAGTTGGTAACCGGCTTCTGGCAGCACTGCCGACCGCGGACCTCGATCTTCTGGTACCCGACCTACAGATGGTAACTCTCGATCGGGAAGAGGTCGTCTCGCGGATGGGGGATCATACCGAGCACGTCCTCTTCCCTCATAGTGGCGCCGTTTCGGTGATGGTCGATATGGCGAATGGGCAGACGGTCGCCAGCGCCGCAATAGGGCGCGAGGGGGCAGTGGGCACTCTTTCCGTGCTGGGGCCGTCCCCTGCGGCCGTTACGGCTATCGTTCGTGCCGAGGGGACGGCCTCGCGGATCCCGGCAGCGCGTTTCCATGCCGCTTTCAGCCGGAGTCCTGCGATCCGGCACGTAGTCCAGCTGCACTTCAAGGCGATGCTGATACAGTTTCAATTGGGCGGGGCTTGCAACGCACTGCATCCCGTCCAAGCCCGCATGGCACGCTGGCTGCTTCAACTTCACGACAGCATCAACCACGACGTCCTGCCTCTCACCCAGGACGCGCTTTCGCAGATGTTGGGTGTACGACGAACGACGGTGACGCTACTGATGCGCAATCTGCGCGCTTCCGGAGCGATCAGATCTGAGCGGCGAGGCGAAATCGAGATCGACTCATCGCGGCTCGCTGCGGTGGCGTGCGAATGTCGCGACACCATGCGGCTCGAACTCGAGAAGATCTTCTCTATGGGTGCAGCGGCATCTCGCGTTTTCGATCTGCCGATCCAGTAGATGAAACGGGCGATGCTAGCCGTTTCGGCGCGTCCGCGTAAAACCGGCGAGCACGATGCTCGAATAGCATCGCCGGATGCGCATCCTTCTGACCGGGCTGCGGCCCAATGCGGTGAGGATCTCCCACCCCAACGTCCGTAACGGGTCAAAAGCGCTGGTCAATGACCCGCCGGCCCAGCAACTCAAGCGCTGAAGCGGTCCATATCGGATGCGCTATTCGAACGCTGCGCGTTGAGGTCGGCTATGGGGTCATGAGCGGCGGTCACCGCAACCATCGTACAACGTCCGGTCCCCCGCAGACGGCCGACATGGCGGCGGCTCGTTCTTTGTTCAGCTTAGGGCCAATAATTGGCGACCACGGACGCGCGCCGACCTATCCGTTTGCACGCAACCAAAGCGGCGCTGGGACAGCGTGACTGTCGGATCACATCGCTTGCGCGAGTAGAAGTTTGAGCATTGAATCAGCGACGACACCCACACCTGCAAGTGGTTTCTCGGGTATGCCTGCCGCTCTCGCAGGATGAAGCGATGCAGAGATTCGCCTGGCTTTGGGCGCGTGATGGCTTCATGCGTAGCTGAACCGGAGAGGTACGCCTAGTCGGTCCTGCCAACTGATTGAGAGTAGCCACACGCGCCTCATGCGCGCACCTAGCGCGGTAGACGGCCAACAAACGGGAGGAGAACAATGAGCACCTGGCTTAGTGAGCGAGAACAGCGTCTCGTCGCGGGCGCGGAGGCGGCATCGGCGGCAACGCCTATCCCGACCCAGATTATCTCCAATGGCGAGTATCTCCCGCCCCCGCAGAGCGATACGCAAAAGAAGGTCGAGGCACGGATCAACGAGCTCGCTGATGTTAACGGCAGGCACCTCGGCTTGAGCCGCAGGCAGTTCTTGCACACGGGCTGCGGCATGGCGGCAGCGTTCCTCGCCATGAACGACATCTACGGCAATGTTTTCCAGGTCGCGCCCGCTGAAGCCCGCGAGCCCGAACTGATGCTGGCCCGCGCGCAGAGCCTTGCGGGCCAATTCATCTTCGACGTCCAGACTCATTTCGTGCGGGACGACTTCGACCATAAGGAGCTGTTGGGGCTGGCGGACTTTGCGAGCCAGCACTGGAATCCGAAGATGAAGGAGGAAGGCGTCTCTTCGCTCGCCCGCTACAAGTTCCAGAACTATGTGAAAGAGATCTACTACGACAGCGACACCAACATGGCGCTCCTGAGCGGCGCGCCCTTCGACGACCCGAGTTGGTGGCTGCTGTCCAATGAGCAGATCGTCAAGGCGCGAGAACTGATCAACGACTTCGCCGGTTCGCGCCGCCTGCTGGCGCATAGCGTCATCACCCCCAAGCAACCCGGCTGGATGGACGAGGTGGACAAGGCAATCGAGGTCTACAAACCGGATTCCTGGAAGTCCTACACGATTGGCGATCCGCTGGCGCCCTCGAAGTTCCCATGGCGGCTCGACGACGAGCAGGTGATGTATCCGTTCTACGAGAAAGCGGTGAAGGCCGGCATCAACACACTGTGCATCCACAAGGGGTTGCTGCCGCCCGATTACGAGAAGTCGTTCGCCGGCGTCTGGGAATATGCAACAGCGTGGGACATCGGAAAAGCCGCGAAGGATTGGCCGCAGATGAACTTCGTGATCTATCACTCGGCGCTGAGGCCGTTCCTCGAGCTACCCGATCACGCGTGGGCGGATTTCGAGCAGACCGGCCGTATCCAGTGGGCCACCGATCTCGCGGAAGTCCCGCAGAAGTTTGGCGTCGCCAACGTCTATGCCGAGCTCGGCACGTCCTTTGCCAACTCGGCGGTGGCGCATCCGAAGTTCTGCGCCGCGCTGATCGGCACGCTGATAAAGGGGATGGGTGTTGACCACGTCATGTGGGGCACCGACTCGGTCTGGTACGGCTCACCACAGTGGCAGATCGAGGCGCTGCGCCGGCTCGAAATCCCCGAGGATATGCAAAAGAAGTACGGCTTTGCGGCGCTTGGCGATGCCAACAGCGCTACCAAGCAGCTGATCTTCGCGGGCAACGCAACCAGATTCTACAAGATCAAGCTGAAATCGGCCGAGAATACCAGGATGCCGGCCTTTTCCGAGGACCGCCTCGCGGCGCTCAAGAACGAGTACACGCAAGCTTCGAAGCAACCGTCGAACCTGCGCTACGGCTACGTTCGCGCCGCCTAGGACCGATGCCAACAGCGTGGGCAAGCTCCGCCGGCAATGGATGCGCGGCCAAATCCGACTTCGGCTCAGGGTCACCAATGCTTTGGCCGATTAGAGATTCCCGCTCGGCCCTCAGGAGCCGACATTACTTTATGAGGACACGCCCTAACTAATCCTCATTCGCCTTGAACCGCCCGAGCCCCTTCAACACGAAGGGCGCCAGCAGCGCGATCAGTGCGACGCCAAGCAGGGTCGCCGAGATCGGGCTCTGAACCAGCGCCATGGGATCGCCGAGGCTGATCGCGAGCGCCCTGCGCAATTGGCTCTCGGCGATCGGGCCGAGGATCAGGCCGACGACGACGGGCGCGATCGGAAAATCGAACCGGCGCATCAAAAAGCCAAACACACCAAAGCCGGCCAGCATCGACAATTCGACCACCGACGGCTTTGCCGCGATGGTGCCCATGGTCGCGAACACGAGGATGCCGGCATAGAGCCACGGCTGGGGGATCGCGAGCAATCGCACCCACAGGCCGACCAGCGGCAGATTGAGCACAAGCAGCATCGCGTTGGCGATGAACAGGCTGGCAATCAGGCCCCACACCAGATCCGGCCGTTCGGCGAACAGCAGCGGGCCCGGATTGAGGCCGTATTGCTGGAAACCCGCCAGCATCATCGCGGCCGTCGCCGACGTCGGCAGCCCGAGCGTGAGCAGCGGCACCAGCGTGCCGGCGGCGGAGGCATTGTTGGCGGCTTCCGGTCCCGCGACGCCTTCGATCGCGCCCTTGCCGAACTCTTCCGGATGTTTCGTGAGCCGCTTCTCAGTCGAATAGGACAGGAAGGTCGGAATTTCCGCGCCGCCTGCGGGCAATGCGCCGATCGGGAAGCCGAACATGGTGCCGCGCAGCCATGCTTTCCACGAGCGCTTCCAATCCTGCTTCGTCATCCACAGCGAGCCGCGCACCGGCTCGAGCTTCTCCTCGGTGTGGTGGCGGCGCGATGCGACGTAGAGCGCCTCGCCCACCGCGAACAGGCCGACCGCAAGCGTCGTCACCTCGACGCCATCGAGCAATTCAGGCACGCCGAACGTAAGCCGCGCCTGACCGGTCAGCTTGTCGATGCCGACGAGACCGAGCGTCAGGCCGATGAACAGGCTGGTCAGGCCTCGGACCGGGGAATCGCCGAAGGTCGCCGACACCGTGACGAAGGCGACGCACATCAGCGCGAAGTAATCCTCGGGGCCGAAGCGCACAGCGAAATCGACCAGCCATGGCGCGAGGAACGCCAGCCCGATGGTCGCGATGGTACCGGCGACGAAGGAGCCGATCGCGGAGGTCGCAAGCGCCGGCCCGCCGCGGCCGGCCTTGGCCATCTTGTTGCCTTCGAGCGCCGTCGCCATCGAGGCGCTCTCGCCGGGCGTGTTAATGAGGATCGCGGTGGTCGAGCCGCCATACATGCCGCCATAGTAGATGCCGGCGAACATGATCAGCGAGCCGCCGGGATCGAGCTTGTAGGTCACCGGCAGCAGCAGCGCGACCGTCAGCGCCGGGCCGATGCCGGGCAGCACGCCCACGGCCGTGCCGAGGAAGACGCCGATCAGCGCATAAAGCAAATTCATCGGCTGGACGGCGACCGCCATGCCATGCGCCAGAGCGGCAAAAGTGTCCATCACAGCAGTCGCTCCAGGGGGCCGGCCGGAAGGCTCAGCGTCAGCAGCCGGTCGAACGCGAGATAAATGAGGGTCGACATCACGAGAGCGATGATGGAATCGACGAGGATGGCACGGCGTCCAAACGCCGCCGACGTCGTGACGAACAGCGCCGAGGTCGCCAGGATGAAGCCGCCGCCGAAGCCGATGATGGCGGTCAGAAGCGCAAGGCCAATGAGGATCAAGACCACCGGCACGGGATCGGAGCTCTCGCGCGCCGGCAAATTTCCGCGCAGCGCGTCGATGAAATTGCCGATCGCAAGCAGCCCAAGGCCGGAGGCGACCACAACCGGCATCGCCTCGGGCCCCATCCCGTACATCGCGGCGGATTGCAGGCCGCGCGCATCCCAGAGCAGGACCGCGGCGAGCACCGCAAGCAATGCAGCGATGACGAGGCCGGCGCGATCGACGCGCCGCGCCGGCTGGACGGGATCGCCTGAGGTCATGATTTGACCAGGCCGACCGATTTCAGCACGTCGGTGACGCGCACCGTTTCCTTTTTCAGGAAGTCGGCAAAGGCATCGCCGCCGAGATAGGCATCCTCCCAGCCCTTCTGCTTGAGAATCTCCTTCCAGGCGTCCGACTTCACCATCTTCTCGACCGCATCGCTAAGTGTCTTGCGCTGCTCCGGCGTGATGCCCGGAGGCGCGACCACCGAGCGCCAGTTTGCGATCACGAGGTCAATGCCTTGCTCCCTAAAGGTCGGGATGTCGCTGCCGGCGATGCGCTTCTCCGAAGTCACGCCGATCGCGCGCAGCTTGCCGGACTTGATCTGCCCTTCATATTCACTCAGCCCGGAAATGCCAGCGGTGACCTTGCCGCCGAGAATGGCGGCGAGCGACTCGCCGCCGCCGGAGAACGGGATGTAGTTGATCTTCTTCGCGTCGGCGCCGACGGCGCCGGCGAACAGCGCCGCCATCACATGGTCGACGCCGCCGGCCGAGCCGCCGGCAAAGGTCACCTTGGCGATATCGGCCTTCACCGCAGCGGCCAGATCCTGCCCGGTCTTGATCGGCGAATTCGCGGGCACCACGATCACCTGGATCTCCTCGGTGAGGCGCGCGATCGGCGTCACCTGGTCCAGCGTGACCGGCGACTTGTTCATGGCGAGCGCGCCCACCATGACGAAGCCGTTGACCATCATCTGGTTGCCGTCGCCCTTGGCCCCGTTGACGAACTGCGCGATGCCGACGCTGCCGCCCGCGCCGGGAACGTTGGTGACCTGCACGCTGCGGGCCACGCCCGAGGCCACCAGCGCCTGCTGCATCGACCGCGCGGTCTGGTCCCAGCCCCCGCCCGGTGCCGCCGGCGCCATCAGCTTGAGCTCGAGCTGTTGGGCAAAAGCCGGATTGGCTGCCGCGAGGGTCAGCGCGACGGCTGCGCCGACAAGGCGCGCGGGAAAGTGAAACATGGGGGTATCTCCAGGCTCGTGCGGACGTTTGCCGCATTGTGTCGTTTGGTCGCATATCAGCCAAAACGGCCGATGCTGTCCAGTGACATCCCCCGGTGGTCCCGTTAGCGGGGCGTCGGGACCGTCCCGCCCAGCGCGGCCGTCAGTTCGGCGGCGACGTCCCGCACGATTTGCCCGATTTCCGGCAACCTCTGGTCGGTCAACCGGCTGGTCATGCCGGAGACCGAAATCGCTGCGAGCGGCTCGGCGCAGTCATTGTAGACGACTGCGGCAACACAGCGCAGGCCCATGCAGGCCTCTTCATCGTCGAGCGCGTAGCCCTGCTTGCGGATCTTTTCGAGCTCCTTGAACAGGTCGCTCGGCCGCACGATCGACTTCTCGGTCAGGCGGGGCATGCCGTGGTGGCGGATGACGGCGCCGACGTCCTCGTCGGAATAGGTCGCGAGCACCGCCTTGCCGACGCCGGAGGTCACCATGGGGACGCGGCCGCCGACCTGGGTCAGCGAGCGCATGATCTCGCGGCTCTCCATGCGGGTCAGCACGATGATGAATTCGTCGTCGACGACGGCGAGATTGGCGGTCTCGCGGGTGAGATCGCGCAGCTTGCGCAAGTAAGGGATAGCCTGCGTGGAGAAATTGCGCCGCCGCGCGAAGCTCGCGCCGACCGTGAAACTGCGCACGCCGACATGCCATTTGGACTCGGCGCGGTCGAACTGCACGAAGCGTCGGCTTTCCAGCGTCGCCAGCAGGCGGTGCACGGTCGAGGCCGACAGACCGGTACGGATCGCGAGATCGCTGAGGCGATAGCCTTCGTCGTCCTCGGCCAGCGTTTCAAGGATCGACAGCGCGCGGTCGACGGACTGCACGCCACCGTCGCGGTCGGCCTCCGATGCCGATCGTGTTTCTTGCGATTTGCGCCGGATCACGTTCTTGCTCATCGCGACCTGCATTTGCCAATCAGACAAGACGCGAGCCGCCTCTTCTCCCTCGCCCCGTTCTTACGGGGCTGCGACGAGCTTCGCTCGCGCTGAGAGGGTCGGGGTGAGGGGCTATCTCCGCAAACACGGTGAGAGACGGACTCGCGGAGAGTCCCCCTCACCCGGAATTTGCTGCGCAAATTCCGGCCTCTCCCCGCAAGCGGGGAGAGGCGAAGACAGCGTTAGAGCAGCCCTGCCCCGCGCGCCCACTTGTACTTGGCGCCCAACACCTCGACCGGCAGCTCGGTCGAATAGGCATAGGCCGGGATGCCGTGCTGGTAGAGATATTCGGCGGCTTCCTCGACTTCGACGTCGCCGGCCAGCGAGGCGACCATGGGCTTCACAAAACCCTTGGCCTCCATCTCCTTCTTCACCTCGACCATGTTGCGGGCGAACACCATCGGCGGGGTGACGATGGTGTGCCAATAGCCGAGGATCAGCGCGTGGATGCGCTCATCCGACAGGCCGAGCTTGACCGTGTTGACATAGGTGATCGGCGGCTCGCCGCCGGTGATATCCACAGGATTTCCGGCCGCCCCGAACGGCGGGATGAACTTGCGGAACGCCGCATCCAGATCCGGCGGCATCGACATCAGCGACAGGCCGTTGTCGACGCAGGAATCCGACAGCAGCACGCCCGAGCCGCCGGCACCGGTGATGATGAGCACGTTCTCGCCCTTCGGCGTTGGCAGCACCGGCACGCCGCGGGCGAATTCGAGCAACTGGCGCAGGGACCGCGCGCGGATCACGCCGGACTGCTTGAACACGTCCTCGTAGATCCGGTCGTTACCGGCGAGCGCGCCGGTGTGCGAGGACGCCGCCTTCGCGCCGGCCGAGGTGCGGCCGGCCTTGAGCACGACGACTGGCTTCTTCTTGGAGACGCGTTTTGCCGCTTCCGCGAAGGCGCGGCCGTCCTTGAGGTCTTCGCAGTGCTGCGCGATCAAATTGGTGTTCGGGTCCTGCTCGAAGAAAGCGAGCAGATCGTCCTCGTCGATATCGGACTTGTTGCCGAGGCCGACGATCGCCGAGACGCCCATCTTGGCCGAGCGCGAGAAGCCGATGATGGCCATGCCAATGCCGCCCGACTGCGACGACAGCGCCGCGTGGCCCTTCACGTCATAGGCAGTGCAGAAGGTCGCGCAGAGATTGGCCGGCGTGTAGTAGAAGCCGTAGATGTTCGGCCCCATCAGGCGGATGTCGTACTTCTTGCCGACTTCGACGATCTCGGCCTGGAGCTCGGGCGCGCCGGCCTCCGCAAAGCCTGACGGGATCAGCACCGCACCCGGAATTTTCTTCTCGCCGCATTCGGTCAGCGCGGCGGCGACGAACTTTGCAGGGATCGCGAACACCGCGACGTCGATCACGCCCGGCACGTCCTTGACGCTCTTGTAGGCCTTGTAGCCGAGGATCTCGGCGGCCTTGGGATGGATCGGAATGATCTCGCCTTTGTAACCGCCGTTGATGAGGTTCTTCATCACGGAGTTGCCGATCTTGCCGTCCTCCGCCGAGGCGCCGATTACGGCGACCGCCTTCGGCTGCATGATGCGGTTCATCGCCGCGACAATCTCTTCGGTCGGGCGCGGCTTCGGCTTGGGCACATAAGCGAAGTCGACGACGATACGGACGTCGGCGGCGGTTGCGCCCTTCGGGGTCGCGAACACAGGGTTGAGGTCGAGCTCGACGATTTCAGGGAAATCGGTGACGAGCTGCGAGACCTTGACGATGACATCGGCCAGCGCCGTGCGGTTCACCGGCTCACTGCCGCGCACGCCCTTCAGGATCTCATGCGCCTGGATGCCGTCGAGCATCGAGAGCGCGTCTTCCTTGGTCGCGGGCGCGAGGCGGAAGGTGATGTCCTTCAAGACTTCGACCAGCACGCCGCCGAGGCCGAAGGCGACCAGCTTGCCGAACGAGCCGTCGGTGATCGAGCCGACGATGACTTCGGTGCCGCCAGCCAGCATCTGCTGCACCTGGACGCCCTCGATCTTGGCGTCCGACTTGTACTTCTTGGCGTTCCCGAGGATGGTCTCGTAGGCCTTCTCGGCCTCCTCGGCCGTCTTGAGGCCGACGATGACGCCGCCGGCTTCGGTCTTGTGGAGGATGTCCGGCGAGACGATCTTCATCACGACCGGGAAGCCCATCGCGGCGGCCATCTTGCCGGCTTCGCCCGCCGACTTGGCCACGCCCTCCTTCGGCACCGGAATGCCGTAGGCGTCGCAGACCAGCTTGCCTTCCGGCGCCGTCAGGCTGGTGCGGTTGTCCGCCTTGACCTGGTCAAGCACCTTGCGGACGGCATCTTTGGAATTGGACATGTGGCTTCTCCCTTGACCTCAGTTCGTTCTTTGCAAAGCGCGCGCGTGGTTAGCGGCTGCCCGTGATGCTTGCCATTCGCCGCGCTCTGTTCCATGCGGCGGAACGGAGTGGCATAAGCCCTGAGACTACTCCGCCGGCTTGGATCAAAAATGGCTGGCGATGGCATTTGGTATGCCAGAAGCCAACTTGTCAAGCCAGTGCACAGCTTAGAACGCCGCAAAAAATAGCCGGCTTGACATTCTGGCATGTGGTATGCCAAAAACTTTCCCGTAAATATTCCTGTAAAAGACGACTCCCACTGGAGGAGATTCGTCGTGTCACAACGGAAACCAACCAAGGCGTTGCCGAACATGGCCGAGGCAGACATCGCAATCGTTCGTATTGCCCCGGAGAGCAGCTTCAAGAACAAGGCGTATGACGCCTTGAAGGAAGCCATCCTCAAGATGGACATCTACTCGACGCCCGAGCCTGTGATGCTCGACGAGCGCGCGCTGTCCGAACGGCTGGGCGTCAGCCGCACACCGATCCGCGAAGCGATCGCGATGCTCGAGCAGGACGGATTCGTGAAGACGGTGCCGCGCCGCGGCATCATGGTGGTGCGCAGGACCAAGAGCGAGATCGTCGACATGATCCGCGCCTGGGCGGCGCTGGAGAGCATGGCCGCGCGCCTCATCACCACCACCGCACGCAAGAAGGACATCACGGCGCTGCGCGACTTCTTCAAGGACTTCGGCAAGGACCGTCTGCCCGAGGATCACGTCGAGGAATATTCGCGCGCCAACATCGCCTTCCACCAGGCGCTGATCTCGCTGTCGGAATCCCCCGTGCTGGTCGATCTCACCAACGACCTGTTGCTGCACGTGCGCGGCTACCGGCAGCTGACCATCGGCCGCAAGGACCGCACCGCGACCTCCCTGCCCGAGCATCTCGGCATCATCGAAGCGCTGGAAGCGCGCGACACCGAGCTCGCCGAGAAGCGCGCCCGCGATCACACCCTTGGCCTTGCCGCTTACGTCGAGGCGCATGGCCAGGAACTGTTCACTTAGCAACGTTCACCAGAAGGGCGAACAACTCGCCCCACTACCTTGAGACCAGGGAGACAAGGCCCATGCTGAATACCGCGACCAAGTCCGAAGCACCGGGCACCGAGCAGGAACTGACGGATGGCTTCCATCTCGTCATCGACGCGCTCAAGCTGAACGGCATCAACACCATCTATAATGTGCCGGGCATCCCGATCACGGATTTGGGCCGCATGGCGCAGGCCGCCGGTATTCGCGTGATCTCCTTCCGCCACGAGCAGAACGCCGGTTACGCCGCAGGCATCGCCGGCTACCTCACCAAGAAGCCCGGCGTCTGCCTTACCGTCTCCGCGCCGGGCTTCCTCAACGGTCTCACCGCGCTCGCCCACGCCACCACCAACTGCTACCCGATGATTCTGGTCTCGGGCTCCTCCGAGCGCGAGATCGTCGACCTCCAGCAGGGCGACTACGAGGAAATGGACCAGCTCGCGATCGCGAAGCCGCTGTGCAAGGCGGCCTATCGCGTGCTGCACGTTCAGGATATCGGCATCGGCTTTGCCCGCGCCATCCGCGCCGCAGTCTCGGGCCGTCCGGGCGGCGTCTATCTCGACCTGCCGGCAAAACTGTTCGGCCAGGTGATGAACGCCGATGCCGGCCAGAAGTCGCTGGTCAAGGTGATCGACGCGGCGCCCGCGCAGATCCCCTCGCCCGCTTCGGTCAAGCGTGCGCTCGACGTGCTGAAGAGCGCAAAGCGTCCGCTCATCATCCTCGGCAAGGGCGCGGCCTACGCGCAGGCCGATGAAGAAATCAAAAACTTCGTCGAGAAGAGCGGCGTGCCCTTCCTGCCCATGAGCATGGCCAAGGGCCTGCTCCCCGACACGCATCCGCAATGTGCCGGCGCGGCCCGCTCGACGGTGCTGAAAGAGTCCGACGTCGTCATGCTGATCGGCGCGCGGCTGAACTGGCTGCTCTCGCACGGCAAGGGCAAGAGCTGGGGCGAAGCGCCGAAGAAGTTCATCCAGGTCGACATCGAGCCGAAGGAAATGGACTCCAACGTCGAGATCGTCGCGCCCGTCGTCGGCGACATCGGCTCGGTCGTCTCCGCCTTCAACCAGGCGATGGGCGCAGGCTGGACCGCCCCGCCCGCCGAATGGACCAAGGCGATTACATCCAAGCGCGAAGAGAACATCGCCAAGATGGCGCCGAAGCTCATGAACAACAAGTCGCCGATGGACTATCACGGCGCGCTCGGCGTGCTGAAGAATGTCATCAAAGATCACCCCGAGGCGATCCTCGTCAACGAAGGGGCCAACACGCTCGACCTCGCCCGCGGCGTCATCGACATGTACCGCCCGCGCAAGCGTCTCGACGTCGGCACCTGGGGTGTGATGGGCATCGGCATGGGCCAGGCGATCGCGGCAGCCCTCGAGACCGGCCATCCCGTGCTCGCAGTGGAAGGCGACAGCGCGTTCGGCTTCTCCGGCATGGAGGTCGAGACCATCTGCCGCTACAACCTTCCGATCTGCGTCGTCATCTTCAACAATGACGGCATCTATCGCGGCACCGACGTCAACGGCGCCAACTCGGATCCGGCGACGACGGTGTTCGTCAAGGGCGCGCGCTACGACAAGATGATGGAAGCTTTTGGCGGCGTCGGCGTAAACGCGACCTCGCCGGATGAACTGAAGCGCGCGGTCAACGACGCCATGACCTCCGGCAAGCCGACGCTCATCAACGCGGTGATCGATCCGGCCGCGGGCTCGGAGAGCGGCCGCATCGGCAACCTCAATCCGCAGAGCGTTCTGCAGAAGAAGAAGTAACTCCGGGTCATTCCCCGCCCAGGCGGGGAATCCAGTATTCGCCGGACCATCCATTGTGGCGAGCACTGAGCCCAACCGAAACGACAGCGAATACTGGATGCCCGCCTTCGCGGGCATGACGGAAACAGAGTGGTAACAGGAGCAATACGATGACTAAAGCGCTCAAGGGCGTTCGCATTCTCGATTTCACCCACGTCCAGTCCGGACCGACCTGCACGCAGTTGCTGGCCTGGTTCGGCGCCGACGTGATCAAGGTGGAACGTCCGGGCGTGGGTGACATCACCCGCGGTCAGCTGCAGGACATCCCGAACGTGGACAGCCTGTATTTCACCATGCTCAACCACAACAAGCGCTCGATCACGCTCGACACCAAGAACCCCAAGGGCAAGGAAGTCCTCACCGAGTTGATCAAGAAGTGCGACGTGCTGGTGGAAAACTTCGGCCCCGGCGTGCTCGACCGCATGGGCTTCCCCTGGGAGAAGATCCAGGCGATCAACCCCAAGATGATCGTCGCCTCGATCAAGGGCTTCGGTCCCGGCCCCTACGAAGACTGCAAGGTCTATGAGAACGTCGCGCAGTGCACCGGCGGCGCCGCCTCCACTACCGGCTTCCGCGATGGCCTGCCGCTCGTCACCGGCGCGCAGATCGGAGATTCCGGCACCGGCCTGCATCTGGCGCTCGGCATCGTCACGGCGCTCTATCAGCGCACGCATTCGGGCAAGGGCCAGAAGGTCACCGCCGCGATGCAGGACGGCGTGCTCAACCTCGCCCGCGTCAAGCTGCGCGACCAGCAGCGCCTCGCCCACGGCCCGCTCAAGGAATACAGCCAGTTCGGCGAAGGCATTCCGTTCGGGGATGCCGTGCCGCGCGCCGGCAACGATTCCGGCGGTGGCCAGCCCGGCCGCATCCTGAAGTGCAAGGGCTGGGAGACCGATCCCAACGCCTACATCTACTTCATCACCCAGGCCCCGGTCTGGGAGAAGATCTGCGACGTGATCGGCGAACCCACCTGGAAGACCGATCCGAACTACGCCAAGCCCCCGGCCCGCCTGCCGCGCCTGAACGAGATCTTCGCGCGCATCGAACAGTGGACGATGACCAAGACCAAGTTCGAGGCGATGGAGATCCTCAACAAGGACGACATCCCCTGCGGCCCGATCCTGTCGATGAAGGAGATCGCCGAGGATCAGTCGCTGCGCGCGACCGGCACCGTCGTCGAGGTCGATCACCCGACCCGCGGCAAGTACATCTCGGTCGGCAACCCGATCAAGCTGTCGGATAGCCCGAGCGACGTGCAGCGCTCCCCGCTGCTCGGCGAGCACACCGACGAGATCCTGCGCTCGGTGCTCGGCTTCAGCGACCACCAGGTCGCCGATATCCACAAGTCCGGCGCGCTCGACCCGCCGCAGAAGCAGGCCGCTGAGTAAGTGGGAGCACTCTGACGCGAGACAAAAGGGCCGCCTGTCGAGGCGGCCCTTTTTGCATGAGAACACCTGCCATCACCGGCCCCCAACTAAAAAGTCGAAAAACAACCCCATGCACAGTAGCTAACTCCTTGGGCTAAAAGGGATTGCTGATTTTGCGAAATTCCCTTTGACGCGTCGGGCAAAACAGGGGTATTATGCCATCGTCCACAGATACGGATGTCAGGCTCGGCAAAGAGCTTGCGCCCTTCACCCGCCGTTTGCCATCGTCTGAAACGACACTGCGAATGTCCAGAACGCTTCGCCGAGCAGCTGGACCGTCTGGCGTTGAACCCCGGGGAATGTTCGACCAGCCGACGTTGAATTAAGATTGGTTTGGAGGAACCGATACGATGACCCACGGTTATTCTCCTGACCGGTGCGCTCTCGGAAGTGCGGGCGCGCCTCCTTCCAGCGAGTGACTGCGCGCCTCGCACGAGATCTGTCCAACGCTGAAGACTTGGCCGCCGTCTCGCCCGGAGGGTGTCTATCCCCGTCAGCGTAGGCGCCGGAGACGTGGCATTCAGCTGCCGTCCGGACCACGCTTGTTGATCAAATCGAGGTCGAAATGTTGAGAGATCAATCCTCTGATCGCGCAAAGCGCGAAGCCAACAAGGCGTTCAAGCCCGTCAAAACCCAAAAACCGATGAGTGACTATGCGAAGGACCAGCAATCCTTCCACGAGAATCGCGAACGACTGAAAGCGGAGCGATTGGCCCGCGAGGCCAAGCGCAAGAGCCACTCCGAATAGCAGCGTTGTGGACCAGCGTGAAGCGGTTCTCCAAAGAGATGATGCTTGAACAATAACCTGAAGCGCGACGACGATTCCCGTCTCATCATGCTTTAGAGCATCGAGAGCACGACGACCCCGTCTTCGAGCTCTCCCGAAGCGAGCCGCGTCCGCGCGATGCGCTCGAACTCCGTCCGATATTTCTGAAGATAGCTGAAGGCCTGCTTCTGCGTCTGAAACGTGGTGGCCAGTCGGCACATCTGCCGGCCCGCACCAAGCGCGAGAAAGAAGGTGATGGTGCCACCGCTGTCCGATTTAACTTGAGGCATGACCCGCATCCTTTGCATGTGACCGGTCCTCTCCAGATGTCGTCGGCACAATGGAGTCGACTATCGCGGCAGCTTCTTGTTGCGCTTGGCCTTTGCAGGCGCCGGCAACGATGCTTGTAGGGCCGCCTCAGCCGCCTCCTTGGCTTCGCGCAGTTCTCGAAGCCGCGCCATATTCTTGCGAACGTCGACGGCCTGCTTTTCGGCATCCGCCATGGCTCGCGCGCCTTCTTCAGCGGCCAAACGTTGACGATTGGACCGCGCAATAGCTTCGGGCGACGGTTCAGCCGACCTCTTGGCCCTCATTGTTCACCTACCCGACAACGGACAAAACCCGCTCAATCCGGGGATCGAGCGGGTAGCGTGGCCGTTTCAGTACATCCGTGAAACGGCGCCAGGGCCCCTAGGCCAGCGAGAGATTCTCTGCGCTGACCTTGCCCCGCATCTTGTCGGTCTTGAGCTCGAAGTTGACCTTTTGGCCCTCGGCGAGACCCGCAAGACCAGCCCGCTCGACCGCGCTGACGTGAACGAACACATCATTGCCGCCGTCGTCGGGTTGAATGAATCCGAAGCCCTTTTGGCCGTTGAACCACTTCACAGTACCTGTCGTCATGTTCTTCTCCAAAGCGCACACGCGCACGTTCCGCGTGATCGTCACGCAGAAAAATTCAATTCGTCGATGTCTCTGGAAAAAGGAGCCCGCGGGCGCATTCAACAAGGCACAGCGGCTGAACGAACAGACACAACGTATACCCCGTCATGGTCACTTACAAGGCTTTGGCCAGATATAGTTGCAAGCTCCGACTCTGGCAAAAGTTTCACGCGTTCGAGGACTCGCGCTGGTGCAGCACCAATAGGGAACCGCGGGTACAAGCTTTCGGCCGCCGCACCGTGAGCGCAACGACCAAGAGCCAAAAGCGTGCTGCGCAACGGAAGCCGCAATCCGGACCCTGAATGATCGGAGAACGACAGCAATTGTCGCTGCAATGATCAGGATTTCTTACTCAAGTCGTTCTTGCCGCACGGCATTGTTCTTGAAACACTATCGCCTCGGCCGCCCGGGCTCGGCGCCCGCCAGCCAAAAAGAACGCTAGCCACCTGGGAAATTTGTCTAACGGTTCCAGCGTCGAATACGACGAGCGCTCGATCGGCTCCTTTCGAGGCATGGAGTCTTCAAGCAATTTCATGATGAGCGGCCCGATTGGCTTGTCAGGCGCTGCTTGCTCGACGATGCCCATCCTCCCGATCATAACGCTCAACGCTCTCCGAACTGCTCGCGAAAGAACTTCACTAAGGTCGCGTTGAACTCGCGATGAAATGTTGCGCGGTCAAATCCCGCGGGCACGTCGGTGCAGATGCGTGGGACTGCCGCTGCAAGCTGGGGCGAGCAAAGCGCGAGAAATGCAAAGTGCCCGGCCGGCACGACGTGAATGTCAGGCTTGCCGGGCAGCCCCTCCGCGACGCGCGACGTGCCCGAACCGTCCCCGACAGCCGGGAGGCGCCGAACTGCGATCGCCAGAACTGGAAAGGCGCGTTGACGACGGCGAGGTGTTCCCGTCAGGACGGCCTGCCGCAGAAGCAGGCCGCGGAGTAGGCGGTTCACATCGATCAAGGGCCGCCGTTTCGGCGGCACTTTCTTTTCGAATGCTAACCGGGCGCCAGCGTCTGTCCGACCGCATAGAGCGAGCATTCTTTCCATGCGGCCATGCATTGGCGCATCGCCTCGGTCTTCGCGTCGTCAACCGTTCGCTGGTTGGAGGTAATTGACGAACAATGACCTTCCCGATTCCAGGCATATGCCTTGATGTCGGTCCACGCCTTCACATAAGCATCGAAATAGATCGTGCACGCAGCGTTGAGGGGCGTCGGCGCCGGAATGGCGGCGGGTGGAGGCAATTCGACAACCAGCGAGGTCGGCAGCCGCAACCGGTTCAGGAAGTTCTCCACCGCAGGCCACCAGATGTCGGCGGGACCCATCGGCACCATGGCATGCCCATCGACACCGAAGGGCGGCAAGATCTGAAACTGCGCCGGTGCGCCGGAGGAGACGTAAGCATCGAACATGCGACGGCCCAACGCCGGCGGAGCATTCTGATCGTTCTCCGAATAGACCCACAGCGCCGGAATTCGCGCCGCGCGGCCAAAGATGCCGGCGTCCGCCACGAGATGGTCCGGGCTGCACGTACGACCCGGGACCGAGCCGTGAGCCCCCTCGAAATTGAGGACGCCGATGACGCCGGCAGGATTGCTTGCCGCCGCGGCCGTCACCGCAAAGCCCCCCGTCGAATGTCCCATTAGCAGGACCCGATCGGGCTCGACCCAGGGCTCACTACGAAGCGTGGCAACAACGCCGATGACGTCTTCAGCCGCGATCCGCCCAACGGCTAGATAGTCCCGATCATCGCATGGTCCGGAAAGTGCCTCGGCAAACGGTCCCTCTGAACGACCGAAACCCCGACGCATGATCGATGCGACGGCATAACCGCGCTGTGCAAACGCGACGGCAGGATTGAGAAGATCGACCGGCGATTGTCGCGCTGCGGCCGCGCGAAACGCTTGCCCGGTGGCAGGATTTGTACCGTGAATCAGCAGAACCAGCGGAAAGCGCCCGGGCCGGTCCGGGCGAATGATCATGGTTTCAAGCTTGACCTGACTTCCATCGGCGAGCGTGATCGGGATCAGCCGATCTTCGCGAACGAGGCCCGACAGCGCGGGATCGGCCGCAGCCGGAGACAGCAGAAGCCCAAGCACACCCATCACACAGCCAAGTCGTCTCACCCTCGCCTCCCCGAACTCAATGCTCAGTGATCGCCGCCAGCGAGCTGCTCACGGAAGAACTTCACTACGGCCGCGTCGAACTCGCGGTGAAAGGCCACCCGATCAAAGCCTTCAGGATCCGAGCACACCTGCGGCCTCAATGCTGCGAGCTCCGTCGTGCAGGGCGGCAGAAATGCGTAGTGACCGGCCCCAACGACGTGAATATCAGGCTTGCCCGGCAGACTACGGGTTACGTATGCGACGCCGGTCGCATTGACGCCCCCTCCCCCTAGTTCGGATCGCCAGACCTGCAGCGGGATTCCGATGCCCGCCAGATTTTCGGGTGTGAATGAAAAACTCACAGCAGGATCGACGATCACTGCGGCCTTGATCCGGGCATCGTGTGGCGGGTCGGGAGGAATCTCGCCAGCGCGCAGTTGCTCGCAGACTGTCGATTTGTTCTCTTGCTTACAATTGGGGGCAAACCTGCGAAAATCGGGCTGACCGCCGACCAGAACCAGTCCGGTAAAGCCGCCCAGAGAGAAGCCGAACAAACCAACCTTGACGGGATCGATAGCGGCCCTGTCCTTCCATTCGTGCAGCATGAAATCCAGCAGGCGGACCATATGTACTGGACGCGATGACCAGACCGACATCCCGCGCTCCGACATGTCGTTGGTGTTGTTGCCTGGATGGTTGATCGCCGCGACGACAAAGCCGGCGTTTGCCAGCGCTTCTATGATGTCGAGGTGAAGGGCGAAGTAGCCGCTATTTCCATGGGAGACGATAACCAGTGGCAGTTTGGTCCCCGTGATGGGACAGTCCTTCGCTCCCTCCAGCCAATCGACTGTGGGCACTGAAAGCCTGCCAAGCGCCACATGCGTCGGCTCCGCCGCGCAGGGATACCAGATCGCGCCCGACAGCGCCGGATCGGACTCCAGGAGCTGAATGCCTGCGGCGTCCGCCGGCGAGCCAAGACAACAGAGAGTGACGACGAAAGCCCAAAGCGTGCTGCGCAACGGAAGCCCCCTGATTTCGCGCAGGAGTTGAACGAGGAACGATAGCGGAATTGTGGCTCAGCTTGTCACGCGGGCACACCTTCGCCGCTATTGGCGTTGAGGCAAACTGCCCGCAAAAAGGGAGGGCTATCGCATATGGTGCGAACGATGCTTCGGCGTCGGGACTCGGCTCCCTCTCCCGCTTGCCGGGGGAGGGCTGGGGTGGGGATATCTCCGCGGCGGGATTGTCGAGAAATGCGGAGGCTGTCCCTGGGTGGCAAGAGCCCTCACCCGCCGCGCTTTGCGAGCGCGTCGGCCTCTCCCGCAAGCGGGAGAGGCGAAGCACCTCCGTCGCGGCGGCGATCAAGCCTCATCCCATCATGCTTAGCAACCCGGCCGAACAAGACTCGACCAAAAAAATCCGAGACGCTTGTCGGATCGGCAGCTTCCCCGTCGTCCTCGTGACATGAATGGGCCATAGACGCCAAACTCGGGCCCATCAATCACTGAGGATAACAATCATGCCCAGCACGATCCGCTTGCACCGCGTCCTGGCCACTAGCCCGGAGAAAGTCTATCGCGCCTTCCTGGAGGCCGATGCGATGGCGAAATGGCTTCCGCCGAACGGCTTCACCTGCACCGTGCATCATTTCGAGCCCAAGGTCGGCGGCACGTTCAAGATGTCGTTCCGGAATTTCACCACAGGCAACGGCCATTCGTTCGGCGGTGAATATGTCGAGCTCGTGCCCGGCGAACGCATCCGCTACACCGACAAGTTCGACGATCCCAATTTGCCGGGCCTGATCGAGGTGACCGTGGTCTTGAAGAAGGTCTCGGTCGGCACCGAACTCGACATCACGCAGGCCGGCATCCCCGACGTCATCCCGCCGGAGGCCTGTTATCTCGGCTGGCAGGAATCGCTGCGCAACCTGGCCCGGCTCGTCGAGCCTGAGATCAACCAATAGCGACGACATGAGTATTGTAGCAACCATTAGAATGGCTCGTCTGCGCCTGCCATGATGACGCCGTGCTCGCGTCCGTCAAGGCGTGGCCTGGCAACAGACCATGTGAGGTTCGAGCGAGCGACGGCCATCCTTGACGGACGCTGCGCGCGACGTCATGAGGGGCCGTAGGTCGGGACGAAGAAGCGCGTCCCGGTCGAACTAAGAAGCAGAAAGTGATCCTACCGGCGGTTCGCCGCACCACGGCGGTACCGCGGGCCACCACCGTGTTGGCGAAGATCAGCATCTTCCTGGCGCAGGCAACGAGCGCGCGCTTGTGTTCCTTTCCGGCTGCGGTCAGCCTCTGGTAGAGCTGGATCAGCTGCGGGTTCCATCGAAACGATGCAGCCAGTGAAGCCGTATAAAGGGCGCGACGCAGCCGCTTGCGTCCGCCCTCGATATGCCGCACCCCGACCTGGTCGCCGCTGTCGTCGTCATAGGGCGCCAGCCCGGCGAGAGCGACAGCTTGCTCCCGCGTGATCCGGCCGATCTCTGGCAGACGCACCAGGATGGCAACGGCGGTCGGCAGCCCGATGCCGTCGACGCTGTTGATCAGCGCAAGCCTCTTGGCAAGGTCGGGATGCTCGCGGAGCGAGGCGACCAGAGCCTTGAGTGCGGCCCTCTCACGTTGCTCCAGACGAGTGATATCTTTGCGCCAGAGCTGGTTAATCGCCACATTACGGCAGCTCTCGATCCTGTTCTTGAGGCGCGCAATATCCTCGCCGATCTGATCGATCATGGTCAGTTGCTCGGCGAATGGCAGCAACCGAGGATCGGGAGCGGCATGGATCTTCCGCACCGCTGCGGTGCAAGCTGCGATAAGGGCGGCATCGATCTTATCGTTCTTGGCTCGCTGCAAGTGGAATTTGGCATAGCCCCGGACCTGAGCCGGCTGAAACACCACAACCACAAACCCCTTGCGTCGCAGTTCGGCGACGACAGGCTGTTCGTAACCGCCACTCGCCTCGATGCCGATGCGTTTGACGCGCTGCTGTCGCAGCCACGTCAGCAAAGCCTCATGGCCTTCCGCCGTGTTCTTCACCTGCAACTGCTCGCCGCGGCCCTCGATCGCCACATCGAGCTTCCGTTTGCCGGTATCGATCCCGGCACAGATCGTGCTATGCTTGGCCATCTTCGTCGATCCCTCCCTTGTTATGCGAACCTTAAGTTCGTTCAACCATTCGGGTCCCGATGAAGTGCCGATCGCGATCTCGCTACGTCAGACAGCCCTCAAGGCTTCGGTGGGTACCGATCCGATCGAACGGCGACCCAGCTCGGGCGGCTACCCGGGCTGGGCCATTCCTCACGGAACGGTTCAATATAACCGATCAGGCTAATACAAGGGTGGGCAAAGCGCAGCGTACCCACCAATGCTCTCTCAACCCGGAAAGATGGTGGGCACGGCGCTCCGCGACTTTGCCCACCCTACGGCACTGTTCGATGGGACGCGCGGATCTACCCACGTCGTCATTGCGAGCGCAGCGAAGCAATCCAGAATCGTTCTGCGGAGGGACTCTGGATTGCTTCGCTGCGCTCGCAATGACGGAGAATGAGGAAGTTTCCGAGAGAACAACTCACATCGAGTCTGCAGATATCTACACAGCCCAACTGCGGTTGCCAGTGAAGCAGATCCGACTGATTGCGAACGATTGTTACGCGCCTGTCCTCGGCTCGATCCCGCCACTCGCCGTCCATCGGCCCGGATCAGGACTATGTCCGATCAGCGCCAGCCCGTAGGCGATCGACTCGAACTGGTCGCCCGACATCAGCCGTTCGTTGCCGAACCGCTCGGCGAACAGCTTTCGGACGGCGGGCACGAAGGACGTGCCGCCGGTCAAGAACACTTTCTCCACCTCGCGCGCGGTGATGCCGGCCTCGCCCAGCACCTTGTCGACGGTGGCTCCCAACCGGGCAATGTCGTCGGCGATCCAAGATTCGAAATTCTTCCGTGTGATGGTCGCGCCGATGTCGACCCCGCCGCCCCTGAAGCGGAAGTCCACCTCGTCCTGCGCGGACAGCGCCACCTTGGCGTCGGACACCGCGCGGTACAGCGAAAAGCCGAGGTCGAGATCGACGATGGTGATGAAGTCCTCGAGCAGAGCCGGCTTCAGCGCGGTGCGCGCAAGCTCGCGGAGCTCGCGCAAATCGCCGTTGCTCTTCATCATCGCGAGCTGATGCCAGCGCGCGAGGTTGGTGTAGTGGCCGCTGGGGACCGGCAACACCTTGTCGAACGAGCGGAAGCTGGAGCCCTTGCCGAGGCGCGGCGAGACGACATGGTCGACAATACGGTAATCGAACGTGTCGCCGGCGATGCCGATGCCGGCGTGTCCGAGCGGCTCGGCGCGAAGGCTTCCGCCCGCACGCGAGAAACGCATCACGGAGAAATCGCTGGTGCCGCCACCGAAATCCGCAACCAGCACGGTGGCATCGCGCTCCAGCCGGCGGGCGAAGGAGAACGCCGCGCCCACGGGCTCGTAGACGTAGCGGGCGTGGCCGGCGCCGAGACGATCGAACGCGGCCCGGTAGCGCTGCATCGCCAGCGCCTCGTCGGGATTGCCGCCGGCAAAGCGGACGGGGCGGCCGACCGTGATGTTTGCGGCCTCGAAGCCAAACCGGTCCCCGCCACGGCGCGCCAGCGTCCGCAGGAATGCCGCCAAGATGTCCTCGAACTTGTAGCGCTGCCGGAACACCTGGGTGGTGTTGAAGCTGGAACTCGCCGCAAATGTCTTGAACGACTGCAGGAAGCGGTAGACGTGGCGTCCTTCGAGAAATTGCTCGATCGCCCACGGCCCGCCCTCGGCCTGGGCGCCGGCTCCCGGCCGGTCCTCCCAGAAGCACAACGCCGAGACGTAGACGCTGTGGCGCTGACCGCCGTGGTCGAAGCGGATGGCCTCGACCCGGCGATCGTCCGCCGCGAGCGCGACGACCGTATTGCTGGTCCCAAAATCGATGCCGATCGAGACGGCGGGCGAGGCGCTCGACATGAACCACTCTGACAGTTGATTGGATAAGGGGGCGGACCAATAGCGGCTTTGACCTGCCCTGCCAACCCGGTTCATTGAGTCCGTCAGAACAGCCCTTCTTACGGCCACCTATGCTCTGAGTGCGTCACCCATCTCGACGAACGTACTGCTCGAAAAAATCCAATCGTCGTGGACACCCCAGGTCCCCCGATCAATGAGGTCGCGCAGTTCGCGGGGCGGAAGGCCACCATCCAGCGATTACAGGATATTGCAATCGAGAAAGCTCGCCACGCCATTATTTTCGGCGAGAGAGGGGTCGGGAAGACCTCTCTGGCAAACATATTCCACAAGGATCTGAACTCCGAGACGAGGCGGGTTCGAGAGATTGCGGTTGACGCAGATAGTGCTGACAGTTTCGACAGCCTATGGAGGAAAGTGTTTAGGCGTATCAAATGGGAGGGTGATGATGCGACACTCGATCTTCAATTTCCTGCTCCAATCGAGCCCGACCACGTCTTTCTTCAGTTGGGGCGATTTGGTCAGAATGAAATTCCGATTATCATTATTGATGAGTATGATCGGATAAGTCCGACGAAATCGCTCGAGTGTTTGTAGAGTCCTTTTTGAGGCAGAAGCCTGCATTGTATACCACGCTAGCTATACAATTCACCTTCGAGTGTTTTGAGAACGTGTGCATGGCCCCGACCTGGTGGAACAGTCTCAAGAAAGTCGAACAAGAACTCCTGACTCGGCGCATGATGTCATTTGGACAAAGTGGGAACAACTATTTGGAGTTTGCGGGAGTTGAACGTCTCAAGAACCTCGAACCGTAGTGCCTTCCAATCGATCGCGCCTGCTGCCATTGATCTCGCTCCATTGCCGCGTAACCTTATAGCACTTACTCAATAAGTGCGAAAGTTACTCAATAGGTGCGCCATCGGCGCGCCTCGAAGATTTTGAGGCCGAAATACCCGTTAATCCGGCATTATGCTGCAATGCGAGAGATCGCGTGCTGCTATGCAAACAAGAACATGGACACTGGCATCTGGTATACATAGATTGCCCTTCGAAATGAGACAGCAAGATTGACTGTTCTCAAGAAAGGGATTTCCAATGTCCAAGACCGCTTCCGTTGCTCTCGCCCCCTCCTCCTCGCTGTTCGCCCGCCTGATGGCCGCGATCGACAGCCTCCTGATGGCGAGCGCCGAGATTTCGAATCACAACGGCGACCTGCCGCGTTTCGGCCTGTAAAAAAGGCCTTGCCCGCCCCGCCGAGCGGCGGGTTGGCAAGCCCCGCAGACGCTGCGTTTGATCAAATGGCCCCGCATGTCGGGGCCATTTTGTTTTTCGTCCTCGCCACGCTCGCGACCGCATCTGCGACGATTGGTCCGCCGACGTGACCCGCCGATCCGATTGTTTGGCTGCTGGCATCTCGCATACCATTCGGGAACCAAGAACGGTTTCACAATCAAAGGTGTAAGGCGGGGAAACGTAACGCGGGACGGGAACGGCCGAGGGGAGACGCGTGCCGCGAACCCCGGCAGAGCCTTAGCCGAAAGGAGCGGATGCCGCGCGTTGTCCCTGCTCATAGAGTTTCTATCGGGACTGCCGTGGGAGATCGACCGCAAGGGTGACCCCAGGGCAGGTGAATCGAGATGGGCTGACGCAAGCCGACAAAGAGCGGCTGCGTTCGAGGTTCGACAGGGAGAGAAACATGAAGCCATTCGTTCTGAATGTCGCTTTGGCGGCAGTCGCGATGTCGTGCGCCAACAGCACCCCAAGCCGTGCTGCCTGGGAGCCGGTCCGTCCGGTCGAGTTCATCGTGCCCGCGGGCACCGGCGGCGGCGCCGATCAGATGGCGCGCACCATCCAGGGCATCGTTACCAAGCACAATCTGATGAAGCAGCCGCTGGTCGTCATCAACAAGGCCGGCGGCGCAGGCGGCGAAGGCTTTCTCGATGTGAAGATGTCGTCGGGCAATCCTCACAAGATCATCATCACGCTGTCGAACCTGTTTACGACACCGCTGGCAACGGGGATTCCGTTCAACTGGAAGGATTTGAGCCCGGTGGCGATGCTGGCGCTCGATGAATTCGTGCTCTGGGTGAATGCAGAGAAGCCGTACAACACCGTCAAGGACTATGTCGACGCCGTGAAGAAAGCGCCGCCCGGCTCATTCAAGATGGGCGGCACCGGCTCCAAGCAGGAAGACCAGATCATCACGGTCGGCATCGAGAAGGCGATCGACTCGAAGTTCACCTACATCCCGTACAAGGGCGGCGGCGAAGTTGCCGTTCAGCTCGTCGGCAATCACGTCGATTCGACCGTCAACAATCCGATCGAGGCGGTCGCGCAATGGCGCGGCGGCAAGCTCCGTCCGCTCTGCGTCTTCGACGCCCAGCCGATGGCCTATGACGAGCCGATCGCCGACGGCAAGGCCTGGAAGGATATTCCGACCTGCAAGTCGCAGGGCCTCGCGATGGAATATCTGATGCTGCGTGGCATCTTCATGTCGCCCAAGGCCACGAAGGATCAGATCGAATACTACGTCGAGCTGTTCAAGAAGGTCCGCGCCACGCCGGAATGGCAGGATTTCATGAAGAACGGCGCCTTCAACACGACATTCCTGACCGGAGCAGAATACGCGAAGTGGGTCGAGGCCGAGGAGAAGCGCCACCAAGGCTTGATGAAGGAAGCCGGCTTCCTCGGGTCGGGAAACTGACCCGCGACATCGACGACGGCTGAGGACGCTACGCGTCCTCCCGTCTGCCGCGACCGCGAAAGACTGCGTCCGCCTGGAGGTCACATGACTGAACAATCCGGATCCGAATCCGGCCCCGCACACAAGACGCTGGAAATCGGCATCGCGCTATTGATCGGCGCCTTCGGCCTGGTCGTGATCTTCGGCAGCCTGAAGGCCGGCATCAACTGGGGCGCGGAAGGCCCGCGTGCCGGCTTCTTCCCCTTCTATGTCGGCGCCACCATCGTCGGCGCCAGCGCCATCAACCTCTGGAGCGCGCGACGCGACGGCGACGGCCGGCTGTTCGCAACATGGGGACAGCTTCGCCAGGTCATGAGCGTCGTCGTGCCCACCGCGATCTATGTCGGCTCGATGCCGTTCATCGGCCTCTACGTCGCCTCGATGGTCTTCATCGCCTGGTTCATGCGCTGGCTCGGCGGCTATCGCTGGCTGACGACCATCGCAGTGGCGATCGGCATGCCGGTGCTGACCTATCTTGTTTTCGAGCGCTGGTTCCTGGTCCCGCTGCCCAAGGGTCCGTTCGAGGAATGGCTCGGTCTGTAAGAGCCGCGCCGCCATCCGTTACTGCTGCAGGACGTATCGATATGGAAGAGTTGGCCAATCTGTTTCACGGCTTCGCGGTCGCCCTGCAGCCCTACAACATCATGCTGATGATCATCGGCATCACGCTCGGTGTCATCATCGGCGTGCTTCCGGGACTCGGCGGCGCCAACGGCGTCGCGATCCTCCTTCCCCTGACCTTCAGCATGCCGCCGACATCGGCGATCATCATGCTGTCCTGCATCTATTGGGGCGCATTGTTCGGCGGCGCCATCACCTCGATCCTGTTCAACATACCCGGCGAGCCCTGGTCCGTGGCGACCACCTTCGACGGCTATCCGATGGCGCAACAGGGCAAACCCGGCGAAGCCCTGACCGCCGCCTTCACCTCCTCCTTCGTGGGCGCATTGTTTGCCGTCATCATGATCACGCTCGTCGCGCCCCTCGTCGCGGGCTTTGCGCTGCGATTTGGTCCGGCGGAGAAGTTCGCGGTGTACTTCCTCGCCTTCTGCAGCTTCGTTGGCCTCAGCAAGGAGCCGCCGTTCAAGACGATCGCGGCGATGATGATGGGCTTTGCACTCGCGGCGGTCGGCCTCGATTCGATCACGGGACAGTTGCGGCTGACCTTCGGCGTCACCGAGTTGCTCAACGGATTCGACTTCCTGATCGCCGTGATCGGCCTGTTCGGCATCGGCGAGATCCTGCTGACCATGGAGGAAGGGCTGGCTTTCCGCGGCGGCAACGCCACCATCAACCTTCGGGTCGTGCTTCAGACCTGGCGGGAATTACCCTCCTACTGGATGACGTCGCTGCGCTCCTGCCTGATCGGGTGCTGGATGGGCATCACGCCCGCTGGTGCCACGCCGGCATCCTTCATGAGCTACGGCATCGCCAAGCGTCTGGCACGACGCGGCAACAATTTCGGCAGGGGCGAGATCGAAGGCGTGATCGCGCCGGAGACGGCCGCACATGCCGCCGGCACCTCGGCGCTGCTGCCGATGCTGTCGCTCGGAGTGCCGGGCTCCCCGACTGCCGCCGTCCTGCTTGGCGGCTTGTTGATCTGGGGCCTGCAGCCCGGCCCCATGCTGTTCGTCGAGCAGAAGGAGTTCGTCTGGGGCCTGATCGCGTCGATGTATCTCGGCAATCTCGCCGGCCTCGTCGTCGTGCTCACCTGCGTGCCGATCTTCGCCGCGATCCTCCGCGTGCCCTTCGGCATCATCGCGCCGCTCATCCTGGTGCTCTGTGCGATTGGCGCCTATTCCGTGCACAACAGCACCTTCGACGTGATGCTGATGCTGGTGTTCGGCGTGCTCGGCTATCTCCTGAAGAAGTGCAACTACCCGCTCGCGCCGCTGGTGCTCGCCATCGTGCTCGGCGACAAGGCGGAGGAAGCCTTCCGCCAATCGCTGCTGGGATCCCAGGGCTCGCTCGGGGTGTTTTTCTCCAATGGCCTCGTCAGCACGATCATGGCGCTCGGTCTGGTCGCCCTGTTCTGGTCCGCGATCCAGGAAGGCTACAGCCGCCTGCGCACGTCGATGGCGCGAGGCGCGCCGCCGGCGCAATCCGCGCCGAAAAGCGAAGGCCGAATCTCTCCGCACTAGGCTTCTGGAATAAAGAATTCCAGGAAATGGGCGGTCCCCGAACGTCCGCGCCTCGGGCCGCGCGGGCGGCGCACGCCCCCTCGGCAACTGAAAGTCCGAACGGAGCGGGTCTGCCGGCAGTTCTTTGCGCCCTTTGCAAAAACGAAAATCTCCTCACAAAATCAATCTGTTGACGTGACCCGGTCGCCGCCGTCGCGGTTACGCCGCAGCGTTTTGGGCTTTACAATTCCTCGGCAATCGCGCATGTGAACGACTCCCGCGATATTTCGCCGCACCTCCAGTCCTCTGCTTGAATCTTGGCATAATGAATACCAGGATGCGGGCAGCGCATGCATAAAAATGATCGGCGCGTTCGGGAGGGTTTTTATGACGGACATGGTGCAGTCAACAGCGGCCCCAAGTGCCGCGCGCGTCAGCGATGCTTATCGCTGGGCGCAATTGGCCATCGGCGTAGGCGCGATGGTGATGATCGCCAACTATCAATACGGCTGGACGTTCTTCGTCCCCGACATCCAGAAGAAGTTCGGCTGGGATCGCGCCTCGATCCAATGGGCCTTCACCCTGTTCGTTTTGTTCGAGACCTGGCTCGTGCCGGTCGAAGGCTGGTTCGTCGATAAATACGGCCCGCGTATCGTGGTGCTGGTCGGCGGCCTGCTCTGTGCCATCGGCTGGGCGATCAACGCGCAGGCGACAACGCTCAACGGCTACTATCTCGGCATGATCATCGCGGGCATCGGCGCCGGCGGCGTCTACGGCACCTGCGTCGGCAACGCGCTGAAGTGGTTTCCGGACAAGCGCGGTCTTGCCGCGGGCATCACGGCCGCAGGCTTCGGTGCAGGCTCTGCGCTGACCGTCGCGCCGATCCAGGCCATGATCAAGGACAGTGGCTTCCAGACCACCTTCCTCTATTTCGGCCTCGGGCAAGGCATCATCATCTGCCTGCTCGCCTTCTTCCTGCTGGCGCCGAAATCGGGCCAGGTGCCGAACGTCGTGGTCAATGCCGCGCTGCTCCAGTCTCGGCGCAACTACCAGCCGACCGAGGTGCTGCGCCAGCCGATCTTCTGGCTGATGTACTTCATGTTCGTGATCGTCGGCGCCGGCGGCCTCATGGTGACGGCGAACCTGAAGCCGATCGCGGCCGACTGGAAGGTCGACAACGTGCCGGTCACGCTGATGGCGGTGACGATGACGGCGGTGACGTTCGCGGCGACAATCGACCGCGTGCTCAACGGCCTGACGCGTCCGTTCTTCGGCTGGATCTCCGACATGATCGGCCGCGAGAACACGATGTTCATCGCCTTCGGCATGGAAGGGATCGGCATCTGGTTTCTCTACCTCTGGGGCCACGATCCGATCTGGTTCGTGCTGCTCTCGGGCTTCGTGTTCTTCGCCTGGGGTGAGATCTACTCGCTGTTCCCCTCGACCTGCACCGACACGTTCGGCGCCAAGTTCGCGACCACCAATGCCGGCCTGCTCTACACCGCGAAGGGCACCGCCGCGCTGCTGGTGCCGATCGCCAACTACATGCAGCAGTCGTCGGGCACCTGGGACAGCGTGTTCATCATCGCGGCAGGCGCCAACATCCTGGCTTCGCTGCTGGCGATCGTGCTGCTCAAGCCCTGGCGCAAGGTCGTGGTCGCGAAATCGACCGTCTGACCCGCTCCACCACAGTTCACTGAGCATGACGCCCGGCCTCACGGCCGGGCGTTTTCGTTTGATGCGAAGACACTGCGATGCCGTGGAGAGCGGCTGGAACCCGCGCATTTTGTTGGACGGGGAGCCAAGATAAGGCTTGCAATCTGGAATATGGTATACCAAGCTCCGCGCCGCGCTTGCGACGATAAGCCACAACATTTGCGACACTGGGTCATCTTGCAATCCCACGTCGCAGTTAATCAGCGCGTTGGGAGGTTCTTGATGATTTCCAGCTTGGACGGCGCCGTCACGGCCGCGCCTCTTCGCACCGGTTTCCGCTGGCTCCAGCTCGTGATGGGCATCGTCTGCATGGCGATGATCGCCAATCTGCAATACGGCTGGACGCTCTTCGTCGATCCGATCGATGCGGCCCATCATTGGGGACGCGCCGCGATCCAGCTCGCTTTCACCATCTTCGTCGTCACCGAGACCTGGCTGGTGCCGGTCGAAGCCTGGTTCGTCGACAAATACGGCCCGCGCATCGTGGTCATGTTCGGCGGCGCGATGATCGCGCTCTCGTGGATTCTCAACTCCTACGCCGATAGCCTCACCCTGCTCTACGCCGCCGCGATCATTGGCGGCATGGGCGCGGGCGCGGTGTACGGCACCTGCGTCGGCAACGCGCTGAAATGGTTTCCCGACCGCCGCGGCCTCGCAGCGGGCGCGACCGCCGCCGGCTTCGGCGCCGGCGCCGCGCTCACCATCGTGCCGATCGCGAGCATGATCGTTTCGAGCGGCTATCAGCACGCGTTCCTCACCTTCGGCATCGGCCAGGGCCTGATCGTGTTCGTGCTCGCCTTCTTCATCCAGCCGCCGCGGATCTCGATTCCGCCGAAGAAGAAGCAGCTCAATTTGCCGCAGACCAAGATCGACTTCACCCCGCCACAGGTGCTGCGGACCCCTATTTTCTGGGTGATGTATCTCGTTTTCGTCATGGTCGCTTCCGGTGGCCTGATGACCGCGGCGCAGATCGCCCCGATCGCGCACGACTTCAAGATCGCCGACACGCCGGTCACCCTCGCCGGCTTCCAGATGGCGGCACTGACCTTCGCGATCTCGCTCGACCGCATCTTCGACGGTTTCGGACGTCCCTTCTTCGGCTGGGTCTCCGACACGATCGGCCGCGAGCCCACCATGTTCATCGCCTTCGGCACGGCGGCGGTGATGCTGCTGGCGCTGTCGGCCTATGGCCACGTGCCCGTCGTCTTCGTACTCGCTACCGCGATCTATTTCGGCGTGTTCGGCGAGATCTACTCGCTATTCCCCGCGACCTGCGGCGACACCTTCGGCTCGAAGTTCGCGACCACCAACAACGGCATGCTCTACACCGCCAAGGGCACAGCATCCCTGCTCGTTCCGCTCGCCAGCGTGATCTCGACCGCCTATGGCTGGAAGGCCGTGTTCGTAGTCGCAGTGGCGCTGAACGCGACGGCGGCGCTGATGGCGTTGTTCGTGATCAAGCCGCTGCGCCGCTCCTTCATCCTCGGCAAGGAAGCCGAGAGCGCTGACACCGCAACCGGCAACGCCAAGACCGAGACGGCGTAAGCCACCAACGCGTTTTGCAGGGCTTGAGAAGGGGCGCAGCGATGCGCCCCTTTCTTTTTTGCACGCGGCAAACGTCAGCATTGCTGCCGCAAGATTTTTCGGATCAGCCAAATCCAGCGCTTGACGATTGGCATTATGTATACCACACTTGCCCCTGTCATTCACCCAGGGAGGTTGCAATGCTGGTCGGAGACATTCTGCGCAAGAAGACGCCGCGCGTTGTCACGGTGCGAATGAACGAAACGGTGGGTATCGCCGCCAAGCTGATGCGCGCCAACAACATCAGCGCGCTGGTCGTGAAGGACGTGGTCCGCTCCGAAGGCAACACCGCGGTCGGCATGTTCACCGAGCGTGACGTGGTGCGCGCCGTCGCCGAGCACGGCGCGGCCGCCGTCAACGTCAAAGTCTCGCAGCTGGTCTCGGTGCAGCAGCTCGTGTCCTGCACCTCCTCGGACACGATCGAGCATGTCCGGCACCTGATGAACCGTCATCACATCCGCCATTTGCCCGTGATCGACGATTACAGCCTCGTCTCGGTCATCAGCATGCGCGACATCGCCGCTGCCGTTGACGAGGCCACCAACTCGACGCCGCAAGCAGCCTAAAGCGGCAAGCCTTCCCCTGCGACTACCGGCCCCGGCTCGGATCCTTCCGAGCCGGACCGGATCTTTCGTCCCAAATTCCGGCTTCTGCTCCTTCGAGGACTTCATGAAGATCTGCATCTACGGCGCCGGCGCGATCGGCGGTTATCTCGGGGTTCAGCTCGCGCGCGCGGGCGCCGATATCAGTCTGGTCGCACGCGGCGCTCACCTTGCCGCGATGCGCGAGCGCGGCCTCTCGCTGCTCGCAGGCGAGGAGAAGCACATCGTGCATCCGCGCTGCACCGACGATCCCGCCGAGCTCGGCGTGCAGGATTACATCATCATCACGCTGAAGGCGCATTCGATCACCGGCGTGATCGAGAAGATGCAGCCGCTGCTCGGGCCTCACACCCGCATCGTCACCGCGGTCAACGGCATCCCCTATTGGTACTTCTACAAGCACGGCGGCCAATACGAGAATTCGACGCTGGAGAGCATCGATCCCGGCGGCCGGCAGTGGCGCGAAATCGGCGCCGAGCGCGCCATCGGCTGCATCGTCTATCCCGCCACCGAGATCGAGGCGCCCGGCGTGATCCGCCACGTCTACGGCAACAATTTTCCGCTCGGCGAGCCCTCGGGCGAGATCACGCCGGACGTACAGCGCCTCGCCGATCTCTTCGTCGCAGCCGGGCTGAAAGCCCCGGTGCTCGACCGCATCCGCGACGAGATCTGGCTGAAGCTGTGGGGCAATGTCTGCTTCAATCCGATCAGCGCGCTGACCCATGCAACGCTCGACGTGATCTGCACCGATCCGGCGACGCGCGCGCTGTCGCGCGCGATCATGGTGGAGACGCAAGCCATCGCCGAAACGTTTGGCGTCAAATTCCGCGTCGATGTCGAGCGCCGCATCGAGGGCGCCCGCAAGGTCGGCGCACACAAGACCTCGATGCTGCAGGATCTCGAGCGCGGCCGCCCGATGGAGATCGACCCGCTCGTCACAGTGGTGCAGGAGATGGGCCGTCTCACCGGCATCGCCACGCCCGCGCTCGACTCGGTGCTCGCGATGGTGACCCAGCGCGCCCGCATCGCCGGCCTCTATGACGGCGTCTCGACACCATCAGATCCTCGCGCACTGGCGGTGGCGTGATGGCGGGCGAGATGAAACAGTGGCTGCGCTTCCGCCACGCCGGTGCGACCGGCTTCGGCACGCTGACGTCGTCAGGCATCAGCGTGCACGAGGGCGAGATGTTCGGCCACCATGCGGCCACCGGCAAGGCTCTGGCGCTGTCGGACGTCGAGCTGCTCGCGCCTTGCGTACCCAGCAAGATCGTCGCTCTCTGGAATAATTTCCACGCGCTCGCCGCCAAGCTGAACCAGCCCGAGCCGCCGGAGCCGCTCTATCTGCTGAAAGCCACCACCAGCATCACGACGCCCGGCGCGGTGATCCGCCGCCCCTCTTATTACGACGGCAAGACCACTTACGAGGGCGAGCTCGGCATCGTCATCAGCAGGACCTGCGCCCGCGTCTCCCCTGGTGAAGCGGACAGCTTCATCTTCGGCTACACCTGCGTCAACGACATCACCGCCAACGACATCCTGACCAGCGACCCCACCTTCCCGCAATGGGCCCGCGCCAAGGGCATCGACGATTACGGCCCGTTCGGACCCGTTATCGCCACCGGCCTCGATCCGGCCAAGCTCGTGGTCCGCACCATCCTCAATGGCGCGGAGCGGCAGAACTATCCGATCTCGGATATGATCTTCAGCGCGCAGGAGCTGGTCAGCAGAATCTCCCATGACATGACCCTGCTCCCCGGCGACCTCATCGCCGTCGGCACCTCGGTCGGCGTCGGCGTGATGAAGGAGCCGGTGAACATCGTGACCGTCGCGATCGACGGCATCGGCGAGCTGACCAACGAGTTTCGGCTATAGCGGCAGGCACCGTCCCGTAGCGTAGCCGGATGAGTGAAGCGCCATCCGGGATCACGCTCTTCCGCGAACGTTTCCCGCATATCGCTTCGCTCATGCGGGCTACAAATAAAGGGGCGGGCGTAAGATGGGTAGAGCATAGCGAAACCCATCATCTCTCCTCAGCGAAGCGGCTGATGGGTTTCGCTTCGCTCTACTACGGGCTACGGACAGCCATCACGCAGCTCCGAAACATCCGTACACATCACATCTCCGCGCGCCCGACATATGCCGCCAACATGTCCCGCGCTCGCCGCAACTTGGACGCATTCGGCCGCCCTTCTGTGAGGCGTGTCTGGGGGCACGGCATCGCCGTGTTTGGACCAAACCTGCTAGGGGTATGACTGTGAAGAAGATTGTAATTGCTCTGGGTGCCACGCTTGCTCTGGTGACGGCTGCGAACGCTGCGGATCTGCCGCGCCGCCAGCCCGTGCCGGTCTATCCGGCTGAGCAGGCTCCGATTGGCAAGATGCCGATTGGCAAGAGCCCGGTTGGAAAGGCCCCGATCGGCAAGGCGCCCGGCCCGGTCGCAGCGCGTTACTGACGCGCAATACGATACGCATCTCGCGTAAAGCGGCTGAGAGTCGAGGGGCAACAGCGTGACGTACAAACCTGATCGATCCGGATCCTGCATCCTCGCGGGCTTCGCGCTCGCGGCCATGATCGCATGCACGATGCCCTCGGCCTCGGCCCATGAAGCGAACAAGCGCGTTGCCGATGCGAACGCGCTTGCTACGAACGACACCGCATCACGACCGGCGCCGCAAGCGACGCGGCGTCCCGTCGCGCGTGCGGAGAAAGGTCCGTACTACGTCGACTTCCGGGCACGAACCGCCGCAAGCTGGGGCCACGCCTTCGTCTGGTACGGCAAGACCAGCGAGCGTGCCGTCGAGGTCGCGGGCCTCACGCCCGCGGGCGACACGCTTGCTTACGTGCTCGGCCACATCACCTTTGTGCCCTCCGAGACCGGCGCGAGCTACGGCGATCTCGATCCGGAATATCTGACCGCGAGCTATCGCGTGTACCTCAACGAAGCCGACGCCAAGCGCGTATTCGCCTATATCAAGAAATTGCAGGCGAACTCGCCGGTGTGGAACGCCGAGACCGCCAACTGCACCGGCTTCATCGGCGACATCGCCGAATTCATGGGATTGCAGGTCCCCAACCGCTGGCAGCGCCCGGAAAACTTCGTCAACCGCCTCAAGGAAATGAACGGCGGCCGCCAGATGGTGCGGCTGTCGGCGGAGTAGTTCTTCGGTCCATACTCGGTGTCATTGCCCGCGAAGGCGGGCAATCCAGTATTCCAGAGGCTGCGAAGCTAGAGCCGAAACGCCGCGGCGTACTGGATGCCCCGGTCAAGCCGGGGCATGACGACGGCGTATGAGGAAGGAGCTTGCGCCGTCAGGTAGCGACGCAATCCAATTATCCGCCCCGCGGAATCCCCCTCGTCCCCGCATGATCGCCCCACCCCAATCGCACGCCCCGCTGATAGACTTTTGCCGGCCCGGGCGGCATCCTGACGCCAACACGCGATAACGGAGCGCCACACCGGCGGGGGAAACAGAGCATGTTGCAGACACGGTTCACCAAACTCGTCGGCGTCGAGCATCCGATCGTCCAGGGCGGCATGCAATGGGTCGGGCGGGCCGAGCTGGTCGCCGCGGTCGCGAACGCAGGGGCGCTCGGCTTCATCACCGCGCTGACCCAGCCGACGCCGGGGGATCTGACCAGGGAGATCGCGCGCTGCCGCGACCTCACCGACAAGCCCTTTGGCGTCAATCTCACCATCCTGCCCGCGATCAAGCCGCCGCCTTATGCCGAATACCGCGCCGCCATCATCGAGAGCGGGATCAAGGTGGTCGAGACCGCCGGCAACAAGCCGCAGGAGCATGTCGACGAGTTCAAAAGGCACGGCGTCAAGGTCGTGCACAAATGCACCAGCGTGCGGCACGCGCTCTCGGCCGAACGCATGGGCGTCGACGCCATCTCGATCGACGGCTTCGAATGCGCCGGCCACCCCGGCGAGGACGACACCCCCGGCCTGATCCTGATCCCGGCCGCCGCCAACAAGGTCAAGATCCCGATGATCGCCTCCGGCGGCTTTGCCGACGCCCGGGGCCTCGTCGCCGCGCTGGCGCTCGGTGCCGACGGCATCAACATGGGCACGCGCTTCATGGCCACCAAGGAAAGCCCGATCCACCAGCTCATCAAGGAGAAGATCGTCGCCAATGACGAGCGCGAGACCGAGCTGATCTTCCGCACCATGCGCAACACCTCGCGCGTCGCGAAAAACGAGATCTCGACCAAGGTCGTCGCGATGGAGAAGGAAGGCGCCAAGTTCGAGGACATCCGCGAGCTCGTTGCCGGTGCCCGCGGCAAGATGGTCTACGCGACGGGGAATTCGGACGAAGGGATCTGGTCGGCCGGCCAAGTGCAGGGCCTGATCCAGGACATCCCGAGCTGCGCCGAGCTGGTCTCCCGCATCGTGCGCGAGGCAGAGGCGATCATCCGCGGCCGGCTGGAGGGAATGATTGCGGGCGCAGCGGCGCAAGCGGCAGAGTGATCGCTGATGTGATTTGAACACGGCGCCCGCCACCGCGAAGGTATGCTCCCTCGCCCCGCTGCGGGGAGAGGCGAAGAGCACCGCCTCCGGTTAAACCGGTTCGTCAAATGCCAGAAAGCAACTTATGAAGGCTTACGTCTACGGCCCTGATGGCGCTACGATTTCCGACGTCGCTCAACCAAAACCTAAGGGCACGCAGGTGCTGGTCCGCGTCCGCGCCTGCGCCCTCAACCGCGCCGACACCGGCATGCGCAAGGGGCACGCCCACGGCGCGGCCGGCGGCGTCGGCACCGTGCTCGGCATGGAATGGGCCGGCGAAGTCGCCGAGCTCGGGCCGGATGCGAAGGGCGTGAGGGTCGGCGATCGCATCATGGGCTCGGGCAGCGCAGCGTTTGCCGAATATACGCTGGCCGATCACGGCCGGCTGTTTCACGCGCCCTCGAACATGAATTTCGAGGAGGCGGCCACCCTGCCCGTCGCGCTCGCGACCATGCACAACGCCGTCGTCACCGTCGGCGGCGTGCAGGCGGGCCAGACCGTGCTGATCCAGGGCGCGAGCTCCGGCGTCGGGTTGATGGCGATGCAGATCGCCAGGCTCAAGGGCGCAAAGCTCGTGATCGGCTCGTCGACCGACGCCACCCGCCGCGGCCGGCTGAAGGAGTACGGCGCCGATCTCGCCGTCGATAGCTCCGATCCGAAATGGGTCGACGACGTCCTGAAGGCAACGGACGGCGAAGGCGTCGATCTCATCGTCGACCAGGTCTCGGGCAAGGTCGCCAACCAGAACCTCGCTGCAGCGAAGGTCAAGGGCCGCATCGTCAATGTCGGCCGGCTCGGCGGCACCCATGCCGACTTCAATTTCGACCTGCACGCCGCCCGCCGCATCGACTATGTCGGCGTCACCTTCCGCACCCGCACCATCGAGGAAGTCCGCGAGATTTTTGAGGAGGTTCGGAAGGATATCTGGAGTGCGGTGGAAGCGCGAAAGCTGCAGTTGCCGATCGACAAGGTGTTCGCGTTCGACGACATCGACAAGGCGTTCGAGCACATGGAGGCGAACAAGCATTTGGGGAAGATCGTCGTGACGGTGTGAGGGTGTGCTGACCGAAGTAGAGCGACCGCCCCGCACTCTCCGCTCGTCATGGCCGGGCTTGACCCGGCCATCCACGTCTTTGCCACTCGGCACGAAGAACGTGGATGCCCGGGACAAGCCCGGGCATGACGGAGAGAGGTTGACTTCGCTCCTGCAACTCACTTGCGACTACAGCTGTGGATCGTGGCTTGATGTTCACCCACGCCCTGCTAAATCCCCGCCATGACCTCCCAGCCCAACAAGACCACGGTCGCCGCGATCTCGATCTTCGCCAGCGGCGGCATGGCGGCGGCCAAGTTCGTGGTCGGGATCGCGATCGGCTCGCTGGCGCTGATCTCCGAAGCCCTGCATTCCTCGATCGACCTGGTCGCGACCATCATCACCTGGGCGGTCGTGCGGGTGTCCGACAAGCCGGCGGACGAGGAGCACCATTATGGCCATGGCAAGCTGGAGAGCATCTCCGCGCTCGGCGTCACCGCCCTGCTCTACGTGCTCGCCGGCGGCATCCTGGTCGAGGCCTATAGCCGGCTGCGCGAGGGAACCCCGCCGCCGACCATTTCGGCCGTGCCCTTTGTCGTGCTGGTGATCGACATCGCCGTCAATCTCTGGCGCGCCCGCGCGCTGCACCGCGCCGCGCAGGAGACCAGGAGCCAGGCGCTGGCCGCCGACGCGCTGCATTTCGCCTCCGATGTCATGGGCTCGTCTGCCGTGATCGTGGGCCTGGTCCTCGCCGGGCTCGGCTTCTGGTGGGGCGACGCGGCCGCGGCCGCCGCCGTCGCCGTGCTGATCGCGGCTCTCGGCCTGCGCATGGCGGGCTCGACGGTGCAGACGCTGGTCGACCGCGCGCCGGAGGGCGCCCAGGAGAAGGCCACGGCCGCGATCCGCAGCGTGCCCGGCGTGATCGATGTCGAGCGGCTGCGCCTGCGCATGGTCGGGGCGACCATGTTCATCGACACCATCGCAAAGGTGCCGCGGACCTATCCGATCGACCGCGTCGAGGACATCAAGCACAACGCGCAGGCCGCCGTCACAAGAGCGTTCGGCGACGCCGACCTCACCTTCACCGCCGTCCCCGTCGCACGCAACAACGAGACCGTGCGCGACCGCATCATGGTGATCGCGCGCAATTCCGGCCTCGCCGTCCACCACGTCACGGTGCACGACCTCGGCACCAAGCTGATCGTCGGCATCGACCTCGAGGTCGACGGCGAGATGCAGCTCGAGGCCGCCCATGAGGTCGCCAACACGCTGGAACGCAACATCCAGGAGGAATTCGGCGAGGACGTCGAGGTCGACGTCCATATCGAGCCGCTGGAACCGGAGTTGCCGTTCGGCGTCGACGCCTCGCCGGAACGGGTGCAGACAATTGCCGCCGCGCTGGCCGAGTTTGCCGGCGAGGGCGAGATCCACGACATCCACAATGTGCGCGTCCGCAACACCGACGCCGGCGAGATCGTCAACTTCCACTGCCGCGCCGCGCCGTCGATGAGCGTGATCAGGGTGCACGAGCATGTCGACGCGATCGAGCGCGCATTGCGGCGCGCGTTCCCGAGCGTGAAGCGCGTCATCAGCCACGCCGAGCCGCCGCGCGCGTGACTTAGTGCGCCAGGAGTCACACGTTCTCGTTTCGGACTCCTCACGCACGTGAGTTTGCGGACTCTCGATGCGCAAACTGCGCGTTGGATAAGAATAATTTCGCGTTAACGATTCGTTGACTCTCGACAGCCCGCGAAAACTGGATTCAAATCGGTGTGATTCGAAAGCGACGTGGGGCTGCTTTCGAGCCTAGTTGCAAGCAGGTTTTCAGGGGGCCGAAGGCATGTCGCGTGCAGACGCCGCGAACGCGTGCGTCCAATCCGATTCGATCAAGGGATTGGCGCAATCGATCGCGAAACCTGCCTATCACCGGCTACTGATCGCGGAGCCAGCGCTGCGCCGCGCCGTGCCGACGCTCATCATCGCCTTCCTGATCACGATCTGCCTCGGCGCGTTCGTGCAGGTCGTCGACCAGACGCGCCAGAAGCGGCTGGTGATCCGTCACGACATCTCGGCGCTCGCCGATTTGCTCGCCGAACGCATCGACCGCCTCACCTCCGTGCGGCAGGAGCGGCTCAAGAACATCGAGAGCCTGCCGACGCTGCTGCCTGACCTCATTCCGTCCTGGGGCACGGCCTCGGGCCGCCATGTCATCGTCACCTCGGCCGGCATCGACCGCCGTATCCTCGCCCGCATCCCGATCGAGAGCGATCCCTCCGGCAACGACCGCCTGCTCGATGCGATCACGACGGCGCAACTTATCGCGGCGCCGCCGCGCGACGGCAACATCGCCGACATGACACTGCCGAACGGCAACGCCGCGATGGCGACCTCGCGGCAGATCAAGTCGCTGCCCGGCTTCGTCACCGTGATCCAGGAACGCAACGAGCCGATCTGGGGCTCGGACGCCGCGCTCTCGGTGACGCTGTCGGCGACCACCGGCTTCGTGGTCCTGATCCTCGGCTTTGCCTTCCACTGGCAGTCGACCCGCGCCCGCGAAGGCGACCTCATCAACGACGCCGTGCGCGGCCGCATCGACACCGCGCTCAACCGCGGCCGCTGCGGCCTGTGGGACTGGGACCTGTCGCGCGGCCGGATCTTCTGGTCGCAGTCGATGTTCTCGATGCTCGGCCTCGACGGCCGCAACGAGCTCCTCACCTTCGGCGAGGTCAACGCGCTGGTGAAGTCCGACGACATCGATCTGTTCGAGATCGCCGATCGGCTCATCTCCGAGAAGATCGACCACATCGACCAGACCTTCCGCATGCAGCATGTCGACGGCCACTGGATCTGGCTCCGCGTCCGCTGCGAAAAGACGCGCGGGGCGACCGATTCCAGCGTCCACCTAATCGGGATCGCCGTCGACATCACCGAGCAGAAGAGCCTCGCCGAGAAGACTGTGGAAGCCGATCTTCGCCTGCGCGACGCGATCGAGACCATTCCGGAAGCCTTCGTGCTGTGGGACGCGAGCGACCGCCTGGTGCTCTGCAATTCGCACTTCCAGCGCTTGCACAAGCTGCCCGACACCGCCGTGATCCCCGGCACCTCCTACGAGACCGTGCTCGAGGTCGGTCGCATGCCGGAGGTGCGCACCCGCCACAACGAGACCGCGGCCCAAGGCCCGGGCGCGCGTACCTTCGAGGCGCAGCTCGACGACGGCAGCTGGCTGCACATCAGCGAGCGCCGCACCAAGGACGGCGGCTATGTCTCGGTCGGCACCGACATCACCCGCATCAAGGAGCACGAGCAGAAGCTGGTCGACAACGATTTGCGCCTGCGCGCCACCGTCATCGACCTCAAGCGCTCGCAGGCCGCGCTCGAACGCCAGGCGGTCGAGCTCGCCGATCTCGCCGAAAAGTACCAGCGCGAGAAGACCCGCGCCGAGGAAGCCAACCAGACCAAGTCGAAATTCCTCGCCAATATGAGCCACGAGCTGCGCACGCCGCTCAACGCCATCATTGGCTTCTCCGAGATCATGGGCTCGGGCATGTTCGGTGAGCTCGGTTCGGAGAAGTACCAGGAATACTGCGAGGACATCCTGACCAGCGGCCACTATCTGCTCGAGGTCATCAACGACATTCTCGACATGTCCAAGATCGAGGCCGGCCGCATGAAGCTCGACATGGAAGAGCTGGACCTGTCGCGAACGCTGGCGGAATCCCTGCGGGTCGTCACCGGCCGGGCGCAGGACAAGCACCTGACGCTCGACGCCGACATCGCCAAATCCATCTCCGTCGTCGCCGACCGCCGCGCCACCAAGCAGATCATCGTCAACCTGCTGTCCAATGCGGTGAAGTTCACACCCGACGGCGGACGTGTCGTGGTGCGCAGCCGGCAGCTCGACGACCGGATCGTGCTGATGATCGCCGACACCGGCATCGGGATCGCGCCGCATTCGCTGGCGCGACTCGGCCGCCCGTTCGAGCAGGTCGAGAGCCAGCTCACCAAGACCTATCACGGCTCGGGACTGGGCCTCGCCATCGCCCGCTCGCTGGCGCAGCTCCACGGCGGCTCGATGCGGCTGCGCTCCAAGATCGATGTCGGCACGGTGGTGCGCGTGACGCTGCCGCGCGACGCGATCAAGGCCTCCGGGATATCGGCGGCGGCTTAGAGCTTCATGTAGATCCGGCTGGCTTTAGGTTGAATCGATTGCCGCGGCTCGTTCACCTCTCCCGCTTGCGGGAGAGGTCGGCGCGAAGCGCCGGGTGAGGGCTGTCTTCTCTAGGGGATTGTCCCATTGCGGAGACACCCTCTCCCCACCCCTCTCCCGCAAGCGGGAGAGGGAGTGCACCTCCGTTGTGGCAATCAAACGTGATCTCATTGCGCTCGAGATATCTACAATTGCAGCGTCGGCGCCACTTCGCGTGCGACATTGACCAATGCCGCGATCAGCGGCGTCATCGGATCGCGCTGCGGGATCACCATGCCGATGCTGTAATTGACGTCGGGATCGACGATCGGGATCGAGCGCACCGTGTCGGACAGGCCGAGCGTCTCGGCGAGCTTGGCCGGCATCACGCTCGCCCAGCGTCCCGTCTTGACGTGCGTGAACAGCACCAGCAGCGAGTTCGACGTCAGCGTCGGTGTCGCCTCGGCACCGACCGAGCGCAGCGCGCGGTCGATGATGCGGCGGTTCTGCATGTCGGGCGTGAGCAGGCATAGCGGCACCTGCCCGACCTCGGTCCAAGTCACCGTCTCGCGGTCACCGAACATCGCATCGGGCGCGGTCAACAGGCGATAGCTCTCGTTGTAGAGCGGAATGGTCCGCACCTTGCCGATCGGCTCATTCTCGATATAGGTCAGCCCCGCATCGACCTCGAGATTTTCGAGCAGTCCCAGCACCTCGGATGACGTGGTGGACTGGATGCGGAAGCGCACCTCGGGATGCTTGGCGCGGAACGGCGTCGTCAGCGCGGCGACCATGCCGAGCACGGTCGGGATAGCCGCGATGCGGATCTCGCCGGAGAGCTGATGTTTCAGCCCGTTGATCTCGTCGCGCATCGCGCGGGCATCGCCCACGATCCGCCGCGCCCAGTCCAACGCCCGCTCGCCTTCCGGCGTAAAGCCCTGGAAGCGCGACCCGCGCTGGACCAGCATCACGCCGAGGATCTCCTCGAGCTGCTTGAGCCCGGTCGACATCGTCGGTTGCGTCACGCCGCAGACCTCCGCCGCGCGTCCGAAATGCCGCTCCTTCGCCAGCGCCAGCAATAGTTCAAGCTTGTCGATCAACCGGTCGTCCCCTCGAGTTCTGTCGTGGCATGCAAGCTAGCACGCTCGCCCCCTCCCAACACGCAAAAACCGCCGGGCGGAACGGCTTTGATTGCAACCTCAAATCGATCGATAGCATCCGTCAATCGATCGGAATTCGCAATCGCAGCACGGGACAGCTTTATTGATCTTCGAATGATTCCAAATAGTTTGGGAGGAAGAAACGCTCTGGTTGAGAATGAAGAATGACAGCGGTTTATGATTGGGACGAGACGCGCGGCGCCGAGATCATCGCCGAACACGCTCAGCAGGAAGGCGCGACGCTCGTCATCCTGCATGCTCTTCAAGAGGCGTTCGGCTACGTGCCGGAGGCCGCCATCCCCATGGTGGCGCAGGCGCTGAACCTGTCACGCGCCGAAGTGCACGGCGTGTTCACGTTCTATCATGATTTCCGGCACAAGCCGGCCGGTCGCCATGTGCTGAAGCTCTGCCGCGCTGAAGCCTGCCAGGCCGCCGGCGGCGATGCGCTGGCGGCGCGCGCCGAGGCGAAGCTCGGCGTGGCGCTCGGCAACACCACGGCCGACGATCGCGTCACGCTGGAGCCGATCTACTGTCTCGGCCTGTGCGCGACCGCCCCGTCTGCGATGCTCGACGGCCGCCTCATTGGCCGGCTCGACCAGAAGCGCCTTGATGCGCTGGTTGCGGAGGCACAGCGATGAGCATGCGTCTCTACGTTTCACGTGATGCCGGTGCGGTTGCTGTCGGCGCTGACGAAGTCGCGCTGGCGCTGGAGCAGGCTGCAGCCAAGCGTGGCATTGCAATCGAGATTATCAGGACCGGCTCGCGCGGCCTGTACTGGCTGGAGCCGCTGGTCGAGGTCGCGACACCGCAGGGCCGCATCGCCTTCGGCCCGGTCAGCGAGACCGACGTGCCCTCCCTGCTCGATGCGCTGGCCAGCAACACGCCGCATCTGCTGCGGCTGGGGGCGACCGACGAGATCCCCTGGCTGAAGCGCCAGACCCGCCTTACCTTCGCCCGCTGCGGCGTGATCGATCCGCGCTCGCTCGACGACTACCGCGCCCATGGCGGCTACAAGGGCCTGGAGCACGCGCTGTCGCTCGGCACGGATGCTATCCTGAATGAAGTGACTGCGTCCGGCCTGCGCGGCCGCGGCGGCGCGGGCTTTCCGACCGGCATCAAATGGAAGACGGTGGCGCAGGCCAAGGCCGACCGCAAATTCATCGTCGGCAACGCCGACGAAGGCGACAGCGGCACCTTCGCCGACCGCATGATCATGGAAGGCGATCCGTTCCTGGTGATCGAGGGCATGACGATCGCCGGCATCACCGTCGGCGCGACCAAGGGCTACATCTACATCCGCAGCGAATATCCGCACGCGGTCGAGGCGATGAATGCCGCCATCGCGGCGGCGAAGCGCGGCGGCTATCTCGGCGCGAACATCGGCGGCTCGAAGCAAGCCTTCGATCTCGAGGTGCGTGTCGGCGCTGGCGCTTACGTTTGCGGCGAGGAGACCTCGCTGCTGGAAAGCCTCGAAGGCCGCCGCGGCATCGTGCGCGCCAAGCCGCCGCTGCCGGCGCATCACGGCCTGTTCGGCAAACCGACCGTCATCAACAACGTGCTGTCGTTCGCCGCCATCCCCTTCATCCTCGCCGAAGGCGCCAAGGCCTATGCGGATTTCGGCATGGGCCGCTCCCGCGGCACGATGCCGATCCAGCTCGCCGGCAACATCCGCTACGGCGGGCTGTTCGAGACCGCCTTCGGCGTGACGCTCGGCGAGCTCGTCGACGATATCGGCGGCGGCACGTTCACCGGACGGCCGGTGCGCGCGGTCCAGGTCGGCGGCCCGCTCGGCGCCTATTTTCCCCGCGCCCTATTCGACACGCCGTTCGACTACGAGGCCTTCGCCGCGCGCGACGGCCTGATCGGCCATGGCGGCATCGTCGTGTTCGACGACAGCATCGACATGCGCAGGCAGGCGCGCTTCGCCATGGAGTTCTGCGCCGTCGAATCCTGCGGCAAGTGCACGCCGTGCCGGATCGGCTCGACCCGGGGCGTCGAGACCATCGAGAAGATCATCAACGGCGAGCGCGTGAGCGAGAACCTCGCCCTCGTCGAAGACCTCTGCAACACCATGAAATTCGGCTCGCTCTGCGCGCTCGGCGGCTTCACGCCCTACCCCGTGCTCAGCGCATTGAAGCACTTCCGGGAGGACTTCGTCCCGGCGCCGACCACGCTTCAGGCCGCGGAATAGGAGAACGACAATGTCTCTGATCGAAGAAATCGACTTCGGCACGCCGCGCTCGAAATCGGAAACGATGGTGACGCTGACCATCGACGGCAACCAAGTCACGGTGCCCGAGGGCACTTCGATCATGCGCGCCGCGATGGACGCGGGCCACCAGATTCCCAAACTCTGCGCCACCGACATGGTCGACGCGTTTGGCTCCTGCCGTCTCTGCCTGGTCGAGATCGAGGGGCGCGCCGGCACGCCGGCCTCCTGCACCACCCCCGTGATGAACGGCCTCGTCGTGCACACCCAGACCGAGCGGCTGAAGCAGCTGCGCAAGGGCGTGATGGAGCTCTACATCTCCGACCATCCGCTCGACTGCCTCACCTGCGGCGCCAACGGCGATTGCGAATTGCAGGACATGGCCGGCGCGGTGGGCCTGCGCGACGTGCGCTACGGCTATGAGGGCGAGAACCACGTCTTCGCGAAGACGGATGGCTGCACCAACGACCACTGGATGCCGAAGGACGAGTCCAATCCCTACTTCACCTACGATCCCTCCAAGTGCATCGTCTGCTCGCGCTGCGTCCGCGCCTGCGAGGAGGTGCAAGGCACCTTCGCGCTGACGATCTCGGGGCGCGGCTTCGACAGCCGCGTCTCGCCGGGCATGAGCGAGAGCTTCCTCGGTTCCGAATGCGTCTCCTGCGGCGCCTGCGTGCAGGCCTGCCCGACCGCGACGCTGACCGAGAAGTCGGTGATCGAGATCGGCCAGCCCGAGCACTCCGTCGTCACCACCTGCGCCTATTGCGGCGTCGGCTGCGCCTTCAAGGCCGAGATGCGCGGCGAGGAAGTGGTGCGCATGGTGCCTTACAAGGACGGCAAGGCCAATCGCGGCCATTCCTGCGTCAAGGGCCGCTTCGCCTGGGGCTACACCAACCACAAGGAGCGCATCCTTAAACCGATGATCCGCGAACGGATCGAGGATCCCTGGCGCGAAGTGTCGTGGGACGAGGCGTTCTCGTTCGCCGCCACGAAGATGCGCGGCATCCAGAAGAAATACGGCCGCGACGCCATCGGCGGCATCACCTCGTCGCGCTGCACCAACGAGGAAACCTACCTGGTGCAGAAGCTGATCCGCGCCGGCTTCGGCAACAACAATGTCGACACCTGCGCCCGCGTCTGTCACTCCCCGACCGGCTACGGCCTCGCCACCACCTTCGGCACCTCCGCCGGCACGCAAGATTTCGACTCCGTGGAAGACACCGATGTCGTGCTCATCATCGGCGCCAACCCCGCCTCGGCGCACCCGGTGTTCGCCTCGCGGCTGAAGAAGCGGCTGCGCCAGGGCGCCAAGCTGATCGTGATCGATCCGCGCCGCACCGAGATGGTGGAGTCGCCGCATGTGAAGGCGCTGCACCTGCCCTTGATGCCCGGCACCAACGTCGCCGTCATGACCGCGCTGGCGCATGTCATCGTTACCGAAGGCCTCGTCAACGAAGCCTTCGTGCGCGAGCGCTGCGACTGGAGCGAGTTCGAGGAATGGGCCGCCTTCGTCGCGCAGCCCAAGAACAGCCCGGAAGCCACCGCGATCCTCACCGGTGTCGATCCCAAGACGCTGCGCGAGGCGGCCCGCATCTACGCCACCGGCGGCAACGGCGCGATCTATTACGGCCTCGGCGTCACCGAGCACAGCCAGGGCTCGACCACCGTGATCGCGATCGCCAACCTCGCGATGGCAACAGGCAATATCGGCCGCCCCGGCGTCGGCGTGAACCCGCTGCGCGGCCAGAACAACGTGCAGGGCTCCTGCGACATGGGCTCGTTCCCGCACGAGCTGCCCGGCTACCGCCACATCTCGGGCGATGCCGTGCGCGACCAGTTCGAGGCGCTGTGGAACGTCAAGCTCAACCCGGAGCCGGGCCTGCGCATCCCCAACATGTTCGATGCCGCGGTCGAAGGCACGTTCATGGGAATCTACGTGCAGGGCGAGGACATCCTGCAGTCCGATCCCAACACCTCGCACGTGGTGGCGGCGCTGTCGGCGATGGAATGCGTCATCGTCCACGATCTTTTCCTCAACGAGACCGCGAACTACGCCCACGTCTTCCTGCCCGGCTCGAGCTTCCTCGAGAAGGACGGCACCTTCACCAACGCCGAACGCCGCATCCAGCGCGTGCGCAAGGTGATAACGCCGAAGAACGGCATTGCCGATTGGGAGGTCACTATCGGCCTCGCCAAGGCCATGGGCTTCGAGATGAACTACAGCCATCCCTCCGAGATCATGGACGAGATCGCGGCGCTGACCCCGACCTTCGCCGGCGTCTCCTATGCCAAGCTCGACGAGCTCGGCTCAGTGCAGTGGCCGTGCAACGAGAAGGCGCCGGAGGGCACGCCGGTGATGCATATTGATGGCTTCGTCCGCGGCAAGGGCAAGTTCGTCGTCACCGAATATGTCGCGACCGACGAGCGCACCGGCCCGCGCTATCCGCTACTGCTCACCACGGGCCGTATCCTCAGCCAGTACAATGTCGGCGCCCAGACCCGGCGCACCGACAACGTGGTCTGGCATGCCGAGGACCGGCTGGAGATCCATCCGCACGATGCCGAGCAGCGCGGCGTGCGTGACGGCGACTGGGTACGCCTAAAAAGCCGCGCCGGCGAGACCACGTTGCGCGCGGAGATCACCGACCGCGTCGCGCCCGGTGTCGTCTACACCACGTTCCACCACCCGGACACGCAGGCCAACGTCATCACCACCGACTATTCGGACTGGGCCACCAACTGCCCTGAATACAAGGTCACGGCGGTGCAGGTCTCGCCCTCGAACGGCCCGTCGGACTGGCAGAAGGCTTATGACGCGCAGGCGCGGCAGTCCCGCCGCATCGTGCCGGCCGAGGCTGCGGAGTAACCGCATGCACGTTCCGGTTCAGGCCATCGACCGCGAGATCTGGCGCGACGGTGCGGCCTCAGAGGGCGCGCGGCTGATCCCGGAGGAGACGCCGCTGGCGCTGACCTACAACGGCGGCACCTACGCCGTCATGATGGGGACACCGCAGAATCTGGAAGATTTTGCCGTCGGCTTCAGCGTGAGCGAAGGCATCGTCGGATCGGTCGACGACATCCGGTCGCTCGAAGTGGTCCGCCTCGACGACGGCATCGAGCTGCGCATGTGGCTGGCATCGGAAGACGCCGCGCGCATCAGCGAGCGTCGGCGCCACATCGCAGGTCCAACAGGCTGCGGCATCTGCGGCATCGAGTCCATTGCCGAGGCGGTACGGCCGGCGGCCGTGGTGCCGCAGGGGCAGAGCTTTGTGCCGGATGAAATCATGGCGGCGATGCAGGCCATCGCGCCGTTGCAATCGATCAATCTGCAAACCCGTGCCGTTCACGCCGCCGCGTTCTGGTCCCCCGCCGGGGGCATCATCGCGCTGCGCGAGGATGTCGGCCGCCACAACGCGCTGGACAAGCTCGCCGGGGCGCTAGCGCGCAGCCGCACGGATGCGCGCGGCGGCATGGTGCTGCTGACGAGCCGCGTCTCGGTGGAGATGGTGCAGAAGACGGCCGCGATCGGCGCCCCCGTGATGGTCGCCGTGTCCGCGCCGACCGCGCTCGCGGTACGCACGGCGGAAGCCGCCGGCATCACACTGATTGCCATTGCCCGCCAGGACGGGTTCGAAGTGTTTTCGCATGGTGACCGGGTCGTCGCCCGCCATGCCACGGAGGTTGCCGATGTCGCCTGACCGCCTGATCTACATGGCCAACCAGATCGGCAAGTTCTTCCAGAGCCAGGGCCATGACAAGGCCGTGCCTGGCATTGCCGAACACATCAAGAAGTTCTGGGATCCCCGCATGAAGCGCGCGATCTTCGTCCATCTCGATGCGGGTGGAGTGGGGCTCGAGCCAAACGTGCGCGAGGCCCTCACCTCGCTGAAGCAAACTACAACCCTTCCAGCAGCGCCCTGAACACGCGCCGCACCTCGCTCTGCGTTTCCTTCACACGCGCCTCCAGCGACGAGAAGTCCGGCGCATCGCCAGCGCGCGCCATCACCCGCAGGAGGTCGGTGCCGGCGGTTTCCGGCTTGAAGCGCTCGCTGACGCAAAGCCGCAAGATCTGCGTCAGGTCGTGATAGAGCCGCGCTGCGGCACGCAATATCTCGGTCTCCGATTGCGCGAGCACGCCAAGCCTGCATGCATTTTCCAGCACCTGCAGGGTGCTGACGTCGAGGATCTCCGGCTTGTCGTGGGCATGCACGAGCTGGAGGTATTGTGCAATGAAATCGATATCGACCATGCCGCCAGCAGCATGTTTGAGATCCCAGCAATCGGCCTCGCCCTTCTCCTGAGCGATCGCGCGCCGCATGTCGGCAACATCGTGGGTGGTGATTGCGGGATCGCGGCGGCGGGTCAGAACATCGCGGATGACGCGCTCGATCCGTTCGCGGAATTCAGGCGACGCCGAGACCACGCGGGCGCGCGTCAGCGCCATGTGCTCCCAGGTCCAGGCCTCGTTGGCCTGGTAGTCCGCGAACGAAGTGAGGCTCGAGGCCACGGGACCGGCGCGTCCCGACGGACGCAGCCGCATGTCGATCTCGTAGAGCACGCCGTAATTGGTGCGGGTCGTGAAGGCGCTGATCAGGCGCTGAGTGAAGCGGGCAAAGTAATGCGCACCCTGCAGCGATTTCGCACCGTCGGAATCCGGATTGTCGCTGTCGAAATCGTAGAGCAGGATCAGATCGAGATCGGACGAGGCGGTCATCTCGCGGCTGCCGAGCCGACCCATCGCGATGATCGCGGTCTGCTGATCCCTGATGCGGCCGTGCTGGGCGGCAAAGCGATCGGCGACGAGGCCATGCACGGTGTGGACGATGCCTTCGGCGACGTCGGCAAAAGCGGTGCTCGCCTGCTGCGCCGAGACCGTGCCGGACAGGATGCGCGTGCCGATCAGGAACAGGCTCTCCTGCCCGAACAGGCGCAGGCGATCGAGAAACTCCTCGTATGAGCCCGCGTCCTGCACGGTCGTCGCGAGCCGTCCCGACAATTCCTGCCTGTCGGGCATGGCGCCGAAGAAGCGCGGATCGATCAGACCGTCCATGAGCTGCGGCTGCCGCGCCAGCATCTCGCCGAGCCGGGGCGCCGCGCCCAGCACCAGCGCCACCAGCGCGACGAGCTCACGGTTCTGGCCGAGCAGCGTGATCAGCCGGCCGCCGCGCTGGAGCGCCCCCAGGAACTGATCGAACGCCACCACCGCGCGATCCGGTTCCTCGGCATGGGCAAGACCGTCGATCAGGGCCGGCACGAACTCGATGAAGGCGCTGCGCGTCGCCTCATTGCGAAACACGCGATAATCGCCGGTGATCCAGTCGCGCACCGTCTGCGCGACGGCAGCCGGCTTCTTGAAGCCGAGCGTCACCAGGTGCTGAAGCAGGCGCGGATCGTCGGGACCGGCACTGTAGTCGAGCGTCGGCAGCAGTTTGTCTGTCCCGGTCGGATCGTCGCCCTCGAACAGTTTTTCGTAGTGTCCCTGAACGATTTCGAGCTGCCGCAACAGGTCGCGTGCAAAGGCCTCCCGATCCGGATAGCCGAAGAACCAGGCGAAGCGCTCGACGGCTTCCTTGTCCTCGGGCAGCGTATGGGTCTGCTCGTCGGCGATCATCTGCAGACGGTGCTCGACCCGGCGCAGGAATTCGTAGGCCGTGGTGAGCTCGTCGCGCGCCGCAAAGGTGATCCAGTTGCTGGAGGCGAGCACGTCGAGCGCTTTGAGCGTCGGCCGCACGCGCAATTCCGGATGGCGGCCGCCCGCGATCAATTGCTGGGTCTGGGCGAAAAACTCGATCTCGCGGATGCCGCCGCGCCCGACCTTGACGTTGTGTCCCTCGACGGCGACCTCGCTCTGGCCGCGATAGGTCTGCATCTGCCGCTTCATGTCGTGCACGTCGGCGAGCGCCGCGAAGTCGAGATGCTTGCGCCAGACGAAGGGCGCGATCTCCGCCAGAAGCGCTTCACCCGCGTTGGCATCGCCGGCGCAGGCGCGCGCCTTGATCATCGCAGCCCGCTCCCAGGTGCGCCCTTCCCGCTCGTAATAGTTCAGCGCGGCGTCGCGGGAGATCGCCACCTGGGTCGACGACGGATCGGGTCGCAAGCGCAGATCGACACGGAAGACATAGCCGTCATAGGTGCGCTGCTGGAGGATGCGCGCCATCCCCTGCGTCACGCGGACGAAGAACGGCTGCGGCTCGATATCTGGCGCGAGCGTCGTCGCATCGGGATCGAAGAACACGATGAGATCAATGTCGCTGGAATAGTTCAGCTCGCCCGCGCCCATCTTGCCCATCGCGAGTACGATCAGCCCGCAGCCTTGTTCGGGCGCCTCGGGATCGGCCGGTGAGAGCTTGCCGCGTGCGGCTTCCTGTCGCAGCAGGTACTGGAGCGCCGCCTGGACCGAGAACACCGCGACATCAGTCAGCGCCGCCGTCACCCGCATCACCGGCCAGACGCCGCCGATATCGCATAGCGCGGTCAGCAGCGCTGCCTCCGCCTTCATGCGGCGAAGCAGGCGCATCACCTTGGGCTCATCCGGCGCCGCGAGCACCGCGCCCCTTGCCTCCGCCATCAGCGCCGCCAGATGCACATCCGGATCGCATTCGAGCAACCGGATCAGGCGCAGGGGATCGGCGCGCACCAGATCGAACAGATAGGGCGAGAATTCCGCGATGCCGGTCAAAATATCCCGGGCGAAGGGTTGAACCAGCAGGGATTCGAGACGGGCCGATTGCGCCGGCTCGAGCTCGGCCAGCCAATTCCCAAAACGTCTTTCGTCGGTTGTGGAAGCGGCAACATAGGGAGCCTCCACGAAGCGTGCCGCGAGGCTCTCACCATGCTTGTCCGCGTTTCCCGGCGCGGAGTGGTTCATGCCACCTTCTGTGGCACATCCTGTATTGGCGGAGCAACCCTGTCGCCGGCGCCCGCGCGCGCCGGCAGCACCAGCGTGGCGACGAGACCGGGATGGGCATCGCCCAAGCGCAATTCGCCGCCGTGCAGTGTCGCAACCGCCGAGGCGAGGCTGAGGCCGAGGCCGGAGCCCGGCAGCGTGCGGCTGGCCTCCAGCCGCACGAATCGCTCGACGACGTGCTTGCGATCCGCTTCGGGGATCCCCGGACCACGGTCGGTGACGCTGAGCAGCACCTGGTCGCCATCGCGCCTCGCCTCGATCGTGATTTGCCTGGCATCCATGCTGACCACGGTTCCTGCAACCTGAGCCGCCGGCTTGCCGTATTTGATCGCGTTCTCGACGAGATTGGCGAGCGCCTGGCTGATCAGTTCGCGGTTGGCGTGAACCGGCGTCGGCTCGGCCTTGACCTTCAGGGTCATGCCGTCATCTTCGGCAAGCGGCTCATAGAGCTCATGGATGCCACCCGCGACCTCGGCGGCGTCGAAATCGTCCATGTTGCCGCGCGCCTGCCCGGACTCGGCACGCGCGATCATCAAGAGCGCGTTGAAGGTGCGGATCAGCCCGTCGGACTCCTCGATGGTGCGCTCCAGCGCGGCGCGGTAATCCGCCTCGCAGCCCGATTTCGCCAGGGCTTCCTCAGCGCGGTTGCGCAAGCGCGTCAGCGGCGTCTTGAGGTCGTGTGCGATATTGTCGGAGACTTCCTTCAGTCCCGCCATCAGCGCCTCGATCCGCTCCAGCATGGCGTTGAGGTTTTCGGCGAGGCGGTCGAGCTCGTCGCCGCTGCGCCCTACCGGCAGGCGCTCACTGAGATCGCCGATCATGATGCGATGCGCCGTACCGCTCATCGCGTCGATGCGCGTCAAGACACGTCGCGCCACGAAGATGCCGCCGCCGAGGCCGAGCACCACGACGATCAGGATCGACCATTGTGCGGCCTTGGCGACGATGCCGAACAGGCGACGCCTCTCGTCGAGGTCGCGGCCGATCAGGAGACGGAAGCCGTTCTCCAATTCGGTGACGCGAACGAGCGCGCGATGGTCGCGCTCATCGGCATCCTCGATCCGCCGATAGGCGGTCTCCGACCAGCCGCGCGTCGCCATCACGCCGGGCGCGAGCGAGCCGACATTGCCGGCGATCGCCTGCCCGGTCGGCGTCGTCACGAGGTAGAGGTTGGCGCCCGGGCGCAGCGCCCGATATTCGATCGTCCGCACCAGGCGAAACATGCCGCCACGGCCGTAGATCTCGTTGATCTCCGAGGTCTCGGCATTCACCGTCTGCGTGATCTCCTCGGTGATCAGTCGCCGCGTATTCCAGGCGAAATAGCCGAGCAGCGAGGCCGCGAACATCGCGAACAGCAGCAGATAGACCAGCGTCAGCCGGAACGCCGTGGTGCGGACGAGTTTACCGAATGCCGTCACGGATCATGTACCCCGCGCCCCGGATCGTGTGCAGCAGCGGGCGCTCGAAACCCTTGTCGATCTTGGAGCGGAGCCGCGAAATGTGCACGTCGATCACGTTGGTCTGCGGATCGAAATGATAGTCCCAGACGTTCTCGAGCAGCATGGTGCGCGTCACCACCTGGCCGGCGTGCTTCATGAGGTATTCGAGCAGGCGGAATTCGCGCGGCTGGAGCGTCAGCTCGTCCTTGCCACGGGCGACGCGGTGGGACAGCCGATCAAGTTCGAGATCGCCGACGCGGTAGAGCGTGTCCTCGGCCGGGCCGCCGCGGCGGCGCGACAGCACCTCGACGCGGGCCAGCAGTTCGGCGAAGGAATAGGGCTTTGGCAGATAATCGTCGCCGCCGGCGCGCAGGCCCTTGATGCGGTCGTCGACCTGCCCCAGCGCGGAGAGAATCAGCACCGGCGTGGTGGTGCCCTTCTCGCGCAGCCCACCGATCAGCGACAGGCCGTCGCGCTTGGGCAGCATGCGGTCGACCACCAGCACGTCGTAATCGCCGTTCTCGGCCATGGCGAGGCCTTCGTCGCCGTCGGCGGCGTGATCGGCAATGTGTCCGACTTCGCGAAACGCCTTCACGAGATAGTCGGCGGATTCGCGGTCGTCTTCGATGATGAGGAGGCGCATCGTGCGTTCGGCGGCGGTCAAGGGAGTGAACCTTCTCTAAACATGGCGCGAGCGGCAATCGCATGCAAGCCGAGCGGAACGATCTCGGATCGGGAAAAAGGCGGGCGGTGAAGCTGGGGGGACTTCACCGCCCTAGGCCTTCCGACGGAGGGGGGCGTAATTCCACCGGAAGGTAGATGAGGGAAGCAAACGTTGCGCTGCTCCCCCGAAGGGCGCCGGCGGCGGGGGCGACTGATGCCGGCGACACCCTTCATCTCGTAGACCTCCTGAGGCTTCAGCCCTTGTTAGCCCTTGGCGATGGGCACGGCGACGAAGCGCGACTGGCCGCCGCTCTTCACGCGCATCAGGACGCTGTTCTTGTTGTCGGTCCGCGCCGTGTTGATGGCGTCGCGGACTTCGCCGGCGGTGCTCACGCTCTTGCCGCCAACTTCGAGAATCACGTCGCCTTCCTTGAAGCCGCGTTCGGCCGCGGCGCTCTTCGGATCGACTTCGGTTACCACGACGCCTTCCTTGCCGGCACCGGCCACGGAATTGGCGGGCGCAACCGTCATGCCGAGCTTGGGAACGTCGGTGCCGCGGCTCGCACCCTTGCCCTTGTCATTGTCGTTGTCGGCCTTGGCCTCGATCGTGTTCGGCAGCTGGCCGAGGGTGAGGTTCACCACCTTGTCCTGGCCCTTGTGCAGCACGTTGAGCTTCACGGTCGCGCCGGGTGCCATGCCGCCGATGGTGCGGGCGAGCTCGCGGGCGTCCTTGACGGATTCGCCGTTGACCGAGGTGATCACGTCGCCGGACTCGATACCGGCCTTCGCCGCCGGACCGTTCGCCTGCGGCTCCGCCACCAGCGCGCCTTCGGCCTTCTTCATGCCGAGGCTGTCGGCGATGTCAGACGTCACCGGCTGGATCTGCACGCCGATCCAACCGCGGCTGACCGAGCCCTTGTCCTTGAGCTGGGCCACCACGCTCTTGACGGTGTTGGCGGGAATCGAGAACGCGATGCCGACGCTGCCGCCCGAGGGCGAGTAGATCGCGGTGTTGACGCCCATCACCTCGCCGTTGGTGTCGAAAGCCGGACCGCCCGAATTGCCCTTGTTCACGGGCGCATCGATCTGGATGAAATCATCATAGGGACCGTTGCCGATGTCGCGGCCGCTGGCCGAGACGATGCCCGCAGTCACGGTGCCGCCGAGACCGAAGGGGTTGCCGACCGCGAGTACCCAGTCCCCGATCCGCGGCTTGCTATCCGCAAGCTTGGCGAACGGGAAGTTCGAGCTGCCCTCGACCTTGATCAGGGCGAGGTCGGTACGCTGGTCGGTGCCGATCACCTTGGCAGTGTAGGTCTTGCCGTCGTCGGTGGTGACCTCGACCTTGTCGGCGCCGTCGACCACGTGGTTGTTGGTCACGGCATAGCCGTCGGGCGAGATGAAGAAGCCGGAGCCCTGGCCCTGCACGACGCGGCCACGGCCGCCCTTGAGGCCCGGGAAACCATCGGGACCGCCGAAGCGGCGGAAGAAGCGCTCCATCGGCGAGCCCGGCTGGAACGGCGAGGAGGAATCATCGCCGTCATCGTTGCTCGCGGTCTTCTCCTTGATGTTGACCTTCACCGAGATCACCGACGGCTTCACGCGCTCGACGATGTCGGCGAAGCCGATTGGACGCTCGACCTTCCGAACCTCTTGGTTGACCTGCGCATGCGCCGGGCTGGAGAACAGGTCTGCCGGCGAGGTCGACGGGCTGAAGCCATAGACGGCCGCGCCGAGACCGGCGACGACCGAGGCCATCAGCGCGATCTTGCGCGCGGAGAACACCGACCGGCGCGGCTGCCGGTAGGACGGAAGATTCGAGAGGTCGGGACGGTCGGTCATGCAGAGATCTCCAGGGCCTTGAAATTCATTTGGCGCCGGATAGCGGCACCTTACGGTTCTGAAGATGGGGGCTCCCGCCTTACCGTGCGCTGGCGGCGGGGTTAAACTTTCGTAATGAAGCAGCGGCGCGGATGCGGCAGTTTAGCGCAGCCCGAAAATCGTGGTTCTACAGGAACTTAATCGAGTTCCCGCGATGAGCGTGGAACCCTGCTCGGACGATTTTAGCTTGCCCTGACACTGACGATGAACTCGTCGACCTCGCGTTTCAAGGTCTCGGCCTGCCGCGACAGATCGACCGCAGAATCACGCGCCTCGGCGGCCATGCGCCCGGTCTCGGCCGAGGTCGAGGTGATCTGGACGATGTGGTTGGAGACGTCGAGCGTGCCGTGCGCGGCATCCTGGGCGCTGCGCGTGATCTCCTGCGTGGCATTGCGCTGCTGGGCGGTGTCGATCTCGATGCCGGACATGATCGACGAGATCTCCGACAGCGTCTTGGAGATGCCGTCGATCGCGCCGCGCGTCTGTGCGGTGATGCCCTGGATGCTGGCGACATGCGAGGTGATCTCCTCCGTCGCCTTGCTGGTCTGGTGCGCCAAACTCTTCACCTCGGACGCGACCACCGCAAATCCCTTGCCGGCCTCCCCCGCCCGCGCCGCCTCGATGGTGGCATTGAGCGCCAGCAAATTGGTCTGCGAGGCGATTGCCTGCACGAGCTGCACGACCTCGCCGATCTTGTCGGCCGCATCGGACAGCGTGTGGATGGTGTCGCGGCTCTTCTCGGCCTGGGACGCTGCGCCCTCGGCGCGCTGGGTCGCGTCGGTGACGCGGCGGCTGATCGTGCCGATCGAATTGGTCATCTCCTCGGCCGAGCCCGCAACGGTCTGGACGCTGGCGCTGGCCTGGCTCGCGGCGCTTGCCACCGCATTGGCCTTGGTGCTGGTGTCGTTGGCGGTCCGCGACAGCGTCTCGGCGTTGCTCTTCAGGTGCACGGCAGAGGACGCCACGCTGTCGACGACGCTGGCGACGAGATCGTTGAAGCGCTTGATCCGTGCGTCCAAAAATGTCGACCGCTCGGCCTGGTGCTGCGCCTCATGCAACTGCCGCTCGGTGAGGCGGCGCCGCTCGAGGCCATTGGTCTTGAAGACCTCCAGCGCACCGGCGAGCAGGCCGATCTCGTTGGTGCAGCCGAGTCCCGGAACCGGCGTCTCGAATTTCTGATCGGCGACCTCGCGCATGGCATGCACGATCGCTGCCAAGGGATTGAGGATGCCGTTGCGCACCGCAAACCAGGTGGTGAGGCAGATCGCGACGGCGACGACCGCGATCACGCCGCAGGCGACCAGGAAATAGGAGAACGCGGTCTGCGCCTGCTGGTAGATCTGCATCGCATGGTCGCGCGCCGGACCGCTCAGCGCGGCGAAGTCCGACGATAGGCTGGTGATCTCGTTGTTGAGGTAGAGCACCGCGACGAATCCGGTGCCGCCGCCGATGCCAAGCAAGAACAATAATGCAGCGACGACGGCGCCGACCAGGAAGCGGATCGTCAGATTGCTATTCGCGAACATTGGGGGACTCAGAGTTTGGAATCGAATCTCGCGACAAGTTTCCAGACAAAGGTCAACATAGCATGAAACACGGAGAGACCGGCGGCCTGCGCATCATGGCGCAGCCAGGACGCTAGGACGATTTGGCATCATCCGACATCAACGCGGCGAGCCGCGCCTCCTCGTCGGGCGAGAGCGGCGGTGCCGGTAGATCTGCACCGCTTCGCGCGCGGCGTCGAATTTGCAGCCAGAGCGCCAGGCCGCCGCCAACCAGCAGAAGCGGCGCGAGCAGCCATAGCAGCATGGTCTGCCGCTCGAAGCGCGGCTTCAGCAGCACGAACTCGCCATAGCGCGCGACCAGGAAGTCGAGCACCTGCGAATTGCTGTCTCCGGCGGCGATGCGCTCACGCACCAGCAGTCGCAAATCGCGCGCGAGCGGCGCGTCGGAATCATCGATCGACTGGTTCTGGCAGACCATGCAGCGCAGCTCGCGCGACAAGTCGCGCGCGCGCGCCTCCTTGGCGGGATCCGACATGATCTCGTCAGGCTGCACCGCGTGCGCCGCCGGCCAGGCCAGCAACATCAGCGCGACGATCACGAACCACATCCGGCGCATCGGATCACTCCGCCGGCTGGAGGCGCTGCTTGGCCCGCGCCGGCTTCGGCGCACCGACCCGCAAGCGGCGGTCGGACAGCGACAGCACGCCGCCGAATGCCATCAGCACCGGCCCCCACCAGATCAGCAGCACCAGCGGCTTGTGATAGATGCGCACCGCGATGGCGCCCTCGGCAGTGGCGTCACCGAGCGAGATGTAGAGCTGGCTCGCGCCGCGGGTCAGCAGCGCCGCCTCGGTGGTCGACGAGCCGCGGGTGGTGAAGCTGCGCTTGGACGGCGTCATGATGCTGAGCGTCTCGCCGTCGCGGCTGACGTTGAACTCGGCGATCATCTCGCGGTAGTTCGGGCCCTGGCGCTGAAACAGCCCGTCGAGCTTCACGTCATAGCCGGCGACGTGAGCGACCTCGTTCTGCTTCATCGTCGCGATATATTCACTGTTCCAGGTGGTCTCGCAGACGATCCCGATCAGCGCGACACCGAGGCCGGCATGCGCGAGCGCGGTGCCCCAGGCCGAGCGTGGCAGGCCGCGCGCCCGGTGCAGCACCGTTGCGAATGGCAGGCGAACCAGGCCCGTGCGCTCGACGATGTCGGTGACCGCGCCGGCGACGACGAAGACACCAAGCCCGATCGCGAGCGGCGCCAGCGCGCTGCCGCCCCGCGCCCAGGCCCAGGTGATGGCGATGACGACGAGGCTGGCAACGCCCGCCACGAGCAGGCGCTGCGTCACGCCGAGCAGATCACCACGCTTCCACGCCAGCATCGGGCCGAACGGCACGGCGAGCAGCAACAGGGCAAACAGCGGAGCGAAGGTGAGATTGTAGAAGGGCGCGCCGACCGACATCTTGAAGTCGGCGAGCATCTCCATCGCCAGCGGATAGAGCGTGCCGAACAGCACGACTGCGCAGGCGACCGTGAGCAGGAGGTTGTTCAGCACCAAGGCGCCCTCGCGCGAGATCGGCGCGAACAGGCCGCCCTGCTTCAACGAAGTGGCGCGGCCTGCGAACAGCGACAGGCTGCCGCCGATGAACAGGCAGAGGATCAGCAGGATGAACACGCCGCGGGTCGGATCGGTGGCGAAGGCGTGCACCGAGGTGATGACGCCCGAGCGCACCAGGAAGGTGCCGAGCAGCGACAGCGAGAAGGTCAGGATCGACAGCAGGACGGTCCAGACCTTCAGCGCGTTGCGCTTCTCCATCACCAGCGCCGAATGCAGCAGCGCGGTGCCGGCGAGCCACGGCATCAGCGAGGCGTTCTCGACCGGATCCCAGAACCACCAGCCGCCCCAGCCGAGCTCGTAATAGGCCCAGTACGAGCCCATGGCGATGCCGAGCGTCAGGAAGATCCAGGCGACCAGCGTCCACGGCCGCACCCAACGCGCCCAGGCCGCGTCGATCCGCCCCTCCATCAGCGCCGCGATGGCGAAGGAGAACGAGATCGAGAAGCCGACATAGCCGAGATAGAGCATCGGCGGATGCACGGCGAGACCGATGTCCTGGAGCACCGGATTGAGATCGCGCCCCTCGATCGGCGGATTGGCGATGCGCAGGAACGGGTTCGAAGTCACCAGGATGAAGAGATAGAAGGCGCTGGCGATCCAGGCCTGCACGGCCAGCACATGCGCACGCAGCGACAGCGGCAGATTGTTGCCGAAAGCCGCGACCAGCCCACCGAACAGCGCGAGAATCGACACCCACAGCAGCATCGAGCCTTCATGGTTTCCCCACACACCGGTGATCTTGTAGAGCAGCGGCTTCATCGAATGGGAATTCTCGTAGACGTTGGCGACGGAGAAATCCGAGTTCACGTGCAGCATCACCAGCGCCGTGAACGAGGCGCCGACGAACAGCAGCTGCGCCAGCGCGGTGGAGCGCGCTACGTTCATCAATGCAACGTCGCGCAGGCGGGCGCCGATCAACGGCACGACGGACTGGATCAATGCAAGCCCGAGCGCCAGCACCAGCGCGTAGTGTCCGGATTCTGCGATCACCGCACCGCTCCCTGCGGATTACCCTGCGCGGTCGTGGCCGCAGGTTTGCTGCCGCCCGAAGCCTTGCCGTCGTAATCGTCCTTCCAGTGCCCCTGCTTCTTCAGGGCATCGGCGACGTCCTTGGGCATGTAGGTTTCGTCGTGCTTGGCAAGCACGGTGTCGGCCTTGAATACGCCGTTGGCATCGAGCGCGCCTTCGGCGACGACGCCCTGCCCTTCACGGAACAGGTCGGGCAGGATGCCCTTGTAGGCGACCGGCAGCTTGGCGTTGCCGTCGGCGACCTCGAAGGTCACCGCGAGATTGTCGCCGCGCTGGAGCGAGCCGGGCTGCACCAGCCCGCCGAGGCGAAACCGCTTGCCGGGCCCGACGTGCTTCTCGGCGACCATGGTCGGGGTCGAGAAGAACACGATGGAGTCGCGCAACGCGTTGAGCACCAGCGCGGCCGCGAGGGCGAGCACGGCGAGCGAGCCGCCGATGATGGTCATACGTCGCTGCTTGCGCGTCATGGCGTATCCGTTCTCCGCTCGTCTCGTCTTAGAATCGTCATCCGTCGAGCCCGAGAGTCCTGAGCCCTTCGTTGAGCTGGCGCAGCCGCTCGGCGTCGCCGGCGACGGCCTGCCGGGCATCGGCCGATGCCCCCACCGCCTTGCCACGGTCGCCCATCACGAGATAGGCACGCACCAGGCGCAGCCACCCCTCGACGTCATCGCCGTTCTGTTTGAGGCGCGTGGCGAGGCGTTCGACCATGCCGCGCACCATCGCGTTGCGATCGCCCTCGGCCATATCCTTGGAAGCTGCGATCGTCTCATCCGACAGCGCCGGCATCGTGCCGCCGCCGACCCGCGCCAGCGAAGACTGCACCAAAGGACGCCACGGCGCATCCGCCGGCGCCTTCGCAAGCAGCGTGCGCCAGATATTGGCGGCATCGTCCTTGCGGCCGTCCTGCTCGGCGGCGAGCCCCAGGAAGTAGTTCGCCTTGGGATCGTCGGCGTTGAGCGCGCGCGCATGCTCGAATTCCGCCTTGGCCTCGGCGGTCACGACGCCGCCGGCAGCGGCCGAGAGCGCCTCGCCGAGATCGGACCGGCGCTCGGCGCTCTCGCCATTGTAGGTGAGCGAGTTGCGATAGGCGCGCACCGCATCGTCGAAGCGGCCGAGCCGCTCCAGCACCGGCGCGAGCACGTTCCAGCCGCGACCGTCGGTCGGATTCTTTTCCAGATGTTGCTCGACCTGCACGACGAGGTTCTCGAGCGATTGCGCCATGCCGGACCCGGATCCGCGCTCGCGCTGCGCCAAGGGAAAGTCCTGAAGCTTGGGCGAACCGAGCGGCATGTAGACGCCGATCGCAACCAGCGGCAGACCGGCGAGCGCCAGCACGGCGGCGGCGCGGCGCCATTTGAGGCTCGATTTCGGCGCCGTTGCGGGTTCGCTGGCGGCCGCGGCGAGCAGCCTGCGGCTGATCTCGACGCGGGCAGCCTCGGCTTCAGGAGCGGCGATCAGTTCCGCGCCGAGATCACGCTCGATCTCGGCCAACTGGTCCTTGTAGACCGCGACCTCGCTGCCTTGATTTTGCGCGCGTCCGCTGCGCCCGAGCGGCAGAAGCACGGCGAAAATCGCCGCGACCGTCATCAGCGCGAACACGAACCATAGCGTCATCTGGCAAGCTTCCGGCGGCGCACGATCCGCGCCCACAGGTGGCTTTACACCACGGCCGGACGAGGCGGCAATTGACAATTGTCAATTCGGCGCGACCGCGCGCGGCCCGAAACGATGAAACTCCAACGGCTTAGCCGATCTCGAAGTCCGCACTTTGTGCGGCATCCTCGCCGTGCCCGTTGAAGGCCTTCAGGAAGTATGTTCCGGGCCGGATTGCAGCGGGCATTCTGATGCGCAACGCCCCCACCGGAACCGGCGAGGCGACCCTGGTGACTGTCTCCGGCAGTTGCCGACCGCTTGCCTTCTCGACCAGCACCACCTTCGCGCCGACCATCAGTCGTTGATATTTGGCAGTGATGACGCGGTTCTCGATTTCGATGGAGCTGATAATGGGTTTCATGCGCCCACAAATAGAAATTCCCCGGACTTGCACGGGACCGTAGGGCTCGCCACCGGTAGCGTCAACCTCAAATTGTGATCACAAAAATATGCGCTTATATCAGCTTGCGCGCGACGATTTGCGCTCGCCCGTGAGCGCGTTTTCTGCCGCACGACTCATCAGCGAGGCGTAATCGTCGCCGAACAGCACCTGGCAGAAGCGGATCGCGGCCTGTACCTGCTGCTGCCGATAGGTGCGGACCTTGTGATCGGCGGCGCGCAGCGACTGCACCAGCTGTTCGGTCGAGCGTTCGACATATTGCTGGAGGTCGGAATAGGTGCGCAGCGTCACCTCGTTGATCGCAAGCTCGCTCGCATAGTTGCGGCAGGTCGCGACGAAATCGATCAGCGCCACGGTTTCCTCGACCTCGGTGCTGTCGATTCGCGCCCCCGGCGGAATGTCCTTCTCGGCGCGCTGGCGCAGGATGCGGCGAACGCGGCCGGGAACGCTGTCGATCTCGGATTGCAGCGCATTGGAGATGTCGGCCCGGATCGAGACCAACTGCTTGCCCCAGGCGGAATCGTTGCGCAGGTCGAGCTCGGTGCGCAGGCCGCGCACTCCGTCGTGCAGCGCCTTGAGGTTGCCGGCGACATTGTCGAAATGGCCGCGCTTGATGTCCATGCGCAGGATCGCAGCAACGCAGGACAAATCGTGCAGGGCGATCGTGACGGCGACACCGTAGGGCGTTGCGGCGACGCGGATCTCGTCATCCGACGCCGCAATCTTGATGGCGAGGCGGATGATCTGCCACGGCGCGGTCATGCGCTGCACCACCATCGACAGCGCGAAGGGCAGCATCTGCGGGGTCTGGAGAACGGGAATGTTGAGCGCTGACGTCACAGAAGCGATCTGCGAATCGCCGAAGGCGCGCAGGAAGCGCGGCAGCTTCTCGTTCAAGGCGGCGATGGCTTCCCGGACCTGGAGCACCGCGCCGATCGAACAGAGATCATCGATCACATTGGGCGGGCCGACACGGGCCAGCGCGCGCGACTTGTCGCCGCCGCCGGGCCCCGTCAGCGCGAAGATCGCGTCCGCAGCCACCGCCTGGAGCTTTGAGGCCAGCGCCTCGACCTGTCCGGCACTGTCTGCCGGCATGCGGGCCAGCGCCGCCTCGAATTCATTCACCTTGTCCGGGGCGCCGTCACGGCCGAGCCATTGCCAAATCGGATGCAGCGAGGAGCGGCGGATTTGTCCGACCCGGATCGGGGCGCCCGCCTCGACCAGGAACGGTTCCAACACTTGGAACAACAAGCGCGACAGATCGTCCGTACGCGGCGGCGGGGCCTCGTCGGCTTTGCTCTTGCGGACGATCTTGCGCAACTGCTCGAGCACGAGGGTCGCGACAGCCGTGTCCTGGCCACGCTCCAGCGCGCGCTCGAACTCCCGCATCAGCAGCGCCTGCGACTGCGGCGGGAGCTGCGCGAGATATTCCCTCAGCCGCTCGATCGATGTCTGGCTCATGCGCCCGGGTCATGCACGGTAAAATGGCGGACATGGGATGCGTCCGGGCGCGATCTTAAGAGGTCCCCACTTAAGAAGCCGTTTAGGAAGTCGCCTCGAATGCCTCCGGTTTTCTCCTGCAGCGGCATCGGCCGCAACGAAAAATCCAGTGAGAACAATGGACTATACCCCGGGAAGGACCAGTTCGGCCCGCAGGCCCCCGATCGGCGCCCCGCCGAGCGAGAGGCTGCCGCCATAAAGCGCGGCGAGATCGGTCACGATCGACAGCCCCAGCCCCGAGCCGGGCTTGGATTCGTCGAGCCGCTGGCCGCGCCGGGAGACCTTGGCGCGCTCGGTCTCCGACAGGCCGCGGCCGTCGTCATCGACGATGATCCGCAGACGCGGGCCGGCGCCGGTCTGGTGCGGCGTCTCGACCAGAACCTCGATGAAGACGCGCGAGGCCGCCCATTTGCAGGCATTGTCGACGAGATTGCCGACCATCTCCTCCAGATCCTGCCGCTCGCCCCGGAACTTCACAGACGGATCGGCCTTGGCCTCGACCACGATGCCACGATCGCGATGGATCTTCTCCATGGTCCGCCGCAGCGCCTCGATGGCGGGCGCCACCTCCGTCACGGTTGCGACCACCGAGACCCGCGCCGCAATGCGGGCGCGCTCGAGATGATGGGCGACTTGGTCGCGCATCACGTCCGCCTGCTCCATCACCTTGGACGCGAACGGATCGGCCGCGTGGGCGCCGGCCTCGTTGACGATGACCGACAGCGGCGTCTTGATGGCATGGGCGAGATTGCCGACATGGGTGCGCGCCCGTTCGACGATCTCGCGATTGGCGTCGATCAGCGCATTGGTCTCGCGCGCCAAAGGCGCGATCTCGACGGGAAATTCGCCCTCGAGCCGCTCTGCCCGCCCAGAGCGGATGTCGGCGATCGATTCCGAGATGCGCTTGAGCGGCGCCAGGCCAAAGCGGACCTGGAACACGGTGGTCAGCAGCAGCACGATGCCGAGCGCCGTAAACGTGCCGCCGAGATAATAGTCGAAGCTCCGCGTCTCGTCGAAAATCTCGGTGTCGTCGCCGGCGACGCTGACGAGAAATTTGCCGTCGGCGCCGAGATCGACCGGCCGCTCCACCATGCGCAGGTTCTGCCCTTCGGGACCGTCGACATAAGCGAGCCGGATGCCGGCGGCGGTGAGCTCGGCCCCCTGCTCTTCCAGCTTCGGCAGTTTCTTGTCCCAGAGCGAGCGCGAGGAGCGCACCTCCGGCTTCTCGGTGTCGGTCCGCGTGATCTGCCAGTACCAGCCGGACAGCGGCAGCTCGAACAAGGGCTCGCCGAGCGACTGGAACTGGCGGTCGGGCGGCTCGTCGGGGGTCGCGACCTCGGCGATCAGCGTGCGGAGATAGAGATTGAGCCGACGGTCGAAGGCGCGTTCGGTGGCGTTCTTGTAGACCGACGACAGCACCACGCCGGTGATGGCCAGGATCACCACGAGCCAGGCGGTCGCCGACAGGAACAGGCGGTTCGCAAGCGAGCTAGCGGGCATCGGAATGAACCCGGGAGGCGCAGGATGGCAGGGCGTCGGTCATGACCGGACCAAGGCCCCTGTCGAGCCGTCCGTCAAGGCGCTTCAAGCGCCGGGGGATGGCGGGGTCAGAAGATAGCCGAGGCCACGGACGGTCTGGATGATGTCGACGTCGAGCTTCTTGCGGATGCGGCCGACGAAGACCTCGATGGTGTTGGAGTCGCGGTCAAAATCCTGGTCGTAGAGATGCTCGACCAGCTCGGTGCGGGAGACCACGCGCCCGGAATGGTGCATCAGATAGGCCAGAAGCCGATATTCGTGCGAGGTCATCTTCACGGGATTGCCTGACACGCTGACCCGGCCGGTCCTGGTATCGAGCGTGACCGGGCCGCAGCTGAGTTCGCTCTGTGCATGGCCGGTCGAGCGGCGCAGCAGCGCGCGAATGCGCGCCAGCACCTCCTCCAGATGGAACGGCTTTGCGACATAGTCGTCGGCGCCGGCGTCGAACCCCTGCACCTTGTCGCTCCAGCGATCACGCGCGGTGAGGATCAGGACCGGCATAGTGCGGCCGTTGCGGCGCCAGGCCTCCAGCACCGAGATGCCGTCCTTCTTCGGCAGGCCGATGTCGAGCACCACGGCGTCATAAGGCTCGTTGTCGCCGAGATAGTGCCCCTCCTCCCCGTCGAAAGCGCGGTCGACGACGTAACCAGCGTCGGTCAGCGCCTTGGTGAGCTGGCGATTGAGATCGGGGTCGTCCTCAACAACGAGCAGGCGCACGCTTCTCTCCAAAGATTGGCTGCAAGAACAGGCTGCATGACCACGGCCAGAGATGAGCAATTCCGGCGTGAACTGAATATGAACGCGGGGAACCGGCACGTTACTTTTTGGTCATATACGACCTCCCACGCGCCGACGCGACTGCGCCCGCCAGGCAACCGGGCGAGCCGGCGGGATGGCGGGCGCAATGTGCCGCGTCACGCGGCGAATAGGAAGGTCCGAGGCGTTCGGATCTGCCGGTCAGGTCCGGAAGAACACGAACCAGATGACGGCGAGGATCAGGATCGCAAGGCCGGTCGAGATGGCAAGCAGCGCCGCCACCGACGGCCCGGGCTCGCCCTGACGGGCCTCGGTCGGAGTTTCCACGATCTGATGCCGCTCTCGCGTGGTTGCCATGATGCCCTCAATCTTTGGATGTCGCTTCAGATAGCCACGACCTCCTCGCAGCCGATATTTGAAGCCAACGCGTGATTGGATATGATGTTCCGGCCTTTGCCCGCGGATCGGGCAGCAACCGCGGACCCAGTGGCCGGTTAACGTAGTTGCAAGATTGAGCAACCCGTCTTGCTATGATTCGTTGTTCCCCGATGGTATCCTTATCATCCGTCCCCGTTGCGTTTGGAGTAGCCCATGGCCCCCCGCGCCAATTGGAAGGGTTTTTTGCGTCTGTCGCTCGTGACCTGTCCGGTCGCGCTCTATCCGGCCACTTCGGATACCGAGAAGGTTTCCTTCAATCAGATCAACCGCAAGACCGGCCACAGGATCAAGTACCTCAAGGTCGACGCCGAGACCGGTGACGAGGTCACGTCCGAGGACATCGTCAAGGGCTACAAGGTCGACACCGACACCTATATCGAGGTCACCAAAGACGAGCTCGACGACATCGCGCTGGACTCCACGCACACGATCGAGATCGACGAGTTCGTGCCGAAGGCCGATATCGACAACCGCTATCTGATCCGTCCCTATTACCTCGTGCCCGACGGCAAGGTCGGCCACGACGCCTATGCGGTGATCCGCGAGACCATCCGCAGCATGGACAAGGTCGCAATCGGCCGCGTGGTGCTGACCAACCGCGAGCACATCATCGCGCTTGAGCCGCTCGAGAGCGGGTTGATGGGCACCCTGCTGCGCTATCCCTACGAAGTGCGGAGCGAAACCGAGTATTTCGACGACATCCAGGACGTGAAGCTGACCAAGGACATGCTCGACCTCGCAAAACACATCGTCGAGAAGAAGTCCGGCGCGTTCGAGCCCGAGCTGTTCGAGGATCATTACGAAACCGCGCTGATCGATCTCATCAACAAGAAGCGCAGCGGCATACCGATCACCGCCAAGGCAGCGCCGAAGACCGGCGGCAATGTCATCAACCTGATGGACGCGCTGAAGAAGAGTCTCGCGAGCGAGAAGGAGGCGGTGCCCGCGGCAAAGGCCGTCAAGGAGACCGTCAAGGGCAAGAAGCCGAAGAAGCGCGTCGAGGGCCAGCGCGAAATGCTGCTGCCGATCGCCGGCAAGGGCGGCAAAGACGCCGCGGCGAAGACTGCGCCCAAGGAGGCTCCGAAGAAGGCCGACAAGCCGGTGCGCGCGCCGGCGCGGGCGAAGAAGGCCAGCTAGACGCATCGCACCTAACAATCGCACCGTGATGTCCCCCCTCGCCGGTCGGCCGGACTGACATGCCCTGGTCGGCGGAGTTCGACGATCCGGTTCGCGTGAGCAACAAACGCAAGCTGCTCACGCTTCAAGAGGCGGCGGACTACGTCATGCAGCTGCCCGAGGACGCCCAGCACGAGGCGCACTGGCAGACCGCGATCGAGACCTTGATCAATGCGGCCGAGACCGGCGGGGGCTGGATGATGTTCGCCCGCATCGCCATGTTGCGGGCGCTCAATGCGGACGGACGGCGCGAATGAGGGCGATAGTCGGCCCCTTCGAGCAGCATGCTTGCCGAGCCGTTGACGAACAGGCTCAATAATCCGTTAAGCGCGACCGTCGTTTGCCGATACGGCGGAGCTCTGCGCATGAACCAGGGTATTCCTACGGGAGACAAAATTAAGCACCGGTTGTCCTTGCGCACAGCATGATGCCAGCCCCAATCGAGCCAAGAGTACGCGTGCCGTGCAGCAGCAGGACGTCAGAAAGAGCTACATCAGCATCGTGAACGACGCACGCGAGAGCGAGCGGACCGCGGGCACGGGGGCGCGCTCGCAGCGGGGCGCGGTAAAGGACTTCGTTGGCCGCCTCACGGCCATATTGAAACGCCGCCTCCCCGGCGCCGCGATCACGTCCTAGCGGACCTGCGGCTGTCGCAGAGAGCGCGCCGATTTGCATCCATTTGGATGGGATGAGGGAACCTTAATTTAATGAATGTCACCGTATGAAACAGAGGCGCGTTCGCCCGGATTTAATTCTTTTGGCGCGCAGAAAATCTATTCGATCGATTTACGAGTTCGAAAACGACGCGGCCATACGTTGGTTCGGATGAAGAGGAGTTGGCAATGAGTTTGCTTAGGTCTTTCCTTGCCGATGAGACTGGCGCCACCGCCATCGAATACGGCCTGATTGCCGCCGGCATTGCACTGGCCATCGTAACCGTCGTGAACAACACGGGCAGCCAGCTCCTCAACAACAAGTTCAACTCGATCAGTTCGTCGCTGAAGTAACGGCCACCCTGGCCCGAGGCGACGTCTCCATGCGCTGACTTCAGCATGGCTCGCGGCGGCCTTGCCGGAGCATGCAGCCTCCTCAATTCCGTCATTGAGAGCCACCGGGTCCACGCGAAGCGCGGGCCCGGCGGCTCGCAATGACAGAGTGTGGAGCGACGCCGCGGTTCCATTGACTCGAATGTCTGCTTACGGGATTCTCGCTCTGCAACCGCGGCGCGGCTCGACGAGCCATGCTGTCTATCGATGAACCAGAGCTGCTTGAAGGATGCAGATGAGAAGCGTGACGCTGTTGGCGCTCAGCCTCATGTTTGTCGGCGTCTGGTCGGGCGACGGCGCGAGAGGACAGACCTCGGCCGCGCCGCCGGTTTCGCTTGCTCCCCCCAATGCGCCGCCACCACGCGGGAACGCCATAAATTCAAGAATTCCGCCGGCGGCATCCGGCAGAGAGGCTTCGCCACCTGTGGTCGGCGGGCTTCCGCAGGCGCCGAATCCGGCCGCCGACTACGATGGATTCAGCGTAGGCACCGACGACAATGACACCCCAAGTCAGGTGACGCCGCCCGTGAGGTCACGCGCAGCAAAGGGCTCCAGGTCCAATCCGGATACAAACGGCCTCGCCGGACAGTCATCGATCGATCAGGAAGACGAGGCGTTGCAACGAAAGCTGACGATTTGCAAGAACTGCAAATAGCAGGTTTGTCAGCCGTTGGTGAAACCGACCTTCGGCTGTGCGGCTGGCAAGCTCGTGGCCCGCACGGAGCGCCAGCGAAATCCGGGCTACGGGGCTGAGGCAGGCCAGCGATGACGCAACGGGTATTTCGATAGCTCCAGCAACACCAGGGACACAAGCGCTGCCGCCACCGTAACGGCGAGATCGTCGGAATGCAGCGGGCCAAAGCGGAACAGGTCGGCGGCGGCCGGCCACGCAAGGCTTAGGGAGAGCACGGTGGTCACGAACACGACAATGATGACCAGTGTCCGGTTCGGCCGGGTAAAGGCTTCGATAAGCGACGTCGAGAACGAGCGGTTGACGAAGATCAGGCTCACGATCACCAAGACCAGCGAGAAGAACGTCAGGGCACGCACCTCGTTCGCCGGCATGCCGTAGGCATTCGCCGTCACCATCACGCCCCCGGTCAGGGCCAGCGCGAGCGCACCCTGCAGCGCCGACCAGGCCAGCAGGGGCCTTGGCAGCAGCGGCTCGTCCGGCGAGCGCGGCGGCCTCCGCATCACGTCGCGCTCTTCGGTCTCTGCCTCGAAAACCAGGGAGCAGACGGGATCGATGATCATTTCGAGGAACGCGATGTGGACTGGCCCGAACAGGAGCGGCAGCCCGGTCACCAACGGCAGCAGCGCAAGCCCGGCAATCGGAACGTGGACCGCGAGGATGAAGCTCATCGCCTTGCGAAGATTGTCATAGATCCGGCGGCCGAGGCGGATCGCCTTCACGATGGAGCCGAAATCGTCGTCAAGCAGAACGATCGAGGACGCCTCGCGCGCCACGTCGGTGCCGCGCCCGCCCATGGCGATGCCAATATGGGCAGCCTTCAGCGAGGGCGCGTCGTTGACGCCGTCGCCCGTCATAGCAACGATTTCGCCGGCGCCCTTGAGCGCATTGACGATGCGTAGCTTCTGGGCCGGCGCAATTCGCGCGAAGACGGCTTGTCCCCGCGCCGCCTGGGCCAGTTCGGCCTCGGCCATGCCTTCGGCGTCCGCCCCCGTCAGAATGCGTTCGGGATCGAGGCCCGCTCGCGTCGCGATCGCAGATGCGGTCGCGGGATAGTCGCCAGTGATCATGACCACGCGGATGCCAGCGGAACGGCATTCGGCGACGGCGCCCTTCACTTGGGGCCGCAGCGGATCGGCAAAGCCGGTCAGGCCGCAGAATCGGAAGGAGAAACCGCGTTGCGTCTCGGGCGGATCCGTCGCCGCACAAGTCGCGCGCGCAACGCCGAGCACGCGAAGCCCGTCTCGCGCGAGGACGTCCACACCTGCCCGCAATTCAGCCAGCTCTTCCGCGCTCATACCGCAAAGCATGCCGATCGTCTCGGGCGCGCCCTTTGTCGCGACGACGCATTCGTCACCGCTTCCACGCCACACGTTTGACATGGCGAGCAGGTCGGGACGCAAGCCGTAGCTCTGCGCAAGCCGCCGGCCGGTGCCGGTCCCCGGGCCGAGCGAATGCAACGCCTTCTCCATGGGATCGAACGGCTCCGGGACGCAGGCCAGGATGCCAGTCTCAATCAATGAATGGAATGCATGCTCCGCGCGCGCCGCGATGTCAGGCGTGCATTGTGAACCATCGGGCAGCACCAGACGCGCAACAGTCATGCGGTTTTCGGTCAGCGTGCCCGTCTTGTCCGTGCAGAGCACGGTTGCCGCCCCCAGTGATTCGATGGCGGAGGCCCGCCGGGTTAGCACGCGAGCCTGCGAGATGCGCCAAGCCCCCATGGCGAGAAACACCGTCAGAACGACCGGAAACTCCTCGGGAAGCATCGACATGCCGAGCGCAATGCCGGCAAGCACGCCCTCGAGCCAGCCGCCGCGATAGAGTCCATACAGGAGCACGGTCAACGCGATCACGAAGGCGCTGGCGATCGCAAACATTGCCACCAGGTGCGTCGTTTGCTGTTTCAGGCGGGGCGCCTCCGTCGACAGTGAATGCAGCGATTGTCCGATCTTGCCGATCTCGCTTCGGACTCCGGTCGACGTGACTTCAGCCACGCCGCTTCCGCGCACCACCAGCGTCCCGGAGAACACGAATGGATGGTCATCGCCACCGGCAGGCGGCGCCTCTGGCTGCTCGAGCGCGGCCAGCTTGCGGACCGGGACGGACTCCCCCGTCAGCAGCGATTCATCCAGCAGGAGATCGTCGCACTGAAGGACCGTAGCGTCGGCTGCCACTCGGTCTCCCTCGGAGAGCATGATCAGGTCGCCGCGAACGACCTCGCGGCCTGGAATGCGGATGTGTTCGCCGCCGCGGATTACGAGTGCGCGGGGGCTGGTCAGATCGCGCAACGAGTCGAGCACGCGCTCGGTGCGTGCCTCCTGCACGATGGTGATGACAATCGAGATCGATGCAAACACGAGGAGCAACAGCGCTTCGCCGAGATCGCCCAGGACGAAGTAGATCAGCCCGCCCGCCAGCAGCAACAGCAGCATGGGCTCGCGCAGCACCTCAAGGATGAGTTGCACGATCGTTCGCCGCTCCGTGCGAGGCAGCTCATTGAAGCCTTCGGCCTTCAGCCGTGCCTGCGCTTCGGACGCGGTCAGCCCCCTGCAGCCCCGGCCATCGGTGTTGGAAGGGCACGGCGGCTTATCATTGTGTTTCTCGTTGGCGAACGTGCTGTCAGGATAGCGCGCGAGGCTCAAGTCCACGGGTCCCTAGGAGCAATTGAACGATGAGGGCCGTCATCTCGCCCTCAACGCCATCATGGCATGCCGCAACCGGCTGCCGGCTTGACCTGGGTCAAGCGTCTGCGCTCCCACGGGGCCTTGCTGGGGCTGGCGAACGCGTCAGTTCGGACAGGGTTGTCCGGCGGCGCCCCACAGGGCCATGTCCTTGACGTGATCTTCGAAGGTGCCCGGCGGCGTCGCGCGGCCGGCTCCGGGGGCCCAGCCCCGCGGAATGAAGCCGCTCAGCGACGCATCGTGCCGCAAGTGCTCGACGAGACCGGCAGCGTCACGACCGCCATTGCGCTTGGGATCCTTCATCTGCGCGCAAATCTCGGCGCCGCTCTTGCCGAACCAGATGAAATCGACCGGAGCGAGCTGCCAATCGATGCCGGCGCGCGGCGGCGATGGTGCCGGCTCGTTGGCCTGGGTGGAGGTCATGTGACAGGTCGAGCACGGGATCGCCTCCGCGCCGATGCGGCTCTCGCCGCCGTGGATGTTCATGCCATGCGCGCGCGGTTTGGTTTCGCCGGCCGGCGTCCAGATCGGAATTGCCTTGGCATCGACATGGCAATTGGCACAACGTGGATGTGTCACCACCGCTTCAATCCGCTTCCAGGCCTCCAGCCCCTCGGCGCGGCTGACGCTGCCCGGTGCCAGCACGTTCTTGGCGGCCTCGTCCTTGGCCGCGACAATCCCCGTGAGAGCGGCCATTGCCGCGCCGGCGAGGACGAGCGCAATCAGAGATCCCTTCATGGCCTGCCTCACACAAAATCGATAAACTTGTTGAAGGGCATTTCGCGGATGCGCAGTCCGGTCGCCGCGAAGATCGCGTTGGCGAGCGCGGGGGCGGCCGGCGGAACAGGCGGCTCTCCGACGCCTCTCACTTTGGGATCATTCTCGAGCCCACGAACTTCGATGACCGGGCACTGGTAGATCCGCATGGCCTCGTGGTGGTTGTAATTGGTCTGCTGCACCGCGCCGTTTGCGTAAGTGAGCTCGCAGTTGATGGCGTGGCCGAGTCCCCAGATGACGCCGCCCTGCACCTGGTTCTCGAAGTTGACGGGATCGACGACCTTGCCGACGTCGACCGCGACCCAGACCTTATCGATCCTGATGCCGCTGTCGGTCTTCGTGACCTCGACGACTTCGGCTGTCGGTGTCCCAAAGGCTTCGACGAATGCGACGCCTCGTCCTCGGCCGTTCCCGAGCGGTCCCTTCCAATCCGACATTTCAGCGAGCGTCTCGAGCAGCTTGCGGTAGGTCGGAACGGCGCACATCTCGATGCGCGCCTTCATCGGATCGAGGCCCGCCGCATGGATCAGCTCGTCGATGAAGCTCTCGGTGAAGAAGCCGGCCGTCGAGGCGCCGACCGACCGCCACGTGGTGCTCGGCGACAGGCCCTGCGCCTCATAGGTCGTAGCCCGGAAATTGGGGATGTCGTAATAGACGTTCCACAGACCGGCGGCCAATTGACCATCGGGATCCTTCGAGGGGATACCCGAACGCTCAAGCAGCCCCTTCAGCGGAGCCGTCGAGGCCAGTTGCAAATCGGCCGCGACGATCTTGCCTTTCTCGACGCTTCCCCTATGCCGGGCGATCGCAATCTGTCGCGGAATGTCCTGGAGGAAATCTTCCTCGCGCGAGAACACCAGCTTGATCGGCGTTCCGCGCATCTGGTTTGCGATCTCGGCGAGCACCCGCACGTTCTCGTATTCGAGACGGTGGCCAAAACTTCCGCCACTCCACTGATTGTGGAAGGTGACCTGTTCCGGCTTCAGGCCGATCGCCGTCGCGGCGACATGCTGCACGAATTGGGGGCTCTGGTGGCCGACCCAGATCTCCATCCCCTTGTCGGTGACGAGGCCGATCCCGTTGAGCGGCTCGAGCGGCTGATGCGCCACATAGGGCGCGCGATACTCGGCCTCGACGCGCGTGCCCGTGTTCAGGCCGGCTTCGACATCGCCGATCTTCCGCCACTCCTTGCCCAGGAATTCCGGCTTGAACGAGGATTCCAGAACTTTCCAATGGTCGGCCTGCTCAGCGGGATATACTGACGGCGCCCACTCGCAAGCGATCGCGTCGGCCGCCTTGATCGCGTACCAGCTGTTCGTGGCGATCACCGCAACGCCATTCTTGATTTCGAGGATCTTCTTGACCCCTGGCATCGACCGCGCCTTGCTGGCGTCGTACGATTTCAGCGGTTGTCCCTTGTTGGGGTTCAGCTTGACGGAGGCGTACAGCATGCCGTCCATCTTCTGGTCGATGCCGAACTTCAACTCGCCCATGACCTTTGCGCGAACGTCGAGGCGCGTCATCGGCTTGCCCAGAATGCGCCATTTGGACGGGTCGCGCGGCTTGGCATCGAGCACCGGCGGAATTTTCGCGGCCTCCGCCGCGAGCTCGACATAGGCGATCTTGGTTCCGCCCGGCAGGATCACATGGCCGGATTGGGTGCGGAGGTCGGCCACAGCGATGCCTGAACGCTTGGCCGCAGCCGCCTTCAGCGTCTCGCGCGCGACGGCGCCGGCAACGCGCAGCTTTTCATAGGTGTCCGGGATCGTGCTCGACCCGCCCGTCATTTGCAGGCCGGACTTTCGGAGATTTTCGAGCACCGCCGCACGTGCCTCCTCGGCGGCTGGACTTTGGTCAGCGGCCAGGAATGGCGCGAACTCATCTGCAAAACCCGTGTTGAAGTAGGCCGGGCTAGGCCCTGCAAACCGGATTTCGAACTGACCGGGATCGAGGTCCATCTCTTCGGCGATCATGATCGGCTGCACCGATCCAACGCCCTGGCCGATGTCGGCATGCTGCGCGATCAGCGTGATTTTTTCCGGACTGATCTCGACCCAGGGATTGAAGGTCACAGAGTCCGGCCCGAGGCCGGCAGCCAACGGATTGCCATTAGCGCTCGGCGTTGCGGCCTCGGCATTGCCGTAGGCGCCGAAGGCGATGCCGCCGGCGACGGCGGCGGAGCCGAAAACGAAAGCCCGACGCGAAAGGCTCTGCATGTGGCCCATCTCACTTCTCCGCCATCTTCTTGGCCGCCGCGTGGATTGCCGCGCGAATGCGGGGATAGGTGCCGCAGCGGCAGAGATTGCCGGACATCACCTGATCGATCTGCTCGTCCGTCGGCTGGGAGATCAGCTCAAGAAGCGAGATGGCCTGCATGATCTGGCCGGTCTGGCAGTAGCCGCACTGCGGGACCTGATGCGCGATCCAGGCCTGAAGGACCGGGTGCTGCTCTCTTTTGTCCAAGCCTTCGATCGTGACGACGGACTTACCCGCGACCTCGCCGATATGCGACTGACAGGATCGGACCGCCATTCCGTCGATCTGGACGGTGCAGGCGCCACATTGCGCGACCCCGCAGCCATATTTGGGACTGGTGATGCCGAGCTCGTCGCGCAGCACCCAGAGCAGAGGCATCTCGGGAACGACGTCGACCCTGTGCTTGATCCCATTGACGGTGAGCTCGATCATGTCGACGTGTCCCTTCGCAACGTTGGAACTAAGCGTGCCTACGAAGCTTCAACACTGTCAAACCGAATCCCCACCGCATCTGCGCTTACTTTCAAATTCGCACGACAACTGCGGGCGAGTTTGAATTCGGCGGCAAGCTGGATGCGGTGAGCTGCCCAATTCGACAGCAGCGCATCGCGTGAGTGCGCCTTCTCGTCGCGCGATAGCTTGATCGATTTTGCGAGCACACTGCGAACCGCAGAGCAGCGATGACGGTGCGTCCTGCGTATACCTCCTGCATGGCAGACCTACCTGCAGGCGCGATCAACTGCGCTTTACGCCTCTCCAATTTCCTGATCCTCTCTCCTCAATCGCCGGACCAACCGGCCTGCCCAGGGAGAGAGACGCCATGAAGCTCGGCACCGCCATTGCAGAAATCATGCGGCGTGAGGGGATCGAGATCCTCTGCGGCTATCCTGTCAACCATCTGATCGAGCATGCGGCGAAAGCCGAGATCCGACCCGTGATGGTGCGCCAGGAGCGTGTCGGCATCCATATGGCGGATGCGATCTCGCGGGTGACGTCGGGCCGCAGCATCGGCGCGTTCTGCATGCAGCATGGGCCGGGCGCGGAGAACGCGATGGGCGGCGTTGCGCAGTGCTTTGGCGAATCCGTTCCCGTGCTGGTGCTGCCGATGGGTTATCAGCGCCGGCTGTCGCATATCGAGCCGAACTTCAATTCCAGCGAGGCGATGAAGCCGTTCGCGAAATCCTCCGAGCCAATCATTCTTGCGGCTGAAGTCGCCAACATCTTTCGCCGCGCCTTCACCAAGCTGAAGAACGGCCGCGGCGGGCCTGTGATCGTCGAGATCCCCTCCGATATGTGGAACGAGGAGGTGCCGGAGCCGCTGAACTACACGCCGGTGCTGCGCACGCGCTACGGCGCCGACCCTGTTCACGTAAAGGAAGCAGCCAACCTGCTCGTGAATGCAAAACGGCCGGTGATCTATGCCGGCCAGGGCGTGCATTACGCGCAGGCGTGGCCACAATTGAAAAGGCTGGCCGAACGGCTGGCGATCCCCGTCACCACCAGCCTTGGCGGCAAGTCGTCGTTTCCGGAAACACATCCGCTCTCGCTCGGCTCGGGCGGGCTCGCGGTGCCGCGCGCGGTGCCGAAGTTTCTCTCCGAGGCCGACGTCATCTTCGGCATCGGCTGCTCCTTCACCGAGACCAATTTCGGCATCGCGATGCCGAAGGGCAAGACCATCATCCACTCCACGTTCGACCCGAACCATCTCAACAAGGATGTGGAAGCCAAGATCGGCCTCGTCGGCGATGCCGGTCTTGTACTCGATGCACTGCTGGAGGAAATCGGCAAGTCGGTTGCATCCGATCGCGACGCCTCGGCGGTCGCGGCCGAGATTGCGGCCTCGCACAAGGAGTGGCTGGCGAAATGGATGCCGAAACTCACCAGCAATGACGCGCCGCTCAGCCCCTATCGCGTGCTGTGGGATCTTCAGCACACCGTCGACATCCACAACACCATCATCACGCATGACGCCGGCAGCCCGCGCGACCAGCTCTCGCCGTTCTGGAAAGCGGTCGAGCCCCTCACCTATCTCGGCTGGGGCAAGACGACGCAACTCGGCTATGGCCTTGGGCTCGCGATGGGTGCCAAGCTCGCAAAGCCCGACAAGCTCTGCATCAATGTCTGGGGCGATGCGGCCATTGGCTTTACCGGCATGGATTTCGAGACCGCAGTGCGCGAGCGCATCCCGATCATGTCGATCCTGCTCAACAACTTCTCGATGGCGATCGAACTGAAGGTGATGCCGGTCTCGACCGAGAAATATCGCTCGACCGACATCTCCGGCGACTATGCCGCGATGGCGCGCGCCTTCGGCGGTCATGGCGAGCGGGTGACGAGGCCGGAAGACATCGTGCCCGCGATCAAGCGCGGCATCCAGAAGACGCAGGAAGGCGTGCCGGTGCTGCTGGAGTTCATCACCAGCAAGGAGACCGAGGTGTCGCGGCCCGGCACGTGAGCCGGGACGGGCTTCAGCGGCGAGGTCTCAGGCGCTGGCTCCGGCCGCACAAGATGTGATAATCCGGCGCGGTGCTACGCAAGCCGTGGCATCAAGCCGGATTAGGAATGACCACCCCTTCCAACGAAATCGAGGAACTCGAGCGCCGATTGCAATCGGCTGCAGCCGAGAATGCACGGCTGCGCGGCGAGCTTGCGGTTGCGCGTGATCGCCAGAGCGCCAGCGCCGAGATCTTGCGCACCATCGCGGCCTCGCCCTCCGACGCCCGGCCGGTCTTCGCGGCGATCGCGTCCAGCTCAAAGCGCCTGCTCGGCGGCTTCTCCGCCACCGTGCTTCAGTTCATTGACGATGAGCTGCACCTCGTGGCGTTCACGCCGACCAGCCCGGAGGCGGACGAAGGACTCAAGGCGTCGTTCCCGCGCAAGATCGCGGACTTCCCGACTTTTGCGCTCGTGCGCGACGGCGAGACGATCCAGTTTCCCGACAGCGAGGCCGCCGACGTCCCGGAGCTGAACCGGGAGCTGGCGCGACTGCGCGGCTTCCGCAGCGTGCTGTTCATGCCGCTGATGAACCGGGGCGCGCCGGTCGGCATGATCAGCGTTACGCGCGCCGAGCCCGGCGCGTTCGCGCCCGACCTCGTGCAGCTGCTCCAGACCTTTGCCGACCAGGCCGTGATCGCGATCGAGAATGCGAACCTGTTCAACGAGACGCGCGAGGCGCTGGAGCGCCAGACCGCAACCGCCGACATCCTCAAGGTGATGGCCGCCTCGCCTTCGGACGTGCAGCCGGTGTTCGCAGCCATCGCCGGCAACGCCAATCGCCTGATCGGCGGCTTCTCCACCGCGGTGCTGCGTTATGTCGACGGCGCCGCGCATCTTGCGGCATTCACGCCGACCGATCCCGCGGGTGATCGCGTGCTGCAGACCTCGTTTCCAGTGCCGTTTGCGCAATTCCCGCCTTACCAGCTCGTGGCCAATGGTGCGGCGGCGCAATTGCCCGACACCGAGCTCGAGCCGGCCGCGCGCGACATCGCCCGCGCCCGCGGCTATCGCAGCATGCTGTTCACGCCGTTGATGAGCGAGGGCGAAGCCATCGGCATCATCATCGCCACACGCCGCGCGACCGGCCGCTTCGCCGAGCATCACGTGCGGCTGCTGCAGACCTTCGCCGACCAAGCAGTGATCGCGATCAAGAATGTCAGCCTGTTCAACGCCACCAGGGAAGCGCTGGAACGTCAGACCGCGACCGCCGACATTCTCAAGGTGATCGCAGCTTCGCCTGCCGACGTCACGCCGGTGTTCCAAGCCATCTCCGACAGCGCCAAGGCGCTGATCGGCGGGCACTCCTCCACCGTCACCCGCGTCATCGACGGCATGCTGCATCTGGCGGCCTTCACCACCGACAACGAGGCCGGCAACGCAGACCTGCTCAGCTCGTTCCCGACGCCGCTGTCGGCGTCAGGCATTCACAGCCGGGTGGCAAGAAGCGGACAATATGCCTTCCGCAGCGACATGCAGAGCGAACCGGATCTCACCGAGGCCATGAAGGAGCTGGCGCGGACGCGAGGCTATCGCAGCATCCTCGTCGTGCCGATGCTGCGCGACGGCGTTGCGATCGGCACCATTGCCGTCACGCGGCCGGAGCCCGGTCATTTCCCCGACAAGGCGATCAACCTGCTCAAGACCTTTGCCGACCAGGCCGTGATCGCGGTCGAGAACACGCGCCTGTTCAACGAGGTGCAGGACCGCACCAGCGAGCTCGCCAAATCGCTCGATGATCTGCGCGCCGCGCAGGACCGGCTGATCCAGACCGAGAAGCTGGCCTCGCTCGGCCAGCTCACCGCCGGCATCGCGCATGAGATCAAGAACCCGCTCAACTTCGTGAATAATTTTGCCTCGCTCTCCGCTGAGCTCACCGACGAGCTGAACGAGGTGCTCGCCCCGGTTAGGCTCGCAGACGACGTCCGCGCGGAGGTCAACGAGCTGACGGGGCTTCTGAAGGACAATCTGCAGAAGGTCGTGCAGCACGGACGGCGCGCCGATTCCATCGTCAAGAACATGCTGCTGCATTCGCGCGAAGGCGGCGGCGAGCATGGACTGAGCGACATCAACGCGCTGGTGGAAGAGAGCCTCAACCTCGCCTATCACGGCGCGCGCGCCGAGAAGCCGGGGTTCGACGTGACGCTGAAGCGCGAGCTCGATCCCGCGGCCGGGCAAGCCGAAGTGTTTCCGCAGGAGATCACTCGGGTGCTATTGAACCTGATCTCGAACGGCTTCCACGCGGTCACCAAGCGCAAGGCGGAGGGCGCCGCCGATTACGAGCCGGTGGTGGTCGCCGCGACGCGCGACCGCGGCGACAGCATCGAGATCCGCATCCGCGACAACGGCACCGGCATTGCGGACGAGGTCAGGGAGAAGATGTTCAATCCGTTCTTCACCACCAAGCCGGCCGGCGAAGGCACCGGCCTCGGGCTATCGATGAGTCACGATATTGTGGTGAAACAGCACGGCGGCACGATCGACGTCGCGACCGAACCCGGCGCGTTCACGGAGTTCACGATCCGGCTGCCGCGGAAGAGCAGTTTTGCGGATGCAGGCGGCGGCTAAGCCCTACTCCGCCATCTCGACGGGTTGCTTCGCCGAGGGACCGGCCAGCGGCCGCTCCTCCATTGCGATCAGACAGAGTGCAGCACCGGTCATCAGCGCCGTGGCGGCGCCGAAGACGTAGCGGAACGCATGCCGCATGTCGTCGGCGGGAATCGTGCTGACGGCGGCGTGATGCTCGCCGAGCGGAATGTCGGCACCGAGCGCGATCAGCAGGATGGCCGCGAACGCCGCGACCGTGAAGGACGACATCAGCGAGCGGAAGAAGTTCAACGCACCGGTGATAGTACCGATCTGCGGCCGCGCGACCGAATTCTGCACCGAGACCACGCAGACCGGAAAGGTGGTGCCGAGGCCGAGCGCAAACGCGGCCATCAGCGTCAGCAGGCCCCATAGCGGCAGCGTCGTCAACGTGAGCCCGAGGCCGCACAGCGCGGCCCAGGAGGTGCCGATGATGGCGACGCGCTTGTAGTGCTTGGCCCGCGCCATCGTCCGACCGGCGATGGCCGCACCGCAGGTCGAAACGGCTGCGAGCGGAATCAGCGCAAGGCCCGCCTCGCTGGCGCTGAGGTGATAGACGGATTCGTAATAAAGCGGGAGCTGGACCGTGAGGCCCGTGATCGCGCCGAGCGCACAACCGCCGGCCATCAGCCCAAACGGTACGACACTTCCGCCGAGCAGCGGCAGCGGCAGGAACGGCTCGTCCGCCCGCCGCGCGTGCCAGACGAAGCTGACGACGAGTGCGACCGCGCCGCCCACCATCGCAAGCACAGTCGGCGACAGCCAGGGATAGCGCGTGCCACCCCAGGTCAGCACCAGCATGAACACGACGGCGGAAGCCATCAACAACACGCCGCCGAGCCAGTCGACCTTGCGCTTGCGGTGGAACACCGGGATTTTCTTCATCCTCGGCAGCAGCAGCGCGATCGCGGCGGCCGCGAGCGGCAGGTTGATCCAGAAAATCATCGACCAGTGCAGATGCTCGGCAAACACGCCGCCGATGACCGGGCCGAGGATGCCGCCGACCATCCAGACACTGGAGAAATAGGCCTGGTACTGGCCGCGCTCGCGTGGGCTCACGACGTCCGAGATCACCGTCTGCACCACCGGCATGATGCCGCCGCCGCCGAGCCCCTGAAGACCCCGCGCGAGAATCAGCATCGGCATGTTCGGCGCAATCGCGCACAGCACCGAGCCCGCGACGAACAGGCTGAGCGAGGTGATGATCATGGCCTTGCGGCCGTAGATGTCGCTGAGCGTGCCGAACACCGGCGCGACCGCAGTCGAGGCGAGCAGATAGGCCGTGATCACCCAGGACAGGCTGGAAACGTCCTGGAACTGGCGCCCGATGGTCGGCAGCGCAGTCGCCACGATGGTCTGGTCGAGCGCTGCCAGGAACATCGTCAGCATCAGGCTGATGACGATGGTGCGGACCTCATCCTGTGACAGCGGCACCGGCGGCGCGATGGACGGCGCGTCATCGACGCTGATGACCTCGCTCGGAAGGCGGGACAGCTCTTCGGCAATGTCGTCAGGCAACGGCTGGATGTCGGCAGAACTGCTCTGCCGGTCGAACTTGTTCATCTCGATCGGACGTCGTGGGGCGGCACAACGCCGCGAAGGATTCGTTCTATGCAGTCCAATGTAGACAGCAAAATCCTTCCCGGGCAGACACCGCGGCGCATGGGTGCATCCCACCGCAGGGTCATCCCGAACACGTGATCCGAGGCGCGCGGCGGATCAGTCCTTCGGACGTCGCTTCAGACGGGCTCGTTTCGGCAGCACGGCCGGCCATTGCACGATGTGATCCTCGAGATCCTCGTCGGGGATCTCCTCCTCGCTGCCCTCGACCCGGCCGCGCACGGAGACGCCGGCCTCATGCACGGTATTGGGATCGCCCGACACCAGCGGGTGCCACCAATAGAGGTCGCGGCCTTCGGCGACGAGCTTGTAGCCGCAGCTCGGCGGCAGCCAGTTCAGGGTGCGGACATTGGCCGGGGTCAGGCGGACGCAGTCCGGAACCTTGTCGGAACGATTCGGGTAGTCCTTGCAGGCGCAGCTTGCCCCATCCAGCAGCTTGCAGCCGATATGGGTGAAATAGATCTGCCCGGTGTCCTCGTCCTCGAGCTTGTTCAGGCAGCAGCGACCGCAGCCGTCGCACAGGCTTTCCCATTCGGCCGCCGACAGCTGCTCCAACGTCTTGGTTTTCCAGAAGAATCCTTCCTGGCCTGAAGGTCGTTTGGGAGCTGCGGTCATGCGCCTCAACAAAGGTTCGAAAGAGCTACGGCGAAGTCATCTAGAGCGAGCGGCCGTGACGGTGCAAGCAACGCCCTCGGAAGGCCCGTAATGTCCCGGGGTCAATTAGGCCTGTTGTTCAAAATCGCGAGCGTGGCCATTGGTTTATGGGCCCTGCTCGGCTAGAAGGAACAGCAAGTCCCCGAAGGACGCGAACCGGGCGCCTTGGGTTTGCCGCAACATTCCCGCAAGACGTTCCGATGCCGCCCCCGGCCGGGTGCTTGAACGCTTTCGAAGCAAGCCGCAAGGTTCTAGGTGCGCCAGATCATACCACCGCATTGGAAGCAGAGGATCCGGAATTTCTTCCTGGATCTCGATGCACGCATCGATTCCTCGCTGTTCTCCTCGGCCAAGGGCATCCGCGAGCTCTACGAGCGCTACTCCACCTTCATGGACCGGTTCTATGTCGGGCGGTGGAAGCGCTGGGTGTTCATCGAGCCGCTGTCGGAGGCCGCGACCCTCGGCCTCGGCGGCCTGGTCGTGATGCTGACGCTCGCCATCCCCGCCTTCCGCGAGACCGCGGACGAGGACTGGCTCAAGAAGTCCGACCTCGCGGTGACCTTCCTCGACCGCTACGGCAACCCGATCGGCAGCCGCGGTATCAAGCACAACGACTCGATCCCGCTGGAAGATTTCCCGGACGTGCTGATCAAGGCGACGCTGGCGACCGAGGACCGCCGCTTCTACGACCATTTCGGCATCGACATCGCCGGCACCGCGCGTGCCCTCGTCACCAACGCCCAGGCCGGCGGCGTCCGCCAGGGCGGCTCCTCGATCACCCAGCAGCTCGCCAAGAATCTGTTCTTGAGCAACGAGCGCACCATCGAGCGCAAGGTCAACGAAGCCTTCCTCGCGGTCTGGCTGGAATGGCGCCTGACCAAGAACGAGATCCTCAAGCTCTATCTCGACCGCGCCTATATGGGCGGCGGCACCTTCGGCGTCGATGGCGCTGCGCATTTCTACTTCAACAAATCGGCGCGCGACGTGACGCTGGCGGAAGCAGCGATGCTCGCCGGCCTGTTCAAGGCGCCGACGAAATACGCCCCGCACATCAACCTGCCGGCCGCCCGCGCGCGCGCCAACGTCGTGCTCGACAACCTCGTCGATGCCGGCTTCATGACCGAGGGCCAGGTGTTCGGCGCCCGCCGCAACCCGGCCTTCGCGGTCGACCGCCGCGACGAGGCGTCGCCGAACTATTATCTCGACTACGCCTTCGACGAGATGCGCAAGCTGGTCGACACTTTCCCGAAGTCCTACACCGAACGCGTCTTCGTGGTGCGGCTTGCGATCGACACCAATGTGCAGAAGGCCGCCGAAGACGCGATCGAGAACCAGCTGCGCCAGTTCGGCCGCGATTATCATGCGACGCAAGCGGCGACCGTGGTCGCCGATCTCGACGGCGGCATCCGCGCCATGGTCGGCGGTCGCGACTACGGCGCCAGCCAGTTCAACCGCGCCACCGACGCCTATCGCCAGCCCGGCTCCTCGTTCAAGCCTTACGTCTACACCACTGCGCTCCTGAACGGCTTCACGCCGAACTCGATCGTGGTCGACGGCCCGGTCTGCATCGGCAATTGGTGTCCGCAGAACTATGGTCACTCCTATTCCGGCTCGGTGACGCTGACGCAGGCGATCACGCGCTCGATCAACGTGGTGCCCGTAAAACTGTCGATCGCGATCGGCCAGAAGGAGCAGCCGAAGGCGCCGAACCCGGCCAAGATTGGCCGTGCCAAGATCGTCGAAGTCGCGCGCCGCTTCGGTCTCAAGGCGCCGCTGCCCGACACGCCGTCGCTGCCGATCGGCTCGGACGAAGTCACCGTGCTGGAGCACGCCGTCGCCTACGCGACCTTCCCGAACCGCGGCAAGGCGGTGACGCCGCATTCGGTGCTGGAGGTGCGCACCGGCGCAGGCGACCTCGTCTGGCGCTGGGATCGCGACGGGCCGAAGCCGAAGCAGGCCATTCCGCCGAACATCGCCGCCGACATGGCGGGCATGATGAGTCACGTCGTCAGCGAAGGCACCGCGCGCCGCGCCGCACTGGACGGGATTCCGACCGCGGGCAAGACCGGCACCACCAATGCGTATCGCGACGCCTGGTTCGTCGGCTACACCGGCAATTTCACCTGCGCGGTGTGGTACGGCAACGACGACTACTCGCCGACCAACCGCATGACCGGCGGCTCGCTGCCGGCGCAGACCTGGCACGACATCATGGTCGCGGCGCATCAGGGCGTCGAGGTCCGGGAGATCCCCGGCATCGGCATGGGCCAGAAGCTGCCGCCGCAGCAGATCGCCAACGCGCAAGCCAATGCGGCGCCGAAGGTGCTGGAGACCAAGCCCGGTCCACCGCCGGTGCTGACCAAGCGCGGCGCCGACATCCTGGTGCGCGTCGAGAAGCTGCTGGATGATGCGGCCAAGACGGCGAACAAATCGGCGGCCACCGATACCAAGCCGGCCTCGTCGACGAATGCGCTCGCCTTCCCGCAGAATTATGCGGAAGAGAACGCCAACACCTCCGCCCCGCGCAAGAACTGATCGAAACCCGTGCGGCTGATCCTGATCACATTGACGGCCCTTCTGCTCGCCACCGTCGTCGGCGTCGGCGCGACCTGGATGACGACGACGCGCGGCACCGAGATCGGCGCGCTGACCATCGGCCCCTGGACCGCCCGCCCGCGCACCGGCACCGCCGACGTCGATCCCTATTCGCGCGCCACCATCGTGCGCAACGGCGAGCTGCCGATCGGCACCGGCGATGGCGTCGCCTTCACCGCGACCGCCGATGACAAGAAGAAGGCGCTCGACGGCCGCTGTGATGTCGTTGTCTCCGGCGTGACACCGCCGGCGCGGTTCTGGACGCTGACGCTGTACGACCGCAAGGGCCACCTCGTCGCCAATTCGCTTGCCCGCTACGGCTTCACCAGCCAGGAGATCGTGCGCCAGTCCGACGGCACGTTCGAGATCCGCATCGCCTCGCGCTCGCGCGCCGGCAACTGGCTGCCAACCGGCGGCATCGAGCGCTACGCCTTGATGCTCCGCCTCTACGATACCCCGGTCGGCGTTGCCACCCGCACCCAGCGCGATGCGCCGATGCCCACTATCACGACGGTGGGCTGCTCATGATCCGGCTGCTGTTCACCATCGTTGCCGGCATCGTTCTGGGCCTCGTGGTCCATCTCGTCAGCGTGCTGGCGCTGCCGCGGATCGCGACCCAGGATGCCTATTCGCGGCTGACGCCGATGACGACGGTGAACGCCGTCACCCAGCTTCCCCTCGCCGACCCGCAGACCTCACCGATGCCGTTCATGGACCCGGCCTTTGCGCTCGCGATCTGCCGCTACGATCTGTCGGGCGGTCCTATCAAGCTGGCCGTGCCGGTGAGCCAAGCCTACACCTCGGTGTCGTTCTACACCCGCAACGAGATCGCCTATTACGCCATCAACGACCGCTCGGCGGGCCGCAAGGTGATCGAGCTCGACCTGATGACGGAAGCGCAGCACAACGAGCTGCCCGAGGACGAGGAGGTCACCGCGGCCGACCGGCTGATCATCGATTCCCCTGCGACCACCGGCCTGATCGTGATGAAGGCGCTCGCCCCCGAGCCCGGCCTGATGCAGCAGGCGCAGGCGACGCTTCAGGCTGCGACCTGCGCCCCGCAGACCGAGCCGCCCGCCAAGGCCGAAGCGCCGCGCGGCCGGCGTTGAAGCGGGCCGCTTCGGCGGCGCCAAACAAAAAAGTGCGAAAACAACCCCATGCACAGTAGCGGGGCATTGAAATCGTTGGGCTATCCGACCACCCAAAAAACGACGCGGCCTCGCATCAAGAATTCGGAAATTTGACACGTCGGGCAAAACACCGGCATACTGGCATCATCGAGAGTTCGTCACACCCGCGCGGAGCAGTCCGTCGCGGGTGTTTTCATGTCGGAGCAGAGGTTGAACGAGCCGGACCGGACACCGCTTAGCCATACTCGGCAGGTCTTTTCAGACTGCTGACACCGCGCTCATTCCGATGGCCCATGGCGAGCCGACCGCTCCTGACGCGATCGTCGGCATATGGGAAGCGGACGACGGCACCGTAAAGCTCGACATGGCTGTCAGGCGACAGTAGGACGCAATCGCAAATCGATTGCGCCGTTGAAGCAGCAAGCCTCGAGGGCTATCGATCGGCGATGCCTTCAAAACGGGAGGAACGCATGAGCATCATCACCGGCGGCTGTCACTGCGGTGCAATCCGTTATCAGATGGAAGGCGAGATGATCGTGCACGCGCTGTGCCACTGCCGCGATTGCAGGCTTCACGCCGGCGCCCCAGTGGTCGGCTGGACGATGTACGCGGAGGATGCCGTCAAGGTGACCAAGGGCGAGCCCAAGGTGTACCGGTCTTCGGAACATGTGCGGCGGTACTTCTGCGCTGACTGCGGAACCGGCCTGTTCTATGTCAACGCCAGCATGCAGCCCGGGGTCATCGACGTCCAGAGCGCGACCTATGACGATCCCGATTCCGTCCCGCCGACGATGCAGATCCAGGTCGCCGAGCGGCTTCGCTGGATGGAGCATGCGCACGAACTGCCGACGTTCGACCGCTTTCCCCCTCAGCCGTAGCGGCGAGCAATGACGCGCGCCGACAAGATCTCCCGCATCACAGGAATCCGGTCGAAATCCACGGGATCGCGGCAACCACCAGCGTGCCGATCAGCAAGGCCACGATATAGCCGACAATCGGCTTGATGCCTTCGTCGGGGCTGATGCGGCTGATCGCGCATGCGGCGTAAAAGCCGACCCCGAATGGCGGGGCGAACAGGCCGATGCCCATGGCGAGAACGACGACCATCGCATAGTGCACCTCGTGCACGCCGACCTGGCGGGCGATCGGAAACAACAGCGGCCCGAACAGCACGATGGCCGGAATGCCTTCGAGCACGCTGCCGAGAATGACGAACGCCACGATGGTCACACCGAGGAACACTGGCGTTCCGCCCGGCAGCGCAGTCATGAACTTCGCGAGTGATGCGGAGAAGCCTGATTGCGTCAGGGCCCACGCCATCCCGGTCGCGGCGCCGATGATCAGCAGGATCGCGCCGGACAGCGACGCGGTCTCCACTAGCATCGGATAAAGCCGACGCCAGGAGAACTGGCGATAGATCAGGAGCCCGGTGAGCGCCGCGTAGACGATACCGATCGTCGAAACCTCGGTCGCGGTCGCGACGCCCTCGACCACCGCGGCGCGGATGACGAAGGGCAGCGCCATGGCCGGAATTGCGATGACGAAGGCGCGGCCGATCTCTCTCCCCGTCGCGCGCTTCACATGCGACAGGTCCTCGCCGCGGTATCGCCACCAGACGACGGAGCAGAGACCGATCGCCAGCACGATGCCAGGCAGCAGGCCGCCGGTGAACAGCGCCGCGATCGACACGCCGGTGACCGAGCCGATGGTGATCAGCACCAGCGACGGCGGAATGGTCTCTGTCTGCGCTCCGGTTGCCGCAAGAAGCGCGACGAGATCGCCAGGCTTCGCGCCGCGCTTGGTCATCTCGGGAAACAAGACCGGCGCCACTGCCGCCATGTCGGCCGCCTTCGATCCTGAAATGCCCGACACCAGGTACATCGCCCCGACCAGGACATAATGCAGGCCGCCGCGCACGTGGCCGAGCAGGCTGGCGAGAAAGCCGACCATGGCACGTGCCATGCCGGTCATTTCGATCAGCAGGCCGAGGAACACGAAGAGGGGCACCGCTAGCAGGATCAGATGGCTCATGCCTTCGTCCATCCGTCCGATGATGACCACATCAGGCGTGCTCGTCGTCAACGTCAGATAGCCGACGGTGGCGAGGCCAAAGGCGAACGCGATCGGCACCGCCGCCAGCACCATGGCGCCGACGATGACCACGAAGAAGATGAGCAGGTTCAGATTGCCGAGCGGTTTCAGCATTGGCGCCGCGAGCACAAGTGCAGCGATGACGCCGGCGACGAGCGCCACGGCCGCGAGCAAGCTTCGCAGTCCCGCGATGCGAACGAGCCGCAGAACCGCCGCGACCAGCATCAATCCGATGCCGACGGGCAATGCCGCGGCACGCCAGCTGTTGACGATCTCGAGCGCCGGCGTCGTGACGAACACCTCGTCGGCCGCGAATTCGTAAGCCGGATGGATCACCAGCAGCAGGAACGCCAGTGACGCTGCGGCGGCAACGACATCCAGGAACGCGCGCGCATCGGGGCGGAGCATGCCGATGATGGCCGTCATCCGCATGTGCTCGCCGCGCTGAAAGGCGATCACGGATCCCAGCATGGCGAGCCACAGGAACAGGATGCCGGCCAGCTCGTCGGCCCAGATGATCGGGGCGGCCCAGATGATCGGGGCGTGAAACACGTATCGGCCGACGATGCCGGCCGACAGCACGACGATCTCAGCCAGCACCAGGAGTGCGGCCGGGATCGCAACCACATGGCCAAGTAGCTTGTTGGCCCTGACGGACCACAGCCGCACACCAGATTGAGATGCCGCGACAGCGGCACCTTCGTCGATGTCGGACCTATGGTTGACGGCCGTCATGACAGCTTGCCCGCCGCTTTCTCGAGCTGCGCCCAGGCCTCTTCGCCGAACTTGCCCTTCCAATCGGCGTAGAAGCTCGTCTTGGCGAGCGCCTGCCGGAACGCGCCGCGATCGACCTCGATGAACTGCATGCCCTTGGCGGTCAGATCCGCGCGCAGCGAGTCGCTCAGCTTCGCGATGTCGGCGCGCTCGTCCTTGGCCGAACGATCGAACTCGCGCGTCACGATCGCCTGCACGTCTTTCGGCAATTTCGCGAAGGCGCGCTTGTTGCCGAGGATCCAGTAATTGTCCCAGACATGGCCGGTCAGGGAACAGGTCTTTTGCACCTCGTAGAGACGGGCGGTCGCGATGATTGGCAGCGGGTTTTCCTGCCCGTCGACCACCTTGGTCTGGAGCGCCGAGTACACTTCGTTGAAATTGATCGGCGCAGGTCCTGCACCGAGGGCCTGGAACAGCGAGGTCAGATTGGGAGCCGCCGGCACGCGCAACTTGAAATTCTTCAGGTCCTCAGGCGCCCTGATCTCGCGGCCGGACGAGGTGACGTGGCGGAAGCCGTTGTCCCAGGGGCTCGACACCGCCATGATCGGCGTCTTGGCGATTTGTGCGCGGATATAGGCGCCGAGCTCGCCATCCATCGCCTTCCAGACCGCGTCATAGCTCGTGAAGAGAAAGCCGAGATTGACGATGCCTGCGGCCGGGACCAGCGTCGCGAGAATCAGGGACGACAGGTTGAAGAACTCGACGCCGCCGTTGCGCACCTGCGTCAGGAGATCGGTGTCTGAACCGAGCTGGTTGGCCGGAAACAGGTTGATCTCGAGCCGGCCGCCCGTGGCCTCGCGAATGCGGTCGATCGCCTCTTTTGCGCGAACGTTGACCGGATGGGTCGGATCCTGTCCCGTCGCGAGCTTGTAGGTGAACTCCGCCGCCGACGCCGGGCGTGTGAGAACGGCACATAGCGGCACGGCGGCGCCTGCCATCAGCAATCTGCGACGGCTGAGGGTGGTCGGCTTGCGCAAGGTCATCGTTTCCTCCTGTTGAGCATGGATTGAAGTGCGGCGACGGCTTCCGCCACCAGCTGTTGCTGCTGGCCGGCTCTCGATGCGCCGGCATTGGACAGCAGCTCTCGTTCTCCACAGCATTGCCGCGAAGCATGTCGATCTGGTCAGTTACGAAAGGTGGCCGCGGCGTTAGCGCAGCCACTCCTTGATCTGCCGCGTCACTTCCGCGGTCGAGATGCCGTAGCGATCGTGCAGGGTCGGAAGCGCGCCGGCGGCGAGAAATTCGTCGGGGAGCCCAATCTGCCGGAACGTCGGATGCACGCCCGCGCGCATCAGCAGCGCCGCCACGGCCTCGCCAAGGCCGCCGATGACGGTGTGGTTCTCGGCGACGACGACCAGGCGGCCGGGCTTGCCCGCTTCGCGCAGAATCGTTTCGGTGTCGAGCGGCTTGATCGTCGGCACGTGCAGGACAGCCGCATTGACGCGATCGTCCTGGAGGGACTGGGCCGCCTCCAGTGCACGCATGGTCATGATGCCCGAGGAGCTGATCAGAACGTCGGCGCCATCGCGTAGCAGCGCCGCCTTACCGAGCTCGAAACGGTAATTGTACTCGTCGAGCACCAGCGGCACCTGGCCGCGCAACAGGCGCATATAAACGGGCCCTCGATGCGCGGCGATGGCCGGGACGATCTGCTCGATTTCGTGGGCATCGCAGGGATCGATCACCGTCATGTTGGGCATCGCGCGGAATAGCGCGAGGTCCTCGGCGGCCTGATGGCTCGGCCCGTAACCCGAGGTCAGGCCGGGCAGCGCGCAGGCGATCTTCACGTTGCGGTCTTCTTCCGCGATGGTCTGGTGGATGAAGTCGTAGGCGCGGCGCGAGGCGAACACCGCATAGGTGGTGGCGAACGGCATGAAACCTTCGGCGGCGAGACCCGAGGCTGCGCCGAACAGAAGCTGCTCGGCCATGCCCATCTGATAGTAGCGATCCGGAAAGGCCTGCGCGAAGATGTGCAGATCGGTGTATTTGCCGAGATCGGCTGTCATGCCCAAGACGTCTTCGCGGCTGCGGGCAAGCTCGACCAGCGCGTGCCCGAACGGCGCCGGCTTGGTGCGCTGCCCTTCCGCCGCAATCGAGGCGATCATGGCCGACGTCGTCAGCCGCGGCTTCCCGGACGGTGTCGATCCCACGGACTTCATGGCTGCTCTCCCGCGTTCAGCACCGACAGCGCCAGCTGCCATTCATGCGGCTCGACGCGAATGAAGTGGTTCTTCTCGCGCTGCTCCAGGAAAGGAACGCCCTTGCCCATCAACGTGTCGGCGACGATCATGCGGGGCTTTGGCTCGGGATGCGCCATCGCGGCATCGAAGGCACCCACCACCGCGTCGAGATCGTTGCCGTCGACACGCTGCACGAACCAGCCGAACGCCTCGAGCTTGTCGACCAGAGGCTCAAAGCCCAGCATCTGCTTGGATGGACCATCGGCCTGCTGATTGTTGACGTCGACGATCGCGATCAGATTGTCGAGCTGGTGGTGAGCCGCCGACATGATGGCCTCCCATTTGGAGCCCTCGTCCAGCTCGCCGTCGGAGAACAGCGTGAAGATGCGCGACGTCGACCGCTTGCGCTTCAGCCCGAGCGCCATGCCGACGGCGATGCCAAGACCAAGGCCGAGCGAGCCGCCCGACATCTCCATGCCCGGCGTATAGGACGCCATGCCGGACATCGGCAGTCGGCTCTCGTCGAAACCGTAGGTTTCGAGTTCGGCCTCGGGAATGATCCCGGCCTCGATCAAGGCTGCATAGAGAGCGATCGCATAGTGCCCGTTCGACAGCAGGAAACGGTCGCGGCCTTCCCAGGCGGGATCTTCGGCGCGAAAACGCATGGCGTGAAAATAGGCCACAGCCAAGACGTCGGCGATGTCGAGCGCTTGGGCGATATACCCCTGGCCCTGGACCTCGCCCATCAGCAAGGCGTTGCGGCGAATGTTGCGGGCGCGCTGTGTGAGTGTCGGCGCGTTTGCGAGCGTTGGTGTTGCCATGATCGTCTCTCCCCTGCTCCGCTCAGTGGATCAGCATGCCGCCGTTGACGTCGATGACGGCGCCGGTCACGTAGGCCGAGAGGTCGGAAGCGAGGAAGGTGTAGATGCCGGCGACATCGGCGGCCTCGCCGAGCCGGCCGAGCGGAATGCCCTCGAGGATCTTCGCCCGCATCTCGTCCGTGAGCTTCCCGGCGGTGATATCGGTGCCGATCAGGCCGGGCGTCACGCAATTGACGCGGATGCCGTCGGGCCCGAACTCGCGCGCCATCGCCTTGGCGAGCCCAAGCACGCCGGCCTTTGCCGCCGAATAATGCGGTCCGCCGAAGATGCCGCCGCCGCGTTGAGCCGAGACCGACGACATGCACGCGATCGAACCGCTCCTGCGCTTCTGCATGTGCGGGATCACGGCCTGCGACAGGAACAGGATGCCCTTGAGGTTGACGTCCTGGATGCGGTCCCAATCTTCCGGCTTGATGTCGAGAAGTTTTACGGGCTGGGTCACGCCGGCATTGTTGATGAGGATGTCGATCTGGCCGAATTTGGCGATCACCGCTTCGACCGCCTTGATGCAGGCCTGCTTGTCGGCGACGTTGCAGGCAAAGCCGAGGTGCGGCTCGCCAGCGACCGGTTCGAGGCCGCGCGCTGCGTCTTCCGCGGCCGCACCGTCGATGTCGAGAATGGCGACCCGGGCTCCCTCGGCCGCAAAGCGGCGGGCGGTTGCAAGGCCAATGCCTCGCGGAGAGGCCGCTCCGGTGATGATGGCTGTCTTGCCGCGTAGCAGCATTGTGGTCCTCCCTGAATTGCTGTTGCCAGGCACCCGACGGCGCCGCCGTTCTTGACCCGTTTGATTATGCGGCAGCGCGCCTTCGGACAAACGCGCTGTTGTCTTGCATGGGTGAATTTGGTTCACTTATCGGATGCTGCTGTCGAGTATCCCGATATCGTCGATCCGCGCCTTCGAGGCGGCCGCCCGCACCGGCTCGTTCCGGGACGCGGCGAACGAGCTTCATCTCACTCCGAGCGCGGTCAGCCACGCCATTCGCAAGCTCGAAAGCGCGATGAGCACCGTCCTGTTCGAGCGCAGCGCCCGGGCGGTGCGGCTGACGCCGGCGGGCGAGAACCTGATGCGTCATGCCGGCGCCGCTTTCGACAATCTGCGCCGGGGCATCGAGGAGGTCGCAGGCCGCGGCCCGCAATTGCTGAGGGTGCATTGCGCACCGAGCTTCGCTGCCCAGTGGCTCGCCCCGCGGCTCGCCCGCTTCATGGCCGCCCAGCCCAAGCTCGAGGTTCGGCTCGCTGCCAACACGGAATACGCCCGGTTCAGCAACGACGATTTCGACATCGACATCGTCTACGGCCAGCCGAGGGCCGAAGGGGTCGAGATCATTCCGCTGGGCGAAGAGACCGTGACGCCGCTCTGCACGCCCGAACTCGCGAAGAAAATCCACAAGCCGAAGGACCTGCTCGACCAGGTGCTGATCCGCTCGGACGTCAAGCAGGTGCAGTGGCATCAATGGTTCACGGCCAACGGCCTCGAAGCGCCGGCCATCCACGGCATGCGCTTCGATCGCAGCTTCCTGGCAATCGCGATGGCGTCGAGCGGACTTGGCGTGACGCTGGAATCAACGCGGCTCGCCGAACGCGAGATTGCGACCAAGCTGTTGGTGGCGCCACTTGCCAGACGTTCCACCGACATTCGCTATGTCGGCCATCATCTGGTCTTTCCCCGCGCTGGCCAGCAGCGTCGGGCGATCCGCGCCTTTACCGAGTGGATCACGCGCGAGCTTGCGGCCGGCCGCTCGGCTTGAGCGATAGGCGCGGCCACGATGGCGGCAGTCGTCACGCGCGGCGAGCGATAATCACCAGCTCGGCTCCGCGTCAGCTTTTCGTGCTGGCGGTCTTGTCCAGCGCAGCACGCAAGCCCTCAGCAAGCTTGACGGCATCGTCGTTTGCCCAGAAATGCATGAAGAAGAGTCGCGGCTGCTCGTCCAGCATGTGACTATGCAGCGCCGTCACCTCGATGCCGTGCGTCCGCAGCGCCACGATGACCGGGTTCACCTCGTCGCTGGTGAGGACGAAGTCACCGGTGATGGCCGCCTTGCCGCCGCCGGTCGGCTGGAAGTTGATGGCGATCGCGACGCCCATCGGGCCGACGGGGGTCAGCAGCATGCCGTCTTCCGTGACGGGGTCGCGCCGCTTGACGTTGAACTGGTAAACGCCGCCATTGCCCTGCCCTTTGACGCCGATGATCTGGTCGAGCTTCGCCGTGTCGAGGTCGATGGCAGGCGGATTGCCCGCCGCCGCGACCGTCAGAGGAGTTTTGCTTTCGGCGAGGGCATCGTGGATTGCGGAGGCCAGCTTGACGGGATCGCCATGTCCGGCGACGTGCATGTAGAAGGTCGCCGGGCTCGCGCGCAGGAGATGATTGTGCACGGCGGTGATCTCGATACCGCTCGCGATCATCTTCGCCATCACAGGATTGATCTCGGTCTCGAGGAGCACAAGGTCACCCATGACCATGGCGCCGCCATGCGCAGGCTTGAACGCGAGCCAGCCGCCAAGCGCGAGCGCCGGCTTGATCGTGACTCCGTCCAAAGTCACGGTGAGATCGGTACGAGGGAAGCCGTAACGATGGACATCGTCCGCAACACTGGGCTTGCGGCCCAGCGTCTCGTCGACCTTCTTCCAGTCAACATCCTGCGCATGAGCGCTCGCGATGAAGCAGGCACTGACGCCGATCAGCGCCGAAATCGTCTTTCGCATTGATCTACTCCTTGAGCTTGGTTTCAGGCTCTCGCACCCCCAAGGGTTCACTTCTGTTCCTTGATCTGTCCGCTACTGTCCACGACGAGCCGCACGTCCTTGCCGTTCTTCACGGCCTTTGCGGTCGTGCCTTCTGCAGTCGACTTGATGTCGCTGACCTGCGAATAGCCGGCGGCCTGGAGTTTGGCGACGAACTCCTCCTGTGTCAGCGCATGTGCGCTCGAGAGCCCGCCTGCAGTCGCCAGAAGCAGGACTGCGTGAAAGATCGCTGGTGTACGCATGATCGTTCTCCTGGTGGTATTCCCCGCCCCAGGTGAAGCCCGCTGTGTGACGTCGCTTCCGGACGAAGGCCACGACGCGCAACAAGGTACCAGCACGCGATGCCCTCGCCTATCGCGCGTCGGCGCGGCGCGCCGATCAGTCGGGACAATTTGTGGAATGGCTTGGAGGTCGAAAATGACATGCTGCGTCCCAGGTGAAGATCAGGACGCGATTCTTCAGCATGTCGCCTCGCGGGGGGATCGCAAACCCCCGTCACCGCAAATAGAAACCGTGATGGCAGAGCTGTCAATCCGAGCTTTACCCTCAAATCGCCAGCGCGTGTCACGAAGAGTTCACCGCCGAACGGAACCGCTAACCACCAGCTCGAAACGACCGGAGGATCTCACATACATTGCCCGCGTTGAGGCGTGTCATTCGAGCGGGCTTGCGCGCTCAGCCCTTCGAGACGACCGCGCGGCCGTAAGGAGGCTGCGCTGCGACCGGCGGGTTGGCGGTCTGGGCGGCGAGCTCGCCGATCAGGCGGTCGGCATCGGCGGCCATGCCGTCGGGCGCCTGGATCACCAGCCGCTCCAGCGCCCAGCGGTAGGACGAGACGCGCTGCTCCAGGCACTGCTGCACCCACTGCACGATCAGCGAGTTCTCCTGCATGCGCGCGACCGCGTCATCCCTCTCTCTTGGCGAGAGCGCGGAGACGCGCGCCATGCTGGCATCGCGCTTCCTGTCGAGATCGATGACGCGGATTGCGCTGGCGAAGAACGGCTCGAACCGGGTGATGTCGTTGCGCACGTCCTCGATCAGCTGCGCATAGCGCGAGGAATGCGAGCGGTGCGGCTCGTCGATCAGCGTGCGTCCATACATGGTGCGGTCGAACACGATCTTCTGCCGCCAGGGCGAGGGCAGCGGCTTGTAGTCGCCGAACACGCTCTTCCAGGCCGGGCGCGACAACGGCGGCTCGATCATGGGATAGGCGAGATCGCGAAGCTGGCGCTCCTCGTCGGTGAGCTGGAATTGCGCGGGCTTCAGGCCAACGCTGGAGGTGACCTCCGCCCCTAACCAGCGATGCATGTCGTCGCTGCGCATGTCGGCGCGGGTGCGGCCGAAATCGCCGCCGCTACAGGCGCCGAGCGCAGCGCCAAGCAGCGTGAGCAGGACGGCCGATACGAAAGGCCGGATCTGGCGGATGGTGTCCGGCATTGCAAAAGCCTGAAGTCAGCGGCGGCGACGACGGCGCCCCGGCGCTGTGCCCTGCTCCGGCCCACGATCGCCTCTGGTTTCGTCCGCCTCGCGCTCGATACGGATCACCGGGAGGATCAGAACCGTTCCCGTTTCCGTGCGCGGTGCGGTATCCCCCGACGAGCCTGCCCGGCGAGCGGCCGGAAATTCGATGATCGTCCCCATATCCAGCTCTCTATCAATTGCCGTGCGACCAAACGCGCTTCATGCAACATGCATTCATTAAGATCAGTTATGGTTAACGGGATGTAAACGCGCTTTCCGGACCGTAACCGCACGGAGCGTGCCGCGCCGTCCCGTTGCGGCACGACTCGCCTTAAATTGCCGGGCCGGCTTCACGCCTCATTTTCCTTAACGAGGCTTTAAAGGAACCTGCGATAGGCTCGCGACAAGGATATCTCCCGAGTTGCGTACGCCTCCATGACCAAGTCGCTGTTTCCCGGATTCGATGGGCTGATGACCCTCTCCCGTCGCGAAGGCGTCGACATCCGCCCGACGCTGCTGCGCGTGCTGACCGATCTCTATGTGCAGACGCGCGTCCATAGCGATGACGAACAGCGGCAGTTCGTCGAGCTCGCCACGCGGCTGATCGACCAGGTCGACGATGCGACGCGCGCGGCCGTCAAGGCGCGGCTTGCGGTCTATCCGACGACGCCCGTCCCGATCCTCCAGAAGCTCGGACTGGTCGCCGCCCAGGAAGGCCGCAGGGTTCCGCTGGCGCGCGAGATTCCCACCTCGCCGCCGACACACGCCCCGGCCCGCACGCCCACCGAGGCCGAGCAGCGGCTGGCCTCGAACATGGCGATGCAGCCGAAGGACGCCGCCGAGATCCACGACATGTTCTTCCGCGCCGGCACCTCCGAGCGCGCGCTGATCCTGCACAATCTGGCGCAGACGCCGCTCAAGGCCGCGCCGCGGATTCCGACCGTGCGCGCCAAGCGCGCGATCCAGATCCTGGAGATGGCGGCGATCGCGGGCGACATCGAGAACTTCACCTTCGAGCTCGGCGACAGTCTGATCCTGCCCTCACGCGTCGCGGCTCAGATCGTCGACGATGCCGGCGGCGAGGCGCTCGCGGTCGCCGCACGCGCTCTCGAGATGCCGAGCCCGGTGTTCCAGCGCATCCTCTTGTTCTTCAAGCCGGAGATCGGGACCTCCGTGAACGACGTGTACCGGCTGTCGCGGCTCTATGACCGCCTCGGCGAGCACTCCGCGCTGGTGATGCTGGCGGCCTGGCGCGGCTCGACGCTCGCGGTCACCCGCGCAAAGTACCAGACCGCGCTACATGACGGCGAACGCCAGCGCGCACGTGCCGGTGCGAGCCAGACCCGGCCGGGCGTGCAGCCGGGCACGAGCCCGACGGTGCGCAGGGGCACCGGCGGATCGTCGGATCGCTAGAAGATTTAGATTGGTTTGTCGCTGAGAAGGCGGTGCGCTCCCTCTCCCGCTTGCGGGAGAGCGTCGGGGTGAGGGTGCCTCAACAGAGGGACTCTCCCAGTGGAGAGAGCCCCCACCCGGCGCTTCGCGCCGACCTCCCCCGCAAGCGGGAGAGGTTAAGAGCCTGCGGCCTGATCGTGGCAAACAACGGCTATCGCGCCCGCATCACGCCCGCGCCAGCTCAAGAAAATGCCGGCCCGCGCGGTCCTCGGTCTCGACGATCCAGGCGTCCGGATCGAAGCGGATTTCCTTGGTCAGCCGTTCCTCGATGGTGTGCTCCGGCAGAGGCTGCGGCGCGACCGGCACGAAGAAGCGATCGACCGGACGGCCGTCGTCATAGACCGTCTGCGGCGCCGGCGTATACAGCATCGCATTGCCGTCGAGCAGCGACACCTTCACGAACACCGCGCCCGCCTCCTCGGCGCCGCGGCGGCGCACGGCGCCGAACACGCCCTCGGTCTGACAGCGGCGCAAATAGGCCGCCACCCATATGTTGGATTTCAAACGCATGAGTTCGAACGATAGGCCAGTGCTGCAATCAGCACCAGCCTCCGTGCGGGCGCCAAAATTATTCGACGGGATGGCCGATCGCGGCCGCGAGCTCGCGCAGCAGGCGGTCTGAGACCTGGCCGGTGACCTGCATCTTGTGCTCGCGCTCGAATTTCTGGATCGCGGACTGGGTCTCGCCGCTCATCGTGCCCGTGATCTTCAAATTCCCGTAGCCATATTCGGACAGCGCGCGCTGCACGCCGGCGATACGTCGCGCGGCCGGGCTCTGCACCGGGATCGGCGCCGGCGGACGCAGGGCCGAGGGCGGCGTCGATGTCGTCGCCTTGACCAGATTGGTCATCGGATCGTTCGAGCGCGTCGAGGCGGTCGCCTCGACCGGCCTTTCGGGCGGCTTCTCGGCGGCGCGCTCGGCAGGTTTGGGCTCAGTGCGAAACTCCGTCGCGCGCGGCTCGAGCGGCGACGTCTCGGCACCGACGGGACGCGGACGCGGCAAGGGGTTCGCCAGCGGCACGGACGACGGCGCGGGTAGATTGATCACCGTGCCGAACATCGGCGCGGGATGCCGGCCGGTCTGCAGGAACAGCGCATTGGCAACGATCGCACCGATCGCAGCGACGGCGACGAGGCCGGCCAGCGTATCCTTGGGGCTGTGCAGCAGCACGCGCATGACGAGGTTGCGCTCGGTCTCGACGTCGATGACCGCGGCCTTGGCACCACGACGGCGCGGAGCGGCTTCGCCCTTTGCAGACTTCTTAGGCACTTTTCTTCACCAGCGCAGGTTGGTCTTGAAATTCTTCGTGAAGTTGGTCGTGAGATTGGTCGTGAGATTGATTGTGAGATTCCTGGCGCAGCACCGGCGTCAGCGTCGCGATCTTGCTCTCCGCCGGCTTGGCCTGCGGCGGCGTGTAGACGAGCGGCAGCTTGACGGTGACGGCGGTGCCCTCGCCTAACCTGCTTTGTACCGTCAATTCGCCGAGATGCAACGCTATGAGGCTCTTCACGATCGAAAGTCCGAGGCCGGTGCCTTCGTGACGGCGCTGATAGGTCTTGCCGGCCTGGAAGAACGGCGCGCCGATGCGTTTGAGATCGTCGGGCGCGATGCCGACGCCGGTGTCGCTGATGCGCAGCGCAAGCTGCGAACCCGACACCGCCGCCGTCACGGTGACCTGACCGCCGCGCTCGGTGAACTTGATCGCATTGGCGACGAGGTTGAGCACGATCTGCTTGAAGGCTCTGGGATCGCCGGTCATGACAGGCAGATCCTGCGGCGCATCGGTGATGAGGTCGATGCCGTTCTCCCGCGCCTTCAGCGCCAGCAAATTGCAGCAATGCATCAGCGAGGCGCGCGGCGCGAACGGCTCCGAGGCAATCTCGAAATTGCCCGATTCCATCTTGGACATGTCCAGGATGCCGTTGACGACCGACAGCAGATGCTGGCCGGAATCGTTGATGAGCTGGGCATATTCCTTGCGCTGGGCCGCTCCCAGCATCAAGGTCTGCTCCTGCGCGATCATCTCGGAGAAGCCGATGATGGCATTCAGCGGCGTGCGCAGTTCGTGGCTCATGGTGGCGAGGAAGCGTGTCTTGGCGGCGTCGGCCGCTTCGGCGGCGCTGCGGGCCTGATCGAGCGCCTGCTCGGAAAGCTTGCGGTCGGTGACGTCGCGCATCACGGCGACGACTTCGGCTTCGCCCGTGACGTCACGAGCCCTGTCCTGGTCGAGCGGGCGACAACGCATCTCGACCCAGATGAAGTCGATCTGGCCGCGCTCGGAGCCGGCAGGTTCCCGCCGCAGCCGGAACTCGACGCTGCACACGTCGCCGCGCGCCGCATCCGATAAAGCCGTGAGATAGGCCGGGCGATCGGCGACGTGCACGCGGTCGAACAGGCCGTGGCCAAGCAGTTGCGTGACGGGCATGCCGAGCATGGTCTCCGCCGCCGGCGAGATGAACTGCACCGCGCCGTTGCGCTGATGCCGCGAGATGACGTCGCTCATGTTGCGCGCGAGCAGGCGATAGCGCTCTTCCTCGCGCGACAGCAGCGCAACGCTGGTGCGCGCGAGCGATTCCGCGCCGAAGGCGAGGCCCGCGGCGTAGAGCGTCGCCGAGGCGACGCCGAGCGCCATCAGCACGCCGCGTTCTGTGGCGCTCGGCAGGTCGATCGGCAGCCAGCCGAGCTGGCTGACGAGGATCAGGATCCCGGCACAGGACAGCGCGAGCAGCGAGGCGAAGGCCGCGACGCGGCGCGAGGCCGACAGCGCGGCTTCGAGCGGAACTACGACCAGCCAGATCGCGGCGAAGGATTCGATGCCGCCGGTGGTGGCCGCCACCGCCATGATCAAGCCGGCAAGCGCCAGCGACGACAGCACATGCGCGCCTTCATAGCGGCCGGTGCGCGACAGGAACCAGGACAACAGGATCGGCGCGATCAGCCAGGCGAACGCGGCCACCTCGATCGCGCTCGGCGCGCCGCGCAGGACGAGATAGATCGGGAATGCGGCGAAGGCAGCCAGACTGCCAAGCAGCCGCGGCGCCATAAAGGCACGATGGCGCGCTCGCGTCAGCGCATCGTAACGCGCGGAGGGATGCAGCAGCGCATCGAGACAATCGCGGATGATACTCAAAACGGTCACGGGTCTCGCGCTTCGGCTCAATCGTCTTTAGAAGACGCGCCGGAACGCCTCCTTATCGTTGAGCCACCGTGTCAGAGCGACCTTAAACGAGTGCTAAGGCGGCGCGGCGTGCGGCCGGACACCGCGTCATCGCGGAGCTTTTTAGACGATTTGGCGACGTCTTCGCTGCGGATGGTGAACACGGAGTTTCACACTCCTCGGCATGGTTTCGAATTGGTGGATGCAGGGGGCCAGCAGAATCACGGGCGCGGGCGTCAATCGAAAATTTACGAGACCGTCGATCCCGAAGATTTTTGCGTAAATTTTCCGCGAATTAAGCTCAAGGCAATCACTTGCGATTTATCGAGGCTTGCTAGGTCCGACATCCGCGGAGATCGCCGCGGCGGGATCGAACGTACAGGTCGCAAGATGCGCTTTCTGATCCGCATCACATTCTGGCTCGGGCTGGTGCTGGTGCTGCTGCCGCGGGACAAGACGCCCGAATCGGAGAAGCTGCCGCAGATCGGCGCCGCCGATGCGGTGCAGGCTGCGACCGCAGCCGTCTCCGACGTGACCCAGTTCTGCAAGCGCCAGCCGACGGCCTGCGAGGTCGGTGGACAGGCCGCGACCATCATCGGCCAGCGTGCCCAGGACGGCGCGCGCAAGATCTACCAGATCATCAACGACAAGAAAGAGCAGATCACCAACGAGAAGAACGACAAGACGGACAAGAAGGCGCCCGACCATACCGGCTCGATCGCGCTGGCTGGCGAAGGCGATGCCGTTGCGAGCGAGGCGCCGCGCGACACCCTGACCCAGGACGACCTCGCGCTGGAATGGCGCGGACCTGCGGTCGCAAATTAGCCCCAAACCCTATCGATTTCACGGCTTCGCGTCCCTATATTGGCCTAAAAGGGAACATGGGCCAGCATGACGACGATCGACGAAATCAGGGACAATTTCGAACTTCTCGACGAGTGGGACGACCGCTACCGGTACGTCATTGAGCTCGGCCGCACCCTGGAACCCATGCCGCAGGCAGAGCATTCTGCCGCGAACAAGGTGCAAGGCTGTGTCAGCCAGGTCTGGCTCCAGAAGCTGGTCGAGCGCGGCAATGGCGCGCCGATCCTGAAGTATCGCGGCGACAGTGATGCGCATATCGTGCGCGGGCTGGTTGCGATCGTGTTCGCGCTCTATTCCGGCCGCACGCCGCAGGAGATCCTCGACACCGACGCGATCGCCGTGTTCAACGAGTTCGGCTTTCGCGATCATCTGACGCCGCAGCGTTCCAATGGCCTGCGCTCGATGGTCGAGCGCATCAAGACCGACGCCAAAGAGGCGCTCGCGGAAGCGTCCTGAGAGCTACTTCCGCTTCCGCTGCTGCTGTCCGAGGCCCATCTGCTTCGCCAGCTGCGAGCGTGCCACCGCGTAGTTCGGCGCGACCATGGGATAGTCGGCCGGCAAGCCCCATTTCTCGCGATATTGCTCCGGCGTCATGTTGTACTGAGTGCGCAGGTGGCGCTTCAGCGACTTGAAGCGCTTGCCGTCTTCCAGGCACACCAGATAATCCGGCGCGATAGACTTCTTCAGCGAGACCGCCGGCTTGGCCGGCTCGAGCGGCGCGGTCTCGGTACGACCCGACGAGACCCGCAGCAGCGCGCCATGCACCTGGCTGATCAGGTTCGGAATCTCCGCCGACGGCGTCGGATTGTTGCTGAGATAGGCCGACACGATGCTTGCCGTCAGCTCGATGAAATTCTTGTTCCCCGCATCCGACATGCGCCCGCCCTTTCTCCGCCATCCTTCTCACGGGATTGACGACGCCAGAGTATTCCCTGTCAACAATACGTTCGGCGGAACCACGACAACTGTCGAGGAAGAGCTGATTACTGGCGAACGGCGGCGCTTTACTTTCTGCGCGGCGGCCTCAACCCCGCTGGTCGAGATGTGCGCGGAGCTCGTCGATCGAGGCAAAGCGCATCATGCCCTCCGGCATCTGTGCTTCGATCGAACCGTCGGAATAGAGCGAATAGGCCATGCCATCGACGACGCCGGACTTGAGCACGGTGACGGGCGCCTGATCGGCCGCAGCCGCCGGCTCAGGCGCAGGCGGCGGTTCAGCTGCAGGCGGCGGCGGAGCGGCGTCCGCAAAGGTCGAGGGCGAGCGCGGCGGAGGCCGGCGCGAGGTGACCGGCGGCTCCGGCGGGCGCATGCGCTCCGGCTTCGGCCAGGCGTCCTCGAAACTGGCAGGCGGAACATCCGGGGCGGCGGGCGCTGCTGGTTCCTCATGAGGCGGCGACGGGCCCTCGGTGGCCTTCGCCTCCGCGCGCTCACGCTCCTTGCGCGAAGTCGAGGCGAACAACAGGTTGCGGCGGCGCGGCGCCTCCGGAGCCGCAGGAGGCGTTGGTGCTTCCGGCGCCTCGACGCGCGGACGTTCGCGCGCGGCGGCTTCGCTCTGCCACGGCGGAGGGGCTGCGGCTGGTGGTGGCGCCGGTTCGATCTTCGCAGGCTGGGCAAGCGCCGGCTCGGGCGCAGGCGCGCCAGGCATCGTCAGACCCGGCAGCACGGGCCTGACCCGAACCTCCGATGCGGCTGCTCCGGTGGCCAGCCGGCGGGCGATGCCCTTCAGCTCGAGCAGCAGGAGATGCAGGCCGACCAGTAACATTCCGGTGCAGACGCCGATAGTTCCGGAGATTATGAGGGTGCTGCCGACACTGAATTCCCTGACTGTGTAACCAAACAGGATCGCAAGGAGGCCCGCCAGAACGGCGAAAATCCCCACAATCAACATTGCCAAGGTCATCGAACTTACCCCCGGCCGCGCACCCACACGCGACACTCGTCAAACCACGATACCGTCATACGGTGTTCCACGCCAACGGCCAATTGTGGGCACTGTTCCTAAAGGGAAAGAAATCAGGGACTTATTCACATTCCCTTCAGCTGCGGCTCGCTACTGCTACAGTGCTCCAAGTTTCTGGTTTTGCTGCGTCGCATCAGGAATTTAGCCATAATGCCCAATTACTTGGTAATGGAACTGCGCTATAGGGATTCCGGGGAGCAGGCCCGCGCGCACCAGCAGGGCCGAGAGGGGATTCCGGGTCACCAATAGCCATGACATCCATCACGACTTCGGCGATCGACACGCCTCTGCGGCGCTCGGTCGAACGGACTTGCGACGATCTCGCCATGCTGGTGCTGGCCGCGGTCGCCGTCATTGCAGGATTGACCTTCCGCGACTACGGGCTCGGCTGGGACGATTACACCCACGCTGAATATGCCGACCTGTTGCTGCGCATGTTCGGTTCCGGCTTCAGGGACACGGCGGCGCTCTCCTTCGCCAATCTCTACATGTATGGCGGCGGCTTCGACATGGTCGCCGCTCTCCTGCACAAGATCATTCCGCTCGAACTGTTCGAGACGCGACGTCTGGTCGGCGCCATCGTCGGTGTGATTGGGCTTGCGGTGACGTGGCGGCTCGGTCGCCGCATCGGCGGCCCCCTTGCCGGTCTCGCCTCACTCCTGCTGCTTGCGCTCTGCCCGATCTTCTACGGCCACATGTTCATGAACCCGAAGGATGCGCCCTTCGCGGTGGCCATGATCATCCTGATGCTGGGCCTCGTCCGTCTCGCGGAGGAATATCCGCAGCCGTCGCCGCGCACGGTGCTGATCGTCGGCTTGGGTGCCGGCCTTTCGCTGGGCTGCCGCGTTCTCGGCGGTCTCGCACTGGTCTACGCCGTGCTCGGCTTCATGCCGCTGTTCCTGGAGGAGCTGCGCAGCGAGGGCCTGCGCGAATCGATCCGCCGCTTCGCCCATGTCGTCTACGTGCTGCTGCCCGGCCTCGTGCTCGGCTACCTCGTGATGGGGCTGATCTGGCCGTGGTCGATCATGCAGCCCGGCAATCCCTTCGAGGCGCTGACCTACTTCTCGCACTTCTTCGAGAAGCCCTGGAAGGAGATGTTCGACGGCGCGATCGTGTCCGTGCCCGACATGCCCTGGTCCTATCTGCCGACGCTGTTCGCGCTGCAGCTGCCCGAGGTCATGCTGGTGCTGATGACCGGCGCCGTGATTGGCACTTTCGCACTGCTGCCGCGCCGCGAGGTTCCCGCGCGCCGCAAGACCATCCTCTTGATGCTGACGCTGGCCGCGACCCTGCCGCTCGCGATCGCAATGGTGAAGCGGCCGGCGCTGTACAATGGCATCCGCCATTTCGTCTTCGTGATCCCGCCGATGGCGGTGCTCGGCGGCGTCGCGTTTGCCTGGGCCATGGAGCGCCTGCGCGCCAATCACCGCACCTGGCAGCCGGTCGTGCTCGCCACCTTCTGCTTCGGCCTTGCGCTGTCGCTCGCCGAGATGATCCGGCTGCATCCCTATCAATACACCCACTTCAACCACATCGCCGGCACCGTGCGCGGCGCCGACGACCGCTTCATGCTGGACTATTGGGGCCTGGCGCTGAAGCAGGCTTCCGATGAATTGCGCGAGCAGTTGATCGAGCGCCAGGAAGTGCCGCCGGTCAATCGCAAATGGAAGGTCGCGGTGTGCGGTCCGCAGCGTCCGGCCCAGGTCGCGCTCGGACCGGACTTCACCATCGGCTGGGATTCCAATGCGGCCGATTTCGCGATGACGCTGGGCGAGTTCTACTGCAAGGGCCTCACCGCGCCCGTCATGGTCGAGATCAAGCGCGACGACGTGGTGTTCGCCCGCGTCTACGATATCCGCGGCCGCAGCATTTCCAGCCTGCTGTCGATCCCGGCGCCGTAATCATTTTCTCTCGACCGTAGCCCGGATGGAGCGCAAGCGAAATCCGGGATCAGGCGTCCCGCATTGCGCTTCCGCCTTCGCTCTTCGAGCTACGGCGGAAGCTCCATGCAGGCTACGCGCGACAGCCACGCTCCTTGCGCCTTGCCGTCAACCCGGCGCAAGACTACGCTCTCTCCCCGCAACAACGATGTTCGGAGAGATCAGCCATGTCGCCAGCGGAAGCGCGCCTGAAGGAAGTGCCGTCGAACATGACGGAGGCCGAGTGGCAGCAACGGGTCAATCTCGCCGCCTGCTATCGCCTGGTCGCGCTGTACGGCTGGGACGATCTGGTCGACACCCACATCTCCGCGCGCGTGCCCGGCCCCGACCATCACTTCCTCATCAATCCCTACGGGCTGATGTTCGATGAGATCACGGCGTCGAGCCTCGTCAAGGTCGATTTGCACGGCAATCAGCTCTCCGAGAGCGAATACAGCATCAACCCGGCCGGCTTCACCATCCATTCGGCGATCCACGAGGTGCGCGAGGACGCGATCTGCGTGCTGCATCTCCACACGCTCGACGGCACCGCTGTGTCGAGCAGCGCCGAAGGCCTGTTACCGCTGAACCAGACCGCCCAGCTCGTCACCCACGATCTCGCCTATCACGACTATGAAGGCATCGCGCTCGACCACGACGAGCGGCCGCGGCTCCAGAAGGACCTCGGCGACCACAACCACATGCTCCTGCGCAACCATGGCACGCTGACGGTCGGCCGCTCGGTCGCCTCCGCCTTCGAGCGCATGTATCACCTCGAGCGCGCCTGCTCGATGCAGGTGCGCACGCGCGCGCTGGGCACGCCGGTCTATCCGGTCGACGACGTCGCGATCGACAAGAACACCGAGCTGCTGTCAAACCGCGACCGCGCCGAGCTGCGCGCCACCAACCTCGTGTGGCCGCCGCTGCTGCGCAAGCTCGACCGCGAGCTTCCCGGCTACCGCTCTTGAGATTTTCGTGGTTTCGTGTAGGGTAGACGTCAACTACCTCTGCACGTTTTGGAATGAAACGCCGCTCAATTCCGGGCGGCGTTTTTATTTGGGGCGGCGGTCGCAATCACCATCACCGTCACCCTGAGGTGCTCGCCTCTTCGGCGAGCCTCGAAGGGCGACGGCCCGGCTGCATCGGGGCCGTGCATCCTTCGAGGCTTACCGTGAAGCGCGTTGCGCTCCACGGCTCGCACCTCAGGATGACGGAAGGCGCTCTCGTAGGGTGGGCAAAGGCGCATAGCGCCGTGCCCACCATCTCGCAGTTCGCCTCGGAAGTGGTGGGCACGCTGCGCTTTGCCACCCTACGACACCGCCTTTACTTCACCTCCGCCAGCGCGGCGAGAATCCTGGCCCAGGAACGGATGCCCTTCTGGAAGCTGCGGAGGTCGTACTTCTCGTTCGGCGAATGGATGTTGTCATCGTCGAGGCCGAAGCCGACCAGCAGCGAGTCGAGGCCAAGCGTGCGCTTGAAGTCTGCGACGATCGGGATCGAGGCGCCCGAGCCCATCAGCACGGTCTCCTTGCCCCATTCCTCGGTCAGCGCCTTGCTGGCGGCGGCAAGCGGCTTCATGTTCCAGTCGAGCGCGACCGCAGGCGCGGCGGAATGGTCACCGAACTCGACCTTGCAATCGCCGGGAATGCGCGCCGTCACATAGTCGCGGAAAGCCTTGCGGATCTTTGCGGGATCCTGCCCCTCGACCAGACGGAACGAGACCTTGGCCGAGGCATGCGACGGGATCACCGTCTTTGAGCCCTCGCCGATATAGCCGCCCCAGATGCCGTTGACGTCGCAGGTCGGACGCGAGGAGGCCTGCTCGATCAGCAACCGGCCCTTCTCGCCCGCCGGGATCGACAGGCCGATCGGCTTCAAAAACATCTCCGGCGTGAGATTGAGCTTCTTCCACTGCTCGAGGATATCGGGCGGCAGGTCCTTCACGCCGTCATAGAAGCCGGGGATGGTGATGCGGTTGTCGTCATCGAACAGGCCACCGAGAATTTTGGTCAGCACCCGGATCGGGTTCATCGCGCTGCCGCCGAACACGCCGGAATGCAGGTCGCGATTGGCGGCGGTGATCTTAAGCTCCTCATAGAGCAAGCCGCGCAACGACGTCGTGATCGCCGGCGTGTTGCGGTCCCACATGCCGGTGTCGCAGACCAGCACGTAGTCGGCTTTGAACTCGTCCTTGTTGGCCTCGATGAAGGGCACGAAATTCTTCGAGCCAACCTCCTCCTCGCCTTCGATCAGGAAGGTGATGTCGATCGGCAGCGAGCCCGTCACCTTTTTCCAGGCGCGGCAGGCCTCGACGAAGGTCATGACCTGGCCCTTGTCGTCCTCGGCACCGCGCGCGACGATGATCTTGCGGCCATCGGCATGGTCGGTGACGACAGGCTCGAACGGCGGACGGTGCCAGAGATCGAGCGGATCGACCGGCTGTACGTCGTAATGGCCGTAGAACAGCACGTGCGGTCGTCCGCCTGCCCCGGTCTTGCCGACGATGGCGGGATGGCCGGCGGTCGGCCTCACTTCAGTGGCAACACCGAGGCTCGCGATGTCCTTGGCGAGATGCTCGGCCGCTGCCTTGCAATCGGCGGCGAAGGCCGGATCCGCGGAGATCGACTTGATCCGCAACAACGAGAACAGGCGCTCCAGGCTGTTGTCGAAATCCTTGTCGATGTGGTCGAGCACGGATTGAAGCTGCGCATTGGCCATGGTCGTGATCCTGACTTTCGAGTCTCAAGAAATCGGGGGCTCAAGGTGTCTGCGCTTTTAGCGCCGGCGCGGCCTCGGGGCCAGCCGCAACCGGCGGGTGCCGGATGTGCCATGCGAGGCTGCCGGCAAGGATGGCGGTCGCAACGAGATTATTGCCCCAGGCCTGGATGACATTGGGAAACCACGGCAGCGACAGCAGCATGAGGATGCCGGCCGCGGCCAAAGCGAGCCAGGTTCCCAGCCGCACATTCGCCCGCGCGTCGAAGGCAGCCCGATGCATCAGCACCGTCATCGGGAAGAACAACCACATGAAATAGTATTGTCGCGCCAGAGGCGAGGCAATCGTCATCAGGCAGAACAGGATGCCGAGCTCCTCGGCATCGGAGCGCGCCGTGCGCCGCGCTTGCCGAGGCATGATCGCGACGAAGCCGAGCCCGAGCAGTGCCGACAGCGCGAGCACGATCCAGTTCGCCGTCCGGTAGTCGACGTCGATGACGTTCATCGTACGCGGCGGCTTGTTGGGATCTTCCAGATTGTAATTGATCGGCCGGCCCAGGCGATGCGTGACGGCAATGAGGGACTGGTTGACCCACGACCAGTTCTGCTCGTCGCGCTGGCCAAAGCCTTTTTCCGAGCTGCTCCCGACCATGGCCTGGTACCAGGTCGCAAGTTCGGCCGCGTTGCGCTCGAAGCCGCGGATCGGCGCCGGCACGACGTAAAGAAGAATGCCGATGAAGGCGACGGTCGCGACCACGGCCTCCCACTTCCGCCGCCAGACGAGATAAGGCAGCACTGCGATCGGAAACACCTTGATGGCGGTCGCGAGCGCGAACATGAAGCCGGCAAGCCAGTGGTGCTGATGCCGCAAGCTCCAGAAGCCGTAGAGCATCATCGCGAGCAGGACGAGGTTCGGCTGGCCGAGGTCGAACATGTCGAACACGAAGGTGACGGTGACGAAGGCGGGCAGCGCTTCCAGCCACGGACCGGCCCTGCGGTCCGATCCGGCCAACACCTGGGAGAACGTACCGGTGCACCACCACGCCACCGCATTCAGGATCGACAGCACGACATAGAGCGGGATCTTGCCGAACCAGCTCGGGAACGCCAGCAGGACCGCCGGCAGCGGTGGATAGATGAACTCGAAATAGTCGCTGATGTCACCGGGATAGAGCGGCCGCCCCTGCAAGACCTGCTGCCCGGCCCAGTACCACAGCCCGTAATCCTTGGTCTTGCCGTGGCCGAAGATCTCGGGAATGAGCACGTCGGCAGTCAGGAGGAGGCAGCAGAACAGGAAAAGCAGGTCGAGCGGCGCACGCAACGACAGGCGTCTCGGCGCATCGGGTTTGGCTAACGGGGTGGCGGAGATCACGGTGGGGTCCAGTCGGCGGCGGACTACCACGTAGCAGACGGACGGATGTTTGGAGAGTCCCTCACCGGAATTTGTGCCGGTGGTGATGGCTCCCCGATGGCCGCTAAACCTTCCGCAGCGTCATGGCCGGACCTGCTGCCTACCGCCGCAGCAATCCGCCGAGCGCGCCGCGAACCAGGGTGCGGCCGATCGAGCCGCCGAACTGGCCGGCGACCGACTTGCCGATATTTGCGGCCATCCCCCCGATCACCTGGTTAGTCACCGATCGCGTCACGTCGCGCGCAATGACCTGGCCGGTCGACAGCCGGCCACGCTTGACGTTGGTGCCAAAGATGGTGCCGACGATCGAGCCGATCTGGCCGAGGACGCCGCCACCGCTTCCGCCTGCCGAACCGTCGGCCGTTGCCGCCGTGCCGGCGAGGCGCTTCTGAAGGATCTCGTAGGCGGACTCGGAATCGACGGCGGTGTCGTATTTGCCCATGACCGGGCTTGCCGCCATGATCGCCTTGCGCTCCTCCGGCGTGATCGGTCCGATCCGGGCCGATGGCGGCCGTATCATCACCCGCTCCACCATCGAAGGGGTGCCATTGCCTTCGAGGAAGGATACCAGCGCCTCGCCCTTGCCGAGCTCCATGATCACCTTGGCGGTGTCGAGCTTCGGGTTGGGCCGGAAGGTCTGGGCTGCGGCGGTGACCGCCTTCTGGTCGCGCGGGGTGAAGGCGCGCAGCGCATGCTGGACCCGGTTGCCCAGTTGCCCGAGCACGCGGTCGGGCACGTCGACCGGGTTCTGCGTCACGAAGTAGACGCCAACGCCCTTGGAGCGGATCAGACGCACCACCTGCTCGATCTTGTCCATCAGCGCTTTGGGCGCGTCGTTGAACAACAGATGCGCCTCGTCGAAGAAGAACACGAGCTTCGGCTTGGGCAAGTCGCCAGCCTCGGGCAGCTCCTCGAACAGCTCCGACAGCATCCACAACAGGAATGTCGCATAAAGTCGCGGGCTCTGAAGCAGCTTGTCGGCGACCAGGATGTTGACCATGCCGCGGCCGTCGCGGTCGGTCTTCATGAAGTCCTTCAGCGTCAGCGCCGGCTCGCCGAAGAATTTGGTGCCACCCTGGTTCTCCAGCACCAGGAGCTGGCGCTGGATGGTGCCGACAGTCGCCTTGGTGACATTGCCGAAGCCCTGGGCGGCCTTGCGGATGACGGCGAACGGATCCTCCTCCGCGTCCGCTGCCTTTTTCCCGCTATCGGGCACGATGGCGTCGAGCAGCGCGCGAAGGTCCTTCATGTCGATCAAGGCAAGACCGTTGTCGTCGGCGACGCGGAAGGCGACGTTGAGCACGCCTTCCTGCACGTCGTTCAGATCGAGCATGCGCGCGAGCAGAAGCGGCCCCATTTCCGTGACGGTCGCCCGCACCGGGTGGCCCTGCTCGCCGAACACGTCCCAGAACACCGTCGAGAACTGGTCGGGCTGGAAGGTCAGCCCCACCTCGGTGGCGCGTTTGACGATGAAATCTTTGGCTTCGCCGACCTCGGAGATGCCGGAGAGGTCGCCCTTGATGTCTGCGGCGAAGACCGGAACACCGGCGCGCGCAAATCCTTCCGCCATCACTTGCAGCGACACCGTCTTGCCGGTTCCGGTTGCACCGGTGACGAGGCCGTGGCGATTGGCGAGTGCCAGCGTCAGCCAGGCCTGCTCGTCTCCCTTGCCGACGAAAATCTTGGCGTCGGTGTCACCGAGCTTGCTGTCCTGTGCGGTCATAATTCTCACTGATCTCTGCAGGTTTCGCGTATCGAAACTCGAATGCATTAGTTCCGTAGTTTAACGCATGTTGTGCGTCGATTAAAACCATTCAACGCGTCCCAAACATGCGACATTGGCGGAAATATCAGCCGAAAGTCGGAATGGAGCGTTCGCACCGCGGTATTTTTTTGCTGATTCCATCTCCGCTCTTGCACCGCTGCAACACTGCTTACGCGTTCGAAGATGAATCGCGGCGAGGCGTGCGTTCATCGCTTGAATTTCACATCGCACCGGCTCAAGATCATTTTCGAAAGCAATACTCCGGCATGTGAACCGGCTGAGGGGCAGGCCATATGGACGAGCTGATCGGACGGCTGGCGACAAACGCCAGCATAGATAGTGCTGTCGCGGAAAAGACCGTCGGCATTATCCTGGGCTTCCTCCGCAGCGAGGGTCCTTCCGATAGCGTTCAGGCTCTGATTGATCAAATCCCCGGAGCAGAAGCCGCGATCGAGGCGTGCAAGAGCGGCGGCGGACTGTCGCGGCTGATGGGCGGCGGCCTGATGGCCGTCGGCTCGCGCCTGATGGGCCTTGGACTGGGCATGTCGGAGATTCAAAACGTCGCCCGTGAACTTTTCCGCTTCGGCCGAGACAAAATCGGAGCGGATCAGATGGGCAAGATCATCGCGGGGACGCCGGGCCTCAGCCAGTTCGCCTGAAGCCACGCATTTCATATTCGAGTATCATGACATATCCGATCTCCGAGATTGACGGCCTGTCGGCCTTTGCCGCCAACAAATTGAAGGCGCAAGGAATCCGCACCACCGACGCGCTGCTCGAAGCCGCCTCCACCGTGAAGGGCCGCAAGGCACTGTCCGCCAAGACCGGCATCAGCGAGCAGCTGCTGTTGGAATGGGCCAACGTCTCGGACTACATGCGCATCCCCGGCATGGGCCGGGCCAAGGTCGGCCTCGTTCGCGCCGCCGGCGTCACCACCGTACGCGAGCTTGCTTATCGTAATCCGGCAAGGCTCGCCCAGAGCATGCGGGACGCCAACGAGAAGAAGAAGCTCCTCCGCATCCTGCCTTCCGAGAAGTCGGTCGGCGACATCATCGCCAAAGCGAAGAAGCTGCCGCCGAAGATCACGTATTAGGGCGGCGTCTCTCTTAGCATACGGCTAGCCGCGTTAGCTCTCGGCGCCGTTTGCTGACGGGCATCACTGCATCCCCCAAACTCCGTCGTCATACCCCGCGAAGGCGGGGTATCCAGTACGCCGCGGCTGCTCCGTATCACGGGCTCGCCTCTGGAATACTGGATTGCCCGCCTTCGCGGGCAATGACAGCGAGGGTGTTGGCACCCCGCGGGCATGTCGGCCCCCCTTCCGTCTTGACTCCCCCTCCCCGACCGCTAAAGCCACCCGCATGAGTGCCTCGCCCTCTCCATCCGTCCCGCCGGCCGGCTCGGCCGGGGCCGACGTGCTGCGGACGCTGCTGGAACGATCGATTCCGGCGGTGATGGGGGTGCTCAACGTCACCCCGGATTCCTTCTCCGATGGCGGCGAGTTCATCGCGCCCGAGCAGGCCTTCGCGCGAGCCCGGGCGATGATCGCTGATGGCGTCGACATCATCGATATTGGCGCCGAGTCCACCCGGCCCTACAAGGGCGCCCAGCCGGTCACGGCGGAATACGAACTCGCCCGGCTGAAGCCGGTGCTGGCTGGTGTCGTGGCGCTTGGGGCGCCCGTCTCGATCGACAGCATGAAGGCGGAGGTGGTGGCCTTCGCGCTCGACCAGGGCGCGGCCATCGTCAACGATGTCTGGGGTCTGCAACGCGACGCCGCCATGGCACCGCTGGTCGCTGTGAAAGGCGTTCCGGTCATCGTCATGCATAACCGCGACAATGCCGACCCCACCATCGACATCGTCACGGACATGAAGACCTTCTTCCTGCGCTCGCTGGATATTGCGGCCAAGGCCGGCATCGCGCGGGAAAAAATCGTGCTCGATCCCGGCATCGGTTTCGGCAAGACGGCCGAGCAGAGCATGATCGCGCTGGCGCGGCTGCGTGAACTCGACATGTTCGGCCTGCCAATCCTGGTCGGTGCCTCGCGCAAGCGCTTCATCGCTTCGGTGTCGCCGTCGGAGCCGAAAGAGCGGCTCGCCGGCTCGATCGCCGCGCACCTCATCGCCGCGCAGCGCGGCGCCAAGATCATCCGGACCCATGACGTCGCCGAAACCTTGCAGGCCCTGCGGGTGGCGCACGCAATCGAGAGCAAGCCATGACCGATACGATCTTCGTGACCGGCCTGTCGATCCATGCCCGCCACGGCGTCATGGATCACGAAACCGAAGTCGGCCAGCGCTTCGTCATCGATCTCGAACTCTATACCGATCTGTCGGAGCCTTCGCGTAGCGACCGGCTCGCCGACACCGTGTCCTACGCCGAGGTCGTGGCGACCACGACGGCAGCGTTCAAGAACACTAATTACAAGCTCCTGGAGCGCGCGGCCGGCGCGGTCGCCGATGCCATCCTGTCGCATTTCCCGCGCATCCGCGCCGTGAAGATCACCGTGCACAAGCCGCATGCGCCGATCGCCGCGATCTTCGATGACGTCGGCATCATGCTGACGCGCTCGCGGCATCCATAAGATGGCAAGCGTGCTGATCGCACTCGGCGGCAATGTCGGCGATGTCCGCGCGACATTCGGCAAGGCGATCGCCCATATCTGCGGCATGGCGCAAGCCGCGCTGATCGCGCGCTCGTCGGATTATGCGACCCCGCCGTGGGGCGACGAGGACCAGGACCCCTTCATCAATGCCTGCATCGAGATCGAGACCAGCCTCGATCCGCATGCACTGCTGTTCGTGCTGCAGAAGGTCGAGCAGAAATTCGGCCGCACACGCGACAAGGAGCGGCGCTGGGGCCCGCGCACGCTCGATCTCGACATGATCGCCTATGACGATGTGAGCTTGCAGAAACCCGATCTGACCCTGCCGCATCCGCGCCTGTTCGAGCGCGCCTTCGTGCTGGTGCCGCTGGCCGAAATCGCGCCCGACCGCGTGATATCAGGCATTCGTGTGCGTGACGGGCTCGCCAGCGTCTCGACGCAAGGCATTGAGCGGCTTCCGGATACCGGTTAACCAAAAACAACCGTTTGCAGGGACGGTCCGCCGTGGCAATTTCGCCTGCGAATAACAAGATTGTCGGGAGCCCTGGGCCGTATGACCTCCGTGACTGACGACCTGCCGCTGGCGGCGGAATTCCCCAAGGCCACGATCGAAGACTGGCGCAAGCTGGTCGACGGCGTGCTGAAAGGCGCGCCGTTCGAGAAGCTGGTCGGCAAGACCTATGATGGCCTGAAGATCGAACCGCTCTACCCGCGCGCCAAGGGCGTTGCGCCCGTGGCGGGCCGGCCGCTGGCTGCGCCCTGGCAGATCATGCAGCGGGTCGACCATCCCGATGCGGCCGCCGCGAACGCGCAGGCGCTGACCGATCTCGAGAATGGTGCGACGGGGCTCGCGCTGGTGTTCGCCGGCGGCAGCGGCGCCCACGGTTTCGGCCTGGAACCGTCGGCCGATGCAGTCGCAAAAGTCTTGAAGGACATCCATCTCGATGCCGGCATCGGCCTCGAGCTCCAGATCGGGCCGCAATCGCGGATGGCCTCGATCCATGTCGCGGAATATGTGAAGAGCGCTGGCCTCGATCCTGCCGCCTGCAACATCCGCTTCGGGCTCGATCCGCTCGCGGCTAGCGCTGTGTGGGGTCACAGCCCTTATACGTGGGAGGAAATTGTTCCCGCCGTCGCCGGCGCCATCAAGGGCCTGGCGGCGCTCGGCTTCAAGGGGCCGTTCGCGTCGGCCGACGGGCGCGTGATCCACGATGCCGGCGGCTCGGAGGTGCAGGAGCTCGCCTTCGTGCTCGCCTGCGGCGTTGCCTATCTGCGCGCGATCGAAGGCGCCGGCATTGCGCTGGGGCAGGCGCAGGGCATGGTCTATGCGCGGCTTTCCGCCGATGCCGACCAGTTCCTGACCATGGCCAAATTCCGCGCGCTGCGGCTGCTCTGGGCGCGCATCGAGACGGCGTGCGGACTCACGCCAAAACCGCTGTTCATCGCCGCCGATACGGCCTGGCGCATGCTGACGCAGCGCGACCCTTACGTGAACATGCTGCGCGCGACCATCGCGACCTTTGCGGCGGGGCTTGCCGGCGCCAATGCGATCACCGTGCTGCCGCACACGCTGGCGCTCGGGCTACCCGATCCGTTCGCGCGGCGCGTGGCGCGCAACACGCAGCTTTTGCTGCTGGAAGAGAGCAACCTCGCCAAAGTCAGCGATCCCGCCGCCGGCGCCGGCGGCATCGAGACGCTGACGGCGCAGCTCTGCGACGCCGCCTGGGCGCTGTTCCAGGAGAGCGAGAAAGCCGGCAGCGCCTTCGCAGCGCTTCAGCAGGGTCTGTTCCAGGGCAAGGTCGCGGCGGCACGAAAAGCGCGCGACGCCAACATCGCAAAGCGCCGCGACGTGCTGACCGGCGCCAGCGAGTTTCCAAACCTGCACGAGAGCGAGACGCTCGTGCTGAAGGCGACGCCGGTCGCGCTTCCGCGTTACGGTGAGCAAAAATACAAATTCGAGTCGCTGCCACCGATCCGGCTTGCGGAACCGTTCGAAGCGTTGCGCGACAAGTCGGATGCCGCGTTGAAGGCACGTGGCGCGCGGCCAAAAGTGTTCCTGGCCAATCTCGGCACGCCCGCCGATTTCACGGCACGGGCGACCTTTGCCAAGAGCTTCTTCGAAGCCGGCGGCATCCAGGCCGTCGACAGCGAGGGCTTTGCCGATCCGGCCAAGCTCGCGGCCGCTTTCAAGGCCTCCGGCGCCGAACTCGCCTGCCTTTGTTCCAGCGACAAGGTCTATGCGGAACATGCCGAAGCCGCTGCACGGGCCCTGCAAACGACCGGCGCGCGGCATATCTATCTGGCAGGCCGCCCGACCAATGCCGAGGCGGCGCTGCGCGCGGCCGGCGTCACCGGTTTCGTCTTCGCCGGCGGCGATGCACTTGCGACGCTGCAAGACGCCTATCGACGGATGGAACAGGCATGACCGAAACCAGCAAACCCGTTCTCACCGGTGGCTGCCAATGCGGCGCCGTGCGCTTTGGAGTCATGACGGCGCCGACCAGGATCTCGATCTGCCACTGCCGGATGTGCCAGAAGGCGGCTGGCGCGCCATTCGCCTCTTTCGCCGACATCAACAAGACGGACTTTGCCTGGACCAAGGGGCAACCCTCATTCTTCCGATCCTCTTCGATCGCCCAGCGCGGCTTTTGCGCCGCCTGCGGCACGCCGCTGAGCTTTGGCCGCATCGACGGCGATCGGATCGAGATCATGACCGGCGCTTTCGACCATCCCGACCGGGTGATACCGACGCGGCAGTTCGGTACCGAGTCCCGTCTCGGCTGGGTGGTCGGCATCGCCAACCTGCCGAGCCAGACCACGCAACAGAATTACGGGCCGGAGAAGATGGCGACCATCGTCAGCCATCAGCATCCGGATCATGATTGAGCGTCTATCATATGGTTGAGACCATGAGCCGCATTCCCAATTTCGCCGATGTCGCCTTCGCGCGCACAACCACCGCCGCGCCGACCGGCAGCGCCGAGCCGTGGCTGACGCCCGAGGGCATTCTGGTGCAGCCCGCTTATGGCGAGGCAGATGTCGCCGGGCTCGATTTCCTCGAGACTTATCCCGGCATCGCGCCCTATCTGCGTGGTCCCTACCCCACCATGTATGTCAACCAGCCCTGGACCGTCAGGCAATATGCCGGCTTCTCCACGGCGGAGGATTCCAACGCGTTCTACCGCCGCAACCTCGCGGCGGGACAGAAAGGCCTCTCGGTCGCCTTCGACCTCGCCACCCATCGCGGCTATGACAGCGACCATCCGCGCGTTGGCGGCGACGTCGGCATGGCCGGTGTTGCCATCGATTCCATCTACGACATGCGCACGCTGTTCGCAGGGATTCCGCTCGACCAGATGAGCGTGTCCATGACCATGAACGGCGCGGTGCTGCCGATCCTCGCGCTCTATGTCGCGGCTGCCGAGGAACAGGGCGTGCCGCCGGAAAAACTCTCAGGGACGATTCAGAACGACATTCTGAAAGAGTTCATGGTGCGCAACACCTACATCTATCCGCCTGCGCCTTCGATGCGGATCATCTCGGACATCTTCGCCTACACCTCCACGAGGATGCCGAAGTACAATTCGATCTCGATCTCCGGCTATCACATGCAGGAGGCCGGTGCGACGCAGGATCTCGAGCTCGCCTATACGCTCGCCGACGGCGTCGAATATCTGCGCGCCGGCCTTGCCGCCGGCCTCGACGTCGACCGTTTCGCGCCGCGCCTGTCGTTCTTCTGGGCGATTGGCATGAACTTCTTCATGGAAGTCGCCAAGCTGCGCGCCGCGCGCCTGCTCTGGGCGAAGCTGCTGAAGCCGTTCAACCCGAAAGACCCGCGCTCGCTGTCGCTGCGCACGCACAGCCAGACCTCGGGCTGGTCGCTGACGGCGCAGGACGTCTTCAACAACGTGATGCGCACCACCGTCGAGGCGATGGCGGCCACCCAAGGCCACACCCAGTCGCTGCACACCAATGCGCTCGACGAGGCCTTGGCGCTGCCGACCGATTTCTCGGCGCGTATCGCCCGCAACACCCAGCTTTTCCTCCAGCAAGAGAGCGGCACCACCCGCATCATCGATCCCTGGGGCGGTTCGTATTATGTCGAGCGGCTGACGCGCGACCTCGCGGCGAAGGCCTGGAGCCATATCCAGGAGGTCGAGGAGCTCGGCGGCATGGCCAAGGCCATCGAGGCCGGCGTGCCCAAGCTGCGCATCGAGGAAGCCTCGGCCAAGACGCAGGCCCGCATCGATGCCGGCAAGCAGGCGGTGATCGGCGTCAACAAGTACAAGCCGACCGACGAAGCTCCCATCGACATCCTCAAGGTCGACAACACCAATGTCCGCCGCTTGCAGATCGACAAGCTGACGCGGCTGAAATCCGAGCGCAATCAGAAGGACGTCGATGCCGCCCTCGCCGCGCTGACGCGCTCGGCCGGCGAAGGCAACGGCAATCTGCTCGCGCTCGCCATCGACGCGGCACGGGCCAAGGCGACCGTCGGCGAGATTTCGGAGGCGATGGAGAAGGTGTTCGGCCGGCACCGCGCCGAGATCAAGTCCATCACCGGCGTCTACAAGCGGGAGGCGTCCAGCATGGGTAACCAGGTCGAGAAGGTTCAGGCGCTGATCGACGCCTTCGAGGAGGCGGAGGGCCGCCGCCCGCGCATCCTGGTCGCCAAGATCGGCCAGGACGGCCACGACCGCGGCCAGAAGGTGATTGCGTCTGCCTTCGCCGACATCGGCTTCGACGTCGACATCGGACCGCTGTTCGCCACGGCGGATGAAGCCGCGCGGCAAGCGGTCGAGAACGACGTCCATATCCTCGGCGTCTCCTCACTCGCCGCCGCCCATCTCACCGCCGTGCCCGCGCTGAAGGCGGCGCTGAAGAAGCAGGGCCGCGACGACATCATGATTATCGTCGGCGGCGTGGTGCCGCCGCAGGATTACGATGCGCTCTATGCCGCCGGCGCCGAAGCCATCTTCCCGCCCGGCACCGTGATCGCGGACGCAGCCGAGGAGCTGATCCGCAAGCTGAACGCCCGGCTCGGGCATAGCGAGGCGGCGGAGTAACCGACGCCGCCGATCTTCCGACAAGAAGGATTTTGCGTGATGTTTCCCGCGCCAACGTTCATGCGCGCGCTGGCTGCGGCCGCGGTTTGCGGCGCGCTGGTCGGTCTGGCAAACGCAGCCGAACCCAATCCCGACGCCGTCATCAAGACCAAGAGCATCGAGGCGCGAATCTTCCTCGACGATAAGGTCAAGGCAGATGCAGCGCTGGCGGCCGATTGCCTTGCTGAAGGCAGGAAATGGCTCGACAAGAACGCGGCCGAAGCTGCCGCCTCGCGCAAGGAGTATCCGCAGTTCTTCAAGGACGGCGGCTGGGATTTCGAGCGCAGATACACGATCCGCTCGGTGATTGCCGATCGCTACGTCAGCGTCCTGCGCAACGACTACATGGACACGCACGGCGCCCATCCGAACTCGGACGTAAACACGATCCTGTGGGACAAGACCGAGAACAAGCGCATCTCGATCCGCCCGTTCTTCGCCGAGACCGTCGACAACGGGGCGACTATGAAAGCGATGGTGAAGGCCGTGCTCGTCTCACTGAGAGCCGAAAAGAAGAAGCGCGACGCCAGCGAGACAGCGACCGACGAGTGGTTCAAGGGCGTCGCGCCGAACCTGCTCAGGATCGGCGCAGTGACGCTCGCGCCCTCAGCCGAAGCGGGCAAGAGCTCCGGCCTCACCTTCCATTACCCGCCCTACGCCGTCGGCCCCTACGCCGAGGGCGAATATGTCGCGTTCGTGCCGTGGGAGGCGCTGAAGCCCTACCTGACCGCGGAAGGCACCCGCATCTTCGGCGGCGCACGGCCGAAGGGCGACGCGGACGCGCAGTGAGCGCTCGCTAACGCGATCGCGGACTGACGCGAGCCAATGTCCGCGCAAGTGAGTCCGTCCAATCGGGAATCCAGGAGCCAAACAGCGCTTGCCAGCGATCGGCGTCCGCAGGTTCCGTATCGAGGGCGACCGACCATTCGATGAGGGTGCGGTCACCTTCGATGATCGGGCGCAGATGCATGGTGCCCTGGTAGCGCGTCGGCGCTGGCGCTTGGCTCCCCGCTTGGCTCCCGTCATCTTGCGGATACGGCAGCGCTTCGAGACCGGCATAGGTCAGGCTGTGCTGCCGGTCCGAGTGATCGACCAGGCGCTGGCGGATCCAGTTTCCGAGATAGCAGAAGCGCCTGATGGCGCCGACTTCGTCGCCGCGCTTGTCGTCTTCGATCACGCTCTCGCTCACCCCGTCGATGTAAGCGGGATAGTTGTTGAAATCGCGGATGAGCGACCAGACTTCGTCCAGCGGGTGGTCCAGCACGGCGCTGTAATAGGCTTGGGTCATGGCTTGCCTTCTTTCGTTACGCGCTGAGGTTGGCGACTTGCGCGGGCAAAACCCACCCGATTTCCGACTGGCCTTTCCGGTGGGCCTCCAGCTTTCACACAACAGTACGATCCCATTGGTAGCGCTACCTTGCAGCGGCGCCGCAAAGCCGACTAGAATGCCGCCGTTGACAAGAGCGCCCGACGTCACGGGCGCCGCTGGGAGGCATTCAATGTCCAAGATTTCGCGCCGCACCTTTGCGGCTTCATCCGCCGCCGTTGCGGCATCCGCCGCTTTCGGGTTCAAGCCCGCACGCGCGCAAACCTATCCGGCGCGGCCGGTCACCGTGATCGTGCCCTGGGGCGCCGGCGGTGGCACCGACGCGACTGCGCGCATCGTCGCGGCGCTGCTGGAGAAAGATCTCGGCCAGCCCTTCAACGTGGTCAACCGCACCGGTGGCTCCGGCGTCGTCGGCCACAGTGCGATCGCAACCGCGCAGCCCGACGGCTACACCATCGGCATGCTCACGGTCGAAATCTCGATGATGCACTGGCAGGGCCTCACCGACCTGACGCCGAAGAGCTACACGCCGCTGGCGCTGATGAACGAGGATCCGCCCGGCATTCAGGTCTCCTCCTCCTCGCCGTACAAGACGGTCAAGGAGCTCGCCGAGGCGATCAAGGCGGCGCCCCCGGGCAAGTTCAAGGCTTCGGGCACCGGCCAGGGCGGCATCTGGCATCTGGCGCTGGTCGGCTGGATGCAGGCGATGGGCCTACCCGCCAACCAGGTCGCCTGGGTGCCCTCGAACGGCGCGGCGCCAGCCATGCAGGATCTCGCCGCCGGCGGCCTCGACCTCACCACCTGCTCGGTGCCGGAAGCGCGCGCCATTATCGAGGCCGGCAAGGCCAGGAGCCTCGCCATCATGGCACCGGCGCGCAATCCGATCTTCAAGGACGTGCCGACGCTGAAGGAGGCGATGGGCATCGATTACGCGACCGGCGCCTGGCGCGGCATCGGCGCACCCAAGAACCTGCCGCCGGAGATCGCAACGAAGCTCACCGCGGCCCTGAAGAAGGTCTACGACTCCGCCGAGTTCAAGGACTTCATGAGCAATCGCGGCTTTGGCACTGTGTGGGGCGATGGCGCCCATTTCGCCGGCTTCATGGACAAGGGCGATGCCCAGATGGGCGAGGCGATGAAGGCGGCCGGCCTGAGCAAGGCGTGACCTGGTACTGCGACGCTCTGATCGCCTCTCCCCGCCTGCGGGGAGAGGCCGGAATTCGCGCAAGGCGCGGATTCCGGGTGAGGGGGACTCTCCACGAATCCAACTCTCACCGTCCTCGCGGAGAACCCCCTCACCCCAACCCTCTCCCCGCGCGCGGGGAGCGGGAGAACACTCTTTGTAGGACTCCCCCATGCGTCTTCCCGACTCCGTCACGGGATCGTTTCTCGTCACACTCGGCGCAGCCGCCGCCTATGGCGGTTGGATCTTGCCGCCGGTGCCGGGGCAGCCGGTCGGCCCCAACGTGTTTCCGCTGGTGATCGGGACGGGGCTCGCGCTATGCGGGCTCGCGATCGTGTTCGGCATCGGCCATTCCTTCGAGGAGGAGGAAGAGCTCATCCCGTTCGAGGACGGCCAGGCAGCTAGCCCGCCGCCGCAGGGCAAGCTCTACGGCCTGCGCGCGCTGCTGCCGCCGGCGCTGCTGCTGTTCTACGTCTTTGCCGCCGACCGGCTCGGCTTCATCATCACCGCGGCGATCATGGTCTACGTGACGTCGACCGCGTTAGGGGCGAAGTGGAAGCTGGCGCTGCCGCTCGCGGCGCTCTCGCCGTTCGCCATTCACCTCATCTTCGGCAAGCTGCTCCGCGTGCCGCTGCCTGCCGGCCTGCTGCCGACGCCCTGGTAATCCCATGCTGAAAACCCTGATTGATGCGTTCGCACTGATCTCCACCTGGGAGGTCATCATCGCGATGTTCGCGGCCTCCGTGTACGGGCTCGTGATCGGCTCGCTGCCGGGCTTGTCGGCGACGATGGCGACCGCCCTGCTCGTCCCCGTCACCTTCTACCTGTCGCCGATCGCGGCGATCGCGACCATCGTCGCGGCCTCCTCGATGGCGATCTTCTCCGGTGACATTCCGGGCGCGCTGCTGCGCATTCCCGGCACGCCGGCTTCCGCCGCCTATGCCGACGAAGCCTATGCCATGACCCGCAAGGGCCAGGCCGAGCTTGCGCTCGGAGCCGGCGTCTGGTTCTCCGCGGTCGGCGGCATTGCCGGGGTGCTGTCGTTGATGATCCTGGCGCCGCCGCTGGCCGAGATCGCGCTGTCGTTCTCGACCTTCGAATATTTCTGGCTGGCGCTGCTCGGCCTGATGTGCGCCACCTTGGTCGCGCGCTCCTCGCCGGTGAAGGCGATCGCGGGCATGTTCATCGGCCTCTTGGTCTCCTGTATCGGCATCGAGAACCCCGGCGGCGTGCCGCGCTTCACCTTCGGCATCACCGACCTGTTCGGCGGCATCGAGCCGATCCCGGCGCTGGTCGGCGTGTTCGCAGTGGCGCAGGTGATGCGCGCGATGCTGACGCCCGAGCCGCCACCGCTGCCGCGGCGTAAATTCGGGAGCATCATGGCCGGCCAGTGGAAGCTGACGAAGCTTTATCACTGGCAGATGACGCGCGGGAACATCGTCGGCATCATCATCGGCGTGCTGCCCGGCGCCGGCGCCGACATGGCCGCCTGGGTCTCCTACGCGATGTCGAAGCGGTTCTCCAAGGAGCCGGAAAAGTTCGGCACCGGTCATGTCGAAGGCCTGGTCGAGGCCGGCGCCAGCAACAATGCCAGCATCGCCTCCGGCTGGGTGCCTTCGCTGCTGTTCGGCATCCCCGGCGACACCATCGCCGCGATCGCGATCGGCGTGCTCTACATGAAGGGCCTCAATCCGGGCCCGACGCTGTTCACCGAGAAGGCGTCCAGCATGTATGCGATCTATCTGATGTTCATCATCGCGAACATTTTGATGATCCCGCTCGGCATCGCCATGATCCGCGTTGCCGCCTACATCCTGCTGGCGCCGCGCTCCACAGTGATGCCGATCATCATGCTGTGCTGCGCGGTCGGCTCGTTCGCGATCGGCAATAACATGTTCGGCGTCGTCACCGTCGCCGCCTTCGGCGTGATCGGCTATGTGATGGAGGCCAACGGCTACCCCGTCGCAGCCATGGTGCTCGGCATCGTCATGGGCACCATGGTCGAGCAGGCTTTCGTCACGTCGTTGATCAAGTCGGACGGAAGCATCCTGCCGTTCTTCGAGCGCCCGGTCGCGGCGATCCTTGCCGCGATGGCGATCGGCGCCCTGCTGTGGCCCGTGATGGTGTGGATCTGGCGCAAGATGAAACCGCTCCAGACGGCCGCGGCAACATCCCGGTGATTCCAGGCGAGCGGCGCCCTCGTCTGCCCATCGAGACGCCCCTAAGTCCGGCGCTGGGCCGCTTGGCGGCTTTGTGCTAGTATCCAGCCATGATCGAGGTCGCCGACATTCCGCTTCAGACAATTATTCTGAAGCTCAAGGAGATCGCTCCCGCCTTGAGGGCTGCGGGCGTGAAACGGCTATACATCTTCGGATCACGTGCCCGCGGTGATGCGCGGCCCGACAGCGACCTGGATGTTCTCGTCGAAACGACCTCGCGCGAGGAACCACCACGGTTCGATTTCTTCAAAGTCCTGCATCTGATAGAAGATGAGGTGGGCCTCACGACGCAAATTTCATTGCGAAACCTGCTGAAGCCCCGCATCGCCGAGCGGATCGCGGATGACCTGGTCGAGGTATTCTAGATGCCGCCGACCGCGGAAGACCGGTTGCGAGACATTCTCGAAGCCATCGTCGAGATCGAGGCATTGCTGGCAGGCTACAACCTCGACCTCTTCACTGCAGACAAGACGCGCCGCATGGCGACAGAACGCTATCTCGAAGTCATATGTGAAGCTGCCCGGCGCTTGACTGACGATATCAAGAAAGACGCGCCAGAGATCGACTGGCAGAGAATGGTCGATTTCGGCAACCACTTGCGCCACGCGTACCATGCAACAGACGTAGGGATTGTGTGGGACATCGTTCAAGATCATCTTCCGCCGTTGAAATCTTTCGTTGAACGGTGCATTCGGGCATCCAGCTGATGATGCATCCACCCGCTCGCCTGCAACGATGACCAGCCCCAAGACGTTCGACATCAAATCCCTCGCCCGCGACCTCCGCGCCGGCAGCCGCGCGGCGCTGGCGCGGGCCATCACGCTGGTGGAGAGCCGGCGCGGTGACCATCAGGCGCTGGCGCGCCAGCTGGTGCAGATGCTGCTGCCCGACACCGGCAAGGCATTTCGCGTCGGCATCACCGGCTCGCCCGGCGTCGGCAAATCAACCACGATCGACGTGCTCGGGACGTATCTGATCGAACAGGGCCACAAGGTCGCCGTGCTCGCGGTCGATCCGTCCTCGGCGCGCAGCGGCGGCTCGATCCTCGGCGACAAGACGCGGATGGCGCGGCTGGCGGCCTCCACTGATGCCTTCATCCGCCCCTCGCCGTCCTCGGGCACGCTCGGTGGCGTTGCGGCCAAGACGCGCGAGGCGATGCTGCTCTGCGAAGCCGCCGGCTTCGACGTCGTGCTGGTCGAGACCGTCGGCATCGGCCAGTCCGAGACCGCGGTCTGCGACATGACCGACTTCTTCCTCGCCCTGATGCTGCCGGGCGGCGGCGACGAGCTACAAGGCATCAAGAAGGGTCTGGTCGAGCTCGCCGACATGATCGCCATCAACAAGGCCGACGGCGACAACCTCAAGCGCGCCAAGATCACCGCGGCCGACTATCGCGGCGCGCTGCATATCCTCAGCCCCCGGTCAGAGCATTGGCACCCACCGGTCGAGACCTATTCGGCGCTCACCGGCACCGGCATCGCCGAGCTCTGGCAGAGGGTTCTGGATCACCGCAAGGCGATGAGCGCATCCGGCGAGTTTGCCGCGCGTCGGCGCGATCAGCAGGTGAAGTGGATGTGGTCGATGCTGGAGCAGCGGATGCTGGCGCGGCTGCGCAGCGAGGCATCGGTGCGGACCAAGGTCCGGAAGATCGAGGCGGAGGTGGCCGACGGCCATCTGACGCCGGCGCTCGCCGCCGAGCAGATCTTGGAGTTGCTGCAATGAGCGAAAAGCTCCGCGTTCTCCTGACCGGCTTCGGGCCGTTTCCCGGCGCGCCCTATAATCCGACCCAGCCACTGGTGGCGCGACTGGCGCAGCTGCGCCGCCCGGCACTCGACAATGTCGCGATTGCCAGTCACATTTTCCCGGTCACCTATGCTGCGGTCGACCGGCAATTGCCTGACGTGCTCACGAAGGTGAAGCCGGATGCGCTTCTGATGTTCGGCCTCGCCGCACGCACGCCTTACTTGCGCATCGAGACCCGCGCCCGCAATGCCGTCACCATGCTCTGGCCGGATGCCGCCAACACCCGCTCGAGCAAGCGCGGCATCGCCGGCCATGCGGACGCGATGATGTTCGGTCCGCACACCGCAAGGCTGCTGCGCGCCGCACGTCTCACCGGCATCGATGCGCGCTCTTCGCGCGATGCCGGCGCCTATCTCTGCAACTATCTGAGCTGGCGCGCGATCGAGAATGTGAGAGCGGGCGGGCCAAGGCTTGCGGCGTTCATCCACATTCCCCTGCTCGCGCGTAGCGGCGCCGTGCGCCGCAAGGGCGCAGCCCGGATCACATTGGACGAGCTGGTGGATGCTGGCGAAGCCATGCTGATGGAGATGGTGCGGTTGGCAAGGAAGGAGCGGAACACACCGGTTTCGTAGGGTGGGCAAAGGCGCACTTGCGCCGTGCCCACCATGCATCTGCATCCGAGGTGCCAATGGTGGGCACGCTTCCGCCTTCGCTCTCCGAGCTACGGCGGACAGGTCGTTTGCCCACCCTACCGCACCTCGCTTGCGTAAACATTTAACCCTACCGCGAACAATCCTCACGCCACCGGCCGCCCCTGCGCTACCTAGTCGGCGCGGACACCTCCCGCGTCCGCCGGAGGACGCGTCATGGACCTCAATCGCCGTCATCTCATCGGAGCTTCGACCGCCGGCATCGCCGGCGCGCTCGCCATGCCGGCTGACGCTGCGCGCGCGGCGCCGCTGACTTCCCTGCTCGGCCGCGACGCCACGCAATTCGGCGTGCGGCCCGGCAGCAGCGAGGACCAGACGCGAGCGCTTCAGCGTGCGATCGATGAGAGCGCGCGGGCGCAGATGCCCCTCGCCTTGCCGCCCGGCACCTACCGGACCGGCCTGTTGCGGCTCCCGAACGGCGCACAACTGATTGGAGTGCGCGGTGCGACGAAACTCGTTTTCACCGCCGGAGCCTCGGCGATCCAGAGCGACGGCGCGGACTCGATAGGCCTCACCGGGATCACCTTCGACGGCGGCAACATTCCGCTGCCGACACGGCGCGGCCTGATCCACGTCCTCGGCGGCCGCGACATCCGCATCACCGATTGCGCGATCACCGGCTCCGGCGGCAGCGGGGTCTGGCTCGAACAGGTGTCCGGCGACATTTCCGGCAATATGTTCACCAATATCGCGGTGACGGCGGTGGTCTCGTTCGATGCCAGGGGCCTCAGCGTTTCCCGCAACACAATCACCGGCACCAATGACAACGGCATCGAGATCCTGCGCACCGCGATCGGCGATGACGGCACGCTGGTCGCTGACAACCGCATCGAGGACATCAAGGCCGGCCCCGGCGGCTCCGGCCAGTACGGCAACGCCATCAACGCCTTTCGCGCCGGCAATGTGATCGTGCGCGGCAACCGCATCAGGAATTGCGACTACTCCGCGGTGCGCGGCAACTCCGCCTCCAACATCCACATCACCGGCAACAGTGTCAGCGACGTGCGCGAAGTCGCGCTCTATTCCGAGTTCGCGTTCGAAGCCGCGGTGATCGCCAACAACACCGTCGACGGCGCCGCCGTTGGCGTCTCCGTCTGCAATTTCAACGAGGGCGGCCGCATCGCCGTTGTCCAGGGCAACATCATCCGCAATCTGCTCCCGAAGCGTCCGATCGGCACCGTACCCGACGACGATGCCGGCGTCGGCATCTACATCGAAGCGGATTCATCGGTGACCGGCAACGTGATCGAGAACGCGCCATCCTACGGCATCGTCGCCGGCTGGGGCAAATATCTGCGCGACGTCGCGATCACGGGGAACGTGATCCGCAAGGCCCTGGCCGGCGTCGGCGTCTCCGTGGTGCCGGGAGCCGGCACTGCGCTCGTCAACAACAACATGATCTCCGAGACCCCGCGCGGCGCCGTGGTCGGGCTGGATCATGCGCGTGCGGTGACGTCGGACCTGTCGGCCGACGGTGCGCAGCGGTTCGCGCAGGTGGTGGTCGGCGGGAATGCAGTGCGGCGTTAACTGTGCGGCTGGCAGACGGGCCGAGCATCCTTCGAGGCTCCCCACGCGGCGCGTTGCGCCACGTGTCTCGCACCTCAGGATGACGGGACGAGCGAGCGAACTCGACTTCGCGAAGAGCTATTCGGCACCACACTCAAAGGCTGTTAAGTCTGATATTGACAACAAGCACGCTGCCGTCATCCTGAGGTGCGAGCCGTGCGGTGCGGAGCACCGCGCGGGGAGCCTCGAAGGATGATTTGTGGGCATCTTTGTCTACATGCTGCGGTGCGCGGATGGCTCGTTCTATATCGGGAGCGCCACTGGAGAGGACGTGTCCAAGCGCGTCGATGAGCACAATGCCGGCGCTTATCCCGGATATACCTATTCGAGGCGTCCGGTCGTCTTGGTGTGGTCCGAGCATTTCGAACGGATCACCGACGGCATTGCGGCCGAACGGCAGCTCAAGGGATGGAGCCGCGCCAAGAAGGAAGCGCTTGTTCGCTCGGATTGGAAGGCAGTAAGCCTGCTTGCGCGCCGACGTGCGGGAGCGCCGAGGTCCAAGAAGTGAGCGGCGACGCGGCTGGCAGACGGGCCGCACATCCTTCGAGGCTCGCCCTTGCGGTGCTCTTACCGCAAGGCTCACGCCTCAGGATGACGGGGTTGGAGAAGTTCGGCTGCCCTCTTGAACATCCCTTAGAACGCGTTCCGCAGCAGCGGGTATTTTGCCTGCAGGCCGTCGAGGCTGAAGGTGAATTCGACGACGCGCTCGGGGGCTGCGACGATTTCGGCGGCGGGCGGGGAGAACTGCGGCAGAAGCGTTGCCATCGTGGCCGGCGCCGTCGGCGGTGCCATCACGGCAGGTGCCGTGATCGGTGCCATCGCGGGCGGCGCGGAGAGCGGTGCGATCGGGGCGTCGGTGATGTCGGCGAGAGCGTCCGGCTTGGGATCGAGCCTGACCGGTACGGCGGTCTCGGGCGCGATGTGGACGGCCTTCGGCTGCACGGTCTGCGCCTGTTGCTCACGCGGAAACACGCGCGGCATCGTCGCCGGCGACCAGCCGAAGGCGGGCGTCACGCTCGCGGCTGCCGCGGCGACGTCCGCGCCCGTTGCAAGCGCGCGCCAGGTCTGGACCGCACGCTTGGCCTCCTGGATGTTTTCGAGGAATGCGATCTCGGAGTGGTAGCGGCGCCAGCGTCCGGTCTCGAACATTTCAGAGAGATGTTGCAGCCGCTGCTCGGCGAGAACGCACCAGCGTGCCGCAAGGTCGCGGCTAACAGCCACGTCGCGAATAGTCTCTTGGCGATGTGTCATGAACCAGCCCGTCAGGAGAAAACACGGACGCGGGGACGCAACGCACACGAATCAATTTAGACGCGACATGAATATTTTGTGGAAAAGTTTTGACTTGTCCAGCAACGACGCCGCGCCTGTCGTCAAAGACCGTAGTCGTGCGGAGATTTCCTGTGTTTTCGAGTCAAGCTTCGCACAAGCATGACGGGCTTGCGGCGTGCCGAGTCGACGATCGGCACGAACGCGGGCGCGATCCTTCAACCGGAAGCTGAACGAGCGCCAGGCTTCGAAAGATCAGATGCCTAAAAAGAAAAGACCCGTCCGGGGGGACAACCGGACGGGTCGAGCCATATGGGCGCTTGGGGTGGATGGGCGCTCGCGCCTGATATGACTGATGGGGAGGGATGACCGCTCCCACATAATTTGGTCGTGGCAGCTGGCTGAACGTTCAACGCGGGGTTTGCTTTTTTGACCTTCGCCGTGCGCGCATCTTTGTCGCAGCGGCTATCGCGGCGCCGGCCTATCCGCCTGAGAAATCGCGGATTTCTCTTCTGCGCTTGACAGCGAGGGTTGCTCGATCGCGCGGCTGCCCGGCTCATCGCGACGCTTGCCGGCGTCTTCACGTTTTGTTGTACCGGATGCCGCCGCAACCGGCGTCGCGCTGTCGGCGGGAACGGCCATGACCGCGGCAAACGCATCGGCCTCGCCGTCGCCGAACAGATCATCACGGCCGGGTGAACCGAGGTCGCGCGCGGTCTTCGCGAGCGCCATGCGCAGCTCTTCCGGCTTCAAGGCATGGTTGCGCTCGAACAGCAGCGCCGCGATGCCGGAAACATAGGCCGCCGAGAACGACGTGCCCGACGTCATCTGATATTTGCCGTCGGGCGCCGGCAGGAAGATGTCGACGCCGGGGGCTGCGACCGCGATGTAGTTGCCACGGTTGGAGGCGGTGAACAGCCGGTCCTGCTGATCGGTGGCGCTGACCGCGATCACGTTGGGATTGGCGGCGGGATAGAGCGGCGGCGATTTCGCGCCGGCATTGCCGGCGGCCGCAATCAGCACCAGCCCGCGCACAGCGGTCGCCGCGATGGCCCGCTCGATCACCGCGTCCTTCGGACCGGCGAAGCTCATGTTGACGATCTGCGCGCCGTGCTCGGCGGCATGGTTCAGCGAGCGCAGGATGATGTAGGACGAGCTCTCGGCGCCACCGGCGGTGCCGCCGAAGGCGCGGATCGCGATGATGCGCGCCTCGGGCGCGCTGCCCATCAACCGCGCATGCGCCACGATGGCGCCGGCGATGCCGGTGCCGTGAACGTGCGGCCCCTCGGCGCTGCCGAGCGCATCGAAATTGTCGGCAATGGAATTGGCGAGTTCGGGATGGCTGGCGTCGATGCCGGAGTCGATCACGGCAATCGTGACGTTGGCGCCGTGCGCCAGCGTATGCGCCTGCGGCAGGCGGAGCTTTGTCAGTGCATATTGCGCAGGATCGCCCTCGGTCGACCCCGACGATGTCTGGTCCTGGAGCACATAGCGGAAGTTCGGCTGAATCGAGCGCACACTTCCGTCGGCCGCGAATTCGCGCCGCACCGTCTCGTACGGCCGGCCGTCGCTGATGCGGAACAGGCCGAAAGTTGCGCCGATCAGCGGAAAATTCTCGGAGGCGACGCGCGTCAGGCCATGGCGGCGCGCAAGCTCATCGGCCTCGGCCGGCGCCAGCGCGCCGTCGATCTCGGCGACGAATTCGTTGGCGAAGCTGCGCAGGTTCACCGCGGCCGGCGTGCTGTTGCCACGCCCCTTGCCGGCGCTCTTCTTGCCTGATTTTCCACCGCCCTCGCCGCCCGCGTTCGGCTGCGCCAGGCATTCGCCGCCGGCATCGCGATAGGGTGCGGTGCAGGCCGGATAGAGGTTCGGCGAATAGCGCGCATAGGGCAGCACCGGCGTCGTCCGCATGCGCAACGGTGTGGTGCGGGGAATGGCCGCGATCGTCCGCGGGCCGCGGCCGACGCTGACCGCGCGCGCGGCAACACCGGGGCTGACACGCGGGGTAATGCTCGGAGAGATGGTCGGCGTGCGCGAGGGAACGCTGATCGTTGGCGTACGCATGATCGCCTGCGCCTGCGCCTCGGCGCCGAGACAGGCTGTGAGCAGCAGCGCGGCTCCAACCGACGAAACGTAGGCCCCGGCGCGTACCCTGCTCTCGGACTTGCGCATCATCGGTTCAGCGGCGCGTTCACGGCGTCGCGACGGCAAGATTGACGAACTTCTCGCGCTGCATCTTGCCGAGCAGCGAGGCGAGCTCATCCTGGCTCATCGCCTTGTTGAATTGGAGGCGGAACATGCCGCCCTTGGCTCCGTCGATGATCGACGCCTGATAGCTGTCGAGCAGCGCGGTGATGTCGGCGATGCGCGCCTCGGGGGTGAAGCGCACCAGCGCACGCGCCGGCGCGACCGTGCCACCAAGTTCGCGTGTGATCGGCGCACTGGTCGAGAGCGAAGCCGTCTGGAAGGTCGCCGGCTGGTTCTTCATCAGCACGGCGCCGATAATTCCGGCTTGCAGCACGAGCGCGACGGCGCCGAGGCTCGCCGACCAGGCCAGCGTCCGCGGCGACAGGCTCGCGAAGAAGGTCGCGATGCGTGCCGACAGCGGCAGCGAACCGGTCGCCCGCGCCGGCTCGGCATCGATCGCGGCAAACAGCTTCTGCATCGCGCGCGCCGACGGAGCGCCCAGGCTCTCGTTCAGATGAATGGTCTCTTCGTACTCGCCGCGGATCGCGGCATATTGCTTCGCAAGCTCCGGATCGCGCGCCAGCGCTTCCTCGACGCGGCGGGCATCGCGCGCGTTCAGCGTGCCGGCGGCGTGCCAGGGCAGCAGCAGTTCAATTTCACTGGGCTCTTGCTCCAGCATCTTCTTGCTCAAAGCCATCATGGCCAGCCTCGCTCAACGCCGGCTGCCTTCAGCAGTTCGGCCAGTTTCTTGCGCGCATAGAACAAGCGCGTCTTCACAGTGTTCTCCGGTATCCCGACGATTTCGGCCACCTCTTCCACGGACTTCTCGTGGTAGTAGACGAGATCGACGATTTCCCGGTGCTCCGGCGAAAGGCCCGTCAGACACTCCCGCAACGCCTCACTGGTATCCTTCTTCTGCACCACCGTTTCCGGATCGTCGGACGTATCCTCGATCGCGTTGGCGGCCTCTTCGTCCAACTCGAAATCCTTCCTGCGCCGAAGCGCAGACAGGGCCTTGAATCGGGTGATGGCCAGCAGCCAGGTGGAAACGGCGGATCGGCCCTCGAATTTGCCGGCTTGACGCCAGACGTCGAGAAACACCTCGCTGATGAGGTCCTCCGCCGCCTGCTCGTCCCGCACGACCCTGAGTCCGAACCTGTAAACCCTGACATGGTGCCGCCCGTACAGCACCTGCATGGCGAGCCGGTCGCCTTGAGCGATCCTGGCGATCAGGACCTCGTCCGAAGCCGCCTGTGTTGCGCTCAAAGGCCGTCTCGCAAAGTTGGTCGGGTCGGTGCGGCGGACGGTTCGACGGGGGGTACAAAATTATTCAAGTTACCGCACACATACGGGGGCCTATGTGATCTACCCCACATACGCGCTTTTTTCTCGTTCCATCGGCGGCGACCCGCCTCGATCCAGATCGGTAACATAATACTGAAATATTTCCCTGCGGAAGGACTGTCCGGCACAGGCAGCCCGGTCAAGTCTGGATCCATAGCAGCCCTGCACGGTGTATGTCTCACGAACCCCTGCTTTGGCTCGACCGCATCGCAAACCGATGCTTAACCGCCAGCAAATTTCGCTGCCGGGCCGACATTCCCCTGTTCCGCGCTGCACGGTTCGGATTCGATTTCGAAGGATACCAAACCTAAAGGCTTGCCACGTAGATTTTTGAGCTGACATCCACCATTGGCGGGACAATGAACACGGCCGCGACGTCGCTTCCCGAGAGGAATGCCGCTGAAGTCGCGGATCTCGTCCTCGCGCCCGCGACGGCGGCTCCGGAAGTCCTGGCTCGTCGGGCCCGGCAGCGCCGCCAGATGTATATCGGCCAGGTCGCGAGCTACTCGCTCGGCGCCTCCGTCCTGCTGCTGTACGCCTATGACGGTGCGATCTCCATGGGTGTGCCGTCGCTGTTCTGGCTCGGCGGCCTCCTGATCATCGGCACGTTCACCGTGCTGTCGGAAGCCGGCTTCGGCGATCGGTTCGAAGATCATTACCTCACCGTCTTCCAGATCTCGGCGCATATGGCGCTGCAACTGGTGTTCCTGCTGGCGGTGCCGACGGTCGGGGTCGCGTTCCTCGCCGTGCTGTTTCTAATCTTCGCATTTGGTACGCTGCGGATGACGTCGAGCCAGGCGATGCTCACCTGGGGTCTTGCCACCTGCGGGCTCGCCTTTGTCTTCCTTGGCTCGGATCTGCCGATCGGCCTGCCGGTTACGACCCGGTTGCAGCGGACCGGCTCCATGCTGTGCTTCGTGCTGGTGATCGGCCAGTGCGCTTTCCTCGGCCTGTTCGGCGCCACGCTGCGCAAGATCCTGTACCGGCGCAGCATCGAGCTGAAGGCCGCCTATCAGCGCATCGAGGAACTGGCCGAGCTCGACGAGCTCACCGGCTCCTACAATCGCCGCTGCATCATGCGGCTTCTCGATGCCGCGATCGACAGGTCGCGGCAGGCGTCAACGCCTTGCGCGATCGCGCTGATCGATCTCGATTGGTTCAAGCGCGTCAACGACGCCCACGGCCATCCCATCGGCGACGAGGTGCTGCGCACCTTCGCGATCACCATTTTCGCCAACATCCGCCAAGCCGACTGCTTCGGCCGCTACGGCGGCGAGGAATTTCTGCTGCTGCTGCCCGGAACCGATGGCGAGGCGGCATCGCGCATGCTCGAGCGCTTGCGCCAAATCATCGCCGATCTCGACTGGAGCGCATTTGCCCCCGGCCTGCGCGTGACCATTTCCGCGGGCGTCGTGACGCTGCGCGACAACGATACTGCCGACACGTTTCTAGCACGCGCCGACCACGCGCTCTATTCCGCCAAGGCGCAAGGGCGCAATCGCATTGCAACGGGCTGACCAATTCATTTTTTCCGACGCGTGAGAAGACGCCGCCGGACCAAACGCTCCAGGACAGGGCAATGAGATCGAAATCCGCAACACCATCCGAGAACCTGCTCGAGGAATTGCAGGCCGCGCTCTCCCACGGCACCGTGGCTCGCCGGGTCGAGACGCTGCGCCGCGTCACCGATCTCTTCGTGGGCAACGCGGTGGATTATTCCGACGACCACGTCCGCGTGTTCGACGACGTGTTCCAGTGCCTGGTCGAGCAGATCGAGATTTCGGCCAGGGCGCTGCTCGCCGAGCGCCTTGCACCGGTCGCGTCCGCGCCGCCGAAGATCATCCGCACGCTCGCGCTCGACGAGGTGATCGAGGTCTCCGGCCCGGTGCTGTCGAAATCGGAACGGCTGGACGAGGCGACCCTGATCGAGATCGCGCGCACCAGAGGCCAGGCGCATCTTAAGGCGATCTCGCTGCGGCGGGTGCTATCGGAGGCATTGACCGATTTGCTGGTGACGCGCGGCAACGAGGACGTGGTGCAGTCGACCCTCAGCAATCCGGGCGCGCGCCTCTCCGAGGGAAGTCTCACCGACCTCGTCAGCCGCGCCGAACGCGACGACGACCTCGCCACCTGCATCGGCCTGCGGCCCGACCTGCCGCGTCATCATTATTTGAAGCTGGTCGCGAAGGCCTCGTTGAGCGTGCGCAGGAAGTTAGAGGCCGCACATCCCGAGCTCGCGGACGAAGTGTCCAGCGTGGTCCAGGAAGCGACTCAGCGGGTCCGCGCCGCCGCCACGACCCGGCAGACCGAGATGGCGCGTGCGCTGGTGAAGTCGCTGCACGCGGACGGTCGCCTCAACGAATTCCAGGTCAGCACCTTCGCCGAGCAGGACAAGTTCGACGAGACCAATGCGGGGCTGGCCGCGCTCGCAGGCGTCGCGGTCGAGACCGCCGAGACCATGATGATCGACAGCCGGACCGAGGGTGTGATGATCCTCGCCAAGGTCGCGGGGATGTCGTGGTCGAGCGTGCGCGCGATCATCGCCATGCGCGAGAAGCTCTCCGGCGGCTCGCAGACCGATATGCTGGCGCTGCGAGACACCTACGAAGCCCTGCGCTCTTCGACCGCGCAGCAGGTGCTGCGCTTCCACCGCATGCAGCAGGGCACTACGCCGGCGGCGTGAAGCTGGCTCCTTAATACCGCAGGACTTTCGAGCCCACCGCCGCGCCGATCGCGGTCACGACCGCGGTCGCGATCGTGTACCAGGTCGCGACGAACAGCGGGGAATCGTCGGTGCAGTGCGAGGCGTAGAGCGTCGCGGCCAATCCCGCCGAGACCAGGCCGGCGAGCGCGCCGGCAAGCGCGGGACGCGAGGGCGCGCCGTGGCGCAGGCCGAACAGCGCCCCCGCAAGCAGCGGCAGCGACATCGCGGGGATCGCAAGCAGGCACACCCTGGAGTTCTTGCCCATCAAGCGCATTGTCATCGGCATGGCCGGCGCCATCATCGCCTCACTGCCGATCGCCACGGCAAGCAGTCCAACGGGAAGCAGCAAGAGCCAGCCCCAGCCGCGCAGCAGGGCTTCGGGGCGCGACAAATGCAGGCTGACGATGATCGCGGGGATCGCGAGCGACAGCGTCACCGCGAACTTCATGTCGAAAAACGGGTTGCGCATCGCGCTCATGACGTCCGGGCGCACGCCTAGGAACGTCGCGAAGATCAGGATCGAGAGCGGCGCGGCCACCAGCAGCGCCATGGTCAGCACGGCGCCGACGCGCGGCGCGCGAAGGACGTTGTCGGCCGCGAGCGAGCGAATCAGTTGATCGGTATCCATGCCTAGTGGTTCCGCAGTTTGGCAGTCAGCGCAGCAAGTCCGCGATGCAGCGCGACCCGCACCGCACCTTCGCTCATCGCAAACTTTGCTGCCGTATCCTTGATCGAGGCGGCCTCGACCGCGATCGACTGCAACACGTCGCGCTGGCGCTGCGGCAGAGTGCTCAGCTGCGCGGCGACCTCGCCCGCCGAAGCCGTCTCCTGCGGTGCCTCGCCCGGCAGCGTCTCGGCGAAATCATCGATGTTGACGAAGACGCGCCTGCCGCGCCGCCGCAGCGTATCGATCAGCTTGTTGCGGGCGATCGCGAACAGCCAGGGCGCGAAGGGAGCTTCGCTGTCCCAGGTGTGTCGCTTCAGATGCACCGCCAACAAGATCTCCTGCACGATATCCTCGGCCTGGTCGGGAGACTGGCCGGCCCGCGCCAGCCCACGCCTCGCAGCAGCGCGCAGCACCGGCGCGACCGCCTTCAACAGGCGATGATACGCGGCGTCGTCGCCAGCCATGGCCGACCGCATCAGGCCGGTCCATTCATCCTCACGTCCGCGCACGCGCGCCCCTCACCATGCAATTCGGCCGCTCTTTCAATTTGTTACCCCGGCACTGAGAGATCACGAACTCGTGATCAATGCCGCCTCCGTGTCCGGTGCGGCCGTAACAGCCCGCGCCGGCTCATAACACCGATCAGTCCGGCCCGCATCCGGCGGCCAGCCGCGAGGGGCGGTTTGCCCCGCTTTTGCCCGGTGTAGCCAGAAGATTCCCATTTTCTGCCCCGCTGTGGTCACGCCCCAGGGTCTCTGTTCGTTCCCGGGACGGGCGGAATTGGGGAGATCGTCAACATGATCAAAGCCATCGGGCGCGCGGCCCTGATCGTTCTGGCCGGACTTTTCTTGCTGTTTGGGGGCATTGCACAGGCGGCGCCGAGTTCAGCCGCAAGCAGCAACTCCGACAGCGCGGGCAAGCAGGCCGACGCGGCCAAGCCGAGCAAGCACCGGCGCCATGAGTCGCGCCGTACCAGCAGCAAGACGGCGCAGAAATCCGACGACAAGGCCGACAAGAACGATGCTGCGGCAAATACCGCCGAGGCCAAGGCCGACAATAACGCGCCGGCCTCGAGCCAGATGCCGCCGGAAGTCGCCAACGCCAATGCGCAGGTCGCCGCCGATACGCCGACCGCGGCTGCGGCCTCCGCGATGACGGGCCGTGCCAACGACAACGTCCAGGCGGCGGCCGATGATACCGCCAATAACACCGCACCGAACGCCGACACCCAAGTGGTGGCCCCCGATCAGCTCAACGACATCGACCGCGCGCTGCAACAGGACAGCCCGCCGACGCAGAAGGCTGTGATCGCCGCAACCGAAGCACAGCCGCGCCCCTCACCGGTGATGGCAAGCACCCAGCAGAGTTCGGCCTGGGACCAGAGCTCCCTGATCGGCAAGATCTTCATCGGCGTCGGCACGCTGCTGACGCTGGCCTCGGCCGCGCGCATGTTCATGGCCTGACCGTCAGTTCCGCCAGGACGCGACCCCCGCGTCCCGCGTCCGGCCCTCTTGAAGCCCACCGCGCCAGCGGGCACATTGCCCGCCCAATCAAAAGCGTGGGTGGAACATGAGCACGTTCGAACACATCATCGTCGAGAGCAAAGGCGCGGTCGGCATCATCAAGCTGAACCGGCCGAAAATGCTCAACGCGCTCTCCTTCGGCGTCTTCCGCGAGATTGCGGCCGCCGTCGACGATCTCGAGGCCGATGAGGCCATCGGCTGCATCGTCGTGACCGGCAGCGAGAAAGCCTTTGCCGCCGGCGCCGACATCAAGGAGATGCAGCCGAAAGGCTTCATCGACATGTTCTCCGAGGATTTTGCCGCGATCGGCGGCGACCGCATCGCACGCTGCCGCAAGCCGACCATCGCCGCGGTCGCGGGTTACGCCCTCGGCGGCGGCTGCGAACTCGCCATGATGTGCGACGTCATCATCGCAGCCGACACCGCAAAGTTCGGCCAGCCCGAGATCACGCTCGGCACCATTCCGGGCATCGGCGGCACCCAGCGCCTGACGCGCGCGATCGGCAAGTCGAAGGCGATGGACCTCTGCCTCACCGGCCGCATGATGGATGCGGCGGAGGCCGAGCGCAGCGGCCTCGTCAGCCGCATCGTGCCCGCCGACAAGCTCATGGACGAGGTGATGGCGGCAGCCGAGAAGATCGCCGCGATGTCGCGCCCTGCCGCCGCGATGGCCAAGGAAGCGGTGAACCGCGCGTTCGAGACCACGCTCGCCGAAGGCATGAGCGTCGAGCGCAACCTATTCCACTCGACCTTCGCGCTGGAAGACCGCTCCGAGGGCATGGCGGCGTTCATCGAGAAGCGCAAGCCGGTGAACAAGAACCGGTAAAGCCAAGCCGCGGCAAGGCTGGTGCAAGGCTGGTGTAAGGCTCTCTCGCTCCCCTGAGGCCCCCCTGTGACGAAGCTGCAACAAGCACGCATTTCATGGGGGTTTTCCCCGCGGCAGTTTGCCTGCGGGACCTGCGCTGGTTAAACAGTTAAGAGGGCCGCCGTCGGCGGGGGCGGACAGCCAGGGTTTGCGGGATTACATGATTGGGCGTGCCGCCAGAGCTGGTCGCGTGATGACGCGGCATCGATCGGGCGTGGCTCCTGTGCTTGCGACATGGACCACGCTGGCGCTCTCTTGCGCCCTGCCCTCGGCCGCGTCGGCGGAAGCCCTGCCCGAGGCGCTGGCCAAGGCCTACCAGACCAATCCCCAGCTCAATGCCGAGCGCGCGCGGCAGCGCGCGACCGACGAGAACGTGCCGCAGGCGCTTGCCGGCTACCGGCCGCAGGTCGTGGCCAGCCTCAGCGCCGGCCTGCAATCGGTGCGCAATCTGCTGCCCGACAACACCATCCAGACCGCCAATCTGAAACCCTGGATCATCGGCGTCACCGTGACGCAGACCCTGTTCAACGGCTTCCGCACCGCCAACAGCGTGCGGGCCGCCGAACTCCAGGTGCAGTCGGGCCGCGAGGCGCTGCGCAATGTCGGTCAGGGTGTGCTGCTCGATGCGGTCACCGCCTACACCAACGTGCTCGCCAACCAGTCGCTGGTCGAAGCGCAGCGCTCCAACGTCGCCTTCCTGCGCGAAACACTCGCCGTCACCCAGCGCCGCCTCAACGCCGGCGATGTCACGCCGACCGACACCGCCCAGGCCGAGGCGCGCCTCAACCGCGGTCTTGCCGATCTCAACGCCGCCGAAGTCGCGCTCGCCGTCAGCCAGGCCACCTATGCGCAGGTGATCGGCAATGCGCCGTCGCAGCTTCGGCCCGCCGAGGTCGTCGACCGCTATCTGCCGAAGAGCCGCGAGGACGCGATGACGATGGCGATCCGCCAGCATCCGGCGGTGATGGCCGCAAGCTTCGACGTCGACGTCGCCTCCACCAACATCCGCATCGCCGAAGGCACGCTTTTGCCGAGCGCCAGCATCCAGGGCAGCGCCAGCAAGAGCCGCAACAACGACCCGACGCTCGGCACCTTCGCCGAGGACCAGGCCTCGATCGTCGCCAACGTCACCGCACCGATTTACGACGGCGGCCAGGCCGCGGCGCAGACCCGGCAGGCCAAGGAGATCACGGCGCAGAGCCGGCTCGTGCTCGACCAGGTGCGCAACCAGGCGCGCACGGCGGCGGTCAGCGCCTGGGTTGCCAACGAAGGCGCCAAGATCACGGTTTCGGCCTCGGAATCCGAGGTGAAGGCGGCGACCGTCGCGCTCCAGGGTGTGCAACGCGAGGCCGCCGGCGGACAACGCACGACGGTCGACGTGCTGAACTCGCAGGCCGACCTGATTCAGGCCAAGGCCCGCCTGATCGGCGCATTGCGCGATCGCGTCATCGCCTCCTACACGCTGCTCAGCGCCGTCGGCCATCTCGACGTCAAGACCTTGAGCCTGAACACGCCGGACTACCTGCCCGAGGTGCATTACCAGCAGGTCCGCGACGCCTGGCACGGCCTGCGCACGCCGTCGGGGCAGTAGTTTCAAGTCTCTTGGCGGAGTACCGATGAAAAGCCGCCGCATCCATCTGATGGGAGCTTCGGGTTCCGGCGTGACGACGCTCGGTCGCGCGCTCGCCGATCGGCTTGCGCTGCCGCATCACGACAGCGACGACTATTTCTGGCTGCCGACGGTGCCGCCCTATCAGACGACGCGCCCCGCCTCCGAACGTCTGCGCTTGATGCGCGAGATGTTTCTGCCGCGTATAGACTGGGTGCTGAGCGGATCTGTCACTGGCTGGGGCGAGGAGCTCGTTCCGTACTTCGACCTCGTCGTTTTCGTGACCGCGCCGCGCGAAATGCGCCTGGAGCGATTGCGCGCTCGCGAGACCGCCCATTTCGGCGCAGATGCCGTCGCGCCCGGCGACTGGCGTCATGATGAGACCGAAGACTTCGTCGAATGGGCTTCCCATTATGAAGCCGGTGATCGCGAAGGCCGCAATCTTGCAAAGCATGAAATGTGGCTCGCGAGCTTGTCCTGTCCCGTCGTGCGTGTTGACGGCTCACGCCCGCTTGCCGATCTTGTCGAGCAGGTATGCAGCGAAGCGGAGCGGTTGCCGGGCTGATGTGATATTCTCTCGGAGCTTGCCTCTAAAGAATAAACAGGGAGAGAAACCGTGCTCAACCGACGCAGTGTCCTGCTTGCCTCCCTTGCCGCCGGAGTAGCCATGACCAGCAAAGCCCACGCCCGTGCGGCGCAGCCTGCGACTCCGATCAATTTCGATGTCCCGGCGCATGCCTGTGACTGCCACACCCACATCCATGGCGACGTCGAAAAATTTCCGTTCTTCGCGGGACGCGTCTATACACCGGAGCCGGCGAGTCCCGAAGAAATGGCCGCGCTGCACAAGGCGCTGCATATCGAGCGCGTGGTGATCGTGACGCCGAGCGTCTACGGTACCGACAATTCATCGACCCTGTTCGGCATGAAAGCACGCGGCGCGAATGCCCGCGGCGTCGCGGTGATCGACGACAAAACGCCGGAGAGCGCGCTCGACGCGATGCATCAGGACGGCTTCCGTGGCATCCGCCTCAATCTGGCGACCGGCGGCGTCAATGATCCCAATGTCGGCCGACCGCGCTTCACTGCCGCAGTCGAGCGCATGAAGGCGCGCGGCTGGCACGTGCAACTCTACACCACGCTTGCCATGATCTCGGCGATCAAGGACCTCGTCGAGACGGCGCCGGTGCCCGTCGTGTTCGACCATTTTGGCGGCCTTGAAGCCTCGCGGGGCCTGGAGCAGCCGGGCTTCTCCGATCTCGTCGCGCTGGTGAAATCCGGCAAGGCCTATGTCAAGATTTCGGGTGCCTACCGGTCATCAAAGCTCGCTCCCGACTATCAGGACATGGTGCCGTTCGCGAAGGCGCTGATAGCGGCAAACCCGGACCGCATCGTCTGGGGCACGGACTGGCCGCATCCGGATTCCAGCCGCGTCGAGGGACGCAAGCCCACCGACATCGCGCCGCTCTATCAGATCGACGACGGCCGGCTGCTCAATCAGCTTCCGGTGTGGGCGCCGGATGCGGACGTGCGCAAGAAGATCCTGGTCGACAATCCGGCGCGGCTCTACGGGTTCTGACTGTCAGCGCGCGCGGCGTGAGAAGAAGGAGATCAGAACCGGCAAGGTCACGAGGATCACCACGGGCGCCAGCATCATGCCGGTGACGACGACGACCGCGAGCGGCTTCTGCACCTGCGAGCCGATGCCCTCCGACAGCGCCGCCGGCAGCAGGCCGACGCCCGCGACGACGCAGGTCATCAGCACCGGACGAAGCTGCAATTCACCGGTGCGCACCACCGCGCTCATGCGGTCCATGCCTTCCTCGATGAGCTGGTTGAACTGCGACAGGATAATGATGCCGTCCATCACGGCGATGCCGAACAGCGCGATGAATCCGATCGCCGCGGAGACGCTGAACGCCGTGCCGGAAATCAAGAGGCCCAGCACCCCGCCGAAGATCGCCATCGGGATCACGCTCATCGCGAGCAGCGTATCGGTCATCGAGCCGAAATTGAACCAGAGCAGAACACCGATCAGCGCCAGCGAGATCGGCACCACGATCGACAGCCGCCGGATCGCGTCCTGGAGATTGCCGAACTCGCCGACCCAGTCCATGTGCGAACCCGGCGGCAGCTGCACCTGCTCGGCGATCTTCTGCTGCGCCTCGCGGATCGCGCTGCCGAGATCGCGCTCGCGCACCGAGAACTTGATCGGCAGATAGCGCTCCTGCTGCTCGCGATAGATGTAGGCGGCGCCGGAGACGAGGCTGATATTGGCGACCTCGCTCAGGGGGATTTGCGTGACGGTGCCGTTCGGCCCGGGCGCACCGATCCGCAAATTCTGGATCGCCTCCGCGCTTCTGCGGTATTCCGGCGCGAGGCGGACGATGATCGGGAAGTGGCGGTCGCTGCCCGGCTCATAGAGATCGCCCGCAGTGTCGCCGCCGATCGCGACCTTGATCGTGGCGTTGATGTCGCCGGGGGCGAGGCCATAGCGCGCGGCCTTGGCACGGTCGATGTCGATCTGGATGGTCGGCTGGCCGAGCGAAGTGAACACCGCAAGGTCGGTGACGCCCTGCACGGTGGCCAGCACCGATTTGATCTTGTTGGCGGTGTCGGTCAGCGCCTGGAGATCGCTGCCGAACAGCTTGATCGAGTTCTCGCCCTTCACGCCGGAGACGGCTTCGGAGACGTTGTCCTGGAGATATTGCGAGAAGTTGAACTCGACACCGGGGAAGCGGTCGTCGAGCTGCTTGAGCAGCTCGGCGGTCAGCTCCTCCTTGTCGCGCGTGCCGGGCCATTGGCTCGCAGGCTTGAGCGGCGCGAAGAACTCGGCGTTGAAGAAGCCGGCCGCGTCGGTGCCGTCGTCGGGACGGCCGTGCTGCGACACCACGGACTCGACCTCCGGCCGGGCGCGGATGACCTTGCGCATCTCGTTGACGTAGGTGTTGCCTTCCTGGAGCGAGATGGTCGGCGGCAGCGTGGCGCGGATCCAGAGATTGCCCTCTTCCAGCTTGGGCAGAAATTCGAGACCGAGCAGCCGGCCGAGCGCCACCGTCATCAGCACGAGCCCGACGGCGCCGCCGAGCACGATGTTTCGATTGGCGACCGCCCAATGCAGCAGCGGCGAATACAACCGATGCAGGATCAGCATCACCTTCGTCTCGGTCTCCTCGACATGCGCGGGCAGGATGATCGCGGATAGCGCCGGGGTGACGGTGAAGGTCGCAAGCAGCCCGCCGGCCAGCGCATAGGCGTAGGTGCGCGCCATCGGCCCGAAGATGTTGCCCTCGACGCCTGATAGCGTGAACAGCGGCAGGAAGGCCGCGATGATGATTGCCGCTGCAAAGAAGATTGAGCGCGAAACGTCCGCCGCGGCGCTGAGGATGGCATGGCTCTTCATGCCGAACAGCGTCTCATTCGACATTTGCTCGGTTTCCGACATCGGCGTCGTCTGGGTCAGGCGGCGGAAGATCGCCTCCACCATGATGACGGTGGCATCGACGATCAAGCCAAAATCGATGGCGCCGACCGACAGCAGGTTCGCCGATTCTCCGCGGAGCACCAGGATGATAACGGCGAAGAACAGCGCAAATGGAATGGTGGCGCCGACGATCAGCGCGCTGCGCAAGTCGCCGAGGAAGATCCACTGCAGCAGCACGATGAGCAGAATGCCGACCACCATGTTGTGCAGCACGGTGTGGGTGGTGAGCTCAATCAGGTCCCCGCGGTCGTAGATGCGCTCGATGCGCACGCCGGGCGGCAGGATGCTGGAGTTGTTGATGGTTTGAACGAGTTGGTGGACGCGCTTGATGGTTGGCGAGCTCTGCTCGCCGCGGCGCATCAGGACGATGCCCTGCACGATGTCGTCGGCCTCGTCGATACCGGCAATGCCGAGCCGGGGCTTCTGACCGACGGTTACGGTGGCGACGTCCTTGACCAGCACCGGATTGCCGCCGGACTGTGCCACCATGGTGTTGGCGAGGTCGTCGATCGACCGGATCAGGCCGACGCCGCGCACCACGGCCGATTGCTGGCCGATATTGACGGTGTTGCCGCCGACATTGACGTTGGAATTGCCGACCGCCTGGAGCAATTGCGGCAGCGTCAGGCCGTTGGCGACCAGCTTGTTGAAATCGACCTGGAGCTCGTAGGTCTTGCTCCTGCCGCCCCAGCCGGTGACGTCGATGACGCCGGGTACGGCGCGGAAGCGGCGCTGCAGGATCCAGTCCTGGATGGTCTTGAGGTCGAGCACGCTGTAGTTCGGCGGACCCACCAGACGATACCTGAAGATTTCGCCGATCGGGCTGAGCGGCGAGATCTGCGGCTGCACGTTGCCGGGCAGCGGCGCGAGCTGCGCCAGGCGGTTCAGCACTTGCTGCAGCGCCTCGTCATAGGTGTAGGCGAAGGAGAACTGGAGTTTGATGTCGGAGAGGCCGTAGAGCGAGATGGTGCGGATGGTCGTGAGGTTCTTCAGGCCCGCGACCTGGGTCTCGATCGGGATCGTGATGTAGCGCTCGATCTCCTCGGCCGACAGGCCCGGACTCTGCGTCACGATGTCGACCATCGGCGGGGTCGGATCGGGATAGGCTTCGATGTTGAGCTGGTTGAACGCGATCAGGCCGCCGATCAGGACGGCGACGAACATGCCGACCATTAGGAAGCGCCGGTTGACGGCAAGAGCAACGAGACGATCCATCAGGTCTTCAGTTTTCTTGGGTCGTCGATCAGCTGCCGGACGCCGCGCGGTCGATGAACAGGCTGCCCTTGGTGACGATCTGCTCGCCGGGTTTCAGATTGCCGGTGACCTCGACGAGGTTGCCGTTGATGAGGCCGATCTTGATCTGGCGCAGCTCGACCGATTTGTCTTCGCGAGCGACCCAGATGCGGACCTTGTCGGCTTCATAGATCAAAGCCTGTTTCGGCACCGCCGGCGCGGCACGGTCGCCGGCCGAGTAGATCGTGACGTTGGCAAACATCTCCGGCTTGAGCAGGCCGTCCTTGTTGTCGATGGTGGCGCGGACCAGGAGGCGGCGGGTGTTGGGGTCGATCGCGGCGGCGACGTAGTTGATCCTGGCGGTCAGCGGCCGACCCGGCAGGGCCATCACGTTGACGGTGATGTCCTGACCGATGCACACCGCGGCCGCATCGCTCTCGCGCACGAACGCGGTGAGCCAGACCGTGGAGAGGTCCCCGATCACGAAGACCGGATCGCTGGCACCGGAACTGACATACTGGCCAGGGCCGATCTTGCGCTGCACGACAGTGCCCGCGATCGGCGAATAGATCGTGATTTCCGGATTGATCGCGCCCTTCTCCTGGAACGCCTTGATGGTCTCGTCGGTGAAACCGAGGATGCGCAGCTTGTTGCGCGCGGCTTCCAGCGCCGTCCCCGAGGAGCGCATGTCGTTCTGCGCCTGGACCTGGGTCGCTTCCGCCTGCTGATAGTCCTTCAGCGGAATGGCATGGCCTTCATAGAGGTCCTTGGCGCGCTTGAATTGGATGTCCGAGAGCTCGAGCGCCGACCTCGCCTTGTTCTGCGACGTCATCGCCGCGACGAAATCGTTCTGAGCCTGCACGGTGTCGGCGGCTTCGATCGTGAACAGCGGTTGGCCTTGCTTCAGGGTCTCGCCCGGCTTGGCGAGCAGCTTGGTGACCCGGCCTGCATAGGGCGAGAACACCGGCGTCGAGCGATCCTCGTCCACCGCGACCTTGCCCTCGGTGACATACTCGGCTCGGAAGCTCTTGGCCTTGACCGGCTCGATCGTCAGCGTCGCCCATTCGGACGGTGTCGGCGTGAAGGTCTGCGCATTCCTGCGCGATTGGCTGGAGATGTCGGAGTGCTTCTTTTCCTTGGGCCCCGCCTGGAGGAAGCCGTAGGCCCCGGCACCGACGAGAGCTAGTAAAACTACGGAGGTGATCACCCGTGGTTTTGTAAGCACCTGCAATCGCTTGGTATTTTCAACTACCATTGAGCCCGGTCGTGTCTGCGACGATCTCGGCAAATGACTGCCTCATCGGTCGCGCTAATAGTGCTGAATTCAGATTTCAGACAACCTAAAAAACGCTGGGCGCCTCTTGGTTGGCGTTAAAAATTTGCGACGTGTCAGCTTCATGTCAGCTTCGCGCCGGCCACTGTGCCGGATGACTGCCCAGCGGCATCGCCGGACGGCTCCATTGTGCCGGCGTTGTCGATAGCACCGCCGAATGACGCACCGCCTTCAACGTGCCGAAGCCAGATGACATGCTCTCGATGAACGCAGCATGTACAGCGTCCCCCGTAAGATCCGGGGTGTTCAGTCCGCCGTCAAGGCGGCCGAGATTCCATAGCCAGCGTCCGGTCTGCGCCAGCGATACGCGCACGTGCCAGCTGCCGCCTTCGCGGGCCTGGCGCGCCTTGGCCACCATGGTGCCGAACGCCATCAGATAACCGGTGGCGTGGTCGAGCATCTGCGCCGGCAATTCCTTGGGACCGTCGATGCCGGCGGCCTGCCCCTCCGCCTGGTTGAAGCCGGTCGTGGTCTGCACCAGTGAATCGAAGCCGCGCCGCTCCGCCCAGGGGCCGGCATGGCCATAGGCCGACAGCGTGACATAGACGATGCCGGGACTAATTTGCGCTGCGTCCTCCGGCGCGAAGCCGAGGGCGGCGAGCGCGCGCGGACGATAGCCTTGCGAGAAGACATCGGCGTCTTTCAACAGCGCGCGCAATCGCGCCCTGCCCGCTTCGCTCTTCAGTTCGATGAAGGTCGTGAGCTTGCCGCGGCCGGTGTCGATGGTGAGCCAGGGGATGGCGGGTAGCTCCGGTCCTGAGACGAGCAGCACGTCCGCGCCGTGCGCAGCGAGCGTGCGGCCCGCGACAGGGCCTGCGATGACGCGGGAGAGATCGAGCACGCGGAGGCCCGCGAGCGGACGATCGCTGTTCGACAATCCTTGGGGCCACGGTTTCGCCGGGGCCTCGCCGATCTTCTCGATCGAGACCAGTTGCAGTTCGGCGAGCGCACGCGCCTGCGGCAGCGCCGACCATTCGTCGTAGCTGCGCATCAGGGCGACGACGCCGCCCGCAGCGTAAGCCGCAGTTTCGAAATCCTCGCCTTTCCATTGTATCAGCACCGCCTGCACCTTCTCGCGCTCGGGCAGGCAGCCGAGCACGTTGCAGACGGCGTCGCGGTGATGCGGGAAATTGGTGTGGCAGCGGACGAAGCGGCCATCGCCGGTCCTGTAGACGCCGGCGACGGCGTCCCAGGCCGGGGGCGGCGGCTTGTCGTCGACGCGCAAATAGCGCTCGGATCGGCATTCGACGACCGCGTGACGCATATCGACGGAGACGTCCTGCGCCTCGCCGCTGCGCAGTCGCCAGATTTCGGCGGCGGCGAGGCCGGCGGCAGCGATCGTCGTCTGGCCGGCGACGGCGACGCGAAACGAGGATGGGATCTGCGGCTCCTCGCCCGTCAGCTGCACGCGGCCGAGGGCAGCCGGATCGCCGCCGGCGGAGGTCCAGATGCACTTGAGAATGTCGGCGGAGCTTTGCATGGCCGCTTCTCTCCCTTTAGTTTTCGCGACCATCCCACGTTCAGAGAAAGGATTGCAATGGCCGCCATCGATCCCCTCACCGCGGGCGCCGTGTTCGTCGCAACGGCGGCCACCGACGCGGTCTATGTGATGTTCACTTCGGCCGTGGTCGCGCGCAAGCGCGTACCGGCCGCGACCTGGAGCGCGATCTGGTACCTGCTCTCCTCCTACGCCGTGATCAGCTACACCGAGAACGCCTTCTATGTCGCCTTCGCCGCGATCGGCTCCTGGGCCGGCGCCTACGTCTCGCTGACCTTCCTGCATCGCCCACCCGGCGGCCCGCCGGTGGGGGCGGCGCCGGAGTGAAGATCGTCATTGCGAGCGCAGCGAAGCAATCCAGAATCTTGCCGCAGATGCGGTCTGGATTGCTTCGTCGCAAGAGCTTCTCGCAATGACGATGTGGAGGCTTCTGGGCGTCTCTCGAAACCGCTACACTCGCGACGACCAACAAAAAGGAGCCAAACAATGGATCTCGGTCTCAAAGGCAAGAACGCCATCGTGCTCGGCGGCACGCGCGGCATCGGGCGGGCGATTGCGGTGACCCTCGCCGGTGAAGGCGCCAATGTCGCGGTATGCGCGCGCAACGCCGATCAGGTTGCGGCCACCGTCACTGAACTGAAGGCAAGCGGTGTCAGCGCCATCGGCAGCCCGGTCGACGTCACCGACGGCGCGGCGCTGAAAGCCTGGATCGAGAATGTCGCAAAAGAACTCGGCGGCATCGATTTGCTGTTCTCCAATGCCGGCGCGATGGCGCAGGGCCAGGATGCCGCGTCATGGGAGCAGAATTTTCGGCTCGACGTGCTCGGCGCCGTGCATGCGTTCGATGCCGCGCGGCCATTCCTCGAAGCCAGCGGCGAGAGAAGCGGCGATGCGGCCTTCGTCATCATCTCCTCGATCTCGGCCGCACAGGCTGACCTCGCCAGCTCCTACGGCCCGATCAAGGCGGCGCTGATCCACATGGCCAAGGGACTGGCGCGGCAATATGCGAAGAAGAAGATCCGCGTCAACGTGGTGTCGCCCGGCACCGTCTATTTCAAGGGCGGCGTCTGGAACATGATCGAGCAGAACATGCCCGAGCGCTACAAGGATGCGATGAGCCGCAATCCGACCGGCCGCATGGCCACGCCGCAGGAAATCGCGAGCGCGGCGGTGTTCTTGGCAAGCCCGGTGTCGTCGTTCACGACCGGGTCCAATCTCGTCGTGGACGGCGCGATTTCGAACCGGGTGAATTTTTAGGGGCGACAAGGTTCGTAACCGCCCCGTCATCCTGAGGTGCGAAGCTTGCGATGCAAAGCATCGCAGGCTGAGCCTCGAAGGATGAACGGCCACGATGCAGCCGGGCCGTCGCCCTTCGAGGGCCGCTGAAGAAGCGGCCGCCTCAGGGTGACGGTGAGAGATTGCGCGAGCTGAACAAAACCTCAATGAAAATCCCGCGACGGCGGCAGGATGCGGACGTTGCGGGGATGGCGGATTTTTTGCGCGGGGGTATCGGCATGAGCGCGGGGGTCGTCGTTGAGCGACTCGATCAGATCGGCGCCTGACGGCACCGGATGCTTGCGGCTTAAGGCATCGTTGGCCAATCCGATCAGATCGTGCGAGCGATCGATCATGCGCTGGGCGATGAGATGCGTCACCTTCTCGGGGCTGCTCTGGATATAGCCTTCGACCAGGATGAGGCGCGCGCCCATCACCTCCTTGCGGTATTGCTCCATGATCTTGGGCCACACCACGACATTGGCGATGCCGGTTTCGTCCTCCAGCGTCATGAACACGACGCCGCTGGCGCTACCCGGCCGCTGCCGCACCAGCACGACGCCGGCGCAGCGAACGCGGCGCCGCTCGTTCTCATGGCTGACGTCCTTGCAGGCGATGACGCGCTCGCGCGAGAACATCTCGCGGAGGAACTCCATCGGATGTCCCTTCAGCGACAACCGGATGGTCTGATAGTCGGCGACCACCTGCTCGGCGCGCGGCATCACCGGCAATGGCTGTGCGTGCTCGTCCGGCTGCTCGCGCGCGGTGGCCGCCTCGAACAGTGGCAGCGGCACGTCGTCGGGCAGCCGTCGCACCTGCCATAGCGCCTCGCGGCGGTCGAGTCCGAGCGAGCGGAACGCGTCGGCATCCGCCAGCAGGATCAGCGCGCGCTTGGGCAGGCCGGTATCGCGCGCAAAATCTTCCAGCGAGGTGAAGGGACGGCGGTTGCGGGCGGCGACGATGCGGTCGGCCCAGTCCTGGGCTCTCTCCGTATTGTTCTGAGCTACCTCTCCTTCATCATTCCGGGGCGCGCCACTTGGCGCGAGCCCGGAATCCATTCCTCCTCCAGGCGTACGCGGCCCCATGGATTCCGGGTTCGCGTTTCCGCCTTCGCTCTCAGAGCTTCGGCGGACAAGCCGCGCCCCCCGGAATGACAACTGGGAGCGTTTCAAGCGCTCCTCATCCTCGTCCAACCAGTGGAAGCCATCGATCTGGCGGAAACCGAGGCGCACGGCGCAATATTTGTCTCTTCCCTGCTCCAGCGTGTTCTGCGCAAAGCTGTAGGACACGTCGATGTCGCGCACCTCGACGCCGTTCTTGCGGGCATCGCCGACGATCTGTGCCGGAGCATAAAAGCCCATCGGCTGCGAGTTCAAGAGGCCGCAGCAGAAGGCGTCGGGATGGTAATGCTTCAGCCATGAAGAGATATAGACGAGCTGCGCGAAGCTCGCGGCGTGGCTCTCGGGGAAACCGTAGGAGCCAAAGCCCTTAATCTGGTCGAAGCAGCTTCTGGCGAAGTCGGCATCGTAGCCGCGCGCGACCATGTTGCCGATCAGCTTGTCCTCATATTTACCGATGGTGCCGACATTGCGGAAGGTCGCCATCGAGCGGCGCAGGCCATTGGCTTCCTCGGAGGTGAATTTTGCCGCCTCGATCGCGATGCGCATCGCCTGCTCCTGGAACAGAGGCACGCCCTTGGTCTTATGCAGCACCTTGTAGAGCTCGTCCGCAGGACCATGCTCGGGCGACGGCGAGGGATAACGCACCTCCTCCTGACCGTTCCGCCGTCGTAAATAAGGATGCACCATATCGCCCTGGATCGGCCCCGGACGTACGATCGCGACTTCGATGACGAGATCGTAAAACGTCCGCGGCTTCAGGCGCGGCAACATGTTCATCTGCGCACGGCTTTCGACCTGGAACACGCCGAGCGATTCCCCGTCGCAAAGCATGTCATAGACTTTGGGATCGTCCTGCGGAACGCTCGCCAGCACCCAGCGCTCGCCCTTGTGCTCCGCGATCAAATCGAAACATTTGCGGATACAGGTCAGCATGCCCAGCGCCAGCACGTCGACCTTCATCATGCTGAGCGCATCGACGTCATCCTTGTCCCATTCGATGAAGGTGCGGTCGTCCATCGCGGCATTGCCGATCGGCACATAAGTGTCGAGCCGGTCCTGCGTCAGCACATAGCCGCCGACATGCTGGGAGAGGTGGCGCGGGAATTCGATCAGCTCGGTTGCGAGCTCGACCGCGAGATTGATCATGGGATTGTTGGGATCGAGTCCGGCCTGCCTGACCTGCATGTCGTTGAGGCCCTTGCCCCAGCTTCCCCAGACGGTATCGGCGAGCGCGGCAGTGACGTCCTCGGTCAGGCCCAGCGCCTTGCCGACGTCGCGAATGGCGCTGCGCGGGCGGTAATGGATGACGGTGGCGATGATCGCGGCGCGGTGGCGGCCGTAGCGGCGGTAGACATATTGCATCACCTCCTCGCGCCGCGAATGCTCGAAATCGACGTCGATGTCAGGCGGTTCCAATCGCTCCTTGGAGATGAAGCGCTCGAACAACAGATCGACCTTGGTCGGATCGACCGAGGTGATGCCGAGCACGTAACACACGGCCGAGTTCGCCGCCGATCCCCGCCCCTGGCACAGGATATTCTGGCTGCGCGCGTAGCGCACGATGTCGTGCACGGTGAGAAAGTAATGTGCGTATTTCAACTCGGCGATCAGCGCGAGCTCCTTGTTCAGGGTCGCGCGCAACTTGTCGTCGATCTTGCCGCCAAAATATTTGTCGACACCCGCCCAGGTCAGGTCCTCCAGATGCCCTTGCGCGGTCTTGCCTGGCGGCACCGGCTCGTCCGGATATTGGTATTTGAGCTGATCGAGCGAGAAGTCGATTGCGTCTGCAAAGCGCATGGTCTCCGTGATCGCCTCGGGGAAATCGCGGAACAGCCGCGACATCTCCCTGGGCGCCTTCAAGAACCGCTCGGCATTGGCTTCCAGCTTCCGTCCGACCGACTCGATCGTGGTCTTTTCCCGGATGCAGGTCAGCACGTCCTGCAAGGGACGACGCGCCGGATGATGATAGAGCACCTCGTTGGTCGCGAGCAGCGGCACTCGTGCTTCTGCCGCGAGATCATCGAGCCGCGCCAGCCGGCGCCGGTCATCGCCACGATAGATCAGGCTCGCCGCCAGCCACACGCCCTCGGCGCGGCTGTCCTTGAGTTTTGCAAGAACATCCAGCGCCTGCGCGGATTCGAAACGATGCGGCAGCGTCGGGACCAGGAGCTGACCTTGCGAAAACGCGAGGAGATCGGCGAAGGTGAGACGGCATTCCCCCTTCTCGATCCGCGTGATGTCGTCGCCGCGCTTACCTTTGGTGAGAAGCTGGCACAGCCGGCCATAGGCCGCGCGGTCGCGCGGATAGACCAGAATATCCGGCGTGCCGTCGACGAAGACGATGCGCGCGCCGATCAGGAGCTTCGGCTTGTGCAGCACCTCGGCATTGTCGAGCTCCTTGTAGGCGCGCACCACGCCGGCGAGCGTGTTATGATCGGCGATGCCGATCGCGGGGATGCCGAGGATGCTGGCCTGATGCACATAGGCGCGCGGATCCGAGCCGCCGCGCAGGAAGGAAAAATTGGTGGTGATGCCAATCTCGGCATAGGCAGGCGTGTTCATGCGAAGAGACCGTGCACATACCAGCTGGGAGGAACGGGCTTGCCGTCGTCATCGAAGCACTCCCCCTCATAAAGACCGTCGCGAAAGATCCAGAAGCGCAGGCCTTCGGCATCCTCGATGCGGAAATAATCTCGCGTGAGCTGCTTGCCGTCCTGCCGCCACCATTCCATGGCGATGCGCTCGGGTCCCTCCACCCGCACCACCGCATGTAGCGCGCGGCGCCAGGTGAACTGATGTGGCGGACCGTCCGGCACGGTCGCGAACGGCACCTTGATCGGCTCCGGCTTGTCGAACAGCCGCAAGGGGCGCAGCGGCGGCTCGCTCTCGGCACGTGCCGGCCATTCGGCCTGCATGGCAGCGGCGAGATGATGCTGCGCCGGCGCGGCCAGCACCGCGCATTCAGGGATATGGGTATCCTGCGGCAGGTGCACGACGACACGCTTGCCGCCGATGCGCGCGGCAATGCGGTCGATCAGTGCGGCGAGCTCGTCATTGTCGTGGACATGAGCGTCGAGATCGCGCTGCTCCTGCACCACGATCTCGGTGCGGCTCGCCGACAGCCGCACCATGTCGAAGCCGAAGCCGGGATCGAGCGGATCAGCGAGTGCGTCGAGGCGCTCGCGAAACAACCGGTCGATGACCGCGCTTCGCGTCACAGGACGCCCGGTCTCGACCGTGATCGCGCGCACCACGCCGTCGGTGCGGAAAAAGGCAGCCTCCAGGCGCCGCGCGCCCTTGCCCTGCTTCTCCATGGACGCGATCAACGTGTCGGCGAGCCGCGACAGCGTCATCGCGATCATTGTGTCGGTCGCGATCGGCTCGGCAAAGCGCTTTTCCACGATGTAGTCGGGCAGCGGCTTGCGCGGGTTGATCGGCGCATCGCCCTGCCCCAGCGCATGCGCCAGCAGCGTGGAGAACCGCGCGCCGAACCGCGCCGTGATCTCGCTCGGCGTGCGCGAGGCGACATCGCCGATGGTCTTCAGCCCCGCGCGGCGCAGGCCGGTGGTGATGATCTCGCCTGCGCCGAGCGCGGATATCGGCAACCGGCTGATCGCCTCCGCCTCCTCGCCATCGGCCACGATGGTGCCCGTGGCCTGCCGCGTCAGCGTGCGCGCGCAGACCGAGGTGCCGGCGATCGCCGCGCTGACGGCAAACCCCTGCCGGGCCAATGCGCGGACCAACGTCCGCAACAACGCGGCCTCACCACCAAACAGATGCGCGCAGCCGGTGATGTCGAGGAACAGCCCGTGCGGCGGATCGAGCGCCACCAGCGGCGTGAAGCGGTCGCACCAGTCCGCGACATCGCTGAGCGTCTTCGCATCGGCCACGACATCGGCGTCGAACACACGCAGGTCCGGACACATCGCCCGCGCATTCGCCAGCGGCTGACCGATATACAGGCCGAGGCGCTCGGCGGCCTCGTCCAGCGCATGGATCACCAGCGCATTGTTGTCCTTGATGACGACGATGCTTGGATCATTGCTCTTATGCAGTCCGACGTTGCCAAAGAACCGCTGAATCCGGTCGATTGGCAGGCGCGGCAGCCACAGGCTGAGGACACGTCGACGGCTCACTGAACTGGCACTCATCACATTTCCATTCCATGATCCACCGGCCACATGGGCCATGACGATTGCGCAAGAGCTCGGCATCGAAGCGCGGCGCCCCCCAGGCACTCCACATCGGGCCCGGCGGTGAATGCGCCGCGCGCAGCATCCATCGTGTTTCCGCGGTCGAGGGCATCGGTTGCGCGGCCATGCGCAGCAAGAGCCCGGTGACGCCGGAAGATTGCGCGGCCAGCGTCAGCTTGCGGCTCGCCACGAGATCGAACTGCCTGATCTCGCCCCAGAGCTCGAGCACCACGGCCCCCAGCGCATCGCAGGCGAGCGCGTCGGCTGAGGTGCGTAGTGCGCTCTCGACATCGACGGCGCGCACCATCACCACGCGGCGCGGGTCGAGGCCGAGTTCGGCGAGCCCGCTCATCGACAGCGCGCCGGTTTCGAGCTCCGAAAAATCCTGCCGCACCCACAGCAGCGGTTTGCGTGCCGTCACGCGGCCCGCAAGCCCCATGACGAAGCCCGTCGCGGCCGTCCCCTGCCGGCCCTCGCAAAACACCTCATGGATCGCCGCGCGCGCGAGCCCGCCCTTCAGCGCGGTATCCGCCTCGCTGTGGCCGAGCGCGACGCGATCGCGATGATGCACGACCTCCGCCGTCTCGATGCGCTCGATTTGGCTGCGCAAGGTCGCAAGCGCGCTGATGCGTGCGCCGCTCATGCTCGCCGCTCCTTCAGAGATTGATGCCGTGGTCCTCAAAAGAAGAACCAACGGCTGGCTCATTTGTTCATGATATGTTCTAATATAAAGCTAACAGCGCCCCGCGAGTCAATCGAATTGGCGCTCAGTCGGATTCATGAGCAGAATCAAGAGGATTCAAGTGCCATGTACCTCATCACTCTCGACAGCCAGACCGATTTCGAGAGCTGGCGCAAAACCGCCCGCGCGCTCGCACTGCATCAGATCGCGCCGGCCGACGTGACCTGGAGCGTGCAGGGCCGCGCGAAAGAGGCGGTGCCGGCCGGTCTATGCGAAGCGCCAGGCCTTCCGCCGATCGAAACCGACGGCACCTTCAGCGTGCCGGCCAATTTCATCGAGCTCGCCCGCATCGCGGCCCTGCACCGCGACGGTGAACGCTTTGCACTGCTCTATCGCCTGCTGTGGCGGTTGCGGACCGACCACGATCTGCTCGAGACCAGAGCCGATCCGGACGTCGCGCAGGCGACAGCGATGGCCGTCAGCGTGCATCGCGACATGCAGCGGATGCGCGATGTCATTCGCTTCCGCGAGATCGGACGCGAGCACAACGCACATTACGCGGCCTGGTTCGTGCCGGAGCATCACATCGTCGAATTCACCGCCCCCTTCTTCGCGCGCCGTTACGCCGACATGCCCTGGTCGATCCTCACGCCCGACATTTGCGCCCATTGGGATGGCCACGCGATCTCATTCACCCCGGGCATCAGCCAGACGGAGATGCCCGCCCCCAACCGGTTGGAGGAAACCTGGCGCCGCCACTTTCCAGACCACCCGATCACGCCGGAAGCGCCGAAGAAGAGTCACAGGAACCTGTCGAAAGCCTCGATACTTGAACCGCTGCTCGCCGATGCCGAACGCTGGACCGGCGGGTGGATCACCCCGCGGCCGGAGGCTCCGATGAAACGCAAGCTAGCTGCCGATGATCTCGACGCGCTCCGTAAGGAGGCCGCGCATTGCCGCGCCTGTCATCTCTACAAGGATGCAACCCAGACCGTGTTCGGCGAAGGCCCGAAGTCCGCCAACATCATGCTGGTCGGCGAGCAGCCCGGCGACAAGGAAGACCTTGCCGGCCATCCCTTCGTCGGCCCGGCCGGCCAGATGCTCGACCGCGCACTGGAGGAGGCCGGCGTCGATCGCAAGAAGGTCTATGTCACCAACGCGGTCAAACACTTCAAATTCGTGCCACGCGGAAAGGTCCGCCTGCACCAGAAGCCGAATACGCCGGAGATCCGGGCGTGCCGGCAATGGTATGAGCGGGAAGTTTCGGCAATCCAACCCGATCTCATCGTGGCGATGGGCGCCACTGCCGCGCAAAGCGTGTTCGGCAAGATCACGCCCATTGGCAAAAACCGAGGCCGGCTGATCGACCTACCCGACGGGCGCAAGGCTTTGGTGACGGTGCATCCGTCTTATCTGCTGCGGCTGCCCGATCCGGAAACCAAGGTGCTGGAATATCAGCGCTTTGTCGACGATTTGAAGATCGCGGCCGGCTTGCAGAAGAAGGCTGCACGGGCTGCCTAATACTGGCAGCAAAAACGGCCTTCACGCCTTAGTTGTCATCCGGCCTTCAAATCCATCGCGGACAATACCCTTACTTGAAAGTTAAGGGGCGTCCAGACATGACCGATGTTGCATTTGACCGCGCGGTAACAGATCCCGCGCCCGTCCAGCCGGCCTCGCGGCCAAATCTCGACAAGGGCTTCAATCCGCTGACGTTGATCCTGTTCTTCGGCATCCTCGCCGCCGGCCTGCTGTTCGTCGCTTACAGCATCTATGTCGACATCAACGCGACCGGCACGCGGGTGACGACCTACCTGCCCTACATCCTCCTGTTCGTCGCGCTCCTGATCGCGCTCGGCTTCGAATTCGTCAACGGCTTCCACGACACCGCCAATGCGGTGGCGACCGTGATCTATACCCATTCGCTGCCAGCCGAAGTCGCGGTGATGTGGTCGGGCTTCTTCAACTTCCTCGGCGTGCTCTTGTCCTCCGGCGCGGTCGCGTTCGGCATCGTCTCGCTGCTGCCGGTCGAGCTGATCCTCCAGGTCGGCTCCAGCGCCGGCTTCGCCATGGTGTTCGCGCTTCTGATCGCCGCGATCCTGTGGAATCTCGGCACCTGGTTCTTCGGCCTGCCGGCCTCCTCCTCGCACACGCTGATCGGCTCGATCATCGGCGTCGGCGTCGCCAACGCCGTCATGCGCGGCCGCGACGGCACCTCGGGCGTGGATTGGAGCAAGGCGACCGAGATCGGCTACGCGCTGCTGTTGTCGCCGCTGTTCGGATTCATCTGCGCCGCCGTGCTGTTGCTGCTGCTCAAGTTCATCGTGCGCAACCCGGCGCTTTATGCCGCGCCCGAAGGCAACAAGGCGCCGCCGCTGTGGATCCGCGGCCTGCTGATCGCAACCTGCACCGGCGTCAGCTTCGCGCACGGCTCGAACGACGGCCAAAAGGGCATGGGCCTGATCATGCTGATCCTGATCGGCACCGTGCCGACGGCTTACGCTCTCAACCGCGCGCTGCCGGAATCCCAGGTCGCCCAGTTCCAGAAGACCTCCGAGGCCGCCTCCAAGGTGATCTCGGCCAAAGGCGCGGGCCACAGCATCATCGGCGATCCTCGTCCGGCGGTGACGCAGTACATCGCCCTGCACGAGCTCAACGACGGTACCTATCCCTCGCTCGCCGTGCTGGTGAAGGACGTCGGCGATCAGGTTGCCCGATACGGCACGCTGAGCAAGGTACCCGCCGAAGCCGTCGGCAACACCCGCAACGACATGTACCTGACGTCGGAAGCGATCCGTTTCCTGATGAAGGACAAGGCGAACGATCTCAACAAGGATGAGATCGCGGTGCTCAACACCTACAAGGGCTCGCTCGATGCCGCCACGAAGTTCATCCCGAACTGGGTGAAGATCGCGGTCGCCATCGCGCTCGGCCTCGGCACCATGATCGGCTGGAAGCGCATCGTCATCACCGTGGGCGAGAAGATCGGCAAGAGCCATCTCACCTACGCGCAGGGCGCCTCGGCCGAGCTCGTGGCTGCCGCCACGATCGGTGCCGCCGACGTGTTCGGCCTGCCGGTCTCGACCACCCACGTGCTGTCGTCCGGCGTCGCCGGTACCATGGCGGCGAACGGTTCGGGCCTGCAATGGTCGACGATCCGCAACCTGCTGATGGCCTGGGTGCTGACCCTGCCCTGCGCGATCATGCTGTCGGCCACGCTCTACGTGATCTTCTCGCGGATGTTCTAAACTTCTTTCCCTCTCCCCGTTCTTACGGGGAGAGGGTTAGGGTGAGGGGCTGCATCCACAATCACGGAGAGGGATGGACTCGCGGAGAGTCCCCCTCACCCGATCGCTTACGCGATCGACCTCTCCCCGCATCCGCCTTCGCCGAGGCTTCGGCGGACAAGAGCGGGCGAGGTGAACTACGACGCAGCCAGCAATTCCTCGACCAGCTTGACCCAATAGGACGTGCCGTAGACAATCGCCTCGTCGTTGAAATTATAAGCGGGGTGATGCAGGCCGGCGCTGTCGCCATTGCCACAGAAGATGAAGGCGCCGGGCCGCGCTTCCAGCATGTAGGCGAAATCCTCGCCACCCATCAGCGGCGGCATCTCGTGCACGTTGGCGTCCCCTGCGACCTGCTTGGCGATGCGCCTTGCCACCTCGGTCTCCGCAGCGTGGTTGTTCACCACCGGATAGTTGCGCTTGTAGCGCAGATCGATCTTGGCACCCGTGATCTGCGCCACGCCTGCCACAACCTCGTGCACGCGCTTCTCGACCAGCTTGCGCACCTCCGGCGACAACGTGCGGATGGTGCCCCTCAGCGTCGCCGTCTGCGGAATGACGTTGCGGGCATTGCCGGCGTGGAATTCACAGATCGAGATCACCGCCGATTCCAAGGGATCGACGCTGCGCGCGACGATCGACTGCAAGGCGGTGATCACTTGCGCGCCGACCAGCACGGAGTCCACGCATTTGTGCGGACGCGCGGCATGGCCGCCGACGCCCTCGATCATGATGTCGACCTCGTCGGTCGCCGCCATGATCGGACCCGGCCGGATTGCGAACGAGCCGATGGGGATGCCCGGGCCGTTATGCATGCCGTAGACCTGCTCGATGCCGAAGCGCTCCATCAGCCCGTCCTTGACCATAGCCGCACCGCCCGCGCCGCCCTCCTCGGCCGGCTGGAAGATCACCACGGCATCGCCGGCGAAATTGCGGGTCTCGGCGAGGTAGCGCGCCGCGCCCAGCAGCATCGCGGTGTGGCCGTCATGGCCGCAGGCGTGCATCTTGCCCGGGGTCTTGGAGGCGTAAGGCAGGTTGGTCTGCTCCTCGACCGGCAGCGCGTCCATGTCGGCGCGCAGGCCGATCACCTTGAGCCCCTCGCCGGCCCGCTTGCTGCCCTTGATTACGCCGACCACGCCGGTCTGGCCAAGGCCAGTCACGACCTCATCGCAGCCGAACTCGCGCAAACGCTCCGCAACGAATGCTGCGGTGCGGTGAACGTCGTACAGCAGCTCCGGATGCTGATGGATGTCCCGGCGCCAGGCCTGAATATCGGGTTGGAGGTCGGCGACGCGGTTCACGATGGGCATGGAGGGTCTCAAGCTTTGTTGGGAATACAGGACTGTCTACCATGCAAGCGCCGGTCCACCTAACTGCCGCGGATCGAGGGTAGCCCTGTCCTCTCGTCATGGCCGGGCTTGTAGCGAGCTTGTCTTCGCCATCCACGTCCGACTATTAGGACAGAAAGCGCTGGAGCCCCGGGACAAGCCCCGGGCATGACGCCTGTTTGGGTGGACGCAGAATGCCAAGACGGCTCGAAGGTGAGTTTGACTACATTGTCGTCGGGGCCGGCACGGCGGGCTGTATCCTCGCGAACCGGCTCTCGGCCGATCCGAAGAACCGTGTCCTCATTCTCGAGGCCGGCGGCGACGACAACTGGATCTGGTTCCACATCCCGGTCGGCTATCTCTTTGCCATCGGCAATCCGCGCTCGGATTGGATGTTCAAGACCGAGGCCGAGCCGGGCCTGAACGGCCGCGCGCTCGCCTATCCCCGCGGCAAGGTGATCGGCGGCTGCTCGTCGATCAACGCCATGATCTCGATGCGCGGACAGGCCGCCGACTACGATCACTGGCGCCAGCTTGGCATGACCGGCTGGGGTTATGACGACGTGCTGCCGCTGTTCAAGCGGCTGGAAGATCACTTCCTGGGCGCGAGCGAGCATCACGGCGCCGGCGGCGGCTGGCGCATCGAGGCACCGCGGTTGTCATGGGCGATTCTGGACGCGGTGGGCGACGCCGCCGAGGAGATGGGCATCAAGCGCATCCCGGATTTCAACACCGGCGACAACGAAGGCACCAGCTATTTCCACGTCAACCAGAAGCGTGGCCGGCGCTGGTCATCGGCGCGCGGCTTCCTCAAGCCCGCGCTGAACCGCCCCAATCTGCGGCTCGAGAAGCATGTGCTGGTCGAGCGTGTCATCATCGAGCAGGGCCGCGCCGTCGGCGTGCGCTTCATCCAGAATGGCGAGATCATCGAGGCACGGGCTAAGCGCGAGGTGATCCTCTCGGCCGGCTCGATCGGCTCGGTGCAAGTGCTGCACCGCTCCGGCATCGGCCCCGCCGACTGGCTGTCGCCGCTCGGCATCGACGTCGTCATGGACAAGTCCGGTGTGGGGCGCAACTTACAGGACCATCTGCAGCAGCGCGCGATCTACAAGGTCGAGGGCGTGCGCACGCTGAACGAGACCTATTACAACCTGTTCCGTCGCGGCCTGATGGGCCTCGACTACGCCTTCCGCCGTCGCGGGCCGCTGACCATGGCGCCGTCACAGCTCGGCATCTTCACGCGCTCGGATGCAACGCGCGCACGCGCCAACATTCAGTTCCACGTGCAGCCGCTATCGCTCGACAAGTTCGGCGATCCGCTGCACCGCTTTCCCGCGATCACGGTGAGCGCGTGCAATCTCCAGCCGACCTCGCGCGGCACCGTGCGCCTCCGTTCGGCGAGCCCGGACGAGAAGCCGATCATCGCGCCGAACTATCTGTCGACCGATGACGACCGCCAGGTCGCCGCCGACGCAATCCGCACCACGCGCCGTCTGATGCAGCAGAAGGCACTGGCAAAGTACCGCCCGCGCGAATATCTGCCCGGTCCCTCGATCGGCAACGACGATGCCTCGCTCGCGAAGGCTGCCGGCGATATCGGCACCACCATCTTCCATCCCGTCGGCACCGCGAAGATGGGCGCGGCGAACGATCCGACGGCGGTGGTCGACGAGCGCCTGCGCTTCTACGGCCTCGGCGGTCTTCGCATCGTCGATGCCTCGATCATGCCGACCATCACCTCGGGTAACACCAATACGCCGACCGCGATGATCGCCGAGAAAGGCGCGACGATGATCTTGGAGGATGCGAAGTAGCATCTTGCCACAATGATCGATCCGCACCGCTTTTCCATCGGCCCGGCCGGCTCCGAGATCGCCATGCTGCAGTGGGGCGAGCGCGGCAAACCGCCCGCCCTCCTTCTGCACGGCACCGGTTTCGTCGCCGACGTCTGGGACGAGGTCGCGCGTGAGCTTGCATCGACCTACACCGTCTATGCGCTCGACCGCCGCGGCCACGGCGCCAGCCACAAGCCCGGCGCATATCACTTCCTCGATTACGCCGACGACGTCTGCCGGGTGATCGATGCGCTGGAGTTGCGCGACATCTACGGCATCGGCCACAGCGCCGGTGCGACGGATTTATTGCTCGCAGCGAAACTTCGGCCCGGCCGTTTCACGCGCCTGTTCGTGATGGAGCCGACCGTGATGGATCCGCGCAAGGCACGCGATGCGTCGGCGGGATTGAGCGAATGGGCCATCGCCGGCATGCAAGGCGTGCTGCGGCGCCAGGCCGAGTTCGACAGTTTTGAGGCGGTCTTCAAGCGCTACCGCGCCGCGCCGGCGTTCGCGGATTGGACCGAGACCTCGCTGTGGGCCTATGTGAAGCACGGCTTCGCGCCTCTGGACAATGGCCGGGTGCGGCTCTGCTGCACGCCAGAGATCGAGTCAGCGATCCTGCGGCCGATCTTCGAGGCAATGGACCAGATCTACACCGGCGACGCCCGCGGAAACCCGTTCGCGTGGCTCATCGAGATCGATTGCCAAGTGCGCGTGACGACCGCCGCGACCTCGGGCGCGATCTACAAGGAGATGGCCCTGCGCGCCGTGTCACTCATTCCGCGCGTCAGCACGCAGGCCTTCGCCGGCATCGGCCATTGCGTTGCGCAGGAAGCGCCGGCCGTCGTGGTGCGGGCTGTGCGGGAATTTTCGGCGTAGCGCTACGACCGCTTGCGAAACCTGAAATCGCAGCAGGCTCCGCCCTCCATGATCGTCTGGCTTCGGGACAGTTCGAGTTCGTCGTTGAAGCCGGCCAGCATGGCATGGTCACGATTGCAGTGGACGCGAATGCCGAGATCAGCGAGACCCAGCTCCTTGTAGAACGCGGCGTATTGGCAGCGCGTAACATTGAAATCGAGGTGATCGTCGGACTCCGAGACCACCTCGACGTCCATGCTGCCGCCGCCCGCCCAGGAGCTCCTGCGCCACGGTTCGCAGCGACGCAGTCGTCTTGCCGTAGGTTGCTGCCCATCTCGCGCCGTCCTCGGCGGCGAGCCTGCGTATCGTTTCGTCAACGACTTCGCGCATTGCGCTTTGACCGAACCGGTCACGCAATACCTGAATGAACGGGATCAGCACGCGCCCTTCGATCTTCCGGCGCTGCAGGTGACTGATAGCAACTTCGCTCGCATCAACCATTGTCGCTCACCTGTTTCATGGTTCGGTGGGAGCTTGTTTCACGCCGCCATCCCCGGATCAAACCAGATCTTCTGACGCGTTGACTTAGATTTTCTATGCCATGAAGATTGGCTGGAGTTTGACAGCCGACCCGAATAACCCGGACGAGATCCCCATCGCACCAGCCCGCCAAGAGGGACGAGGAAACTCGTCTCCCTAACCGGACCTTAGTAACGCCGCCGGATCCAAGCGCGCAGCCCGCTCGGCCGGCAGAAGACCGAAGATAATGCCGATGAGACTGGAGCAGGCGACGGCGACCAGCGCCATCCCTGCGTTGAACTCGACGGGCCAGCCCAACGCGGAGGGCACAACGCGCGTGCAGGCGTAGCCGACAACGAGACCCGACAGGCCGCCGATGGTGCAGAGGAGCACCGCTTCCATCAGAAATTGTTTCCGAATATCTTGTGGCCGGGCGCCAAACGCAAGGCGAATGCCGATCTCATTGAACCGTTCGGTCACCGATACGAGCATGATGTTCATCACGCCGATGCCGCCGACCAGGAGCGAGATTCCCGCAAGCGCGGATACCAGCAACGTGAACTGGCGATAGGTCCGATCGCGCGTCTGGGCGATCTGGATCAGGTTCTGAATCCGGAAATCGTCGTCCTTATTTCCCATGATCTTGTGACGCTGCCGCAGGACGCGGGCAATCGCACCTCCCACCGCTGTCATTGACTGGGTGGAATCGGTCTTCACCAGAATCGTATGCACGGCATCCGGATTGGCCTGACTCCGTCCGGTGGCGAAGATTCTTGCGGACGACAGGGGAATGAAGATGACGTCGTCCTGGTCGCGGCCGGTGAAGTCCTGCCCCTTCTCGGCAAGCACCCCAATCACGACATATGAAGTGCGGTCGATACGGATGAAGCGGCCGAGCGGATCGCTATCGCGGAACAGTTCGCGCGCGACCGTACCTCCGATCACCGCGATCTTTGCGACTGATGCAACCTGATCCTGATTGAATAGTTGCCCCTCCCCTATTCGCCACCCACGGGCTTCAAAAAACTCCGGGGTCACGCCGGCAACAAGGGTTGACCAATTCAAGTCTCTCGCGATGACCGTCTTTTGTCCGCCCACGAATGGCGCCGCAATGACAACGTCGGATACCTCGCGAGCAACCGCGAGCGCATCGGTTGTCGTCAGCGACAGGACGGTGCCCGCCTGCTGTCGCACGCCTTGCGCGTTTTGCGCACCGGGCTGCACCAGCAATAGATTCGATCCAAGCGAATTGATCTGTCTCGAAATCTCGGCACGCGCCCCTTCCGCCACGGCGACCACGATCAGCACGGCGGCAATGCCGATGACAATGCCCGTTATCGCGAGAACAGAGCGCAATATGTGCGCACGTATCGACTGAAACGCCAGATAGACGTAGCCGAGCGATCGCATCAAACCTCCGCGATGATCGAAGTTGAGGACGTGCCGAGAGATATCGAGTCGCCGACGATTGCGCCGTCCCGGAGCCTGATCGTGCGCTGCGCGCGCCCCGCGACTTCGGCGTCGTGGGTTACAAGCATGACCGTGAGGCCGCCACGCCGGAGTTCGGCAAGTATCGAGAGGATAGTATCGCGTGTGCTCGTATCGAGTGCCCCGGTCGGCTCGTCGGCCAAGAGAAGGTCGGGTTCGTTGACGATCGCACGCGCGACGGCGACTCGCTGCTGCTCACCGCCCGAGAGCTGGCCAGGCATATGCTGCATCCTACTGCCGAGACCGACCCGCTCGAGCGCAACGCGTGCCCTTGCGATCGGATTGCGCAGCCCGTCACGCCGATAGAATAACGGCAACCCTACATTCTCGAGGGCGGTCAGGCGTGGCAACAGATTGAAGTTCTGAAACACAAAGCCGAAGCGCCGGTTTCGCAGTTCGCTCAACCGCCGCCTTGACTGCGCAAGTACATCCTGACCGTGAAGGAAGTATCCTCCGGAGGAGGGTCGATCGAGGCAGCCTATGATCGAAAGCAAGGTGGATTTTCCCGATCCGGACGGGCCCACGACGGCAACGAACTCTCCCGGATCGATTTGCATGGTTATGTCCGACAGCGCGTGAACGCTTTGGCTGCCGAGCCGGTGCCGCTTGTGGATATGGTCCAGGATGACGAGCGATGTCATGGCTTGCTACGATAACCGATGGCGACCCGCTGACCTATTTGGACGTCGTCCGACAGGATCTGGGTCAGAGAGTCGCTGGTGGCGCCCAATGAGACCGAGGCTGGGTCCAGATGGCCGGACTTCGTACGGACCCAGATCACTCCCTGTCCGGGGCCGCGATCGGTTGCGCCGTCCCGCACCGGCCGAAAGCTGAGTGCGGCATTGGGAACAACCATCACATCGTGTTGCTCCTGAACCACGATGCGAACATCAGCCGTCATCCCGGGAAGCAGCAGATCTTCTGGATTGGGCGCCGAAATCATCACGGTGTAGGTCACCACGTTTTGTACCATCCGTGCTGCCTTTCGGACCTCGAGTACGCGGCCCTCGAAGGTCCGTCCCGGATAGGAATCGACACTGAACAGCGCACGCTGGCCGGTTCGCACCGCGCCGATGTCGGCCTCGCTGACGGACGCACTGACGCGCATGTCCGACAGATCCCGCGCGATGGTAAAGAGGGTCGGCGCCTGGAGGCTTGCAGCCACTGTCTGGCCAAGCTCGACGCTGCGCCGGATGACTATTCCATCGATCGGCGACTTGACGGTGCTTCGTTCGAGATCAAGTCGAGCCCGTTCGAGGGAGGCACGCGCAACCATCGCACCGGCCGCGCGTACCTGCACGCGCGCCTGCGCCGCAGACAATTCAGCGCCGAGCGAGCGAGCCGTCATCTGCGCTCGCTCGGCGTCGCGTTGCGAAACACTGCCGTTCTTGCTGAGTGAGCTCTTGACCTGAAGATCGCGCAACGCGTCATCGTAGTGCGCCTGCGCGCCATCGACGGCTGCCTTGGCCTCCTCGTGTTGTGCGAGCGCGACGGTGAGCGCGGCTTCTGCTTCCTTGACCAAGACTTCGAAAGTGGCGCTGTCGAGTGCAGCAAGGGGCTCGCCGGCCCGAACGATGGAATTGTGGTCGGCCATCAGCTTGGCGACCTGCCCCGAAAGCTGCGAGCTGACCTCGACGGTATCAACGGCTTCGAGCGTTCCGGCAGCGGTGATGTTCTGAATGACGTTGTCGCGGGCAATGCTAACATAGCGCAGATCATCATGGTCGCCGCCGGCAGCTGTGAGCGAGCTGTCCGGAGCCCACAAGGGATAGGCAGCGGCAACCACGCAGCCCCCCAATGCTGCGCGCATCAGAAGGCTTCGGGGCGATGTCAATTGATTATCCGTGCGAATGATAATTTCGCCGCATTAGCTCTTGCGGCGCTCCACGCTGAACGTTGCCCCTCGTTGACGATGCCGCAGGCGGCGTGATCAGACCAGAAGAGCTGAGACTGAACGCGCCGCTTCTGGCCCGCCCCGAAGCGATCGCAGTGGCTGGATTAGGGCACCGAAGGGCTGCCCGTCGGCACAGTCTTCGTCCCGCTCTGCGCTGGCGGAGGCGTTTTAAGCAGCTTTACCCCGGTCGTCGTATCCGTTGCCGGGACGGTATGGTCCTCGCCCTGAAATACGCTGCCTTGACCTGGGACTTCGTCACCCGGTCGACCCGGATTGTTGAGTCCATTCAGGAATGGTTGGCTTTCTTGGCCGGGGGTGTTCGACAGTCCGCCCGCAGCCACGGCGGTGAACAGATGGTCTGCTGCATAGCTCGGGCAAGAGACTGCAAGCAGTGATGCGCCTGCCGCAAGGATCGCAAGTGTTCTCATCATCATCAACTCCTCTTCAGTTGCGTTCGCCAAGGCGTCAAACTCGGCAGCCTGCGTCATTGGCGAACCTTGAATGCAGTTGATCTCCAGCTGTTCCTATTCTTGCGATGCGAGCTCACCTTCGAACGAGTTAGTTTCTGACACCGAAGTCAGTCTCGTCGATTCGCGGATGATTGCTGCGACTGAACGCTGCATCCTGATCGTTGCGTAAGCACCAAGAAACGACGGCCCGGCGACGGCTTCCACAGCGCGAGATGGTTGCTCAGCTGCGCCACCATTGGCGTCCGCGGTGCGGAGACCACCTGTTTCGGGGTAAACCGGTTCTCGGAAACGTGATTAGCCGGTCCCGATCCATTTTATCTGGAGTCCGGGAATAAACCCGCCCCTCTCCCGATCACCTCCCGGCAAGCCCAATTCCGGGCCAGAGGAGATGCGCGATGAGCGGACACGACCATGGCGAAGACGGCGTCAGCCGCCGCAAGGTGCTGGAATGCATGACCTGGGCCGGCACCGGGGTGCTCTGGACCATCACCGGCGGGGTGCCGCGCTCGCTGGGCATCATCGATTCGGCGCAAGCCGCGACCGCGGCTGCGCCCGGCATGATCTTCCTCCAGATCAGCGACAGCCATGTCGGCTTCGACAAGCCGGCCAATCCCAACGCGCTCGGCACGCTGGAGGAAGCCGTGGGTAAGATCAACGCAATGCCGGCCAAGCCGTCCTTCATGATCCACACCGGCGACATCACCCATTTGTCGAAGGTCACCGAGTTCGATGACGCCGAGCGCATCATCTCGCAGACCAAGCTCGACGTGCACTACGTGCCGGGTGAGCACGACTTCATCGACGAGGAGGTAAAGCTCTATCGCGAACGCTACGGCCGCGGCACCAAGGGGCACGGCTGGTATTCCTTCGACGCCGGCGGCGTGCACTTCATCGGCCTCGTCAATGTCGTCGACCTCAAGGCTGGCGGCCTCGGCAATCTCGGCGCCGAGCAGCTCGCCTGGCTCGAAGACGATCTGCGCGGCAAGTCGAAATCGACGCCGATCGTGCTGTTCGCCCACATCCCGCTTTGGACCGTCTACCCGCAATGGGGCTGGGGCACCGAGGATGGTGGCCGCGCACTGGAATATGTCAAGGGTTTTGGCTCGGTCACCGTGCTCAACGGGCACATCCATCAGGTGATGCAGAAGGTCGAGGGCAACGTCACCTTCCACACCGCGCGCTCGACCGCCTTCCCGCAGCCGGCGCCGGGGGCCGCTCCCTCGCCCGGGCCGATGAAGGTCGAGGACGCTCGACTCCGGTCCATGCTCGGCGTTGCTAGCATCAACTTCAAGCAGAACGAGCAGCGCCTCGCCATCATCGATACGCCGCTCCAGGGCTGAGAGAAAGGCTGATCATGAAGACACTTAATCGCCGCGACTTCGGTATCGACTTCGGTCTCGCTTTGGTCGCGGCCATCCTGCTGCCCGCAACGGCTGCCCGCGCTGACGAGACGGAGGTGCACATCGACAATTTCGTCTTCCAGCCGGCCGAGCTCAAGATCAAGGTCGGCACCACCGTGACCTGGACCAACCGGGACGACATTCCGCACACCATCGTGTCGGCCGGCAAGTTCAGGTCCAAGACCCTGGACACCGACGACAAGTTCTCGTTCACCTTCACCAATGCGGGCGATTACAAATATTTTTGTTCGTTGCATCCGCACATGACGGGGATGATCAAGGTTGAGTAACATCTCGAGCCGAGACATCAACGTCTTGCCCGGCCGGTGGTCCCACGCCGGCCGGGCTCGGACGTCTTCGATCACGGCAAAAGAAGAAGCAAAGCAAGAGGCAAAGCGAGGAGCGATGCCCGCGACCGACGATTTGCAGAAGGCGCAGCGCTTCCGCGAAGCGGCACTGCCCCATCTTGACGACGTCTACACGCTCGCGCGCTACCTCCTGCGCGATGCCTCCGACGCCGAGGATGCGGTGCAGGAGTGCTATCTGCGCGCGCTGAAGCACTTTGACAGTTATCGCGGACCGGCGATGAAACCCTGGCTGTTCGCGATCCTGCGCAACGTCTGCAACGCAGAATATGCGCGGCGGGCGCACAGGCCCAGCGCGATCGAGGATACACCCGGCGCCGCGGAGCAGACGCCGATCTGGCAGGAGAGCGAGGCAAGCCCGGAAACCGAAGTGCTGCGCAGCCGCGATGCCGGCGCGATCCGCAAGCTGATCGACACGCTCGCCGAACCGTTCAAGGAGACCTTCGTGCTGCGGGAGATCAACAACCTGTCCTATCGTGAAATCGCCGAGACGGTCGGTGCGCCCATCGGCACCGTGATGTCCCGCCTCGCCCGCGCGCGCGCGATGCTGCGGGCGGCCTGGACGGCGGAAGAGGAGCAAGCAAGATGACCTGCGACGAAGCAAGAATCCTGCTTCACGCGCTGCTCGACAATGAGCTCGACGCCGGCCACGCGCGCGAGGTCGAAGCGCACATCGCCAGCTGCCCGACCTGCGCCGCCGAGCTCGCCGCGCAGCGCGAGATGCAGCACGTGCTCGCCGACACCGATTTGCGCTACACCGCGCCCGCGAGCCTCCGCGCTCGGATCGAGGCGTCACTGCCGCAAGCACAGCACCAACCAACTCGCCGCTCCTTGCTGCGCGGCTTTGCAATGGGCTCGGCCGTCTCCGCGCTCGCCGCCTCAGGCGTCGTCGCATTGGTGCTGCGCCAGGACGACCAGCAGCGCATCCTGTCGGAGGTCGTCTCCGCGCATCTGCGCTCGCTCCAGGCCGGCCACCTCACCGACGTGATTTCGACCGACCAGCACACGGTCAAGCCGTGGTTCAACGGCAAGCTCGACGTCGCCCCGCCCGTGATCGATCTCACCGCGCAGGGTTTTACGCTGGTCGGCGGCCGGCTCGACTACATCGACGCGCGCGCCATCGGTGCGGTCGTCTACCGGCGCCGGCAGCACGTCATCAACCTGTTCGTATCGCAGACATCGAACGTGGAATATCGCGCGCCGAAGACCGAGACCATGCAAGGCTTCAACTGCCGCCGCTGGGGCAATCGCGGCCTGAATTTCTGGGCCGTCAGCGATATCGCCGCCGACGAGCTCGCCGAGTTCGTCGACAAGTTCGAGGCGGCGATGAAGGCGAATGCGGAGGGGTAGATTCACCCCGCACCGTCATTGCGAGGAGCGAAGCGACGAAGCAATCCAGACTGCCTCCGCCGAGATAGTCTGGATTGCTTCGCTTCGCTCGCAATGACGAATGCCGAGATGGCTCGGCCAAAAATCAGGCCGACCGTCTCACCGCGTTGTCGACCAGGGTCTTGCCAAGCGACCAGATCGCACCGGGGACCTTGTGGCTGCCGGCGATGACATCATCGAAGGCGCGCTCGATCCAGCTGCAGTCTTCCTCGGTGATGGTGAGCGGCGGCAGCAGCTTGATGGTGTGACTGCCATGGCCGGCGACCTGGGTCAGGATCTTGTGATCCTTGAACAGCGGCACCGTGATGAGCTGGCAGAACAGGCCCTTGTTGGCGGTCTCCAGCACGTTCCAGGAGGCGCGCAGGCGCAGCGATTTCGGCGGGCCGAACTCGATGCCGATCATCAGACCCTTGCCGCGGACTTCCTTCAACAGTTCGTAGCCGGGCACCATGCGCGTCAGCGCCAGGCGCAGCTCGGCGCCGCGCTTGGCGGCGGACTCGATCAGCTTCTCGGACTCCATCACGTCGAGCGTGGCGATGCCCGCAGCCATCGCGAGGTCATTCTTGGAGAAGGTGGAGCCGTGCACCACCGCACGGTCCATCTGGTTGAAGATCTTGTCGAAGATGGCCTTGCGCGTCAGCACCGCGCCAACCGGCACGTGGCCGCCGGACAGCGACTTCGACAGCAGCACAATGTCGGGCTCGACGTTCCAGTGCTCGACCGCAAGGAAGCGGCCGGTGCGGCCCATACCGGTCTGGATCTCGTCGGCGACGAACAGCGTGCCGTATTTCTTGCAGAGCGCTGCCGCGCCGGGCAGGAACTCGTCGGTGGGCATGTTGACGCCCTTGCCCTGGATCGGCTCGACGACGAAGGCCGCGACCTCGCGTGAGGCCAGCGCCTTTTCCAACGCGGCCAGATCGTTGAACGGGATCGGGGTGCAGCCCGGCAGCAACGGCTCGAAACCGGTGCGGAAGTTCGAATCGCCCGTGAGCGACAGCGCACCATAGGTCAGACCGTGATAGCCGTGGGCGCAATAGACGATGCCGGGACGGCCGGTCGCGCCGCGCGCGAATTTGATCGCTGCCTCGACGCATTCAGCGCCGGAATTGGCGAAGAACGCCTTGTCGAGATAGGGGACGTATTTCAGAAGGCGCTCGGCGAGCACGCCGGCGAGCGTCGAGACGTCGAACTGGACGAGGTTCGGCAGGTCGGCATCGAGTACGCTCTTGAGCGCCTCGCGCATAACGGGATGATTTCGCCCGATCGCAAACACGCCGAATCCGGACAACAGGTCGAGATAGCGCGCGCCCTCGCGGTCGTAGAGGTACTGCCCCTGCCCCTTCTGGAAGCCGACATCGTAGCCGATGGTCTTGAGAACCCGAACGAACTGCTCGTTCAGATACCGATTATGCAGGGCGCTGCGCTGGGCCTGACGGTCCGCGAAGAGCTCAGACATGTCTGGATTTGGACTGTGCATCCGCTACATACTTCGGTTGAGGGCCGTCTAGTCAACTGAAAACGGACCGCTATCGAAACGGTCTGTGCGGCCTTTTGCCCTTTTTCGGACCATCTTCGCAAGCACAGCTTTAAACCATGTTGCACTGCCAAGGAACTATCATGCGTTTAGCCCTTTACACCGGAATAATACTGGCTGGCGGTTACACCTGTCTGACCCCCGCGCTCGCCACAGACCCGACCGGCGACTGGCGGGTCGCCGACGGCGTCGCCAACATCCGTGTCGCCCAATGCAGTGGCAGCATGTGGGGTGCCGTCTCCTGGGAAAAGCAGCCCGGAGGCCGCGACGAGAATAACCCGGATGTGTCAAAAAAGAACAGGCCGACGCTGGGCATGCCGACCCTGATCGACATGAAGAAGAAGCCCGGCGCCGATCAGTGGGAAGGACAGGTCTACAACGCCAAGGACGGCCAGCTCTACAGCGCGACCATCACGCCGGCCGGGACCGACCAGCTCGAAATCAAGGGCTGTGTGATGGGCTTCCTCTGCGGGGGCGAGACCTGGACCCGGGTTGGTCCGCCGATCCCCTTGAGCTCCGCCAACGCCATGGCCAAGAGCGCGCCGAAGTCCACCGGCGCGGCGCCGAAAGCCCAGGGCACGACGGGCGCCACGGCAGCTGCCCCCGCAGCCCCGAAGGCCGCCGGCGCAGCCAAGCCCGGTCAGAAGGGCGCCGCCGACCCGGTGGGCGACATCTGCCTACTCCCTGAGATTGCGGGGTTTGCCCATTAGGGCCGGCTGGAACAGCAATACGGCGGCAAGCGTCGTCACCAGCGAGAGTGCGAGCAACTTGCCCATGCTGGACGTGCCGGGATGGCTGGACAGCCACAGGCTGCCGAACGCAGTCGCCGTCGTCAGCGCGCTGAAAAAGATCGCGCGTGTCAGGCTGGTCTGGAGCAGATTCGTCCTGCCCGAGCGCCACGCCACGACATAATAGATCTTGAAGGCGACGCCGACGCCGAGCAGCAGCGGAAACGCGACGATGTTGGCGAAGTTGAGCGGCAGGCCGACCAACACGCAGATCTCGAGCGTCACCGCGCCGGCAACCAGGAGCGGCACCAGCGTCATCAGCACGTCGACGAACCGCCGCAACGTGATCCACAGGAGCAGGCCGATCACCAGCAGTGCATAGACGCCGGCATGGATGAACGCCTTCACCACGGTGTCCCCGGATTTCAGGATCGAGACCGGCCCGCCGATCGCGGTCGGCTCAGCCGCGAGCACGGCCGCGGCAAACTTGCGCAACGTGTCGTTGTCATTGGGATCGCCCTTGGGCAGCGCCTCGACGCGGATGACGCCGTCCTTGCTCTTCCAGGCGCTGACGAGATCCGGCGGCAGTGACTTCAGGGTCACCGGCTCGGCCTGCAGCGCGTTTTTGAGCTGGTCGAACACGATCTTCATCGGTGTGACGAACACGTCCTGCGCCTTGTTGCGCGTGGCCTCGTCGGAATTAGCGAGCTTCTCGAGCGCGTCGGCCAGCCGGCGCGAGGCGAGCGCACCCGGTCCCTTCGCATCGCCCGCGGTCCTGCGCAGATTGTCGACCGAGGATTTCAGCGCTTCGACGTTTTCCTGGTCCGACGGCGCCGCGTCGATCTGGTCGGGATTGAGCGCGGGATTCAAGACCTTAGCGCCCTGCGCGAGCAGCTTCAGCTTCGGCGGCTGGTCCTGCGGCACGAAGCTGTCGAGTGACATCACCCGCAATACCTCCGGCACCTTCTCCAGCTTCGCCTCGACCTGCTTTGCCTGCTCTTCCGACGTCGTCATCACGTTGATGGCATTGGCGCCGGTGTTGGGATCCTTGCGCAGGTCGAGGAAGGTCGCGATCGATTCGGCATGCGGATTGCGCAGGTTCATCGGGTTGAAGTCGAACTTCATGAAGTAGAGCAGCGGCAGGCCGCCGAGCGCCAGCAGCAGCGTGCCGCCGACGATCAGCACGCGGTGCTTTTCAAGGAAGTGATCGAGCGGCGCCAGGAAGGCGTAACCGACGGGCTCCGGCTCGCCGGGCGGGTTCAACAGCTTCAACAGCGCCGGCAGCACGGTGATCGACGAGAGGAACGCGACCAGCATGCCGACGCCGGCGATCTGGCCGAGCTCGGAGATGCCCTTGTAGTCGGTCGGCATGAAGCAGAGGAAGCCCGCGGCCGTTGCCATCGCCGCGAGCGACAGCGGCACCGCCGAGCGCTTGGCCGCCAGCACCAGCGCGCCCGAGAGATCGTCGTGCTTGTAGCGCTCGGAGCGGTAGCGGACGCTGTACTGGATGCCGAAATCGACGCCGAGGCCGACGAACAGCACCGCAAACGCGATCGACAGCAAATTGAGCGAGCCGACCATCATCAGACCGGCCGCGGTCGTGATCGCAAGACCCACGAAGAGATTGACGAACACCGCGAAGATGATCTTCGCCGAATGCAGCGCCAGCCACAGGATCAGCAGCACGACGAGAACCGTGCCGATGCCGTTGACGACCGCGCCTTCCTGGACGGTCGCGTATTCCTCGTTGGCGATCGGGACTGGGCCGGTCAGCCGCACACGCGCCTGGTATTTGGTCGGAAAATCCAGATCGGCTGCGGCCTTGCGGATCGCGTCGGTGGCGCCCTTGCCCGGCTCCAGCGCGTTGTAGTCGAGGACCGGCTTGAACTCGATGAAGGCGCGCTTGTCCGAATCCTTCAGCGGCTCGTCGCTGACGAGCTCGCGCCAGGAGAAGCTGGCATTGCCCTTGTTGAGCACGGTCTCGACCGTCTGCGCGATCAGGTTGAAAGGCCGCTCCGTGTTGTCGAGCTTGACCTGGCCGCGCTTGACGCCGGCAAGTCCGGTCTCGAGCGCGCCGGTCAGGCCGCGGATCGAGGGGTCGCCCGCCATGATCTCGATCAGGGGCGCTGCCGATTCGAATTGACCGGTAATCTTGCCGACCTCCTCGGTCGGCAAGAACAATAGGCCGTTCTTCTCGAAGAACTCGCCGCTGCCGAGCTGCTGCATCGATTGGAAGTTGGTCTTGTCGTCCTTGAGCTTGGCAAAGAGCGCGTCCGCTGCCGCGCTCGCCATCTCGGGCGTTTTGGCCTCGACGACCGCCGTGATGGTCGCGTCGCGGTCGAAGGCGCGGTCGAACTGCTGGTCGCGCTGGCGCCAGTCCAAATTCTGGGCAATCAGCGAATTGATGTCGGTGTTGATGGCGAAGTGACGCGCAGCGTAATAGCCCGCTCCCACCGACAGCAGGAGCCCGAAAATGACGACGAGGGAGGCAAACCGGGTACAGGCCCTGACGATGGCAACAACGACGCTTTGCAGCACTTCTTTTCTTTCTGCGGTTAACAGCTTGCCGGAAACGCCCGCTGTTTATCGGAGTTCCCGGGCGAAACCTATTGCTGTTTGAGTGGTTCTCGCCGCGACAAGGTTCGAGGTAAACGGCGGAGGACCCATGGCAAAATCATGCGGGGCGGTCGGTATAGCCGGGGAGTTGAGGCGGGAAAGTGACGAAAGAGTGAGCCAAATGTCGCCATGTTGCTCACCGGGCACGACCTACCAAAATACCATCGAACTGCCTTTGTTTGGGAACCCAAGGGTCGTTCGACTTCCCTTGCTGCCGATTTTTTGACACAAAGTATTGCGCCTCCATGCGCCGGAGCCCAAACGGGGGTGGGTGGCTACCGCTGCGCGAGACCAATGGTGCGGATATTGCACCTCATTGGTCGGTATCGAGGTGCTGCCGGGAACTTTGAAGCGGATTGATGCAACTTGCGTGATGGGCGTCCAATGGAAGTTTATCTGGCGCAGCCACGCGGCTTCTGCGCGGGCGTGGTGCGCGCGATCGAGATCGTGGAACGGGCCCTGGAGAAGTACGGCCCGCCCGTCTACGTGCGCCATGAGATCGTGCACAACAAATACGTGGTCGAGAGCCTGAAGAACAAGGGCGCGATCTTCGTCGAGGAATTGTCCGAAGTGCCGCCGAAGGCGGTGACCGTTTTCAGCGCCCATGGCGTCGCCCGCAGCGTCGAGGAAGAGGCCGCCGCGCGCGATCTTCCGGTGCTGAACGCCACCTGCCCCCTGGTCACGAAAGTTCACAATCAGGGGAAGCGCTACATCACCAAGGGCCGCACGCTGATTCTGATCGGCCATGCCGGCCACCCCGAGGTCGAGGGCACGATGGGCCAGGTCCCGGGGCCAGTGCAGCTTGTTCAAAGCGTTGAAGAGGTTAACGCCCTGACGCTGCCGGCGGATACGCCAATGGCCTACATCACCCAGACCACCCTGTCGGTCGACGACACCAAGGACATCATCGCGGCCCTCCAGGCCCGCTTTACAGATATTCAAGGTCCGGATATCCGGGATATCTGCTATGCGACACAGAACCGCCAAACTGCGGTAAGGGATTTGAGCAAGCTGGTCGACGTGATCCTGGTGGTGGGCGCTGCCAACAGCTCGAACTCGAACCGGCTCCGCGAAATCGGCACCGAAGCCGGCGTCGCGAGTTATTTGATTGCCGACGGCAGCGAGCTCAATCCGGCGTGGTTGAAGGATGCCAGGACCGTCGGCGTCACGGCCGGCGCTTCGGCGCCCGAGGTACTCGTGGATGACGTGATTGAAGCGATGCGGCGGATCGGACCAGTGAAGGTCTCGGTGTTGCCGGGCCGCGAGGAAAACATCGAATTCCGGCTTCCGGCCCAATTGGCTGCGAGCTGACTCACCCGAATTCAAAGCCCAGAAAGAAACTTGTAATGGCTATCCCGTTCTTCAAGGAAATGCGTATCGGCGGCTATTTGCTCAAGCAGAAACTGCTTGGCCGCAAACGCTATCCGCTCGTGCTGATGCTGGAGCCGCTGTTTCGCTGCAACCTCGCCTGCGTCGGCTGCGGCAAGATCGATTATCCCGACGCGATCCTCAACCGCCGCATGACGGCGCAGGAGTGCTGGGACGCCGCCGACGAATGCGGCGCGCCGATGGTCGCGATTCCCGGCGGCGAGCCGCTGATCCACAAGGAGATCGGCGAGATCGTGCGCGGCCTCGTCGCGCGCAAGAAGTTCGTCTCGCTCTGCACCAACGCGCTGCTGCTCGAGAAGAAGCTCGATCTGTTCGAGCCCTCGCCCTACCTGTTCTTCTCGGTGCATCTCGACGGCCTGCGTGATCATCACGACAAGGCGGTGTCGCAGAAGGGCGTGTTCGACCGCGCCGTCTCCGCGATCAAGGCGGCCAAGGCGCGCGGCTTCACTGTCAACGTCAACGCCACCATCTTCGACGGCCATCCGGCCGAGGAGATCGCGAAATTCCTCGACCTCACCGTCGAGCTCGGCGTCGGCGTCTCGATGTCGCCGGGCTACGCCTATGAGCGCGCCCCGGACCAGGAGCACTTCCTCAACCGCACCAAGACCAAGAAGCTGTTCCGCGACGTCTTCGCGATGGGCAAGGGCAAGAAGTGGAATTTCATGCATTCCGGCCTGTTCCTGGACTTCCTCGCCGGCAACCAGGAATACGAGTGCACGCCATGGGGCATGCCCGCGCGCAACATTTTTGGCTGGCAGAAGCCCTGCTACCTGCTCGGTGAAGGCTACGCGAAAACCTTCAAGGAGCTGATGGACACTACCGACTGGGACAGCTACGGCACCGGCAAATACGAGAAGTGCGCCGACTGTATGGCCCATTGCGGCTACGAGCCGACGGCGGCCACCGCTGCCCTCCACAACCCGCTGAAGGCGATGTGGGTGTCGCTGCGCGGCATCAAGACCTCTGGTCCCATGGCGCCGGAGATCGACATGTCCAAGCAGCGCCCGGCGCAGTACATCTTCTCGGAGCAGGTCCAGAAGAAGCTCTCGGAGATCCGCAAGGACGAGGCTGCTGCCGCGCAGGCGAAGGCCGCGCAGAAGGCTTCGACCGCCGCGTAAGCGCGCTGGTTGGCACCAACGAAAAAAGGCCCGGTCGCGAATGGCGACCGGGCCTTTTCTTTTGTTCAGCTCAGGCGCCTGGGAAAGAACAGCGCGGTGCGTAGACTGCGCTGCCTCCCCTCGTCACTTGGCCGCCCGGGAGCCCTCCTGCAAAAAAGTGAAAAACAAGCCCATGCACAGTAGAAACGCGGCCGCCGAACGGCACATCGTGTATTCGGCTAAGCCATTGCCGCGCCGAGGAAATCAGCGGCAAAAGGGTGAAGATCGCAGCATTTTGCGACGAGGAGCGATCTTCGCAAAAGCGACGACAGACGATGGCCAATTGGACCAACGCGCAGAAATCGCTCGGGATTACAATTCAAGGCCAGTGCGGATTTCGAATTTTACGAATATTGTTTGACCCGCCGGGCAAAACAGTGGCACTATTCTGGCCCCGTTCGAAAAGCGGCACCAACTAGTCGCCTCTTGCGGCTACAGGTTATCCTCAAGGTGCCCGTCAGAGGAATTGTCGTGTCTCACTTCAGGGGTGCAGTCCAGCAATGTCACCGTAATTACTACGGATGATTGTCTCAGGAGTTATCGCGTCTCGCAATTTCGTAGTGATCCCGCAATGACGTCAAACAGTTCAATGAATGTCTTAGCTCCAAGCAAGAGGTCGTCGCTGTCGAATGTTCGTTTGTATTCGACGACTCCCGGAATCAATCGATCGAAAGTTTCCAAATTTGTGATCTCAAAGGCGAGCTTCGGATCATTCTCACAGTAGATCTTGAAGATTACCGGCGGCCCAATGCAGAAATGATTTCCTCCGGTATCGAGCCCGACTTCAAAAGTCAGGGCGTCATCAGAGTCTGCAACTGTCTTCAGCCATCGATTGCGGCGGCGCGTGAAGCCAAGCGCCCTACAGAACTCATCTGCAAAAGGAGCAAAATCGCGCTTCTTTCCGGACCACGTGACTGGTTTGATACCCAGACGCTCTCTTTCAGGTTCACGTAGACTTCGGAAAAAGGCAGTCTCACCTTCACGAAATGCTGCGTCGAAGTAGATTTTCTTGTAGCGCTCAAACAAGCACGGGACCAACGGTGGCGCTCGAAAGGGTTCTTCAACGACCCTCTTGAGAAAAAGTTCGTCCAGAAGGCGCGAGCGATACCGCGGCTGGACAACGAACTTCCTCGTATCGGGGTCGCCCCGTCCGAGCGATTGCATCGTTTCCAGAGCGACGTCATCCCAATATCGATTGAGAATATCCGTCTGGTCCTCGCCGCAGGAAGCAATGACCCTTTGTTGCCAGGCCCGATGGAGCGAATAACCGCGTGCCTCGAAGGCAAGCTGTGTCGGACGCCGGCCGGACCAGGTTTCCATTCTTCGCAGAAGCCGATGCTCTTCCATGGGCCGGTGTTCCTCCCATTACTCATCTAAATTGGAGGCTCATGGCCGCTCGCGCGATGGTGCGATCGCCGCCGAACAGAACCTCGACCACCGCATGAGTACAAAAGAAAAAAGGCCCGGTTGCTATCGCGACCGGGCCTTTTTCTTTTCTCAGCTCTCCGTCCCCGCTCAGGCCGCCTCGGAGACCAGCGCCTCGCTGCCGACCAGCTCGGTGCCGATCAGGTAGTCGCGGCAGCCGCGAAGCGAGCGCAGGGCGCGGTTGAAGTCGAGGCCGGTCGAGACCAGCGCATGCAGCGTTGCCGGATTGCGCACGATGCCGCGCAGCACGGCCGCAAGGTCGATCTGGCCGTTCGGCTTGATGGCGGCGCGAGCGAGTGCCGGCAGCGCGCGATGGGCGGGGTCGCTGATGACGCGAACCGCGGCAAAGGGCAGCCCGGCCTCGGCGGCGTAGGCGGCCGCGATGTGGCTTTCCATGTCGACGGCAGCTGCCCCGGTCTCCGAATGCAGCGCCGCCTTGCAGGAGCGCCCGGTGACCACTTCCTCGGCACCGGCGAGGCTGCCGCGCACCACACGGCGGCGTCCCGAGGTCAGGCGATCGATCAGGTCGTCGCCGAGCGACAGCCCGGCGGCCCAGCGGGTGTCGCCGGACAGCACCTCGGTCGCCAGCACGACGTCGCCGGAACGCAGCGTCGGGTCGAGCCCGCCGGCCACACCGAACGAGATTACGCCGCGAATCGTCTCGGGATCCACCACCGTCAGCAGCGCCCGCAACTGGGTCGGGCTGCTGGATGAACAGATGACCGCCATTCCCGGCCCGGCTGCAATGCGGGCCTCCTGAACCAGTCCAGTCACGATCAGTATCGGCCGCGGGTCGATGGCATTACCCGCGGTAAAATAGTCCCCCGTCCCCAAAGTCACATTCCGACCCCTACCACCCTGCTGTTGGTGTTCCGTAAGTTCCGATACCGCGCCAGCGCCCACAGCGGGAAGAACTTTGGGTAACCATGATACCGTAGATAGAACACGCGGGGGAAGCCTGTGGCGGTGTACCGCTGCTCGTCCCACAGTCCTTTTTTGTTTTGTGTTGCAATCAGGTACTCCACCCCGCGGGCGACGGCCGGGTGATCAACCTCGCCTGCCGCCATCAGGGCAAGCAAAGCCCATGCCGTTTGCGAGGCGGTCGAGGGCGCGGCCTCCCAGCCCTTGTAATCCAGGCGGTAGCTGACGGCGTCCTCGCCCCAGCCGCCGTCCTCGTTCTGGATCGAGGCCAGCCAGGCCGCGGCTTTGCGAATCATGGGGTCCTTGTGATCGACGCCGGCCATGTTGAGCGCACAGAGCACCGACCAGGTGCCATAGATGAAGTTCATGCCCCAGCGGCCGTACCAGGACCCCTCCGGGTGCTGGGTCTTGCGGAGATAGGCAACGCCATCGGCCACGTGCTTGCTGGACTTCTCGGTCTCGCCGAGTTGGGCCAGCATCGAGATGCAGCGCGCGGTGACGTCCTCGGTCGGCGGGTCGAGCAGCGCGCCGTGGTCAGAGAACGGAATGTTGTTCAGGTAATATTCGAGGTTGTTCACGTCGAAGGCGGCCCAGCCGCCGTCGTCGCTCTGCATGCCCTCGATCCACTCCCGCCCGCGGTCGATCGCGGCGTCATAGCCGGTCACCCCGTGCTCCCGGCGCATGCGGTCCATCGACATCACCACGACAGCGGTGTCGTCGAGATCGGGATAATAGGCATTGTTGTACTGGAAGGCCCAGCCGCCCGGACGCACGTCGGGCCGCTTCGCCGCCCAGTCGCCCTTTACCTCGAGCTCCTGCTTCGGGATCAGCCAGTCGAGACCACGCTTGGCGGCCGGCACGGCTTGCGCGTTGCCAGCTTCCAGCAGCGCATGCGCAGTCAACGTCGTATCCCACACCGGCGAAACGCAGGGCTGGCAATAGGCTTCGTCGTCTCTGATTACGAGCAGCTTGTCGATGCCCCGGCGCGTGATCGCGCGCGGCGGATAATTCTCGTCCTTGCCGAGCGCGTCATACATCATCACGATGTTGGCCATGGGCGGATAGATCGCGCCCATGCCGTCCTCGCCGTTGAGCCGCTCCTCGATGAAGGCGAGCGCCGCATCGATCGCGCGCTTGCGCAGGCTCTTGGGAAACATCGGCTCGATCACGCGCAGAATCGCATCGAGCGAGCGAAAGAGCAGGAACCAGGCCATGCTCTGGTGTGGCGCCTTCGCGGTCATGCCGATCGAACGCGGATCCTGCAGGAATAGCTCGTCGATGCCGATCCCTTTCGGATTCTTCGCGCGCGGCTTCAGCGCGGCGATCACCATCAGGGGCACCATCGTGGTGCGTGCCCAATAGGAGATCTTGTTGAGGTGGAACGGCGACCAGAACGGCAGCAGCACGATCTCGATCGGCAGCACCGGCACCGCGCTCCAAGTCACCACGCCGAATGTCGCGAGCAGGAAGCGGGTGAAGACGTTGCTATGAATCGCACCGCCGCGGGCATGAATGGCCTCGCGCGCACGCACCATGTGCGGGGCATCGATGGAATCGCCGATCATCTTCAGCGCGAAATAGGCCTTTACGCTGGCGCTCATGTCGAACTCGCCGTCATGCACCAGCGGCCAGCCGCCATGAGCACCCTGGACGCGGCGCAGATAGTTGCCGATCTTGGCCTCGAGCACCGTGTCGACGGGCTCGGCGAGATAATGGCGCAGCAGGATGTACTCGGCCGGAATCGTGCAGTCGGCCTCGAGCTCGAACACCCAATGGCCGTCCGATTGCTGGAATCCGAGGACACCTTGCGTTGCCGATGCAATGCTCGATTCCAAGCTGCTCGGATCCAGGGCTTCGCGGCTGGTCGCGTTCACGGAATCCATGTCGCTCGATTGCTCCGATAGTCGATTGAAAGTGACCGGGACATTTGCCCGTCAGAGCCGCTGTGCGGCGAGAATCAGATCGGCGGCGCGATCGCCCGATCGGACCGATCCCTCGATGGTTGCAGGCAATCCCGTAGCAGTCCAATCCCCGGCAAGGAACAGGTTTTTCAGCGCAGTGACCGGCGCCGGACGCAAGGCATTCTGCGCCGGCGTCGCGGCAAAAGTGGCGCGGCGCTCACGCACGATCTGCCACGGAGGCAATTGAGGGGGCAGCTCACCGGAGAGGCCGCCGGCCTTGCAGACGTCGTCCCAGATCGCCTGCGCGAGCTCCTCGCGCGGCATGTCAACCAGGCGGTCGCCGTTGCTGATGGTGACGGAAAGCCGGTTCGGAAACGCGAACAGCCATTCCACCACGCCGCCGATCACGCCGAGGATCGGCGCAGAGCCCGGCGGCGGCTCAAAGCGGAAATGCGCGTTCACGATGGCGCGGAATTCGGTCGGCGTCTTCAGGCCGGGCAGCAAGCTCGCGGCAGCGCGCGGCGGCACCGCCATCACGATGACGTCGCCCTCGCTGAGCTGGATCACGTCCTCGCCGCCGAAATTCAGCGCACCAACCTTGCCGTCGCTGGTTGCAAACGAACGCAGCTCATGGCCAAGCTGAACCGTGTGGCCGCGCTCAGCCAAAAATTTCACGGCAGGCTCGATCAGCACGGCGCTGAGGCCGTCGCGCGCGATCAGGGGACGGCAGGCCTGCCCGCCCGCGAGCAGCGTCTCGCGCACGATCGCGCCGGCGAGGCCGGCCGAGCCCTCGGGCGGATCGACGTTGAGCGCCGCGAGCAGCAGCGGCTGCACCAAACGCTGATAGAGGATGCCCTCGCAAGGAATCGACTTGCCGACCAGCGTCTCCTCCGACGCCCAGACCAGCGGCGCCAGCTTGAGATAATCGGTGAGGCCGGTGTCGGGCACGCGGCGGCTTTCGTCGAGAACCCAGGTCGGCAGCCGGCCATCGCCGAGGTCGATCTGCCAGCGCTGCCCGGTCTTGATGTCGACGAAGGGAAACTGCGCGCGCTCGGGGCCGACAAGGCCGGCTTCGGTGCCGATCGCGCGCGCATAGGCGCGCGCATGGCTGTTGCCCGACAGCAGCAGATGATTGCCATTGTCGATGGTGAGATTGGTGGCGCCGTCGAAATAGGACCGGCAGCGGCCGCCGGCCTGATGTGTCGCCTCGTGCACGGCGACCTTGAAGCCGGCATTGGCGAGCCGCACGGCGGCGGAGAGGCCGGAAATTCCAGCACCGATGATGTGAGCTGTCTTTTGCATCAGATGAAAGCGTAACGGAGCAGGATCAGGATGCGTGTGATCTTCGACACACGCACCGGCTCGCGCGGCGCGTTGAAGCCGCGCGCGATCAGGAGGTCCAGAATGGAATGATAATATTTCGACATGATCCGCGGCGCGCGCACGGTGCGGCGCTTGTTGCGGTTCATGATCTCGTCCGACTTCTCGAAATGCGATTTCGCACGCTGCGTCAGCGGCAGGCAGACCTTCGGCAGCGCGCGCTCGGTGATGACGCGGCTGGGATCGTTGGAGGTGATGCCGGCATGCAGCAGCGCCTCGCGCGGCAGATAGAGCCGGCCGAGGCCGGCGTCCTCGTCGATGTCGCGCAGGATGTTGGTGAGCTGGAGCGCGCGGCCGAGATGATGTGCGAGCAGGATGCCGTCTTCTTCCGGCAGGCCGAACACCCGCACCGACAGGCGCCCCACGGCACTGGCGACGCGATCGCAGTAGAGATCGAGCGTCGCCATGTCGGGCGCGCGGATGTCCTGCGGCACGTCCATCTCCATGCCGTCGACGATGGCGAGGAAGTCCTCGCGCTTCAGCCCGAAGGTCTTCACCGAGGCGACATAGTCCTTCAGCCGCGGCGGCGGATTGCCCTGATAGAGCGCATCGATGTCGTTGCGCCACTGCTGAAGCGCGGCGAGCCGCTCCTCGCGCGGGCCGTCGGAATCGGCGATGTCGTCGACCTGGCGGCAGAAGCTGTAGATCTGGAACATGGCTTCGCGCTGGTCATGCGGCAGGATGCGCATCGCGGCGTAGAACGAGCTGCCGGATGCGGTCGAGCCATAATTGGCGCCGGGCGAGGTCGCCTCAAGCGTCATGTGCAGTCCCCGGTCTGGAAATGGCCTTGCGTCCGATCGCGCGGCGGCCGACTTCGCCGATCATGCCGGCGAGGCTGAAGGTGAGCAGCTCGAGCTTGTTCAGATGCACGCGCTCGCGCAGGGGATCGCGTACCTTGAGCAGGCGCACGATGCGATCGGCATAGGCCTGGATCACCGAAATGTCGACGCCGAGACGGAAGTCCCTCACCTCCGCGCTGAGCGACTTGCTCTCGTTCAGCAGCGCTTCGTTGCGCACGGCGAGCGCCTGAAGGCAGGCCAGCATCGCCGGCGGCGACTGCGTCAGCCCGAGCTGTTCGACCGAGGCGCCGCTCGCAGCCAGCGCATCGCGCGGCAGATAGACGCGGTTGAGCTCGCGAAAATCCTTGCCGCAATCCTGGAGGTGATTGTTGATCTGGAGCGCCGCGCAAAGCGCATCCGAGGCAGCCCAGGTCGACGTGCTCTCGCCATGGACATCGAGCATGAAGCGGCCGACCGGCATCGCCGAGTAGCGGCAATAGTGGATGACTTCGTCCCAATTCTCGTAGCGGAGCTTGGTCACGTCCATGCGGAAGGCGATGAGCACGTCGAGCGCATGGCGCGGCGCCATGCCGCGCTCGGCGAGCGCATGGCGCAGGGTGACGGCCTCAGTCTGGGTCTCGCCCTTGCCGAGCAGTTCCGCCTCGAGCAGGTCGAGATAAGCGAGCTTCTCGTCGGGCGGCAGCGTCGCGTGGTCGGCAATGTCGTCGGCGGTGCGGACGAAATTGTAATACGCCAGAATCAGCGCGCGATGACGCGGATGAATGATCCAGGACGCGACGGGAAAATTCTCGTCGCGGTCACCCTTGCCGGATCGCAATTCGCTCGCAGAGGTCATCGAGGGCTGGTTTACAATCGTTTGGACAGGAAGGGCTTTTTCACTCGCGCGGGCTCATGCCGGCAGTGCCGCCGCGGCCCCCATATAGGGGAATACGGCCGCAAAACCAATCCTGTCTCTCGATGGCTGCCCTTCGCGGATCGCACCCGAAAAGGCGGCCCGGGAGCCGCCTTTGTGGGCCAGCGGCCGAGCTTACTGGTTGTGGTTCTTCAGGACCTGGTCGCAGGCCTGCGAGATCTTGGCCCGGTTCTCCTTGAGGCAGGCCAGGACGGTGAAATCGCCCTGGTCGATGACCGGACGGCAGAACTTCTGCACATCGCGCGTGCAGGCCTTCTGCTCGGCGTCCGTGCCACGCCCTTGCTGAGCGAGCGCAGCCGTTGAAAGGGAGGCCGACAGCAGGGTGAGAGCGACGAGAAGCTTACGCATTGTATTCCTTCATTCTGACGACAGAATCGCACCGATCCCGGGCTGCACAGGGCGGATGGCCGGAACGGATCGTTCTGATGGCAAGTCGCCGCGGGAGGTGCGGCCTCAGAGAAGGCACAAGCACTGGCAAATGCGGCCAAATTGGCGCCACACCCACCAAATCAAGTCTTCCCCGCGCCTTCATTGGCAGATGTAAGGGCTTGATACTACGTCATAATTCAGGAACGCCGCATTTTACTGCACGGCTGTTGCAGAGCTGCATCTCTCCGCCCACCGTTTCTGCCAGAAACACACCGAAACACAGGAAATTGCAGGGTCGCACCACGGTGCGAGGACCGGGTGGGACCGCCATCTGAGGCAGTCAGGCGTTGAACCTGACAGGGGCTGGGAACACTAAACTTTCGATGTGGCGAGACGTTCTCAATCGTAAGCGGGCGTCGTTCCAAAACGGGATATTTGAGATGACATTCTTTGGGCGATCTGGACTGGCAATCAAGGCGGCGGGCATCGGGGCTGCGCTGCTCTTCTCGGTGTCGACAAGCCATGCTCAATCGTCCGGACCATTTGCCGGTTTCGACGGCGCGTGGACCGGCACCGGCACGGTGTCGCTGTCCGACGGCTCCACCGAGCGCATCCGCTGCAAGGCCGATTACAAGGTCGCCGGCAGCGGCCTCAGCCTTAAGCAGGCGCTGCACTGCGCGTCCGACAGCTACAAGTTCGACCTCACCAGCGACGTGACGAGCCAGGGCGACCGCATCTCCGGCAACTGGAGCGAGGCCAGCCGCAACATCTTCGGCAACCTCCAGGGCACCGCCGGCGGCGGCCAGATCGAGGTGTTCGTCGAGGCCAACGGCTTTGCCGCCAATTTGTCGCTGCGCACCAACGGCACCAAGCAGACGGTACAAATCTCTTCCAAGGGCGAGATCCGCGGCGTCAACATCACGATGACGAAGGGCTGACGCCCTTTCCGCTCAAGAACAACAAAGCCCCCGGCTCTCGCGAGCCGGGGGCTTTTTGCTGTAGCGCTCCCTGCGCGCTCAGATCGCCGGCTTGTCGGGCCCTTGAAGCCTGGCGTGCAGATTGATCAGCCACATCGCCGTTGGCCTGAGAATGAAGAGGTCGGCGACGAGGGCCATCACCATCGAGAAGGCGCTGAGCCAGCCGAACAGCCGCAGCGACGGCAGGTCGGAGAACACGGTGACGACGAGGCCGCAGGCCAGCACCACCGTGGTCAGGATCAGCGCCGGACCGACCAGCACGGTCGCCCGCTCCACCGCCAGCCCCGAGCCGACGCCCGGCTTGCTCTCGAGCCTGAGGCGGTTGAGGAAGTGGATGGTGGCGCTCAAGCCCAGACCGAACGAGACGGTGAGCGCGACGACGCTGGCGAATTGCAGGCCCTCGCCCATCGCCCACAGCACCGTCCCCGACATCACCACCGGGAAGATGCCCGGCAGGATGCAGGCGAACATCACCACCCAGGAGCGGAAGGCGAGGCCGATGAAGATCGCGACCAGCGCGAATTCGACGGTGAGACCGCGGTTCAACTTCTCGATCATGCTGGCCGAGTTGCGCGCGGCAATCGCAGCGAGGCCCGTCACCGCAATCTCGTAGCCCGGATGCTTCTTGCGGATGGTGTCGAGCTCGGTATCGAGCTTGTCGACGATTGGCAGGAGCTGGCTGGAATCCTTGTCCGGCACGCGGCCGGCCACCACGACCGCGTCCTGCTCGGCGTCGATGAAGCGTCGCACCAGATGCTCGGGGATGACGTTGACATATTCCTTGAGCGTCGCGACGTCGGCGCTGCCGGCCTTTTCCGCGAGCCAGCGGCGCAGGGTCTCGAGCGACCAGACGTTGCCGACACCGGCCGCCTTCTCCACGGTCGCATGCACGTCGGCGATGGTCTGGAGCGTCTCCGGCGAATAGAGCGATTCGCCCTTGGGGAACGCGATCAGAACGTTGACCGGATTGGCGCCGGTCAGCTTGGCGTCGAGTCGGTCGCTGGCGGCGACCGCCTGGCGCTTGTCCGGCACCTGGTCGGCAAGGCGGTAGCGCGGCTCCAGATTGGCGTAGATGACGCCGAGGCTGCCGACGAACAGCACCGCGATCAGGCTGAACAGCCCGGGCCGGCCGACCATGCGCACCGCGATCCAGTAGCAGAAATTGCGCAGCGCCTGGACGCCGGCATCGGCGCCCTGGAACTTGACCGCAAAGACCCTCTCATTGCGCACGAACAGCACGCCGAACACCGGCACCAGCGACAGCACCGCGACCAGCGCGATGATAGTGGCGGCGAGCCCCGCCTCGCCGAACTTGCGGATCAGGTCGGAGTCGGAGAATTGCAGGGCGATGAAGGAAATGCCGGCGGTGCCGTGCGTCAGCACGCAGGCCGGGCCCACCACCAGCACCGCGTTCTTGAATGCGGTGAACTTGTCCTGGCCCGCGATCAGCCGGTCGCGCGCGGCGAAGGTGAGCTGCATCGAGTCCGAGAAGCTGATGACCATGATGAGCGGCGTCATCACGTTCAGGAACATGTTGAGATTGAAATTGGCCCAGCCGAGCACACCGAGCGCCAGCAGGATCGCGATCATCGGCGGGAATGCCGCCGCGACCATGAACGAGATCTTGCGGAAGAAGATGATGGCGATGATACAGCCGGCGAGGATGCCGAGGACGTTGTAGGTGAGCCCGTCGCGCTCGACCGCGTTGCGGATCTCGAGCTGCATCACCGGCACGCCGGAGAGCTGCACGTTGAGCCCGGTGTCGCCGAGGTCCTCCTTCATCAAGGCGCGGATGTCGGCGACGGTCTTGGTCAGCTTGCTGGAGGCGACCACTTCCGGATCCAGCGACAGCACAACCAACGCAAGTGTCCCGTCCTCCGACAACAGCTTGCCGCGGATGATCTCGTTGTTCTTGACGGTCTCGATGAACTTGTCATAGGCCGCGCCCTCGGGCAGCTCGGGCGGGAACAGTGCCGCCGGCAGCTTGCCCGGCGCCGGCGCCTGGCGCGCTGAGAACAGCGAAACCAGTCCGCGGGTGCCTTCGACGAGCTGCATATCGGTGATGAAGTCGCGCAGCTTCTCAAGGTTGTCCCGCGCCAGCAGATTCTTGCCCTCAACCACGACGAGAACGTCGAACTCCTCGGCCGGGAACTTCTTGGTCACCTCTTCGTACTGGCGGAATTCGCGGGTGTTGGAGCGGAACAGCTGCGACAGGGAATCATCGATCTTGATCCGCTGGATGCCGAACAGGGCGCCGACGATCAGCGCGAGCAGGACGATGCAGGACACGATCGGGGTCCGGACGGCGATCAGCCCGAGCCGCTCCAGCCCGAAGGCGATCGAGGACGCAGGCCCCTGCTCGACCTTGTCGACGTGAACCTCATTCTCGCTGTGCTTTTCGAGCATGCCTTGTCCAGTTCCTAAATCGTCCTAAATCGGCTCGGTCTTGAGAGCTTATTGCGCGCCGCGAACGGCTTGAAAACGCCATACCAATGGGAGGCTTGCCCGTTGAAAATGCGCGGAAAATCGCCGCGAGGGTTTAGCAGGTCAATCACCCCTCTCGCAAGCCGGCGAAATGTGGCCAAATCGATCAAGATGCGGCGATTTTGCCGGAACGCCCGTCATTCGGGCCAAGCCGTGCCAATTCGACGTGGCGCACGGTCCGCGCTCTCGTCCTTCAGCGCCACGCCGGTAACCTTTCGTGCAAGCCCCTCGCGCACCAGCCAGGCGATCTTAAAGGCTGCCTCGTCATAGCTCAACCCAGCGTGGTGGATGTTGGACACGCAATTGCGCTCGGCATCGGTGCGCCCGGGCTTCGGCGCGAAGGTCAGATAGGCGCCGAGACTGTCAGGCGCCGACAGGCCCGGCCGCTCGCCGATCAGCATCGCGACCATGCGCGCGCCGAGAATCGCCCCGATCTCGTCGCCGAGCGCGACGCGCGCGCCTGAGGCGACGACGACATGGCCGATCGCGACGGCGCCGTCGGCCGCGAGCAGCGGCAGCAGACGTGTCAGCAGCGCCACCGCATGGGCGCGGACCGCTGCTGCCGACAGGCCGTCGCCGATCACGACCGCCAGCTGGCACGGCGCCGACGCACCTCGTGCTAGAAGCTCCGCTGATCCGGCATCAAGCTGTCGTCCGAGGTCCGGCCGCCGCAGATAGTCGCTGCGCTCGACCGCCCGGCTCCTCACCTCGGTCACGACCGGGCCAAGCGCACTGAGATCGGCGACCAGAGCCGGCACATCGAAGGCGGCATGCACGGCATCGCGGGCGCGGGCATGGTCCAGCGTGAAGTCGAGCAGCGCTCTTGTCGGCACGCTTGCGCCGCTGCGGCCCAGCGCAACGCGCGCGGGGGTGAACGCCCGCAGATCGAGCGTCGGACGGCGCGGCGGGGCCGGATCAGACATGTCGCATCATTCGGCGGGAACGGCGGCCTCGCGCAAGCGGATCGAGTAGTTCGAGGCGTTCTGCTTGCCGCTCGAAGCCGCGCGCGCGAAGGTGATGAGGTGATGCGCGATCGTGGCGCAGCCGATCAGGCCTTCGAGATCGCCGCGCCGGATTCGCCCCAAGGCGAACTTCCAGAACACGCGCCTGTAGTCGCCGAGTACCCCGATCTGCCAGAAGATGTTGCGCAGCATGATCAGGCCGCGCTTGATGTTGGGCCAGGTCTTCATCTCCGGTGCCACCGGCACGTTGAGGCGGTTGGCATAGGTGTAGTCGCACTGATGCTGATAGCGCGCATAGACCTTCTCGGGCGCGTAGGCGACCTCCATGCAGTGCTTCCAGGACGAGACGACCTCGTCATAAGGCAGCAGGAATTCGACGTTGGAATCGCGGCCCTCATCGTGGACCAGACGGCCCTCACGCTCCAGCCGGTCCCACAGCGGCGTCTTCGGCAGCGCCTGGAGCAAATTGATGGTGAGCAGCGGAATCTGCGATTCCTCGACGAAAGCGAGCAGCGCGTCCGACGTGTTCGGCTTGTCGGTGTCCAGCCCCATGATGATGCCCGAGACGACCTCCATGCCGTAGGAGTTGATGGTGCGCACGCCCTCCAGGATCGGGACCATCATGTTGTGGTCCTTGTGCATCGCATGCAATGCATCCGGATCCGGCGTCTCGATGCCGCAGAAGATGGTGATGAAAAAGGCCTCGCGCATCTTCTCCAGGATCTCGGGGCGCTTGGCGATGTTGAGCGTCGCCTCGCAGGCGAGCCGCACCACGTAGCCAGTCCGCTTCTGCCACTCGATCAGATGCGGCAACAGGTCCATCGCCGCCTTGCGGTTGCCGATGAAATTGTCGTCGACGAAATAGACCGTGTCGGTCATGCCGCATTCGCGCAGGCGGTCGAGCTCGGCGATGATCTGCTCCGGCGTCTTGATGCGGGGATTGCGCCCGTAGAGGCCGGGGATGTCGCAAAACTCGCACTGATAGGGGCAGCCGCTGGAATATTGGATGCTGCCGAGGAAGTATTTCTTGACGTCGGCAAGCTCGTAGGCCGGGATCGGAAACTCCGTCATCGGCACGCGGTCATTGGTGGCCAGCACCACCTGCTGCTCCGGCCGCGAGGTGTCGCGCGACAGAATCTCGATCAGCTGATTGGTGGCGTCGCCGAGCTCGCCGACATGGAGATAATCGAAGGTCGGATAATAGTCCGGGCAGGCGCTGACCGAGGGACCGCCGAGCGCGACGGGCAGATCGAATTCATGGGCGCGACGGCAGATGTCGTTCATCTGCTGGCGCTGGATGTGCATGCCGCTGACGAAGACCACCTCCGCCCATTCGAATTCTTCCCTGGTCGTGCTGCGAAGGTTCTCGTCGACGAATTTGACCTGCCACTCTTTCGGAAGATAGGCGGAAATCAGCAGCAGCCCCTGCGGCGGCATGAAGGCGCGGACGCCGTCGGTCAGGGGATAGGAATATTCGAACGTCCCGAATGACGAGGTGTAGCGCGGAAACACACAGAGAATCCGCCGGGACGTTCCGTTACTTTCAGCTCGCATCTAAGCTCCCCCGCCACGCTCGACCGATGGTGCGGAAATTGCCAGCCAGACACATACCGTAACGCTGCTGCCGGAATTTCTCAATATTGTGGCGTCCACTCAATTCGCGAGGGGCGCCAATAGTTTCCTGGGGAGCTGGCGTTTCCGCCGCCTCACGCGATCAGCCGTGAGGCAAAATCGGGCAATAGGCCTGCATCGCCGGCAAGGCGGAAGTCGGCGCCCGCAATACCGGCCTGCACCAGCCAATCGTCGAATTCCGGCGCGCGGCGCAGGGAGAAGACGTCACGGACATAGAGCGCGTCATGAAAGGACGTCGACTGATAGTTCAGCATGACGTCATCGGCGCCGGGGACGCCCATGATGAAGGTGACGCCGGCGGCGGCGAGCAGCGTCAGGAGATTGTCCATGTCGTCCTGGTCCGCCTCCGCGTGGTTAGTGTAGCAGATGTCGACCCCGAGCGGCAGGCCGAGCAGCTTGCCGCAGAAATGATCCTCCAGCCCGGCCCGGATGATTTCCTTGCCGTCGTAGAGATATTCCGGGCCGATGAAGCCGACCACGCTGTTGACCAGCAGCGGGGCGAAGGCGCGGGCGACCGCATAGGCGCGCGCCTCGCAGGTCTGCTGGTCGACGCCGTGGTGGGCGCCCGCCGACAATGCCGAGCCCTGGCCGGTCTCGAAATACATCACGTTCTGCCCCACCGTGCCGCGCTTCAGCGACAGCCCGGCCTCTTGGGCTTCCCTTAGAAGCGCGAGGTCGACGCCAAAGCTGCGGTTGGCGGCTTCGGTGCCGGCGACCGACTGGAAGACGAGATCGACCGGCACGCCCTGCCCGATCAGCGACAGCGTCGTCGTGACATGGGTGAGCACGCAGCCCTGCGTCGGGATCTTCAGTCGCGCGATGATCTCATCGAGCAGGCGCAGCAATTGCGCGATGACGGCGGGATCGTCGCTGGCCGGGTTGATGCCGATGCAGGCGTCGCCGGCCCCTAACAGGATGCCGTCGAGAATCGAGGCGGTGATGCCCCTGGCATCGTCGAACGGATGGTTGGGCTGGAGCCGCGTGCTCATCCGGCCCTTCAGCCCGATGGTATTGCGGAAAGCGGTGGTGACCTCGCATTTCCGCGCCGCCAGGATCAGGTCCTGGTTGCGCATCAGCTTCGAGACCGCGGCCGCCATTTCCGGTGTGATGCCGGGCGCGAGCATTTTCAATGCCTCGGGCGTGGCGGCGTCCGACAGCAGCCAGTCGCGGAAGGCTCCGACCGTGAGCGAGGCCACCGGCGCAAAGGCCCTTGCGTCGTGGCTGTCGATGACGAGGCGGGTGACCTCGTCGGCCTCATAGGGGATGACGGCTTCCTGGAGGAACTGAGCAAGCGGGACATCGGCGAGCGCCATCCGGGCCGCGATCATCTGCTCGGCGCTGGCGGCGGCGATCCCGGCCAGCCGGTCGCCGGAGCGCGGCGGCGTCGCCTTGGCGAGGAGGTCGCGCAGGTCCGGGAACGTATAGGTCGTGGCGTCGATGGTGTGGCGGTAGACCAAGGGCCTCTCCAGGGGTCATCGGCCAGTGGCCGAGTCCAAACTCAATCTCGAGCGCGATCCCGACGACAAGGGAATACGCTCTTGGCAGCCCCAGTGCACGCCTATGTTTGGGGGCGTCGCGCCGGACCCCCGGGCACGATCTGCCGGAGATCGATGAGGCATCCCCAACCAGCTGAAACATTTCGTATTTCCGCCGACCGGCCGGCTCTTCATGGGGCTGCGGCGTTAACGCCGCATCCATCTTCGTTCTGCATAATTTTGCATCAAATTCAAACGACCGCGCTCACCGGCCGCTTCAGGCCATCTCGGGCTCCTTGAACACCATGACATCAGACCGATCTGGGAATGCCGCCGGCCTCGCCGGCCGCTTCACGCTTGCCACCAAGCTCTACGCGATCTTCGCGCTGTTTGCGCTGCTCACGGCGGCGATCGCGATGTTGTCCGACTACAACAGCCGCCGCAGCGCGGAACTGACGAGCGCGATCGAGACGGCCAACGCCGCCGCTCAGAACGTCGAGCGCGTCAACTCGCTGGTCTATGCGGTCGTGATGGAATCGCGCGGCGTCTACATGTCGACCGAGCCCGCCGTGGTGAAGAAATACGGCGAGGGCCTGCTCAAGTTCAACGCGCAGATCCTCGACGTCGTGAAGCGCTGGGAGACCATCGTCAAGGCCGACGATGCCGAGCAGTTTTCCACCTTCAAGAAGCGCATCGAGCAGTTCGTCGAGTTCCGCAAGGAGCTGGTGCGCCGCGGCATCGAGATCAATGCGGCCGCGGGCCGCGAATGGGGCGACAACGATGCCAATCGCAGCGTGCGCTCGGCGCTGAACAAGGATCTCGAAGCGCTCTCCAAGGTCTATGCCGAACGCGCCAGGCAAATCGCCCAGCAGACCGAGACCAATCGTACGCTGTCTTTCGTCCTGACCTGCCTCGGCGGCGTGGCGCTGGCCCTGGTCGTGATCGGCATCGTCATCATCGCCCGCTCGATCGCACGGCCCCTCTCGGCCATCACCGCGACCATCAAGCAGGTCGCAGACGGGACCGAGAACGTCGTGGTGCCATACAGCCGCCGCGCCGACGAGATCGGCGCGCTGGCACGCGCGATCGAGGTCTTCCAGGAGGCGATGGGCCGCAACCGCAATCTCGCCTCCCAGGTCTCGCACGACTCCGCCGCGCGCGAGGAGCGCGCCCGCCATATCGAAAAATCCGTCGAGGCATTTCGCGAAGCGATCGGCGCCATCATGCGCGGCCTCAGCGACAACGCGTCCACCATGCGCGAGACCGCGCAGACCATCACACGCGTCACTGCGGATGCGAATAGTCGCGCCGGCACGGCGGCGAACGCCACCGAGCAGGCTTCGCACAACGTCTCGGCGGTGGCGAGTGCCGCCGAGGAGCTGTCGGCCTCGGTGGAAGAGATCGGCCGCCAGGTGCGGCAATCCGCCGGCGCGGTCGAGCAGACCGGCCAGCGCACCGAGAAGTCGATCTCCGAGATCGAGAGTCTCGCCGCCGCCACGCAACGCATCGACGGCGTGCTCAACCTGATCCAGGCGATCGCCGAACAGACCAATCTGCTCGCGCTCAACGCCACCATCGAGGCCGCCCGCGCCGGCGATGCCGGCCGCGGCTTTGCCGTCGTCGCCCATGAGGTGAAGGCGCTCGCGGGCCAGACCGCCAAGGCCACCGCCGAGATCGGCGAGAACGTCTCGATGATCCAGGCCTCCACCCGCAATGCGGTCGACGCCGTCCGCGAGATCGGCGGCGCGGTGCGCGAGATCAACGAGGTCACCTCGGCGATCGCCGGCGCCATCGGCCAGCAGGACGCCGCGACACGCGAGATCTCCTCCAACGCGCAAAGCGCCGCGCAGGGCAACGAGACCCTGGTCGCCAACATCACCTCGCTGCGCGATGCCATCGGCGAAACCGACACGGCGGCGACCTCCGTGCTGACGGCGGCGAGCAGCCTGACGGAGACGGCGGACACGCTGTCGCGCGAGGTGGAGAAATTCTTCCAGAACCTGCGCTCAGGCGCAGCGGACAGCCGTATCGCCAAGGCCGGGTGAACGAACGGCAAGTCCCGTTCGCGAAAAAAGTCGAAAACGAGAGCGGACTATCGTTGCAGTGATTGATCGACGAAGATGCGAACGCGGCCGACGTCCCCGACCTCGCGGTAGTGACTGAGCTCCTTTTGCAGTTCGGGATCCGAATTGGCCCAGGCCAACCAGTCAAACTCGAACGTGCTCAGCAAATAGGTATCCACGAGAATGACATTTGGGCGGCCGTTTCGCAGATCCGCCAGCAAATGCCGTCGTTCGAAATTGATGATGCCTTCCAATTTCGCCCGCTCCTCTTCGGTCGGTTGCGAGCTGTTCTCGCGCAGTATTGCGCCGGCCGCCAAAAGCTGCGCACACGAGCTGCCTACCCAAGTGCCGCCGATCTGACGGACGAGCGGATGCCCCAGACCGATGTGGTCGGTGATCGTAAGCAGTCGCGGCTGCTTCACGACGGCCTGGACACGCTCCTGCAGCGGCGGAAACCCCGGAGCCGGTGAGGACAAATAGAGCCCGAGAGCCACAATGGTAGCGAGGCCACCGATCACGATGGGCATTCGCACCGTCTTCGTGCAAACCTGTAGCAACGGCGCCGCAATCGCAAACAGGCAAAGCGCGAAAGCCGTATATGGCCAACCCTTGCCCTGAACAAGGAAACCCGCGGCTCCGCCGATCGCTGCGCCCAGCCAAGGGATTGCACCGCTGCGCATTTCGAGCGTTTCACGGCCAAACAGCCACAGGAAGCCGATGGAAGCGCCTATCACGGCAATTGGAATGGGGAGCAGGCTACCAAATTCCCTTCTGATCGGCAGATAGGCCTCGGCGACCATCGGGGCATAGGTGGAGAGATAGGCGGGGAAGAGCGCTACGACCACCGCCCCGTAGCCGATGACGACAGCGCCGGCCGTGCATGCTTCCGAGGTGAACACAGGCCTGAAAGAGCGCTGGCGGAGCGCGCCAAGGAGGATCGGGAGGCCGGCCACCAGAGCAAAGAAGGGCTTGATACTCATGGCCAGCCCCGCCGCCGCTCCGGCGACGATCGCGACCCATCCAGGATCGAGCCCACGCCAGCGCAGTGCGGTGATGGCGACAAACGGGGTCAGTGCGATGACCGCGATGTGTTCACGCTGTCCGAATATGGCACCCGGTAGAATTGCGAGCAGGAGCGCAAACGACCACGTTGAAATACTTCGCTCCCGGGCTCCCAGCTTTGCGGCCGCAGCTGCTCGGTCCAGCATCAGAAGCGCACCGGCGATCTCGATAATCACGAGGACGATGACGATGAATTCGGGTGCAACGCCGGTCATTCGCGACAGGATCACCGCCGGCATGTACATGTAGACCGACAGGGGCGGGTTGGACTCGAAGAGGTCGATCCCAAGCTTCCGGCCGTCCAGGATTTTTTCGTTTGCAGTCAGGAGCCAGCCCAAATCCGCGTTGAGAACGAGCGGGATTTGAGTGACCAGCGCCGCCAGGAGGATCGCAGCCACGACAATCCAACGTCGTTTTGCGCTGAATTTGTCATCTAGCAGACCCACGGCGCGACCTTCTCTTTCAGAGCAGCCCGTGGAGCCTTAAGCGGACGTCCGAATCCATCGGGCATCTGCGTCTTTAGCGTACGCGCCCTAAAAGAGGGTAACAGCCCTACCCCGCCATCACCCCGCCCCGCCGGATCAGTTCCTTGCCGACCGCGGCCAGATGCACCTGGTCCGGCCCGTCGCCGATGCGGATGAAGCGGGCGTAGACGTAAGCGCGGGCGAGGAACGTGTCCTGCGAGACGCCGGCCGCGCCGTGGATCTGAATGGCGCGGTCGATGACGCGGGCGGCCATGCTGGGCACCACGATCTTGGCGGCCGCGATCAGGTCGCGCGCTATCTTGTTGCCGTCACGGTCCATCTTGTCGGCGGCTTGCAGCGTGAGCAGCCGCGCCTGCGCGATCTCGCAGAAGGAGTGCGCGATGTCCTCGCGCACCGAGCCCTGCTCGGCCAGCGGCTTGCCGAAGGCTGTGCGGGAAACCGCGCGCTGGCACATCAATTCCAGCGCACGCTGGGCGCAGCCAATCAGCCGCATGCAATGGTGGATGCGGCCGGGGCCGAGCCGACCTTGCGCGATCTCGAAGCCGCGGCCCTCGCCGAGCAGGATGTTCTCGGCGGGCACACGGACGTTGTCGTAGACGATCTCGGGATGGCCGACCGGCGCGTCATCGTAGCCGTAGGTCAGCATATCGCGGACGATGCGCACGCCGGGCGTTGCCTTCGGCACCAGGATCATGGATTGCTGGCGATGACGATCGGGATGGTCGGGCGCGGTCTTGCCCATCACGATCAGAATCTCGCAATCCTCGTTCATCGCGCCTGACGTGAACCACTTCCGTCCGTTGATGATGTAGTCGCCGCCGTCGCGCCTGATCTCGCACTGAATGTTGGTGGCGTCGCTAGAGGCAACCTGCGGCTCCGTCATCGAGAAGCCGGAGCGGATACGTCCCTCCAAGAGCGGCTTCAGCCAGCGCTCCTGCTGCGCCGGCGTGCCGTAGTTTGCCAGCACCTCCATGTTGCCGACATCAGGGGCCGAGCAGTTGAAAACTTCGGGCGCCCAGAGGATGCGGCCCATGATCTCCTTCACGGGGGCATATTCGAGATTGGTCAGGCTTGAGTTGGGAAGATCTGGGCCGTGCTCGCCGGAGAGAAACAGGTTCCAGAGCCCCTGCTCCCGCGCCAGCCGCTTCAGGTCCTGAAGCACAGGCGGCGTCTTGTAGCGCGCAGCCTCCGGCTTCACCTGCTCGTAATAGAGCTCCTCGACGGGCTCGACATGCGTCCGCATGAATTGGCGGACGCGGTCCTGGAGCTCGAGCGAACGGGGAGTGTGTTGAAAGTCCATGGTGGCCTCCTCTTCCCTTCTCCCCTTGCGGGAGAAGGTGGCATAGGCGGCCTTCGGCCGCCGTCCTTGAGAACGCCGATGCTCCGCATCGGCTATGGCGCCGGATGAGGGGTATCTCTCCTTGCGTCCAAATAAGAGTTGGACCCGCGGAGACATACCCCTCACCCGGCTCGCCGCTTCGCGGCGATCCACCCTCTCCCGCAAGGGGAGAGGGTGCACCGTCTCTGTGGCGTTCGCCACCGCTCACGTGCCGCGCAGCAGCTCGCTTGCCACGACCCAGTCGTTGCCGTCGAACTGGAGCATGTAGCCGTCCTTGATCGGGCGGAAATCCTGCGGCGTGGTGTTGAGGGTGATGCCGGGCATCAGCAGCGACAGCGGCACGTTCTTCATGTGCGATGCCTGCGCCATGATGTTCTCGCGCGTCAGATTGTCCTTGCACTGCTTCAGCAGCACCACCAGCGCCTCGGCGACGGTGTAGCCGTAGAGGCCGGCGACGTTGTTGACGTCGGCATTGGGCAGGCGTTTCTTCATGAAATCGATATAGGCGGACATCGCCGGATCGTCCTTCGGCTGCTCGACGAAAGGCTTGAGCGCGCCGAGCGACAGCACGCCCTTGCCGGCATCGACGCCCGCCGGCACCATCACGGTCGCCTTGTTGGCGCAGCCGGAGGCGAGGAAGCGCGTCGGCTGCCAGCCGACCTCATGGGCCTTGCGGATCGCCTGCGCGCAGGCGCGCGGCGTCACCGAATAGATCATGAAGACATCGGCCTTGGTATTGGCGAGCGTCAGCACCTGGGAATCGACGGTGGGATCGGCGACCTCGAAGCTCGAGGCCATCGCGATCGCCTTGTCGGCATCGGCACCGAGCGCTTCCTTGACGCCGCGCAGATATTCCTTCCCGGCGTCGTCGTTCTGATAGAGCACCGCAAAGCGCGCATTCGGGTTCTTGGCGCGGGCATAGGCGACATCGATCGCGGCTTCGCTGGTGTAGTTCGGCGCCCAGGGCAGCGCCATCGACCAGGGCATGTTGGCGGGATCGTTCCACTTCGAGGCCGAACTGATCAAGAACAGCTGCGGCACCTTGTTGCTGTTCAGGTATTTTGCGATCGCCGAGCTCGGCGCGGTGCCCATGGTCGCGAAGATGAAGGCGACGCCCTCGCCCTCGACCAGCCGCCGCGCCGCTTCCATGGTCTTCGGCGGGGAGAACGCATCATCGAGCGAGACGAGATTGAGCTTGCGTCCGTTGACACCGCCCTTCTCGTTGACTTCGTCGAAATAGGCCGCGATCACCCTGCCGGTGATGCTGAGCGGAGAAGCCGGCCCGCTATAGGGCATGGTGTTGCCGATCTTGATCTCGGTGTCGCTGACGCCGGGACCGTAGGATTTTTGCGCGGCGGCGGGCGTGGACAGACAGGCAGCCAGCGCTGCGGCCAGGACCAAAGCGGCTTTCATGGTTTCTCCCCGATGATGATCGTCCGCGCGAGGCGGGCGCGCGGCGTGCTGCTGCTTGTCAGCGCGCCAGCTCAGCGGAGTTCCGCAAGATGGTCTTGCGTCGAGTTGCTGATGGCCTCTTCCACAGCTAGCGGCGCCGCTTCAAGCTGAAGCCGAGGCTGATCCAGCCGGCCCCCGCCATGATCAGGTCGATGCCGAGGAACAGGCCGAGGATGTAGACGCTGTTCACCGGCCAGCGCGCCACGATCAAGAGGCCGAGCAGCAGCGTGATGGCACCCGACAGCGCTACCCAAACCCAGGGGCTTTCGCGCTTCATGCTGAAAGCGAGAAACAGCCGGACGACGCCCGAGGCGACCAGCGATGCGCCCAGGAACAGCGTCAGCAGGACTGCCGCGAACAGCGGGTTCTCGAAGGTTAGGAAGCCCGCGATGACATAGAGCACGCCGAGCAAGGCCCAGACCAAAAACTTGCCCCAGCTCTTCATCTGAAATGCGCCGATGATCTCGGCCGCGCCGGCGACGATCATCATAGCGCCGACCACGATCACGCTCGCCACCGTCGCCATCACCACGCTGCCGAGCGCGACGAAGCCGGCGACGAGGTAGATGACACCGAGCGCGACGATCCAGCCCCATTTGGCATGCAGCGCCGCGATGCCCGAGCCAAGGCCAAGACGATGGGAGGTATCCGATGCACTTGTCATGACGCCACTCCTGCATGCGAAGCCCGGAGACACTCGCCAGGATAGCACAGGTCGATCCGGGACGACAGCCAGCAGAGCAGCCGCTGACGGCAACAACATTGACGCAAATCAAGATCGAATGCGGCGCGTCAGGCGCGCGACCGCTCCATCTCGAGCTCGGCCTTGAGGTTGTCGAGGTCGCGGTAAATCGAAGCGACCGCCAGCACCCGGCCGCCCCTGCGGTACTTCAGCAGGCAGTCCCTGCCTTCGATGCTGCCGTCGATCGCGATGTCGTCGAAGCTCTCGGCGTGGCCGACATAGTTGATCGGCACGTCGTAGTGCTGGGACCAGAAGAACGGCACGGCATCGAAGCGTTCGCGCCTGCCAAGCATGTTGCGCGCCGCGGTCTGGCCCTGGCGCTCGGCCACCACCCAATGCTCGACGCGGATGGTTTGCCGGGAATGCGGATCGGGCCAGCGCGCGATGTCGCCGGCGGCGAAAATCCCGGACACGCTGGTTTCGAGATATTCGCTCACGCTCACACCGCGATCGGCGGCAAGGCCCGCCTGCTCGGCGAGCGCGAGGCGCGGCTTGACGCCGATGCCGACCACGACGAGATCGGCCTCGATCACCGCGCCGCTCTTCAGCGTCGCGCGCTTGCCATCGAGCTTTTCCACCGTATCCTTCAAGTGGAAGATCACGCCGTTCTCTTCATGCAGTGACCGGACGAAATCGCCCATCTCGGCGCCGAGCACCTTCTGCATCGGCCGCTCTTCCGGCGCGACCACATGGACTTCCAGCTTGCGCGCGCGCAAGGAAGCCGCGACCTCGAGACCAATGAAGCTCGCGCCGATCACGAGCGCGCGTTTTGCGCTGCCCGCCGCCGTGATGATGGCGCGGCTGTCGGCGACGGATCGCAAGGTGTGGACATGCGGCTGGTCGGCTCCGGGGATCTGGAGCTTCACCGGCTCGGCCCCGGTCGCAAGCAGAAGCCGGTCGAACGGCAGCCTGTCACCATTGCCCAGCGTGACGCTGCGAGATTTGGGATCGATCGCAGAAACATTCGTGTTGAGCCTGAGATCGATACCGGCGTCCCGATAGTAATCCTCGGGCCGTAACGGCAGCCAGTCCTCCGGCGCGTTGCCGGCAAGATAGTCTTTGGAGAGGTTCGGCCGGTCGACCGGCATCGCGCCGTCACTGCTCAGCATGGTGATGGCGCCGGCAAAGCCCTCGCGTCGGAGCGTCTCGGCGGCAGCAAAGCCGGCGGCGCCGCCGCCGACGATCACGAATTTCTCCGGCGTCGGCGCGCTGCGGTGTGCTGCCGACGGTTTCGGTGCCTCGCGCTTGCGCCGAACGACGATGTTGTCCCGATCGCGCGTGACCTCCCACACCGCCAGCGCGTTCAGCGCCGGCGGGCGGGTGGCTTCGCCTGTGCGCAGGGAGAAACAGGCGTGATGCCAGGGACAGCGGATCGTGTCGCCGACCACCAGGCCCTCGGCGAGCGGGCCGTGGTAGTGGCTGCAGGCCGGCTCGATCGCAAAGATCTCGCTGCCGGCCTGCACCAGCAGGACGTCTTCCTCGCCGACATGGCCGAGCAATTTGCCGTCCTTGAAATCGGCAGGCGACACGCCCCTGGTCAGATCGGGTCCGCTCGGCTTGTTGTCCTCGGTCATGGCACCGTCTCCTTGGCTCGCGCCGCGTGGCTCACGTGTCCGAATTGGCTAACCCCAACAACTCCTGTCGTGTCAGCGCATTGTCACGGAACACCCCCAGCATGCGACTGGTGACGAGATCGGTCCCGGGCTTGTACGCGCCGCGCGTGGTCATGCAGTGATGCGTCGCCTTGATGATGACGCCGACGCCTTGAGGCTCCAGCACATCGTTGATGGTGTTGGCGATCTGCGCAGTCATCTTCTCCTGGATCTGGAGGCGCTTGGCATAGATGTCCACGACCCGCGCCAGCTTGGAGATGCCGACCACGCGCCCTTGCGGGATATAGGCGACCCAGGCGCGACCGACGATCGGCGCAATATGGTGCTCGCAATGGCTTTCGAAGCGAACCCCGCGCAGGACGATCATCTCGTCATAGCCTTCGATCTCCTCGAAGGTCTTTTGCAGGATTTCGGTCGGATCCAGCGCATAGCCGGAAAAATATTCTTCGAAGGCACGCGTAACCCGATCCGGCGTGTCGCGCAGACCATCGCGCGCGGGATCATCGCCCGCCCAGCGGATCATGGTCCGGACCGCCTGCTCGACCTCCGCCCGATCAGGCCGTTCGCTTGGCCTCTGCGCCACCGCGACACGTTCCAGCTTGCGCACTTGTGACTTCATCTAGATCCTCCCTGCAACGAGCCGCAGCACAGACGCGGCCCCACAGCTTGGACGGCTGCAATCGCAAAAGGTTCCCAGGATCAGGAAAAATCGGAAGGACGACAGACAAGCCAGCCGCGAGACCAGAAACGGGCTCTATGAGGCCGCTATCCGGACGTCGAGCACGACCTGCGCCCATTCGGCCGGCCGCTCCTGCGGCAGATTATGACCGGCATCGGTGAAGACGCGGCGCTCGAAAAATCCCTCGAACTTGCGGGCGTGATGGGCAGTGCCGGGATTGATGCCGTCGCTATCGCCGTCGATCGCAATGGTCGGGACGCGGATCTGCGGCTGGCCCGCAAGCTTCGCCTCGATTGCCGCATAGGCCGGATCGCCTTCCACCAGCGCGTAGCGGTGGCGGTAGGAGTGGATCACGACATCGACGAAATCAGGATTGTCGAAGGACACCGCGCTTTTCTCGAACGTCGCATCGTCGAACGCCCATTTCGGCGACCACATCGCCCAGAGCTGGCGGGCAAAGCCGCGCCGGTTGCGCTCCAGCGCGCGGCGGCCGCGCTCGTTGTGGAAGAGATATTGATACCAGAGCGCGGCCTCCTCCGGCGGCGAGGCCGGCTCCATGGATCGGGCGATGTTCTGGATGTTGTAGGACTCTCCGGAGACGAGACCGATCACGCGCTCCGGATGGAGCGCGGCGACGACGCAGGCCGCGCGCCCGCCCCAGTCATAGCCGCAGACGACCGCGCGCTGGATGCCGAGCGCATCCATGAAGGCCAACAGATCGGCGCCAAGCGCCGCCTGCTCGCCGGAGCGCAGCGTCTCGGCCGCACGAAACCGCGTCGGCCCGTAGCCGCGCAGCCAGGGCACCAGCACCCGTGCGCCGGCTTGTGCGATCAACGGCGCGGTTTCCGCGTAGGCGTTCACATCGTAGGGAAAGCCGTGGCCCATGATGCAGGGCCAGCCATCGGGCGCGCCGTAGTCGAGATAGGCGATGTCGAGGATATCGGTGGTGATGGTTTTTTGTTGCATGATTTGCTCACCGATTGACGCGATGTCGTAGCCACTATGGAGCGCAGCGGAATACGGGATTCGTGGACGCAGGCATCCCGCATTCCGCTTCGCTCCATGCGGGCTACAAGAGACGACGAGCCGATCTATCTCTGCGGACCTGACAGCGAGATGTCGCGTTCGGCGCGGAACACGTTGCTATAGAGATTGGCGATCCACTGCCGGCCGATTTCGGTCTTGTTGAGATAGCCGATCTCGGTCTGGATATGCGGTGCGACGCTGTTCCAGTAGAACTGCGGATAGCGGTTGACGATGTCGGCGGGCGAGTCGTAGCCGAGCTGGCGGTTGATGCCGACCTCTTCGAACTCGTAATAGAGCGCGTTGGCCTTGCGCAGATAGTTGGGATCGCCGAGCTGGCCGATGAAATCGGCGGCGCGCAGGATCGAGGCTTCGTCGTCGTACTCCTGGCCCTCGCGGGCCGGAAAGCGCGTGCCCTCGATGGCGCGGGCGATGCGGTCAGGGTCGACTCCAGGAATATGTCGCAGCCGGCGCGTCACATAAAGCTTCGACCGATCGACGTGATACATCATCAAGCTGGCGTCAGATGCACCGCGCGGCAGGGAGATCTTGGTGTCGGCCGCATCGATCACGAATCCGTCGCCATCATCCTCCTCGAACAGGCCTCGCACATAGCCGATGTCGTGGGCGAGGCAGGCGACCAGGACATGGACGTAATCTTCGGCCGACAGATGGGTATGAAGACTTCGGCCGCTGAGGATCGCCTGGGCTGCCAGCGTCACCAGCATCGTATGCTCGATATTGTGGTAGAGCGCATCGCTGTTGCCGATGCATTCCATCGCGGTGCGCGTGGCGCTCTCGACGATACTGGCAGACGTCTCATCGTACCGGCGGCGCATGAACCTACCGAGCAACTTCTCCAGGGTCTCGGCCGCCAGTCGCGGTAACGTCATCATGGATGCAGCCCCGTCTGTCGATGGTATTCCACGCCAACTCCCGACGTTTCATTCTTGTCCTCGGCGCACCAGTCAGCATAGCCCATCTTGGGCCGAGGGACCAAATCCCGGAACGAGAACGCGAAAATATATTGCAGTTGCGCTCCGCCATATCGCGGTTGCAGCGATGGGGCGACACATCCTAGAGGGGCCGGCGTCCAGACAAGATTGCGGTTATTCGACCGGCAGCACGTCGACGGCGACGCCGAGCTTCTGTTTCGGCGAGCCGACGATGACGCCGTCGACAGGCGAGACGTCGGAAAAGTCGCGTCCGACCGCGAGCACGATGTGGTCGTTGGCGATCAGGAGATCGTTGGTCGGATCGAAATCGACCCAGCCGAGCTCAGCCCCGCACCACAGCGACACCCAGGCGTGGGTGGCATCCGCCCCTTGCAGGCGCGGCTGGCCCGGCGGCGGAATGGTACGTAAGTAGCCGCTGACATAGGCCGCGGGCAGACCGAGCCCGCGCAGCCCTGCGATCATCACATGGGCAAAATCCTGGCAAACGCCGTGACGCTTATCGAAGACCTCGCCGAGCGGCGTCGAAATTACCGTCGCCTTGGGATCGTAGCGAAATTCGCTGCGGATGCGATGCATGAGATCGACCACGCCTTTGAGGATGCCCGCGCCGGGCGCAAAGCTCACCGCCGCATAGGCGCTGACCGGACGCAGCACCGGCACCAGTGGGCTCGCAAAGACATAGCCGACCGGCGAGGACGGCCCGAGGCTCGTCGCCTCGAAGGCCACGTCGCGAATGGTCTCCCAGGGAGGGCTAGCGGCATCGCGCGCCGGCGGCTGTCGCGAGACGGACACACGCGAACGTGAATCGATCCTTAAGTTGCGGTGCGCAGCTTCGATCACCACGCTCTCGGTGAGCGTGCCGAAGAAATCGCGGCGGACATTGCGCTCGGCCGGACGCGGACGGATCTCCACGCTGTGCGAGATCAGCTCCTGGCCATTGCCGCTTCTCGGCTCCAGCCGCAGCGTGCAGCGGGCGAAGTTGACCGGATTCTCATATTCGTAAGTCGTGACGTGGCGGATGTCGTAGATCACGCCAGCCCCGTCAGCTTTTCCGGCCGGCCGGCATTGGGGCCGTGCGGGAAGTAATGCTGCCCGAACGCCTCGGCGAGGCTGAGCAGATCCTGCTCCAGCGCAAACAGCATCTTGACCTCGAGCTTCTCGGCCTCCGCGGTCGCAAGCATCGCCTGCATCGCCACCGCAAGCCGCTGCGGCTGCTCGATCAGGCCGTGCTCCTTCAGGCTTGGCAGCGCGGCGATGTGCTCGTTCAGCGTCGTCACCTGGAACGCCACCGAACGCGGATTGTAGGGATCGAGCACGGCGAGGTCGCGCACCGGCGCCAGGATCGGCGCCAGCAGATAGCGCGAGCGATAGGTGATCTGGCAATCCACCAGCGTCAGCAGGATATCGAGATCCTCGTCGCCGGCCTCGTCATAGGCAAATTGGCGCGTGAAGCGCGTGGTGTTGATGGCGCGCTCGACGCGGCGGCCAACGTCGAGGAAGCGCCAGCCGGCGGCGCGGTTCATGTTCTCCTGCGCGAGGCCTGCGAAGCTCGCAAGCTCCTGCAAGGTCAGCTCGGCCGCGCTCAAGACGCTGTCGTCGTCCTCGACTTCGTAGGCGAGCCGCTCGGTCATCTCGGTGATGACCTGCCAGGCATCGGGCGACAGGCGCTCGCGCAACGAGGTCGCGGTGCGCTGGGCCGCGCGGACCAGCGACAATGCCGAGCCGAAACGCGCCTCGCTCTGCAACGCTTCGGCGACGATAGGTCCGGGCGCCGCGCGCGAGGTCTGCGAGATCGCGCCCCAGGCCACCAGCAGGCGCTGGATGCGTTCGGCCGATTGCAGCGAGGCCGCGGTGCCCTTGTTGGGCCCGCTCGGCGAGCCCAGCGCGCGCACCAGGCGCAGCGTCGCCTCGGCGCGTTCCAGATAACGGCCGAGCCAGAACAGATTGTCGGCGGCGCGGCTCGGCAGCACGCCGGCGATGCGGCGGATGCGCACCTTGTCGGTCGCCGGCAGCAGCGTCGCGGTCGGGACCTGCTTGTCCGAGACGACCCAGACGTCGGCGGCGCGGGCGCCGTCGCCCATCGACACCGCGCGCGCATCGGGCTGCTCGGCGATCCGGCAGAAGCCGCCGGGCATGATCACCCAGCCGTCGGGCGTGGCGGCGGCGAACACGCGCAGCACGAAGGGCCGCGGCGTGAGCTGCCCGTGCTCCCACACCGGCATGGTCGAAAGCCGCACCACCTCCTGGCCGACATAGTCCATGCCGCGCGCGGTGATGGCATCGATCAGGCGCTGGCGGTCGCTCGCATCCAACTCGCTCGCGAGCACCGGCCCCGTGCTGTCGAAGCCGGGAACGCCGCGCCGGTAGGCGCCCTCGATCGCGACCTCGTCGAGCCGCGCCAGCACCTCATCGCGCGCCGCGCGCTGGCCGCACCACCAGGTGGCGATGTGCGGCATCTTCAGCTCCTCGCCGAGCAGGCGGCGGCTCAGCGCCGGCAGGAAGCCGAGCAGCGCCCGCGCTTCCGGCACGCCCGAGCCCGGCATGTTGGCGACGACGACGCCGTCCTTGCGCAGCACGTCGATCAGGCCGGGAACTCCTAACCGCGAGGAGGCATCAAGCTCGAGCGGATCGAGCGAGTTGGAATCGACCCGGCGGAGCAGCACGTCGAGCCGCTTCAGGCCAGCGACGGTGCGGATGTGGATACGGCCGTCGCTGACGGCGAGATCGTCGCCCTCGACCAGGAGGAAGCCGAGATAGCGCGCCAGCGTCGCGTGCTCGAAATAGGTTTCGCTGAAACTACCCGGGGTGAGCACGCCGATGCGCGGCTCGTCGCGGTCGGCGCGCGCGCGCAGAGAGTCGCGAAACGCCTCGAAGAACGGCGCGACGCGCGGCACGTTCATCGACTTGTAGAGGTCGGAGAAAGCGCGCGAGAGCACCAGGCGGTTCTCCAGCGCGTAGCCCGCGCCCGAGGGCGCCTGGGTGCGGTCGCCGAGCACCCACCAGCGGCCGTCGGGCCCGCGGCCGACATCGGCGGCGTAGATCGAGAGATAGCGCCCGCCGGGCGGCGGCACGCCGCAGAGGGGACGGAGATATTCGGGACTGCCGGCGATCGCGGCCGCCGGCAGCGCGCCCTCGGCGACGAGACGGCCTGCGCCATAGATGTCGCGCAGCACGAGCTCGAGCAGCTCGGCGCGCTGGATGATGCCGGCGGACAGCTGCTGCCAGTCGGCCTCGTCGATCAAGAGCGGCAGATGGCTGATCGACCACGGCCGGTCGGCACTATCGCCTGGGGCACGATAGGTGACGCCGGCCTCGCGGAGATGGCGGTCGGCCATGCCGAAGCGACGCTCGACCTCGTCCGGCGCGAGCGCGCCGAAGGCGTCGAAGAAGCGGCTCCAGACCGCGCGCGGGGCGCCGTCGGGTCCCAGGAACTCGTCGGGAATGCCGGGCAGGCGGCTATAGTCGCGGACCCATTGCGCCAGGCGGCGCTGGCCGTCACGCTGACCTTGCGCCCTGCCCGCTTGGTCGTCCTGTTCGGCTGCGCCCTCGCCCATGCGCCTCTCCCTGCCCCACCATCATACTCATTGCAGGAGCGGGGTCCGCAAGTCGAGGGTCAGCGGAAACTCATTTGTGCGTTCCTCCGGCGGCGGCTGGACCGGGCCCGGCGTATGGCCGTGGTCCTGGAAGCGCGCCAGCCGCCGCGCCTCGGCCTCATAGGTGTTGACCGGCTTGGTGTCGTAGTTGCGCCCGCCGGGATGGGCGACGTGATAGACGCAGCCGCCGAGCGAGCGGCCGTTCCAGGTGTCGATCAGGTCGAAGGTCAGGGGTGCGTGGACCGGAATGGTCGGGTGCAGGCCGGAGGCCGGCTGCCAGGCCTTGAAGCGGACGCCGGCCACGGCTTCAGTCGAGCGGCCGGTCGATGTCATCGGCAGCCGGCGGCCGTTGCAGGTGACGATGTGGCGGCCCTCGATGAATCCCTCGGCCTTGACCTGAAGCCGCTCGACCGACGAGTCCACATAGCGCACCGTGCCGCCGGCCGAGCCCTCCTCGCCGAGCACGTGCCAAGGCTCCAGCGCCTGCCGCAACTCCAGCGTGACGCCGCCATGATGGACGCGGCCGAAGGCGGGGAAGCGGAATTCGAGCTGGGCCAGATACCATTCCGGCTCGAAGGGATAACCGAACTGCTTCAGCTCGGTGAGCACGTCCTGAAAATCCTCCCAGATGAAATGCGGCAGCATGAAGCGGTCATGCAGCGCGGTGCCCCAGCGCACGAACTTGCCGGCCTGCGGCTCGCGCCAGAATTTTGCGATCAGCGCGCGGATCAGGAGCTGCTGCGCCAGCGACATGCGCGGATCGGGCGGCATTTCGAGCGCGCGGAATTCGACGAGGCCGAGGCGGCCGGTGGGGCCTTCCGGCGAATAGAGCTTGTCGATGCAGATCTCGGCGCGGTGGGTGTTGCCGGTGATGTCGACGAGCAGATGCCGGAACAGCCGGTCCACCAGCCACAGCGGCGTCTGGGTGCCCGGCGGCGGTACATGCGAGAGCGCGATCTCGAGCTCGTAGATGCTGTCGTGCCTGGCTTCGTCGATGCGCGGCGCCTGGCTGGTCGGGCCGATGAACAGGCCGGAGAAGAAATAGGACAGCGCCGGATGGCGTTGCCAATACAGCACGAGGCTCTTCAAGAGATCGGGCCGCCGCAGGAACGGCGAATCCTGCGGTGAGGAGCCGCCGACCACGACGTGATTGCCGCCGCCGGTGCCGGTGTGGCGGCCGTCGACCAGGAAGCGGTTGGCGCCCAGCCGCACCTTCGCAGCATCGTCGTAGAGACCGGTGGTGATCTCGACCGCATCGCGCCAGCTCTTCGCCGGCTGGATGTTGATCTCGACGACACCGGGATCGGGCGTCACCTTGATCACCTCGATGCGCGGATCGAACGGCGGCGGGTAGCCTTCGACATGGACCTGGAGCTGCATCTCCTCGGCGGTGTCTTCCAGCGCCGAGATCAATTCGAGATAGTCTTCGATGCGCTCGACCGGCGGCATGAAGGCGCAGAGCACACCGTCGCGGATTTCCACGGCCATCGCGGTACGCACGGGAATCGCCGTGTTGAGATGCTCGGGGGCGGTCCGCGGCGGCGATGGCGGTCGCGCCATGCGGGTGAACACCGGCAGTCTGTCCCGCGGCTCCATCGGGTCCTGCTCGACGATGTAGGGATATTGGTTCGGCGGGACGTAGCCGAGCGAGCCCATCGGCAGGCGCAGGCCCAAAGGTGAATCACCCGGCGACAGGAACAGGTGATTGCGCCGGAGCGGCCAGCGCTCGCTGCGCCAGCGCGGCGGCGCATTCCAACGCTGGATCGGCAGTACGAAGCCGCGCGGCGTGGTAAGGCCTTGGTCGAACACGCGCGCCATCCGCGCGCGCGCTTCGGGATCGGACAATTTGGAATCGGTGGGGTCGACGTTGATTGGAAGCTCGGCTTCCTTCTGCAGCCAATAGGCGGGGTCCTCATAGGCCGGCATGATGTAGCCGAGATCGAGCCCGAGCCGCGCGGCGGTGCCTTCCATGAAGGCTTCGGCGTCTCTCACTTCCGGGCGCGTGGGATTCTCGATCCTGGCGATGAGATCGGCGTTCTTCCAGATCGACACGCCGTCCTTGCGCCAGTACAGACCAAAGGCCCAGCGCGGCAGGCTCTCGCCCGGATACCATTTGCCCTGGCCGTAATGCAGCAGCCCGCCCGGCGCAAAGCGCGTGCGCAGGCGGCGGATCAAATCGTCGGCGAGCACGCGCTTGGTGGGGCCGACGGCTTCCGTATTCCACTCGCCTGCCTCGAGATCGTCTACCGAGACGAAGGTCGGCTCGCCGCCCATGGTGAGCCGCACGTCCTGCGCGGCGAGGTCACCGTCGACCTCCTCGCCGAGATCGTTGAGCCGCGTCCAGGCTTCGTCGGAGAAAGGCTTTGTGATGCGCGGCGCCTCGCGGATGCGCTTCACGCTCATGTCGAAAGCGAATTCGACCTCGGCAAAGCCGGCGCCGCCGGAGATCGGCGCGGCCGAGCGATAGTGCGGCGTCGCCGCAACCGGGATGTGCCCCTCGCCTGCGAGCATGCCGGAGGTCGCGTCAAAACCGATCCAGCCCGCGCCCGGCAGGTAAACCTCGGCCCAGGCGTGCAGATCGGTGAAGTCGTTCTCCACCTCCGGCGGTCCCTCGATCGGATCGATGTCAGGACGGATCTGAATGAGATAGCCGGAGACGAAGCGCGCGGCGAGCCCGAGATGGCGCAGCGTCTGGATCAAGAGCCAGGCGGAGTCGCGGCACGAGCCGGCGCCGGAGGCGAGCGTCTCCTCCGGCGTCTGCACGCCCGGCTCCATGCGGATAATGTAGCGGATCTTCTTCTGCAGCTCGCGATTGAGCTCGACCAGGAAGTTGACGGTGTTCGGCGCTTCGTGCGGGATCGTATCGAGATATTTCGCAAACAGGCGATCGGGTTTGATGGTCTCGAGATACGGCGCAAGCTCCGTCTTCAGGTCCTTCGGATAGTCGAACGGAAAACTGTCGGCATAGGGCTCGACGAAGAAGTCGAACGGATTGACCACGGTCATCTGCGTCGTGAAATTGACCTCGAATTTCAGCTCGGTCGTCTTCTCCGGAAAGACATAGCGGGCGAGCCAGTTGCCTTGCGGATCCTGCTGCCAGTTCACGAAATGATTGGATGGTGTGACCTTGAGCGAATAGCTCAGGATCGGTGTGCGCGTATGCGGCGCCGGGCGCAGGCGGATGGTCTGCGGGCCGAGATCGATCGGGCGGTCGTATTGGTAGTGCGTGACGTGGTGTAATGCGACGTAGATCGACACGGGGTGCGGTGCTCCGGCAGCTTTTTTGAGCAGAACACCTGATGTCAATGCGATCAAGCACTAACAACGGGCAGACCGTGCCTAGGTAAGGTGCGGAGCGAGTGTTTGTGGGGCGCTATTCGGTACGTCGGCGGCGCCTTCCCTTCTCCCCTTGTGGGAGAAGGTGGCGCGAAGCGCCGGATGAGGGGTATGTCTCCGCTCGCAAGGCCGTTCGTGAGGATAGAAACCCCTCACCCGTCTCGCCGCTTTGCGGCGAGCCACCCTCTCCCACAAGGGGAGAGGGAAAGAGAGCACGTCCTCTTCGAAAATCCCTACGCCGCCGACATCAGCCGCTGCAGGAACTGCGTCACCTCGCGCCGGAGCGTCTCGACCTCGCCATGGACGCGTTCGGAGGCACTGTTGACGCGGCTCGCGACGCGGCCGGTATCGGCGGCGGCTTCGTTGATGCCGGTGACGTTGGAGGACACCTGCGTCGTGCTGGACGAGGCCTCCTGGACGTTGCGGGCGATCTCGCGCGTCGCGGCACCCTGCTGCTCGATCGAAGCAGCAATGCTGGCGGTGATCCCGTCGATCTCTGCGATAGTTTGCGCAATCGCCTCGACCGCCGCGACCGAGTTGGTCGTCGATTGCTGCATCTCGCCGACCTTGGCGCTGATCTCCTCGGTCGCCTTCGCAGTCTGGTTGGCGAGGCTTTTCACCTCGGACGCCACCACCGCGAAGCCGCGGCCGGCTTCGCCCGCCCGCGCCGCCTCGATCGTGGCGTTGAGCGCCAAGAGGTTGGTCTGCTCGGCGATCTCGCTGATCAGCTTGACGACGTCGCCGATCCGCAGCGCCGCGTCCGCGAGCGTGCGGATCTCGCTGCCGGCGCGATTGGCTTCGTTCACCGCCCGCCCCGTGCTCGTGGTCGAGCCGGCCACTTGGCGGCTGATCTCGGCGATCGAGGACGCGAGCTGTTCCGCTGCGCTCGCCACCGTCGCGACGTTGTTCGAGGCTTGGTCGGACGCGCTGCGCATCCCGGACGTCTGGCGGCTGGTCGTCTCGGCCGCCGCGGCCATCTGGCCGGCGTCGGCCTCGAGATCGGTCGCGGCGCTCATCAGGCCGCCGGCGACCTGGTCGAGATGCGTACCGAACTGCTTTGCGAGCTCTGAGATCTCTACGACGCGGCGGCCGAGGCTGTCGGTGCCGGAATTGATCACGGAAGCCGAACGGCGGAACGAGCCGGGCAATCCGCGCGCCAGGATCTTGCGAAAATGCTTGCCGCGGCTCGCATAGTCCATCGACGCCGAAGCTTCGCGGACGAAGGCATCGGTGACGTCGAGCATGTCGTTGACCGATTTCTGAATCATTCCGATGCGGCCGGGTTGCCGATCGCCGAACGCGCGCGCCTCGAGGTCGCCATGGGCGGCCTTGCGGCACACCTCCGCGGCTTCATCGATCGCGGCCAGCGAACGGCGCTGATTCCAGAGCGTGTAGCCGAGCAGCAGCACGATGGCGCCGAGCAGCGCAGCGGCCGGAGCAGCGGTCAATGCGCCCGCGATCGACGATGCGAGGGCAACGACGGCGAGCAGGCAGGCAAGGCCAGCAGCGGCTTGCGCCTTAGAGAGAGAGCACAAATTCATCGTAGGCGACACCGTTTTGCTTGAGCAGGCCGACCATCATCTCGAAGCTCGCGCGCATGCCGTTCTTGGCATTGGCGTGGCGCGCCTCTTCGGCGCACAGCGCCTTGTAGATCGGCTTGATGCGCTCGATCTGCGCAGGATCGGGTTTGCGGCGGTTGGAGTGGTAGCCGATGATATTGCCGCGATCGTCCAGCGTCGGGGTGACGTGAGCAAACACCCAATAATGGCTGCCGTCTTTGGCGAGATTGACGACGTAGGCGAAGATTTCCTGCTTGGCCTCGAGTGTATCCCACAACAGCTTGAAGACGCAGCGCGGCATGTCGGGGTGGCGGATCAGACTATGGGGAGCGCCCATCAGCTCGGCATAGCTGTACTTCGCCATGCGGATGAAAATGTCGTTGGCGTAGGTGATGCGGCCCTTGAGATCAGTCTTCGATACGATCAGCTCCTCCTCCCCGAGGAGATTTTCCACGCCGGTCGGCCGTATCGCACGCGTCATCGTTGACGAATCCTCACGAAGGGCGAATGCCCCGAGTGAGTGGAGCTCGCATTTCTCCAGAACTACGGCGAGAGATGTTAATCAGGCGTGACCACGGGAACCCGCGCGATCACTTGACGCCTCCGTATCATTACCTAGGTGCGTCGCCGTGCAGTGTTTAGCTACCGCCGGCGCACGATGATGGGATTACATCGTCGCCCCTAGCACCCACGGCGCGAACTCGGCGCCGCCGAAATCGAAGCTTTCGCTCTTGGTCGGCTGTCCCGAGGCGGTCTTGAGAATGAGTTCGAAGATGCGCTGGCCGCAACTCTCGACGCTCTCCTCGCCTTCGAGGATGGTGCCGCAATTGACGTCCATGTCCTCTTCCATGCGCTTGTACATGGGCGTGTTGGTGGCGAGCTTGATCGATGGCGCCGGCTTGCAGCCGAACACGCTGCCGCGGCCCGTGGTGAAGCAGACGAGATTGGCGCCGCCTGCCACTTGGCCAGTCGCTGCGACCGGATCGTAGCCGGGCGTGTCCATGAAGACGAAACCCTTCTTGGTGACGGGCTCGGCGTAGCGCAGCACCTCGACGAGATTGGTGGTGCCGGCCTTCGCCATCGCGCCGAGCGACTTTTCCAGGATGGTGGTGAGGCCGCCGGCCTTGTTGCCGGGGCTTGGATTGGCGTTCATCTCCGCGCCTTCGCGCTCGGTGTACGCGTCCCACCAGCGCATGAGATCGACCAGCTTCTCGCCGACCTCGCGGCTGACGGCGCGGCGCGTGAGCAGATGCTCGGCGCCGTAGGTCTCGGGCGTCTCCGAGAGGATCACGGTGCCGCCGTGACGAACGATGAGATCGCTGGCAGCACCGAGCGCGGGATTGGCGGATACGCCGGAATAGCCGTCCGAGCCGCCGCATTGCAGGGCCACGGTGAGCTCGCTTGCCGGTACCGTTTCGCGCTTGACCTTGTTGGCATCACCGAGCGCCTCGCGCACGAAGGCGATGCCCGCCTCCACCGTCTTGCGGGTACCGCCGACCTCCTGGATGTCCATCGCGCGCAAGCGGCCGGCGAGCTTCTGTTCTTCCATCAGGCCGCCGATCTGGTTCACCTCGCAGCCGAGGCCCAGCACGATGACGTGAGAGAAATTGACGTGCCGCGCATAGCCGCCGAGCGTGCGGCGCAGCAGCGCCAGAGGCTCGTTCTGCGTCATGCCACAGCCGGTCTTGTGGGTCAGCGCGACCACGCCATCGACATTGGGGAAGTCAGCGAGCGGGTTGTCGCCGGTGAAGGGATTCTTCTTGAAGACGTCGGCGACGAGGCTAGCGACATGCGCGCTGCAATTCACCGAGGTGAGGATGCCGATATAGTTGCGCGTGGCGACGCGGCCATCGGGGCGGCGGATGCCCTCGAAGGTCGCGGGCAGGTCGAAGTTCGGCGTCGGCTTGACGTCGGCACAATAGGCATAGTCCTTGGCGAAATCGCCCATGCCGCAGTTTTGCGTGTGCACGTGCTGGCCCGGCGCGATGGCTTGGGTGGCAAAGCCGATGATCTGGCCGTAGCGTTTGACCGGTTCGCCCAACGCGATCGGCTTGATCGCGACCTTATGGCCGGAGGGAATGCGGTCGACCGTGGTCACGCCGTCGGCGACCACCGTTCCGGGCGGCAGGCTCGCGCGCGCGATCACCACGCCATCATCGGGATGCAGGCGGATGACGGGGCTGATGGTCATGGGTATCTCCTTCGGTCTTACTTCACCTCTCCCCGCTCTTGCGGGGAGAGGTCGGATCGCGTTTGGCGATGCGAAGCATCGTCCAATGCGATCCGGGTGAGGGGCGAGCTGCGCGCTCGATCGTTAGATTAGTCCGTGTTGAGAGAGGCCCCTCACCCTAACCCTCTCCCCGTAAGAACGGGGAGAGGGAAAGGAGAGAGATCAGGCCTTGCCGCCCGACTCCTTGCGGGTCGCATTCACCTGCATCTTGGCGTAGGTCGTCATCAGGCCGACCTCGTTCGAGAGCGTCACCAGCTTGAAGCCCATGTTGATGGCGCGCGCTGCGCCTTCGGCGCCGCTGCAATGGATGCCCGGGTTGAGGCCGCGCTTGCCGCACTCCTTGATGATCTTCTCGTAGATCGCGAGGATCTCCGGCTCGCTGCGGTCGAGCTTGGGCTCGAGGCCGTAGGAGAAGCCGAGATCGGACGGGCCGATATAGACGCCGTCGATGCCTTCGACGTCGAGGATCGCTTCCATGTTCTCGACCGCGGTCCTCGTCTCCATCATCGGCAGCAGCACGATCTCGTCGTTGGCCGTCTTCTGGTAGGAGCCCGCGGTGCCGTACATGCCGGCGCGGATCGGACCGTTGGAGCGAACGCCCTTCGGCGGATACTTCGAATACGAGACGAGGTTCCTGGCTTCCTGCGGCGTGTTGACCATGGGGCAGATCACGCCATAGGCGCCGCCGTCGAGCACCTTGCCGATGATGCCGGGCTCGTTCCAGGGCACGCGGACCATCGGCGTGATCGGATGCTTGTCCATGGCCTGGAAGCACTGGACCATCGACAGATAGTCCTGCACGCCGTGCTGCATGTCGACGGTGACGCTGTCGAAGCCGCATTGCGCGATCATCTCGGCCGAGAAGCCGGAGGGAATCGCGAGCCACGCGTTGACCACGGCCTTGCCCGACTTCCAGATCTCTTTGACTTTGTTCGTCACGTTGCCTTCCTTCTTTGTTGTTTGGACCGTCGTCACCATGACGAGTGCCGCGACAAGGCGATGCCGTTATTACCGCGAACTCGATCGCCGCGCTACGCTCGCGATAACGCAAGATGTCATCCGACAAGAGGGGCGCCATCCGTCCCGGCGCCGACTTTCCAGCGATCGGCTTGGGGGCACTTTGAGCGAAAAAACGCGGCTATGTCCATGGCTGTTGCCGCGCGCTCGCGCATATCTGCTTTCACTCCTCGGCACTTGCCTCATCGCCGGCGCCGAGGCTTGCAAGACTCTGCTCGAGCTCGCCGAGCATGTCCTGCAACTCGGCGAGCTTGCGCGCGCCAAAGCGTCGCGTGATCTCGGTATAGATCGCCTCCGACGTCGGCGCCACGGAGGCCATCAGCTTCACGCCCTCTTTCGAGATCGAGACCATGCTGCGGCGCTGGTCCGCCTTCGCGGTCTTGCGCTCGATCAGATTGCGGGCCTCGAGGTCGCGCAGGATGCGTGACAGGCTCGGCCCGAGCAGGAACGCCGTGCGCGCGAGTTCCGTGACCTCGACCGTCTCGATAGCTGCGAGCGCGCGCAGGATGCGCCATTGCTGCTCGGTCAAGCCGTGCTCGCGCAGCGAAGGGCGGAATTGCCGCATCACCGCCTCCCGCGCCCGTAGCAATGACATCGGCAGCGAGCGCGAGAAGTCGCGCATCGGCACCTGCCGCGCGGCAGGCGCGCTTCCGTTGGCGGGATCAGCGGATTTCTTCGTCATGACGCCCTTTCAAGCCGCAAAATGTTTGCAGTGCAGCAAGCCCGATTTGTGTTTGACGCATTCACTTAACATGTTAAGCATCTCCGGGCACCACGATTTGTAAGATCACAAATGGCGCTTTCCAACGACGATATCCAAGCTTGCGCGAGGCGTCTGCACCAGGCGGAGAAGACCCGCACGCAGATCCGGCAGCTCTCGCAGGATTTCCCTGACATCACCATCGCTGACGCTTACGCGATTCAGAAGGCTTGGGTCGACCTCAAGACCGCCGAGGGGCGCGTCGTCAAGGGCCACAAGATCGGCCTGACCTCGAAGGCGATGCAGAGCGCACTCAATATCGACGAGCCGGATTCCGGCGTGCTGCTCGACGACATGTTCTTTGCTGACGGCGGCCTCGTACCGACCGAGCGCTTCATCGCGACGCGCGTCGAGGCCGAGCTCGCCTTCGTCATGAGCAAGCGCCTTTCAGGACCCGACTGCACGATGTTCGACGCGCTCAACGCCACCGACTTCGTGGTGCCGGCGCTGGAGATTTTGGACACGCGCATCGAGCGCATCGATGCCAAGACCAAGGCGACGCGAAAGATTTTCGACACCATCGCCGACAATGCGGCCAATGCCGGCATCGTGCTCGGTGGACGCCCGATCCGGCCGCTGGAGGCCGATTTGCGTTGGATCGGCGCGCTCTGCTTCAAGAACGGCCAGCTCGAGGAAACCGGCCTTGCCGCCGGCGTGCTCAACCATCCCGCAACTGCGGTGGCCTGGCTCGCCAACAAGATCGCGCCACTTGGGCTAGCGCTGGAGCCCGGACAGGTGGTGCTCGCCGGCTCCTTCATCCGTCCGATCGAGACCCGCAAGGGCGACACAATTCAGGCCGACTATGGCGCCTACGGCTCGGTCAGCTGCTACTTCGCTTAGGCGAACAAGAAGACAGGGAGTGAAACCGCGATGCCGCATTTCACGATCGAATATTCGGCCAATCTCGATGGCCACCTCGACATGGGCCTGGTATGCGAAATCGTGCGCAAGGCGGCGGTCGAGACCGGCATCTTCCCGCTCGGCGGCATCCGCGTTCGCGCGATCAGGTGCGAGCATTACGCGATCGCGGACGCGCGGCAGGAGTACGGCTTCCTCGACATGGTGCTGCGCATCGGCGAGGGCCGCGATCTCAAGACGCGTCAGAAAGCCGGCGAGCACGTCTTCCAGGCGCTCTCAAGACATCTCGATCCCGTCTTCGCGGCCAGCAAGTTTGCCTTGTCGTTCGACATGCAGATCAACGACAAGGAAACGAGCTGGAAGCGCAACAACATCCATGACGCCCTGAAAGCGGGGGCGCAGCCCGGCTGACGTTCCCATTCCCTGCCCTGGCAGCGACATCTCGACCTTTGCCGCACTCGCATTTGGGAAGGTGATCGACGTCGAAGCTGAGGGCATCGGAAGCATGCGCAACTGCCTCGTCGATGAAGCCTGGACAACACTCGAAGTGGAATAGCACCATGACCACCCTCACCGGCGGCGAAGCGATCGTAAACGGGCTCGTTGCTCACGGAGTCGACACCGTATTCGGCCTACCCGGCGCGCAGGTCTACGGCCTCTTCGACGCTTTCCATCAGGCCCAGCTCAAGGTGATCGGCGCGCGGCACGAGCAGGCCTGCGGCTACATGGCCTTCGGCTATGCGCGCTCCAGCGGCAGGCCCGGCGTGTTCAGCGTGGTGCCCGGCCCCGGCGTGCTCAACGCCAGCGCGGCGTTGCTCACCGCCTTCGGCTGCAACGAGCCGGTGCTTTGCGTCACCGGCCAGGTGCCGACGCCATTTTTGGGCAAGGGCCGCGGCCATCTGCACGAGATGCCGGACCAGCTCGCGACCTTGCGCAGCTATGTGAAATGGGCCGATCGCATCGAATATCCCGGCAACGCCCCGACGGTCGTCGCGCGCGCCTTCCAGGAGATGATGTCCGGCCGGCGCGGGCCTGCTTCGGTCGAGATGCCCTGGGACGTCTTCACCCAGCCCGCCGACACCGCGGCTGCACAGCGGCTGGAACCGCTGCCGGCGCCGCAGCCCGATCCTGACCTGATCAAGCAGGCCGCCGCGCTAATCAAGACCAGCAAGGCGCCGATGATCTTCGTCGGCAGCGGCGCGATCGAGGCGCGCGAGGAGATCCTCGAACTCGCCGAGATGATCGATGCGCCCGTCGTTGCCTTCCGCAGCGGCCGCGGCATCGTCTCAAATGCGCACGAGCTCGGGCTCACCATGGCTGCCGCCTACAAGCTGTGGCCCACGACCGATTTGATGATCGCAATCGGCACCCGCGCGGAGCTGCCGGCCTCGGGCTTTCGCTGGCCCTATCAGCCGAAGGGACTGAAATCTGTCAGGATCGACATCGATCCGGCCGAGATGCGCCGGCTCGCTTCCGATACAGCTATTGTCGCCGACGCGAAGGCCGGCACGGCCGATCTCGTCGCGGCCGTGAAGAAGGCCGGCTATGCGAGAAGCCGCGGACGGCGCGGAGACATCCGCGAGGCCACCGCAACCGCGCAAGCGGAGATCCAGCGCATCCAGCCGCAGATGGCCTATCTCAACATCCTGCGCGAGGTGCTGCCGGCGAATGCGATCGTGACAGATGAATTGTCGCAGTTCGGCTTCGCCTCCTGGTACGGCTTTCCGGTCTATGAGCCGCGCACCTTCATCACGTCAGGCTATCAGGGCACGCTCGGCTCCGGCTTTCCGACCGCGCTCGGCGCCAAGGTCGCCAACCCCGACAAGCCGGTGGTGGCGATCACCGGCGACGGCGGCTTCATGTTCGGCGTGCAGGAGCTCTCGACCGCCGTGCAGTTCAACATCGGCGTGGTGACGCTGGTGTTCAACAACAACGCCTACGGCAATGTGCGCCGCGACCAGCGCGAACGCTTTGACGGCCGCGTGGTGGCCTCCGATCTCGTCAATCCGGATTTCGTCAAGCTCGCGGAGTCCTTTGGCGTGGCAGCTGCGCGCGTCACCGCGCCGGACCAGTTCAAGGCGGCGATGGAGAAGGCGCTCGCCCATGGCGGGCCCTATCTGATCTCGGTCGAGGTGACGCGGGACTCCGAAGTCAGTCCGTGGGCGTTCATTCACCCGCCGAAGCCGTAAACGAAGCATCATCGTTTCTGCTTTCCCTTCTCCCCTTGCGGGAGAAGGAAGATTAGCGCGTCCTGCGGAAGGTCAAATTGATCCGCTTCCGTCCGAGCAGCGCATGTTCGCCGTCGGCGAGCGGCGCGACGCCGTGATAGGTGAGCCTGCTAGCGCCGCCCCAGACCACGACGTCGCCATGCACCAGGCGGAAGCGGCGCGGCTTGTCGCTGCGCGCCAGGCCGCCGAACAGGAAGGTCGCGGGCAGGCCGAGCGAGACCGAGACGATCGGGGCCGAATAGTCGAGCTCGTCCTTGTCCTGATGCAGCGACAGCCGCGTGCCGGGCTCGTAGCGATTGACGAGGCAGGCATCGGGCGCAAATCCAGCGAAACCACCCTGCGCCGCCGCGCGGCGGGCGAGAGCCTGAAACACGGGCGGCATCGCCGGCCAGGGTGCGCCGGTTCGCGGATCGATCGGATCATAGCGATAACCGGTGTGATCGGTGATCCAGCCGCGCTCGCCGCAATTGGTCATGGCCACCGACATCTGGTAGCCGCCGGGCGTCGTCATGCGCCGGAACGGCGATTGCGCTACGATGGTGCGCACGGCTTCGATCAGCTCGCTCTCGATCGGCTTGACGAAGCCGCGCAGCAACACGGCGCCGTCGGCGATCTCCTCGCGCGATGGCTGCGCCTCGGCGACGCTGTCGAACAGATCACCCATCAATCGCAGCGCTCATTTGGCATCATGAAAAATCACACCCAGCGTGTGGCGCTGGCCGGACCTGATACGGCTGACGCCGTGACGCAGGTTAACGCGGTAGGTGCCGCGTGTCCCCTGCACCGGTCGGTGATGCACGGCGAAGGCGACGGCGTCGCCCTGCGCCAGCGGCACCACCTCGGCGCGGGACTGCATGCGCGGCCGCTGCTCGGTCAGCACGAACTCGCCGCCGGTGAAATCGCGCCCAGGCTCTGACAGCAGGATCGCGACCTGGATCGGGAACACGTGCTCGCCATAGAGGTCCTGATGCAGGCAATTGTAGTCGCCAGCCTCATATTGCAGCAGTAGCGGCGTCGGCCGGCTCTGGCCGGCCTCGTGGCAGCGCTTCAGGAAAGCTGCGTGCGCGGCGGGATAGCGGATGTCGATCCCCATCGCCTCGTTCCAGCGGTTGGCGACACCCTGAAGATGCGCATAGAGCGCCGGACGCATCTGCGCGATCAAGTCGGGGAGCGGATAGGAGAAATATTTGTACTCGCCGCGGCCAAAGCCGTGGCGGCCCATGACGATGCGGCTGCGGAAGTGCGTGTCGTCGGGATAGAGCGCGGCGACGGCGCGGCATTGGTCCGGCGTGAGCAGGTTCTTCAGGACGGCGCAGCCGTGGCTGTCGAGTTCGTTGGTGATCTGGGGCCAGTCGAGGATGTCGACGTGGCAGGCAATGTCGACGGATAGCTTAGGGGCTGATTTGCGTGCTGTTGCTGTCATGGCTACGACTCTCGCAATATGCCGCCCTCCGCCGCCACCCGATTTCCGACTATCTCCCCGTCATTGCGAGGAGCCCTTGCGACGAAGCAATCCAGAGTCCCACCACGGAACCAGTCTGGATTGCTTCGCTTCGCTCGCAATGACGATGGAGAGCTATCAGCCCCTCACCGGCAACGTCACCACGTCGTAGCCGTGCTTGATCGTGCGCTTCAGCACCGGATCTTCCAGCTCGAATTCGAACCGGCCGGCGGGGCGGATGCCGCCCTTGGCGGCGAAGGTGCCGCCGAACATGGCGCAGCCGTCGGGCAGCTTCCCGCCCGGAAAGCCGCGCGTGATGAGGTCAGGGACCGGGAGCATCGCATCGAGCGTGCCCTCCTGGTAGAGCACGCGCTCGCCCTTGATCCAGGCGTAGGAACGCAAAATCATCCTATCCCAATGGCCGATGACGTCCTCGAGCTCCCACAGTGTGGAGGCGATCGGCTTGTCGCACATCTGCTTTGAGACCGTGACGCTATAGGCCTCGACCTTGCGGTCGGTGTGATCGGAGCCGCAGCCGACGAAGATGCGTCCCTGCCAGCCGATCAGCACGAACTCGACCTCGCCGGACGACTCGCCGCCGGTACATTCGATGCGGTCTTCCATCGTCAGCCGCCGCGCCGAGGCGCGGTAGTAGATCGGCGTCGAGGCTGGCGGGGCGATGCCCATCTCTTGCAGCTCGGCGATGTGCTTGTCGCGCGCGACAGGATCGCGGCCGGTCCAGCCGGCGATGACGACCTGGTCGATCGCCAGCGTCAGCGGCGTCGTGGTGTCCTGGGCGTCGACGGTGAAGGTCAGGTCAAACACGGATCACGGCCTCCATGCCGGCAGCAAGCTCGAAGATACGGCGGTCGGATCCGCCCGCTCCGGCCAGCATCAGACCGACGGGAACGGCGCCCTGACGATGCGCAGGCAGCGAGATGGCGCAGCCGTCGATCATGTTGATCAGGGTGCAATTGCGCAGGGCACGCAGGTTCTGGGTGGTGAACGCCTTGTCGTCGGCGAGATCGGCAATCTTCGGCGGTGTGTTGGCGGTGGTCGGCAGCACCAGGGCGTCATAGGGCGCGATGCGTGCATTGACGCGGGCGATCAGCGAGCGGCGCTCGTTGAGCAGATCGATGTAGTCGGCCGCGCTCTGCGCCTCGCCGCGCATGATGCGGACAGCGACGCGTGGATCGTAGACATCGCCCTTGGACGTGATGAGATAGCGGTGCCAGGCATAGCTCTCGGCCGCGGCAAAGCCGCCCTTGGCGTTCATCGGGCCGATGTCGTGGAATTCTGCCATCTCGATGCGCTCGATGATGGCGCCGTGATCGGCGAGCGCCTTCAGCGCGCGCTCAAACGTCTCGGAGACTTGCACATCGAGGTCGTCGAGCGCGATCGTGGTCGGCACCGCGAGCCGCATGCCCTTTACGGGGCGCGGCTTCACCGCGGTGATCGGCTCGTTGGCGAGCACCGCATCGAGTATGGCACAGCAGCTGACCGATCGCGCCAGCGGGCCGATGCTGTCGAGCGAGAACGACAGCGGCACCGAGCCGTCGAGCGGCACACGGCGCTGCGTCGGCTTGTAGCCGACGATGCCGTTGAAGGCGGCCGGAATCCGACAGGAACCGCCAGTGTCGGTGCCGAGCGCGCCATGCGCCATGCCATCGAGCACGGACACCGCCGCGCCCGAGGACGAGCCGCCGGGCACGTGGCCTTCCGCCCGGTTCCAGACGCCCTTCGGGGTGCCGAAATGCGGATTGATGCCAATGCCGGAATAGGCGAACTCGGTCATGTTGGTGCGCCCGATCACGACGAAGCCGGCGCCGCGCAGCCGCGCAACCGCCGCCGCATCGTGTTCCGCCGGATCGGAATCGTCGAGCGCACGGGAGCCGGCGCGCGTCGTCTGCCCCTTGATGTCGAAGAGATCCTTGATCGAGATCGGAATACCGGCATAGCGCGATGGCGCGGCCTTGACCTTGCGCAAGCCGTCCATCGCGTCCGCCGCTGCGAGCGCGGCGTCCTTGTCGACATGGATGAAGGCGCGCTGGCCCTCGCCGGCGGGATCGGCGATCCTGGCGATGCAAGCCTCGACCAGCTTGCGGGAGGTGGTGCGGCCGCTTTCGAGGTCTTCGGCGAGCTTCGCCAGCGTCGGAAAATCGGGCATGTCTGTCTCACGGAATATTGGCGCGCGCAATCTATAGCGCTGGCTCAGTTCGACACAAGCATTGTGCGCATGATGGCATGCATGCGCATTGCTGGACCGTTGACGCACTATAGTCGATTGTCGCATCAAGATCGAAACAGGCGGGCGCGAAGCCTGTCTCTTGGGAGGAGCTGCCCATATGGCCGAACCGCAGCGCGCGCGACCGAAACCAACGCCGGAAACCCAGCATTTCTGGGACGGCACGAAAGTCGGCGAATTGCGCCTGCAGCGCTGCGACGCCTGCGCGCATGTCTACTTCCCGCCGCGCCCGTTCTGCCCTTCCTGCGCCTCGCGCAAGGTCTCGGTGTTCAAGGCGAGCGGCAAGGGCTTTCTTTACAGCTACGTGATCAACCATCGTCCCGCTGCGCCCGGATTCACGCCGCCGTACGCGATCGCGGTGGTCGAGCTCGCCGAGGGGCCGCGGATGATGAGCAACATCATCGACTGCCCGCAGACGCCGGAGGCACTCGAGCTCGACATGAAGCTCGAGGTCGCCTTTGAGAAACTCGACGACAAGATCACCCTCCCCGTTTTCCGTCCGGCGAAGGGGTAAGCCATGCGCAAGAACCAGGTTGCCGTCGTCGGCGCGGCCGAGACCACCGAGCTCGGTGTCATCCCCAACGCCTCGCAGCTCCAGCTCCACGCCGACGCAGCGCTCAATGCCATCGCCGATGCCGGGCTGAAACTCTCCGACATCGACGGCTTTGCCACCGCGGTCGAAACGCCGCAGCAGGTCTGCCATTATCTCGGCATCAAGCCGACCTGGGTGGACGGCACTTCGGTAGGCGGCTGCTCCTTCATGCTGCACGTCCGCCACGCGGCCGCGGCGATCGAGGCCGGCTTGTGCAATACCGTGCTGATTACCCATGCCGAGAGCGGCAAGTCGATGATCGGCAAATTGCCGCGCTCGACACCGGCAGACAGCCTCAACGGCCAGTTCGAGGCGCCCTATGGGGTCTACGGCCCGCCCAGCATGTTCCCGATCCCCGTGCTGCGCTTCATGAAGACCTATGGCATCACGCATGAACAGCTGGCTTCGGTCGCAGTGGTGCAGCGGGAATGGGCGGCGAAGAATCCGCGCGCGATGATGAAGGACCCGATCACGGTCGCCGATGTCCTCAACTCGCGCATGATCGCCTATCCGTTCCGCCTGCTCCAATGCTGCCTGGTCACCGATGGCGGCGGCGCGCTGATCCTGACCTCGGCGGATCGGGCCAGGGACTTTCCGCGCAAGCCCGTCTACATCATGGGCACCGGCGAGAGCGTGGAAACACCGATGGTCAGCCAGATGGAGACCTTCAACTTCTCGCGCGCGTTCAAGACCGCGGGGCCGCTGGCATTCAAGGAAGCCGGCATCGTGCACGGGGACGTCGACCATCTCATGATCTACGACGCGTTCGCACATCTGCCGCTGTTTGGTCTCGGCGATCTCGGCTTCATGCCCTATGAGGAGACCGGACAGTTCATCGCGGACGGCAACACGCGGCCGGGGGCCAAGCTGCCGCTCAACACCAATGGCGGCGGATTGAGTTACATGCACTCCGGCATGTACGGCATGTACGCGCTTCAGGAGAGCGTGCGCCAGATGCGCGGCATCGCGCCAGCGCAGGTCGCTGGCGCGAAGATTTCGGTGTGTCACGGCGTCGGCGGCATGTTCGCGGCATCAGGCACGATCGTGTTTACGAACGAGAGGTAGTTCACATGAGCAAATCACTGCAGGACAAGGTCATCATCGTCACCGGCGCAGGCCGCGGCATCGGGCGGGAGATCGCGCTGCTGTGCGCCGCGGAAGGTGCCAAGGTCGTCGTCAACGACCCCGGCGGCGCCGCCGACGGCGCCGGCTCGAACGCGGCGCCCGCTGAAGAAGTGGTCGAGGAGATCAAGAAGCGCGGCGGCGCTGCGGTTGCGAACTTCGAGTCGGTGGCCGAAGCGATCCCCGCCAGCAAGATCGTGAAGACCGCGACCGATCATTTCGGCCGGCTCGACGGCGTCGTCAACAATGCCGGCATCTTGCGCGACATGATTTTCCACAAGATGAGCGTGGAAGCGTTCGAGGCCGTCATCAAGGTGCATTTGATGGGCTCGTTCTACGTCTCGCATGCCGCGGCGCGGATCTTCCGCGAGCAGGAGTCGGGCTCCTTCGTGCACTTCACCTCGACCTCCGGCCTCATCGGCAACTTTGGACAAGCCAATTACGCCGCCGCCAAGCTCGGCATCGTCGGGCTTTCCAAATCGATCGCGCTCGACATGGGCCGCTTCAACGTCCGCTCCAACTGCGTCTCGCCGTTCGCCTGGACCCGCATGATCGGCACCATTCCGACCGAGACCGAAGCCGAGAAGGCGCGCGTCGAGAAGATCAAGCAGATGGGGCCGGAGAAGATCGCCCCGCTCTGCGGCTATCTGCTCTCAGATCCCGCCAAGGACGTCACTGGGCAGATCTTTGGCGTGCGCATGAACGAGATCTTCCTGTTCAGCCAGAACCGTCCGATCCGCTCGGTGCAGCGGAGCGAAGGCTGGACGCCGCAGTCGATCGCGGAACACGGCATGCCGGCGCTGAAGGGATCGTTCTACAAGCTCGACCGCTCCGCCGACATCTTCACCTGGGATCCCGTCTAGCGCGTTTCCGGCATCCCTGCCCTGCGATCTCTGGCTGCCTCGGCCAGAGATCGCCCCGTTTTACGCCCGAATGCGGGCGGATGGTGCCCTCCCAACAAACTTTGGGAGGAAACCATGACAAGAATACTGACCAACCCCGACATCTTTGCCACCGGCGGCCTCGGACGCCGCACTCTCCTCAAAGGCACGGCGGCTCTCGCCGCCTCCGCCGTCCTCGCCTCGCGGGCCGACGCGCGCGACTTCGGCGCCAATGCCGAGCCGCAGCGCTATCCCGACCCCGACATCGTCGTCATCGACCCCAAGCGCTTCAAGGCGAAGGTCGGCAACACCGCGATCAAGCGGCTCTACACCGGCTGCCTGTGGGCGGAGGGACCGGCGTGGAATGCGCAGGGGCAATACCTCGTCTGGAGCGACATCCCAGCCAACCGCCAGCTTCGCTATCTCGACGACGACGGTCACATCTCCGAGCAGTTCCACAAGCCGTCGAACGAAGCCAACGGCAACTCGTTCGACACCGAAGGACGCCAGATCAGCGCCGAACGCACCCGCCTCGTCCGCTACGAACACGACGGTTCGGTAACGGCGCTGGCCGAGCAGGCAGGCGGCAAGCCGCTCAACGGCCCGAACGACATGGTGGTGCATCCCAACGACAAGGCGATCTGGTTCACCGATCCCGGTTATGGCGCGATCAGCATCTACGAAGGCAAGCTTGCCAATACCGGATCGCTGCAACCTCATCAAAAGGAAGCCGTCTATCGCTTGGACACGCAGACCGGGCAGGTCGCGAAGGTTGCCGACGAGCCGTTCAAGCCGAACGGCATCGCCTTCAGCCACGACTACAAGAAGCTCTATGTCTGCGACACCGGCATCACGCATTACCCGCAGGCTGAGAACGTGGTGTGGTCCTACGACATCGACGGCGCCAAGCTGTCGAACCCGAAGAAGCTGATCGACATGAAGCTCGACAGCAAGTCAGGCTTCCCTGACGGCTTGCGCGTCGACACCGAAGGCAACATCTGGGTCGGCGCCGGCTGGGTCGGACCCGGCTATGACGGCGTGCAGGTGTTCGCGCCGACCGATGGTGCGCGCATCGGCCAGATCCTGCTGCCCGAGACCTGCGCCAATGTCTGCTTCGGCGGCAAGAAGCGCAACCGCCTGTTCATGACCGCGAGTCAGTCGCTCTATGCGGTGTATGTGGAGACGCAGGGCGCGCATTTCTGTTGATGCGCTCCGCACTCTCACCACGCGTCATGGCCGGGCTTGTCCCGGCCATCCACGCACTGCCGCAAGTGAGGAAAGACGTGGATGCCCGGGTCAAGCCCGGGCATGACGAGCGAGGGTGTGGCGGCTGCGTCGCCCCTATCCCGTGTTCCTCAGCCCCGCCGAGATGCCGTTGATCGTGAGCTGGATCCCGCGCAGCACCTGCTCGTCCGGGTTCTGCGCGCGGTGCTCCTTCAACAGCTCGACCTGCACATGATTGAGCGGGTCGAGATAGGGGAAGCGGTGGCGCACGGAGCGCTCCAGCAGCGGATTGCTCTGAAGCAATCGATCCTGGCCCATGATGTCGAGCAACGTCTCGATGCAGGAATGCCACTCGCGACGGATGCGGCCAAAAATCTTTTCGCGCAGGGCTTCGTCCGGCACGAGCTCGGCATAGCGCGAGGCGATGGCGATCGAGCTTTTCGCCAGCACCATGTCCATGTTCGAGAGCAGCATGCGGAAGAACGGCCATTCCCTGTAGAGCTCTTTCAGGAACGGCATGCCCTGGTCGGGATGATCAGCGATCCACTGCTCGACCGCGCTGCCAAAGCCGTACCAGCCCGGCAGCATCAGGCGGCATTGCGCCCATGAGAACACCCAGGGGATCGCACGCAGATCCTCGATCGCGCGGGTCTTCTTGCGCGAGGCCGGGCGGCTGCCGATGTTGAGCGTTGCGATCTCGTTGATGACGGTGGAGGCCCAGAAATAATCGACGAAGCCGTCGGTCTCGTAGACGAGGCCGCGATAAGCCCTGAAGGCGAGGTTCGACAATTCGTCCATTGCGGTCAGATATTCGCGGCGCGGCGCGCTCTGGCGCGGATTCAGAAGACTCGCCTCCAGCGTCGCCGCGGCGAGGATCTCCAGATTGTTGCGGCCGACCTCGGCGTTGGAATATTTCGACGAGATGATCTCGCCCTGCTCGGTGATGCGGATCTGGCCGTTCACAGCACCGCCGGGCTGCGCGATGATGGCATCATAGCTCGGGCCGCCGCCGCGGCCGACCGAGCCGCCACGGCCGTGGAATAGGCGCAGGCGGACGTGATGCCGCTCGAACACCTCGACGAGCCCGATCTCGGCCTTGTAGAGCTCCCAGCCCGAGGTGACGAAGCCGCCATCCTTGTTGCTGTCGGAATAGCCGAGCATGACCTCCTGCACGCTGCCGCGGCTATCGACGAGCCGGCGGTAATCGTGCAGCGACAGCATGCGGTCCATGATGCCGGCGGAGGCCTGCAAATCCTCGATGGTCTCGAACAGCGGCACGATGTTGATGGCGCTGCGCCCGGAGGGATGGACGAGACCGACCTCCTTCAAGAGCACCGCGACCTCGAGCATGTCCGACATGCCCTTGCACATCGAGATGATGCATTGGGGAATGGCGTCCGAACCGAACTTTGCATGCGCTTCCGCGGCGGCATGGAACACGTTGAGCTCGCCCATCGTCTCGTCGCTGTACTTGACGAAGGGCGACACCAGCGCGCGCGTTGAGCGCAATTCGTTGGTGAGTAGCGAAATGCGGGCATCCTCGCCGAGCGCGAGATAGGACATGCCGGGGTTTGCAGCGTCCATCAGCTCGGCGATGGTGCGCTCATGCACGGCAGAGTTCTGGCGGATGTCGAGCCGCGCCAGATGGAAGCCGAAGCAGTCCACCGCGCGCCGCAAGCGCCGCAACCGGCCGCGGGCGATGACGCGGGCATTGTTGGAAATCAGCGAGCGGTGCAGCACGTCGAGATCGGCTTGCAGCTCCCTGACGCTCTCGTAAGGCTTGCCCTTTCCGACCGGCCGGCGGGTGATCTCGACCTCGAGCTTTTCGGCGGTCGCGGTGAGGCGCGCATAGATGCCGGAAACCGCGAGGCGATAAGGCTCGCCGCTTCGGTGCGGCGAGGTGTCCGGCGAGCGCTCCGCCAGCGTGCGCAGCTCCTCGGAGACATCGGCGAGATGCGCGGCGATCGACAGCTCGGAGCCGAGCACGTGCAGCTCGTTGAGATAGAACTGCATCACGCGGCTCGACTGCAGCCGCAGCGTGCCGCGCATGACGTCGGCGGTGACGAAGGGATTGCCGTCGCGATCGCCGCCGATCCAGCTACCCATGCGCAGGAACGAGGCGAGCTCGCTTGCCGCCTGCTCGCCGCCCTCCTCCAGCCGGTCTTCCAACGCGTTGACCAGGCGCGGCACCTCGCGCAGGAAGGTGTAGTCGTAGAACGACAGGCCATTGGAGACCTCGTCGAGCACGGTGAGCTTGGTCCGGCGCAAGAGATTGGTCTGCCACAGCGTCAGCACCTCGCGGCGGAGCTGCTCGTCACTGGCGGCGGCCTCCTCCGTGGTCAGCGCGACGCGCTCGCGGCGATCGAGCAGGGCTGCAATCTCCATCTCGCGGTCCATGGTGCTCTTGCGGCGGACCTCGGTCGGGTGCGCGGTCAGCACCGGGCTGACCAGCGCGGACTTGAAGAAGTTGCGCAGCGCGTCGGGGCCGATGCCTGCCGCCTTGGCGTGGGCGAGCGTTTCCGCCAGCACGCCGGAGCCGCCGTTTTTGCCCGCGCCGCGGGCGCGCATCTGGCGGATGTTGTTCTGGTCCTCGGCGATGTTGGCGAGGTGGGAGAAATAGCTGAAGGCGCGGACGATCCGCACCGTCTCGGAGGTCGACATGCCGTCGAGGATCTGCTCGAGCTCGCGGCGGGCGAGCCGGTCCTCGTCGCGATGGAACCGGATCGAGGTCTGGCGGATGCGCTCGACCAGGTCGAACACGTCAGCGCCCTCCTGGTCGCGCACGGTATCGCCCAGAATGCGCCCGAGCAGGCGGATGTCATCGCGCAGGCGCGCATCCGCTTCCATCGCCTGGACGTCCTCCGGGCGGTTGGGGCGATGCTCAGTGGCGTCGGATGATATGGTCTGGAGGGACATGGCTCGCTCCCCTTTAAGAGCTCCCTGGCTCCTCGGTCCGGAGGAGTGTGCGATATTTTTCTGCCGCAGTGCAAGATGAACTTGGTGGCGGCGCGGCAGAACGCCGTGCACACGTCCTCGGTCTCGCGGCGCAGGCGCCCGAGCTTTGCTGTCGGTTTCGCCCTCATCGAGAAGAAAGGGCGATCGGCATAGAGGCGTGGAGTTTGGCTCCACGTCCCCTGCCACACCACCCGGCATGCGGGTCCGCACCGGGCGGTTCGATGGGTTGAGGTTAGCTTGCGAGGGAGGGGACTCCCAGCCGTCTGAAGCGTTCATTTGGCAACGCTTTGTTGAGCGCCACCTTCGAGGTGCGCCACCAGCGCCGTCTGTTGATGGCCACTCGCCTGGCTTCGTCGGGATGTACGCCGCGCGCGATCAATTCGCGGTAGACGACATGCCCGTTCTTCCAGTGCTTGAGCTGAACCGCCCGCAGACGATGCCGGATCCACCCGTCGATGTCGGCAAAGACGCCGGGCGTCTCTGCAAGGCGGAAGTACCCCTTCCACCCTGTCAGATACTTGCCGAGCGGCTTGCACATTTGTGCGAGACTGCGTCCGGCACTGCGCCGGGTCATGTCGCGCACGCGCTCTTTCATGCGTTCGATGGCCTGTGGTGCGACGCGCCGCCTGATCGTCCGTCCCGCAGCCACCCAAAAGGAGAAGCCGAGGAACTTCGATGCCGTGGCGCGTCGTACCTTGCTCTTGGTTTCGTTGACGCGGAGCTTCAGCTTCCCGAACAGCTCGCGCAGTGAGGTCATCACCCGCTCGCCCGAACGCTGCGTCCGAACGTAGACGTTCAGATCGTCGGCGTAGCGGACGAAGGCATGCCCGCGCCGCTCCAGCTCCTTGTCGATTTCGTCCAACAGCACGTTGGCCAATAGCGGAGACAGCGGACCGCCTTGCGGCGTCCCCTCACCCCGCTCGATCACCACCCCGTCTGCGAGCACGCCCGCATTGAGGTAGCGGCGGATCAGCCGCAGCACCCGACGGTCCGCGATCCGTTTGGCCAGCCTTCCCATCAGGATGTCGTGGTTGACCCGGTCGAAGAACTTCTCCAGATCGATATCCACCACGAAGCTGCGGCCTTCCTGCACATAGGCTTGCGCGCGACGCACCGCGTCGTGCGCACTCCGTCCGGGCCGGAAGCCATAGCTTGCATCCGAGAAGGTTGGGTCGAACTGCGGTTGCAGAACCTGCAGCAGGGCCTGCTGGATGAACCGGTCGAGCACGGTGGGGATGCCGAGCTCGCGCTCGCCCCCGCCGGGCTTCGGGATCGCCACCCGCTTCACTGGCTGCGGCTGGTACTGCCCCGCGAGCAATTTCTCGCGCAGGAGCGGCCAGTGCACGCGCAGATGGTTAGGTAGCTCCTCCACCGTCATCCCGTCGATGCCGGGACTGCCCGCATTCTGCCGAACACGCTTCAGTGCGGCCTGAAGGTTCTGGCGTTCACACACCTTCTCCATCAGATCGCTGCTTCCTGGGCGCTCGTCTCCACTTCCAGTCAGGGGCGCTTCCACGCGCCCGGCCGGCCGCTGCAGCTTCACCGCAGCGGTCGATCGTGCGTCCGGGGCTTCCGGCTTCTGTGGCATAATTCCCCCGAGGTTTGTGGGCGTTTCGCCCTTCCCATCGTTCGGCCCTTCACGGCTTTAAGCCGCTACTACGGCCTCTGCTGACTTCTCGCTCCGAGGGCCTTGCAACCCTCGTCACCCTTTCAGGTGCAAGCGAGATCTCCCCGGGTAAGACCTTCGACCTTCGCTGCACGACCGCCGGATCTACGTCGCCTGCCTTGATCACAACGGCTTTGCGGCTCCTGGCCCGCTCGCCCTGCTCGGCTCCGCCTCATATCCGATTTCTGTTCGTCGGCCCGCAGCTTCGCTCCCCGCTTCCTTCACGCCGGCCTCGCGGTCCGACACTCTGCGGTTCACTTCGCTCGCTGTGATCAGCTCACGGAAGGACTTTCACCTCCAAGTCGAAGCCCATGCCGGGCACACCAGGGAAGGCCGGGCGCCGGCTGGCACCCAGGGTCCGCACGCGAGAAACGCACGCGGGGTGACCACAGGTGACGCCGGGACATCCCGGCCTTCCCTGCGCAATGGTTTTACGGCTTATGGCGCGCTCTCCCCGGGGAGCGATGCACTATTGCCCCCGTCGCCTTGCGGATGACTGATGCGCGCACCCGGTCGGGCCGCTTCACCACCGCAAGCCTTGACGCACAGACCCCGGGCGTCAGGACCACACGCTTTTGCCGCCGCGGACGTCCCTCCCAAACGTTCGGAAGCTCGCGCGTGCTCGCCCCCGAAGCCGAAAGGAAACGCTGTGACCGCGCCGTGTCGATCGCGCGGATCGCGATGGCTCACAGGCGTAGCCCGCCCTGCCACCCCGTCACGCGCCGGCGCTACCGCGTCCATCGCATCCCGGCCTACGTATCGTGACGATCGCGAAACGTCCCTTTGACGGACCGGGATGCCTTGCGGTTTAACCGAAGGCGTGAATTCGGTCAATCAGAATAATTCGCGCCGGGTCGCTTGACCTTCATGTGGCGTGTTTTGCCCGACGGTAACGCGAGGAATTGGGGGCGAAAGGCGGCGCTCCCTGCGGGCGACCTCCGGCCTTGGCTCAGCGCCTTCAATTGCGCTGTGCGGTCCAGTAGCCTGAACAGCGCGCGTTTCCTGAATGGCCGCTCCACGTCCCGCGGCCAAAATTGCCCGAGAGCCTGCCTGAGCCGGAGGCGAATTTGTCCTGAACTGTCACCGACGCCCGGACTGCGCCGGAACGCGCCACATAGCCTCTGAACCTGACTAAATTCGGATGTGTAACTATTCCGTTGGTGATGTTGACGGTGAAATTATAGGTCGCATCGCAAGGTCCTCTTTGCGTCACGAAAACGAGGTCCCAGGCGCCGTCGAATGCAGAGCGGGCTTGCGCGACGGAGTGGAAGGCGATCAGGCAGCCCACGGTCGCCACACAGGTGAAAAGCTTCTTCATTGTCTGCTCCAAGCTGTCTCCCACACATGGCGAGCGGAGCTGGCGAGTTCAATGCGGCTCGCCGGTGGGCCGGAGAAGTAATGTCGGCTGCGGGTCCGAATGCGAAGAACTCAACCTGAGCAAATCTAATCCGCGATGACTTCCTCAGCGAGCCTTAAGGGGGTGCGCCGCTACTTCGCTGATCGGCCAGAAGCGGACTAGATTAATGCTCTGCATTTCGAGGTTGCGGCGCCAGCGGACGTTTAGGCCGATATGATCTAGCCGCAAAGGAAGACCGACTCGACTTGGCCACGCGCTTTCCAATAGGCTCCTGCTTTCCAATTACAACTAGCGGGCAGCGAAATGGCTGAAAGAATCGATGTCGAGGTTACCGGCAAATCGCAGTTTGAAGTCGCCTACGAAATGGCGAGATTCATTCTCATCAATATGGAAGGTCGTCAGGTGAAAAGCATAAAGCGGCAAGAGTTCTTGCATTTGGTAGCTGACTGCATCGAGGCCTTGCGCGGCATCAAGGCCAAGGAGATTATCAGCTAAAGGCTTGCACTCCTGCAGCGACCGTCCACCCGCATTCTGCAACGCCCGCCGCAAATTTTTGTGGGAGGTCTTGGAGAGCACGGAGGATGGGTTGAGCCCTTGCGAAACCCATCATGCTTCGTCACAGGCGGAGGGATTGATGGGTTTCGCTGGCGCTCTACTCATCGGGCTGCGACCGTGTTCAACGTGTCAAGCCTGTTCAACGAAAGTCCGCCCTGGTCATAAGCCGCCAGTGATGGGCGATTTCCGCTCTGCCGGCGAAGAGCCCGCGTTTGTGGCAGGGCTATCGCATATGCCTTTCGAGCGATCTGAGTGCACGCCTCGTCCTTCGAGACGACCGCTTCGCGGTCCCTCAGGATGAGGCTGAACGGCATCGGCTCCCGCAGAAACTGCTGCCACACACTCCGCCCTCATCCTGAGGGTCCGCCAGGGGCGGGCGTCTCGAAGGATGCGCCGCGGGAAGACCGCCTGAAATGCGATAGTCCTGATCTTTCTGGGTACGCGCGTCCTAAGCCGGCACGATCACCTTGCCGATCGGCCAGAGCGCGATGCCGGCGAGCTTCAGATGGGCCCAGGCGAAGGGGATGCCGATGATGGTGACCGCGAGCACCAGCGCGGTCACGAGGTGACCGAGCGCCAGCCACCAGCCGGCCAGCACGAACCAGATGATGTTGCCGATCACCCCGAGCGGGCCGGTGCCGATATCCTCGACACCCGTGACCTCGTAGCGGCTGACCGCCTTCGAGCCGAACGGCAGCAGCGTGTAGACGGCGATGTTGAACGCCGCCCGCGCCCAGGGCAGGCCTATGATGGTGACGGCCATGATGATCGCAGCGATCAGCCAGCCGAACGCCATCCAGGCGCCGCCGATCAGGATCCAGAGCAGGTTGAGCAGGATGGAAACGGGAGCCATGGGATGATCCGGAAGTGGATGACCACGTCTATATAGGCTCGAAATCTGTCGCCGCTAAGACTGTCCGATCGGCGCAACCGGCTACCGCCCCTCGAATTTCCGGTCGCGCTTCCAATGTTTCCCCATCCGTTATCTCGTAGGGTGGGCAAAGGCGCGTTTGCGCCGTGCCCACGATCAATACCTGCGACCGTCCTGGTGGGCACGCTCCGCTTTGCCCACCCTACGGCACTACCGACTGCGGCTAGATCTTCCGTCCTGCCTGCTCCCAATAGGGATCGCGCAGGCGGCGCTTGAAGATTTTTCCGGAGTCTTCGCGCGGCAATCCCGAGCGGATCTCGATGTGCTTGGGCACCTTGTAATCGGCGAGCGAGGTCTTCAGCCGCGCACGGACGGAAGCTTCATCGAGCGTGACGCCGGATTGCGGCTCGATCACCGCCATCAGCGCCTCACCAAACTCGGCATCGGGGATGCCGAACACCGCGCAATCGTGCACGCCGGGCACCGCGTGCAGCACGGATTCGATCTCGGCCGGGTAGATGTTGACGCCCCCCGAGATCACCATGTCCCGCTTGCGGTCGCAGATGAAGACGTAACCCTCCTCATCGATATAACCGACGTCGCCGGAGGTGATGAAGCCGTCGCGATCGATCTCGGCGCGCTTCTCCGGCTTGTTGTGATAGGTGAAATCGGCCATCCCGGCCATGCGGGAATAGATCTCGCCGATCTCGCCGACGCCGAGCACGCGGCCGTCCTCGCCGAGGAAGCGCAGCTCGGCGCCGGGCGAGATCTTGCCGACCGTGCCGGGCTTCTTCAGCGCGTCCTCGGAGGTTGCGAAGGTGACGGCGCCGGATTCGGTCGAGCCGTAGAATTCGTAGATCACCGGCCCCCACCATTCGATCATGGCGCGCTTGACGTCGGCCGGACATGGCGCGGCGGCATGGATGACGTGGCGCAGCGAGGAGACGTCGTATTTCTTTCGCACCTGCTCCGGCAGCTTCATCAGGCGGATGAACATGGTCGGCACCATGAAGATGGTGTCGATTTTGTAGCGCTCGATCAGCTGCAAAAACTCCTCGGCCTCGAAGCGCGGCAGCAGCACCAGCGCGCCGCCGAGCTTGCCGGCACGGATGCCGAATGAATTCGGTGCGGAGTGATAGAGCGGGCCCGGCAACAGCGCGCGGGCGCCGGGCTTGAGCCCATAGATCATCGCGCGCATGCGTTCGCCGGCGGCCTGCTGCTCAGGCGTCGGCGCAGTGCGGCGTACGCCCTTGGGATGGCCAGTTGTTCCGGAGGTGTAGATCATGTTCATCGGCTGTGGCACGACCGGGCCATCATAAGGCTGGTGCTGCGCGAGCCAGGACTCGAAATCGATCGCAAAGTCCGGCGTCGCCAACTGATCGGGATCAATCCTGTAGTTGGACAGGATCTCCGGCGGCGTCGGCACGCTGAGCACGGTGACGCCGCTTGGGATCGCATCGCGCAAGGCGTGCAGCATGTCGGCATGTCCGATCAGCACGGACGTGCCGGTATCTCCGAGGATGTAGCTGATCTCCTCCGGCTTGAAATGCCAGTTGATCGGCACGCCATAGGCGCCGAGCCGCATCGCGGCATAGGCGGCCTCCAGGAAGACGATGTCGTTGCGCATCAGCATGCAGACGCAATCGCCTGGCTTGACGCCGAGCTTGGCGAGGCCGGAGGCGATGCGGTCGGCACGACTGGCGATTTCGGCGTGGGACCGACGACGGTTGCCGGAGACGATGCCGAGGAATTGGGACGTTTCGCTCATTTTTGTTTTCCGATCTTTCGTCGGGTTAAGAAATGTGGAGGCCACCAGCTCGTCATTCCGGGACGATGCGAAGCATCGAGCCCGGAATCCATTTCACCTCAGAAAATGCGGCTCGATGGATTCCGGGCCTGCGCCTACGGCGCATCCCGGAATGACAAGTTGCTAATCCGCAAACTTCGGCGCGCGCTTCTCCAGATTGGCGCGCACCGCCTCGGTCTGGTTCGCGCTGCCGATCAGCTTCTGCTGCTCGACGGATTCGGCGAGCAGCGCGGGGCCGGGATCGGCCGAGAGATTGTTGAGCAAACGCTTGGCGGCACGGATGGCATCGGGACTCTTGCCGGCGATCTCGCGCGCGATCTCGAATGCGGCGGCACGCGGGTCGTCGCAGATGCGCGTGGCGAGGCCGTAGGTCATCGCCTCCTGCGCCGAGAAGATGCGCCCGGTGTAAGTAAGCTCGCGCAAGATATCGTCGCGCACGAGCGAAGCCAGGATCGGCGTGCCCGCCATATCAGGGACGAGGCCCCATTTGATCTCCATCACCGACATCCGCGCATCCGCCGAGAGAAACCGCATGTCGGCGCCGAGCGCGAGCTGGAAGCCGCCGCCGAAAGCGACGCCGTGCACGGCCGCAATCACCGGCACCGCCAGCTGGCGCCAGCCCCACACCGCCTGTTGCGGGAAGTTCGCCTGGCCATGGGTGCGCTTGGTGAGGTCACGATTTTCGCCACCCGGAATTCCGTTGCCACCCTTCTCCTTCATGGCGGCAAAGCGCCCCATGTCGAGGCCGGCGCAGAAGGCGCGCCCCTCGCCGGACAGCACGACGACGCGTACGCTCTTGTCCTTCGAAAGCCGCTCGGTTGCGGCGACAAGGGCCTCGAACATAGCCTGATCCAGCGCATTCATCTTGTCGGCGCGCATCAGGCGCACGTCGGCGATGCCTTCCGAGATCGAGATCGAGACGCGCTCTTCCATGGATGAATTCTCCCCTGTTCTTGTTCGGTGCCGCTTTACAGGAAGCCGGCGGCCGGATTTAGTCAATCGACCAATTAACTGACAATCCGTACGGGAGAAACAGCCATGTTCAAGGAAAATCTTCTGGCCGGACGGCGCATTCTCGTCACCGGCGGCGGCACTGGGCTTGGCAAGTCGATGGCGGCGCGGTTCCTCCAGCTCGGCGCCGAGGTGCACATCTGCGGCCGGCGCAAGATCGTGTGCGACGAGACCGCGACGGAGCTGATGGATCTCTATGGCGGCCGCGTCACCAGCCACGGCGTCGACATCCGCAACGCGCTCGCGGTCGAGGAGATGATCGAGACCATCTTTCGCGACGGTCCCCTCACCGACCTCATCAACAACGCCGCCGGCAATTTCATCTCGCGCAGCGAGGAGCTCTCGCCGCGCGGCTTCGATGCCGTCGCCAACATCGTCATGCACGGCACGTTCTACGTCACCCATGCGATCGGCAAGCGCTGGATCGCCTTGAAGCAGCCCGGCAACGTCGTCTCGATCACCGTGACCTGGGTGCGCAACGGCTCGCCCTACGTGGTGCCATCGGCGATGAGCAAGTCGGCGATCCACGCCATGACGATGTCGCTCGCAACCGAATGGGGCCGCTACGGCATCCGGCTGAACACGATCGCGCCGGGCGAAATCCCGACCGAAGGCATGAGCAAGCGCATCAAGCCCGGTGATGAAGCCGGTGCGCGGACCAAGGCGATGAACCCGATGGGGCGCGTCGGCACCATGGAGGAACTGCAGAACCTCGCAGTGTTCCTGATCTCCGGCGGCTGCGACTGGATCAACGGCGAGACCATCGCCATGGATGGCGCGCAGGCGCTCGCGATGGGCGGCAATTTCTATCAGCTCCGCGACTGGAGCGACGACGACTGGAAAGCCGCGCGCGAGAGCATCATGGCGCAGAACGAGAAGGACCGGGCGAAGCGGGGGTAGTTATCGTCGTCCCGGCCTAGTGCGCAATTGCGCACGGGGGCCGGGACCCATAGCCACCGAATTGGATTTGGCGAAGATTGGTCATGACCTGTCTTCGCCAAATTGCGCTCGATGGCAATGGGTCCTGGATCGGCGCTCCGCTTCGCTGCGCTTGTCCAGGACAACGAGAATTTTCGATGGTCGTCCCGGCGAAGGCCGGGACCCATACGCACTGAATTTTGCTTGGCGAAGATTGGTCACGACCAGTCTTCGTCAAATTGCGTTCAGTGGTTATGGGTCCCGGCCTTCGTGCGCAATTGCGCACTAGGCCGGGACGACGGCGTTGAGAGAGTTGCGCACTCTCCCTCCCCACCTTGTCTTCACCCGCGGATGACGCCACACTTCCCCGCATAAAAACAAGACGCGACGGGAGAAACATGACCACACAGCCATTGGCCAATCTCGCCGACATGGTGCGCGAGCGCGCGAGAAGCCGCGGCAACGCCATCGCCTACGAGTTCGAGGGCCGCCTCACCAGCTTTGCAGAGTTCGATATCAAGACGAACCAAGTCGCCAACGCACTGATCGCGATGGGCGTGAAGAAGGGCGACCGCATCGCCTATCTCGGCAAGAACAGCGACTTCTATTTCGAGCTGTTGATGGGCGCGATGAAGGCCGGCGTGGTGATGGCGCCGGTAAATTGGCGGCTCGCGGGACCCGAGGTCGCATTCATCGTGGAGGACTGCAAGGCGCCGGTGCTGTTCGTCGGGCCGGAGTTCATCACGCTCGTCCGCCGGATCAAGGACAAGCTACCGAGCGTACGGACAATCATCACCACCGAGGGCGGCGCGCCGGAATGGCCGGATTTTGCGGCCTGGCGCGATGCGCAGAGCGGTGACGACCCGAAGGTGCCGATCGATGCCAAGGACATCGCGATCCAGCTCTACACGTCGGGCACGACAGGCAAGCCGAAGGGCGCGATGCTGTCGCACGCAAATTTCCTCAACCTGGTGCAATCAGGCAATGCCGAAGACAAACCGGAGTGGAACCGGTGGTCGACCGACGACGTCTCGCTGGTGGCGATGCCGGTCTTCCACATCGGCGGTTCGGGCTGGGGCGTGATGGGGCTCTATCACGGCGCCCGCGGCGTGATCGCGCGCGAGTTCGATCCGGCAAAAGTGCTGGATTTCTTCGAGCAGTCGGGGATCACAAAGCTGTTCATGGTGCCGGCGGCGATGCAGTTCGTGGTGCGGCAGCCACGCGCCAGGACGGTCGATTTCTCGCGACTGAAATACATGCTCTATGGCGCCTCGCCGATACCAGCGGCGCTGCTGAAGGAGTGCATCGAGGTTTTCAAATGCGGCTTCGTGCAGCTATACGGCATGACCGAGACCACGGGCACGATCGTCGCCCTGCCGCCGGAAGACCATGTCGAGGGTCTGGAGCGGATGCGCTCGGCCGGCAAGGCGCTACCGGGCGTCGAAATCGCGATCCTGGACGTGGCCGGCAAGCCACTGCCGCCGCGTGAGGTCGGCGAGATCGCGACGCGCTCCGGCTCGAACATGGCCGGCTATTGGAACCTGCCCGAGGCGACCGCCGCGACGCTTCGTTCCGACGGCTGGATGCGCACCGGCGATGCCGGCTACATGGACGAGGATGGCTATCTCTACATCCACGACCGCATCAAGGACATGATCATCTCCGGCGGCGAGAACATCTACCCGGCCGAGGTCGAGAGTGCGTTGTGCAATCATCCCGATGTCGCCGAGGCCGCCGTGATCGGCGTGCCCGACGACAAATGGGGCGAGGCGGTGAAGGCCGTGGTGGTGATGAAGCCGGGGAAGCAAGCCACGGCCACAGACATCATCAACTTCACCCGCGAGCGCATCGCCGGCTACAAGACGCCGAAGAGCGTGGAGTTTCTGCCGGCGCTGCCGCGCAATCCATCAGGCAAGATTTTGCGGCGGCAATTGCGCGAGCCGCATTGGGCGGGGAAGGACCGAAGGGTGAATTAGCCACGGCTCTCTCCTATCGTCGTCCCGGCGAAGGCCCTAGGGCATGCACATATCTGGTGCGGCGGATTGACTCGGATCGGCCTGGGAGGATTCCAGAATCAGAGTTCTGTGTGATTCGTATTGCGGCACTCCATGATTTGGACGGGGTGCCGCGATGTTGTCACGGATTGACTGGACGCTGGGCCGGTTCGGGGATCGTCGTCTCGATAAAGGGGGGCGGCGTTCGTCGAACGCATGGTTGTGGGCAAAACTGTCTGCCTTCGGCAGCTCTCCAGGGGGAACCGCGCGCTGGAAGTGCGGTTCAACCGCTTTCTTGGCCATGACAAGGTGACGGTGGAGCGGATCATCGAAAGCTGGAGCGAAAGCACGGTCGCTGCGGTAGAGGGCCGCCACGTGCTGGCCATCCAGGACACCAGCGAGATCCACTTCAACACCACACCGCAACGCCGGCGCGGGCTCGGAGAAATCGGCAAAGGCAATAACCACGGCGTGCTGCTGCATCCGCTGCTGGCTGTGGATGCCGATGACGGCAACTGTCTTGGACTTTTGAGCGGGCAGATATGGACGCGCACAGGTCGCCGCACGACCTCGCACGACGATCGGGAGTTATCGGACAAGGAATCGCAGCGCTGGATATCCACTGCCATGGCGGCCAAGCCGCTCCTCACCAAGGCCACAGCGGTGACGGTGCTGGGTGACCGCGAGAGCGATATTTTTGCCCTTTATGCCAGCTCGGCCGAGCAACACTTCCACGTCATCGCGCGCAGCATGCATGATCGCAAGCTTGCCGACCGCAGCGGCTTGTATGAGGTCAGCGATGCCATGGCCGCGGTGGATCGGCGTGCGATCCAATTGCCTGCGCGCGCCGCGCGGCCCGCCCGCCTGGCTCACCTCGAACTTCGCTTTGGCGCAATCGAGCTCGCCCGCCCACAGAGTAAGTTCCTGCGCCATCTGCCGGAAAGCTTGCCATTGGCGGTGGTCGATGTGCGCGAGATCAATGCCGAAACCGGGGTAGAGCCGCTGCACTGGCGGCTTCTCACCTCTCACGAGGTTACCGGCATCGAGGACGCCTGGCGCATCGTCCAATGGTACAAGCAACGCTGGATCATCGAGCAGTTCTTCCGCATCCTGAAGACACAAGGCTTCAAGCTCGAAGACAGCCAGATCGGAACCGCCGATCGCCTTCTCAAGCTGGTCGCGATTGCCGCTAAGGCGGCCGTCATCACAATCCAACTTCTGCAGGCCCGCAATGGCAGTCGCCAACCCATTCTCGCTGCCTTCGACAACGGCCAAATTAACGTGCTCACCGCCCTCAACCGTCAACTCGAAGCCGGGAGCAAGCGATTAAAGAACCCACATCCGCCCGATAGCCTCGCTTGGGCCGCCTGGATCATTGGTCGCCTCGGCGGCTGGGACGGCTACCCATCGTCCAAGCCGCCGGGCCCGATCACCTTCAAGAACGGCCTCGAATACTTCCACGCCGTCGCAGCAGGATGGAGCCTCAGAGATATGTGCATGCCCTAGGGCGAAGGCCGGGACCCATACCCACCGAACGTGGTTTGGCGAAGACCGGCGGTTGCAATCTCGCCTCAAACTGCGTCCTGGGGTATGGGTCCCGGCCTTCGCCGGGACGACGTTGGAGAGAGAGAGCGCCGCAGGAAGCTAATGCTTCCCCGGCCCCATATAGCCGAACAAAAACCCCGCCACCTTGCGCATTTGAATCTCCTCGCTGCCCTCGGTGATCCGATAGCGCCGGTGGTGGCGGTAGATGTGCTCGAACGGCTTGTGGCGTGAGTAGCCCATGCCGCCGTGAACCTGCATGGCGCGGTCGGCGGATTCGCAGCAGAGGCGGTTTGCCCAGTAGTTGCACATCGAGACGCGATCGGAGAGCGTGCGCTCGATCTGCTCCTCGGTGAGCTGGTCCATCTCCCAGGCGGTCTTGCGGATCAGAAGACGCAGCATCTCGGCTTGCGTGGCGAGCTCAACCAGCGGGAACTGGATCGCCTGGTTTTCGGCGAGCGCCTTGCCGAACGGCTTTCGCTCGCGCGCATACTTCACACTCTCGTTGATGCAGTAGACGGCAGCGCCCAGCGAGCTCGCGGCCTGCCGGATACGGTTCTGATGCACGAAGCACTGCGCCAGCGACAGGCCGCGGCCGACCTCGCCGAACAGCGCATCCTCAGGCACGAACACGTCGGTAAAACTGACGCGGGGATGATCGGTCGGCATGTTGAAGGTCCACATGTATTCCTCGACCTTGACGCCGCGGCTCTTCGCCGGCACCAGGAAACAGGTGATGCCGCGCGCATCGCCGTCATTGCCGCCCGTGCGCGCAAACAGCGCGCAATGCGTGGCGACATGCATGCCGGTGGTCCACATCTTCTCGCCGTTGATGATCCAGCCCTTGACGTTATCGCGGGTCGCCGGCACCGCACGCGTCTCCATATGGGTCGCGTCCGAGCCATGATGCGGCTCGGTCAAGCCAAAGGTGATGCGGTACTTGCCTTTGATCGAGCCGTCGATCATCGCCTTCTGGTCGTCACGGCCGTAGCGATCGAGCATGGTGACGACGGGGAAATTGCCGACGATGGAATGCTCGTTCTGGAGGTCGTTGTGCAGGCCGAGACCCTTTGCGGCAAAGTGCTCGCGGATCACGGCCATCCAGAGGTTGGAGCCGTCCTTGCCGCCATATTGCTTCGGCACCGGAAAGCGCAGGTGGCCGGCAGCGTCCGCAAGGTCCTTGGCCTTGCGCAGCAACGTCTCCCATTCGTGGCGTGGCAGGCCGCCATTCTCGAAATCGGTGCGCGCCCATTCGCGGCGGTGATCGAAGAAGCGGATGTTGTCGTCGGCCTCTTCCAGCGGCTTGATCTCGCGTTCGATGAAACGGTCGAGCTCCCCGAGATAGGCGACGAGATCGGCAGGCAATGAGAAATCCAAGGGCTCTCTCCCGGAATGATTTTTCGTTTTGCGTTAAGGCGCTACGCGCATTCTTGCTTGGCATGATTAAGCGGAGAAGAGCGCATCCAAGTCAAGCAAGCCGAGACGTGTGAGGCGCGCAAGGCGCGCTTGCGCAATTCGATGGTGCTCAGGCGCACCCGCGCGCTACTATGCCGGCAATATTCCTTCACGAGAAAATGCGGGAGCGATCATGGAGCTGAAATTTTCGAAGGTGGAACGCAAGGGCCCGATCACGATCGTCACGCTGTCGCGCCCCGAGGTCTACAACGCGCTGCACACCGATGCGCATTTCGAGCTCAACAAGGTGTTCGACGACTTCTCCGCCGATCCCGAGCAATGGATCGCAATCGTCACGGGTAGTGGCGACAAGGCGTTTTGCGCCGGCAACGATCTGAAGTGGCAGGCGGCTGGCGGCAAGCGCGGCTGGGACAAGGGCGGCTTTGCCGGCCTGACCTCGCGGTTCGACTGCGATAAGCCGATCATCGCAGCGGTGAATGGCGTCGCGATGGGCGGCGGCTTCGAGATCGCGCTGGCCTGCGATCTCGTCATCGCCTCGGAGAATGCCACCTTCGCGCTGCCCGAGCCGCGCGTCGGACTAGCCGCACTCGCCGGCGGCCTGCACCGGCTGCCGCGGCAGATCGGGCTCAAGCGCGCCATGGGCATGATCCTGACCGCACGTCATGTCAGCGCCAAGGAAGGCTATGACCTCGGCTTCGTCAACGAGGTGGTGCCGCAGAGCGAGGCGCTTAGCGCTGCGTTGCGCTGGGCTGAGATGATCACCAAGAATTCGCCGATGTCGATCCGCGCCTCGAAGCAGGCGATCCAGAAGGGGCTTGGCGTCTCGCTGGAACAAGCGATCGAGGAGCAGCGCGAATACCCGGCGGTGAAGGAGATGGCGGCTTCGCAGGATTACATCGAGGGCCCGAAGGCGTTCTCGGAGAAGCGGCCGCCGAAATGGGTGGGGAAGTAGCCCCGCTCGGCGCCGTCATTCCGCGCGCCCTAACATCACCGGTGTCATGCCCCGGCTTGACCGGGGCATCCAGTACGCCGCAGCTTCTCTGTATGTCACTGCCGTCTCTGGAATACTGGATCGCCCGCCTGCGCGGGCGATGACAGCTGAGAGCTTGGATGGCGAGTACCACCGTCATTGCGAGCCAACGGGTCCGCGCGAAGCGCGGCCCGATGACAGGCTCCGCGAAGCAATCCAAGCTGCCTCCGCGGAAGCAGTCTGGATTGCTTCGTCGCATCAGCGCAAAATTGCTCCGCAATTTTGTCGCGGGCTCCTCGCAATGACGGAGCAGGTGGCTACGCCTACCCGCCCCTCGACAGCTCCCGCTTGTATGACGCGTAATTCGGCTGATCGACTGCGAGCTTGTCCATCGTGGTCGCCCAGAGGTGCTCGGCAAGGCCCGGCGTCGCGAGGTCCACCTCGCCCTTGGCGATGCGATCGGCGAGCGTGCGGTTAAGATCAATCAATGAACCTTCCATGCCCAGCAGCGCGCGCAGACGCTCCACCTCCCTTGCATCGCTGCCCTCCTCCCGCGTCAATTGCCGCGTCACGAGGTCGAGGATGTTGATGGCGACGCGCAGCTTGAAGGCCTGGTGGCCGGAGATCAGCAGCGTGATGTCGTTGCGCAAGAAATCTGCGACCGACTTGGTCAGCTCGATCGGTGTGGGTTCGTCCTGCATGGTCAACTCCCGCGCGGCGCGAGCAGCCGCAACAGATCGATCTCGGTCTCGGAGGCACGGCGGCCGATCATGGCGCGCTCCATAGAATGGTCGGGCCCCTCGCGGAACCGCTGCATCATGCCGCCGCACATGATGCCCCAGCGCAGCGTGCCCATGACTTCCCAGAATTTGACGCGCGCGGGATCGACCTTGCGGCCCGCGGCCTCATAACCTGCGAACAGCTCCTCGCGCGAACCAAAGCCGCCGACCGGCTTGTCGATCTCGCCAAAACGCCAGGAGTTGACGCAGACCCAGCCGAGATCCTCCATGGGATCGCCGAGATGGGCGAGTTCCCAATCGAGGACCGCACGGACACCGTCGGCGCCGATGATGAGATTGCCGTTGCGGAAATCGCCATGCACCAGCGTCTCCACGGCCGAGGGGCCGGGATCGCGATCGCGCAGCCAGCGCAGCGCCAGCTCGAACACCGGCTTTGGCCAGTTCAGGCTGCGATAGTCGCGCTCGAACTCGCCGATCTCCTTCGCCGCGGTCATGAGGCGCAGCTCGGGCAGCTTGTCCAGCGGCAGATTGTGCAGCCCGGCGAGCACGCCGCCGATCTGCCGCGGCAGCAGCGGCCGTGCGGCCGCGAACTCGTCATCGCGAAGGATCTTGCGGGCGATGGTCTCGCCCTCGACCCGCTGCATGATGAAGCCGGTGCCGAGATCGTCCTCCGGAGTGAGCACATGCATCACCCGCGGCGACGGCACGCCGGCCTCATAGGCGAGCTGCATCAGCTGCGCTTCAGCGGCAAGACCGGCCGCACGCGTTGGCGCAGCGCCATAGCCCTTCGGCGAGCGGCGCAGGATCGCGCCGATCGGACCATCGGGATGCACGATGTCGAAGCGCCAGGTTTCCTGGCTGGCGCCGCCCGAGAGCTTTGCCGCGCCGGTGACGCCGGTCGCGCCCGGGCACCAGCGCTGGACGCTGCGTGAAAGCTCCGCCTCGATCATTTGCCTTTGAACTGCGCGGACCGCTTCTCCAGGAACGCGCCGACGCCCTCGCGAAAATCCTGGGTGTCGCCGGCGCGGAGCTGGCACTGGAATTCAAGGTTGAGCTGATCCTCGAAGGAATTTTCCGGGCTGTCCCAATAGAGCTTGCGGATCAGCGACAGCGCGACCGTCGGGCCGCTGGCGAGCTCGCGCGCGAGCTTCATCGCCTCCTCCATCAGTACGCTGTCGTCGTAGACGCGGTTGACGAGGCCCCATTCGAGCGCCTTCTCGGCCGGCAGCCGCTCGCCCATCAGCGACAATTCGATCGAGCGCGCCCGGCCGACCAGGCGCGGCAACAGCCAGGTCGAGCCGCAATCCGGCACGAGGCCGATGCGGCGGAAGGCTTGCAGAAAATAGGACGAGCGCGCGCACAGGATCATATCGCCGAGCAGTGCGAAGCTCATGCCGGCGCCGGCGGCCGGGCCGTTGACCGCGGTGATGATCGGACAATGAAGGTTGCGGATGCGGCGCAGGAAGGGATGAAAGCCGGTCTCGAGCGTCAGGCCGGCCTTGGTCTTCTTCGACTGATTGTTGCGGCCCTGGAGATTCGCGCCGGTGCAGAACGCCCGCCCCGCGCCGGTCAGCACGACGCAGCGCACCTCGTCCCTCTTCTCCTCGATGGTATCAAGCGCTTCGGCAAGACCGCCCAGCATGTCCAAGGAGACTGCGTTCATCACCTCCTGATGGTCGAGCTTGAGGATCGCGACCGCGCCATCGAAATCGAGCGTGACGTGTTTGAACTGCATGGTTTCCTCGTCAGTTGCCGGCCTGCGTCAGTTTCGCAGACCGGAATTTATCTTGCCGGGGCGCATATTTGATTTTTGGCGCGGTCTTGTCCATGGTGATCAGAGCATAGCAAGCAATCTTGCGCGCAGCGGCTGATGCGCTGCATGCCAAGATGCCTTGCCCAAAACAGGAAACGCGCCATGGACCTTTTCGACCTCACCGGCCGCGTCGCCGTGATCACCGGCGGCAATGGCGGCATCGGGCTCGGCATCGCGCACGCGCTCGCCGGCCAGGGCTGCAACGTCTCGATCTGGGGCCGCAATCCTGACAAGAACAGCAGCGCTGCCGCGAGCCTGGCCGGCCTTGCCGGCAAGGTCGACACCCGCGTCTGCGACGTCACCGATCCGGCCTCGGTCAATGCCGCGATGAAGGCGACGCTCGACACGTTCGGCCGGGTCGACGGCTGCTTTGCCAATGCCGGTATCGGCGGCGGCGGCCGGCGCTCCTTCATCGAGCGCACCGAGGAGGAATGGCGCACGATGTTTGCGACCAATCTCGACGGCGTGTTTCATGCGTTCCAGGCCGCGGCAAAGCACATGACCGAGCGCGCCAATGCCGGCGATCCCTTCGGCCGGCTGGTTGCCACCTCGAGCCTCGCCTCGATCTTCGGCACCGCGCGCAACGAGCACTATGCGGCGACCAAGGCCGCCATCAACGCGCTGGTGCGCGCGCTCGGCGTCGAGCTGGCGCGTTACGGCGTCACCGCGAACGCGATCCTGCCCGGCTGGATCAAGAGCGACATGACCGCCGGCATCATGGCGAACGAAAAATTCGTCGCCAATGTGATGCCGCGCATTCCGGTGCGGCGCTTCGGCGAGGCATCCGATTTCGGCGGCATCGCCGTGTATCTGATGAGCAAGGCGTCGTCGTATCACACCGCCGATACGTTCGTGATCGACGGCGGCTATACGGCGTTCTGATTTTTCTTTCTCGTAGCCCGGATGGAGCGAAGCGCAATCCGGGACGGCCAAAAGCAAGCAAGACCCGGATTTCGCTACGCTCCATCCGGGCTACAAACTCTGAGGGAGGCAAAATGTTCTCGCACGTCATGATCGGCACCAACGACTTGGACAAGGCCAAGGCGTTCTACGACAAGCTGCTCGGCACGCTCGAGGTGCGGCCGGCCAGGGTCGACGGCCACCGCATCTTCTACATCACCAAGACCGGTGTGTTCTCGGTGTCGAAGCCGATCAACGGCGAACCGGCGACCTGCGCGAATGGCGGCACGATCGGCTTTGCTTGCAATTCGCCGGAGCAGGTCGAGGCTTGGCACGCGGCCGGAGTCGCCGCCGGTGCAAAATCGATCGAGGATCCGCCCGGCATCCGCCAGGGCCCTGGCGGCAAGCTCTACCTCGCCTATTTGCGCGACCTCGACGGCAACAAGATCTGCGCCATGCATCGGATGCCGGCGTGAGCTAGCTACCCCCACCGCTGTCATTCCCCGCGAAAGCGGGGAATCCAGTACGCCGCAGCTTCTCGATTCAATCACTGCGGTCTCTGGAATACTGGATCGCCCGGTCTTCGCCGGGCGATGACAGCGGAGAGTGAGGCGCGCGCCTGCCGCCTCCCGCCCAGCACCATTCAAACAACGTTTCAAACGCCCTTGCGAAATTCCATCGCATGGCATGGCGCGCGCGAAAAATGCGCGCTCGCACTTTGGCCACGCTGCGACTATTCTCCGCCTCAGCAGTCTCAACGATCCGGGAGGAACAATGACAAAACACACCTACATTCCCCGCACCACCAACTACACCCTCAATCCCGGCGACGAGCTCAACGACCTCAGGATGTCGGACCAGGTCCGGCCGCTCTATGATCACGTCAAGAAATTCATCCGCGATACCGTCGAGCCGATGTCGATCGAGTTTGCCAAGGCCGGCGAGAGCAAGGAGGATCGCTGGAGCTTTACGCCGAAGCAGCTCGAGGTGCTGGAGAAGGCCAAGAACAAGGCCAAGCAGGAAGGCCTCTGGAACTTCTTCCTGCCCGATGACGAGACCGGCCAGGGCCTGAAGAATCTCGACTACGCCTATATCGCAGCCGAGCTCGGCAAGAGCCCGCTGGCTTCGGAAACCATGAACTGCTCGGCGCCCGACACCGGCAACATGGAGGTGCTGGAGCGCGTCGGCACCAAGGAGCAGAAGGAGAAATGGCTGAAGCCGCTGCTCAACGGCGAGATCCGCTCGGCCTATGTCATGACCGAGCCGAACGTCGCCTCCTCCGACGCCAAGAACATCTCGACGACGGCCAAGCTCGTCGGCGACGAATGGGTCATCAACGGCGAGAAGTACTACATCTCAGGTCTCGGCGATCCCCGCTGCAAGATCCTCATCGTGATGGTGAAGACCAATCCGGATGCGGCGCCGAGCAAGCAGCAGTCGCAGATCCTGGTGCCGCGCGACACGCCCGGCGTCGAGGTGCTCGGCCCCATGTACGTGTTCGGCCAGGACCACGCCCCGCGCGGTCACATGCATATGCGCTTCAACAATGTGCGGGTGCCAAAGGAGAACATGCTGCTCGGTGAAGGCCGCGGCTTCGAGATCTCGCAGCTCCGCCTCGGCCCCGGCCGCATCCATCATTGCATGCGCACCATCGGCAAGGCCGAGAAGGCGCTCGACCTCATGGTGCAGCGTGGCCTCACCCGCGAGGCCTTCGGCAAGAAGATCGCCCATCTCGGCGGCAACATGCAGATCATCGCGCAGGCGCGCTGCGAGATCGAGGCGATGCGGCTGATGGTGCTGAAGGCGGCGAAGGCGATGGATGTGCTCGGCAACAAGGAAGCCCGCGTCTGGGTCTCCATGGTCAAGGCCATGGTGCCGGAGCGCGCCTGCAAGATCATCGATCAGGCGATCCAGATGCACGGCGCCACCGGCATCTCGCACTGGACCCCGCTGGCCGAGATGTACCAGGACGTCCGTCACCTCCGCTTCGCCGACGGTCCGGACGAGGTGCACTGGATGGTGGTGGGGCGCCACGAGCTGAGCATGGCGTGAGTCCCCTCCCTCTCTTTTTCCCCTCTCCCCGCTTGCGGGGCCGCGACGAGCTTCGCTCGCGCTGAGAGGATCAGGGTGAGGGGGAGCCTCCGCAAGGACGGTGTCAGTCGGACTCGCGGAGAGTCCCCTCACCCGAATTCGATCTACGATCGAATTCGACCTCTCCCCGCAGGCGGGGAGAGGTGAAGGGAGCACCGCCCTACGTCACCGGCGCGAGCTTGTCCTGCGTCTTGGTCTCGAAGTCGCTCGCGTCGTGGCGCTCGTGGAGCTGGCTGGCGGGATCGCCGGAGACGCGGTTGACCATGCGGCCGCGCTTCACGGCCGGGCGCTTGGCGATCTGGTCGGTCCAGCGCTGCACATTCTTGTAGTCCTGCACCGAGAGGAATTCGCCGGCGCCATAGACCAGCCCCTTGGCGAGCGCGCCGTACCAGGGCCACACCGCCATGTCGGCGATAGTGTACTCGCTGCCCGCGAGATATTCGCTGTCGGCGAGCCGCCGATCGAGCACGTCGAGCTGGCGCTTGGTCTCCATCGCGAAGCGATCGATGGCGTATTCGATCTTGGTCGGCGCGTAGGCGTAGAAATGGCCGAAGCCGCCGCCGAGATAGGGCGCGCTGCCCATCTGCCAGAACAGCCAGGACATCGCCTCGGTGCGGGTCTTGACGTCCTTCGGCAGGAAGGCGCCGAACTTCTCGGCGAGATAGAACAGGATCGAGCCGGACTCGAACACGCGGATCGGCTCGGGCCCGGAGCGGTCCATCAGCGCCGGGATCTTGGAGTTCGGATTGATGTCGACAAAGCCGCTGCCGAACTGATCGCCGTTGCCGATCCTGATCAACCAGGCGTCGTATTCGGCGCCCTTCTGGCCGAGCGCCAGAAGCTCCTCCAGCATCACCGTGACCTTCACCCCGTTCGGCGTCGCCAGCGAGTAGAGCTGGAGCGGGTGGCGACCGACCGGCAGCTCCTTGTCGTGGGTGGGCCCGGCGATCGGGCGGTTGATGTTGGCGAACTGCCCGCCATTTTCCTTGTCCCAGGTCCAGACTTTGGGCGGTACGTAGGGGGTGTCGGTCATGAAAATGCTCCGGCGCGGAAGGGCGCGTGCAACGTTAGCTAGCGAGACCGGTAAAATTGACAAGGGCGCCGACATGCATTGCCGGGCGGGGCCGCTCTCCATTTCGTCATGGCACTCGTCCCTGCAACCCGTCCTGCACGTGGCGCCTGCACGCAAGATGCGCCTCAGAATCCGGCGTGGCATCGCCGGTGGTGATGGGCTAGCGTCGGGATGCCTTCGCCCGAGGAAAGCAACAAGAGCAAGCGATGGCCCGCCGCCGGGAGAGAGCCATGAAATCGCCGATCTGCGACATGCTGGGCATCGAGTTCCCGCTGCTCGCCTTCAGCCATTGCCGCGACGTCGTTGCCGCCGTCAGCCGCGCCGGCGGCTTCGGCGTGCTGGGCGCCACTGTGCACACGCCGGATACGCTCGAACGCGAACTGAAGTGGATCGACGATCACGTCGACGGCAAGCCCTACGGCATCGACGTGCTGATCCCCGAAAACATCTCCACCGCGGGCGAGAAGGACGTCACCTGGAAGAGCCTGGAAGCGCGCGTGCCGCAAGAGCACCGCAACTACACGCGCGACCTCCTGAAGAAATACGATATCGAGCTGACGACCACTGAAGTGGCAGACAATCAGCCGCAGCCGTTCGACGGGAAGACCGCGCTTCAATTGCTCGAGGTCTCCTTCAATCATCCGATTCGCTTGATCGCAAATGCGCTGGGCGTGCCGCCGAAGGCGATGATCGAGATGGGCAAGAAGCATGGCGTGCCCGTTGCCGCGCTTGTCGGCGCCAAGGAGCACGCACTGCGCCAAGTCGCGGCCGGCGTCGACATCCTCGTCGTGCAGGGCACCGAGGCCGGTGGCCATTGCGGCGAGGTCTCGACCATGGTGCTGGTGCCGGAGGTGATCAAGGCGATCAAAAAGATCCGGGACGTGCCGGTGCTGGCGGCCGGCGGCATCATGACCGGACGGCAGATGGCGGCCTGCATGGCGATGGGCGCGGCCGGCGCCTGGACCGGATCGGTGTGGCTGGCCACCGTCGAGGCCGAGACCACGGAGATCTTCCGCGAGAAGATGATCGCGGCGTCCTCGCGCGACGCGGTGCGCTCGAAGGGCCGCACCGGCAAGCCGGCACGTCAGCTCCGCTCGGTCTGGACCGATGCCTGGGACCGCGCGCCGGACAGCCCGGGCGCGCTGCCGATGCCGCTGCAAAGCATCATCAGCCGCGACGCTTTCAACTCCATCGACCGCGCGGCGGCGAGCGGCAACGCCAAGGCGCGCGATCTTGTCAGCTATTTCGTCGGCCAGGGCGTCGGGCTGATCGACAGCGTGAAATCGGCCGGCGCCGTGGTGCAGGAGTTCAAGGAAGAGTTCGCCGAGGCCGTTGAGCACATGAATGCGCTGGTGGCGGAGTAGGCCCTACTCGTCATTGCGAGCGCAGCGAAGCAATCCAGAATCTTTCCGCGGCGGCAGTCTGGATTGCTTCGCTGCGCTCGCAATGACGAAACAACTGACATCGTGAATTGAAGCATGACAGATAAGAACAATATCCCCGAAGACCGCATCCCCGTCATCGTCGGCATCGGCGAGATCGTCGACCGTCCCAAGGAGATCACCGAAGGCCTCGAGCCGCTCGATCTCCTGGAACAGGCGCTGCGGCGCGCGGAAGCAGACGCCGGCGCAAAGCTGCTTGGCGAGGTGCAGTCGCTCGACGTCGTCAACTTCCTGAGTTGGCGCTATCGCGATCCGGAGAGGCTTTTGGCGCAACGGCTCGGCATTTCGCCGTCGCATTGCTACTACGGCCCGGTCGGCGGCGAGAGCCCGATCCGCTACATCCACGAGGCGGCAAAGCGCATCGCGCGCGGTGAATGCACCGTGGCAGCAATCTGCGGCGCCGAGGCGCAATCGACCGCAACCAAGGCTGAGCGCGCCGGCGTCAAGCTGCCGTGGACGCCGTTCGCGCACGACGTTGAGGAGCCCAAGCGCGGCGCAGCGTTCCAGAAGCCGCTCGCTGTGAAGCTTGGCGTGTTCCGGCCCGTCACCGTCTATCCGTTCTATGAGGCGGCCTCCTCCGCGCATTGGGGCCAGACGCCGCGCGAGGCGATGGCGGAATCAGGCACGCTGTGGTCGCGCTATTCGGAAGCTGCCGCGCAGAATCCCAACGCCTGGCTGAAGCGGCGCTATGCGCCTGACGAAATCACGACGCCGACCGCCGACAATCGCCTGATCGCGTGGCCCTACAACAAGCTGATGGTCGCCAATCCCAGCGTCAACATGGGCGGCGCGCTGCTGCTCACGAGCCTCGCCAAGGCGCGGGCGGCCGGGATTGCCGAGGACAGACTGATCTATCCGCTCGGCGGCGCCTCGGCGGAGGAGCCGCGCGACTATCTCCTGCGCGACCAGTTCTACGAGAGCCATCCGCAGAACGCGGTGCTGAAGGCGGTGATGGATCTTGCCGGCGGCGACGGCAAACAGTTCGACGCCATCGAGCTCTACAGCTGCTTCCCGTGCGTGCCCAAGATGGCACGGCGGACGCTGGGCCTGGGCGCCGATGTGCAACCGACCGTGACCGGCGGCCTCACCTTCTTCGGCGCCCCGCTCAACACCTACATGACGCACGCGGCCTGCGCGATGGTCCGCCGTGTGCGCGACGGCGCCAAGCTCGGCCTGCTCTACGGCCAGGGCGGCTTCGTCACCAAGCACCATGCGCTGGTGGTGTCGAAAACGCCGCCGCGCGAGGCGCTGGTGCAGGACACGAGCGTGCAGGCGGTGGCGGACCGCAACAAACGCGCGGTACCGGAATTCGTCACGGAGGCAACTGGCGGGGGCAAGGTCGAGAGCTTTACCGTGCTCTACGGCCGCGGCGGCGATGTCGAGCACGGCGTGGTGATGCTGCGCACGGAGGATGACCGGCGCACGCTGGCGCGGATTCCGGCGAGCGACAGCGCGACGCTAGCGCATCTGCTCAACATGGATCGCACGCCGGTAGGCTCGCGCGGCGAGATCACGATGGCTGCCGACGGGGTGCCGGAGTGGCGGGTGGCGTAGCTCTCGTAGGGTGGGCAAAGCGGAGCGTGCCCACCATCTTGCCACGATGGCGGACGTAATGGTGGGCACGGCGCAAGAGCGCCTTTGCCCACCCTACGAGACTGCCTAGCTCCTTGGCGCCTGCTTCTCCGAAGCCGTCGCCGGCTTGGCCTTGGCGCCAACCACGCGTACCGCATCCCCATCCGACAAGCCGTCCGGCGGTGCCGTGATGACGCGATCATCGGGCGCAATGCCCGAGGCCAGCTCGATCTCGCGGCCGAGGTCACGGGCGATGGTGACGGTCTTGAACAGCACCTTGTCGTCGGGACCGACGGTCGCAACGCGCAGGCCGCTGCCGTTGAAGATCAGCGCGCTGGCGGGGATGCTGAGCGGCGCGGCATCGCGCTGGAGGTTCAGCTTCACGCTGGCATACCCGCCGGGCATCAGCTCGCCCGAGGAATTGTCGAGCCCGAGCTGCATGCGCGTGGTGCCGGAGGCGACGTCGACGGCCTGGGAGGAGGCTTCCACTGTCACCTGGAAGGTTCGGTTCGGATATTCCGGCAGGGTGATGGTGGCCTTGGCGCCGATCTTGATCGCCGGCACATAGTTCTGGGGCACGTTGACGTAGACGCGCAGCTTGGTGATGTCGGAGACCACGAACATCGCCGGGCCTGCCCCGCCGCCGGCATTGATCAGCGCGCCGACGTCGGTGTCGCGCGCGGTGACGACGCCATCGAACGGCGCGGTGATCTTCTTGTAGCCGGCCAGCGCTTCCAACCGCTCCACATTGGCCTGGCCCGAATGCACGGCGGCGTTCTTGTTGGAGAGATCGGCGGTGCGCTCGTCGATCTCCTGCGCGGAAACGAAGTTCGAGGCGACCAGAGTCCTGCGCCGGTTCAGCGTTGCCTCCGACAGCCTGGCGCTGGCCTGCTGGCTGGCGAGGTCGGCTCGGGCCTGCAACAGCTGCTGGTCGAGGTCCGGCGCCTCGATCTCGGCAATCACCTGCCCTGCCTTGACGCGGGCGCCGATGTCGGCGTTCCAGCTCTTCAGATAGCCCGACACGCGCGCGAAGATCGGCGCGCGGTAGTAGGCTTCCAGCCGGCCCGGCAGATCGATGGTGGCGTTGAGGACCTTGGCGTTGGGCTGGGTCACCGCAACGCTGGGAACGGCCTGATCATCGGTCCATTCCTTCAGCTTGGAGCCCTGCTCCTCGCGGGCACGGATGCCGGTGCCCACGACGAGGCCAGCCGCGATCAGCGCCACCACGCCGAAGATGCCCAATTTCCGGTGCGACACCGGGGAGCGGGGTTCAGTGGGCGACATGCGGGGTCTCCAATGAGGCGGCGGCTTTGGCGCCTTGTTTCTTGTGTACCATGCTGAACACCACAGGAACAAACATCAGCGTTGCGAAGGTTGCAAAGATCAGGCCGCCGATCACGGCGCGGCCGAGCGGCGCATTCTGCTCGCCGCCCTCGCCGAGCCCCAGGGCCATCGGCGCCATGCCGATGATCATGGCGAGCGCGGTCATCAGCACCGGGCGGAACCGGACGAAGCCGGCTTCGAGCGCAGCGGCGACGGGATCGCCCAGCTCCGCGTAGCGCTCGCGCGCGAAGGAGATCACGAGCACGCTGTTGGCGGTGGCAACGCCCATGCACATGATGGCGCCGGTGAGCGCCGGCACCGACAGCGTCGTCTCCGTCATGAACAGCATCCAGACGATGCCGGCGAGCGCGGCCGGCAGCGCCGTGATGATGACGAAGGGATCGGACCAGGACTGGAAGTTCACGACGATCAGGAAATAGATCAGCACGACGGCGCCAAGCAGGCCGAACAGGAGACCAGTAAAGGCGCTGTTCATGGTCTGCACCTGACCGAGCAGCACCACGGAGGACCCCTTCGGCACCTCCTTGGCGGTGTCGGCAATCAGCTGACGGATATCGGCGGCGACCGCGCCGAGATCGCGGCCCGACGTGGTCGCGAAGATCTGCACCATCGACTGGATGTCGTATTGCGAGACCACGGCGCTCGAGGTCGAGCGCTTGATGTCGGCGATGCCGCCGAGGATCGGCGACTGCGCATTGCCGGCGGCGGTGATCGGCAGCGTCTGCAACGCGCTGAGCGAGTCGATCTGGTATTGTGGCGTCTGCATCACGATCGAGTAGGACACACCGTTGTCGGGGTTGAGGTAGTAGGTCGGCGCCACCTGCGAGGAGCCGGCGAGGTTGACCACGAGGCTGTTGGTGACGTCGCGCTCGGTCAGGCCGACATATTGCGCGCGGGTGCGATCGACATCGATGTTGAAGGTCGGATTGTTCGGCGACTGCTGGATGCGCGCATCGGCAACACCGGGAATCCTGCGGACCTTTGCCAGCAGATTGTTCGCGTAAGCGAAGTTGGCGCTGAGATTGGCGCCGCGGATCTGCAGGTCGATCGGCGCGGGCGCGCCGAAATTCAGGATCTGGCTGACGATATCGGCGGGCAGGAACGCGAAGCTGACGCCGGGGAACAATCGCGGCAGCTGCTCACGCAGCACGCGCACATGTTCTTCGGTCGGCTTGTGGCCTTCTTTCAGCTTGATCTGGATATCGCCGTCCTGCGGGCCGATGACGCCGGTGTTGTTGTAGGTCATGTTGATGCCAGAGATCGGCATGCCGATGTTGTCGGTCATGGTCTCGATCTCGCCCGGGATCAGCTTGCGAACGGCCTTCTGCACGTCGGCGAGCTGGTTGGCGGTCTCCTCGACGCGGGTACCGACCTGGGTGCGGACATGCATCAGGATGTTGCCGGCGTCGACCGCGGGAAAGAAGTTGCGCCCGAGGAACGGCACCAGCGCGAAGGACGCGCCGACGACGCAGAGGAAGCCGATCACGAATACCGCGCGGTGCGCCAGCGCGAGGCCGAGCAAACCACGATAGCCACCGCGAATGCGCTCGAACCCCGCTTCGAAGCCGCGCTGGAGCCAGACGAAGGGATTGCGCGACTTCGGCGGCCCGCCCTCGTGGTGAACATGCGCCTGCAGCAGGTAGTTCGCCATGGTCGGCACCAGCGTACGCGACAGGATGAACGACCAGATCATCGCGAACATCACGGCTTCCGCCATCGGCACGAACAGGAAGCGCGCGACGCCGGTCAGGAAGAACATCGGCACGAACACGATGCAGATGCAGAGCAGCGACACGAAGGCCGGCGTCACGATCTGATTGGCGCCGTCGAGGATCGACTGCTCGACCGGCTTGCCCTGCTCCAGATGGTAATTGATGTTCTCGATCGTCACGGTGGCGTCGTCGACGAGGATGCCGACGGCGAGCGCGAGGCCGCCGAGCGTCATGATGTTGAGCGTCTCGCCGATCGCCGACAGCATGATGATGGCGCCCAGCACCGACAGCGGGATCGAGACCGCGATGATGATGGTCGAGCGCCAGCTGCCGAGGAACAGGAGGATCATGACGCTGGTGAGCAGCGCCGCGATCACGCCCTCGAAGGCGACGCCCTGGATCGCGCCACGGACGAACACCGACTGGTCGCCGATGAAGCCGATCTTCAGCGCGTCAGGCAGCTGGTCCTTGACGTCGATCACCTTCTGCTTGATGCCGGCGATAATATCGAGCGTCGAGGTCGCGCCCGCCTTCAGCACCATCATCAGCACCGAGCGGTTGCCGTCGACATGGACGATATTGGTCTGCGGTGGGTTGCCGTCGCGCACGCTTGCGACGTCGCGCACATAGACCATGGCGCCGTTGACGGTCCTGATCGGCAGATTGCCGAGCTCGTCGATCCGGAGCGGCGAGTTGTTGAGCTGGATGTTGTATTCGAACTGGCCGATCTTCTGGGTGCCGACCGGCGTGATCAGGTTCTGGGCGGCCAGCGCATTGGCGACGTCCTGGCCCGAGAGGCCGCGGGCCTGCAGCGCGGTCGGATCGAGATCGATCTGGACCTGGCGCTGCTTGCCGCCGAACGGGTACGGGATCGCCGCGCCGGGTACTGTGACCAGCGGCGTGCGCAGCTGATTGATGCCGATATCGGCAAGGTTCTGCTCGGTGAGCCCCTCGCCCGACAGTGCCACCTGGATGATCGGAACGGTGGAGGCGGAGTAGTTCAGGATCAAGGGCGGCGTCGCGCCCGGCGGCATCTGCTTCAGCAGCGTCTGCGAGATCGCGGTGACCTGCGCGTTGGCGGTGCGGATATCGACGTTGGGCTGGAAGAAGATCTTGATGATGCCAAAGCCGTTATAGGAATTGGCAGTGATGTGCTCGATGTCGTTGACCGTCGTCGTCAGCGCGCGCTGGAACGGCGTCGTGATGCGGCCGGACATCTGGTCGGGCGGCAGGCCGGTGTACTGCCAGACCACGCCGATCACGGGAATGCGAATGTCCGGGAAGATGTCGGTTGGGGTCCGCAGTGCCGCGAGCGGTCCGATGATCAGCAGCAGCAGCGCGAGCACGACGAAAGTATAGGGCCGGCTCAGGGCAATACGGACCAGAGCAATCATGCGCCAGACAATTCCAGGTCAAACGAGGATGTGGAATCCGCCCCCGGGCGATCCCCATTCCCCCTTTACCCGAGCACCGCCGGAAACGCTAACCTCCGGCGGCCTTCGCGCATTCACTTCCCTGCTACCGCACTGCGAAATCTACATTGCAGCCATGCGGCTGCGTGCTTCACGCGGCGCGGACCGTGTCCAGGAACTTGCCGACCTCGAGCTTGAGGCGGTTGGAGTCGCGCGACAGCATCTGCGCCGCCGACAGCACCTGCGACGAGGCCGAGCCGGTTTCGGAGGCGCCGCGCTGGACGTCGCCGACATTGGACGAGACTTGCTGGGTGCCGTGGGCGGCCTGCTGCACGTTGCGGGCGATCTCCTGGGTTGCCGCGCCCTGCTGCTCCACAGCCGCCGCAATCGCCGAAGCGATCTCCGACAGGCGCGCGATAGTGCCGCTGATCTCGCCGATGGCGCTGACCGAATCCTGCGTCGCCGCCTGGATGCCGCCGACCTGCTGGCCGATCTCGCCGGTGGCCTTCGCCGTCTGCTCGGCGAGCGCCTTGACCTCGGAAGCCACCACCGCGAAGCCGCGACCGGCCTCGCCCGCCCGCGCCGCCTCGATCGTGGCGTTGAGCGCCAGGAGATTGGTCTGGCCGGCGATGGCGTTGATGAGTTCGACGACGTCGCCGATCCGCGATGCCGCTCGCGACAATTCGCTGACACGCTCGGTGGTGGCATGCGCCTGGCTGACCGCCTCGCTCGCGATCCTGGTGGAATCCTGCACCTGGCGGCCGATCTCGCGGACCGAGGATGACATCTCCTCGGCCGCCGTTGCCACCGAATGGACGTTGCTGGAGGCCGCCTCCGAGCCGGATGCGACCGCCGTGGCCAATTCCTGCGCCCGGCCGGCAGTCGAGGACAGGGTCGAAGCCGAAGCCTCGAGCTCGGTCGCGGCCGACGACACGGTCTCGACGATCTCTCCGATCGCGGCCTCGAAGCCGTCGGCGAGTTTGGTCATATCTGTCTTGCGCTGCGCCTCGGCACGGCGCTGCACCGCCTGCACCTCGTCGCGGCTGAAGCGGATGATGGTCTGCACAGTCTGGAGATTGCGAAGCGCCTCGCCGATCTCGTCGTCGCGCTCGATGACGATGCGATTGTCCAGCTTGTCCTGGACGAGGTTGACCAAGGTATCGTTGAGGTGCTGCATCGGCCCCTGGATCGTGCGCATGGTCGCAAATCCAGCGAAGCCGACGACGGTAGCGCCGACCAAAGCCAGCAGCGACAGGACCAGACTGGTCGAACCGCCGGTCGACAGCGCGCCGCTAATGCCGAGCGCAAGAATGAACAGAACCTGGAGCGCCATCGTCGTGACGAGGCGTGCTTTCAGCGTCCCGGTGAAGACGCTGAAGCGGTCGAGCAGCGAGCGACGGCGGATGATGCCGGCATCGATGCGATAGCCATGCGGCTTCTTCTCACGGATCGCGGCGTAAACCTCTTCCGCGAGCCTGCGCTGGTCGGCCGGCAATTTTGTGCGGATCGAGGTGTACCCCGTGACCTGGCCATTTTCCCGGATCGGCGAGGCAGTCGCCAGCACCCAGTAGAAGTCGCCGTTCTTGCGGCGGTTCTTCACCGCGCCGAGCCACGGCTTACCCGCCTTCAGCGTGTCCCAGAGATTGTCGAACGCCTCCGGCGGCATGTCGGGGTGGCGGACGATGTTGTGCGGCTGGCCCATCAGTTCCGCCGACGTGAAGCCGGCGGCGGCGAGGAAGTCCTCGTTGAAATAGGTGAGCTTGCCCTTGAGGTCGGTCCTGGAAACGATCAGCGTCTCGTCGCTGACGGGATATTCGACATCGGTGACGGGAAAATTCTTGCGCATCGGGGCCCCAACGAATTGAAAATGCATTCTTTCCAAACAGGACGCCCCGCTGTTCGAGGCGTCTCCCGCAATTCTCGTAAGGCGAATTTAACTATCGATAAAATGGGCGCCCCGTACGTTTACGGTCAACTCCCCATAATGCTACCTGCAAGCGAGATCATGCTACCGGCGACAAAAAGAAAACGAGCGGCGCTTGGCGCCGCTCGTTTCCTGGAGCGATGGACTTTGCGAGGGACTACGCCGCGCGGACGTTGGTCAGGAACTTGCTGACCTCGTTCTTGAGCCGGGTCGAGTCGTTCGACAGCATCTGCGCCGCCGACAGCACCTGCGAGGAGGCCGTGCCGGTCTCGGTCGCGCCGCGCTGCACGTCGGCGATATTGGAGGAGACCTGCTGGGTGCCTTGCGCGGCCTGCTGCACGTTGCGGGCGATCTCCTGGGTCGCTGCGCCCTGCTCTTCCACGGCCGCTGCGATCGCCGAGGAGATTTCCGACAGGCGCTCGATGGTCGAGGAGATCTCCTTGATCGCACCGACCGAATCGTTGGTTGCCGCCTGGATGCCGGAAATCTGCTGACCGATCTCGCCAGTCGCCTTCGCGGTCTGCTCGGCGAGCGCCTTCACCTCGGAGGCGACCACAGCAAAGCCGCGGCCGGCCTCGCCGGCCCGCGCCGCCTCAATGGTCGCGTTCAGCGCCAGCAGGTTGGTCTGGCCGGCGATGGTGTTGATCAGCTCGACGACGTCGCCGATGCGCGAGGCGGCCTTGGAGAGCTCGCTGACGCGCTCGGTGGTGGCCCGCGCCTGGCCGACGGCGTCGCCCGCCATCCGCGCCGATTCCTGCACCTGACGGCTGATCTCGCCGACCGACGAGGCCATCTCCTCGGTCGCAGACGCCACCGACTGCACGTTGGTCGAGGCTTCCTCCGAAGCGCCGGCAACGGTGGTCGCCAGCCGCTGAGAGCGGTCGGCGGTCGACGTCAGCGTCGAGGCGGAGGCTTCGAGCTGGGAAGAGGCCGACGACACGGTCTGGACGATCTCGCCGATCATGGTTTCGAATTCGCGGGTGATGTTGTCGACGCGACGGCCGCGCTCGATCTTGGCTTCGGCGTCGGCCGCGGCGGCTTCGTCCGCGGCCTTCTTGGCAATCAGCGCCTCCTTGAAGATCTGGAGCACGTCGGCCATGGCGCCGATCTCCGTCTTCTCGCCGCGATGCGGGACTTCGGCCGAAAGGTCACCTTTGCCCAGCGCCTGCATCGGTTCGGTGATGGAATTGATACCGTTGGAGACGTCACGGACGAGATAGAAGCTGAGAATAATGCCGATCACGACAGCGGTGCCGAGAATGACCGAAACCAGCATGAAGGCGAAGGAATAGCTGTCGGCCGCGTCCTGAGCAGCCTTGTCGCCGCCCTTGGTGTTGAACTCGATATCCTTGGCCAGGACCTCGTCGGATTTCAGGCCGATCTTGTTGACCGTCTTGGTGTTCAGCTCATGCGCCGCGTGCGGAACCTTGCCTGCCGACATGCGCGACAGCTCCATGACCTCTTCCGCGCCCTTCTGATACTCGCTCCACAGTTTCGACCACTCGGTATAGAGAGCCCGCTCCTCCGGCGAGGTGATCATCGGCTCATAGTCCTTCCGGGACTTGGCCAGCATTTCGGTCACGGCCGCCGCAGTCTTTTCGGCCTCCAACTTGTCGTCCAGCGTCTCGGACAGCATGTGCTCGCGAACCACGTTGCGATAAGTGATGACGGCAGCGCGAAGATCGCCCAGCACACGAACACTCGGCATCCAGCTCGTCGCGATGTCGACGGTGCTGGCGTTGACCGACCGCATCTTTGTGACGGCGAGGAGACCCATGCCGGTCATCGCAACCAGCAGGAACGCCACGACACTGATGATCTTGGCGCGGATGGAGATAGTGGCGAGCATAATCGGGTCTCTTTGTGCTGGAGCCGGCGCGCGTCCGGAATTACGAATCAAGCAAAGGGAGCAGCGCCGACATCCCACACCAGAGCACCTGAGCGGGCGTTAACTACGACTCCGTACGAGTACGGAAGCCAGAAAGAAATGAACGGGCGACTAAGAATGCTCTGCGCTCAGCGCATGAGCCCAAACGCGTCGGAGAAAAACTCCGGACCGCCAAAATTCCCGGATTTCAGAGCGAGCAACATCTCGCCTGCCTGCGCACCGACCGCACGCAGCACCGGGACACCCGCGGCGATTTCCACGCCCACGAGAAACCCGGGAATCCTCAAGCGGTCGACCACGGCGCCGGATGTCTCGCCGCCCGCGACGATCAGGCGCCGGACGCCCGCGTGCACCAGCCCCTCAGCGATGTCGGCCATCGCCTGCTCGATGGCATGCCCGGCCGCGTCGCGGCCGTGACGCGCCTGAACGGCGGCAACGGCCTCCGGTGTCGCACTCGAGGCGATCAGAACAGGACCGTCCGCCAGGCGCGGCCGCGCCCAGGCCAGCGCGCGCTGCGCTTCGCCAGAACCTGTAACGATCTGCTCGGGATCAAGATGTAACACCGGCATGACACGCTCCGCGCTGGCGATCTGCTGAAGCGTCGCCTGCGAGCAGCTCCCGGCAAGGCAGGCCGCCGGGCCACCAACCGCCGCACCAGCGTCGCTGCCCGCCGCGCTCGACCGCACCTTTCCGGTCGACACCAGCGCCCGCGCCAGGCCAAGGCCGATGCCGGAGGCGCCGACCGACAGCCGATGCTCGGCGGCAACGAGGCCGATGGTCTCGAGGTCGCGGTCGAACACGGCGTCGATGATCGCGGCACCGATGCCCTTGCCCGCGAGTTCGGCCAGCCGCGCCCGCACCGCATCTGCCCCGCGCGTGACGGTGGCGAGATCGACGAGGCCGATTTGCGTCCTGCTCTGGCGCGCCAAGACGCGCACCAGGTTGGAATCCCGCATCGGGTTGAGCGGATGGTCCTTCAGCGGGCTCTCGTTCAGCGGCACGGCGCCGACGAAGAGGTTGCCCTGATAGACGGTGCGGCCGGTCTCCGGGAAGGCCGGCGTCACCAGAACGACGCCTTCGCCGCAGTCGGCGCGGAGCGCGTCCATGACGGGGCCGATATTCCCAGCGTCGGTGGAATCGAAGGTCGAGCAGATCTTGAACAGCACGTGGCCCGCGCCGCGTCCGCGCAACCATGCCTCCGCCGCGCGCGAGCGGGACACAGCAAGGCCGGACTCGATCGAGCGGCTCTTCAGTGACACAACGACGGCATCGACCTCGGGCAACGCCAGATCATCGGCAGGCACGCCGATGGTCTGCACGGTGCGCAAGCCGGCGCGCGTCAGCGTGTTGGCGAGATCGGAGGCGCCGGTGTAGTCGTCGGCGATGCAGCCCAACGCAAGTGTCACGGCTTCACTCCAGCGTAAGGCTTGAACCAGGCGAGCCCATCCGTTGTCTTGCCGCGCGGATTGTATTCGCAGCCGACGAAGCCGGCATAGCCGAGCCGGTCGAGCTCTTCGAACAGGAACGGATAGTTCAGCTCCTCGCCGTCGGGCTCGTTGCGCGAGGGAATGCTGGCGATCTGGATGTGGCCGATGATCGGCATCATCTCCCGCAGCCGCATGGTGACGTCGCCATGGATGATCTGACAGTGATAGATGTCGAACTGGAGTTTTAGGTTCGGAAGTCGCAATTCCTGGATCAGGTCGCGGGCGAAACCGAAATCGTTGAGGAAGTAGCCGGGCACGTTGCGTGCATTGATCGGCTCGATCACGATGTCGATGCCGTGCGGTGCGAAGAACTCCGCGGCCCACGCCACTGACTTGTAGAACGCCTCGATCGCGACGCGCTCGCCGCGGTTGGCGATACCAGCCATCAGGTGCAGGCGCTTGACGCCGGTCGCCTTGGCATACGGCAGCGCCGTCTCCAGGCTGGCCTTGAGATCGGAGAAGCGCGCTGGCAACGCCGCAAAACCTTTCTCGCCGGCGTTCCAGTCGCCCGGCGGCAGATTAAACAGCGCCTGGGTCAGCCCGTTACGCTTGAGGCGCTCGCCGACCGCCTCGGCCGGATGCTCGTAGGGAAAGAGAAACTCGACGGCGGTGAAGCCGGCTTGCGCGGCGGCATCGAAGCGGTCGAGGAACGGCACCTCGGTGAACATCATCGAGAGGTTGGCGGCAAAACGGGGCATCGGAATCCTCTCAGTTTACTTGTCGCCGGGCAGCTTGACGCCGGTGACCTGCGCATACATCCGCGCCACCGACGCATCATCGTCGCGGCCCATGCCGGCAGCTGATGTCATCAGAAACATCTGAAGTGCGGCGGCGGAGACCGGCACCGGGAATCTGGCGCTGCGCGCCATGTCCTGGATGATGCCGAGGTCCTTGACGAAGATCTCGACCGCGCTACGCGGCGCGTAGTCGCCGTCGAGCACATGCGGCATCCGGTTCTCGAACATCCAGGAATTGCCGGCGGAGGCCGTGATCACCTCATAGACCTTGCGGATGTCGAGGCCCTGCTTGGCCGCGAACGCCATCGCTTCCGAAGCCGCGGCGATGTGCACACCGGCGAGGAGCTGATTGATCATCTTGAAGGCAGCGCCCTGCCCCGCGGCGTCACCGAGCTCATAGAGCTTTGCGGCCATGGCGTCGAGCGCTGGGCGCGCGCTGACAAAAGCGGCGGAGCTGCCGGAAGCGAGGATGGTCAGCTCACCTTGCGCGGCGCGCTGGGCTCCGCCGGAGATCGGCGCATCCAGATAATGCCGGCCGGTGGCCTCCAACTGCTTGGCAAGGCGCCGCGCGATATCCGGGTCCATGGTCGCCGAGGATATGAAGACGCTGCCCTTCGGCATGGTCTCTGCGGCGCCGTCCTTGCCGAACAGGATGGTTTCGGTCTGGGCGGCGTTGACCACGACGCTGACGACGATATCGGCGTCCTTGGCCGCCTCGGCCGGCGTCCTGGCGCCTGCGCCGCCGTCCTTCACGAAGCGCGCCACCGCATCGGCCGAGACGTCGCAGCCGGTCACGGTATGGCCGGCACGCCTCAGCGAGGTCGCCATGCCAAAGCCCATCGAGCCGAGCCCGATCACGGCGATGCGCTGATTTTGTGACGTGGAGGCGGACATGCAACTAACCCTTGCGAAACGTTTCCCGGACGGCCGCCCTTTGCAGCGGCTCGGCGCACCGATAACACGGCTTGGCCGCGCTGCCAAAGCGTGAGACAAGCAGGCATGACGGCCATGAACAACGAGACACGGCTGCGTGAGGAAATCTGCCGCTTCGGGCGGTCGCTGTTCGAGCGCGGGCTGACACCGGGCTCCTCCGGCAATATCAGCGTCAAGCTGGACGATGACGGCTGGCTGGTGACGCCGACCAACGCCTCGCTCGGCTTTCTCGATCCGGCGCGGCTGTCGCGGCTGGATAGAAGGGGACGGCTGGTTTCCGGCGATGCGCCGACCAAGGAAGTTCCGCTGCACACCGCGCTGTACGACACGCGCGGGAGCGCGCGCGCGATCGTGCACCTCCACTCGACCCATTCGGTCGCGCTCTCGATGCTGCCCGAGATCGACCCGCGCGCCGCGCTGCCGCCGATGACGGCCTACTACCTGATGAAATGCGGCGCCACCGCGCTCGTGCCCTATTACCGCCCGGGCGACCCCGCGGTCGCGGACGCGATCAAGGGCCTGGCGGGGAAATATTCATCGGTGCTGCTCGCCAATCACGGCCCGGTGGTCGCCGGCGATACGCTGGAAGCCGCGGTGTTCGCGACGGAGGAGCTGGAGGAAACGGCCAAGCTGTACCTGCTGCTGCGCGGCATGAACCCGCGGTATCTGTCGCCTGACCAGGTGGCCGATCTGGTGAAGGTGTTCGGGGTGACGTTGCCGGAGCATGGGGATGGGCATTAGCCCGGCTCTAACCCGTCATTGCGAGCGTAGCGAAGCAATCCAGAATCCCTCCGCGGGAAGACTCTGGATTGCTTCGCTGCGCTCGCAATGACGGAGGATGTGGTGACGACAGTAGCCCGCATGAGCGGAGCGATATGCGGGACCAGCGGACCGGAATTGATTTGCATCATCGGGATCGCGAGCAGATGATCCCCCTGTAATTGACTGAAGGAGTTGTTTCATCGATCGCTAGGAGAATTGTCATGGATTTCAAAATATCCTGCGCCCTCCTCTCTGCCGCCTGCTTTATTGCCCTGCCACTTTCCGCAAACGCCCAGACGTCCGCGCGCGGCGGCGTCCCCGATCTCAAGGTCGAGGCCAATTGCAAGGCAACTCAGGAGATCGACAAGTCGCTGACCGAGCCGCAGTCCTACGAGGCCTGCATGAGCGACGAGCAAACCGCACAGCAACAGCTCGGGTCCATCTGGACGACAACGCCGGAGACAATTCGCACCCAATGCTACGCCGAGGCCTCCGCCGGTGGCATCGAAAGCTATGTCGACCTTCTCTCCTGCATCCAGATGAATGGCTTCGGGCAACCCTCGGCACCCGCGTCAACGCTGCGCGGCGCAAGCAAGAACCGGAACAAGAAGCAATCAGGATAGGGATCGTAGCGAGCGGCTACAATCCGAGGTACGCCTTCCTGACGTCCGGATTGCCCTTGATCTCCGCAGACGGGCCCTGCATCAGCACGCGACCGGTTTGCAGGATGTAGGCGCGATCGGCGATCTCGAGGCACTCGGCCATGCGCTGCTCGACGATCAGCACGGTCATGCCGGCGTCGCGGATGCGCTTCACCGCCTGAAAAATCTCGTCGACGAGCTTCGGCATGATGCCCTGCGAGGGCTCGTCCAGCATCAACAGCCGCGGGCGTGTCATCAGCGCGCGGCCGATCGCGAGCATCTGCTGCTCACCGCCGCTTAGCGTCTCCGCGCGTTGCTCGAGACGTTCGGACAGACGCGGAAACAGCTGGAAGACGAGATCCAGCGGCCCCTCGCGGTTCGCCTCGCCCCGGTAGAGATAGCTGCCGAGGCGGAGATTGTCGCGCACTGACAGGCGGGGGAACAACCGGCGGTTCTCCGGCACATAGGCGATGCCGGTTGCGGTGATGTGGTGCTGCGCCATGCCGTCGAGGCGCTTGCCGTCGAACGTCACGGAGCCCGAACGCGGGCGCTCGGCGCCGGCGATGGATTTGAGCAGCGTCGACTTGCCCGCACCGTTGGCGCCGGCGACGCAGACGATCTCGCCCTTCTGAACCTCGATCGAGACCGCGGAGATCGCGACCAGGCCCTGATAGGCCGTCGTGACTTCACGCACCGACAGCATGACGATCTCCCAGATATGCGCTGATCACCTCGGGATCGCGGACGACCTCGGTGGGCTTGCCCTCGACCAGCACCTTGCCGAGGTCGAGCACGATGGCGCGATCGACCAGCGGCATCACGATCTCCATGACATGCTCGACCATTAGCACGGTGATGCCGGCATCGCGCACCTTGCGCACCAGCGCCACGCCGGTCTGCGCCTCGGTCGGCGTCAGGCCGGTGAGGACCTCATCGAGCAGCAACAGCTTTGGCTCAGTTGCCAGCGCACGGGCGACTTCGAGGCGGCGCTTCTCGGCCGGCACCAGGTCGCTTGCGAGCACGTCGGCGCGCGCGGCAAGGCCGGTGAACTCCAGCACCTCATGCGCCTTGCGGCGCGCCTCGCGCATCACGGTGTTACGAACCAAAGCGCCGACAATGACGTTGTCGACAACCGTCATGGTCTCAAAGCTCTTGACCACCTGGAAGGTGCGCCCGATGCCGCGCTGGCAGCGCTCGGCCGCCGGCATATGGGTGACATCCTCGCCGTCGAACCAGATCGAGCCTTGCGTCGGCGGCAAGACGCCGGCGATGAGGTTGAACAGCGTCGACTTGCCGGCGCCGTTCGGGCCGATCAGGCCGACGATCTCGCCGCGGCCAACCGAGATCGAGACGTCGCTGTTGGCGACGAGGCCACCAAAACGCTGCCAGACGCCACGGGTTTCAAGGAGCGCGGTCATCGTGTGGCCCCCTTAGCTTTTGCGCGTGAGAAAAGGCTCACCAGACCCTGCGGCAACGCCAGCGAGATCAGAACGATCAGGGCGCCGTAGACGATGAGGTCGACGCCGCGCCCGGAGCCGCCGATATAGGAGCGCGTCAGCTCGGTCATCGGGATCAGGATGGCAGCCCCTAACACCGGCCCCCAGAGGGTACCGATGCCGCCGAGCACGGCCGGCAGCGCCATCAGCAGCGAGAACTGGAAGCCCATCACGCTCTCGGGATCGATATAGGCGAGAAACTGCGCATAGAAGGCGCCGCCGATGGCGACGAGGAAGGCGGAGACGGCTGCCGCGCCCATCTTGGAGTTGAACACGACGACGCCGAGGCTTTCGGCCGCCTCCGGATTGTCCTTCACCGCACGCCACCAAAAGCCCCATTTGGAGTCTTCCAGCCACCAGGTGACGAACCAGGCGAGGCAGCAGAGCGCCAGCGCGAAATAGAAGTACGGCAGCTTGGTGCGCAGGAACTGGAATTTCAGCCAGCTGTCACCCCGGATCGGAATGGTGATGCCCATCGCAGCTCCCGCCCACTCCCAGTTCTGGAACAGCAGCAGACCGATTTCGGCGATGACGATGGTCGCGATCACGAAGTAATGGCCGCGCAGGCGGAAGAAGGGATAGCCGAGGCCCATCGCGATCAGGGCGGCAACCACGCCACCGCCGAGCATGCCGAACCAGGGCAGCACGCCGAACTTGGTGAACAAGAGCTCGGTGGTGTAGGCGCCGATGCCGAAATAGAGCGCGTGGCCCAGCGAGATCTGTCCGCAATAGCCGGAGAGGATGTTCCAGCTCTGCGACAGCGCCGCATACATCAAGGTCAGGATCAGGATGTTCTGGACGTAGACATCCTTGATGAACAGCGGCGCCAGCGCTGCGAGCCCGGCCAGCACCGCGGCGATGATGAGGTCGCGGCGGCGCCGCGCGGCGAAATTCTTGTCCATCACATCGACCCGAACAGGCCACGCGGCCGGATGAAGACGACGAGCAGGTAGACGGCGTAGATGCCGACCGACTTCAGCGACGGCGGCAGCACCAAGGCGGTGACCGCTTCGACGAGACCGACGATGATGCCGCCGGCAAAGGCGCCGAACACGCTGCCGAAGCCGCCCAGCGCCACCGTGACATAAGCGATCAGCGCAAAGGACGCGCCGACATCGGGATAGATGTAGAAGAAGACCGCCATGATGGCGCCGGCCAGACCGACCAGCGCTGCGCCAAGGCCCCAGCCCAGCGCGAACACGCGGTTCTTGTCGATGCCGACGAGAGCCACCGCGCCGGGATCCTCACGCGTCGCTTCCAACGCACGGCCGAAATCGGTGCGATGGATGAAGAAGTAGAGACCGGCAAAGGCGAGAATCGAGACCAGCGCGCCGATCAGCTGCGGCTCCGGCAGGAAGACGCCGGCGACCGAGATGGTTTTGCCGCCGAGCCATGACTGCGGAATGCTGCGATAATCCGGCGTGAAGAAGAACTGCGCCAGGCCGCGCATCACGATGGCGAGGCCAAAGGTGGAGAAGATCTGCACCATGCCGGCATTGGCCTTGGCTCGCACGGCGAACCGTACAATGAGTAGGTAGACCACCGCTCCGAACACGAACAGCGCCGCGGCAACCAATGGCGCCGACAGCAAGGGATCGATGGCGAAGAACGCGAACAGGAAGAAGCTCGCATACATCGCGATCATCAGGAACTCGCCATGGGCGAAGTTCACGACGTCCATCAGGCCGAAGATCAGCGCGAGGCCGACCGCAATCAGTCCGTAGAGCAGACCCATGAGCAGGCCGCTCGCGAGACTCTGGATAATGGCTTGGGCTGTCACTGCTTTGCCTCCACCAGAAAAACGTCACGGTAGGGCTCCGTCATTGCGAGGAGCTCGGGACAAAATTGCGAAGCAATTTTGTGCTGATGCGACGAAGCAATCCAGATTGTCTCCGCGGATGCATTCCTGGATTGCTTCGCTTCGCTCGCAATGACGGAGAATGCGGTTAGCGGCTCGATCTTCTCGGCTCTCACAGTGCTTGATTCCCTGCCCCGGCGCTGCGTCCCGCTTACTTCATCGGCCAGATCGCCTCGGCGATCGCGGCCTGCGGCGGGAAGATGGTGACGAACTTGCCGCCGACATATTGCAGCAGCACCGGATCGGCGTCGTTGTTCTGGCCCGCCTCGTCGAACTTGACGCGCTTCCAGGGCATGATGGTCTGCTCGCCGGGAATGTCGGTCGCGGCCAGCGCGTCGCGGATCTTCTCGCCGTCGGTCGACTTGGCGCGGCTGATGGCGTCGGCGAGGATGATCAGGCCCATGAACTGGCGCGAGGTGAGGTCGTTGAAGTCCTTGCCCGACCGCGCCTTGAACATCGCGTTGATCTTGCCGACCATCGGGCGCTTCTGCGCGAGGTCGAGCGAGAAGGTGCCGCGCGAGATCACGCCTTCGAGCTTGTCGCCGACGGCGTCATAGAGCGCCTTCTCCGAGAAGCCGGCGTCCTGCGCCACGATCGCGTTCGGCTTGTAACCGAGCTCAGCCATGGTCTTGACCAGGAGGATGCCGTCGGTGGTGTAGCTCGAGGGCATCAGCACGTCGGCATTGGCGGTCTTGAGCTGCTGCACCTCGGCGGAGAGCGACGGCGAGTTGGCGCGATACTTGATGTCGGTAACGATCTTGTAGCCGCGCTCGCCGGCGATCTTGGCCTGGGCGTTGCCGGAATCGGTGCCGAAGATGGTGTCCTCGTGGAACAGCGACAGCGTCTCGATCTTGGTGCCCTTCTTCTTCATGGCATCGAAGAAATCGAACATCGCGGCCGAGTACATCTCGTCATGCGGGGCGGCGCGGAAGTAATATTTGAGGCCGCGGCGATGCAGGCTCGGCGAGGAATTGTCGGCGGAGACGAACGGGATCTGGTAGCGCTCGCAGATCTGGCTGACGGTGACGGCGACCGCGCTCTGATAGGTGCCGATGATGGCGGCGACCTTCTCCTGCGTGATCAGGCGCTCGGCCTCGGCGCGGCCCTTCTGCGGATCGGCCTGGTGGTCGGCGAACACGAGGCGCACCTTGGCGCCGCCGAGGCCCGGCAGGCCCTCACCTTTCGCCAGCGGCAGGTCGAAATCGGTGTCCTTGTTGATGACTTCGAGCGCGGTCTCATAGGCTTTCTGGGCATCGACGCCCTGCTGCGCGCTGCCGCCGGAGAACGGATAGATCACGCCGATCACGACTTCCGAAGTCTGTGCGCGCGCGGCCAGCGGCACCAGCGCGGCTGTAGCGGTAGCTCCCAACAACACGTCGCGGCGAGAGATCGTCATGGCAAAGTCCCCTGTTACTGAATTTCGGCTGATCGAATGAAGTGATTGATGGCTGCGGTAAAGCCCGAACAAGCAGCAAACGCTGCCTGCTAAATCACGGCCATGGTCCTGTTCTTGATATCCGTCACCAGCATCAGCCCGGGCGAATGCGTGATCGCGAACGGCAGCTTCGCGGCGTTGATGACGGATTGCGGCGTGACGCCACAGGCCCAGAACACCGGAATCTCATCATCGGCGACCGGCACGGGATCGCCGTAGTCGGGCTTGGCAATGTCCTTGATGCCGATCAGATGCGGATGGCCGAGATGTACGGGCGCGCCGTGCACGGCCGGATAGCGCGAGGTGATCTGCACCGCGCGGATCGCATCCGCCGGCTTGAACGGACGCATCGACACCACCATCGGGCCGGCAAACGGTCCGGCCTCGCCGCAGGCGATGTTGGTGCGATACATCGGCACGCGCACGTTCTTCTCGATGTGGCGGATCGGCATTCCCTCCTCGAGCAGGGCCTCTTCGAACGAGAAGGAGCAGCCGAGCACAAAGGTGACGAGATCGTCGCGCCAATACGACGTCACGTCGGTCGGTTCGTCCACGACCTCGCCGTCGCGCCAGACTCGATAGCGCGGAACGTCGGTGCGGATGTCGAGATCGGCGCCGAGCGAAGGGATGTAAGGGCTGCCGACGTCGGACATGCCGATGATCGGGCACGGCTTGGGATTGAGCTGGCAGAAGCGGTGAAAGGCGCCGGCATATTCCGCCGGCAGGATCGCCAGATTGCCCTGAACGAATCCTGGGGCGACGCCGGCGGTGGAGGCGACCAGCCCGTTGCGATAGGCGAGCCGGGCCTTGCGGCTCGGGAGCATGTCGGGCGTTTCAGTTTGCTGCGCTGCCACCAAAACAGTCATGGGATCGACCTGCCTATAAACTCGACAAAGACAAGCCAACACCAAGCGTGCTATAAAGTCTAATCGTCGTTTCTAATCAATCTCGATAAATCTTATTTATCGACTGGGAAAATCCTTCCAATGCTGGACTTCAGGTCGATCGAGACATTCCTCTGGGTTGTGAAGCTCGGCAGCTTTCGGGGCGCCGCACAACGGCTCAACACCACCCAGCCGGCGATCTCCCAGCGCATCGCCCAGCTCGAGCGCGAGATGGGCGTGAAGCTCCTCAATCGCGATCATCGCGTGGCCTCGCCGACACCGAGCGGCCGGCAGATGATGGTCTATGCGGAGAAGCTGATCGGCCTGCGCGCCGCGATGATGGCGGAGATCGGCGATCGCTCGGCGATGCGCGGCGTCATGCGGCTCGGCGTCGCCGAGACCATCGTGCACACTTGGCTGCCGCGCCTGGTGAAGAGCGTGAACGAGGTCTATCCGAACCTGTCGCTGGAGATCGAGGTCGACATCACGCCGAACCTCACCGCGCGCCTGCTCGCGCAGGAGATCGAGCTTGCGTTTGTGGTGGGACCGCTGTCCACTTCCGGCGTGCACAATCGCGTGCTCGCCGATTATCCGATCGGCTTCCTCGCAAGCCCCTCGCTCGGCCTCGGCCAGGGTCCGGTGACGCCGGCTGAGCTCGCACGATTTCCGATCATCACCTTTCCGCGCAAGACCAAGCCTTACGAGGTCGTGCGCGAAGTGTTCGACCGGCCTGAGCTGCCGCCGATCCGGCTGCACGCCTCCGCCTCGCTGGCCACCGTCATCCACATGGCGGTCGAAGGACTCGGCATCGCCGTGATCCCCGACGCCATCGTCGAGAACGAGCTTGCCGACGGGCGGCTGCAACTGCTCGACACCGATCTCGCGATCGCGCCGCTGACCTTCACCGCGAGCTGGCTCGCCTCGCCCGACGTCGTGGCAGTCGAGCGCGTCGCGGACCTGGCACGGCAAATTGCGCAGAGCAGCCTCGCGGTTGACGCGCCCGCGCTGGCGCGTCATTGAAAAAGGCGCCGGACAATTGAGAGACTGACCGCATGAGCCGAGCCGCCACCAACCTGCAGATCGATTCCGCCCGCCTCTGGGGCTCCATCCACGACACCGCGCAGTTCGGCGCGACGGCCAAGGGTGGCGTGCGGCGGCTGACACTGAGCTCCGAGGACAAGCAGGTCCGCGACTGGTTCCGCAAGGCCTGCGAAGACGCGGGCCTGGAGGTGCATGTCGATGCGCTCGGCTCGATGTTCGGCCTGCGCAAGGGCCGCGACATGTCGAAGCCGCCCGTCGGCATCGGCTCGCATCTCGACACGCAGCCGACCGGCGGCAAGTATGACGGCATTCTGGGTACGCTCGGCGCACTCGAAGTGATCCGCACGCTGAACGATGCCGGCATCGAAACCGAAGCGCCGATCTGCGTCGTCAACTGGACCAACGAGGAAGGCTCGCGCTTCGCACCGGCGATGATGGCCTCCGCGGCTTATGTCGGCGACTTCACCACCGACGACATTTTGTCGCGCAAGGACGCCGAGGGTACGACCGTCGGCCAGGCCCTCGACGGCATCGGCTATCGCGGCGACAAGCCGGTCGGTTTCCAGAAGCTCGGCTGCTTCGTCGAGCTGCACATCGAGCAGGGCCCGATCCTTGAGGCCGAAGGCAAGACCATCGGCGTGGTCGATTCCGGTCAGGGCGTGCTGTGGTACGACGGCAAGATTTCCGGCTTCGAGAGCCATGCGGGATCGACGCCGATGCCGCTGCGGCGTGATGCGCTGGCGACGCTGTCCGAGATCGTGCTGGCAATGGAGGCGATCGCAAAAAGGCACGGACCGAACGCGGTCGGCACCATCGGCGAGGCCGTGATCGCAAACCCCTCACGCAACGTCATTCCCGGCGAGATCGCTTTCACCATGGATTGCCGCAGCGCCGATGGCGCCATCATGGACGCGCTCGATCGCGATTTGCGCGCCGCGATTGCCGAGATCGCCGCGCGCCGCAAGGTCGAGGTCAAGATCGACCTGGTCTGGCGCAAGCCGCCGACGCATTTCGATCCCAAGCTGATTGCGGCGGTCGAGAATGCGGCGAAGACGCTGGGCTATTCGTCTCGCCGCATCACCTCCGGTGCTGGCCACGACGCCTGCAACCTCAACACCATCATGCCGGCGGCGATGGTGTTCGTGCCCTGCAAGGACGGCATCAGCCACAACGAGCTGGAGGACGCCACGCAGCCAGACTGCGCCGCGGGCACCAACGTTCTCATGCATACCGTGCTGGCGATCGCCGGCGTCGCATCCTGACCGGAGAGAACCATGCGCGGAGTTTTCGTCGACGCCAATGAAACGCTTGCCCTGATCATGGAGCGGCTGGAGAAGCTAGGCGATCCCAAGGTCAAGATCCACAAGGACCCCGATATCAAGCCCGAGCAGTACCCTGATATTCTCGACGGCGCCGAGATCGCCATCGTCGATCACACTGCGCTGCCGACCGAGGTCGCGAAGAAGTGCGCCGGGCTGAAGCACGTCGTGTTCCTCGGCACCGGCGCGCGCAGCTACATGAATCCGGAGGAACTGGCCGAACTCGGCATCTCCGTGCATCTGATCAAGGGCTACGGCGACACGGCGGTGGCGGAATCCGCGATCGCGCTGATGTGGGCCTCTGCCCGCGTCATCGCGATGATGGATCGCGAGATGCGCGGCGGCAACTGGCTGCGCGAGGACGGCATGCAGCTCACCGGCAAGACGCTCGGGCTGATCGGCTTCGGCGGTATCGCCGCGGAAGTTGCACGCATTGCGTCCGGCAGCGGCATGAAGGTGATCGCCTGGAACCGCTCGCCAAAGAGCTGTCCTGGCGTGGAATTCACCGATCTCGACACCGTGCTGGCAAGGAGCGACGTCGTGTCGCTGCATCTGCTGCTCAACGATGAGACGCGCGGCATGATCACGCGCGAGAAGATCCTTGCGATGAAGCGCGGCGTCATCCTCATCAACACCGCTCGCGCCGCGATCGTCGACGAAGCCGCGATGATCGACGCGCTGAAGTCGGGCCACATCCGCCATGCCGGTCTCGACGTCTTCAACATCGAGCCGCTGCCCGGCGATCATCCGCTGACAAAATTGCCGAATGTGACACTGTCGGCGCATTCCGCCTTCCGCACCCCGGAAGCGAGCGAAAACCTGATTGAAGCGGCGTGGGAGCACTGCCGCCGAATCGTAAGTTCGTAGGGTGGGTTAGCGAAGCGTAACCCACCACTGTCTATTTCCGCTGGGACAGAAGAGGTGGGTTACGGCTTCGCCTAACCCACCCTACGCCCCCCGCCGGATCGTAAGAGGATAAGAGCAACAACAATGGCCGACTATCGCACCATCAAGGCAGAGCCGCTCACCAACGCCATCCACGCCATCGTCAAGGCCGGCGGCTCCTCGGACCGCGAGGCCGAGCTCGTGTCCACCAACCTCGTCGAGGCCAATCTGAAGGGACATGACTCCCACGGCGTCGGCATGATCCCGCGCTATGTTCAGAGCGTCACGACAGGCGGACTCGCCGTGAACCAGCACGTCAAGATCGTGCTCGACACCGGTCCGCTGCTCACCCTCGACGGCCTGACCGGCTACGGCCAGGTGATCGGCCATGAGGCGATGGAGTTGGCGGCCGAGCGCGCCAAGAAAAATGGCGTGTGCCTCGTCGGCCTCTCGAACTCGCACCATATCGGCCGCATCGGCCACTGGGCCGAGCAATGCATCGACCACGGGCTGGTCTCGATCCACTTCGTCAACGTGATCTCGCGCCCGATCGTGGCGCCCTGGGGCGGCAGCGATGCGCGCCACGGCACCAATCCGTTCTGCGTCGGCATCCCGCGCCGGGGCAAGGACCCCATCGTGCTCGACTTCGCCACCAGCAGGATCGCGCAGGGCAAGACCCGCGTCGCCCACAACAAGGGCGTCGAGCTCGAGCCCAGCACCATCATCGACGATGAAGGCAAGCCCACGGTCAATCCGCGCTACACCGTGATCCCGCCATACGGCGCGATCCTGCCGTTCGGCGAGCACAAGGGTTCGGGGCTCGCGCTGGTGTGCGAAATCCTCGGCGGCGCGCTCTCCGGCGGGCAGGTGGTCAAGGGCCCGTCCGACGGCAAGTACAACGTCCTCAACGGCATGCTCTCGATCGTCATCGACCCTGGCAAGCTCGGCACCGGCGAGAACCTCGCGCGCGAAGTCGAGAGTTTCGTTGCCTGGCACACCGGCTCGCCGCCCGGCCCCGGCGTCGACAAGGTCAGAATCGCCGGCGAGCCCGAGCGCGAGACCAAGAAGAAGCGGCTGGCCGAAGGCATTCCTGTCGATCCGACCACCTGGCAGGAAATTCTGGATGCCGGGAAGCGGTTCGGGCTGGATCAGGCCGCGATCGAGAAGATCGTGGGGTGAGTAATCTGCTGCGCGGGAATGGAAGAGTCACTTTCCGTGCTGCCCTCCCTTTTCCCCTTGTGGGAGAAGGTGGCATAGGCGGCCTTCGGCCGCCGTTCTTGGGAACGCCGATGCTTCGCATCGGCTATGGCGCCGGATGAGGGGTTCGCTCCACGAGCTGTCCTTCAAATGAGAGGCCTGTCTCCGCGGATAGAGACCCCTCACCCGGCCTCGATGCTGCGCATCGAAGCCACCCTCTCCCACAAGGGGAGAGGGTGAAGCACCGAGCTAGTCCACCATCTCCGCGACGGCCTTGCCGCAGGCCGTCGTGTCGGCATTACCGCCGAGGTCCTTGGTCCGGAGCGTGCGTTCGGCGAGCGTGCGCTCGATCGCGTCGACGATCGACTTGCCGGCTTCCTTCTCGCCGAGATGTTCCAACATCATCGCGCCCGACCAGATCATGCCGATCGGGTTGGCGATGCCCTGCCCCGCGATGTCAGGCGCCGAGCCGTGTACCGGCTCGAACACCGAGGGGAAATCGCCCTCGGGATTGATGTTGCCTGACGGCGCGATGCCGATGGTGCCGGTGCAGGCCGGGCCGAGATCGGAGAGGATGTCGCCGAACAGATTGGAGCCGACCACGACGTCGAACCAGTCCGGATGCAGCACGAAGTTCGCGGTCAGGATATCGATGTGGTACTTGTCCCACTTCACGCCCGGGAACTTCTTGGCCATCGCCTCCACGCGTTCGTCCCAATAGGGCATCGTGATGGAGATGCCGTTCGATTTCGTCGCCGACGTCAGGTGCTTCTTCGGCCGCGACTGGGCGAGCTCGAAGGCGAACTTCAGGATGCGGTCGACGCCGATGCGGGTCATCACCGTCTGCTGCGTCACGAATTCACGGTCGGTGTCCGGGAACATGCGGCCGCCGACGGAGGAATATTCGCCTTCGGTGTTCTCGCGCACCACCCAGAAATCGATGTCGCCGGGCTTGCGGTTCGCCAGCGGCGACGGCACGCCGGGCATCAGCCGCACCGGGCGCAGGTTCACATACTGGTCGAACTCGCGGCGAAACTTGATCAACGAGCCCCACAGCGAGACGTGGTCCGGAATCTTGGCCGGCCAACCGACCGCACCGAAATAGATCGCATCGTGCTTGCCGATCTTTTCCTTCCAGTCATCCGGCATCATCTGGCCGTGCTTCTCGTAATAGTCCCAGGACGAGAAGTCGAAATGGTCGAATTGCAGGGACACCCCGTGCTTCTTCGCCGCCGCCTCCAGAACGCGCTGGCCCTCAGGCATCACTTCCTTGCCGATGCCGTCGCCGGGAATGACTGCGATCCGGTATTGTTTCTTGCTCATCGAGAACGTCCTTGATTGGTTCGGCAGCCGCCGCCTTTTGATCGCACTGCAATGGACCAAACGCGGCGGCAGTGCAACGCTGCACTGCAATGTTGACCATGGCGCGACCGAGCGCCTACTGATTTGATCCTGTTCCTATCCTGCGAGTCCCCTTCATGGATCTGCATCTGCGTGGCAAGCGCGTCCTGATCACGGGCGCATCCAAGGGCATCGGCGCGGCCGCCGCCGAGGCGTTTGCCGAGGAAGGCGCGCATCTGCTGCTCGCTGCCCGCAGCGGCGAGCAGCTCAAGGCGCTGGCCGAGCGGTTGCGCTCCGCGCACCAGGTCGATGCCGCGACGAGTGTCGTCGATCTACGCAAATCCGAGGACATCGCGCGGCTCGCCAAGGAAGCTGCGGACATCGACATCCTCGTCAACAACGCCGGCGACATCCCTGGCGGGTCCATCGACAAGATCGACGAGGCGACCTGGCGGCACGCCTGGGAATTGAAAGTGTTCGGCTACATCAACCTCACGCGGCAGATCTATGCGCAGATGAAGGCCAAGGGTGGCGGCGTGATTGTCAACGACATCGGCGCGGCGGGCGAGAAGTTCGATGCTAATTACATCTGCGGCAGCGCCGGCAACGCCGCGCTGATGGCCTTCACCCGCGCGCTCGGTGGAAAAAGTCTCGCCGACAACATCCGCGTGGTCGGCATCAATCCCGGACCTGTCGGCACCGACCGCCACGTCACCCTGCTCAAGACGCGGGCAAAGCACCAGTTCGGTGACGAGACCCGCTACAAGGAATTCCAGAAGAGCCTGCCGCTCGGGCGCCCTGCGCATGCGCGCGAGATCGGCGACCTCATGGCGTTCCTGGCGTCGGACCGCTCGGGCTACACGTCAGGGGTGATCTACACCGTTGATGGCGGCATCAGCGCCGGGTGGGGCTAACTCTATCCCCGTCATTGTGAGCGAAGCGAAGCAATCCAGAAATGCCCCCGCGGTGAAAAGACTGGATTGCTTCGCTTCGCTCGCAATGACGGCACCAAGTACAAGCATAGGAGTAAAATAGTTGTCTCAAGAGCTGATCCGCGAAACCGCGTGCGCCGTCGTCGACAAATTGCGGTCTGGCGACGTCTCGCCGCTTGAACTGCTGGATGTGGTGGAGAAGCGCATCAGCGAAGTCGATGGCAGGGTCAACGCGCTGCCGACGCTGTGCTTCGATCGCGCCCGGGATAACGCCAAGGCGCTGATGCAGAAGCCGGCCGGCGCGCGCGGGCTGCTCGCGGGCCTGCCGGTGCCGATCAAGGATCTGACCGACGTTGCGGGCGTGCTGAACACGCAGGGCTCGCCGATCTTCAAGGACAACATCCCCGCGAAATCCGACCTCATGGTCGAGAACCTCGAGGCCAATGGTGCGGTGGTCTACGCCAAATCCAACACGCCGGAATTCGGCGCCGGCGCCAACACCTTCAACGAGGTGTTCGGTGCGACCCTCAATCCCTGGGATACTTCGAAATCTGCCGCCGGCTCCTCCGGCGGCGCGGCAGTGGCGCTGGCCACCGGCATGGCCTGGCTCGCGCAGGGCTCCGACATGGGCGGCAGCCTGCGCAGTCCGGCAAGTTTCTGCGGCATCGTCGGCATGCGGCCGAGCATCGGCCGCGTCGCGCATACGCCCAAGGCGGGCATCGACCGCAATCTCGGCGTGCAGGGCCCGATGGCCCGCAACGTCGAGGATCTCGCACTGCTGCTGGATGCCATGAGCGGCGACTATGCCGCCGATCCGCTGTCGCTGCCGGCGCCGCTGACGTCGTTCCTGTCGGCTGCCCAGTCCGGCAAGAAGCCGAGGCGTATCGCCTATTCGCCCGATCTCGGCATCACGCCGGTCGATCCCGAGGTCAAGGCGATCACACGCAAGGCGGCTGAACGCTTCGCCGAGGCCGGCGTCACCGTCGAGGAGGCGCATCCGGACTGGCGCGAGGCGCATGAATGCTTCCACGTGCTGCGCGCTTTCGACTTCGCGATCAGCAAGGCGCAACTTCTTCGCACCAAGCGTGACCTGCTCAAGCCGGAGGTGATCTGGAACATCGAGGAAGGCCTCAAGCTCACCGTCGAGCAGCTCGAACGTGCCGAGGCCCAGCGCGTCGGCATGACCGCGCGCGCGGTCGAGTTCTTTAGGACCTACGATCTCCTGCTGGTGCCGACCACGATCGTGCCGCCCTTCCCGGTCGAAAATCGCTATGTCGCCGAATGCGCGGGCAAGCGATTTGACAATTACGTCGAATGGCTCGGCATCGTCTACGCCATCACGCTCGCATGCTGCCCGTCACTGTCGCTGCCCTGCGGTTTCACGGCGTCAGGCCTGCCGGTCGGCGTGCAGGTGGTCGGCGCACCACGTGCGGATGCGCAAGTGATCGCAGGCGCGAAAGTGCTGGAGGATATATTGGGCCTGCGCGGCACGACACCGATCGATCCGAGGGTGAAGCAACAGCGCAATCCATGATGCTAGCGCAGTACCCCTCTCCCCTTGCGGGAGAGGGTGGATCGCCGCATAGCGGCGAGACGGGTGAGGGGTATCTCTCCGCGCGCAAATCTCGTCATGGGAGTTCGCTGAAGCAAACCCCTCATCCGGCGCCATAGCCGATGCGAAGCATCGGCGTTCCCAAGAACGGCGGCCGAAGGCCGCCCATGCCACCTTCCCACAAGGGGAGAAGGAAGATCACCTTCCGCTCGTCGCCTCCAGACTCCGGCTGTAGCGCGACATCGCAAAGCAAAAGACAAAATAGATTGCGGCGACGAAGATATAGACCTCGACGGAAAACTGCTGCCAGGCGGGATCGATGATCGCGGTCTTCGCCGTCGTCAGCAGGTCGAAGATGCCGATGATCAGCACGAGACTGGTGTCCTTGAAGAAGGCGATGAAGGTGTTGACCAGCGGCGGGATGACGTGGCGGATCGCCTGCGGCAGGATGATCAGCCGGTTCTTGCGCCAGTAGGACAGCCCGAGCGCGTCGGCAGCCTCATATTGACCACGCGGCACGGCCTGAAGGCCACCGCGGATGACTTCGGCAAGGTAGGCGCCCGCGAACAGGATGATCGCGATCTGTGCGCGCAGGAGCTTGTCGATGTTGAACCCACTAGGCATGAACAGCGGAAACATCACGCTGGCCATGAACAAGAGGCTCACCAGCGGCACGCCGCGGATCAGCTCGACATAGAGCACACTGAGCGAACGGATCGCTGGAAGCTTTGAACGCCTGCCGAGCGCGACAAGGATGCCGAGTGGAAAGCCGAACGCGAGTCCAAACGTCGCCAGGATCAGTGTCACCGGCAATCCGCCCCAGCGATCCTGCGAGACGAAAGAGAGTCCCAGCACCCCGCCCCACATCAGCACGCTGATTAGCGCGAGCGCACCGATCCAGATGAAAACGAGCTCGCGCCGCCACAGGGCGCGGCGGGTCGAGAGATAGAACAGCGCGATGAACAGCACGACCGACAGCGCCGGCCGCCACTGCTCGTCGAACGGATAGGTGCCGAACAGGATGAAGCGGTACTTTTCAGGAATGACCGCCCAGCAGGCGCCGATGCCGCGCACCGCGCGGCAAGCGCTGGAATCATTCACCGGCGTAAGCCAGACCGCACTAGCAATACCCCATTGCACGAAGCTGATCACGCCCTTCGCGAGCACCGCCAGCAGCACGATCGTCAGGATGCCGTTCGGGATCGACGAGAACAAGTTGCTGCGCAGCCAGCGCAGCATCGGATTTCCAACCTGTGGGCGGCGAGCGGCACGCGGCACGTCCGGCATATCGCTGATCGCCGTCATTCTCAGCGCTCCACCAGCGCGATGCGCGCATTGTACCAATTCATGAAAAAGCTGATGCCGAGACTGATGGTCAGGAACACCGCCATGATCAACGCGATCGCCTCGATCGCCTGGCCTGTCTGGTTGAGCGTGGTGTTCGCGATCGAGACGACATCCTGGTAGCCGATCGCGACCGCGAGCGAGGAGTTTTTTGTCAGATTGAGATACTGGCTCGTCATCGGCGGCACGATCACGCGTAGCGCCTGCGGCAAGATGATCTGCCGCAGCATGAAGCTGCGGCGCAGACCGAGCGCGTTGGCGGCGTCCCACTGTCCCCGCGGCACGGATTGGATGCCGCTACGCACGATCTCGGCGATGAAGGCCGAGGTGTAGGTGACGAGCGCGATCAGCAGCGCGAAATATTCGGGCGCCAGCGTCAGCCCGCCGACGAAGTTGAAGCCGCGCAGCTGGGGCCATTCGATCCGCCAGGATACGCCGAGCAGCACGGACGCCAGCGCCGGCAACGCAATCATCAGCGCAACCGCAAAGGGCCAAGCTGGCCGTGGCTTGCCATCGCGCATCTGCTGCGCGATCAGCCATCGCCGGACGACATAGAACACCGCGCAACCCAGCACCGCGGTGCCGAGGACCGCCAGCTGGGGCGGGCCGAACGGGATCGCCGGCAGGATCAAGCCGCGATTGGAGAGGAACACACCCTCGACAGGTCGCCACGCGGCGCGTGCAGCCGGCAGTGCCTGCATCAGCACGTACCAGAACAGGAGCTGAAGCAGCAGCGGGATATCGCGAAGCGTCTCGACATAGACCGCGGCGAGCCGTGACAGCAGCCAGTTCGCCGACAATCGCGAGATGCCGATTAGCGTGCCCAAGATCGTCGCGAGCACGATCCCGATCACGGCAACGCGCAAGGTGTTGGCGACGCCGACAACGAACGCCCAGAGGTAAGTGTCTCTCGGACTATAGGCGAGCAGACTGTCGGCGATGGGCATGCCGGCCTCGCGGCCGAGGAAGGCAAAACCGGTGGTGATGCGGCGGGCCGAGAGGTTGGTGACGGTGTTGGACCAGAGGAACGCGATGACCGCAACCGCGATGCCGACGACCAGGACCTGCCAGAACAGGCCCTTCAGCTCGCGGCGCCCGAAGGCGCCGAAGAAGCGGCGGCGCGGCGGCGGTCTCGGTGCATCTGAGGTCACGGCACAAAAATCCTTCTCAAGGGGCAGCGATTTCCGGCAGCGCACGTCAACTGTTGCACCAAACTTCAATTCATGCAACAAATGTTTCATGGCCGAGCCCGCGAAATCCTCGCCGTTGAGCGAGCTGCGTATTGCATTGCCATCGCTCCCGATGCGCTTGCAGGAGGTCGGACGCTTCGTCGCCGCCAACGATTACGACGCCACCACCCGTTCGATGCGCGATCTCGCGGCGGAAGCCGGCGCCGATCCTGCCGCGTTCACGCGGCTTGCGAAGGCGATCGGCTATTCGGGCTGGGAGGAGTTGCGCGCGGCGCTGACCGAGGCGCGGCGGCCGTCGCAGACCGCGCCCTTCTCCGGCCGCGCAAGAGGCCGTCGCCACGGGCCGAACGCCGATGTCGCGCTCGTCACCAACAAGCTTGCGGCCGAGGCCGCCGGCCTTCCGCGGATCCCGGCACACCCGATCGCGGAAGCTGCCCGCGCGCTGCACGATGCCAAGCGGATCTGGATCGCCGGCTATCGCAGCTGCCGCAGCGTCGCGGAATTGCTAAACTACGAGCTGCGACTGTTTCGGCCCGAGCAGGTCCAGCTCGTCGGTGCTTCCGGCCCCGACGACCTCGATCTCGGCGCGTTCCGGCCCGGGGAAGCCGTTATCGTCGTCGGCTTCCTGCCCTACACGCATGCAAGCGTCCGTGTCGCGCAGGCGGCCTATCGCGCCGGCGCGACACTGGTCGCCATCGCGGATAGTCTCTCGGCACCAATGGCCGAGGGCGCCGACCACGTGCTGCTGTTCGAGGCGGCGTCCTCTCCGGGCTTCTTTCCGAGCCTCACCGGCGCGATTGCGATCGCGCAGTCGCTCGCGGCGGTCACGTTCTCGCTCGGCGGCGTTGCCGCGAAGAAGCGTCTGGAAAGTACCGAGGCGCGACTCGCTGCGACCTCCACTTACGTCCCAGAGAAAGGTTGACCCATGGCCGCTCGCACCAGCCGCGTGCTGCACCGCTCGTTGCGCGAAACGCCGCCCAAGGCGATCGGCGGTGAAGGCGTCTATCTCTTTGCCGAGGACGGCCGGCGCATCATCGACGCCTCCGGTGGCGCGGCGGTCTCCTGCCTCGGGCACCAGCACCCGCGCGTGATCGCGGCGATGACAAAGCAGGCTGCGACGCTTGCCTATGCTCATACCGCGTTCTTCTCCTCCGAGCCGGCCGAGGCACTGGCTGAGCTGCTGGTCGGCCATGAGCCCGGCGGTCTCGCCTACGCCTATTTCGTCAGCGGCGGATCGGAGGCGATCGAGGCCAGCATCAAGCTCGCCCGGCAATATTTCATCGAGCGCGGCGAGCCGCAGCGGCAACACTTCATCGCGCGGCGGCAGAGCTATCACGGCAACACGCTCGGCGCGCTTGCCGCCGGCGGCAATGCCTGGCGGCGCGCACCCTATGCACCGCTACTCTCGGCGGCATTCAGCCACGTGACGCCGGCCTTCGCCTATCACGAGAAGCGCGAGGGCGAGTCGGATGCGCAGTTCGTCGCGCGCCTTGCCGCCGAGCTCGAAGCCGAGTTTCAGCGGCTTGGCCCCGACAGCGTGGCGGCGTTCCTCGCCGAGCCCGTCGTCGGCGCCACCGCCGGCGCCGTGACCGCACCGGAGGGCTACTTCAAGGCGGTACGCGAGATCTGCGACCGGCACGGCGCGCTGCTGATCCTCGACGAGGTCATGTGCGGCATGGGCCGCACCGGCACCACGCATGCCTGGGAGCAGGAAGGTATCGCGCCCGACATCCAGGCCATCGCGAAGGGTCTCGGTGGCGGCTATCAGCCGATCGGCGCGATGCTCGCGAGCGGCAAGATCGTCGACACGATCCGCGCCGGCTCCGGCGCGTTCCAGCACGGTCACACCTATCTGGCGCATCCCCTCGCCTGCGCGGCCGCGCTCACGGTGCAAAACGTGATCCGCGAGGACGGCCTGCTCGATCAAGTCAGAGAGCGCGGGCGGCAACTCGAGCAACGGCTGACCGAACGCTTCGGCAATCACCGCCATGTCGGCGACATCAGGGGTCGCGGGCTGTTCTGGGCTATCGAGCTCGTCGCCGATCGCGCCAGCCGCACCTCGTTCGACCCGGCGCTCAAGCTGCACCAGAAGATCAAGGCGGAGGCGCTCGCCAACGGGCTCGGCTGCTATCCCGGCGGCGGCACCGTAGACGGGGTGCGCGGCGACCACGTGCTGCTGGCGCCGCCCTATATCGCTTCCGCAGACGAGATCGACCTGATCGTCGACAGGCTCGGCACGGCCGTCGACAACGTGTTGCGTAGTGTCAATCACTGAGGGGAGAGTAGCATGATGAGGAAAGTGGTTATCGCAGCGGGCGTGCTCGCAGCATCGACGGTCGTCGCGTCGGCCGCGACGCTCGACACGGTGAAGAGCCGCGGCACGCTGGTGTGCGGCGTCAGCGCCGGCTTTGCCGGCTTCTCCGCGCCGGATTCGCAAGGCAACTACAAGGGTCTCGACGTCGACTATTGCCGCGCCCTCGCGGCCGGCGTGCTCGGTGATCCCAACAAGGTGCGTTACGTCTCGCTGACCGCGCAGAACCGCTTCACCGCGCTGCAATCGGGCGAGATCGACGTGCTCTACCGCAATTCGACCCAGACATACTTGCGCGGCGTAACACTGGGCCTGCGGCAAGGTCCGATCAACTTCTACGACGGCCAGGGTTTTGTCGTGAGGAAAGACCTCGGCGTGAAGGAGCTGAAGGACCTCAAGGGCGCCACCGTCTGCGTGGCTCAAGGCACCACGCATGAGGTCACGCTGGGTGATTACGGCCGCGCCAACGGCATCGACTGGAAGCCGCTGGTGTTCGACCGCATCGACACCATGTACCAGACCTTCTTCGGCGGCCGCTGCGATGCCATGACCCAGGACGCCTCTGCGCTCGCGGGTGCCGTGACGACCGCGGCGCCGAACCCGGTCGACTACGTCGTGCTGTCGCAGACCATCAGCAAGGAGCCACTCGGCCCCTTCACCCGCAACGGCGACGAGGTCTGGAGCGACATCATCACCTGGCTGCATTACGGTCTGATAGAGGCCGAAGAACTCGGCGTCACCCAAGCCAATGTCGACGAGATGGCGAAGTCGCAGACGCCTGCGATCCAGCGGCTCCTCGGTGCCTCCGGCGACCTCGGCTCGCGGCTTGGGCTCGACAACAAATGGCTGGTCACGGCGATCAAGGCCACCGGCAATTATGGCGAGATCTATGAGCGCAACGTCGGCAAGGCCAGCACGCTCAAGCTCGATCGCGGCCTCAACGGCCTCTGGAGCAAGGGCGGCTTGATGTACGCGCTGCCGTTCAAGTAGACGGTGCTTCACCTCTCCCCGCCTGCGGGGAGAGGTCGACCGCGCAGCGGTCGGGTGAGGGGGAGCTTCCGCGAGTCCAACTCTCACCGTCCCCGCGGAGACTCCCCCTCACCCCACCCTCTCCCCGCAAGCGGGGCGAGGGAGACGAGACATCCCATGCGCATCGCCCTCATCCACGCCCTCAAGCATTCCATCGCGCCGATCGAGGCGGCGTTCGCGCAGGCGTGGCCCGAGGCGCGGCTGATGAACCTGCTCGACGACAGCCTATCGGCGGATCTGGCGCGCGACGGTGCGCTTACCGACACGATGACCGAGCGCTTCCTGGCGCTCGGCGATTACGCGGCGGCAACAGGGGCGGACGGGATCTTGTTCACCTGTTCGGCCTTCGGTCCCTGCATCGAGGCGGTCGCGCGGGCGCATGCGCCGATGCCGGTGCTGAAGCCGAACGAGGCGATGATCGAACGTGCCGTGACCATGGGTAAGCGCATCGGCCTGCTCTCGACCTTCCCGCCGACCCTGGTCTCGATGCCGCCGGAATTTCCTGCTTCCGTCCAAATCGTGCCGAAACTTGCCGAGGGCGCGCTGGCTGCGCTCGATCGCGGCGACCGCGCCACGCACGACCGGCTGATTACGGAGGCCTCACGCGATTTGCGCGATTGCGATGTCATCGCGCTCGCGCAGTTCAGCATCGCGGCAACGGCGCCGCTGGTTGCGGAAGCCACCGGCCGCCCTGTCGTCACCACACCGGACAGCGCGGTCGACAAGCTGATGAGCCTGCTGAAGGCGAAGACTTAAGCGCCGTTCTTTTTTCGCCGGGCATCCTTGATCGCGACCGCGAGCGCGGCCTTCGTTTCGCTCACGAAATCCTGGACGAGATCCTCGCGCGTGGCATGAGCGGCCTCGCCGGTGAACAGGCCCTGCTCCGCCAGCATCACCACGCCGTGCAGCGCCGCCCAGATCTTGAGGGCCTGTCGTTCGCGCAAATAGCCGACGGCAGGCACCTCCAGGGCCTCGATCACGAGCGCAAACGTCTCGCGCGTGGCCTCATGCAGCTCGCTGCCCTTGGCGGCGCGGGACACTGTGCGGGACGCGAACATCAGGCGATAGATGCCGTTGCGGCGCAATCCGAAGTCGAGCATTGCCTGCGCCAGCCGCGACAGCTTCGACTGCTCCGACGGTTTCGCCATCGCCGCCCGAAAGGTTGCACTGAGCTGCCGGAACGCCTCTGCCGTCACCGTCGCAAGCAAGGCGTCGCGGTCGGCAAAATGCCGGTATGGCGCCGGCTGCGAGACGCCGAGCTGCTTGGCCAGCGCCTTGATGCTGATCGCCTCGGCGCCGCCGCGTTCCGCTTCGCGCAGCGCGGCCTTGATCAAGGCATCGCGAAGATCGCCATGGTGGTAGGTCTTCTCGGGCTTGCGGGCGAGTTGTGAGCGCATGTCGCGGCGAGACTATAAGTTTGCGCTTGACAGGGGAAGCCTGTCGCGAATGTAATAGGATATAACTTATAGAACGCAGATGAGGAAACGCGCCGCCTTCGGGCCTCGCGCGCACACGACCGAGGAAGCCGCAATGGCAGAGCGACTGAAGGTTCACGTCGATCCCGACAAATGCCAGGGCCACGCCCGCTGCAAGGCGCTCGCGCCGGAGCTGTTCGAGCTCGACGAATACGGCAACGCCCATGAAGCCGGAGACGGCACCGTCCCGCCGGGACTGGAAGACAAAGCCTGGCTTGCCAAGTCCAATTGTCCGGAGATCGCAATCGATGTGATCGAGGAGTAGCGTGCTTTCCGCGTTGTGGGTGCCTTCCGCGAACACGAGCCCCTGGGGATTCCGAGATGTCCGACGTCAGCCAACCCGCCGCTCATCCGCCCGTGACCGACTGGGTCCATGATTTCGACCACACCGATCCGCAATGGACGGACGATCCCTTCCCGATCTGGGACGAACTGCGCGCCGCAAGCCCGGTCGTGCACACAGAACGCTTCCTTGGCTGCTATCTGCCGACGACCTATGCAGCCGTGCGCGAGATCGCCAACGACACCGAGCATTTCTCCTCCCGCCGCATCATCGTCCGCGACGTGCGCCCGGAGATCGCCAGGAATGCGGCCCCGCCGATCACCTCCGATCCGCCCGTGCACAAGCCGGCCAAGCAATTGCTGCTGCCGCCGTTCACGCCGGACGCGATGAAGAAGCTCGAGCCAAGGGTCCGCGCCATCTGCAACGAGCTGATCGACGACTTCATCGCCGAGAAGAGCGTGGACGCCGCGGCGCGCTACACGAAGCACATTCCGGTGCGCGCGATCGCGCACATGCTCGGCATTCCCGAAAGCGACAGCGACCTCTTCGTCAACTGGATCCACATGATCCTGGAGCTCGGCATCAAGGACGAGAGCAAGCTGCTCCAGGCCGTCCAGGAGATGAGCGCCTATTTCAGCAGTCATATCGAGGCGCGCAAGACGAAGCCGACCGACGACCTGATCTCCTACCTGATGAACGCCAGGGACAAGGACGGCAATCCGCTCGAGGACTCCCACGTGCTGGGCTCGCTGCGCCTGCTCCTGATCGCCGGCATCGACACCACTTGGAGCGCGATCGGCTCCTCGCTCTGGCATCTTGCGAAAACGCCGACCGATCGCGAACGGCTGATCGCCGAGCCAGGGTTGATTCCAACCGCGGTGGAAGAACTGCTGCGCGCCTATTCCCCGGTGACGATGGCGCGCGAGGTGGTCAAGGACACATCAATTTCGGGCTGCCCGGTGAAAGCAGGCAACATGGTGCTGCTGTCCTTCCCCGCCGCGAACCGCGATCCCAAGATGTTTCCGGACGCTGACAAAGTCGTGATCGACCGTCGCGAGAACCGCCATGCTGCCTTCGGCCTCGGCATCCATCGCTGCGTCGGTTCCAACCTTGCGCGCATGGAAATGCAGGTTGCACTGGAGGAATGGCTGAAGCGGATTCCGGATTTTGCTCTTGACCCGGCAGGCACCGTGACCTGGTCGCAAGGCACGGTGAGAGGGCCCCGCCAGTTGCCATTTCTGCTTGGAAAGGCGATGTAGGCCTCTCCAAACAACGATACGGAGAGGCCGGACGTGACAGAGCAAGCAACCAACCCGGCCTCTGCGTATTTTGACCTCGCCGACGCCGAGCGGCGGATCAAGGCGATCTTCATCGGCTCGATCGGCAATCTCGTCGAGTGGTACGATTTCTACGCCTATACGGCGTTTGCGCTCTACTTCGCTCCCGCGTTCTTCCCCGGTAACGACCCCGTCGTCCAGCAATTGAACGTCGCCGTCGTATTCGCGGCGACCTTCCTGATGCGGCCTCTCGGCGGCTGGTTCTTCGGCTATATCGCCGACCATTTCGGCCGCCGCATCTCGCTCACTCTGTCTGTCGTCTTCATGTGCTTCGGCTCGCTGATCATTGCGCTGACGCCGACCTATGCCACGATCGGCTTTGCGGCGCCGGTGATCCTGGCGCTCGCCCGCGTCATCGAGGGCTTGAGCCTCGGCGGCGAATATGGCGCCAGTGCCACTTACCTCAGCGAAGTCGCCGACCCCAAGCACCGCGGCTTCTATTCCAGCTTTCAGTACGTGACGCTGATCGGCGGCCAGCTCACCGCAATCATCGTGCTGCTGCTCCTGCAAAAGGTCTTCCTCACGCCGGCGGAGCTGAAGGACTGGGGTTGGCGTATCCCCTTTGCGATCGGCGCGGCGCTTGCGATCTTTGCCGCGGTGATGCGGCGTGGCCTGCACGAGACCGAGGCGTTCGAGGAGGCCAAGAAGGTGGTGAAGCCGACCGGATCGATCACCAACCTGCTGCGTTATCCGCGCGAGCTCTTGCTGGTCGTCGGCCTCACCGCCGGCGGCACCGCCGCTTTCTACACGTTCACCACCTACATGCAGACCTTCGTCAAGCTTTCGGTCGGGCTGACCGAGGACCAGACCACTTTCGTGATCTTCGGCACTTTGATTTTCGCGACCATCCTCCAGCCGATCTACGGCGCGATCTCCGACAGGATCGGACGCAAGCCGCTGCTGATCTTCTTCGGCGTCGCCGGCACGCTCGCGACCGTGCCGCTGCTGATGACGCTGAAGGAGACCAAGTCGCCCTTCATCGCGTTCATCCTGATCTGCGCCGCTTGGCTGTTCGTCGCCGGCTACACCTCGATCAATGCGGTGGTGAAGGCCGAGTTGTTCCCGACCAATGTCCGCGCGCTCGGCGTCGGTCTGCCCTATGCCATTACGGTCTCGATCTTCGGCGGCACGGCGCCGGCGATCGCGCTCTATTTCAAGAGCATCGGGCACGAGGAATGGTTCTATTTCTATCTTGCCAGCATCATCTGCCTGTCGCTGATCATCTATGCTACCATGCGCGACACCAAGCACGCCTCCGCAATGCATCGGCACGAGTAAGCCATGGCTGACGACAACGAGCCGCCCGACAGCAAGCTGACGCGCACCAAGGAGAAATGGGCGCGCGAGGGCCGCTTCCTCACCGGGAAGATCACGCGGCCGGAGGACCAAAGGCTGCCGCCCGGCCAGCACCTCACCAAGGATTGGCCGGTGCTCGATCTCGGCGTCGTGCCGCCTGTGTCGCGCGAGCGCTGGCGGCTCGACGTCTATGGCGCGGTCGATGCCCCCGTGTTCTGGACCTTTGCCGAATTCACCGCGCAGAAGCAGGCGCGGTTCACCTCCGACATTCACTGCGTGACGACCTGGTCGCGCTATGACAATGAGTGGAACGGGCTCGCGACGCGTGAGCTGCTCGCGGCCTGCCAGCCGCGCGAGGATGCTCGCTTCGTCGTGCTGCATTCCTATGATGGCTATACCACCAATCTCGCGCTGGAAGACTTCGCCGCCGAGGACGCTCTGCTCGCCCATAGCTGGTCGGGTCAGCCGCTGTCGGCCGAGCATGGCGGACCAGTGCGGCTGGTCGTGCCGCATCTGTACTTTTGGAAGAGTGCCAAATGGCTCCAGGCCATCGAATTCCGGACTGAGGACGCGCCGGGCTTCTGGGAAGTCCGCGGCTATCACAACCGCGGCGATCCCTGGGCCGAGCAGCGCTATTCAGGCGATTAGGTTCAACAAAGGACGGGGGAAGTCCAATGCCGACGGAACGCTTTCAATTCACCGGTGAAGGCGGCCATCAGCTTTCGGCCGCGCTCGAGCTGCCGGACGGTGAGCCCGCAGCTTTCGCGCTGTTCGCGCATTGCTTCACCTGCGGCAAGGATACGCTGGCCGCCAAGCGCATCTCCGTTGCGCTCGCGGCCAAGGGCATTGCAGTGCTGCGGTTCGACTTCACCGGGCTCGGCTCCAGCGAGGGCGATTTCGCCAACTCCACGTTCTCCTCCAATGTGACCGATCTCGTGCGCGCCGCCGATCATCTGCGCGCAACGCGCAAGGCGCCGTCCGTCCTGATCGGCCATAGCCTCGGCGGTGCCGCGATCCTCGCGGCAGCAGGACATATCCCTGAAGCCAAGGCGGTTGCGACCATCGCGGCGCCGTCCGATCCCGCCCACGTCACCGGGCTATTCAAAGAGCACATCAATAACATCCGCGCGCAGGGCGAAGTGGAAGTCTCGCTGGCGGGCCGCCCGTTTCGGATCAGACGTGAATTCCTCGACGACATCATCGAGCATGAGTTGATGAAGGACGTCACCGGCCTGCACAAGGCGCTTCTGGTGATGCACTCCCCGGTCGACGACACCGTCGGCATCGACAATGCGACCAAGATCTTCGTGTCGGCGAAGCACTCCAAGAGCTTCGTCTCCCTCGACCACGCCGACCATCTGCTGACGGCGCCTGCTGACGCTCTCTACGCGGCCGATGTGATCGCGGCCTGGGCCAGCCGCTACATCGACACCGCAAAGCCCGCGAAGGCGATGGATCTCCCCGAGACGCCGCGCCAGGTCGTGGTGCAGGAGACCCGCAAGAGCAAGTTCAACCAGATCATCTCGGTCGGTCCGCACCGTCTGGTGGCGGACGAGCCTGTGGCTGCCGGCGGCGAGGACGCTGGTCCCGGGCCCTATGATTTCCTGCTCGCAGGCCTCGGCGCCTGCACCTCCATGACCATGCGCCTCTATGCCGACCGCAAATCGTTGCCGCTCGACCGCGTCACCGTCACGCTGAAGCATTCCAAGATCTACGCCAAGGACTGTGCGGAGTGCGAGACGCGCGAGGGCATGCTCGACCAGATCGAGCGCGACATTGCGATCGAGGGCGCGCTCGATGCCGAGCAGCGCAAGAGGCTGATGGAGATCGCCGACAAGTGCCCGGTGCACCGGACGCTGACATCGGAGATTCGCATCGTGACGAAGGCCGTGGAGTAATTCAAGCGGCCGGCGAACCTACCCCGGTTGCCGCCTCGAAGGGTTGGACCCGCAGCGCACCGCGCAGACCCGCCGTCGTGCCAAGCAGAATGCCGGCAACAGCGATGAACGAGCCCAGCGCCAGCGTCGACATGCCGGTGAGCCCCTGCCCTATCGAGCAGCCGAACGCCATTACGCCGCCGATCCCCATCAGCGCCGCGCCGGTGCCCGAGCGCAGCATGTGGCGCGGCGAAGAATAGCCTTCGAGCTTGAAGCGCCCCGTGACGAGCGCAGTGACCAGGCTCCCGGCGAAGACGCCCGCGACCGTCGCGATGCCGAAATTGAGGGTCAGGCCGGTCGAGAGCATGGCGTATTGCAGGCTATCAGCAATCGGCGCGATGAAAGTGAGCGAAGTCACCGGCACCGGATTGAAATCGTCGGCGCCGAGAGAGCCGGTAGCGAACCAGCCGGCGGCGACGAGCAGGCCGACGACGACGCCCGCGGCGATTTGGCCCGGCGAGCGACGAAATGCCGGATGCGCGAATGCAAACAGGATCAGCCCGACGACGAGCGCGGCAGCGGCCAGCGCGCGCGAAAGAGCTTCAGCCGGGCCAAGCGTTGCCAGCAGCGCCGGCAGCGAATTGGCGTTGACGGTGGTTTGAGAAGCCTGAACCAGCGCGATACGCGCCGGTGCAATCAGGCCCTTGAGCGTCATCTGCGCGGCAATCGCAAGCACGATCACGACGACGAAGGAACGGAGATTACCGCGGCCGAGCAGCACTAGCGCCCGCGAGCCACAGCCGTTCGACAGCACCATGCCGTAGCCGAACAGCAGGCCGCCGAGGAACAGCACCGGCACCGAAAACGTCTGTTGCAGATAGATCGACTTGCCGAGATCGACCATGCCACTACCGGCGAAGAACTGGCTGGTGGCAATCGCAACGGCAATCGCCAGCGCATAGGTGCGCACCAGCCGCCCGTCGCCCCGCGCCAGAAAACCGCGCATGCTGCTCATCAGGCAGAAGCCGCTGAGCAGGCCGACGGCGCCATAAATCAGGCCGATGACGAGGCCGGCGAGGATGACGAGTTGCGTGGATTCCATCGGTTGTTCTCAGAACTCTCGCCAATCTCCGTCATTGCGAGCGCAGCGAAGCAATCCAGTCTGTCTCCGCGGGTGCATTTCTGGATTGCTTCGCTGCGCTCGCAATGACGGTGTGTTACGGCTTCAGGATCACTCGGTCGCGCGACGAGCCAGCGACAGCGACATAAGCATCCCTGGCGCGCTCCAGCGGATAGACGGCGCTCGCCTTGATCGGGAACGGTTTCAGATGCCCACTCGCAAAGCCCGGACCGAGATCACGAAGCACCGCACCGGTCGCCGCCGACGAAAGGCCGAGCGTGTCGATACCGACATAGGTATGCTGGCCCCGGTAGAACTCCAGAATGTTGAACTGGACGATGCGGTCGATCGCGGCGATCAGGATCTGGCGGCCGCGCAGAGCAAGTGACTTGTGCGCCGCCGGGAAGTAGGGGTCGCCGACCGTGTTGAAGACGATGTCCGCGCCTTTGCCGCCGGTCAAATCGCGCACGCGCGTGGCGACATCGGTCGTGGAAGCATCGATCAGCTCGACCGGCGCGTTGGTGTGGCCTTCATAGGTCTCCGCCTTGCGCACCACGCCGATCACGCGCGCGCCCTGCCAAGTCGCGATCTGCACGGCGGCCTGGCCGACCTTGCCGTTGACGCCGAAGACCAGCACCATTTCGCCGGGCTTCGGCACGCCGGCGCGACGAAAGCCTTCCATGGCCGTGACGAAGGGCACGCCGATGCCGGCGGCTTCCTCCCAGGACACCGTCTTCGGCTTCTCCACCACGGCATCGGCTTCGACCACGAGATGGGTTGCGTGAGTGCCGTCGCGGCGGATGCCGAGATCGCCGGAGGAGCCAAACACCTCGCGACCGACCGTCCCAGCCGGCCCGTCGATCACCACGCCTGCGTAGTCCCGGCCGGGCGTACGCGGAAAGACGGCATAAGGCATCAACCCCGTTGCGGCCTTGACGTCGGATGGATTGACCGCGGCAGCTTTCACCTCGATCAGGAGATCGTTCGGACCAGGCCTGAGCGTCTGAGGCTCGATCACCGGCGCAAGTGCCGCGGCGTTCTCCGCCTTGGCATTGAGGCGGACGCAACGCGCTTCGACGGTTTTGGTATCGGCTGGCGACATCGAAAGACCCGTGATTTCTTGCGGGCCTTGTCGCCTTTGGGGCCGGTCAAGTCAATCCGTCAAGTCAGTCCTTGGGCCGCTTGTCGTAGAGCCGCTTGGCCTTGCCGAGCGAGCGCTCCAGCGTGGCCGGCGCGACCACCTGAACCTTGGAGCTGATCCCGATCGTGTTCTTGATGTGGGTCGATACCCTGTCGGCGTGATCGACGAGACCGCGGCCGTCCCAGCTTTCGGGACGCGCTTCGGCGATGATCGTCAGCTCGTCCATCCGGCCTTCGCGGGTGAGTTCCAGGATGAAGTGGCCGCCGCACCAATCGGTCGCGAGCAACACCTCCTCGATCTGGGTCGGGAACAGATTGACCCCGCGCAGGATGATCATGTCATCCGAGCGCCCCGTTACCTTCTCCATGCGCCGCATGCCCGGCCGCGCCGTGCCCGGCAACAGCCGCGTCAGGTCGCGGGTGCGATAGCGGATCACCGGAAACGCCTCTTTGGTCAGCGAGGTGAAGACCAATTCGCCCTTCTCGCCGTCGGGCAGCACTGCGCCGGTCTCGGGGTCGATCACTTCAGGGTAGAAATGATCCTCCCAAATATGGAGCCCGTCCTTGGTCTCGATGCATTCCTGCGCCACGCCGGGACCGATCACCTCGGAGAGACCATAGATGTCGGTCGCATCCATGTCGAAGGCGTCCTCGATCTCGCCGCGCATGGCGTTGGTCCAGGGCTCGGCGCCGAAGATGCCGACCTTGAGCGAGCATTGGCGCGGATCGAGCTTCTGACGCTTGAACTCGTCGAGGATCGCCAGCATGTAGCTCGGCGTCACCGTGATGATATCGGGCCGGAAATCGTTGATGAGCTGCACCTGCCGTTCGGTCATGCCGCCGGAGATCGGCACCACGGTGCAGCCGAGCTTCTCGGCGCCGTAGTGCACACCGAGGCCGCCGGTGAAGAGACCATAGCCGTAGGCATTGTGAATGATCATGCCGGTGCGACCACCGGCGGCACGGATCGAGCGCGCCATCACGTCCGACCAGGTGCCGATGTCGCGTTGGGTATAACCGACTACGATCGGCTTGCCCGTCGTGCCGGAGGAGGCATGCACCCGCACCAGTTTTTCACGCGGCACGGCGAACATGTTGAAAGGATAATTGTCGCGGAGGTCCGTCTTCACGGTGAACGGGAATTTGGCGAGATCGGACAGCTCGCGAAAATCGGACGGATGCACGCCGGCCTTGTCGAAGGCGTTGCGATAATGCGCGACGTTGTCGTAGGCGTGCTTCAACGACCAGGCCAGCCGCTGCTTTTGCAGCGCCATGATCTCGTCGCGCGAGGCGCGCTCCTGCGCGTCCATCTCGGCGCTATAGGTGTTGCCACCTTCCTTGCGTCTCGTCAGAGCCATCCTCGTTTCCCCACATTGTCGTTTGTTCTTTTCTTTGGTCTCTTATTGATCCTGCGCCGGCAGCCACGTGCCGGGAATGACACGCGAATGCCCGCGGAATTCCGCGATGACGGTATCGCCTACAGTGACACGCACGTCGTAGATGCCGGAGCGGCCGCCACGGGTGATCTCTCTTGCCATCGCAACCAGGCGATCGCCAAGCTTGCCCGGCCTGATGAACGAGATCTGCCCCTGCGTCGCAACGACGCGCTCATTGTGCGAGTTGCAGGCAAATGCGAAGGCGGAATCGGCGAGCGTGAAGATGAAGCCGCCGTGGGCGATACGCTGGCCATTGACCATGTCCGGCCGCACCAACATCGCCAGCGTCGCAAAGCCCGGGCCGATCTCGACGATCTCCATGCCGAGTCCCTTGGAGGCATCGTCCTCCGCCCACATTGCATCGGCGCAGGCCCGCGCGATATCCTCGGGCGACAAGGTGGCTTTGACGTTCACGCGCTTCTCCCGGGCAAATGTCTATCCATCATGCTCTGCTGCTTGGCCAAAACTGTCAAACATGGTCGTAATCGACCATGACCCGCTCCGACGACGGCTTCGCCTGACAGGTCAGGATAAAGCCGGCCTTCAGCTCCCAGGGTTCCAGAGAGTAATTGATGTCCATCGGCGCCTCGCCCTCGACCAGCTTGGCACGGCAGGTCGAGCACATGCCGCCCTTGCAGGCGAAGGGCAGATCGACGCCGGCGCGCAGCGCGGCATCGAGTATCGCCTCGTCCTCGGCAACAGGCACGTCGCGGCGCTTGCCGTCGATGATCAGGGACGCGACCGCCTTCGGCGGCGCGTCGGGCGCAACGGCTTTCTTCGGCCGCGGCTTGCCGCCGAATTCGGAGACAAAGCGCTCGACATGGATACGCTCTTCCGCAATCCCGAGGTCGCGGCAGGTCGCCTCGATGTCTTCGCTCATGCCTGATGGACCGCAGATGAAGACATGATCGACGCTCTCCGCCGGCACTAGTGAACGCAAGAGCACCCTCACCTTGTCGCCGTCGAGCCGGCCATGCAGGATCGGGATATCCTGTTCCTCACCGGAGATGACGTGGAAGATCGAGAGGCGGTCGATGAAGCGGTCCTTCAGCTCCTCCAGCTCTTCGAGAAACATGATGTTGTCGGTGGCGCGGTTGCCGTAGAACAGAAAGAAGCGACTGTCGGGCTCGCGCACGAGCGTGCCTTTCACGATCGAGAGAATGGGCGTGATGCCGGAGCCCGCGGCAAAGCCGACATGGATACGGCCGGTCTCCGCTGATGGGACCAGGCCGAAGCGCCCCGTCGGCGTCATCACGTCGAGCTCGTCGCCGCATTTCAGCTCGTCCGCCGCCCAGCTCGAAAACGCGCCGCCGTCGACCTTCTTCACGGCGATGCGGATCTCGCCGTCGTCGGGTCCGGAACAGATGGAATAGGAACGGCGCACTTCTTCGCCATCGAGAGTGGTGCGGAGCGTCAGGTATTGGCCGGGCGTGAAGGCATAATCACTGGCGAGTTCGCCGGGAATGGCGAAGGTCATCGAGATGGCATCCGAGGCCTCGCGGCGGAGGTCGTTGACGGCCAAGCGATGGAAGCGCGGTGCGACTGCTGACATGATCAATGACACTTGAAATAATCGAAGGGTTCACGGCAGGCCTTGCACCGCCAGAGCGCCTTGCAGGAGGTCGAGCCGAATTCGGACAAGAGTTCGGTCTTGTCAGAGCCGCATTGCGGACACGCGACGGCCTGTCCGCCGAATAGCGCGCGGCGCGAGCTTGAGGCCTGCGGCGGCGCGATGCCGTAGGCGCGCAGCTTCCGGCGGCCCTCCTCGCTCATCCAGTCGGTGGTCCAGGCCGGCGACAACACCGTGCGCACCTCCGGACGACGGAAGCCGGCGCGCTCCAGTGCAAGCTCGATCTCGAGTGCAATCATGTTCATGGCCGGGCAGCCCGAATAGGTCGGCGTGATCGCGACCTCGACGCGATCGCCGTCCAGAACGACGTCACGGAGCACGCCGAGATCGGCGATGGTCAGCACCGGAATCTCGGGATCGACCACGCTCGCCGCGGCATCCCAGGCCCGCCGGCGTAGCTCGCTATCGCGCTCCAGCACCGTCACCATGTCGACCCCGGGAAGGTGCGCTGCATCGATTGCAGCTCGGACAGGAGATGGCCGAGATGCTCGCTGTGCCGGCCAGAGCGGCCACTCTGCTGCATCCAGTCGTTCTGCGGCAGCTCAAGTGTCGCCTCTCTGACAATATCAGACAACGTCGTCAACCAACGACCGCGCAAGCTCGCCGGATCGATGGCAATATCGGCATGGATCAGGGCGCGCTCGGCTTCGTCCACGGCAAACATCTCACCGGTGAACGCCCAGAGATGATCGATCGCGGCCTGCGCGCGGGCCCTGCTTTCGTCCGTGCCGTCGCCGAGCCGGATGATCCACTCGGAGGCATGGCGCAGATGATAGGCGCTCTCTTTCTCCGACTTGGCCGCAATGGCGGCAAGCGTCGTATCGCGCGAGGTCATCATCGCGCGCCAATAGAGGTCGGCGAAGGCGGAATAGAAGAACTGCCGCACCAGCGTCTGGGCGAAATCGCCGTTCGGCTGTTCGACCAGCAGAAGGTTACGGTATTGCCTGACGTCGCGCAGATAGGCGAGTTTGTCCTCGTCGTTGTCGTTGCCTTCGACCTTGGCGGCGTAAGTGTAGAGCTCGCGCGCCTGGCCGATCAGGTCGAGCGCGATGTTGGACAGCGCCATGTCCTCTTCCAGCATCGGCGAGTGACCGCACCATTCCGACAACCGGTGGCCGAGGATCAGCGCGTCATCGGCGCGGCGCAGCGCGTACAGCACTAGCGGCGTTTCGGAGACCTGGATGTTGGCGACCGGCATCACATGTGCCCCACTTCTTCGGGCACCTCATAAAAGGTCGGGTGCCGATAGATCTTCGATTCCGCCGGTTCGAACATCATGCCCTTGTCGGCCGGATCGCTCGCGGTGATCGCGATGGAGGGCACGACCCAGATCGACAGGCCCTCGCCGCGACGGGTGTAAATGTCCCGAGCAGCTTGCAGCGCCATCGTCGCGTCGCTCGCATGCAGCGAGCCGACATGTTTGTGCGCAAGCCCGTTGCGGCTGCGAATGAAGACTTCCCACAGCGGCGTGTTCGGCGTGGCCATCGTGATCTCCCTATTCCGCGGCTTGTGCGGTCTGACGCTGCGCGCGCTTTGCCGCGTAAGCGGCTGCCGCCTCACGCACCCAGGCGCCCTCCTCGTGCGCCTTGCGGCGCGCGGCCATGCGATCGCGATTGCACGGGCCGTTGCCGGCGAGCACCTGCTTGAATTCGGTCCAGTCGATCTCGCTGTAGCGCCAGTGCCCGTCCACATCCTGCGTCATGGCAGGATCTGGAATGGTGAGGCCGAGATATTGCGCCTGCGGCACCGTAGCATCGACGAATTTCTGGCGCAGCTCGTCATTGGAGAAGCGCTTGATCTTCCACTTCGTCGAGGTGTCGCTGTGCTGGCTCGTCGCATCCGGCGGGCCGAACATCATCAGCACCGGCCACCACCAGCGGTTCAACGCATCCTGCGCCATCGCCTTCTGCTCCTCCGAGCCGCGGCACAGCGTCAGCATGATCTCGTAGCCCTGGCGCTGGTGAAATGACTCCTCCTTGCAGACGCGGATCATCGCGCGCGCATAGGGGCCATAGGAGCAGCGGCACAGTGGGATCTGGTTCATGATCGCGGCGCCGTCGACCAGCCAGCCGATGGTGCCGATGTCGGCCCAGGTCAGCGTCGGATAATTGAAGATCGAGGAATATTTGGCTTTGCCCGCGAGCATCGCGTCGACCAGTTCTTCGCGCGAGGTCCCTAACGTCTCGGCGGCGGCATAGAGATAGAGCCCGTGGCCGCATTCGTCCTGCACCTTGGCGAGCAGCGCGGCCTTGCGGCGCAGCGTCGGCGCGCGCGTGATCCAGTTGCCCTCGGGCAGCATGCCGACGATCTCGGAATGGGCGTGCTGGGAGATCTGGCGGGTGAGCGTCTTGCGGTAGGCCGCCGGCATCCAGTCGTTCGGCTCGATGCGCTCCTCGGCATCGATGCGGCCCTGGAATTGCGCAGCCCTGGCCGCGTCCTCAAGACCGCGATCGTCGGTCTCGGCCGTGTTCAGCGCCTGGGTGTACATGCGCATCCTCCCGATTTGTTGGGAGGAAATATATAACAGAATTTAGTTCATGCAAGATATTTCTGTAACATATAGATCAAACGCCGAACCTCCGTTCCAGAAGCTTCCGCGCCGCGGGCAAGGGTCCCCTCTCGTTGGTTCCATGGCTGTCGAGCCATTGTTCCGACGGAGCCAGCAGTGCGCGATAAATCTCGCCGCAAAGCGCACGCGCCGCCCTGCCCGGCCAATCCGACGGCAACAGGCTTTCGGGCAACAGCGGATCGCGCAGCACCACGCGGCGGTAATAGTGGATCAGGAGGATGCGCGCGGTGAAGGCGTCAGCCTCGGATAAATCCGTGCCGCGCGCGATCGCGGCACGGAGCGGCTCGAACGTCTTCATGAATTTCAGATACGCATCCGCAGTGCGGTCCAGCGGCCAGCTCGCGCTGAGCAGGCGGCGGCCGCTGTCATCCTCCGCCGAGACTTCGAGACGGATCGCGCCCACGGCCTCGTCGGGCACCGGTACGCCCGACGGCGCGACCCATACGCCCGGCAGCGGACTGCCGAAGCCGGCATTGCGGAGTGCCTCGCGCGAGGCGTCGCGGTCCTCGCCGTTGCCGATCAGGAGCAGCTCGAAGCGACCGGTCCAGTCGGACGGCGGCGGATCGTAGATGTGGCGCGTCGCGGCCTCGAAAGTCTGGCGTCCCTTTTCGGCCAGCCGATAGAAGCTGTTGCGGCCGACCTTTTCGCGGGTCAGCCAGCCATCGGCCGCAAGGCGCGACATCGCGGTGCGCACCACGCCACTGTCGATGTCGAGGCTTTCGAAGAATTCCAACAGCGTGCCGAGCCACACCACACCGCCGCGCGGCACGATGGCGTCACCGAACACGGTGATGACGATGGAGCCGGTGCGCGACGGCTCGCGCTTGAGCTGGTCGATGATACGGGACAACGGATGCGCCATCCGCGAGGCATAGCGCGTTTGGTGCGGGCGCGACAATGGACGGGAGCGACGAGGCGAGAGCCAGGCTCGATCCTTCGAGACGGCGCGTCCTCTTCTCCCTCTCCCCGTTCCTACGGGGAGAGGGTTGGGGTGAGGGGCTGTATCAGCAAACTCAGTAGCAGACGGACTCGCGGAGATTCCCCCTCACCCGCCACGCTCCGCGTGTCGGCCTCTCCCCGCAAGCGGGGAGAGGCGAAGGAAGCAATCACCTGTGCGGATCGGGATAGGCCAGGCTGCGCCAGCCGCTGCGATCGAACGGCCGCCACTGGCCTTCTTTCTGCGCGAGGCGGTCGGCCACGGCATAGACCACGGCGGGATGATGACCCATGCCGCAATGGCTGCTTTCGACCTCGATGCTCTCGGTCTGCGCTCCCGATTTCTCCATGCAGCCCTGCCAGGCGCAGACGCCGTCGGTGCGGCTGAAGATGGCGGTGGTCGGCACCGGCGGCGGGAGGGCTAGCTCGCCGCCGAAACGCGGATCGACCTCGTCGGCCTTGCGCCCGCTCGCCCATTCATAGACGCGCCAGGCGTTGGTCGAGCGCGGATCGCCGGCAAAGGGGCTGCCGAGCGTGATCACCTGGCGTACGCGCTCCGGCATCATCTTGGCGAGCTGGCGCGCATAGAGGCCGCCGAGGCTCCAGCCGACCAGGCTGATCTTGCGGCCATGCGTGTCGCTGAGCTCCTGGACCAGATCGACCATCGCGTGCTGGACGCCGGGACGCAGTCCGTAGTTGCGACCCTGGCGCCAGCCGCTCACCGCATAGCCTTTGCTGGCCAGAAACGCGCGCAGCGCGCGCGTGGACGTATCGGAGGCCACGAGGCCCGGCAGTACCAGCACCGGATGCCCATCGCCGCGGGGCGCAAGGCTCAGCAGCGGCAGCGCGCCGAGGAATGCGCCGAACTCATGAATCGCACGCCCCTCCAGAAACATCAGGGTGCGGGACGGCGGACGCAGCGTCTGGGCAGTTGCGGTCATCAATTTTTCCCCTGGGACGAATTCCTGGAAAGGCCGCCGGCTGCGATGCCGGCAAACGGGCGTGAATTCCAATACGCCGGCTTCTTGATCGTTCCGCAGCGCAACATGAATCAGCTAGGCGGCCGGTTCCCGACATTCAAGCGGGAGAGGCGCAAGGCGACAATAGGCCCGCGCGTTAATGCTAACGGCCGTGACGCAAAAGTCACAGCAATCGGAGCAGGAATTCTACGGAGTAGAGCGCAAGTCCCGCGAGGCCGCCGATCAACGAACCGTTGAAGCGGATGTATTGCAGGTCGCGTCCGATGTTGATTTCGATCAGCGAAATCAACTGCGTCATATTCCACGCCTTGACCTGGTCGGAGATGAAGGTCGAGACGCCGCCCTTCTGATCGGCGACGACGCTGCGCAGCACGGTCACCAAGCCCTTGTTGATCTCCCCGCGCAGTTCGGCATCGCCGGCGAGCGCTTCGCCCGCGGCGACGAACATGCCGGCGAGATGATGCTGGAGCACTTGCGTCTCGCCGCTTGCGCTGCGCTCGATGAAGGAGCGCGTGTTGGCCCAGACGGTGCGGGCGAGATCGGCAAGCTCCGGCCGCGCCAGCAGATCGCGCTTCAGGCCGTCGATGCGGTCGATATAGGCCCGATCGGTGCCGAGCTGGTCGACGAAGTTCAACACCATGCGATCGAACTCGCCGCGGAACGGATGTTTGGGGTCGCTGCGCACTTCATTGAAGAAAGCGGTGGCGGACGCCACGATCTTGTTCACCAGAAACTTGTCGGCGCGATAGAGCCGCAGCAACGTCGGCAATTCCGCGCGCACCTTCTCGCGGATCATCGCCATCGTCTCCTTCTGATTCAGCGTGTCGTGCATCACGCGCAGGAGATCGTCGAACAGAATCTGGTGCCGCCCTTCCGCGACGAAGCCGCGCAGCGTGCCCGCGGCGAGCGGCGCAAGGTCGATCGCCTGGAGCTGGGAAGACATGCGGCGGATGATGAAGGTCATCAGGCCCGAGCTTTCCGTCGCTGAGAACGCCTCCGGCAGCAGGCGCAGCGCAAAGCGCGCGAGATCGTCGCTGCGCTTGCGGTCACGCAGCCAGTCGGCGACGAAGGAGCCGAAATCGATTTCCTTCAGCTTGGCCTCGACGGGACCGGTCTCGAGGAAATGCACCTGGATGAATTCGCCGAGCTTGTCGGCGATGCGGGCCTGGTTGCTCTGGATGATCGCGGTATGCGGGATCGGCAGGCCGAGCGGCCGTTTGAAGAGCGCGACCACGGCATACCAGTCGGCGAGCCCGCCGATGGTCGCGGCTTCCGCGAAGGCCGCGATGAAGCCGAACACGGGATGCACGTTCAGCAGGAGTTTTGCGACAGTGAACAGAGCGAGCGTCGAGGCCAACACCAGCGTCGCCAGCGCTTTCACGCGCCGCAGCTCCGCCGCGCGTTCGGCGTCGCCGGGGGTGTCGAAGGAAAAGGTGGCGGGTGCGTTCATGACTGCATCACCCTACCCGTCATTGCGAGCGAAGCGAAGCAATCCAGTCTGCCTCCGTGGAAAGACTCTGGATTGCTTCGTCGCTTCGCTCCTCGCAACGACGACTGCGGCAGCGCAAAACAAAGGCCCGCCGAAGCGGGCCTCAAATTCAGTTGCTACTCAGGCGCCAAATCAGGCGGTCTTGTTGTAGACCTTGGCAAAGTTGTCCTGAGCGGACTTCGCACCGTTGGCGGCGAGCTTGCCGAGATAGTCGGCGGTCGCCTTTGCACGCGAGACGAACGCTTCGCCGCGGGCGCGGAGCAGGCTCGACTGGATCTCGACGGCCTCGCTGATCGACTTGGCGGACGCGAGCTTGTCGATGCCCGAGAAGAACGCCTCGGCGTCCTCATAGATCGCCTGCTGGATATTGCGGCTGATCTTGCCGGCCTCGGCGACGGATTCGGTCACCGCGTTCTCGACGGCGGCGGTCACCCGCTCGGAGCCGGCGAAAGCTTCGGCGGCACGGTCCTTGGCGGTGTTGGCGGTCTTCTTGACGAACTCGCGGGCGGCCTCGGGAACTTCCAGATTCTGGATGTTCTTGAAAGCGTCCTTGAAGCCCTCGAAAGCGGTGTTGGTTTCAGTGGTCATGGGGTTCTCTCCATCCTCATTGGTCTGAGCTATGGCTCACCCCGTCCGCATTGGCCCGGGGCATGGCTTATATGGCGTAGTAAATTGTGCGATGCAATATTCGTATTGCAGTGCGATATCACGAAATCGTGAACAGCCTTAACACAAGGCGCCACAGTGCCCTAGTTGGAGGCCGTCTCGGACGAATTAGGTCCGTACCGGCCCGATCTTCGGCTTAATGCTGGACGGCGCCTGGCAATCCATAGGCCTCCATCTGCGCCTGAACCTGCGCGATGTTGTGCCCCAGCACGACAATGTCATGGGTCTTGCCATCGATATCCCGCACGTGGTCGCGCAGCAGCGCCTCGGCCTTGAACCCGAGGCCTTCGAAAAGCGCGATCGCCGCCTGCTGGTCGACCGTCATCTGCACCGAGAGCTTTTCCAGGCCAGCCCCGAGCGCAAGTGCAAAGGTCTCCTGTGAGAGCGCCTTCCCCACACCCTGCCCGCGCACGTCGGACGAGACCACCATGCGGATCTCGCCGACATGAGGCGACCAGGAATGCGGATCACGCACCAGCGTGCCGCAGCCGACGACCTTGCCGTCCCTCACCGCGAGCAGGCTCGTGATTGCGCCGCGCTCGATCTCCTTGACCCAGGCGGAGAGCACCTTCGGCTCGCTGATATTGCGTGGCAGGAACAACAGATCGTGGGACGGAAGACCTTGGCCGAAGGCGAGCACCGCGGCTTCGTCTCCGGGCGACATCAGGCGGATCTCGATATCACCAGCATCGGTCTTGATGTGACGCGGATAGGAACGCTGCTCACTCATGTCGATCTCTTTCCCAGCCAGGAGTCCAATTTTGGCCACAGCCGCTTCACCGCGTTGGCACCGGCGACGAGGGAGACGTGGCCGCCCTTCAACATCACCTCTTCCTTGTCCTCGGAGCCGATCTTCGCGATCAGGTGCTTTGCGGCGTCATAAGGCACGATGTGATCGTGCTCGGCGACGGCATGAAGGATCGGCACCTTGATGTTTTCGAGCTTCGCCGCGCGGCCGCCGACCGACATGGTGTCGTTGAATAGCTTGTTGTCCCACATCAGGTCCTTGGTGATGGTGCGGAAATACTCGCCCGCCAGCGGCAGCGTGTCGGTCGCCCAGCGGTCGAACATGCGGTAAGACTTGACGAACTCGTCGTTCCAGATGTTTTCCCAGAGCTGGATTTGGCTCACCGTGCGCGAGGCCGGACGCAGCATCTCGAACGAGGACAGGATCATCTCCGGCGGCACGTTGCCGACGCTGTCGACGAGATGGTCGACATCGAAATAGCGGCGGTCGGAGAAATTCGAGAACAGCTTCATCTCGCGGAAGTCGATCGGCGTGGTGAAGCAGATCAGATTCTTCATCGGCCCGTCCTTGTGGATCGAGCCGTAGAGCAGCGACAGCACGCCGCCGAAGCAATAGCCGATGACGGAAACGTCCTGCTCGCCGGAATCGGCTTGCACGCGGCGGACGCAATCCGGGATGAAGTCGAGGACATAGTCCTCCATCCGCAGGCTCTTCTCCTCCGGCCTCGGCGCGCTCCAGTCGAGCATATAGACGTCGTAACCGCGCTTGAGCAGGAACTCGATGAAGCTCTGGCCGGGGACGAGGTCGAGAATGTAGCCGCGATTGGTCGTCGCCATCACGATCAGCACCGGGATGCGGTAGATCTCGTCCGACATCGGCCGGTAGTGGTAGAGGCTCATCGTGCCGCGCGAATGCAGCACGTCCTTCGGTGTCGAGCCGAGCGTGGGGCCGGAGGTCGAGAAATATTCGACACCCTTGATGCTGCGCTGGATCGCGCGCTGCACCTCGGTCTGGATGCGCTCCGGGATAGATGCGAAATCAAGTCCCGTCGGCGCATTCATTTCTGCTCTCCGTTTTCGGAGGGCGGACGCTTCGTCCGCGGCGGCCGTGGCGTCCCATCGGAGCCTTGCGAGATGCCCGAACTCGCCGCCATTTGGCTCAGTATCGACTTCATCTCGTCGAGCTGGACTTCAATGGACTGGAGCCGCTCCGCAAGACCCGTGACCTGCTCGCGGCTCGGCAGGTTCATTGCGACGAGGTATTTCTCCACGAGCTCGCCGAGCTGCTTCTGAGCACCTGCAGCAACTCCTCCCGCACGGTTCATCGCCTGTGAAAACTCGGGCGATGACATGGCCTGGTTGGCGAAGGAGTTGAACCCCTTCTCCATCTCGCCCACCATCTTCTGCCATAAGGCGACGGGGTCGTTGGTCTTGTCGGTCATCGGCGTCCTCCTGGTATCGAGAGCTTCGACGCCCTTCTTTTTGGCCATACCACACCGTTGCGAGGGGCCGGTCAACCGGCAAGCGACCCGGTGCCGCACACACGGCTTCTTTGCCGCGGGAAACCGTGCAATACAGCATTGGTCAGCAGCAAGGGAAAGCGACCGTGACCGTCCATCAGCCGCCCCAGACCGTCCGCGCCAATGGCATCGACATCTGTTACGAGATTTTCGGCAACGGCAACGCTGAGCCGCTGCTGCTGATCATGGGGCTCGGGGCGCAGATGATCCATTGGGACGATGCGTTCTGCGAGCAGCTCGCCGCGCGCGGCTTTCGCGTGATCCGCTTCGACAATCGCGATATCGGCAAGTCGAGCCATCTGACGGGCGGCAAGCGGCTAACGCCGCTCGAGCTGTTGAAGCTGCGCTTCCTCAGGATTCCCGTGGCAGCGACCTACAAGCTGATCGACATGGCCAGGGACACGGTCGGGCTGATGGACGCGCTCGGCATCAAGTCGGCGCATCTGGTCGGCGCCTCGATGGGCGGCATGATCGCGCAGGAAGTGACGCTGTCGTTCCCCGAGCGCGTGCGTTCGCTGACCTCGATCATGTCAACGACAGGCAATCCGCGCGTGCCGCCGCCGACACGCGAGGCGGCCGCCATGCTGATGGCGCCGCCGCCGCGCAGCAAGGAGGAATTCATGGTCCGCTTCGGCCAGACCTGGAAGGTGCTGCGCGTCGGGCATTTTCCCGAGGAGGAAGCGCTCGACCCCGGTCGTGCCGAGCGGGTGTTCGCGCGCGGACTTAATCCGGCCGGTGTCGGCCGGCAGCTCCGCGCCGTGCTCGCCTCCGGCAGCCGCAAGGAACGGCTTCATGGCATGAGGACGCCGACGCTGGTCATTCACGGCACCGTCGATCCCCTGGTCCATCCCGAGGGTGGCAAGGACACGGCAGCGTCAATTCCAGGCGCCAAGCTATTGATGATCGAGGGCATGGGCCACGCGCTGCCGATGCGGTTCTGGCCGGAGATCATCGGCGCGATCGACAAGCACGCGCATGGGGCGGCGGCGCAGGCGGCGTAGACCGCCGGTCTCCTTACGGTGACCATGTGAGTGGCTGGTTACTCTCTTAACGAAAGCCGGCGCGAAAGCTATACAGGCCTTCCTCAATCGCAAAGAAGCTGCGGCCTCTCGGAGCTCACATGCATTCGATCGTCCGACCAGGCGCAATGATCACTGCTGCAATTCTCATGCTCTCGCTCGCCAGTAGCGCTGCGATGGCCGGTAGCGCGCAAGAAGAAGCCAATCGCAAAACCTTACTGGCCTTCTACGAGAAGGGTCTCAATCAGAAGGACGCTGATGCGGCGCTTACCCATGTCGGCGACCGCTACGTCCAGCACAATCCAAACGCGGCCGATGGACCGGATGGCTTCCGAAAATTCATCGGCTTCCTGCGCGAAAAGTTTCCGAACTCGCATAGCGAGATCAAGCGCAGCTTCGTGGATGGCGACTTTGTGATCCTACACGTTCACTCCGTTCGCGAGCCCGGCAGCAAGGGGCGCGCAATCGTGGATATCTTCAAGCTGGAAAACGGCAAGATCGTCGAACACTGGGACGTCGTTCAGGACATTCCTGAAAATCCCGCAAACGGCAACACGATGTTCTGACGGATAGAACAGCGGCTGAGGAACGGCCTAACTTTTCCGCGCAATCCAGATCACGTGGCGCGCGCCGCCGCCTCTGCCGGTGGCACGGACGTTGACTTCATTGACATCGAAGCCGGCACGGCCGAGGCGCTTGGTGAAGGCGGGGTTGGGTCCTGAAGACCAGACAGCGAGCACGCCGCCCGGCCGCAGCGCCATCTTCGCCGCCGTGAGCCCGCGCGCATCGTAGAGCGCGTCGTTGCCCTTCCGGGTCAGCCCTTCCGGCCCGTTGTCGACGTCGAGGAGAATGGCGTCGAAGGCGGACCGCTGCGCCCGGATGATTTCGCCAACGTCGGTCTGCCGGATGCTCACCCTGGGATCATCGAGGCTGTCGCCGAAGACCTGCGCCATCGGGCCGCGCGCCCAGGCCGCCACCGCAGGCACGAGTTCGGCGACCACGATCCTCGCGTTGCTTCCGAGCACGGCAAGCGCCGCACGCAGCGTAAAGCCCATGCCGAGGCCACCGATGAGGACGACGGGCTTTAAGACATTCTCGATCTGCTTTGCCGCCAGCGTCGCAAGCGCCGCCTCCGAGCCCGACAAGCGGCTGTTCATCAGCTCGTTGCTGCCGAGCTTGATGGAGAACTCGTTGCCGCGCCGCATCAGGCGCAGCTCACCGTCGGAACCGGGGATTTGCGCGGTGTCGATCTTTTCCCAGGGAATCATGCCTGACGTTTAGCACGATTAGCCCGGATGGAGCGCCCGCCCTATCCGCCCGCCCAGACGTCCAGCACATAGCGGTTCTTCGCGCCCATCTCCTCGATCCAGCATGCGCTGGCCGCGGCATCGCTGCCGCTCTTCTCGCGGTGGATCGCGACGAGCGCGGCCTTCACGTCGGGCTCCATCTTGCCGCCGTCGCCGCAGACATAGATGATGGCGCCTTGCTGGATCAGCGGCCAGACCTTGTCCTTCTGCGCGGCAAGTACGTGCTGCACATAGGTCTTGGGTCCGTCCGCGCGCGAGAACGCCGTGAAGAGCTCGGCGATGCCGCTTGCCGCCAGCGCCTTCAATTCGTCCGCGTAGAGAAAGTCCTGGTCGGGGTGGCGGCAGCCGAAGAACAGCATGGCCGGACCGAGCGTGGCCCCCTTCGCCTTGCGCGCGGCGCGCTCCTGAAGGAAGCCGCGGAATGGGGCAAGTCCCGTGCCCGGCCCGATCATGATGATCGGCACCGATGAATCATCGGGAAGCCGGAAACCGGCCTTGGTCTCGCGCACCGTCGCGTAGATCGCATCGCCCGCGCGACGGTTGGCGAGATAATTCGAGCAGATGCCTTTATAGGTGCCGCTACCGGAGGCTGCCGGACCTTCGACCACGCCGACGGTGACGCTGCATCGCGCCGAGTCGACCGACGGCGAGGACGAGATCGAGTAGTAGCGCGGCGCCAACAGCGAGAGCATTTCCAGATAGACGTGAAACGGCAATTCGCAGGCCGGATATTCGAGCAGCAGGTCGAACACCGATTTGCGCTTGGCCAGGATCTCGCTGCGGTAGCGCTCGGCCGGCTCTGCTTCCTCGCCGACGAAGGCCAACAGCTTCGGTTTGGTGACCGGACAGCGGGTGTGCTCGGCCATGATCTGGATTTGCTTGCGCGTCGCCACCTGCTGCAGCTCGACGAACTCGCTGAGCAGGCGGCCGACCGATACGGCCTCGCCAACCGGCAATTGCGCGCGCCGGCCTTCGGCCACCTGAAGCCTGATCTGGTCGGCCGGCAGGAAGCCGAAACGGCGGGCGACCGAGTCCACCAGCGTTGGATCGTTGCGCGGGACGACGCTTAAGTGATCCCCGACGCGGTAGGTGATGTTGGACGGCAGCTGCACCTCGATGTGGCGCGTCGAACGCTCCGAGGGATTTGACCCTTCCTTGTTCTGGAGCTCGTCATTGACCAGCACCTTCATCGCCACCGCGCCGCCCTGGGCGACGATGGTGTTGACGGCGGTCACCGCGACGGGCTCGATCGCGTAAAGCGGATCGTCCTCCGCGGTGCGGGTGAAATTCCAGTCGATGCCGAATTCCTTGGTCGCGACCTGGGCAGCCGCCGGGAACCATTTCTGAAACTGGCCGTCGAGATCGCTGCGCGCATCGCCTTCGCCGCGCGGGAAGACGGCGCGCCCGCCATGCGCCGACAATTGCTCGTCGATGAAGCGCGGCACCGACTGATAGGTCGCCGCCCAGTCGCTGTTGCCGCAGCCGAACACGGCGTAGCGCACATTGGCAAAGGCATCCGTCGGCAAGTCGCTGCCGAGCCATTTGACGAACTGCGTCGCGTTATCAGGCGCCGCACCGTTATAGGAGGCGCAGATGATGAGCACGCCGCCCTCCTGCGGCAGCTTGCCGACGTAATCGTCGAGCGGGCCAAGGTGAACGGCGAAACCGTTGATCTCGGCGAGATCGGCCATGCGCGTCGCCAGTTCCTCGGCGGTGCCGAGATTGGAGCCGTACAGCACCAGCATCGGTGTGTTGTGGCCGGGCCGCGCGGTCGGCTGGCGTGGCGCCCTCGGTGCCGAGGCCACAGCCGCGATGGGACCGCCATAGGCACCGCGCTCGCGGTCGGCACGCGGGCGCACCTTGATCTTGAAGCCTTCCGGCTTCATCGTCAGCGTTTCCTTCAGGTGCATTTGATAGCGCTGGTGATCGATCAGCTTGAAGCGCTGCAGGATCATGCCGAGCGCAAGCGCAGCCTCGTGCATGGCAAAGCCGCGGCCGATGCAGGCGCGCTGGCCGTTGCCGAACGGCTTCCAGGCATTGATCGGCCGCTTGGCTTCCGCTTCGCGGCTGAAATTCTCGGGATCGAACGCATCCGGGTTCGGTCCCCAGACGCTGGGATCGCGATGCAACGCCGTCACTAAGATGGTCGTGAACGTGCCCTTCCTGAGTCTGTACTTGCCACCGCCAATGGTCTCGTCGTTGAGCGGCGAGATGCCGTAGGCCGGCGCCGGCGGCCACAGCCGCAGTGCCTCTTTCAGGATTTGCGTGATGTAGGTGAGCTGCGTCACCTGCTGATAGGTCGGTTTCGCATTGACGTCGGGGCCGAAGACGCGGTCGACCTCGTCATAGGCCTTCTTGAGAATGTCCGGATGCTTGAGCAGCGCATAGAGCGTGTAGGACAACAGGCCGCTGGTGGTCTCGTGACCCGCGATCAGGAAGGTGTTGATCTGGTAGCGAATGTTGACGTCATCGAGCTGCTCGCCGGTCGGGCGGTCGACGCCGGTCATCATCGCGGCCAGCATGTCCTTCTTGTCGTCGATCCCGTCCGCACTCTTGCGGCGCTCCGCGATGATCTCGTCGACCATCTTGTTCATGAAGGCGACGTCTTCGGCCAAGGTCTTGCGCCGCTTCTGCATCCAGAGCTGCTCGAACGGCAAGCCGCGCGTCATCATGATGGTTTCGAGCGAGCGCACCAGCGACTCGACGAAGGGGTGGTAGTCGCGCCGGTAGAACGAGTTGAAGCGATAATCGAAGCCGCACAGGCCGATCGTATCAAGCGTTAGCGCGGTCATGTCGTGGACGACGTCGATCTCGTCGTCGGCGTTGAGCCGCTCCCATTTGTGGACGAGTTGCTCGGCGATATCGACCATGCTCGGATGATAGGACTGCATGGCGCGGTTGCCGAACGGCTGGAGCAGAATGTTGTGCGCCTTGCTCCAGTTCGGCTCCTTGGTATCGGCCGTGAACAGGCCATCACCGCCAACCGCACGCACACGCCGCAGCGCGCCCCGCACCGTCTTGTCGAAGCGCTTCTCGTTGGAGAGTTCGTCGACGAGATCGTGGCCGGAGACGACGACGATCGGCGAGCCCATCATGTCGAGCCAGAAAATCGGACCGAGCTCCTTGGCAAGCCGCGTCAGGTGCTGCACGGGGGCGGCCGAGTCCAGCGACAACATGTTGCCGACCACCGGCTTGGTCGGCGGATGCGGGATCGGGTCGAGTCGGTTCTTGGCTGACATGAAAAGCGTTTCCCCCTCAGTAACCCTCGTCATTGCGAGGAGCTCTTGCGACGACGCAATCCAGAGTCTCTCCGCGGATACATTCCTGGATTGCTTCGCTTCGCTCGCAATGACGGCCTAGCCAAACCGCCTTCTACGCCATTCGATCAGCTTGGCGCTGACCTCCTCCGGCTTCTCCTGCTGCGTCCAATGGCCGCTATCCTTGACGAGATACTTCTCGAGATCGGGAATCAGCTTGTCCATGCCATCAGCGGAGGATGGCGGCAACACCGCGTCATTCTCGGCCATGATCATCAGCGACGGTACGCGGACCGTATGATCGAGCCCTTCGGCACGCGTCCAGTTGCGCGACATGTTGCGGTACCAGTTGATGCCGCCGGTGAAGCCGGTTCTGGTGAAGGCATCGACGAAGACTTTCTTCTCTTCCGGCGACAGGATCGGCGTACGCGGATCGTGCTTCGCGTCATAGGCGGCAATCATCTGCGGAAATGCCAGATTGAGCCGCGGCGAAGCACCGACACCGGCAACCACCTCCTCCGGCGGCGCGTCGGCCGGGCGCGGCACCGGCTTACGCATGAACGCATCGAAGGTCTGTTCGACACGGCTGCCGAAAATCCTGTCCGGCTCGCGCGCCGGATCCTGGAACTGCACGATGTACATCTTGTCGCCGAAGCGTGCGCGCAACAGCTCGATCGGATCGGCCCAGGCGCGATTGGTGTGGGGCGTGTTGATGCCGACCACGCCGGCGACCCGGTCGATATGCCGCAACGGCATCTGCCAGACGACGAAGCCGCCCCAGTCGTGACCGACGAAGATCGCCTGGTCGATCTGCAGATGATCGAGCAGTCCGACGAGATCGCCGGTCAGGTTCTCGATGTCGTAGGCCTCGACCGGCTCGGGCCGGTCGGTCGCACCGTAGCCGCGCTGGTCCGGCGCGATCACGCGGATGCCGGCCTCGCTCAACGCCTTGATCTGGTGCCGCCAAGAAAAGGCGAGCTCGGGCCAGCCGTGGCACAGCACGACCGGCGGCTTGTCATCGGCCGGGCCAGCCTCGTAATAGCCCATGCGGATTCCGTTCGTCGTCGCGAACTTGAGCGGTGGCATTTCAATCATGGCGAACTTCCTACTCCGCAGCACCCTTGATATCGGCCGCGGGCGGCGCATAGGCCGCCTCTAGTGCGGTGAACTCTTCCGGCAGCATGTCGCACATCACCTGCACATGCGGAATGATGTTGGCGCCGACGATGAAGCCGAAATCGAGCTGGTCCCGATAGCTCTGCACGGTGATGTTGAGCGCCTGCCCATGCGTCGCGATCGACACCGGGAAGATGTGCAGAAGCTCGGCCCCTGCGGCATAGAGCGTCTGTCGCGGTCCGGGCACGTTGGATACCGTGATGTTGGCGGCCGGCGGCAGCACGTCCGACAGGTTGGAGCGGCTGTAGAGCAGCGCCAGGATCTGCACCATGATCGGTGCGCCCAGCATCGAGATATTGGAGACCTGCGGCATCAGTGCCCGCAGCGGATGCGACATCTCCTTGGACTTGGTCGATTGCGCGATGATCGCTTCGAGCCGCGCCTTTGGATCGGCGATGTTGGTCGCGATCGAGCAGATCATGCCGAACACCTGGTTGTTGGCCTCGGTGTTGCCCTCCTCGCGCAGCGAGATCGGCACGGCGGCGGTGAGGGATTTCGCCGGCAGCGTGCCATATTGCTGCAGATAGCGGCGGACCACGCCTGAGGCGAGCGCCAGCACCACGTCGTTGAGCTTGCCGCCGGCCTGCTTGGCCAGCGCCTTCGCCCGTGACAGTGAAATCGATACGCCGGCGAAACTGCGCTCCGACGAGATGGTCTTGTTGAGCATGGTCGGCGGCGACACCATGCTGGCGAGGCTCTCGCGCGACTTCGGATCGGCGACCTTACCGAGCACGTCGGAGACGCTCTTGAGCACGGTCGGGATGTTGCCAGCGAAGCGTACCGCACTCTCGATCTGGTACATCGCATTGTCGAACAGGATCGAACCGATGTCACTCTTGCCGGTGCGCGGCAATTGAAGGTTCTTCGCGGCCGCCGATGCATCGAGCGGCTGGCTGAAGAGCTGCTGATAGGAATCGAGCAGGTTGGCGGCGATGTCGCGCGGCTCCTGTCCGGGCTTGGCCCCTGCCGTCGGAGGATCGACCTTCCGCGGGATCGGCGAGATGTCGTAGATCATGTTGGTCAGGGCCGCACCGGCGCCGCCGTCGATGGCGGCATGATGCATCTTGGAATAAAGCCCGACCTCGTTGTCCTTCATGCCCTCGAACACGTAGAACTCCCAGAGCGGACGGGCCCGGTTCAGGAGCTTGGCATGCATCCAGCCGACGATGCGTTCGAGCGTGGCGCGGTCGCGCGGCTGCGGCAGGCTGGCGCGGAAAATGTGGCGGTCGATGTCGAACTGGTCGTCCTCGACCCAGGAGGGGTGATCAATGTCGAGCGGCGCCTTCTCCAGCCGCGCCTTCAGGATCGGCGCGATGTGCAGGCGCGAGACGATCATCGCCTTGAAGTCTTCGAAGAAGTCGCCCTTGTAATCGTCAGGCAGGCGAAAGATAGCCATGCTGCCGACATGCATCGGCATTTCCGGCGTTTCCAGATAGAGAAACGACGCGTCCAGCGACGACAGCTTCTTACCGTCAGCCATAGTTCCCTCCCGCAAGATTTCGACGGGCGCCTTGGTCTGCGCTTCTCGTCAGGCCGATACTGCCTGTTCCGGCGGGGCATATGCAATGGCAAACGGCCCGGCCCGGTCAAATGGCCAGAATTCCCCCTCCGGTTGCGCCAGGCGGTCCGCCACGGCCCATAGCGCCGCGGGGTTGACCCCGAGCCCGATATGGCTCGCCAGGTGCACCTCGATGTTTTCGGCACGGTCGGAAGGACGCAGCAGACAGGTCCGCCAGTTCACGACACCGTCGGCGCGCGAATAGATCGAGCTCGTGGGCACCGGCAGATCGCCGGCGATCGCCTCGCGCTGTTCGGCAAAATCCTCGACCCGCTCGCCGGACAGCGCCTCGTACAGCCGCGTGGCGTTGGTCGCCCGCACGTCGTTGGCAAAAGGGCTGCCGAGCGTGACGACATAGCGGACCATTTCCGGCGCCTGAAGTGCGAGATCACGGGCATAGACGCCGCCGAGGCTCCATCCGACCAGGCTGACCTTGCGTCCGGACGCGGCATGGATTTCGCCCAGACGAACGCGCAAGGCGTCCCGCATCCGTCCGAGCCCGCCGAGATTGCGGCCCATCCGCCAGGCATGTGCCTCATAACCGAGCTCGCTGAGATAGCGCCGCATCGGCGCCATCGAGAGATCGCTGGCGAGGAAGCCCGGCAGCGCCAGCACCGGATGGCCGTCGCCCCTCGGCGCGCGCATCAGCAGCGGCGACAGCAGCAGGCTCGCATTGAGTTCGAACAGGCCCCGAGCCTCGGCAAGCAGCAGTCCGACACCCGGCGGACGAAGCCGGCCTGAATCCAGCGTCCCGTCCGGCCCTGACGCCACTATTTCTTCTTGTCGCTACTGCGCGTGCCGCCGAGGCCGGCCATCGCGACGAACATATCCTGAAACCGCTCGGCGAGCTTGGGATCGTACGTAAACCAGCTCTGGACCAACGATTCGGGCGAGACCTTGTCGATGCTGCTCAAGACCTGCTGCTGTAGCTTGTCCATCACCGCCGTCTGCATCGGCGACACATCGGGCAATCCAAAGAACTGGCGGGCCTCGAGGGGGGGGCAGTCGATTTCGATGTTAACTTTCATATCCCCTCCTGATGAGATTCGAGCGGCCTGCCGGCAGTATCGCCGCGAGTTGTGGTGCGACGCAAGCGACCTGATGTCGGCGGCGGGACGCCGGCTTCCGCCATCGGCGGGTATGGTCAATCAAATTGCTCGCACCCGCGTCCATCCGCCGGCCAATGCTGGTCAGCATTGCTGCACAGCGGTGCAAGTTGGCGCGTTCCTTGCTGGAATGACGCTTGCACGGGTCGAGAACTCTGGGCAACATGGATTGATCGGCCGGCCGAACAAATCAAAAATCACCGGCACGGCGGTGTGGAGAGGGTCAAGAATGTCAGTAGGTCGAAGTCTGTTTGCGGTGGCGCTCGCCGGTACGGTTGCGTTGACGGTCTCGCCGGCGTTGAGCCAGACGTTGCGCTATGCCAACCAGGGCGACCTGAAGTCGCTTGATCCCTATACCCTCAACGAGAGCACCACCCATGCCCATCTCGGTCACGTCTATCAAGGCCTGACTGCGCGGGACAAGGACCTCAAGATCATTCCGGCACTGGCGGAAAGCTGGGAAACTCCGGAGCCGACCCGCTGGCGCTTCCATTTGCGCAAGGGCGTGAAGTTCCACAACGGCGATCCCTTCACCGCCGACGATGTGCTGTTCTCCGCCGATCGGGTCCGCAAGAAGGGGTCCAATATGCAGACCCGCCTTGCGGCCGACGTCAAGGTCGTGAAGGTCGACGACTACACCGTCGATTTCGTTCTGCCCTCGCCCAATCCCATCCTGCATTCGTCGTGGGATGTCTGGTACATCATGGACAAGAAATGGGCCGAGGAGAACAATGTCGTCGATCCGACGCCGGTGGCGGCGACCACGCCGAGCTACGCCTCGCTGCACGAGAATGGCACCGGCCCCTTCATCATCGAAAGCCACCAGCCCGGCGTGAAGACGGTGTTCAAAGCCAACCCCAATTACTGGGGCAAGATGGAAGGTAACCTGAAGGAGATCATCTTCACCCCGATCGCCTCCGATGCCACCCGCGTCGCCGCGCTGCTCTCGGGCGAAGTCGATGTCATCGAGCCGGTGCCGATCCAGGACATTTCCCGCGTCGATTCCAGCCCGAATGCACAGGTGCTGAAAGGGCCGGAGCTACGCACCATCTTCATCGGCTTCGACCAGACCCGTGACGAGCTGCTCTACTCCAACATCAAGGGCAAGAACCCGTTCAAGGACGTCCGTGTCCGCGAGGCCTTCTACAAGGCGATTGATATCGAGCTCATCAAGACGCGCGTCATGCGTGGACTGTCGACGCCGTCAGCTCTGATGATTGCGCCGGAATTGTTTGTGCTGTCCAAGGAGTTCACGCGGCCGAAATTCGACCCTGATGGCGCCAAGAAGCTTCTGACCGCGGCCGGTTACCCCGATGGCTTCGAGGTCACCATGGATTGCCCGAACGATCGTTACGTCAACGACGCCGCGATCTGCCAGGCCGTCGTCGGCATGCTCGCCCGCATCGGCGTCAAGATCAATCTCCTGGCGCAGCCGAAGGCGCAGTACTTCGCCAAGGTGCTCAAGCAAGGCGGCTACCAGACCTCGTTCTACCTCCTGGGCTGGACGCCGAGCACGATGGATTCCCACAACGTGCTCTATGACATCATGGGTTGCCGCGACGATGCGAAATCCTCGCGCGGTGAGGCCAATCTCGGCGGCTACTGCAACAAGGAGTTCGACGCCATCACCGACAAGGTGCTGGTCGAAACCGACACTGCCAAGCGCAACCAGCTGATCAAGCAGGCCTACGAAATCGCCAACAAGGACTGGGCCTACATCCCGCTGCACCAGCAGGCTCTGGCCTGGGGCGTATCGAAAAAGGTCAACCTGCCGCAGCGTGCCGACAATCTCGTCATGTTCCACTGGGCAACCAAGAAGGAATAGCGTCAGTTGAACACGAGGTCCCGGCAGCGTCAGACTTCCGGGACCTTTCCTTTTCCGGCCGACAAGGACGTCGGCCGTACGCACACCCAAGGAAAGTGGAAGGCATGCTCGCTTTCACGCTTCGCCGCGCCGTTCAGGCCATCGGCGTCATGTTCGCCGTCGGCATCATCGCCTTCTCGATGTTCCGCTTCGCCGGCGACCCCGTCAACCAGATCGTCTCGATCGACACGTCGGCGGCCGAACGCGAGGTCGTGCGCAAGTCGCTCGGCCTGGACGATCCCGTGCCGTTGCAATTCGTGCGCTATTTCGCCGATGCCGCGCAGTTCAAGTTCGGCGTCTCCTATCAGTTCCGCCAGCCGGTCTCGACGCTGTTGATGGAGCGCATGCCCGCGACGCTGGAACTTGCGATCTGCGCGACCGTCTTTGCAATGGTGCTCGGCATCCTGATGGGCGTCTATTCGGCGCTCAGGCGGGATACCGTGCTCGCCAAATTATTCCAGGCGGTTTCGCTGATCGGCATCTCGCTGCCAACTTTCCTGATCGGCATTCTTCTGATCTATCTGTTCGCGGTGACATTGGGCTGGCTGCCCTCCTTCGGCCGCGGCGAGGTGGTCAAGCTCGGCTGGTGGACCACGGGCCTGCTCACGCTGTCGGGCCTGAAGGCGCTGATCATGCCCGCGATCACGCTCGGCCTGTTCCAGATGACCCTGATCATGCGGCTGGTGCGCGCGGAGATGCTGGAAGTGCTGCGGACTGACTATATCCGCTTCGCCCGCGCGAGGGGGCTGACCACCCGTGCCATTCATTTCGGCCACGCGCTGAAGAACACGCTGATTCCCGTGATCACGGTCGCCGGACTTCAGTTTGGCTCGGTTATTGCCTTTTCGATCATCACCGAAACCGTGTTCCAATGGCCGGGCATGGGACTTCTGTTCGTGCAGGCCGTGCAAAATGTCGATATCCCGATCATGGCCGCCTACCTGCTGATGGTCTCGCTGATTTTCGTCACTATCAATTTGGTGGTCGACATCCTCTACACCGTGGTCGATCCGCGCTTGCGCGCGACCGTCGGCCGCGCCGCATAAGGCAGCCTGCATGTCCGACGCAGTCGTCTCCAATTCCGACAAGCAGAGCGCGCAGCCGACGCATGCCGCCCACAGCTGGTTCAGCCGCGCGCTCGACAGCGACCTCTTTTATTCGTTCCGGCGCTCCAAGCTCACCATGGTGGCGGCGGCCATCACGGTCTTGTTCTTCCTGCTTGCGATCTTTGCCTCCTGGCTCGCGGTGCAGAACCCGTTCGATCCGGCGCAACTGCAATTGATGAATTCGCGGATTTCGCCGCTGTGGACCGCAGACGGCCAGAGTCCGTTCCTGCTCGGCACCGACGAGCAGGGCCGCGACGTGTTCTCCGCCATTCTCTACGGGATGCGCATCTCGCTCGCCGTCGGCGTGGCCGGCGTGATCTTCGCCGGCGCGCTCGGCATCGCGCTCGGCCTGATCGCCGGCTATTTCGGCGGCGCGGTTGACGGCGTGATCATGCGGATCGCCGACGTGCAGCTCACCTTCCCCGCCATCCTGATCGCGCTGCTGGTCAATGGCATCGCGAAATCGATCCTGGGCAACCGCCTGGATGCCAACAGCATGCTGGTGGTGCTGGTGATCTCGATCGGCCTGAGCTTCTGGGTGGGCTATGCCCGCACGGTGCGCGGTTCCGTCATGGTCGAGAAGAACAAGGACTATGTGGCTGCGGCGCAGCTGATCGGCCTGCCCGCACCAAAGATCATGCTGCGGCATGTGCTGCCGAACACGATGGGCCCGATCCTGGTCATCGCCACCATCAACCTCGCGCTGGCCATCATCACCGAGGCGACGCTGTCCTTCCTCGGCGTCGGCCTGCCCGACACCATGCCCTCGCTGGGGACGCTGATCCGGATCGGCAACAACTACCTGTTCGCCGGCGAATGGTGGATCGTCGCCTTCCCCGGGCTTGCGCTGGCAGCGCTGATCCTCTCGATCAATCTGCTCGGCGACTGGCTGCGCGACGCGCTGAACCCGAAGCTCAGATGAGTACGGCTCGCCCATGACCGAACCTGTTCTCTCCGTGCGTAATCTTCATGTGGAGTTCGCCTCCCGCCGCGGCACGCTGCGCGCCATCGACGGCGTGTCCTTCGACATCGCCAAGGGCGAGGTGCTCGGCGTGGTCGGCGAATCCGGCGCCGGCAAGTCCGTCACCGGCCTCTCGGTGATCGGCTTGATCGATCCGCCCGGCCGCATCGCCGGCGGCGAGATTCATCTCGCGGGCCTGCGCATCGACAATCTGCCACCGGAGGAGATGCGCCGCATCCGGGGCAAGCGCATCGGCATGATCTTCCAGGATCCCCTCACCTCGCTCAATCCGCTCTACCGGGTCGGCGACCAGATCGTGGAGACGATCCGGACCCACCTCAATCTCTCCGAACAAGCGGCGCGCCGCCGCGCCATCGACCTCTTGGCCGAAGTCGGCATTCCCGCGCCGGAAAAGCGCATCGACGGCTATCCCCACGAATTCTCCGGCGGCATGCGCCAGCGCGTGGTCATTGCGCTGGCGATCTGCGCCGAGCCGGAACTGATCATCGCCGACGAGCCGACCACCGCGCTCGATGTCTCCGTGCAGGCGCAGATCATCTCGCTGATCAAACGGCTCGGACGCGACCACGGCACGGCGGTGATGCTGGTGACGCACGACATGGGCGTGATCGCGGAGACGTCGGACCGGGTCGCGGTAATGTATGCCGGCCGCATCGCCGAGATCGGGCCGGTACAGGATGTCGTGAAGAATCCGCTGCACCCCTACGCCAGGGGGCTGATGGGCGCGATCCCGACGCTGGCCGGAGACGACAAGCGTCTCGTGCAGATTCCCGGATCCATGCCGCGCCTGTCGGCGATTCCGCCGGGCTGCTCGTTCAATCCGCGCTGCGCGTTCGCCTTCGACCGCTGCCGGGTGGACCGGCCGGAGCCGCTCCCACGTGGCGCGCAGTCGGTTGCCTGCCACCTCTATGACAATGTGCCCGCGGAGAGCGCGGCATGAGCGCTCCCTTCGTCCAGGCTACAAATCTACGCCGCGTCTTCGACGTCTCGAAGCCATGGCTCAACCGCGTGCTCGAAGGTGGGCATCTCGAATACCTCAAGGCGGTCGATCACGTTAGCTTCGAGATCAGGAAGGGCGAGACGTTCGCCCTGGTCGGCGAATCCGGTTCCGGCAAGACCACGGTGGCGCGCATGGTCGTCGGCCTGTTGCCGCCGAGTTCTGGCGATGTGCTGATCGACGGCGTGTCGATGACCGATCCGCGACAGGCGTCGGCGCGGCGGAAGCTGCGCCGCCGTATCCAGATGATCTTCCAGGACCCCTATGCCAGCCTGAACCCTCGCTTCCGGGTCGATGCCATCATCTCCGAGCCGATCCGCGCCTTCGACCTGATCCAGGGCGAGCGTGATATCCAGGCCCGCGTCGGCGAGCTGCTCAGCCTCGTCGGCCTGCATCCAGACGACCGGCTGAAATTTCCGCACGAATTCTCCGGCGGCCAGCGCCAGCGCATCGCGATCGCGCGCGCGCTCGCATCGGACGCCGAGTTCATCGTCTGCGACGAGCCGACCTCGGCCCTCGACGTCTCCGTGCAGGCCCAGATCCTGAATCTGATGCGCGATCTCCAGGACAAGTTCGGCCTGACCTACATGTTCATCAGCCACAACCTCGCCGTGGTCCGCCACATGGCGAGCCGGGTCGGCGTGATGTATCTCGGTCGCATCGTCGAGATCGCGGAAGGACGCGAGCTGTTCGCCCGTCCGCGCATGCCCTACACCAAGATGCTGCTGGGTGCCGTGCCAGATCTCGCCATGAGCGGCCGCCAACGCATTCCGGTCAAGGGCGAGATCCCGAACCCGATCCATCCCCCCTCCGGCTGCGCCTTCAACCCGCGCTGTCCGCTGGCGTTCGATCTCTGTCGCAAGGACACGCCGGAACTGATCGACGGCGTCGCCTGCCACGCGGTCAACACCGCGCCGGTCCCGGCGTGACGCGCGCGTGCCATGCAGCCTGCGCATTTGGCGGCGGCGTGGCCCTGTGATCAATTGCGCGCGTCGCAAATGAGGTAGCCCATGGCCAGCAAAATCAATCCCGATCCGTTCACGACGAGGCCGGAGATCGAAGGCACCTTCGGGGTCGTCGCCACCACGCATTGGATTGCGACCGCCGTTGGCATGGGCATTCTGGAGAAGGGCGGCAACGCCTTCGACGCCGGTGTCGCCACCGCCTTCACGCTCCAGGTGGTCGAGCCGCATCTGAACGGCCCCGGCGGCGACGTGCCTGTCATCGTCCATGACGTCAAGCGCGGCCGCACCGAAGTGATCTGCGGTCAAGGCCCGGCACCGGCACGCGCCACCATCGCGCACTACAAGAGCGAAGGCCTCGACATGGTGCCCGGCACCGGCCTGCTCGCCGCCTGCGTTCCCGGGACCTTCGAATCCTGGATGATGCTGCTGCGCGACTACGGCACGATGCGTGTGCGCGATGTGCTGGAGCCCGCGATCTCCTATGCGCGCGACGGCTATCCGCTGGTCGAGCGCGCCTGCGCCACGATCCAGACCGTCGAGCAGCTGTTCCGCAAGCATTGGCCGACCTCGGCCGCCGTCTACCTGCCGAATGGCGAGGTGCCGAGGCCCGGAACGCTGTTCACCAACAAGACGCTGGCTGCGACCTATACCCGCATTCTCAGCGAGGCCGAGAGCGGCGGCGGCCGCGACGCCGAGATCGAGCGCGCGCGAAAAGCCTGGTCGCAAGGCTTCGTTGCGGAAGCCATCGACAAATTCTGCCGCACCCAGGAGGTCATGGACGTCAGCGGTACGCCGCATCGCGGCGTCCTCTCGGCCGACGACATGGCGCGCTGGCAGCCGACGATCGAGGCGCCGCTCACCTACGATTATGGCCGCTACACCGTCTGCAAGGCCGGCGTCTGGAGCCAAGGCCCGGTGACGCTCCAGCAGCTCGCTCTGTTGAAAGGCTTTGCGCTCGACGGGCTCGATCCGACCGGGCCGGAGTTCATCCATCTCCAGATCGAATGCGCCAAACTGGCATTCGCCGACCGCGAAAAGTTCTACGGCGACCCCAAATTCAACGAGATCCCGATCGCGACGTTGCTGTCGGATGCCTATAATGACGAGCGCCGCAAGCTCGTCACCGACAAGGCCTCGCTCGACTTCCGCCCCGGCTCGGTCGAGGGCTTTGGCGGCGTGGTCAAGCTTCGCCGCGCCGAGGGCCAGCGCGAGGCGGTCGGCGCGCTCGGGGCCGGCGAGCCGACCGTGGGCCGCTTCGGCGAAGTGCGCGGCGACACCGTGCATTTCGACATCATCGACAAGGCCGGCAACATGGTGTCCTCGACGCCGTCGGGCGGATGGCTGCAATCCTCGCCGATCATTCCCGAGCTCGGCTTTTGTCTCGGCAGCCGCGCGCAGATGTTCTGGCTCGAGGAGGACCATCCTGCCGCGCTCGCGCCGGGCAAGCGGCCACGCACCACGCTGTCGCCGACCATGGCGCTGCGCGATGGCGAGCCGTACTTAGCCTGGGGCTCGCCCGGCGGCGATCAGCAGGACCAGTGGATCACGCAGTTCTTCCTGCGCCACGTCCATTGCAACCTCAATCTCCAGGAGGCGATCGACGCGCCGGCCTGGCACTCCGAACACTTCCCGATCTCGTTCTGGCCGCGCACCGCGCGACCGGGCGTGCTCGTGGTCGAGAACCGCGTGCCGAAGGCCACGATCGAGAACCTTCGCGAGCGCGGGCACGTCGTCGAGGTCGGTCCCGACTGGTCGGAAGGCCGCCTCACCGCGGCCTCGCGCGTCGGCGTGCGCCGGCGCGCTGCCGCAAATCCCCGCGGCATGCAGGGCTACGCCGTAGGACGCTGATGGGCAGAAAATGACCTGGTCGATCATCGCGCGAGATCCTGCCACCGGCCAGTTCGGCATTGCCGTTGCGACGCGTTTCTTCGCGGTCGGCGCGCGTGTCCCGTACATTGCCGCTGGACTCGGGGCAATCGCCACGCAGGCCTTGGTCAATCCCTATTACGGCATCGACGGCGTCAAGCTTCTGCGCGAAGGCCTCAATGCACACGACGTGCTTGCCGCGCTGCTCGCTGCCGACGACGGCCGCGAAAGCCGCCAGATCCACATCATGGACGCGAGCGGCGAGATCGCCGCGCATACCGGGCGCGATTGTATCGACTGGTGCGGACACATCGCGGGCAGCGGCTTCTCCATCGCCGGCAACATGCTTGCGGGCGCCGACGTGCTCGACGAGACCGCAAAGACCTACATCGCCAATGATAGCCTGCCCTTCCCGCGCCGTCTGCTCGCGGCCATGCGCGCAGGCGAAGCCGCCGGCGGTGACAAGCGCGGCAAGCAGTCGGCGGCGCTGCTGATCCATGGTGAGGAGGAATGGCCGGCGTTGGACATTCGCGCCGACGATCATCCCGATCCGCTCGGGGAGCTCGAACGGCTCGAGCGGGTCAGCCAGGAGCTCTGGGTGCACTTCCGCGCCTCCATGCCGACGCGGCAGAACCCGGCCGGCAATACCGATCGCAGCGTCATCGACGCCAGCATCGCCGCAGCCCGAAGACGGTCATGAGCGCGAACTCTCTCATCGAGATCGAAGATTTGCGCATCCGCTTTCACGGCGACGATGGCCGTATCACCCATGCGGTCGACAGCGTCGATCTCAGCGTCGCCAATGGCGCCACGCTCGGCCTCGTCGGCGAATCCGGCTGCGGCAAGAGCGTGACGTCGCTGGCGATCATGGGCCTGCTGCCGAAGCAGAGCGCGGAGATATCGGGCACGATCCGCTTCGAGGGCCTCGACCTGTTGCAGACGCCGGACCAGACCCTGCGCGACCTGCGCGGCAACCGTCTGGCGATGATCTTCCAGGAGCCGATGACCTCGCTCAACCCGAGCCTGACCATCGGCGACCAGATCATCGAAACCATCCTGCGCCATCGCGGCGGTTCGCAGCGCAATGCGCGCGAGCGGGCGATCGAGCTCCTGCGCCGCGTCCACATCCCCTCACCCGAGCGACGGATCGACGAATATCCGCACAAGCTCTCCGGCGGAATGCGCCAGCGCGTGATGATCGCCATGGCGCTGGCCTGCGATCCGCGCCTCTTGATTGCTGACGAGCCGACCACGGCGCTCGATGTCACCTTGCAAGCCCAGATTCTGGAGCTGATGCGGGAGTTGAAGGCGGCGAGCGGTGCCGCCATCATCCTGATCACGCATGATCTCGGCGTCGTCGCCGAGGTCTGCGACGATGTCGCGGTGATGTATGCCGGTGAGATCGTCGAGCGCGCGCCGGTGGATGAATTGTTCTCGGCACCGCAGCATCCCTACACCGTTGGCCTGCTCGGCTCGATCCCGCGGCTCGACCATCGCGCCGAGCGACTTGCCACGATCGAAGGCATGGTGCCGAACATGGCGCAACCGCCCGCCGGCTGTCGCTTCGCCGCGCGCTGTCCGTTCGTGCTGGATGCCTGCACCAAGGCGCCGCCGCCATTGATCGAAGTCAGCCCCGGTCACCTCTCGCGCTGCATCCGCGCGCCGCTCGAACGTCTGGTGTCGTGATGGCACTGCTCGAGGTCGAAGGCCTGGTCAAGCATTTCGTCGCCGAACGCTCGCTGTTCGGCCGCGCTCGGGCGCATGTCAAGGCGGTCGATGGCGTCAGCTTCTCGCTCGAAGCCGGCAAGACGCTGGCCCTGGTCGGCGAATCCGGTTGCGGCAAATCCACCGTCAGCCGTCTGGTGCTGCGGCTGATCGAGCCGGATGCGGGTACGGTGCGCTTTGACGGCCGTGATCTTCTCTCCCTCGACGCCAATGCACTCCGCGCCTTCCGCCGCGAAGCCCAAATCATCTTCCAGGACCCCTACGCCTCGCTCAACCCGCGCATGACGGTCGGCCAGATCCTGACCGAGCCGCTGGCGCTACACGATCTGGTACGGCCGAAGCAACGGCGCGAGCGGGTCGCCGAACTGCTGCGGCTGGTCGGATTGGAGCCGCGGCTGGCGCAGCGCTATCCGCATGAATTCTCCGGCGGTCAGCGCCAGCGCATTGCCATCGCCCGTGCGCTCGCGGTCGAGCCGAAGCTGATCATCTGCGACGAGCCGGTCTCCGCGCTGGACGTCTCGATCCGCTCGCAGATCCTTAATCTGCTGCGCGAGCTCCAGGACCGGCTCGGCCTCGCCTACATCTTCGTCTCGCATGACCTCGCCGTGGTCAAGCACATCGCCGACCACGTGGCGGTGATGAATCTCGGCCAGATCGTCGAGACCGCGGAGGCCGACGCGCTCTTCGCAGCACCGCGACATCCCTATAGCCGGGCGCTGTTGTCCGCGATCCCCCTGCCCCAGCCGAAAGCGAAGCGAACGGCGGTCCTATTGACGGGCGAGATCCCGAGCGCGCTCAACCCGCCGGCCGGCTGCCGCTTCCACACCCGCTGCCCCTTCGTTATCGAGCGCTGTCGCACCGAGGCGCCGGAGCTCGTGGCCGACCGCGCGGGCCACGCCGCCGCCTGTCACCGCGTGAGCGAGCTGCCGTCTGCCGACGCCATCCTGCCGGCGGCCGGCGGGTTTTCGCCGGCACTTGCAAAATTGGTCGCGGCCTTCAGCCGAAAGACGGAAGGCGAAGCCGTCTCCGGGGTTGGTATACAAGACACCGCACCCACAACGACGTAGTCGAAGCAATGGGGACTGTCCGATGAAGATGTTTCGCCTGGCCGCAACGGCCACTGCCTTCCTGCTGTCGGTGGTAACAGCGCAAGCCCAGACCACGCTGCACATCGGTCTTGCCGAGGATCCCGACATCCTCGATCCCTCGATGGCACGCACCTATGTCGGCCGCATCGTGTTCTCCGCGTTCTGCGACAAGCTGTTCGACATCGACGAGAAGCTCAACATCGTGCCGCAGCTCGCGCTGTCCAGCGAAACGGCCGATGACGGCAAAGCGCTCGTCATCAAGCTCCGCCCCGGCGTGAAATTCCACGACGGCGAGCCGTTCGATGCCGAGGCCGCAAAATTCTCGCTGGAGCGCCACCTGACCTTCCCGGGCTCCTTCCGCAAGCCGGAGCTGGCCTCGGTCGACCACATCGATGTCGTCGATCCCCTCACCATCAAGCTGGTGCTGAAGTCGCCGTTCTCGCCGCTGCTCGCGCAGCTCACCGATCGTGCCGGCATGATGATGTCGCCGAAGGCGGCGAAGGAAGCCGGCGATAAGTTCGGCCTGCGTCCGGTCTGCGCCGGCCCCTACAAATTCGTCGAGCGCGTGCAGCAGGACCGCATCGTGTTCGAGAGGTTCGCCGACTATTGGAACAAGGACAACGTCTTCATCGACCGCATCGTGTTCCAGCCGATCGTCGATGCCACGGTGCGGCTCGCGAACCTGAAGTCCGGCGGACTCGACCTGATCGAGCGGGTGCTCGCCACCGACCTCAAGGAGGTTCGCGCGGATTCGCGGCTGAAGGTCGCGACCGCCGTCGAGCTGGGCTATCAGGGGGTCACCCTCAACATCGGCAAGGACAAGGCCAAAGGGCCGCTCAGCCAGTCCGCCAAGGTGCGACAGGCGCTCGATCTCGCCATCGACCGCGAGGCGATCAACCAGGTCGTGTTCAACGGCGAGTTTCAGGTTGGCAATCAATGGGTCAATCCTGATCATCCCTATTATCAGAAATCCCTTCCGGTCCGTCCCCGCAATGTCGAGAAAGCCAAGGCGCTGCTGAAGGAAGCCGGTGTGACGCCGCCGGTCAGCGTCGACTTCCTGGTGCCGAAAGGCGCCGAGACGGAGACGCCGGCGCAGGTGATCCAGTCGATGGCGGCCGAGGCCGGCTTCGACATGAAGATCCGCCTCACCGAATTCGCGACCGGGCTGAAGCAGGCCGAGGCCGGCGACTACCAGGCCTACATGCTCGCCTGGAGCGGCCGCGTCGATCCCGACGGCAACACCTACGTCTTCCTACACAGCGGCGCGCCGCAGAATTACGGCGCGTGGAACAATGCACAGGCCGACAAGGCGCTGGAGGATGCGCGAGCGGTGACCGATCCCACCAAGCGCAAGGCCAGTTACGAAGCTCTGGCGAAACTGGTCCAGGAGGAAGAGCCCCTCCTTTACCTCTATCATCGCCGCATCATCATCGCGCACACGACCAAGCTCGAAGGCTACAGGCAGATGCCCGACGGCCTCGTGCGCGTGATCGGCCTCAAGCTGAAGTGACGCCGAAGGGATGCTGAACTTTCTCGCCCGCCGCCTTGTGCAGATCGTGCCGACGCTGTTCTTCGTGTCGGTGCTGATCTTCTCGCTGCAGCAATTGCTGCCGGGCGATCCGGCGCTGGTGATGGCGGGCGAAGAGCGCGATCCTGCGGTGATCGAGCAGATTCGGCATCAGTACCGGCTCGATCAGCCGGTTCCCGTGCAGTATGCCTACTGGATCAAGGGCGTCCTGTCGGGCGACTTTGGCGAGTCGCTGCGCAACAAGATGCCGGTGCGCGAGCTGATCGCGCAGAAGCTGCCGGTGACGCTGCAGCTCGGTTCCATGGCGATCCTGATCGCATTCTGCATCGGCATTCCCGCCGGCATCGTCGCGGCCGTGAAGAAAGGCACCGCCTGGGACTACGGCGCCAATTTCTTCGCGCTGTGGGGCATCTCCACGCCGAATTTCTGGCTCGGCATCATGTTGATCTTCCTGTTCTCGATCGAGCTCGGCTGGCTGCCGGCCTCGGGCTATGTGCCGCTCACCGAAAACTGGCGCGCGAGCCTGGCGGCCACCATCATGCCGGCCTTCGTGCTGGGCAACGCGATTGCCGCGATCCTGATGCGGCATACGCGCAGTGCCATGCTGCAGGTGCTGGAGAGCGACTATGTCCGCACCGCGCGCGCCAAGGGACTGTCGGAACGCTCGGTCATCCTCAAGCACGCGATGCGTAACGCACTGACGCCCATCATCACGCTCGGCGCGCTTGAGCTTGGCACACTGCTGTCGGGCGCGGTGCTGACCGAGCAGATCTTCTCCATCCCCGGCTTCGGCAAGCTGATCGTGGATGCCGTGTTCAACCGCGACTATGCGGTCGTGCAGGGCGTGGTGCTGGTGACGGCCACGGTCTACATCACGCTGAATCTCATTGCGGACGTCGCCTATATCCTCGTCAATCCGCGGCTACGGGGCTAGTGCCATGACCGACACGGCGCTCGCCAGCCCCGTCACGCAAGCTCACGAGCCGGACAGCCCGGCACGCCGCGCGCGGCGGCGTCTGTTCAAGCGCAAGGCCGCTGTATTTGGCCTCATCGTGATCATCGCGTTCATTCTTCTTGCGGTGCTTGCACCGATCGTCGTTCCCTATGATCCCGTCGCGACGAGCTGGAGCCTGGTGCGCAAGCCGCCGACCGCCGCGCACTGGTTCGGCACCGACGAGCTCGGCCGCGACATCCTGAGCCGCGTCATCTACGGCGCGCGAGCCTCGCTGCTCGCAGGCTTGATCTCGGTCGCGATCGCGCTCGGCATCGGCCTGCCGCTGGGCCTGCTCGCCGGCTATCGCGGCGGCTTCACCGATGCGCTGATCAGCCGGATCACCGACGCAATGCTCGCCTGCCCGTTCCTGATCCTGGCGATTGCGCTGGCGGCATTCCTCGGTCCGAGCCTCGGCAATGCCATGATCGCGATCGGCATCTCGGCGACCCCGATCTTCATCCGCCTGACCCGCGGCCAGGTTCTCAGCGTCAAGGCCGAAGACTATGTCGAGGCCGCGCGCGCGCTCGGTAATCCGCCGTGGCGGATCGCGTTCTCGCATATCCTGCCGAACATCCTGCCGGCGCTGCTGGTGCAGGCGACGCTATCGATCGCGGCGGCCATCATCGCCGAAGCCGCGTTGTCCTTCCTCGGCCTCGGCCAGCAGCCGCCGGCGCCATCATGGGGCAGCATGCTCAATGCCGCACAGCGCTTCCTGACCCAGGCGCCCTGGATGGCGATCTGGCCGGGCCTTGCGATCTTCCTGGTGGTGCTGTCGCTGAACCTGCTCGGCGACGGCCTGCGCGACGCACTCGACCCGCGCCAGCGCTGAGTTTGGATCAACGTTGCCGCCCTACACCTCTCCCCTTCGGGGAGAGGTCGGATTGCGCCTGGCGATGCAAAGCATCGTCCAGTGCAATCCGGGTGAGGGGCCGCAGCATTCAGTGAGACTGAAACCCCTCACCCGGATCGCATCTTTGATGCGATCCGACCTCTCCCTACGGGAGAGGTGAAGATCACCAGCCGATAGACCTCAAATCACCACCTCCCGCATCACGCGGCGGCAATCCATCTCATATTCGAGATCGACCACGGGAGGCCGGGCAAAATGCCAGGTCAGGCCGGAGCGCAGCGCGCCGCGACGGACCAGCTCGTCGACCAGCGCGTGGTGGAAGTCGTGCACCGAATAAGCCTGCACGCCGGTCGTGTCCTTCCAGCCGAAGCCGAAGGCCCCCATCCGGTTCTCCATCTGCGACGTCGTGGTGAAGCGCACCTTCTCCCGCAGCCCTTCCGGGCTGAGATCGCGGTAGCGCACGGTGCGCTCGACATAGGTCCCGCTGCCCTCGCGTGCCTCGGCGCCGCCGGCGATCACGAAGCTCGGCGCTGTCGAGCGGGTTGGGCGCGTGAAGGAGAACGCGTAGAATGACGGCTCGGACGGCGGATCGATCTCGGGGCAGACATTGCTGCGTGCCACCGGATTGGTGGTGCCGTCGAAGATGCCCCATTCCGACAGCGTCTTCACATAGTGCAGGTTGAACGCCCGAAAACCTTCCTCGCTGAAAGCCGCCGGCGAGCGCAATTCGCAGGCACAGAATGCCGTCAGCGGGCGCCCGGCCTGCTGGATGAACTTCGCCGCCAGCGCAAATCCTTCCGCAAGCGGCACCAGGCGGTCGAACCGAACGCGCTCGATCTCGTAGCCATCATCTGCGGCGGCACCCGCCGAGTACTGGAACACGGACGGAATGAAACGATAATTGCCGGCAGAGAACTCACGGATCATGACGGACTCCTATTCCAGTTGCATGCGAATGCCCTTGGCGCCGTTGAGCAGGCGTCTTAGGTGAAAGCCGGCCAGGGGATCGTCGGCGTGCATGCCGACCAGCGCAGCAAAGGCAGGCATGGCGGCGGCATCGCCGGCCTCCATCTTGGCAAACGCCTCCGAATATAGCGCCGTTTCCGGCGCTTCGAATTTGGCCTGCGGCAGCGGTTCGAACGCGCGCAGCGGCTCGCTGCGTCCGCGCAGCATCAGCTCGCCTATGGGGCGGCCTTGGAAGTTTTCGGCCGACTTGGCGACGCTGGCGCTGACGCAAATGCGCGTTCCCAGATGCTTGTTGGCAGCCTCCAGCCGCGCCGCGATATTGATCGTGTCGCCGTAGGCGGTGTAGTCGAAGAAGCGATTGCCGCCGAAATTGCCGACCAGCGCCGGGCCCGCATGCACGCCGATCCGGGTCGTCCCGAAATTCACGCCTCTCGCCCTCCAACGCGCCGAGAAACCCTCCGCCCAGGCGTCGAGATCATGGGCGCAGGCGACCGCACGCGTCGCATAATCCGGCTGGTCCCCCGGCGCGTTGAAGAGCACCTGGATCGCATCGCCGATGATTTTCGTGACCGTTCCCTCATGCGCGAAGACGATCTCGGTCATGCCGCCGACATATTCATTGAGGAGCTCGCCGAGCATCTGGGGCGCCGCGCTCTCCACCAGCGACGTGAAGCCGGTGATGTCGGTGAAGATGGTCGCGACCTCGCGCCACTGCACCTCCATGCCGTCGCCGGCGACATCCGCCGCCAGGCGCCTGGCGATCTCCGGCGAGAAGAAGCGCGACAGCGAGGCGTGGGCGCGCTCGGCCTCCAGCTGGCGCCGCCGCACCTCGCGCAGCATCTCGACGTGGCGAATGGTTTTATCGATCGTGGCCTCCAGGTCGGCGAAATCGATCGGCTTGGTCAGGAAGTCGAATGCGCCGCGATTCATGGCGGTGCGGATGTTGCTCATGTCGCCATAGGCGGAGACGATAATGGTCGACTTCTTGTCCTCGGCCTCCTGGAGCTTCGCGAGCAGCGACAGTCCGTCCATCCTCGGCATGTTGATGTCGGAGACCACCATGTCGACATGCGGATTCTGCTCGAGCGATTGCAGCGCCTCGAGGCCGTCGCGCGCGAACATGATATCGATGCGCCCCTCCCGGATCTGCCTGCGGAATTTTTGCAGGATCAGCGCCTCGAGATCCGGCTCGTCATCGACGAAGAGGATGGTCGCAGTCATGCGGCTTGCTCGAGCCTCGTGTCGATCTCCTGCCGCAGCAGTGCAAAGTCGATCGGCTTGGTCAGGAGCCCGACGGCGCCGCGCTCGATCGCCTTGCGGCGCGTTTCGGCGTCGCCATAGGCAGTGATCATGATGACGGGAACGTCCGGATGCGCGGCACGTACCTTCGGCAGCATGTCGAGCCCGCTCATGCCGGGCATGTTGATGTCCGATAGAATCAGGATCAGCGAGGGATCGCGAACCTCGGCGGCGCGCTTGAGTGCATCGGGCGCAGAGGACGCAAATTCCATCTGGAAGCGTCCCGCGCGCAGCTCCCGCCGGAACTGCTGCCGGAACAGCGCCTCGACGTCGGGCTCGTCATCGACGACCAGGATGTAAACGTTCAAGTCTCGTCTCCAGTAGTTCCGCCTGCCGCCATCGTGCGCGGCAGCGTGATGATGAATTCGGTGAATACACCGGGCTCGGTGTTCACGTCGATCGTGCCGCCGTGCTGCTTCACGACGATGTCATGGCTCATGGAAAGGCCGAGCCCTGTACCCTCGCCGGCCGGCTTGGTGGTGAAGAAGGGATTGAACATCTTCTGCTTCACCTCGGGCGGAATCCCAGTGCCGTTGTCGCGGATCCGGATCTCGACCCTGTCGCCGAGGTTCTTCGTTGCCGCGCGCAAGGTCGGCTCGAACGCCTCGCCCGCGCTGTCCTTGCGCTTGGCAGTGGCATAGAAGCCGTTGGAGATCAGGTTGAGGAAGACGCGCGTGATCTCCTGCGGATAGATATCGACCATACCGGCGGCCGGATCGAGCTCGCGCTGGAGTGTGACGTTGAAGGCCGGCCTTTCGGCGCGCGCGCCGTGGTAGGCCAGATTGAGGCTCTCCTCCACGACTGCATTGATATCCACCGCGCGATGCTCGCCGGAGCCCTCGCGCGAATGCAGCAGCATGTTCCTGACGATGGAATCGGCGCGTTTGCCGTGCTGCACCACCTTCTCGAGATTGGCCCTGAGCATGCCGGTCAGCTCGTCGACCTCCTCCTTCGTCTTGCCATCGAGCGCGGTCGACTGCAGGGTCTCCTTGAGCTCGTCGATCAGCTCGGTCGACACCGCGGAGAAGTTGTTGACGAAATTGAGCGGGTTCTTGATCTCATGGGCGATGCCCGCCGTGAGCTGGCCGAGGGACGCGAGCTTCTCGGTCTGGATCAGGCGGTCCTGGGCAGCGCGCAGGTCGTCGAGCGACTGCGACAACTCTCTGGTACGTTCCTGGACCTCCTCGAACAATCGGACATTCTCGATCGCGATAAGGGCCTGGTCTGCGAAGGTCGTGGCGAGTTCGATCTGCTTCGCGCTGAACGGCCGCACCTCGTGTCGCGTCAGAACGAATACCCCGATAGGTGCCCCCTCTCGAAGCAGGGGCACACCCAGCATCGTACGCACGTTGGCGCGCCTTCGGGCGGACGAGGGCGCATATTCCGGGTCGGCCTGCACATCCGGGACATGAACCGTCTTGCCATCGAGCAGCGTGCGGCCGACCATACTTCCCCGTTCAGGTACAGAGGCGAATGTCCGAAGCTTGTTTTCCTGTTCCGCGTCGAGTCCGCAGCTTGCCGCCAAATAGAAAACGCCGTCGTTGGGCCGGAAAATCGTCCCCTCGTCCGCGTCACACAGGCGAGCTGCCGAGCCAACAAGCGTGTTCAGCACGGCTTGCAGGTCGAACGCCGAACGGCTGATGACTTTCAACACGTCGGCGGTCGCAGTCTGCTGCTGCAGGGACTCGCTCAATTCCGCTGTGCGCCGTTCGACCTTGTTTTCGAGGTCGGCATAAGATTCCTGCAAGCGCGCGCCCATCTCGTTGAACTGGTTGGCGAGACCTTCGAGCTCGTCGCCGGTTTTGATCGAGATGCGCTGGGAGAAGTCGCCGCCGCCGATCCGCTCTGCGCCGCTGCGCAGCGCCTGGATCGGCCCGACCATGCGGCGCGCGAGAAAGATCCCCGCAAGCACCGCGAAGATCGAAGCCGCCAGCAGCACGATCGCGAGCCGCTGCAACGAGGCATAAAGCGCGGCATAGGCCTCCTCGACAGGAAGCTCTACGAACATGGTCCAGCCCAGCGGCGCGATCGGGGCCGATGCGGTCAACACCTTCTGCCCCTGGATATTGCGCGCTTCGGGAAGCGCGTCGGAGGTGGGGCCACTGCCGGCCTGCGCGGCGCGCACTTGTGCGAGACCCGACATGTCGGTGTTGCGTAGGACCAGGCTGATATCGGGATGCGCGATCAGGCGCCCCTCGGGGCCAACCACATAGGCGTGTCCGCGCTCGCCGACCTTGATTTGCGACACGACGTCCCAGATCAGCTTGAGATTGACCTCCGCGATGCTGACGCCGGCATCTTTGCGCGCGCCGCCTAGCGCCAACGTCATGTAGGGCTCGGACTCCCGGCGGAAATAGACCGGCCCGTAATAGATCTTGTGTGCGAGTGCCTCGGTGAATTTCGGATCGTTCGACAGGTCGATCCCGCTGTCGATCGCATTCATCGCCAGCCGCGAGACCCGCAGCCGCTCCTTGCCGGTCGAATCAACCTGGGCGAGCTCGGTGACGGCAGGCACTTGGCGGAGCAGCCGCAGCGCGTCGAAGCGGCGCTGCTCGATCGAGCCCCCCGACCAGGGCAGTTGCGTGGTCCAGCCGAGCTGGCTCTCGATCTCCTTGACGAACTGGCCGATCTTTGCCGCGGCTGCCTCGGCCTGCTCGTGCTGGACCCGGATCAGCGAGGCCTTGTGCTCACGATAATAGAAGAAGACCTCGAACAGGCCGTTGGCGAGCAGCGCGACGGCGACCACGGCCACGAACAGCGCGACATATTTGGTGAACAGCCGGATCCTGATCCCGCGGCCCGCCGCTTCGCCGGACGCGCCCTCCCCCGGCGCCGCGCTCGGCAGCGTCCTGGCTTGCGGGGTGTCGGGATGGAGGGAAAGGCTCATCCCTCGGAACCTAGCAAGAAGACCGGACCTTGTCTCTCGCAAGCGCGGGAACGGACTCTTTGCTGGAGCCGAGAACGAAAAAGGGCGGCAATGGAGGTTAACCCATTGCCGCCCTCTGGATTCGCTCGGATGGGCCTCAGGTCGGCCGCAGGGCCTTGTCGGAGCCGAGGTCGAGATCGGCCACCTGCTTGTTCCGCTCCGAATCGGCCGCCGCGCGATGGTCGGTCGCCAGCACCACATAGACCGCCGGCAGCACGAACAGCGTGAACAGCGTGCCGATCGACATGCCGGCGACGACGACCAGACCGATCGAGAAGCGGCTGGCCGCGCCCGCGCCGGTCGCGGTCAGGAGCGGGATCAGGCCCGTCACCATCGCTGCCGTGGTCATCAGGATCGGCCGCAGGCGGATGCGGGCCGACATCTCGATGGCCGAGCGGCGGTCGAGCCGCTCGTTGACCTGGAGCTCATTGGCGAACTCCACCATCAGGATGCCGTGCTTGGTGATCAGGCCGACCAGGGTGAGCAGACCGACCTGGGTGTAGATGTTCATCGTCGCCGCGCCGAAGAACAGCGGGATCAGCGCACCGACGATCGCCATCGGCACCGAGATCATGATCACCAGCGGGTCGCGCAGACTCTCGAACTGCGCCGCCAGCACCAGGAAGATGATGATCAGCGCGAAGCCGAAGGTGATGGCGAGTTGGTTGCCTTCCTGCACGTATTGCCTGCTATCGGCCAAATAGTCGTGGCTAAAACCTTGCGGCAGCTTCTTGGCCTCGCCTTCGAGGAAGTCGACCGCCGCACCAACGGTCACGCCGGGCATCGGCACGGCCGAGAACGTCGCCGAATTGAGCTGGTTATAGTGCGTCAGCGAATTCGGGTCGGTCTTGGTCTCGATCGACACCACCGTCGACAGCGGGAGCTGCTGACCGGTGTTGGTCGTCACATAGTAGCCGCCGAGCGATTCCGGCGACAGACGCTTGCCGCGCGGCACCTGCGGGATCACCTGGTAGGAGCGGCCCTCGAGGTTGAAGCGGTTGATGTAATTGCCGCCAAGCAGCACCGCGAGCGTAGAGCCGAGGTTCTGCATGTTGACGCCGAGGTCCTGCGCCTTGGTGCGGTCGATCGTGACTTTCACGTTCGGCTGGTTGTAGGCGAGGTCGCTGTCGGAGACGATGAACATGCCGCTCTTGCGCGCGGCGTCCTTCAGCTTCTCCATCTGCTCATAGACCGTCTGGAACCCGGCGGTGGAGTTGATCACCATCTGGATCGGAAGACCACCCGGTCCGCCCGGCAGCGGCGGCAGGTTGAAGGCGAAAGCCTGCACGCCCTCGATCTTGGAGAGCTCGGCCTGCACCAGCGGCTTGAGCTGGATCGACGAACGCTTGCGCTCGTCCCAGGGCTTCAAGAGCATGCCGGCGATGCCGCCCTGCGGGCCGTTGATGCCGTTCAGCACGAAACGCAGGTCGGTCTCGGGGAATTTCTGGAATTCCTTGTCGAGCTTCTCGCCATAGAAATCGACATAGTCGATGTTGGCGTATTTCGGCGCCTTGGTCACCGCGAACACGATGCCCTGGTCTTCCTCAGGCGCCAGCTCCTTCGAGGTGTGCATGTAAAGGAAGCCGACCAGGCCGAGGATCGTCACCGCGAACAGGCCGGTGATCGCCTTGTAGTCCAGCGAGCGATCGAGCTTGCGCCCGTACCACCGCGTGATCGCACCGAACACCCGGTTCACGAGCTTGGCGAAGCGGCCCTCTTCGGTGTTCTTCAGCAGCACCGAGCACATCATCGGCGACAGCGTCAGCGCGATTACGCCCGACACGATCACCGAGCCCGCGAGGGTGAACGCGAATTCGCGGAACAGCGAACCGGTGAGACCGCCAAGGAAGCCGATCGGAGCGTACACGGCGGCGAGCGTGATGGTCATCGAGATGACGGGGCCGACGATTTCGCGCGCGCCTTGTAGCGACGCCTGAACCGGCGTCTTGCCCTCCTCAAGGTGGCGGTGGATGTTCTCCACCACGACGATGGCGTCGTCAACCACGAGGCCGATCGCGAGCACCATCGCGAGCAGGGTCAGGAGGTTGAAGCTGAAGCCCAGCGCCAGCATCAGGGTGCAGACGCCGATCATCGACAGCGGGATGGTGACGACGGGAATGATGACCGAGCGGAGCGAGGCGAGGAACAGGAAGATGACCACGATCACGATGATCACGGCTTCGCCCAACGTCTTCTCCACCTCGTCGATCGAGGATTGGATGAACTTGGTCGAGTTGTAGGCGACCTTCATCTTCATCGACGGAGGCAGATTGCGTTCGAGCTCGGGGAACAGCGCGCGCACGCCCTTGACCAGCGTCAGCGGATTGCCCTGCGGCGTCGCCTGCACGCCGATGAAGATCGCGTGCTCGCCGTTGAAGGCAACGCTCGCGTCGGTGCTTTGGGCCGCAAGTTCGACGGTGGCGATGTCCTCCATCCGCACGAAGCCGCCGTCCTTGGCCTTGACGATCATCTTCTTGAACTGGTTGACGTCAGTCAGGCCCGTATTCGTCGAGACGTTCGAGACGATGAGATAGCCCTTGGCCTGGCCCGCCGCAGACTGGAAGTTGTTGGCAGTGATCGCGGCGGCGACGTCGGCCGGCGACACGTTGCGGCCGGCCATCTTCACGGGATCAAGCCACAGCCGCATCGCAAAGGTCTGACCGCCCAAAATGTCGGCCGAGGCCACGCCGTCGACGGTCGACAGCACCGGCTGCACCACGCGCGTCAGATAATCCGAAATCGCCGAGCCCGATAGCTCCTCGGACGAGAAGCCGAGATACATCACGGCCGTGGTCTGGCCCGTGGTCTTGGTGACGATCGGGTCGTTGGATTCCTTCGGGATCAGGTATTTGACCGAGTTGGTCTTGGCCAGCACCTCGGTGAGCGCCTGGTTCGGATCGAAGTTCAGCTTGATGTAGACCTGGATCGTCGAGGTGCCGAGCACCGAGGACGAGGTGATGTAGTCGACGCCCTCGGCGGAAGCGACCGCCTGCTCGATCGGCGTCGTGATGAAGCCCTGGATCAGGTCCGCGGATGCGCCGGGATAGACGGTCGTGATGTTGATGACCGTGTTCGACAGCTTGGGATATTGCCGGATCGGCAGCACCATCGCCGCGCGCAAGCCGATCAGCAGGATCAGCAGGCTAACGACGACCGACAGGACCGGTCGCTTGATGAAAATGTCGGTAAAGGCCATCGCGGCGATCTCGATTTCTATGTCTCAAGAAGCGTGATCCGGCCGAGCCGGATCACGTGAATGTATTTGTCAGTAGCGCGGCGGCTGCGCCGGGATTGCCGGGGCCGGATCGGTCGAGATCGACACCGGCGCGCCCGATTGCAGCTTGAGCTGGCCCACGGCGACGACCTTGTCGCCCGGCTTCAGGCCCTTGACGATCTCGACGCGGCCTTCGACCCGATTGCCGGTCTGCACGAAGGTGCGCACCGCGGAGAGGCTGGTCTTGCCGTCCTCTTCCTTCTTCTCGGTGATCACGAACACCGAGTCGCCGTACAGCGTGTAGTCGACCGCCGTCTCCGGCACGGTGATCACGGCCGGCTTGTCCGGCAGCACCACCGTGGTGGTCACGAACATGCCCGGCTTCAGGATCCTCTCCGGATTGGCAATCGTCGCCTGCACGCGGATGTTGCGGGTGTCGGTCGAGATTTGCGGCTCGATCGTGGTGATCTTGCCCTCGAAGGTGCGCCCCGGATAGGCGTCGACCTTCAACCGCACGGCCTGTCCAACCTTGAGGCTGCCGGAATCCTTTTCCGTCACCGTGAAGTTGGCCCACAGCTCTGACAGATCGGTCAGCGACACGATGGCGGTGCCGGCCGTCAGATATTGGCCAACCTCGACCTTGCGCATGCCGAGATCGCCGGAAAACGGCGCGCGCACCAGCTTCTGCGAGATCAGCGCCTCGGTCTTGGCGATGCCCGCCTGCGCCTGGTCGTAGGCGGCCTGCGCCTGGTCGACGGTCGCCTGCGGCCCGAACTGACGCGAGGCCAGCTGCTTGGCGCGGTCGAGCGACAGCTGAGCGACAGTCGCCTGCGCCTTGTAGTTGGCGAGATCGCCCTGCTCGGGCGTGTCGAACAGCTGCACCAGCGGCGTGCCGGCCTCGACACGCGTACCCGGCTCGAACTTGATCTCGGTGACGCGACCGTTGACGTCGGCGGAGACGTCGACCTGGTGCACGGCGGCAAGGCCGCCGACCGCGGTGAGCAGGTTCGGCACCACCTCCGACTTCGCCTCGGCGGCGCTGACGGCGACCGGCGGCGGCTTGTTGTTGGCGAAGAACTGCTTGATCATCTGGCCGCGGAAATAATTGAACCAGACGAGACCACCGACGAGCACGGCCAGAAGCATGCCGACGATGATGAACCAACGCACCGGCCTGACCGGACGCTTCGGCGCTTTGTCGATCGGTTCGCCCGAAATCTTGTGTTCGGCTACGATGTTCATGTCATGCACTTTCTGCAATTGCCGTCTTGCCGGCACCGGCCGCCTGATTGCGGCCCAGATGCGAAGCAATTGCGGCGTCGTTAAGTCCGATACCCCTCAGGAGAAATTCACAGAGCTGCCGCTCCAGATCGTTTGCCTTGCCGTAAACGAGACAGGGCGCGGCCGGCAGCCTGGTCAGCGCCGCGGTCATCACCGAATGATGCGAGAACCAGAACAGGTTGAGCGGATCGCCAGTGCACGGCCGCGCGTCCCCGGCCGCAATCGCGCGCTCGAGCGACGTGACGAAGACAGCCCCGATCAGCGTCTCGATCTTGGCATATAGCAAACGGGCGAATTCGCCATCATCCAAATGGCTCGTGGCCATCAGCCGTAGGCGCTGCGCCTCTTCCTGGTCGGGCCCGTCCGCGATCGCGAGGAAATGCTGGACCATGCCGCGGATCAGCTCGACCAGGGTAGCCGTCGACGGCTCCCGTTCGAGCAGATCCATCAGGGCCGGATCGGCCTCGCATTCGTCGCTCAGGATCTCGGCGTAGAGCGCCGCCTTGGACGGGAAATGCTTGAACAGCAGCGCCTCGGAAATGGCAGCGGCGGCCGCCACGCTCTTGGTCGTGGTGCCGTTATAGCCGTGTCGGGCAAAGCAGCGTTTCGCGGCACCGAGGATCAACTGACGCCTCAGGTCGCTCGTCATACGCAATGAGCTCATGCTAGTGAGTAAGCACTCACCCACGCAGAAGTCAAGCAATATGTTGCATCGCAACCTCTGGATTCAGTAGAAACTGGCTAGAGTACACGGCGCACGAGCAGGATGGGGGGGCCGGGCAAGGCTGGCCCTAGATCGGCTGGAAGCCCAGGTCGCCACGGATCCGGTTGACGATGTAGGTCCCATCCCGGGTCGGCAAGATCCGCTCGACGCTGGCGCTGTCGATCTTCACATTGGCAAAGCGGGGGCCCCCGGGGACGTCGTGGACGGCCTTTGCGAGGGCCTCGACCTCGGCCATGGTCGTGACGGCCCGGCTGTCCTCGATGCCGCAGGCCCTGGCGATGCCGACGAGGTCGGCGGCCGCGGAGGTGTGGCTGGTCTGACCGCCGGTCTCGCCATAGGCCTCGTTGTCGAGCACGACGATGGAGAGATTGGCCGGCTTTTGCAGGCCGATGGTGGCGAGGCTGCCCATCCCCATCAGCATCTCGCCATCGCCGGTGATGACCAGCACCGGCAGCTTTGGCTGCGCCAGTGCGAGCCCGAGCCCGATCATCGCAGCGCCACCCATGCCGCCCCAGAGATAGAAGTTGCGCGCGTGGTCGCCGGCCGCGCACATGTCGTTGGTGGAGGCACCTAAGCCGCCGATCGCAACGACGTCCTTGCGGTCCGCGAGCAGCGTGGACACCACCTGGCGGCGGTCGAGGAGATTGGCCTTGCTCATTTGGTGAAAACCTTGGCGCCGATCAGGCGCTGCGACAACAGGACGGCGGTGGGGGTGAGCGCGTTGTAGGCCTGCGCTGCAGCCGCCTCCAACACAGCCGGCACCTCGGCCGCGTTCGAGGCGCGCAGCACCTTGACGCCGGAGAGCTCGAACACGCCCTGCGTGGTCGATCCCATCGGCACCTGCCACGGATTGAACTCGCCCCACTCGCCGCGCATGGTGACGAGCGTGAGGAAGGGAAAGCGCAGGATCGGGATCAGCGACAGCATGTTGATGCAATTGCCGACGCCGCTCGACTGCATCAGCAACACGCCGCGCTGTCCGCCCGCCCAAGCGCCAGCGAGAAGTGCCACGCCCTCCTCCTCCGTCGTCAGCGCAATGCCGCGCATCGTGGAGGAGGCCAGCACGCGCTGGATCAGCTTCGAGTGACCGGCATCGGGCACGTACGGCACCTGCCGGACGTCGAAGCGCTGCAAGGTCGCGAAAATATCGTCGGGCCAATTCGGGGCCGTATCGGGAACGTCAGCGCGCGCGTGCATTTTCCTGTCCGGTCGGCTAGCAAAGACGGCGCGACTGTAGACGCATGCGTGCGTCGATCAGAACAACAAAAACGGCATATCGGCTTTAACCGGCGAGTATAACGGGATGAACGCAGATGCGAAGGAGCTGGCGGCAAGCTTCGATCTCGAGAAGCTGACGCCTGAGTTCTATGACAACCCCTATCCGACCTATCGTGCACTGCGGGAGAACGAGCCGGTCAAGCGCCTGCCGAACGGCACCGTGTTCCTGACCCGCTATGACGATCTCGTCACCACCTACAAGAACACCAAATCGTTCAGCTCGGACAAGAAGCGCGAGTTCGCGCCGAAATACGGCGACAGCCTGCTCTACGAGCACCACACCACGAGCCTCGTCTTCAACGATCCGCCCTCCCACACCCGCGTGCGCCGCCTGATCATGGGCGCGCTGTCGCCGCGCGCCATCGCCGGAATGGAGGGCGACCTCATCAAGCTGGTCGACGGGCTGCTCGACGCCATCGCTGCCAAAGGGGCTTGCGAGCTGATCGAGGACTTTGCCGCCTCCATTCCGATCGAGGTGATCGGCAATCTGCTCGACGTGCCTCACGAGGAACGCGCGCCGCTGCGCGACTGGTCGCTGGCGATCCTGGGCGCGCTTGAACCGGTGGTGACGCCCGAAGCGGCTGCGCGCGGCAACAAGGCGGTACAGGACTTCCTCGCCTATCTCGAGACGCTGGTCGCGCGCCGGCGCCAAAAGCCCGGCAATCCCGAGCGCGACGTGCTGACGCGCCTGATCCAAGGAGAAGGGAGCGGCGAGGAGAACGGCGAGCGGCTGACCGAGAAGGAGCTGCTGCACAATTGCATCTTCCTGCTCAATGCCGGTCACGAGACCACCACCAACCTGATCGGCAACGGCCTCGTCGCGCTGCATCGGAACCCGGATCAGAAGCAGCGCCTGATCGACAACCCCGACATGATCAAGACCGCCGTGGAGGAGATGCTGCGCTACGAGAGCTCCAATCAGCTCGGCAACCGCATGACAACCGAACGGGTCGAGCTCGGCGGCGTCGTGCTCGAGGCCGGCACGTCGGTGACGCTGTGTATTGGGGCGGCCAACCGCGACCCCGCGCAGTTTCCGGACCCCGAACGCTTCGACATCGCGCGCACGCCGAACCGGCACCTCGCCTTCGCCACCGGCGCGCATCAATGCGCCGGCATGGCGCTGGCGCGGCTGGAAGGCGCGATCGCGATCTCGCGCTTCCTGGCGCGATTCCCGAATTATGCCGTGAGCGGGCAGCCGGTGCGGGGCGGACGGGTCCGGTTTCGCGGCTTTTTGAGCGTGCCCTGCACGATCGGGTGAGTCCTCCAAACAAAAATGACGAAAACAACCCCATGCACAGTAGAGCCTGGGTCGGCGAACCATGCCCTGATGCTCCGCAGAACTACCTGACATTTCAGGAAAATCAGGCAGCGGCACGCAATCGGCCGCACGAAGGCTTCCAAGGCGGCAGTCCGATCCCCAGATCAAGCTGAAGGCCGCCGGTGCAGTCGGTTGACGCCCCCGCGCGCAGCAATGGAGTGACGGCAGATGAGCGCGTCGGTCATTGATTTCATCGCAACGGAAGCACGCTTTGGGGCCCGTAATTACGAGCCGATCGGGGTCGTCCTGTCGCGCGGCGAGGGTGTCTGGGTCTGGGATACCGAAGGCAACCGTTATCTCGATTGCCTGTCGGCCTATTCGGCTGTCAGCCAGGGCCACTGCCACCCCAAGATCCTGGCGGCGATGGTCGAACAGGCACACAGGCTGACGCTCACCTCGCGCGCCTTCCACAACGACCAGCTCGCCTTGTTCTACGAGGAGATCGCGGCGCTCACCGGCTCCCACAAGGTGCTGCCGATGAACAGCGGCGCCGAGGCGGTCGAAAGCGCGATCAAGTCGGTCCGCAAATGGGGCTATGAGGTGAAGGGCGTGCCGGACGGCCAGGCCGAAATCATCGTCTGTGCCAACAATTTCCACGGACGCACGCTGGGCATCGTCGGCTTTTCAACCGACCCCGAGACGCGCACACACTTCGGTCCGTTCGCGCCTGGCTTCAGGATCATCCCGTTCGGCGACGCCGCGGCGCTGGAAGGGGCCATCACGCCAAACACCGTCGCCTTCCTGGTCGAGCCGATCCAGGGCGAAGCCGGTGTCGTCATTCCTCCAGCCGGCTATTTCACTGAGGTGCGGGAGCTCTGCACCGCCAATAACGTGATGCTGGTGCTCGACGAGATCCAGACCGGGCTCGGCCGCACCGGCAAGCTGCTCGCCGAAGAGCACGAGGGAATCGAGGCGGACGTGACGCTGCTCGGCAAGGCCTTGTCCGGCGGCTTCTATCCGGTGTCGGCCGTGCTCTCGAACAACGACGTGCTCGGCACATTGAGACCCGGGCAGCATGGCTCGACCTTTGGTGGCAACCCGCTTGCCTGCGCGGTGGCGCGCGCGGCGATCCGCGTGCTGGTCGAGGAAGGCATGATCGACAACGCGGCCAGGCAGGGCGCGCGCTTTCTGGAAGGCTTGAAGGACATTCGTGCCAACACAATCCGCGAGGTGCGCGGACGCGGCTTGATGCTGGCGGTCGAGCTGCATCCCGAGGCCGGCCGCGCACGCCGCTACTGCGAGGCGCTTCAGGCCAAGGGCATCCTTGCCAAGGATACCCACGAGCAGACGATCCGCATCGCCCCGCCGCTGGTGATCACCAGCGACCAGGTCGACTGGGCGCTGGAGCGGCTCGCCACCACCCTGACGCAGGATTTCTCTTGAGGCTGCCTGCGTCGGAAGATCGCAATGCCTGAAGCGGCCAACAACGAACGATTCCGCCAGCTGCGCGTTGAAACGTCGTGGGCGATTACGAGCTGGGAGCTACAATCATGCTTCCGCGTGGCGTTTGCCTTTCGGCTGTTTTAGTTGGTGTCTCGATCTTGTCGGCGAGCCTCAGTGCGTTCGCCCAAGGACCCGGCCAGGGACACGGAAGGGGCGGACCACCCGGTGCAGGCGCAGCGCCGGCAGCTCGGCCGGCAGCACCACCGGCCATGGCCCGTCCGGCGGCGCCGCCAGCCATGGCGCGTCCCGCCGCGCCGGCATTCCATCCCCCGGCCATGTCGCAACGACCGGCCATGCCGCAACATTCGGCGCCGCATATCGCCTCACCGCCATCGCGCCCGACCCCGCATTTCGCTGCACCGCCGTCCCGCCCGACACCACATTTCGCTGCACCTCCGTCGCGGGCGGCCCCGCACGTGGCGGCTCCGCGGCCTGAAATTCATCGGGCGCCGGCAGCAATGCAGCGTCCGGCCATGGCACCCCAGCGGACGCCGCATATCGCAGCCCCCTCACGCCCCAGCGCGCCGCCGGCCGCGAGCGAGCGGCTGTCGCGGCGGGATCAGATTGAACAGCGCGGGCAGCAGCGCCAGCAGCAGATCCAGCAGCGCCAGCAGATGGTGCAGCAGCGGCAGCGCGAGATGCTGTCGCGCCAGAGCACAGAACGGCAGAGCCGCATCGATCGCATGCAGCAGCGCGTCCAGCAACTGCAGTCGCAGAAGCCGGAAGGCCTGCGGGCGCAACGCGCGCAGGAGCGGACGCTGCAGACGCAGAACCGGCTGCTGCAGCGCGAACAGCGCTTGCAGCAAAGTGATCAGGCGCGCCTGCAGCGGTTGGGACCTGAGCCGACGACAGTTGGGCGAGCCGCCACGGCCGCCGCTGTGCAGGCCGCCGAGCGCGGGCGGTTTGCGGAGCGCTTCCGTGAGCAGGCCGCTCCGCAGACCCAAGCCGCCCTCCTCACTCGCCAGAGCGGCTGGGCTCCCCGGCAGGCCTGGCGTCACCGTCATCCCGCGGTGTTCGTGGCGTGGCTTGGGCCGGTGTTTTGGCCATACGCTTACTCCGACATTTTTGACTACACGTTCTGGTCCTATGCTTATGAGCCCGGCTATTGGGCGTACGCGTATGACGACTTCGTCGACACCGTGTTCTGGGGCGGTGACGGCCCCTATTCCGCCTTTGCCAGCACCAACCCGTATGACTATCCGCAAGCCGGCGGCGGCGGCCGCGCGCGTCCGCGCGCCAGCGTGAGCCCGCAGACGCTACAGCAATTGTGCGGCACGCCGGACAAGGGCGTCACCGCTTGGCCGCTTGCCGATATCGCGAAAGCAGTGCAGCCCACGCCGGAGCAACGCGCGCTGCTCGACGAGTTGAAGACTGCGGCGGCCGACGCTGCCGGTGTGTTCAAGGATTCCTGCGCGGAGACTTATGCCCTGACGCCGCCCGGCCGCTTGCGCGCGATGATGAACCGCATCAGCGCGACGCTGGAAGCCGTCAAGATCGTGCGACCGGCCCTGGAGAAGTTCTACAACTCGCTCAGTGACGAACAGCAGGCCCGCTTCAACGCGCTCGGCCCCAATGTCGGCGACCGCTCGTCACAGCAGCAGCAAGCCAGTGCCGAGGGCTGCGGTGATCCCAAGTCCAGCCTGACCCAGTTGCCGATCCAGAGGATCGAGGCCGTGCTTCACCCCGCAGGCAAGCAGAAGGACGCGCTCGACCGCCTCGGCGAAGCGACGGCGAAGGGCGTTCAGGACTTGCAGGCGGCCTGCCCGAACGATGTGCCGCTGACGCCGGTCGGACGGCTGGAGGCGATGCAGCGCCGGCTCGAGGCCATGCTGACGGCCGCCAAGCTGGTCGAACCTGCGCTGGACGAGTTCTACGCCACGCTGAGCAGCGAGCAGAAGGCGCGCTTCAACACGCTACAACAGGTCGCAAGCCCGTGAGGTCAGCGCGCGCGTGACCTAGAGCACTATCGGTTCTGATTGAATCAGAACCGACGCTCTAGATTTTTGTTTTGACGCGTTTTCTTCACGCGAACCGGTATCCACTTCGCTCGAAAACGCTTTACACCACCGTCTTATGCCGCGCGATGCAGGTGCGCAGTACCTCGTCCATCGGCTTGGCCCACCAGTCATTGGAGAAGATTTCGATCTCCGAATAGCCGGCAAAGCCCTGCGCTTCGACCGCTTGACGCACCGATTTGATGTCGATGACGCCGTCGCCCATCATGCCGCGGTCGTTGAGGATGTCCTTGGTCGGCACCATCCAATCGCAGACGTGGAAGGCGAGCAGGCGATCTTGGCCGGCGCGCGCGATCTGCCCCATCAGCTCCGGGTCCCACCAGATGTGATAGACGTCGAGCGCGACGCCGAGCATGCCGCTGCGGCCGGGGTCGAGCCGGTCGCAGATGTCGAGCGCCTGCTTCGTGGTGTTCACGCAGGCGCGGTCGGCTGCATAGGCCGGATGCAACGGCTCGATCGCCAGCGGCAGGTCTGCCTGTCTGGCGTAGTCGAGCATCTCGGTGAGCGCTTCCTCGACCTGCCCCCGCGCTGCAGCGATGTCCTTCGACGCCTCGCTGCCCGGCCGCGAATATTGCGGCAGGCCGCCGACGACAAGCACGATGCAGGGCGCGCCGAGCGCCTTGGCCTCGTCCACACAGCGCCGGTTGTCGTCGCGCACTTCGCTCCGGCGCGACGCATCCGAAGTGAACATACCGCCGCGGCAATAGCCCGACAGATCAAGGCCGGCATCGCGCACCGCGCGTGCGGCACGGTCGAGACCGACGGCGGCGACCTGGTCGCGCCAGGGATCGATGGCGCGAATGCCGTGACGCGCACAGGCCTCGATGATCTCGACGAGGTCACCCTGCTTGCGGACCGTCGCCGTGTTCAGCGACAGCCAGCGGTGGTCGGACGAGAAATCACGCATCAGGATTCGATCCCGTGGGTGGCGAGGACGGTCTTCATCCGCTGCGTCGCGAGTTCAGGGTTGGCGAGCAGGCCGGCCTTGTCGGCCAGACGGAACAACTCGGCCAAGTGCAGCGTGGAGCGCGTACTCTCCTGGCCGCCGACCATGGTGAAGTGGTCCTGGTGGCCGTTGAGATACGCCATGAACACCACGCCGGTCTTATAGAACCGCGTCGGCGCCTTGAAGATGTGGCGCGACAGCGGCACCGTCGGTCCAAGCACGTCGTGGAAGCCGGCGTCGTCGCCGGCCGCCAGCCGCGACAGCGCGTAGGAGGCTGCCGGCGCGATCGCATCGAAGATGCCGAGCAGCGCATGGGAAAAGCCTTGGCTATCGCCGGCGATCAGCTCCGCATAGTTGAAATCGTCGCCGGTGTACATCTTGATGCGCTTGTCGAGCCGGCGGCGCATGTCGATCTCACGCTGCTTGTCGAGCAGCGAGACCTTGACGCCGTCAACCTTGGCGGCGTTGCCGTTGATGATGGCAACCGCGGTATCCATCGCCTTGTCGAGATCCCCGGTGCCCCAATATCCCGTCAGCGCCGGATCGAACATGTCGCCGAGCCAGTGGATGATCACGGGCTCGCGGACCTGCGACAGCACACGGTCGTAGACTTTTGCGTAATCGTCGGCGTTGCGGCCGAGTTTGGCGAGCGCCCGCGACGCCATCAGGATGATGCGGCCGCCGATCTTCTCGACCGCCGAGATCTGCTCCTCATAGGCGCGGATCACGTCGTCGATGGTCTTGGCATCCTCGACCGCGAGATGGTCCGTGCCGGCTCCCGAGAACACCAGCGCGTTGCGGCGCTTGGCGGCACCGACCGAGCGCGTGATCAGCTCCAGCGAGGTCGGCCAGTCCAGCCCCATGCCGCGCTGCGCGGTATCCATCGCTTCGGCGACGCCAAGGCCGAGGTCCCAGACGTGCTCGCGGAAGGCGATGGTCTTGTCCCAGTCGACAGCGACCGAAAGCCAGGGATCATTGTCCGCGAAGGGATCGGCCACCGTATGCACGGCCGAGAAGGCGATGCGGTTCAGCGGCCCTTCGAGCTTCGCCGGAAAGGTGCGTGAAGCCGCGAGCCGGTAGGTCTCGATCGAGCGATCGGCCTTCGGCAGTTTTAGCGACAATGACGACATTGAAGGGACAGGCTTGGGCTGTACGGGCTTGTTCATGACTTCGAACCTCTCCTCGTCATTGCGAGCGAAGCGAAGCAATCCAGGATGCCTCCGCGGCAACAGTCTGGATTGCTTCGTCGCCAGCGCAAAATTGCTTCGCAATTTTGTCGCGGGCTCCTCGCAATGACGGCTTAGTAGACATCGGGGCTTATCCAATAGACGTCAGGCCTTGATCGGGGCGACGTCGATCCAGCGCCGCTCCTTCCAGCTCTTCAGCGCGCATTCGGCGAGCTGCACGCCCTTGGCGCCTTCGAGCAGCGTGAACTTGTAGGGCGCATCCTCATAGACGTGCCGGATGAACATCTCCCACTGCTCCTTGAAACCGTTGTCGTAGGAGACGTTGTCGGGCATCTTCTGCCAGTCGCCGTAAAAATCGTGCAGCCGCTTCTCGTCGGGATTCCACACCGGACGGGGCGTCGCCTGCCGCGCCTGGATCATGCAGTCGGAGAGCCCTGCGACCGCCGAGCCCAGCGTGCCGTCGACCTGGAAGGTGACGAGGTCGTCGCGATAGACCCGCGTTACCCAGGACATGTTGATGTGAGCGATGACACCGCCCTTGAGCTGGAACGTCGCGTAAGCCGAGTCGTCCGCGGTCGCCTTGTACTTCTTGCCCTGCTCGTCGTAGCGCTCGGGGATGTCGGTGTTGCCGATGCAGCTCACGCTCTCGACTTCTCCGAACAGGTTGTCGAGCACGTAGCGCCAGTGGCAGACCATGTCCAAAATGATGCCGCCGCCGTCCTCGTCGCGGTAGTTCCAGGACGGCCGCTGCGCCTCCTGCCAGCCGCCTTCGAACACCCAATAGCCGAACTCGCCGCGCACCGAGAGGATGCGGCCGAAGAAGCCGGAGTCGCGCAGGAAGGCGATCTTCTTCAGGCCGGGCAGGAACAGCTTGTCCTGCACCGTGCCGTGCTTGACGCTCTTGGCATTGGCGAGCTTCACGACCTCGACAGCCTCCTCGAAATTCGTCGCGATCGGCTTCTCGCAATAGACGTGCTTGCCGGCATTGATGGCCTGGGTCAGGAGGCCGGGGCGGGCCTGCGTGGTCGCGGCATCGAAGAACATGGTGTCGTTCTTGTCGGCAAGCGCGGCATCCAGATCAGTGGTCCAGCGCGTGATGTTGTAGCGCTTGGCGAGGGCCTCGATCTTCTCGGCGCTGCGCCCGACCAGGATGGGATCTGGCATCACGCGGTCGCCGTTCTTCAGGCGGACGCCGCCCTGGTCGCGGATCGCGACGATCGAGCGGATCAGATGCTGGTTGAGCCCCATGCGGCCGGTGATGCCGTTCATGATGAGGCCGAGGCGCTGGGTGGTCATGGCAATTGCTCCTGAAGTGATTTTGGCTGTTCGAGCGGGCGGAGCGCCGACCAATCCGGATGGACCGAGGTGGCGAAGCCCGCAGCATGAAGCGATTCCGTCAAGAGATCGCCGTCGTGGATGGAGAGGCGAATACCTTGCCCGGCATCGGCATAGAGATCGGGATGCGCGGCCGCGAAGGCCGCCGCTTCGGCAGCCGGCGTCTCGCCAAAACCGTCGACATAGTGATGGCCGTTGCGCTCCGCGTGGGTGACGCCAACCAGGGCACCGAGCGCGAGGTCCTGCTGCACGGCAAGCCCGGCCTGACAGGTCAAATCCTCGCCGGTCACGAAGAAGGTCTCGCCTTCCGCGCTCCATTTCGCCGCGCGCGTGGCATTGACGATGGACTTGTAGAGGCCCTTGCAGGATTTCGATGAGATGCCGCGATAGCCGAGCGCCCGCGCTGCCGGGAAGGCGTCATAGGAATCATCCGCTTCGTCGATGATGAAGCCACGTGTGGCCAGCGAGCCCAGCGGCGACTGCCTTGTGATGTCGCGCGGCATCGGCTGCTCGACATAGAGCAGGCGCGTGGCGATCGGCCGCAACGCTGCATCATGATCGAGCCGAGCCATCAGCGCCTGCAACGCGGCGAGATCGGCGTATTGCTCGTTGGCGTCGAGCGTCACCTTGTAATCCTGTCCCAGCCTATCGAGCTCCTTGCCGATCTGCGCCAGCCGCGCCGCATCGGCCGCGGGATTGCCCGACAGCTTGAGCTTGAAATAGCGAGCACCGGCGTTCTCGCGTGGATCGGCAACACCGCCCTCGCCTTCCACCGCATCATCGAGGCCGACGGTGTGCCTGATGGCAACACGCTCCAGCCGCGTCCGGCCGGAGAGAAACGTCCTGATGTCCCTTTCGCTCAGGTCAGGCGAAAGCCGCGCATCGATGCCGGCAATGTTGCCGGCCATCCCATCGAAAAAGCTGGTCTCGGCGGCGCGGAGCAGCGCATCGAGGATCGCCTTGTCGATCTCGGCTGGACCGTAAGCCGCTGCAAGCGCCGGAATGTTCTTCTTCGCACAGGTCGCAACCTGGGCGCCGATGCACGCGGCATGCAGATCGAACGCCGTCAGATATCCAGTCCGCGCCAGGTAAAGACCGCGTGCGATCTGGAGCGAGCGGCGTAGGCCGTCGACCGTCTGCGCCGGCGACAGCTCCGGCCGCTTGTCGAACCACTTTGGCACCAGCAGCTCGGCACTGGCGCCGACCGCAACGCCCCTGCCCTCGACCTCGATCTCGACGCGCACGAACAGCTGGGGCGTCACGTTGATGGTAATCGCGCCAAAGCGGAACGGCCGCGCGAAATGTACGGGACGTTCGAAGAAGGCGATGTCTCGCAGCTTCAGGCGCGGCGCCATGGTGCTACTTGGCTCCGGAGGTGTGGCCGCAGGCGCGGTGCACCTCTCCCGCTTGCGGGAGAGGTCGGCGCGCAGCGTCGGGTGAGGGTTCTCTCCTCTTTGGGGTTTCCCACTGCGGAGACACCCTCTCCCCAACCCTTCCCCGCAGGCGGGGGAGGGAGCGCACCGTCGCCGCGGTTACAGCCCGACTCAATCGCATTGCCCTTAGTCCAATGCACCTTGCGAGAAGAAATGCTTGCGGATGCGCTGCACGAGCTCGGTGAAGACAGGGTCAGCCATCACGTCGAGCGAGCGCGGGCGCGGCAGCGGCACGTCGTAGATCGCGGCGACCGCACCGGGGCGCTCGGTCATGACCAGCACGCGGTCGGCGAGGAACACGGCCTCCGGAATCGAATGCGTGATCAGCAGCACCGTCTTCTTCGTCTCGCGCTGGATCCGCATCAGCTCGACGTTCATGCGTTCGCGCGTCAGCGCATCGAGTGCGCCGAACGGCTCATCCATCAGCATGATCTTGGGATCGTGCACCAGCGCGCGGCAGATCGAGGCGCGCTGCTGCATGCCGCCGGAGAGCTGCCAAGGCAGCTTCTTCTCGAAGCCTTCGAGCCCGACCAGCTTCAGCAGCGACTTGGCGCGATCGAGATATTGCTGCCGCGGCAGCCGCTTCATGTCGATCGGCAGCATCACGTTGTTGAGGATGTTGCGCCAGGGCAGCAGCAACGCGTTCTGGAACACGATGCCGACATTGCCATGCGGCTTCGTCACCTTCTCGCCCTCGACCAGGACCTCGCCCGTGGTCGGCGGCAGCAATCCCGAGATCAGCTTGAGCAGCGTGGACTTGCCGCAGCCGCTTGGGCCGACCACGACGAAGAACTCGCCGTCATTGATGTGGAAGTCGAGCGGCCGCAGCGACGGCACATCGCCGTCGCGCGTCCGGTAGGTCTTGGACACGCCGGACAGTTTGATGCCCGACGCATCGCCGGCAGCCCGGTCGCTCACCAGTCTCAGATGCGCGGCCGGCTGGACGGTTTCGCTCATTACTGTCGCAGATTTCACGAGCCACTCTTCGGCAGATAGTCGTTGGTGTAGAACGCCTTCGGGTTCTCCTTGGCCTTGGCGTCGAGGCCGCCATATTCGACCAGCAGATTGACGGTCTCGGTCATGTTCTGATCGGTGACCTGGAACGGCCGCTTGCTCTTGGTCTCCGCGGCCCGGTAGAGCGGGATGGTCAGCTCAAAACCCTGGGTCAGCGTATCGATCTTGCCGCCCTTCGGGTTGGCATCGAGGATCGACTGCGCCGCGGCCTTCGGCTCCTTCTCGGCCGCTTCGACCGCCTTGGTCGTCGCCGACATGAAGCGGCGGACCAGATCGGCATTGGCCTTCACATAGTCGGTGTTGGCGATGATGCCTGACGAAACCATGTTGATGCCGTAGTCGGCGAACTTGATCGGATAGACGTCCTTGCCGGTGGCGTCCTTGATCTTCATCGACTGGTCCATGACGTAGCCGAGCAGGAGATCAGCCTGGCCATTGATGACGGCGTTGAGCTTGGTCTGGCCGTCTCCGGCGACTGTTTTGAAGTCGCTCTCCTTCAAGCCGGTCTTCTTCAGGAACAGCGGCCAGATCTGGGTCATGGAATCGGCTGGCGTGATCGCTACCGTCTTGCCCTTGATGTCCTCGGGCTTCTTGATGTTCTTGTCGATGAAGCCCATGGCGGACATCGGGCTGGTCTGGAGCAGCACGCCGGTCGCAACCACAGGCGCGCCCTTGATCGCGGCACGCATCATGGTGGGAACGTCGACATAGCCGAAATCCGCAGTCTTAGCGGCGACGGCCTGCGTGGTCGCAGCCGAGCCGCGGCCTTCCTGGATCTCGAGGTCGATGCCCTCGGCTGCGTAAATGCCCTTGGCCTTGCCGTAATAGAACGGCGCGTGCTCGCCATAGACGTACCAGTTCAGCATCAGCACGACCTTGTCGGCCGCCTGCGCCGGCATCGCCGCAAACACCATCAGCGCCGCCGAGACGACTCCTATCCACCGCTTCATTGCCACTCTCCCTTGCCCTTATTGCGTCGACCGTTGGCGGCCGCTCGTTGCTTCACTTCAGAACCTGAAAATACTTAAGAGGCGAAAATCACGTCTTCGCGCTGGCTGACATGCCAGGGGATGATCAGCTTCTCGATGCGGTCCACGACCCAGAACAGGACCACGCCGAGCAGCGCCAGGATCACGAGGGCCGCGAACATCGTCGGCAGATCGAAGGTGCCGATCGAGCGCTGCATGACATAGCCGATGCCGGAATTGGAGCCGACGAACTCGCCGACGACGGCGCCGACCACGGCAAGGGTCACCGAGACTTTGAGACCGGAGAAGATCGCGGGCAGCGCATGCGGCAGGTTCACCGCTCGGAACACCTGGAAGCGGCTGCCCTGCATGGCGCGGGCGAGATCGACCATATCAGGATCGACCGACTTGAAGCCCTGCACGGCAGACACCACCACCGGGAAGAAGCCGAGCAGGAAGGCCGAGATCACTTTCGGGATGATGCCGAAGCCGAACCACACCACGAACAGCGGTGCGATCGCGATCTTCGGCACGGACTGCGAGAACACCAACAGCGGATAGACATAGCTCTCCACCGTCTTCGACCCCGCGATCAGCATCGCGACGGGAATGCCGAACAACGCCGACAGCAGGAAGCCGCACACGGTCGCATAAGTGGTCGGCCACGACTGGCGCAGCAGTTCCGGCCATTCAGTGCGCAGCACGGCGACGACATCGGCCGGCGACGGAATCTGGTAGGCGGGAATCTTGAACAGCCGGATCGCGAGATCCCAGGCAACCACGATGAAGACCAGGAACAAAAACGGCCGAACCCAGGCCGCATTCAGCATCTTGGACACCGCACTCTGCGGCTTCAACTCAGCCACGTCTCACTCCCGGCATTCTTCTTCGTTGCGGAGAGAAATTAACCCGTTGGATAAATACTGTCCAGCCCTTTCCCTGTGACGTTTTGCGGCGGGTTCCGGGCGTTTGGGATCATGCAGCTCGCCAAACCAACAGTGTCGTCCCGGCCTAGTGCGCAATTGCGCACGGGGGCCGGGACCCATAGCCACAGGGGGAAATTTGGCGAAAGCTGGTCCTTCGGGATTGGCACTAAACACAGCCGAGAGTTCACGCGGTATGGGTCCCGGCCTTCGCCGGGACGACGATGAGGAGGCACATTCGCGCCGCACTCTCGGTGTCATTCCCGGGAAAGCGGGGAATCCAGTACGCCGCGGCTTATCGATTCAATCTCAACCGCCTCTGGAATACTGGATTGCCCGCCCCAGTGCGCAACAGCGCACAAGGCGGGCAATGACGGCGGAGATTGAGGAAACAGCGGGCGCGACGTCGACCAGCGCGCGAACCGCAGCGCTAAATCGTCTGCACCACGCTCGCGCGCGACTTCGGCGCCTTGGCGAGCTCGAACAGCGCGGCGGACTGCCCCGTCAGGGCGGCGAGCACGAGGCCGACCATGTGCGCGAGGCGCTCGTCCTTGGCGTCCTTGGCGAGCAGATCGCGGCCGAAGATCACGCTGAGCGTCGCCGAGTTGGAGAGGTAGAAGAAGCAGAGCCCCGCGATCGAGATGTAGAGCTGCACCGGATCGACCGCGACCTGGAAGTCGCCGCTGTCGACGCCGCGGCGCACCACGGTGCGGATCATCTCGACGAAGGGCGAGTGCATCGACTTGACCTTGGTCGAGCGCTTCAGGTGCTTTGCACGCGCGAGGTTCTCGGTCTGCAGCAGCGACAGGAATTCTGGATTGCGCAGGAAGTAATTCCAGGTGAACTCGATCAGGCGGCGGATCGCCTCGGGCGGATCGAGATGTTCGAGGTCGAGCCCCCGCTCCTCGCTGCGGATCTTGTCGTAGGCGCCTTCGAGCACGGTGAGATAGAGCTCGTCCTTGTTGCCGACGTGGTAGTACAGCATGCGCTTGTTGGCGCCGGCCTTGGCGGCGATGCGGTCGACGCGCGCGCCGGCGAGGCCATGGGCGGAGAATTCCTGCTTGGCGGCTTCGAGAATGCGCAGCCGCATCCCCTCGGGGTCGCGCTGCCATTTCAGAGTTCGTTTCGCCTTCGCCAAACCGGTTGCTCGCTGGGTGCTGAAGGTATGCATGTAACACGCGGGCGGCCCGCCGCATAGTTTCGTCATTGCGAGTGAAGAGCGACGGCGAAAGCGAAGCAGGCCAGCTTCGTAGGGTGGGCAAAGGCGCGTTTGCGCCGTGCCCACGTCTTCTCATCAAGTCACCAAAACGTGGGCACGCTTCGCTTTGCCCACCCTACGGGAGTCTTCGTCGCATCCGCACAATGACGACGGAAAGATCGCCGCCCTACTCCACCGGCTTCGGCGAACGCTCCAGCAGCACGGTCTGGATGCCGCAGGTGCCGTTCCGCACCGTCATCACTCTCGTGCCCGGCTTGCGGCCGTTGCGGACCTCGGAGACGTCGAGGCCGCCAGCGATCAGGCGGGCGCGGGTGGCGTCGATGTCGGCGACGCGCCAGCTCAGGCCCCAGAGCCGGTCATGCGCGGGATCGCCGCCCGCCACCGGGCGGCGCACCACCTCGACGATGAGATCGCCGCAGCGGAAGAACATCAGCTGGCCCCAATCCTGGTGGGAGCGGTCGAGCGCCAGATCGAGCCCGAGCCGCGCGCCATAGAGCGCGGCGGCGCGCTCGGAATCCTCCGTCGTGATCACGACGTGATCGAGCGCGTCGATCGGTGCGATGTCGGTCGCAACCGACTTGGGACGCTCGTCGGCGAGCTCTAGGAAGAACATGCGCACGCCGCGCGTGAGCTCCGTGGCGGCACGCGTGCGCTTCCAGTGCAGCACCGCATCGGATGCGGCATCGCTGCTTTCGACCTCCGCGACCGGATCCGGCCTCAACGCCACCCGCTCCAGCCGGCGGCGCATCTTGCCCATGTCTGCGACACGAAAGCACAGGCTGGCGAGCATGCCCTCCTGGTCATCGAGCAGCGCGCGCATGCGGTCGGCGCTGACGCTGAAGCCGCTCGGCGCCATCAATTCGATCGTCATGTTGTCGAGGGTGAACAGCACCCGGTCAGCGCCCTCGCCGGAATTCTGCCAGGCCGGCGCGCGTCCCAAGAGCGTCTGATAGGCCGCCTTGGCCGCACCGATATCTCTGACCAGAGCGACGACATGATCGAGGCCGGTGATCATCTTCCCCCCTTTTTGACCGCCCCTTGTCGACCCGGAACCAAGGGCCGAAAAACGGCGTTTGTCCGGGCTTGGCATTTCCCTGTCATGGTCGTATTCCCCCACCATGCTGACCTCAAGCGCTTCGGGCGGCAGTCTTGCGAATATTTTCAGCGATCCCTCGGCGGAACCGGTGTTAGAGTAGGCGTGCCGGCCGGGACCACAAGCGCATCACGGACAAGCAATGCAGGCTCTCTTCATCGGACAGACCTATATCGACGTCGTCTTCATCACCGACCACATGCCGACCGGCGACGAGAAGCACGTGGCTTCGGACTACGCGGTTTCCTTCGGCGGCAACGCGGTGACGGCGGCGTTCTGCTGCGCCAAGCTCGGCATCGTGCCCGACCTCATCGCCACCGCCGCCAATGACTGGCTGGGGCGGATGTTCCAGGACATGTGTGCAAAATACGCGATCTCGCTGCATGCGCGGAAGGTGAAGCAATCTTCGCTCTCCTTCATCATGCCGAAGGACGGCAAGCGTGCCATCGTCCGTTGCCGCGACGACGAGCACATTCATCCGTTCCCGATGCTCAATCTCGGCGGCTGCCGCGCGCTGCACGTCGACGGCCACCAGCCGGATGCGGCGATCCACTATGCCAAGGTCTGCCGCGAGGCCGGCATTTTGACCTCGCTCGACGGCGGCGGCCTGCGCACCAACACTCACGAGCTGCTGGAATATATCGACGTCGCCATCGTCGCCGAGCGGCTGTGCGAGCAGATGGATCTGACGCCGGAGAAAATGCTCGATTACCTCAAGAGCCGCGGCTGCAAGATCGGCGGCGTCACCATGGGCGAGAAGGGCCTGCTCTGGTACGACGAGACCGGGACGGTGCAGGTGATGCCGGCGATGCCGATCCCGCGCGAGCGCGTGATCGACACCAACGGCGCCGGCGACGTCTTTCACGGCGCCTATGTCTATTCCTACCTCGCCCATCCCGGCAAAAGCTGGCGCGAGCATTTTGATTTTGCCCGCGCCGCATCGACTTACAAGATCCAGCGCCTCGGCAACGAGGCCGGCCTGCCGACGCTCGTCGACATCGCCAAGGTCAGGCACGAATTCGAGGTCAGGGTCTAGCGGAAGGGTGTGTCATGGGGCGCGTGTTCGTCGCCGGCAGCATCAACATGGATGTGGTGGCGACGGCCGATCGCCATCCCAAGGTCGGCGAGACCGTCGCCGGCCGCCAGGTGCTGTATTTCCCGGGCGGCAAGGGCGCGAACCAGGCGGTGGCGGCGTCGCGGCTCGGCGCCAGGACCACGCTGATCGGGCGGCTGGGGAAGGACTCCTTCGGAGCTGAGCTTAAGGTTTTCCTGCGCAGTCAGGGGATCGATCTCGGCTATCTCCAGGAGGCGGCTGACGCGCACACCGGCACGGCCATCATCACGGTGGCGGAGGCCGACAACACCATCGTCGTCATCCCCGGCGCCAACGCGTTGGTCGACGCCGATGACGTCAGCGTCGTGCCGCTGCTGGAGGGCGACGTCGCGGTCAGCCAGTTCGAAATTCCGCTGCCGGCGATTGCCGCGTTCTTCCAGCGCGCACGCGCCGCCGGAGCCACGACGCTGCTCAACCCGGCGCCGGCGCAAAGCATGCCCGGCGAGCTGCTCGCGCTGGTCGACATCCTCGTGCTGAACGAGACCGAGCTCGGCTTCCTCGCCGGCACCGAGCTCTCCGACGGCGACGAGGCCGCGCGGATCATCGAGGTGGCACGGCAGCTTCAGGCGCGGCCGGATCAGACCATCTGCGTCACGCTCGGCAGGCGCGGCGTGCTCGCGCTGGCAGGGCGCGAGGAGATTTCGGTGCCGGGGCGCGCGGTGCAGGCGGTCGACACCACCGGCGCCGGCGACTGCTTCGTCGGCGCGCTCGCGGCGCGCCTCGCCGATGGCACGGCCTTGCACGACGCGCTCACCTTTGCCAACGCCGCCGCTTCGATCAGCGTGCAGCGCATGGGCGCCGGGCCGTCGATGCCGACGGCAAAGGAAGTGGCTGCGGTCTTGTAAGACGGAGCGCTTTCTTCACCTCGCCCCGCTTGCGGGGAGAGGTCGGATTGCATGGAAGATGCAATCCGGGTGAGGGGGAATCTCCGCGAGCCCCGGCTATCACCGTCCCCGCGGAAAGTCCCCCTCACCCCGACCCTCTCCCCGCAAGCGGGGCGAGGGAGAAGAGACTCAAGCCAGCGCGCTCTTTAGGTCAAAGCTCTCGTCGGCGGCCTGCTCCGGCGTGATCGAGCGATCCATCGCCTGCAAGCGGCGGCCGAACATGTGGTCGCCGGCGCGGTTGATCGATTCGATGCCGAGCAGCTTGTCGCCGTGGTAGCAGAACGCCGAGAACGCCTTCTTGGCGGGATCGCCGCGCAGCACGACGCGGTCGTAGCCGGTGGTGAGGCCGGCAATCTGGAGCTTGTCCTCGCCCTGGTCGCTCCAGAACCAGGGATGGCCGTCATAGGGCGTTCGGTCGCCGGTCAACCGCGCCGCGAGGCAGCGGGCGTGATCGGTGGCGTTTTGCACCGATTCCAGCCGCAGCGAGCCGCCGAAGCGCGGGCTTGCGAACAGCGCGCAATCACCGATCGCGGAGATATTGGGATCAGCCGTCACAAGATATTCGTCGACGATGATGCCGGCGGCAACCGGCAGCCCCGCTTCCGCGGCAAGCTCGATGTTCGGCAGCACGCCGACGCCGACCACGACGAGATCGGCGGGCAGATGCCGTCCGTCGCTCAAGGAGACGCCGGTGACCTTGCCGCCCTCCGCCTCGATGCTGGTTGCCTGCACACCGAGGTGAATGCGGATGCCGGCCTCGCGATGCCGCGCCTGAAAATACTCCGAGACCTCCGCCGTCACCGCGCGCGCCATGACGCGCGGGGCGAGCTCGAGCACGTCGACCTCGAGGCCCTTGATCCGCGCGGTGGCGGCGAATTCGAGGCCGATGAAGCCGGCGCCGATCACCACGACGCGCGTCTTCGAAGGGATGATCTGGCGCAGCGCCTCGCTCTCGTCGAGGATGCGCAAGTATTTCACGTCGGGCAGATTGGCGTTGGGCAGGTCGAGCAGGCGGTTGCGCGCGCCCGTGGCCAGCACGAGGTGGCCGTAAGGCAGTGTCTCGCCCGAGGCGAGATGCAGCTTGCGGCCGGCGCGGTCGATCGACACCGCGCGGCCAGCGATCAGCTCGATGGTCTGGTCGTGGTAAAACTTCTCGGGGCGGAACATCAGGCTCTCCGGCCCGGCCGAGCCCTTGATGTAGGCCTTGGACAGCGGCGGCCGCTGATACGGCAGATGCGCCTCGTCATTGATCAGGCAGATGCGCTGCGAAAAGCCCGCCTGGCGCAGGGATGCCGCAACCTGGTAGCCGCCATGGCCGGCACCGACAATGATCACCGGACCATCCGTCATTGCAACAGCCCACTTCCGGAGACACGAGCGTGACCCATGTCGTCTCCTCTCTCGCTGATTTTGATTTGCTGGCCTTACGAGGAGCCGGCGCTCGTGTCCGTCCCTTGGCGAAGGCGGGCCCATTTGAGCCTATCGTTCCGCCCAGCGCAAGAGCGGCGGACGGGGATTGTCACCCCTCGCCTTCTGCGATTTAGTTGCAGCAACGAACCTCTTGCCGGGGATTTCAAGATGCCAGCTCCCGTCTCCCAGCCCGATGATCCTGCCCTGCTGCGGATCGATGGCCCGATCGCGACCATCACACTCAACCGCCCCGCCGCGTTCAATTCCATCAACCTCGCCATCGCGCAGAGGCTCGAACAGCTCGCGTCCCAAATCGAAGACGACGCCAGCATCCGCGTCGTCGTCCTCGAAGGTGAAGGCCGTGCCTTCAGCGCCGGCGGCGATTTGCAGACGATCGGTGCTGCCGCCGAAGCGGGCACGGTGACACCCGTGGTCGGCGAACTGCTCAAGCATTATCATGCCTTCATCGAGATCCTCCGCCGTATGCCAAAGATCTCGCTGTCGAGCGTCCACGGTTCGGCCGCCGGCGCCGGCATGGGCCTCGCTTTCGTCACCGATCTCTGCATCGCCGCAGACGACGCCAAGTTCACGCCGGCCTATGCCAAGATCGGGGTGTCGCCGGACGGCGGCTCGACGGTCGGCATCGTCGGCACGGTCGGCTCCCGCCGCGCGCTGCAAATCTTCCTGGCCGAGGATAATTTTACCGCGCAGCAGGCCCACGACTGGGGTCTGGTCGCCAAGATCGTTCCTGCCGCGGAGCTGAAGGCGGCGACGCGGCAACTCGCCGAGCGGCTGGCGCAGAACCCGCCGGCGGCGATCGCCGGCACAAAGTCCCTGGTCTACCAGGCCGCGACCACGCCGGTGAAGCAGCAGTTAGATGCCGAGGAGCACAAGATCATCATGGCGATGAACACGGAGGCGTTCCGCACCGCCGTGAAGAAGTTCACCAGCAAGAGCAAGTAGCGCTCACTCAAGAGGCCTACTGCGGACAGATATAGCCCGTGCCGCCGGGCGATTTGAAGCAGCCGACCGACTCGGGGAGCACGTGCCGCGGCAGCCACAGCACCACGCTCGGGAAATAGATCGCAAACGCGATGGTCGCCAGGAACACCAGATAGATCGGCAACGCCGCCCGCAAGGCCTTGGCAAAACTGATGCCGACGAATTTCGACGCCATCAGCAGCACCAGCCCATAAGGCGGCGTGATCAGGCCGAAGGCGAGCGTCGCGATCAGCACCACACCCATATGCACGGCGTTGATCTCGCCGGCCTCCGTCAGCGCATTGACCAGCGGCATGAAGATGATGATGGTCGGCACCGGCTCGATGAAGTCCCCGACGATGGTGAAGAGCAGCACCATCAACAGCATGATTAAATGCGGATCGTTCCCGGCGATCGAGGTGATCCACTCGGCGATGTAGGTCGCCCCGCGCAAATAGGCCAGCATCCAGCCGAAGGCGTTGGCAGCGCCGATCGTGATCAGCGGCAGCGAGAAGATCAGGCCGGCCAGGCAGAAATCGTAGGGGATTTTCCTGAAGTGCCCGCGGTTGAGCGCGGGGATCACGACCAGGACGATCCAGACCACGGCGACGACGCCGGCTTCCGTCGGCGTGAACCAGCCGGTCAGGATGCCGCCGAGCAGGATCACGGGGATCATCAGCGGCAAGGCGGCATCGCCGGCGGCGAACACCACCTGTCGCAGCGGCGCACGCGGCTTGCGCAGGCCGGAGGGGCCGAAGAAGTAGCAGTAGATCATCAGGCCAAAGCCAATCGTCAGGCCCGGCACCACGCCCGCCATGAACAGGCCGGCGATCGAGACGTTGCCAACCGCGCCATAGACCACCGCGGTGATGCTCGGCGGCACTAAGGCGGCGATAGTCGAGGCAGAGGCAATGATGGCGGCGATGAAGGCGGGCTCATAGCCCTCGCGTTTCATCGGCCCACCCAGCGCGCGGCTCATCACGGCGACGTCGGCCGTGGTCGAGCCCGACATCTCCGAGAAGAACATGCTGAAGACCACCACGACTTGCGACAGCCCACCCCTGATATGCCCGACCAGCGACACCGAAAGATTGGCTATTCGCACCACCACATTGGCCGAGCTCATGAGCTCGCCGACCAGCAGGAAGAACGGGATCGCCAGCAGCGCCTCGGAATCGACGCCGTCAAAGATCTTCTGGATGATCGCGGCGAGCGACACGTCCGACAGGAGCGCGCCGATGAAGACGCCGGCCATCAGCGAGAACGGCACCGGCACGCCGAGATAGCCGAAGGACAGAAAGCAGACCGTCATCAAGGCCAGGACGATGGGTGCGCTCACGGCTGCGCCCTCATCTGTGCGGCAGCGGCGATCGGCTCCGCATCCTCATCCGGCGGCTCGGGGTGATCGAAGCCGTTGCGCAGGCCATTGACGAGCTGCTCGATGGTAAACAGGCCGATCAGCACGCCCGACAGTGGAATGATCGCATAGAGCGAGGCGATCGGCGTGCCCGACGGCAGACGAAAGCTGCCGAAGCCGCGCAGATAATTCTGGTAGCCGTACCAGATCAGGCAGAAGGCGACGCCGAGCACGACGAGGCGGATGATCACCTCGACGATGAGCCGCGAGGTGCCGTGCATCGCCTCGGAGATCGCAGTGAGATAGAGGTGGTCGTTGCGCCGGGTCGCAGCCGCCGTGCCGATGAAGATCGCGTAGATGAACAGCGTCGACGTCACCTCCTGCAGCCACAGCCAGGGATGTCCGATGGTGCGGGTGATGATGTCGGCGGTCACCGACAGCGAGAAGCCGAAGCACAGCAGGCCGCAGAGGATCATCAGCGCAAGCTCGAGCCAGTCGAGCCCGCGCCATTTCAGGTGGCGTTGGCGTTGAACGAGCAGTTTGTCGGCGATAGCCATTCAATGTCCCCCGTCGTTCCGACGTGGTCCGGAATGATTTAGTTGAGTCGGTGGCTGTGGGTTGTCTGAACCTCTCCCGCTTGCGGGAGAGGTCGGCGCGGAGCGCCGGGTGAGGGCTCTCGCCTCATTGGGAGTCTCTCCGAGGAGACACCCTCTCCCCTACCCTCTCCCGCAAGCGGGAGAGGGAGCGCACCGTCTTCCGGCACCACATCAATTAATCGACCGGATCAAATCCTTGATCTTCTCGGCATGCGGGCCGAGCTCCTTGGCGAGCTTGTCGAGATAGGGATCGGCGACCGCCGTAAAGCTCTTCTTGTCGACGTCCTGGACGAGCTTGACGCCCATCTTCTTCAGCTTCTCAGCCGCGGTTCGCTCAAGCTCGAACGCTTTCGCCGGCTCCTTGGTGCTGATCTCGTTGGCCGCCGTCTGCACCCACCCCTTCTGCTCGGCCGACAGGCTCTGCCAGAGCTTGTCGGAGACGAACACCAGCGCGTTGTTGGCCTCGTGCTCGGTGATGTTGAGGACGGGCGCGACCTCGTAATGCTTGTTGACGAGGTAGACGTTGATGCTGTTCTCGGCGGCGTCGACCACGCCGGTTTGCAAGCTCGTGTAGACGCTGCCGAACGGCATGTGCACGGTCTGGGCGCCATAGGCGGGGAACATGGTGTCCTCGGTCGCGGTGGCCTGCACCCGGACCTTCAGGTTCTTGACGTCGCCGACGTTGTGGATCTCTTTCTTGGAGTACATATGGCGCACACCCTGCGATCCCGTCGCGATGACGTGCAGGCCCTGCGTGGTCTCGTCGATCATGGCCCTGAGCGCTTCGAACACGCGGGGATCGGCCAGCCCCTTGATCACGTGCTTCTCGTCGCGGAATAAATAATGCAGCGACATCACGCCGGCCTGCGGCGAGATCGTCGCGGTGTTGGCCGAGGAGATGATCGAGAATTCGACGTCTCCGGCCTTCACGAGCTGGAGCACCTGCGGCTCCTGCCCGAGCTGGGCGCCCGGATATTGATCGATGATCATGGTGCCTTTGCTCGATTCCTTGAGCTTCTCGGCAAAGAGGTCGCCCGCGATGGAATAGCCGGTGTTGCGGGGCTGGTCATAGGCGAAGCGATAATGCTTCACCTCCTGTGCCCCGGCCCCCGTGACGAACAGCACGGCGGCCATGGCCGCCAACCCATGTAAGAATCTTGGCATGGATCGCGCAATCATCGTTTCCCCCCTGTTTTATCGCCCGCCGCTTGTGCGGTCTGAGCGCTCGTTCGAGTCTTGATCAGCCCTTCTCGGTCTTCTTCCCAGTCCTTTGCATGAAATCGAAGTCGCAGCCCTCGTCGGCCTGCATCATGGTCTCGTTGAACAGCCAGGCGTAGCCGCGCCTTGCCTCTTCCGGCGCTGCGGCCGGCTTCAACGCGGCGCGGCGCCGCTCCAGCTCGGCCGCATCGACCAGCAGCTCGATGCTGCGCTTGGCCACATCGAGGCGGATCATGTCGCCGTTCTGCACCAGCGCCAGCGGCCCGCCGACGGCGGATTCGGGTGTGATGTGCAGCACGATGGTGCCGAACGCGGTGCCGCTCATGCGCGCATCCGAAATGCGCACCATGTCCTTGGTGCCGCCGCGCGCCAGCTTCTTCGGGATCGGCAGATAGCCCGCCTCGGGCATGCCCGGCGCACCCTTGGGGCCGGCATTGCGCAGCACCAGCACGTCGTCGGAGTTCACGTCGAGATCGGGATCGTCGACGCGCAGGGTCATGTCCTCGACGGATTCGAACACCACCGCGCGCCCGGTATGCTGCAGCAGTTTTGGACTGGCGGCCGACTGCTTGATCACTGCACCGCGCGGCGCGAGATTGCCGTGCAGGACGGCAAGGCCGCCCTCTTTCTTGATCGGATTGTCGCGCGGACGGATCGCGTCCTGGCCGGGCACATCCTCCGCATTCGCCGCGATATCGCGCAGCGTCTGGCCGGTGATTGTCCTGGCGTCGAGATCGACGAGATCGCCAAGCTGGGCCAGCAATTTCGGCACGCCACCGGCGTGATGGAAATGCTCCATGTAATGTTCGCCGGACGGCTTGAGATCGACCAGCACCGGCACCTCGCGGCCGATCTGGTCGAACACTTCGAGATCGAGCCGGTGCGGCGAGCGATGCGCCATCGCGGTCAGATGGATCAGGCCGTTGGTCGAGCCGCCGATCGCCTGAAGCACGACCTGCGCGTTCCTGAAGGACGCCGGCGTCAGCAACTCGCTCGGCTTCGGCCCCTTGGTCTTCGCCATCTCGGCGGCCACCTTGCCGCTCGCCTCCGCCAGACGGAAACGCTCGGCATGCGGCGCCGGAATCGTCGCGCTCATCGGCAACGACAAGCCCATCGCCTCGATCATGCAGGCCATGGTCGAGGCCGTGCCCATCACCATGCAGGTGCCGACCGACGGCGCGAGGCGCCCGTTCACCGCCTCGATCTCGGCATCGTCCATGTCGCCGGCGCGATATTTTGCCCACAGCCGGCGGCAGTCGGTGCAGGCGCCCAGCACTTCACCCCTGTGATGGCCGACCACCATGGGGCCGACCGGAATGACCACCGTCGGCAAATCGGCGCTGATCGCCGCCATCACCTGCGCTGGCAGCGTCTTGTCGCAGCCGCCGATCACGATGACCGCATCCATCGGCTGGGCGCGGATCATCTCCTCGGTGTCCATCGCCATCAGATTGCGCAAGTACATCGAGGTCGGATGCGCAAAGCTCTCGGCAATCGAGATGGTGGGGAATACGAATGGCATCGCGCCCGACAGCATCACGCCGCGCTTGGCGGCTTCGATGATCTGCGGGACGTTGCCGTGGCAGGGATTGTAGTCGCTATAGGTGTTGGTGATGCCGACGATCGGGCGCTCCAGCGCGTCGTCGGAATAGCCCATGGCCTTGATGAACGCCTTGCGCAGGAACAGCGAGAAGCCGGCATCGCCATAGCTCGTCAGACCCTTGCGCAAACCACTCGTCATCGTGCCGCTCCATTCACCTTGCCATTGTGGTACAGGCTGCCCCTCGATTGTCAATAAGATTGGCCAATACTGTCGCACTTTCTGGCTTTTCGCATCGCTTGCGGCACAAATTATTGACAATCCAGGCTTCCCCTGCTCCACAGGGCGAACCGGCCAACCGCCGGGAGGCCGAGGGCATGTCCGACATTCGCACTGCAGACAGCATGCCGGTCCGGCGCGACGATCCGGACGACGTCGTCGCGCGCCTGGAGGAGGACATCATCTTCGGCCGCCTCGCACCGGGCGCGCGCCTCACCGAGGACGCGCTGATGTCGCGCTACGGCACCTCCAGGCACTTCGTGCGCCAGGCGCTGGTGGATGCCGAGCGGCGCGGCATCGTCCGCCGCGAGAAGAACGTCGGCGCCACCGTAAGGTTCTACTCGGCGGAGGAAGTCCGGCAGATCTACGAGGTGCGGGAGATGCTGACGCGGCAGGCCGCGCTGATGATCCCCCTGCCCGCACCGAAATCCCTGATCGACGAACTCTCCGCGCTGCAACGGCAATATTGCGCGAAGGCGGATGTGCAGGATCTGCGCGGCATTCACGAAGCCAACGACGCCTTCCACCTTGCGCTGTTCTCGGCCTGCGGCAATCCGTATCTGGTGCGCTCACTCCAGGACTACATGAACCTGACGCTACCGATGCGCGCAAAGAATCTCGCCGACCGCGACGGCCTCGCTCAATCGCGCCGCCAGCACGAGCTGATGATCGAGCTGCTCAAGGGCCGCGACAGCTGGGCGTTGGCGCAGCTGTGTGTCGACCACATGCAGTTCAGCAAGTCGGATTATCTCAAGCGCATCGCTGAGGATAAGGCCGGGCTCTAGGTGAGGGCTTCCCGCCACGAAACGAGCCTTATTCGCTCCCCGGAACGTCGCAAGCCCCGGCGCGTTGGAAGGCTCGAGCGAGCTTCATTCGCCCGTCATGCTTTGGACGTGGCCGGGTGACGATCGATCAGCATGTCGGCCCAAGGGAGGGCCGGCTATTTGAACAATGAGGGTCTGCGGAGCGATGCGGGCCGGTTTGTTCATCGCTTTGATTGCAGCGGCCTGGCTCGGCGGACAGGTCCAGGAGTCCCTCGCACAAAAGCGGCTGCCCGCGTCTCCGAGCGAAACCGGGAAAGCTCTGCGAAAAGAAAGCACCCCGCGGAAGGAAACGGGACGATCTGCGGACCCGTATACGGTGGGATTCGTAACCGGTACACCGCAATGCACTGAATTCGCGATCGCTCAGGACATTGCAACCACGCTCGCCGGCGGCCAAGAGACCGGCCCTCGTGGCGAGGTCGCCTTGCGGGTCCTGCCCATCGTGGGAAACGGCGGTATCCGCAACGTCCTTGATGTGCTCACCCTCGCAGGCGCCGACGTGGCGATCGCGCCCGTCGTCCTGGTCGACCGGCTCCGGGAGACAAGGACCTTCGGAGATATCTCTGACAAGCTGACCTACATTGCCCCGCTCCATATCGAAGAGTTCCATCTTCTCGCGCGGCTGGAGATCAGAAGTCTGTCGGAGCTGTCGGGAAAGAGGGTCAATCTCGGGGACGACGGCAGTGCCGGCGCCATACTCGGCCGCGAAGTGTTGAACCGTCTGGGCGTCAAGGTCAGCGAGTCGAACTTGGGACCGGAGGCCGCGCTGGATGGTCTGAGGAAGGGAGATCTCTCCGCCGCTCTGTTGGTCTCAGGAAAACCGGTCAACTTCCTGACGCAGGTCTCGCAGCTCGATGATATTCACCTCCTGCCCATCCCCTACTCCAAAGAGCTACTGCAACAAGACTATCTACCATCGACGCTTCGCCATCAGGACTACCCGAACATCATCGCGGCCGAAGCAAGTGTCGACACGATCGCGATCAAATCCGCTCTCTTCGCCTACAACTGGCCAAGCGGCAACGAGCGATTTCGGTTGCTGGAATTCTTCGTCCAGACATTGTTCGCGCGCTTTCCCGAATTTCTCGGCGACGCACATCACCCAAAATGGCGCGAGGTGAACCTGGCCGCGCTGCTCCCGGGATGGCAACGATTCCGACCGGCAGAGCGCTGGCTCCAGCAGCAATCCGGGGGCGAGGCCGCGCTTCGCAAGGCGTTCGGCCGGTTCCTCGAGGGAAAGCCAACCGCCAATCCGCCAGACCGCGAAGAATTGTTCCGGGACTTCCTGCGCTGGCGAGAACGCAATCCGGATAAGTGAGCAAAATTTGGCAGGCAAATCCGGGGGAGGTGTCGATGCGCAACGCGCTTATGAAGGCAGCCCTGGTTGCGTTGCTCGCCTTGATCGCCGACGTAAGGCGTCCTGCCGCCCAATTTGCTCCCTTCTTTCCGCCAGCGCCGCAGACGCTCGCGCCAGCCACCGCGCCGCCGGCCGCCAAGGTCGATCAAACCAGGACAGCCCCTCACCGAGGCAGCAAGGCGCACAGGAAGCACGAAGAGAAGCCCGAAGTCGTTCGTCGGCCGCCAAATCAGCGGAAGGTCGCCGAAAAAAACGGATATAAGCGGGTCAGCGATCTCGTGAACTTCCCGAAATTCTTTCCGGGCCTCGGCATCATCTTCGTCAAGCCCGACACTTTGCCGCTGGGGCCGTTCCTGTGCTTCGATCGCAGGGATCGCTTGGTGGCGACCGTGTACATGGTCCCGAACAAGGACATCGACGATCACAAGTCATTGGAGGGGGCTGGGTCCGCGGCACCAGTTGACCACGTCAGCCTCTACTTCAACGCGGGTCATCCCGGCGTGGATGTACCGCATTACCATGTGGTGCTCTGGCATGTGACCAAGAAACAGGAAGCGCGCGTTGCAAAATGACGTGCGACAGCTCGTGCGATCAAAGGGGCCCGCTTGTTCGAACACGTCACGGACGATCTGCGCGCGGCGCTCGCGGAGATGCGGTGATCGACGACAATTGCCCGGCTTGAGCCGCAAGCCGGGCGCTTGCCCGGCCGCAGCAATTGTCAGGAATTGACGAGAGCGCACCCGAGCGCTTCGCGTCGCGCAATCATCCGGCCGGCGCCTTGAAATCGTATGAGATGCGCCCAGCCGGCAGATAGAACAGTGCAATGACCGCGCCGCCCCTGACTTCAGGATAGTGCCTGCTGCCTGGATCAGGCGCCGTCCAGCCGGCTCCCTGCCACCCCTGTAATCCCTTCAACTCCGCGCCCTTGTTCAAGGGCACCACAAGGTTGAGCTCGCCGTAGGGATGGCCGTGATATTGTCCCCGCAACACGTCGTGATCGTCCTCGTCCTTGAAGCGGCGCGGATCGGCGCTGTTCATGTACACAGCAGTGATGCTGAACTGGAACGTGTCAGCCGTCGGCTCCAGGATGCGGCTGCGCCGGTAGTTTGGGCCGTCCACCTCCTGGTTTGCGGCCCATCCTTCCTCGACCCCAACCTTGATCAGGCGAGCGAGATCCTGATAGAGCGCGCTCTCTTCCCCATATGTCTCGTTGAGCCAACGCTCCATCTCAGCTCCTGGGGTCATGTCCTTGACCTCCCGAAGAAACGGAATGCTGCACTGGATCAGTTCTTCTCGGCTTTGCATCGTGATCTCCTCTTCGACCAACCTTCAATCTTCGAAACCAAGGAACGTCGCGAACTCATCGATGTCCGCCCGAGGCATCAATCTGTCCTGCCCCTGAAGCTTGGCCTTGCCGACCGAGATGCCGCACACCACCATCTGCTCCGCCGGAATCGACAGCAGCGGGCGCAACACCCGGTGGTATTTTGCGAACGTTTCTTGCGGGCACGATTGAAGCCCGTGTCCTGCCGCCGCGAGCATTATGTTCTGCACGAACATGCCGAGGTCGAGCCAGCTACCGACTTCCAGGCGACGGTCGATGGTCACGATCAATCCCACGGGCGCGCCGAAGAATGTGTAGTTCTTCGCGGTCTGTCTGCTCCTCCCCTCGGAATCGGCTTGATGAATGCCGAGCGAGCCATAGAACAGCCGGCCGAACTCCTGCCGCCGTTTGAGATACAGACCGGGTAAATCACTGGCGTAGTATTTGTACTCTGAGACGTGTTCGTCACGAGAGGTCTCGTGCGCCTCCAGCAGCGCCGCCGACACCTTGCCCTTGACCTCGCCCGTCAGCACGTAGACATGCCAGGGCTGGATGTTCGCACCGCTGGGCGCGAATCGCGCGACACGGAGGATCTGCTCGATCGTTGGTCGGGCGACGGGAGCGTTGCAGAACTCGCGGCATGCAAACCGGCCGGTCAGGATCGCGTCGATGGGGCTCTGCGCAACGACACGCGCCTCATCTCCGGCCATCACGGCTTCTTCAGGAGCGGGCATCCTCCGTCCTCCATCGGCCTGAAGGCCTCTTCTCCGGGAATGGTCGCGAGCAGCTCATAGTAGTCGAACTTATGTTTCGATTCCTGCGGTGACTTGACCCGGAAGAGATACATGTCCCGGATCAATCTGCCGTCTTGGCGGATCCGGCCATTCTTCGTCATGAAATCATTCACCGGCATCTCGCGCATCTTGGCGGCAACGGCAGGTCCATCGAGCGTGCCCGCCGCTTCGGCCGCCTTGAGATAGTGCATCACCGCGCCGTAAGTGCCGGCATGGATCATGGTCGGGACCTTCTGGGTCTTCTCGATGAAGCGCTTCGCCCATGCACGCGTGTCGTCGTTCATATCCCAGTAGAATGCCGAGCTGAGCATCAAGCCTTGAGCACTCTGCAATCCCAGACTGTGAATGTCCGCGATGAAAACGATCAGACCGGCAAGCTTTTGCCCGCGCGTGATCCCGAACTCGCCGGCCTGCTTGACCGCATTGATGAAATCACCGCCAGCATCGGCCAGTGCGATCACATCCGCCTTCGAAGATTGCGCCTGCAGCAGGAAGGAGGAGAAATCCGGCGTGTTGATCGGGTGCTTGACCGCGCCCACGACCTTGCCACCGGTCGCGCCGATGACCCGGCGGCTATCGGCCTCGAGCTGTGCGCCGAGCGAATAATCAGCGGAGAGGAAGAACCAAGTCTTTGCGCCAAGGCGGGCGATCGCTTTGGTTGTGCCCTGCGACAAAGCAAAGGTATCGTAGGTCCAGTGAATGCCGGTCAGCGAGCATTCGTCGCCGGTGAGACGCGAAGTGGCGGCGCCAGTGGCGAGAAACAGCTTCTTCTTGTCACGGGCAATGCCTTGTACAGCCAACGCGACGGCCGAATTGGGGACATCGAGAATCACCTCGACACCCTCGTTCTCGATCCAGCGCCGTACAATCACCGATCCTACGTCAGCCTTGTTCTGGTGGTCGCCGGCAATGATCTGGACGGGACGCCCCAAAACCCTGCCCTTGAAATCGTCAACGGCCATTTGCGCCGCGACCACTGACCCTTGCCCGCCATTGTCGGCATAAAGCGAGGACATGTCGGTCAGCACCCCGAGCTTGATCGGTGCCTCGTCGGCAATCGCGGCGGTCGTGAGCATCAGCGAAATCAACGTCGCAACAACCGCCTTACCGGTACCTGTCGTCGCGGTCGATCGCATCGCTCACCTCCTCCGAACACAGCGATTGAATAATGCCGGGATCGGTCTCTTGCGGAAGTGAAACTCTTGCAGATTGATCCTGAACCGCCTTCAGTTTGCCCGGGACTCAAGGCTTGGTTCGATCGTTTGCACCGGTTGCATCTACGGCGCCCCTGACCTTAACTGGTCGCCGTCGCGGCGCGCCGTCAGCCATCAACTGGATCCTCATCGTGTCGGTTTCATTCAAGACATTGGACCTGAATCTGCTCAAAGTGTTCGACGCCGTCATGGAGGAAAGGAGCGTATTGCGCGCCAGCCAGAAAGTCGCACTCAGCCAGTCCGCCGTAAGCCACTCGCTCGCCCGGCTTCGAGAGATGCTGGAAGACGAACTGTTCGTGCGCACGGCCGCGGGCATGCAACCGACGGCGCGGGCCTTGACGATGGCCCCCCAAATTCGCGAGGCGCTACGCGTGCTCGAGGCAGCTGTGGAACTGCCGACCTTCGTTCCTGCGACGTCAACCAAGCAGTTTACGCTGGCTGCCAATGACTTCGCCACGATGGTGCTGGCGTCGCCTCTCTTGAAGATACTCGGGCGCGAGGCGCCCCACATTGACCTGACGATCAAGCCGGTCACGCGGATCGACCTTGCCGAGCAGATCGACCTCGGTCGCATCGACGTTGCGATCGGCGTCTTCTCGCTCCCGCCGAGCCGTTTCCGCACGTCGCTGCTATTCGAATATGACGACGTGCTGATTGTCGGCAAAAAGCGCAAGCTTGGCCGGCTGGACAAGGCGATGCTTGCACGGCTGCCGCTGGTGGTGGTCTCCTTCGGTGGAGAGCAGGAGGGCGCGATCGGCGGCTTCATCTCCGAACGCGGCCTGGCGCGGCGCTCGGAAATGTACGACCGCGATGCGCTCGAGCGGGCACTCGCCGAGAGCGACCAGCCGCCGCGAATGGCGGTGTCATTGCCGCATTTTCTTGCCGTCCCAGCGCTGCTTCGGGATTCCGAACTGGCAGCCATCGTCCCGCGCCCGCTCGCGCAAGCACTGGAGCAGAACTATCCGATCGCGATCTACGAGCTTCCCTACACAGCGACTCCGCTGGAGGTCCGGCTGCTATGGCACGAGCGTGTCGACGGCGAGCCCTCGCACGAATGGCTCCATGACGTCCTTAGACGCGCTGCCGAGAACCTCAGACGCGGAGGCTAGGACGGCGAGCTTACGGAAGTACTGAACAAGATTATCAACATCCCTACCGCTTATTCCAGTCGATGATGCGGCTCGCATCACCGTCGAACTCGCTGCTGCAGAAGGCGCCGCCCTGGTAGTGGTCGCCGATCGGATCGGGCATGAGCTTGGCCTGCTCGGCCATGGCGTGCGCCACATGATCCTCGGAGCGGCCGGTGGGGCGGTAGCCGAGCTCGTAGGCACGGTGGTTGTCCCACCAGGCGCGGTCGTTCAGGGACACGCCGTAGAAGATCTCGAAATGGATGTCGGGATGCTCGAGCCCGATCTGGCAGAGCTGCACGAGGTCGTCGGGCTTGAGCCAGATCGCGAGCCGGCGCTGGTCGAGCGGCATGTCGCCGAAATTGCCGATGCGCAGGCAAGTCACCTTCAGCCCATGCTTGTCGGCGTAGAGCGCGCCGACGGCCTCGCCGAACACCTTGCTGACGCCATAGCGGCCGTCGGGGCGCGGGGTGACGTCGGTGCCGATCTTGTGGTGGCGCGGATAGAAGCCGACGGCGTGGTTCGACGAGGCGAACACCACGCGCTTGACGCCCTTGCGGTACGCGGCCTCGAACAGATTGTAGCAGCCGATGATGTTGGCCTGAAGGATGTCGTCCCAGGGGCCTTCGACCGAATAGCCGCCGAAATGGATGATGCCGTCGACGCCCTCGCAGATCGCCTCGACCTGCGCCATGTCGGACAGGTCCGCCGCTTTGAACTGCTCGTCAGGGCCGAGATCAGCCGGCTTGCGGATGTCGCTCAGCAGCAGGTCCGGATAGATCGGAGGCAGCAGTTTCCGCAGGCGCGTTCCAATTCCGCCCGAAGCTCCCGTCATCAAGATGCGCGGCATGTCTTTCCTCATAAGTAGCGACCGATTTGCGGCCGTAGATATCTGATGCTAGCAGACTTGCACAGAGGGAACGCAACAACGAGACTGCACATGAACGATGCATCGTCCCACACCCAAGAACGGCCGCAAGGCTGGCGGCCGGCGACCTGTTACCCCGATCCGGCGATACGTGCACTCGATCCCCGCTTCGAAAAATACTGGCTGAAACTGTCGGCGGTGGAGCGGCTGACGACCGGCCTGCGCTGGGCCGAGGGGCCGGTGTGGTTCGGCGACGGGCGCTATCTGCTGTGCAGCGACATCCCGAACCAGCGCATCATCAAGTGGGAGGAGGAAACCGGCGCCGTCAGCGTGTTCCGCAAGCCGTCGAATTTCGCCAACGGCAACACCAGGGATCGCCATGGCCGGCTCGTCACCTGCGAGCATGGCGGCCGGCGCGTGGTGCGCACCGAATATGACGGCAGCATCACCGTGCTGATGGATCAATTCAACGGCAAGAGGTTGAACTCACCGAACGATGTCGTTGTTAAATCGGACGGCTCGATCTGGTTCACCGATCCGACCTTCGGCCTGCTCGGCAATTACGAGGGCTACAAGGCCGAGCCCGAGATCGAGCCGAACGTCTACCGGCTCGATCCCGCGACCGGCAAGGCGACGATCGTCGCAGAAGGCGTGTTAGGGCCGAACGGGCTGTGCTTCTCGCCGGACGAGAAGATTCTGTACGTCGTGGAATCGCGTGGGCAACCGAACCGAAAGATCCTCGCCTATGATGTCTCGCCTGATGGCACCACGATCTCGGGCAAGCGCGTACACATCGATGCAGGTCCCGGCACGCCGGACGGCATGCGCTGCGACATCGATGGCAATCTCTGGTGCGGCTGGGGCATGGGCGATCCCGAGCTTGACGGCGTCGTGGTGTTCGCGCCCGACGGCGTCATGATCGGCCGCATCGCGCTGCCCGAGCGCTGCGCCAATCTCTGCTTCGGCGGCGTCAAGCGCAACCGCCTGTTCATGGCGGCGAGCCAGTCGATCTACGCGCTGTATGTGAATACGCAAGGCGCGGTTGGGGGATGAGGTCTCTCCACCGTCATTGCGAGGAGCACTTGCGACGAAGCAATCCAGACTATCTCCGCGGAACGATGCTGGATTGCTTCGCTTCGCTCGCAATGACGAAAACAAAAAACGCCGGAGCGGTTTCCCGCTCCGGCGTCGTGTTCATTCAGACGATAAAGCTTACGCCGCGTTGAAGCCGGCGACGGCCTTCACTTCGAGGAAGTCCTCGAGGCCGTACTTGCCCCACTCACGGCCGTTGCCGGACTGCTTGTAGCCGCCGAACGGCGCGGTGCGGTCGTTGGGCGCGCCCTGGAGGTTGACGTTGCCGGCGCGGATCTGGCGGGCAACGCGCTTGGCGCTTTCCACCGTGTCGGCCGAAACGTAGCCGGCAAGACCATACGGCGTGTCGTTGGCGATCTTCACCGCGTCGGCCTCGTCCTTGGCGCCGATGATGGTCAGCACCGGTCCGAAGATTTCCTCACGGGCGATCGTCATGTCAGGGGTGACGTCGGCGAAGATGGTCGGGCGGACATAGAAGCCCTTGTTGACGCCTTCGGGCAGGCCCGGGCCGCCGGCGACGAGCGTTGCGCCCTCGTCGATGCCCTTCTTGATCAGCGCCTGGATCTTGTCCCACTGGCCGCGGTTGACGACCGGGCCGATGGTGGTGCCTTCGCCGCGGGGATCACCGGCCTTGGTCTTGTCGGCGACGGCCTTCGCGATCGCGGCGACTTCCTTCATCTTCGAGGCCGGCACGATCATGCGCGAGGGCGCGTTGCAGGACTGGCCGGAGTTGTTGAACATGTGCATCACGCCCCCGGTCACCGCCTTCGTGAGGTCGGCGCCTTCCAGGATGACGTTCGGCGACTTGCCGCCGAGCTCCTGGCTGACGCGCTTCACGGTCGGCGCCGCGCGCTTCGCCACGTCGATGCCGGCACGGGTCGAGCCGGTGAAGGAGATCATGTCGATATCGGGGTGCTCGCTCATGGCCGCGCCGACCTCGGGGCCGAGGCCGTTGACGAGGTTGAACACGCCCTTCGGCACGCCGGCGTCATGGAGGATTTCCGCGAAGATCAGCGCCGAGGTCGGCGTGAACTCCGACGGCTTCAGGATCATGGTGCAGCCGGCGGCGAGCGCGGGCGCGACCTTGCAGGCGATCTGGTTGAGCGGCCAGTTCCAGGGCGTGATCATGCCGACCACCCCGATCGGCTCGCGCAGCACCATGGCGGTGCCAACCGGCTCCTCGAAATGATAGCTCTTGAGCACGTCGAGCGTGGTCATGAGATGGCCGAGGCCGGCGCCGGCCTGGAGCTTCTCCGCCATCGGCAGCGGCGCGCCCATCTCATCGGAGACGGCAGCGCCGATCTCCTTGAGCCGGCCCTTGTAGATCTCGATGATCTTGGAGAACAGCGCGACGCGCTCTTCGCGGCTGGTCTGGGAGAACGTCGCAAAGGCGCGCTTGGCAGCGGCCACGGCCTTGTCCACGTCGGCCTTGGAGCCCAGCGCAACCTCGTACATCGCCTCTTCCGTCGCCGGATTGACCACGGCGGTGGACTTCTTGACGGCGGGATCGACCCAGGCGCCGTCGATGTAGAATTGCATGCGATTGACCATCGTTAACCTCTTCTTGGGGGCTTGGAGGGGGCGTTTCGGCAGGCATCCTTGCACGAAAGCGCCAGCAATTGAACCCGCCATATGCGGGGCCAGCGTTGCGGCGGACGGAGATTATATGAGCCGGCGGCGGGAGCGAGGCAAGGTCTCAACTGCGGTCGTCCTGGCGAAGGCCAGGACGACGACGGAGACTTACACCGCCATCTTCCGATGCAGCACCGGCGCACCGGTGGTGAGGCTTTCGGCCGCATCGATGATGGCGTTGGCATCCAGGCCGTAGTAACGGTGGAGGTCCGCTATCGTGCCGGTCTGGCCGAACTGCTCGACGCCGAGCGCCTCGACGCGGTGGCCACGGACGCTGCCGAGCCAGCCGAGCGCGGAGGGATGGCCGTCGATCACGGTCACGATGCCGCAGTCGCGCGGCAACGGCGCCAGCAGTTTTTCGATGGGGCTGAGGTGCTGCAGGCCGCGGCGGTCGCGGCGCAATTTTCGCGCGGCAGTCCAGCCTGCGTGGAGGCGGTCGGCCGAGGTGATCGCGAGCAGGCCGACGTCGCGGCGGCTCTCGCCGATGAAGCCGGTCGCCTCGATCGCCTCCGGCGCGACCGCGCCGGTATAGGCGATCACGACTTCGGCATTCGGCCCCGGCTTGCGCAGCCAATAGGCGCCGTCGGTGATGCCCTGCCTCAGCTCCGGCGTCATGATGCGCTGCGCCTGCTCAATGCTGCGCGTGGAAAGCCTTAAGTAAACCGAGCCGCCCTCGCCGGCTTCGCGCTGCATGTGCTCGAAACCGAAAGCCATGATCACGGCGAGCTCGTCGACGAAGGCCGGCTCGAACGAGGCCAGGCCATCCTGCGCCATGCCGATCAACGGCGTTGCGATCGACTGGTGCGCGCCGCCTTCGGGCGCGAGCGTGATGCCCGATGGCGTCGCCGCCACCATGAAGCGCGCGTCCTGGTAGCAGGCATAGTTCAGCGCATCGAGCCCGCGCTCGATGAAGGGATCGTAGAGCGTGCCGACCGGCAGCAGCCGCTCGCCGTTGATCTGGTGCGACAGGCCGAGCGCCGAGAGCATGATGAACAGGTTCATCTCGGCGATGCCGAGCTCGAGATGCTGCCCCTTGGGGGAAGCATCCCAATTGTAGGTCGAGGGAATTTTCTCGCTGCGGAATAAGTCCGCCTTCTCGGCGCGCGCGAACAGGCCGCGGCGATTGACCCAGGGGCCGAGATTGGTCGAGACGGTGACATCAGGCGAGGTCGTGACGATGCGCCTCGCGAGCTCGCTGTCGCTGCGTGCGATCTCGTTCAGCACGAGACCAAAACCCTGCTGGGTCGACATCTGCGGCGACGGCTTGAACGCGAGCTGCTGCGGCACCTCGACGACAGGCGCGCTCAACCGGCGGCCGTCCTGGTTGAACGGCACGCGCGCGAGGAAAGCCTCGAGCTCGGCCGCATCCTGCACGAGGCCCTCGAACTTGTCCCATTCGTGCCCGGGACGGATGTTCTGGCTGTCGCGATATTTCTCCATCTGCGCGACGGTCATCAGGCCGGCGTGGTTGTCCTTGTGGCCCTGGAACGGCAGGCCGACGCCTTTGATGGTGTAGGCGATGAAGCAGACCGGGCGATCGTGGTCGATGGACTCGAACGCCTCCAGCATGCTCGCCATGTCGTGGCCGCCGAGATTCGACATCAGCGCCAGCAGCTCGTCGTCGTTGCGCTTGTCGATCAGTTTGGTGATCGGGCCCTGATCGCCGATCTCGTCATGCAGATGCTTGCGAAACGCCGCACCGCCCTGGAAGCACAGCGCGGCGTAGAGCGCGTTCGGACAATTGTCGATCCAGCGCTTCAGCGCCTCGCCGCCGGGCTCGGCAAAGGCCTCGCGCATCAGCCGGCCGTATTTCACGATCACCACGTCCCAGCCGAAATTGCGGAACATGGTCTCGAACTTTTCCCAGAGCCCTTCGCGCACGACGGCGTCGAGCGACTGGCGGTTGTAGTCGACTACCCACCAGGTGTTGCGCAGGCCGTGCTTCCAGCCTTCTGCAAGGGCTTCGAAGATGTTGCCCTCGTCCATCTCGGCGTCGCCGACGAGTGCAATCATCCGCCCCTCGCGGCGATCCTTCATCCAGCCATGCGCCTTGACGTAGTCCTGCACGAGCGAAGAGAACAGCGTCTGCGCGACGCCGAGGCCGACCGAGCCGGTGGAGAAATCGACGTCGTCGACGTCCTTGGTGCGCGAGGGATAGGACTGCGCGCCCTTGAAGCCGCGAAAATTCTCCAGCTTCTCGCGGGTCTGCCGGCCGAACAGATATTGGATGGCATGGAACACCGGGCTCGCATGCGGCTTCACCGCGACGCGATCCTCAGGGCGCAACACATGGAAGTACAGCGCCGACATGATCGTGGCGAGCGAGGCGGATGAGGCCTGATGGCCGCCGACCTTGAGCCCGTCCGCATTGGCGCGGATGTGGTTGGCGTGGTGGATGGTCCAGGACGACAGCCACAGCGCCTTGCGGCTAAGAGCGGTCAATGTGTCAAGACGAGCGGAATCAACGGGCATGGCAATGCTCCCGGGAAACAGACGCTGCGATGATACGCCTGCGGGCGGCGCCAAACTTCTCAATTTTTCGCGCCATACCTCCAGATATTGGGATATTTTACCAAGGTAGCCCGACTAAGGACAGGTTCCATTCCAATGCCCGAGCTCGACGCCATCGACCGCAAGATCCTCGCTTTGCTCCAGACCGACAGCCGCATGACCATGCAGGAACTCGCCGACAAGGTCGGGCTCTCGGTCTCGCCCTGCCATCGCCGCGTCAAGCTCCTGGAAGATCGTGGCGTCATCTCGCGCTACGTTGCGACCGTCGACCAGAAGGCGCTTGGCCTGCATGTCAGCGTCTTCATCTCGATCAAGCTGGCGCGGCAGAAGGAGGAGGACCTCAACCGCTTCGCCCGCGCGATCTCGAAATGGGACGAGGTGCTGGAATGCTATCTGATGACCGGCAACCGCGACTATCTGCTGCGCGTCGTGGCGGCCGACCTCGCCTCCTATGAGACGTTTCTCAAGACCAAGCTGACCCGGCTCGACGGCATCGCCTCGATCGAGTCCAGCTTCGCGCTGAGTCAGGTGAAGTATTCAATCGCGCTGCCGGTGTGATGGTTGTGGCCACCTCTCCCGCTCCTGTCCGCCGAAGCCTTGGCGGAGGCGGATGCGGGAGAGGCGTAGGCCGCCTCCGGCGGCCGTCATCTCAAAAGACGCCGAGGCAAAGCCTCGGCTATGGCGCAGCGCCGGGTGAGGGTTCTTTCCTCTAGGGGGTTGTCCCGATGCGGATGCACCCTCTCCCCAACCCTCCCCCGCAGGCGGGGGAGGGAGCGCACTGCCGTCGCGGCTAGATGGTCACCGCCACGGCTGCACGATGATCTTGGTGTGCGCCTCCGGATTGGCGAGATCGGCGAAGGCCTTTGCGACGCCGTCGATACCCACCTCCGCAGTCACCATCGCCGCGGCATCCACCCGCCCTTCCGCGATCAGGCGCAACGACGCTGCGAATTCGTCCGGCGTGTAGCCGAGCACATACTGGACATTGAGCTCCTTCATGATGCCCAGCATCGGCTCGCTTGTGTCGGTTTCCATGCAGACACCGACCACGACAATGCGCGCGTCACGCGGCGCGCCTTCGAACACCTGCTGCAACAGGCCAGGCACGCCGACACATTCGAAGATGATCGCAGGCTTCAACGCCGGCAGCATGGCCTGGAACGGCGGCCGCGGCGCTTTCTCCGCGCCCGACATCTGTGCGTGCGCGGCCCAGGCCGTATAAGGCTGCGACACCTTGGGGTCGACGACGATATCGGCGCCGAGCCTCGCCGCAAGCGCACGCCGCGCCGGCGAATAGTCGGCGGCGACAATCGGATGCAAGCCCTTGAGCTTCAGCGCTGCGATCACCGCGAGGCCGACCGGGCCGCAGCCGATCACGAGCGGCACCTCGTCACCACGGATATTGGCTTTTGCGACGGCGTGAACCCCGACCGCGAGCGGTTCAGTCAGCGCGGCATGTTCCGGCGCAAGACCGTTGGGCACCTCGAGCAGCAGCGCTTCGCTGAGCAGCATCGCCTCGGAATAACCGCCGATATTGTCATTGGAATAGCCGATGCCTTCGATTCCCGCAGGCGTCACCAGCGCCGGCAGCGAGCAGACGCGCGTGCCCGGCTTGAGCTTGCGCGCGGTGCCTGGACCGTAGTCGACGATCTCGCAGCAGAACTCATGACCGAACACGACGTCGCGGCTGAGGTCCATCGGCTTGCGCCCGGTCTTCCGCGCCATCTCCACCATGCGGTGGGCGTGCTGGCGCGCGTGCAGATCGGAACCGCAAATGCCGCAGGCGAGCGTCTTGACCAGAACCTGACCGGGACCCGGCGTCGGCTCCGCCATCCGGTCGACGACAATCTCACCGTTCCTGAAAATCGCAGCGCGCATCCGGCTCCTCCCCTGGTGTTGGAGCCGTTGATAGCACGACGCGGGACGCCGATCTTGCGTCAGGGGTTCGGGGAACGCTCTTCCAGCACCAGGAGCTGGGCGCGGCGCACCCGCTCGCGATGGGCGATGTAGAGGCCGCTCGCGACGATGAAGGCCGCGCCGATGATGGTCCAGAGATCAGGCACCTCACCAAAGATGAAGAAGCCCAAAATGCTGACCCAGAGCAGCTGGGTGTAGGAGAACGGCGCCAGCACCGAGGCATCGCCGTAGCGGTAGGCGAGCACGATGATCCACTGGCCGACGGTGGAGGCAACGCCGATCACAATGCCGAGCCCGATCGCGGTCCAGTTCGGCGTGACCCAGACGAACGGCACCATCACGGAAAGGATCGCAACGCCCGTCAGCGCGGAATAGGCCATGGTGGTGAGCACGGCCTCGCGACCGCTCATCATACGCGTCAGGATCAGCGCGGCAGCCCAGCAGAACGCCGAGATGATCGGGAAGAACGCGGCGGCATGAAACGCGCTGGAGCCGGGGCGCAGGATGATCATCACGCCGGTCAGACCGATCGCGGTGGCGATCCAGCGGCGCAGGCCGACCTTTTCGCTCAGGAAGATAATCGACAGCGCGGTGACGAACAGCGGCGAGACGAAGCCGGTGGCAGAGGCTTCCGCAATGGGGAGGAACCGCAGACCGGTGATGAAGAACAGCGAGGAGCCAAGCAGCGCGGCGCCGCGCATTAGCTGCAGGCCGATCCGCTCGGTGCGCATCGCATGCAGCGGTGAGCCCGGCAGCATCACCGGCGTGAACATCAGCGCGAAGGTGACGAAGCGGATCCAGGTGATCTCGATCGAAGGCAGACTGGTCGAGAGATATTTCGCGGTCACGTCGGAGGTGCCGAGAAACACCGTCGACAGCAGCACCAGCGCAATGCCCTTGAAGGGATGATCGACGCGCGCGGGCGCACGGCGAGCCGCCTGCTTCTTCTCCGGCACGGGCATGGGAATATTGTCGAGCCTTGCGGCTGCGGCGGGCGGCGGTGTCACGGCTGGAACCCGGAAATAATGCGAATCGAGAACGCTCGTAAAAAACGACAAATGCGCCGCGTTCACAACTTCCGAAAACAGGATGCCGATATGCGCTGACGTCCGCGCGCGTCAATATTCCATTAATAATGGGTGTTTTTGTACTACAACATGGGCAGGCTGCGCGGCTTCGGCCCGCGCGGAAACGCCGCATCGAGCGCCGCAATCTCCTCTTTCGTCAGCACGAGATCGCCGGCGGCCGCATTTTCGGCGGCATGTTCCGCGCATGAGGCTTTCGGAATCGCGAACACCGTAGTTGCACGGGTGAGGAAGCTCAGCACGACCTGACGCGGTGTCGCGCGACGCGTCTCCGCGATCTTCACCAGCACGGCGCCGCCCTTGCTGCGCACATCCGGAAAATCATCGTGACCGAACGGCGAATAGGCGACCACGGCGACACCATGCCGCTCACACCAGGGAATCACGGCATGCTCGATCGCGCGTTCCTTGAGATGATAGAGCACCTGATTGCATGCGATCCGTCCCTCGCCCGCAACGTCGAGAATGTCGTCGAGATCGTCGGCATCGAAGTTGGAGACGCCCCAGGACTTGATCTTGCCCGCTTTCACCAGCTCCTCGAACGCAGCGACGGTGTCCTCGAGCGGATAGGAGCCGCGCCAGTGCAACAGATAGCAGTCGAGCCGATCGGTCTTCAGCCGCTGCAGCGAACGCTCACACGCCGTGATCGTGCCGCGGCGCGAGGCGTTGCTCGGCAGCACTTTTGAAACTAGGAACACCTCATCGCGCCGGCCGGCAATCGCATCCGCAATGACGAGCTCGGCGTCACCGTACATCTCCGCGGTGTCGATGTGGGTCATGCCGAGATCGAGCCCACGCTGAAGCGCGGCAATGGCGCGCTTGCGGTCGCCGTGGTCGAGGTACCAGGTGCCCTGCCCGATGACGGAGACGTTGGCGCCGGTCTTGCCGAAAGGGTTTGTGTTCATGTTCTTTTCCGATCTCCGCTCTGTTCTCTCCCTCTCCCCGTTCTTACGGGGAGAGGGTTGGGGTGAGGGGCTGCCTCCGCCAATTCGCTAGCAGTTGGACTCGCGAGACTCCCCCTCACCCGCCGCGCTTCGCGCGTCGGCCTCTCCCCGCAAGCGGGGCGAGGCGAAGAGCCACGCGCTACAGACCGCTGATGTCAGCGACTAGTACGCTCCCGGTCGAGGACTCCGTGATATAGAGACGATCCTTCCTTTCGCCACCGATCGCGACATTCGTGCAATTCGGCCCCGCGCACGACTTGATCCGCGCAATCAATTCGCCGTTGGGCGCGAATACGAAGACGTGACCGAGCGAAGCGTGGCCGACGAACAGGCGACCTTTGGCATCCATGGTCAGGCCATCGGGGCCGCTGGTGCCGAACAGCGAGCAGAAGCGGCCGACCTTCGACACGCTGCCATCCTTCATGAACGGCAGCCGCCACACCGCATTATCGCGCGTCATTGCGACGAACAGGACGGTCTCGGTCGGATCGAGCACGAGGCCGTTCGGGCTGATGCCGGTGTTGATCAGGCAGTCGAGCCGGCCACTCGATGCCAGCCGATAGACCCGACCACTCGGATCGTGCAGGCCGGTCTGGCCCTGATCGGTGAAATAGATGTCACCGTTGGACGCGAGATGCAGATCGTTGCAGCCGCGAAACGATTCTGAATTGCGCGCGGTCAGGACCGGCGTGACGCGGCCGGCTTTGGCATCGAGCTCCATGATGCCATGCATGTAATCGGCAATCAGGATGCGGCCGTCGGATGCGATCTTCAGCCCGTTCGGCCAGCCCTCATATTCGGCGACCTGCGACCACGCGCCGTCAGGCGCAATACGGAAGATGCGGCCGAAGGGAATATCGACGATGTAGAGATTGCCTTCCTTGTCGAAGGATGGCCCCTCGATGAAGCTATCGGTCGGCACGCCCGGACGGTTGGCGTCGGCCCAATCCGTCCGCACGCCCTTGCGGCGGAACTTGTCAGGCATGGTGGAGAAGATTCTTGTTTCGATCAGGCGCGGCGGCGTTTCCAGGTACATCATTGTTGTTGTGTGTGTCGAGCTGGCGGGATGCGGAGCAGCATAGGGCACAACGACAGGGCCGTCGATTGGAGCGCACGTCGTCGTGCCGCTGGCACAACCGGCCACTCACACTCCGCCGTCGTCCCGGCGAAGGCCGGGACCCACAGCCACAGGGAGATATTTGGCGAAGACTGGTCGTCCGGTACTGCCACCGGCTACGACGGACAGATCCCGCGGTATGGGTCCCGGCCTTCGCCAGGACGACATTTGAGAGTGCCGAAACTACCCCGCCGCGCCCGCGAGCTTGGCCTGCTTCGCCGGCGCTTCCGTCGTCGCGATCAGCCGCTTCAGTTCGGGGATGCAGGAGCCGCAATTGGTGCCGGCCTTGAGCTTGGCGCCGATCTCGGCCGCGGTGCGTGCGCCAGCGGCGATGGTGTCGCAGATGGTGCCGCGGCCGACACCGAAGCAGGCGCAGACGATTGGCCCGGTCGAGGCCGTTCCCTCCGTCGACTTGCCTGACAGCAGCACGCGGCGCTGCTCGTCGGTGACGTGATCGGCCGCAAAGGCAGTTCTGATCACTTCCCAATCGCCGGCGTCATGCCCGGGGCCGACGAACAGACAGGCCTCGATGCGATCGCCAGCGAACGAGGCAGCGCGATAGATGCCGCCGCCGAAATCGCGATATTCGGCGATGTCCTCGCCGACAACGCCGTCGAGCCAAGCCGGCCAGCGCGACAGATCCGCGTTGTCGGCGAACAGATAGCCGAAACCGCCGGCAACCGTGACGCGGGTCCACAACAGGTTCGACGGCAGATCGAGCTGCTGTCGCGACAGCGCAAAACCGCGGAAGACGAATTCGTAAGGCGCGATCGCGGCCGGCGTCGCCTTGGACTCGGGCTGGCCCGAGAACGGATCGGTAAACGACTGCACCAGCGCCCCGACGCGGCCATGCGAGGCGTTCATCGCGCTCCAGTGGATCGGCGCGAACAGCGTGCCGCGCTGCTGGCGCTCGCTGACGACGACTTTCAGGATGCACTGGCCGTAATCGGTGGTGATGCGGGCATAGCCGTCGTGAGCGAGGCCGTATTTGCTGGCGTCATCGGGATGGATCTCGACGAAAGGCTCGGGCAGATGTGCGCCGAGCCGCTGGCTAAGGCCCGTGCGCGTCATGGTGTGCCACTGGTCGCGGATGCGTCCGGTATTGAGCCTGAGGGGGCGCGAGGCGCCGGTCTCGCTGCGCAACGACGGCACTTCCGGCGCGACGAAGCGGCCCTTGCCGTCATTGGTGAAGAAACCGCCTTCCGCAAAGAAGCGCGCGCGAGGCGCCTCGCCTTGGCGCGCCGGCCACTGCACCGGCTTGAGCGCATCGAAGGCTTCGTTCGACAGCGAGGTCAGCGCGCCGATGTCGAAATCACGGCTGCCGTCGTTCTCGAAGGCCGAGAGCGCCGCGTGCTCGCGAAAAATCTCGGCGGCCGATTTGTAGTTGAAGCTGTCGCCGAAGCCGAGACGTTTTGCGGTCTCGCTTAGGATCCACCAATCGGGGCGCGCCTCGCCCGGCGCCGGCAGGAACGAGCGCTGGCGCGAGATGCGGCGTTCGGAGTTGGTCACCGTGCCCGACTTCTCGCCCCAGGCGAGCGCCGGCAGCAGCACATGCGGCCCGGCCGCGACCGTGTCGTTGGAGAGCACGTTCTCGGACACCACGAACAGCTCGAGCTTCTTCAGCGCCTCGCGCACCAAGTCGGCATCGGGCAGCGACACCGCCGGGTTGGTCCCCATCACCCAGAGCGCTTTGACCTCACCGCGGTTGATCGCCTCGAACAACTGCACCGCCTTCAATCCCTCATGGGTGGCGATGCGCGGTGCCTTCCAGAACCGCTTGACGCGATCGATGTCGGGCGGCGTGAAGCCCATGTGGGCGGCAAGCATATTGGCGAGGCCGCCGACCTCGCGACCGCCCATCGCGTTGGGCTGGCCGGTGAGCGAGAACGGCGAGGCGCCCGGCTTGCCGATGCGCCCGGTGGCGAGATGGCAGTTCAGGATCGCATTGACCTTGTCGGTGCCCTGCGCCGACTGGTTGACGCCCTGCGAATAGAGCGTGACGACGCGCGGCGTGTCGCGGAACATCTGGAAGAAGGTCGCAACGTCCCGCTCAGACAGGCCCGTGGCCAGCGCGGTCGCGCTGACGCTGCCGGCAATGTTGCGCGCGCGAGCCAGCGCGTCGTCGAAGCCGGACGTGTTGTTCGCGACGTAGTCCTTGTCCAACGCTCCGCTATCGACGAGATCAACGAAGAGCCCGGAGAACAGCGCGGTGTCGGTGCCGGGCTTGAGCCCGAGGAACAGATCGACGTCATCAGCGGTGTCGGTGCGGCGCGGATCGATCACGATCATGCGTGCGCCACGCTCCTGCCGATTCCTGAGCATACGCTGGAACAGAATGGGATGGCACCAGGCGGCGTTCGAGCCGACGAAGACCAGCAGATCCGCCTGGTCGAGATCCTCATAGCAGCCGGGCACGGTGTCGGCGCCGAAGGCGCGGCGGTGGCCGGCGACCGAGGACGACATGCAGAGTCGTGAATTGGTGTCGACATTGGCAGTGCCGACAAAGCCCTTCATCAGCTTGTTGGCGACGTAATAATCCTCGGTCAGCAGCTGACCGGAGAGATAGAATGCAACCGCGTCGGCGCCATCGCGTGCCACGATATGCTGCATGCGATGGGCGACATGATCGAGCGCATCGCTCCAGGCGACGCGCTCCAGCACGCCCTTGCAGCGGATCATCGGATAGAGCAGACGGCCTTCGAGCCCGACGGTCTCGCCGAGCGCCGAGCCTTTCGAGCACAGCCGGCCGAAATTGGCGGGATGATCAGGGTCGCCCGCGATCGCCGCGCCACCCTTGCCGTCGGGTGTCGCCAGCACGCCGCAGCCGACGCCGCAATAGGGACAGGTCGTCTTGGTGGCGCGGAGCGTGGGGTCGATCGCCGTCATATCGAGCTGCCTTATCAAGCTGTCTGGTCAAGCCGCCTTGGAGGGATACGCCAGCGCGCGGCCGAACATCATGTCGGTGCGGATCGCCGCCACCTTGTCGCCATTGCGGATCAGCTCGAGGTACCAGAGCGCATCGACGGTATCGCCGATCAGCACGGCGCCGGTGAGCCGGCCGTCGGCGATCACGAGCTTCTTGTAGGTGCCGCGCCTGCGGTCGGTGAGAACGAGGCTCTCGCTGCCCTCGCCGCCCATGAAGTCGCCGGCCGAGAACACGCTGACGCCGGAGACCTTCAGATTGGTCGAGACCACGCTGCCCTGATAGGCGGCGGGACGGCCGGCCAGATGCCGCGCCAGCACCCGCGCCTGCTCATAGGCCGGCTCGACCAGGCCATAGCAGGTGCCGCGATGCTCGGCGCATTCGCCGAGGGCGAAGATGTCGGGCGAAGCCGTCTGCATCACGTCGTTGACGACGACGCCGCGGTTCACCGCGATGCCGGCCTCTTTGGCCAGCGTCACGTTGGGCCTGATGCCGGCGGCAAAAATCACGGCGTCGGCCTCGATGCGGCTGCCGTCGGCAAGCTCGACGGCCTCGACGTGACCCTCGCCATGAATGCGGGTGGTGGAGGCATTGAGCAGGATGCGGATGCCCTTGCGCTCGACCAGCATCTTGAGCAGATCGGCGGCCGGTCCGTCGAGCTGACGCTCCATCAGTCGGTCCATCAGATGCAGCAGCGTCACCGGCGCGCCGGCCTTGGCGAGTCCATACGCCGCTTCGAGACCGAGCAGGCCGCCGCCGACCACGACGACGCGCTTCTTCGCCGCAGCCAGCGTCAGCAGCAGATCGACGTCGCGGGTGTCGCGGAAGGTGTGCACGCCGGCGAGATCGGCGCCCGGCACGTTGAGCCGCAGCGGCGTCGAGCCGGTGGCGAGCACCAGCTTGGAATATTCCATGCTCTCTTCGCCGGCGATCTTGAGCTCGCGGCGGCCGGTGTCGATCTCGGTGACGCGATAGCCGTAGCGCACGGTGACGCCGCGATGGCGCCACCAGTCGGCCGGCCGGAGCTCGATCTCGTGCGAGCCGGTCTCGCCGGCCAGTACGGATGAGAGCAGCACGCGGTTGTAAGCGAGCCGCGGCTCTTCGCCGATCACGGCGACCGCGTAGCGGCCGAGCGCGGTCTTGGCGAGCTCGTCGACCAGACGCGCGGCCGCCATACCGTTACCGACGATGACCAGCGGTTCACTCACGAGGCATCTCCTATTCAGCGGCCTGCGGCCGGGCGCCGTAGGCTTCGGACATCATGTAGCCGGACAGCACGCCATAGGCGTCGGTCCAGGCTTTTGCCAGTTCGGGCGTCCATGCTTCGCCAAGACCCTTCTCCAGGGTCCACAGCAGGGTCGCGCCGACCACGGGATAGTGCTCGGCCATCGCACCGTAAGCGACGTGACGCTTGGCGAGCGCGGAGGCCGCGGGAAGAATCGAGTCCAGGTTCGACAGGCCGCCGACGACGGCAGCGAGCATGCCCATCAGCTTCTTGCGCTGCTCGGTCATGTCCTCAGGAAACATCGCGCGCACGGACGGCGCCACCTCGAACAGACGATCGTAGAACAGCACCGCGGCCTGCTCCGATATCGGCGCGACCTTGGCGAAGCTCTGTTGGATGAGAGTGATCTGTTCGGGCGTCATGTGGTTCTCCTGTCTGTTTCAGTTTGCCTTGGTGCGCGCCGTTGCGAACAAGGTTCATGGGTCAAACGTCATCAGAGAGTCTTCTCCCCGCGTACGGGGAGAAGCGAGATTCGTACCAAGTATTAGACCCTTGCTTCGGCGAGGCTTGCCGCGCCTTCGCCCTGCGGGCTGCGACGCAGGTAGAACCACCAGGTCAAAGCGAGGCAGGAGGCGTAGAAGGCGAGATAGATCGCGAGCGCGAGCTGCGGCCCACCGGTCATGGCAATCGACTTGCCGAAGCCGGTCGGGATCAGATAGCCGCCGACAGCGCCGATCGCGCCGATGAAGCCGACCGCCGCGCCGCTCTCGATGCTCGCCGTCTTCAACGCGAGCGCGCGCGCCGCATCGCCCTTGCCTCGCACCTTGAACAGGTTCTCCTCGCGGAAGATCGAGGGGATCATGCGATAGGTCGAGCCGTTGCCGATGCCCGTCGTCACGAACAGGATCAGGAACATCGACAGGAAGCCGATGAAATCCTTCTGTCCGACGAAGTAGAGCACGCCAACCGTGGCGCCCGCCATCGCGATGAAATTCCAGAAGGTGATGATCGAGCCGCCGAGCCTGTCGGCCAGCCAGCCGCCGAGCGGACGCGAGAGCGAGCCGACCAGCGGTCCCAGGAACGCGATCGAGATCGTCACGGCCGGGAATTGCGTCTTGATCAGCAGCGGAAACGCGGCGGAGTAGCCGATGAAAGATCCGAACGTGCCGATATAGAGGTACGCCATGATCCAGGTGTGCTTGCGCTTGACGATCGCGAGCTGGTTCTTCACCGACGATTTCGCCGAGGTGAGGTTATTCATGAAGAACACCGCGCCGAACACCGCGATCGCGATCGGCAGCACCCACATCAAGCCGGCATTCTGCAGGAAGATGCCGTCGACGGCCGTGGCCTGGAACAGGTTGAAGACTGCGAGCGTCATCAGGATCGGGGTCAAGAGCTGCACGCTGGAGACGCCGATATTGCCGCCGGCGGCGTTCAACCCCAGCGCCCATCCCTTCATCCGATCGGGGAAGAAGAAGGAGATGTTGGTCATGCTGGAGGCGAAATTGCCGCCGCCGAGACCCGCGGTCGAGGCGACCAGCAGCATCAGCCAGAACGGCGTGTCGGGATGGCTCACGAAATAGGCAAGCGACAGCGTCGGAATGAACAGGATCGCCGCACTGAAGATCGTCCAGTTGCGGCCGCCAAACGTCGTCACTGCGAAGGTGTAGGGAAAACGGATCAAAGCGCCGATCAGGCCCGGCACGGCAATCAGCTGGAACAACTGATCGGTGGTGTAGTGGAAGCCTGCCTGCGGCAGCTTGGTGGTGACGATGCTCCAGATCAGCCAGACCGAGAAGCCGATATGCTCGGCCACGATCGACCAGATCAGGTTGCGTCGCGCGATAGTCTTGCCAGTCGCATTCCAGAACGCCTCATCTTCGGGGCGCCAGTCTGAAATCCAAGTAGGATTTTTCGTCATTGAGTATCCCTTCCAGGCTCACCGCTGCGTCGTTGCAGGCTCAGCCTCCGACCACGGAGGCACGCTCCAAGGCTTCACCCCGGTGGCGAGTCACGATGCTGATTGATGATGTTGAGGGACGTCGTCGTTGGCGTCGCGCAAAGACACTTCAATTTCCGTGCCAGTTGCGCGCATGCTGGAAATATAGGGATTTCAGCACGTTATTCGTATTACCCGAATTTCCTGCAGGCTTTTTCGCACGCTAAATTTGCGATTCGCTCAATCCTTGTGCGGCGCACAAGGATTGAGCGGGATGTCGATTATTTAGGCGCGGACGTTTCGCGCATTAACCTTTGGTTTATGCGGCTTCTACGAAGCGATGACGCTCGTAGAGAAATTCGAGCACGCGCTGCCGGCACTTCAAGTATGTGGCGCTGGTCGCAAGCTCGAGCCGCTTGCGCGGGCGCGCCAGCGGCACCTCCAGCACCTCGCCGATGCGCGCGGAGGGCCCGTTGGTCATCATCACGATGCGGTCGGACAAGAGCACGGCCTCGTCGACGTCGTGAGTGATCATCAAAATGGTGTTGCCGAGCTTCTGATGCAGCGCCATCACGGAATCCTGGAGATGCGCTCGGGTCAGCGCGTCGAGCGCGCCAAACGGCTCATCCAGCAGCAGCACCTTCGGCTCCATCGCCAGCGCTCGCGCGATGCCGACGCGCTGCTTCATGCCGCCGGAGATTTCGGAAGGACGCTTGTCCCTGGCGTGAGCCATCTGCACCAGGTTGAGATTGTGCATCACCCAGGCGTCGCGTTCGGCACGGGACTTGGTCCTGGAGAAGACCTTGTCGACGCCGAGCCTGACGTTCTCGTACACGGTCAGCCACGGCAGCAGGCTGTGGTTCTGGAACACCACGGCGCGATCGGGTCCCGGCGAGTTGACCTCGCGGTTCTCCAGCAGCACGCCGCCGATGGTGGCATTGGTCAGGCCCGCGATGATGTTGAGCAGGGTCGACTTGCCGCAGCCGGAATGGCCGATGATCGAGACGTATTCGCCTTTCTCGATCGTAAGATTGATGTCCTTCAGCACCTCCGTGGTGGCGGCGCCGCGGGTGAAGATCTTGTCGATGTGGTCGAGCTTCAGATAGGCGGTCATGTGCCCCTCCTCTCAATTCTGCGCGGTGCCGCGGGTGACGAACTTGCCGAGGCCCGCGATCAGGCGGTCCAGCACGAAGCCGACGATGCCAACATAGAACAGCGCCAGGATGATCTCGCTGATATGCGAGGAGTTCCAGGCGTCCCAGATGAAGAAGCCGATACCGACGCCGCCGATCAGCATTTCGGCGGCGACGATCGCGAGCCACGACAGGCCGATGCCGATGCGCAAGCCCGTGAAGATGTAGGGCGCTGCCGCCGGGATCATGATCTTGGAGAAGAATTCGAGCGGATTGAGCTGCACCACCGCGGCGACGTTGCGATAGTCCTGCGGGATGTTGCGGATGCCGACCGCGGTGTTGATGATGATCGGCCAGATCGAGGTGATGAAGATAACGAAGATCGCCGAGGGCTGGCCGTCGCGAAACGCGGCGAGCGAGAGCGGCAACCAGGCCAGCGGCGGGATGGTGCGCAGCACCTGGAACAGCGGATCGAGCCCGCGCATCGCCCAGACCGACTGTCCGACCAGAACGCCGAGCGCGATGCCGGCGACCGCGGACAGCGAATAGCCGAACGCAACGCGCTGGAGACTGGCGGACAGATGCCAGAACAGACCTTTGTCGATGCCGCCATGGTCGAAGAACGGATCGAGGATCAGCTCCTTTGTGTCATTGAACACTTTTGACGGTGGCGGCAGCGCCGAGCCGGCACGGCGGCAGACCAGCTCCCACACCAGCGTCAGCAGCGCGATCACGACCAGCGGCGGGATCACGCGCACGGCCGTCTCCCGTGCCATGCGTGCGTAAGCTTCGGTGCGCGGGGGACGCTTTGGCGTCATCGCGACGACGGGCGCGGCGGTGATCGCAGGCGTCGCGGTCTCAATATCAATCTTGGCGGCAGACATATTCATTGCAATCTCTCTCGGGCTTCAAAAGACGATGCGGCCGCCCGAAGGCGGCCGCTGGCTCCATCAGACTTCGACACGCTTGATCGCGAGCGACTTCAGATAGGCAGCCGGATTTTCCGGATCGAACACCTTGCCGTCGAAGAAGGTCTCCTTGCCGCGCGAGGTGGAGACCGGGATCTCGGAGGCCGCGACACCGAGCGTCTTGGCAGCGTCGCGCCACAGATCCTCGCGGTTGACCTTGGCGACCAGCGCCTTGGTGTCGAAATTCGCCTCGTATTTGCCCCAGCGGATGTCCTCGGTGAGGAACCAGAGATCGTGGCTCTGGAAGGGGTAAGAGGCGAAGTCGCGCCAGTACTTCATGATGTGTGGGGAATTCTCGACCACCTTGCCGGGGATGCCGTAGTCGAACTTGCCGGCGGTGCGGTCGAGCACGTCCTCGACCGGGCAATTCATCCACTGCCGCTTGCCCATGATGGCGGCGAGCTCGGCCTTGTTCTCGGCCTTGTCGGACCACTGCTGGGCTTCCATCACGGCCATCAGCAGCGCCTTTGCCGCCTTCGGATATTTGTCGACGAAGGCCGCGCGCATGCCGAAGGATTTCTCCGGATGCTTGTTCCAGAGTTCGCCGGTGGTGACGGCGGTATAGCCAATCTTCTGGTGGATGAGCTGCAGGTTCCAGGGCTCGCCGACGCAGAAGCAGTCCATGGTACCGACCTTCATGTTGGCCACCATCTGCGGCGGCGGCACCACGATGGTCTCGATGTCCTTGTCGGGATCGATGCCGCCGGCGGCGAGCCAATAGCGGATCCAGAGGTCGTGGGTGCCGCCGGGGAAGGTCATCGCGGCCTTCACGGCCTTGCCGGAGGCCTTCTTCTTCTCCAGCGCCGCCTTGAAGGGCGATGCATCGACGCCGAGCTTGAGGTCGGCGTATTCGTTCGCGACGGAGATGCACTGGCTGTCGAGATTGAGCCGGGCCAGGATGTACATCGGCGTCGGCTGGTTGTTTTGCGTCACCTTGCCGGCCGAGATCAGATACGGCATCGGGGTGAGGATATGCGCGCCGTCGATGCCGTTGCCTTCGGAGCCGAGCACGAGATTGTCGCGCGTCGTGCCCCAGGAGGCCTGCTTCTGTACATCGGTGTCGGGCATGCCATATTTGGCGAACAGGCCCTTGTCCTTGGCGACGAAGAGCGGCCCGGCGTCGCTGAGCGCGATGAAGCCGAGCTTGGCGCCCTTGACCTCGGGGCCCGCCTCCTGCGCGAAGGCGCCGGCGGGGAAATTCAGCTTTGCGGCGGCGAGGAGTGCGGCGGTAGAGCCTGCGGCCTTCAACAATTGGCGGCGGCTGAGCCCGTTATCCGAGGGCCGGCGGGTGCGCTTCGTCATAGGCAGTGTCGTCCTTTGCGTCGTTGCAGAATTGATTGGCGTCAGTGCACACGAGCAGCCCGTCCGTCCGGTGGCGCCGTCTTTGGCGCGTGCGAACGCACGACGGGGAGACCCCCGTCTGGTGGCGTCAGCAAATCGGATGAGAAGTCTCGCGGGACGGCTTCAATGGCGTCGGCCTGGAACTATTCAAGCTTCATGCCAAGCCCGACGACTTAGAAAGGATTGAATAATCAATATGTTATGGAGGTCGCGACAGGCCGCCGCAGGACCGCTCCGCATGTGAAACTTGCGGGCTGCTCAATCCTTGAGCGCCGCACAAAGTTTGTGCAACAGCTCAAGCACAATGCCGGCGGCGCGGTTGGAGAGAATCAGGAAGCAGACTATCGTATTGATGTTGCTTTCATTTTCCTGACGCACCCAGACGGCACGCAACTTGCTTATCCCTAAGCGTCAACGAAGACTGCGGCTTGCCGCATTGTTGCAGCCTCTGGCGGCTGCATTCCGGAAGCTCAACTGCTTCGCGGCCCTCTGGGCCGTCGTGACGCGATTCCCAAGGCTTCCAATCTCCATAGCCCTCGTGCGCGGCAGGCCAGCCCGCACGGCCCAAGACGTTCAGCCGCGCTCTCCAAAAGGGTGTGTCGATCTCACTTACGAAGCAAAAGGAACCATTGATGTCGTATCTCGCGCCTTCGGAATTCGTCACCAAGATGGTGGATGCAGGCGAGTCCAAGATCTTCATGTCCACCCGGGATACCATCATCCGCGCCTACATGGCCGGCGCGATCCTCACGCTCGCCGCATGGTTCGCCGTCACGATCAACGTGAACACGGGCCAGCCGCTGCTCGGTGCGCTGCTGTTTCCGGTCGGATTCGTCATGCTCTATCTGCTGGGCTTCGACCTCCTGACCGGCGTATTCGTGCTCTCGCCGCTTGCGCTGATCGACAAGCGCCCGGGCGTCACTCTTGGCGGTGTGCTCCGCAACTGGGGCCTGGTCTTCGTCGGCAATTTCGCCGGCGCCTTCACCGTGGCCTTCATGATGGCCTTCGTGACAACGTTCGGCTTCACGCAGGCCCCCGACAAGGTCGGCGCCGCCATCGGCATCATCGGCGAAAGCCGGACGCTCGGCTACGCCGCGCATGGTGCGGCCGGCATGGCGACGCTGTTCATGCGCGGCATGCTCTGCAACTGGATGGTCTCGACCGGCGTCGTCGGTGCCATGATCTCGACCTCGGTCCCCGGCAAGGTCATCGCGATGTGGATGCCGATCCTGGTGTTCTTCTACATGGTGTTCGAACATTCCGTCGTGAACATGTTCCTGTTCCCGTCCGGGCTGCTGCTCGGCGCAAAATTCTCGATCCTGGACTATCTGATCTGGAACGAGATCCCGACCGTGCTCGGCAATCTCGTCGGCGGCCTCGCCTTCACCGGCATGACCCTCTATGCCACGCACGTCATGACCCTGCCGAAGCGCCAGGCCGACAAGGCCATAAAGCCCCGCGTCGCGGCCTGATCAAAGCGACTCGACAGGAGAGCCTCACCCGCGCAGGGTGAGGCTCCCCTCTTCCGGTGATGACGATGACCCCCGGTCTCCTGATTTCGGTCGGCCAGCATTCCGACAAGGGTCGCAAGCCCATCAACCAGGATTTTCACGGCGTCCTGATTCCGGAGGAGCCGCTCCTCAGCCTGAAGGGCATCGCCGCCGTCCTCGCCGACGGCATCTCGAGCAGCACGGTGAGCCAGATCGCCAGCGAGTCGGCGGTCAAGAGCTTCCTGATGGACTATTACTGCACGTCGGAATCCTGGACGGTGAAGACGTCCGCCCGCCGCGTGCTGGACGCCACCAATTCCTGGCTGCATGCGCAGACGCGCAAGAGCCAATACGCCTATGACCGCGACAAGGGCTATGTCTGCACGCTGAGCGCCATGGTCATCAAGGCGACCACCGCGCACATCTTCCATGTCGGCGATTGTCGCATCTACCGCGTGGCCGGCAAGGCGCTCGAGCAGCTGACCGACGATCACCGCATCATCGTGTCGTCGGAGCAGACCTATCTCGGCCGCGCGCTCGGCATCAACCCGCAACTCGAGATTGACTATCAGGCCTTCGAGATCGAAGCGGGCGACACCTTTCTGCTGGCGACCGACGGCGCCTACGAATTCGTCGACGCGCGCTTCGTCACGAGCGCGCTGAACGAGCATGCAGGCGAGCTCGACGGGGCGGCGAAGGCCATCGTCGAGGAAGCCTACCGGCGCGGCAGCGACGACAACATCACGGTTCAGATCCTGCGCATCGACGCAGTGCCCCAGCGTGAGCCGTCCGGCATCTTCAATCAGACCTCACAGCTGCCGCTGCCTCCGCTGCCGGAGCCACGCGCGCTCTTCGACGGCTACAGGATCGTCCGCGAGATTCACGGCAGCAGCCGCAGTCATATCTATCTTGCCGTCGACACCGAGACCGAGGAGCCGGTCGCGCTCAAGCTGCCGTCAGTCGACCTGCGCGACAATGCTGCCTATCTCAAGCGCTTCCTGATGGAGGAATGGATCGCGCGCCGGATCGACAGCCCGCACGTGCTGAAGCCGCTGTCACAGTCGAGACGGCGCAGCTATCTCTACGTCGCGACCGAATTCGTCGAAGGCCAGACCTTGAAGCAGTGGATGACCGACAATCCGCGCCCCGATCTCGAAACCGTCCGTGGCCTCATCGAGCAGATCGCCGCCGGCCTGCGCGCCTTCCACCGCATGGAGATGCTGCATCAGGACCTCAGGCCGGACAACGTCCTGATCGACAAGACCGGCACCGCGAAGATCATCGACTTTGGGTCAGTCAGGGTCGCCGGCGTCGCGGAAGCCGCGCCGCCGGACGAAGCCGACGAAATCCTGGGAACGGTCCAGTACACGGCACCGGAGTATTTTCTTGGGCAGGGCGGCTCGCCGCGCTCCGACATGTTTTCGCTGGCCGTGATCTGCTACCAGATGCTGACGGGAAAGCTTCCCTATGGCGCTCAGGTCGCCAAGATCCGGCGCAAGGCGGACGTGCGGAGACTTCAGTATCGCCCAGCCGACGACGATCGCAACGTGCCGGCCTGGGTCGACGGCGCGCTCAGGCGCGCGCTGCATCCCGACCCGTACAAGCGGCACGAGGATCTGTCCGAATTCGTCTTCGAGCTTCGCACGCCCAATCCGGCCTATCTCAACACGCGGATCACGCCCCTGTTGGAGCGCAGCCCGCTGATGTTCTGGAAATTGACCTCGGCGGCGCTCGCCTGCGCGGTCGTCGTGCTGCTGGCACTGCTACACGCGCGTTAGAGCATGATCCGGACCCGAAGGGCCGCGTTAGCGCAAAGTGTGCAGCGGTTTTCCGAAAAGATCATGCTCAAACAATAACTAACCTAAAGCGCGATGACGATTCATCCTAATCTCATCGCGCGCTAGTCGTCAGGCCGGCTGGGCCGCCTTCGTCCCCAGCGGCTTCGGCGCCATGCCGCCGCCGGGCTTGAGGTGGAATTCGTAGCTCATCAGGTGCCACTTCCCATTCGCCTTACTGCCGTCGGGCATTGCCGGATCGTTGCGCGGCTCGACCTTGGCGATGAGGTCGTCTTTCACGCCGAACACGACGTCGGTATCCAGATATTTGTCGCCGTCCATGAAAACATGGGTGATCAGCGGCTCATAACCCTTCGCATTGACCAGGAAATGCACATGCGCCGGCCGCATCGGATGACGCTTGGTCTGCGTAATCATCTCGCCGACCGGGCCGTCGGTCGGAATCGGGTAGCTGCACGGCAGGATGGTGCGGAAGAAGAAGCGGCCGTCGTCGTCGGTGATGAAGCGCGCCCGCGCCGAGGCGCCGACCTCGTCATAGTTGGCCTTTTGTGAATCGTAGAAGCCGTCATCATCGGCATGCCAGACGTCGACGGGGACGTTCGCGAGCGGCTTGCCCTTCAGATCCGTGACTCGGCTCTGCACGAACATCCGCTCGCCGGTCTGGTTGTTGGGGGAGATATCGGTGCCGTGCGCGGTGACCTTGTGCTCGCCGACATAGAACGGACCGAGCACGGTGGTCTCCGTCGCGCCCTCGCGGTCACGGTGGTTGACGGCATCGACCAGCATGGAAACGCCGAGCACGTCGGACAGGAGAATGAACTCCTGGCGGGTGTCGGTGCACTTCTGGCCGGTGCGGGTCAGGAAGTCGATGGCATATTCCCATTCCGCGAAGGTGAGATCGGTCTTGCTCACGTAATCGTGCAGGGACTTCACCAATTCCTGGAGCAGGAATTTCGCACGCGGGTTCGGTGTGCTGTCGAAGCTCCTGACGACGGCTTCGGTGAGTTCGGTCTCGTTGAACTGGGTCATGGTGAGTTTTGCCCTGGGTTTTTCTCGTTGGCCCCCTGAGAGGCCCTTGGGGCTCCCTGGAGGCGTTCCAGGCTGCAGCCTACACCAGCAGGCCTGCTCCCGTTAAGCGCGCCGCCCTTGGAATGAGGCCGGCATTTCGGCTATCAACTGACGGACAAAACTGCCCCGGAGGAACTGATGCTCGCGCCCACCCCTGCCTCGCCCGAATCCGTCGGCATGTCCAAGACTGCACTCGACCGCGTGGATGCGCATCTGAAGAGCCGGTACATCGATGCCGGCCGGTTCCCGGGCGCGCATCTTCTCGTCTTCCGCCGTGGCAAGGTCGCACACAGCTCGGTTCAGGGCCTTGCCGACGTCGAGCGCAAGCTGCCGGTCAAGGACGACACCATCTACCGCATCTATTCCATGACCAAGCCGCTCACCAGCGTCGCCTTCATGATGCTGGTCGAGGCCGGCCTCGTCGCCATCGACGAACCCGTCGCCAAATACATTCCGGAATGGAAGGATCTCGGCGTGTTCGTCGCCGGCACCTATCCGGCCTTCCTGACCCGGCCGCCGTCCCGGCCGATGCTGATCGTCGACCTCCTGCGTCATACCTCCGGCCTCACCTATGGCTTCCAGCAGCGCTCCAATGTCGATGCCGCCTATCGCGCCGAGAAGATCGGCGAGGTCGAGAAGTCTGGCACGCTCCAGACCATGATCGAGGGCCTGGCAAAGATCCCGCTGGAGTTCTCGCCGGGCGAGGCCTGGAACTACTCGGTCGCGACCGACGTGCTCGGCTATCTCGTTGGCAAGATCTCAGGCATGCCGTTCGAACAGTTTCTGAAGGCACGCATCCTCGATCCGCTCGGCATGAGCGACACCGATTTCCATGTGCCGGCCTCGAAGGCCCATCGTTTCGCCGCCTGCTACTCGGCAGACCCCGGCGGCGGCATGACCTTCCATGCCGGCCAGCGGCGCGAGGGCCTGACGCTCCAGGACGATCCGGCAACCAGCTCGTTCTTGTCGCCGCCCTCCTTCATCTCCGGCGGCGGCGGGCTGTGCTCGACGGTCGCCGATTATCTCACCTTCTGCCGCGCGTTGCTCAATGGTGGCGAGCTCGGCGGCGTCAGGCTGATCGGGCCCAAGACGCTGGCGCTGATGGCCACCAATCACATTCCGGGCGGACGATTCCTGCCCGAGGTGTCACGCTCGCTGTTCTCGGAAGCCGCCTATAACGGCATCGGCTTCGGTCTCGGTTTCGCCGTGACCATGCGCCCGGCGGAAACACTGATCGCCGGCAGCCCCGGCGAATATAATTGGGGCGGCGCGGCCACGACCTCGTTCTGGATCGATCCGGCCGAAGAACTGATCACCATCTTCATGACGCAGGTGTTGCCGTCGAGCGCCTACCCGATCCGGCGCGAGCTGCGGAGCATGGTCTACGCCGCGATCACCGAGAGCAATCTGTAGCCATTGAATCGATCCCGCGGCCGTCGGCCGCGGGACTGCACTCTCAGAAGCTCATTTGCAGACGCTCATCTGAGCATCTCCGGCACGATCAGGCGCGGCAGGAACAGCGACACGCTCGGCCAAATGATGACTGCCGCCAGTACGAGCAGCATCGGAACCAGCATGATCACCGTATCCTTCAGAGCATAGCGCAGCCGTACACCGGCGATCGAACAGGCGATCATCAGGCATAAGCCATAGGGTGGCGTCACCAGTCCGAAGGCCAGCGATACGATGGAAATGATCGCGAACTGGACCGGATGGAGATCGACGGACTTTGCCAGCGGCTCCAGCACCGTGCCGACGATGATGATGGCCGGAATGGCGTCGAGGAAGCAGCCCACCACCAGAAAGCAGAAGGAAATGAAGAAGCCGGCGGTGACGGTGCCCATGCCCCATGTCGAGACATTGGCCAGCAGCTCTTGCGGAATCCTATAGTAGGCGAGCAGCCAGCCAAACGCACTTGCGGTGCCGACACAAAACAGCGCCACGCCGGCAAGGCGCCCGGTGTCGAGCAAGGCCTTGTACAATTCGCGTGGACCTGTCTCGCGGTAGAAGAACGCCGAGAGCGCGATAGAATAGAGCACCGCGACGCAGGCAGACTCGGTCGCGGTGAACCACCCGAGCAGAATGCCGCCAACGATGATGAGCGGCGTCATCAGCGCCGGTAACGACTGCCAAATGGCGCATCGCATCTCGACCCAGGTCGCCTTCGGATAGGTCGGGTAGCCGCGGCGCACCGCATAGACGTGCACCGTCGCCATCTGCGCGCCGGCAATCAGCAGGCCCGGCACGATGCCGGCCAGATACATCGCCGCAATCGAGGTCGAGATCAGCCCGCCCCACACGATCATAAGGATCGACGGCGGGATGATGACCGCTAGCACTGCCGACACCGCCGTGATGGCGATCGAAAATGAGAGATCGTAGCCCTCCTTGGTCTGTGCATCGATGAAGATCTTGGACTGGCTCGCCGCATCGGCCGTGGAGGAGCCTGAGATGCCGGCAAAGAACACCGACAGCACGACGTTGATCTGCGCCAGCGATCCCGGCCAGTGCCCGACCATCGAGCGCGACAGCGCCACCAGGCGGTCGGTGATGCCGCCGATGCTCATCAGGTTCGCCGTCAACAGGAAGAACGGCACCGCCAGCAGGATGAATGAATTGTATGCATTGAAGGTCTCCTGCGCGAGCGTCATCAGCGACAGACGCGGCTCGATCAGCAGGATCGGCACGCAGGCAAGGCCGAGCGCGAAAGCGACCGGCACGCGCACGATGAGCAGGCCGATGAAAACCCCGAACAGCACCATCGCGGACTGTCCGGCAGAGAGCACATTGCCGCTCATCGCCCTGCCCCAACCAGAACGCGCATCTCATCAACGATCTGTTCACCGGCAAAGACGATCCACGTCGCGCCGGTCACAGGCCAGGCAACGTGAATCAGCCAAAGCGGCAGATCTGCCAGTTCCGAAGTTCTGTTCCAGCCAAAGCGGGTGAACTCCATGCCGGCCGATACGAACACCAGCGCCAGAGCCAGTACGCCGAGACGCGCAAGGATCCGCACCGCGGCCTCCGATCGCCGCGACAGATTGGGCCACACGTCGACCTCGAAATGCTGCGCTTCCCGCACACCGACCATGGCACCGATCATGATCGTCCAGATGAACAGGAACCGCGCCATTTCCTCCGTCCAGATGTAGGAGGGAATGAAGGGCGTGTAGCGCGAGATGATTTGCAGCGTGACCGGAACAATCAGGACGCCGACACAGGCGGCCAACAGGAACTCCAGCAACTTCGCATAGGCCGCGGTGACGCGACGCCACAGCGACCGTGTGGACAAGTCGGGCGTTTCAGACATTGGGGCTCCGTGCGGCAGCTCATCCGCCTTCCGGGCAAGAAGCGGGGCCTGCCCGGACTATTGTCGGCGGACGCAGCGACCTCAGACGACGTTGATCTTCTCGAAAATGCCTTCCGCGCCAATTTCCTTGGCGTAGGTGGCCATCACGGGATCGGCGAGCTTCTTCATCGCGTCCCGCTCCTCGAAGGGAACGCGCTTGAGCTTGCCGGCTTTCTCGAGCGTGTCGAGCTTCACGACCTCTTCGCTCGATTCGAGCTGACGGCCGTAGTCGCCTGCCTCCTTGCCGGCCTTCATGATCGCGTCCTGCAAATCCTTCGGCAAGGTCTTCAGCGTCTTCACCGAGAAGCAGATCGGCCGGATCGACACGGCGTGCTGGGTCAGGCTGAGATGCGGGGCCACTTCGTAGAACTTCATCGCCTCGACGCCGGCCGCCTCGTTTTCGCCGGCCGAGATCACCCCGTTCTGGATCGCGTTGTAGATTTCGTTATAGGCGATCACCGTCGGGCTCATGCCGACTGCCGCAAAGGTCTTCGACCAGATCGGCGCTCCCTGCACGCGAACCTTGAGACCCCTGAGATCGGCGAGATTCTTGAGCGGCTTGTTCGCGAAGATGTTGCGGATGCCACCGCCGGCATAACCGATCAGAACGACCTCGGCCTTCGCCGCGACCTCGTCGGCGATCGGCGCCAGGATATTGGCCTCGACGACCTTGTTCATGTGCTCGATGCCCTTGAACACGAAGGGCGCATCGATGAACGGGGCCGCCTTGGCGAAGGTTGACATATGGGCCGGCGAGACGATGCCGTAATCGACCGCCTTGCCCTGCGACATGTACTCGAAATACTGCTTTTCGAGGCCGAGCGAGGAGTTCTTGTGCAGCGTGAAATTGACGGGCTTGCCGTAGTACTTCTTCACCAGCTCCTCGAACCGGATCAGCGCGCGGTTGAAGGCATGGTCGTCGTTGAACTGGACCGCGCCGTTCAGCGTGATCGGCGCTTGCGCCCTGAGGATCGACGGCATGCCAATCGCAGCTGCCGCAGTGGTCGCACCGATACCGGCGAGAAATGATCTTCGCTTCATCGTCTCCCCTCCCATTGATGCCCCGCCCCTGTCGCCGGGGCGTGAGCGCAGCCGGTTAACGGCCAGCGTTCGGGGAGCGTATGAAAAACGACGGCGGGACGGAAGTCATTTCGCGTAACCTGGAGGCACTCTTCGTCGCAGAGCGACACCTCCACGACCTGTTGCACTGCAACTCGCACTCCTGCTGGCGTGCGGGGCCGCATGGGCGACCTCCCGCTCTCGTAGAAACGGCAGACTTGCGGACCTTTGCGCTGCACGCAGAGGCCCGCTCGCCTCCCTCGACAGGCCTAGTGCATGTGACCAATCAGATAGATGCCGCCGCCGATCACAATGATCGCTGGCACGGCCCAGAGAATAAATACGGGGATCACGGGCATCACATTCTTCCTAATTGGATGTCTTCCTAATTGGATGTGCAGACCTTGACGGTCTTCATGCCGCTCTCAGCCTCGGTGAGCGTCTTGTAGATCGTGCCCGACGGGCTGACCACGGTCATGGAGGCGTCTGTCGGCTTCTTGTCGACGATGGTGCACTTCTTGGTCTTGACGTCCTGGACCACGTAGAACTCGTCGGCCGCGAACGCCGGCAAGGACAATGCAGCAACCATCAGCGCTGCACTCGCTATTCTCAGCGTCCCTTTCTTCTCCTCAATTTCCCGAGCTTCCGGGCCCGGTCGATTCAGAAACGGGAAAAAATAGCAATTTGTTCCTACGCGGGAGGAACGCGGCGCATGGTGAGATGTTGTTGCGGCGCATATTCCTGTGAGGAGGACAAGATGAAAAAGCTGTTCCTGCTGTCCGCCGCAGCCGTCCTGATTTCGACCGGCGCGTTCGCGCAGTCCACCGTGGTGACCACCACTGGAACCGGTCATGCGGCGGCAGTTCAGATCGAGCCGGAGTACCGCACCAAGATCAAATCCTACATCACCGAGCACCGCGTTCGTCCGGTGGTGACGAAGGAAAAGATCATCGTCGGTGCGACGGTGCCGACCGACGTCGAGCTTGAGGCCGTTCCGGCGGATTGGGGCCCGTCACTGACGAAGTATCGCTACGTTTATTCCAGCGATCGCGTGATGCTGGTGGATCCGGGCTCGCGCGTGGTCATTCAGGAAATCGATTGATCGCGACGCGACCTCCGGGCGGCTGCTCCCCAACGGCGGCCGCCGACCTGGAGTTGAGCGTATGAAATCGCATCGAGAGGCCCGGATCGTCGGGCTCAGTCTGGCGGCTGTCTACGCCACGTGTCTGCTATTGACCGCGATCACGATGATCTGACCCGGCCCCCGACTGCATCGCAAAATCTTCTCCCCGCTCGCAGATGCGAAAATCGTGGCGCCGGGCAAGTGCTGCCCTTATGGTCTTGCCAAAACCATAATCCGGTGCCGCTGCGCCGGAATCGGGACGCCCGCGCTTGTCAAAGCTTACGCTGCCGGTCCGGCTCGCTCTCCTGGTCGCTGGAACGATGTTGCCGCTGATCATCTTCGCGGTCGGCATCGCTGTCTACAATTACAAGCAGGATCGAAGTGACGCGACCAGCCGCGTGCTGGAGAACGTGCGCAGTATGCGCCTTGTGCTGGACTCCGAAGTGCAGCGGATGACCGGCGGCCTGCAGGTTCTGGCGCTGACGAACTCGCTGCGCAACGGCGACTTCCTGCCGCGCGGCGTCGTCTGCACAGTGACGTGCGTACTGGACGAGACGCGTTGAACGGACGAAAAGGATATCGGCGATGAAGATCACTCATGTGGACCGCAAGGCGCTGGCGCGCTTCGCGGTCAGCTCATCGGCGTAGCTAAAGGATCACGAGAGCTCGGGAGCACCTTTGGAGCCGGGCTTGATGGCCGCTTGCACGGCATGGGCGCCCGGCCCGTAAGAGGCGATGAGCGCAAGGGCGCCCAGCAGGCCGAGATTCTTCAGGAAGTTGATGGTCTGCATCACGACCTGCGCTTCGGGCGCGGCCCAGAAATTGTGAAACATCAGCGTGGCGGCGATGGTGAACGGGATCAGGACCGCCGCCGCCGGGCGCGCAAACAGGCCTAGCAGCAGGGCCGTGCCGCCTCCGAGTTCGACTGCAATCGCGCCAGCGGCCAGCACCGCGCCGAATCCCTCGGCGCCGCCGGGAAGCCGGCCCGCGGTCGTGGCAAATGCCATCACCTTTCCGATGCCGCTGTAGAGAAATAGCGGCGCAATCGCGACGCGTGCGAACAGAAGTACCCAGGCGTCGAGCGGCCCTGCGGTCGCAGCGGAACGAGTGGATGTGGACATTTCGGATCTCCTTTGGTGAAGCTGGCCAGTCAAGGCGCGGCCGGTGATTGTCGATCGGCCCGCCTCATCACTCCGCGGGTGCGATATCGGCGCGCGGCAGACGATTTGCTGCGGCAGCACTGAGCGATCCGATCGCCAGCGCACCGACCATGGACGCGCCGCCGATCGCCCAGAACACGGCGTCGGGGCCTCCGGTCGCCTGCTGCAACAGACCGATGACATAGGGGCCGAGGATCGCTCCCACCCGGCCGATGCCCAATTCCATTCCGACGCCGCTGGCGCGGAAACAGGTCTCGTATGACCCGGCGGTGAAATTGTTGAGCACGTGCTGGGCGCCGATGATGCAGAAGCCCGCAACGGCGACGATGGCGAGATTGACGCCATGACCGCTGACGAAGACGAGCGCCAGCACGGCAATGCCGCCGGTCAGCCACCAGGTCGCGAGATAACGTGGCGTCAGCAAGAAATTGCGATCGGCCAGCATTGCGAGCGTGAGGCCGCCGATGAACGACATCGCCTGCATCAAGGCACCGAAGCCGAATGATGCCGCGAAGGTCTCGCCGCGCTTGAGCATGACCGTCGGAATCCACCCGGTGAGACCGAAGATCGCGAACAGGCTGAGAAACGCCGTGATCCAGATGGTCAGCGAAACGCGGCGATAGCGCGGGCTCAGCAACGCTCCAATCGTGCTCTGCGGCCGCGTACCGTCATCCGATGCGAACGTCGCATTCTGGTAGACGGCGGCCCGCTCGGGCCGCAGCCGTGCCAGCAGCGCACGCAACTCCGGGATCCGCGATCGGGTCGCCAGGAATTGCGGACTTTCCGGCAGGATGGCGTGTGCCACGAAAGTCAGCGGGATCGACAGCGCGCCAACGTAGTAGAGGATCTGCCAACCGTGCTGCGGCGTCAGGAATACGCCGACGAGACCGGCGCAGACGCCGCCGAGCGACCAGCCCAGCGTCACGCCCCACAGCGAAAACGTGTTGCTGACACGCTTGGGCGCGAGCTCGTTGATGAAGGTCGTGCCGAGCGGCAGCAGCACGCCGAGACCGAGCCCGGTGACGAAGCGAAGAGCGCAGTAGCTCCAGAAATCGTACGCCAGCACGGCGGTCAGCAATGTGAAGACGTTGACGACCCACAATCCTGCGAGCAGCGTGCCACGCCGGCCGAAACGGTCGGCTACGCTGCCGTGACCAATCGCGCCGAACAGAAAGCCGACGAGACCCGAGCTCACCAGAAACCCCGCTTGGCTTGGCTGGAGTCCCCAGGGCTGGACCACGTAGTGGATGACATAGGCGGGATTGAAGGTGTCATAGCCGTCGAACAGCGTGATGAGCGTGATCAGGATGCCGAGCAGCTTGTGGAACGGGCCGATCGGAGCGCCGGACAATTCCTCATGCACGTCGATTTCGGACGAGATGCTCACGGGTTTCCTCCATTGAGATTGCTGACACGTTCTGCTCTGCGGCAGATTGGGTCGTTGCTTTGCCGAGCCCGAACAGGGCACGCGCATTGTCGCGGCCGATCTTGATGCGATCGCCTTCGGAAATCGCCGCGCTATCGAACCAGTCGGCGGCATGATCGATGTTCTCGAACGGCCAGTCGGCCGAGAAGAGAATGCGGTCGGCACCGATCTCCAGGATTGCGTCGATCAGCGCCTGGGTGCGGAAGTTGCCCGACGTGGTGATGTAGAAATTCTCTCGGAAATAGTCGGCGATCTTGCGCCGCGCGGGATAGGCATTCTGGCTCCGCATCCACTTGTTGTGGTTGTCGACCCGCCACATCGAGTACGGCAGCCCCTCCCCCATGTGCCCGAGAATGATCTGGAGCCGCGGATGCGCGTCGAACAGTCCGGAGCCCATCAGGCGCAGGGCATGGACCGCAGTCTCCTGCCCAAACGCCCAGGTCGGTCCCAGCAGCCAGCGATGCCCTTCATAGATCGCCGAGTCTTTCGGCAGCGGATTGCGTGGGTGCAGATAGAAGGGAACGCCGAGGCGTTCGACTTCCGACCAGAACGGCCAGAACTCCTTGCGGTCATAGTAAATCGCATGATCGGTGCCGGCGAGCTCGCTGAAGCCGTTGACGAGCGCCCCGCGAAATCCAAGCGTGCCGACGCTGCGATCGAGCTCGCGCGCGGCCGCGTCGGGATCCTGCATCGGCAGCGCTGCAAGGCCCTGGAAGCGATCCGGCCGCTTGGCGACCTGCTCGGCGAGGAAGTCGTTGGCACGGCGCGACAGCTCCAGTGCACGGCTGCGGTCGGGAATGGCCTGGACGGCCGGCGCGTTCAGCGACAGCAGCATCATCTCGATTCCGTGACCGTCCATCTCCGCGAGGCGGCGGTCGTGAATGTCGAGCAGCCGCGCTTCCAGCTCGCGCCAGTCGTCGGTCGGCGCGAAGCCCGCGCTGTCCTGAACAGTCTCCCGAAGCGCGAAGTGCTCCTCGAGCGCGATCTTTTCCTGCATGGCGTCGTCCCTTCAACTCTGGCGTTGACAAAGCAAAGCACCGGGCGCAAATAGTTGTCAATGATAAAGTTGCAAATGCAAATGATTGAAACGCAAATATTGCACGTGCGAAGGTTGACCCTTATTCCGGGCGGAGTTCTCCCGCCAGGATCCAAGTCCATGTATCGATTTTCGAATTCGCTGCCCTATCTGCTCGCCCGGCTCGGCGTTCGCATGGGCGACCTTTTCGCGCGCGTGATCCGTCACGAGAAGTTGACGCTTCCGATGTACCGCGTGCTGGCCGCACTGTCAGAGCAGGGCCATCCGTTGCGCCTTGGAGAGATCGCCGAACTGACGTCGGCCGACGTGTCTACCCTGTCGCGCATCGTCGCGGAGATGAGCCGCGCCGGCCTCTTGACGCGCGACCGGCCTGAGAACGATCAGCGCAGCCTCCAGGTCGTCTTGACGCCCAAAGGTGCTGAGCTGGCAGGGCGGCTCATGCCGCTCGCCGCCTATTATGAAGAAGTCGCAACCGGCAGCATGTCCGCCAAGGAAGCGGCGGAGCTCAAGCGCGTGCTGGTCGAGCTCTACAAGAATATCGATCGGCTCGAGCAGGAAGTCGAAGCCGGATTGATCAAGGTGCCTCCGCCGGCGCGGCCGCAGGACGTTCTTGACGAGCAGCCGGAGGCACGCAGCAAGGCGAGGCAGCCGCGTACCAGGACATCGAGAAAATAGCAAACCACCGAGGAGAGGACATGCGACAGGATCCCATCATCATTGTCGGCGGCGGCATCGGCGGACTTGCGGCCGCGATCGCGCTGGCACGGAAGGGTTTTCAGGTCACCGTCCTGGAACGCGCGCCGCGCTATCAGGAGATCGGCGCCGGCATCCAGCTTGGTCCCAACGCATTCCACGCCTTCGACCGACTCGCACTCGGTGATGTCGCACGATCGATCGCCGTCTTCATCGACCAGCTCCGGCTAATGGACGCGATCTCGGCGGAAGAGATCACCAGCATCGATCTGACCAGCTATTTCCGGCAACGCTTTGGCAATCCCTATGCCGTGGTCCATCGCGGCGATCTTCACGGCATCTTCGTGCGCGCCTGCGAGGCGCACCCCCACGTCACGCTGCGGTCCGATTGCGATGTCGTCGGCTACGAGCAGAACGATGCTTCGGCAACGGCACTGCTCAAGTCTGGTGAGCGTGTCACCGGGTGCCTCGTGGTTGGCGCGGACGGACTTCGCTCCCGCATTCGCCAGCAGATGGTCGCCGACGGCGCGCCGCGGGTCGCGGGCCACACCACCTATCGTTCAGTCATCCCGACCGAGCAGATGCCGGAGGATCTGCGCTGGAACGCCGCGACATTGTGGGCCGGCGCCAAGTGCCATCTAAGGCCTGTTTACAGACAGGATTCCCAAATCAGTAGAAAATTGATTCAAGGCTGAAAATTGGAGATCAGCCTTGATTCGATTGATGTTGAGCGATGCGCAGTGGGAGCGGATTGCGCCGGAATTGTCTGGCAAAGCCGGTGATCCCGGCGGCACCGGGCGTAACAACCGGCTCTTTATCGAAGCAGTTCTTTGGATTGCGCGCACGGGCTCGCCGTGGCGAGATCTGCCGGAAGCGTTCGGCAAGTGGTTCACAGTGTATACGCGCTTCTGGCGCTGGGCGCAGAAGGGGGTCTGGGAGCGGGTCTTCAAAGCTCTCTGTGACGATCCCGATTTCGAATATGTCCTGATCGACGGCACACTCGTCCGGGTCCACCAACATGGCACCGGGGCAAAAGGGGGACTCAAAATCAGGCCATAGGCCGCTCGCGTGGTGGCCTGACTACCAAAATCATGGCTCTGGTCGACGCACTCGGCAATCTCATTCGCTTCGTCCTGCTGCCCGGCCAGCGTCACGACAGCATTGGCGTCGAGCCTTTGATCACTGGCCTCGATTTTGAAGCGCTGATCGGCGACAAGGCCTTCGATAATAACTGGCTGCGCGCCAATCTGAACCAACGCGGCGCCGCAGCGGTCATCCCGTCCAAGGCCGACCGCGCCGGGCGCATCCCGCACGACGCCGAAATGTACAAATGGCGCCACCTGGTCGAGAACTTCTTCTGCCAGCTCAAGGCATTCCGCCGCATCGCAACTCGCTACGAAAAAACAGACGCCTGCTTTGCCGGCCTCCTCAATCTCGTCGCGGCTTTCCTCGCAAACTAGCGACTGTAAACAGGCCTTAGTGCATTATCCGCTCTCGGGCTGGAAGGTGTTCAATCTCGCAATCACCTGCCATAACGATCCCGTCGAGGCGTTTGCGGCAAGGCCCGTGACCCACGAGGAGGTGCTCGAAGGTTTTCAGGACGTGCACCCTCGCGCCAAGGCGATCATCCATCATGGAAGGGACTGGAAGGCGTGGGTGACCTGCGATCGCGATCCGACCGATCGCTGGATCGACCGGCGCGTCGTTCTCCTGGGCGATGCCGCGCATCCGATGCTGCAATATTTCGCGCAAGGGGCCTGCATGGCGCTGGAAGATGCCGTCTGTCTCGCGGACGAACTCGACGAGACGGAAGGCGATGTCGCCCACGCGCTGGACCAATACAGGAATGCCCGGATGCTGCGTACTGCGCGGGTCCAGCTTCAGGCCCGGGAACTCGGCGATCACGTCTATCATCCGGCCGGAGTCCACGCGCTGCTGCGCAATCAGCTGATACGCGAGACAAGCCTGGAGCGCTTCTGCGAGAATCTCGCCTGGCTTTATCAATCCCCGTTCCCGGAACGGCGCCGGCTGAGTGAAAGACCCGGGCGGTTCTGAGCCGGTGCAGCTCGCCGATTCCGCCCTACCCGATCGTCTGCAACGCCGGAAACGTCTCCAGCAGCCAGATGCTCACATTCGAGACCGCGCCGGTGAGGAAGCCGATGCCGGTGATCACCATCAACACGCCCATGGCGCGCTCGACGTTGACGAGCTGGCCCTTCATCCGCGCGAACAGCGCGGAGAACTGCTCGATCATCAGGGCGGCGATCAGGAAGGGAATGCCGAGGCCCGCGGAATAGACGGCGAGCAGGCCCGCGCCCTTGGTGACCGTCGCTTCCGCTGCGGCGATCGACAGGATCGCGGCGAGGATCGGGCCGATGCAGGGCGTCCAGCCGAACGCAAAGGCAAGCCCCATGATGTAGGCGCCCCAGAGCCCGACGGGCTTGGGGATCGGCAGCCGGCCCTCGCGCATCAACAGACCGATCCGGGTCAGTCCCAGGAAGTGCAGGCCCATGATGATGATGACGATGCCGGCGAGGATCGACAGCTCGGCCGACCAGGCGCGGATCAGGCCGCCGATCAGCGAGGCACTGGCGCCGAGCGCCACGAACACGGTGGAGAAGCCGAGCACGAACAAGAGCGCCGACATCAAGATCGCGCGCTTGGAGGCCGCGGCCGGCTCGTCGCTCTCGACATGCTCGATCGTGGCCCCTGTGAGGTAGATCAGATAGGGCGGAACCAAAGGCAGGACGCAGGGCGAGAGGAAGCTGACGAGGCCGGCAATCAGCGCCGCCGGGATCGAAACATTTTGCATGATGCAATCGGAGCCATCTCAGGCCCGACACGACGCGCGGGGAGCGCGCGGACCGGAGCCGAACCGGCTCTGGTGTAACCGATGGCTCGGAATGCGCAACAGAGGCGCGCGAAACCAGGGCTCCTCCCGATGCCGTCCGTGATCACAGATGCGGCATCGGGACGCGCACAAATCTCGCCAAAAAGCGAGACTCGGCGGCGCGGCTACTTCACCACGCGGAGCAGCGGACGCCGGGGCTGGTCCTGCGTCTGCTTGGAAGGGGACCGCGGTTCGCTCGCAGCGCTCCGCAGCATTTCGTCGCACAATGCCTTGAGATCGGCATCGTCAATTCCTTTGAGCTTCATCCTGACGTCGAGGATGACCATGGACAGCAGCTCGGCCGAGTCGCGGCTGTTGCTCGCATTGAGAACCCTGCGGCACTCCTCGAGCGTTTCCAGCACCGACTGCAACTGTTCGTCTGAATGCGACACAAGCGTTCTTTCCGTTAATTCGGCCTGCGAGAATTGTCTGTGACGACCCCTGCGGCCCCCGTGGAGCGCCAAAGATAGCACGAGGCCGCTGAGCCTCTGAACATGATTTCAGTGTGTTTCTGCGATGAAACCGCGGTTCCCGCCAACATCGTGCCACGACGCCACTGGCAATCGTCGGAGCGATTCGGGACAAGACGCTTCGTGCGCTGCGATTGCTCCATCCGGGACCACGGCAACCGCTGTTGCGCAGGAATGTCCACTGCGGACAGCGCCGACAATCCCGCAGCCATCTCGAGGCTTGCAACGGAACTCACGCGATACCCCTCAAACGGGCAACAGGCTGCCCGATCCCAGCCCTGGCAGCACTCAAATACCGCTCGCGCCGCAGTAAGGATGACGTTCAAAACTCATCACCCCCGCAACCCGCCGTGGTTGTAGTTTGCGCCAGATTCTGCCAGTTTAGCAAACCAAAGGGAATTGTATGCACTCCTTGGCGGAAAGGGGCGTTCCGTTGGAAGAACGCCCGAAGATAAATATCAGCGGCCTCTCCGATTGGGACGCGGCCCGCATATTCCTGGAAGTCGTCCGATGTGGAAGTTTCCGCTCGGCGGCCGAACGTCTGTCCCTGTCGATCAACGCCGTCCGTCGCCGGATCGATGATTTCGAGCGTCAGACCGGCACCACCCTGTTCACCCGCGACGTCCACGGCACCCATCTGACCGATGAAGGCGCGATCGTGGTCTCTGCCGTCGAGCGCATGGAGGCGGCGGCCTTCGACGTGATGCGGACCAGCGATTCGACGGTCAACGCCCTGTCCGGCGAAGTCCGCGTCGCCGTCACCGAGGGACTTGGGACGTTCTGGCTTGCCCCGCGGCTGGTCGAATTCCAGCAAGCCTATCCGAAGATCCTGGTCGACCTGCATTGCGCGATGCGCTCGGCCGATGTCTCCCGCCACGAGGCCGACGTCGCTATCCATCTGTCACGTCCCTCGGCGCTCGACGTCAAGCTGGTGCGGCTCGGCCGCATGCATCTGATGTTCTGGGCCTCGGAGAAATACATCGCAAAACATGGCGCGCCGCGCTCGGCAGCGGAATTGATCAAGCATCGCCTGGTGCTGCAATTCGCCGACCAGCTCGCCGCCAAGGAATCTTTCGAGAGCTTCTTCCCGGGCGTTTCGGAACGTGACCTTCTGGTCAAGAAAACCAACGTCTCGAGCGCCAACTACTGGGCGGTCGCGAATGGCGCCGGAATCGGCGTATTCCCGAGCTACGCCATTGCGCTTGGCGGGAAGTTGATTCCACTGGAGGTCGAGCTGAACCGACCGCTGGATATCTGGCTGTCCTACCATCCCGGTAGCGGACGGATTCCGCGCGTGCGGCACATGATTGACTGGCTGATCGAGGCTTTCAATCCGGCTCGCTTCCCGTGGTTTAAGGAGGAGTTCGTGCATCCGCATGAATTCAAGGACTCGTATATGGGCGAACCCCTGACCCAGCTCTTCGGGGGATTTTCAACCGAAGAACAACGGTGAGAAGTATGAAAGCAGCGGCGAAGAGAATGAAGCAGCGCAGTGCCGGCAAGCCGGACATTGAGCTTGGCAAGCGGATTCGTTTGCGGCGGGTCGAGATGAAGATCTCGCAGGCCGAACTGGGCGAGAAGCTGGGCGTCAGCTTCCAGCAGGTGCAGAAATACGAGAAGGGCGTCAATCGCGTCGGCGCGGCCAGGCTTCAGCAGATCGCCTCCGCCCTCGATGTGCCTGTGACCTTCTTCTATGACGGCGACAACAAGGCGCGCGAAGTGGAGAGCCTGCTCTTCCTCGACAGCGCCTTCAGCCTCCGTCTGCTGCGCGCCTACAGCAAGATCAAGGACCAGACGGTGCAGCGTCAGCTCGTCTCGCTGATGGAATCGATTGCAGCGAACGAAAGCTGAGATCGATCGACGGTCCGGCCTTTGCGGCCGACGTTCAATCCGCCGCGTCGCGGGGGCGCGGCCGGATTGGACGAGACCGGACGAGAAGATATGTCTGCGCCGGCGCGCTTGCGCGCGGTCTTTCTCGGGGCGGTCTAGTCGCCCCTTTTTCTTGGCGGTCTGCTGCCATGCGCCGAACTTCGCGCGCGCCATGCAATCGCAGCACAGGCGGATGCAAGCTCGCCTACCCCGGCCCCGGTTGACCGCGGTGGCGCCCGCGCCGCACATTGCCTCGCCAACGATCAGCGAGCGCGCGATGTCCGATATGTCCAGCACGACCGAAACGGCTTACGCCGACGGCAATATCCTCATGCACGCGGCCGGCGGCGTCGGCGTGATCACCTTCAACAATCCCGACAAGCGCAACGCGATGTCGCTGGAGATGTGGGAGGGATTTGGCGAGGCACTGATCAGCCTGCGCGACGACGAGACGGTGCGGGTCGTAATCCTGCGCGGCGCCGGCGGCAAGGCGTTCGTCTCGGGCGCCGACATCAGCCAGTTCGCGAAGGTCAGGCACAATGCAGCGGCGTCCGAGGAGTACGCCAAGCGCAGCGCCGCCCAGCGCGCGCTGCTCGCCGACTATCCCAAGCCGACCATCGCCTGCATCCAGGGTTTTTGCCTCGGCGGCGGCATGCAAGTCGCGATGCTTGCCGACATCCGCATCGCTTCGCACGACAGCCAGTTCGGCATTCCCGCCGCCAGGCTCGGCATCGCCTATGGCTATGACGGCTTGCGTCATCTGGTGTCGCTGGTCGGCCCGTCCTGGGCGCGCCTGTTGATGTACACGGGCATGCGCATCGATTCCTCTGAGGCGCTGCGCATTGGCCTCGTTGAGCGCGTGATCCCCGACGATCAACTCTGGGGCGAGACCATGGGAATCGCGCAAACCATTTCCGAAAACGCGCCGCTCGCCATCAAGGCCGCCAAGATCACCATCGCGCAGGTTCTGAAGGACGAGAGCCAGCGCGACATGGACACGATCAAGGCGATCGGCAACGCCTGCATGGACTCTCAGGATTTCCGCGAGGGCCGGCAGGCCTTCATGGAAAAGCGCAGACCCAAGTTCCAGGGGCGCTGAAACTGAACCTTCGTTCAGGAAGATTAAATTTCCCGCGCGCACGCACCGCGATAGCAACCAGTTGATCTGTCGAAAGTTCTCTCGCCACCAACGAGGGAGATTGCGATGAAACTCAAATTTGCTGTTCTCGGTCTGGCTGCCTTGGGCGGTGCGGCGCTCGCCTCGGGTCCCGCTCTCGCGGCAATGCCGAACGGCATCCCGCAGGCGGACAAGATTGCAGGCGGTCCCGCCGCCGATGTCGATCAGGTGCGCTGGGTCTGTAACCCCTGGGGCCGCTGCTGGTGGCGTCCGAACTACTACGGCGCCTACGGCTATTATGGCGGCCCGCGACGCTTCTACGGCCCGCGTCCGTGGGGCTGGGGTCACCGCTACCACCACTGGCGCCGCTGGTGAACGACAGGGGGCCTGCGGGCCCCTTTTTCCTTGACTACAGCGCCGCGAGCACCGCTTTCGTGATGTCCGCCGTGCCGTTGTTGCCGCCGAACTCCATCGGCTTGATGCCGCCGGCGTAGACCTTGTCTACCGCACGCTCGATCGTCTCGCCGGCCTCCGTCGCGCTCTCGACGCCATGCTTGTCGGCGAGCCAGTCCAGCATCAGCGCCGCCGACAGGATCATGCCGGTGGGATTGGCCTTGCCCTGCCCCATGATGTCGGGCGCGGTGCCGTGGCACGGCTGAAACACCGCATACTTGTCGCCAATGTCGGCCGACGGCGCCATGCCGAGGCCGCCGATCAGGCTCGCGGTGATGTCGGAGACGATATCGCCGAACATGTTCTCCATCACCATCACGTCGAAATCCCAGGGCCGCTTCACCAGCATCGCCGAGCAGGCATCGACATAGAGCCAGTTGGTCTTCACCTCCGGATGCTTTTTGGCGATCTCGTCGAAGATGCCGCGGAAGAAGGCGAAGGCCTTGAACACGTTCGCCTTGTCGACGCAGGTGAGCGCACCGGGCTTGCCGCGCGCCTTGCGCCGCTCGGCAAGGCGAAACGAGAACTCGAACAGGCGCTCGGACGTGTTGCGCGTGATCACCATGGTCTCGCGCGCATCCTCATGGGTGACGACGCCCTTGCCCATCGAGGCGAACAGGCCTTCGGTGGACTCCCTGATCACGACAAGATCGATGCCGCGCCGGTCGGCGCCGACGATCGGGCTCGGCACGCCCGGAATGAGCCGCGCCGGACGCACGCCGGCATAGAGATCGAAGATGAAGCGCAGTTCGATCTGCGGCGCGATCTCGGTGTTGTCGGGGTAGCGCACCGAAGGCAGGCCGCAGGCACCTAACAGGATCGCATCCGCCTCCTCGCATAGCTTGATCGTGGTATCAGGCATCGACTTGCCGGTGGCGAGATAATTGTTGGCGCCGGCCGGGGCCTCGGTGAAGCGGAAGCGCAAATCCGATTTCTGTTCGATCTTGCGCAGCACCTCGATCGCCGGCGCCATGACTTCGGGACCGATGCCGTCACCGGCGAGCACGGCAATGTGGAAGGCGTTATTTGCGGACATAAGAGCCTCAAGGAAGGAGTTAGCCAAGTCGTCATTGCGAGCGAAGCGAAGCAATCCAGGATCTTTCCGCTGAGGCGGTCTGGATTGCTTCGCCGCTTTGCTTCTCGCAATGACGGAGGAGAGAGCGTTCGTTACGGCGTCAGCACGGTGCGTCCGACCACCGCGCCCTGCTGCAACTGCAGCAGCGCGTCGTTGGCCCTGGCGAGCGGTACCGTCGTCACCGGGATCGGCGGCACCTTCTTCGCTCGCACCAGATCGAGCAATTCCTGCGTCTCACGCAAATTGCCGACATAGCTGCCCTGGATCGTCACGGCCTTGATCGGAATCAGCGGCAGCGCCCAGGTCGCACCGCCGCCAAACAGGCCGACGATGACGAGCTTGCCGCCCTTGGTCAGGCAGTCGAAACCGAGCTGCGTCGTCGCGGCATTGCCGACGAGGTCGATCACGGCGCGGATCGGCCCGCCCGCCTTCTTCGCGAGCTGCTCCAGCGCATCCGGCGCCTTGGGATCGACCGTCGCGAGTGCGCCGGCCTTATCCGCCGCTTCGCGCTTCTTCGCATCGATATCGACCATGATCGCGCCCTTGCCGCCCATCGCTTTCAGCAGCGACAGCGCCATCAGGCCGAGGCCGCCCGCGCCGAACATCACGATCGGCGTGTCGAAATGCTGCTCGACCTTTTTCAGCGCGCTGTAGGTGGTGACGCCCGAGCAGGCGTAAGGCGCGGTCGTCGCGGGATCGAGCCCTCTCAGATTGAGCAGATAGCGCGGATGCGGCACCAGCATGTGGTCGGCATAACCGCCGTCGCAATAGACGCCGAGCGAGCGCGGCGTCAGGCACATGTTCTCGTCGCCGCCAAGACATGTGGCGCATTTGCCGCAGCCGATCCAGGGATAGACCAGGCCGACATCGCCGAGCTTGAGGTCGCCCTGGTCGGTCGGCTTCACGTCGGGACCGAAGGCGAGGACTTCGCCGACCGTCTCGTGGCCCATGGTCAGCGGCAAATTGATGCCGCGGTCCTTCAGCGACAGCGGCTTGCGGCCGTGACCGAGATCGTAGCCGCCTTCCCAGATGTGGAGGTCGCTGTGGCAGACGCCAGCCGCCTTCACCTTGATCAGAACCTGGGTGCCCGAGGGCTGCGGCGTGGCCTCGTCGACCTCCTGCAGCGGCGCCTTGAAATCGGCGACCTTGAAGCTCTTCATCGACATCCTCCCGGCATGTTCTTGTTGTCGCGCCAGCATGCCACGACCGGCGAGGCGAGACAAACCCCGACCGTCTTAGTTTAGGCCAGCGGATAATGGCAAGCCGCGAACTGGCCGGGCGCGATTTCACGCAACTCCGGTATCTCCGCGCTGCATCGCTGATCGGCCCGCGGACAGCGGGTGCGGAAGCGGCAGCCGGACGGCGGCGCAATCGGCGATGGCGGCTCGCCGGTCGCTACACTCTCTACGGGACGCACATCCGGATCGGGCACCGGGATCGCCTGCAACAGCAACCCGGTATAGGGATGCGCCGGCTTTGCGAACAATTGCTCCGACGGCCCGACCTCGCAGAGCCGGCCGAGATACATCACCGCGACGCGGTCGCTGACCGCTTTGACCACCGCGAGATCATGCGCGATGAACAGCAGCGTCAGGCCGAAGCGCGCCTTCATCTCCTCGAGCAGATTGAGAATCTGCGCGCGGATGGAGACGTCGAGCGCCGACACCGGCTCGTCGCAGACGATGAACTCAGGATTGAGCACCAGCGAACGCGCGATGCAGATGCGCTGGCACTGCCCGCCGGAGAATTCATGTGGCAGACGACCCGCCACGATATCAGGGTCGAGCCCGACCGCGGAAAGCACCTCGTGAACCCGCCGCTTGCGCTCGGCGGCGTCCTTGACGCCGGCGATGATCAGCGGCTCGGCGACGATATCGCCGATGCGCCGGCGCGGATTGAGCGAGGCGATCGGATCCTGGAAGATCAGCTGCACGCGGCGGCGCATCTTGCGCAGCGCCTCGCCCTCCATCGCTGTCAAATCCTCGCCGTCGAACATCACCCGCCCGGATTTGGCGCGGCGCAACTGCAGGACCGCGCGCCCCAGCGTCGACTTGCCGCAGCCGGATTCGCCGACCAGCCCCAGCGTCTCGCCGCGTGCGACCTGAAGGCTGACACCGGAGACGGCATGCACTGTCTTGTTGCCGAGACCATATTCGACGACGAGATTGTCGACATTCAGCAGCGGCTCGGGGCGCACGGCAAGCTGCATCATGCGCCGATCCCCTCGGCCATCTGGATCGGATGGAAGCAGGCATAGAGATGCCTCGGCACCTCCGCGCTCTTCAGCTCGGGCTTGGCCTCGTGACAGCGCCCCGCGGCATAGCGGCAGCGCGGCGCAAAGGAGCAGCCACGCAGCGGCCGCGTCGGATCGGGCGGGCGGCCGGAGATCGCAGGCAGCGGCGTATGCGGCGCGGTCTCAAGCTTCGGGATCGCCGCCAGCAGCGCCTCGGTGTAAGGCATGTGCATGCGCTTGAACAGCGCCGGCGTCGGCGCGCGCTCGACCACCCTGCCCGCATACATCACGGCGACCTCGTCGGCGCGGCCGGCGACGACGCCGAGATCATGGGTGATGATGATCATCGCCATGTGGCGGCGCCGCTGCTCGCGCGCCAGGAGATCGAGAATCTGCGCCTGGATGGTGACGTCGAGCGCCGTCGTCGGCTCGTCCGCGATCAGCAGTTTCGGCTCGCAGGACAGCGCGATCGCGATCGCGATGCGCTGGCGCATGCCGCCGGAGCATTGATGCGGGTATTGTGCGAGCCGCTGCTCTGGTGCCGGAATGCCAACGGCCGCCAGCAGCCCGATGCTGCGCTTCCTGGCCGCCGGGGCATCCAGCTCGAGATGCTCCTGGATCGTCTCCGTCAATTGGGTGCCGATGGTGAGCACGGGATTGAGCGAGGTCATGGGATCCTGGAACACGACCGCGAGATCGCGCCCGCGCAGGCGCCGCAGCCGTCCCGCATCGAGCCGCACCAGATCCTCGCCGTCGAACATCACCCGGCCCGTCAGCTTCGCCTTCTTCGGCAGGAGCTGAAGCACTGCGCGCGACAGCATGGTCTTGCCGCAGCCGGATTCGCCGACGATGCCGAGTGTGCGGCCGGCCGCCAGCGACAGGTCGACGTGATCCACCGCGCGCAAATTGCCGCGCGGTGTCGGCAGCTCGACCGCAACGTCTTCGATGGTCAAGAGCGGCGCGCTCACAATGCCCCCTGACGCGGGTCGGTCAGCGCCCGCAAGGTATCGCCGACCAGGTTGAAGGCCAGCACGGTCAGGAACAGCGCCGCCGCCGGCAGGAAGGCGAGCCGCGGCGCGACGTCGAGGCTCTCACGTCCCTCGCCGATCATACTGCCCCAGCTCGCCATCGGCGGCGGCACGCCGAGACCGAGAAAGGACAGCGCCCCCTCGACCACGATGGTGACGGCGACGCCGAGCAGGAAGAAGGCGAGCAGCGGCAGGATCACGTTCGGCAGCAGTTCGCGCAAGATGATGCGCGCATGGCTGGCGCCGAGCGCCTCGGCGGCAATCACGAATTCCCGCCGCGCCAGCGTCAGCGTCGCCGCACGCGCCACCCGCATGAAGGCGGGAATGCCGAGCACGCCGAGGATCAAGGTCAGATTGGGGACGGATTGGCCGAGATAGGCAGTCACGGCGAGCGCGAAGATCAGCGGCGGAAAGGCCAGCAGCACGTCCATGCTGCCGACCACCAGGGTCTCGAACCGGCCGCGGAAATAGCCGGCGAGCAGGCCGAGTGCGCCACCGAAAACGAGGCTGATCATCGGCGCGATCAGCCCGACCGTCAGCGACACCCGCGCGCCGAAAATCAGGCGGGCGAGTTCGTCGCGGCCGAGCCCGTCGGTGCCGAGCCAGTGCTCTCCAGAGAATGCCGCGCGGCGTTCCAGCATGTCCATGTCGGTCGGGTTCTGCAGCGGCAACACCGGCGCCAGGATTGCGAGCGCGAGAATGATGGCAAGCCAGCCGCTTGCGAGCCAGAACAGCAGGCCGAGCTTGCGCCTGCCGCGAACGGGCGCGACCGCCGCCTCATCCTGAATCGAGAGCTCAAGCGTGGCCATGGCGGATCCTGGGGTCGAGCACGGCATAGAGCATGTCGACGATGAAGTTGACGAGCACGAAGCCGCAGGCGACCAGCAGCACCACGCCCTGCAGGATGACGAGGTCGCGGGTGTAGATCGCGCCGACCAGCAGCCGGCCGATCCCGGGCAGTGCAAAGATCGATTCCACGATCAGCGTGCCGCCGAGCAGGCGGCCGATATTGATCCCGGTCACCGTCACCAGGGTCAGCGACGAGGGCTTGAGCGCATGCACGAACAGGATGCGCGCCGGCTTGAGGCCCTTGGCCTTGGCGAGCGCGATATAATCCTCCTGCAAGGTGGCGATCATGTCGGAGCGCAGCACCCGCATGATGCCCGGCCATTCCGCCAGCGCCAATGTCAGCGCCGGCAGCACGAAGAAGCGCAGATTGGCCAGCGGCGCCTCGGTGAACGGCACATAGCCGGTCGCGGGCAGCCAGTGCAGCTCGACCGCGAACAGATAGATCAGGAGGATCGCGGTCAGGAAGGACGGCATCGACAGCATGGCGAAAGCGCTGCCGGTCATGAAGCGGTCGAAGGCGCCGCCGGCGCGCGCGGCGCAGGCGATCGCAAGCGGCACGCCGATCACGAGCCCGATGAACTCGGCCATCAGCATCAGCTGGAGCGAGACCGGAATGCGCTCGGCCACCGCCTGGAGCACCGTCTGCCCGGTGCGGAAGGAGCGGCCGAGATCGCCCTGCAGGACATGGCCGAGCCAGCTCAGGTAACGCCACCACAGCGGATGGTCGAGCCCCATGTCACGGCGCAGCGCTGCGACATTATCCGGCGTTGCCTGGTCGCCGAGGATGACCAAGGCGAGATCGCCCGGCAGCAGCGAGGCAATCAGGAAGGTCAGCAGCGAAACGGCCAGCAGGACCGGCAGGATGGCAAGGAGCCGCCGAACGACGAAGTTCAGCATCGCGCTTTCATTCCAGCCAGGTGTTCGAGACGTCGATCACACCGTTGTAGATTTTCGGAAAGCCCTTCAGCTTGGCGCTCGACAGCGCGTAATAGGTGTTCTGGAAGGTCCAGAACCAGATCGCCTGCTTGTTGATCAGGCGGCTGATCGCGCAATAATCCTCGGTCCGTTGGCCGAGGTCGGCCGTGACGCGGGCATGGTCGAGCAGCCGGTCGAGCTCCGGATCGGCGTAGTTGGACAGCGCGAGCGGGCTGCCGCTGCGGAAGTTCGCATACATCTGTGGATCGGGATCGGCGAGATCGACGATACGCCACGGCGTCAACTGGAACTGGCGGGTGAAGGCGCGCGACGGGATGGTGGCCTGATCGACCTGCTCGATCTCCATGTTGCCGCCGACGCGCTTCCAGAACTGCTGGAGCACCTGGCCGATCATGCGGCCACGCGGCGTCGCGGTCACCAGCATCTTAAACTCGACCGGCTTGCCGTAATCCTTGATCAGCGCCTTGGCCTTGTCGATGTCGAACGGCCGCGCGCCGTCGTCCTTGCACTTGACCCAGGAGCCGTCGCCGTACGGATTGGTCGCGGGCCGGCTCAGGCCGTTGCTGATCGCCTGCGACATTTTTGGACGGTCGATCGCCATCACCAGCGCCTGCCGCACGCGAACGTCGTCGAACGGCGCGACCTTGGTGTTGAAGGCGTAGACCTGCGCGCCCGAGCCCTTGTAGGTGTGCACGGTGAGCTTGGAGTCCTTCTGCGCCCTCATGATGTTGTCGGCGTCGTTCTCGTCGTCCCAGATGATATCGGCCTCGCCCGATTGCAGCGAGGCAAAGCGCGACTGCGCGTCGGGCAGCGGCTTTAAGATGATGCGGTCGAGATGGGGACGGCCCTTGTCCCAGTAGTCCGGGTTCTTCTCCAGCACCATGCGGTCGCCCGCAGTCCAGGATTTCAGAATGTAGGGGCCGGTGCCGACGGGATTGCGATTATAGTCGTCGCCCTTGGTCTTCCAGGCCGTCGGCGAATGAATGGCGTTGTTGGAGCTCTGGATGGTGATCACCGCCGGCAGGTTCACGGAGGGATCGGTGAGATTGTAGACGATGGTGTATTCGTCCGGCGCCAGCACCTCCTTGACGTTGGTGATGTAGAAGGCGCAGCGGCACTTGTTGGCGGGATCCTTCTGCCGGTCAAAGTTTTCCTTGAAAGCCTGCGCGTTGAACGGCGTGCCGTCGTGGAATTTCACGCCCTCGCGCAGCTTGAATGTCCAGCTCATGTAGTCGTCGGAATGGGTCCAGGACACTGCGAGTTTTGGCGCCGCCTCGCCTTTCTCGTCGAGCGTCGTCAGCGTGTCGAAGATCGCAGCGGCGGCGGTGAAGGTGGAGGTGTCGTAGACGCCGACCTTGAGCGGATCGAAACCTACAATCTCCAGCTCCTGACCGACGGTGATGCTGCCGCCCGATTTCTGCGCCTGCGCCGGCGCTGCCAGTGCAAATGCCGCAACAAGGAAAATCGGCACGCACTTGCGTGCCACGGCAGCCGCATTCGTCATGGTTCCTCCCGGGGTCCCTCGTCCGATGTTTCGGATCGTTGAATGACTCGGGGAGCGAGATTGGCGACAAATGTCCGCCACGGCAAGAGGAACGCACGAGGGTTCGAGCGCCGCATACCGCGGCGCGATGCGTTCAGCGCGTCGCGGCCGTTTTGCCTGACGGAATTGGCGCCTCGTCCGCAAGACCGATCTCATCGCGTAGCGCATCCGTGTGTTCGCCGAGCACGGCCATCGTCTTGGCCGGCGTGGTGTCGGCGCCCGACATTCGGAACGGCAGATTGAGGACCTGGAATGAACCGCCTCCGTCCCGCACCTCGGACAGCGCCTGCCGGTGCGCGAGCTGCGGATCGGCCAGCGCTTCTGACACGGTGCGATAGGCCGAGGCCGGGACGCCGGCTCCGCCGAGCGCGGCAAGGCATGCATCGGTCGAGAGCTGCCGTGACCAGGCTTCGACCCCGTCCATCATGTCGGCCCAGTTCTCGCGACGCGCGGCGTAAGTCGAGAAGCGCGGATCGGAGATCCATGCGGGGCGCCCGATCACCCCCATCAAACCCTGAAACGTCTTCTCGCTGGCGATTGTGATCATGACATAGCCGTTTTCCGTCTCGGTCGGCCCGAACATCGGGCGCGGCGGCGGCTTCACGGCGAATTGCGAGCTCTGCAACTCGGTCAGCGTCAGCGACAGCATGGTTTCGAGCATGGAGACGTCGATGTGCTGGCCAAGGCCTGTCACGGTGCGCTGATAGAGCGCGGACGCGATCGCGCCGAAGCCGTAGGTGCCGGTGACGACGTCGGCATGATAGATGCCGCAATAGTCGGGGCGGTGACGGCCGGGCTGATAGGCGAGATGCGCCATGTCGTAGCCCGAGGCCGCATGGATCACCGGGGCATAGGCCGGCAGCTCGGCCGAGGGGCCGGTCTGGCCGTAGCCCGAGATCGAGCAGTAGATCAGCTTTTGGTTGACCTGACGCATGCTGTCGTAGTCGAGCCGCAGCCGGTGCATCACCCCCGGGCGGAAGTTCTCGACCAGGATGTCTGATGTCGCGGCCAGCCGGCGCACCGCCTCCAGGCCGTCCTCGGATTTGAGGTCGAGCACCACGCTCTTCTTGCCGACATTGAGCTGGCCGAACGTGGTGCTGCACCCCTTGCGCAGCGGCGGCCGGGTCCGCATCGTCTCGCCGCCGTCGGTCTCGATCTTGATCACCTCGGCGCCCATGTCGGCGAGCATGCGCGTGCAGTGGGGACCGGCAATCGTGGTCGAAAAATCCAGGACCCGCAGGCCGGCGAAGGCCTTTGTCGTCGTCCCCTCATGCTTATCTGCTAGCTGCATGCCTGCCCACGTCCTTGGGTGTCTTAGGAACTTATCGAAGTTCTCTGTTGTTGATGCGGCGACCCTAGAGGGCGGCGGCTGAGTAGGAAAGTGTTTACCGAACCGACGCGCCGCATGGGCGGGCTTGGGAATTCCGGAACAACTGGACCCGTTCTTGCATAGCAGCGAACGGGATCGGCAGAGGGCGGCTGTTCTTGAGGGTCTTGTTCGTCACGACAGAGATGGACGACTTCGTCCGCGTCGGCGGACTTGGAGCCGTTTCTGCCGCCCTTCCCCGCGCCCTTCGCTCCTTTGCCGATATCCGGATCATGCTGCCCGGCTATCGCGACATCATCGAACAACTCACGCACATTCAAATCGTTGGCCGCTGTCCGGCATTCGCGGAGATGCCAGCCTGCTCGCTCGGGCGGGCCGCGACCAAGGACGGCCTGCCGGTCTACGTGCTGTTGTGCTCACAGCTCTATGACCGGCCCGGCAATCCCTATGGCGACGAATCCGGGCGCGATTGGCCGGACAACGACATCCGCTTCGCACGCCTTGCCTCGGCCGCCGCTGAGCTGGCCATGGGCACGCTGGACAAGAATTGGGCAGCAGACCTGATCCATGCCAATGACTGGCAGGCCTCGCTCGTGCCGGCCTATCTCGCCTGGCGCGGCGCCAAGCTGCCGTCGATCCTGACCATCCACAACCTCGCCTATCAGGGCCTCTTCCCAAAGGAATCGCTGCGGCGGATCGGCGCGCCGGAGAGCTCGTTCCATATCGACGGCGTCGAATTCTACGACCAGGTCTCCTTCCTCAAGGCCGGGCTGGTGTATGCCTCGCACCTCACCACGGTCAGCGGCACCTATGCGCGCGAGATCACGACAACCGAATTCGGCTGCGGCCTCGAAGGCCTGCTTCGCGTCCGCTCCGACGCGGCCGAGCTCACCGGCATCCTCAACGGGATCGACGAGAGCTGGGATCCACGCTCCTGCGCACAGCTCGCCCAGCAATTCGGCGCCGGCGACTGGGTCGGCAAGAAAGCGAATGCGGACTACGTGCGCAAGCAGTTCGGGCTTGCGGTGTCACGCGGGCCGATGTTCGGCATCGTTGCCCGCCTCGTGCACCAGAAGGGCATCGACCTCGTGCTGTCGGCCGCCGACGAGATCGTCGATGCCGGCGGCCAGATCGTGATCACCGGTTCCGGCGAGCCGGCGCTCGAGCAGGCCGTGATCGATGCGCATCGCCGCCGCCCCGATGCCATCGGGGTCGTGATCGGCTTCAACGACGCCCAGGCGCGCCGCATTTTCGCCGGCAGCGATTTCACCCTGATGCCCTCGCGCTTCGAACCGTGCGGGCTCAGCCAGATGTACGCCCAGCGCTTCGGCTCGCTGCCGATCGGACACCAGACCGGCGGCCTTGCCGAGACCATCACCGACGGCGAGACCGGCTTCCTGTTCGCAAGACCCTCGCGCGAATCCTTCATCGGCGGCGTCCGCCGCGCGTTCGAGGCGTTCATGGCGCAGGACCAGCTCGATACCATGCGCCGCAGTGCGATGGGACGATCATTCTCCTGGAGCATCTCTGCCGGCTGCTACAGCGCGCTGTACCGGAAGCTGGCGTCGGTGTGAGCCTGAGGCGTTTCCTCACATCCGTCATTGCGAGCCAACGGGTCCGCGCGAAGCGCGGCCCGATGACAGGCTCCGCGAAGCAATCCAGACTATCTACGCGGAGGCAGTCTGGATTGCTTCGTCGCAAGGGCTCCTCGCAATGACGGAAGCTGTGGCAGCAGCGGAGGACTTCACCCCTTCCCGCGCACGTCCATCTGCGGCCGCCCGATCCAGGCGCGGTTGAGGCACCGGATCATCCAGTCGGGCTGCGGCTCGCCCCGCAGGCGCGCCTGCGCCTCCTGATAGGGGCCGACATAGCGCAGCCGGTCAGGCAGTTTCGGATAGACGCGCCTGATCCAGGTCAGCGCATTGTCGGCAGCTCTGATGTCGCGCGCGTCAAGCACAAGGCCGAACCCGGCGCGCAGTCGCTCCGGCAGCATCCGCGCCGCGAGCGCGCGGTACCATCGCGGTGGCCGCAACCAGGGGCGGGCGCCGCTGAAAATCTGCTCGGCGATCTCGCGCGCCGCCGGGCTGACGGTCAGCGTATCCGACTGCGCCATCGCCGCATTGTAGGCTGCGAAGCCCGACCAGTCCGCCGGCAAATCATCCCCCGTCAGTCCGAACAGGGCGCCGTACAGCCGGGCCTCGCTCCAATAGCGCTCGCGCTCCTCCGCCGAGAGCGGCGGCAGCACCAGATCATGCACCATCAGCGCGGTCTCGACCAGCGTCGCATGGACCCAGCGCAGCGAGGGAATGTCGTTGGCGCAGTAGCGCGAGCCGGCCGCGAACGGACCGACGGTCTCAGGCATCTCGCCAATGATCATGCTGTGGCGCCGGTACAGTTGCCGGGACGACAGCAGCGCTCGGTCCAGCGAGCCGAACACCATGGTAAAGACGATGTCGAACGTGCGATGGAAGCGGCCGATCGGGTCGGCAAGGGTACTCGAATGCTCGGCGATCGCCGCCGCCACCCATGGGTGCGCCAGTTGCAGCAACAGCGCACGGCCGGCGCCGAGGAAGATCACGGCCTCCCGGTCGATCCGCCAGGTCAGCGAGGACGGACCGAACACGCCGGCGACCGGTCCCGCCGCGTTCGCACGCAGCGTTTCGAGCGATGCCTCCAGATCTTTCTCACCGACCAATTGCAAGCCTCGCGACGAAGACACGGCGACAATACCCCGGACCGCGCCCCTGCGAAATCATCATCACGTAAAACAATGACGAACAAGGCCCTCACTCCGCCGCAATCGGCAGCACGTCCATATGCTCGTGCAGCACCACGCCGGCGAGCGGATCGAATTCACCGATCCACGGCTTTCGCGCAAGCACGGATCTCGTGTGGGCATAGCCTGCATCCCAGCGCTGCATGATGCCTGACGGACTGAAATCGATATCCTTGGTGTGACTCTCGCGGTCCAGCTGCGGGGCGAGCAGGCGCACGACGTGCATGCGCGTCGGGCAGCCATGGCTCGTGAGCTCACGCACCGCCGGATCGCTGCGCTCGCGCTCGGGCAGTCGCGCGGCGAGCTGGTTGATGACGTGGCGCAGGCGATGGGCCTGCTGCTGGCGCGCGATCTGGCTGGCGATCCGGCTGGAATATTGCACGTCCTTGTGACGGTTCAGCACCTCCGCCATCGTGGTCGGCTCGGCTCCGACCGGATTCCACAGATGCACCGCGAAGATCAGCGAGTCCTTGCGCGGATTGTCGTCGAACACCGCCTCTGTCGGCGTGTTGGACAGGATGCCGCCGTCCCAATAGAGCTCACCGTCGATGCGCACCGCCGGGAAAGCCGGCGGCAGCGCGCCCGAGGCCATGACGTGCTTCACCGTGAGATCACCGTCGCGGCTGTCGAAATAACGCATCTGGCTGGTGCGGACATGAGCCGCGCCGACCGTCAGGCGCGGCGAGCAGCGGTTGACGAGGCTGAAATCAACGAGTTCGAGCAGCGTCTTCTCCAGCGGCGCAGTCGAATAGAAGCCGGCGTGGTCGGCGCCGAGCGGAAAGGAATCCCCCGCATGCGCCAGCGGATTGGGCCGGAAGAAGCCGGGAATGCCGTTGGTGACCGTCGACCAATAGGTCAGCTTCTCGTTGAACCCGGGGAACGCGGTGCGCAAATTCCAGATCGGATTCTGCTCCATCCGTTTCCAGAACTCCCTCAGACGCGCGAGTCGCTGCCGAGGCGCGTTGCCCGCAATGAGGCTCGCATTGATGGCGCCGATCGAGGTGCCGATGATCCAGTCAGGTTCGATGCCGGCCTCGTGCAGCGCCTGGTACACGCCGGCCTGATAGGACCCGAGTGCGCCGCCGCCCTGAAGCACCAGGACGACCTGGCCCGGCAGGTCCGTACCATTGTTCTGCGCGTTGTCCTGCATGCCGTTCATGTCTCGCTCCTCATGCGCTTGCGCCGATCGAATGTTCGCAGTCCGCCGCAGCTTGTTGCGCCGACCCATGTCAATGCGCGGTCCAGCCGCCATCGACCGGAAGTGCAATGCCGGTGATGGAAGCGGCCGCTTCCGTCGCCAGGAAGACCGTGAGCGCACCAAGCTCCTCGACCGTGGCAAAACGCTTGTTCGGCTGCTGCGCGAGCAGCACGTCGCGGATCACCTGATCGCGGGAGACGCCGTGCGCCTTGGCCTGTCCGTCGATCTGCGCCTCGACCAGCGGTGTGTAGACGTAGCCCGGGCAGACGGCATTACACGTGATGTCCTCCTCCGCGGTCTCGAGCGCCGTCACCTTGGTGAGACCGACGATCCCATGCTTGGCGGCGACATAGGCCGCCTTGAACGGCGAGCCGACCAGACCATGCGCAGAGGCGATGTTGATGATCCGGCCAAAACCGTTCCGGCGCATCGCCGGTAGCGCGAGCCGCGTGGTGTGGAAGGCCGACGTCAGATTGATCGCGAGGATCTGGTCCCATTTCTCGACTGGAAACTGGTCGAGCGGCGCGACATGCTGGATGCCGGCATTGTTGACGAGGATGTCGAGCCGGCCGGATTGGGCGATGGTGGCCGCGATCATCTCGGCGATCGATTTGGGCCTCGTCATGTCTGCGGCCGAGTAGCTCGCCTTGATGCCGAACTCGGCGGCGATGTGCTCGCGCGTCCGGCCAATCTCGCTCGCGACACCGAGGCCATTGAGCACGATGTCGGCACCCGCGGCGGCCAGCGCCCGTGCGATGCCGAGCCCAATGCCGCTGGTCGAGCCCGTGACCAGCGCAACCTTTCCGGCCAGCGCGCGCGCAGGTTGAGACGTCTGTGGCTTCAGCGATATGTTCATGCGAGATCCTCCATTGGCGATCGCTGGGCTTGGCCCCGGCGCCCGCTTTCGCAGGACCATGAGGCGGCGCCGGCCCGAATGGAAATGCCGCCTGGCTTCCGAAACCATACGCGCCCGCTATTGCGGCCGGGATGTCATTCCCTGCCCCGATCGGCTAGAGTTTTGCTGCCCGATCCTGCTGGGGAGCCGATCCATGGAAATGCATCAGGTCCGCTATTTCCTCGCGGTGGCGCAGCTGTTGAACTTCACGCGTGCCGCCGAGGAGTGCAACGTGACGCAGCCGTCGTTGACGCGCGCGATCAAGCAGCTCGAGGCCGAGCTCGGCGGCGACCTGTTTCGTCGCGAGCGGCCCGCTGCGCAGCTGACCGAGCTCGGCCAGCGCATGCATCCGCTCTTGAAGCAGTGCTATGACGCCGCCGTCGGCGCGCGTTCCCTCGCCTCCTCCTTCAAGAGCGGCGAGATCGGCGCGCTCCGCATTGCGCTGACACATTCGATCGATCTGTCGCTGCTCATTCCCCATCTCAACCAGATCAGGCGGCAGTTCAATCGGCTCGAATTCCGCTTCCTGCGCGGGACGAGCCGCGAGGTCGGCGAATTCCTGAAGAAGGGCGAGGCCGAGCTCGGGATTGCCGCCGAGATCGACGAGGCCTGGGAGCGGCTCGACGTCTGGCCCCTCTTCACGGAAACTTTTGAGCTCGTCGTCGGCGATGGCCATCGGCTGGCCGGCCGCAGCTCGGTCGAACTGGAGGACTTGCGATCGGAGCAGCTTCTGAGCCGGACGTTCTGCGAGCATTCCGGCCGGATCTCTGCGAGCCTACGCGAACACGGCATCGACATCGAACATGGCCACGAAGTCTCGAACGAGCGCGATCTGATCGAGCTGGTCGAAGCCGACATGGGCATCGCCATGCTGCCGCACACCTCGCCCGTGCCGGAACGGCTGACACGCGCCGCCGTGACGGGGCTGGACGCCCGCCGTACTGTCAGCCTTTACGGGGTGGCCGGCCGGCAGCGCACGGCAGTGGGCAATGCCGTGATGCGCATGCTGCGCGGCGCGGACTGGCGAGAGCTGGCGGGCTAGTGCGGACGCTCTTTCTTCCCCTCTCCCCTTGCGGGAGAGGGTGGCTCGCCGCGACAGCGGCGAGACGGGTGAGGGGTTGTCTCAGCGCGCTAGTCTTTTGCATCGAGGGCGCAGAGAGAACCCCTCATCCGGCGCTTCGCGCCACCTTCTCCCACAAGGGGAGAAGGGAAGAAAGCGCGTTATGCGAAGCTCAGCTTTCCCCTGCGTGCATCCTCCAGCGCGGCCAAGAGATCATCGATCTCCATGCGCTTGCGGAAATCGGGATCGACGAAGCGGGCCTTCACGAGGCCGTCGCGTCCGACCACGAACACGGCCGGGATCGGCAGCACCCAGCCGTCATTGCCGTGGAATTTCGCCATGTCCTGATAGGACAATAGATGCTGGATCTCGGCGCCGAGCCAGATCGCGAGATTGAGCGAGAGCGCGTAGCCGTTGTCGAGATCAGTCAAGATTGGAAACGGCGCACCGGCATCTGACTTGAGCTGCCGCGTATATTCCTGAGTCTCCGGCACGATTGCGACGACCTGTGCCCCTATCGCCTTGATGCGGCCGAGTGCCTGGACTACCGCGCGGACATTGAGCCGGCAATACGGGCACCAATGACCGCGGAAGAACATCACCGCAACCGGGCCGCTCTCCAACAGCGCATTCAGCGCGACGAGACGTCCACTCTCGTCGGGCAGCATGAACGGCGGCATCGCATCGCCCGGACGCGGCGCCGTCTCACCACCCCCGTTTCCGTTTAACCGCGCGACCAGGCGATCGACCGCCTCGCCATAGGCGGGGAACACCTTGCGGCTGGCGTCGGCATAGGCGCGGAGTTGGTCGTTCAGCGTACCATCCATGTCACGGCAGCGCTGGAAGGCAAGCCTGAGCTGTTCGGCGTCGGCGGGCGAGAGAGACGTCATCTTCTGCTCCGGCGTTCAGGGGACGAATATTAGTTGCGTGGTCGGGCCGCCCGCAAGGGGGCGGCCGTCCTGCGCACGTGATCAGTTCACGTAGAAATTGCCGGTCGGATCCAGCCGCCCCGATGTGGAGTACAGCGTACCCTTGTCCGTGAAGAAGACGGTATTGTCGGGAACCTTCTTCGCGTTCTTCATCATGGCGTCGTGGTTCTTCTCGGCCGGCGCCATGGCCATCGCCGACATCTTGCCAGGTCCGCCATAGACGTAAGCCATGCCAGCCTTGAAGTCCCAGGCGGCCTCCGAGAAAGCCGACGTGGCGATCACCGCGAAGGCCGCGGTAAAGATCAGGGTTTTGGACACTTTCGTCATGAGATGCTCCTCCGGATTGACGTGAACGCCCGCCAATCGGGCGCCCTGTCATCGGACGCCAGATCCCCCGGAGGCGGAAATGCCGATGCCCAATCGGTTCGATAGCCGCGGCGCATCAACATAGCGCCGGGCTATCGCATCGAAAGCGAGCCGGCATTTCAACATCGACGCGGTCTCGACGAAGCTCCTGCCATAGCCGGCGACCACCACGGTTGCGGCCAACACAGGAGAGTTCCCATGTCTAGGCATCACATCGTGTCGCGCGTGGTTTGGACAGGCGTTGCCGTTCTCGGGGCGCTGACATTTGCGACACCGGTTTTCGCCGGCGCGTGCCCCGCCGACAAGATCAAGCCGAACGCCCAGCAGATGGTCGACTACAAGCCGGTCGGCGTCACCGACGTCACGCTCGGCGCGATCGACCTCGGCAAGCAGCCGGCCCATATCGAGGGCCGCGAGCTTCGCTTCCGCAAGCTGACGATCGCGCCCGGCGGCATCGTGCCCTGGCACAGCCATGACGACCGCCCCGCTTTGATCTTCGTGCAGCAGGGCGAGATCGTCGAATACGCCTCCAACTGCGCCGATCCGATCGTGCACAAGGCCGGCGACATCCGTCCCGAAGTCTTCGGCACCTCGCACTGGTGGAAGAACCTCGGCAAGGAGACCGTCATTCTCTATGTCGGCGACGTCCGCAAGGACCCGAACGACCACCACATGTAGCTCGGCCCCCGGCGCATTCGTCACCCGATGTGGTGCCCGGATCTCATGCCGGGCGCCACGTCCCTCACAGGACAAGCGTGCCATGATCGATCTTTCCACCCCGATCAAACCGGGCGCGGTGCCCATGGATGGGCTTTCCGCAGATCTCGCGCTGCGTTCGCTCGTTATCGGCCTCACCGCATTCCTGACCGTCGTCGACCTGTTCGCGACGCAAGCGATCCTACCCTCGCTGACGCGCCACTATGGCGTCACGCCGGCGGCGATGGGCTTCGCGGTCAATGCCAGCACCTTCGGCATGGCCGTCGCGAGCCTCGTCGTTGGCTTCTTCAGCCCACATATCAATCGTCGGAACGGCATCCTGCTCAGCCTGGCACTTCTTGCGATTCCGACGAGCCTCCTGGCGTCCGCACCCAATCTTGCCGTCTTTACCGCCTTACGCGTTGCTCAGGGCCTCTGCATGGCATCCGCCTTCGCGTTGACGCTCGCCTATCTCGGCGAGCAATGCAGCGCGATGGACGCCGGCGGCGCGTTTGCCGCCTATATCACCGGAAACGTCGCCAGCAATCTCGTCGGCCGGCTGATCTCGGCGGCCGTCGCCGATGGCCTCGGCCTCGCGTGGAATTTCTACGTTTTCGCTGCCCTCAATCTCGCCGGCGCGGCGCTGGTCTATTTCACCATCAAGCACGTCCAGCCGATGCATGCGATGAGCGCGACGGAATCGCCGCTCGCCGCGATGTTCGCACATTGGCGCGACCCGCGATTGCGCGCCGCCTACGGCATCGGCTTCTGCATCCTGTTCGCCTTCATCGGCACCTTCACTTTCGTCAATTTCGTTCTGGTGCGGCCGCCGCTATCGCTCGGCATGATGGGTCTGGGCTTCGTCTATGTCGTCTTCCTGCCCTCGGTGCTCACGACATTGCTAGCGGGCAGAATAGCATCGCGCCTCGGACCACGGCCCACGATCTGGGGCTCGCTCGCCGTCGCCGGGATAGGTTTGCCGTTGATGCTGACGCCGCATCTGAGCGCGGTGCTCGCGGGGATGGTCCTGGTCGGCGTCGGCACGTTCTTCGCGCAAGCGACCGCCACCGGGTTCGTCGGACAGGCGGCCACCGACGGCCGCGGCATCGCCAGCGGCACCTATCTCGCCTGCTATTTCTGCGGCGGGCTCGTCGGCACGGCCGTGCTCGGACGGCTGTTCGACGCCTTCGGCTGGCAGGCTTGCGTGGCCGGCGTGGGTCTGGCTCTCGCGGCCGCAGCTCTGCTTACGATTGACTTGAAGCGCTAGCGCTAGTCGGCGCCTGCTGCGGAGGCTCGTCGTCGGCAATCGCGCGCCAGGCAGCGCCGTCGAGATCGTCGTATTGGCCGCTCCGCAGCGACCAGAGGAAAGCTATGAGACCGGCACCGCCGAGGGCCAGCGCCAGCGGGACCAGAATGACCAGGATCTCCATCACACGATCTCCCGCGAGGCGCTGCGCGCCCGCAACGAATTGAGCATCACCAGGATCGACGATCCGCTCATGGCGGCCGCCGCGATCAGGGGGGTCACGACACCGCTGATCGCAACCGGAACAGCAAGCACATTGTATCCGATCGCAAGCCAGAGGTTCTGCCGCATCAAATGCAGCGCCTTGCGCGCGGAGTCGATGGCGGCGACGACTGGAGCGAGCGGCCGGCCGAGGAAGACGAGATCGGCGGTGGCTTGGCTCAGATGCGCGGCGGAGATCGGCGACATCGAGACATGGGCCGCCGCCAGCGACGGCGCATCATTCATGCCGTCGCCGACCATCAGCACTTTTGCGCCGCGCCGCTTCAACTCCTCGATCCGCGCGATCTTGTCGGCCGGCGTGACGCCGGCGCGCCATTCGGGAATGCCGAGCGCGTGCGCCGCCGCCTTCACCGCTGGCTCACGGTCGCCGGAAAGGATCTCGATGCCGATGTTGCGCGCCTTCAGCGCCGTGATCACGCCTTGCGCGTCGGGGCGCAGGCCCTGGCGGACGGAAAGGATGAACTTTTCGTTGCCCTTGCTGAATGCCACGATCGAGGCTTCGGGATCGAGCGTGGCGCCGCCGACCAGCGTCTCGGCACCGCAGAACGACGGACGGCCAAGGCGAAGCTCGACGCCGTCGACGGTCGCGCGGACGCCCTGACCGGATTCCTCGACAGCGCCGACGATCGGAGACTTCGCACCGGCAGCCTGCGCAACTGCGGCTGCGACCGGATGATGGCTCGACAGCGCGAGGCGGCCGGCGAGCGCGAAGATATCGGCAGGGATGTCGGCGGCATTCATGACTTCGAGATCGGGCAGCGTCAGCGTGCCGGTCTTGTCGAAGATGACATGGTCGGCTTCGGCCAGCCGCTCGATTGCGTCGCCCGCATTGAGCAGCACCCCCGCCTTGAACATCGCGCCCGAGGCCACCGTCTGCACCGTCGGGATCGCGAGCCCGAGCGCGCAGGGACAGGTGATGATCAGCACGGCGACGCCGGTCACGATCGCATCATGCCAGCTCGCGCCGGCGATGACCCAGCCGAGGATGGTCAGGAGCGCAGTCGCATGCACGACAGGCGCGTAGAGGCGCGAGGCGCGGTCGGCGAGCCGCATGTAGCGCGAGCGCGCCTGGAGCGCGTTGTCGAGCAGCCGCGTGATCTCGGCGAGCAGCGTCGCCTCCGACGCCGCCGAGACCCGCACCCGCAGCGTGCCGGAGATGTTCATCGACCCCGCATAGACCGGCGTGCCCTGCTCGGCCGTGACATAGAGCGTCTCGCCGGTGATCAGGCTCTGGTCGATCTCGGAACGCCCCTCGATCACGGTGCCGTCGACCGCGCAGCGTTCGCCGGGCCGCAAGAGCACGATGTCGCCGGGATGGATCGCGGCGACCGGCACCTGCGAGATCTCGTCGGGACCAATGAACTTCGCGGCTGTCTCCGCCTTCAGCGCCGCGAGATTGCCGGCGACCGCACGGGTCCGCCGCCGCATGTTCTGGTCGAGGAAACGGCCGACCAGGAGGAACGTCAGCAGCATGATCGCGGCGTCGAAATAGGCGTGCTCGGCGTGGTGGACGGTCTCGACCACGGACATGCCGAGCGCGAGGATCACGCCGATCGAGATCGGCACGTCCATGTTGGTGGTCTTCGCTGCAAGCGCCCGCCAGGCCGAACGGAAGAACGGCTGACCGGCATAGGCCGCCGCCGGCAAGGCGATCAGCGCCGAGAGCCAGTGGAAGAAGTCGCGCTGCTCGGGCAGCATGTCGGAGACGTTGCCCGACCATACCGGGATCGACAGCATCATCACGTTCATGGTGGCGAACGCGGCGACGCCGAGGCAGCGCAGCAGGAAGCGAGATTCGGCGACCTCGGTTGCCTCCGCGCTCTCGGTCTCGAACGGATAGGCCTTGTAGCCGAGCTCTTCGAGCCGATCGATGAATTGGCCAGGATCGAGCGTGCCGGCCTTCCATTCCAGCGCGACGCGGCGGTCGGTGAGGTTCACCCGCGCCAGGGTGACATCAGGGATGGCGGACAGCCCGCGCTCGATCTTGGCCATGCAGCCGGCGCAATGGACGCCTTCAACGGCGAGATCGATGTGCTGGAGGCCCTCGCCCGCGGTCCGGACGTAGTGCGAAAAATCCCGCGTGACCTGCATGACGAAATCCCTTCAGTTCAGGATCACGCGGTTGCGCGACAGGAACACACGTGCCCCCCGCGCCTCGCCCTCGATCACCAGATCCCACTGGCCGGGCGCGACGGCGGCGGCATGGCCGCGATAGATGCCGATGCCGGCTTCCGTGAGCTCGACGGCGAGATCGGCGCGCTTGTCGGTCGGCCGCTCCAGGCGGCCGCCGAACTTCAGTCCGGCGATCGGCTGGCCGCCCGCATCGCGTGCTTCGACCTGAAGCACGGCGCCGCCGTCGCTGCGGCGCTCGATATGGGCGTTGACCTTCCATTTGCGCAGCGCCTGGTCCTGCGCCGCCGAGATCTCGCGGTCATAGGTGAGGCCCGCGGCATAGGGGCTGTCGACGTCGGTGCCGGGCAGCGTCGCGATCGCGAGCTTCATCATGGTCACGTTGACGCCGATCACGAGACCGAAGAAGGCGACCAACATCAGGAACACCTTGGTTCCGGTCAGCGGCTTGGAAGCCATGGCTGTCTCCTGATCCTTAAGGCGAGACGAAATTGTCGGTGGCGCTCGCGGCGACGCCCAGTCCGATGTCCATGACGTGGAAGCGGACCGGAATCGACTTCTCCGGATTATTTTCGGCCGGTGCGGTGACGAGCAGCCGCAGCTCGCTGGTGGAGTCGCGCGGAATCACGATGATCGGGCGGTCCGGCGTCACCGAATCGACGCCGACGACGTGCATCGTCGGGTTGACTGGCCCCTCCACGTCGATGGCGATGACGCGGTCGTAGCCGCTCTTGTTCAGCAGCCGCACCGTGTAGGCGTTACGGATCGAGCCGTCGCTGAGCTTGACCGCGACCGGATTGCGGTCGTGCAGGACGTTGACGTCGAGCAGGCTGCGGGTCGCGAGCGTATAGATCATGATGCCGCCGACCGCCGCGATGATCGCGCTGTAGACGACCGTGCGGGCACGGACGATGCGGTAGATCGGCGCCTTGCCTTCCTGACGGCGCTGGATGTTGATGTCGTTGTCGTAGCCGATCAGCCGCTTCGGCCGGCCGATCTTGGTCATCACGTTGTCGCAGGCGTCGATGCAGAGCCCGCACTGGATGCATTCGAGCTGCGGCCCGTTGCGGATATCGATGCCGGTCGGACAAACCGCGACGCATTGATAGCAGTCGACGCAGTCGCCGACTTGCTGGCCGAGGGCGCGCAGCTCGGCGGCCTTCTTCACCGAGGTGCGCTTCTCGCCGCGGTCGTAGCGATAGGTGACGTTGAGCGCCCATTCGTCGGTCAGCGCCGCCTGGATCCGCGGCCAGGGGCACATATAGGTGCAGACCTGCTCGCGCATGAAGCCGGCGAGGACATAGGTCGATGCGGTGAGGATGCCGATCCAGACATAGGCGATCATCGGCGCCTGGAAGGTGACGAGCTCTTTGACCAGCGTCGGCGCGTCGTTGAAATAGAGCACCCAGGCGCCGCCGGTCCACCAAGCGATCAGCAGCCAGATCGAGTGCTTGAGCACGATCTCGGAGATGCGCTCAAGCTTCAGCGGGTCGGACGATTTGTCCTTCCTCATCCGCTCGCGCCGGTCGCCCTCGACGAGACGCTCGACGGCATAGAACAGGTCGGTCCACACCGTCTGCGGACAGAGGTAGCCGCACCAGATCCGGCCGCCGATGGAGTTCATCAGGAACAGCGCGACCGCGGCGACGATCAACAGGCCGGTGAAGTAGTAGACCTCCTGCGGCCACAGCTCGATGAAGAAGAAGTAGAAGCGGCTGTTGGGGAGATCGATCAGCACGGCCTGGCTGGGGGCGCCGAGGCCGCGGTTCCAGCGCACGAACGGAAGGAGATAATAGACGCCGAGGCAGAACGCCATCAGGCCCCATTTGATCCGGCGGAATGTGCCGGAGACGCTCTGGGGATAGACTTTCTTGCGGGCTGCATAGAGCGGCGCGTTGTCGTCGGCCGGCTTGAGTTCGTTCGGATTGACGGTCTTGTTCATCGCGGAATCTTCTCAAGAGGTGCGATCAAACCTAGACTCGGCGCCGGCACGTCCCTTGATCCAACGCAAACGGGGGCGCTTTTCTTCGCCCCCGCCGGAAGTCGTTGGCCGTGGATCGGCTTATTTGCCGCCGCCGAGCGAATGAACGTAGACCGCCATCGCCTTGATGGTGGCGGGATCGAGCCGCCCTTCCCAGGCCGGCATGACGCCGGCGCGGCCCTGGCTGATGGTCTCGATCAGGCTCGCCTCGTCCGAGCCGTAAAGCCAGATCTTGTCGGTCAGGTTCGGTGCGCCCATCTCCTGGTTGCCCTTGCCGCCGTCGCCGTGGCAGGCGACGCAATTCTCCGCGAAGATCTTCTCGCCTTTGGCGGCATCAAAGCCCTTGCGGGTCGAGAGGCCCGACAGCGACCGCACATAGTTGGCGACCGTGACGATCTCGTCGCCCTTCAGCACGCCGTCCTTGCCGAAGGCGAGCATCTGGCCTTCATGCGTCTTGGCATGGCCGGAACGCGCGCCGTACTGGATAGTCTGCATGATCTGATCGAGCGTGCCGCCCCACAGCCAGTCGTCGTCGTTCAGGTTCGGGAAGCCCTTGGCGCCGGCGCCGCCGGAGCCGTGGCACGGCGCGCAATTGTCGCCGAACACGGTTTTGCCCTTGGCACGGGCGAGCGCGAGCAGCGCGGGGTCCTTCTCGATGTCGGCCAGCGAGGCGGCGCCCAGCGCCAACATCTTGTCACCGCGGATCTTCTCGAGATTGGCGAGCTCGACCGCGACGTCGGCGCGCGACGAATAGCCGAACACGCCCGTGGTGTTGCTGGCGATCAGCGGCCAGGCCGGATAGACGATCCAGTAGCCGATCGCCCAGACGATGGTGAGATAGAAGGCGATCACCCACCAGCGCGGCAGCGGCGTGTTGAGCTCCTTGATGCCGTCCCATTCGTGTCCTGTCGTGGACTTGCCGGTGACGGTATCGACTTCGCTATGATCGGTCATGGTCTCTCACTCCTCCCGCAACGGCAGGTGTGCTGCTTCGTCGAACGCAGCCTTGTTACGGGGCCAAAATGCGTAGGCGATGATCGCGAGAAAGATCGCGACGAACACCGGCGTCCAGATCGTCGTCACCAGCTCGGACGCGAGATTATGGACTGTCAGGATAGCTTTCATCGTTGATGCCTTCTCAGCGAAGATTGGCTTTCTCGTTGTAGAGCTTGAAGTCGACCAGCGTGCCGAGCATCTGCAAGTAGGCGATCAGCGCGTCCATTTCGGTCGGCGTGCCGGTCTTGCCGTCGAAGTTGCGCACGACGGCCTTGGCGTAGCGCTTGCTGAAGGCATCGCCGCCGGCATTGTCCGGATCGGCCTGGGCCTTCAGGTCGGCGCCTGCGCTCGCGATCTGGTCGTCGGTGTAGGGCACGCCCACGGCCTTCAAGGTGCGCATGTGGTCGGCGATCGTGTCCGGATCGACCTCGGTGTGGCTCAGGAACGGATAGCCCGGCATCACCGATTGCGGCACGATGGCGCGCGGGTTGGTCAGATGGGTGACGTGCCAGTCGTCGGAATATTTCGCTCCGACACGGGCAAGGTCGGGACCGGTGCGCTTCGAGCCCCACTGGAACGGATGGTCGAACATGCTCTCGGCGGCGAGCGAGAAGTGGCCGTAGCGCTCGACCTCGTCACGCAAGGGGCGGATCATCTGCGAATGGCAGAGATAGCAGCCTTCGCGGACGTAGACGTTGCGCCCCGCCAATTCCAGCGGCGTGTAAGGCCTGACGCCGTCGACCGCCTCGATCGTGCTCTTGAGGTAGAACAGCGGAGTGATCTCGACGAGACCGCCGATCGCAACCACGAGCAGAATGCCGACGACCAGGATGATCGAGTTCTTTTCAAAGACTTGATGGCGTGTCCAGAATGACATTGCTTGAGCTCCTCATTCCGCCGGCTGAAGAGCGACGGGCATCTGGACTTCCTGCTCGCCGACGCGGACGGTCATCCAGAGATTGTAGGCCATGATCAGCGCGCCGATCAGGAACAGGCCGCCGCCGGCGGCGCGGATGATGTAGAAGGGATGCATCGCCTCGACGGTCTCGATGAAGGAATATTCGAGGAAGCCGAGCGAGGTGTAGGCGCGCCACATCAGGCCCTGGAGGATGCCGGACACCCACATCGCCGAGATGTAGAGAACGATGCCGAGGGTGGCGATCCAGAAGTGCCAGTTGACGAGCTTCAGGCTGTAGAGGCCCTTGCGATTCCAGGCCCACGGCACCAGGCAGTAGAGCGCGCCGAAGGAGACGAAGCCGACCCAGCCGAGCGCGCCGGAATGCACGTGGCCGATGGTCCAGTCGGTGTAGTGGCTGAGCGAGTTGACCACCTTGATCGACATCATCGGACCTTCGAAGGTCGACATGCCGTAAAAGGCGACGGAGACCACGAGCATGCGCAGCACGGGATCGGTGCGCAGCTTGTCCCAGGCGCCCGACAGCGTCATCAGGCCGTTGATCATGCCGCCCCAGGAGGGCATCCACAGCATGATCGAGAAGGTCATGCCGAGCGTCTGCGTCCAGTCCGGCAGTGCCGTGTAGTGCAGGTGGTGGGGACCTGCCCAGATGTAGAGGAAGATCAGCGCCCAGAAGTGGATGATCGACAGCCGGTAGGAATAGACCGGCCGCTCGGCGCGCTTCGGAATGAAGTAGTACATGATGGCGAGGAAGCCGGCGGTCAGGAAGAAGCCGACCGCGTTATGGCCGTACCACCATTGGAACATGGCGTCCTGGATGCCGCCCCAGGCGACATAGGACTTCGAGCCGAACACCGAGACCGGGAGCGCCGGATTGTTGCCGAGATGCAGGACCGCGATCGTCACGATGAAGGCGAGATAGAACCAGTTCGCGACGAAGATGTGCGGCTCCTTGCGCTTGAAGATGGTGGCGAGGAAGACCAGCAGGTAGGCGACCCAGACGATGGTCAGCCAGAGGTCGGCATACCATTCCGGCTCGGCATATTCCTTCGACTGGGTGACACCGAGCAGATAGCCGGTGCCGGCGATCAGGATGAAGAAGTTGTAGCCGATCACGACGAACCAGGGCGCGAGATCGCCGGCCAGGCGCGCGCGGCAGGACTTCTGCACGACGTAGAACGACGTGCCGATCAGCACGTTGCCGCCGAAGGCGAAGATCACCGCGGAGGTGTGCAGCGGCCGCAGACGGCCGAAGCTGGTCCAGGGCAGGTCGAAATTCAGCGCGGGCCAGGCCAGCTGCGAGGCGATGATGAGGCCGACGAGGAAGCCCGCGATGCCCCAGAACATCGCCATGAAGGCGGTGAACTTGATCGGCCCCATGTTGTAGTTGGGCCGGCCATTGATCTCCGCCGGCGGCAGCGTGGCCGGCCGTTCGAAATAGCGGTTCACGATAAAGAACACCGCAGCCAGGCTCGCCGCCGCGCTGAGCGCAGCATGGAAGGCAAAGGGCGCATCGAGCGCCTTGGCCGCAGCGATCACGCAGAGGAAGGCGGCGACTGCAAACACGACAGACAGGCCGCTTTCGCCGATGGTCATGGATTTGGAGATGGAGGGCTGGCTCATGCGGATTCTCTCTCGAAAGAACACGATGCCAGAAACCACATTCACCCTCGCGGGGAATTGATTGAAATCAAGATGGCCTTGGAGGTTAGCCGTAGCCGACGAATATTTTCTGGGTTCCTCCGTATTTTTTCGGTACGGCCAGTTGAAGTGCCCTCTCCCCTTGTGGGAGAGGGCAGCGAGGACAGCGCGGCAAACTCGCTTGGGTGAGGGGTTGGTGCGGCGGGGAACGGTGTCTCTGTGGAGACATACCCCTCATCCGGCGCTTCGCGCCACCTTCTCCCACAGGGGAGAAGGGGAAAGGCATCGCGTCAGTCCCGCGCCGTCGCCTTGAGCGCCGCGATGACGTCCTCGCGGGCGATAATTCCGGCCAGATTCTGCGCGCCGTCGAGCACGATGATGCTCCTGATGCGATGCTCGACCATGATCTGGAGCACGCGCGTCAGCCGCGTCTCGGGGCCGACATAGATGAACTCGGGTGTCATGACGTCGCCGATCTTGCGACTCATCAAGTCGGGATAGCGCGGCAGCATCTGGCTCGGCGTGAAGGCGAAGCACTTCAGGATGTCGAACTTGGTGACGATGCCGACCACCTGGCCGTCATCCACGACCGGATACGAGTTGAAGTCGTCGGTCTCGAACATCTCGCTGAGCTCGAGCAAGTCGCGGTCGCGCTGCACCGTTTTTACGTTGCGTGTCATGTAGCGGTCGACGGTTTGTTCGAGAAATCTGTACATGGCGCGTCCTCCTCGAGTCGCTACTGGCCGGGCGGCCGGCCCTCAGTGCGACAGCAGCACGCTGCGGGCAGATTGTGTGACCAGATACTGGGTGACGCCGCCCAGGATCAGTTCACGAAATCTCGAATGACCATAGGCGCCCGCAACGATCAGGCCGGCGCCAACATCGCCGGCGACCTTGTCCAATTGCGCGGCAGCGCTTTCGTTCCGCCCCGCCTCCGAGACGCGCGCTGTCGCGGTGACCCCGTGACGGGCGAGCCAGGCGGCCACGTCGCTGACGCCGGCCATCACGACCGAGCGGTTGTCGCCCTGCTCCGGAATTTCGACGATGGTGACGTCCCTCGCCTTGCGCAGCATCGGCAACGCGTCGACGACTGCCCGCCGCGCCTCCGGCGTGTCCTTCCACGCCACCAGCACGCTGCGCAGATCGAGCCAATTGGCGTTATCGGGAACGACCAAAAGCGGCCTGCCAGCCTGCATCACCAGGTCCTTGGCGCTTGCGAGCGCAAAGGCGTCAGAGAAGGCGGGGCTCTGTCCGCCGCTGATGACGATGTCGGCGCAGCGCGCCTGCTCCAGGACAAAACGCGTCGGAAAATCCATGGCGCTGCGCCACTCCGCGTGTCCGCCGCGATTCCTGGTGGCGGCGCGGAACTGCGCCTCGAGACCGGCGAGCCGCCGCTTGACGGAGGCTTCGCCATCCTCGATCAGCACTTGTGCTTCAGCGCCGTCGGCGAAATAAAGCGGCGGCGCGAACTGAGCCGCGGCAACGCCGACGATGGCCGCCTCGAATCGCTCGGCGAGCTCGCCCGCGACCTGAAGGCGCGCCTCGTTGGACTGATCGAGCGCCAGGCTGACCATCACGGTCGCGTATGTCATCGGGATTCTCCGGCAGGCAATGAACTGCCGCGAAATCTAGCCTCGCCGACGCAAGGCAGGATGAGATAGATCAAATCGCCGGCCGTCATGTCGCAGGAATTCCGCCAATGAATTCAATCCGGCTTGCCTCCGAACGAACCTTGAGCGACATTGTCATGAGCGGTAAGCGCATCCTGCCGACCGCGCTTTAGCGAGGAGTGAAGTTTGGCGCCGACCCGCGTAACCCATCCGGCAGACGATGGTCGGGGCGAGCATTTCCGGCTCCGCATCGAAGGATTCGGGGTTGGCACCTGGGATCTCGATTTGCGAACTCGGGACCTTGAATGGTCCGAGATGTCCAAGCGGCTGTTTGGCCTCGAGGGGGATGATGCCATCAGCCACGATCTCTTTCTGTCGCTGCTGGCCCCCAGCGATCGGGACCGCGTCTTGCAGGGAATCGAGCGCAGCTCGGAGAGCGGCGCAGGATTCGACGTGTCCTTCAAGGTTGGCGGTCCTGCGGGGAAGGGCCAATGGATCCGGGCCAGGGCCGGCGTGATCCGAGACGATTCCGGCTCGCCACGTCACCTCAGCGGGATATTCCTCGACATCAACGAGGAAAGACATCTGGAAGAGGCCCTGCGCTCTCAGGAGAATCATCTTCGCTCGATTCTCGAAACGGTGCCAGACGCGATGATCGTGATCGATTCGCGCGGCATCATGCAGCTCTTCAGCAGCGCCGCGGAGCGGCTGTTCGGCTACAGCAGGCAGGAAGCCATTGGTCGGAACGTCAGCATTCTGATGCCGGAGCCTGATCAATCGCGTCACGACAGCTATATCGTGCGTTACCTCAAGACCAACGATCCCCACATCATCGGCATCGGCCGCATCGTGACCGGCAAGCGCCGCGACGGCACGACGTTCCCGATGCACCTTTCGGTCGGGCAGACGCAACGGGGCGGCGAGCTCTATTTCACCGGCTTCGTGCGCGATCTCACCGAACATCAGCAGACCCAGGCGCGGCTTCAGCAGCTGCAGTCGGAGCTCGTCCACGTTTCGCGGCTGACCGCGATGGGCGAGATGGCCTCGGCGCTCGCCCACGAGCTCAACCAGCCGCTGGCGGCGATCAGCAACTACATGAAGGGATCGCGGCGCCTGCTTGCCGGCAGTGTTGACCCGAATACGACGAAGATCGAAAGCGCGCTGGACCGCGCCTCGGAGCAGGCCTTGCGCGCCGGCCAGATCATCCGCCGCTTGCGCGACTTCGTCTCCCGCGGCGAGTCGGAGAAGCGGATTGAGAGCCTGTCCAAGCTGATCGAGGAGGCCGGCGCGCTCGGGCTCGCCGGCGCGCGCGAGCAGAATGTCCAGCTCCGCTTCAATCTCGATCCGAAGGCGGACCTCGTGTTGGCCGACCGCGTGCAGGTCCAGCAGGTCTTGGTCAACCTGTTCCGCAACGCGCTGGAAGCGATGGCACAGTCGCCGCGGCGAGAGCTCGTGGTGGCCAACAAGCCCGTTGCCGACGACATGATCGAGGTCGAGGTTTCCGACACCGGCTCCGGCTTCCAGGACGACGTCATTCCAAACCTGTTTCAAACTTTCTTCACCACCAAGGAAACCGGCATGGGCGTAGGGCTGTCGATCAGCCGTTCGATCATCGAGGCTCACGGCGGCCGCATGTGGGCCGAGAGCAACGCATCGGGCGGGGCGACATTCCGCTTCACCTTGCCAGCAGCCGACGAGAACTGATTCATGACCAACAAGGGACATGTCTACGTCATCGACGACGACGCTGCGATGCGGGACTCGCTGAACTTCCTGCTGGATTCTTCCGGCTTCGGCGTCACGCTGTTCGACAATGCGAAAGATTTCATCGACACCCTGCCCGGCCTCGCCTTCGGCTGCGTCGTCTCCGACGTGCGCATGCCGGGCCTTGACGGGATCGAGCTTCTGAAGCGCATGAAGGCGCAGAACAGCCCATTTCCAATCCTGATCATGACCGGGCATGGCGACGTGCCGCTCGCGGTCGAGGCAATGAAGCTTGGGGCGGTCGACTTCCTGGAGAAACCCTTCGAGGACGATCGTCTCATCACCATGATCGAGACGGCGATCCGCCAGGCCGAGCCGGCGGCCAAGAGTGAGGCCATTTCGCAGGACATCGCCGCCCGCGTCGCCTCCTTGAGCCCGAGGGAGCGCCAGGTCATGGAGGGACTGATCGCAGGCCTTTCCAACAAGCTGATCGCCCGCGAATACGACATCAGCCCGCGGACCATCGAGGTGTACCGGGCCAATGTGATGACCAAGATGCAGGCGGGCAGCCTCTCGGAGCTGGTCCGCATGGCGATGCGCGCCGGCATGCTCAACGATTGAGCCAGGTCGCCTTGAGGCAGGTCAAGGCCCTTGGCGAGACCCGTGCTAGTCAAGCAGCATGATCGAGGTCAGCTCACACCATGCGCGGCCGTCGTCTCCCACAAAACCCACCGTCTATGTGGTCGACGACGATGCCGCCGTCCTGGGATCCCTGCGGTTCCTACTGGAGACCGACGGCTTTGCCGTGCGGACCTTCAGGAGCGGCACGGCCCTGCTCAACGCGAGCGGTGCTCCGGGCGCGGACTGCTACGTGATCGACTACAAGATGCCCGACATCAACGGCATCGAGCTCGCCGGCCGGCTGCGCCAGTCCGACAGCGAGACCCCCGTGATCCTGATCACCGGCTATCCGGACGAGAACATCTCGGCCCGGGCGGCCGCGGCGGGGGTGAAAGACGTGGTCCTGAAGCCGCTTCTCGACGAAAACCTGCTCAAGCGCATCCGCCGCGCCATCCAGGACCACCCCCGCGCCTGACCTACGGGATTCTACGTAAGGCAACCCCCTTAAGATATCGCTCGAAATTTTCGAAGCCCCCGATACCGCGTACCAATGCGTCATCACAACGGAGATGGCGCAGATGCTGACCCAGACGATCAACACCAAGGCAATCAATACCCAGATTGGTGGCAAGATTGCTCCTGCCCATCCCGTCACCGACCAGTTCGGCGCGATCACGGGCCATGTCGGCCTCGTCGCCACGGAGTTCTCCTACCGCAAGGACGAGGAGATCTATGGCGAGGACGAGCCGGCCGAATATGTCTATCAGGTCATCACCGGCGCGGTGCGCAGCTACAAGCTTCTCTCCGACGGCCGCCGCCAGATCGGCGCCTTCCATCTTCCCGGCGACGTGTTCGGGCTCGAATCCGGCGCCAGTCACCGCCTCGCCGCCGAAGCCATCATCGACACCACCGTGCGCCTCGTGAAGCGCGCCAGCCTCGAGAAGGCCGCCGGCATCGACGTCCAGGTCGCCCGCAAGCTCTGGGCCATGACGGCTTCCGAGCTGCGCCACGCCGAGGACCACATGCTGCTGCTGGGGCGCAAGACCGCGATGGAGCGCGTTGCGACCTTCCTGCTCGAAATGGACCGCCGCCTCGCCGTTGCTGGCATGATGGCGCTGCCGATGTGCCGCCGCGACATCGGCGACTATCTCGGCCTCACGCTCGAGACCGTGTCGCGTGCGCTGTCGCAGCTTCACACCCAGGGCATCCTGGGCTTCTCGGGCGCGCGCCAAATCGTGCTGCGCAACCGCCAGCGCCTGCACAATCTGGACGCCTGATTTCGACGACCTCCTCCCCACCCACTCGACTTTTCCTTGGCCGGCTGAATTCGTCAGCCGGCCATCTCTTTGGCCGCGATCATACCCGCGCGCCGCGTCTCGGGCATCACGAACAGAATCAGCAGAAGCCCCATCGCGGCGATGCCGGACAGTCCGATGAAGGCGGTGGCGTTGCCGAACTTGTCGCTGACATAGCCGCCAAGCGCGGTGCTCAAGGACGCACCGATGCCGGTCGCCGTGCCGACGATGCCCTGCGCCAGGTTGAAGTGACCGCTGCCGAAGGCGACGTCGGCGACGATCAGCGGAATCATCACCGCGAACACGGCCGCGGTGAGGCCGTCGAACACCTGCACCAGCACGAGCAGATAGGGATCGCGCACGGTTGCGAACAACAGGCCGCGAATCGTCAGCGCGCCGAATCCGATCAGGAGCAGCGGCCGCCGGCCCCAGAGTTGCGCCTTGCGCCCGATGGTCGGCGACAGCAGCGCCACGATCGCTTGCGGAACGACGATGCAAAAGGCGACGAGCACCGTCGCCCACTGGCTCGACCGCGCCGTCACCGCGCTCGCCATCAGCGGCATCATTGCGGCGTTCGCGAGCTGCAACAAGAGCACGCTCAGCGCGAACACGATCAGCGGACGCTGCCGGATCAGGTGCCAGACATTGGTGTCGCCGCGATCGGCGGCCTCAGGCGGCATCTCGCCGTGACAGCGTCTAATGTCGACCTCGTGCTCGCGGATGCGCGAAAGCGCGATCAGGGTCGGGATCGCGAGCAGGAAGGTGACCAGGAAGACCGAGCGGCTCGAGAGCAGGTACCCGGCAGTGCCCATCACCGCCGCCGCAACGCCGTTGCCGAGCGAGGCAAAGCGGGCATTGCGGCCGAGGCGCTCGCCGATCGCGAGCGGGCCGACCAGGCCGAGGCTGATCGCGGCAATCGCCGGCCCCAGCACGCAACTCGCCATCGCATGCAGGGTGGCGGCGGTCACCACGACGGGGAAGATCGGCATCGCGGCGTAGGCAAGCGCGCAGCAGCCGATGGTGGCAATCGCAAGGGCGGCCACCAGCCGTTCCGATTTTGCCGCATCGATGATCGCGCCGCCCGGCATCTGCCCGATCAGGGCGACGATGCCACCGATCGACAGCACGAGGCCGATCTCGACCTGGGTCCATTTCTGCGTCGTCAGATAAACCGCGATGAACGGACCGAATCCGGTCTGCACATCGGCAAGGAAGAAGACGAACCAGTCGAGCCCGCGCAGGCTCTGGCGCGACGGTGCCGGAAGGCCTGCAGCCGGCGACGCGGCGACGTTGTTCTGCTCAACGCGGCCGTCGCGATCTGCATGTTTCGGCTTTCTCGACAACAGCACAGGCGGTCAGCCCTCCGGGCACCTCACTGAATCGCTTGCAGCGGTTGAAGGCTGCCGGACGCGCCGAGCACGACGATCGGCGTGTCTTCCTTGTATTCCGGCGCCGCCGCGACCTGCGCCTTGGTCAATTCCAGCGTGATGCTGTCCTTCTTGTTGGCGATCTTGCCGAAGCGCAGCGCGTTCCAGTCCACCACGATCTTGCGGCTGCCGACGCCGAGGAAGCCGCCGAAATCGATCGCCGCCGCGCGCACATGGCCGGTGCGATCGACGATGACGTCGACGATGCGGCCCATGTCTTCGCCGGCGGCGCTGCGCACGTCGCGGCCGAGGACGCCATGCGCCTCGCTTGCGCCGATGATGGTCACCGAGGGCGGCGGGGCGGCATCCTTGGGGGTGACCGGAACGGTCGAGGCCGGCGGCTGTGCCGTCGGCGGCGCATTCGCTTCGCTCGCGCCCGCGGGCTGATCCTCCGCGGCGCGCGAGGTCGCCACCGCCAGGCCCGAGACGATGGCTATGCCCAGGATCAGTGCTCCGATCGCACGCATCGCACCCTCCTCACGGCGCGCCGCTAGCGCGCCAGCACGATCGAGACCTGGATCTGGCCGCGCGTGCGCAACACCTCCAGCGCCACGTCGTCGCCGTGGCGGCTGACGCGCAGATCCACGCTGGACCCGCCCAGACGCAGATCGCGCAGGATCACCTCGTTCAGGAACGTCGGCAGATGCGGATTGCGCAGGCGAATCTCACAGCGTGCCACGTCGAACTCGATGCCCAGCGCCGCCTCCAGCAGCGTGAACGGCGTCGCGCTGGCCCAGGCCTGCGGTGCGCAGGCGACCGGATAGAGCGTCGGGCCGCGCCGCTTCTCGCGCCGGAAGCCGCAGAACAATTCGGGCAGCCGGCGCAGGTCCATATAGGTCGCCGCGTCGAACAGCCCCTTGAAGACATGCGCCACCGAATGCTTGAGGCCGTAGCGCGCGAGCCCGAGCGCGATCAGCGCGTTGTCGTGCGGCCAGATCGAGCCGTCATGATAGGACATCGGGTTGTAGCGCACCTCGCTCTGCGCGACGGTGCGGATGCCCCAGCCCGAGTAGAAATGCGGCCGCATCAGATCGGCGGCGACGAGACGGGCGCGATCCTCGCGGATCATGCCGCTGAACAGCACCTGCCCGGCATTCGAGGTCCGCACCTTGCAGGGGCGCTTCCTGCCGTCGAGGGCGAGCGCATAGGTGCCGAGCTCCTCGCACCAGAACGCCTTCTCGAAGCGCTCGGCCAGCGCCTTGGCTTCGGCCTCGAGCTGGCGCACGCGGTCCGGCTTGCCGAGCCGCAGCGCGCAGCGCGCGGCGAGCTGCTTGGCCGCGTAGACGTAGCCCTGGACCTCGGCGAGCGCGATGTTGCCTTCCGCGAGCTGGCCGTCGGCATGGAAGATCGCGTCGTAGGAATCCTTCCAGCCCTGGTTGGCCAGCCCCTTCTCCGTCGCGCGCTGGTATTCGACGAAGCCGTCCTGATCGGGATCGCCAGGACCGTCGATCCAGGCGAGGCCCGCTTCGATCGCCGGCCACAGCTCGATCAACGTGGCCTCGTCTCCAGTGCGCTCGAAATAGCTTCCGGCGAGCAGGACGAACAGCGCGGTCGAATCGACGCTGCCGTAATATTGGGAGAACGGCACCTCGCCCAGCGCCGCCATCTCGCCGCCGCGCATCTCGTGCAGGATCTTTCCGGGCGCGGCGTCGGCGAGCGGATCGATCGCCTTCGCCTGGAAATGCGCGAGCCGTCTGAGCACGCCCCTGGCGACGCGCGGATCGACCCAGAGCATCTGTAGCGCAGTGATCAGGCCGTCGCGGCCGAAAGTCGTCGAGTACCAGGGTATGCCGGCATAGGGATAACGCCCCTGCGGGGTCTCCGTCATCAGCATGTTGAGGTCGGCCATGGCCTGGCACAGCACCTCGTTGAAGATGTTGTTGGAGGTCTCGATGCTTGCGGCGCCCATGGTCGACCGCCGCATCTCGCGGCGGTGCGCCAGGAGGCCCTGGAAGAACCGCGCCGGCTTTTCCGTCACCGGCCGGTTGCAGGAGACGGCGACGAACAGCGATCTCGCCTCGTGCGGGTCGAGCTCGAGCTGCCATGTCGCGGCATTGACTGACAGCCGCGTCGGGCGCGGGTCGAAATGCAGGCCGGTGGTGCGCTCGGCGTCGTCGAGGCCGCGATACCCGAACAACACGTCGGTCGGGCCTAGCAGCCGGCTCGTGCCCGTCCCGCGGCGCGGGCGCCGCTCGCCGCGGACCTCGAACAGGTCGGCGAAGTCGTTGTCGAACAGCAGCGTCAACTCGAAGCTGGCGCGCGCGTCGCCGTGGTTCTGCACGCCGATGCGTTGATAGGCGGCACCGCGCCACAGGAAGATCGTGCGCACGATGTGCAGCAGATCCTTTTGGAACACGAGGCGGCCCTGACGGTAGATGTCGGGATTGGTCAGATCGACTGTCAACGCCGAATTGTCGTCGCGCAGATTCGAGCCGAGCAGCAGCGGCTGGAGATCGTCGAGCACGAGCTCCAGCCGCGCCAGATAGCGCGTGTCGTGGTGAAACAGCCCGTCCGGCCCGCCCGCCGAAGCGCCGATGTCGCCATGGCTGTCGAGAACGATGAAGGTATCGTCGTGCTTGAGGGACCGCCGCGGCCGGGCGGCGGGTCCCGTCATCGGAATGTAGAACGTCTGCTCCGCGACGGCTTCGGCCGTCTGCGATATCGAAATGATCTGGGTTACGGTTTCGGCTGCCATGAGCTGCTCCCCTGCGCCTTGATTCGAAACGCAACCAACGAACGCGACTGCTGGATCTACGCGGCGAACTTCGAGAGCCGGCTCATCTCCTGCGTCACCAGTTCACGGTAGGGACCGTGAGCCTGCATCAGCCGGTCGGGCGCGCCGTCCTCGATGATCTTACCGGCCTTGAGCACCACCACGCGATCAAAATTGCGCAGCGTCGCCAGACGGTGCGCAATCGCAATCACCGTGCGGCCGCGCATCAGCCGCGACAGCGCCTCGCGGATCGCCTCCTCGGATTCGCTGTCAAGCGCTGCGGTCGCCTCGTCGAGCAGCAGGATCGGCGCGTCCTTGAGGAAGGCGCGCGCAATCGCGATGCGTTGGCGCTGGCCGCCCGACATCTTCACACCGCGGTCGCCGACCATGGTGTCGAGGCCGTCGGGCAGGCTCTCGACGAAATCGCAGCGCGCCGCGATCGCCGCGCGCAACACCTCGTCATCGGTCGCGTTCGGGCGACCATAGCGGATATTCTCGCGGATGGAACGATGAAACAAGGAGATATCCTGCGGCACGACCGAGATCGCCTCGCGCAGGCTCAGCTGCGTCACCTTCGAGATGTCCTGTCCGTCGATGGTGATGCTGCCCTCGTCGGTATCGTAGAAGCGCTGGAGCAGCGTGAACAGCGTCGATTTGCCGCCGCCGGACTGGCCGACCAGACCGACGCGCTGGCCGGGCTGCAGGCGCAGGCTGAACCGCTCAAAGATCTTCTCGCCGCCGGGATAGCCGAAGGTGACGTTGTTGTACGCGATCGCGGCGCCGCTCTTGACGAGGGGCTCGGCCTCGGGGTGATCGCGCAGTTCGTGCGGCACCAGCAGCGTGGCGATCGCCTCGGTCAGCCGCGCGACGTGCTGGGTGACGTCGACCAGCGCCACCGCGAGGTCGCGCGTGGCATTGAGAATGGATAGGCCAAGGGTGCAGACCAGCACGACGTCGCCGGTGGTCGCCTCACCCCGCTGCCACAACGTGATCGCCCAGGCCATCAGCGCCACCGTCAGCACGACGGTCACGCCGGCATGCGTGAGCCGCAGCTTCTCCAGATAGCGCAGGCTGCGGCCGCGCGCGGTGAGCTCCCGGTTCACCGTCGCATCGAAGCGCTCATGCTCGTGGCTGATGCCGCAGAAAGCGCGCACCAGCGGCATGTTGCTGATCACGTCGATCATCTCGCCGTCGACCACCGCGGCCTTGTCGGCGAAATCGTCATGCAGCGGCTTGCCGGCGGCGGCCAGGTGGAACATCGCGATCACCATGCCACCCGCGATCACGATCAGGCCGAGCGCCATATAGGGACTCACGGTTCCAATCAGCATGATTGCCGCAACTGTGGCAATGCAGGGCGGCAGCACGTTCCAGACGAACATGTTCTCGACCGTGAACACCGCGTTCGAGGTCGCCGTGATGCGGCTCGTCAGCATGCCCGGCATGCGATCGGAGAAGTAGCTCGGCGCGTGACCGGTCAGATGACGAAATATGTCACGGCGTAAATCACCCGTGACCCGGACGAAGGTGAAGCTCGCCGTCCAGCTCGCGACCCGCCACAGGAAGTTGTCGGCGGTGATCAGCGACATGAGTAAAATGAATGCCAGCCATACGCTGCCACCATGTGATGGTCCGGCGGACAGACTATCGACCAGGGATTTGACGCCATACTGCGTGCCCACGGAGCAGGCAACGGCTGCCACGACAGCGGTCAGGATCACCAGATGCGACGCAAGACGACGCCGGAGATAGCGCAGGACAAAAGCAAATGGCCTGCGCGCGTATCCAGAAAGCTGATCCATGTGGCTACCGACCCCGTCGTGATGATTTTCGGATGTTGTTTACTGATCGAACTGAACATCGACCGCTTCGCCTCGGTTCCCGGGCGGGGCGATCACGACATGCGGATGCGGACGATCTGAGAAGATGTGATGGCAGCATCGAGACAGCCCCGGACGTGTCGAATATGTAACGTTTGGAGGAAGGAACTTCGCAAGTGCGGGAACGTTCCCTTGTCTGGCATTGCCGGTGCCGTACTGGCGGGGGCTCTTCGATCATGATCGCACAAAGGAGATGGTGAGATGCGCATCGCGCAGGTTGCTCCGTTGACGGAGGCTGTTCCACCCAAGCTGTATGGCGGCACCGAGCGGGTGGTGCATTGGTTGACGGAAGAGCTGGTGGCCCTTGGACACGATGTGACGCTGTTCGCCAGCGGCGACTCGCAAACCTCGGGAAAGCTGGATGCGTTATGGCCGCGGGCGCTCCGTCTCGACGGTTCCGTGCGCGATCCCAATGCGCTGCACATGGTGCTCCTGGAGCGGGTGCGGCAGAAATGTGACGATGAGGAGTTCGACTTCCTCCACTTCCATCTGGACTATTACCCGTGGTCGCTCTTCCACCGGCAGCCGACGCCGTTCGTGACCACGCTGCACGGCCGGCTGGACCTGCCGGAGCACCAGCCGGTCTTCAACACCTTCACCAAGATGCCCGTCATTTCGATCTCCAATGCGCAGCGCCGCCCGGTGCCGCAGGCAAGCTGGGTGACGACGATCCACCACGGCCTGCCGGAGAACCTGCTGACGCCGAAGCCGGCTCGCCAAGAATATCTCGCCGTGCTCGGCCGCATCGCGCCGGAGAAAGGTGTCGACCGCGCCATCAAGATCGCGACCCATTGCGGCATCCCGCTGAAGATCGCCGCCAAGGTCGATCGCGCCGACCAGGATTACTATGACGAGCTGATCCGGCCGATGATCGAGAACAATCCCCTGGTGGAGTTCATCGGCGAGATCAGCGATCACGAGAAATCGGACTTCCTGAGCGGCGCGCTCGGCCTCTTGCTGCCGATCGACTGGCCGGAGCCGTTCGGCCTCGTGATGATCGAAGCCATGGCCTGCGGAACGCCGGTCGTCGCCTTCAACCGCGGCTCGGTGCCGGAGATCATCGACGAAGGCTTGACCGGCTTCGTGGTCGAGGACGTCATCAGCGCGGCAGGCGTGATCAAGCGCCTGCCGCAGCTCGACCGCGCCGCGATCCGCAAGCAGTTCGAGACGCGCTTCACGGCGCGGCGCATGGCACTGGACTATCTCGCGGCGTATCGCAGCCTGACCGAGGAACAAGCACCGCGGATCAAGCTGGTGAGCAGCGCGGAGTAGATTTTCTACACCGCCAGTGGAAGTGCCCTCTCCCCTTGTGGGAGAGGGCTCAAGAACCAAGCGGCACAGTCGCTTGGGTGAGGGGTTGCTTCCGCATAGAAAAGTTTCTCCGTGGAAAGAGACCCCTCATCCGGCGCTTCGCGCCACCTTCTCCCACAAGGGGATAAGGGAAGAAGCCGACACCGCGCTTCCCTACACCACGCCCGTCCGCTTCGGCTCGACGATCTCGAACATGCGCGGGAATTCGTCCATCAGGCCCATCAGCTCGGCGAGCCGCATCGGATTGCCTGAGAGCTTGATCTTGCCGGCGGCGACCGCCTCCGGAAAGCTGGTCTGTTTCGCGATGACCTCGTCGAGCGTCGAGCGCGCCAGCGTGAAGCTGGCATCGGCGCCGTCCGCCTGCACGCCCTCGGTGTAGGTCAGCGCAGAGTTCTCCAGATTGAGAACGAAGGTCTCGCCGGTGTCGGAAAAACTCCAGTTCAGCACGATGTGCTTGCCTTCCGCTTTCGGGCCGTTGAGGCGAATGCCGAGCACGTCCCAGAGCTGCGAGGTGCGCAATGCGGCCAGCGTCTCGCGCGGCATCGGCGGGCGCGCCGACACCTTCGGCATGCCCTGGCGCAATTCCTGGGCGCCGAACAGATAGGCGTTGCGCCAGGTCGCGCTTTCGGCGGCATAACCGAGCTGCTCGAGCGTATCCGCCAGCAACGCGCGCGCCGCCTGATTGTCCGGCTCGGCGAAGACGAGATGGCCGAGCGCTTGCGCGATGAAACGAAACTCGCCCTTGTCGAAATCCGTCCGCGCCCGCGCCAGAATGGCATCCGCGCCACCCATGTACTCGACATACTTCCTGCCTGATTCAACCGGCGGCAGCGGGTCGAGATTGACCGGATTGGCGTCGTACCAGCCGAGATATTTCTGGTAGATCGCCTTCACGTTATGCCGGATGTGGCCGTAATAGCCGCGGCCGTGCCAGGCGGCTTCCAGGCTCTTCGGCAGCTGGATCGTTTCGGCGATCTCGGCGGCGGTGAGGCCGTGGTTCATCAGGCGGATGGTCTGGTCGTGCGCGAATTTGTAGAGGTCGCGCTGCTGCCGGATCATGGTGCCGATCCGATCCCTCCCCCACACCGGCCAGTGATGCTGGCCGCACATCGCCTCGGCCTTGCCGTCCCAGAGCAGCAGGGCCTCGCCCAGATATTTCGACCAGGCCAGCGCGTCGCGCACATCGGCGCCGCGGAACGGCAGCAGATTGTGGAAATTGTGGGTGCAGTTCTCGGCGAGGTTCAGAAGCCTGTAGCGCGGGACGAAGAAATGCATCTCCGCCGGCGCTTCGCTGTTGGGCGCCATCTGGAATTCGAACTCGACGCCGTCGATGACGCGCGTCTCGCCGGTGGCCATGATCAAATCGGTCGGGCGCAGCAGCGCGACCGAGCCTGCCGCCATTGACTTGCCGAGGCCGCAATCCACCTGCCCGCGCGCGCCCTTGGCGAGGAACGGTCCGAACTGGTACTGCGCCCGGCGCAGCATCGCCGGTCCCGCGATGATGTTCTCGGAGACGGCGTGCTCCATGAACAGGTTCGGCGCGATGACCGGCACGCGGCTGGTCGCCAGCGCATCCTCCTCCAGCACGCCGCGCGCGCCGCCCCAATGATCGGTGTGGGTGTGCGTGAAGATGACGGCCGCGACCGGGCGCTCGCCACGATGCCTGAAGTAGAGATCGAGCGCAGCGCGCGCGCCCTCGATCGAGGTCAGAGTATCCACGACGATGACGCCACTGTCGCCCTCGATCAGCGTCATGTTGGCGATGTCGAGCCCGCGCACCTGATAGACGCCGGGCACGACCTCGAACAGACCGTGATGCATGTTGAGCCGCGATTGTCGCCACAGGCTCGGATTGACCGTGGGCGGCGCTTCTTGCTCGGCGAGGAAGCCATAGGGCGCAAGGCTCCAGACCGTCCGCCCCTGCGGATGTGTGACCGTCGCGTTCTCGATCGTGCCGAGAAAGCCGCGCGCCGCGTCGTCGAAATCCCGCATGTCGGAAAACGGCAGCGCGTTCAGCATGGCCTCGTGTTGCGCGATGACGGACGGCGTTGCGCTCTTCGGCTCGCTGCTGTGTTCTGTCATTTCTGTTCTCCGGCCTGTCGCGGCCATCTAACCGCATCTCGCGGTTGATTGCCATCGGAGGAAAGAGCGAACCGAAGCCCGGATGGAGCGAAGCGCAATCCGGGGTTTCGATCCAGACGCGGGAAAGTCCCGGATTACGCTTGCGCTCCATCCAGGCTACGATTTGCCCTCTCCCCAGAACGAGACGGGGTTAAGCCGCTACATCCCCAGCAGCGTCGGCAGCCACAACGACAGGCCGGGCCAATAAGTCACGATCACCAGGAACGTCAGCATGGTCAGGAGCCACGGCCACACCGCGACCGTGAGCTCGGTGATGCCCATCTTGGCGATGCCTGAGGCGACGTAGAGATTGAGGCCGACGGGCGGATGGCACAGCCCGACCTCCATGTTGACCGTCATCAGGATGCCGAAATGGATCGGATCGATGCCGAGCTTGACCGCGACCGGAAACAGGATCGGCGCCATGATCAGGATGATCGAGGACGGCTCCATCACGTTGCCCGCCAGCAGCAGCAGCAGGTTGACGACGAGCAGGAAGCCGATCCACCCCAAGCCCTGGTCGATCATCCATTGCGCCAGCGCCTGCGGCACGTTCTCGTAGGTCATCAGGAACGAGAACAGCACGGCGTTGGTGATGATGTAGAGCAGCATCGCCGAAAGGTTCGCCGATGACAGCAGCACCCGCGGCACGTCGCGCAGCTTCAGATCCTTGTAGATGAACACTGCGACGATGAAGGCGTAGACCGCGCTGACGGCGGCAGCTTCGGTCGGCGTGAACAAGCCGCTGTAGATGCCGCCGATCACGATCACGATCAGCAGGATGCCCCAGATCGACTTGCGGAACGCATCCAGACGCTGGAGGAACGTGGCCTTCGGCATCCGCGGATAGTCGTTGCGCCAGGCACGATAGAACGTCGTGGCGCCGAGCAGCGTGGCGAGGACGAATCCCGGCACGATGCCGGCGATGAAGAGCTTGCCGACCGAGCTGTTGGTGGAGACGGCGTAGAGAACCATCGGGATCGACGGCGGAATGAGAATGCCGAGCGAGCCTGATGTCGTGATCACCCCCGCCCCGAACCGCTTCGGAAACCCTTGCGCGACCATCGCAGGCAGGATCACCGAACCGATCGCCACCACGGTCGCCGGCGAGGAGCCGGAAATTGCCGCGAACAGCGCGCAAGCGACCACGCCCGACAAAGCGAGACCGCCGTACCAATGGCCGACCAGCGCGGTCGCGAACGTGATCATCCGGCGCGCCACGCCGCCATGAGTCAGGAAGTTGCCGGCAAGGATGAAGAACGGGATCGCCATGATCTCGAAATTCTCGATGCCGGTGAACAGCTTCAGCGCCACCGATTCCGTTCGCACATCGGTCAGCGTGAACATGAAGCTGAGCACGGTCAGGCCCAGCGCGATCGAGATCGGCATGCCCGTCAGCATCAACGAGAGTAGAAGTGCGAACACGATGACGACGCGCAGGCCATGCGGCAGCGTGATGACGTGGCCGGCATGCGCAAAGCACAGGGCGACGATCAGGACCGGCAGCAGCATCAGGATCCAGCCGAGCGGGCTGCGCTCGTCCCGGACGACCTGGCTGGGTGTGACCGGGGCCGGATGCACCGGGTCCGCCTCGACGCCCTCGACGCCCGCCATGTCGTGATGCGGCAGCTCGCCGGTGCGGTAGAACGACCACGCGACCTGGAGGAAGCGGAAGCACATCAAGCCGGAGCCGAGCGGGATGGTGAGATACACCACCCACATCGGCGCTTCGAGATCGTTGGACTGCTGGCCGGTCTGCCACATCTGGCTGACGAACGCGGCACCGAAATAGCTCACGATGGCGGTGAAGAGCGCGCCGCACAACAGCCCGAAGGTGATGACGCGGCGGCGCGATCCGCCCGGAAGGATGTTGACGAGCACGTCGACGCCGACATGGATGCCGGTGCGCACGCCGTAGGCGGCGCCGAACTTCGCCATCCAGATGAACATGTAGATGCAGAGCTCTTGCGCCCAGGACAGGTCGAGCGAGGCAAGCCAGCTGAACGTCGCGCGCGCGGGAACGGCGAGGAAGGCCAGATTGCGGGCCTCCGCCCATCTGGCGATATCGATCGACAGGCCGGCGCCGTAACGATGCAGCACCGCGACGAAGATGAGCGACGTCGCAGCCGCGATCATCGTCGCGATCAGCCATTCCTCGAGATGATCGAGCACTCGATTCAGCACACGCAGCAACTTGGTCCCCCCAGCATTGGCTCGTCCATTCAAGAGCGAAACGGCCGGGAGTGCGATCACCCCCGACCGTTGTTATTGTTCTTAGTAGGGCGCGGCCGTCAGTTCATCTTGACGTCGAGTTCCTTGGCGAGGAGATCGAGCACCTCCTGCCCGACCCGTCCCTTCGCCCATTTGTAGGTCGGCTGCATCGCCTCCTGCCACGCCTTGCGATCGGCGTCGGTGAGATAATGCAGATTGGTCTTGCCGAGCTTCTTGATCTCGGCCAGCGCGTCCTCGTTCTCCTGACGCGCGATCGAGTTGGTGTAGTCGGTCGCCTCCGCCATCGCCTTGTCAAGCTGGGTGCGGATGTCGGGCGGCAGGCCCGACCAGAATTTCGCGTTGACGATGACGGCATATTGCAGATGCGCGTGATAGGACACGGTAATGTCCTTCTGCACCTCGTAGAACTTCTGCGTCAGGTAGTTGGACGCCGTGTTCTCGCAGCCGTCGACCACGCCCGTCTGCAGCGCCTGGTAGACTTCGGAGAACGCCATGATCTGCGGGATCGAACCCATGATGCGAAGATATTGGTCGGCGATCTTCGATCCGGAGATGCGGAATTTAAGCCCCTGGAAATCGGTCGGCTTCAGCAAGGGGCGGTTGGCGGAGAGCATGTGGAAGCCGTTGTCCCAATAAGCGAGCCCGGTGATGCCCTTGGCCTCGAGCTTCTGGAACAGCCATTTGCCGACCGTGCCCTTCATCGCGTTGGCGTAGGTCTGGTCATCCCTGAACAGCCATGGCAGGTCGAGCGCCTCGAACTCCTTGACGCCGAGCGGCGCGAATTTCGCGGTCGACGGCGCGAGCATCTGCACCGAACCGAGCTGAAGCGCCTCGATCTCCTCCTTGTCCTTGTAGAGCGTGGAGTTCGGGTAGACTTCGACCTTGACCTTGCCGTCGGTGTACTTCTCGGCGAGCTCCTTGAACTTCAGCGCGCCCTTGCCCTTCGGGGTGTCATTGGCGACGACGTGGCTGAACTTGATGACGATGGGATTCTGGGCCTGGGCGAAGGCAGGGACCAACAGAATAGCCGTGGCGGCGACTGCAAGAAGCAGCTTGCGCATGAAGTAACCTCCCAACAACCTGTTTAAACTGGGTCTTTTTGTTTTTCAGGTCAGTAGTGGCAGCAATCCGCCACCCGAACAACTAGACCTAAGCCCAATTTGCCGCAGCCAAGCTAACTTGACCGCTGCCGGATGCGCAACCCGGCGCCCGCTTCAGTCCAAGGAAACGAGCGCTTTTGCCGCATTGCGGCAGTGCCATCAGTTTTTGCGCTGGGCGACTATGAAGAGGCGCCGGAACGGGAACAGCGTCTGCCCCGCCGCATTCTTCGGGTAGGCCTTTGCGACCCGCATCCCATAGGCGGCTTCGAACGCAGCCTTTTCATCACCCTGCAAGACATCGAGATAGCGCGTCAACCAGGTCCCCTTGGTCCACTCCTTCACCGGGTTCTCGCCTTCGAGTACTTGCAGATATTCAGTTTCCCAGATGTCGATATTCTGCGAGAGCGGCGCGAGCAGGTCGTGATAGAAGGCCGGCCCTTCGACCGGCGGCGGGGTGACGAGATGCTCGACCTTGGACCGCCAGGGACCGTTCAGCGCGGTCTCTCCGATCAGCACATGCGACGGCGCGGTAAAATTGCGCGGCATCTGCACCGCAAGCATGCCCCCACGCGTCACCTTCTCCATCACCGACGGAAACAGTGCCGCATGATTGGGCAGCCAGTGCAGTGCGGCATTGGAATAGATCAGGTCATACTGCTTCGCTGGACGCCAATGGCCGAGGTCTTCATGTGACCATTCCACGTCGGGCGCGGCCTTGCGGCCGGCCGCGACCATCTCGGCCGAACCCTCGACCCCGGTCACGGTGGCATCCGGCCAGCGCTCCCTGATCAGTTTTGTCACGTTGCCGGCGCCGGCGCCAAGATCGGCGATCGCGCGTGGGCCGAAATTCGGAATCCGCATCAACAGGTCGACGGCGGGCCGGAGCCGGTGGCCGGAGAATTTCAGATATTGCTGCGGGTCCCAGACCATCACTCGCGCCTTTTCTTTTTCGTGTTTCCTTCGCCGAAGCTCTTGGTTACCACTGCTCGTCCCGGTCGGGCAATTCGCAAAGCTCACAGGACGCGGCAGGAAACGAAAGCAACAGCCAAGAAACAACAAGAGAGCGTGTCACCATGGACCTCGGGCTCAAATCGAAAACCGCAGTCGTCACGGGCGCAAGCATCGGCATCGGCCGCGCCATCGCCAAGGGCCTTGCTGCCGAAGGCGTGCGCGTCGTTGGCGTCGCGCGGCGGACCGATCTGCTCGCCGAGCTGGTGAAAGAGGTCGGCGGCGGGCTGATAACGCCGTTCGAGCAGGACGTGATGGCGAAGGACGCGGCCGAGAGGATCGCGGCGTTTGCAATCAAGGAGCTCGGCCATGTCGACATCCTCGTCAACAATGCCGGCGGCAGCCGTCCCCTCCCCGTCGATGCGCCCGACAGCAAATGGGACGAGGCGATCGCGCTGAATTTCACCAGCTACCGCCGCATCGCACATGCGCTGCTGCCGCAGATGATCGAACGCAAATGGGGCCGCATCGTCAACATCACCGGCAAGTCCGAGCCGGAAGGCCTCAACGCCGCCTTCGCCGCGAAAGCCGCCGTGCACGCCTGGGCCAAGGGCCTGTCGCGCGAGATCGGCGCGCACGGCGTCACCATCAACTGCATCCCGCCCGGCCGCATCATGAGCGAGCAGATCCGCCGCAACTACCCGCCGGATTATCGCGAGCGCTTCGCGGAGGAAGAGATCCCGGTCGGCTATTGGGGCGAGCCGGAGGATCTCGCGGCGCTCGCAGTGTTCCTGGCCTCACCGGTGGCGCGCTACATCACGGGCACGGTGATCCCGGTGGATGGAGGCTTGCGGAGATACCAGTTTTAGAGGTGGTCTCCTGAACCCGCTCGGCCCGCGAACGCATGCCATGTCCGATTTGCCGGCATGGCTATCGCGTATGATCTCTTGGAGCCGCCTGAGCAAGCGCCTCGTCCTTCGAGACGACCGCTTCCAGCGGTCTCCTCAGGATGAGGCGAGTTGGCATCGAGGCCGTTGAAACTGCTTCCGCACACTCCGCCCTCATCCTGAGGAGCCCGCCAAAGCGGGCGTCTCGAAGGATGGGCCGCAGGGAATCCGCTTCCCATATGCGATTGCCCTGGGTTTGCCGCCGGACCTCACGGTTTGACGTAGCTCCAGCCCTGCTCCTGCAGCTCCATGACGCGGACGACACCGGATTTGACGACCGTGGCCTGTGGAATCAGGTTGATGTCCTTGTTCTCCGCCTTGCGCATGTTTTCCTGGGTGTTGCCGCAAGCTTTGAAGGAGATTTCGGGATGGCTCATCGCGAGCACCTCGATGCGCGGCTTTACCGGCGAGGTGTCATCGCGCAGCATGTGAAGGCCAGGACCGAAAGTGACGACCTCGATCGACACTGGTTCACCGAGATCGCGGTAGTATTGCGCGACGTTGGTCGCATTGTTGAGTGTGAGGTTCATCATCGCAGGTTCGTTGGAATTGACCTGCAGTATCAGCCGATGCGGCTTCCTGGCGCTCTCGGCTTTCGTCGCCAGAGCCATCTTCGTGTTGTTCGCACGATCCTGCTTGATCGCCTGATTCTGCGCCGGCTTGCTCACCTGCTTCTGTCGAGCCGGATGCTTCTGGTTGCTCGCTTGGCTCTTCTCACGCACCTGCGGAATCAACTGGTTGTCCTGCTGCGCCGCGCTTGGTCCGATCAGAAGCAGCATCGCCAGGCCGCTGATGACTGCCATCGCCCATTTTGGATTGATCATCTTGTATCTCCCATTTTCCCTGCCCATCACCTTCCTGGTCTGGCGACGGCATGGGGCCATTTGCATGCAGCCGCCATTTTCTTGCGCACATTTTCGAATCCGCTGAGCAGGAATTGTCCGTCTTGCACCGGACCAGCGCGGGTGAAAAGGCGCACAACGATGTGACCGTCGTCGGGTAGCGAGCTTAGCAACTTTACGACGTCGCCCCCGAAAGCGACGCCGGAGCCGAATGAGGGCGACGATGCCGTGAGTTGCATTGGCGTATCCGCATTCAGCCGAAAAGAGATGACGTATTCGTTGGCACTGCGTGACAGCGCCGGTCCGGTGACCACGACTTCCGTGCGGCCTCTGCGGCAGTGGATTGCGAGTTGCATCGCGGCGCCATCAGAGCCGCTAACGGATGAGGTGGTGGCGGTGACGATCGGCAGATAATCCACCGGCGAAGTGGTCTCGCTGACCAGCCAGCCGTCATCTGCCCCCCGCCGACTTGGCGGAGGGATCTTACGTGATAAGTCTTGCAGACATTCCAGCCGGGCTTGCCCCTCCATCGCCGAACAAGCCCGAAGTGTTTCCATGGGATCGCCAGTGTTTTGCGCGTAAGCGATTCCGCAGGCGACATTCAAGGCGACGGCGAGCCGAGGAGCGGCAGTCTTCATGGCCCCGCCTGTACGCTGCGCGCCTTGCGATCCAGCCATTCCTGCGCGGCTTGGAAGCGGGTGAGCCCGGGAACGGATGCCGCGAGATTGATCGACCGCCATTTCGGATCGAAGCCCGGAGCCTGCAGGCGGTCGATTCGCGAGAACAGGTACTCGACAAGGCGTGCCACACGTTGATAGCGATTGGAGCGTGGCGGCCAGTTGAACGCAACGAGCGCCGTCGGCACCGCGATGGTCGAGACCCGCTCGCCTTGCTTGATCAGATTGGGATACTCATTGGGGTCCAAGGTCGCAGGCAGATAATAGTCCTCGAACTTCCTATCGTACTGCACCGGGAGGAACTTGAATCCAGCCTCCCAGCGGCCCTTTACGAAGGCGTCGACGGGTTTCGACGTGATGAACACGACGGCCGACATCTCGCCTTTGCGCATCTGCTCCAGGGCCACCTGATGCGGAATGAATGTCTTGTCGACATCGATGCCGAGACGGCTGAAGATCAGTGGTCCTGAATAGGCAGCTGCGGTGCCCAGGGTATTGAAGTTCACCTTCTTGCCGGCAAGATCCTGCAGGCTCGCGATTTCCGGTCGCACGAAAATGTGCAGCTCGGATGGGAAGAGATTGAGCAGATACGTGATGCGGCTTCGGATCTGCGGTGCCTGAGCCTGATATTCTTCGAGCGCGTCGGAATTGATGATGGCGGTATCGACGCCACGCAAATAGAGCAGCGCATTCAGATTGTCGGTGGCGCCCCGGGTGACGATCGGCAGGAGATGCAGGTCTGCTCCATCGTCGACGACCCGGGCCATTTCTGCGGCGAGGCGGATCGGCGCGCCCTCGAGCAGGCCGCCGGCGAGCCCGACCGTCCAGGCGTTCATCCGGTCCTTTTCATTCTCTTGCGGGAGCGGCCGTCGGACGAGCTGAGCATCGGCCCTGGTATTTCTCGCGGTTTGCGCTTCCAAGCAGGCCGTTTGAAGCATCATCGCAACCGGCACCAACCAGGTGAGCAGGAGCAACGAGAGTGACTTTGGCGCCTTGTTCATGTCGTTCCCTTCTGAATCAGCCACCACAACCTTTCGTCCCTTCGAAATGCAACGAGCCCATTCTCAGCGCTGCAGCGCATCCAGCCGTTCCTTCGCTTCGCGAATACCGCCCCGGTATGCCCTGGCGTAGAGCTCTCGCGCCTTGGCCGCTTCGCCGCGCGTTCCATAGGTACCCCAGGCGGCCAGAACCGCCGGATCATAGGTCTCCGCGAGCATGAAACTTGCCTGCGCAATGTCCTTCTCGGCCGCGAGCTCGAGGACGATGCGCGCTGCACCGATATTACCCTGATCGAGCAACGCCCTGGCGCGCGGGATCAATCGGGCATCCGCGTCGTTTTGGTTTGCGGCTGTCGGCGGCTCCGCTGCGGTCACTTCCACGTTCTGCGTCGCCGGCAAGATCGGGGCTTCATTCGCTTGCTCCACCGGAAGGCGCGCATCGGTCGGGGCCCATGCCGATGCGCGGTCTCTTTGCTTGGCTTCGGTCGCGCTCCGCTCCTGTTGCAGCGACTGCCGCAGTTCAGCAATCTCTCGGTCTGCGGCCTGTCTCTGCTGCGAGGCCGCATCGTTCGCCTCGCGCAATTGCACGTTCCGGGTTTCGATCTCACGGCGCGTTTCAGCGAGTTCTCTTTCCAGCGTGGCGGCGTGCGCCTGGGCCTCTTCGAGAGCGCGACGTTGTTGTTCGGCATTGGCCATTGCCGCCTTCGCCGCTTTGGCCTCGGCGACAAGGTCGGCGTTCTTCCGCTGCTCATCTTGCAAAGACTGCCGCAGCTCCCGCTCCGTCGCCTCCGTTTGTTCCGCGGCCGCAGCTTCCGCCATGAGCGATCCGCGAGGAATTCCGGCGAGTTCGCTCGCGAGTGCGGCGGCGCGTGCCTGAGCCTCGTGGCGTTCTTGCTCCGCGCTCGCCGCTGCTGCCTGCGCGGTGTTCGCCTGCTTCACGAGGAGGCCGCTTCTTTGCCGCTCCTGTTGTAGGGACTGCTGCAGTTCTGCGATCTCTCCCGCCGCCGCCTCTCTCTGCTGCCCGGCCACATCGTCCGCGTTGCGGGATTGTGCCTTACCGGCATCGATCTCGCGGCGGGCTCCGGCAAGTTCGTTCGCGAGCTCGGCGCTGTGGGCTTGCTCCTGTTGAAGTGATTTCCGCAGCTCCTCACCGGCGAGTTCCGCCGTCTGCGTGCGCTGGACTGCCTCGTCGAGCTCTCTGTTCGCCTCGGCCAGCTCGTTGGCGAGCGCTTCAATGCGCGGAGCCTCTTCCTCCAGCCGCGGCTGTGGTCGCACCACGCTTGCCGGCTCCGCCTGCATCAGAGCTCCGGCCGTTTCGCGCCGAAGGAGAGCTAGCGATCCGGCCGTGATTTCCGGCCGCTGATTGAGGCTGAGGGCGCTCTCGTCGCCGGCGCGAGTCATGTCCGGAAAGGGTTGCGCGTGGAATGGCTCGAACACCCCGAGCAAGGAAGCCCCAACGAGGATGACGGGAACAAAAATTGCCACCGTCACAAGCCAACTGCCCGATCGTTCCTCCTCTGGATCGACATCCTCGATCACGGGACACCAATGGGTCGGCGCAGGATTGATTGGAGAGCCGTCCTGCCAGACCCATTTACCCGCCTCTGATGACCAATGGCCGACCTCAACAGCCCCGGTCGCACCTTCCACCCAGATGCCTTCTCCGTTCCTCGGTGCAGTCTCAATTGGTCGGCGCATGGATCACGCCTCTCTCGACAGCAACTCCAATGGAGCAAATGGCCCGGCCTGTTCGCATGGTTACAGTCCTCGATCAGAACACGCTTAGATCGAAATAACTGTCTATAATGATTAAATAATTAAATATATTAACTATATAATTTTGACCCTGCGCAAAAGTCAAATTAAATCAACCGGTACGGCATGGCCGGCACCAGAGCATCGGCCGAAGCACGTCTGGTCCATCCCGACGGAACTCCAGATCGAAGGCCGCGCCGCGGTCTGGCGCGCTGTTCAACGTCGCCATCAACAGATGAATGCGCGCTCTATCTTCCCGTTAGGGAAGAGGTCCCCTTTCCTGGCGCGGTCGTGCGAATTCATAGGCTGATGGCGAAGTAGATGTGTCGTCCGCTGGCCACATCGCAGTCGAGACAACAGGCAGGCCCACACCTCGCGTGATCGCGGCGGCATCGACCGCAGACTAGTGACGATTTGCGATCAGGTTCGGCGCCGATGCTGCCCTGGACTACACCGGCGAGAGGTGGCGCGATAAGCTCGACGAGCTGACGTTGTCCGGATCAGTTGACGACAGCGAGCATCCGGTCAGTTGGGCGCGCGGCGATGAGATGAGCGGATGCGCTGAACTTGCTCGCGAAGCGGACATCGCGCATTCAAGCGAACCTATGCGGGCCTTGTGACCCCTCGTTGGCAGCATAGCATTTTGCCGGTGTTTTGCCCGACGTGTCAACGTCGCGGCGACGACGGGTGTCATCCCAGCGCAGTTTGAAAATCCCTTATCGATCAAGCCCATCTCTACTGTGCATGGGGTTGTTTTCGCACTTTTTGTCTGAGCGCACAGCCGCGGACGGCGCGCATACACCGCATGCGTGCTTGTCTCTGTGGCAGGCCGCCCGGCCGTAGTACATGCCGAAAGCCCCTTTTGGCCACGCCGCCGGAGCAACGCGCCAGGCAATGACAATAAGAGAATGACAATCACGTTACCTGCCGCCGCGCGCGAGCCCGACCACACCATGTCCGATGGCCTGCCGGCCGCGCAGCGGCGCTGGGCCATCGCGGCGATCTTCACCGCGCTGGCGATGGCTTCGCTCGACACCGCGATCGCCAACATCGCCCTGCCCGCCATCGCCGCCGACCTGCATGTCACGCCGGAGCAATCGGTCTGGGTCGTCAACGTCTATCAGATCGCGCTGGTGGCGACGCTGTTGCCGCTCGGGGCGCTCGGCGAGATCGTCGGGCACCAGCGCATCTATCTCGGCGGCCTGATCCTGTTCACCGTCGCCTCACTGCTCTGCGCGGTGGCGTGGTCGCTGGACAGCCTGCTCCTCGCGCGCACGCTGCAGGGCTTGGGGGCCAGCGGCATCATGAGCGTCAACACGGCGCTGGTGCGCTTCGTCTATCCGGGCCGGATGCTGGGCCGCGGTTTCGGCCACAACGCGCTGGTGGTCGCGACCGCCTTCACCTTCGGACCCTCGATCGCCTCCGCCATCCTCGCGCTCGGGCCGTGGCCGTGGCTGTTCGCCGTCAACATCCCGTTCGGCCTCGTCGCGATCGGCATCGGCTTTGCGATGCTGCCGAAGACACCGCGCGCCGATCACGGTTTTGATTTTATCGGCGCGATCCTGGCGTCGGCCTGCCTCGGCCTGTTCATCACCGGCATTGGCAGCGCCGCCCACAATTTGTCGCCGGTGGCCGTGGGAATCGAGTTGGTCTCGGCCCTCGCCTTCGGCTTCATCCTGACGCGCCGCCACGCCGACCATCCCGCGCCGATGTTGCCGATCGACTTATTCAGCCGGCCGATGTTCGCGCTGTCGGCGGCGACGGCGGTGTGCTCCTTTGCCGTGCAGGGCCTCGCCTTCGTCTCGCTGCCGTTCTACTTCGAGGACGTGCTCGGGCGCTCGCAGGTCGAGACCGGCTTCTTCATGACGCCGTGGCCGCTGGTGGTCGGCATCATGGCGCCGATCGCCGGACGCCTGTCCGACCGCCATGCGGTCGGCCTGCTCGGCGGCATCGGCCTCGTGCTGCTCGGCCTCGGCATGGCGCTGCTCGCGATGCTGCCGGCCAATCCCGCCATTGCCGACATCATCTGGCGGATGGTGATCTGCGGCATGGGGTTCGGCTTCTTCCAGGCGCCGAACATGAAGGCGGTGATGTCGAGCGCGCCGCCGCATCGCAGCGGGAGCGCCTCCGGCATCGTCGCCACCGCGCGCCTGACCGGCCAGACCACGGGCGCCGCGCTCGCCGCGGCCTGCTTCGCACTCGCGGGCCACGACGGCGCGACATTGGCGCTGGCGCTCGGCGCAGGCTTTGCCGCGCTCGGCAGCGTGATGAGCTTCCTGCGACTGGCGGTGAAGTAAGCTCTCAAGCCAGACGTCAGGCCGCCGTCACGTCGACAGTCGCCGGAGCGACGGTTTCGTTGTCCAGCGCCGCCAAGCGCGCATCGATGGCAGCGATGACCTTGCGCGAAAACGGTCCGAGATGGGCGTAGGCGGCGATCATCTGCACGGCGATGCGCGCCGATGACGTGTCGCGCTTGGCGCAGTTCATGAAGGTCTGCCACAGCGGTCCGCGCGCCTCGGGAAGGGCGCTGACCACACGATGCACCGTCTCCATCGCGCCGAGCTTGGCGCGGATGTCGCCTTCCGCGAGCTCGTGGCGCTGCCGCGAGCGGTCGAGCAGCGTCATCAAGCGGTCGACGCGTCCTGCATAGGCTGCCGGGCTGTAGATGTGCTCGAGCACCCGCTTGTAGTCCATCAGGATGTCGCGCAGCGGGCGCACCGGATCGAAATTGATCCCGGCCGTGCACTGATCGGCGCCGATGGTCGGCGCCACGTCGTGGCCCTGGTGGAGCCGGCCTTCGCGCTCGAGGCGGCGCGTCAGCTGCGTGTTCGGCAAGGCATAGAGCAGGCCGACCATGCTGACGGGGATCGACGCCTCCTCGATGAACTCGATCATGGACTCCGCCATCGAGACCTTCTCGTTGTCGAAGCCGACGATGAAACCCGCGGTGACGAGAATGCCGGCAGCGTAGATCTTGTGAATGCTCTCGGCGATGTTACGCCGCGTGTTCTGCTTCTTCCGCATCGCGACCAGGGTCGCCGGATCCGGACTTTCGATGCCGACGAAGATGCCGAAGAAATTGGCCGCCCCCATCAGCTCCAAGAGTTCCGGATCGTCGGCGAGGTTGACCGAGGCTTCGGTGGAGAATTCGAACGGATAGCCGTGGGCGCGCTGCCATTCGGCGAGCTGGGGCAGGAACAGCCGCAGCGATTTCTTGTTGCCGATGAAATTGTCGTCGACGAAGTCGAGATGGCCGCGATAGCCCATTTGGTAGAGCGTATCGAGCTCGCGCAGGATCTGCTCGTTCGTCTTGGTCCGTGGGACGCGTCCATAGAGCTCGATGATGTCGCAGAACTCGCAGGTGAACGGACATCCGCGGGAATACTGCACACCGAGATAGAGGTAGTCGTCGAACTTGAGCAGGTCGAAACGCGGCACCGGCGTCTTGGTGACGTCGGCCTGGAACTTCGGCGCGGTGAAGACGCCGGACCGCGCGCCGCTGTCCCAGGCCGCGATGAACTGGTCGATGACGCTCTCGGCCTCGCCGAGCACCCGGAAGTCGGCCCGCTCGTAGATGTGGGGGCTCGAGGTGGGATCGGGACCGCCGACCACCACCGGCTTGCCAGCCGCGCGGCAGAGCTCGATCAGGCGCAGCGTGTCGGCCTGCTGAGGCAGCATTCCGCCGGTGAAGACGACGTCGGCCCAGGCGAGGTCGTCGTCGCTGAGCGGCGCCGTGTTGCAGTCGATCAGCCGGACCGTCCAGCTCTCGGGCAGCATCGCGGCAACGGTGATCAGCCCCAAAGGGGCGGCAGGGCGCTTGACGCCCAACACTTTGCAGGATTCGCCAAAGGTCCAGAAGGACTCCGCCGAGAACAGCGGGTAGAGCATCAGCACGTTGCAGGGACTCGGCACGTTCATGGAACTCCTGTTGGCGGCGGCGCAGTGTATCAAAGCGCCTGCGTCTTGCACCCCGGCAAAAGGGACAAACTGTCGCCGCTGTGCAGCGGCGATCCGGCCCGGAACCGGCGTTCACGGCCGGACGTCGCCTCAAGCCGTGGATTGGCGCCCGCGGAAGAGGCGCCAACCCGAATCGATTGAGAAGGGGATGAGGCAAAACAACGCTCCGGTCCATACTTTCAAGCAGGAGGGCCATGCATCCCGGCCACCCCGCGGACTGTTGATTTGAACAGTTCCAGTTTGCCGGACACATTCCGCCGCTGAGTTCAATCGGTGGATTGGGCCAATCAGGGGACTTGCGATGGCAAACCTAACAATCAACGGAAAAACCTTCACACTCGACGTGGAGCCGGATACGCCGCTGCTCTGGGCGATCCGCGAGAATGCCGGCCTGACCGGCACCAAATATGGTTGCGGCATCGCACAATGCGGCGCCTGCACGATTCACATCGATGGCGTGGCGATGCGCTCCTGCGGCGTTTCGGTCAGCGAGGCCGAGGGCAAGAAGATCACAACGATCGAAGGGCTCGCATCCGGAAATTCGCTGCACAAGGTGCAGGAAGCCTGGATCGCCCAGGACGTGCCGCAATGCGGCTATTGCCAAAGCGGCATGATCATGGCGGTCGCGGCGCTCTTGAACGAGAAGCCGAAGCCGACCGACGCCGACATCGACGAGGCCATCACCAACATCTGCCGCTGCGGCACCTTCCAGCAGGTGCGCGAGGCGATCCACACGATCGCAAGCGCGTAAGGAAATCCCACATGAACAAGCATGTTTCGCCGCGGCTCAACCGCCGCGCCTTCGTCATCGGCACGGCCGCGGTCGGTGCCGGTCTCGCAATCGGCTTTGACATTCCTTTCGGCGGCCCCGCCATGGTCCGCGCCGCCGACGGCTCGCCCGAGATCGGAGCCTGGGTCGTGGTCCGGCCCGACGACACCATCGTGATCCGCATCGCCCGCTCCGAGATGGGCCAGGGCTCGCTGACCGGCCTCGCCCAGCTCGTCGCCGAGGAGCTCGAATGCGACTGGACCAAGGTCACGACCGAATATCCGACGCCCGGCCAGAGCGTCGCCCGCAAGCGTGTCTGGGGCGATTTCTCGACCGGCGGCAGCCGCGGCATCCGCTCCTCGCAGGACTATGTCCGCAAGGGCGGCGCCACCGCGCGCGTGATGCTGATCCAGGCCGCCGCCGATGCGTGGAAAGTGCCGGCATCCGAATGCACGGCCGCGAACAGCGTCATCACCCATACGCCTTCGGGCAAGACCACGACCTACGGCAAGGTGGCCGAGGCTGCGGCGAAGCTGACGCCGCCGGCGGACGTCAAGCTGAAGGATCCGAAGGACTGGAAGCTGATCGGCAAGGGCGTGAACCGGCTCGACACCGCCGACAAGACCACCGGCGCCATGACCTACGGCATCGACGTCAAGCTGCCGGGCATGCTGAATGCCGCGATCAAGGACTGCCCGGTGTTCGGCGGCAAGCTGAAGAGTTTTGACGAGGCCAAGATCTCCGGCATGAAGGGCGTCAAGAAGGTCGTCAAGGTCGGGGACACCGCGGTCGCCGTCGTTGCCGACACATGGTGGCACGCCAAGACCGCGCTGGAGGCGCTGCCGATCGTCTGGGATGAGGGCGACAACGCCAAGGTCTCCAGCGAGTCGATTGCGAAATGGCTGACTGAAGGCCTCGACGACGCGCAGCCGGCCTATGTCGGCAACAAGAACGGCGACGCGAAGGCCGCGATCGCCGGTGCCGCCAAGAAGATCGAGGCGGTCTACAGCTATCCCTACCAGAACCACGCCACGATGGAGCCGATGAACGCCACCGCGCTCTACACGGCGGACAAATGCGAGGTCTGGTGCGGCACGCAGAATGGCGAGGCGGCCTTCGCGGCGGTGCTGGAGGCGTCGGGCTTGCCGGCGGAAAAGTGCGACGTGCACAAAGTGATGCTCGGCGGCGGCTTCGGCCGGCGCGGCCAGACCGACTATGTCCGTCAGGCGGTCATGATCGCCAAGCAAATGCCGGGCACACCGATCAAGCTGTTGTGGTCGCGCGAAGAGGACATGGCGCACGGCCGGTATCACCCGATCACCCAGTGCAAGATGACCGGCGCGTTCGACGCCAACAACAATCTGGTCGCGCTGCACTACCGCCTGTCCGGGCAGTCGATCCTGTTCTCGCTGCGCCCCGAAGCGCTGCAGAACGGCATGGATCCGGCGGCATTCCAGGGCGTCGCTCAATCCGGCGAGGCCGCGTTCGGCTATTCGGTGCCGAACCTGTTGATCGAGCATGCGATGCGTAACCCGCACGTTCCGCCCGGCTTCTGGCGCGGCGTCAACGTCAATCACAACGCCATCTACATGGAATGCTTCATGGACGAGCTGGCCCAGGCCGCTGGCCAGGACCCGCTCGAATTCCGCCGCAATCTGATGGGCAATCACCCCAAACACCTCGCGGTGCTCGATGCCGTGGCCGAGAAGATCGGCTGGACCACGCCGGCGCCGCAGGGCGTGTATCGTGGCATCGCGCAGGTCATGGGCTATGGCAGCTACGTCGCCGGCGCCGCCGAAATCTCGGTGACCGACGGCAGCAAGATCAAGGTGCATCGCATCGTCGCCTCCACCGATCCCGGCTATATTGTCAATCCGGCGCAGGTGGAGCGGCAGATCGCGGGCTCCTTCGTCTATGGCCTCTCGGCGCTGTTCTACGGCGGCTGCACAGTCAAGGATGGCAAGATCGAGCAAACCAACTTCGACACCTACAACTCGATGCGCATCAACGAGATGCCGAAAGTGGAGACGGTGATGGTGCCGAGCGGCGGGTTCTGGGGCGGCGTCGGCGAGCCGACCATCGGCGTCGCGGCGCCCGCGGTGCTCAACGCCTACTTCGCGGCGACGGGCAAGCGCATCCGCTCGGTGCGACTGCGCGACCAGAACATCACCTTCGCCTAAGAGAGCGCTGCGGCTGCCACAACGGCAGCCGCGGCATTTTTCCGGACAAGTCTCATGAATGCGCCGGTGACACGGCGGAATGCCGTCCTCGGCATCACCGCCGCGGCCACATCGCTCGCCGCACCTTCGATCCTGCGCGCGCAATCGGCGGGCCGCATTGTCGTGGTCGGCGGCGGCTTTGGCGGCGCGGCCTGCGCCCGCGCACTCAAGCGCGCTGACGCGAAATTGCAGATGACCCTGATCGAGCCGAACAAGACCTTCATCTCCTGTCCCCTCAGCAACGAGGTGATCGCGGGCCTGCGCGATATGGAAGCGCAGCAGTTCGGTTACGACAAGCTCGCCGCCGAGGGCATCAGCGTCGTCGCTCAGGCTGCGACGACCATCGACACGCAAAAGCGCAGCGTGACGGCCGCCGACGGCGAAGCGTTTGGTTATGACCGTCTCGTGCTCTCGCCCGGCATTGACTTCCATGTCGAAGCTCTGCCCGGCTACGACGACGCTGCGTCGGAAAAGATGCCCCACGCCTGGAAAGCTGGTCCGCAGACACTGCTGCTGCGCAGGCAATTGGAGGCGATGGCGGACGGTGGCACGGTCGCGATTGCGATCCCGGCCAATCCCTCGCGTTGCCCGCCGGCACCTTACGAGCGCGCCAGCCTGATCGCGCATTATCTCAAGACCACGAAGCCACGCTCGAAAGTCCTGATCCTCGATGCCAAGGACGCCTTCTCCCAGCAGCGGCTATTCGAGAGAGCTTGGAAAGAGCTCTACGGCGACATGATCGAGCGGGTCGCGCTGTCGCAAGGCGGCCGCGTCACCTCGGTCTATGCGGCGAGCAGGACCATCGTCACCGAGTTCGGCAACTACACCCCTGACGTTGCCAACGTCATTCCGCCGCAGCGCGCAGGGCGCATTGCCGAGATCGCGGGCGCCGCGGATGCCACCGGCTGGTGCCCGATTGATCCCGTCACTTTCGAATCGAAGCTCGTCAAAGACATCCACGTCATCGGCGACGCCTGCCTTGGCGGCGGCATTCCCAAATCGGCTTCCGCTGCAAGCGCACAAGGCAAGGCTTGCGCCGCCGCGATCATCGCTTTGCTCGCGGGCCGCACGCCGGAAGCGCCGCGACTGACAGGCGTCTGCTACACCACCGTCGCACCCGGCTACGGCTTTTCGCTTGCCGGCAACTACCAGCCGAAAGGTGACATCTTCGCCGAGGTCGAAGGCGGCGCGACCAGCCCGGTCGATGCCCCGCGCGAGCTGCGCGTCCGGGAGGCGGCCGAGGCGGAGCACTGGTTTCAAACCATCACGGCGGATTGTTTTGGCTAATGCAATGGTGAGACGAAGCTGTCACCACCAATCCGGTGCGCTCCCTCCCCCGCCTGCGGGGGAGGGCTGGGGAGAGGGTGTCTCCGCACGCGAGAACCCCCAAGAGGAAAGAGCCCTCACCCGCGCCTTCGGCGCGACCTCTCCCGCAAGCGGGAGAGGTAAGTGGAGCTCGCGGCTAGATTTCTCGTCACACAACCGATTGATTGTCGCTGCGCTGGTCGCAGCAAATCTTACACTTGGGGGTGGTGCGACTGCCGAAGACCTAGTGCCTTACAAAATCGTCGGCGACGGCATTCCGGCTTCCCTCACCGGCTCGCTGGGCGATGCCGCGCGCGGACGCGCGCTGGTGCTGGCGCGCACGACGACCTGCATCCTCTGCCACTCCGGTCCCTTCCCGGAAACGCGTTTCCAAGGTGATCTTGCGCCCGATCTCACCGGCGCCGGGAACCGGTGGACGGCGAGCCAGTTACGGCTTCGGCTGGTCGATGCGTCGCGCTTCAACGCGGAGACCATCATGCCCTCGTATTATCGCAAGGATGACCTCGTGCGTGTTGGACGCAGTTTCGCCGGCAAGCCGATATTATCGGCTGCGGAGATCGAGGACATCGTGGCCTTTCTTGCAACGCTTCGGGACTAGGACTGATCATGCCGACCACGCGACGCCAATTCTTGAGCCTTGCCGGCAGCGTGACGGTCGCCGGCGCGATCCCGATCGTCACGCTGCGACCGGTCGAGGCGACGCCGGCGATGCTCACCACCGCGATCCGCAACATCGTCGGTGAAGCGCAGATTCGCACCGGCAGGGTGAAGCTCGACATTCCGCCGCTGGTCGAAAACGGCAACACGGTGCCGATGACGGTCAGCGTCGCAAGCCCGATGACCGCGGACGATTACGTCAAGAGCATCCACGTCTTCAACGAGAAGAACCCGCAGCCGAACATCGGCAATTTCCATCTCGGCCCCGCCTCCGGCCGGGCCCAGGTCTCGACCCGGATCCGGCTCGCCGACAGCCAGAAGGTGGTGGCGATCGCGCGCCTGTCCGACGACAGCTTCTGGCAGGTCGCCGCCGACGTCGTCGTGACGCTGGCCGCCTGCACCGAGGAGATGAACTGATGGCCGCCCTCATCAATGTTCCCTCGAAGGCCAAGCGCGGCGAGATCATCGAGATCCGCACGCTGACCTCGCACATCATGGAGACCGGCTTCCGCCACACTACGGACGGCAAGCTGGTGCCGCGTGACATCATCACGAGCTTCAGCTGTCGCTACAACGGCGCCGAGATCTTTCGCGCCGATCTGTTTCCGGCGATCGCCGCGAATCCATATTTGTCCTTTTTCACGGTCGCCGAGGAGAGCGGCAAGTTCGAGTTCGAATGGATCGGCGACAACGGCTATTCGTCCACCGCATCGGCATCGATCATCGTCGAATGAAGTCTTGGCGCGCGATAGTGGTGGCGGCGCTGACCGCCACGGCCCCTGCCCTCCTCGCAGGTGAAATCCCGCCCGAGGCGCGCCGCTCCGGCTATTCCTTGATGGGACCCGACACGCGCGCGATGCAGGATGATGATACGTCCAATCCGGGCATGCTGTTCGTGCTCGACGGTCAGGCACTGTGGGGAAAGAAGACCGGCGGTGCGGAGAAATCCTGCGCAGATTGCCATGGCGATGCACGTAGCAGCATGAAGGGCGTCGCGGCGCGCTATCCGGCTTTCGACAAGGCGCTCGGCCGTCCCGTCACGCTCGACCAGCGCATCAACCTCTGCCGCGGCAATCACCAGCAGGCGACGCCGCTGCCCTATGAGAGCCGCGATCTGCTGGCGTTGTCCGCCTTCGTCGCTCATCAATCGCGCGGCGTTCCGATCACCGCTGGCGATGATCCGCAGGTAAAACCCTTCATCGAACAGGGCCGCGACCTGTTCATGCAGCGCGAGGGCCAGCTCAATCTCGCCTGCGCCAATTGCCATGACGACAATTTCGACAAACGCCTTGCCGGCGCGCCGATCACGCAGGGACAGCCGACCGGCTATCCGCTCTACCGCCTGGAATGGCAGACGCTGGGTTCGCTGGAGCGGCGGTTGCGCAGCTGCATGACCGGGGTGCGCGCTCAGGCTTATGATTACGGTTCGCCCGAGCTTGTCGCGCTCGAGCTTTATCTGATGTCGCGGGCGCGCGGCCTGCCGATCGAGACGCCCGCGGTGCGGCCGTAGGCGATAACGGCCTGGACTGGCCGTCGTCTAAGCCGTCGAAGCCTTCATCGCCTCCAGGACTGCGGCCGAGCTAGCCACCCAGCCGAAGATGCCGCCTTGGGCCTTGATCATCTTCAGGCCCATCTCGTGAAACTCGGGAAAGTAGGATGCGCAGCCGTCGGAGATGACGACGCAGCGATAGCCACGGTCATTGGCCTCGCGCACGGTGGTGTTGACGCAGACTTCCGTGGTGACGCCGCACACCAGCAAATTCTCGATGCCGTATTTTTCCAAGACGTTGCCGAGCTCGGTGGCGTAGAACGCGCCCTTGCCCGGCTTGTCGATCACGATCTCACTGTCGAGCGGATAGAGCTCAGGAATGATGTCGTGGCCGGCCTCGCCGCGGATGAGGATGCGGCCCATCGGGCCGAGATCGCCGATGCGCAAGGACGGCGCACCGCGCTCGACCTTCGCCGGCGGCGCGTCGGAGAGGTCAGGCAGATGGCCCTCCCGGGTGTGGATCACCAGCATGCCGGTGTCGCGCGCGGCCTTCAGCACCGCGCCGATCGGCTTCACCGCGCGCCCGAGCTGGCTGACGTCATTGCCCAGCGTCTCGCCGAAGCCGCCTGGCTCGAGAAAATCGCGCTGCATGTCGATGATGAGAAGCGCGGTGGCGGGCCAGTCGAGCCTGATCGGCTCGGGCTCGGCGCTGATGACGCTCCCTGGCGGCTTGGTTGAGTTCAGCATGATGCCAATCCTTGCGAGAACACCCTTTGCCGGAACTTCTGCAAGCGCCGTGCCACCGCTCGCCCCTACCGCCCCGCCCCGTACAGCCGCCGATACTCGTCCTCATACGGCGCATACGACTCCTTCAGCGTCGCCATGTTCAGCAGCATGGTCGCGACCAGCAGATTCGCCTTGTCGAACACGCGCGTCTTGGCCCAGGCGCTTTCGGTGCGACGGCTGCCGGAGAGCGCGACCACCTCGCGCTCCACTTCGTAATCCTCGTCGACGAAGAGCGGCCCCTGCACCAGCCTGATCTCCTGATCGGCGAACAGGCCGACCGCCGGTCCCTTGGCCGGCAGCGGATCGTCCTTGGAGCGGTACTGGAGCAGCACGCTCAGCATCTCCGTCGGGATGATGGGCTTGCGCCACGGATTATCGGCGCCGGAATAGTACGGCGAGTTTTCGGTAATCACGGCGAGCTTCTGCCGGAGAGAGAACGGATAGAGGTCGCCCATGATCTGGTCGAACACCATCCGCACCGTCTGCCGCCTGCTCGTCTGCGCCACCTTCACGTCACGCAGGATCACGGGATCGGTGAGCGGCTTGAGCTCGGCAAGACGCGCCTCGAGCGCGGTCGCTGCGTGCGGCTCGCCGACCGAGGCCGTGCCGCGCAGCACCTCGGTGCCATCGCGCTTGACCATCTGGATCTGGCACTGGCGGGTAGCAGGCAGCGGCTTCGACAGGATCGCCTGCACCTCCTCACCCTCGTAGCAGACGCTGCGGTAATGCGCGGAGAGGCACCCCGTTTCGAACCAGGCGCGTCCCCACAGCCGTTCGCCAAGCGGTGCGAACTGACTGAAATGCGTCGGCCCCTCGATGGTGCCGCCCTTGAAGCCGAGCTTCCGCGCGGTGGCGTCGTCATGAATCGAGGCGTGCGCGTCGTAAGTTTGCGCTTGCAGCATCTGGCGCGGCCGGCGCCACGGCCCGATCAGGGCCTCGACCGTCTCAGTGATCTCGGTGTCGAATGCGTTTGCAGCCATGGTGTTCTCCACAAGCAGCCATGACTAGCAGGAGCGCCACGGATGCGGCCAGCGATATTGACTTCGCCTGTGCATGCTTTTGACTGTCACAATTCGCGCCGCGCTGCCGCAATCCTTCCCGCGGCGCAAACCCCACGCCCCAACGAAAGCCCGAGGACTTCCGAAATGACGCTGATGCAGGTCGAGCTGGACGATAAATACCGGCTCGAATCGAAGCGGATCTTCCTGTCCGGCACCCAGGCTCTGGTCCGGTTGCCGATGCTGCAGCGCGAACGCGACCGGCTTCAGGGGCTCAACACCGGCGGCTTCATCTCGGGCTATCGCGGTTCCCCGCTCGGCATGTACGACCACGCGTTGTGGCGCGCGAAGTCTTTCCTCCAGCAGCATGACATAGCCTTCGTCCCCGGCCTGAACGAGGATCTGGCCGCGACCGCCGTCTGGGGCAGCCAGCAGGTCGGCCTGTTTCCCGGCGCCAAGGTCGATGGCGTGTTCGGCATCTGGTACGGCAAGGGGCCGGGCGTCGATCGCTCGGTCGATGCGCTCAAGCACGCCAACGCAGCGGGTAGCTCGCTCAATGGCGGTGTGCTGGCGCTGGCCGGTGACGATCACGGCTGCCAGTCCTCAACGCTGGCGCATCAGAGCGAGCAGGTGTTCGCGGCAGCGCTGATCCCCGTGATCAATCCCGCCACGCTCCAGGATTATCTCGACCTCGGCCTCTACGGTTTTGCGCTGTCGCGTTTCTCCGGCTGCTGGGTCGGCTTCAAGGCGATCAGCGAAACCGTCGAGAGCTCGGCGTCCATCTACAGCGATCCCGAACGCATCAAGATCGTGCTCCCCGACGATTTCGAGATGCCGCCCGGCGGTCTCAACATCCGCTGGCCGGATCCGCCGCTGGAGGCCGAGAGGCGCCTGTTCGGACCGAAGATGGAAGCGGTGCAGGCCTTCGCCCGCGCCAACCAGCTCGACCGCATCGTGCTCGATTCCAAGCCCGCGCGGCTCGGCATCGTCGCCACCGGAAAGGCCTATCTCGACCTGCGCCAGGCGCTCGCCGACTTGGGGATCACCGACAAGGACGCGCAGGACCTCGGCCTGCGCATCTACAAGGTCGCGATGACCTGGCCGCTGGAGGAAAGCGGCGCGAAGCGTTTCGCAGAAGGCCTTCAGGATGTGCTGGTGGTCGAGGAGAAGCGCGGCTTCATCGAAGACCAGCTGATGCGCATCCTCTACAACATCGATGCGTCCAGGCGCCCGACCGTCACGGGCAAGCGCGACGAGCGCGGCGCACCGCTGCTGCCGAGCGAGGGCGAGCTGACGCCGACCATCGTCGCCTCTGCGCTGGTAGCGCGCTTACGTAAGCTCGGTCACCACAGCCCGGTGCTGGAGCAGCGCCTGGCGCGGCTCGAGGCGTTCGACAACCCTGTCACCACCAGCACGCCAATCAAGCTCGCGCGCACGCCGTTCTTCTGCTCGGGCTGCCCGCACAACTCCTCGACGCGCGTGCCCGAAGGAAGCCGCGCCATGGCCGGCATCGGCTGCCACGGCATGGCCCTGAGCATGCCGACCCGCCGCACCGATCTGATCTCGCATATGGGCGCCGAAGGTGTGAACTGGATCGGGCAATCGCCCTTCACCACCGAGAAGCACATCTTCCAGAACCTCGGCGACGGCACCTACACCCATTCCGGCCTTCTCGCCCTCCGTGCCGCCTCGGCCGCCGGCATCAACATCACCTACAAGATCCTCTACAATGATGCCGTCGCCATGACTGGCGGCCAGCCGGCCGAAGGCAGCTTCAACGTCGCGCAGATCGCGCATCAGGTCTGGGCCGAAGGCGTCAAGCGGCTCGCAATCGTTTCGGACGATCCGAGCAAATATCCGCAAGAAAATTACTTCCCGCACGACGCGACCATCCACCACCGCCGCGAGCTCGACGCCGTGCAGCGCGAGCTGCGCGACATCAAGGGTCTCACGGTCATCATCTACGACCAAACCTGCGCCGCCGAAAAACGCCGCCGCCGCAAGCGCGGGCTCTATCCCGATCCCGCCAAACGCGCCTTCATCAACGAGCTCGTCTGCGAAGGCTGCGGCGATTGCTCTCAGGCCTCCAACTGCGTCTCGGTACAACCGCTGGAGACCGAGTTCGGCCGCAAGCGTCAGATCGACCAGTCGAACTGCAACAAGGACTTTTCCTGCGTCGAAGGCTTTTGCCCGAGTTTTGTCACCGTGCATGGCGGCAGCCTGAAGCGCATGAAGAGGTCAGCGGTCGATTCCGGCCAGCTGTTCGCCGACCTGCCGCTACCGCCGGCGCGCGAGCTGGACAGTCCCTACAACATCCTCGTTACGGGCATCGGTGGCACCGGCGTCATCACCATCGGCGCCCTGCTTGGCATGGCCGCTCATGTCGATGGTCGCGGCTGCTCGGCGCTCGACTTCACCGGCCTGTCGCAGAAAAACGGCGCCGTGATGAGCCATGTCCGCATCGCGCCGAATCCGGAAGACATCTCCGCCGTCCGCATCACCACCGGCGGCGCCGACGTCATTCTCGGCTGCGACATGATCGTCTCGGCCGGTCCCACTGCGCTGAGCCGCGCCGAGCGCGGCGTGACCAGGGCCTACATCAACGCCGACCTGCAGCCGACCGCGAGCTTCGTGCAAAACCCCGATCTCGATTTCGAGATGGGCGCGATGCAAACCGTGCTGCGCGACGCGATCGGCGACAAGAACCTCGACATCATCGACGCGACAGGCATTGCCGCCGCGCTGATGGGCGATAGCATCGCCACCAACCCCTTCATGCTCGGCTTCGCCTTCCAGAAGGGCGCGATCCCGCTGTCGCTGGAAGCCCTGCTCCGCGCCATAGAGATCAACGGCGCCGCAATCGAGATGAACAAGCTCGCTTTCACCTGGGGCCGTCTCGCCGCCCACGACATGTCGCGGGTGCGCAGCGTGCTCCAGTTCAAGAACAGAGCGGCCGCGCCGACGAAGTCACTCGACGATGTCATTGCGACCCGCGCCGAGTTCCTGACTGGCTATCAGGACAAGGCCTATGCCGAGCGCTACCTCGCAGCTGTCGCCAAGGTGCGCAAGGCGGAGAGCGCGGCCTCGCCGCGCTCCACGGAACTGACGCAGGCCGTCGCAAAGAACCTGTTCAAGCTGATGTCCTATAAGGACGAGTATGAGGTGGCGCGGCTCTACACCGACGGCAGCTTTGCCAAGAAGGTGTCGGAAAAATTCGACGGCGACTTCACGCTGAAGTACCACCTGGCACCGCCAATCTTTGCGAAGCGCGACAAGGCGACGGGCCGGCTCCAGAAGCAGGAGTTCGGCGGCTGGATGATCCACGCCTTCCGCGTTCTCGCGAGGCTCAAATTCCTGCGGGGCACCGCGTTCGATCCGTTCGGCCGTACCGAGGAGCGCAAGACAGAGCGCAAGCTGATCGAGGATTATCTCGGCATGATCAATCAGCGGATTGCGAGACTGAAGGCCGAGCAGATCCCGCTGCTGGCACAGCTTGCGCGCGTGCCGGAGACGATCCGCGGCTTCGGTCACGTCAAGGAAGCCAACATCAAGCAGGCGGCGGCCGAGACGGCGCGGCTGGAAGCGGAGCTGGAGAACAGCCGCTTTGCGGCGGCTGCGGAATGACGGATAGCCGCGCACTCTCTACGCGTCATTGCGTGGAGCGAAGCGACGAAGCAATCCAGAGTGCCTCCGCAGAGGCAGCCTGGATTGCTTCGCTACGCTCGCAATGACGAGATTGTGGAATGCGCTCGCCACACACTCGGTGTCATCGCCAGGCTTGACCGGGCGATCCAGTACTCCGAGACAGTTGTGTTTAAGCCGATAAGCCGCGGCGTACTGGATGCCCCGCCTCCGCGGAGCATGACTGCGGTGGAGATGGCTAGACCGACGTCGTGGCAACGCTTGATGCGACCGACGCCACATGCCCCTCCGCCAAATGCCGCCCCGCGATGTACCCGAATGTCAGCGCTGGCCCCAGCGTGATGCCCGGGCCCGGACAGTTGCCGTTCATGATCGAGGCCATGTCGTTGCCGCAGGCATAGAGGCCGGCGATCGGCGTGCTATCCGCGCGCAGCACGCGGGCCTGCGCATCGACCTTCACGCCGATCGCGGTTCCGAGATCGGTTGGATGGATGCGCATCGCGAAGAATGGCGCGCGGATAATTGGCGCGACGCAAGGATTAGGCTTGTGAGCGGCATCGCCGAGATGACGCTGGTAGATGGTGCTGCCGCGGCCGAATTCGGGATCGCGGCCCTCTTTCGCACCGGCATTGTAGGCCGCGATCGTCGCCGCGAGCGGGGACGGCTTGATGCCGATCTTTGCCGCGAGCTGCGCAACGTCAGAACCCTCGGTCAACTCGCCGCTCGCCACATAACGCCGATAATTGCGCGTGAACGGCTTGATGCGGCCGAGACCGTAGCTCCACAGGAACTGGCGGTCGCAGATGAGGTAGAACGGCCGGTCCGGCTCACCATTGCCATCACGCAACATGGCGAGCACGAATTCGTGGTAGGACAGCGCCTCGTTGACGAAGCGCCGGCCTGCGGCATTGACGGCGATCACACCGGGCTTGGCGCGGTCAGTCACCGTGTGCGGAAAGACGCCACGACTGCCGTCGGCACGGCGGAACAGCGAGGCCGGCACCCAATAGGCCGGGCTGGTCGCGTCCGTGTTGAGCGCGGCACCGGCAGCAGCCGCAAGCCGAAGCCCGTCGCCTGTCCCTGATGGGTTGGTGGCGGAGACAAAACCGGTAGCGGCCGGGAAGAAGCGTTTGCGCAAGCGCGCATCGTGCGAGAAGCCGCCGGTCGCGAGTACCACGCCGCGACGCGCCGCGATCAGGCGGTCGCGGGCGCCGTGTCGGATCACCACACCAGCCACGCGATCGCCTTGCATCGACAAGTCCTCGACATCGGCGCTGAAGAGAATTTCGACCTGCCGTGCAAGAAGCGAGGCATACAGCCGCGCGGCGAGCGCATTGCCGAGATGCAACGTGGTGCCGCGCGGCGCGCGCAAGCGCTGCCACGCATACGCTGAAACCAGCCGCGCTGTGCGTAACGTCGATCGCAGTGATTTTCCGACCTGGCGCAGATGCGAAATGTCGAGACCGTTGACCATCATCCCGCCGAACAGCGTGAATTCCGGCAGCGGCGGCCGTAAGCGCGCAAAAGCCTTGCCAAGCCGCGTGCCGTCGAACGCCACCGGCTCCAGCACGCGCCCGCCGGACGTCGCACCCAGCCGCTCCGGATAATAGTCCGGATAGGCTTTCACCGGCCGGAGGCGCAATTCGGTGTTGGCTTCGAGATAGGCGATAGCTTCCGGTCCGCGCGCGAGGAAGGCGGCGCGCAGGCCGGCATTGGCCGGCTCGGGCACCGTGCTCGACAGATACTGCACGGCGTCCGCGACGCTGTCGGACAGCCCCGCCTCCTTCATCTTGGGATTGGCGGGGATCCAGACCATGCCGCCGGACCATGCGGTGGTGCCGCCGACGAAGGCGGTCTTCTCGATCACCAGCACCCGCAGCCCTTCGGCGGCCGCAACGGCCGCCGCCGTCATGCCGCCGGCACCGGCGCCGATGACAACGACATCGTAGGTCTCATGCGCCGGCATCATGCGGCAAGGTTCCGGGAGCGAGGCATGACACCGTCATACCTCGCTCACCGGCCCGCAGCTAGCGCGCCTTCTTGCGCTCGACCGGGTCGATGTCGATCGCCCGCAGGCGGCCGAGCCGCAACACGTCCATGGCCAGCCGCCGGCCGATGCGGTCGCGGTCGAGCACGCGGATCAGGTCGTCGACGCCGTTGATCTCGACACCGTCGAGCCTGACGACGACATCGCCGGGCAACAGGCCCGCTTTCGCGGCCGGGCCGTCCGGCTCGATCTGCATCAAGAGCGCGCCCATCTTGTTCTCGACGCCGGCCAGCACGGCATGCCGCCGCGGGACCGGCGCGGTTTGCCCGGCAACGCCGATATAGGCGCGGCGGACGTAACCGTGGCGGATGATCTCCGACAGCACGAATTGCGCGGTGTTGCTGGCGACCGCAAAGCAGATGCCTTGCGCACCGTTGATGATGGCGGTGTTGATGCCGATCACCTCGGCATTCGACGACACCAGCGGGCCGCCGGAATTGCCCGGATTGAGCGCGGCATCGGTCTGGATCACGTCCTCGATGGTGCGCCCGCTGACCGAGCGGATCGAGCGGCCGAGCGCCGAGACCACGCCGGCGGTCACGGTCGATTCGAAGCCGAGCGGATTGCCGATCGCGATCACGAGCTGACCGCGCCGCAGGTTCTTGGAATTGCCGAGCGCAGCATAGGGCAAATGGCGCACGCCATTGGCGCGCAGCAGCGCAAGGTCAGTGTCGGGATCGACGCCGAGCACCTGGGCATCGCCGACATGGCCCTCGACGTCCCGCAGCCGGATCTCCTTGGAGGAGCCGACCACATGGCTGTTGGTGAGGACGAGTCCGTCCGGCGAGATCACGATGCCCGAACCGAGCCCGCCGCGCTCGCGGCCGTTTGGCACTTTTGGCCCGGTCTCGACCCGCACGACCGCAGGGCCGACGCGATCGGTCACGTCGATCACGGCATTGGAATAGGCGTCCAGCAAGGCCCGGTCATCGACCGGGGCAGACGCCGTCGTTCGCGATGACGATGCATCACCGGCGATATCTGAGGTGAAGTCCAACATGGCAAGAGTCCTTGAGGCTCACACAGATGGTGGCCTGTTCCCTCCAGCGCAAGTGGCCCAACCGGGGCGCAGGGCTGGGCTGCTAGGGTACCCGCCTCAGCGAGCCGCCTCTTGCCTTGACCGGATCGAGCAGCGACCAGTCTCCATCCGGGAGCACATGGCCCTTGGGAAACGGCGCGCGCAGCTCGAGCCCGAGCGAGCCCAGCACGCGGTCGTCGCGGTAGTAGCATTGCAGCACGACGCGGACGAGCGTTGCAGCGGCGACGTCTCCGTGCTTGCGAAACTCCTGCGCCACCGCATCGCGCTTGGCAACATCGAGCGCGGCGAGCGGCGCTCCGGCGAGCCGCGCCAGATGATCCAGCGCCGCCGCCACCAATTTGGTGTCGCGGCCGAGGGTTGTCAGCATGTCGGCCTGGATTGCGGAGTCGTCGGCGCCGGGAACACGATATTCCTCGCTCGCGGGAATGATCATCGCGGCGATGGTGCGCAGGTCCTGGCGCTGCCGAGGCGTGAGGGTGAGCTGATCAGTCATTGGGGCCTCGCGTCGGAACGTTGCGGCTAAGGTGACGGTGCGCTCCCTCCCCCGCTTGCGGGGGAGGGTTGGGGAGAGGGTGCATCCACAGAGGGACTCCCCAAGAGGAAAGAGCCCTCACCCGCCGCGCTCTTCGAGCGCGTCGACCTCTCCCGCACGCGGGAGAGGTGCAGCGAGTTCGTGGCGAGCTGCGTGCAATCATCATCTCTAGTCGAACAAATTGGCGAGGCGCTGCTTCATCTGATCGGCGATGTAGAGCGCGAGGGCCTGGATGGTGGACGTCGGGTTCACCCCACCCGAGGTCACGAAGATGCTGCCGTCGACGATGAAGAGGTTCTTCACGTCGTGCGAACGGCCCCATTCGTTGACGACGGAGCGTTCGGGATCGGTGCCCATCCGCGCGGTGCCGAGCAGGTGCCAGCCGCCCCACGGAATCGGCGAATTGATGCAGATGTCGGTCGCCCCCGCCGTTTCGAGAACCTCGCGGCCGCGAGCCAGCGCATGCTCCATCATCTTCCGGCTGTTCTCGCTGATCGTATAGTCGATCTTCGGCGCGGGAATGCCGTGGCTGTCCTTCAGGACGGGATCGAGCGTGACGCGGTTGTGCTCCTCGGGCAGGTCCTCGCAGATCGCGGAGAAACCCAGCCGATGGCCGTTGAGCTTGCGGAACACGCGGTGATGGTCGGCGCCCCAGGGCAGAATGCCCTTCTGCTCGCTGACGACGGCCTCGAACACCGGCCCTGCCCCGCGTACGAACTGCACGCCGTAGCCGCGCACGAAGCCGCGCGAGAGGTCCGTGTCGTACCACTGCTTGCTCCACAGGCAGGTCGGCGGCGCGCGGTTGGAATCCGTCGGCTCCTTCACATAGCCGTAGATCTGCGCATAGGGGTGGAACATCAGGTTCTTGCCGACGAGGCCCGACGAATTGGCAAGTCCGTTCGGGAAGCGCCCCGAGGCCGAGTTCAGCAGCAGTCGCGGCGTGCCGACGCCATTGCAGGCGATGATGACGACGTGGGCGGGCTGAAACTGCTCGACGCCGTCCTTGTCGTAATAGACCATGCCCGAGGCCATGCCGTTCTCGTCGGTGGTGATCTCACGCACCCGGCAATGGGTGCGCAGCTCAACGCCGGCGCGGATCGCATGCGGCCAATAAGTGATCTCGGTGGAAGACTTTGCACCTTGCGCGCAGGCCGGCGTGCAATGGCCAAGATTGATGCAGCGCGCCCGCCCCTCGTAGTCCATGGTCGCGACCGTCGTGTCGGACGGCCACCAGTGCCAGCCGCGATCGTTCATGGCCTTGGCGATGATGGCGCCGGATAATCCGAGCGGCTGTTGCGGCATCGGCGGATGCGTCAGCGGCGAAAGCGGATCGCCTGACAGGCCCGACGTACCCATCATCCGGTCGTTCTCCTCGAAGAACGGGGCCAGCGCGTCGTAGTCGATCGGCCAGTCGTCGGCAACGCCGTCGAGCGTCTTCACCTTGAAATCGGAGGGATGCAGCCGCGGCCAGTGCGCAGTGTACATCACCGTCGAGCCGCCGACCGCGTTGTAGTTGACGACCTTGATCGGCGAATTGTCGTCATTGATCGGGTAGTCCTCGGGCCGGCCGCGAACGTTGGGGCTCGACGACCATTCGCCGTAGAACTTGGCCTCCCAGTCGCGGCCCGTGCTGGGATATTCCGCCGGGTTCATCCAGCCGCCCTGCTCCAGGCAGAGAATGTGCATCTTGGTCTCGGCCAGCGACCACGCCACCGCCGCGCCGGAAGCGCCGGCGCCGATGATCAGGACGTCCACGGGGTCTTTCATTGCAACCTTGTCCTCCCCCTCGCCGCTTCCGGGCGATTCGGCCTCTGCAGTCCGCAAGGCCTGCGAACGATAAGATCAGAGCAATGGCTGAGTAAAGCCGCGAGGCCGGAATGTCGCACTTCGCAGGGCGCAGACCATTGGTATCGCCACATCCGGATGCTAGGAACAGGGCGCACGAGCCATCGATAGCGAGATCGTATGTCCTTCCGAAATTTCTTTGCCCCCGCCTGCGCTTTTGCGCTCGTTTCGTTTTTCGCCTTGTCCGGATTTCTGGCCTCGTCGGGGCCGGTCTCCGCGCTGACTGCCGCCGCGACGGTCCGCGACGGCAACTCCGTCCAGCTCGGCGACGTCACCTACCGGCTCGACGGCGTCGACGCGCCCGAGCTGGACCAGGTCTGCATCGACGATCACGCCGATTCCTGGACCTGCGGCATCGAGGCCCGTGACCAACTGACGAAGCTGATCGGCAAACGGACGGTGCGCTGCGACGACGTCGGACCGGAGAAGAGTTTTGGCAAGCGGCACCGCGCCATCTGCACGGCCGAGGGCGACAAGGCCAGCTTGAACGAGCAGCTGATCAAGCTCGGCTTTGCCCTCGCGCGCGAGCCGATCAAGGCCAACGTCAAGCCCGCGGCCACCGAGGCCAAGACGGCGGCGGTCGGGATCTGGAAGGGCTGCTTTGTTGCACCGCAAGATTTTCGTAGCGGCAAGAAGGACGGCGCGCTCCTCGGCGCCGCGTGCCGCCCAGACCGCGACAAGGAAATCCGCGCCGTGCTGTTCCCGGAGGAGCTGACGATGCCGCCGAGTTGCAGCATCAAGGGCAAGCTCGCAGTGCGCGCACGCGTCACCGGCAATATCGGCATCTATCATTTGCGGGGCTGCCCGAGCTATCCGGCGACCACCAAGCCCGACCGCTGGTTCTGCTCGGAGGACGACGCGCAGGCCGCCGGCTTCCGCAGGGCCTATAATTGCCGTCGGCCGAAGTGAAAAATTCCTTCACACATCCGTGAGTGGTAGTCCGAGACCGTATTGATCCGGAATTGAACTCGATCGGGGGTTGCGTCATTTGTATTGGTACGCAAGCGCCTTGCGCGAGCGTTTCCTTGGCAGCAATCCGGCTTCGGCCCGATTGCCTTGCTCGGGCGTTTCCTCCCTAGACTTGGGCCGCTTGTCATCACAAGCGGCTCTTCTTTTTTGGAGCGACGCCAAAGCAGGATGAGCCTTGGTTGAATCGATGCGAGCTCCGGGTTCACCTCTCCCGCAGAGAGAGGTGACCCCCGGCAACCGGTCGAGCCAAATTCAGTAAGGCGATAGCGCCCTAGACTAACCGCGCATCTGCATGATCTGGTCCATCGGCGGCATGTTGGCGTTCAGATGCGCCATGATCCAGACGGTGCCGCCGACCACCAGGAAGACGACCAGGAGGCCGAAGGCGAGAGCCAGCACGTTGTTGGTATTGTCGGGGCCGGTGGTGATGTGCAGGAAGAACACGAGATGCACGCCCATCTGCGCGATCGCGAGCACGATCAGCGCCACCGGGATAGACGGCTGCCAGACCAGATCGGTGCCGGCGATGAAGAACGACGTCGCCGTGAGCAGCAGGGCCAGGACAAGACCGACGACGTAACCGAGGATGCGGACGCCGACACTGTGTTGCTCTTCCTCGCCGGGCGCGAGGTCGTGTTTGACCAACTCATGCGTCTGATCGCTCATGGCGCACTCCCAAGCAGGTAGACCACGGAAAACACGGCGACCCAGATGATGTCGAGCGCGTGCCAGAACAGCGCAAAGCACATCATCCGCCGCTGGATGTCGGCACGAAAGCCCTTGGCGAACACCTGCGCCATCATGGTGAGCAGCCACAACACGCCGGCCGAGACGTGGAGGCCATGGCATCCGACCAGCGAGAAGAACGCGGTCAGGAACGCGCTACGCGAGGGGCCATAGCCACGGGCGACGAGGCCGGCGAATTCGCGGAACTCGATGGTGAGGAATATGAGGCCGAGCACGCAGGTCACGGCCATACCGAGATAGAACCAAAACCGGTTGCGCACGTCGGCGGCAATGCTGGCCATGCCGCAGGTAAAGCTCGACAGCAACAGGCAGACCGTCTCGATCGCGACGTTCTTCTGGTCGAAGATCTCCGAGCCCTTCGGGCCGCCGGCGGTCTGGCCGGCCAGCACGGCGTAGGCCGCAAAGAAGCAGGAGAACATCACGATGTCGGAGAGCAGGAAGATCCAGAAGCCGTACGCGGTCACGATCCGCTTCGGCGCGGGTCCGGTATGCTCGATGACGACACCGATGTGATGGGGATCGGCATGGGCGTGGCCAGCGGTCGCGGTCATCGACATCAAACTGCCCCCGCCATGCTGACGAGCCTGCGCCGTTCCTCCAGATTGACGCGGTCGATACGGGCAACCCGATCGGCCGGGATGACGTATTCGTCATGGTCGCGCCAGGCGAACACGACGAAGGTCGCGAAGGCACCTAAGCCGCCCAAAATCACCATCCACCAGATGTGCCAGATCAACGCAAAGCCCATGATGCTGGCGAAGAACGCGCAGACAAAGCCGGTCGGCGAATTCCGGGGCATCTCGATGTCCTGATATTCCGGCTCTTCGTGCTCGAGCAGCTGCTGCTTGGCATGGGCCTTCATCTCCCAATAAGCGTCCTCGCCACGAACATCCGGATTGAAAGCGAAATTGAACACCGGCGGCGGCGACGAGGTCGCCCATTCCAGCGAGCGGCCGTCCCAGGGATCGCCGGTGCGGTCGCGCAGGGCCTCGCGGTCGCGGATGCTGACGACGAGTTGCATGATCTGGCAGATCACGCCGATCGTCAGCACCGCCATGCCGACCGCCGCCACCAGCATCCAGGGCCGCCAGGCCGCGACGTCATAATGCTGCATGCGCCGCGTCATGCCGAGCATGCCGGCGACATAGAGCGGCATGAAGGTGATGAAGAAGCCGAGGAAGGTGAACCAGAACGCAGCCTTGCCCCAGCGTTCGTCGAGGCGGAAACCGAACGCTTTCGGAAACCAATATTCGAAGCCGGCGAAAGCGCCGAACAGCACGCCGCCGATGATGACATTGTGGAAGTGCGCTACCAGGAACATGCTGTTGTGAAGCATGAAATCGGCCGGCGGCACCGCGAGCAGGACGCCCGTCAATCCGCCGACGATGAATGTCACCATGAAGCCGACCGCCCACAGCATCGGCGTCGCGAAGCGAATGCGGCCGCCATACATCGTGAATAGCCAGTTGTAGATCTTCACCCCCGTCGGCACCGCAATGATCATGCTGGCGATGCCGAAGATGGCGTTGACGTCGGGCCCCGCTCCCATCGTGAAGAAATGATGCAGCCACACCATGAAGGAGATGACGCAGATCGCCATGGTGGCCAGCACCATCGAGCGATAGCCGAACAGTGCCTTTCCGGAGAAGGTCGAGACCACCTCGGAGAAGATGCCGAAGGCCGGCAGCACCAGGATGTAGACCTCGGGATGGCCCCAGGCCCAGATCAAATTCATGAACATCATGACGTTGCCGCCGGCCTCGTTGGTGAAGAAGTGGAAGCCGAGGTAGCGGTCGAGCAGCAGCATCGCCAGCGTAGCGGTGAGGATCGGGAACGCCGCGACAATGAGGAGATTCGAGGCCAGCGTGGTCCAGCAGAACATCGGCATGCGCAGATAGTTCATGCCTTTGGTGCGCAGCTTCAGCACGGTGGTGACGAGATTGATGCCGGCGACCAGCGTGCCGACGCCGGAGATCTGCAGCGACCAGGCGTAGTAATCGACGCCGACGCCGGGCGAGTAGGACAATTCCGAGAGCGGTGGAAAGGCGAGCCAGCCGGTGCGCGCGAATTCGCCGACCACGAGTGAGATATTGACCAGCAGCGCACCGGTCGCGGCCAGCCAGAAGCCGACGGAATTGAGCGTCGGGAACGCGACATCGCGCACGCCGAGCTGGAGCGGCACGATCAGGTTCATCAGCCCGATCACGAACGGCATCGCCACGAAGAAGATCATGATGGTGCCGTGCGCGGAAAAAATCTGGTTGTAGTGCTCGGGCGGCAGATAGCCCTGCGACTGGTAGGCGACGGCCTGCTGGATTCGCATCATAATGGCGTCGCTGCCGCCGCGCAGCAGCATCACCGAGGCCAGCAGCACATACATGACGCCGATGCGCTTGTGGTCGACGCTGGTGATCCATTCGCGCCAGAGATAGGGCAGATGACCCTTGATCACGACCCAGGCCAGCACGCCCAGGATTGCGACCAGCACCACCGCGCCCGCGACGAGCGGAATCGGCTGATCGAACGGAATGGCGGACCAGTCGAGCTTACCGAGCATCGTGGCCTCCACTGTGCGACCGGCCCGCTTCGGATGCGAGCTCCGGTCCAGGACCCGGCGGAATATGCTGGGTCGCGATCAGATCGAACAGACGCGGATCTTCGAGCCGATAGGTCGGCCGCCCCGTCTCGACGCCTTGCTGCATCAGCTTTGTGTAACTGTCCGCATTCAGCACGGCGTCCGTCTTCGCCGTGGTCGCCACCCACTCCGGAAAGGCGAGCGGCGAGATCACGTTGACGTCGAACATCATGTCGGGGAAGCCGTCGCCGGAGAAATGCGCCGACAGGCCCTGCAGCTTGCCCTCGTTGTCGGCGCGCAGGTTCAGCTTCGTCACCATGCCGTTCATGGTGTAGATCATGCTGCCCAGCTGCGGGATGAAGAACGTGTTCATCACGCTCGACGACGTCAGCTGGAAATTTAGCTCGGCGCCGGCCGGTACGGTCAGCGTATTGACCGTGGCGATGCGCTGATCCGGATAGATGAACAGCCATTTCCAGTCGAGCGAGACGGCCTGGATCCGCACCGGGCTGCCGGTGCCCGGCACGGGCGCTGCGGGATCGAGCTGGTGCGAGCCGATCCAGGCGACGCCGCCGAGCAGGATGACGGTGAGCGCAGGGATCGCCCACACCACCATCTCGACGCGGCCCGAATAGACGAAGTCGGGCTGGAAACGTGCTTTCGGATTGGACGCGCGAAACCAGAACGCGAAGCCGAGGATCGCGAATATGGTCGGCACCACGATCACGAGCATGATGAAGACGGAATCGATCAGGATGGTGCTGTTGGCCGCAGCCACAGGCCCTTGCGGATCGAACAGATTCATCGGCGAGCCACTGGCGGTTGGGAAGCCCCGGGACAGAGCCTAGCGCGGGAAAGGCTCCGCAACAAACGCGATTGCCTGAAAACGGTTCCTGAACCGCGAAGGGTCAGCTATGCGCGATGGGCCGGGCGCAACATGCAATTCCATGTGATCTCAATGACATGAACGCAGAGACGCGCCCTTCTCTCCGATTGGAGCGATTGCTAATCTGCACGAAAATACCGAATGAACAGACCGAGCCTGGGAGTGAACCGAGATGCGCTTGAAGGACAAGGTTGCGATCGTCGTCGGCGCCGGCCAGAGCCCCGGCGAGGGCATGGGCAATGGCCGCGCCACCGCGCTCACCTTCGCTCGCGAGGGTGCCAAGGTCTTGTGCGTCGATCACCAGCTGGAGTCGGCGCAGGAAACGGTTGCAATGATCACGGCGAAGCAGGGCACGGCCGCAGCCTTCAAGGCTGACGTGACCAAAGCCGCCGACATCAAGGCGATGGTCGCGGACGCGCAATCGCGCTGGGGCCGGATCGACGTGCTGCACAACAATGTTGGCGTCAGTCTCTCGGGCGGCGATGCCGAATTGCTGCAGCTGACCGAAGAGGCATTCGACCGCGTCGTCGCCATCAACCTGAAGAGCTGCATTCTCGCCGCGAAAGAGGTGATCCCGATCATGCGCGCGCAGAGAGGCGGCGCCATCATCAACATCTCCTCGATGGCCGCGATCACGACCTATCCTTATGTCGCCTACAAGGCGACGAAGTCGGCAATGATCGCCTTCACCGAACAGCTCGCCTACCAGAATGCCGAATACGGCATCCGCGCCAACGTCATCCTGCCCGGCCTGATGAACACACCGATGGCGGTCGATACCCGCGCCCGCGAATGGCACAAGACCCGCGCCGAAGTCGAAGCCGAACGCGACAGCAAGGTGCCACTGCGCAAGAAGATGGGCACCGGATGGGATGTCGCGAATGCCGCGCTGTTCCTGGCATCAGATGAAGCGAACTTCATCACCGGCGTGACGCTGCCCGTGGATGGCGGGGCGAGTGTGCGGCGGGGGTAGGTCCAGGCGAGCGCCTCTCTTACCCTCCCCTGGAGGGGCAGGGTCGCTGTGCATGCAGCGAAGCGAAATGCGCAGCGGGGTGGGGTGATCTCTCCCCACGGGCACCGCCTCAATGGATAGACTGTCACCCCACCCCGCTCGCGCTGCGCGCGATCGACCCTCCCCCTCCAGGGGAGGGTGCAGCGTCATTGCGGCACGTGCGTCACCCGCCAGATCGTGCCGTTGCCGTCCTCCGACACCAGCAGCGATCCATCCTTCGCCACGGTCACTCCCACCGGCCGTCCCCACACCTCGGTATCGCTCACCACGAACCCCGTGACGAAATCCTCGTACTCCCCGGTCGGCTTGCCGTCCTTCATCTTGATGCGGATCACCTTGTAGCCGGTGCGTTTCGATCTGTTCCAGGAGCCGTGCTGGGCGGCGAAGGCGTCGCCCTGGTACTCGGGCGGAAACTGCGCGCCCTGGTAGAAGGTCATTCCGAGCGAGGCCGAGTGCGGCTGGATCAGCACATCCGGCATCGTCACCTTGTCCTTGAGGTCCGGCCGCGCGCCGGCCTGGCGCGGGTCTTCGTTGCCGCCGATATAGAACCAGGGCCAGCCGTAGAAGCCACCCTCCTTCACGCTGGTCACGTAATCGGGCACCAGATCGTCGCCGAGACCGTCGCGCTCATTGGTCGAGCACCAGGGCAGACCGGTCTGCGGCTGGATCGCGAGGCCGACGCAGTTGCGGAGGCCGGTGGCGTAGATCTTCCGCTCCTTGCCGTCAGGATTGAAGACCAGCACGGCGGCGCGCTCGGTCTCGCTGGCCCAGGCCGCGCCAAGCGGTTGCGCTTTTGACCACGCCTCCATCCCGCCCGGCGGCGTGCCCATGCCCTCGGCGACGTTGCTGAGCGAGCCGACCGACACCAGCATGCGCTTGTTGTCCGGCGTGAACACGATGTCGCGGGTGGAATGGCCGCCATCATGCGGCAGGCTTGCCACGATCGTTTCCGCCTTGCCGCGCGCCTTGAGATCGCCGGCCTGATAGGGAAAGCGAACGACGCTGTCGGTGTTGGCGACATAGACCCATTGCGGGTTGTCGCCGTTCGGAAAAAAGGCGATGCCGAACGGCTGCCTCAGTCCACTGGCAAACACGTCGTTGGTCACCTTGCCGCCATCGCCCGCGCGCAGCACGCGGATGTTGCCGGCCCGCGTCTCCGCGACGAAAACATCGCCATTCGGCGCGACCCGCACGACGCGTGGCGTTCGCAAGCCTTCGGCGAACAGCTCGATCTTGAATCCGGCCGGCACCTGGAGCGCAGCCTCGGGCGGACGCGGCACCACACGCGACGAGCTCGCGACCGACCGCGTCGCCCCGGGCCTGATCAGATCCTGTGGCCGGATGAACCTGACCGTGCCAGGCTTGTCGGCCCGCCAGTCGCCATAGGCGTCCTTGCCCTGCAGCACCGGCTCACCTCGTGCGCCGGTCACAGCCGCGACCAGCCATCCCGCGGACATCGCAACGGACCATATCCTGTTCTTCACGTCTTCCTCCCGGCCTGCGCGTCTCAAACGTCAATATGCGACGACCCGCAAACGTTCTGCGGCAGGTCATGCTGCCGAATTCCACGTCAGCTCATGCCCGTACGATGGGCATCAGCCGCGGCCCATCGTACTGGAAAATGCGGCTGATCGGTGCGACACATTGGCGGGGCGCGACCGGCGGTTGTTCAAAGCTGCGGCATTGGTGTCGCGAGTGATGGGGTGATCATGTGGGGATCCGTCATATCGGAATGGGCGAGCCTGCTGCTGCGCTGGCTGCACGTGGTTGCCGCGATCGCCTGGATTGGCAGTTCCTTCTATTTCATCGCCCTCGATCTCACCCTCAGGCCCAAGGACGACCTACCGAGCGACCTACCGGGCGACCTACCGGGCGACCTGCCTGATGGCGTGCAGGGCGAGGCCTGGCAGGTCCATGGCGGCGGCTTCTACCGGATCATGAAATATCTGGTCGCACCGAGCCAGATGCCGGACGAGCTGACCTGGTTCAAATGGGAGGCCTACACCACCTGGCTCTCCGGCTTCGCGCTGATGGTGGTGGTGTATTATCTCGAGGCCGATTTGTTCCTGGTCGACAAGTCCATCCTCGACCTGACGCCATTCCAGGCCGGCCTGTTCAGCTTCCTTAGCCTCGCTCTGGCATGGCTGCTTTATGAGGCCGCGTGCCGCTCTGGGCTTGCGCAGCGCGAGCTGCCCTTCGCCATCGGCGGCTATCTGTTCCTGGTCGCGCTGACCTACGCCTTCACCCATGTGCTGAGCGGTCGTGGCGCCTTCAACCAGATCGGCGCGATCATCGGCACCATCATGGTCGCCAACGTCTTCGCGCTGATCATCCCGAACCAGAAGAAGATCGTGGCCAGCCTGATCGCGGGACAGGCGCCCGACCCGAAGCTCGGCAAGGCCAGCAAGGAACGCTCGGTCCACAACAACTATCTGACCTTGCCCGTGGTCGTGCTGATGATCAGCAACCACTATCCCCTGCTCTACGCCACGCGCTTCAACTGGATCATCGTCGCGATCATCCTGGCGCTCGGCCCCGTGATCCGCCATTTCTTCAACGCGCGGCATGCGGGGCGCAAATCGCCGTGGTGGGTGTGGGGCGTCGCAGCGCTCGGCGTGATTGCGATCCTCTTCCTCTCCGCCGCCGGACCGCGCGACGTCAAGATCAGCGCGCTGCCGGCGCAGCCGACGCTCGCCAATGTCGAGGAGATCGTGATGTCCCGCTGCAGCATGTGCCACGCGGCCGAGCCGGTCTGGGCCGGCATCGTCACTGCGCCGAAAGGCATATTGCTTGACGCGCCCGAGCACATCCATCGCAACATCCGCCTGATCGGGCGTGTCGCGGCCTGGTCCAATGCGATGCCGCCGGGCAATGTCACCGAGATGACCAGCGAGGAGCGCGCCATGCTCGCCGCCTATATCGAGCAGGCGAATTGATGCCGTCCCGCGTCGGCACAGCATTTCGCGGAATGAAATTCCCGCATCTCCCACTGAATTGAAAATGACTCGACCGTCTATCCGGCGTAGACAGGAGCCGTGGCCGCTGCCGCGGCCAAAGTCAGTTGCATGCGCGGGGAAAGAACAGTGGCTCTCAACAACGTCATCGGCATCGACCACGCCGTGGTCATGGTGAAGGACCTCGACCAGGCTGCCGAGAATTACCGGCAGCTCGGCTTCACCGTCTCCCCGCGCGGCACCCACAGCATCCATATGGGCACCGGCAACTACACCATCATGTTCGACCCCGACTATATGGAGCTGCTCGGCGTGCTCGCTGCGACAGAGCTCAATGCCCCGGCGCGCGCTTTCCTCGACAAGCACGGCGAAGGCATCGAGCGCATCGCCTTCACCGCAATCGATTCCGCCGCCGGCGCCGAGGAGATCCGCGCACGCGGCCTGACGCCGATCGGCCCGACCGATTTCGAACGGCCGGTGACGCTGCCTGATGGCACGGTCTCGGCGGCAAAGTTCCGCACCTTCATGTGGCCGACCGCGGAAGCGCCCGGCGGCGTGCGTATCTTCGCCTGCCAGCACAAGACTCGCGAGACCGTGTGGATTCCGGAATTGATGAGACACGCTAATGCGGCCAGGCGGATCAAGCAGACGTTGATCGCAACGCCCGAGCCCGCGAAGGAGGCCGCGCATCTCGGCCGGCTGATCGACCGCGAGCCGAAAACGGCTGCCGACGGCGCGGTCACCGTGCCCTCCGGCGGCGACCGTGCCGACTTCGTCTATCTGACGCTGGACCAGCTCAGCAAACGCTATCCCGGCGTGCAGCTCGCGGGCCTCTCCGAGCGCGGCGGTGCGGCGCTGGTGCTCCTCAGTGGCGATCTCACTGCTACCGAAAAGGCGCTCGGTTCGGCTGCTGTGCGCAGCGGGGCTGCGATCTGCGTGCCGCCGGCCAAGGCCAACGGCACCCTGCTCGCCTTCATTGCCGGCTGATTTGAACTAATTCTTTAACGCGTATTTACCCGGCGGCTTTAGGATTTCCGGCAGTCCAAGCCGCCGGAGCCAAACGCATGTTCAAAGAGGGATCGCCGATCGCCTATGACGCGCCGGCCGAGCTGAAGAAGTGGCCATCGCTGAAGGGACAGAGGCAGAAGGACCGAGGCCCGCCCTATCTCGTCTACAACGGCACGCTCGCTGACTGTGTCCGCGAGCTGATGGGCAAGCCGATCAAAGGTATTTCGCTCTACGACATCATGACGAAGCCGCAACCGGCCTTCGACCAGACCGTGCTGTCGCCCGGCGATGCCGCCGAGATCGCGATGCGCAAGGATTTTCCGAAAGACTAATTCGAGGCGCGGCTGCCGGCCGTCTTGCCCTGCTGCCTCGAGGAGGTATCCGTCGGCGCATCGAGAAACACGACGGGCGTGCCGCGCTTCACGTTCTCGCCGAGCACACGCGCGTCCCAATTGGTAAGCCTGATGCAGCCGTGAGACGCGGACTTGCTGACCCTGTCGGGCTCTGCCGTTCCATGAATGCCATAGTCCTGCGCCGACAAGCCGATCCAGTACGAACCTACCGGATTGTTCGGCCCCGGCTTGATGTCGAACGGCCTCTTGGATTTGACACTCTTGAACTTGTACTCGGGATTGTAGTGATAGGTCGGCTGCTCGTGGGTGCCGGTCACCCTCAGCGTCCCCATCGGCGTCGGACGATCCGGACTGCCGATTGTCGCCGGGTAGAACGCGATGAGACGACCGGAGCCGTCGAACGCCTTCAACGTCGCTCGCGTCTTGTCGATCTCGACCCGCGCAATGCGCGGAAGCTCCCGTCGCGCCGGAACGTTCGCCACGACGATCGTCTCGCTGGCTTTGTCGAAGGCCTTCCTTGGATTGAGAGTCTTCAACAGTTCTTCGCTCATGTGGAATTTTTCCGCGAGTCCTTCGAGCGGACTGGTGTAGCTCAGCGCCTGCAGTGACTTCATCTCGTCGAGCTTGGCCGGCAGCCTCTTGAGGAACGGCCCCTTCACGTCTGCGTCGGTGATCGTGTAGTCGACGACGGCAGGGCCTTCGCTCGCTGCGTTCAGCTGGTCCCACAGTTCGGGGGCAATCGTCTTGTCGGGGGCGATCCCGTTCTGCTCAGCGAACGCCTTCATCGCCTTCTGCGCGTTCTCGCCGAACTTGCCGTCGATCTGGCCGGGCGAGAATTGCGCACGATCGAGCAGGATCTGAAGCTTCGTCACCGAAGCGTTGAGCTTGTCGGTCGCCGGCTGCTTTTCGGGACGCGCAGCATCATTCACCGCCACTGCATCGAGATTGCCCGCGAGTGCCGGGCAGAAAAACCAGAGCGACATCACCGCGCCAAGCATCCATCGCATCATGATCGCTCGTCCCAATTCGCAAAGTGATCCGCAAAACCGCGGAGAGTTTCCCTTTGGGAACACCGTAGTAACACCGACGGAACCCATGAGACCGCAGCTTTGCCGCAATCGCGCGGTTAAGAACTCCTTATCGCCGGCGCATCGCCGGCCGTTCATCCCACAGTTCGAGGTTGCCCCAGCAAATGCGATTTGTCGTCGCGGCTTGCGCCGCGTTCATGATTTTGATGTGCGACCTCGATCCGCCGGCGTCCCGGCAAACATCAGCATTCGACACCACTACTCTCCAGAACAATCATGCCTCGCCACTTGTTCCGGTGGTCGAACTCTTCCTCGCCAGCGTGCAGGCCATCGAGCTCGCCAATGCACACGCGGCCCTTGAGGAGAAAAGCGAGCCGCCGCGCGCGGCCGAAACCGTCGCCGAGGGTCCGGTTTCGCCGACTGAACGATTCTGCCATGCACTTCGCGAAGCCGCCGAGGCCAGCGGCATTCCGGTGCCGTTCTTCGCGCGCCTGATCTGGCAGGAAAGCCGCTTCAAGTCCAACGAGGTCAGCCACGCCGGCGCCCAGGGCGTTGCGCAATTCATGCCGGAAACAGCCGCCGAGGTCGGGCTCGACGATCCCTTCGATCCGATGAAGGCGCTGCCGGCATCGGCAAAATTCCTGCGCAAGCTTCGCGACGATTTCGGCAATCTCGGCCTCGCCGCCGCCGCCTACAACGCCGGCCCCGGCCGCATCCAGAAGTGGCTGGCCAAGGAGAGCGAGCTGCCGCGCGAGACGCGCGACTATGTCCGCATCATCACCGGCACCAAGGCCGAGGACTGGACCGAGCGCGCGGAAGCGCTTGCGATCCGGATCGACCTGCCGCGCGAAGCCCCGTGCGAAGGCATCGGCAGCCTCTCGAAAGCCAAGGAAGTCGCCTGGGTTCCGGTCAACCTGACGCCATCGGTCACGACCATCATTCGCAAGGCGGAGCAGCTCGCCACACGCTTGGCGGAGAACCGCGCCCGCAAGCGGTTCGCAACCTTGCTCCGGAAGAATGCGTCGGCTCACGGCAAGGCGCGCAGCATGATTGCAGCACGCGCGGCCGGCAAGAGTGCGAAAGCCCGCGCCGTTCGCTTCGCATCACGCGAACGGCCGTCCGGCTAGTTTTGGAGCTGCCCGAGCGCTAAAATGCTCCGTTCCGCTTTCCCGACAGAGGGGTGGACCCTGTGTCTGCACGGAACCTGCGATGCCATTGAAGAGTGCCGGGATCATCGCCTATCGGAAGCGCCGCAGGCTCGAGGTTCTCCTCGTTCATCCCGGAGGGCCGTTCTGGCGCAACAAGGATCTCGGCGCATGGTCGATCCCGAAGGGCGAATATGCGGAAGAAGAAGATGCGGAAATCGCCGCGCGGCGGGAGTTTGCCGAAGAGCTTGGGCTTGAGCTGTCCGTGCCGCTGATCGCGCTTGGAGAGGTCAAGCAGCGCGGCGGCAAGCTCGTCACCGCGTTTGCTGCCGAGCTCGACATCGATACGAGCAGCATTCGCAGCAACACGTTCGAGATCGAATGGCCGCCACGCAGCGGCAAACGGCAGACCTTCCCGGAGGTCGATCGCGCCGAATGGTTCACGCTCAAAGAGGCGCAGGAGAGGATCAATGCAGGACAACGCCCGCTGCTTGATCGGCTAGAGCGACTGGCCAGCGGCGAGTAGGCGCGTCGCGATGACGGCTATTCCGAGCAAAGCAGACTTTCCTACTCCGCCTTGATGTTCGCGGCGGCCACGACCTCGGCAAGCTCCTTCGTTTCCTTCGCGATCTTGGCGGCGTACTCAGTCGGGCTGAGCACGCTGACCACGCCCTGCGAGCCGAGCTTCTCCTCAACAGCCGGATCCTTGGCAGCGGTGACGATCTCCCGGTGAAGCGTCTCCAGGATCGGCGCCGGCGTCGCCTTCGGCATGAAGAAGCCGACCCAGAACGAGATGTCGAAGCCGGGATAGCCGGCTTCCGCGACGGTGGGCACATCGGGCAGCGCCGGCAGCCGCTCGGCTGACGACACCGCCAGCGCGCGCAGCTTGCCGGCCTTGACCAGCGGCACGGCGGAGAGCGGATCGAACACCGCCAGCACCTCCTGCGCGAGCAGGCCGACCTCGGACGCCGAACCGCCGCGATAGGGCACGTGGATCATCTTGATGCCGGCCTTCTGGCTGAGCAGCTCCATGGCGAGATGAGCGAGGTTGCCGTTGCCGCCCGAGCCATAAGCGAGCGCGCCGGGTGCGGCCTTCGCCGCGGCGACAAGATCGGCGACAGTCTTGATGCCGGCGGTCTTGCGATTCTCCGGATTGACCACGAGCACCAGCGGCGCCGAGACTACGGTCGTGAGCGGCGCAAAGTCCTTCTCCGGATCGTAGCGGATATCTTTGAACAGCGTCTTGTTGAGCGTGATCGTGGACGAGTTGCAGGCGAGAATGGTGTAGCCATCGCCTTCCGCACGCGCGACGCCTTCGGCGGCGATCATGCCATTGGCGCCGGCGCGGTTCTCGACCACGAAGGGCTGGCCGAGCTTGTTGCTTAAGCGATCGCCGATGATGCGCGCGACCACGTCGACCGGGCCGCCGGCGCTGAAGCCGACCGCGATCTTGATGGGCCGCGCCGGATATTTCTGCGCGAGCGCCTGTGTCGTCACGCACAATCCGGCGACAATCGCCATCAGGCGAAGCGTTCGTTGCATTCGTTCCCTCCCCAGACCTGATCGCGCCGCTTGTGCATGTTGGCGCGGCGCGCTCGAGGGACATGATGAGCGGCGGCGCCGAAATTCGCAATCGCGTCTGCGCGCCGGCATTCCGCCGCGCGGCACGAGAGAGCAGCTCCGCAACAAAAAATGCGAAAACAACCCCATGCACAGTAGCCGACCGTTGTCGAAACAACGACTTGGGCAGGACAAAGCAGATTTCTGGTATTACGAATTCGAGTTGACACGTCGGGCAAAACACCGGCATAATGGCATGATCGCAACGGCCGTGAGCGCCAAGGCCATTTCAGCCCTGCGCGGCTCGAGCTGGTTGCACGTAAGCCCCCTTCATCGACATCTGAAAATCGCAATCACCGCGCGGCACGCGCGCGACCGGCCTCGCGCCGCAAGCGCTCGCGCCAGCGCCAGCAAAGGACCTTAGGACATGACGCCATCTCCCCATCGCACCAGCATGTCACCGATCGCGGCAACGGATCGCAGCAGACCCACGCCCCGGATCAAGCTCACCCGACGACGCCTGGAGATCCAACATCCCGACGCGCAAACTGGCGAACGGCTGCTGGCCGAGGCGCTCGGCGCAGTCGATCGCGACGCGCTGCACGGCATCCTCAAGCAATTGCTCAAGGCGAGCGTGATCGAGCAGAAGCCCAATGAGGCCAACCTCGCCTTCATGATCTCGATGATGAAGAGCATCGCACCCAGGGATTCCGTCGAGGCCATGCTGGTGGCGCAGATGGTGTCCGTCCACGTCGCGGCGATGCGCTCCGCCTGCCGCCTCGCCTTCACCGACCATCTTCAGCAGCAGGAAGGGATCACCCGCGCATTGACCCGGCTGGCCCGCACTTTTGCAGCCCAGATCGAGGCGCTCAGTCGCCACCGCAGCAGCGGCGAGCGCGCCATCACGGTGCAGAATGTGTCGGTGCAGGACGGCGGCAGCGCGATCGTGGGCAACGTCACGCAGCATGCGAGCGTCATCGTGGCGGAAGCGAGCGCGGCGGATACGGCGGCGAATGCAGAAACGGCCGCGAGCAGCGAGGACCAACGCGGAAAAGACGAGCTCTGCGAAGAGAGCGGCGCCAGCGCATGAGCCGCGATCACGTCCGTAACACGGATGCCATGCAGTCGAGCCCGCGCTGCGGCGCACGGATGCGCGGGGGTACCGTCTGCCGCGCACCGGCGCTGCACGGCAAGGCCCGCTGCCGCATGCACGGCGGCGCGTGGGGATCGGGCGCGCCGAGGGGAAATCAGAATGCACGGAAGCATGGCGCATTCGCGCAGGACGGACTAGCGGAGCAGCGCGCGATCCGGGTGCTGCTGGGTGAGCCGAGGAAGCTGCTGGCCGAGCTGAAGTCAGGTTAGCGTCCGGATTCAAATGCTCGCGGCCTCGGAACTTCCCGCACTGGCATCGCTTTGAATTCGGCAAATGGAAGAATTTGCCATGACCTCCGAAACGGAACTGAAATTCCGCGTTGCGCCGCGAAACTTGTCGTCAGTGTTGCGGAACGGCCGTTTGAGCGGGCGGCGCGGCGACCAGTGCGAACAGTCGCTCGCGTCGACCTACTACGATACGACCAAGCATAAGCTCAAACGCCATGGCGTGACGTTACGCGTCCGCAAGATCGAGGGCCGCTACGTGCAGACCGTGAAAGCCGGCGGCGCGGGCAGCGTGACGCGGGGCGAATGGGAGCACGAGGTTTCCGGTGCAAACCCCGACCTGAGCAAGACGAGGCATACGCCGCTCCAGGAGCTTGCGACCCGAAAGCTTCCGCGCAAGCTGAAGCCGGTCTTCCAGACCGACATTCATCGCATGGCGCAGGCGCGACGCGTCCGGAAGAGCCAGATTGAACTTGCGGTCGACCGCGGTCGCATCAGCGCCGGACGCCATTCGCGGCCGGTTGCCGAGCTGGAGCTGGAACTGAAGTCCGGCCATGTTGCAGACCTGTTCCGCCTTGCCCGAGATCTCGAGCGCAGAACTGGGGCAGAGCTCGATCTGCGCTCGAAGGCCGAGCGAGGTTATCTGCTCGTCGCGGGTGGTGGCGGCGGCGCGCAACGCGCCGAACCGATCGCGCTGAAGGCTGGGCTGTCGCCGCGCGAGGCCTTCCGAATCATCGCGCATTCGACGCTGCGTCAGGTCACGGCGAATGCCGATCCGGTGCGTGACATGGACGCCGAAGGGGTCCATCAGATGCGCGTCGGCCTGCGGCGCCTGCGTGCGGCCATCTCGTTGTTCGCCGATATCATGCCGCGCGCGAGCACTGCGCGGATCAAGGCCGAGCTGAAATGGCTCACGGGCGAACTGGCGCCTGCGCGTGAAATCGACGTGTTCCTGAACGAGAGCATCCGGCCGATCACCGAGCAGGACGTGCCGCGACGCGGTGCCCGCGCGATCCGCAAGAGGTTCTCCGGGCAACGACAGGCGGCATTCGAGCGCGCACGCGAGGCGGTGATGTCGGGGCGTTACCGCCGCCTGCTGATCGACGTGATCGAGTGGATCGAAGGCGGACGGCCTCACACCGATGACGACCGCACGATCCCCGCCTACGCTGCGGAGATTCTCGATCGGCGCATCCGGAAGGCGCGCAAGCAGGGTAATCGACTGAACGATCTCGATCCGATGCAGCGTCACAAGCTGCGGATCAAGATCAAGAAGATTCGCTACGCCGTGGATTTCTTCGAGAGCCTCTACAGCGATGGCGACCAGAACGAGCTCGCAGCCCTGTCCGACCGGCTGAAGCAGATTCAATCCGCGCTGGGATCGCTGAACGACTTCATGGCGCATCGCGAGCTGGCGACGGAGGCTGCATTGACGGCGCCGCCTGCGCACCGCCGCGCTCAGGCTTTCGCGGCGGGCATCATCGTCGGTGCGGAACGCAAGGCCGCGGACGGCCTGATGCAGGACGCAGCAAACGAGCTGCATCGGTTGCGCCGGCTGCGCGCGGCGCCGAATGGACGAGCGTAGGAGCACCGACATGGGATCCGACATGGCTTGGGTCGGCAATTGGCGAAATCAATTCGGCTCCATCTTGCGCATCACTGATGATGCGAACGGCCGCATCGCGGGGAATTTCGAGACCGCGCTCGAAGACAGCGGTTTTTACGGGCAGGCGGTGCCGATCACCGGGTTTCACAAGGGCAATTGCATCGCCTTTGTCGCGGTGGGCTCATCTGCGACGGGCGACCGGGCCGTCTCCTATACCGGACTGCTGCGCCACGGAAAGATGGAGACCGCCTGGTTCGTGATCGCAGACCAAGCGCTGAGCGCGGCCAGGGAGGGTGAGCCGGCGAAGCTGAAACCACAGAATTGGTGGCGCGCCGTGACCTCGAACGTCGATACGTTCGAACGGAGCTACGGCCACTCATAAATCGTGTCCGCTTCGCTCTGCTTACGGCGCACAGCGGACTTTCTCGTGAATTCCAACCGCGTTGCGCGAAAACTCCCGCCTACTGTCCGTCCACGGAGAAGGCGAGCAGCACGTTGCCGGGCGCGGTACCATAATTGGTGTAGCCCGAGTTGACGTAGAGGATGCCCCCGGCGATCACCGGTCCCGGCCCATCGAGCGAGCCGCCATGCGCCGACACGCCGTTTACGGTCGCATAGTCCCGCATGGTGTCGACGTCCCAGATGATCTCGCCGCTCTTGGCGGCATAGGCCCGCAGGTGGCCGTCCAGTCCGCCGGAGAACACCACACCAGGAATGGCGGTTACCGCAGCCGACTGCGCAGGGCTGCATCCCGGCCGATCTCCGCAGCCCGGATGTGCCGCGTGCCAGACGATCTCGCCCGTCGCCTGGGTCATCGCATACAGCCCGCCGCCCTGACTTGGATCGAGCTTCATGGGTATCCCGAAGACCGATTTCTGCGCGCCGGGGGCGGCCGGCGGCACGGCCTTCATGCCGACATCCGACACCGCGACATAGACGTTCGCATCATCCGCAGCCGAGCCCCATTGCACGCCGCCGAGTGTGCTGCCGAGTCCCACCCGGCGCTGCCAGATGATGGCACCATCGCGGTCCGGATCGAGCGCGTACACCATGCCGGATTTCTGGCCGGCAATGAGCGCACGACGTCCGTCAAGTAGATCGACCAGCATCGGAGAGGAGCCGAAATCGAAATCGGGACCCTTGGTGCCGGGGCAGTTAGCGCGATACTGGCTGCTGCACGCGACGTTGTAGGCATCACCCTCGGTCAGCTGCCGCGACCAGACGAGCCGTCCGGTGCCCAGATCGAAGGCCACAAACGCGTCGGAGGTCGTGGAAGCCGGGTCCAGATAACTGTCGCCCGTCGTCGCATAGATCCGACTTGTCTTGAGGTCGACGGTCGGCGACGACCAGATCGCGCCGCCAGAGGGTCCGAAGAGTTGGACACCGATCTCGTTGAGGCGGATTGGCCGGGCCGGCGGGCTGACATAGCCGCGCCACAGCACCTCGCCGGTCCTGGCGTCGAGCGCGGCGATCAGACCGCGGAAGGTGCAGCAAGAATAGTGTGGATCGATCGCCAATACCTCTTCGACGGAGGAGACTGGCACATAAAGCACATTATTGGCCAATGTCGGCGCGCCCGTGATCACGGCTCCCGCATGCGCATCGACACGTCGCCTCCACAGCAGCTTTCCGCTCTCGGCATCGAGCGCATAAGTTTCACCGCGTTGATCGCCGAAATAGGCGGTCGTGCCCCGCTCATCCTCGCCGATGGTGATCGCGGTGCGTACGCCAAAGCCGGCGTCGAACACCCAGCGCTGGCAGCCAAGTCTGGCATCCAGCGCATAGACCTTGCCCCCCGCACTGCCCACGAAGACCCGGCCGCCCCAAACCGTCGGCTGCGCGTAGGCTCTGGTATCGCCGGGAAAGCCGAACGCCCATTTGAGCTTCAGACGCGGAACATCGTCCGGCGAAAGCTGGGCCATGGCAGCGGGTTGAAACCGGTGTTGAGCGATGTCGACGCCCCAGCCGTTCCAGCGCGGCAACGAAGCGTCCGCTACCGCGGGGCCCCGCACATCGCACGTGGAATCCGGCAGTGCTTGCTGCTGCTCCGGCGCTGTCCCGACGAGATAGCGAACGATGGCCTGAATTTCGCGTTGGCTCAGGTCGCGCCCCTGCTGGCTCATCATGCCGAACATCAAGGCAAAGCTCATGCGCTCAGGCCTGAATTGCCGCAGCGCGTTGGCGTCAGGCGCACGTGCCACGCCACCCTCGTGGCACGATGCGCAGCGGGTGCGGTAGAGCACCTCGCCACGCGAGTTTAGCGCCTCCTCCGCATGAACCGGAAGCACGCCAGTGAGCAATATGCCCACTCCAAGCAGGAGGCGTGCGGAGAGCGTGCATCCAGAGCGGCGCCTGGCCGTACTCGTCATTCTCGCCTCCCTCGCATAACTGAAGCGTGCTTCGGCAACAGAAGATCAGCGCGCGCGGTCGTCAACGCGTACCACGAATAAACAACCAAAGCGAGCTTGAGGGATCCAGGATTACCGGTGGCGGTCATCTCGCGATACGGTCCTGTGACGGGCCGCCTGCGCCGCGGCTTATCCGCTTGCGCGGCGTCTGCCTCGTAGGCGCTTCGGGAAGGACCCGAAACGGCAGTTCTCGGGCGCAAACGGGACGTTGGCAGGAAGGGTGAGGGTCCGCAGAGAGCCAATTTCGGCGGATTCATCGGGACTTTAGGCGGATTGATGTCCGCGCTAGCGCGGCGTGATCTCATTGACGGCAGCAATCTGCAGCCCAGCCTCGTTCAGGGCTTCAGTGATCTGCTTGGCCAGCAGCTTGGCTTCTTCGGTTCCGATTTGGACGTCAGGATGTCCTTTGAAGAACGCGCAAACCGTCGTGGCGATGATGGTATTCACCTGGTGCGGATCATCCATTTTCTGCACGCGAAATTGCGAATGACTTCACCGGATCGGCGGTGCGTCAGCCTGCGGGACCGAGACGATCATCGCAAGCCAAAGAACGAAAGAATGGCCGCGATCACAACGACGAGCCCTATGAGGTAATCAGGCCGTTCTTCGCAATTCTCCTCTTCGACTTGATGACTTGAATTTATTCGAGGGTCGTGGGCGTATCCTTGGCATTACACTGCTGAACGGTCAGCTTCTCGATCTCCACTTCCTTCTCTATGGCCGTTAGTGAGTTGCCGATCTTGTCGACGATCCTGACCAGATCGGTATTGGAGATGCGAAGCCGCCTGCGTACGGACTTGACCTGCACTGCGTTCGCAAGATCGAGCGTTGTGCGGATGGGCCGTGGCGGTCTTGAGGACAGCATGAGTAGATCTCCTGACCGAGGTAAGAGCGACGATGTCTTTTTTGTTCCTATCGTCCGCCGACCGAAGGCCCCCGAACGGAGATGAGTACGGCGAGGCGGCTGGCAGCCGTCGCGGGCACCGCGGAGCCAGCTGCGACAGGTTCAGATGGCCGCCCTCATCCGCGCGGCGTAGCGCCATGGCCCGCTACCGCGCCGCGAACGGTTTCGATTGTGGCGCGTTGCAACGCGGCTCGCCTCTCGGCAATGGCATTGCCCAAGAGGTCGAGCACCAGCCCAAATGCCGCCAGCTCCTCCCCCTCGATAGCGCCGTCATCGTAGCACTCGAGCGTTTCAGCGATGATGGCGTCGGCCTCGCGCTGCAGGGCCAGAAGTTCCTGATTGGATTCCACGGTGCGCGCGCTGGAAACCATGGCCAGGATTCTCTTGCGATGGCTGGTGTTGTCCTCCCTTTCGTCGCGGTTCAAATAGCGACGCAACCAGGCGCCGGCCGAGCCGATTCCGGAGAGAAGCAGGAGCCCGAACCAGAAGTAATCGCCATACCGGTCGAGGAAGGTGCGTTCATTGCCGTCGATGACGGCCGCCGCTCCCCGATGGACCTGCAGCTCGGTGTCCTTCTCGAGGTCCGGCTTGGTGATGTGCGCAGCGCCGGGGGCCAGCCGCGCAATCGTCTGGCGAATGGCAAAGAGCTGCCGGAAAAAGGCGGCGACCGTCGTTTCGGACAAGGTCTTTCTCGCCACGATGAGATGGCTGACGCTGACTGTCTCAACTTTGTCATCCGGCCAGGCTGGATCCGCATTGAAGACGCTGGGCGGAATCTCCTCGGATTCATAGCGGGGATACTTCAGGGCGATCGCTTCCGATGTCTCGATGGCGAGAAACTTCGGCTCGCCGCGTGCCCGCGCCGTTGCGACGACGGCCTCCGCTGTAATTTTGCTGTCGAGCGGCCCGACCGCCATGAATGCATCGAGGGTGCGATCGCGCGCCAGCTCCTGGATCTGTTCAGTGCCAAAGTGCGTCACCGCGACCTTGTCCGCCTGCACTCCGGCGGCGCTCAGGATGACGCGCAGCAACGCGGCGTTCGCCGGGGCCCGCCCGATCACGCCGACACGGCGCCCTGCGAGATCGGCGACCTCCTTGATTTTCGGCGGGCTCCTTCTTTTCGAACTCTTGCCGGCAAGTCCAGACGGCGCCCACAGCACAACGAAGTTCTTGCGCAAGACGGCGACGGTTTGCGCCGCGGCGGGCATTTCCAGGTCGCCGCGGCCGACGGCAAGGTCCGCCTTGCCAGCCCCAAGCAGAGCGAGAGACTCCACCGCCCCTTCGGTTTTGATCGGAGCCAGCCTGATAGTTCGACTTTCGCTGCCGAAGGCATCGGCCATCGCCTGAATGACTTTGTAGTCGTCGCTGCCCGGCGGTCCAACGGCGATCCGGAGAATGTCCGGCCGCAACGCATAATAGAGTGCACCCGTTGCGGCGCCGAAAACAAGAAATCCAACGGCGAGGACCAACAGTAAGGAATTGCTCCTTCTCCGCTCTCGGCGGGCCGCGTCACTGGTCGTCTGACTTGGACTCTCGGACGAGGACATTGCCGCTGCCGCCGCAGATCAAGGCGCCTCCCGCTTGGCAGGATACCACGTTTTCCCGAGCATAACGTCTTGGCGGCCGTCCTGGTTCACAACCGTCCGAGGCCGCCTGAACGCCTGCCAAGCGCGCCGTCGTGACGGCCGGCACTCGGCAAGGGTCATGCTGATTGCCGGCTGCCTGCACACCTGGTCTTTCGCGCGGTGATCCAGAGAAGCCACATTCCGGAATGAGGGGGTCCCGCTGCCGCCATTGGCGCCCGCCCCGCGATCATGTACGCCGATCCGAAATCTTCTCGGGACGGGACGCCCATGACGACCGCTGCCACGAAAGACGCGGGAGATGGCACCCGCGCGCTGATCTTTGCGCTGCTCGCGCTGGCCTGCGGCCACATGCTCTCGACCCTGCTGCGCACCATTCCGGCCGTCAGCCTTGACCTGATGGCGGCGGATTTCGACATGGAGCCGCAGGCGCTCGCCAGCCTCACCTCGGTCTATCCCTTCGCCTTTGCCGCGGCGCAGATCCCGGTCGGCGCGGCGATGGATCGCTTCGGCGTGCGGCCGGTGGCGCTCAGCCTGCTCGCGGGAACCGTGATCGGTGCCATCGCGTCGGGGTTTGCGACCCGGCCTGCGAGCTTTGCAGTCGGGCAGGTGCTGCTCGGCGTTGCCACCTCGGGCATGCTGATGTGCCCGATGACTCTTGCCGCCAAGCAATTGTCGGCCGGCCGCTTCGGGCTATGGTCGGGCGCGATCCTCTCGATCGGCAATATCGGCATGCTGCTGTCGTCGAGCCCGCTCGCCTTTGTAGTCGACAATTGGGGCTGGCGCGCCGGGTTCTGGATCTCCGCAGCTGGCGGCGTCGCGGTGGCGCTCGCCGTGTTCGCGCTGGTGCCGCACCAGGCGGCCGAGCACAAGGACGATTCCTCGCCGCTATCGCAGATGATCGAGGTGCTCCGGCTCGGACTGTCGCGGCCCTTGCGCGGCCTGATCGCGTTGGCGCTGGTATCGCTCGCGAGCTCGCTGGTGCTGCGCGGCCTGTGGGGCGGACCGTGGCTGATGCAGGTCAAGGACCTGTCGCGGGTCGAGGCCGGCAACCAGCTCGGCGCGTTCACGCTGGCGATGATCGCCGGCCCGCTGTGCATCGGCATGATCGACCGGAGGCTGGGCCGCCGCCGCGCGCTGGTGGCGGCCTCGCATATGGTCGGGGCGCTGCTCCTGGCGCTGATGGCGTTGGGGGCGCCGCATTACCCGGTCTCCGTGCTGTTCGGCCTGCCATCGATGCCGCCACAATACGACCTTGTGCTGTTCGTGCTCATTGGCCTTGCGACCTCCGCGCAGCCGTTGCTGTTCGGCATGTCCCGGCAGCTGGTCGATGCGCAAACCGCGGGCAAGGCGCTCGCGGCCGTGAACCTCGCATTCTTTCTCGGCGCGGCCTTGATGCAGTCGGTCACCGGTGCGGTGGCGGCGCTCGCCGGCCTGCCGGCGGTGCTGCTGTTCATGGCTGCCATGCTGGCATTCGGCGTGCTGATCTTCTTGGCTTACACCTCGCCAAGCCCATAAAGCGCGATGAGATCAGAATGAATCGTCATCGCGCTTTTAGGTTATTTGTTTGAGCATGATCTTTTCGGAAAACCGCTGCACACTTTTCCGGATCATGCTCTAGGATGACGCGCCCCGCCCGCCAAAGGAATCACTCATGCCCGTCGACACCAAAGCCGCCACCGACCGCCTCATGCGCTTCCTCTCCGTCGAGGGCGTGACGGGACAGGAGGCGGCGATCGGGCGAGAGCTCACGGCCGCGCTGAAGGAATGCGGCGTGCCGGCCAAGGCGATCCGGCTCGACGATGCCAACACCCGCATTCCCGTGCCGACCGAGACCGGCAACCTCATCGTCGACCTGCCCGGCCGCGGCGCGCTGCACAACCAGCCGCGCATCATGTTCATGACCCACATGGACACCGTGCCGCTCTGCGCCGGCGCGAAGCCGAAGAAATCAGGCCGCAAGATCGTCAACGCGGCCAAGACCGCGCTCGGCGGCGACAATCGCTGCGGCTGCGGCGTGCTGGTGACGCTGGCCGCAGAGCTTGCGAAGCAGAAGCTCGATCATCCGCCGATCACGCTCTTGTTCTGCGTGCGCGAGGAGAGCGGGCTCTATGGCGCGCGCCACGTCAAGCTCGACGAGCTCGGCGCGCCGGTGATGGCCTTCAACTATGACGGCGGCTCGGCCTCCAACGTCGTCATCGGCGCGGTCGGCGCCGACCGCTGGACCGTCGAGATCTTCGGCCGCGCCTCCCACGCCGGCGTGGCGCCGGAGCGCGGCATCTCCTCGACCATGATCATGGCGCTGGCGCTCGCCGAGGTGAAGGCGGGCGGCTGGTTCGGCAAGGTGGTGAAGGGCAAGCAGCAAGGCACCAGCAATGTCGGTCCCGTCACCGGCGGCGAGGGCCGCCCGGCGGGCGATGCCACCAATGTCGTCACCGACTACGTGCATGTGCGCGGCGAATGCCGCAGCCATGACGGAAAGTTCTTCAAGGAGATCACCAAGGCCTACAAGGCCGCGTTCGAGAAGGCCGCCAAGAAAGTCACCAACGCGCAAGGCAAATCCGGCAAGGTCAAGTTCAAGGCGCAGACCGACTATTATCCGTTCCGCATGAAGGAGAGCCTGCCCGTGGTCAAACGCGCGATCGCGGCGGTCTCTGCCGTGGGCGGAACTCCGAACGTGCGCGCCGCCAATGGCGGCTTGGATGCCAACTGGATGGTCCGCCACGGCATTCCGACCGTGACCTTCGGCGCCGGACAGAACGAGGCGCACACGATCGACGAATGGATCAATCTCGACGAATACGACCGCGCCTGCGCGCTGGCGCTGCAGCTCGCGACGATGCGGTGAGCCGCCCTGCACGGTGCGCGCTTGCCCGCCGGTGCGCACCGTCCTAGCCTGCAAAGAAAACGCAGGAAGGAACCATGGCGCGTATCACAACGACCGAGACCGGACTCTACCGGATCCCCCTCCCCATCACGCTCTCCGACTCCACCCATGGCGAGATCGCCGCGTTCGAGCTGATCACCTGCCGCATCCGTGATGCCGACGGCGCCGAGGGTGTCGGCTACACCTACACTGTCGGGCGCAACGGCGGCGCCGCGGCCGACATCCTCACGCGCGAGATCCCCGCGCTGATCGAGGGACGCGAGGCCGACGACACCGAAGCGATCTGGCATCACCTCTGGTGGGCGCTGCATTATGGCGGCCGCGGCGGGCCGGTGGTGCTGGCGCTGTCCGCGCTCGATATCGCGCTGTGGGACCTGAAGGCGCGGCGCGCCAAGCTGCCGCTGTTCCGCCTGCTCGGCGGTTTCGACGCGGCCGTGCCGTGTTATGCCGGCGGCATCGACCTCGATCTTTCCGTCGATGCGCTGCTCAAGCAGACCGACGGCAATCTCGCCAAGGGATTTCGCGCCATCAAGATGAAGGTCGGCCGGCCCGACCTGAAATCCGACGTCGCCCGTGTCTCCGCGATGCGGCAGCATCTCGGCGACGGTTTTCCGCTGATGGCGGACGCCAACATGAAATGGACGGTCGAGGAGGCGATCCGCGCCGCGCGTGCTTTCGTTCCCTACGACCTCACTTGGCTCGAGGAGCCGATCATCCCCGATGACGTCGCAGGCCACGCACGGATCATGCAGGCCGGTGGCGTGCCGATCGCGGCCGGCGAGAATCTGCGCTCGCTGTGGGAGTTCAAGAACTACATCGCCAGTGGCGCGGTGTCCTATCCCGAACCCGACGTCACCAATTGCGGCGGCGTGAGTGCGTTCATGAAGATCGCGCGGCTGGCCGAGGCCTTCAACCTGCCGGTCACCAGCCACGGTGCGCACGACATCACCGTGCATCTGCTCGCGGCCTGTCCGAACCGCTCCTATCTGGAGGCGCATGGTTTCGGGCTGGACAAATATATCGAGCATCCGCTGGTGCTGAAGGACGGCATGGCGCTGGCGCCGGACCGGCCCGGCCACGGCATCGGTTTTGACTGGAAGGGGCTGGCGAAGCTGGCGGGGTAGCGGGCGGTGCGCTTAACCTCTCCCGCTTGCGGGAGAGGTCGTATCGCATCGAAAGATGCGATACGGGTGAGGGTTCTTTCCTCTTGGGGAATCCCATTGCGGAGCCAACCCTCTCCCCACCCCTCCCGCGCAAGCGGGGGAGGGAGCACACCTTGCCCGAAGTTCGCACCGAGCTGACGGCGAGCGACGTTGCTGCACGCGAGGCATTCCAACGTGCTGGATGCAGTGCACGGATATTGCCGCTATGGTGCCGCCGCCAATACCTTGCGAGAGTCACCCATCTTGACACCCGAGCTGCACCAGAAACTGACCGCGTGGCGCCAGCACCTGCATGCGCATCCCGAATTGTCCCTCCAGGAGAACGCCACCGCCGCTTTCGTGCAGGATAGGCTCACCGAGCTCGGCATCCCCTTCGTCTCAGACATCGGCGGGCACGGCATCGTCGCGACCTTGATGCGCGGGCATGCGCAGAGGCGCGTCGGCCTGCGCGCCGACATGGATGCGTTGCCGATCACCGAGGACACCGGCCTGCCCTACGCCTCAAAAACGCCCGGCGTGATGCATGCCTGCGGCCATGACGGGCACACCGCCTCGCTGCTCGGCGCGGCGGCGCTGCTCGCCGCCGACACCGATTGGAGCGGCACGGTCGATTTCATCTTCCAGCCGGCCGAGGAAGGTTTTGGCGGCTCGCGCGCGATGGTCGCGGCCGGGCTGTTCGACCGCTTTCCGATGGAGCGGGTGTTCGGCTTTCACAACTGGCCGGGCCTTGCCGCCGGCACCATCGCGGTCCATGACGGCGTCGTCATGGCCTCCGGCGGACGCATCACCATCACCATCGAGGGCCATGCCGGGCATGCCGGCATGCCGCATCTGACGCGCGATCCGGTGATGGCGGCCGGCCATCTGATCGTGGCACTGCAATCGATCGTGGCGCGCGGCGTCGATCCGCTCGACACCGCCGTGCTCTCGCTGTGCACGATCGAAGGCGGCACCGCGCCGAACCAGATCGCCGGACGCGTCGTGATCCGCGGCACGCTGCGATACCACCGCGATGCGGTCAAGGACACCATCCTCGACGGGATCGAGCGCACGTGCGCTGGCATCGCGACCAGCTTTGGCGTCAAGGTCACGCCCGAGATCGTCATGGGTGTGGGCGTGGTGATCAACACGCCGGCGGAAGCGGGCCTCGCCCGCATCGCTGCGGAGAAGGTGCAGGCTCCCGTGCGGCGCGACCTCGCGCCCAGCATGGCCGGCGAGGATTTTGCGTTCTACCTCCAGCAGCGGCCGGGCGCCTTCGTCTGGATCGGCAATGGGGACTTGCGCGACGGCGCGGAGCTACACGGCCCGCGCTATGATTTCAACGACGCGATCCTCCCGGTCGCGTCGAGCTGGATGGCCGAGGTCGCCAAGACGGCGTTGGCGTCGAACTAGGCCTGCTCAGGAAATCTCGCGCGGCAGCTTCCAGTCCGGCAGCGGCTCGCAAACCTCGTCAACCCGCTCGACGTGATAACCGGCGGGCAAAAGATGGCCGCCCTCCTCGTCCGCGACGGGAACGTCGGTCACCAGTCCCTCGATCAAGGCGGCTTCCCACACCTCTTTCTCGGTGGGAAAGGGACTGCCGATCTGCTTGTTGCCTTCGAACAGCGCGTACATCGGTTCCGGTCCTGCGTTGGCTAGAGCATTATCGAAAACGCTCTAAGTTCACGAGCAACGTATCGGCCGCACGGACGTTCCCTTCCGGCAAATGGCAACGGATGGCACGCAAAAGATGGCGCGCGTTCTGATCGGCACCTCCGGCTGGCACTACGCCTCCTGGCGAGGCCCGTTCTTTCCCAAGGGCGTGACGCTGAAAGAGCAGCTTCGCTACTACGCCGGACAATTCGACACCACCGAGCTGAACGGCGTGTTCTACCGCACGCCGACGCCGGAGGCGGTGAAAGGGTGGCGGGAGCAGACCGGGCGTGATTTCGTCTTCGCCTGGAAGGCGTCGAAATTCATCACGCACTGGAAGCGCCTGTCGGGCCGCTCCGTCAACAGCCTCGAGCTGCTGGAGGATCGCATCTCACGGCTGGGCGGCAAGGCCGGCCCGATCCTGTTCCAGCTCCCGCCGCAATTCGAGGCGGACGCCGACCGCCTCGCCGCCTTCTTCAAGCTGTTGTCGCGGAGGCGACGCTACAGCTTCGAATTCCGTCATCCGAGCTGGTATCAACCGCGCATTCTGCGAATGCTGGCCGACGAGAACATCTCGCTGTGCCTGTCCGACCATCACGATGCGCCGGCACCATGGAAGCGCACGGCGGATTTCGTCTATGTGCGCGGACACGGCCCGAGCGGGCGCTATCACGGGCACTATACCAAAGCCACGCTCGCGCAATGGGCGCGACGGATCAAGTCGTGGAAGCGGCAGGGCTGTGACGTCTATGTCTATTTCGACAACGACCAGAAGAGCGCGGCACCGGCCGATGCACGGGCGTTGAAGCAGTTGCTGTAGCAGGCGGACGCCGGCTCGCCCCGCATAGCTCGACCTCTTGATTCCCGCCGTGGACGAAGGGAACGGGCACCCGCTTCCCCGCGCGTTCCGCGCCTCGCGGCGCGCCCGTGCGCTTGACGCAAGGCGTCTTGAGAGGTCTAATAGTCACTGACAACAATTGTTCGCATTCCGAACATTTTGCTCGGACCAGAGCGGGCTCACAACACCGCGTCCGTCACCAGAGGAAACGCCAACGATGCAAGCCATCCTCAACGGCGAGAGCACGCTCATCATCACGATGATCGTCGCCTATATCGCCTTCACGTCCTGGCTCACGCTGAAACTGCGCAGCCGAACCAGCGAGCAGTTCATGACCGGCGCGCGCGCAATGCCGGCCGTCGTCGTCGGCGTGCTGATGATGTCCGAATTCGTTGGGGCCAAGTCGACCGTCGGCACGGCGCAGGAGGCCTTCCAGTCGGGCATCGCGGCAGGCTGGGCCGTGCTCGGCGCCTCGATCGGCTTCTTGCTGTTCGGGCTGTTGATGGTGAAGAAGCTCTACAATTCCGGCGAGTACACCATCTCGGCCGCGATCGCGCAGAAATACGGCAAGTCGACCATGCTCACGGTATCGGTGATCATGATCTACGCCCTGCTGCTGGTGAATGTCGGCAATTACGTCAGCGGGGCAGCCGCAATCGCCACGGCGCTGCATGTCAGCCTGCCGATCGCGATGTGCGTCATTGCTGTCGTCAGCACCTTCTACTACGTGTTCGGCGGGCTGAAGGGCGTCGCCTGGGTGACGATCCTGCACAGCGCCTTCAAGGTCGTCGGCATCCTCATCATCTTTGCGGTGGCGATGTCGCTGACCGGCGGGATTGCGCCGATGCAGGCCAAGCTGCCGGCGCACTATTTCAGCTGGGACGGCAAGATCGGCTTTGCGACCATCTTCGCCTGGACCTTCGGCACGGTCGGCGCGATCTTTTCGACGCAGTTCATTGTCCAGGCGATCTCCTCGACGCCGAGCGCCGACGACGCCCGCAAGGCGACCTTCTATGCCGCCGCGTTCTGCCTGCCGCTCGGCATCCTCCTCGCACTGATCGGTGTCGCCGCGAAATTCCTCTACCCTGACATGAACAGTCTCTACGCCCTGCCGGTGTTCCTCGAGAAGATGCCGCCGCTGGCCTCGGCCTTCGTGACCACCTCGCTCGTCGCCTCGATCTTCGTCAGCGTCTGCACGGTGGCGCTCGCGATCGCCTCGCTCGTGGTGCGCGACTTCTACGTTCCATACTGGAAGCCGACGCCGGAGCGCGAGCTGAAGATGACCCGCGTGTTCTCGGTGCTGATCGGCATCGTGCCGCTGGTCTTCGTCTTCTTCGTTCCGGAGATCCTCAAGCTGTCGTTCTTCACGCGCGCACTGCGCCTGTCGATCACGATGGTGGCGATGATGGGCTTCTATCTGCCGCTGTTTGCCAGCAACCGCGGCGCCACGGCCGGGCTGATCGGCGCGGCGGTGTCGACCACGGTCTGGTACCTGCTGGGCAACCCGTTCGGCATCGACAACATGTACGTCGCCGCCGTGACGCCGTTGATCGTGATGGCGATCGAGCGCCTGGTGCTGAGCCGCTCGCCCACCGCCCCGGCGACGCCCCAGGCGGCGCAACCAAACGCCCTGATGGAAAGGACCTCGACATGATCGCCGACATGGAGATCGTTGCCGATGGCATCGTCCGCCCGGCGGCCGGTGATCCCGAGCGGTTCGACGCCTTCATTCCCTCGCCTTGCGTGCAGAACCACGCCGCCAATCTCATGCCGCTCGCGGGCGGCGATCTGGCTTGCGTCTGGTTCGGCGGCACGCAGGAGGGTATGTCGGATATCTCCATCTACTTTTCACGCCTACCCCGTGGCGCGACGCAGTGGTCGCCGGCTGAAAAGCTCTCCGATGACAAGGGACGTTCGGAGCAGAACCCGGTGCTGTTTCCCGCTCCCGACGGCACGCTGTGGCTGATGTGGACGGCTCAGCTCGCCGGAAACCAGGACACCGCGCTGATCCGCCGCCGTCTCTCGCGTGACAATGGCAAGAGCTGGGGCCCGATCGAGACGCTGTTCCCGGAGCAGCGCGGCCGCGGCACCTTCATCCGCCAGCCGGTCGTCGTGCTCGACAATGGCGACTGGCTGCTGCCCGTGTTCTATTGCCACAGCACGCCGGGCCGGAAATGGAACGGCGACGAGGACACCAGCGCGGTGAAGATCTCGTCGGATGCCGGCGCGACCTGGCGAGACGTCGACGTCCCCGGCAGCCGCGGCTGCGTGCATATGTGCATCGCGCGCCTCGACGACGGCTCGTTGCTCGCGCTGTATCGCAGCCGCTGGGCCGACAACATCTATCAGAGCAGATCCGCGGATCACGGCCGCACCTGGTCGGCGCCGGTTGCGACCGCGCTTCCCAACAACAACTCATCTATCCAGTTTACGCGGCTCGTGAACGGCCATCTCGCACTCGTGTTCAACGACTCGAGCGCCAATGACGCAACCGGGCGTCGGCTCTCGCTCTATGACGAAATCGAAGATGATCTGCCACCGGTTCTCGCCGCCGACGGCAGCACGGCGAACGGACGCACCGCATTCTGGGGCGCGCCGCGGGCACCGATGACGCTGGCGGTCTCGGCCGACGGTGGACGGAGCTGGACCAGGCGCAACGTCGAGACCGGCGACGGCTATTGCATGACCAACAATTCGCGCGAGCAAAGCAATCGCGAGCTATCCTATCCTTCCGTCAAAGAGACCGCCGACGGCGCGCTCCACATGGCGTTCACCTTCCACCGCCGCGCGATCAAATATGTGCGCGTGAGGGAGCCATGGGTGATGCGCGGCGCCCGGGACTGAGATCGTGGACAAGCGGCCTCACGCCCTCGTCACCGGCGCCAGTTCGGGGATTGGCGCTGCGATCGTCGAGCGGCTGCTGCGCGACGGCTGGCGCGTCACCGGGATCAGCCGGCGGGCCGCGCCATTCGACCATCCGGCTTTCGAGCATGTGTCGCTCGACCTTGCCGACGTCGAGGCCATCGCGGACGCCGTCGCGGGCATCGCGCCGACCGCGCTGGTTCATGCCGCCGGCATGCTGAGGGTCGGCCAGCTCGGAACGCTCAGCCATGAGGACGGCGCGGCGATGTGGCGGCTGCATGTCGAGGTTGCCGAGCGCCTCGCCGACGCGCTGGCACCGCGCCTGCCGAAAGGAGGGCGCATCGTCTTCATCGGCAGCCGCACCGCATCGGGTGCATCTGGCCGCGGGCAATATGCCGCGACGAAGGCGGCGCTGGTGGCGCTCACGCGGTCCTGGGCAATCGAGCTCGCACCTCGCGGTATCACCGTCAATGTCGTTGCGCCGGCTGCGACCGAGACGCCGATGTTGAAGGATCCCTCGCGCGCTGATGTTGCGCCAAAACTGCCGCCAATCGGCCGTTACATCCGCCCCGAGGAAGTTGCCGGCGCAGTCGCCTTCCTGCTCTCGGCGGAAGCCGCCGCCATCACCGGACAGCAGCTGGTCATCTGCGGCGGCAGCTCGCTTTGAATGCTCCGCCATCCCGGAGCTTGCAGCATGATAGCTAGATGATGCCGCCCTGCCGGAGCGCCGCGATCGCGGCCTCGTCGTAGCCGAGCTCAGCCAGGACGAGAGCGGTGTGCTCGCCAAGGGTCGGCGGGCGCGTTGCGATGTCGCCCGGCGTCTCCGACAGCCGCACCGCGGCGCGGGCGACCGGCGCCGGTTTCGGCAGGCCGGGATAATCGACGTCCTGCATGAAGCCGGCGGCACGGATGTGCGGATGGTCCAGCGCCTGTTGCGGGCTGAGGACAGGTCCGGTCGGAATCATCGCTCGTCCCAGCATGTCGACGGCCTCCTGCGTGGTGCGCTCGGCGCACCAGCGCGCCATCCGCTCGCTGATGATGGGGCCGTTGTTGCCGCGGCTGATGTCGTCGGCAAAGCGCGGATCGTTCAGCCACTGCTCTTCCTCGCCCATCAGCCTCGCCCAACGCTTGAACAGCGGATGACCGGTGACCTGGCACAGCACCCAGCCGTCTTGGGTGCGGTAGATGTCGGCTGGAGCCGCGGTCTGGCCGAGATTGCCTGTCGGCACGCGGTTGACTGATATGACCGCCTGCTCGATCAGCGTGGCATTGGTGAAGGACAAGGCGGTTGCGAGCAGCGCGCCCTCGACGATCTGCCCGCGCCCGGATTTGCCGCGCTCGATCAGCGCGGCGAGCGTTCCGAACGCGCAGTGCAGCGCCGTGCCGAAATCGACCCAGTTCACCGCGGCCCGATACGGCGGATCGCCCGCGCCCGTCATGTACACCGAGCCCGACATGACCTGCCCGACGCCGTCGAAGCCGACGCGGTCGGACCAGGGCCCCGGCCCGCCAAACGCGGTGGCCGTGGTCAGGATGATGTCGGGCTTGACCGCCTTCAAAGATTCGTAATCGAGCTTCATCGCGCGCAGGGTCTGCGGCGGCAGATTGGCGACGACCACGTCGGCGGTGGCAACCAGGCGGCGCATCACCTCCTGCCCCTCCACCTTCATCGGATCGAGCGTGATGCACTTCTTGTTGCGATTGACCTGGAGGAACAGCGCGCCTTCGCCATCCTCGCCCACCGGCGCCACGAAGCGATCCTCGCTGCCGTCGCGCTTTTCGACGCGAATGACCTCGGCGCTGAATTCGGCCAACAATGTCGCGCAATAGGGACCTGCGATATAGCGCCCGAAATCGAGAACACGGACGCCTTCGAGAACTCCTCCCATCGATCCCTTCCCCAATGTTTTCGTCAGATTACAGGGACTGCCCACCACAGCAAGGCGGCAATGGACATGATGCCCAGCTCGTAAGATGTGAACGGCGACCAGTTTCGGCGGACGGAAATACTGCTCTAGTATTGCCGCTAGATCCCCCAGCCGGAAGCAAATATCCATGCCGCAGCCATTCGATCGATCAGCCGAAGATCTCGGGAATGCGATCCATTTCGAGCACGTCAACGTCCAGGTCCCGGATCAGCGCCTGGCGACCCTGTTCTACGTCACGGGCCTCGGGCTGACCCGCGATCCCTATCTGATGGTGTCCGACACCAACATGTGGATCAATGCCGGGCGAAGCCAGTTTCATTTGCCGAGCGGCAGGCCGCAGGTGCTGCGCGGCCATATCGGGCTGGTCATCGCGAGCCGCGAGGCGCTGCTGGCGCGGCTGGCATCGGTCGCGAAGAAACTCGAGGGCACGGCCTTCGCATTCGCCGAGCGCAACGACCATGTCGAGGCGACCTGCCCGTGGGGCAACCGCCTGCGCTGCTACGAGCCGGACGCTGCGCGCTTCGGGCGCATCGCGCTCGGCATTCCCTATGTCGAATTCGACGTGCCCTTGGGCTCCGCGGCCGGCATCTGCGCGTTCTATCCCGAAGTCATGGGCATGCCCGCCGACTTGCGGAACGGCGACGGCAAGGTTGCCGCAGTGAAGACGGGCCGCGACCAGCATTTATTGTTCCGCGAGACCGATCGGCCGCAGGGCGACTATGACGGCCATCATGTGCAGATGTACATCACCGATTTCTCCGGCCCGTACCGCAAGCTGCTGGCGCGCGGCCTGATCTCCCGCGAGGACAATCAATACCAGTACCGGTTCTGCGACATCGTCGACCTCGACAGCGGCAAGCACCTCTTCACTGTCGAGCACGAGGTGCGCAGCGCCACCCATCCGATGTTCATGCGCCCGATGGTCAATCGCAATCCGGCGCTGACCAACCGGAATTATGCGTACGGGCACGACGAGGCGGCCTGGGCAATGGGGCCGGATCAGTATGAGGGATAGGGATAGGGAGCGCTGGCTGAACGTTTGAGCATGATCCCCGCGCAAACGCGTTCGGCGTTTGTCGCGAGGAAAACCGCTGCACACTTTGCGCTAACGCGGCCCTTCGGGTCCGGATCATGCTCTAGCGTCAGTCGGCAGGATCAAATCCGACAGCATCCAATGAGGGCCGGCCGATCAATTCAGCTGGCACTCACGATTGGAAATTTCCGACGCGCCGCCTGGCGTTATAGGCCACCCCGCCCTTCCCAATAGGTGGGCATCCCATAATAGCGGTGAGTTCGCGTTTCCCAGTCTCGATCCTGCCAGGAGTCATCGCTGAACTCAGGCGCATCCTTCAGCTGTTGCTCGGTGATGTTGGTTCGAAAACCTTCAAGCGACGTATCATATGTCAGAGCGCCCCAGGGAATGGGGTAGTGGCTATGACCCAAGCCAACAAATCCGCCGAAGCTCATGACCGCATAAGCCACGCGGCCTGACACCTTGTCGATGATGAGGTGATCAATCTCACCGATATTCTTTCCATCTGCACCGTACACCTCGGTTCCCTGAACATCTTCGCTCGAGATGCATTGATGATTCGGATGTGCTGTTGCGCGGGCCATGACCTTGTCTCCTTCACAAGTGGTTTTGTCGGCCTAACGCGGCCGCTCCGAGGGCGTTCCTGTCTTGGGAGAACATGTCGCAGCGCCGATCACCAACTTGTCGTCGCTGACACCGACTGTAACAACCCAGCCCTGGTCGCTCCGAGGAGGCACGCACACATGGCGACAAGAGCCGGGGCGACAGGCCGACAAAGAAGCTACGAAAGGACGCCCAACGAGGACGATGCAGGCACGCTCCACGTCGCGGGCTTCGTCGGTCTGCCACGACACTTTCGAGCGACAGCGCGCATCGCGCTGAGACCCGGACGGGCGGTCGCGCTCCGATGCGACTTCACTACGTGACGAGGCCGCGCCAGACCCAGCAGCTCCCCAGCCAGGCTGATTTCGGGAGTGGTCTCAGGCTGAGCGGGAGATCTGGCTGCGGCGGGAGGGATCGAACCTCCGAATGGCGGAATCAAAATCAGTTTGATTATTCAACGATTTCAAGCCGCATTTGGAAAAAATGTGCGAATTGGCCCCTAGTGAGATCAATTGCTTAGCAGGCTTTTCCAAATGGAAAAGCGCCCAGCGCGGATCGCAATCGGGCAGCCAACCCGCGACCTAGACCCTTGGTAGTTCGTCAAAAGCCTCCCTTGAAGCAACGGCTTGACAGCTACTAAACGAGTGCGCCGAGAGACCAAAATCGGGACCCGCTGCCGCGCAGGCCAATTCAACGTTCGCGCACAATCTACAGGGAGCGCCGCAGTTTCCATCACGCAGGCTCCCACACACGATTGCCGAGTTTGCTTGACCCCACGGCTACATCAACCACGTCGTGAGGGGCTCAGAAGACAAACGCAGCCAAGCGGCCCACCACGGCGACCGATAAGGCTACGAGAACGACGAGAAGTTGCCCAAACTGGACCTCTTCCATGTCGATGTCCGGCATCGTGATCATGGCGTATGCGATCATGTGGCAACTGTCCATGGCAGTTCCTCTCCTAGCTATCGTTCTGCCGTCTTCCGGGCAGTACCAACCCGCTCGGAGCGGATCGCTCGAGGGGCGACTCTTCGCTTAACACGCGCGGATCAGGCCGCCCTGCTTTCAAGCTCCGTCTGATGAGATGCCGCAATCGTTCCGACGCACACTCCGAAGCCGATGGATGCAAAACCCTCACGAGTGCAGCGCCCCTCAAATCGGATCTCGTCACCGTCGTGTAGAAAGCCGCGACGCTCTCCGTTGGGAAGCGTAATGGGGCGGGTTCCGGCAGACGTGAATTCGAGCATGCTGCTCAATTCAGCGTCGGTAGGTCCGGAAATCGTGCCGGTGCCGATCAGGTCCCCCGGTAGAAGGTTGCATCCATTGATCGTGTGGTGCGCAACCATCTGCGCCGGTGTCCAATATAGATATTTGGCGTTCGAGTTGAGAATTTCGACCGGAACGTCCCTTGCGGCCCGCATCTTTTCGGTCGTGAGAAACACCTTCAGGCTTATGTCCAGCCCGCCACTTTTCTGATCATCGTCGTCGAGCAGATATTTCAACGGCTGGGGGTCCCCGTGAGGACGAACCATCGCCGGAATGCGGAACGGCGCCAATGCGTCCGCGGTAACAACCCACGGCGACACAGACGTTGCGAAACTCTTGCTGAGGAATGGGCCGAGTGGGTACATCTCCCAGCGCTGGACGTCCCTCGCCGACCAATCGTTGAGTAGTGAATAGCCGACAATCTGTTCGCTTGCGCGCGCAACCGGGATTGGACTTCCGAGCTCGTTGCCGCCGCTGAGATAGAATCCCATCTCCAATTCGAAATCGAGCCGATCGCAAGGGCCGAAGCCGGGGCTGCCTCCGTCCACCGATGGCGTCCGCTGTCCAATGGGTCGGCGAACAACACCCTGCCCGACTTGCACCGAAGACGCCCGTCCGTGATAGGCAATCGGCACCCATTTGTAGTTGGCGGGCAGCGGATTTTCAGGCGTGAGAAGTGCGCCCGCCGCCTTCGCATGATGTATGCCGGCATAAAAATCCGTGTAGTTCGGCACCGCGGTCGGACGATACATCGTGCAAGCGCTCATTGGGACCAGCAGGTCCGACGCATGGCGGCGCGCAGCCTCACCGTTTGAACCCGCGTCAAGCGCGGCACTGATTGCCTCTCGTAAGGTGCGCAACGCGCGAGGTCCCAATGCAAACAGCGAGTTGAGCGAGGAGTCGGCGACGGTCCACTCGGGAATTTCTGCCGGCAGGAGACCGGCCCTGTGCGCCACATGAAGATCGAGGATCTGGTCGCCGATCCCAACCCCCGCGGATCGTTTTCCGTCCTTGTCACGGCTGAAGACACCGAGCGGCAGATTCTGAATGGGGAAGTCGCTGGAGGGATCGCTGGCGGCCGGCACAAAACTGCGGCGCGCCGGATCGTGGGTCTCGTCGATCGTGGCGTTCATCGTGCAACTCCTGCCAGCGCGTTGTTGCCTTCAGAGGGGCCGATGCCGATCTCCGATTGCACAAACTGAGCATCAAACGCGCGCCGCTCCGCCGTAGCACGGGCCGTTCGGTCACTCAGCGAACCGAGCCAAATCACCAGAAATGCCATAGGCATCGAGAAGAGCGCTGGATTGTCGTAGGGAAACAACGGTACCGCGAAATGGAACACCGCGACCCAGACTGTTTTGCTCAGCACGACGAACACGAGTGAGCTGAATAGGCCGACCAGGCCGCCGGCAACCGCGCCGCGCGTGGTAGTACCGCGCCAGAAGATCGCCATCGCCAGCACAGGAAAATTGCAGCTTGCCGCGACCGAAAGCGCTAACCCCGCCATGAACGCGACATTCTGGTTCTCGAAAGTGATGGCAAGGCCAACCGCGACGATGCCGGTGGCCACCGCGGCTATCTTCGCTACCATCACTTCGCGTGCCTCCGGCGCGTTACCCTTCGCAATCACCTGCCCATAAATATCGTGGCTCACCGCGGAGGCGCCCGCCAGCGTCAACCCGGCTACCACGGCGAGAATGGTGGCAAACGCGACGGCCGAGATAAACCCAAGCAAGATCGGTCCGCCCAGTGCGCCCGCCAGGTGGACGGCCGCCATATTGGGACCGCCGATCAGATCGGTGACCTTGTTGAACTGGCCACCCAATCCGACGTTGAAGAAACTCGCATCCGGCATAAGGACCACCATCGCGGCAAAGCCGAACAGCGGGATGACCAAGCAGAAGTAAGCCACGCAGGTCGTCGCATAGAAAACCGACTTCCTTGCACCTGCGGAATCCTTGACGGTGAAGAACCGCATCAGGATATGCGGCAATCCAGCGGTCCCGAACACCAGCGCGAGTCCAAGCGAGATCGCGGAGACCGGCTCAGCGAACAACCCGCCGGGAGAGAGAATTGCTGCACCCTTGGGGTGGACCCGGCTCGCCTCGGCGAAAAGGCGTTCAAGGCTGAAATCGAAGCGCCACAGCACCACCAGCGCCATCAAGGTGCCGCCGATCAGCAGTAGCAGCGCCTTGGTGATCTGAACCCAGGTGGTCGCCTGCATGCCGCCGACAGCCACATAGACGATCATCAGAAGTCCGACGCCAACGACTGCGAACAGATAGTTTACGCCGAACAGAAGCTGAATCACCTTGCCGGCGCCGATCATCTGCGCAATCAGGTAGAACAGCACGACCACGAGACTACCGGTGGCGGCGACCAAACGGACCGAGGTCCGATCGAGGCGAAACGACGCTGCGTCGGCGAACGTGTAACTGCCGAGGTTACGCAAGCGCTCCGACATCATGAACAGCACGATCGGCCAACCCGTCAAGAAGCCTAACGCATAGATGAGGCCATCAAAGCCGGTCGCATAGATCAGCGCCGAGATACCGAGGAAAGCCGCGGCCGAAAGAAAATCCCCCGCAATCGCCAGGCCGTTCTGGAGGGGTGTGATCTCATGTCCCGCGGTATAGAAGTCCGCTTTCGATTTGGTTCGACCAGCCGATCGATAGGTGATGAGGAGCGTGACGGCGACGATCAACAGGAACATGCCGATGGCAAGCCAGTTCAGATCGCGACCCGCTACAACAGCGGTCGCCTGCGCATGTGCCGAAAAGGGCACCGCCGCCGCAATGGCGGCCAGTAGAATACGCATAATCATCGGCCACACTCCCGGCGGATCAGCTGTGTCAGGCCGTCGAAGTAGGTGTTGGAACGGCGTACATAGTAGCCAGTCAAGGCAACGACCAAGGCGATCATGCCTAGCGCGATCACCATGCCCAACGGAACGGCTCCGCCTGCCGTGCTCTTCCCGAGCGCTGACGACGCCGCTGAGATCAGCCCGATGAAGCCGAAGAACATCAACAACGTGACGATCGAGAGTCCCCACCGCAACCGCGCCCGTGCGGCGGTCAGCTCCCGAAACGATGGATTAGACAGGATTTTTCGCGTTTGTTCCGAAGACAGCAACAACGACATGATTTCCCTCCCGCATCTTTTTTGGCTAGTTGGCTTCGGCGCAGCTAGGACGCCTGTTTCAGGGCATCGCCGCTATCGGGCGGCGCGGATACTCCTGGCAAGGGCGAGGGTCGCGGCGGAATGTTCGTCAACAGCACGCCCGAATTGGTAAGGGCAGTAATCTCCTGATCGGAGTAGCCGTATTCCTTCATCACTTCGACGTTGTGCTCGCCGCGAAAGGCAGCTTCGCGCGCGGCGGAAAGTGGCGTCTTTGAGAAGTGCCAGGGCTTGCCGGGGATTCTGACAGCTTTGCCGCGGCGGTCGGTAACCTCTTCTATCGCGCCCCACCATTTGACCCACTCCGAACCGGCGAAGTCCTTGACCGAGCGGACCACGCCGAACGCCAGCTTCACTTCGTCGAGCTGGGCATCGAGTTCGCCGGCCGTGGCAAAGGAGAGAATCCACTGCTGGATGATCTGGTAAAGGGCGTTGAGATTCTTCCGGCGCGCCGCCGGCGTGGCGAATCTGGGATCTGAAGCGAGATCGGGGCGACGCATCGCCGCGATGTAATTCGGGAACGTCAGACTGCTGACGACACTGGTCGCGATTGTGATGACGTCACCGTAGCTTGTCTTGAAGAACGGCGAGTCAGCAGGTCCGAGCGCCGCCGGTTCGGCGCCGAGATCCACGTCGGAGAGATCGGCGTGCACCCGCTCGTTGACGGCAAGCATGGTGGCGGCCATCGCAATATCGACATATTGGCCCTCGCCTGTTTGGTCGCGGTGATGCAGTGCTGCCAGAATGCCGATGATCGCTTCGAGGCCCGTATAAACATCAGCATGCGAATAGGCATCATGCCGCTTGACCGTGAGATCCTCGCCGAGATGGTCGATCATCCCGCCGACAAAGCCGGATTCGGCATGGACGGTCGGCGCGTAGGCGCTGCGGTGTGACAGCGCGCTGCCCTGGCCATAGCCGCTGATTGAGGCGTAAATCACTTTCGGGTTACGCGCGGCGACGGATTCATAATCGAGGCCGAAGAATTTCAATGTGCCGGCGCGAAAATTCTCAACGATGATGTCGGCGCTGTCGCACATCTTGCGCACGACTTCTCTTCCTTCGGGGAAGTTAAGGTCGATGCTGATGTTCCGTTTCCCGACGTTCTGTTGGATATAGTAGTAGGACATGCTCGCGGTATCGTCGCCGGGCAGTGCGTACCGTGAGATGTCTCCGCGCGGCGGCTCGATCTTGATCACGTCGGCGCCGAGGTCCGACAGGGCCCTGGTGCAGTGGGGACCAGCAAGGACGCGCGAGAAGTCGACGACCTTGATTCCTGCAAGGGGTGTATGATTTATCATGACAACGTCCCTCAGCGGCCCGAGAAAATGGCGTGACCAGGCCCGGACTCGCGGAAGGCCTTGAGGCCGACGACGAGATCGTTGCTCTGGAAGATTGGACGCTGCGCGTCAGACATTGCGCGGTCGGCTTTCACGACGGTCTCTTCCGTGTATTCCCGGATCAGCCGTTTGGTGGCGCCATGCGCCACTGTTGGGCCCACCGCAAGCTCGAGCGCGAGGATCCGCGTCGTTTCTTCAAGCTGGGCTTCGGGCACGACGCGATTGATGATATTCCACCGCTCCAGCGTCGCCGCATCATAGCGACGTCCGAACAGAGCCATCTCCTTGGCGCGCGCCACTCCGGCGCGCGATGCCACACGTTGTATGGCGCCCATCAGCGGATGTAGGCCCAGCGTCACCTCGACCATGCCGGCCTTCGCGGAGTCCGCGGCAACGATGATGTCGCAGGCCAGCGCCAGCTCGAATCCGCCACCGAGGGCCAATCCGTGCATGCTCGCGATGATCGGCACAGGAACCTGTTCCAGCGCATCCAGGCAGGCGCACGCATCAATTTCGGGCAGCCGTTCGCCGTGATTGTCGAATAGTTCTATTTCAGCACCGGCGGAGAAGTGTCGCAAGCCGCTGCGAAGGATAATGGCGCGCGCGCCTTCCTTATGAACCTTTTCGACTGCGTCCAGGAGCGCAGTCAGCAGCGGCTTTGCCACGAGATTGTAGGGCGCGAAAGTCATCGTCAGGGTAACGAGATCGCCCTCCCGACTGACGGTAACCAACTCGTTCGGTGTGGTCATTGAATTCCTCCGGATTTTTTTGATTCAGTCGTTGGGTTCGATAAGGGAACGGTACCTGAAAAACTCATACGGTCAATATAAAAAAGATATTATTGGATCTATCTTGTATTCCTCCGAATCCTTGTGAAAATGGGCAGGATGCCCCAGGACGCGACCAGCCTTACCGTTTCAGCCTATGTTCGACTTCGCTCGGACATCTTGGCCGGCCGCTTGCCGCCCGACGGAAAGCTGAAAATTCAAGATCTGGCTCAATATCTTGGGGTCAGCCCGAGCGTTGTACGGGAGGCTCTTTCGCGTCTCTCCGCCGAGGCACTGGTTATTGCGGAGCCCCAGCGGGGTTTCCGGGTGGCGCCCATCAATGCCGCCGACGTTTCGGATCTGACGACCGTTAGGATCGACATCGAACTGAAATGCATGCACCGCGCGATGAAACTCGGCGGCCTCAAATGGGAGGCTGCTATTGTCGCAGCCGATCATGAACTCTCGCATACGGCCCATGACATTCACGACCTGGGCGACGACTGGATGATCGCACACGCGAAATTCCATGCTGCCCTGGTGGCGGCCTGCGACAGCCCCTGGCTGCTGCGAATCCGCGAACAACTCTTCGTCCAGGGCGAACGCTATCGCCGCATCAATGTGCGAATGTCGCGCGCGGATCGTGATCTGCGCGCCGAACATTCCGCACTGGCCAAGGCCATTCTTGGCCGGGATGTGAAACTCGCCACCGAGTTGATGACGGAACATCTGCGCTTGACCGAGGTGCTGACGCTTCAGTCGCTCAAGTTGCAGGACGCAGCGGTCGCCTAGCAAAAAGCGTCACCCGGTCCGATACTTTCAATTCGGCCAACCGCACTCAATTGACCATCCGCTCGTATCCTTCCCAGTAGCGCTCTCGCAGCAGCCGCTTCAGGATTTTCCCGGATGGATTGCGGGGAAGCTCGTGCACGAATTCGATCGACTTCGGGATCTTGAACCCCGCCAGCCTTCCTCGCGCGAAATGCAGTATGCCCACCGGGTCCGCCGTACGATCCGGCTTCAACACGATGAGGGCCTTGACCGCTTCACCCCACCGGTCGTCAGGCACGCCGATGACGGCGACGTCGGCGATATCCGCATGTCCATACAAGGCACTTTCGATCTCGGCGGGGTAGACGTTCTCTCCGCCGGAAACGATCATGTCTTTCAAACGATCATGAATGTACAAATAGCCGTTTTCATCAAGGAATCCGACATCGCCGGTATGCAGCCATCCGTTCCTGAGAGTCCTCGCGGTGTCGTCTGCCCGATTCCAGTATCCCTTCATATTTTGCGATGAGCAGCATACGACCTCACCCACCTGTCGGGCCGGCAGCGATCTTCCCAAAGCATCGATGATCCGAAGTTCGACGCCTTCGATAGGGCGGCCACACGACCTCAAGAGTTCGCCATCGCCAACGGAATGGTCCGCGTCGCTCAAAACGGTGATGACGCCAGCCGTCTCGGTTAGACCGTAGACCTGGAAGAACCCCGTATGCCTGAATACCCGGAGCGACTTCCTGAGGAGCTCGAGCGGGATCGGCGACGCCCCGTAAAGAATTTGCCTCAGCGAGGAGAGATCGCATGTCTCGACGTTACGTTCGGCCAGCATCGCCAATAACATTGCCGGAACGAGGAACGTGACCGTAACTCGATCGCGCTGTATCGTTTCGAGCGCCGCCGATGGAACGAACTCGCGAAGCACGATCGTCCTGAGGCCGGCGACCAGACCGAACACGCCGGTACCGACTCCAGCGATGTGGAACAACGGCATTGCGAGCAACATGACATCGTCGGACGACCACGCTTTCCAGTCGTCAATCGCGTGTAGTGGAAAATTTGCGTGAGAAAGCTGCACGCCCTTCGGATAGCCGGTCGTGCCACTTGTGTAGAGTTGCAGGCAAACGTCATCGGGGCCGACTGGCAGGCTCGCTTCAGTCGGCGGGTGGGCATCGCGCCACTTCAGGTAACGAGAGTCCAGCACAATGATTTGGTAAACAGTGTCCAGCTGATCCTGGATTTCAGTGATGAGTTTCTCGAACGATTCCCCAACGAAGAGAATCTCGGTTTTGGCATCGTTGACCGCGAAAACGACCTCGGGAGGTGCCAGCCTTGCATTGATGGGAACCAGGACGGCGCGGGCCTTGGCTGCCCCGAGAAGCACTTGAAAAAAGATATCCGAATTCTTGTCGAGTATCGCAATTCGGCTGCCCGGTCGCACACCCCCAGCCAAGAGGCCATTGGCGACTTGATTGGATAGTTCGTCCAGGACCCGATAGCTTGTCTCGCGCCCCTCGAAGCTCACGGCGACGGCGTCGGGAGTGACGGCCGCGTAACGTCGTGGAATTTCCGCGATCGTCTGGATCGGGGTTGACAGCAAAGCCCCTTCCGATTTGGACATCCATCCCTCCCATGATGACTTTTCGGGTGGAGGATGACCGGCACCGCGCACGGCAAGTATCTAAATTCTGAACTACCGCTATTCAGCATAGAATGACCACGGCCTCTTCGCGCGTCTTACCGCGATATTTCCAGACACGGCGAAGGCAGCATGTGAGACGGCCTCAGGCCTTGCGCTTGGCCACTCTCGCATTTCGAGGGCTGCCGGTGAGCCATTCCCTGGAAGCGGCGAATTCTACTTCCAGGAATCGCCTGACTTCACGAGTTAATTTTCGCAGGTCGCTCTCGCGCTTGCGCAGCAGCCATACGTTCATCGTAACTGTCTCTTGCGGCAAGACCTGAACCAGCCCCTCGGCCTGCGCGAACGGTACAGCAAGAAGCGCAAGCCCGAGACCGCAACCGGCGGCGGCGAAATGGTTAGCAACCGGGTTGACCCGCACAACGCTGCGAATGCCTGCCGCTTCCGAGAAATACTCCAACAAATGCTTCTGATTGGGCCGAACGTTGCGGAACGAGACAAAATCGGCAGTATGGCCGATGATGTCGTGATCCCTCAGCTCTGACAATGACCGAGGCGCCGAGCGCCCGGCAAGGTACTGCTCGGAGGCAAAAATCCCCATTGGTACGTCCGCGACCCGCTTTCCAATGAGATCGTTCTCGCCGGGATCTCCCATCCTGATGACGTAGTCCAGATCGCTCGTCGCCAGGCTCTGCTGGTTCACCGTGGAGATGATTTCCAGATAGATTCGACTATCGCGCCGTCGCAGCTCCGCAACCCGCGGGAGAAGCCAGTGCTTGGTCATGCCTTCGGTCGCCGATATCCTGACTACTGACGATCGTTGCCCGACGCGCGAACGCAGATCGCGATGAAACGACTCGAATGCGAGCATCATATCGCCGGCCGAGCGTTGCAGGTCCTCGCCTTCCCGCGTCAGCTTCACCCCGGACGAAGCGCGAAAGAACAGGGGAGCGGCCACGTAGCGCTCCAGCTCCTTTAGACGCCTGCTCAATGTCGGTTGGCTCATTCCCAGTTCGTGTGCGGCGCGGTTGACGCTTCCAGTTCTCGCCACCACCGAAAACAAGCGAAACAAATCCCAGCTGGCCTCGGTCATGCTCGTCCTTTGCGCAAGCGCTTTGCGTTCCTAATCGCCGAGTGCGAACGACGTCGCAGGACCCGGAAACGCAAACGAAAAACTATCAAAGCCTGGCCGCTATTCAATATTGCGTTCCCTGTTCAACAAAATCGACATGGCCTTCCTCGCAGTTTGGGGAAATATGCGAAACAGTTGAACCAACGGACACGGCGATGGCAAAGATCAAGCTCGAGGCGATCAGGGATCTCGTAGGCCAGAATCTCGGAACATCCGACTGGATCACCATCGACCAGCCCATGATTGACCAGTTCGCGGCCTGTACTGGAGACAGGCAGTGGATTCATGTGGACGCGGAGCGCGCCAGCAAGGAAAGTCCCGCAGGCGGCACCATTGCTCACGGTTTCCTGAGCCTGTCGTTGATCGCGCCACTCGGCATGAACCTGGGTCTTGCTCCGGTCGACGCATCTGCCGTCTTCAACTATGGCCTGGACAAGGTCAGGTTCCTGACACCGGTGAGATCGGGTAACCGCGTTCGCCTTCAGCTTTCCATGACCAGTGTCGAACCAAAGGACAACGGGCGTTTGTTGATCAAGAGCAACGCGGTACTTGAGATCGAGAATAGCCAAACGCCGGCTCTGGTCGCCGAGACGCTGACCCTGGTGGTCCCCTAGCTCTCCACCTGCCACGAACGGTATCCGCAGAACCGAAGGCGGCTGTATAGCGACGGTCAGGAAGACGATAGCACCGAAGTCAGACCGCCATCCACGGCAAGAATCTGTCCGGTAATGTGCTTGCCAGCGTCGCTGGCAAAGAGAATCGCGGCCCCTTTCAGATCGTCTTCGTCACCGATGCGGCGCAGCGGCGCACCGGCGGCGAGCTTCTCGACACCGACAGCTTCGATCGTACCCTTCGTCATCCTCGATGGGAAAAATCCCGGCGCCAGAGCATTGGCTGTAATTCCGTAGCGCCCCCAACTCCCCGCCAGCGCCCGCGTGAAGTTGACCACCGCACCCTTGCTCGTATTGTAGGCGACAGTCTGCATATCCCCGGAACTTCCGAACAAGCCCGCGATCGACGCAAGGTTGATGATGCGCCCATATTTGTTGGGAATCATCGATCCCTTCGCAACCTGTTGACTGAGCAGGAACAGCGAGCGGATGTTCAGGTTCATCACCTTGTCCCACGCTTCGATCGGGTGATCTTCCGTCGGCGCGCCCCAAGTTGCGCCCGCGTTGTTCACTAGTATGTCCACCCGTCCGAGCTTCTTGATCGTTTCGTCGGCGAGCCGCTTGACTTCTTCGTCCCTGGAATTATCTGCTGCGATCCACTCCGCCTTGACGCCGAGCCCGGCAAGATGCGCCTGGGCCTTTTCCAGGTCTGGAGCCTTGCGAGAGGAGATCACGACCCGTGCTCCTTGCTCACCTAGCGCCTCGGCGATCTGCAACCCAAGGCCGCGGGAGCCTCCGGTAACAAGGGCGTTCCTGCCGGTGAGATCAAATGCCTTCTTGATGCTTCCCATGGTCAAATCCTCTGGCTCGTGAGCGAAGTCCTACTGTCCGGTCCGCCGGATTCCTATTTCCCGCGGAACACGGCCGAGCGACGTTCCACGAAAGACTGGATGCCTTCCTTCATGTCTTCGCTGCTGAAGACGCGATCCTTGATCTTGGGAATGTAGTCGATCGCGGCTCTCTCGCCGGCCTCGATGTATTTCAACGCGGCCTCTTTCGTCACCTGAATGCCGATCGGCGCGTTCTTGGCGATCAAATTCGCAATCTCCATCGCGCGCGCAATCTGCTGGCCGGATGCAACGACTTCCTGAACGAAGCCGATCTTGTGAGCCCGGGCTGCGCCGAACTCATCGCACAGGAACAGGTGATACATCGCGTCTCCCCAGCCCGCCCGCGTCAAATACCGGAAATGGGCACCACCAAGAGGCGCGATCCCCCGCTTGGATTCCATCTGACAGAACCTGGCGTCGTCGGCCGCCACGACGATGTCGCCAGCCAGCATCATTTCGATTCCGATTGTGAAGCAGATCCCCTGTACGGCCGTCACAATCGGCTTGCGGCACCGGCTCTTCAAGGCGAACGCATCGATGTTGCCGGGCTCTAACTCGGTATTCTCGGCCTTGGGTCCGAAGAACTTCGGCATATCCAGCCCGGCCGTGAAATCCGGACCCTCGGCGCAGAGTACCCCGACCCAATAATCGTCGGTGCGATCGAGAAGGGTCATCGCATCCGACATCTGCGCCATCATCTGCGGACTGAATGAGTTCTTCTTCGCCACGTTGTCGATGATGATCTTGAACACATGCCCGTGCACCTCGGTGCGAATATGGCCGACTTGGGTCTTGGCGTCGCTCATTGTTCGTCTCCAAATTGCTTCCAGGCGACTGCGCAATGACGCGCATGTCCCTCCCGTCGACCGGCATGCGCCGATCTTCTTTAGCAGTCAGCTTGGACAGATAGGCGAAATATCAGCCACCAAATATTTGGATAACCTTTATTCAGCGGCGACGCAGCCCGCCTCGCAACCCGTCATCGCTGAGCCTTAGCTCAGCGCAGCAAACGCAGTCCGTTCGAAGGCCATCAATTGCTCCGTCCGGCCGTCGCGTATCTTCAGGAGCCATCGCGGATCCTGAAGCAGCGCCCGCCCCACCGCGACAAGATCGAACTCCTCGCGATCGAGGCGGCGGATCAGTTCGTCGAGGGACGCCGGACGGGAGCTCTCCCCGCCATATGCGGCAATGAACTCGCCGGTCAGGCCGACCGACCCGACCGAGATTGTCGGCACCCCCGTCACCTTTTTGGCCCATCCGGCGAAGTTCAAATCGGAACCATCGAACTCCGGCTCCCAGAAGCGCCGTTGCGAGCAATGCAGAATATCGACCCCCGCATCGACCAGCGGTTTGAGCCAGGCTTCCAACGCGCGAGGCGTATCGGCCAACTTCACTTCGTAGTCCTGCTGTTTCCACTGGCTGATCCGCAGCAATATCGGAAAGTCGGGTCCGACCGACTTGCGCACGGCGTGAACGATATCAGCGGCAAACCGCGCCCGACCCGGCAGGTCCTTGCCTCCATAGGCATCCTCGCGGCGATTGGTGCCTTCCCAGAAGAATTGATCGATCAGATAGCCGTGCGCCCCGTGCAATTCGACAGCGTCGAACCCCAAGCGCTTCGCGGCAAGCGCCGCATCGGCGAAAGCGCGGATGGCGTCTGCGATGTCCTCTTCGCTCATCGGCTCGCCGAATTTCTTCTCCGGTCGCGACAGGCCGGACGGACTGTCGTAGGCACCCGGAGGAGACCAATCCTTGGCGCGGGTGCGAACGGCTCCGACGTGCCATAGCTGCGGTGCCATCAGACCACCCGCGGCATGCACCTCGTCGACCACACGCCGCCACCCCGCCAGCTCCTTCTCTCCGTGAAAACGGGGAACGTTCGGATCGTTCAGGGATGCCGGACGATCCACGCCCGTACCCTCCGATATGATGAATCCGACCGCTCCTTCGGCACGCCGGCGGTAATACCGCGCGACGTCTTCGGTCGGGATTCCGCCCGGAGAGAATGAGCGCGTCATCGGCGCCATCACGACCCGGTTCGGCATGTTCAGCCCTTTCAGCTTGAAAGGCCGGAAAAGAACGTCGCTGGACATCCGTGCTCCATGATCTAGTGGTCGTCTTGCGGACTTAGATCATCCGCCCCGCATGTTCAGAAGGTACAATTCACTTTGCGTCGGCACTGAGTACGTCACCGAATTGCTCCCACGTGGTCCCGTTCCAGCGCTGAAGCTGCAGCTGCGTGTACGCCATGCTGCCTTCCGGGCCCGTGTTGATCACGACACCCGGTATGGAAGTCGGAAGAGACAGCCCGCGTATGCTGCGCGATTGCCTGACGATATTCTCGCGCGAGAGATCGTTGCCGCACTGCTTGAGCACCTGCTCCAGGATCTGTCCCTGCTGGGTACCGAACAGATAATTGTTGTCGCCGATATCGGCGCCTGACAGGTATTTGGCAAAAAAGTCGCGGTACCACTTAATGCCCGGATCATCGGCCCACTTCTTGTCGTTCGGATCCTTCGTGATTGTCGCGGCGACTATGCCTACCGCCTTTTCCGGTCCTGCGGGGATGATGGTCGACGACACGGAGCTCGAAACGAAGTTGATCAGGAACAGCGGCTTCCAGCCGATCTCATCGACTTTCTTGATGGCCTGCGCTGCGAATTTCGGCGTGCCGGCGACCAGAAAGGCCTCTGCGCCAGACGACTTCAGCGACACGACGTGGGAATCAATGGTCGGTTCGGTCACCTCATAGGAGGACACGACGACTTTCTTGTCGAAATCGTCCTTCAGGTAGGCCTTGAATGCATTGACGAAGTCCTTACCCAAATCATCGTTCTGATACAGTATCGCGATCTTCGCGTCGGGACGGGTCCGGGTGATGTATTTTGCGTAGATTCCTCCTTCGGTGTCGTAGCTCGGCAATCCCGTCGTGGTCATGGGGAATTCAGCGAAATTCGTGAACTTGCTGACCCCGCTCACGACAAACAGGTGCGGCACTTTCTTCGCGTTGACGTACTTGATGGTGGCGCTGATGCCGGGCGTACCCAAGGGGCCAAACAGGAACGCCACCTCGTCGCTCTCGATGAGTTTCCTGGTCTGCTCCACCGTCTTGGGAGGGCTGTAACCATCGTCGTAGGTGATAAGGTTGATCTTCCGCCCGTTGATGCCGCCACGCTCGTTGATCGAATTGACGTAGGCGATCATGCCCTTTCCGGTATTGCTGAGCGGCGAAGCGGGGCCGCTGAAAGGGAACGTCGCTCCTATCTTTATCTCGGATTCGGTGACGCCCGACGTCTGCGCATGCGCGCCGGCTATGGATGCCGCGAGCGCGGCTACAATCATGGCGCTTCTCAACATTGTCATCTCCCTTCGGCGACAAGTCCGTCGCTAACGTTCTTTCTTAAACCGGCATATTGCCGTTCAAATCACTCCCGGCGCCCGTCAGCCAACGGCTGCCGCACGCGACGCCTTCGGGGCGGCCTGTTCGTTCGCCATCTCCCGCAGCTTGTGTTTCAGTATCTTGCCGGTGGAGGCCGAGGGCAGAGCGTCAAGCACAATCAATTCAGTCGGACGCTTGTAGGACGTGAGCAATTGGGCCGTGTACGCCTTGAGGTCTTCCGCGCTGATGCTCGCACCGGGGAGAAGTTGAACGAACGCGACGACCTCCTCGTTGCCCTCGACCTTTCGTCCGACGACGGCCGACTGAACGACCTGGTCGTGCGCGTTCAGGACCGCTTCCACCTCGGCGGGATAAACGTTGAAGCCGGAGCGGATGATAAGCTCCTTGGTGCGGCCGGCGATATAGAGATGCCCCTTGCCGTTCACCCGTGCGAGATCTCCCGTGTTGAACCATCCCTGCTCATCGATCGCCGCCGCCGTCAGGTCGGGCGCACGATAGTAGCCGAGCATGATGTTCGGACCTCGAACGTGTAATTCGCCCACCTCACCGGTCGCCACCTTTTTTCCTTGTCCGTCCACGATCCGGTGCTCGATGCCGGGAAGAAACGGGCCGACCGACTCGTCCGAGACAGGCTGTTCCGAACGGACCCCCGTGAGGCCTGGTGAGCATTCCGTTATGCCGTAGTTGTTCAGCAGCGGGATTCCAAACTCGTCCTCGATCCGCTTCTTGAGATCGAGGTCGAGCGGAGCGCCAGCCACCGCCATGATCCGCAGGCTGCCCCGTTCGAGCCGTTGGATGCCCTTGACCGCCTTATATTCGAGCAGGCGCTGATATGTGGCAGGCACGCCGAACAGGCTCGTGATCCCCTCCTTGGCGATAGCATGAGCCAGTGCGGCGGGATCGGCCTTGGCTACGACATGCAACGTGCCGCCGTGCATCAGCGTCGAAATCAGCAAGATCGCATACCCGACGATGTGCGACATCGGTAGCACGCCGTAAATGCGGTCGCCTGGACTGCTTCGGCGAAGGATTCCCGACGTCCTTGCGGTGAAGAGCAGATTGCGGTGGCTCAGCATGACGCCCTTCGGCGCACCGGTCGTGCCCGAGGTGTATAAAAGGCCTGCGACCTGGCGGGCGCCATCCTTCTCGACGGGCTCTGCTTCCGCATCCGCATTGAGAGGACCGACACCGATTCCACCAAATGGCCCGACGGCGCCGATTTTCGCTCCGACGCGGCTGGCATGATCGGCCGCTTCTTTCGACAGAGCCGAGTTGAACAGTACGCGTCTGGCACCGCTGTGCGTACCGATCAGGTCGATCTCTCGGGGCGAAAGGCGGGGATTGACCGGAATACCCCAGGCATCGAGCTTGCTCGCTGCGAAGAGCATCACGCCGAGGGCCACGCTGTTCTCACTGGCAATCATCACGCGATCACCGGGCCTGATGCCCAATCCGGCGAGATTCTTTGCCGCAGCGTCGACCGCATCCGCGAACTGCCGGTAGCTCCAGGAACGCCCGCCTTCCACGAAGGCCGGATGATCCGGAATATCCCGCACGAACGGCGCGTAAACCTCGTGCACTCTGGACGGCAGGCCGTCCAGCAGTTCGGCTGCGGTGAGCTCGTCCACGCTCCTCATGCCATCCTCCCTCGCGCCTTGTTTTCGGCAGCGTGCGCGGCCCCCTTCAACCGGGAGGTGCGCACCCTTCATTTCTATCGGCTCGCGGAGTAAACCGTTCTAAAATAGAACTGTCAATACGAGCAAACGTCAAATTACCAGAAAATGGCGGAATTCTTGATGCAGAAATCGAATTCCAATTTAGAATTTGTGATCTCCGCGCACTTGTTCGGAAGGGTCAGCTGAGCGTAATTACCATTTCTCGACCCACGGCCGCAGCACGACTTCAAAAGCCCAGGTCGACCGATGCTGGCGGTGCAGCTGCAGATAGGTTTCCGCGATATGGACAGGGTCGGCCATGTTGTCGTCCACGGTCGTTCCCGCCAACCGGTGCGCGCGGGTCCCATCCTCCTGAGTCCAACCGATCGCGGCATCGATCGGCACATTCGCCACATGGATTCCCTGCGGCATCAATTCTCTCGCCATGCTTTGCGCGAGTCCGGACTTGGCATGGCACGCCATCGCAAATGCACCACTCGATTTAAAGCCCTTGAGCGCCGCGCTGGCGTTCGTAAAGATTATCGTTCCTCTCGTACCATTGACGTCGGGTTCGTTTCCGAGCATGAGCCGAGCTGCCTGTTGACCTACCAGAAACGCGCTGAATGCCGAGTTTCGGATTGTTTCGAGCGCCATCATCGGGTCGGCTTCGAGAATGCCCTTGCGGAAAATGCCGGGAACGCGGCCATCGATGTTATGCACGACAAGCCTCGGCGCTCCGATCTCTCGAGCGACATTCGCGAACAGCTGTGCCACGGCCTCCGGTTCGCTTGCATCGCAGGCGTACCGACGCACGCCGTGCATCTTTTCGAGAGTCTCAAGGACGGCTTTTTCCGGATTCCTGGCTGCGACGGCGACACGCATCCCGTTTTCCGCGAACAGCCTGGCGCAACTCGAACTGATGCCCGGGCCACCGCCGACAATGAGTGCAACGTCCTGCAGGAAAGGCTGTGTATCGCGGTTGGATTCAGTCATGTCGTTTCCTCATGCACTTGGTGCCGGCCGGCGTATGGCGTCGCAACGCAGGTGGCACCGTTACGGAACTATTGTTTCACCGCAATCGCGACCTTGCCCCTTGCTCGACCGGTCTCGACATAGGCGAGCGCGTCGCCGGTTTTTTCGAACGGGAAAACCTTGTCCACGACCGGACGCATCACGCCGGATTCGATCAGGGACGTGATTTCGCGTAGCTGCTGTCCCTGCGCGCGCATGAACAGGAATGAGAAGCGCACACCAAGTTTTCTGGCTTTCTTCCGCACACCATGGCTCAGCAAACGCAGCACCAGTTTCAGGAAGATGTTCATCCCCTGGTCCCTCGCGAATTCGGGGTCGGGCGGCCCGGAGATCGAGATGAGCAGGCCGCCCGGCTTCAGCACGCGCAGAGATTTTTCAAGCGTCTTGGCGTCCTGGCTGTGCAGGACCAGATCGTAGCCCGACAAGACCTTCTCGAAATCCTGGGTCTTGTAGTCGATGACCAAGTCCGCGCCGAGGCTCTTGACCAGCTCGACATTCTTCGCGCTCGTCGTCGCCGCGACGACCGCACCGAGATGTTTGGCGAGTTGGATCGCGAAACTCCCCACCCCGCCGGAGCCGGCCTGGATGAAGACCTTCTGGCCGGGCCTCAGCTTGCCCACCTCGACTAGCGCCTGCCAGGCGGCCAGCCCCACCAACGGGATGGAAGCGGCCTCTTCCATGCTGATGTTCGAGGGCTTCGGCGCCACGTCGGCTTCGTTCATGGCAATGAATTCAGCGAATGTTCCGATCCGATGATCGCGCGGCCGTGCATAGACCTCGTCGCCTGCCTTGAATCGCGTGACATTGCGGCCAACCCTGACGACCGTCCCGGCAACATCGTGGCCCAGAATGAAGGGCGGACGATACGGCAGGATGAGCTTGAATTCTCCATCCCTGAGCTTGGAGTCCAGGACGTTCACAGCAGTTGCGTGAACCCCAACCAGGACATCATCGTCCCGCAACTCCGGTTCTGGCATGGTTGCCGAGCGCAGAGCCCCTTTCTTCTTGTATTTGTCGACGACGAATGCCCTCATGATGTCATCTCCAATTTGACAATTTGGTCGCGGCGTCAGGCGTCGAGGAACGACAGCGCCTTCGGCACGAAATCGGCGTGGTACTGGAAAATCCCGCCATGCCCGGCATCTTCGTAGATGACCAGTTGGGCGCCCGGGATACGCCGTGCCATGTCGGCGCTGTTTGTGGTCGGCACCATGATGTCGTTATCGCCATTCGCGATCAGGACCGGGATGCGGAGGCTGCCGAGATTCTGAGGCGCCTGCTGGCCCCAGCTCTTGATCGCCTTGAGCTGCCGCAACAAGGCCACTGGCGTGGCTCCTTTGTCCCGATTTGACTTGCGCTCCTTCAGCCTTTCCAGAAAGGCCTTTGCGGCCCGGCGGCCATTGGCCGTGGAGGTGAAGAACAGATAGAATTTCGGGTCTCGCAAAGTCAGCAAGCCCTTGATCATCAGCGGCCAGGACACCGGCCCGACCTTCTCGATACCTTTGCCGCCTGCCGGGCCCGTGCCGGTCAGAATCAACTTTCGCACGAGACCAGGGGCCTTCAGCGCGATATCCTGGGCTACGAAGCCGCCGAGGGAAAAGCCGAGCAGATCGACTTTTTCAAAGCCCAGCGCGGCGATCAGAGCGATCGTATCTTGCGCCATTTCGCCAACGGTGACAGGCGCTTTCCCGCCTGAAGCGCCGATGCCTCGGTAGTCGATCGCCATGACGCGATGCCTGGTGGCGAGCCCATCGACGATCGGCGGATCGAAATTGTCGAGAACCGCGCCCCAATGGTTGAGAAGGATCAATGGCACGCCAGTGCGTGGACCGATATCGCGATAGGCAAAAGTTGTTCCTGCAGCACTGATCGAAAGATTCGGCGCATCGACATAGCGCACGACCGATCCGGCGTGGCTGACATGACTGGGCATCACTTACTCCATAGTTCGGCTGAAACCGGAATGCCTGAGATCGGGAGGACTCGGCCGGATCGCGCGGCTTCTCGTTTGCGCATCATGAGATGCACGTGCTGATCGCGCCGCGACGCGCGCGCGGACACCAGCCCAACGCTGTCGGACGCACCCGGGATCGGCACAATGGCGCGTCCTGTCTTACACATTTCGGTTTTTTCAATTTGTCCTGGAACTTCGACGAGCAATCTGTTACTATCAATTTAGTACGAAGTCACTACTAAAATGAGACTGACATGAAAAAACTTTCGAGCCAGCCCTGCATGATCGCCCGGAGCCTGGCGATTGTCGGGGACGCATGGAGCATGCTGATCATGCGCGATGCCCATGCGGGGCTGACCCGCTTCGACGATTTTCGCAGGAGTCTCGGAATCGCGCCGACGATGCTGACGGGTCGGCTTTCAGCCTTGGTTGACGAGGGATTGCTGGAGAAGCGCCGTTATTCAGACCGTCCGCCACGGGACGAATACGTGCTGACAGAAGCCGGGCGCGACTTCTTGCCGGTGCTCTTTGCGATTGGCGCCTGGGGACGTAAGCATCGCGGCGGAGGCAAGGTGACCCGGTTCTTCGATGCCGAGAATGGAACGGAAATCGATCCCCTCACCATCGACCGCGCCACCGGCGCTCCGATCGGGACGCGTTCCATCCGTATCGCCGAACCCGAATGAGCTATTCTCCTGGCCCATCCATCTTTTGCGTTGCGAGCACGGCCCATTTTGCCTTCAAGGCAATGAACCCACTGGGCTTCACCTGTAACTGGGAGAACGTTTCTCAATGAAAGCCCGGACGGCTTCGGTGTGCCGCGCAGTGCCCGCCGCAACGACCATCCTCTCGGCCTCCTGATCCATTGATGTCAGGAAGTCAGCCGACAGCGCAAGGTCTAGATTATCCTTCATGGAAGCATAGGCGCTCGCCGGACCATTCGCCAACGTCCTCGCCACTGCAAATGCTTCGTGCTGCAGCTCAGAATCGGACACCACGCGATTGATAAGGCCCAATACTTCGCAGCGCCGTGCACTGATCCGTTCAGACAGAAACATCAGTTCGCGAGCACGTGCCGTCCCGGCAAGCCGGGTCAACAGCCACGAAATGCCGTAATCGCCGGTGAGCGCAATCCTGGCATAGCCTGTCGTCATGATCGTGGATTCGGCCGCAATACGAAGGTCGCAAGCGAGTGCGATCGCAAGCCCGGCGCCAGCCGCCGGTCCCGGCAAAGCTGCGATGGTGGGCTTCCGCACCGAAACAAGTACGCCGGCCAAGGTTCGCTGACGTTCCCGCAATCGCGCAACCTTGTCGCTGAATGACATCGTTGGCGCGGCAGCGTTGCCGCCCATCCCCTTAACATCGCCGCCCGAACAGAAGGCAGTGCCTGCACCGGTAATCAGGAGGGCTCCGACCTCAGGATCATCTCCATTCTGTTTGATCATCCGGCGCAACGCCGGCGTAAGATGATCGGACAACGAATTTCGGGCTTCGGGCCGGTTCAAGGTGATCACTGCGACACGATCCCGGATCACACACAGAAGTTCGTCCGTCCCCGTATCAATTGAGATTGATTCATCAGTCATGGTTCTGACCTTTCAAGTCCTGCGCAGGGCAAGTCTCACCAATTCTCGTTGAATGGCCGCAGCTCCGTAAGGAATGACCAGGCCGATCGGTCCTGACCGTAGAGGTGGTAGAGTTCGTCGGCGATCGCGGCAGGCTTGATGAAGAATTCATCCGGTTTGTCGCTCATCCGCGCGCGCATCCGGGGCGTATCGATCACGGCGTCGATGAGAACGTAGGAGACGTGCACGCCGCGAGGTCCCATGTCGCGTGCCATCGACTCGGCCAGAATGCGCTGCGCCGCCTTTGTCGGAGCGAAGCCGGCGAAATTGGCTTTACCTCGGATCGACGAGGTGTTTCCGGTCACCAGGATCGCGCCCCTGCCCCGCTCGATCATGTCAGGAGCGACTTCGCGTGCCAGGTATAACAGGCCCATCACGTTGACTTCGAAGTTGCCCTTCAGCATCTTCGGGTCGATCTCGCGAAAATTCCCCCAGCCTCCTCCCACCGCGTTGTGAATGAGAACTTCGGGGGCGCCAAAGCGGCGCTTCACCTCAGTGACCACGGTCCGCACCTGGCTCTCGTCCGAGACGTCGCAGGTCACGGCGTGCACGTCGGGAAGCTCTTGTGCAAGTCGATTGATGAGCTCCGCAGAGCGAGCAAGCGCGATGATACGGAAATCACCGGCAGAGAAGCGCTTGACGATGGCAGCTCCCGTGCCCGGCCCCACCCCGGTCACGATCGCGATTGGTTTCTCGGTCATTCGACACTCCCTTCGAGCTATTGTCCGGCCGCTCTCTTGTGAATTCGCTCGGATTGCGACTGATAGGTGGCAGCTTCGTGCGCGGACACCCGGGCCAGACGGACCGCAACGTTCTTGTGGTAGGGCGTGCCCGCAATGGGGTCGCGGTTGCCACTCTCGGTGAGCAGATTGATGCGCGGTCCGTTGATCAGGCGCGCTCCGTCCGACGTCGGGTATGCCTGACCGTAGCCGTGCGGCAGCGCCAACTGGCCCTTTCGCATGGCATCGTCGACCTTGCAGCGGACGACGAGCCGTCCGACCACCGACTCGACGGCGATCCAATCGCCATCCTTCGCGCCCAACTCGCTCAGATCGCTCGAATTGATCAACATGGCGCCGTCCGGATCCTCGCGACGCCACGCGGGATCGCGAAAGATCTGGTTGGCATTGAACATGCGGCGGCCACCGGCCGCCAGCATGAACGGAAATTCCTTTGGCGCGCCTGCGGTCCGCGGATCGAGACGCGCCAACCATTCCAGCATCTGCGGGACGGCCAGCCGTACCTTGCGATCCGAATGACCGATCAATGACCAGACGTCGTCGTAATCGTGTTGAGTAACCGCCGTGCCCTGCCGTGTGGCCACGATGGTGTCGAACAGGCGATCGCCGAGTTGATGATCCGCTACTTCGTCAGATGCGTTGATTGCGCGCCGCACCGCTTGCGGCGATCGCTTCGCGCAAGCCAGTGCCGCGCTCCACAACGGTGCGGCGGCCGCGGTGCCGTCCGGAAGCGTCTGCCCGAGCGTATGGTAGAGCACAAGCGAAGGCACCGCCGGCGGGTTTTCTGCAATGAAAGCACGAAATGCGGCTGCGAAGTCAGGGCGAGAGCGACGCGCAATCTCGCGCAGGGGTGCCAGCACATTGTCACCCGGCAGAAGCCCAAGAGCAATGGCGAGCCGCGTATAGATCTCAGGCTCTGGCAAGGTGCCAGCGAGCGGCGGCAATACTCCAGCGCGGACGTGAAAAAAATTGGTCGGGAATTCGAAGTTGAAGAGAGTGAATTCTGTTTTTTCGAATTGCGAGGAAGCCGGGAGAACATAATGCGCGAGTTGCGCGGTCTCGGTCATCGCAACGTCGACCACCACGCATAGATCGAGCGAACGCAGCGCTCGTTCCACCGCTTCGGTGTTGGCTGCGGTGTTGGCAGGATTGGAACTGTCGATCCAGGCGCAGCGCAATCGTTCGGGATGGTCCTTGAGCACTGCTTCGGGGAAGATATTGGGAGGCAACAGACCCCCAATGATCGCGTCGCCGGTCGGAGCGTAGGTCTGGTTCGGCGAATTTCCCCACAGCGGCTGAAGCCAGCTATGCAATTGGTTTGTACCTTTACGGCCGAAGCTGCCGGAAAGCATGATCAAGAGCTTTTCGAGATAAGAATTGAGCGTCGAGTTGATGCCTTGCTGGATGCCAAGCTCGACCCGCACCACCATGGCCTTCGCCGCCGCGATCATCGCGGCGCAACGCTCCAGATCGGCGATCGAGATATCAGCCGCGACCGCCCATTCTTCAACGCTGATTTTCAATAGCGCTTGCCTCACTTCCGCGAAGCCGATCGTGTGCTCCTCAATGAACGCGTGGTCGATGAGGTCGGAACGAACAAGCGTGGCCAACAACGCGCCAAGGAGGAACGCGTCGGCGCCGGGACGAACTGCGAGATGCAGGTCCGCCAATTCGGCGGTTTCAGTCCGGCGTGGATCAATGACGATCAACTTGCGCGCGGAATCCTTGCGGATCTGATTGAGATGATCCCGCGCATTGGGGAAGCCGTGCGCGATCCAGGGATTTGCACCGATGACGAACAGGAGATCGCAATGATGCACGTCCTCGGCGGTGTGGCACGTCTGGCTGCCGAACATGTGGCCATTGACCCAGAAATCGCCGGTTTTCTCCTGCGAAAGGGCGTTGAAGACGCAGCGTGAACCCAGCGCGCGCAGCAATCCACTGGCGTAGGCACCGCCGGCGTGGTTGCCCTGCCCGCCGCCGCCGTAAAGGGCAATGCTCTTGCCGCCATATTTGTCGACGATGTCTCGAAGCCGCTCCGCGATTTCCGCGATCGCCACGCCCCATTCGATCTCGTCGAAACCACCATCGGCGCGACGACGCAGCGGGGACGTGAGCCGATCCTTGTCATTCGCATAATACGGAATGCGGGTCGCTTTATTGCACAGATAGCCTTGCGACTTCGGGCTTGAACGGTCGCCTCGCACTTTCTCCAGGCGGCCCTCGTTTACCTGGACTTCGATGCCGCAATTGACGTAGCAAAGGTTGCAGGCTGTTTTCAGCCACTTGCCGGCCGTCATGGGTGACCTCCCTTGTTTTATGATTTTTCGCAGCACATCGCGTTTGCTGTTCTGCGCCGCGGCTTGTGAGTTCGGCCGCTGGCGGTCATCCGTCCGGCGTCGAGAATATCGTCGGAAAGCTTCCCGGCGCCGACAGCACGTGACAGCACGATCGATCCAACCATGGTTGCAATGGCGCCCGTCGCGATTTGGCGCGCCTGTTGGGGACCCTCGGCGGGAAGCACTTCGACCAGGATGTCGATCATCTCCTCCAGCTTGGAAGCAAGCGCCCGTTGCTCGCTCGGGCTCGATCGAGCGACATCTGCGGCCAGGGCCGGAAGCGCGCAACCTTGTCTGGGATTGTCGCGGTGACGGGAACTTAGGTAATCGGCGATCAGCGTCTCGAAGCGATCCCCGCTGGCCTTCCGGTTCGCCAGCTTTCTCCACCGCTCGACCATTTGGTCCATCGCAAACGCGATTGCCTCGCCAACAAGTGCGGCACGTGACTCGAAATGGTTATAGAACCCGCCGTGCGTAAGACCCGCGAGCTTCATCAACTCGACAACGCTAAGTCCTTCGGCACCGTTTTGACGCAAGCCGTAGGAGGCATTTTCAACGATCCGGCTGTGGGTCTGGCGCCTATGGTCTCCTACGTAACGCATCTCCCCTCCGTGCAAGCTGCTCGGTGACCGGCTGTTCGATCGATCCCATCCACCAGCGCTTCTGGACCGCGCTTTTGAAGTGACGGCAATATTTCATTGCAACGTCGACCATGTTATATGATTAACGTCATATAACAACAGCAATCAACAGGAGAATTCGCCATGGCCGCCGCTTCCGATCCCGTCGTCATCCTCTCCGCAGCCCGTACGCCGCTCGGCCGCTTCATGGGCGAGCTCTCGCCACTCAGTGCCCACAAGCTCGGTTCCCATGTGATCGGATCGGCTTTGGAACGGGCCAAGCTGGCACCCGAACGGATCGACGAGGTCTTCATGGGCAACGTGCTGCCGGCCGGGCAAGGCCAGGCGCCGGCGCGCCAAGCCGCGCGCGGCGCCAAATTGCCGGATGCCACCGGCGCCACCACCATCAACAAGGTCTGCGGCTCCGGCATGAAGGCCACCATGATCGCTCACGACATCATCAATGCGGGCTCCGCCGAGATCGTTCTATCCGGCGGCATGGAGAGCATGAGCAATGCGCCGTATTTGCTGGCAAAGGCACGCGGCGGTTATCGCGCGGGACATGACCGGATCATCGACCACATGATGATGGACGGCCTGGAAGACGCCTACGAGACCGGCCGCTCGATGGGTGATTTCGGCGAGGCCACCGCGGAAGCCTATCAGTTCACCCGCAAGGACCAGGATGCCTACGCGATGGAGACCTTGACCCGCGCACGCAAGGCCGTCGAAAGCGGCGCGTTCAAGGCCGAGATTGCGCCGATTACACTGTCGGAAAAGGCCGGGCCACGGATTATCGCGAATGACGAGCACCCGCTCAAGGTCGATCCCGCCAAGATCCCCGGGCTGAAAGCCGCGTTCCGCGCCAATGGCACCATCACGCCTGCCGCCTCGTCGGCAAATGCCGACGGCGCTGCGGCGCTTATTCTGGCAAAGCGTTCGCTCGCCGATCGCGACGGCCTCCCCGTGCTGGCCGAGATCAAGGGCCACGCCACCCATAGCCAGGAGCCGCAATGGTTCACCACGGCGCCGATCCCGGCCATTCGCAAGCTGCTGAACAAGATCGGCTGGAGCGTCGACGACGTCGATCTGTTCGAGATCAACGAGGCGTTTGCCGTGGTGGCGATGGCCGCGCAGAAGGATCTCGGCATCCCCAGAGAGAAGCTGAACGTCAATGGCGGCGCCTGTGCACTCGGCCATCCCATTGGCGCCACCGGCGCGCGATTGATCGTGACGCTGCTGCACGCGCTGGAGGCGCAGAACCTCAAACGCGGCGTCGCGGCGCTGTGCATCGGCGGCGGCGAAGCAACCGCGATCGCGATCGAGCGCATCATCCGCTGATAGCACGGTCGGTCCGACAGGAAAGGGCTCGGCGAGCGGCGCGAACCGCATCACTCGCCGTCTTGTAACCTGACTATCCCTACCAACGCGAAAGTTGCCATGGCTGACCAGATCAAGACCGCGCCGCGGGACGTTGCCTTCTCCGGCGTCCTGCATATCGCGGTGCTTTCCGTCCTGGCCGCCATGGGAACGCTCGCGACCAACATCTTGCTGCCGTCGCTGCCTCAAATTGCGGTCTCATTGAATGTCACGAGCGCGGCAGTCACGTCCGCCATCACCGCCTTTCTTGCAGTGTTTGGGGTGGGCCAGCTCCTGGTCGGACCGCTCTCGGATCGCTACGGAAGACGCTGGCCGGTCCTGATCGGATTTGCCGTGTTCTTTGGCGGCAGCGTTTGGTGCGGTTTGGCAAACGACCTACCTAATCTTTTGGCCGGCCGCATCGTGCAGGCTGCCGGCGCTTGCGCGACATCCGTGCTGTCTCGCGCCATCGCCCGCGACATGTTCAGTGGCGCTGCGCTGGCACGCGCGATGGCGCTGATCATGATCGTGATGTCGGCAGCTCCTGGATTCTCGCCGCTGCTTGGTGGCGCACTCGATCATATTTTTGGATGGCGCTCCGAATTCGTGCTGGTCGCGGCCTTTGCCGCGGTTAGCGCCATTGCCTACAGCATCGCCCTTGGCGAAACCCACCATTCGACCCGCACGCCGCTCAATCCCCTCGCCATCGCAAAGACCTATGTAGGCCTGATTGGCGACCGTCGTTTCGTTATCCCGGCTGCAACCTCGAGCCTCATCATCGGCGGCTTATTCTCGATGTTTTCGGCTGCGCCGCGCCTGTTCATCGAAGCGCTGCACTTCACGCCGATCCAGCTCGGCCTGTTCTTCGCCGGTACCGTCTTTATCGTATTCGCCGCGGGCATGCTGGCAACAAAATTGGCACCTCGCTACGGGCTCGATGGCCCGATCCGGGCAGGTTTGTGGGCGACGACCGCCAGTAGCCTTGCGATCCTGCTCATCTCGATGGTCAACCCGACTTTCTTGCCATTTCTAGGTGCGATGAGCGTATTCCTCCTCGGCATGGGCATTGTCAGTCCACTAGCCAGCGCGCGAGGGCTCTCTCCATTCGGAGAGAAAGCCGGCGCGGCCTCGGCGTTGCTGGGCTTCTGGCAAATGATGACTGCCGCAATCGGTGTATGGCTTGCCGCCACGGTATCGCATCAAGCAATGTTGGCGCTGGGCATCGTGTTGACCGCGTTTTCTCTGCTGGCTCTCGGCCTGTACGCGCGGGGCCCGGGATCTTGATTGACGTATAACTCCGAGCGCGCTCCTTTTCAGCCACTCATCAGCTTTGCGAACCGCGGCTTACGCCGTCGGGCAAACGCGGCAAAGGCTTGGTCGGCCCGACATTCACCCACCGAGTCAGGTCCCGTGGAATTCCGGCTTGCTGCTGCCCGCTGGACGCTTCATCTCGAACATGTTCTCGGTCCTGACCTCAAGATAATCTCCACCCCGGCCGGCGCGCAGAATGGGACGCGCAAGTGCCGTGTTGTAGACGCCGTCCTCGATCAACGTTTTGTCGATGTGGACCGCGACGACCTCACCAAGCACAAACCATCCTTCGACCTTTTCTCCGCGTGCGTTGGCCAGCTGAGAGACCTCGATGACCTTGCATTCCATGGCGGCCCTGCTCTCGCCCACGCGCGGCACAGCAACGTGGCGTCCGGGTATCGGCGTCAAACCGGCTGCTTCGAACTCGCTCACGCCGTGATCGAGCGGCGTCGCTGTCACGTTCATGCGCTCGCCGAGATCCATGGTGACCAGATTCCAGACGAATTCGCGCGTCTCGCTGACGTTCTTGACGGTGTCTTTCCACGAAATCGAGGAAAATCCGATGATCGGAGGATCGTAGAGGAACGCGTTGAAAAAACTGTAGGGGGCCAAGTTCAATCGACCGGCTGCATTGCGCGATGAGATCCACCCAATCGGACGCGGCGCGATTATCGCATTGAGATTATCGCATTGAACGGATTATGCCGGAGCCCGTGGCCTCTCGAAGGCTCGTAGTAGTGGAAGTCGGCCTGCTCCATAAATGCCCCCGAAGCTGCCGAAGGCCGTCGATCTGGCCCGTTGAGCTTCAACAAAGATCGACGCACGCATGACCATGCGTGCGCATAGCCTCCGTCAGAACGTCCGGAAGCGGTATGTCCTCCCCGGCTAAGCCATCGCCCACGCCGCAGCCGGCCGCTGCCCGGCGCCGTCGAGGAAACCAGTTAGGCGCTGCCGGATGAGTTTTTCCGCATCCGCCATGATGCGGTCGATCAGTTCCTTCACGGTCGGAATGTCGTGAATGAGCCCGACGACCATGCCGCAGCTCCAGGCGCCCGCATCCATGTCGCCGTCGATCATCACCTTGGGATAGACGCCCGCCACCTGGTCATGGATGTCCTCGATCTTGAGGCTCTTGCCCTTCTCGCGCTCGATCTCGAGCAGTTGCTCGACGCCCTTGTTGTTCAGGACCCGCTCTGTATTCCGGAGCGCACGCATCACGAGCCTGGTGTCGAGTTCCGTCGCCGCGACCAGCGCCTTCTTGACGTTCTCGTGCACCGGCGCTTCCTTGGTGGCGATGAAGCGCGTGCCCATGTTCATGCCCGCAGCGCCCATCGCCAGGGCGGCAACCAGGCTGCGCGCATCCGCCATGCCGCCAGAGGCAACGAATGGGATCTTCAGTTCCTCCGCCGCGCGCGGCAACAGGATCATGTTCGGCATGTCATCCTCGCCGGGATGGCCACCGCACTCGAAACCGTCGACGCTGACGGCATCGCAACCGATCTGCTCGGCCTTCAGTGAATGCCGGACGGAGGTGCATTTGTGGATCACCTTGATGCCGCCCGCCTTCAGGGCCGGCATGTACTGTTCGGGGCTGCGCCCGGCGGTTTCGACGATCTTGACGCCGCCCTCCCTGATGGCCGCGATGTATTCCGGATAGGGCGGCGCGCTGAAGGTCGGCAGGAACGTGAGGTTGACGCCGAACGGCTTGTCCGTCATGTCGCGGCAGCGCGCGATCTCCTTGGCCAGCAGTTCCGGCGTTCTCTGCGTCAGGCCCGTGATCAAGCCGAGCCCGCCCGCGTTGGAGACGGCCGACGCCATTTCCGCGAAGCCGACATAGTGCATGCCGCCCTGGATGATCGGGTGCTCGATGCCGAACAGTTCAGTGATCGCTGTCTTCACGAATGGTCTCCCCGCGTTGCCGCTCAGTGGATGATTTCGAACAGGCCGGCTGCGCCCATGCCGCCACCGATGCACATGGTCACCACGCCGTATTTCGCCTTGCGCCGCCGGCCCTCGATCAGGAGATGGCCGGTGAGCCGCGACCCGGTCATGCCGTAGGGATGGCCGATCGCGATCGAGCCACCATTGACGTTGAGCTTGTCGGGATCGATGCCGAGCTTGTCCCGGCAGTAGATCACCTGCACCGCATAGGCCTCGTTCAGCTCCCAGAGATCGATGTCGTCGATCTTGAGGTTATGGCGCTTGAGCAGGCGCGGGATCGCGGCGACCGGGCCGATGCCCATCTCGTCCGGCTCGACGCCGGCGGCGACGAACCCACGGAAGATGCCAAGCGGCTTGAGGCCCTTCCTGGCCGCAATCTTGTCGCTCATGATCACACAGGCCGATGCGCCATCCGAAAGCTGGCTGGCATTTCCCGCGCTGATGGTCTTGCCCTCGAACACCGGCTTGATCTTGGCGAGGCCTTCGGCGGTGGTTTCGGGGCGTGGCCCTTCGTCCTTTGTGAGCGTCACCTGCTCGTAGGTGACCTCCTTGGTGTCCTTGTTGACCAGCGCCATCCTGGTCGTGAACGGCACGATCTCGTCGTTGAAGCGGCCGGCCTGCAACGCAGCGCCGACACGGCGCTGGCATTCGAGACTGTATTCGTCCTGCTTGTCGCGGCCGATCTTGTAGCGCTCGGCGACGACCTCCGCCGTATCGAGCATCGACATGTACATTTCGGGCTTCATCGCCATCAGCTCGTCGTCGACGGAGTGGAACCTGTTCATGTGCTCGTTCTGCACGAGGCTGATCGACTCGATGCCGCCGCCGATCGCGACCTCGACGCCATCAAGCATCACCGAGCGCGCAGCGACCGCGATGGCCTGGAGGCCGGAGGCGCACTGCCGGTCGATGGTGGTGCCGGCGACCGTCACCGGCAGGCCGGCGCGGATCGCGCCCTTGCGCGCAACGTTCATCACCATGGTGCCCTGCTGCATGGCGCAGCCCATCACCACGTCTTCCACCTCGCCCGGCGCGATGCCGGCGCGCTTCACCGCCTCGGCCATGACGTGACCGGCCATGGTCGGACCGTCCGTATTGTTGAGTGCGCCACGGTACGCTTTGCCGACGGCTGTCCTTGCGGTGGAAACGATGACTGCTTCAGTCGTCATGCTGGCCTCTTCTCGTTACGCGGCCGCGTCCAGCCGCGCGTAACGCAGCACATGGAACGCGGGATCGCCAAACTGGATGTTGATGGAGGAGATACGCTTGAAATAGTGCCCGACGTTGAGCTCGTCGGTCATTCCCATGCCGCCGTGAAGCTGCACCGCCTGATCGGCGACGAACTTGCCGGCATAGCCGATCTTCGATTTGGCACCCGAGGCGAGCCGCGACAGGCCGGCATTGCCGGCGCTGAGGCTGAGGTTCAGATGCTGCATCAGGGAAAGCGCTTCCTGATGGGCGATGAACATGTCGACCATGCGATGCTGCAGTACCTGGAAGGAGCCGATGGTGGTGCCGAACTGCTTGCGAGTCTTGGAATAGTCCAGCGTCGCCGAATTCAGCTCGGCGATGGCGCCGACGGCCTCCGCACAGAGCGCGCCGATGGCGCGATCTCGGCTGGATTCCAGCGCGGCGACTCCCTCGCCTTCCGCTCCCAGCAATTGCCCGCGGACCTCCCGCAGGCTGACCTCGGCGGCCCGGCGGCCGTCGATGGTCTTGAAACTCTGGAGGTCGACGCCGGTCGCGCGCCGATCGACCACGAACAGGCTCACGCCGCCGCAGTCACGGTCCTCGCCGGAGGTCCGCGCCGAGACGATCAGATAGTCGGCCCAGGGCGCGGCCATCACCATGGTCTTCGCGCCGGTCAGCACGTAGTCGTTGCCCTCGCGCCGCGCTCTCGTCGTGACATTGGCCAGATCGAAACGCGATGTCTTCTCCGTCCAGGCCAGGGTCCAGATTTTCGAGCCGTCGATGATTTCAGGGATGAAGCTCTGCTGCTGCTCCGGCGTGCCCACGTGCTCGATCAGGCCGCCGGCCAGCACCACCGTCTCGACGAACGGCTCGACCACGAGGTGACGGCCGAACTCATGCATCACGATCATGGTCGACAACGGACCGCCGCCGAGACCACCGACTCCCTCGGAGAATGACGCGGCGAGCAGGCCGAGCTCAGCGAAAGCGTCCCACTGCTTCCGGCTGAAGCCTTCCTCGCTCGTCACGATCTTGCGCCGCGCCTCGAAGTCGTACTGGTCGCGCAGCAGGCGCTGGACGCTGGACCGCAGCAATTCCTGTTCTTCCGTGAACTGAATATCCATCCGATCCTCCCGATCCGCCGTCGCTAGAGCCCGAGCACGGCTTTGGCGATGATGTTGCGCTGGATCTCGTTGGATCCGCCGTAGATGCTGAGCTTGCGCGCGTTCAGGTATTTCTCCGACGCGGTGTGGCCATGATCGGGGCCAGGCATGAAGCGGTTGGCGCTGACCGGATGCTCGCGGATGGCAAGGCCGTAATTGCCGATGGCGCGATGGGTGAGCTCGGTGATGTCCTGGAAGATCTCGGTGCCGCGGATCTTGAACAGCGAGGCCGCCGGCCCGGGATCGATGCCGCGCGCCATCTGGGCGACGACACGCAGCTCCGTCGCCTCCAGCGCCAGCACGTCGAGCTCGATGCGGGCGATGTCGCGCAGGAATTCGAGATGCGCGGGATCCTCGGCCGGTATTTCGGCCTTCACGATCTGTTTCAGCTTGTTGATGTAGCGGGTGGACCGGCCGATGCCGGCCATGCTGGTGCGCTCGTTGCCCAGGAGGAACTTGGCGTAGGTCCAGCCCTTGTTCTCCTCACCGATCAAATTCTCGACGGGCACTCGGACGTTTTCGAGGAAGACGTCGTTGACCTCATGACTGCCATCGATGGTGATGATCGGCCGCACCGTAACCCCGGGCGACTTCATGTCGATCAGCAGGAAGGAGATGCCAGATTGCGGCTTCACATTCGGATCTGTCCGCACCAGACAGAAGATCCAGTCTGCGTGCTGGGCCAGCGTGGTCCAGGTCTTGTGACCGTTGACGATATAGTGGTCGCCGTCGCGCACGGCCCTGGTTCTGACCGTCGCGAGGTCCGAGCCGGAGCCGGGCTCCGAATAGCCCTGGCACCACCAATCCTCGCCGGACAAGATCCGCGGCAGAAATTTCTTCTTCTGCGCCTCGTTGCCGAACGTGTAGATCACCGGCCCGACCATGGTGACGCTGAAGGCGAGCGGCGGCAGCGTGCCGGCGCGCGAGGTCTCCTGCTCGAAGATGAAGCGCTGCGTGACGGACCAGCCCGGGCCGCCATACTCCTTGGGCCAGAGCGGGGCGATCCAACCCTTCTTGTGGAGGATCCGGTGCCACAGCAGCGATTGCTCCTTGGTCAGGTCGGTCTCCGGATTTGGAACGCGCATTTCCGACGGATAGTTCTCCGCAATGAAACTGCGCACCTCGTCACGAAACGCGGCGTCCTCGCGGGAAAGCTTGAGCTCCATCGCAGCAGGCTCCGCTACCACTTCTCGCCGAAGGGACGGATCTCCAGCTCGAACGTCCATGCGCTTCTCGGCTGCTGGTAGAGCTGCCAATACGAAGTTGCGACGGAGGACGGAGGCATCAAGGCATCCGGATCGTCCAGCGCGGTGGGCCCGAGAGCCTCCAGCCGGCGTTGCCGAACCCACTCGGTGTCCACGCCGGAATCGATGATGAGATGCGCGACGTGAATATTTTTCGGGCCAAGCTCGCGGGCCATTGCTTGCGCGACCGCACGAAGGCCAAACTTGGCGCTTGCGAAAGCAGCATATCCGCTGCCGCCTCGGAGCGAGGCGGTCGCCCCGGTAAAGAAGATGTTGCCAGCCCCGCGCGGAAGCATGAGGCGGGCCGCCTCGCGACCGGCCAGAAAGCCGGAATAGCAGGCCATTTCCCAGACCTTGCGGAAAACGCGTTCTGTGGTTTCCAGAATCGGGAAATTGACGTTCGCCCCGATGTTGAAGATGCAGACTTCCAGCGGCGCATGCTTGTCTGCATCGTTGAGGAAGGAGATGATCTCGTCTTCCTTGCGAGCATCAAGCGAGCGTGCGTGAATCTCTCCGCCGGCAGCCTCGATATCCCGAACGAGCGGAGCCAATTTTTCGCCGTTACGACGGCCGGCGAAGACCGTGAAGCCTTCTGCGGCGAATTTTTTGGCGATCTCGCCGCCGATGAAGTCCCCGGCGCCGATGACGGCCGCGGTTGCGTTTCTCTTTTGCAAGGGTGTCCTCCCGATAAGTTAGATATGTTGCCTGCGGAATTCGGGCGCCTGCACCGCAGGGGCTGCGCCACCTTCGCGCAAGCTCTCCGCGAGCTTGTGCTTGAGTATCTTGCCGGTCGATGTCGCCGGCAAGGCACCGAGGATGACAATTTCGGACGGGCGCTTGTAAGAAGTAAGCTGAGACCGGACAAAATGCATCAGGGTCTCTGGTGTCGTGCAAGATCCTGGCAGCAACTGCACAAAGGCCACGATCTCCTCATTGCCGTCCGCGGCACGACCGACCACAGCGGATTGCACGACGTCCTTGTGTGAACTAAGGACTGCTTCGACCTCCGTGGGATAGACGTTGAAACCGGAACGAATGATCATTTCCTTGGTGCGGCCGACAATGTACAGACAATCGCCGTCGAAACGTGCGAGATCGCCGGTATTGAACCAGCCCTCGCTGTCAATCACCTTCGCGGTGAGCACGGGGGCACGATAGTACCCCAGCATCACGTTGCGCCCGCGAACATGCAACTCGCCGACTTCACCGGATACAGTCGGAAATCCTTCGATGGTTCGCACCCGCGCTTTCACACCAGGCAGCAGCGTTCCAACAGCCTGATCCGAGCGTGGCCTATCGAAACGTACGCCTGATATTCCCGGCGAGCATTCGGTGATCCCGTAACCGTTGAGCAGCGGAAGCCCGAACTCTTTTTCCACGCGCAACTTCAGGTTCAAATCCAGCGGCGCGCCGGCGACAGCAATCAAGCGCAACGAGCCTCGCGACAATTGTTCCACGCCTGATACGCTCTTGTACTCCAGCAGGCGCTGATAGGTGGCAGGCACGCCATTGAGGATGGTGACGCCCTCCTCCGCGATGGCCTTTGCGGTCGCGGCAGGATCGTATTTGCTGACCATCCGCACCGTGCCGCCAACCATCAGCGTCATGATCAGGAGCGAGATGCCGACGATATGCGAGATCGGCAACACAAGATAGATCTTGTCCGTCTCGTTCATCGCGCGGAAGTACGCGGTGGTCTTTGCGCTGATCAGAAGATTGTCATGCGAGAGCATCACGCCCTTAGGAGTCCCCGTCGTCCCTGACGTGTAGATCAAAACCGCGACTTGCCTTGCTGGATCGGCCTCCACGGGCTGGACTGTCGCGCTTTCGTTGAGCGGGCCAATCCCAATGTCAGCTAGCGGGCCAATACGCCGATTCTCGGCGCCGTAGCGCGAGGCGTGAGCAGCGGCCTCCTTCGAAATACCCGACGTGAACAACATCCGCCGGGCGCCGCTGTGATCGCGGATCTGGTCCAGTTCGCGTGCCGACAAGCGCGGGTTGGCGACAATTGCCCAGGCGTCGAGCCGGCTCGTCGCCAGCAGCAAAGCAGCAAGCGCAATACAGTTTTCGCTGACAATGATCATCCGATCGCCGGCCCTGATCCCCAGCGATGAGAGCACGGTGGCGATCTCGCCAACGCGCTGCTCCAGTTCTCGATAGCTCCACGAAGCCCCCTCCTCGACCAGCGCAATCCGGTCGGGCGCTCTGGCAACCGGTCCTGCCGTTACTTCATGGATTCGGCTCGGCAAGCCGACAGCGATCTCGTCGACACTGATCGTCTCTGAAAGCTCCAGCACGACTGACCTCCCGACCGACCGTGCCAACTTTGCAATGCGGCACACTTGGGCCTCGGTTTATAGTTCTTTTTTAGAACTCGTCAATCGATAAATCGTCGTCGGACTTTTTTCAGGGGTCGAATGGACAATCCATCTCCGGCAATGGTTTTGCGCGGCTCATAAAACCGTCGTTTACAACTCATCATCAGACAGCTAGTCTCCAGTATCAAATAAGAACTTATGGGAGGATCGAGGATGGCGGCGAGCCGCGGTGTAGCGATACTTGTTGGCGCAGGCGATGCTATCGGCGCGGCGGTCGCCCGGCGTTTTGCCGAGGGCGGCTATACGGTTTGCATCTGTAGGCGCGATGCGTCCAAATCGCAGGGGCTTGTGGCCGAGTTAAGAGCTCTGGGACATAACATTCACGCGTTCAGCGTCGATGCTCGCCAGGAAGCAGAAGTCCAAGGCATATTCGCGCGGGTCGAGAAAGAGTTCGGCCCTGTCGAGGTTTGCCTCTACAACGCCGGCTCGAACGTCAACAAGCCTCTGCTCGACACGACGGAGAAGTTGTTCTTCAAAGCCTGGGAACTCGCCTGCTATGGTGGTTTCCTGGTTGGACGTGAGGCTGCCCGTGTGATGCTGTCGCGCGGACGCGGCACCATCTTCTTTACGGGTGCGACGGCAAGCGTGCGTGGCGGCTCGGGGTTTGCAGCATTTTCATCAGCGAAGTTCGGACTTCGAGCAGTGGCCCAGGCGATGGCGCGCGAGCTTGGACCGAAGAACATTCACGTCGTGCATCTCCTGATCGACGCTGGCGTGGATAGCGAGGCGATTCACCAACGCATGAAGGCAGCGAAGGGGATCGAAGCAAGCGATATCCCGCCGGATAGCCTGACCAAGACGTCTTCCATTGCCGAAGCCTATTGGTTCACCCACCAGCAAAGCAAAGATGGCTGGACCCACGAGCTCGATCTCCGCCCGTCCGTGGAGAAATGGTAATATGGATGCGACACCAAACCTGACCCTGTGGGGCGTTGGAACGAGTCGCACCATTCGTCCGCATTGGGCCATGCACGAACTCGGCTTAGCCTATAAGACAAAGCCCATTGGGCCACGAACCGGCGAAACCAAGACCGCAGAATACTCGAAGCTCAATCCGCGCCAGAAGATCCCGCTGCTTCAGGATGGCGACTTCTGCATCGGCGAGAGCGCAGCGATCGTTGCCTACCTGTCGCGCATGTATTCAACGCCGGAACGATCGCTGATTCCGGAAGCCCCGCGCGAGTATGCCGCGTGGCTGGAATGGTGCTTCTTTATCGTCGCGGAGCTGGATTCCACCAGCCTTTACGTGATGCGCCGCCATCGGGCCGACGCGCTCGGACCGATCTACGGCATTGCGCCCGAGGTCGTTGCCCAGGCCGGCGAGTATTTCCGCCAGCAGTTGCGCCATGTCGAAGTCGCGCTCGCAGATGGCCGGCAATTCCTGATGGGCGACCGGTTTACGAGCGCAGACATCCTGCTCACGACGTGCCTGGAGTGGGCCACCGCCTATGGCGTCGGCATTTGCGACAACGCTCAGCCCTATCTCGAACGCATCAGGAAACGGGAAGCCTTTCAGCGCGCCGTTGCGGCGAATGTTCCGGTGGCACCGACCACGCCGGCGCCGGCGAAGGTCTAAAATACGTCGCCAACGGGCTTCGCGGTTAGACCGCGACGCGCACGCTGCGCTCGGCGACCATCTTGTCGATGGCGCCGTCGTCGTAGCCCAGCTCGTGCAATACGTCGCGGGAGTGCTCGCCCACCCTGGGAGCAGGCCCACCGATCGCGGCCTCGTTGATCGCAAAACGCGCTGCCGGCTTAGGTTGCCGCACCCGCCCCACTTTCGGTTGATCGAACTCGGCAATGATACCGCGCGCGACCACCTGTTCATTGTGGATGATTTCGCCCCGCCGCAAGATCGGCGAACAGGGGACGTCGGCGGCATCCAGACGCTCCAGCCATTCTGCGGTGGTGTGCTGGCTGATATATTCGGCCATTTTATTGATGCGTGCCGTGGCGTTGACCGAGCGCGCCGATGGCGTCGCAAACCGGGGATCCTTGGCAAGCTCGGGGTCGCCGGTGGCGCGGCAAAAACCCTGCCATTCGGAATCGGAAATAGTACCGGCGGTGATGTAGCCGTCGCTGGTCTTGAACACGAGATCAGGCCGATCGTTAGGATCGGCAGCAGTGGCCTCGGCACCCACCACCGTGTATTGCATCATGCCTTCCGGCCACAAATACGAGATCATCGCATCCAACATAGCGACCTGAATGTGATCACCTTGCCCTGTCTTCTCGCGGGCATAGAGTGCTGCCGCTACCGCCTGGGCGGTGAACACCGCTGTAGTCTTGTCACATACGATGGTTCGGATCATCTGCGGACGGTTCGTGACCGGCTGCGACTGGATATCGGCAAAGCCCGAGAGGCCCTGAATGATCGGATCGTAAACACGCTTCTTCACATAGGGTCCGGTGTCACCAACACCGCTGATCGAAACATAGATCAGGCGCGGATATCGCTGGCGCAACTCTTCTACGCCGAGACCGAGACGCTCCATAGTGCCCGGCCGGAAATTCTGCACCAGGACATCGGTTTGCGCGACCAGTTTGGCGAGAACCTCACGGCCGGCTGCGCTTTTGACGTCAATCGACAGCGAGCGCTTGCCGCGATTTGAAGAAATGAATAGCGCGGAGAACTCGCCATCCCTATCAATGGTGGCACGGCTGCGCCGGGTAATGTCGCCGCCGATCGGCTCGATTTTCAGGACGTCCGCGCCCTGATCCGCCAGGAACATGGTCGCGAAAGGACCCGACATCACGCCTGTCAAATCCAGGACGCGAACGCCGTTAAGGGGACCGGGCATCACATTCTCCCTGAATTGACTTTGTTGTTATAAGGTCGACTGAGGTTTCGTCATGCAGCTGCGCGGACGTCTGCCCAGCTCTGCAAGGGTTCAGGTTCTGGCCTTAGGCCGTCTTCGAAACGGGCTGGCCGATCTGCTCGACGATCGACTCCTCCACATCGCGAAGCTGGTCCTTGCCGAAGAACATCTCATTTCCAACGAAGAAAGTCGGCGAGCCGAATGCGCCGCGGTTGACCGCGTCGGTGGTCCGATCGATCAGCCGCTTCTTGACGTCATCCTGCTGTGCACGCGCAATCAGCCGGTCGATATCGACGCCTGAGGAGGTGAATGCCTTTCGGAACGTTTCAAGGTCATCCATCTTCTTCGGCTCCTCCCACATGTGGTGGTAGGCCGCGCGGAAATACGGCTCGAACACGCCTTCGAACTGCGCCGCGACGGCACCGCGCATCAACATCAGCGTATTGACCGGAAAGAACGGATTGGGACGAAACTTCGTCACGTTGTGGCGGCGAATGAAACGCTGGGTCTCCAGAGCCTGGTATTCCGGCTTGTTCTTGATGCCACGAAGGGAATCGAACGGGGACATGTTGCCGGTCGCCTTGAAGATGCCGCCAAGCAGGATCGGGACATATTCGAATTTCACGCCAGTGCGCCGTTCGATTCCCGGAAGGGCCAGTTCCGCGAGGTAAGCATTCGGACTGCCGAAATCGAACAGGAATTCAACTTTGAGGGACATGTCAGCTCCTCCCGCAGAGCGCGATATTGGTCAGATTTGGGTGATCTTCCAGGCCGAACGCAGGCTGTCACTCATTTCTATAGTTCTAAAATTGAACTGTCAAATCCACTCTGAAATCGCGAGGTTTTGGACGAAGGGCGGGGTATTGTATCCACTTTAGTACCTATCTAGAATGGTGTGAGCGGTGCTGCCGCTCCCCCCTGATTCGAGCGGAACAGGCGCCGGCCGACCGGAGAGCAGAATGAAATGGGATGAACTTGAGGAAGAGCCGTGTTCGATGGCTCGCACCATCGGTGTGATTGGTGACCGCTGGACTCTTCTGATTCTCCGCGAATGCTTCCTGCGCACGCGGCGCTTCGAGGGTTTTCAGTCAGCGCTTGGAATCACACGGCATTTGCTCGCCGAGCGGTTGAAGAAGCTGGTCCGGCAGGGCGTCCTGCGCCGCATTCCCTACCAGGAGTCGCCTAAACGCCACGAGTATATCCTGACGCAAAAGGGCCTCGACCTCTATCCGATCATGATGGCGCTCGTACACTGGGGCGACACCCACATGGTCGACGAACGCGGACGTCCCCTGCTGCATGAGCACCGCAGGTGCGGAAAGATGTTCGACCCGGTGATGGTGTGCTCGGAATGCGGCGAGCCGCTTTCAGCCAAGGAAGTTCATGTCCACCCTGGTCCAGGCGCGCGCCCGGCTCCAGAGAGGGTCTTGCTTGACAAAAAAGCAAAGCCGAAGCCCCGCAGGAAAGCGGCGTAACGGCGACGAGCCGCGTTTCCCCCGCAACGGCCGCAGCGCCACGGCCGCTGACCCTGCGCCATCGGCTGGGTGAACTGGGTCTCGTCCCAAGCTTTGCCTTCCGCGTTGTAGGTCTTAGCTTCCGGCGTTCGGTTTCCTCACTCCGAGAGTGCACGGCTCTTCGAGCCGCGCTGGTGGATATCGGCTTTCCACACAGCAATAAACGTGACGGCGACACAGGCGGCGATAACGGCGAAGAACATCGTGGCACCATAGTTGAGAGCGTACGTGCCCACATAGGCGCTGACGATCGCGCCCGCCCTGCCGAAGCCAGCTGCCGCACCGACGCCGGTCGAACGGACGTTCGTGGGATACACGTAGGCAGCGAGCGCGTACAGCGAGCCCTGCGCGCCAAGCAGACAAAATCCTTCGATACATAGTAGGACCATCAGCAGCGGCTTGGTCTCGACCGACAGCGGTATCGATGCCAAGATCGCCGCCCCGACGATCGCAGCGCCCGCGACCGTCAGGATCGCAACCCGAGAGCCATACCGGCCGATCGCCCAGCCGGTGACGATGCAGCCGCCGACACCGCCGAGGTTGAATAGCGCGAGGCCAAAGCTTGCCGTCTGCACGTCGAAGCCCTTGCCGGTCAGGAGAGTGGGAGCCCAGGCGTAGAGCACGTAGACCGGCAACAGGCAGAAGAAGAATGCGATCCAAAGGGCCGTCGTCGTACGACGGAGGCTTGCAATGAACAAAGCGGCGAGCGACGCGCGTTGGCCTCCGGCATCGCGCCGATCGACGAAGACGCCGAAGGTTGCGGCGGTTTTGTCGAGGATCCGCACGGACCTCGCCACCTTCTCCTTATCAGCGCCGCGCGCCAACAGGTACTGTGGGGATTCCGGGAGTGCAAACGCAAGGATCATTGCAACGATCATCGGCAAGACACCACTGACCACGAACAGCAGGCGCCAGCCGTATTCGGGCTGAAGCTGGGCCGCGAGCACGCCGCCGATCATGCCGCCGATCGGGATACATACGATCCCTAACATCACGGACAGGCTGCGGTTTCGCCTGGGCGTGAATTCGGCGATCAGCGCCGTTGCCGCCGGAAGCGCACCGCCGAGCCCAAGACCCGCCAGAAAGCGGTATAGGCTGACTTCACCGACGCCATGTGCGGCGGCGATTGCAAGGGTTACCGCGCCGAACAGAAAGACCGACGCGATCAGGGCCACCTTGCGTCCAAGCCAGTCTCCGACGATGCCTCCGATCGGAGTGCCTAGCGTCATCCCGACGAAACCGAGCGCCAGGGCCGGCGCGAAGTCGCCTCGCGTGACGCTCCACTCCTTGATCATGGATGGTATGGCGAATCCGAGAATCTGATTGTCCAGACCATCGAGAATAATGGCGAGGGCGCACAGCAGCAGCACCTGCTTTCGCGAGGTACTCCAGATCCCCTCCTCGGCCAGCGATCCGATGTCGATGACTGGCTGCTGCGTCGTTTCCAAAGCGTGTGTCGTCACGTTTCGTCTCCCCCTTCGTATCAACGTTCGAATTCTTTCCCTGGAAGCCACGAGACGCAGCTTCGGAAGCTCTCACCGCACTTCCCGGCATTTCTGGTCAGGCACCGGTCGTCCTATCGATTTCCGCCTCCTTCGATCGAGCGGCTTTCATTTTGGCTGCAGTCAAAGTGTTGGCGAGCAGACAGGCGATGGTCATCGGCCCGACGCCACCGGGCACCGGCGTGATCGCGCCGGCGGTTTCCGCTGCCTCGTCAAAGGCGACGTCGCCGACTAGCTTCTCGACGCCCGTCTCGAGTTTCACGTGGCTGATGCCGACGTCGATGACCGTCGCCCCCGCCTTTATGAAATGCCCACGGATCAGACCTGCGACGCCGGTTGCGACGACGAGGATGTCCGCTTCCCTGCATCGCCGCTCGAGGTCTGTCGTGCGGATATGTGCGATCGAGACCGTGCACAGTTCCTGCAACAATAGCCGCGCCATCGGACGGCCCACGACGTTCGACGCCCCCACAACCAGTGCTCCAAGGCCGGCGATCTCGTCGTGCACCGACTTGATCAGACGCATAACGCCGAGAGGCGTGCAAGGAACCAGGGCGCCTTGCATTCCGGCCGCCGTTCGTCCCACGTTCAACGGATTGAATCCGTCGACGTCCTTGTCGGGACGAATGGCGGTCACGACGCGCCCCGTATCGATGTGGGGCGGCAGCGGAAACTGGACCAATATGCCGTTCACCGCGGGATCCCGGTTCAACTCCTCGATCAAGTCCAGAAGCTGCCGCTCCGTCGTGGTCGCACCGAGTGCGAAGCGACGCGACCGCATGCCCACTGCTTCGGTCTGCCGCACTTTGTTCGAGACATAGAGGTGACTGGCCGGATCGTCGCCGATCAGCACGACGGCAAGTTCCGGAACGGCGGCGCCGTTGCCCACGAGCGCAGCGACGCCTTCGGCCACTTCTTTCCGAACCTCGGCGGCGAGCGCCTTTCCATCAATGATGCGGGCGGTCATGGTAGGCTTAGACCTTGGAGAGGTCGGCGCGACGGTTGTCCTTCTTGTAGGGCGCCGGAGCCACCTTCGCACGAATGTGCTTTTGGCGACGTCCGGGCTCGCCCCAGACCACAACGACCTCACTCCCGATCTCGGAATGACCCACGTCGATGGTGCACAAGGACAGCATCTGGCGGAAGTAGTAGCTGTAGCCTCGCGACGTGGTCACGCCGACGTCCTTGCCGCCGCTCAGCACGCGGTCGGCATACATGAAGCCGCGTTGGTCGCGAGGCATTTCCATGTACTGGTATGGCTCCTGCTCCTTCTGGAAGAGCGAAGCGTGGACGTCGGCAACGTCGTCTCCGTTCCAGACTAACGTGCGGATCACACGCCGCGGATTGGCCACTTCTTCCTCGAGCGCCGCACGCCCCATGAATTCGTGGTCGAATTTGATGTTCTTGGCCCAGCCGAGCTCGACCGGGCTTCGGTACCAATCCCGGATGTCGTCTGACTGGAAGCTGCCTGCGATATTGAAGGTCGAGGCGAAGCCCGGCATCGCCGCGCGGAATTCGTCTTGATACTCCTTCATGTCCTCATCGAAGATTGCTGGCATGTAGTCGGTGACGATCGTCGGGAAGCAGGCCTCGAGGTGGTTGATGAAGATCGCACGGCCGCCGATGCGGCGGAGACCGAACTCCTGGCCGGCGGCGACGATGGCGTCGTAAACGGCCGCGGCCTGCGTCATGGGTCCCTGCAGCTCGAAACCGATCTCGCCCGACATGCCCTGCCGCAGCGCGAGCATCTTGCAGCCGGCGATCTCGATCTCGCCCGAGTGCATGAACTTCACGTCGCGCAGCGATTGCTTCGAGACCTTCTCCAGCAGCGCTATAGACGTCGGACCCTGGACCTGGAAATTGAACCAGTCGTCGGCCTCGGACGTGACGTTGTAGTCGCCGTGGCGACGGATGTAATCGACCCAGAACGTGCCGCGTCCGAACAGCATGAACTCATCGTCGGACAGCCGCGTGAGAATGCCCTCCGCGATAACCTTTCCTTGTTTATTCGTGTGAACGACGTGCTTCGATTGCCGGATGTCGAACTTCTGGAAGCTATTGACCGACGTATCCGAGAATAGCCTCAGGGCATCGGGCCCCTTGAAGCGCCGCTCCCACAGGAACGACCAGTCGCCGAGCGCGCAGGTCTCCTTCCAGGACATGCTCTCGTCGATCCAGTCGGTATATTCGGGAAGACCCCAACGCGAGGTGAAGTAGCCTTCGGGCGTCCTGCGCATGCCCTTGGGTGTCAGCATTGGTTGTTCTCCGTTCTGCTCAGTTGGCGAAAACGATGGTTCGCTCGCCGTTGATAATGATGCGATCCTCGAGGAAGAGATGAACCGCGCGCGAAAGCACCCGGCGCTCAATGTCGCGGCCCCTCCGGATCAGGTCTTCCGGCGTGTCCCGGTGGCTGACACGTTCGACGTCCTGTTCGATGATCGGACCTTCGTCGAGGTCGCCGGTTGCGAAGTGCGCGGTCGCACCGATCAGCTTCACGCCGCGCGCGTGCGCCTGATGATAGGGTCTGGCTCCCTTGAATCCTGGCAGGAAGCTGTGATGGATGTTGATGCAGCGACCGTGGAGATGGTGCGCGAGGTCGTCCGAAAGGATCTGCATGTAGCGTGCGAGGACAACGAGATCGGCCTTCGTCTGTGCGACAAGCGTCCTGATCTGCGCTTCCTGCTCCACCTTCGTGTCTTTCGTGACAGGCAGGTGATGAAAGGGAATGTCGCCCACGAGGCTGACGGTGAGTGCCGAGCGCGGATGGTTCGAGACAATCCCAACGATGTCCATGTCGAGCTCGCCGAGCCGGTGCCGATACAGGAGATCACCGAGACAGTGATCGAATTTGGAGACGAACAGCAGGACCCGCTTGCGTTCGGCCTGAGACCGCAGCTTCCATTCCATTCCGAACTTCCGGGCGATCGCCTCAATGCCTCGACGAGCTCCTTTGGCGCCCTCTTCCGAGAGCGTGACGCCGACTCTCATGAAGAAGCGTTCGCTTATGATCTCGTCGACCTGCGCAGCTTCGACGATGTTGCCGCCATTTTCGAACAGGCAGCGCGAGACATCGGCCACGATTCCGGGGACATCGCGGCAGGACAGGGTAAGGATGTATTGTAACCTTGATGCAGCTTTATCGGGCATAAGCGGACGATTTCTCGCGACCATAGGCGATCGGTTCCGACGGCACCGACCTGGGTGAGTGGATGTTTGAAGACTGAGAGGTGGACCGAGGAAGAGTACCGAAAGGGCTGCGCGCCCCCGCCGGCTACGGCTTTGAGTTCACTCCCAAAAGTCGCCTCTGAGGACGTTGCGGACTGACCATTGCGCAGAATGCCGTCATTGAAAATCCGGTATTATTCGATACAAGATATCAGGATTATGGATATCAGACGGCTCGACCTGAACCTGCTTCTCCTGCTCGACGGGCTCTTCCGGGCGCAGAACTTGTCGGCGGTATCCCGCCAACTGGGAATGAGCCAACCGATGGCCAGTGCGGGCCTGCGCAAGCTGCGGGACTTCTTTGGCGATCCCATGTTTCTGTCGACGGGGCGCGGCATGCGGCCGACACCCTTTGCGGAATCGATCGCCGAAGCCGTGCGGACGGTGCTGTCCACCGTCGATCAGCAGATACTGCGCAAACCGCGCTTCCTGCCCGAAGAGAGCGATCGCGTCTTCACGGTTACAACCTCCGACATTGGCGTCATGATCTTTATTCCGCCGATCCTCCAACGCATCCGCACGATGACTCCCGGGGCCAGCCTGCGGTGCGTGCCGACGTCACACGAGGATTTGGAGGACGCGCTTGAAAGCGGCGGGATCGATCTTGCGATAGGCTATTTCCCAGACCTCATCGGCCCAAACATTGTGACCGAAGACCTCTTCGATCATCCGTTCACCTGCATCGTGCGCAAGGATCATCCGACGATTGGCGATACCTTGTCGCTTGAACAGTTTCTTGCGGCGGACCACATCGTCGTCAACCAGCAGGGCCGCAGCCAGGAGATTTTTGAAAAGCGGGTTCGAGAGCTCAAGCTACAGCGGCGCGTCGTTCTGCACCTGCCGCATTTCATGAGCGTGCCGCAATTGGTCGCGACCAGCGACATGATCTCCACCGTTCCGTTCTCGCTTGGAGCTTGGTACGCGGATGCGGGCCTCAAGCTGTTACCTCCTCCGGTCTCTATACCCCTCATCGAACTGAGGCAGCACTGGCACCGCCGGATGGACCATGAACCGGCGGTGCGCTGGCTTGAATCAATCGTGGCCGAGGAGTTGCGCGATCGTGATCCCGCATTGGCGATGTCGGCGGACTATGCGAAATCGCGCGCCAAGGCTGCGCCGGCGCGGTAATATCTCGCTCTTCATGAACTTCCCCGCAGTTACCTCCAGAGATTTCGTAAGCAGGTTGAAGCAAGTCGTTTTGCCGGCACCGTTCGGTCCGATCAGCGCATTAATGCTGCCGCGACACACCTTCAAGGAAACATTCCGGACCGCGACGAAGCCAGGGAACTCTTTCACCAACCCACGCGCTTCGAGGATAAACTCGGCCACATGCGCTCTCGAAGCATTTACCCAACAATGCCAGTCGTCCTATTAGCTCTCACTGCTTCGAGTTCCTTCGGACGCTCGCAAGACGTGCCGTCAAGAGCCGCGCATTGCTCCGTATCTAATTCGCCAACCAGACCGAAAGCATTGCGCCAAGGTTCACTACAACTCCGAGGGCGGCCAGAGCGTGGACCTGGCATTCGGTGAGAGCCGGCAGCTCGGAGTCCGGTGGTTGCCAAAGCGGATGCAATGACGGGTTTCTTTCAGATGACCTCGTGATGCCGGTGTACTAACATCACCTGACGAGGTCGCAGCCGCCTTCATTGAGCGGACGAAACGCACGATCCGCCTCGACGTTTCCAACCACCTTGTAGTAGTCCCAGGCTCCGGTCAATTCGCTGCGCGTCTTCACCTGATACAAAGTGATGGGATAGAGAACCCGGCCATCGATGCGGATCGAGCCGGCATGGCCGAAATAGTCGACGGGCGCCTTACGCATCTCCGCCGCGACAACATCCGCATCGACCGATTCCGCGCTCTTCACCGCCTTCAGATAGTGCGTGATGGAGGCATAGACAGAAGCTTGTTCCTTCGTCGGCATTCGCTTGGTCTTTTCGAAATAGCGCTTCGACCAGGTCCTGGCGACGTCGTTCTGATCCCAATAGAAGCCTTCGGAAAGCAGCAAACCGTTTGTCGCGTCCAAGCCCAGACTGTGGACGTCCGTCAGGTACACAAGAAATCCGACCAGCTTCTGCCCGCTGTCAGAGATGCCAAACTCCTTGGCTTGCTTAATCGAATTAATCAAATCGGCGCCGCCGTTCAGAAGTCCGATGACTTGAGCCTTGGAGCTCTGCGCTTGCAAAAGGAAGGAGCTTAAGTCGGCAGTATTAACGGGATGTCGCGCCGCTCCCAGCACCGATCCACCTGCTTCGGTGATGAATGCCGTGACGTCCCGTTCCAACGCATGGCCGAACGCATAATCGGCTTCCACGAAGAACCAGGTCTTGCCTCCATTCTTTACAGTGCTTTGTGCGGAGGCTTTCGAATAGGAATAGGTGTCGTCCTGCCATGCCGTGCTATACGGAGAACAAGCCTTCCCGGTAAGATCCGAGGTCGATCCCTGCATCAGCGTGATGCGACGAGCCCGTCGGCCAATCTCTTGCACGGCCAACGCGACCGACGAGACCGGCACATCGGCGATGGCATCGACACCATCAACATCGAACCAACGACGAGCCGTAGCCGATCCGACGTCGGCCTTGTTTTGGTGGTCGGCGGAAATGATCTTCACGGGGACGCCGTTGACGGCTCCTCCGAGATCATCAATCGCCATCTGGGCAGCGGTCACCGAGCCCGGACCACCCAGATCGGCATAAGGCCCGCTCATGTCATTCAGGATCCCGATCTTGACGACATCCTTCTCGATCTTTGCTTCGCAGGGGACGACGGGGGAAAGTCCGAGGACGGCCGCAACGCTCATACCGATACAATAACGAATAATCATAGGTGATGCCTCATCGTTGATGAAAACGGACCGTCAACTCATTGGACGATGCTACGATCGTCCGCCGTGACCAGAGCTTGTTCGAGATCGTCCCGAACAAGCTTGGGATCGCGATCCCGCGGATCGCCGTATCCGCCTCCGCCAGCGGTCTCGATCACGAGACGATCGCCGCGTCGGAGTTCCGTATTGCCTTTCGATGGAAGACTAATTTGCTCGCCATCGCGTTCGACCAAGAAACGGGAATTCGCGCCGGGCTTGCCGCCGAACAAACCCCATGGACGTATCTTGAAGCGGTCGGAGTAGGAATTGAACGTGACGCCATCATCCATAATGCGATACACGCGTCGCGCGCCCAGGCCGCCGCGATGTTTTCCCGCACCGGCCGACCCGCGGCGCAGCGCGTACTCCTCCACCCGCATGAAGGGGTAATCGGCCTCGAGCGACTCGACGGGGACGTTCGAGCAATTTCCCACGTAGCCATCGACGACATCCGCGCCGTCCGAGCCGGCCGAGGCGCCCCACCCTCCACCGACGACCTCCATGTAGACCCGGTATCGGTCGGAGCCCATATGACCCATGCCGATCGCGTTCGTCGTATCGTGGCCGGACGTCAGGACCTGGCTCGGGACCACTTCAGACATTGCGAGCATGATCGAATTGTAGACCCGATGGCATGCGTTGTTGCGGGCCCTCACTGCCCGAGGCTGACTGGGATTGAGGAACGATCCATAAGGTACTTTCACGGAACGGATCGGCCGATAGAGACCATCATTCACCGGAATGCGACCTCCGCCCAGCAAGATCGCGATTGCTCCATAGGCCGCCGATACCGTCGACGCGTGCGGTGAATTGATCATTCCCTTCGTCTGCGACGAACTGCCCTCGAAATCGATTTCGATTTCGTCGCCATCGATGGTAATTTTGACGGCAACCCGTAATGGATCCGCTGTGAATCCGTTATCGTCGACAAAATCTTCAGCGCGATAGACCCCGTCAGGAATTGCGCGCACGGCATCGCGGGCGAGCCGCTCGGAATAATCCTGGAGATCGCGCGCCGCAGCCAGAACCGTTTCCTCGCCGAACCGATCGAGCATCTCTATAAAGCGAGCCTGACCGGTCCGATTGGCGGCCAGCTGGGCATAGATATCGCCCATGACGTCGTCAGGCGGACGGACGTTGATTCTGATGAACTGTTCCAGAAGGCCGTCGCCGAGATCGCGATCCACGTCGAAACGGCAGAGCGGGATACGCAGCCCTTCCGAGAACACGTCGGTAGCGCTGGCGTTTGGTCCTGCCGCGCCGCCGCCGACATCGATATGGTGGCCAAGCGATGCACTGAAGGCAAGCAGCTTGTCACGATAGAAGACAGGCGTGAACAGCACGATGTCGTTGAGGTGCTGGGCACCATGGTAGGGATCGTTCGTGATCAAACCCTCGTTGGGCTTGATGGTCGAGAGATCGAACTTCGCGGCAAATGCCTCGAACACTTTGCCGAAGGAGTTCATGTGGATCGGGCAGAACTGCGCCTGGGCGATGATGCGGCCATTGCGATCGAGAAAGGACGTCGAACAGTCTCTCGCCTCGCGGATAATGGTCGAATAGGCCGAGCGCACGAGCTTTTCGCCCATTTCCTGCGCCATGCCGTGCAGACCATGGCTGATGATGTTGAACGTCGCTTGATTGAGATTTGTGCTCATGACCTAGCATTCCGGAGTGAGAATGAGCGCGCCGGTGTTGTCGACGGTGACGATCCATCCGTGCGGTACGAACGTCGTTGCTGTCGGCTCCTCGATCACTGCGGCGCCCTTGAGAACCGCGCCCGGAGCCAAACTGCTGCGCCAGGCGAACCGACAGGGGATTTTTCCGCCTCCGAAGGTGATCTGTCCCTCCTCGATTTCTGCCTCGCCCTTCTTTTCGCTCATCCGGGTCAACGAGTTCAGCACCGTTGAGGGCGTCGGCACGTGCGCAGTCAGACGGAACGTCACGATTTCTATCGGTGCAGCGCGAGAGGTCGAGCCGTAGCGGGCCTGGTGAGCGGCACCGAATACTTCACGAAGGTAACTGACGCCTTCGCGATCCAGACGATCAAGGTCGATCGTCGCCAATAGCTCGAAGCCCTGCCCCGCGTAACGCATTTCGAGGGCGTGTTCGTAGACGATTTCGGATGCCGCATAGCCGTATTTGATGAACTCCGATTCCGGCTCGCGCTTCATCAGGTGGAATGCGCTTGCGATGGTACGGGAGCTTTCGGCATCCACGGGCAGGAAACGGGTCTCCCGATAGATTCGCTTGACGTCGGCAACGAGAAGACCCAGCGCGGAGAACAAGCCCGGATAAGGCGGGATCACGACGCGGCGTATCTTGAGGTCGGAGGCAGAGAGCGCGCTGATCATCGGCCCCATGCCTCCGTAGCCGTAGAGCGAATAATCCCTCGGATCGTGGCCGCGCTGAACCGAGACGAGGCGAACTCCCTGGCTGATATGCGCAGTGCTGATGTCGACCATCGCCTGGGCCATTTCGTCGATGTTCTGGCCGAGTGGTTCAGCAAGCGTCTTCAGCGCCTGGTCTGATTTTTCCGGATGCAACGTCATCCTGCCGCCGAGAAAACGGTGCGGCCGAATCCATCCAAGGCGCACCAGCGCGTCGGTCAGGGCTGGAGCGCTGCCGCCGTGTCCGTAACAGGCAGGCCCCGGCCTTGCGCCCGCCGAGCGGGGTCCGACCTGCAGCATTCCGCCTTCGTCGATCCAGCCGATGCTGCCCCCGCCCGCGCCGATGTTCGCAATGTCGACGCTGGGCAGACCCACCGGCAGCCCGTCCACTTCCGTCTCGGCGGTAATGCCGGGTATCCCGTTCGCAATGAGGCAGATGTCCGCGCTCGTTCCGCCGACGTCCAGCGTAATGACGTTGCGATCACCAATGACGCCAGCCATCCGCGTCGCCCCGATCACGCCGGCGGCCGGCCCCGAATTGAGCATCTCCACGCCCCGGCCATGCGATCCGGAACTCGGGAGCACACCGCCGGACGATTGCATCACGAACAGACCACTTCCGGGTGCGCGATCGCGGAGATGATCCTCAAGACGGCGCAGATAACGACCGACCAGCGGCACCAGATAGGCTGCCATCACCGTCGTCGACGCCCGCTCGTATTCGCGGAAAGTCGGCAGCACGTCCGACGACAGCACCACGGGCAGATCCGGATAGCGTTTGTTCACGATCCTTCGCACCGTCTGCTCGTGCTCGGGATTCCGGTAGGAGTGCAGCAGGCAGACCGCAAGCGCTTCGGGCTTTTCCTTTTGAATCAATTGGTCGATCGTCCGACACAATTCGTCTTCGTCGAGGGAGAGAACGGCTTGCCCAGAGACATCCATTCGCTCGGTCACTTCGACGGAGAGCTTGAGGGGTATCAACGGCTCCGGTTTCTCGCAGGCAATCGCGTAGACGTTCGGACGAAGCTGCCGCTGCAGGACCAAAAGATCGCGGAAACCGCGGGTCGCCAGGAACGCCGCGCGGCATCCCTTCCGCTCGATGACCGCGTTGGTGGCCACGGTGGATCCGTGAAACAGGTGCGTCAGCTTGGGAAGATTAGCGCCAAGGGACTGTGAAAGACCATCGATCACACCGATCGACGCGTCATGGGGGGTCGAAGGCAGCTTATGCGAACGGACATGATCGCCTTCAATCCAAATTAGATCGGTAAAGGTACCCCCGACCTCGATCGCCATCTTGATCATCACTGCAAATCCGCACTTCACTGGTTGGACAGCCAAAAGGGACAATTCCGGTGGAACTCGCCCTCCCCATGAAGTACGACAGAAAAGCAAATTTTTAGCAAGAGTGAAAATGAAGCGAGATGACCGAAAAGCCGGCAAGTCGGTGCCGAGCCGCCAGGCGGGAGCCAAAACTCGAACCCCAAAGGGCAGCCCGGCACTGGCCGATCTTCTACGGGAGGCCAGGAAGAGCAAAGATTTAAGCCTCCAGGAGGTCGCGGATGCCACCGGACTGTCGGTCGGGCTGATCAGTCAGATCGAACGGGGCCTAACCACACCGTCCATGCGATCGCTCAGGCAGATCGCCGATGCCGTGGGCGTCTCGGTGAGCTCCCTATTCGCAAGGACAGACGCTGAAGATGTCGGCGAGGATCGCCACATCACCCGAAAAGACAGGAGACGCGTGCTAAATCTCGATAGTATCGGCATGCACATGGAAATCATGACCCCCGCCGAGGGGGCTCCTATCCAGGCTTTCGTGGCCTACCTTCTTCCCGGCGGGATGTCAGGAACCGAATTCGACAGCCACGTAGGCCATGAGTTCGGAATCATCATCGATGGCCAGCTTGAGCTTTTCCTCGGCCCTCAAAGATATCTGCTCAATCCTGGCGACACCTTCAGCTTCAATTCGGAAACGCCCCACCGCTACGTCAATTCCGGCACCACGATGACTTACATCCACTGGGTCATCACGCCGCCGATCTATTGATCCGCCCAAAAAAATCCTTTGCATTGCGACCGCGCAGGCTGTTAAATTTCACTATGACTAAAAAATTGATGCTTTAGGGCCGGCCGCAATCCGGAAGGGAAACTGATGGCGAAAATACTTGTTCTGGGTGGCGCCGGCGCCATGGCGAGCGGCACAGTGCGGGACCTCGTAGCACCCTACTCGTCCCGCGCCATCGAGTTGATCACAGTTGCCGACTTCGCTGCCGACCGCGCCAACAAGCTCGTTGCCGAACTTGCGGATCCACGGCTCCGGGGCGTCGAGCTCGATGTCAATGATGCCGGTAAGCTGGCAGACCTGCTGACGGAGCACGACCTCTGCATCAACGCAGTTCCCACGTTCGCAGGTCATCAGATGGCGATCTTCGAAGCGTGCCTGCAAGCCCGCCGCACTTACGTCGACTACGGTGGAATGGGCGTCTTCACCGTACAGCAGAAGAAGCAACATGACGCGTGGAAGGCGGCCGGCGTCACCGCCGTGCTGGGACTCGGAGCCGATCCGGGCGTCTCCAATATGATCTGCAAGGCTGTGGCTGAGCGGCTGGATACGATTGATCGCATCAATCTCTATTGGGCCGCTACCTTGGTCGGAGAGGAAAATCCGATTCTCGTGCCGCCCTACAGTGTCTCCACCATTCTCGGCGAATACGCCAATCCCTCGATGCAATTCCTCGACGGCTCGTTGAAGGAAGTCGCTCCGCAATCCGGAAAGGAAATACTTCTCCTGCCCGAACCATGGGGCCGCACCGAATTCATGTATACCCAACACTCTGAACCACTCACCGTACCGTTCGCAGAAGGTATTCGGGAGAAGGGCATTCGCGAATTCACCTGGAAGCTGCATTTGCCGCACCGCGAGCACGAGGCCTGGACCGGGTTGGTCAAGGCCGGGTTCGGAGCCTTCGATCAGCCGATCGAGATCGGAAACGCCAAGATCACGCCGGCCGAGTTCCTCGAGGCCGTGATCGCGCGCAACATTGCCACCAATCGTCATCGTATTCCTGCACAGCAGAGCCACGAAATCCATCTCGCGATCGGTCACGGCACAAGCGGAGGGAAAAAGACTACTCTGAATTTCGCCGTGATCGGGCATCCGCATCCTTCGTTCGATGGTTATGTCGATGCGGGCACATCCATGGGCCTTTCCATCGGCGTGCAATTGCTGCTGTCGAAAGCGGGCAAAGCCGGCGTCTGGGGACCGGAAGAGTACTATGACGTTCCCTCCTTTTTGGCCGAGTTGCGGCGGCGCCACTTCGAAGTCCACGAAAACATCGACGTCGAACCTGCCGCGTAGCGGCGGGCTCGATTTTTCCTCAAGGGCAATCCTCCAACTCAGCTCACATGGCGCCGGATTGTCTATCCAGAGGTCCCTCGGAAAACCGGGACAATCGGAAGGCATCGAGATCGAGCGGCGCGATGCCTTCGAGAATCAGACTCGAAATGACCTCCCCTACGGCGGGCGCCAGCGCGAAGCCGTGACCGTTGAATCCGGCGACTAGCATCAAGTTCTCGAACCCGCAACGCGACATGATCGGAATTAGATCCGGTGTCGCATCGATGCGGCCAGCCCATGTGCGTCGGGTGCCGAGAGTTCTGAGCTCCGGAAAGACCCTGTAGAATTCTTCCAGGTTTCGCCCGACGAGCTTCTGATTGATCTCAGGCTCCTCATTCGGAATCGAGAGCCGGCGGCTCCTTAGTTGATGCCGCAACGTATGTAACGCTTCTCGTCCGAACCTGATCTGGATCACGCCCCTGTTGGCGATGAAGGTTGGAATGAATTTGCCGAAATGACCGAAAGAATGCAGCCCGATGTCGTGTTCCGCATCGATTCCGCGATAGCCGTTCGACACATAAAAGCTGCCATCACGCTTCGGCCTGAAAGCAACCCGCGGCGACCAGACCGGCACCGATAACCGCCTGTTGGAAGGATTTGTTTGCGCGACTGACGCACGCACGGGCTGGACCGGAATCGATACGCCGATGCCCCTCATCAATTCGGCGCTGCCAACGCCTGCCGCCACAACGACTTGATTTGCGCGCACCGCGCCATCGGCCGTCACAACGGATACGTTACCCGTAGCTGACCGTCGCAGCCGTATTACCCGGGAGTTCTCCTTGAAGACAACGCCAAGCCTTTTGGCTGCAGCGGCAAATGCCAAAGACGCCTTCACCGGCTCCGCATGCCCGTCGCCCGGCGTAAAGAGGCCGCAGACCCATTCCTGACGCTCGCCTGGAAAGAGTTTGGATATCTCGCGCGAGTCGATCAGATCTGACTTGATGCCGGCAGCAAGTGCGGCCTTCAACGCGGCGTTCAGACGCTGCTCATCTTCGGGCGTTTCAGCGGCGAGCAGAATACCCGAACGGATATATTCGAGATCGGCATCGAGCTCGTCCTCCAGGTGCTCCCACATCCGGCAGGCTTGCGCCGCGAGAGGCATTTCCGCCGAATGGCGGCCCTGTTGACGGATGAAGCCCCACGCTCGGCTCGACTGTTGCGCTGCTATATTGGCCTGTTCAAGCACGATGACGCGTGCGCGACGGAGAGCGAGGCGATAGGCGATGGCGCAGCCGACGATGCCGCCACCCACGACCACAACGTCGAAGACTGGTTCAAACGAAATCGAAGATTCGCTGGTCATGTATTAATTTGCATGTGGCTCAAGCTGCGCACTGAAGACGTTTACGATGCGTTCGATTTCTCGGCGTACCAATCCCACACATGGCCGCGCTTGAACCGGGTGACCTGCTTCACTTCAAGATAATTGCCGAGGCCCCATCGCCCCAATTCACGACCAATCCCGCTTTGCTTGTATCCCCCCACGGCGCCTGGGTAAAAGTAGGCTGAGAGCAGTTGATCCATACGATCCCAGCCCGAAGAGCTTCTGACATACGCCTGCATCTTGTTTCGTCTTCCGACATCACGGCGGCGGCAAGGCCGAAACGGGTGTCGTTCGCAAGCTTGAGCGCCTGCTGCTCATCGGAAAACCTGTGCACCACAAGGACTGGGCCAAAAATCTCGTCGCGCCAGATCGACGAATTCAGAGGTACGTCCGTAAAGACCGTCGGCCCGATGAAGTAGCCGCGTGACATATTGGCCGGCCTCTCCCCTCCCGTGACAAGTAGGGCGCCTGCTGCCACGCCTTGGGCAACGAACTGGCGAACTTTTTCGTATTGTCCGTGGCTGACGAGAGGGCCGAGCTTGGTGCGAGGATCAAGACCATCCCCGATCGGGATACTTCGCGCGCGCTCAACGAGCCGCTTCACCAGTCGATCCGCGATTCCTTCCTGTACAATCAGGCGCGACGTTGCGCTGCAGACCTGCCCCTGGTTCCAGAAAATTCCAAACATGATCCATTCGACGGCAGCCTCGATGTCAGCGTCGTCGAAAACGATAAAGGGCGACTTGCCGCCGAGCTCAAGGCTGACATTCTTGATCTCCTGCGCAGCACCCATCATGATTTTTGTCCCGGTCGGAACCGATCCGGTGAAGGCGATCTTGTCGACGTCTGGATGTCGCGCCAAGTGCGCTCCCGCGACAGAACCGAGCCCCGTGACAACGTTAAGAACGCCTGCGGGCAAGCCCGCATCGACTGCGATCTCGGCTAGTTTCAGGCTAGTCAATGATGTCAACTCGGAAGGCTTGAGCACCATGGTGCAGCCCGCGGCGATCGCCGGGGCGACCTTCCAGGCGGCCATCAGCAATGGATAGTTCCATGGAATGATCTGGGCCGCGACACCAACGGGCTCGCGCCTGACCGAGCTTTCGAACCTTTCGTCCGGAAGGGCGATCGTCTCGTCCTGTGCGGCATCGAACTCCTGGGCTAGATCCGCGTAAAAACTGAAGCAGCCTGCGGCATCGTCGATGTCCCACAGGGCTTCCGCCAAGGGTTTACCGTTGTCGATCACCTCCAAGCGCGCCAATTCCTCGCGTCGGTCGGAGATGCCCTTGGCGATCGAGCGAAGTAGATTCGCCCGCTCAGCCCCATTCACGCTCCTCCACTCGCCCTCGAACGCTCGGCGGGCGCAATCGACCGCAAGATCGACGTCCTGCGCTGTGGCGGCCGAAAGATAGTCGATGCGCTCCTCCTTTGCGGGGTCAATGACGTCAATCACGGCGCCATCACGAGATGGACGCCATTCGTTGCCGATGAAGATCGTTCTTGTCATTGGCAATTGCTCAGGCAGGCAGACCGGGCGTCAGCCGGGGTATGATCATTCCGTCCTGGATGATGGTAGTCAGATTCGAATGACTGGTGAGGTCCGCGAGACTTCTGCTTAGGTCACCGCGTACGATGATGACGTCGGCGGCTTTTCCTTCATCGAGCGAACCGGTCTCAGCGCCAAGACCGAGAAGTTCGGCATTGGAAGACGTCGCCGCCTGGAGAACCTGCAGCGACGTCAAGCCCGCCTCTTCCATGAGTTCGAGCTCACGGATGTTGTATGGACCGAACGCGGTCATCGGTTCGGAAAAGGCGTCACAACCCGCACCGATCCTCACACCCATCTCGACCGCGAGCTTGAACGAATTCAGGTGGGCTTGGAACATCGGACGCGCCTTGATCTTCGCGTACTCGGGAACCCCTGGTGTATTGACGACGCGATCCAGCAAAGCCAGCGTCGGCACGAGAAAGGTCCCCTGTCGCTTCATCAAATCGCAGCATTCGTCATTGAGATCGAAGCCATGCTCGATGGAATCGACACCGGCCCTGATCGACGCGAGCGCGCCCAACAGGCCCTCTGCGTGTGAGGCGATCTTGCGACGCAGCGCGTGTGCTTCCCCGACCGCCGTCTTGATCTCTTCGTCGCTGAAATGCTGATCTTCGAGGCTGTCGCGCTCGGACATGGTCCCACCGGTGGTCCAGATCTTGACCACGTCGGCGCCATCGCGCACCGATTGCCGCACAGCCTTTCGCACGGCATCGACGCCATCGACCACAAAGGCCATAGCGGAGCAGCCGCACAGCCAGTCGCTCGGCACATTGTGCACGTCGCCGTGTCCGCACGTCATGCTGAGGCCCATATGGGCAGGAACGGTCTTCGGTCCGAGGATGGTGCCTTCGTCGACCGCACGCTTGATTGCCACGCCGTTCCGCGATCCCATGTCACGGGCCGTGGTGAAGCCATAGTCGAGCAACCGGCGCGCATCCGCCACCGCACGAACGCAGTTGAGCTCCTTTTGCTCCATAACCCACATCATGGGATCAGGGCTGCGGCTCCCGAACCAATGCAGGTGGGCGTCGATCAGCCCGGGAAGGACGGTTTGCCCCTCGGCATCGATGACCACCCAGTCGTCCTGCAACCTCAGACTCCTTTCAGCGGTGATCTTGGTAATCCTGCCGTTCTCGATGAGGAGAGCTTGTCCTCTGACGGGCTCGAGGTTGATGCCCCGCAGGAGAGTGCCTCCGCGAATAACGATTGATTTTTGATTCTTCTTCATGACGCCTCTCCTCGAATGCAAATCTTGTGTTTCGCGAGCCGTGGCCTCTATCCGATGAACGAATCGAAGAGGTCCTTGCTCTCGCGCACATCGTCTTTCCGCGCGAGCTTTCCGCTGTTCATGAGGTAAACGGAATCAGCCACGGCCAGGGCCATGTTCACGTTCTGCTCGACCAGTATGGTCGTTTGCCCCCCGGCCTTCAGCGCCATCAACGTCTCCCGCACCTGGTCAACGATCTTTGGCGCAAGTCCGGCAGTCGGTTCGTCCAACAGCAACACTGAAGGACGAGCGACAAGGGCGCGACCAATTGCGAGCATGGCTCGCTCGCCGCCAGACAGACCCCCGGCAGGCTGCATGACGCGCTCGCGAAGTCGCGGAAAAAGCCTTAGGACGTCCTCGATACGCTCAGGCCCAGCGCGGCGGGCGGAAGCAGGCACGCCCAGATCGAGGTTCTCCCGGACCGTCATCTCCGGGAAAAGCTCACGCCCCTGAGGCACAAGCGAAATCCCGGCTCGGCACGTCAGGTGGCTCGGCAGCCGCCCAATGGATTTATCACCAAGTGAAATCGCGCCGGAGCGGATTCGGATTATTCCGGCGATCGCATTCAGCAGCGTTGACTTGCCCGCGCCGTTCGGTCCGAGGACGGCAATGAGTTCGCCCTTGCCGACCTTAAGATCGATCCCGTGGACGACCTCGAGCTGACCGTAACTGATCGCAACGCCGGAGAGGCTCAGCATGCGACGTCCCCAAGATAGGCCCTGCGAACCTCGGCGTTATCGGCAATTTCCGCGGGAAGGCCAGTCGCAATCACCAAACCATTATCAAGCACGACGATTCGATCGCACAGTTTGAAGACAAGGCTCAGAACGTGCTCGACGATCAAGATAGACAGACCAGATTTTCGGCTTAAACGCACGAGTAATGCTTCCATGTCCTCGACTTCGTCGGGGCTGAGACCTGCCGCCGGTTCGTCGAGAAGGAGAAGGCGAGGCTCCGAAACCAATGCTCTGGCGATCTCCACCCTGCGCTGCTGCCCAAAGTCAAGGCTGCTTACGCGCGTCAACGCCAGATCGCCCAGGGAAAGGCTCTCAAGCACCTCGTAGGCGCGCTTCTGGGCCACGTAGTCCTGCGAGCGCGATGTCCGGAATTGCCCGAACAGATCGAGAAGACTCTGATCGAGCCGGCTATGCATCCCGATCATGATGTTTTCGATAACCGAAGACTCCTGAATGAGCTGCACCGCCTGAAACGTCCGGGCGATGCCGAACTTTGACCGCTCATGAGCCGGCCGTTCGGACAGGCATACATCATCGATCAGGATCTGCCCGCTCGATACCGGCACGAGACCTGAGATCGCGTTGAACAGCGTGGTTTTTCCGGCGCCGTTCGGGCCGATCAGACCCACAATTTCTCCAGGCGCGATTTCGAGCGAGGCCTCGTGAACCGCCTTGAGACCGCCGAAATGTACGCTCACTCCCTCCACTGAAAGACGCTGTGCCATTAGCTAAGCATCCTTCTGCTTGTGGTGACGCGCGCCAAAGTAGGTCACGGCTCCGCGCACAAGAATTTCCTGCGGCACGACGCCGAGACGGCCAAGCAATCCAACGATGCCGCGCGGCATGAAGATGACGAACAGGACAAGCAGCACGCCATACAGCATTTCTTGGTAAGCCTGGACGTTGCGCAGAAGCTCAGGCATCACGGTGAGAAGGAGAGAGCCAACGAGGCCACCAAGCAAGCTGCCCAGACCTCCGATCAATACCATTGAGAATTGCAGGACTAGCTGAACTAACCCGAAACCATCCGGAACGATAAAGCGGATCGTCACAGCAAACAGCGCGCCACCAATGCCGGCATAGAACGCGCTAATGGCATAGGCGATCATCTTGGTTCGTTCGACGTTGATCCCGGAGCAGCGCGCAAGAGTTTCGCCTTGACGGATGGCGAGAAAGGCACGTCCCAGCCTGGACCGCACAATGCGCAGCGCGCTCCAATAGCTGATCGCGACGACTACGAGAATAACGTAAAACGTGTTCTTATCGCCCTGAGCTACGTAGGATCCTACGGCGGGCCAGCGCACTCGCACACCGTCTGTTCCGAGGGTCACCGCGTTCCAATGGATGAAAGTCCATTGCACCAGTTCGGCGAACGCCAGGCTCGTCATTGCGAGATAGACCGTGGAAAGCCGCAGAGCGGGGCCGGCGACCACCAATCCCAGCACGGTCGAGGCCATGCCGGCGGCGGGAAGCGCAACCAATGATGGTACGCCAAGACGGGACGTCAGAAGCGCGTAGGTATAAGCGCCGATGCCCATGAACGCCGCATTGGCGAACGAAAACTGGCCCGCATAGCCCAACAACAAATTGAGGCCGAGGCAAACCAGGGAATAAGAGAGGGCTAGGTTGACTAGATACTGGGTGTAGGCGTCGAGGACGAACGGCGCGAACAGCAGCAGCACAAGCAAGGGAATGACGACTGCCGGCCGCATCTTAGACCCTGACGATCTGGCCGCGGCCGAACAAGCCCTGCGGTCTAACGAACACGACAAGGATGATGATGACGTAAGACGAGATCTCGATCAGGTAGGTGCTGAAATAGGCTCCCACGAGCTTTTCGAGTATCCCGATGGCGATTCCCCCGACGACCGCGCCAACTGGGCTTCCGAAACCTCCAAGGACCGCCGCAGCGAAGCCCTTGAGCAGGAAGGTGGCGCCCATGTCGGGATAAAGCAACGTGAGCGGAGCGGCCAGAACACCCGCCGCTCCCCCGATGGCAGATGCAACCGCCCAGCTCGAACTGTAGACCTTCCCGGTGTTGATGCCGACTACTTTGGCACCAAGATAGTTTTGCTGAGTTGCGCGGATCTCCCGTCCAAGCCGTGTCTTCCAGATGAGAAGAAAAACTGCGACTGAAATTGATACTGCCAGGACGATCGTCAGGACGGTCTGCGCCGAAATCACCAACGAACCGATGAAGACAGGAGCGGTGGAAATGATGGAAGGAAACGACAGAATGTCGCTACCGAATGGCAGCCTCGCCGCCCCGCGGACAGCCACCGACACGCCGACGGTGGCCATGGCGAGCGTGGCGTGGGGATGATTCGCAAGCGGCCGGATCACGCCCCTTTCAACCGCCACCCCCAGCAGTGTGCTGGAGAGAACAGCCAGGACGAGAGCTACCGGAAACGGCCATGACATCGGCTGGAAGGCCACATAGCCAACGAAAGCACCGGCCATCAGCAGTTCGCCGTGGGCGAAGTTGACGATGCTTTGCGTCCGATAGATCAGTACGAGCCCCAAAGCCATCAGCGCATAAAGGCTGCCTACTTCCAACCCAGCGGTGATGAGAGTGAGCAACTCAGACATGACCGTGACCTGCCGCGTGGATTTCTCTCACTGCTTTGGCTCGATCCAGGTGGGACCGACGGGAACTACCTTGCCATCGACGAACGACCATACCGTTCCATGCGTGCACCCCTGATGGTTCTCCGGCGTGATGCTGACCTTGCAATAGGCCGGGCCCGCGTCGAGATCCTTGGTTGTCTCAAGCGCCTGGATGAACTTTTCGCGCGTGAGATCCGGGCCGGCTCGCCTGAGGGCATCGACCACGAGGAGCGCACCCGACATACCGAAGAAGGACAGCGTCTGCAGCTTGTCGTTCGGAAAGCTGGCCTTGTAGATTTCATCCCATTTTGCCGACGCCGGAGAGCCTGGAGGCGAGGCGAGGAATGAGGCGGCGTAAACCTGCTTCATGACATCGACGCCACCGGCTCGCTGAGAGAGATCGGCAAGGTCCATAACCGATGTCGTAGCCAGGAACGGTACCGTGAGGCCATACTTTCGCGCATCACGCAGCAAGACCGCGGTTTCGGCCGGATAGGTAAATGCGATTACGACGTCGGGATTGAGTTGCTTGATACGCACCGCCTGTGAGACCGCGTCGGTCACTTTACGGTCGATCTGTTCGGTAGCGACAACCTTGATTTTCTTGTCGAGCGCGGCGCTGAAAGCGTCAGCCTTCGTGTCGGCCCATTCGTCCGAATGCTTGACGATGGCGACTGTCTTCACTTGCGGCATAGAGGCCACGAATCTGGCCATCACCGATCCGTCGCCGCTTCCTGGCATTGTCGTCGTATAGATGTACTTGTTGACGGGGCTCGATATCTTGTCGAGGGTGGCTGCCATGACGACGTATGGCATCTTCGCCTCGATAATGTCGTCCTTCGCCGCCATGACGGTCGCGCTGCACGTCCCCCCGTGAATTGCGAACACATCTTCTCTTACGATCAGTTTCTTGACTGCCGCGACCGCTTTCGCAGGGTCACAAGCATCATCTTCATCGACCACCTCGATCTTGCGACCGTATATTCCTCCGGTGGCGTTGACATGATTGTAAACGGCGATCGCGCCGTTGTTGATTGGATAGCCCCACAGGCTGACCGGTCCGGTCAAGGGCCCGAACATCCCAATCTTGATCTTGTCCGGCGCGATGCCTGGCTCGGCCGACCAGGCGGCAGAGCCTCCTACACAGAGGACCAAGCCGATCGACGCCAGTCCGGATAGCCTCCGTAACACCTGCATAGACATGCCTCATCCCCCTCTTTTTACAGTCAAGTGTAAATTTACAGCTAACTTTCTTATTGTCAATCGGCTAGTCTTTGACGATGAAAATCGCGGCACCCGCGATAGCGGACGAACGCCCAATCGCCAGGCGAAGTGTGATGAACGAAAGCAAAAAAGACCGAAGGAAAACCGACCTTCTCGATGCCGCAGCCGAGCTCTTTCGGAAAGTCGGCTATGAGAGCACTAGAATGGAGGACGTCGCGAAAGCCGCCGACGTGTCTCCGAAGACCGTCTACAATTACTTCGCGAACAAGCAGCGTCTCCTGATCGAATTCCTGCAAAGAGACCGCACGGCACTGATTCCAGCCTACGAAGAGGTCGTGGAGAACCCGTCGCTTACGCTGGCCGAGACCTTGGCGCGGCTGATCCACGCCGATATCGGCAATGTGATTACGAGCGCCGACAAGACCTTATGGAGGGAGGTGCTTGCAGCCGAATTGCGGTCCCATAAATCCGGAAGCGACGGATTCGCCGCCAACCGATCGGTCTTCCTGCGTTTCGTGCGCCGAGCCATTTTGAAATTTCATAAGGTCGAAGATCTCGCGGTGCCCACATCGGTCGCTGTGGAGATGGTCTACGCCCTGAGCTCCTACAACTTCCGGGAATACTGTGCGAACGACAAACTGACCCCGAACGACATGCTCAAGCTCGCGAACGTGCATATGCACCACTTGGTGGAGGATTGGACAAAACGCCGTCAAACCGCGAGGAGAGAATCTTGGGAAAGGACACGAAAAGGTCCTTGAAGCATCACTTCGGGATCTTTGCCGACGGAGGCGGGGCGTTCGATTTGCCGCAGGCGAATCAGCCGGCATCTGCGGATCAAAGTGCCAACGACGAGCGGCATTGCGTGAGCGAGGAGCGGGGTTCTCCCTCGCTCGCAAACCTTGTGGCATGGATTTTCCGGGCGCGCACGTGCCGGCTGTCGTGGCATCTGCGCCGAGCCGCCGTTCGCGCGCGATTCGTCGCCGGCAAAAAGTAGCCGGGGAGCAGGTTCAAATAGTGGAGGCGCACTCCCACGCGCCAGCCGACAGAGATCCGCGGTACGCGCCTTTGCAGATTCGCTCATGGCGCAACTTGAGGATCAAAACACGCGCTCCTGAGAGTGACCTCATCGTTGGCCCGCCTCCCGGCTCGCTTCGCAAGCTGGCCCACACAGTCGCAGGTGCTTGAGCGTGGAACCATCGGTTCGCGCACACAGCAATTGCCCGATTTACTTGACGAGAAACTTCGCTTGCAGTTGGACGTCGAAAACGTCCAACTGAAAAGTCCGTTCCGATGCTCAATCGCTGCAAGCAATTGGTTTTATTTGGTGGGCGCACAGGGCTCGAACCTGGGACCCGCTGATTAAGAGACACGATAAGATCATTGATTTCTCAAGAGAATTTTTCCAACTAAGCCAAAATCCGATCATTGGAGATCAATGGCTTACAGCGAAACGTCCAACTGCAAAGGCGCCTGGACGCCCGAGCGCCTCCTTCCCAAAGATGGACTGGTGGCGCTTCTGAATGGACGAAGCTACTCGGCACAAGGTTGGTTAGAATGGCATTGGACCAGCCTACCCGCTGCGACCGAGCCAGCGCTGGGTCGGGAACAGCTGCAGTTGCCAGCGTCGAGCGGCCGCGCCCCACACGCCGGTGGGCATGAACAGCATGATCAGGATGGCGAGCGTGCCGAGCACGACCAGATAGAGACTGCCATACTGGGCGAGATAGGTGACGAGCCCCCACAGCAGCAACACGCCGACCATCGGACCTTCGATGGTCCGCACCCCGCCGATCACGACGATGAAGATGACATAAGCGGTCCAGTCGGTGACGCTGAAGGCCGCATCAGGCGAAATACGCGCCTTCTGCAAATAGACCACGGCGCCGACCATGCCGGTGGCGAACGCGACCGCGATCCACAGCACGTGGCGGACCCGCGCGGTGCGGACGCCGACGCTGCGCGCCGCCGCTGCGTTGTCACGGCTTGCGGCCAGCGCAAGGCCGTGGTGCGAGCGCATGAAGGCGTAGATGCCGAGCGTGACCAGCACGGCGAGCAACAGTGCCAGCCAGTAAACCAGCACGTCACGCGCGGCCGCCGGGCGCAGGCCAAGCAGCGCCTGCACCGCCTTCAGCCCGACTATCTGCGACAGTTCGCCCGGCGAGATCGACATCCCGGTGCCGCCGCCGAGCGACTTGAACTGGGCGCAGATGAGCCGCAGCGCTTCGGCGGCGACCCAGCTGCCGATCGCGAAATATGGCCCTTCCAGCCGGAACAGCAGCGGCCCGAGCACCGCCGCGACCAGCGCCGCGAACAGTCCGGCCAGTGGGATCGCCGCAACCGGATCGAGCCCCGCCATCACGATGCCGGCAAACAGCGCATAGGCGCCGAGCCCGACAAACGCCTGCTGCCCGACTGATACCAGCCCGCCCCACCCGGCCAGCACGTTCCAGAGCTGTGCCAAGGTCAGCATGGTGAAGACGAAGATCAGATCCTGGATCAGGTTGCGCGAGGCGATCGTGGGCAGCGCGGCCAGCGCTAGGATCAGCGCGATGCCGGCCACGGCCGCGATGCGCGACAGCCGTGTGCCGACTTGAACCTGCCACACCGGCGCGTCCGCCGGGCGCAGCTTGCGGCCTGCCGGGATATGGATGCTTTCGACGCTCATGCCCGCCTCGCCGGGAACAGGCCGCGCGGCCGCACCATCAGCACGGCAAGGAAGGCGAGATGGCCGGCCAGGATCTGCCATTCCGGATTGATCCGCCCTCCGATCGCCTGCGCCAGCCCGAGCACGATGCCACCCGCCAGCGTCCCCCACAGGCTGCCGAGCCCGCCGATGATCACCGCCTCGAATGCGTAGAGCAGCCGCGCCGGTCCGATCGACGGATCGAAGCTGGCGCGGATACCGAGCACAACGGCGGCGATCACCGACACTGCGAGCGACAGTCCGACCGCGATGGCGTAGACATTGCGCTCGTTGACGCCCATCAACTGAGCGATCGCGGGATTATCCGCAGTGGCGCGGAAGGCGCGGCCGAGCGAGGTGCGATAGAAGATGAGCTGGAGCAGCGCGACGGCGGCAACCGCCGTCACCAGCGCGGTCAGCGGCGCCAGCCCGACGCTCAGGCCGGGGGCGAGCGCCACCGACGAGGATTCGAAGGCGCCTGCCTGCAGCCGGCGGCTGTCGGCGCCGTAGCCGAGCAGCAGTCCGTTCTGGATCACGATCGACAGGCCAAAGGTGACGAGCAGCGGCGGCAGGATGTCGTCGCCGAGCACCTGCTCCAGCACCAGCCGCTGCAGCACGAAGCCGAGCACGAACATCGTGATAACGGCCAGCAGGGATGCGGCCGCAAGCGGCAGACCGAGCGCATTGGTGGCGCTGAGCACCAGATAGGCGGCAAGCAGGATCAGATCGCCATGCGCCAGATTGACCAGGCGCATGATGCCGAAGATCAGCGACAGGCCGAGCGCGAACAGCGCATAGACGCCGCCGAGCAGCACGCCTTCGATAATGGTGTCGAACCCGCTCATCGCTCTCTCATGCTCCGAAATAGGCCGCGCGGATCGTGTCCTGATCGACATCCCCTGGCCGTCCGCTCAGCGTCACCCGTCCCTCCTGCAAACAGTAGAAGCGATCCGAAGCCCGCAAGGCGCGGGCGATGTCCTGCTCGACCAGCACGACGGCGGTGCCGCCAGAGCGGATCTGCGGCAGCATGCGGTAGATGTCCTCCACGACGATCGGCGCGAGGCCGAGGCTGATCTCGTCGCACAGCAGGATCGACGGGTTGGACATCAGCGCGCGGCCGATCGCCACCATCTGCTGCTGCCCGCCCGACAGCGCGGTGACGGCGCCGCGCCGCCGCTCCTTCAGCACCGGGAACATGCGGTAAACGGCGGTGAGATCCCACGGCGCGTGGCGTTCGCCGCCATATGCGCCGATCAAGAGGTTCTCCTCGACGCTGAGCGAGGGAAACAGCTGGCGGCCCTCCGGCACCAGCGCGAGGCCGAGCCGGACGATGCTGGCGGCGGACGCATCGCCGATCGCCCGTCCCTCGAGACGGATGGCATCGGGACGGTTCTTCACTAGCCCCGCCAGCGATTTCAGCATGGTCGACTTGCCGGCGCCATTGGCGCCGATCACTGCGACCGCCTCGCCCTCGTTCAGCTCGAAGTCGATGCCGAACAGCGCCTGGAAGTCGCCGTAGAACGCATCGAGCGCCGTGACATTGAGCAGCGCGGTCATGCCGGCACGCCCATATAGATGGTCTCGACCTCGCGCGAGCGTATCACCTCGACTGGTGCGCCCTGGGCGACGACCTTGCCAAAGTTCAAGACGACCAGCCGCTGCACCACCGCGAGTAGCGCATGCACCACGTGCTCGATCCAGATGATGCCGACGCCTTCGGCATGGATGGTGTGGATGGTCTCGACCAGTTCGTGGCATTCGGCATCGGTGAGGCCGCCCGCGATCTCGTCGAGCAATAGCGTGCGCGGCCGGGTGGCGAGCGCCCGCGCCAGTTCGAGCCGCTTGCGATCGAGCAGCGGCAGGCTGCCCGCGAGCCGATTGGCCTTGGCTTCGAGGCCGGTCAGATCAAGCATCCGGCCGCAGTGCTGAACCGCATCCGCTTCCGACAGCCCGCCGCCGAACAAGGCGGCGACCGCAAGGTTCTCGAACACCGAGAGATGGTCGAACGGTTGCGGGATCTGGAACGAGCGCCCGATGCCGGCGCGACAGCGTGCTTCCGGAGAAAGGCCCGTGATGTCGACGCCATCGAGCGCGATGCGACCGGCGTCCGGCCGCAGCAGCCCGGTGATCAGGTTGAACAGCGTCGATTTGCCGGCGCCGTTCGGCCCGATCACGCCCAACGCCTCACCCGAGGACAGCGTGAGGTCGATCGCATCTGCAACGACGATAGCGCCGAACCGTTTCGAGATGGCATGGAGTTCGAGCATGGTCGCTCACATCCGGTTTCGGCGGAGAGGAGATGCGCAGCAACGCCACGCATCTCCTGCCTTCGATGAAGCAGCTGGCTTGCGCTAACTCAGCGCCTGCATGTCGCCGCCCAGCGGAATTTGCGGCGCCAGCTTGTTGTCCGTGATCACCATGTTGTACTTATCGCCGCTGAGCCGCCACTGGCCGCCCACCAGCGGCGTCTTGGCGATGTTCTTCGCGGCGAACGGCGGCACGGCGCTGGAGCCGAACTCGATCTGGCCGACGATCGTATCGAGCTTGGTGGCGCCGATCGCCTTCGCAAGCGCCGCGCCATCCGCTGGGTCGCCGGAGCGCTTGATCGCGTCGATCGCGACCTCGAATAGGGAATGGACGAAGCCGATCGGCTGGGTCCATTGCTTGCCGGACGCCTGCTCATATCCCTCGGCGAGATCGGCGGCGCTGACGCCGCTGAGGCTCGATTTGTAGGGATGCGTCGGCGTCCACCACACCTCGGTTGAGATGTTGTTGCCGCCCTTGCCGAGCGCCTGCACCGACGCCGGGAACAGAAGCGCCTTGGCGACCGATACGACTTTCGGCTTCAGCCCCTTCTGCCGCGCCTGGTTCCAGAACGTGGTGAAGTCGGGCGGGATGATCACGCCCGTGACGATCTCGGCATCGGCACCACGAAACGCCGCGATCTGCGAGCTGAAATCGTCGGTGAGGTTCTGGAAGCGGCCGGGATCGGTCAGCTTGAAGCCCTGCTTGGCCAACACGGGCGGGAAGCCGATGGTGGTGTCGCCCCAGGCGTTGCCGTCGGCATCGTTGGGGAACAGCGCGCCGACCGACTTGTTGGTCGCGACCTGGCTCCACATGCTGGTGAAGACGCCGATCACGTCTTCCAGCCCCCAGAAGTAATGGAAGGTGTAGTCGAACGGCTTCCAGCTCTTGGGATCGCCGGGATTGGCCTGGCGGCCGATGAAATTGGTCTGCCACGGCGCGACGCTGGAGATGCACGGGACCTGCTCCAGCTCGCACTGCGTCGCGACCGGATTGTTGGTCTCGGGCGTGGCGCCGACCACTATCAGCCCGACATTGTCACGAGTGATCAGCTCCTTGGCGACCTCGGCGGCGCGGTTCGGATTCGACTGGCTGTCTTTTGTCACCACCTCGACCTGATAGGTCTGTGATCCGACCTTGACGCCATCCCTGATGAACCTTCTGAACTCGCCGAGCACGAAATCGTCAGCTTCGGCGAAAGCGGCCAGCGGACCGCTCTTTGGCGAGACATAGCCGATCTTGATCGGCTTGTTGGCAGCCCGCACAGAAGGCGCGAACAACGTCGTGCTGCCGGCGGCGGCAAAACCACCGGCGATGCCTTGCAAGACGCGGCGGCGATCGAAAGACTTTATGTTCAATAGGTCCTTGGTCATTTTCCCCTCCCTTGAGGCAAGCCGGTTCAAGCCGGCTGCCGTTCATTCCGCTCTGAAATCCGCGCAGCGTCACATCACGCGGCGGCGACGGACTTCGCCTGCGTCTTCGCACTACGGCCGAGGATCTGGCCGAACACGTCGAGCAGCACGTCCGGGGCATTCACTGCTGCCTCTCTGGCACGCCAGGCGACATACATGTCGGGACGCACCAGCACGCAGCCGTCCTCGTCCACCTCGCTCTGGCGATACCAGTCGGCATAGATGTCGAGCGCGTCGCAGCCCTGCGGACCGATCGTCACCACATCGACCGGCAGGCCGTAGGTCTTCCCGATTGCGGCAGCCGCCGCCTTCCAGCCATCGCCCCCGATCCCGGTGAGCAGCGTGAAACGGCCCTTGCCGACAAGATCGAGCGTCGATTTGCGCTGGCCCTGATGCTCGACCCAGACATGCGGCAAGTGCGCGCCGGGCCAGGTTGTGGCCTGATAATAGAGCTCATGATCCCGGGTGAAGGCCGGCATCGGCGTGCCGTCGGACACCACGGCGGTCGAGCCGTAGCGCTGGTTCAGCTCGACGCCGTGGCAGTTGAACTCGTAGCTCTTGTTGGCGATGGCCTCATAGAGCTTCTTGCGCCGCGCCTTGCCCTCGGCGGTCGGCGCCTTGCGCGCGGCGATCGCCTTGCGTGCTTCCGCCGGATCGGTCGAAGCGACGAGCCCCACCGCCTCGAAGATCGGCGGGAAGTCCCCGATGCTCTTGTTGGCGCGGGTCACGATCTGTTTGCCGACGGGCTGGCGCTCCGCCGAATAGGTCTCGAGCAGCGACGGTGCGGCATGGCCTTCGAGCACGAGCTTCAGCTTCCAGCACAGATTGAAGGAATCCTGGATCGAGGTGTTGGAGCCGAGGCCGTTGGTCGGCGGATGGCGGTGCACGGCATCGCCGACGCAGAACACGCGACCCGATGAATAGTGGCCGGCATACATCTCGTTCACGGTCCAGGTCGAGGTCGAGCGAACCTTGACCTCCAGCGTCTCGTCGCCGACGAGATTGCGCACGACCGAGATCGCCTCGTCATTGCTGAGCTTGCGCTCGCCCTGCTCGATGTCGTAGCCCCAGATGATCAGCCATTCATTCCAAGGCCGCACCATGCGGACCAGTCCGGCACCGATGCCGCCAATCTCAGCGCCAGGCTGGAGCACCCAGTACAGCACGCTCGGCCGGTGCGCGACGTACTTGCTCAAGTCGGCCTGCACGATGATGTTCATGCTGCCGGCGCGGCCCATCTGACCCTCCATCGGCAGGCCGATCACCTCGGCAACCCGGCTGCGGCCGCCATCGGCGCCGATCAGATACTTCGCGCGGATCTGGTAGGTCTCGCCGGATAGTCGATCCTTCACCGTTGCCGTGACGCCGTCGGCATCCTGCACCAGGTCGACGAATTCGGTGTTGAAGCACAGCGCGGTGCCGCGCTGGCCCGCAGCCTCGATCAGGATCGGCTCAAGCAAATTCTGCGGCAGGTCGCAGATCCGGGTCGGGCTGGCGAGATCGTAGTCCGCCTTGCGCGAGGGATGATTGCCCCAGGAATAGAGCCGGCCGAACTCTTCGCCGGCGAGGCTTTCGCAGAACACGTTGTTGGCCATCAGATGCTGCGGCACCGCCTGCGCCACCGCCTTGTCCTCGAGGCCGAGGTCGCGCAGCACCTCCATCGCGCGCTGGTTGGTGATGTGGGCGCGCGGCGTGTCAGCCAGCCAGCCATATTTCGTCACTAGGATGTGCTTGACGCCGTACATGCCGAGCAGCGCCGCCGCCGTCGCGCCGGCCGGGCCACTACCGACGACGAGCACGTCGGTCTCAACAGGTTTGCTCGTCATGTTTCTCTCCCTGGTCGTGTTGTTGGTTGTGATCGTTATTCCGCGGCCATCATCGGCTTCGGCACCAGGCCGGCGCCGGGCCGCATCTGGAAGTCGTAGGTCATCAGATGCCACGGGCGGGAGACCTGCTCGCCGTTTGGCAATGCCGGCTCATTGCGCGGTTCGACGCGCGCGATGAGCTCGTCCTTGACGCCGAACACCACGTCGCTGCGCAGATATTGGTCGCCATCGAGGAAGACGTGGGTGATCAGCGGCTCGTAGCCTTCGGCCTTGACCAGGAAGTGCACATGCGCGGGGCGCATCGGATGACGCTGCGTGGCGGTGATGAGATCGCCGACCGGGCCGTCGGTTGGGATCGGATAGCTGCACGGCAGGATGGTGCGGAACGAGAAGCGGCCGTCGGCGTCGGTGACAAAGCGCGCGCGCAGGGACGGACCGTGGGTCGCATAGTCGGCCTTCTGCGAATCGTAGAAGCCGTCGTCGTCGGCATGCCAGACGTCGATCTCGGCACCGGCGAGCGGCTTGCCGGCGAGGTCGGTGACGCGGCTCTGCACGAACATCACTTCACCGTCGATGCCCTCGGAAATATTGGCACCGTGCGGCGTAACGCGGTGCTCGCCGACATAGAACGGGCCGAGCACCGTAGTCTCGGTCGCGCCCTCGCGCTCGCGGTGATTGACGGCGTCAACCAGCATCGAGACGCCGAGCACGTCGGAGAGCAGGATGAACTCCTGGCGCAGCGGCGTGCAGGTCTGGCCGGTGCGGGTCAGGAACTCGATCGCCTGATTCCATTCCTCGAAGGTGAGTTCGGTGCGGCGCACCAGATCGTGCAGCGATTTCACCGTCTCCTCGATGAGGAACTTCAGCCGCTTGTTCGGCGTGCTGGCGAAGCTGCGGAGCACTTCCTCAGTGAGATCATGTTCGTTGAAATTGGCCATCATGCTGTCCTTAGAGGTTCAGTGCTGCGCAGGCACGTCGCCGCGCCAGGCCCTTGCGATCAGGTCCTGGATCGCGACGCGCTCCACCGGTCTTGGGTTGGCGTAGGGGCTGCGGACAGCCATCTCAGCGGCGCGCACAATGCCGTCCTCAGGCATGCCGATGTCGGCCAGCCGGCGCGGCAGTGCGAGCCGGCGCGCAAGGTCGAACAACCCCTGCGGCGCATCCGTCGTGCGCAATGCGCGCGCAATTCGGGTCATCGCATCAGGCGCAGCGGCGGCGTTGTAGGCGGCGGCGTGCGGCAGCACGATCGCGTGGGTTGCGGCATGCGGCAGGTTGAACATCCCGCCCAGCACGTGGCAGAGCTTGTGGTGCAGCGACATGCCGACCGCGCCGAGGCAGACGCCGCACAGCCAGGCACCATAGAGTGCATCGCGGCGTGCTCCGGCATCGGCCGGCGCGGTCATGATCCGCGGCAGCCCGCGGGCAAGCGCCGCGATGCCGTCCTCGGCCATCAGCGAGGTCAGCGGATTGGCGTCGGGCGCATAGAGTGCCTCGACGGCGTGTGCGATCGCATTGAGGCCGCTGGCGGCGGAGACGTGCGGCGGCAAGCTGACAGTGAGATCGACGTCGTAGATGACGGTGTCCGGCACCAGATCCTGGGATTGCTGCGTGGTCTTGATGCCGTTGGCGGTTTCACCAAGGATCGGCGTCATCTCCGATCCGGCATAGGTGGTCGGGACAGCGATGTGCGGCAGCCCGGTGCGCAGCGACAGCGCCTTGCCGAGCCCGACCGTCGAGCCGCCGCCGACCGCAACCAGCCCGTCGACGTCGCGGGATTCCACGATGCCAAGCGCCTCGTTAGTAACCTCGACTGGCGTGTGCATGCGCGCGCCGGCATAGAGACCCGCGAGCCGGTCGCCGAGGCCTGCGCCGAGCCGGCGTCCGAGTTCCTGCTGTTCGGGGGTCGTGAGCACCAGCGCCCGCTTGATGCCAAGGCGCTCGCTCTCCTCGCCGAGTCGCGCGGAGGTGCCGGTGCCGAACAGGACGCGATATTGCTGCGAACAATAGGAAAAGGTGCCCAGGCCGGCATCACCGGTCGCCGCTACAGGTGCGATGGATGCGCTTCCGGCATCCGGCATCGCCATACTCATGGCATTTCTCCCAAGCCGGCGAACCGGCAGTCTCGTCTTTTTGGGAGAAGCTAGCGGCGAGCGGCCGTGGCGGGCCTGCACGAAACCGAAGAAAATCTGCACAAAACCGGAAAAATAATGCGTAGCAACCGGGCCTCGCCCGCGCCTGCTGCCGGGACTAGTGGCTACGCCGATATCGCCCCGGCGTCAGCCCGGTGAAGCGACGGAACATCCGCGTAAAGTGCTCCTGATGGGAGAAGCCACAGGCCAGCGCGATGTCGGCGAGGCTCTGCGTCTCGTCGGCAAGCAGTATCCTGGCGCGCTCGATGCGCAAATTGAGCACGTATTGATAGGGTGAGACACCGCTGGTCGCCTTGAACAGGCGCACGAAGTATTCGGTGCTGCGACCGCACAGCTCCGCCAGCTGGTCGAGCCGGATATCGGTATCGAGGTTGGCGTCGACGAATTCGCGAATCCGCGCCATCTGCTTGACGCTGAGCAGGTTTGGATGCTTGCCGGCCTCCACGCTCGGCTTGTGGAAATTAATCGCGACAAAGCGGTTGGCAATCGCCTGCGCGATTGGATCGACGAACAGCGATGAGGCCGGCAGGCCGCCGGTGATGGTGTCGCCGATCGCAGCAGCGAGATGCTCGAGCACGGCATCCTGATCGCCGAGCATCGGCGCCAGCCCGCCGATGAGGCTCGAGCCTCCGTCGCGGCCCGCGAACAGGTCGGAGCGCAGATAGATGTGGGTGGATTCCAGTGCCTCGCGCAGCACCACGTTGCAGGCATGGCCTGCGGGCAGGAAGAACACGCCGCCGCGCGGGATGTGCCGGGCGACCGACTTGCCCTCCATCACATAGGTGATGTCGACCGGGCCGCCCCGGTGCAGCACCATCAGATTGTCGGATAGGGCGTGGAAGTGCCCGTCAAACGGCCGTTCACGCTGCACCGAAGCATAGGCCGACGACCAGCCGAGCCCTTCGCTCGAACCGCGGAATTCGGCCTGGAAACGGTCCAGGATCCCGTGCGTCTCCTGCACCCCAAAATTCGACGTCGCCTGCATCCGACAGACCAAGGGCTCGAGGCTTCGGTGCCGCGGAGTAAAACCCAATGGCCCTCAATTTTCAATACGATCACTCTGATCGTTGCTGCAGCGCAATGGCAACACCCGCGGACCAACCCGCCTCGACATCATTGGGGGTCGATATCGACGCTACTTGGTCGAGAGCACCTCGCCGAACCGCTCCCACCGCTTGCCGGTGAAGTGCATGAACTGCAGCTGCTCGACAGGCAGATGGTCACTCTCGCCGGTATTGACCTTGATGCCGGGCAGCAGCATCGGCAACTCCAGATCTTTGATCGACAGCGCCTGCCGCAGGATGTTCTCGCGACTGAGGTCGTTGCCCGCCGCCTTAAGCACGTGCTCCAGCGCCATGCCGTTGTTGTAACTGTTGACGTAGTTGGAATCGCGGACGTCTCCGTCAGGCACATATTTGGCCATGTAGTCGCGCCACCCCTTTACGCCGGGATCGTCCGCCCAGACCGGATCGAGCGGATCCTTGACATAGGCGCTCGATATGATGCCGGTGCCGGCGTCGAGCCCGGCAGGCTCCATCACCGAGGACATCCAGACCGACACATTGGTCAGGAACGTCATCGGACGCCAGTTGATCTCGTAAGTCTTGCGGATTGCCTGCGCAGCAAATTTTGGCGTCGCGGCGATCACGAGCGCATCCGCACCGGTCGATTTAAGCTTCACGATCTGGGAATCCACCGTCGGCTCGGTCGTCTCGTAGGTCGCCGCCGTGACGGCGGTCTCGAACCGATCGCCGAGCACGTCCTTGAGCCCGGCGAGGTAGTCGCGGCCGAAATCGTCATTCTGCGCCAGCACCGCGAAGGTCGCGTCGGGTTTCTTCTGCAGCGTATAGCGCGCATACATGCGGGCCTCATTGCGGAACGGTGCCATCACGCCCATCAGCGTTAGGGGAAACTGCGCGGGATCACCGAACTTCGAGGCGCCCGAGGCGACGAACAGCTGGGGCACCTTCTTGCCCTGCAGATATTTGGCGATCGCCGTGTTATGCGCGGTTCCCATTGTCGAGAAGATGAACGAGACGTCGTCGCTCTCGATCAGCCGGCGCGTCTGCTCCACGGTCTTCGGTGGCACGTAGCTGTCGTCGAGCGAGAGCAGGCTGACTTTGCGGCCGTTAATGCCGCCGCGCTCGTTGACCATCTTGAAATAGGCGACCTCGCCTTTGCCGAGGATGCCGAAGGCGGACACTGGCCCGCTATAGGGCATGGTCTGTCCGATACGGATCTCGGTGGCGGTGATGCCGGGCTCGTCTTCGGCTACCGCCGGCGCCGCGAGAACGGACCAGATCACGTACAGCCCTGCGGCTACGATAGCGCTTCGCATCGACACCTCCCTGATAGGCCGCGATGAGAGCGGCCGTTTGTCCGGAGCATAGCTTCGCCCCGATTCTTGCGACGTTTTTCGAATTACTCGGCTGCGAGCGGGCGTCCAATGGAGATCGGCGCGGTTCTCGAGCGCCAGATCGAAGTTCTAACCAATGCTTGCAGCCAAGCGCTTGGCCTCCGTCGTCGCTTGCCGGCGCATCGCTTCGAACTGTTGCCGTTTCGGATCGACGTCTCGGTCGGTGGGGAACGACTGAAGTATCTCTCCGAACGACTCTGCGACTTCGTCTTTGAATTCGCCGTGCGGAAGAATGTATGGCTCGTTCCCGACGATTCCTTCGACCACCCGTTCGCCTACGGCGAGAGGATCCATCCCGGCTTCCAACGGCGAACCGCCGGCCGCGAACGGGCCGCCCCCCGGTTGAGCAGAACCGAACGTGTTGAGGTGAAGCGTCGTGTCAACGAGATTGCTGCGAACCAGGCCGGGGCAAAGGAGCGAAACGCCAATGTTGTGCGGTCCGAGCGCCATTCGCAACGACTCCGTCAGACCGCGCACCGCGAATTTGGATGTCGAGTAGATGCCGCCGGGATTTGGAAGAGCGAGAATGCCGGCCATCGAGGAGGTGTTGACGATGTGACCACCTTCTCCATGCGCCCGAATCCGCGGAACGAACGTCGCGACGCCGTTGACGACGCCCCCGACGTTGATGTTCATCACAAAATCCCAATCCGCAAAGCTCGCGTCTTCCATTGGCACCATACTCGATACGCCTGCATTGTTGCAGAGTATGTGGACCTTGCCGAATACCTTCTCGGTCTCCGTCGCGGCCCGTGCCATTGACGTGCGGTCGGTAACGTCCAGACGGATCAGATGGTAGTTCTTGTTGGAGCGATCGAGGGCGGAAGCCGCCGCATCGAGATGCGATTGACGGACGTCTGCGATAACGACCTTCACTCCATGCTGCAGGAACGCGCGGGCCATTCCGAACCCGATCCCACTCGCGCCTCCCGTGATGAACGCGACCTTGTCTTCGATATCTTTCATTTGATGGTGCTCCTGATCCTTGCGCACGCCCCTCGAGGTCATCGCGCCTTCTCGAGCATGAGCGAGAAGGTGGAATGCAAGCCCCGCCGCTACGGCTACGGATACTGACCGGCATACTGTGGAACGAATTAGCGTCTCCACCTCCGGCTAGGCTCTTAATCACAAGTTGCCAGACCCCGCCGCGGATCGCTATTAGTCCTCGTGGCCCTCGATCATGACGAAATCGGAGGTGCTGGCTTCGTTGCGAATCTTGGCCGCCGCCTGATACTCGGGTGAGTCGTAGCAGGCCTTGGCTATTGCGTAGCTTTCGAACTCGATGACGACGTGGCGACGCCCTTGAAGTGCGTCGCCGTGCACTTCGCATGCACCGTTTCGAACAAGGAACCGCGCACCGTACTTCTTCAATGGTACCGCGTTGGCCGCGATGTAGTCCTTGTAGCGCTCCGGGCTCGTGACGTTGATGTGACCGACCCAATATCCCTTCTTCGCCATCTCGCACTCCTCTTGCGCTAACGGTCTGTTGACAAACTGGACCACCTCACTCGCACCTTCCGGCCACTGCTTCACCACAAGTGCGCGGCGCGAAACACCGAATTCATGTCGGTCGTGACCCCACATATTCCGAGATCCACCTTTCCAGAAAGGCAGCAATGTCATCGCTGTTCCTTTCTTGCATCATCAGGTGGCCGTTGCCGTGCAGGCCGTGGTCCTCGAGCCGCAGATGGACGGCTCGCACGCCGGCCTGAACGAGATAATCGACGGTGCCGTGGTCGTGCATGGACCAGGCCGACGCCTCCGATGTCACGACAGCAACGGGTATCGATGCCAGGTTGGGAAGACGCCTCGCCGGCTCTTTCTGAACGAAGCAGTCCGCCAGCCCCGGCTTCGGAGCCTTGCGGATTTCGCGCCGCAGTTCAGTTGGGGCTTTGAGGGGCGGATCGAACGTCATCGGGATCGCAGTGAGCCCGTAAGAGAGGTCGCCAAGCCCCATCGGCAATTGGGCGAAAGGCGGCCCCATCGGCTCGACCGCCACAATGCCTTTCACCAGGTTCGGCCGACTATCTGCCACGAGCCAGCCGAAGGGCGCCCCCATGGAATGTGTGAGCAGGATCGCTGGACCGATGCGATCCAGCAATTCGGCACCGGCCCGCTGCATCAGCTGCTGCGTCTGTGCCAAAAAGACAAGGAATGGACCTTGGGTCGCGATGAATTGGTCCAGAATTGGATCGCCGACGACGCCGGAGCCAGGCCACTGATTGTGCTTTTGCGCGTTCGGCCAGCTGTTCGGCTGCTTGCCAGGCGCGGTAAATAGCGTCATGGCAAATTCGTATGTCAGCGGAGGTGTCATGGGACCCAGAGCCTCCGGATGCAGGGGTGAGCGACCATGCCCTGGGCGGTCGACGACATAGACCGCGTAACCCTGTTTCAGAAAGTAAGTGGCCCATCCAGGCCGTCCATCGGGAGTACCGAGAAAATCCGTTCCCTGCCCCCCACCTCCATGCACCATCACGATGGGATATGGATGCCGGATGTGCTCTGGGATCTGATACTGTACGAACATCTGGCCCGCAGCGATGGTGCCATTCGGTGTCTGCTGGCGGACCAAACCGGTCCAAAAGAATCCCTGATCTGCCAGCACCAACGGAGCAGGTTTTGCTTTAGTTTGGGTCACGTCCCCCTCCGACTTTCTTCAGAGATCCAGAAAACCGGTCGGCAGCCCGAGATTGCTGCGACCAATGTACTTCGCGAAGGTCATGTATTGGGAGGACATGTGTCCTCGATACATCTGGGCGTCGCCAAAGTATCGAAGCATCCTTGAGCCCTTCCGCGCCGCGGTCGACCCGGCGGTCTGAAACAAGAGCTCGATGGCGTCACAGGCAAGACGTGCGCCGGTCTGCAGCATTCCCCAGAGGCGCAAGTTTTCTTCCACGGAGGCTCGCAAACCCGTCTTCGCCCACCGCTGGCAGTAGTCCATGTGCTTACGCAAACCCTGGAGCAGCACGCCTTCGGCTGCATCGGTCAGCGCTATGGCGCGGCCATAGTTGACCTGGAAATCAGTCTCGAAGGCACGCTTGATGAAAGGTGGAACAAACGTGTTTTGCGAGAGCAGGATATCGCGATACTCATCGATCGCCGCGCGCGCGGCACCGATGATAGGCGATGTCAGGGACGCGTGATAAGGACCCATGAGAACGCCGAGATACATAGGGTTGCCATGCAATCGCGTTCCGGGTGTGCCATCGGAGAGATCCTGCTTCACACCCAGCGCGTCGAAGAACGCGGTCATGTGCTCGGGCACGAAGACGTTGTCCAGCTTGACGCTGTTCGAGCCGGACCCGCGCATGCCCAAGGTGCGGTCCCCACCCCAATCGGCCAGAATTGTGTATTGCCCCTGCGGGACAACGAAGTTCAAAATGCGTGGTGGGAACGAAGTTTGAAGCAACGTGGCGCCCAGGAAGTGCGTGCTGTGCGGTATTCCCGACGAATATGGCCACACACCACTGATGACATAGCCGCCCTCGACCGGCAGGCACGTGCCACCGGGGGCAGCCCGGTGCGGTGACGCGAAATGTCCGGATGAACCGAAGATTTCGATCTGTGCAGCTTCCGACCAGTGCGAGGCTATGACGGGCGCATGAGAAGCGGCCAACGTCAAGCACCACCCCGCGGACGGATGACCGCGCGATATCTCCACCATGACGCGAAAAAATGTTTCGTAATCGAACTCGTAGCCACCAAACATTTTGGGCTGCAAGATCCGATAGAATCCAGCATCGATGAACTTCTGCTGGATTTCGTCCGAAAAATGTCCCCGCTCATCGGTCTCGTCTTGCGATTCCCGCAGCAGCGTTCTCATCGAGGCGGCGCGGTCGACCAGATCCTGCGGAGTGAGGTGAGGTTCCGGTGCCGGCAGGCTCTTGCGCATGGCCTGAACGTTCATTTCAATCTCCTGATATTTCCGTTGAGCGCGTCGCAGCTAATCGGCGATAGGCATTTATGCCGGCGAACTCACAATCATTCTTTTGTGGCGCTCGAGCACCCGCGGCGCGGTTTCGTCCAGCATCAGGCAAAGCAAGCCTGCACAGATACAAAGCGTAGCAGCGATCCACATCGAGCTGGACGGACCGAACACGTCGGAAGCGATCCCGGCGAGGGCCGGGCCCGCGAAGCCGCCTGCGAGCTCGCCCACTCCCATGATGAAGCCAAGCGCAGTAGCAACATGGGTCCGCGGGATCGTCTCGGAAGGCACAGTGGCCATGAACAACGAGAAGCTGCCAACGGCGAGATGGCCGAGGCCCATGAACAACACCAACAATGGCAGCGGTCCGTCGAACATTACGATCGCCACCGGGGCTATCACGCCGACGAAACCTGACAAGATGAGAATCGGACGGCGGCCAAAGCGATCCGACAGCGCCGGTACGATGATCGAAGACGCGACCGTCGCGATACCGGTCGCGGCCACGGCAACGCTCATCACGCTGGGCGACAGACCGCGAACCTGCACCAGGTAGATCGGAAGGAACGTTATCTGAATCAGGAGCCAAGAGACCATCAAGCAGCTCACGATCGCGCAAACCCAGATGTTGCGATGTTTCAGCATCGTCGAAAGCGGGATCGTGTTGCGCGCAGACGCAGTCGATAGCGGAGCGGCACCCGACGAAGGTTCACGGATAAAGGCGACAATCAGGGCCGCCACCACGAAGCCCGGCACCGCCGCAATGTAGAAAGCACTTCTCCAGCCGTAGATCTGCCCAATTGCGACGAGCACCAGAGGAGCGGCAAAATTACTCAGGAGCGCGCTGAAGAAATTCTGCAGAACGCCCATGTTGAAGCCGCGGCGGTGCTCCGACGATTCCGCTGCCATGATCGATTGCGCGATCGGAAGTACAGGTCCTTCCGCAAATCCCATAACGAGGCGGGCGGCAAGCAACGTCAGAAACGAATTGGCGAGACCGGATCCGACCGAGCAGATCGAGAAGATCACTATCGCGCAGACCAGGAGTGTTTTGCGATTTTGAAAATAGTCCGAAAGAGTGCCGACGGCATAGCCGGCGATTGCCCAGGTCAGCGCCAGGCCACCCGCGAGGGCACCCAGCTGGGTGTTGTTCAGATGGAGCTCGGGTACCAGAAATGGAGCGAGAAAATTCAGCGCCAGACGGTCGAAAAACACGAAGCCAAACGCGGCTCCCATCAAGACGACAACGAGATTTTCATAACTGAGGATGCGATTCTTGCTCATGACCCTTCCCTCCCTAATGTTTCCCGTTCTGGTTGTTTGCGGCCGCGTTCTATGCGCATTGCGCCGGCGCGGCTTCTGATATTTCTTGAGGCGCGAGCCCATTGCGCCGGCTCTCATATAGCCGCCGCATTCTCGCGAACTCGACGACCTGCTCGGCCACGAATGCAAGCTGTTGCGCTATGATCGGATCACTGCACGCACCATCTGCGGAAAATGGCCTCTGAGCGGCGTTAATCACCGCTGAAAATGGAGTCGGCCAACCGCGCAGCGCGTGAACAATGGTCCGCAGAGTCCCCAGCGTCGCGCCCATGGCCTGGGCTCCGCCCGCGCATACGATGGCGCCGACAGCGCGTCCGGCAAGATAGCTGCGCGCGTCGGCGCGGAGATCCTCGGTGTAGTCTATAGCGTTCTTGACCAGGCCCGAGATCGAGCCATGATAGCTTGGGGTGGCAATGATGACTCCGTCTGCCGCGCGCAGTGCTTCGACCAACGACGCCGCACGCTCGGTACGTTCAATGCTGTCGTAGTGCGGGAGATTCAACGATTGCCCGGCGAAGATCTGCGTTTTCGCACCGAGCCGCGCGGCTTCCGTCAAAGCCAGGCGGAGCGCCCTCTCCGAGGTTGATCCGTCGCGCAACGTTCCGCCGATCCCGACGACGAGTGGAGACCAGTCTTTCATCGCAGCGGCCCACTTTCCTGCGCGGCACGATCACCCGAGGTGCAGGGCTCCTCAAGCGAATGCTGGCCAATTCGGATATGCGAGCACCCTCGCCCGGCATCGAACAATGCCATGCGCGTCTCTCCCTATCGTGGGCGCCGTGATTGCGTCTGGCGCCTCTTCGTGAGGTGAAAGTAGGACATGCCGGGTGGCTAAGCCTGCACAAACCGGACCGGTTTGCAGGAAACTGACACAAACTGCCCGCTTCGTTTACAGGAACGAGCCAGCGTTCAGATCGGAAAGGCTGATCGTGGAGTTCTTAATTCATCGCCCGTCGGTAAGCGCCCGGCGACAAGCCGGTCATCCGACGGAACGTGTTCGTGAAATGCTGCTGGTGCGCGAACCCGCATTGCCTCGCGACTTCCGCGAGGCCAATGTTTGGATCCGTCAGGAGCAGTTTCGCATGATGAATTCGCATCCCCACCACGTAGCGGTGAGGAGACACGCCCAGCGAGGACTTGAACACCCGTATGAAATACTCGGGACTTACGCCGCAGATCGCAGCCAAATCGTCCAGCTTGATGCAATCCGCGATATTGGCTTCGACAAAATCACGAATCGAGCGGACGCTACGTGGACTCAGCTGGCGTTCGACAGCACACGGCGCTTTCCGCTCCCGTGCATTGAGCACGATAAGGCGATTGGCTATTGCATGCGCAATTGAATCGGCCAGGAGGGAGCACGAGGTATCGCCCTCACGCACCATTTCTTCCACCACTGCCAGGAGATTGTCGGTTAGGGGCTCCGGCTCACCCAACAAAGGCAGGAGGCCAAAATCGGAGTTCTGCGCTTTACCTTCAGAGCCAGAAAACAATTCAGGGCGCAGGTACACATGGATCGAATTCAACGGCGTATTTAGCGTCACTTCACAGTCGCGGTGCGGCGGCAGGAAAAAGATTCCCTTCTCCTGCAAGTGCCTGGATACAACGCGCCCATCGATCCGATAGGTAACATCGACGGGTCCAGTAGCTCCAGTCACCAGCAGGGCGCTGGCATTGGCTTCGAAGCGGCCCCTGAACGGCTCTTCGCGCTGAACCGATGCGAACATAGTCGACCAGCCGAGCCCCGCACTGGATGCCTCGGGTTTCACGGCGAACTGTCGCAGCACGGAATGGACCTCGCCTCCGTCGAAAGGCCGCACGGTATGCTCATTTTGCGCTGCGGCTGGCGATGGTGGATAGGAGCGTTTCTGCATTGGCCCTGGCTGCTTGTCAGTTGACGCTGCGACGGTAGCGACCGGGCGTTTGACCCGTCAGCCTGCGGAAGGCGCGCGTCAAGTGTTCCTGATGGGAGAAGCCACAGCGCAGTGCTATCTCAGCGAGGCCTTCCTGGTCTTGCTCGATCAATCGCTTCGCCCGTTCGACACGTGCCGCGATTACATATTGGTATGGTGACTTGCCGGTCGTTGCTGCAAACGCCCGAACGAAAGACTTTGTGCCAATTCCGCACGCGCTGGCCATCGCAGCAAGGGTGATCTCACCCTCAAGATTGGCTTCTATGAAATCGTTAAGGCGCCGAAGTTCGTAGTCCGGCAGCCCAGCGGTCTGAACCTGCCATGGTTCGCTACTCCTGCTGATCGCGGAGACCCTGTCCGCGAGCGCCCGCGCTATCGGATCGATGAAGAGATCTGAATTCGAGACATTCTCGCAAACGGCCTGCTCAACCGCCTGCGCCAGATGCTGTATCACCACGTCCCGTTCCACCAGCAGCGGTGTAACATTGTGGACAGAAACTAAGTTTGCGCGCAGATAGATATGGAGCGTATCCAGCGCCCCATGCAATCCCACCTCGCACGCATGACCTGCTGGCAAAAAAAAGATGCTTCCTTTTGGAATGCAACGTGACGTGACGTGCCCGCCTGATGCAAAAGTCGTCTGCACGGGACCGCTACGGTGCAACACGATGAGGTCGTCAGCGATCGCTTCGAACCGCCCCTCGAAGGGATTCTCCCTTTGGATCGACGCGTAAATCGAAGACCACCCATGCCCCTCACTCGTTGCACGGATGTCGGCCCCAAACCGATGCAGAACACCGTGGGTATCGGAGCCCCTAAACTCGCGCCTGGCTTCCATCTCGTGCTCCGCGTGTCGTCTGACGGGGCCCGCTGCAGCGCAATATGCGCCTCGTGGTGATGAAGAATAATTCCTTATAACAACAATGCTCTGAGCACGCTATGTGTTCGTTTGGCTGCCCAGGAGGAAGCTGCCGTCGATCTGCTCGCCAACGAGCCGGAACGAGCCGCCTGCCTCGAAGCCGAACCCGTTGAAGAGGCGCATTATCTACACTTCAGTGCGTCGAATTGAGACTTGACCTTCTGAGGTCTTGCCGCGGAGACGCCTCGCTGCGCATTCGCACTGTCAGCATAAGCCGGTCGAGCAGCACCTCCTTGTCTGTCAGACGGCGCAAACGGATGAGATTGGCCTCGTGCTGCTCCGGATCTGTCGTGTCGAAGATGATCCGCTTGTTGTCGACCGCCGCGGGCGAGACGACCTCGAGGAAGATGCGGCGGCGCTCCTCGGCGTATTGATCGAGGACCGCGCTGTCGACGTCGCCGCGAACGACAGCAGCCAGCGCCTTGTAGAGTGCAAATGCGTCGAACAATCCCGATGTGAGCCCGTAGGCGCCGCTGGGATTCGTTGCATGCGCTGCATCGCCGGCCAGCAACACTCTGCCAACACGGAACCGCTCGGCTGCCCGCTGATGCATGCGATAAGGCGCAAAGGCAACGACCTCAATGTCGCGCGCTCCCGGAAGGATGACGTCGAAGTACGCGGTCATACGCTCGGCGATGCTTTCCTCGGGTAGATCGAGCGGCTCGCTGTAGGTGCAGCGCCACAGATCGCCTTTATCCAGCTTTACGATGATTGCGCCATGGGTCGGGTGAATCAGAAAGGTGGTGCGCGCGTAGCCGTGCTTCGAAAAATCGTGCCGGACGTTGGCCGCGATAAACCGTTTCGGCCATGTGATACCCTCGAACTCCAGATGCAAGGCCCTTCGAACGTTGCTCGTCGCGCCGTCGGCGCCGATAACCCATCCGGCACGGAGTTTGGAAGGGCCCTCGGGGCCGTCAACCGAGAGAGTGACCCCGCTGCCATCCTGCATCAAATCGCGCATTGTCACACCCCAGCGAACCTCGGCATGCGGAAACTGCTGGAGTCGGCGCAACGCAATTCCGGCAAGTAGGTTTTGGCCGAGATGGAGGTTGAAAGGGAAAGGTGTCCGTCCGTCGAGAACGTCCAGGCTGTAGTTGATTTTCTCGCCGGTCGCGAAATCCAAGTAGGTATAGTCCTGCTTGGCGAACCCGACGTCTAGCGCCTCTTCAAGCAAGCCAAGCCGGTCGAGGCCCTCAAGTACAGACCAGTGATACGTTATCGCGCGCGGGGAGGCGATGATTTCCGATGCACGCTCGATGACGATAACCGGGATGCCCGCCTGGGCGAGCCCGAGAGCGCTTAGCAAACCAACCGGGCCGGCGCCCACGATGGCGACTCTTTCTTCAACGGACATAAATCCCTCTTCTGTTTCCTAGTCGCGAAACGAGTTTGGCCGTGAGCCGCTCACCGGAAAAATCCGCGCAAGGCAAGGAACTCTTTCTGTAACTGAACGGCACTTGCTTATGATGTGTTTCGATCAGGCCTGAGTTCCGCCATCGACCGGGATGATTGCCCCGGTCATGTAACTCGAGGCCGGCGAAGCCAGGAGCAGCGCGAGACCCTTGATTTCGTCGAGCTCAGCGAGCCGCCCGAGCGGTACCGTGCTCGCAAACAAGGCCGCCCCTTCCGCCGTGTGCATCCGGCCGTTGCCGATATTGGTCTTGAACGGTCCCGGCGCGATCGCATTCACTCGCACATTGTGTGGTCCAAGTTCGAGCGCCGCCACGCGCACGACCTGCGCAATGCCGGCCTTGGCGGCGTGGTAGCCGTAGCTCGGCGCTGCAGAGGCGCGAAGCGCGGCGACTGACGACGTCACCACGATCGATCCGCTTCGCCGCGGCTTCATGTGCTTCGCCGCGGCTTGCATGGTGTGAAATGCGCCATCGAGATTGACACGCAGGCAGTTGTTCCAGAGGTCAAGGGAAGCCGCGTCGAGCACGCCGTCCGGCTTGCCGAAGCCGGGCCCGCCGCTGATGCCGGCGTTCGCGAACACACAGTCCAGCCTTCCGTACTTCGCGACACAATCGTCGATGGCGGCTACGACCTGCCCGCCCTGGCGCACATCGACCACAACCGTGTCGACGCCCGCGCCCGCAGGCCGCACGCAGTTTGCGGCCCCGACAAGCCGATCTCCGTCGACGTCGATCATGACGACGCGGGCTCCGTTGGCCGCGACAACCTGGGACGTCGCTAGACCGATCCCCGACGCAGCCCCTGTGACCACGACCACATGGCCGGTCAGATCGAACAGTGCATTTGCCTTCATTGATCTTGCGTCTCCATAGGGGCCGTCAATCCGCGCGGCCGAGCAGCGAGCCGCCGTCGATCACGATGTGCGTTCCGGTGATGTAGCTCGATGCCGGAGACGCCAGAAACAGCGCAAGTCCCTGGATCTCCTCGGGTCGGCCCACGCGGTGCATGGGGCTTCCCGCCTCGAAACGTTTCTGCAGCTCCGGCGTCGTGAGCTCGGTCAGGAACGGGCCCGGCAGGATTGCATTGACGAGAATGTTGTATCGCGCCAGCTCGAGCGCCGATTGCTTGGCCAGGTGCGCGACGCCCGCCTTCGAGATTTGATAGGGCATGCCGACGATGGCTCCCGGCCGAACGCCCGCGATCGAGGCCGTCAGAATGATGCGCCCGCCATTCTGCCGCTTCATGTGAGGCGCAGCCGCCTTGATCGTGGCGAACATCGACGTCAGATTGGTGTCGATGACCTTGTCCCAGAGGGCGTCGGGAATCGCTTCGATCGCGCCCTTCGGGTCGCGTTCGCCGGACATCGAAAGGAAGCCAGGGCCCGCATCGATGCCGGCATTGGCGAAGACCACATCCACCCGGCCGCGCTTCTCGACCATTTGGTTGACGGCCGATGCGATCGCGGCGCGATCAGTGACGTCGACCGCGCTGCCGTCGACATCGCCCCGCGTGCTCAATTCGGAAACCGTTCGGTTCAGCGTTTCCCGATCACGATCGAACAGCGTGACGCGCGCACCGTTGTCCACCATGGCTTCGGCGAACGCGCGGCCAAGGCCCTTGGCCCCGCCGGTGATCGCCACGGACAGCCTCGCAACGTCGAAGAGCTCTTGCGACTTCATTTCGAATTTCCCGTCTTCAACGACCAACGCCGGATCGGATCCTTGCCGTCCCAATCCCGTGCCGCGGCGAAGTAGCCGTGATAAATTCCTTCAAGCGCCTCCGTGGTCTCGATAATCTCCAACATCCCCGGCAGGTCTCGTCGCGTATCGACATAGACGATCCGCACGCCACGCGGGGAAATGTCGGAAAAGACGACGGGATAGCCGGCCGCTTCATAGCGCGCGACGTCCGAATCGAAATCCTTGGAGCAAATTGCCCAGTGATGAAAGCCGTGTCCCTTGACCTTGATGGTCTCCTGATAGACGGACGGTTTGGTGTCGTGCTGCTCGATCAGCTCAACCATCATGTGGCCGGTGAACGCGACGGCGAGTGTGAGGCTCATGTCGGTTGGTTCGCCACGGTAGAAGCCCTTGGCGGGGACGAAAGGCCCGCTCACGGACCACGGTCCGATATTGAGCGCCTCGACGTAGTGCTGCATCGCGGCGTCGATGTTCTCGACCGTGTACGCGGCCTGAACAATCCCGCCGACGGGTTGACCGAAGGAAAGTCGCTTCATCGCGCAAAGAACTCCGTGCTGCCTTTGAGCCACTCCTTGGCGACGACGAGATCGAGAACGGCCGGCTTGCCCTCAGCGTTGGCCGTCATTGCGCGCTGCAGGGCCCCTTCGATGCCGTTCGGATCGGTGATGCGCTCGCCATGACAACCCGACGCCCTGGCGAGGCCGGCAAAGTCGAGATCGAGCATGAAATCGGTGGCGATGAAGCGCTGGTTGAACGCCTGGACCTGGATGTCACGGATCGAGCCCAGTGCGCGATCGTTGAAGATGCACCAGGTGACGCCGAGCTTCAGTTCGGCGGCGACCGGTAGGATGTTCATCACCATCTGGAATGAACCGTCGCCAACGAAGCAAACCGCCGGCCGGTCCGGATAGACCAAGCGCGCTACAGGGAACGCCGAGGCCGAGAAACCCATGCCGTAGAAGCTCGACGGCACGATCGTTGCTCGCGGTTCGTAGATCTTGAAATAGGGATAGGCTCCGCCCATGCCCTGCGCGAGGACGCCGACGTCGATCGCAACCGTGGCGTCGCGCGGGAACGTCCGCCGGATCCTGTTGAAAATCCGGATCGGATGGATCGGCTGCATGTCGGAGCCGGCCATAACCTCGATTTCAGTCTCAAGTTGCGCGCGACGTCGCGACAGCTCATCGAGCCACACTCTCGTCTCCGCTCCCGGGTTGGACTTGGCGGGCCCGATTTCAGCGATCAAGTCCTGCAGCACCAGCCGGGCGTCGCCGGTGATGCCAATTGCGGCGACCACCGAGCGGCCGATCTCATTCGGGTCGATATCGATCTGGATGTATGTGGCGGATGGCGCCGGCAGATAATCCCGCTTCCAGTTGGTCTCCTGCTGCTCAAAGCGCGCGCCGACGCCGATGACAACGTCCGCGTTCGGAAGCAGGTATTTGGTCACATCCTGGCGGTGATGGCCGATGCCGCCGGCGGCTAATGGATGGTCGTCCGGAAGAATGCCACGACCGGCCAGCGTGGTGATCACGGGGCTTCCGAGCGTTTCGGCAAGCTGTCGAACTTCCGCCCAGGCACTAGCCGCGATCGCGCCGCCTCCGGCAACGATCAGCGGCCTCTGCGCGGCAAGTAGGGCGGCCGCCGCGGCCTTGATACGCTCGTTGTCGCCTCTGACGGCGGCAGGCTTGCCAACGGGGCGATACTCAGCAACGTCAATCTGCGCGGCGAGAACGTCCTGCGGGATATCGACGAGCACCGGCCCCGGCTTTCCGGAACGAGCGATCGTGAATGCCTGACGGAGGCTCTCGACGATGAGATCTGGCCGATCGACCCGAATGCCCCACTTCGTGATAGCGGCGAAGATCTTGACCTGATCAATCTCTTGGCTCGCGCCCCGGTGCGCGTTGCGGGTCGCGCCACGACCGGCGATGATGATCATCGGCAACGCGCCCACGAAAGCTTCCGCAACGCTCGTTACCAGGTTCGTCGCGCCCGGCCCGGCGGTGACGCAACATACGCCCGGCTCGCCGGTGAGCTGCGCGTATCCGGCAGCCATGCTCGCGGCATGCTGCTCGTGGCGCACGAGGACATGAGATATCTGCTGCTGGCCGTAGAGCGCGTCATAGATGCCGATGGTATGGCCACCGGGCATGCCGAACACGAACTTGACTCCCTCGGCCTTGAGGACATCCACGACCGCCTGGCCGGCACTCATCATCGTCATTGCATTCATTCCAAGTTCTTGGTCCCCGTCACCCGAGACACAGCGCGAGGCTTCGAGACGACCGTTTTATTGTTTGCCTGAGACCGCCTTCACCAAAGGACAGCCTCCTTGATCAAGCGGACGAAACGCCTGCTCTCCCGGCACCGTGGTGACCACGTTGTAAATGTCCCATTTGCTCTTGGACTCAGCGGGCTTCTTAACCTGCAACAGGTAGAGGTTGCGCATCACCCGCCCATCGAGGCGCACCTTGCCGTCCTTGGTCGCGAAGTCGTTGACGGGAATCTCGCGCATCTTCGTCGCAACCGCGTCGGCGTCGCGCGTACCGGCAGCCTTCACCGCCTTGAGGTAATGGAAGACTGCGCTGTACGCCATGGCCGGATCCCAGTCCGGTGGGTGGCCGATCTTCTCCTCGAACCGCTTCGACCAAGCGCGCGTTTCATCATTGAGATCCCAGTAGAACGGATTTGCCAGGAGCAGGCCCTGCGCCGCCTTCAAGGTGATGCTTTGGACATGCTCGAGAAACAGCACATAGGCCGCGAAGGTGGCGCCATTGGACGTGAGACCGAATTCGACGGCCTGCTTGATCGAATTCACCGTGTCGTCGGACGAATTCGCAAGCCCGATCACATTCGGATTGGTCGGCTGCGCCTGCAACAAGAACGACGAGAAGTCCGCCGTATTCAGCGGCGCATAGACCGCGCCCAGCACTTTGCCGCCATTCGCCTCGATCACCGCGCTGGTATCGCGAACGAGCGCTCGACCGAAGACGTAGTCGGCACCAAGAAAGAACCAGCGATTGCCGCCTCGCTTGAGCACGGCCGTACCCATCACATTTGCGAGCGAATAAGTGTCGACGGCCCATTGCGTCGTATAGGCGTCACACTTCGGGCCAGTGACGTCCGAGCTCAGCGCACCGACGAAGAGCGAGATCTTCTTCTTGTCCCTGGCCAGGGACTGCACCGCGAAAGCCACCGCCGAATTCGGCACGTCGACTATCGCGTCCACTCCGTCCACGTCGTACCACCGCCGCGCGATGGCCGATCCCACGTCAGGCTTGTTCTGATGGTCGGCGAAGACAAGCTCGACCTTCTTACCGAGCACCGGGCCCGTGTCTTCGATGGCCATCCGCACCGCCTCGACGGTCTCGCGCCCGCCGGCAACGGCGTAGACCGAGGACATGTCGTTCATGACGCCGATCTTTATGGGGGTCTCGTCTGCATACGCGGCGGTCACGCAAAATAGCGCCGAGCCCAGCAACAAAGCACGTGCGACCCTCATGGACTTTCCTTCCCTCAACCGGCGGCGAAGCCTGAATTTCGCTCATTTTTGATTTGTGATAACAAATCACAAATCTCATTACAAGCCGTCGGCGCAAGATTTGTTGGCTTCTGCCGCTCGGCCGCGCGCATCCGTTCCGGCGTTCAATGAACGCCAGCACTCGCTGCAAGGTGAGATCAGAGCTTTCAGCCCGCGGGCTGCTTGTCCTGAATGAGGGTCGCGATGACGCGATCTCCACCCTTCATGAGATCCTCGGTGAGCGCGGCCCGCGCCGCTTTGGTATCGCCGGAGCTCAGGGCCGTGATGATGCGGTGGTGCCCTCGGGCACCTTCCGATGTGAGGTTGATCGGGATTTGGTTGAATACAGGCCCGATTTGGAGCCAGAGCGACTCGATCATCGAGAGCAACAACGGGCTCTTGGCCGCTTCATAGATGGTGAAGTGGAACTCCTGATTGAGCGCCCAAAACTGCCGCTGCTTGTTCGTGCCCAGCAACTTGATCTTCTCATGGAGTCGCTTGAGCTCGGCAATGCCATCGGTGCCGATGTGCGCGCAGGCGAGCGCGGCTGCCTCGCCTTCCAAGAGAATACGCACACGGCGGATCTCCAGGAATTCGTCGATCGTTATTTCGGGCACGATCACCCTGTGATTGGGCAGCATCTTCAGCGCGCGCTCGACCACCAAGCGGCCGATGGCATCGCGAACCGGCATGAGGCTGACGTGTAGGCTTTGCGCCAAGGACCGAAGCTTCATCTCGGCTCCAGGAACGAAGCCGCCCGACATGATCATCGTCCGTAGCTCGCGGTAGACCCGGTCATTCAGCGTCTCCCGCTCGACCGCGCGTATCGAGCTCTCGAAATTGGTTTTATCGCCCCCCTTGGATATCAACCGAACCGTCCCTCTTCGCCGATCTGCAGAATGCTCAGCTTAGCAAGAGACCCCGGCTAGGCAAAATGGGGCGGGCCAGGGCTGTCCAATCGGGAGCCCTCGCCTCGAATTGCCAAATGGCGCGCCCGGCTGTCGCTTTGAACGTATGCTCACGACGAAAAGACTGGAATGGGCATGGGCTTGATCATCTCCAGATCCATCGTTGAGGCACGCGGAGGCCGCACCTGCGCCGAAATCAATTCGTCTTTGGGCGGCGCACGGTTTTGCTTCACGCTACCAGCGATCGCGCGTGTCAAATCGGCGCCATGTTAGCAACTGGTCACCGGACGAGAGGGGATCGCATTGATCGCCGCGTCGGAATGACACTCGGCGCAGCCTCGCTCGGGCTGCCGGCATGGTGCTCGACGGCGCCATTCGCGACGCTGCGGAGATTCGTCAGCGCACTTTTCCTGTCTATGCCCGCGGCGTAACCCATCGCGGTCCATAAAAGGACGTCCCGGAGCGATCAATGTCCCGATTACGGTCGGCGGCATGCCCCGTGAACGCTGGCGACATCATCGTGGGGGACCAGGACGGCCTCCTGGCATTTCCACCCTCCCTGGCTGCAACGGTCATCGAGAAAGCATTGTCGCAGGAGCAAAAAGAGCAAGGCACCATCGACGCGATCCGTGAGGGCCGATGGGATCGCGCCTTCGTCGATGCCCTCGAGGCGCGTTGCGCGAACTGAACGGCGGTGGCGCTCTCGAATTCGAACAGTTGACGTTGGCCGTCGCCACCCAGTTGTCATCGCATCATCAAGCGCCCAACTGATCGCAACAAATCGTACGGCGGCCTACGAAATCGCGAACAATCGTAGCGAAATTTCCCAACTAAAAAGGTCCGTTCCGATGCGCAACCGCTTTAAGTAATTGATATTGCTTGGTGGGCGCACCAGGGCTCGAACCTGGGACCCGCTGATTAAGAGACATGCTATTGGCCTTGATTTCCCAAGAGAATTTTCCCAAATCCTTCTGCGGCTGATCCATGTCGTCATCGAGTTGCGAGTCCATGCCCCAAATCCACCATTGTGGGGTCAGTTGAAGCGCAAAATAGCTGCGCCGCTGGTGTGTTCGCCAGCCACCAAGATGGAGGTGCTCTCGCCGGCTGAAGAGTGCCAGAAAGAGCACTAGGCCGTCATACCAGTCGTGGTTTCCGGGCAGTGCATAAACCGGGGGGCCTTTCAGGAGACCAGGATGGGGATCGGGAAAGGCCCACCGGTAAGGCGTTAAGAGCTTATCGCGGTACGCCTCGGCTGAGGCATGCGGGTAAACTTCATCACCGCCCATCACCAGCAATTGGCCGCGAGGCAAATCCTTGCCTTCGAAGTCAAGCGTTTCTCGTGCCAGCAGGGACGCCATGGCGTAGGTCGCATCGAAGCCGTCGCCAAGGTCCGCGACGTAGTCGATCCAAACGGCCCCTTCCTCATCGGGTTTAAAGGCCCAAACTTCTTCATTTTCGTTGCCAGGCATGAATTGCTGTGCACGCCGGACCAACTCCTTCGGGTCGACGGGATCTAGCGCCGCCAGCACCAAGCGGCGATCAGCATACTGCCCGAAAACATCGGAGACGATGACGCGCCAAAGCAGTTTGATAAGCAGCCCAGGCTCAAACCAACTTGCCATGTACGGCAGATCGCGGGGGGCCTTGTCAGATGGTGTCGCCATACGATTCTCCCTTCACGGTAGAATACGCGGCTCCTTTCTCGTACTCCGTGCCTTAGGGGCTTTTCCACCGAAATTGCGCGACTACTCCCGTGCCCTACGTCCCGAACGCGGTGAGCATCTTCTAAGTTATTGATCTTTCTTGAGGTGGCAGTCGTTCCCGTCCCGTTTTGTTCACGGTAGTTTCACCCAATTCATTGCGATTTCGTTGCGGGCGTTTCTCAACGAGAACGGCACCCTCCCAGAGGCGTTGCGATCTTCGGGCGGCTGACAAGTTTATCGGGCTTGGGCAAGGTCTACTGACCGGGCGGATCTTTGCTGGGACCGCATACGCCACGGGACGGAGCGCTCGGCTATCCAGTAGCGAGTTTGCTCTGAGCTGTCGGGGGTTCGAGTCAGTGGAGCGCTACCGCCTTTCCCCCACGTCAGCCAACCTACGATATTTTATCCAGTCCTAGGCATAGGTTCGTTCGTACGCCGAGCACTGGCACAATTGTATGCTGGTACGGAAGAACGTTGAAGAATATTCGACACCTCTTCGAATGAAAGCGATGTTGTCGCGGAAAATCAAAGACCGGTGATTCCACTGCCGCTTGAGCCGCGCAGCCCGCGCGTCGGGCTAATTGATCTCGGTATTCCGACCTCTATCGCGGAATAACGCGCGGCGATCAGTCGTTTGAGAAGCTGTTGCCTTGCGCGGGAGGCCGAGTCGGGACAATCCGCCAGTGCAGCAGCGAATACGGAGGCGCGCGATCAGAATGATGTTCGAACACCCCTTCGACATGCGTTCCGATTACGACGGTCTGCATTGGATCACCGAGTAAATTTCCCACCATCCGCACGCCGCCGACATGCGGAAGCTCCACGAGCACGGCGAGATACGGAGCGTGCTGCTTCAGGACCTTGTGCGAAGGATGCCAGACCCGCTCCCAGCTGAAGATCCGTCCATGGGGATCGGTTTCCGTCCATTCGGGATCGAAAGCGTGGCAGCGATGACAGATCCACTCCGGCCCAAATTGCCAGGTGCCGCAATGGCAGCACCGTTGCACCATGAGCCTATTGCGGCGCAGCCCCGCCCAATACGGGGCTGACAGACCGTCGGGCTCCGCAACCGGAATAGGCAGGCCATTGGGAAGATAGCTCGCCCCCCGGTCGCTGCTCACAATGTCGCCTCCGAGCCGAGAAGAAGATTGCTGACCGGCGTCACCATGGGGCCGCCGATGACCATGGCGACGTCATTCCGCCTCGCCTGGCTGGTCGAGACGCCGCGCACCTGGCGCACGGCCTCCAGCACGAGCTCGAACCCGTGCATGTAACATTCGGCCAAATTGCCACCGCTGGTGTTGAGCGGAAGCCGCCCCGATGGCGCAACGAGGTTGTCGAAGGCGAGATAGTCGTTGGCCTCCGCCGGCGCGAAGAAGCCATGTTCCGCGAGCGCCATCACGACGCCGCCCGTAAAGTTCTCGTAGCACTGGACGACGCTGACGTCGGATGGACCGAGCCCAGCCATCGCATAGAGATCGGCCGCGACGGTTTCGAAGCCGGCGCTCGCGTAATGCGGCGAATTGTGCGGGATCGCGCCCGCACGATATCCGGATCCGACGGCGGCCCCCAGCACATAGGCCGGCTTGTTGCGAAATTCTCCGGCGCGCTCGGCAGCCACCAGCACGAGCGCGGCGGCGCCATCGTTCTCCATGCAGCAATCGTAGAGGTGAAACGGTTCGGCGATCCAGCGCGAGGCGTCATACTTGGCTGCGTCCAGCGGCTTGCCGTACATGACGGCCCGCGGGTTGGCCTGCGCATGATGATAGGAGGCCAGCGCGATCGCCCGCAGCGCCTCCTGACTGACGCCGTGCTCATGCATGTAGCGGCGCACGCGCATGGCGAAGCGCTGCGGCGGCGCCAGAACGCCGTAAGGCATCAGGTAGGCCTTCTCGCCGGAAATCGTGTCGATGCCCGTCGTCTGCCCGAACCGGCCGTGTTGGCCCTGCGCGAGCGAGCGAAACACGACGACGCAATCCGCAAGGCCGGCGACGATCGAGGCCGCCGCATTGGCGACGGCCGCGCAACAGCCTCCACCTCCCCCGCCCCATTGCATGGTCGCAGCACGAAGTCGCCGCGTGCCGAGAGCGGAGGCAAGCCTGGACGGCTCGCTCCGCTCCTCGCTGTAGGAGGCGAAGCCATCGATGTCGCGCGGATCGATGCCGGCATCGCTGCACGCCGCCAGAATGGCCTTCAGCGCGAGCTTGAACTCCGGATCCGGCGATGCGCCGTGGCGGTAATAGTCGGTCTCGCCGATCCCGACGATGGCAACGCGGCCTCTGAGCGTGCGATCGGCCGTCGCCATCGCGCTCACGTCCGCTCCGCTTTCCCTGGATCTGCCCCGGTCTCTCCGAAGGCGCCGGCCGCGGCGAGCAGCGCCAGACGTGCATCGTCGTAGCCCAGCAGCTCCTGCAGCACGGCCCCGGTATGCTGGCCGACCGCGGGCGCGGCCACGGGATCCACAACGGGCGTCGCGGAATAGCGGATCGGCAGGCTGACATTCGGGATCCAGCCCAGCGTGTCATGCGGGATGCGGGTGACAAGACCGCGCTCCCGCGCCTCGGGTGACCGGATCGCCTCGCCGACAGTGCGCACCTGCCCGCAGGGGACGCCGGCCGCCCGCATCCGCGCCTGCCAATGGCTCCACGGCCGTTGCGCGAAAGCCTCGCCGAGGATTGCGAACAATTCGTCCCGCCGCCGGATGCGCTCGGATCCGGTGGCATAGGCCTCGGCCGCGGCGAGATCGGCGCGGTCGAGCACCTGCGACATCAGACGCTGGAAGATCTTGTCGTTTCCGCAATTGATGTAGAAGGCACAGTCCTGCGCCTGGAACACGCCGGAGGGACAGGTATCGGGGCTGGTGTTGCCGTGCCGCTGCGGATTGGCGCCGGTGAACAGATGCTGCATCGTGGCATAGCCGGTCATCAGCACGGCATTGTCGAACAGCGACACCTCGACCGCCTGTCCGAGCCCGCTGCGCTCACGGGCGACCAGCGCGCCGAGGATGGCGTTGCAGGCCATCATCGCCGTGCTGATGTCCATCACCGGCGACAGCGCCCGCACGCCTTCGCGATCCGCATAGCCGTTCATGGACACGAACCCGCTCTCGACCTGCGCGATCGGATCGAAGCCGAGCCGGTCCGCGAAGGTCCCCTCGCGTCCATAGGCCGACACCGAGCAGTAGATGATATCCGGCTTGATCGCGCGGCATGCCGCATGGTCGAGCCCGAACCGCTCCATGACGCCGGTGGAGAAATTCTCGACGACGACGTCCGCCGTCGCGATCAACTCGCGCACCACTGCGACGCCCTCCGGCGACTTCAGGTCCAGAGCCACACTTCGCTTGTTGCGGTTGGTCCAGACGTACGGCGCCCCGGCTTTGAGTTCGGGATGCACCGGCGGGTAGCGCCGGAGATCGTCGCCGCGACCGGGCGCTTCGATCTTGATGACCTCGGCGCCCATATCGGCCAGGATCATTGTGGCGAAGGGGCCCGCAATGAAGTGGGAGAAATCCACGACCCGGATTCCCGCGAGCGCCCTCGGCGCATCGGATGGCCGCGGCGTGTAGGCGGGGAAATCGGCTTCGATGTTGTCCAGCATGGTGCATCCATTATTCTTCGCGGCAGCCTTGGCGGGACTGATCGCAACCGGCGTCAATTGTCCTTGGCCTGCTCGACCATCGAACAGCCGCCCTGGTCGATCGGACGGAACGCCTCGGGCCCACTCAGGGCGCCGACATCGTCGAGCAGGTCCCATTTGCCCTTCGACGCCTTCGGCGCCTTCACCTTGAAGATGTACATGTTGTGGATGGCGCGGCCGTCCGCCCGCACCACGACCGGACCGAACAGCGCGTCATCGATCGGCTGCTCCTTCATCTTTCGGATGACCGCCTGCGCGTCATTGGTTCCCGCGGCCAATGCGGCATTCAGATAGGCCAGCACCGAGGAATAGACGCCGGCGTGAAACGCGGTCGGCGACTGATCATGCTGCCGCGCGCTGAACTTCGCCGACCAGGCCCGGCTGGCCTCGTTGAGGTCCCAATAGAACGGCTGGGTGATGATGAGTCCCTGCCCGACCGTAAGCCCGCTGGCCTCGATGTCGTTCGTCGTCGTCAGCATCGCGGCGAAGATCCGGCCGTTCTGCTTCAAGCCGAACTCGGCGGACTGCTTGATCAGGCTGACGGTATCGCCCCCAGCAGTCGCGAAAGCGATCACGTCGGCGCCAGAGGCGTCCGCCTGCAGGATGAACGAGGCGTAGTCGGCGTTGTTGATGGGAACGTTGACCGATCCGAGCACGGCGCCGCCGCCCGCATTGATGACGGACGTTCCGTCCCGCACCATGGACTTGCCGAGCGCATTGTCGGTGGCGATGAAGTACCATTTCTTGCCACCGTGACGAACCAGGTAATTGCCGATCGTATGCGATGCCGCCCAGGTGTCGAACGTCCACTGGATCGTGTTGGGCGAGCAGTATTTCCCGGTCAGGTCGGATGATGCAGCGCTGGAGGCGATAAGGGCCGCCTTGCCGCCGCGAACCACCTCATTGACGGCAAGGCCGACCGCGGAGTTCGGCACGTCGGCGACGGCGTCGACCTTCTCCTGCTCGATCCAGCGACGCGCGATCGCCGCCCCGACATCCGCCTTGTTCTGGTGATCCGCCGAGATGATCTCGACTTTGAAGTCGGGATGCTGCGCCATGAAGTCCTCGGCCGCCATTCTCGCCGCCGTCACGGAGCCCTCGCCGGCATTGTCGGAATAGGGACCCGACGCATCATTGAGGACGCCGATCTTGATGGTGCGCGTTGCGGCCGCCCATGCGGGCGAACACAGACCGGCGAGGAGCAAGGCTATTCCGGTAACGCGCAAAGCCACTTTCATGTTTTCCACCCTGTTGACGAGCTTTGTTGTTCTTAGAGGTCCAGCACCAGCGTGCCCGACCTCGCGCCCGAGCAGCAGATCATCATTGTCTTGTTGGATGCCTGCTCGTCCTTGCTGAGAAACTGGTCGCGATGATCCGGGATGCCTTCGAGCACACGCGTCTCGCAGGTGCCGCAGACCCCCTCCGAGCAGGCATGGTTGGCCGCGATCCCGGCCTCGAGCAGCGCCTCGAGAATCGTCTTTCCGGCTTCGACCGGAATCGTCCGGTTGCTGCGCGCGAGCCTCACCTCGAAACCGCCCGCGATCGCGGGAGCTTCAGTCGCCTGGAAGTATTCAACGTGCACGTGATCGGCCGGGCGACTGGCTGCCGCGGCTTCGAAGGCTTCGAGCATCGGCTGCGGCCCACAGCAATAGAGATGAGCCTGCGCCGGTGCCCGATCGATGACGGCCGCAAGATCGAACAGACGCCCGGAACGCTGGACGTCGAAGTCGAGGCGCACCTTCAAGCGCCCCTTTGCCGCGAGCACCTCGATCTCATCGAGGAATGCCGCCACGCGTGGCGTCCTTGCCGCATAGAACAGTTCGCAGGACCGCCCGAGGGCGTCGAGGCGACGGGCCATGGACAGCAAGGGCGTGATGCCGATTCCGCCTGCGATCAGGACCGAATGCTCGGCCTGCTCGCAGAGCGCAAAGTTGTTGCGAGGCTGCGACACCCTGACGATGTCACCCGCCTTCAGATTGTCGTGCAGGAAGCGTGAGCCACCCCGCCCGGCCATGTCCTTGTTGATCGCGATCACATAGCGATGGCGCTCACGCTGATCGTTGACGAGCGAATAGCTGCGGACCATGCCGTTCGGCAGATGCAGATCGATATGACCACCGGCCGTGAAGGGATCGAGATCGCGGCCGGTCGGCGAGATCAGTTCGTAGGAATTGATCCCATCCGCCTCGTAGCTGATGCGCTTGACGCGAACGTCAAACAAGCCATTGCTCATGGCGCGCGCCTCCGCGGAACCGCTATCGAAGGGCTCACATCTCGTATCCGAAATCGGCGCCGAGCTTGGCACGCATGAAGGGCGCGCCGACGTCGACCCACGAATCCTCCTGCGGCAGCCGCATTGACACCGCGCGGACCATGAACACGTCGGGGTCCGTCACGCCTTTGGGCTTGGTTCCGTGATCGCGATAGGCCCCCAGTGCCTCCAGGATGAAACGTCGGGTCATCGCGATGCCGGTGTCGCTCGAGCAGAGGTTTTCCCTGGTCCGGTCGAAGATCGGCGACACGCCGCTCTGGCAGGCCCCGTCCTGCACCCACAAGCCCGGCAGGCCCGAAAACCAGGCCGTCTGCTGCGCCTGGTAGTCGAACTGGAAGCCATTCTGCGGATTGTATTTCGTCCAATAACCCGCATAGGGGACCGTCACCGGGTGCTCGACCAGCGCATGGCGACTGGCATGCCCGCTCTCGCGACCATTATGTCCTTCGGAGAAGACCTGCCGGGTTTTCGGCAACAGGGGTTGCGATGGGTGGTAGGAGAACATGATGCAGAGCGTGTTCTCGTCGTCGATCGGCACCCAGACGTGGCCGCTGAGATCCGGAAACGGCATCAATGGCGGGACCAGCGTGTAGAACGGCAGCATGAACTGGTTGACGCGCCAGTACAGCGTATTGGCATCGTAATTGCGCCGCGCCGCGATGCTCATGCCGAAGTCCTGCTTGATGCATTCGAATGTCGGACGCAGATCGCGCTTCTGGATCCAGGCGCTGGTCGTGCCCTGCGCGTCCAGCCGCCCATGCAGCAGCGGCGCGTGGGCAGAATCGATCTCACCCTCGACCGCCTGAAGCCAATTGCACTCCTGCACGCGCAGCGAGATATGCACCTGCTGTTGCGGCACCAGATTCCATTCGACGTTCGGCAGCGGCGGAAGATCAGCCTGGTCGGGTCCCATATAGGTCCAGATCATCCCGTTGCGCTCCCGGCACGGATACGCCTTGATCCTCACGCGCTCCTTCAGACGGCTGCGGACCGGCTCGGCCGGCATATCCGTCGTGGCGCCAGTCACGTCGAATTTCCAGCCGTGGTAGACGCATCGCAGGCCGCAATCCTCGTTCCTTGCGAACACCATCGGCGCCCCGCGATGCGGACAGGCCTGGTCGACCAGCCCGACGCGGCCCTCCGAATCCCTGAATGCGACAAGATCCTCTCCGAGGAGCCTGATCCGCTTCGGCTGGCCGTCTTTGGTCAGATCCGCCGACGGCAGGAACGGAATCCAATAGAGGCGGAACAGGTCTCCGAGCGGCGTGCCCTTGCCGACCCTGACGAGCCGTTCATTGTCTTCGCGTGACAGCATGTGCTTCGTCCTTCAATGGCAACCCGTCGCCGCCTTGCTCTGGTGCAGTGCCCAGCAGCGCTGCGACACGCGCCGACAGTCCGAGATCCCGTGCAGTCCAGAGCGGATCGGCCGAAGCCAGTGGCTGCCGTGGTATGGGCGGCATTGCCCCGGCCTCGACGAGCTTGACGATCGTCTCGATGCGGCGCCGCTCGAGATCCCGCAGGGCTTCCTCGACCACCACACCTTCCGCGCTGCAGCCGGGCAGTTCGGGATAGGTCAGACGTACGAGCCATCGACCGGGTTCGGTTTCGACCGCCTCGGCTTCGAGAAGATAGGGAATCGACAGGAGCTCGCGCAGATCCAAGCAGTCCTCCCCGGCAGCGCAGTTCAGCGCCCTTATTGATACGTATACGTACTATATGAGCGAATGGTTTGCAATAGCAAATCTGGTCTCGCCGGCATTTCCGGGCGCAGCGCTCACAAACGCGCATTCCGCCAAGGGGTTGAGAGCCGTCGGGCAAGCTGCTAACGCCTGAGCCGTTCTCGGAGAGATTCAGGTCAACGACGGCATGCCATCGTCCAAGGAAAAGAGCGCGGTGGAGATCGCGCGCAACTGGCGCCTCGAAGGGGGCGTTGGATTTCTGCTTCGACTGCTCGAGGCCCGCTATGACCTGCTCTACCAGGACCTGACCGGCCAGAGCGACATCACGCCACGGCAGTTCGGCGTGTTGATCGCGCTCTATCAGGATGGTCCCCTTACCCCGTCCGCCCTCGCCGCGCGCATCAGCAGCGACCGCAACACGCTCAGCGAGATGCTCAAGCGCATGACGGCGCGCAAGCTGATCGCGAAACGAAGCAACGCGGAAGACCGGCGGTCGATCCAGGTCCAGATCACCGCCAAGGGCGAGGAAGCCCTTCTCGGAGTCATCCCCGCCGCGGCCGAGCTTCAGAACACCCTGCTTGCGCCCTTGACCAAGGAGGACCGTGTCCACTTCCTCAACTGCATGCTCGCGATCGCCAAGGCGGCCGCGCCCTCGTCCTCAGGGACCTGATCCTGTCCCTGCCTTCGAGGACGCGCACGCGCCGCGATGCTTCCCTATCGTACCGAATAACGGATCGGCAGGCGTTTCACACCGCCGAGAAACGAGGTTTCGGTCCAGGCCGGGGCGCCCGCGAGCTCGACCCGCTCGGTCCTGCCGAGGAATTCGCGGAAGAAGACGACGATCTCGGCCTTGGCGAGATGCCGGCCGATGCAGGCGTGAATGCCAAAGCCGTAGCCGAGATGCCGATTGGGCGACCGATCGGGAATGAACTGGAAGGGCCGATCGAAGGCTTCCTCGTCCCGATTGCCTGAGGGATAGCTGAGGAGGATGCTGTCCCCGGCCCTGATCGTCTTGCCGCGAATGTCGTAGTCGGCCGTTGCGGTGCGGAAGAAGTGTTTGACCGGACACACCCAGCGCACCATCTCCTCCGCGGCGTCCGAAAGGAGCTCGGGTTCGCGCTGCAGGCGGGCCATGGCCTCGGGGTTCTCGATCAAGGCAAGCAGACCGCCGGCGATCGTCGCGCTCGTCGTGTCGTGTCCCGCGCTCGCGAGCGCGACATAGTACGAATAGGCCTCGAAATCCTCGATCGGTCGGCCGTCGATCTCGGAGGTTGCGATCACCGTCGCCACGTCGTCCTGCGGGTTCTTCCGTCTCGCCCGCGCGACGTCCTTGAAATAGTCGACATAGGCGATCGTGGCGTCGATCAGGTCCGAGCCCTTCTGCATCTCCGGATCGCCGCCGCCGAAATAGGCCTGTGTGATCTTGAGCAGGCGTTCCTCGTCGCTACGCGGCAGGCCGAGGATGGTCATCAGGACGCGTAGCGGATAGTAGATCGCGATATCGTTGTAGAAATCGCACTGGCCACCCATCGCCACCAGGCGATCGACGCTCTCCTTCGCCAGTGCCGCCATCCGCTCGGACAGCGTCCGGATGTGCCGGGGCTGAAACCAGGCGTGGGTGAGTTTCTGATACTTGCCGTGATCGGGGTTATCCATCTGCGGCAAAGCCCGGACCAGCATGGGCTTGCCGCTCATCGCCTCCCTGACCTTGCTTTCGAATTCGATGCTGAGAAGCTTCGTCCGCGGCGCGTTGATGAAGCGATCGGCCTGGCGCTCGATCTCGATGATGTCGGCGTATTTGGTGATGGTCCAGAACGGCCGGTATCCATGAGGTTGCGTCCAGTGGACCGGATCGTCGCGCCGCAGCTCGCCGAAGAGCCGGTGCTGCAGACCGACATTGCCATAGGTTCTGTGATCGGCGATTGCATTGTCCGTTGCGATGTCGAGCATCATTCCTCCTCCTTGCTTGTTTTATGTCGTTGTTAGGCGCTCCCAATCCCCGCCATGGTCAGAACGGGCTTGACCACGCGGCCGCTGTCGAGATCATCGACGGCCTCGTTGATCCCCGCGAGCGGATAGGTCTTGACGAATTTGTCGAGCGGCAAGCGGCCCTCGCGGAAGAAGCCGATCATGCGCGGAATGAACAGCTGGGGATTTGCATCGCCCTCGACCACGCCGCGGATGGAGATACCCCGCCCGACCACGACACTGGCTTCAGCCGCATACATCGTTCCCCGGGGCGGAGCCGCGACCTGCGCGCTGACGCCTCGCGCGCGCAGGCAATTGATTGAGCTTGCCACCGCCGCGGGCACGCCGGTCGTGTCGAGCGAGACATGCGCGCCGCCCTGCGTGAGCTCGATGATCTCAGCCGCGGGATTCTCCGCGCGGCCAGACACCGCATGTGTTGCGCCCAGCTCTCGCGCGACGCGCAACCGCTCCGGCACGACATCCACGGCGATGATGGTCGAGCAGCCGACGATCCGCGCGGCGATGATGGCGGACAGGCCGACCGCGCCGACGCCGAACACCGCGATGGAAGTCCCGGCCTGCGGCCGCAGCCCATTCATGACCGATCCCATGCCGGTCTGGATGCCGCATCCGAGCGGCGCAAGAAGATCCAGCGGCAGATCGCCATCGACCTTGACGATGTTCCTGGTGGTGGCGATCGCGTGGGTCGCGAAGGCCGATTGCGCGAAGAAATGACCGCCGAGCTCGCTCCCGCCCCGTGACAGCGCCGAGCCGCCCGACCTGTTTCCGAACAGGTTGATGGCGCGAAAATGATCGCAATAGCCGAGCGCGCCGTCGCTACAATTTGCGCACTCGCCGCAGGAGCCGAAGCTCATGAGCACGTGGTCGCCGGGCCGAAACGACGTCACGCCGGGGCCGACCTGTTCGATCACGCCGGCTCCTTCGTGGCCCAGGACCTTCGGCATCTGCACCGGGATGTGCCCATACTTGACCGCCAGATCGGTGTGACAGATGCCGCACGCGTGCACCCGGACCAGGACTTCGCCGGCGCGCGGCGCCGAGAGTTCGCAAGGGACGATCTCGAAAGGGTCGCGCGGCCCATTTGCTATCGCAGCGATGATCTTCATCGACGGTGCCCTCCGGCGCGCTGACGTGAACTAGCCTTTCGACCGGGCGCTGGCGTTTCCAAACACTCCGGCGTCAGCGAGGCCGGCGATGGCCTCGCCGGACAGGCCGAGGACCCGGGACAGCAATTCGTCCCGGTGCGCACCGACCGCGGGGATCTCCCGCCGCATGGCGGTCGATCCGCCCGACATCTTCCAGGGCGCATTGACGCCAAGGAATTCCCCGGCGCTATCGGCAATCGTCGCGAATGCGCCGCGCCGCAGGAGGTGCGGATCGGTCAAGGCGGCTCCCGGCTCACGGTATTCGGCACTGGGAACGCCGGCTTTTTCGAGAGCAGCCATGCACTCGCGCACCGTATGCTGTTCGGACCATTTTTCGACGACCTGCATCATCGCGGTCCAATTGGCCGCGCGGCCGGGCACCGTCTTGAAGCGCGGATCGTTCGCGAGATCGCCCTGCCCTGTCACCTCGCACAAGGCTGCGAAATTTCGCGGCGTGATCGGCGCAACCAGGATGTCGCCATCGGAAGCCCGGACCGGACCATAGGCGGCGCGCGGGGCCTGCGGGGCGAACTGCGCTTCCTGCAATTCGTAGACGAGCAGATTCAGCATGCAGTCCATCAGGGCAACATCGATCCTTTGGCCCGTCCCCGTTCGCGCACGCTGGACCATAGCGGTCTGGATCGCCGAATAGCCGAAGATCCCGCCGAGCACGTCTGCGACGAAAACGGCCCCCGCCGCCGGTCGGTCACGATCGCCCGCATACCGCATCAGCGAGCGGTCGAAGCCGCTCTCGGCGTGAACGATCATGGCATAGGCGGCGCGCTCGGCGGCCGGCCCCGTTTGCCCGTAGCCCGAGATCGAGCAGTAGATCAGGCGTGGATTGATCGCGCGCAACGCGTCGTAGCCGAGGCCGAGCCGGTCCATCACCCCCGGCCGGAAGTTCTCGACCAGGATATCGGTCTCCTTGACCAGCCGGCGCACCAGTTCGATCGCCTCGGGGTTTTTCAGGTCGAGCGCAAGGCTGCGCTTGCCCGCGTTGAGCTGGCCGAAATAAGCACTCTGGCCCTCCCGCAACGGGGCCCGCAGACGCATGTCGTCGCCCTCGGGCGGCTCGATCTTGATGACCTCCGCGCCGGCATCGGCGAGCAGCCTCGCGCAATAGGGACCTGCCAGCATGATCGAGAAATCGAGCACGCGGATCCCCTCGAGCGGCAGATTCGTGGTCTCCTGTACCTGCATGCTCACTCCTATCTCGGCAGCCCAAGCGCCCGTTGCGCGATGAGGCTGCGCTGGATCTCGTTGGTGCCGATGCTGATCACCCACATCAGCGAATGACGCAGGTTCTGCTCGAAACGACCATTGTCGATGGCGCCCGGCATCTGCTCCGACAGCGCCGCCCGCATGCCGAGGATGTCGAGCGCCGCCCCGCCGAAACGCTCCATCAACTCCCCGGAGAACACCTTGCTGATCGCGCCGTATTCCGGCGGCGTCACGCCGTCCGCGGCGAGCTCGGCACAATGCATCATCAACTGACGCCCGATCTCAATCTCGGCCGCCAGCGTCGCCATCCTGTCGCGCACGATGGGATCGTCGCTGAGCGCCCTTCCCGCGGCGTCCTTCTGCATGACGTGTCCCCGCAACTGCTCGAAGGCGTGAGCGACCTTCAGGACGATGCCCCCGCCGACCAGCCCGCGCTCGAAGGCGAGCGCGCCGGTCAAGACCTTCCAGCCCCCGTTGATCTCGCCGACGAGGTTCTCCAGGGGAATGCGGACATTGTCGTAGAAGATGTTGGCGAAGGAGCCGTCATACATCGTGGTCGCGGGGCGGACCGTGATCCCCTCGGCATTCATGGGCACGATGAACATGCTGATGCCGGCGTGCGGCGGCCTTGCGTCCTTGTCGGTGCGCGCGGCCAGGAACATGTATTTACCCCACCAGGTCGTGGTCCAGATCTTCTGACCGTTGATGACCCAGTGATCGCCATCACGCACCGCGCTGGTGCGCAGCGCCGCAAGATCCGAGCCCGCCTGTGGTTCGCTGTAGCCCATCCCGTGCATGGCCTCGCCGCAGAGGATTTCGGGCAGATAGCGTTGCTGCTGCTCGGGCGTTCCGAACATCATCAGGGCATTGGCCTGGATCGCGGCGCCGATGCGCGGCGCTTCGCCTAGCTCCATCGTCTCCATGAACGCGATCTGCTCGAGCGGCGAACGGGCCTGGCCGCCGAACTGTCGGGACCAGCCGAGTCCGATCCAGCCCGTCTCGCCGATCTCGCGCGAAAAGTCGGCATCGAACTCGCGTTTGGCGAACGGCTTGCGATCGAATTCGGCCTTCCGGTCTCCCGACCAATGCTGCTCAAGCCAGCTCTTCACCTGCTGGCGCAGCGCATTGCCGGCCGGGCCAAGATCATATTCAGGCAGACCCGAGCTGCCGGGATCCAGCAAAGAGCACGCCAGCGATCGCTTCACCGGCGCCGCTCCGCCCAACATGATCGCATCGAGATGCACCCGCTTGAAATGCAGCGGGGCTTCGTGCTCGTCGGCATAGCCGATTGCCCCGAACGCGTGATGCGTCTCGAGCGAGACCCGCCGCAAGGCATCGCTTGCGAAGGCGACGGCGGAGTTGGCGAAGTACCGCCAATCGTCGTCGCCGATATCGTGGAGCCTTGCCGCATGATCGACGATCAGGCGCACCCCTTCGAGGGCGATGAAGCCATTGGCGAGCTTATGCTGAATGGCCTGGAACCTGCCGATCGGCTGGCCAAACTGATGCCGCTCCTTGGCATAGTCCGTCGCCAACTCGAACGCGCGCCGGGCAGCACCATGCGCCCGCGCCATCAGCGCCAGCTTTCCCCTGAGCAGGAGATCGTCGAGGACGTCCCTCTCCAGAGCGATGAGGGTGACCGGCGCCGAAGTGAGGCGGACTTCACAAAAGCCCCAAGCGCCCATGGCGCGGGTCGGGACGACGGCCACGCCCGCGGCATCCAGCGCCACAAGGCCAAGAACCGACCGGTTGATGACGACAAGCAGATGCGTGCAGCTTTGCGCGGCTTCCACGAGACGAAGCAATCCGTCCGCGCGGCCTTCCCGGACCTGGATCGCGCCCGTGCCCGAGTCAGGATCGAGCGCCCCGAACGAAACGGCGAGCCGCACCGAACCCGCGTGCAGCCTGCTCAGACAATCCTCTGCCACCTCGGACTTCGCGGCTGAAAGCGCGAAATTGGAAAGCGCTGCCGACCACATCGGAGCAGGGCACGCCGCGCGCCCGAGTTCGGCGAGCACCACCGCAACCTCGCGCAGGCCCCCTTCTTCTGGGTCAGAGCCCAGACTGGCGACACCCTGCCCGACCAGCCTGGTCCATATCGCAGCAACGTCCTGCGGCGACGGGCCATGCCTGACGCAGTCGGCATTCCACTGCTCGCCGAGAAACCCGCGAAGGGAATCCCGGAGCATCAGCCTGATCTCGTCGTTCGGGAGTTCGGTCGCGTCCATGGGCTCAACTAGCCCTGGCCGAACCTGGGCTTGCGCTTCTCCTTGAAGGACATGGTGGCCTCCTTGTGGTCGGCGGTTTCGAATGTCACCTGTTCGAGCGCCATCGAGGCCTCGAGCAGCATATTCACGCGATCCTTGACGATCTGATTGATCGACAGCTTGGTCCAGCGAATGGCCCAGGTAGGACCGTTGGCGAGCTCGATCGCGATCTCCCGAGCCATTGCCAGCACCTCTGATCGGGGAGCGATGTGATTGACGAGGCCGATCCGCTCCGCTTCCTTTCCCTTCAATAGGGTTCCGCGAATGAGGAATTCCTTGGCCTTGTTGATGCCAACGAGCAACGGCCAGATCACCGTGCCGCCATCTCCAGCCACTAGGCCGACCCGCGACACATGCGTGTCGCCGATGCGCGCATCTTCCGCCATGACGGTGATATCGCAGAGCAGCGCGTGGGTCGCCGCAAGGCCGATGGCATCGCCGTTGATCGCGGCAATGATGGGCTTGTCGAGCTCGAGCTGGCGCGTCACACCGCGGCGGCTGATCATGGGGTCGTGGACCTCGCCCTCCTCCAGGACGTCGCCGCCTGGCCGTTCCGACATCGCCTTGACGTCGCCACCGACGCTGAAGAACTCGCCGGCGCCGGTCAGCACCACGACGTTGACGGCATGATCGTCGGCGAGATCGTCCCAGATCGTGCGGAGCTCGCGGATCAGCTTCTGATTGATGGCATTGCGGGCCTGCGGCCGGTTCAACGTCACCGTCGCGACCTTGTCGGCGACATCCACGGTCAAACACTCGTACTTTGCATATCGGGACACTTCTTCCTCCGTTCGTTTTTCTTATTCACATCCGACCTGCTGCCGGATAAACGCGCGTCATTTTATGCCGGGCTTCATCTCCGCCAAGGCGATCTGGAGTGACATGGCGCCTGGATCCTGCTCGAGCATCTTCTGAACCGCACCCAGGTGACTCCGCATCAAGCGGGCCGCCGCCGCTGCATTCCGCTCGCGCAGCGCTGCCAGGAATTGCCTGCGCCTCTCGACCAGGCGCGCCATCGCAACCCCACTCGATGCGACCTTGGCATAGACAAACCGCATGTGGATTTCGGTGACGGCATCGGTGATCATGGCGATCACCTTGTTGCCGCACGCCACGGCGAGCAGCTTGTAGAACTCCCGCGCGCATTCGACCCGCTCGAGCAACCGGCCCTCACGGGTAAAGAGCTCCGTTCGCTCGACATTTGCCTGCAACGCCTCGAAATCCGACTGTCGGGCGTTCGCGCAGGCCAGGCGCACCACGAGGTCGAGAACGTGGACTCGCGCTTCCGACAGCTCGCGGACCGAGATCGTTCCCAGGCTCAGCATGTCGCGCATGACCACGTTCATGCGGCTGGTGTCACCCTGCTGAACGAACGCGCCGCCTTTGACGCCCTTCTGCAGCCGGAGCACGCCGGCCATTTCAAGGCTGCGAAGCGCTTCTCTCAGGACGTTACGGCTGACGCCGAGCTGTTGAGCGAGATCGCGCTCGGGCGGGAGCTTGTCGCCGGGCTTGAGAACCCCCAGCGCGAGCTGCTCGCGAATCCGATCGCAGATTTCCTCGAAGGCGCGCCGCGTGTGAATCGGCCGAAACGCCACGGGCGCCGGTGATCCGGCCGTGCGGTGATCGGGAGCCCGCTCGCGACGCTTCGACGACGCAACGCGCGGGCCAGTGAACTTTTGGGGGCTTGACTTGGTTGGCATGCAATGGATTATTAAATGGATCACCCATTCAATGGAAGCCCCTTTTTGGCCCTCCCAACGAAAAAAGCAGCGGAGACGTCCATGAGCTTCACCGAGGAGCAGATCGCATTTCGCGACAGCGTCCGGAAGATGGCCACCAAGCATGTGGCGCCGATCGCAGCCGAGATCGACGACACCGACCGCTTTCCCCTCGAACTCGTCAAGCTTTTCGGCGAGATGGGGTTGATGCAGCTCTGGGTCCCCGAGCAATATGGCGGGCCGAATGGCAATCTGACCATGGCCTGCATCGCGCGCGAGGAGATATCGAGGTTCTCTCCCGCCTGCGCGTCGATCGCGGCACTGAACACCATGTTCATCATGCCGCTGCTCCACTTCGGCTCCGAAGAGCAGCGGAAGAAGTACCTGCCGTTGATTGCCAAAGGCGGCATCGTGACGGCGATCGCAATCTCCGAGCCTCAAGCCGGCTCCGACGTGACCGCGATCAACACGCGCGCGAAGAAGGACGGCGACTGCTACGTCCTCAACGGCCGCAAGCAATGGTGCAGCTACGGTGTGGCGGCCGACTATATCGTCGTAATGGCGCGTACGAGCGACAGCCCTGGCGCGGACGGGATCAGCGCCTTCATCGTCGAACCTAAGAACATGCCGGGCATCACGTTCGGCCGGCACGAGCGCAAGATGGGCTTTCGCGGCGCGCCGAACACGCCGATCTTCTTCGACAACGTGCGGGTGCCGGTGGAAAACCTCGTCGGTGAGGAAGGCAAGGGTTTTCGCGCCTCGATGCGCGCGCTCGATCTCAACCGCCCGACGATCGGCGCGCAGTCCGTCGGCCTCGCCCAGGGAGCGCTGGATGCCTGCCTCGCCTACGCGAAGGAGCGCAAGCAGTTCAAGAAATCGATCTCTGAGTTTCAGGGAGTCCAGTTCATGCTCGCCGACATGGCCATGCAGATCGAGGCGGCGCGCGCCCTCGTCTATGAATGCGCGCGCGCCGGCGACGCCGGCGACTGGAAGCGCCTGAACGTCCTTGCCAGCATGGCCAAATGCGTCGGCAGCGACATGGCCATGAAAGTCACGACCGACGCCGTGCAGATCTTCGGCGGGTATGGCTACACGATGGACTATCCGGTCGAGCGCATGATGCGTGACGCCAAGCTGACGCAGATCTTCGAGGGCACCAACCAGATCCAGCGGATGGTCATTGCCCGCGAGCTTCTACGATAAGAGCCTGAAAAACAAATAAATCGGGAGGATCTAACCTTGAACAGCCATTTCGGGCACGCGCTCGGCCTGATTGCAGCATCAGCGATGCTGGTGTCCATACCGCTCCACGCGCAAAAAGACTACGGGCCGGGCGTCAGCGATACCGAGATCAAGCTCGGGCAATCGACCCCGCTGAGCGGTCCTGCGTCTGCGTTCGGCGCCGGCGCGGGACGCGCCGTCATCGCCTATTTCGAGATGCTCAACGAACAGGGCGGAATCAACGGACGCAAGATCAACTTCACGCAGCTCGACAATGCGTACAGCGCCCCCAAGGCGGTCGAGCAGTCGCGCAAGCTCGTCGAGGACGTCGGCGTGCTAGCGGAAGTCGGCACCATCGGCACGGCGCCGAACGTCGCCGTTCAGAAATACCTGAACTCCAAACAGGTTCCGCAGCTGTTCATCACCGCAGGTGGGCGGCGCTTCAACGATCCCAAGAGCTTCCGCTGGACCGTGCCGCTCTATCCCGATTTTGAGACCGAGGGACGCGTCATCGGCAAGTATCTGCTGAAGACCCGGCCGCAGGCCAAGATCGGCGTCCTCTACCAGAACGACGATTACGGAAAGGACTATCTGAAAGGCCTTCGCGCCGGTCTCGGCGACAAGGCCTCGCAGATCGTGCTCGAGGCATCCTACGAGCTCGCCGACCCCACGATCGATTCGCAGATCGTCCAACTCAAGTCCGCCGGCATCGACACGCTGGTCGAGCAGTCGTCCTCGAAGGCGGCGGCGCAGTCGATCCGCAAGGCCCATGAACTCAACTGGAACCCGTTGCACATCATCGGGGGATCGACGGCCTCCGTCGAGACGATCCTGAAGCCCGCAGGCCTCGACGCCTCGAAGGGCCTCGTGACCACGCAGTTCCTCAAGCAGCCCGGCGACCCCGCCTGGGCCAATGACGATGAGGTCAAGGCCTACAAGGCCTTCCTGAAAAAGTACGCCGCGTCAGTCAATCCGGACGATTATTCGGTCCTCGTGGCCTACATGAACGTCCATGCGGTCGAACTCGTGCTGAAGAAGTGCGGCGACGATCTGACGCGGGAAAGCCTGATCCGTCAGGCGACATCGCTGCACGGCGAACGCCTGCCGATGATGCTGCCGGGCATCTCGATCAGCACCAAACCCGACGACTACGGAGCGTTCAAGACCTTGCGGATCGCCGTTTTCGACGGTCAAAGCTGGAGCCTTACCGGGGATCCCATGTCGGCGGACTAAGCGTCTCGCCGCGTGGACGAAGGCAGGAGACTCAGCCCCCTACCGGCCCTCGCTCTCCTTTGGCCGTTCTGTCATTCACAAAGAAGTTTTGCCGAGATCCACTGCGCCGCCGACGGCGTTTCTATCGTTGCGGAGGACGGGCGCGGGATATGTCAGGCGGTCCGGCGAGATCCGTCAAGAGAATCTCGCCGGGCTGACGCGCCTTCCGCCACTCAGGATGCTATCCCGTCGAGATCGACCAGATCGCCGATCGGGACCCAGTTGGTACCATCAAATCGCGTGATTTGAAGGTTGTGGATCGCACGGTAGTCAGTTGAGGAGTTGCCGACCTTGATTCCGGGCAGGAACAGAGGCGGCTGCTCGTCCCTGAGCGACGTCGCCTGATTCAGCAGATTTTCGCGTGTTAGGTTGTTACCGCATCGCTTGAGCACCTGCTCGATCATATAGGCGTTGTTGTAGCCGGGCGTCGCCGTATTGTCGTCAATACTCACGGACGGCATATACTTCTTCATGAACTCGACATAGGCCTTCACGCGGGGATTGTCCTGTTGGCGCGGGTCTGTGGGGATGACCTCCCACCATGCCGAGACCAGACCCTTTGCGTTGTCTAGACCCGCGGGCGCCAGAGTCCCTCCTACCGAGCTGCAATTCGAATTGACGATATGCAGCGGCTTCCAACCGATGGCTGCCACTTTCCGAATGCCCTGTGCGGCGAACTTCGAATAGGTGAGTTGCACGAAGACGTCCGCACCGGCGCCTTTGCAATCGGCGACCTGGTTATCGATAGTCGGCTCGGTGATCTCGTGGCTGATTTCCTTGACGATGGCACTGACCTTGCCGCCCAGCCCCTTCTTGAGACCGCGAAGAAAGTCCTTGCCCAGATCATCATTCACGTATTGAACGGCGATCTTCGCGTCCGGTTTCTCGCTCAGGATGCGAGCCCCTAGCGCGGCCCCCTGCGCGACATAGATCGGATAGAACGGTACAATCCAGGGAAACTCCTTCGGATCGTTGAAGCGCTCGGCGCCCGACGTCAAGAATAGGTTCGGCACCTTCTTCGCATTGAGATATTTCTGAACGGCGGCGTTGGTGGCTGTCCCCAAGAACCCTGCAATCGCGAACACTTCCTCGGACTCGACGAGCTTGCGCGTCTGCTCGACGGCCTTCGGCGGCGAGAAAGCATTGTCGAGCGAGATCAGATTGATCTTTCGACCGTTTATGCCTCCGTTGTCGTTGATCATCTGGAAATAGGCCGTCTGGGCCTGCCCGTAGACGCCGTAGCCCGAAGCGGGACCGCTATACGGTGCCGTGGTTCCGAGCTTGATTTCGGTGTCGGTCACACCTAGCCCGTAGCTTGCTGCTGCGCGCGCGCGTGACGTTCGCCCGAGCGTCAACGCCGAGACACCGAGGCCCGCCATTGCGGACCGCCGCGAGATCGATCGCATATTGGCTTCCTCCCTGTTCATGCTTCTCAATAGCAATCAAAGTCCACACGTCTCCGCCTCAACGATCCTGACGGCACGAACAGGCCCTCAAGTGAAGGAGACGCTCACCGGGCCGAAACCCGAGATCATGGCCTCGTAGACCTCCCCGGCCGCAACCGGGGATACCGGGCCCAAGGCGCCGGTCAATACGACGTCGCCGCTTCGCAGCGGCTGTCCGGCACGAGCCATGGTCCGTGCGAGCCAGAGTGCGGCCCGCAGGGGATGACCAAGACAGGCCGATCCGCAACCGACAGACACGATCGCACCGTTGCGCGTCATGGTCATGCTGCAAGCGGCGAGGTCCATGTCGGTCAATCGCCGCGGGGAGGCGCCGAGCACGTAACGCGCGCTCGAGCCGTTGTCAGCCACGGTATCGAGAATGGTGATCTTCCAGTCTCTGATCCGGCTGTCGACCACTTCGAGCGCCGGAACGGCGTAAGCGGTCGCGCGCATCAACTCGCCGAGCGTAAGATCGTGGCTCGGCAGATCGCGCTCCAGCACGATCGCGATCTCAGCCTCGACGCGAGGCTGGATCAACCGGCTGGCGTTGATCGCCTCGCCCGTCACGACCTCCATGTCAGCGAAAAGGGCGCCATAGTCCGGCTGGTCCACCCCGAGCTGCTGCTGCACGGCTTTCGAGGTCAAGCCGATCTTCCGCCCCACGAGCCTTCTGCCATTGGCGATACCGCGACGGGTCACTTCCGCTTGGACCGCGTATGCGAGATCGATCTTCCCTGCTCCGATGTCCACAGCGATCGGATCGATCGCTCGCCGGGAAAATTCGGCTTCCTGTAGACGCGTAGCGATGGTCTCGACAATCGTGGTCATGGGCGATCCAGGAAGTCGGCGACCAACGCGTTGAACTCATCGGCCTTTTCCCACTGTGCCCAGTGACCGCACTTTGGATAGACGTGGAGCTGAGCGTTCGGCATGGTCTTGAGCAGAATGAAGCTGGAGTCGAGGGGAACCACACGATCGTCACGGCCCCAGACCAGCAACGTCCTATGCTTCAGCGAAGCAAGGTTCTCGCGCCAGATATCGAGCGGCGGGCGCTTGAAGATGTCGATGACGTCCTTTCGCATCGCGGCCTTCAGCCGCTCCTCAAGCAGCTCGTCCGTGATCGATTTGGAATCAAAGACCAGAAGCTCGATGACTCCCTTCAACTTCTGCATCGACGGGCCCTCGCCGCCGTGAAACATCGCCATGCGACGCAAGCCCTCGGTCGGCATCGGCGTGAAGATCGCGTGGCTGCCGCCCGTTCCCATCAGCACCAGCCGATTGACGCGCTCGGGCGCACGCAACGCGACCATCAAGGATGTAGCTCCGCCGAGCGAGTTCCCGACGAAGCTCGCCTTCTGAACGCCTATCGCATCCATGAAGGAAAGGACGAAATCGCCCATTGCCTCGAAGACCGGGCCATCCTTCAGCTTGCCTTCTGTCTCGCCGAAGCCGGGCAGGTCGATGACGATGACGCGGCGGCCTGCGGCGAGCGGCTCGACGTTCTTGCGATAGTTGCTGAGCCCCGATGCGCCGGGGCCGCCGCCATGGATCAGGATCGTCGGCTCGCCCTGCCCGACATCATGGTAGCGCGTGCGCGTTCCGCCAACGTCGATGAACTTATCACTCAGATCCACGTTTATCTCCTGTTGATCGCGAGATTGCTTCACGCCGGCGTTGCGCCGATTTGAAGGTAACTATCCCGCAGCTTCCGCTTGAAAATCTTGCCGCTCGCCTCGCGAGGCAGGGCATGGTGAAAGACGAACCGCTTCGGCACCTTGAAGCGCGCGAGCCGCTGCTCGAGGAACGCCATGACATCAGCGGTGTCGGGCCGCGCGTCCGGCTCGGCTTCGATCGCCGCGATGAGGCTTTCGCCGAATTCTTCGTCCGGCACACCGAACACGGCGCAATCCCGTATGCCGGGACAGTTGACGAGAACGCTCTCGATCTCCGCCGGATAGATGTTGACCCCGCCGGAAATGACCATGTCGCGCTTGCGATCGCAGATATAGAGAAAGCCATCTGCATCGAGATATCCGACGTCGCCACATGTCACGAGCCCGCCGCGATCGACCTGAGCGCGCTGGTCGGGCCGACCGTGATAGGTGAAGTCGGAATAGGCCTCCGTGCGGAGATAGATCTCTCCGATGCCGCCCGGAACGACCTCTTCGCCATTCTCGCTATAGATTCTGATCTCGGTGCCGGCCATTGGTCGCCCGACCGTGCCCGGATGCGCGAGCCATTCCTCCGTGTTGCAACCGACCGCGGGGCCGGTCTCGGTCGCGCCATAGGTCTCATGGATCACCGGTCCCCACCACTCGATCATCCGGCGCTTGACCTCCGGCGGGCACGCGGCGCCGGTGTGCGTGACCCAGCGGATCGACGACAGGTCGTAGCTGCCGCGAACCGCATCGCTCAGCCGCAAGAGGCGCACGAACATGGTCGGCACCATCGTCAGGTGCGTGATCCGGTGATGAGCGATCACGCGCAGCAGATCCTCGGGATCGAAGCTCTGCTGCAGCACCGTCAGGTCGGCGTGTTGAAAGGCTTGCCGGGCAAAGGCGCCGGGAGATGCATGATACAGCGGACCGCAAACGAATGCCCGCATCCCCTTCTCAATGCCGTAGATTTTGCGGAGCAGAGCTGCGTTCTTGTGGATCTGCTCTGGCGTCATCGGTGCACGACGCACGCCCTTCGGATGTCCTGTCGTGCCTGAGGTGTAGATCATCGTGCCCCGCGGTGCGCGCCCGGGCTGCATCCATGCCGGGGCTTGGTCGCGGACCGTAGCCCAGCTCTTCGCATGCGAGGGCGAGATCTTGGATGGCGTATCATCCGCGACCGGATTGTCGATCACCAGCGTCGGCAGATCGGCGGGCACGGCCTGCGATATTACGCCGATGAGATCGACATGCCCGATCAAAGCACGCGGCGTACAATCGGATAGGATGTATGCGATTTCGCTGGCTGTACTGTGCCAGTTGAGCGGCACCACATAGGCGCCGAGCAGCGCGGCTGCGTGCAGAACCTCGAAATAGCAGCTGTCATTCCTGATCAAGAGTGCAACGGCATCGCCTTCGCGAACGTCGAGCGTGTCCAAGGCGGAGGCCGCGCGGCTCCCTTGGTCAAGCAACGCCTCGCACGCGACCTGGCGAGGCCCGACGATTACCGTCCCGTGAGGCATTGCACTCACTCCAGACATATCGTCACCTCGGCTCGTACGGGCGGCAGCAGGATGCTGTCGAGTTGCCGAAAACCGTCCTCCGTCAGGGCGAGCGGCGCCGAGAACGTCAGGGCGTCCATGTGACCGCTGAGAATGGTCGGATAACGCCACTCGGCTCTGGTCACAGTGCGCGTGCCGGTCCGAAACTCGATCACAAGCGGCTGCGGCGCGCTGGAGCCGTGTCCGCTCTGATAGCCATCACCGATGGCGTAGACCTCCCATTGAAACATGCCGGGGCCGCGGCGCTGAATCGCGACCTCAATATCCAGCAGGCCGAACGCGGGATCGGCCTTGGTGCCGTCCTGGTAGAAATAGATGAAGGGAATGCGGCCATACTTGCTCTCGCCCCTTGTCATGTCCGAGGGCACCTGCGCATCACTGCGACCGGGGGTTCGCGGCGGAACAGGGCCGAGCAGACACATTTGCGGAAGTGAGCGGCATTCAGCCACGGGCAACACTCCCCTGACCAGCTTCCCTTACGCCGCCAAGCGCCTGGATGTTGTAAGTCCGGCCAAGGAAACCGAAGGCATTCTGGGCGAGAACCGCGTCGCTGCTGAGTACGCGTCTGGCGAACGCACCGGGCTGTTTCTGCCGGATCGCAAAGGGATAGTCGGACCCCGCGACGATGCGGCCCTCGCCGACAGCACTGGCGAGAAATGAGAGGGGGGCCGGATCGTACAGAATGGTGTCGTACCAGAACTGCCTGGCGAGATCCGATGGCTGACGCGTCATCCGGCCCTTTGCGCCCAGCGACCAACCGTAGTCCATGCGCGGCAGAATCCATGGCAGCGCCCCGCCACCATGACTCAGCAGGATCCGCAGGCGGGGAAATCTCTCGAGGACGCCCGCCGCAAGCAACGAGACCGAGGCCAATGCGGTCTCCAGCGGAAATACCGCCGTTGCGGCAAACTCCGGACTGCTCGCGACCCGCTCCATGCCGGCTGGATGCAGCGGATGAACGAACAGACCGAGTTCGAGCGCTTCAGCCGCCTCATATAGCGGAAACAGAGTCTCGCTGCCGAGCGCAACACCGTCGATATGCGTTCCGATCTCGATCCCGCCGAATCCGAGGCTCTTGATCTTCTGCAGTTGCCGCACGGCGCGCGGCACATCCTGCGCGCACACCATCCCGATGCCGGCAAAATTGCGCGGTGCCCGCGCCGTCATGGCGGCGATCTGATCATTGATGACGTCAGCGAGATATTCAGCATCGGCGGGCGGCAACCAATGCGACAGCAGTTCGGGCATCGGCGAGAGCACCTGCAGGTCAGTGCCGTCCTCGACCATGTCCGCAAGCCGCCGTTCGACGTCCCACGACCGCGTATCGAGCTTGCGAAACACCTTGCCCGCGATCATCACCGCGAACTGATCGCCCGTCGAATGCTCGACGCTCGGCCAGCGCGCGTCCCGCTTTGGGTCTGCGGCCAGCCGTGCAGGCACGACATGGGTGTGAATGTCGATCACGTTGCCCAAGGCGCTCTCCCTTATAGCTCGTTTGCGAGCTTCTTCGTGCAATCTGTGGCCGCACCGAGCAGCGGCAACATATTTCACTTTACAAACAGGAATGATTGTTTTTATTTCGCTTGTCAAGACGTCTCAGAACGTAATGCGGCTGCGACCGCCACTGCGGCGAGCCAGGGAGCGAATGCAATTGGACCCGCTGCAAACACGCGTCGTCATTGCCGGAGCCGGACAAGCCGGCGCGCGCGCTGCCGAAGCATTGCGCGCAGTTGGGCATCGCGGCCCGATCGCCCTCGTCGGCGAGGAAGAGCACTTGCCCTATGAGCGACCGCAACTGTCGAAAGCCATGCTGCTGGATCGGGAGCCTGATCCAGCATTCATCCGGACGGCCCAGGCGTGGCGCGATCTCGGCATTGAGCTGCTGACTGACTCGCGCGTGCTCGCGGCCGACGGCGACAAGCGTGTGGTCGGACTAGCGAACGGGCGCGAGCTGGCATTCGATCGCTTGCTGCTGGCGACCGGAACGCGCGTACGGCGACTGGCTGAGCTCGATGACGGCCCTCTGCCCGTGCACTATCTGCGCGGGCTCGGTGACGCGCTCAAATTGCGTGAGACTTTGCAGCCCGGGCTGCGCATCGTTCTGGTCGGCGGCGGCGTAATCGGGCTCGAAGCGGCCTCCGCTGCGATCGCCCGCGGATGTCGCGTCACCGTCCTGGAGAAGGCCGACAGGCTGCTTCCGCAGATCGGATCGAATTCGCTTGGCGAATATATTGCGGATCTCCACGCCTCGAAAGGCGTCGACATCATATGTCGTGCTTCGGTCGGTCGTGCACGGCCTGACGGACTGGAGCTGGACGACGGTCAATTCATTGCGGCCGACCTGGCGCTGATCGGCGTCGGGGTCGAGCCGGTCGCCGACTTGGCCCGCCAGTTGGGGCTCGATATCGAACGCGGCATTCGCGTCGCACCGACCGGCGCCACCGCTGCCGACGGAATCCATGCCGCCGGTGACGTCGCCGAGCAATGGAGCAGATGCCACGATCGGTGGATGCGGATCGAGAACTGGGCCAATGCGCAGAACCAGGCGATTGCGACCGCGAGAGCAATGGCCGGCATCGAGACCGCCTACGACGCCCCGTCCTGGTTCTGGACCGACCAATATGATGCCAACGTCCAGGTCGTCGGCAATCCCGCTGGCGGAGAAGAGATCGTCAGGGGAGACGTTCCGGGTGGACGTTTCATGATGATCGCCATTCGCGATGGCGAGGTCGTTGGAGGCATCACCGTCAATTCGGCGCGAGACATGGCCGTACTGCGGCGCCTCGTCATTTCGCGCAAACGGGTCCGCAAAGCCGACCTTGAGAATCCGGCATTCGAACTGAAGCGATCGCTCGCTGCCTAGGGAAAGAGGAACCTCCGATGAACGCACAAAGCCCACAGCCGGCCCTGCTGGTCGATCCGGCCCAGCGCATTTTCAAGGTCGCGCGGCGCAACTTCGTCGATCCGGAGATCTTCAAGGCCGAGAAGGAACGAATCTTCGATCGGTCATGGCTCTATCTCGGGCATTCGTCCGAGCTGCCCAATCCCGGCGACTTCGTCACGCGCAAGGTTGCGGGCCGAGGCATCCTGTTCACCCGCGACAGCAAGGGACAGCTTCGCGCCCTGCTCAACACCTGTCCGCACCGCGGCGCGCAGGTGTGCCGCGAGCGGAAGGGGAATGCCAAGTCGTTCCAATGCTTCTATCACGGCTGGGTCTTTGGCGCGGATGGCAAGCTTCGCAGCCAGCCTGGCGAGGCCTCCTATCCGGAAGGCTTCAAGGGGCGCGATACCTCGAACATGCAGCCGGTGCCGCGTTTCGAGACCTATCGCGACTTCAACTTCGTTTCGTTCGACAGCAACATCATGCCGCTGGTCGACTATCTGGCCGGCGCCAAAGAGTATCTCGATGTCATCTGCGACCAGACCGACGCCGGGATGTCGATCGTGGCCGGCAGCCAGGAATACTCGATCCGGGCCAACTGGAAGCTGCTCACCGAGAACAGCATAGACGGCTATCACGCCTCCACTACCCACGCGACCTATTTCGACATCCTGATGAGATCGACCGACAACCTCGCCAGCGGAATGGGCGGCGGCGGTTACGGTTACGATCTCGGCAACGGCCACGCCGTCCTGGAGTATAGCGCACCGTGGGGCCGCCCGGTCGCGCAGTGGATCCCCGGCTGGGGCGCGGCAGGCAAAACGGAAATCGCCGGGCTCTACGAGAATCTCGTCAAACGACACGGCAAGGAGCGAGCTGAGAGGATCGCGCGGAAGAATCGCAACCTGTTCATCTTCCCGAATCTCGTCGTCAACGACATCATGGCGCTGACCGTGAGGACCTATTTCCCGATGGCGCCCGACTACATGGTGATCAACGCCTGGGCGCTCGCACCCAACGACGAATCGGCATGGGCACGGAAGTATCGCCTCAACAACTTTCTTGAATTTCTCGGACCCGGCGGCTTTGCGACGCCTGACGATGCCGAAGCGCTCGAGCATTGCCAGCGCGGCTTCGAGAACTCCAAGGAGGCGTTGTGGAACGACATTTCCAAGGGAATGGGCAAGGACAAGGCGCATCACGATGACGAATTGCAGATGCGCGCATTCTGGACCCAATGGAACAAGCAGATGTTCCCCGGGCCAGTTGCCAGCATCAAGGACGTAGCGGCCTGAGGAGGACGACATGCACACCGTGAGCCGAGCCGACGTCGAGGATTTCCTGTTCAACGAAGCCGATCTACTCGATCAATGGCGCCTGCCGGAATGGCTGACGCTGTTTACCGACGATGCCAAGTACGAGGTACCCTGCACCGACCTGCCTGCGGACGCATCGTCCGCTACCAGCCTATTTTACATCGCGGACGACCGCGCGCGGCTTGGCGAGCGCGTGAAGCGTTTGATGAAGCGCACGGCACACGCCGAGTTTCCTCACTCCAAGACCAGCCGGATCGTCGGCAATGTCCGCATCCGGCCGACAAAGGACGACCAAATCGAGGTCAGTTGCGTGTTCCAGACGCTGCGCACCAAGGACGGCAACACCGATCTCTACTTCGGAACGAACAAGTATCGATTGGCCATCCAGGAGTACGGATTCAGAATCCGGGAGAAGCGTTGCCTGCTCGCCGGCGACGGCCTGCGTCCGAGCGGCCGTATCAGCATCGTCCTCTAGCGGGAAACGGACCAGATGAGCTCTGACTTCAACGGGCAGACGGCCGTGGTAACCGGCGCCGCCAGCGGCATCGGCGCGGTCATCGCACGGCATTTCGCCGACGCTGGCGCGCATCTAGTGCTATCGGATGTCGACGAGGAGCACCTTGGCCGGGTCGCGGAAGAGATTGCAGTAACGGGGCGCGATAGGCCGATCGTCAAGGCGGGCGACCTGTCGCAGGAGCCGATCGCCGGTCACGTCATCAAGGCGGCTGTCGAAACATTCGGCGCGCTCGATATCCTCGTCAACAATGCCGGCGGTGGCATCATCAAGCCCTTCCTCGACCACACCCCCGAGACGCTCCGGACCACAATCGACCGCAACCTGTGGACCACGCTCTGGTGCACCTGGCACGCCGTACCGGTCATGAAGGCGCGAGGCTACGGCCGCATCGTCAACATCGGCGCGGATTCGGTGCGCAACGGATTGTGGGACCACGCGGCTTACAACGCCGCCAAGGGCGGCGTGCACGCGATGGCGACGGGATTGGCACGTGAGTTCGCCAAGGACGGTATCACCGTCAACGTCGTCGCGCCCTGCATCGTCAACACCCCTCAGGTGCAGCGGGCGACCCTGAAGGCGCCCAAGGCGCTGCAACGCTTCGTCGATGTAGTGCCGATGGGGCGCGCCGGTGAAATGGATGAAGTCGCCTCGATGGTCTGCTATCTGGCTTCGAGGGAGGCCTCGTTCGTTACCGGACAGGTCATCAGTGTCAACGGCGGAAGCACGATGCTGTGATGAACACCATGACAAAGGAGGTTCTTGTGGGGACGATCGCGGACTTTCCCGAAGGAGAGATCCGCCCCGCCACCATGCCTGACGGCACCAATCTGGCGGTCTATAATGTCGAGGGAGCCCTGTACGCCACCGCGGATCTCTGCACACATGGAGAGGCGTCGTTGTCGGAAGAAGGCATTCTGACGGGAAAGATCGTCGAATGCCCCTGGCACTTCGGCACGTTTGACGTAACGGACGGGAAGCCGACCGGCATGCCATGCACCGTTGCGCTGAGGACGTTCGCAATCAAGGTTATAGAGAACAACGTCTATGTCGAATTCTAGCGAATCCAAACCGCGCTCCCGCAGTACGCGGGAAGCGTCGCGCGCGCCCAGCGCGCGTCAGAAGCTGCGGTCCCGCCGGGACAGCACGGCCGAGCCAAAATATGCGCCGCGTCGGACGCAGGCGGAACGGAGCGAGACCACCCGCAAGCAGCTTCTGGACGCGGCAGTCAAGCTCATTCGCAAAAATGGCTTCGGCGGCTTGCGGACGATCGAGGTCGCCGATCTCGCGGGCGTCTCCCGCGGTGCGCTTATGCATCATTTTCCGAGCAAGCATGAACTCGTGGTCGCAGTTCTCACCTATGTCAACGAGATCACGTTCACCCAGAGTACGCGCCGGGCGCAATCGGCGCGGCGCGATGGCGGCGACCCGATCGATGGCATCATCCAGGACGCCCAGGAATTCTTTTTTGGTGACTATTTCTTCATAGAACTCGCTATTGGCATGAGCGATGACAGTACGCGCAAACTCAAGCGCGAAACTCAGCAGTTCGCTCGCCAGACGCGCTTTTCCATCGAAGCGACCTGGCTCGACACGCTGATATCATCTGGAATTCCGGAACGGCTTGCGAAGGACGTGCTCGCCCTGACCCTGAGCGTGGTCCGGGGATTTTCGGTTAGAATGCTGATCGAGAACGATCCGGAGCATTTCTCCCGCCTGCTCGGCGTCTGGCGGAGCATCATCCGGCAACACATCGAGCGCGCCATGCCGAAGCAATCGAGAAAGCGGACATGAGCGGTCAGAATTTGCCAGGTGCCCCAGCGCGCGGTCCGTTGATCGATCTCTGCTATGTCAGGCTCGCCCTCGCGCAGCCGCAAACGGCAACCGAGTTCGCAACCACTATACTCGGTCTGCAGCCGGTGCTGGCTAAGCAGGCGCTGCTGTTCCGGTCGGATCATCGTTATCACACGCTTTCGCTCGTAACGGGCGTGAGGTCGTCGGCGGGACTGGAGGTGGCGGACCAGGCGGCGCTCGAGTTTTTGGAGGCCGGGCTGCAACGCGACGGATTTCAGGTGCGCCGCGCCGAACCTGCGGAATGCGGACAGCGGTTCGTTCGCGACGCATTGATCGCCCAGGATGCCAGCGGCAACGAAATCGATCTCGTGCTGCGTCCGGCCCGGAGCGGCCGCCGTTACTTCCCAAGCCGGGACGCCGGCATCACCGGCCTGCAAGGAATCGGGTTGCGCAGCACCGCGCTCAAGGACGATTTGAGATTCTGGACCGTGATCCTGGGCGCCCAGGTCAGCGACTGGGCCGGTGACGTCACCTACCTGCGGTTCGACCACAAGCATCATCGGATCGCGCTCTATCCCTCGACACGACCCGGCATTCTCTACGTGAGTTACGGCGTCGAAAGTCTGGATGTGCTCATGCAGAGCCATTATTTCGTCCAGGAGCGGCAGATCAAAATCGTCCATGGGCCCGGCCGCGAGCCGGCGTCGGGACAGATCTTCCTGAGATTCGAAGGCCCCGAGGGTCACCTCTTTTCCTATAGCTACGGTCTCAACGACATCGATCCCAATCACCACCCGAGGCAGTTCGCCGCCCAAGCGTCATCGCTCTGCGAATGGGGTAGCGATTATCAGACTGTGCCTGAACTGAAGCTTGCGAACGATTAAATGACATTCGAGAGAATGGAGAGGCCGAATGATTGAACTGAAGGATCTCGCCTATGTGCGGCTCGGCGTGTCCAACCTCGAAGACGCGCAAAGCTTTGCGACCAGAAGCCTGGGTTTGCAAGTAGGAGAGCAATCCAAAAATTCCCTTTACCTTCGTTCCGACGATCGCGCTCACACGCTCTGCTATTTCGAGGGCGATCCTCGCGAGCAAACCGTTGCGTTCGAGGTCGTCGATGACGGCAAGCTTGAGGCCGCCGGGGCAACGCTCGATACGCTTGGCCACGCCGTGCACGCCGGCACCGCGGCCGAGTGCGCGCAGCGCAAGGTGAAGGGGTTCATCGGCTTCAACGATCCGACCGGGAACCGGATCGAGCTTGTGGTGCGCCCGGAGCGAAGCGGAAAACGCTACTTCGCCAGCCGCGATGCCGGCATTACCGGATTCAGCCATATCGGCCTTTTCACGACCGACCCCGTCCGCGATGAGCAGTTCTGGACGCAGGTCTGCAATGCCCGGGTCAGCGACCGCATCGGCGACATCGCGTTGATGCGGGTCAACGCGATTCACCACACAATGGCGCTGGCGCCAGGCCGCGGCCCCGGCGTTCACCACATCAATCACCAGGTCGAGAGCAACGACGACGTGCTCCGCTCCTACTACCACCTGAAAGGCCAGCGCGTGCCCATCGTCTTCGGCCCAGGCCGGCATCCCACATCGGGTGCACGGTTTCTCTATTTCCAAGGCCCCGACGGTATGGTGTTCGAATATTCGGTGGGCGTCGACGAAATCGAAGACGAGGAAACACACCGCCCCCGGCAATTTGGCTTCGAGCCGTCGAGCCTCTGTATGTGGGGTGCAAAGGCGCAACGTCCGGGGTGATCCGGGGCTTGGGTTTCTTCTGATCATTTCGGCTGGCTTGCCTTCGTCCTGACGTAGGGGCGAGCCTTGCTCTTGCCTCGCTTCTTGTCGCGAGGCTCAGACCTGCTCACGGCCAGAGTGCTGTCAAAGCCCTGGATTTCAGGGAAGAGCCGTCTTCTCACGCCGAAACCGCCGATCACGGCTATTCTGAGAAAAATACCAGCGGCGCCCTCAGACGAGAGATAGCGGGCTTAGACACCGGAGCGCGCCAACCCGCTAGCTTCAGGAAAACAAAATGGTAAAAGATCGTAGTCTGGCGCACAAAATTGTACGATTGGTAGCGGGGGTCCGCTACATGGCAAGACCCACTATTTCCGAAGCCCTGTTTTCCTACCGGAGGGCAGTCTAACTAGCGGTGTTGGCCGTTGGTAATGCGTCAAAAGCCACCTTTCGCACGCTATCGCCAACTCTGGTCCCAGCCCGAGACAAGCCCCATCGGCGCGATTGCGCTCAAGATCTCTTCATCGGTTAGCGTCCTCTGACGCCGGCGGCTGGCTATCCAAAAGTCAGGCGCCAGCCGGCGCGACAGTACGACGCGCGACAAGGGCGGCGGCGCGTTCAGACTAGCGATGCACCCAGCGCCATCAGCGCACCGGAAAAGCCGGTTTTGCCGAATTGATTAAGCGACATCACCGGTGGCAGCAGAAACGCATCATGGTAAGACCGGCCGAAGAGAGGATCGGCCAGCAAGCTTTCGACGAAACGGGCGGCCTGCAAAATCCGCGGCGTATCGCGCGGATCGTCCAGAAGCCGGAAATTGATGGTCGGAGGCACTTCCAGCGCGGCGTTGGTCACAGTCACGGTGCCCCGCGAACTGGGCCGCTCCTCGGGACATCAGTTCAGAGAAATGGTCCGCCGGGCCCTTGGCCCGGAGCCATCCCCGGACCTGCGTCAAAGCGGTAGTTCAAGCAGGTCCTTGCCAATCACGAGCGGGCCCGAGTACGTTTGCGCCACCGCGTCTCTCCACATTTGTTCCGTGATATTCTTATCGTCAGAAGGAACGAAATGAGTGAGAACAAGCTTTTTGACGCTCGCGGCAGTCGCAATCCGTCCGACATCCTCCGCTAAAGTGTGTGCGGCCTTCAGGTGTGTAAGCATGGTGCGCGCGTTTGGATTGCTTTCGGCGAGCCGCGCGATTGCGGGCCCATACATCACCTCGTGGATCAGATAATCCGCTCCCCGTGCGAACTCGGCGAGCGGCGGGAAAAAGGTCGTGTCTCCCGAGAACACAATCTTTCGACCGTCGCTGAGCTCAAAGCGAAGCGCAAAGCTCTCGGTGATCGGGGGGTGCAGGTTGCGAAGAGCCGTGACCTTGACGTCCGAATTGGCGAAGACATCGCCCTCCGTGTACTCGTGGGTTCGGACCAGCTTGCGCAGATCGGAGCGCCCGGAATCCACAATTCGCGTCTCGATGTCGAACTGGTTGGATCGCCAATACGCGTCGAGCTGATCGTGGGTCCCGGCAGGACCGAAAACGTCGACTTCGTGGCCAAGACCCGTCACCCATGCGTTATAGATCAGCGGACCGAGGTCGAGATCATGATCTGAATGGTGGTGCGTAATGAAGATGCTACGCAAGGCGGGCAAAGGAAGGCCGGCGGCGACAACCTTGAAAGTCGCGCCATATCCGGCGTCGATCACATAGGGGATATTCTTGTAGACGAGAAGGTTGGCCCAAGGGCTGGGAGTATATCCGCGGATCGTCGGTCCTCCCTTGGTCCCGAGCAACACGATACGGTCGGAGCCGTTGATTGAATTCTGTGCGCTTGCTCCAAGAGGCTTCGAGCAAAGCAGGGCGAGGCCGGAGAGGCCCCCGGCGAGAATATTTCTCCTCGTCCATGGCCTCCGATCGAGAGCGCATAGTTCGAGCAGCTCGCTGATGGAGGATTCGCTGCTGTTCGTCATGAGATTAGGTCCGCAAATTGCGGCTCCGACGGTTTCCGTCGGAGCCCGAAAGACATCGTATGATCAGAAATTCCGCTGCACGCGAAGGCCACCGACAACCGTGCTCTGATCTTTGAACGCGTACACTCCAGCAGGCTTGGTCCCGATCGCGGGGAGAGTGATGGTGCCTGAATTGTTCTGATCGAGACGGCTCCACATGAGCTCAGCCGAGAAGGTTAGTCCGGTGACAGGTGTCCATCGCGTCGTGGCGCCGAGCTGGGCAATATTGAAATTCGGGTTGCACGTGCCGACGATTGAAGCCATCACAGCCGCATTGCAAATGAGCCCCCTCCCCCTCGATCCCCAGTTAAGTGATGTATACGCACCGAAGATCGACGTATTCCAGAACGGATTCCAGTTATGGGTATAGGCGCCACGGAGGCCCCAAAGATCCGATTTCGAGATGCTGGTGCCGGTTGCAACACTCGTCCCGGAGAAAACGCCGTCACCGGCGGCTCCGAAGGCGATGCTCTGATATGCACCTGGGACGCTTGTGCCGCCATACATAGCGAAGCTGTTTCCACTAACACCGCTAACAATGTAGCGGCTTGCGCCGTTCGCAATACCAACAGACACGTTGATCGTGTCTCCCGGCCCCGTCGGAATGTGCTTTATCGACAACGCAAGTTGTCCGGCCCAGCCCCATGCGTCGATTGGGTGCCCTGACGTTTCTGTAGGACCGTAGTAGGCCGAGTGACTATCGTGCGCAGCAACCGAAGCCTGGAACAGACCCCAGTGCTGGTCAACTCGAAGCTGGCCGATAACGTCCGGAACCCGCGTCCCTCCATAAGAGTTCGCACCGAGAACGCCAGTTGCGTAGAGGGCTGGCGTTTCAGCCGACATATTGCCCAATTGCGACGCGCGGTACGAGGCTTGATCCTCTAGCGAGACGGAGGCCGTTACACCACTACCGAAGTCCGCAGTGTAAGCCGCTAGATTAATACCAGTCTGATCGTCATATCCGCCGAGCACGAAGGACCCGATGTTTCCTGGATAACCACTCCACGGAGCGTCAAATTGCGAGACGGTTCTTCCAAACGTGAATCCCGCGAACTGAATGAACGCCCTCGGCAAATCGAGCGATACGCCGCTAGAGGCGTCCGAGCCAGTCGTATACTGAAACGTCCCCTCATAATAGGTACGGACCAGGCCATATTCGGTGGCAGTACGCGTGTCGATGTTGATGTTCTGGCGCGCTCTCAAAACGTAATAATTCCTAAGGCGATTCGCCTGGCCCGAATTGCCCACCCATGACGGGCTCTCGAAAGGTCCATTGCCATTGAGCGTCGCATCTTGCCGCGAATACCCGCCTATTTTCACGCAAGTGTCGGTGCCCGGCATGTAGTAGAAACCCGCTCCATAGGTCGAGCAGATCTTCACGTACTCGACTGCTTTGGCTTTCACAGGCAGGTCGGCAGCTTGCGCCCCGCAGGCTGTGAACAAGCCGACAGCTGAACTCACGGCAAAACGGTTGATTGTTCTCACAAAAACTCCCCCTGTTTAGTCGGTCTTAAGTCGCACCGACGGGCGCCATCGACGTATCGACACATGTGGAGATAGACCCCCGTCGGTCTCTCGCGGCCAACGCTTGCTTCTTGAATCAGCGACCCGCGCCCCGATCGCGAACGTATTTGCCGCAATCTCGATTGACCAAATCAAATGAGTTTGCACTTGCACAATCGCGACGGCCGGCGACTCTAGACGGGCCACGGACCGTTCGAGGTGCCGCGGCCCCACGCAAAAACTCCGCTTGCGCGTCTGCCCCGACAAGCGAATCCCTGCGCCAGGCGTTCGACGCACGGATCAGACGCCATCGAAATTGCAAATGTCGACGCGTTCGCGAAGGGCTGCTGGAATCCGCGTGCACGGCTTAGCGCGCGCCTTGCTCTTGCAACGGCTTGATCAGCTCGCCGTTCGGCCCCACCGCCGAGACATCATCACGGATGACGAAGGACATCAGATCGCGACCAATCACCATCGGTCCCTGATATGTCGCGCGCGTCCGCTCAACAAGCGCCTGTTCCGGCACGTCCTGCACAGGCGTCTTCGTTGCAAACACGATATGCGAGTAAACCGCCAGCTTCGGTTTCGCCAACGAGAAAATTCGCCCGACCTCTTCTGGAGAGCTGTGGTGTGCTTCGATTTCGCGGTAGGAGGGATAAGTCTTGGAAAGCTCGGGCTCGATGATGGCGACCTCGTGGATCAACAGATCGGCCCCCTTTGCGGCATTTGCTACTCGTTCGTCATATTTTGTGTCGCCGGACAGGACGACCTTCTTGCCGTCATACTCAATCACGTACCCGAAGGCCGGCTTGATCTTCTCGCCGTGGTTGACTTCAATGGCGGTCACTTTCACGCCGTTTTTCTCGTAAACAAGGCCAGGCTGGATGTCCTTGGCATCGAACGCCACACCTTCCGGCGGCAGATGTTCGTCATCTTCGCGGATGCGTATGTCCTCGGAGAACGCTTTGGTCAGGTTTTGCGTCATAGCGACGATTCCGGTCGGCCCAAAGAGCACCATCGGCGATTTTCGTGACGCCCAAGGCGTCGCGATCCAGCCGCTCAACCAGAGGTCCGGCAGACCGACGATATGGTCTGAGTGCAGATGGGTGATGAAATGAGCGGTAATCGCACCAAGCGGAATTCGCTTCTGAAAGAGGCGAATGGTCGAACCGCGACCAATGTCAAAAAGCAATTTTTCGGGCCCGGCCTCGACCAGCGTGGACGCACTGAAGCTTCCGATCCGTGGCGTCGGCGTGCCCGTTCCGAGCAGCGTGACCTTCATCTCGTTCGCAGATGAACCGTGAGCCCAGAGCAGCGTGCCGGCTGCAATGATCGACGCGACTGCCTTCAACATGGTATTCTTGATTCCACTCTTGTTGTTTCGAGACCGGCGATGCCTCTGGGGTGCCGTCAAGTTTCGAAGCGCGCTCCTCAGCAGAGGCGCTTCGACCCACGGGTCACGGCTTCTGCAGGTCGTTCTTTTTGTCGCGGACACGTTTCGACCCGCAGCGACCCTATCGCCCGTCTGAACACTTGACCAAGTCAAACGTGTTTGCAGTCGCACAATATTGCTGGCGACGGTCGACGCGTCAGGTTACCGTTCAAAGGTGATTGCCAATCGCGGCAGGGTCATAAATGTCGCCTCATCAACGCCCCCCAACAAACCCGACTGGCCAGAACGCCGCATTTGTCATGAAGAATCCGAGAAGCATCGACGAGTTGATCGCGTTCCGTATCTACAATTTGGGAAAACTTGCGGCGCGCGGTGCGGGAATCATGCTCCGGCGGGAATTGGGGATCAGCCGGCGAGACTGGCGCATTCTAGCTTACGTCGCACAACATCCCGACATGAGCTTGAGCGAGCTATCGCACGTCGCCGACATCGAGCCGGAACTTGCAAGCCGGGGCGTCGCCAAACTTGTCGCAGGTGGAATCATCGCCAAGACCCGGCTGCAAACCAACAAGCGCCTGCTTGTGCTCTCGCTGACAAGTGCCGGGCGCGCGCTGTACGAGCAGGCGCAAACGAAAACCAGATCGTACAACGTAGACTTGGCGACTTGTCTGAGCGATCAGGAGGCGGAGGCTCTAGACCTTCTGCTGAAGAAGCTCTCCGAGCGCGCCACTGAGCTCACTCAACAAGAACTTGCTCTGGGCGGCTCGGACGATGCCGTCGACTAGTTCCGGAATTGGTGCGCTGCGCCGAGATGAAGTTGAAATCGCATTGGTGGTGCAACCTTCTCCAGCTGCCCGTCGGGCTTGCCTGAGAGTGGAAAATCGTAGTCTGGCGCACAAAATCGTACGATTGGCAGCGAGGGTCCGCTACATTGCTAGACCCACTATTTCGGAAGCCCAATTTTCCTACCGGAGCGCAGTCTAACTCCCGACGTGGACCCTTGGCAGTCCGTCAAAAGCCGCCGTTGGTACGCAATCCATCGCCAGCTTTGAAATGATCCCTGAGTAGGTTCAAATCCTGGAGGCGCAACCACTGATACCGACATTCGGTTCAGGTTGCGATCTAACTAATTGGCGACATTTCCTTTTCTGCATTTCAACCTCGATCGGCATGAGCTTTGCCCGCGCTTCGATCGTTTGATCTCTCCTCCGAACCTACGCTCACAAGCTACGGCTTGCGCGGTGACTAGGAGAAAACATCGGTGGATTCGCTGCAATGTCGGGCTCGCGCGCCCCAGCGATTAACCCCGGCCGTCGAAGCGGTCCGATACGCTGGAAAACAACGCGATGGCGGAGAGAATGTCGGTCAATCCCCATTGAAAGACAACGCGTTTCCGACCTTGCTAGACCAAAACCCACCACTTGAGCTACGGCCGGAAACGGGAGTTTCGTCCCGACGAGAGTCAATTCGATTACGAATCCAGGCGGGTTCAGCGCCCGGCCGCCCCTTCAGGCGCAGAACCGGCCGTCACCGTCGGCCATCTGCACCAGCATGCGCGGCGGCAGAAAGCGGTCGCCGCATTTCGCCGCCAGCTCAGAGGCGCGTCGTGCGAAGTTTTTCGCGCCGATCATGTCGATGTACTGAAGAGGTCCACCGGTCCATCTGGGATAGCCGATGCCGAGCACCGCGCCGATATTCGCATCACGCGAGGACTCGACGACGTTCTCCTCGAGACAGCGCACAGCTTCGATGGCCTGGATATGGAGGAAGCGGTCGGACAATTCCTGCAAAGGAGGCTGCCTCGAGCTCGGTGGAAATTCACGACGCAAGCCGGACCAGATTCGCTTCTTCCCACCGGCAGGATATTCATAGAAGCCGCCGCCACCGGCCCGCCCCGGCCGCTTCAACACGTTGACCATCCTGTCGACGACGGCCCAATGCGGATGGTGCGTCGTCGGCCGCCCCTCGGCCTCGAGGTCGGCAATCGTCTGAAGGCGAACGCTCCAGGCCAGCGCAAGTGATGTCTCATCCATGACCGCGAGAGGGCCGACGGGCATCCCGGCCCAGATCGCTGCGTTTTCGATTGTCCCGGCATCGACGCCCTCGGCAAGCATGGCGCCGGCTTCGCGCGTGAAAGTTCCGAACACGCGGCTGGTGAAGAAGCCGCGGCTATCATTGACCACGATCGGCGTCTTCTTAATCTGCCGCACGAAGTCATAGGCGCGGGCCAAGGTCTCCGCCGACGTCCGGGCTCCCCTGACGATTTCGACGAGCGGCATCCGATCGACTGGGGAAAAGAAATGCAGGCCGATGTAGTTTGCGGGACTGGCCGAAGCTTGCGCGAGACCGCTGATGGGCAGCGTCGATGTATTGGACCCCAGGATGCCTCCGCACGCCAGATATCGCTCGGCCTCCTGAGTCACGCTTCGCTTGAGTTCACGGTCCTCGAACACGGCCTCGATGATCAATTCCGATCCCGCCAGATCGCTCGTCGTTCCCGTCGGCGTAATCAAGGCAAGTACGGCGCTCATCCGGTCGGCCGATAGCCGACCCTTCTCAACCTGCTTTTGCAGAACATCGGCGACTTTTGATTTGGCTTGATCCGCCCGCTCGTGCGTCACATCCTTAAGGACGACGGCAATACCACGCTGGGCGGCAACTTGGGCGATGCCGCGGCCCATCAGTCCGGCCCCCAACACGCCGATTCGTCCGAAGCTCGCGCCGGGAATGCCCTCCGGCCTGCTCTTGCCTGCCTTGACGTCGTTCATCTGGAAGAAGAAGGTCCGGATCATGTTCTTGGCGACGCCACCAACCGCGACCTTCGCCAGGTAACGGCTCTCAATCCGGGATGCCGTGTCGAAATCAACGATTGCGCTTTCGACCGCCGCCGACATCGCGGCTTCCAGGGCTGGATAACGCTGGCGGTTCTTCGTCATCAGCAGCATGGGTGCGGTTCGCAGCCAGGCCAGCGGCGCCGCGGCCGTAGGCGTCGATCCTGGAATGCGAAACCCTTTACGATCCCAAGGTTGGAAGGCCTCGGGATTCTCCAGTATCCAGCTGCGTGCCTTCGCGAGAAGTTCATTCTTGTCGCGCGCGAGGCCGCTCAACAATTTCAGTTCAAGGGCGCGCTGCGGACCGAAAACCGCCCCGTCGAGAATGAGCGGCATCGCAGCCTCGAGCCCCAGCATGCGGACCAGCCGCACGATGCCTCCGGCCCCCGGAATTAGCCCGAGGCTGGTCTCCGGAAGCCCGAGCTGGAGGCCTCCGTCATTGATGGCGAAGCGCGCATGACACGCGAGAGCGAGCTCGAAGCCGCCGCCGAGCGCAGCACCACTGATGGCTGCGACCATGGGCTTTCCCAGCTTCTCCAACCGGCGCATGGTCGCCTTGGCGAATTCGGCGCGCGCGAACAGCGCGACTGCATCATCTGCGGCGAGCAGACTCTTGAGATCTCCGCCGGCAAAAAAGGTCGGCTTGTTCGAGGTGAGGATGACCCCGATGATACTCTCGCGATCCTGTTCGATGCGCTCCACAGCCGCGCGGTAAGCGTCACGGAACGCCTCCGTCATGGTGTTGGCGGCCTCGCCCGGCATGTCCATGGTCAGCGTGACGATGCCTTGATCATCCTTGGCATAAGCGATGGCGGTCATTCCGGGTCCCCGATCAAACGCGTTCAATGACAGTTGCGACGCCCATGCCGTCGGCCGCGCACAACGTGACGACGCCGCGCCTGAGCTGTCGGCGCTCGAGTTCGTCAAGCAGCGTTCCGAGCAACATGCAGCCGGTTGCTCCCAGGGGATGCCCGAGAGCAATCGCTCCACCGTTGACGTTCACCCTCTCGAGCGGGACCTTCGTTTCGTCAATGAAGCGCAATACGACGCTGGCAAAGGCCTCGTTGACCTCGTAGAGATCGATGTCGTCGAAGCTGAGGCCCGCCTTGCCGAGCGCGGCTTGCGTGACCGGGGCAGGCCCGGTCAACATGATCGTCGGCTCGACGCCAAGCGCGGCAGTGGCGATGATCCGCGCACGTGGCTTCAGGCCGAGAGCGCGTCCCTTTTCAGGGCTGCCGACCAGAATGAGAGCGGCACCGTCGACAATTCCCGAGGAATTTCCAGCCGTATGAACGTGCCTGATCTCGTCGAGGTGAGGATATTTCGACTGCGCGATCGCATCGAAACCGCCGAATTCGCCCATCTCAGCAAATGACGGTTTGAGCTTCGCCAAGCCTTCCACGGTCGCGTCAGCCCTGATCGCCTCGTCCGCCGCAAGCAGGATGATGCCGTTGATATCGCGCACCGGGACGAGAGATCGGTCGAAGTGCCCTTCGTCGCGCGCCTGAGCTGCCAGGCGCTGCGAACGCAGCGCGTACCCATCGACATCCTCTCGCGTGTGGCCGTCCTGCGTCGCCAGCAGATCGGCACTTACGCCCTGCGGAATCATCTTCAGCTCGAACGACAGCCGCGGCTGATGGTCACGCACGCTCGGTGCCGTGCCGATGCCCATGCGCGACATCGATTCGACACCGCCCGCCACAACCAGCTCATCCCACCCTGAGCGGACCTTCTGCGCCGCAAGGTTCGCCGCGTCCAGGCCCGAGCCGCAGTATCGGTTGAGCTGCAACCCAGGTCCTTGCCAATCCCATCCTGCTGCGAGCGCAGCCGTCTTGGCGATGACGCCTCCCTGCTCTCCATACGACTGCACGCAGCCGATCAGGACGTCGTTGATCTCGGCTGTGTCGAAATGCATGCGTCGCTCGAGCTCGTGCATGAGGCCGGCCAGCAGCTGCACCGGCCCGACCTCGTAGAGCGCGCCGTCGTGCCGTCCCTTGCCGCGAGGTGTGCGGATTGCGTCAAAGATGATCGCTTCGGTCATCACCAGTTCCCCTTGTGACGTTCAATCATGCGCGACCATACTGCGCCGCTCACCTTCGCATCGCGTATCGGATCGGCAGGTGCTTTAGACCGCTCACCACGCTCCCCTCGATCCAAGCCGCCTCACCGGCAAGCTAAGACGTGCTCGACCCTGCTTAGACGTCAAGCTCCGCAAAACTGCGATTCCCATCTCCACACTCTAACTAAAATCCAGATGCCGGCGCCATCAACGTTTTGGTCTCACGCCAAACGCAGAAAGTATTGGACGAGTTGTCTTCGTTTTCCAAATCTGCCGACCAAGAGCGGCGTTACGCGAAGGATTAGTGTCGAACTTGCATCGATACGAACAGTTCTCGCCGCTGAGAGAACGCCCAACGCCCGTCATGGGCAGAACGAGGAAATGTCTAATGGAGGAGTTGGTCAGGCTCGATGGCCGTACAATTGTCGTTACCGGTGCTGGACAAGGGATCGGCAAAGCGATCACTGAGCTTGCTGTCACCCTCGGCGCCCAAGTAGTGGCAGTTGATATCAACGGTTCCTTGCTGGACGACGCACTGAAACCTCTCGCTTCGGCACGCGTGATGAGGGTGGTCGGTAGCGTTACCGAAGCAAACTTGGCATCACGAACTATAGATGATGCCGTTGAACGCTTCGGCGCCGTTCATGGGCTGGTCAACAATGCAGGAATCACTCGACCAGCGATGATCGAGAAAATGTCTGCGAAACAGTGGCACGACGTTATCGATGTACACCTCACCGGGTCATTCTATTGGCTACAGGCCGTTGGCAGGCACATGATTGATCGTGCCAAAACCGGCGACGACGCGGGAGGAGCTATCGTTAATATTTCGTCGGATGCCGGTCGCAAGGGTTCCGTCGGGCAGATCAACTACGCCGCAGCAAAGGCCGGTCTGCTCGCCATGACGATGACCGCTGCCCGAGAATGGGGCAAATTCAACATTCGAACAAACTCCGTCTGCTTCGGCGTGGTGGAAACGCCAATGACCGAGGTGATACGCGGAGAACGATTTCGCGACGGCATGTTGGCGCAGATACCACTAGGGCGCTGGTCTTCGCCCGAGGAAGTTGTTCGAACGGTAATATTTCTCCTCTCCGATGCATCCTCCTACACAACGGGCCAGCACATCGGTGTAAATGGCGGGTTTCACGTTAGCTTGTAATCTGGCCCGCACCTCCTGGAAGACAAGTGAACTTGGTCGAGCACGATCATTCTGAACGTTACTTCTAGTCGAACCACCCTCTCGAGGCCGAGGTAGTACAAACGGATGAAACCGGAAGTCTTTCAAAGCGGACTTGGCTTCGTGGAGGGGCCGGCGTGGCGCTCTCCATTCGAATTGTTCGTCACCTCCATCTCTCACGGGTGCATCTATGTGCTGGGCTCGACAGGCCAGGTGGTTCGCAGGATCACCACCGGCGGCGGACCGAACGGTTTGGTACTTGGCAATGACTCGATTTTTGTCGCGCAAAATGGTGGGATATTCGGCGCGCCAGCCAAGACGGCGGCTTGCATCCAGCGCATCGATTTCGAAGCTGCAACGATCTGCCCGTTGTTCGCCGAACATTGCACCGCGCCGAATGACATTTGCTTCGGCCCGGACGGACGATTGTACTTCAGCGACCCGCAATCCGAGAAGGGAATTCTAGAGCCGATTCTAGGCAAACTCTTAGCTGGCGACATAAACACCGGACGAGCCGAGGTGATAGCCGAAGGAAGCTATTTCCCCAACGGTCTCGCCTTCAATGCTGATGGCTCGAAACTCTTCCTGACGCACACTCATACCCGTCTAGTTGAACGTTTCTCAGTGTGGGACGGCAATTTGACGTCGGACGGGATGTTTTGCCAGCTCGCGAAAGGGCGGCCAGACGGGCTTGCGATCGACCTCGAAGGCAATCTTTGGATTTGCACGCCTGCGACCGGCGGCTTGGAAATCTTCTCAAAGAACGGTTTGCCGATTCGGCGCTTAGAATTTGGGGAAGGTACCATGACCACCAATTGTTGTTTCGGAGGTGATGACATGAAAACACTGTTTGTAACGGCAGCGGGCATCGGCACTGTGTTAACCTTGCCCGTGGACGTGCCAGGCTTGAGATTGCGATCAGGCGGACGAGACACGCGCCTCAACAGCTGAGGCGATACGTTCGCAAAGCGCACGCCTGGCCCCCAAGAATGCTGAGCGGCGTCAACCTTCATGGCCGGCGGCTCAAGAATGAAGGGCTATTGGTTACGCCGACAGTTTTCGCATTGTGTAGCCGATAGGAAGCTTCTCAAGTCCGCCCACAAAGTTGGCCTCGGTCCACGCTAAACTGCCGTCAAGGCGTATAGTATCTATTCTCCGAAGCAACTCCTGATAAAGAGCTCGCATTTCCATTTTTGCAAGGTGCATGCCCAGACAAAGATGCGCACCATACCCAAATGCCAGATGGCGGTTGGGTGACCGGTCCACTTTAAACAGGAATGGATCCTCGAAGATTGCTTCATCACGATTTGCCGACGGATAACACATCATGAGAGAATCGCCGGCCCGAATTTGTCGACCACGCAACACGTAGTCCTGCTGCGCCGTGCGGAAGAAATGCTTAACAGGACTAACCCAGCGCAACATTTCATCTATGGCGCTACTGAGCAATGTTGGCGCGGACTTCAGCTTGTCGAATTCAGCGGGGTTCTGAATTAGCGCGAGAAGTCCTCCAGACGTTGTAGAACTGGTAGTGTCATGGCCAGCTGTCGCAATGATGATAAAGTATGCTATCGCGTTAGCCGCCTCAATTGGCTCCCCCGAGATCCTACTGTTAGCAATCACGGTAGTTAGATCGTCGCACGGCCGCTCGCGACGACTTTTCATCAACCCGTCGAAATACTGCCCGAACTGGCGCGCTGCATCCAACCGAACTTGCGCGTTGGAACGTCCTCGCATTATCCCCGGATCCGAAGATCCAAACAGTTCTTGCGTCAACTTTAACATCAAGGCGTCATCCTCGCGAGGAACTCCGAGGATCATCATAATCACCCGTAGGGGGAACCAGACCGCGATATCCTTGACGAAATCGCAGCCTTCACCAGCCGCCTCCATCTTGTCCACGAACTCTTTCGCAAGAACGGCCAAGCCTTCTTCGAGTTTTTGCAGGTTTTTCGGCATGAACCATGCCTGAGTAAGGGCGCGGTAGGTCCGATGTTCCGGCTCGTCCATACTGACCAGAGTGCGAGCGGCGGCAGCCACGCCTGTGGCACTTTTGACTGCTTGTTCGTCCTCCGTACGTTGAAGAATGAGGCGCGGAGCATTGATGAAAAGTTGATTCTGGCGCTCGATTTCTATGATGTCGTCGTACTTGCTGACCGTCCAGAAAGGACTGTAATTGGTCGGCTCGGTCCAATGAACGGGAGCTTCACGCCGAAGGTTTCGAAACAGCTCGTCATACATGCCCTGGTTGGCGTACGTACTTGTCGCAACAATGGCGTTGTCAACGCTACTATCCATGCCTTCATCCCCCACGCCGAGTTTTCTGACGGCGCGAGAGCGGACGCGCATGTCGACTTGGCTGTTATAGACAGCCTCTAAGCTGCCTGTTTCCGTGTCATTGTCTAAGATTGTATTTCGCTGAGCTGAGACGCGTTTTGTATTTGAAACCGTTGCGCCCTGGCTGCGATCAATGCACCATTAAATTGATGCACTTGCACAACCGTTTCGGCTTCAACAAGAAGCGACCCAACCGGAAGCCGGCGTCGGCACGCTACCATTCCTGGTTGTTGTCGCGGTGACGCAAGGCACAGGAGAGCGAGACGCGACATGCAGCGGTCTGCGGCGCGTCTTGACGTTCGCGGCGTTCCGTTCGCTTAAATTACGTGAGGCGAATCCGGACGGCAACCTATCAGAGTGGTATGTTGATTGACTTGCGTTTTTCGCCCCACGTTTACACGGCACTAGCGAAGCGACCTAGCTCGTCGTCGCGTGCTCGCGAGATCATCTAGCCACCACAGCGGAGTGTCCGTGCGGAAGCTCGAGTTAGAAGGGCGATCTCACCTTTACGCGGCCGCGCGCTCATCACCGGCTTGATCAATCCACTAGCTTATTATTCCGCCGCCGTCGATTATGAGGCTTTGACCATTGACGAACGCACCCGCCTTAGCAGCGAGGAAGATGGCAGCGCCTGCGACCTCATCCGGCGTCCCGATACGCCCCATGGGTGAACGCGCCTCACTCCTCTTTAGGGCTTCCGGATCGTCCCAAACCGCCTTAGCGAAATCCGTTTTGATAAGTCCTGGAGCAATGCAATTTACTCGGATGTTGTGTCTTCCGTACTCGACCGCCAGGTTGCGGGCCAGCTGCAGATCGGCCGCCTTGGAGATGCAGTAAGCACCGATCATAGGTGATCCTTTAACTCCACCGACTGAAGATATGATAATGATCGAACCATCCAACCGCTCTATCATCTGAGGCACTGCGAAGCTGATCAACCAATTGTTCGCAATGATATTGTTCTCAAGAATCTTCCGGAATTGGTCGTCGCCAATTCCGGCGAGCGGACCGTAGTATGGATTCGAGGCCGCATTGCATACCAATATGTCGATCTTTCCTAACCGCTCCGTCGTTTGGTCGACAAGGTTCTTCAAGTCGTCCTTATTCGAAATATTGCATGCGATCGAAATCGCCCTTCCCGCTCCAAACTTGGTGTTGATCGCGGCGGCAACCTCTTCGCATGGCGGCAGTTTTCGCGAGGACACCACGACCGTGGCGCCGTGCTCAGCCATCCGCTCTGCAATCGCTCGGCCGATCCCGCGCGACGAACCAGTGATAACTGCGACTTTGTCCTTGAGATCAAACAACTCTTGCATGGATCTTCCCATCGAAATTACGTCGGGCCAGGTTGGCTAGGCGTGAATTGAGGTGGCTTGCACGGCGGCGGCGCTGCAAAGGCCCGCTGCATACTTTCGGCCCTGAGCTCCAGGTTAAGTTCCACCGGATACAAAGGGATTGGCACGACGGGGGCCCCTTCTCTCCGTTTGGCGGAAGGCCTGTTGAGTTTCTGCAACTCATCTTATGGCGCCTGCCGCTCGCAGCGTTTCGATCCGGGAAGCGCCAAACCCAAGACTGGCAAGAGTAGAATCAGTTTCCAGCAAGGGGTCTTTCGCCGCAGTCGGTGTCTTGATGTTTCCATCGGAGAAACGCGGAGCCGGCGCGGGCTGAAGCTGACCTTCAACCCTCACAAACGTCTTCCTGGCGACATTGTGCGGATGATCAGGCGCTTCGCTGATTGTAAGTATTGGGGCAAAGCAAACGTCTGCGCCCTCCAAGAGTTCGCACCATGCATCGCGCGTCCTCGTAAGAAAGACAGCCTCCATTCTTGATCTGAGACTAGCCCAGCACGATCTATCCATTTGTGCATTCAAATCTGTATCGTCAGCCAACCCGAGCTTTTCAAGCAAAAGCTGATAGAACTGACGCTCGATGGCACCGATCGCGACGAATTTGCCGTCTGAACATTCGTAGGTACCGTAGAAGGGCGCACCACCGTCCAGTAGATTGGTGCCCTGCTCATCGTTCCATCGACCACTTCCGCGAAATTGCCAGATTATTGACGACAGGAGGGCCGAGCCGTCTGTCATTGCCGCATCAACCACCTGCCCACGCCCAGTCCTGTCAGCCGCAAGCAGTGCAGCCAACATGCCGAAGGCCAGCAGCATTCCGCCTCCGCCGAAATCTCCTATGTAGTTGACCGGAACTACAGGCTTTTGACCGGGATTTCCGATGGAATGCAGAACACCGGTTAAGGCCTGTTTACAGACAGGATTCCCAAATCAGTAGAAAATTGATTCAAGGCTGAAAATTGGAGATCAGCCTTGATTCGATTGATGTTGAGCGATGCGCAGTGGGAGCGGATTGCGCCGGAATTGTCTGGCAAAGCCGGTGATCCCGGCGGCACCGGGCGTAACAACCGGCTCTTTATCGAAGCAGTTCTTTGGATTGCGCGCACGGGCTCGCCGTGGCGAGATCTGCCGGAAGCGTTCGGCAAGTGGTTCACAGTGTATACGCGCTTCTGGCGCTGGGCGCAGAAGGGGGTCTGGGAGCGGGTCTTCAAAGCTCTCTGTGACGATCCCGATTTCGAATATGTCCTGATCGACGGCACACTCGTCCGGGTCCACCAACATGGCACCGGGGCAAAAGGGGGACTCAAAATCAGGCCATAGGCCGCTCGCGTGGTGGCCTGACTACCAAAATCATGGCTCTGGTCGACGCACTCGGCAATCTCATTCGCTTCACCCTGCTGCCCGGCCAGCGTCACGACAGCATTGGCGTCGAGCCTTTGATCACTGGCCTCGATTTTGAAGCGCTGATCGGCGACAAGGCCTTCGATAATAACTGGCTGCGCGCCAATCTGAACCAACGCGGCGCCGCAGCGGTCATCCCGTCCAAGGCCGACCGCGCCGGGCGCATCCCGCACGACGCCGAAATGTACAAATGGCGCCACCTGGTCGAGAACTTCTTCTGCCAGCTCAAGGCATTCCGCCGCATCGCAACTCGCTACGAAAAGACAGACGCCTGCTTTGCCGGCCTCCTCAATCTCGTCGCGGCTTTCCTCGCAAACTAGCGACTGTAAACAGGCCTTAGTCCGATATAATTGATGTCGTGTCCGGCTGCGCCGGACATCGGCCCCGATTGGCCCCAGCCGGTCATCCTGCCGTAAACCAGTTTCGGATTGCTCTTGAGGAGAGTGCCTGGCCCAAGCCCCAGTCTCTCCATGACGCCGGGACGGTACCCCTCGATAAGGCCATTGGCTTGCCGACAGAGCTCTAGAACTAATTCCAACCCCGCGGGCCGCCTGATATCCACGCACATCGTTCGACGCGAGCGCGCAAGTACATCGAAGCGGTCGAACTTTGCCCCAGGCCGCTCGATGCGAACAACTTCTGCGCCATGATCTGCGAGCATCATACCGCAAAACGGGGCCGGCCCGACCCCGCCGAATTCGATGATCCGAAGACCCGAAAGAGGACCAGACAATTCGTCGACTCCTACTTTTGATTTCGCGGCTTCAATGATCAGTGCCGCAGTTGCCGTAGCTCGGCCGTCGGTCGGCCGCTCAACGGCAATCCGCCACGTTAGGTCTAGTACACTGTACTACTTCAATCAAGCTCCGGTGCGCGAGCGCTGCACAATTGTGGCAAGTTAGACGCCGCCCCTTCTAGCCGCGGCGCTTGCTTGGCCGGGCACCCGCAGTCTTCAGCTTCGCTCTAGAGCGTGATTCTTTGCCCTCATCGACGAAAAGCGGCTTCCGATCCGCATCGTAAGGCGGACGCAGCACCGCCACGCAAGCGTCGATCAGCGTTTCTACGATGGTTGGCGATCGCCAAATCTTGCGTGCGCGCTCGACAATCGGGTCGGGAGAAATCTCGGCTGCGCGCTCCCTTGCTGAAATGCTGTAGCCGATCATCTGCATCATACAGAGCACGCGCTCGTTGAGCAGGTCGCGGGGAAGGTCGGGGCGAATTCGGCGTATGTGCGCCAAGCACCCCTTGTAGCCGACATCCAGCTGGCCCGAAATGACCTTTGCGTAGACTTTACGATGGCTCGCAGCCACTTCCGCAAAGAAGCGCGCGTAGGTTTGGCCGTCTTCGTTAACTTCGCCCTCTGCGTTGATACAGGAGTAAACGATAAGCTCTATGACCTCACGCAGTGTAGGGGTTCGCCCACCGGCCTCGAGTACGGCAAGGCCTGCCTGTCGGCGCTCGTCGATCACCCGGGCGCCGTCGGCCAGAATTTCTTCGAGCAAGGCCTCTTTCGACGAAAAATAATAGCCTATGCCGCCAACATGACGCTGACCGGCCGCTGCCAAGATCTTTCGGACCGAGACATGCTCAAAGCCCTGCTCAACGAACAACCGCCGCGCAGCCCGCTTTATTCGTTCACGGGCCGGCAGCGACTTGGGACTAATCATTTTTCTTTCTAGCCGCTTAATTTTTGCCTCCCAAATTTCAGTACAGTGTACTACCCATTGGCCCAAGCGCTTGAAGCGGAGGCACCTATGACCGGCACATTATCGGAAAGAAACGACAGCGATACTAGTCGGGGCGTTCCGGTCGATCTCGTCGTTCTGGCTGAATGGATGGACTCGCAAGGATTGGGTTCCGGTGCCATCAGTAACGTTCGGAGTCTGGCCGGAGGCACGCAAAATCTCATGCTGGCGTTTGACCGTGCGGGTGATCGATTTGTGCTTCGCATGCCGCCTATCCATGGGATGGCAAACGGCGGCACTACGATGCGGAAAGAAATCCAAGTTTTGAGTGCGCTTGCTCAGACCGAAGTACCACATCCACGGCTGCTCTGCGGATGCGAAGATGCGACGGTCCTTGGAAACATATTCTATCTCATGGCGCTCGTGGACGGGTTCAACGCCGCCGTATCGATGCCGGATCTTCATGCGAACAACGCGAGCATTCGACGTCAGATGGGCTTCTCGTTAGTCGATGGCATAGTTGCCTTGTCCTCCGTAGATTACGAGAACGTCGGCCTGAAAGGGCTTGGACGCCCTGACGGTTTTTTGCAGCGTCAAGTTCCACGTTGGCTCGGGCAACTCGACTCATACGCGAAATTCGAGGGCTGGCCGGGAGGAAGCCTGCCGAACGTCGACCACATTGCGAACTGGCTTGAGAGAAATCTTCCCTCTAACTTCGTTCCAGGGATTATGCACGGCGACTACCACTTATCAAACGTGATGTTTAGGCGCGACAGCGCTGAGCTGTCCGCGATCATCGACTGGGAAATGACGACGATCGGCGATCCTCTACTAGATCTCGGCTGGATGGTTGCGGTTCGACCCGAAAATGACAATCCAGTGAGCAAGCATGAAGCCGCATGGCGCGGCCTGCCCGATAGCAAAGAACTTATCGCTCACTATCGTTCGCGCAGTGAGCGCGATCTTTCTGCCATAGATTGGTATGTCGTATTGGCCTGCTTCAAGCTTGGAATCGTTCTGGAAGGCACCTTTGCGCGGGCTTGTTCTGGACGCGCGAATAGGGCAACAGGCGAGATGCTTCATGGAAAGGCCGTAGGCCTACTCCAGCGCGCGGGAGGACTTTGCGGAATAGCTTGATCGCGATGGCGTTGGCTCACCCGACGACTGACACAGCAAACGAAGCAGCCCACGTCGTCAGATTTGGCTGTCCGGCGCAAGCGTGCAACGCTGGCCGTGCCCCATCAGGTCTTGCCTGCTGCGAGCACGGCCGTCGTACTACATGCAAAGTCGCAGCAGGACCGCGTCCTCGAGCTTAAGGCCCAATCAAAAGAGGTCGCCTCCCGCGGCGCGAGCCGTAGTTCCATCGGCTGTGAAAGCCTTGATAACGTTTCTACCCGTGGTCCATTTGTGCACTTCGTCGGGCCCGTCAACAATGCGCTGCATGCGCGCTTGCGTGTACCAGCGAGCAAGGGGGGTATCCTGACTGTAGCCTAGCGCGCCGTGGATTTGGATAGCGGTATCGACGACCTTGTGGACCATCTTCGCGAGAAACAACTTTGCGATACCATTCTCCTGCCGAATATCCATCCCTCGTTCGGCTTTGTATGCAATGTGAAGAATCATTAAGCGGGCGATGTACAGCTCACTCGCGCAATCGGCGAGCATGAACTGGATGGCTTGCCTATCGGAGAGCCGTCGACCAAATGTCGAACGCTCGCAGGCGCGCGCCGCGGCCATGTCGAGCGCACGCTGAGCGATGGCTACATTGTGCGTTCCATGGCGAAGTCGTCCGTAAGCCAGACGAAACTGGCCCATTTCGAATCCGTTACCTTCACCTCCAACAATATGGTCGGCGGAAACGACCAGATCATTAATTTCGACTTCCGCATGACCTACATAGACCAGCTGCGATAGCGCGGTCTGCAATTCCATTGTTTGCACGTCGCGCTTCACGCGAAATCCTGGATTCGGAAGGTCGACCAGAAAGGTAGAGAATTGCTTGTGTCGCGGCGCGTCGGGATTCGTCTTCGCCATAATCATAGCTATGTCAGCGCCCGAAGCCCCGCTGATGAACCACTTTTCGCCGTTCAGAACGTAACTTCCGTCAGCGCGTTTCGTAGCGACCGTTTGCATGCCGGTGGCATCTGCGCCGGCCGCCTTCTCGGTCATCGCAAAGCAAATTCGTTTTTCGCCGCGAAGTATCGGCTGCAGGAAATGGCTCTTTTGATACTCGGTCCCCTTATTCAGGATTGTCAATGTCGAAGCGTCGTCGGGACCTTGCGAATTGGTTGAGAGAGCGCCAAACGGGCTTTGAAATAACTCCATCTGTACGAGAGCATTCGCCAGCGGCTTCAGTCCCATTCCGCCGACTTCCTTGGGCAGAAACGGCATCCAGAGCCCGCGATCCCTGGCCTTTGCACGCAGTTCGTTGATGAGGTCCTTGAATGGTGCCCCCGCCAGGACGCGCTGCTCCGCAGGTTTGCATTCTTCGTTGACCCATTTGCGAATATCTAAGCGAACAGCCTCCACATCTGCTGGTATCTCAAAATCAATCGCCATCCTTGCCTCGCCTGAAGGGTTCGCAAATTGTTCTTATCGCAGCGGAATGCATGCGACGCCGCGCGTTAGACTCACGTCTTCCTCTAGTCTCGCGTCAGTTCCCTGAATTCCGTCGAGCCATCCATGACAAATCCGTCCGTACGGCTAGATCGCGGCGCAGCAACTATTGTAACCGATCGATGCTCCTGATAGTACAGTGTACTACCTTTTGCAACATTGCAAAACTGGTGATCGATGACGACCATCAACACCGTGTGCGGGGTCATGGATTCCGCGGATCTTGGACGAACGCTCATCCACGAGCACGTCATGGTCGGCTTTCCAGGGTGGTATCTCGACCCGAGACGGCCGCGATTTGAGCGAGGTGATGCGATGAATCGCGTCGTGGATGCCTTTCAAATGCTGCACGAATTTGGTGTGCGCACGGTGGTGGATCCCTGCCCCATGGACATGGGAAGAAATGTCGAGTTTTGCGCAGAGGTTTCGCAACGCTCTGGTATCAATCTGATCTGTGCCACCGGACTGTATACTGAGGCTGCCGGTGAACCGTTTATCTTTCGCCCCATGTCGGTAGATGAGATCACCGATATTTACGTTCAAGAACTGGAAGATGGCATCGCAAACAGTGGCATCCGTCCAGGCATTATAAAGATCGCTACGGGCGATGGCTTTGTATCCGAGTTCGAGCGCAAGGTTTTGACCGCGGCTGGCCGAGCGGCCCGCATTGCGGGCGTGCCGGTGTTGTCGCACACGGAGAACTGTTCTTGCGGCCATGATCAGATTGATATCATCACCGGGGAAGGTGTTGCCGCGGACCGTCTTCTCGTTGGCCACAGCGATGGTCGCGACGACCTCGACTATCAACGCTCGATCGCCGAGCGCGGAGCCTATGTCGGGTTTGACCGATTCGGCCTTGACCGCCTGATTTCCGACGATGTCCGCATGAAGAACCTTAAGCTGCTTGTTGATGCGGGGCATCGAGATCGAGTGATGGTATCGCACGACAACGTAGAGTGTTTGCTGGGAGGCTTGCCTGGAAATGTTCGGGTTAATGCCTTACGGGACATCTATCCGAACTCCCGAATGACCCATCTTTTCGAGAATGTCTTTCCGCGGCTCATTGAGCTGGGTGTAGCCGCGGGGGATCTCGACTTCATACTGCACGACAACCCAAAGCGCTTCTTTGAATCCTCTTCGGAGTAAAACCGCGCATTGATTCGTCCGAAGCCACAATCGCGATCCGCAGAACAATGAAATCCACGCTTGCCGGCATTGGCAACAACAATTCTTCGGGGGATACAGATGGCCACAATTTTTCAGGCAGGGCACACGTACGAGCTGACAGATATTAAGGCGAACGGTGCTCGCGCAGCGACCGGCCTGAAGTCGATTGGAATCAGCGCTGGCGATGGTGTCGCGATCATGTTGCGGAACGATGTTTCATTTCTGGAAGTTTCCGCTGCGACGGGACAGCTTGGGGCCTATATCGTCGCCTTGAACTGGCACTTCACCGCGAACGAGGCACAATTCATTCTGGAGGACAGCAAAGCCAGCGTCCTCGTCGTTCACGCCGATCTGCTGATCGAAATCCGAGAGATTATCCCGGTGGGGGTGACGGTGCTTGTGGTGGAAACGCCTCCCGAAATCCGCATGCAATACGGCATCGATGACGCAATCTCGGCAGTCCCCACTAACACTTTGAATTGGAGCAAATGGCTTTCAGGGTTTGCGCCGATGGAGGGACCACCGAAGCCCAGATTGAGCGCCATGATCTATACGTCAGGGACGACAGGTCGTCCGAAGGGCGTTCGGCGCGCACCACCTACCGCTGAACAGAGTCAGGTGCACGCACGGATGCTGGCCAAGTCTTATGGATATACCGACTACCTCGATCGGCCGGAATCGATCAGTACGGCAATTGTTGCTCCAATTTATCACGCTGCCCCCAACGGACATGCGACTTTCTCTCTGCGGATCGGCGCGAACATCGCGATCATGCCGAAATTTGATCCGGAAGGGCTCCTGAAACTAATTGAGGAACGGCGGATCACGCATCTCAATATGGCACCGATCATGTTCAATCGTCTACTGAAGCTTTCGGAAAGCGTGAAATCCAAATACGATTTGTCTTCCTTAAGTTTCGTAGTCCATGCAGCGGCTCCGATCTCTCCCGCAATCAAAAAGGCCATGATCGATTGGTGGGGGCCGGTCATATACGAGTATTACGGCTCCAGCGAAATGGGCAACGTAACGTTCTGCAACACCGAGGAATGGCTGGCGCACGTCGGTACCGTAGGACGCCCGATGCCCGACACCGAGCTCCGAATAGTGGGAACAGATGGGATTGAGTTGCCGACGGGCGAGATTGGGCAGGTGACCGCACGCATCCAGGGGGCAAGTTCAGTCGAATATTACAACAGCTCGTCGACCCCCTATTGCGCACCTGGTTTCATCGCATCTGGAGACGTTGGTTATGTCGACGAACAGGGATTTCTCTATCTTTGTGACAGGGCGACAGACATGATCATCTCCGGTGGGGTCAATATCTATCCTGCCGAGATAGAGGCGGCGCTGCATGCGATTCCCGAGATTGCTGATTGTGCTGTATTTGGCGTCCCGGATGAAGAATACGGAGAATCGGTCGCTGCGGCGATACAGCTTCAGCCAGGAGCATCGCTGAATGCCGACGATATTCGTCGTTGTCTGCGAAAGAGCATCGCAGGATTCAAGGTGCCTCGCCAGATCTCTTTCGAGGATCTATTGCCGAGAGAGGATTCTGGAAAGATTTTCAAGCGGAAGCTCCGCGATCCCTATTGGGTAGGCGCGAACCGTCAAATCTAAACCCACGAGAAACTTAAAGCATCGTTTCCGAGTTGGAGAACGGCTAACTACCAACATCCTCTAGGCTCGGGGGGATGCGATCCTGCGAGGCAGCAAGAATGTCCCGTCGCTCAGGCACCGGAGTATTTCTGATTGACGGATTAATTGTAGACGCCGTTCATGCCGTGTGGACTCGGCAACGCCGAAAGGGGGTCGCTAACGCAGCTACACGCCTCACACGTTTCGGTTCTGAAGGCGATCGCCGAGCGAAAAGAGCTCAAACTTCACATGCCTGCGACGCTGTTTGGTCCACATCGGCGCTGTATGCGGGACACGATCTCGCGGTCAGCAGGATGATACTCGATCGAGTTGGTGCGGTGGCGGCATAACGACTGTCAATGCGCTCGAAAAGGACAGTTGAGGGACTCTCCAACAATCAGCCGCAAGACTAGTCGCCTTATCATAGCAAGGCAGTCTTAGCAGATACGACAATCATATTGGACTTGATCTTCGGGAGCTTGACATAATTTTTCCTGCAACATGCACTCACTCTAACTCTATCCGCTAAGGTCGCGAATTTCACGGCGTCACGTCTTGGCTAAGAGAATAGATCTGAGCGATCCGCGAAACCGCAACTGCTCCTCCGAGCAAATGCATCATCAGGCACCCCGATCGTTGTCGAGGCGCAGTTTGCAAGCAACAAGAAGCTCACCAGCGCCTATGCCGATCGGTACCGAATATGAGGAAGCGTACATAAGTTCGACATCACGGCTGGACGGAGGCTCCAATACGACTTTGACCGTTTTGGCGATTTCAAGCGCAATGAAGTCGAGCCGATCGATCTTATCTCGGCAGCGCCTTGATACGGACAATTCAAATCGCAATGCGCTCGCGTATCCAAATCACGGCTGCGTCAACGAACGCAGTTCGAGCCGACGCCCCTTGGATCCAAGTAAAGCTAAAGGTTATTGGCCGGCTAAACCCACACCACGCGCAGCCCCCGCGAGACTTCGCCTCTCTGTTAGTACAGCGCGTTCCGCGGCACACGCCAGAGGATTAATGAACGCAGACTTGCGCACGCCCGCGCAGGCGACTCAAGAGTGACGGGAGAGACCGACCGCACGCGGCACATGCAACGTTATTCTAGCGGGCCGTACCATGGTCTAAGGGCTGGGATCACGTCACCTGGCGCAGAGACGTTCATAGAACCGTGGTCGAAATCGGCGGCAAGGGAGAGCCATATGAACACCGAGCAGCAGCTGTACCACATCGTAATCCATGCAAAGGAAACTCCGGATCGGCCTGCGTTTGTAATGGCGGCGACTGGCGAGAAGATCAGCTATTTCGAACTGAACAGCCGCTCGCGTAAGCTCGCACGATATTTGAACGAACAGGGTGTTGTTCCAGGCGACCATCTAGCCGTGATGATGAACAACAACGAGGACTTTTTGGTCGTTTGCTGGGCCGCCCAGCGTTTGGGGCTGATCTACACGCCGATCAATTGGCACCTTGCCTCGAGCGAGGTCGCTTATATCGTGCAAAACTGCGAAGCAAAAGTTCTTGTTGTTTCAGAGGACGTCCGCCAGGTTGCCGAGGCAATTTCGAACGACATTCCAGGCGTAACTGTCGCCCTGACGCATGGACCGGCTTTCGGTGGCTTTCGCAATATCGGAGAGGTCATCAATCACACCCCCGATGGTCCGGACATTGGTCTCTTGGAGGGCGAATGCATGTTCTATTCGTCCGGCACGACAGGCCGTCCGAAAGGCATCGTCAGGATGCAAAGCGGCGAGCTTTCATGGGGACAGCAGCCCCCCATCAGTCAATTCTTGCGCTCGTTCTACGGGTTCGATCGTGACACTGTCTATCTGGTCCCTGCCCCACTCTATCACGCGGCGGGACTCTCATGGAGCATGAACGTGCTGCGCGCCGGCGGCACGGTGATAGTCGTTGATAGGTTCGATTCGCGCGACACCCTCCGCCTGATCGAAACTTACAAGGTTACGCATGCCCAGTTTGTTCCGACGATGTTCGTTCGAATGCTGCGACTGCCGGAAGCCGAGAGGACGCAATTTGACACCTCCAGTCTTCGGGTCGTGGTCCATGCGGCGGCGCCTTGTCCGCCCGAGATTAAGCGAGAGATGATCGAATGGCTGGGACCCATCGTCCATGAGTACTACGCTGGGAGCGAGAGCAACGGGCTGACTGCCGTCGACACGCAAGCATGGCTCAGCCATCCCGGCACGGTGGGCCGTCCCGTTTTTGGCAAAGTTCATATCGTGAGCGAGGATGGCGACGAATTGCCCGCCGGAGAAGTCGGCACGATCTATTTCAGTGGGGGCGGTCGGTACACATATTTTAATGACCCCGAAAAAACCGCATCATCGCACAACGCGCGGGGTTGGAGCACGATGGGAGACATCGGATACGTCGATACGGACGGATTTCTATACCTGTCTGACCGGCGCACGGATTTAATACTGTCGGGTGGTGTGAACATCTATCCGCGAGAGATCGAAGATACCCTGATCCAACACCCCTCTGTGCTTGATGTCGCTGTGATTGGCGTCCCAAATCACGAATTCGGACAAGACGTCAAAGCCGTAGTGCAACTAAGGAGCGGTATAGAGGAAAGCAGCGCACTCGGTACCGAAATGATCGCCTTTTGTCGCGCACGTATTGCATCCTACAAATGTCCCAAGACTGTTGACTTCGCGGTACTCCCTCGATTGCCGAACGGAAAGATGCTGAAGCGGGAGTTGCGGGACCGTTACATCAAGGCCGCAGGCACGGCCGAGAAGCCTACGGCAAGCTGACTGATAAGATTTTCGAGAGCAGTCGGCATTCCTGTATATTCTGAAAGGACCGGCAGTTACATGCGCGCAGTTGTTTGCGAACAATTCGGTAGCCCTGATGTTTTGAGAGTGCGGGATCTCCCGGTACCTGGGCCTGGTCCCGGTCAAGTACGAATACGGTTGCATGCCGCCGGCATCAATTTTCCCGACGGATTGATGGTCGCGGGCCGCTATCAAGCGAAGCTTGAGCCGCCGTTTGTCCCTGGAGGAGAAGGTGCGGGGATTGTCGATGCTCTCGGAGAGGGCGTTAGGGCATTCAAGCCTGGGGACCGGGTAGTCGCCTTTGTCAGAGGGGCGTACGCTGAGCAGGTGATTGTAAATGCAGGCCGGGCGCTGCATCTGCCAGCGTCGGTCGGATTTGATGTTGCGGCGGCCTTCACCGTAACATACGGAACGACGATCCATGCTTTGCGCACTCGAGCACGGCTTCTTCCGGGTGAGACCTTGCTCGTGTTGGGTGCCGGTGGTGGAGTAGGCAGCGCGGCAGTCGAGCTGGGAAAGCTCCTTGGAGCACGCGTAATCGCTGCAGCTTCTAGCGCCGAGAAGCTCCATGTGGCGGCGCGTTGCGGTGCGGATCATCTGATAAATTATCGCACGTGCGATCTCCGCCAAGAGATAAAGAAACTCTGCGGGACCAAGGGAGTCGACGTCGTCTATGATCCAGTTGGCGGCGACTTGTCGGAGCCGGCTTTCCGCTCACTCGGATGGAGCGGGCGGTTTCTAGTAATTGGTTTCGCGGCCGGGCGGATTCCCAGCTTGCCCCTTAATTTGCCATTGCTAAAGGGGGCTTCGGCGATTGGGGTTTTTTGGGGGGCTTCTGTCGAGCAGCAGCCGGAGCAATTCCAAGCTGACATGAAGGATCTCATTGGATGGCTCGCTTGGGGCAAGCTGAAGCCGCACATCGGCGCACGTTATTCTCTTGAGCAAGCTCCACGCGCTATTGCCGACCTGATGGAAGGTCGGGCTACCGGAAAGCTCGTGATCGAAATCGATTAGAAAAGAGGTTGGACCAAGCTCACGTTGCCTTGCGAAGTGACAACGTCGGCATGTCATAGCTCGGAACGCTTCAAACCAAATCTCGCTTCGATACGCAGAAAAACAAGGGCGTCGGACTTCAGGCGCGCTTACTGGGAGAAAACTATGAAACAGGCAAGATCCTTATTGGCGCTTCTCGGCTCATTAAGCATCGGTTGGGGTGTAACCGGCGGCGCCATCGCGCAAACTCCCGGGGTTACAGCAACGGAAATCAGGCTGGGTCAGACCAAGCCCTACAGCGGGCCCGCCTCGGCTTACGGAATTAACGGTAAGGCGGAATCCGCCTACTTCCAGATGATCAACGATAAGGGGGGCATCAATGGCCGCAAGGTCAATTTGATTAGTCTAGACGACGCCTACAGCCCACCCAAGGCCTTTGAGCAAACGCGCCGCCTCGTCGAGCAAGATGAGGTCGCGGCGATCTTCGGAACACTGGGTTCTCCCACGAATACAGCTATCAAAAAATACCTAAACGGGCGCAAGATTCCACAGCTGTTCATCGTGGCCGGGGCATCGGCTTTCGCCGATCCCGAGCACTTTCCCTGGACGATACCGGGCATATGGATCTATTCCGATGAGGCCAAGGTCTACGCTGCGGAAATCGTCAAGAACACACCCCACGCCAAGATCGCCGTTCTATATTCCAACGACGATGCCGGCCGAGACTATGCTGCCGCCTTCAAGGAAGGGCTTGGCGCCAAGGTCAGTCAAGTTGTTAGCGAGCTGAGATATGAATCGACCGACCCGACTGTGGACTCACAGGTGGTCGCTTTGGCTGCGAGTGGCGCTGACGTTTTCTTTTATCAAGCGACTCCCAAGTTCAGCGCGCAAATCCTTAGACGGAAGCATCTGATCGGCTGGAACGCAAAGACCTATATCGCGGCGACGGGAGCTTCCGTCGCGTCGGCTCTAGTGCCCGCGGGAATGGACGCAGCTCAGGGCGTCATCTCAGGCGCTTACCTCAAGGATCCGGACGATCCCCGATGGGCAAACGACCCAGGTTACAAGGAATACATCGCCTTCATGGACAAGTATCTTCCAGGTGCGAACAAGTCAGATAGTCTCTACGTTAGCGGTTTTAACAATGCGCAAGTAATGGCCGAGGTGATTGCAAAATGCGGAAGCGATCTTAGCCGCGAAAACATCTTGAAGCAGGCAACCAGCCTAGATCTCGAAAGGCCGATGCTGCTGCCCGGTATTCGCTTTAAACTCGCGTCTGACGATTATCGTCCGATCAAGAACATTTACTTGCAGGTGTTCAAGGGCGATCGATGGGTGCTCGTGGACTAAAACTGGAGCATCGACAAGATGCCTAGCAAATTGCGGCAGTGGGTTTTTGCCAAACCGATGGTCGACAATGTCTTGGGACCAGCGCAATTCGAACTGCGAGAAGTTCAAAGTCTCGAACTCCAGTGGGGCCAAGCGCTGGTGGATGGCTTTGCTGCCGTGGAATAGCCCCCTTGCGCTAAGAACCACGGGCTCTCCCAAACCGCCGAGTTTTGGAGAAAGGTGGATATGGCGTGCGAGCTGAGCGCGCCCTTGGGTCGGCCGGTCGTTCCCGATGTGTAAAAGATCGTAGCCGGATCATCCGGCAATAATGTCACATCAGACTGCGAACTTGTTGGAGGCGACAAGGGTTCCTGGGTCAAACAGACGCTTCGTCGAACGGCTTGGCGGCGACCGCTGCCAAGGCCGGATGCGCCATCGCATTCCACTTTTCCTCAGCCCATTTGGTGGATTGAAACTAGATTGTGAGAGTCGCCGAGCCGTGGGTTAGAACAGTGACATTGCGCTCGGCTACCTCTGCGCGAAATGCCACACGATCGTCTTCCCGCCAACACACGAGGCGGATCGTTTCGCCAGGATAGACCGGAGCGGACATACGGGCGCGGATATCTCGCAGCCGCCCGGCATCGGCCCCGCAATATGTCTCAACGATGCCGCGGCAGGCGATGCCGTAACTTGCGAGGCCATGTAGGATTGGCTTAGGAAAGCCTGCCTTACGTGCAATGGACGGGTCAATGTGAAGAGGATTAAGGTCACCCGATAGCCTATACAATACAGCCTGATCGGGCCGGGTTGTAAGTTCGATCGTATGATCCGGCTCTCGTTGGGGAGTGCCAGGCGGCGGAGGGGCAGCCGCATCGCCGCCGCCGTTGCGCGAGAACCCGCCGTCTCCGCGCAAAAATACAACATGCTCGCAGGTAGCAATGATCTTTCCTGTAGATTCATCGCGGAGCTCTTTCTCCACATGCATGACTGCGCCCTTGTCTTGCCCCTTATCAACCAAGCGCACTACACGGCTTTGGCCGATTATACTTCCGGCCGGCGCCAACGGCGCGTGCATGCGTACTATTTGCTCTCCGTGCAAAACCTTGAGGTAGTCAATATCGAGTTGCTTGTTCTCTTGCATCCAAGCGCCTGGGGTTGCGAGCACCGTCGCCATTGTCGGTAGCGCAACCAAGTTTCTCTCGAAAACGAAGCGCAGCTGCTGATCCTCAAGTGGGTCTGACGCAGCGCCGACGCCCAGCGCATAGAGGATCGTGTCCTTTTCAGTGTAGACGTGGCGGATCTCAGGGGACTGCCAAGCTCGCACACTCAAGTAGTCTACCATAGATACTCCGCGGTCAAAAATGAATTCCAGGCTCCGCCAAACGTTAAGCTGTTAATGGTCAGACGTGCCTGCTGTCCGACATCCCTTTATCGGACAATCCTTGGCGGCGTATCCAGGACCCGCAAGTCAGTCGCGAACCGCAGCTTTGGCTCGGTGATCGACTGAAGCCTATCTGCGCTCATACCGGCAATTACTTCGCGAACGAGCAGGCCATTCGGGTCGATGTCGATTACGGCGCAATTGGTGTAGATCCGTTTGACTACCCTAGATGCCGTGAGCGGAAGGCTACACTTGAGACGAATTCGCGGCTGCTTATCCCTTGTTGTGTGCTCCATGAGCACCCGTACCTCTCGAGCCCCGACCGCCAAGTCCATAGCGCCTCCCACACCGGGCGGAAACGTCGGATCACCGGTCGCCCAATTGGCGAGATCCCCGCTCTCCCCCACCTCGAACGCGCCGAGTAAGCTTACATCGAGATGCCCACCTCTAATCATCAGAAACGCGTCAGCATGGTGCATGTAGCAACCACCTTCGGCCAAGGTCGTAAAATTCTTTCCCGCATCGATGAGATTTTCGTCTTCGGCTCCATGCTCTGGTCGAGGCCCAAGACCAAGAATACCGTTCTCACTATGAAAGATGACCTCTCGGTCCCTAGGTACGAAGTTAGCCGCCAACGTTGGGATTCCGATACCGAGATTGACGTAGTCTCCCTCGCGCAAGTCCTGAGCAGCGCGCCAAGCAATTTGTTCTCGCGTCAATGGGGTCATGCGATCGCTCCAATCGCCACGATACGGTCAACGAATATGTTTGGAGTAGCAATCGCCTCCGGATCCATGCTTCCCAAGCTTACAATTTGATCTACTTCGACGACTGTAAGCTTCGCCGCCATCGCCATGACAGGGTTGAAATTCCTCGCGGACTTAGCATACGTTAGATTTCCCCAACGGTCCGCCTTGTGCGCCTTGATGAGCGCGACGTCGCCTTGCAGCGGGGGTTCGAAGACGTGCAGTCGGCCCTTGATGTCTCTCGTCTCTTTTCCCTCAGCCAGTTTGGTACCGGCAGAGACCGGCGAGAAGAAGCCGCCCAGCCCTGCAGCTGCACATCGCATTCTCTCGCTGATCGTTCCCTGTGGCACGAGTTCGAGTTCCAACGTCTTTGCTTGGTAAGCCGCAAGAAACGCCTGGTAGTCTCCTGATCGTGGATAGGAGCAAATCACCTTTCTGACACGACCTGAATTGATCAGCCTTGCAAGCCCCGCGGTACCAGTACCGGCATTGTTGGCCACGATCGTCAGTTCCTTGACCCCCTGATCATGAAGTGCCTCAAGCAGGTTGTCCGCTACCCCAACAGCTCCGAATCCGCCAACCAGCACGACCGCACCGTCTGCAATGCCCTCGACAGCATCGGAGAATGTCCTTACTTCTTTATCGATCATGTAGAGAGGCGTCCTTTTGTGGGTGGTCGCGCGTTGCTTGCAGATCACGCATCCGGGCGCTTAAGATCGTCGCTCAGCGGCGTAAACATCGGCACCAGCGCTCCAGTCTTCGAAGCTACGTAGACCGCCGTTACGCGTTGCCCGATCGAAATCTTGTTGGGATCACATTCAACAATGTTTGTCAGCATCGAAGGACCCTCTTCGAGCCGTACGTAGGCGAGAACGTAGGGTCGCTCAGCCTTTCTCAAAACCGTAAAAGAATATATCTGGCCGTCCCCTGACGCTCTTGACCATTCGACATCAGTAGACAAACAGAATGGACAAAAATGTCTCGGATAAAAATATGACGCCTTGCATGCACGGCACTTTCCTACCAACAACTCTCGCTGGGATGCAGCGGCCCAGAATTTCTCGTTGTCCAGATCGATCGCAGGGGCCGGGACATCGGAATCATGTTGCGCGTCCATACACTTACTCTCTTTCCAGGATTAGAGTCGCACTACAATGCCGGGAAGCGATCCAGCCTCCGGTGCCATGCGCCAAGCCAAGATCGCAATTCGGTACCTGTACCGCTTTATGGGCTTCACCGCGCAACTGCCTAACGAGTTCGATGATCTTCGTCATGCCCCCACGGTTAGCAGGATGGTTATTGCAGAGCCCGCCTCCGTCCGTGTTGAACGGAAGCCTGCCAACGCCCGAGATGAGATTTCCATCCGCCACGAACTGCCCGCCGCGGCCTTTCTCGCAAAATCCAAGATCCTCAAGCGCAATGAGAACCGAAATGGTGAAACTGTCGTATATGCATGCGCACTTGATATCCTTCGGCGACACGCGCGCCTCCGAGAACGCCTGAGCTCCTGAGACGACCGCTCCCGAAGTGGTCATCTCCGGGTAGCCGCCAAGAATGCATTTGACGTGTTCACCAGCTCCACGGACCTTTATTTTTGGCCGAGACAGCGATTTCGCAATCTCTTCGCCCACTACGACCACTGCTCCGCCCCCATCCGTCATCACGCAGCAATCGAGCCGATGCAGCGGATCCGCAATCATCGGCGACATGAGCACGTCTTCGACGGTGACGACTTTGCGGAGCAGCGCCCTGTCGTTGTATTGGGCATGCGTCGAAGCTGCCACCCGAATCCAGGCAAGTTGCTCCGCGGTTGTTCCGAACTCATGCATGTGCCGGGCCGCCGCCATCGCATACATTCCGACCACTTGGGATCGATACGGGCTCTCGAAGCCGACGTCGGGTCCAGCAAATTTCGACGCTACCGCGGTCATACCTTCAGCGCGCGGTCGGCCGGCTAGTGTGATCAGCGCGACGCTGCACTTCCCGGCAGCGATCGCTTGCATGGCATGGTTTACATGCACCAGATAGGAGGAGCCGCCGACGTCGGTGGAATCGACAATCTTGGGTCGAATACCGAGATGCTCCACCATCGCAATGGGGCCTAACCCCGGAGCGTCAGCCGTGTAAAACGCGTCGACATCTCCAAGCCCCAGTCCGGCATCTTCAAGGGCGCCCTTCGCCACTTCCATTTGGAGCTGTGCAACGCTCTGAGTCGTTGCGAGCCGGGTCGGATGCTCGAACGCACCGACAATGTACGCCCCTCGGGCTATCGATCTACTAGACAAGATAATATTCCAATCTGCTACGCCGATGACGATCGCGACTACGGCTTCACTAGCGGTCCAGACAGATCCCAATGCTGGCCGTTGAACCGCATCATTTGGAACTGATCAATCGGAGAATAATTCGTAGGGCTCGTGTTGAGCGTGATCCCGGGAAGCAGCAACCCGATTTGCACATCATGAAGGTTCGCGGCTTGTTTCATGAAATTCTCGCGCGTCAGCTCGTTCCCGCACCGCCGCAACACATAAACGAGGCTTTGCGCCGACGCATAACCCAAAGCCGCAATGTCGTTTTTGGCGCCCCCTGGAACGTATTTGTCCATGAACGCAAAGAACTCCATCATACCCGGATCTTTCGCCCAGGCAGGATCTTCCGGATCCTTTCGGTAAGCGGCGGACATGAGACCGGTTGCGTTCGATAGCCCTGCTGGTTTCAGCGTTGTTTCGATAGTCGCTGCCGTATTGCTAATATAGATCGATGGCTTCCAAGACATTTCCGCCACGGTCCGGATCGCCTGCGAGGCGAACCTCGAGATCGCGGCAATCAAGAGCGTGTCTGCGCCCGACGCTTTCAGCGTGATGAGCGACGACGCTATATTCGGATCGGTCGTCTCATAAGGCGCCTGGGCAACGATCATGCTGGAGGCCCCCTCACCCAACCCCTCCTTCAGGCCGGAGAGATAATCGCGTCCAAAATCGTCGTTCTGGTACAAAACGGCGATTTTCGCGCGCGGATTTTGAGCGATAATTTGCTTCCCGTAGACGATTCCTTCGCGCCGGTAATGAGGAATCCAGCCCATCGTCCATGGAAAGTTCTTCGGATCGCTAAATTTCTCCGCCCCTGTTGTAACGAAAATCTGCGGGACCTTCCGTGCGTTGAGGTACTTCATTGTCGCAGTGTTAGAGGCCGTACCAGGCGAGCCGAATATCGCGAACACCTCGTCGCTTTCTACGAGCTTCCTCGTCTGCTCGACTGATTTTGGAGGGCTGAACGCATCATCGTAAGAAACGAACACAATCTTGCGCCCATTGATGCCACCATCGTCGTTCACTTTTCGGAAGTAAGCTTCTTCTACTTTTGCGAGAACGCTATAGTTGGAGGCAGGCCCGCTGTACGGCATCAAGTTGCCAATCTTGATCTCGGTATCGCTCACCCCATTTTTCGATTGCGCATATCCAGCAGCCGGTACCGCGAGAGCTGCAATTATACACCCTAGGCTAATGGCTTTCACCGGCTCCCCCTGAATTATCAATTGGCAACCGGCGCAATCCAAACATCGCCTGCCGGCCTCATCACTACGTAAGCGGATGTAACGGTCGATTGAGCCGGACAACAAATACCAAATTCTGATTACGTAATAGCCGATACGTCTAACCAACTCGTCAGCTGTCAATCTGTCCCACCATTGCGCCCTACACGACTGGCTCGCGCATTGAGGGCGTGCTCGATGAACTTTCTACGACTTGGCAATTTCGGTATCTAACGGCCTATTATCTCTGCAACAACGACGTAGGCGGTAGCGCATCGTTTTAACGTCGACGTTACAACCCACGACACCTATTAATTCCTGCGCCTTGCGATACTCGATCAAGAATGCCTGCTTCTTATCGTCCTGATGTACGGTTCGAACGTCGTCGGCTTGGGCCGTAGAACCAAGCAGCTGCAATTGAAGGCCATAGAGGTCGGAATAGAAGCAGGGCACAAACTCTCCCCAAGAGTTTTTATCTTGACGAGTGATCGACTGGGCAACGATACGCGCTTGTTCTTTTGCCGCCGCCCAATGCTCGTGTCTTACGTATTGCCCGCTCGCCGGATCTATCCAGGCAGCCACATCTCCGGCCGCAAAAATTCCCGGCACTTGAGTCCTTCCTCGCTCGTCGCATGGGACGCCATTCGATGTCGCGAGCCCCGAGGAAATTAGCCATTCCACGTTAGGCACCGAACCGAGCCCCGCAACGACGATGTCCGCATCGATCACCATGTTCTTGGCTAAGGTGACTCGCTGACGAGATCCCATTCTAGTTACTTCGCTTATTTGAACACTATGCAGTAGCTCCACCCCGTTGCGCATATGCAGGTCAGCAATTCGGGCGGCAACTTGACTTCCCAGAACTCGCTCGAACGGAAGTCCCGTTGCATCTATCATGACGACCTTCAGCCCGGCACGAACTGCCGCAGAAGCTAGTTCGCTACCAATAAAACCTCCCCCGACTATGACGATCTGCTGCCCTGCACGAGCTTGATCGCGCAGCCGCCTCGCGTCGTCCAAATTGCGCAACAAATGCACCGATTCCATACATCGACCAATAGGGAACGGCTTGGCACGAGCCCCTGTTGCGAGGACGATGGCATCTGCAGCCAACGGACGGCCCGATCTAAGGAAGACCGTGCGCTCGACCGCATCAAGCGTCTCCGCTGGGCTAGCGAGATGTAGGTCGATATTCATCCGCGCATAATACGCACTATCGTGAAACCGAAGCTGCTCAATGTCTACGTCGCCGCCAAACACGCCCTTCGACAATGGCGGCTTGTCATACGGCAGATGAGCCTCTGCATCGGCGAGCATGATCCGACCGGAATAGCCGAATCGCCTCAATTCATCTGCCACGCCGACGCCGGCCACGGACGCACCAACAATAAGGACGCTACTAGTCATGCATTGTATTCCTGAGGCAGATTCAAGGTTCGCCGGGGAACACATGAGCAGTGATCAGCGCCCTCCAATTACCTCTTCCAGCTTTCCATCCATTTACCCACCGTCGCCGCAGCGCTCCGAGGCTTTTCGCGGTATCGAAACACGACAGACGTGCCGCAAGTTCGGTAACCTCCTGGCTGAGATATGGTGTCGCTATCCGGCACAATTAATCGGATAGGCGCTTCGTACACCTAGCCTGCCTTCATCCTGATTTCGTATATTCATTGGCAATGCGAAGACTCGAGTCATTGGTGGCCCCAAGTCGCGCGGCAAGTGGCGTCTGTCTCCACCGTAAATTGATTTTCGACATCATGAGACGATAACCGCACTACGCGATAGCTGTGGCATGTAGCGCATGACCCGTGCTGCTGCATTGCATCCCACGACTCCTAAGAGCTCGCCATCTCTTCGATACTCTGCCACGAAAGCGCGCTTGTCGGGCTCGTTATGCACGATGCAAGTCTCGTCCGCATTTTGAGCGGATCCTAGCATCTGCAGACGCACCTTGTGGAAATCGGACCAGAAATACGGAATGAAGGCGCCCCATTGCAGGGTATCCTCACCAACAATCGTTTGAGCTACGATGCGAGACTGCTCTCTTGCTGCCGTCCAGTGCTCATGCCTCTCCCAATATCCCGTCAGTGGATTTTGCCAACAAGCGACATCACCTGCAGCAAAAATGCCGGGTGCGCTCGCTTGGCCGCGTGCATCACAAACGACGCCATTGGCAATTTTCAATCCCGACGACATCAGCCATTCCACGTTTGGCAGCGCGCCAAGGCCCGCCACCACGATATCAGCGTCGACCAATTCGCCGCTCGTCAAGGCCAGCCGGCTCCGACCGTCGATCTCGTCGATACGATCGACCGAGGCACCGCACGCGAGCTCTACGCCCGCTTGCAAATGCAGATCGGCGAGCCTGGCCGCAATCTCGCTCCCCAGGATTCGCACAAATGGCAGTGGCATCGCCTCGACGAGCACGACCTGAAGCCCGAGAGCGGAAGCGCTCGAGGCGACTTCGGCTCCAACGAAACCTCCGCCAATAACCGCAACGCGGCGGCTCTTCCGCAAACCTGCGTGTAAGGCGTTTGCATCATCGATATCACGCAGTAGATGAATGTCGGCTGTGCAACGTTCTGCAGGAAACGGCCGGGCGCGGGCACCGGTCGCGATGATGATGCAATCAGCAGCCAGTTTCTCACCTGACTCGAGAAGCACCATACGCTTGTCTACTTCGAGTGATTTTATGGGGTGACCAAGGACAAGATCAATCTTGGCTTGAGCGTAGTAGTCCCGACTGTGAAATTGCAACTCTGAGGTCGCAACCTGCCCGAGCAACGCCGCCTTGGACAGCGGCGGCCGGTCGTATGGCAGATGGTGCTGCGCATCCACAAGCGTAATCTTTCCCGAGAACCCGCAGCGCCGCAATTCATTCGCGGTACCGACACCAGCAACCGAGGCGCCGACGATCAAGACACTATCAGTCATCTGAGCCGCTCTCCAGGTCCTGCTCGAGTTAAAGCGTCTCTACGATGAACGCGTTCGCGATCTTTCGCTTGAACGCGAAGGCCGCCGTCACGGGATTAAAGTATTCTCGTACATGGCAAACCCGCCCATTCCGGATCGAGAAGCGGAACACATACCGGTTACGATAGGAGCGACCATCGGAGAGGATCATATTTCCCCTCTGCTCGATGAATACCCTGCTGCCATCAGCGTTGATACAAAGCTCGACATCTTCAGGACCCAGGCTCTTCGGGCCATTTGCCGTTGTGCCCGTCCAGAACTCGATGACGGCGGCTGCTCCCACGTAGCGACGGAATTGACCTGGTTCGGTCGAGCCGCTCTCGCTGAATGGGATCTCGTACACCGCGTCCTCGGTGACACTGTTGGCGAGCGCCGTCATGTCCTTGGTCGCGACGGCCTTGAAAAAGGCTAGGATCGCATCTTTGGCGGCCCTGCGTCCTTCCGACGAATCGACCGGATCGTTGTTACTTTTCAGAAGCGAGCCCAAGCTCGCTACGGGCTTGTTCACTCCGTGTCTCCCTCATATGTGCTGGTCATCTCATGAGCCTGGTTAGATCTATTCGGCCTGAATGTTAGCGGCATCGATCATGATCTTAAGTGCCGCGGTTTCCTTGCGTACCACGTCAGCAAGTTGTTCCGGTGTGCTTGCAATCGGTTCGAGCCCCTTCGCTGCAACTTGCTGCTCGACAAACGACGGATCCTGCAAGATCTCGCACAAAGCCGTTGCGATCTTGTTCACGATGCTCGGAGGCGTGCCGGGCGGTGCGAACACCGCATACCAGATTGACGACTGCAAGTAGCCGAAGCCCGCCTCCTCTGTCGTTGGCACTTCCGGAAACTGTGGTGATCGCTTCTTTCCAGCAATGGCGAGTGCCTTGAGCTTTTCTGTGCGCAAAAGCTCACCCGCAACACCGGCACTGCCTGTGGTAAATGATACTTCCCCCGTCATGATCGCGATCAACAGCGGCGATATGCCGTTGTAGGGCACGTGCAGAAGATCGAGTTTTTCTTTGCTGTTAAGATACTCAAACAGGAGTTGCGGCTGCGAGCCGCGACCAAACGAGCCGTAGTTCCACTTATTTGGCTCCTTCTTGACAAGGTTGACCAGCTCGCGAAGGGAGTTAGCCGGAACGGAAGGATGCGCGAGAATGAAATTGTCACTGCGCACCATCAGCGTGACGGGCGTCAGCTTGGACGGTTCATATTGCAGCGATTTAAATAGATACGGCGCTGTAGTGATGGTCTGATTGACGGTTGCCAACAAGGTGTAACCGTCCGGTGGTGCGCGATAGACAGCTTCCGTTCCAACGGTACCGCCTGCACCCGCGCGATTTTCAACGATCACCGGCGTGCCCCACTTCGCACTGAGGTCCTGAGCCGCTGCCCGGATGACTAGATCGACGCCGCCGCCAGGAGGGAACGGCACGACGAAGCGGACGAGACGCGTGGGATAATCTTCAGCGTTGCAGAAACCCGTGCTGCCAACGGCGAGCGCAAATGCCAAGACCGCGGCGGGAACGCCTCTATTGATCATGCCGCTGGTCTGCCAGGTTCGAGGTGACTTCAAGGCCAACGCACGGAACTCCAACATCTCTCCTCCTCCGTGCCGCGGTCGGAAATTGCCGCAGCCTCTGTTACTGGGGAACGAAGACGTGCCCTTCAAACAGGCGTCGAGCCGTCCGATACACCCCGGCCTCGGGCACTCGCCACATTCCGCCAGCATTCTCGCAAACCGCCGTTAGCTGCAGTATGCCCGAGGGATGCCCGACCTTAAATTCTTCGCGAGAGATTCCCCTGCTGGTTGCAGCCTCATTGGCGATGGTCCCAGTAATCTTGCATGCCGCTGCCAAACATATCGCTCCAGTAAGAGGAGAGGCCTTGTGTGGCGCGCCCATCGATATCATTTGCGTCACAACATCGATGTCCTCCGCGTCGACAGTGACACCCGTTGCCGCGCGATAGGCGTTCGGCTTCCGCACGATGGCGATCAAGGGCAAGTTCGTCAGGCGTACGCGGGCCGCCTCCTCGTCCGGGACGAGCCCCATCGCCTGCGCGGCCGCAACCCGAACGTCTTCCAGCAAACGGCGCTGCTCGGCCGACTGAAACCATGCTGTATCGAAGCCATCGGTGCTCGGACACACGTCGTCCATGTCGATGATGACAACAGGATTGGCCACGTCGACAAGGGACGCCTCGATCTTGCGGCCATTGCCGATGTCCAGGACGTCCCGAACGTTGCCGGTCGGCAGCAATTTTCCGGTGGCCGCCCCCGCCGGATCGATGAAAGTGAGCTTGATGGGAGATCCACGCCTGGAGACACCGTCGATCCGGAGGTCGCCTTGGACCCTGGCTCTGCCATTCTCAACGGCAAACTGTGCAACGAGCCTCTTCTCCGTGTTCGTGTTAAAGATCCGTACCGTTGTGGGCCCATCGCTCGATGACACCAATCCTTCGTCAATGGCGAATGGTCCCACAGCAGAACTGATATTACCGCAATTGCCCCGATAGCTGACGACGGACTTCTCTATGCCGACCTGTGCAAAGGTGTAATCGACGTCGCTGTCTTCTCGGCTCGACGGGGAAATGACTGCGATCTTCGAAAGCGAGGAAACGCCTCCGCCCATGCCATCCAGTTGGCGCTCAGCAGCGTCGGGACTGCCCATCAGAGACAGAAATAGACGATCCCATTCGGCGACGTTGTCGGGCGGAGCCCCTTCCGGAAGATCCTCCTTCCGAAAGATCACTGCCTTACTCGTGCCGCCGCGATAGAAGGCCGCCTTCAGTCGACGCTGAGTCAACACCAACTCCTGTCAAATCGCCTGACTTGCCCGCAGTTCCTTGATCGCGGCTTCATCCATTCCTAGAATTTCTTGCAGGACGGTGTCGGTATGCTGGCCAAGCGTCGGCGGACAGGTGATCGGCGGTGTCGGCGAGCCACTCATCTTGACGGGCCATCCTGGCAGGACAACGGGACCGCGAGTGGGGTGAACGATCTCAGTTAACATTCCCGTTGCACGAAATGAGGCGTCGTTCATGAGGTCGCCGGTATCAAACACCGCTCCTGCCGGAACGCCGGCGCCGTTCAGCTTTTCCATCGCGGTTCTCTTATCCTGGCTCGCCATCCAGGGTCGGATGATCTCGTCGACCTCCTCCTTTCGCTTGAAACGCGCCTCAGGCGTCCCAAAGCGCAGATCTTCAAGCAGATCCGACCTTCCGATTGTATTCAGCAGAGCGCGCCATTGCTTATTACCCGTCAGTTCGTCACGGGCGGTGTAGATGAAGCAATAGTCGTTCGGCCCCCCGCCCAAGCATGAATAGAGTCCCGAAGGCGCGGCGGTGCTGCTCGGCGACCCATTGCCGACACGCTCCACCGGCTTTCCGGTAAGCTGATGGCGAGCGAAGGTGATGCGGCCGAAATTCATCACTGCTTCCTGCATGGCAACGCGGATACATTGCCCCTTGCCGGTGAACTCGCGTTGATAAAGCGCGCCCAATATCCCAATCGCCAGATGCAGGCCCGAGCCCGTATCAGCGAAGGTTGGCCCTGGCTTTAACGGTGGTCCGTCGGGCTCGCCTGTAAAGGCAACAGAACCACCTGCAGATTGCGCAATCGCATCGAAGCAACGGAAATTGCGGTAAGGACTTTCCTCACTGAACCCGCGAACGGTGCCGTAGATAATTCTGGGATTAATCTTGCTGACTGCCTCATAGCTGAGCCCAAGCTTCTCGGTCGTGCCAGGTGCAAAATTCTCCAGAAAGACATCGCACTCGCTAATTAGCCGGGTTAGCACGTCCTTCCCCGCCGGCTTCTGCAAATCGATCGTGACGCTCCTCTTGTTGGAATTCAGCACGAGAAAGTAGAGCGAGTCGGCATCGGGCGAGTCGGCCGAGGCAATTCGGGCAGGATCGCCGAGTTTGGGCCGCTCGACCTTGAGCACATCAGCGCCAAGAAAGGCAAGCGACTGCGCGCACGCAGATCCAGCCTCCCACTGGGTGAGATCGAGAACCTTCACTCCCGTCAGGGCGCGCGGATGTTGCAAGGCGGCCTCGGCCGTGATCGTGTCATGTCGATTCATGCTGTTCCCCGTCTTGCGCGCCGCGCCTAATCCTCGTAGATGGTAATGGCCTCGGACGGGCAGACCCGTGCCGCCAGCCTTGCCGCTTCCTGAAGCTCCGGAGCGGGATTGTCGGTACGCAGAATGACCATGCCATCCTGCTCGTCCTGATCGAACACCTGCGGTGCTTTCAGCACACATTGCCCGGCCGCAATACAGCGGGATTTGTTGATTTCAATACGCATGAAGCTCGCTTTCGTTGGTATCACCAAGCAAGTGGCAGCTCGTGAACGCCATAGACAAACATGTCGTGGCGAAAACGCAGCTGTTCGAAGGGGACCGCGAGACGGAGGTTTGGCAACCGGTGAAATAGTTTCCCATAGACAACCCGCAGCTCCGCTCGAGCCAGCACTTGACCTAGGCATTGATGGATGCCGAACCCAAACGCCACATGCCGCGCGGCGTCCCGCTGTACGTCGAATTTGTCTGGATTTGGAAACAGGCCAGGGTCACGATTGGCGGCCGGGATCGAGCAGATCACGCCCTCCCCCTCCTTCACGAGCTTGCCGTTGACATCGATATCCTCGAGCGCGACGCGTCGCGCACCGACGTGAAGCACGCTCGAATAGCGAAGCAATTCTTCGACCGCACCGGGAATGAGGTTAGGATTCGCTTTGATTAGTGCGAGCTGATCGGGATGCTGCAACAGCGTCAGCACGCCAAGCGCGGTCATGTTCTGCGTGGTCTGATGGCCCGCGCTCAGAAGCAGCCTGACGATGTTGATAAGTGTGAGGCGGTCGACATGTCCCGGCACAAACTGCTCGGCCACCAACCGGGAAATGATGTCGTCCTGCGGCTCACGCTCTTTCCGACCGATCAGCGCGTCAAGATAACCAAAGAGGTCGTCGAGCGACTTGCGGACCTCCGCCGGGGTGGATTTCGACCCGAACTGAATCCGCGTGGCTTCATGGAAGAAATGATGATCCTCGTAAGGAATCCCGAGCAGGAACGTGATGATCTCGGTCGGCAGCGGCGCTGAGAAGTGCTCTACGAAGTCGGCGCCCTGCGGCAACTGCGCAAAACTATTGATTAGTCGATCAACTGTCTCCTCGATGCGTGGCGTCAGCTGCTCGATACGGCGGACCGTGAACTCCTTTGTCACCATGCGGCGCAGGCGATCATGCTCCGGGTTGTCGAGTCGCAGAAATGACCTGTCAGCCTTATCTGCGACCATTCGCCCTTCGAAGACGTGCGGAAAGCCTTCACGGTTGGGTTCGCAGCTGAATTTCTGATTGCTCAGAACGGAGCGAATGTCATCGAAGTTGGTGAGCAGGTACGGATGGCTGCCGTCCCAGAGCCGTACGCGCGCAAACGGCTGATCGGTGCGCAGGCGCGCGTAGTCGGGGGGCGGATTGAACGGCTCCGCCCTCGCCATTGGATACGACAATTCTGCACCGGCTTGTGACATCGCTCTTTCTCCGTTACTTCAAGATGCGGCCGCAGCCGGCGCGGTCGGCATCAACCTACGCCTCGCGGCTCGCATCCGCTCCAGCCAATGTTCTCGATCCGCCGCCCTGCGCTGTTCGTAATCAGCGACGCGCGGATGGGGCAGCACAAGGAAGCGTCGCGTCCTGAGCGCATCAAGGATTGCGTCGGCCACCTGCTCCGGTTCCAGGAAGTTACCCGCCGCACCCGTCTTGAGACTGTCAGGCCTTGTCATTCCTGTTCGAACGCCCTCCGGACACACACATGAGACGGCTACGCCATCATCGGAATGCTCGATCGCGAGCCATTCGGCCAACGCGACCGCGGCATGCTTACTGGCAGCGTAAGGCGCGCAGCGGAAGTCGGTGAGTAGCCCCGCGGCGGAAGCGGTGATGATGAAGTGTCCGCCACGCCGCGCCGCCATGCGCGGGATCACCGAATGCGCGGCATGAACGTGCCCGAGCAGGTTCACGTCCAGGCATTTCTGCCAATCGCTTAGTGAGCCAAGCCCGTCGCCGGCGTGAATTCCGGCGTTGGAACACCAGAGGCCGATCGGACCGAGGGCGGCCTCGACATGTCCGACCACGGCGTCGACGGCCTGTCCATTCCCAACATCAAGTTCCAGAGCGGAAATCTGACAGTGCGGATGAGCACTCCGGATCGTCTTCGCCGCCTGCTGCGCGCCGTCAAAATGCAAATCCGCCACGACGATGTGACGGGCACCAGATTGCGCCAGCGCCAGACATAGCGCCCGGCCGATCCCGCTCGCTCCTCCTGTCACGACTCCAACCTTCTCGCCGGCCAATGCGATCGGCAGTTCCATGCTCGCCTCCTCTTTTGGTCTGACCATAGGTCCACTTGGCTCTTTGGTCAATCCATGAACCGGTGACCCTTCTGCATTTCAGCGATGTATAAGATGCATCGATGTTGGAACTTCGGGTCACTGAAGTCCGATCAAATCAGGCGTTCTGTGCCGCCTTGTTCCACACTGGGTGAGCGCCGTCCGGACCCTGCGTCACATCCAGGACCATCTCTCCAATGCGATCGATACGGATGGTGACGCGATCTCCGGATCGGATCGGCCCCACGCCAGCGGGCGTACCGCTTGCAATGATATCACCGGGGTATAGCGTCATTACCGATGACGCCATGGCGATCATCTCTGGAACGCCGACGATCAAATCGCGTGTGTTCGCCTTTTGACGGATCTGGCCATTCACACTGAGCTCAAGCTCGATATCGTCATAGTGCGGCACCTCGTCGACAGTCGTCAGGTACGGTCCCATCGGACAGAACGAGTCGAACGATTTGCGCATGACGCGCTCTTCCTTTCCTCGAACGACGACGTCGATGAGACAGGAATAGCCGAATATGTGCTCGATAGCGCGTTCGCGCGGGATGCTCCTTCCGCCCTTCCCGATAATGATCGCGAGTTCGCATTCGTGGTGGATCTCGCGGTCGGGCAGCGACGGCAGAACGATCGGGTCCTGAGGACCACTCAGGCTCGAGTTCGCCTTGAGGAAAAAGCCCTGTCCGCTCGCGTCGAACTTCGAGATTAGGCCAGTTCCGGTCTTCATCTCTCCGATATGCGCGTGATAATTCGCAGGATAAGCGATCACCTTGTTCGGCCATGCTATCGGGCTGTTCAGTAGCGCCTTCGATATTGAAATCCTCGGGGCTGTTGGCAGCGTTTCCAGAAGCCGCGGCTTGATATGATCGAAGGACGCAATGAATCTCAGCATGCCAGTTGGCGGCCAGCAGACCGGATCGTAGGCGATGACGTCAGAAACGTCGGCAATCGAATCGCCGTCGACGATACCGATTCTGCCTTGATTGAAATTGGCTACCTTCACACGTTTTCTCCTAAGGCCGCAGGCGTCATGCCGCTTCTTCGCGGTAGAGGCCGAGCGCCTTCAACACCGGAATGTCGTTAACCTGAAATACAACTGCGTCCGATTTATCGGACCGGTTCTGATGTGCATGCACCGCCCAGGGGGGCAGCGCGAGGAAATCGCCCTTCGACCAATCAAATCTCTGGCCGTCGATAATTGTCGTCCCCTCACCGCGAACGACGTAGTAGACGACACTACCCGTGTGCCGATGCGGCTTGCATATTGCACCGGGCCGAAGCATCTGAATCGCGGTGCCAATCGTCGGTAGCGCTGGTCCGCCCGTGAGCGGGTTTTGATATTCGAGCAGCGTATCGTCAAAAGGATCCGGGTCTAGCCCAAGGGCCTGGGCTAGTGCGTCCAGCACCTTCGGCCAGGTATAGGCAAGGACCGGGCTCGGACCTCCGCTTCGCCTTTCATGCATAGGCCGGAGCAAGCCGCTGCCGAATTCGCGGTAGGAACGGTCGGAAATGCGGTTAACGTTCTGGCGCGGCGTGCTCGATCCTTCAAAGAAGGTCGCGTGCAAGGACCGCACTAGCGAAATGTCCAGCACGTCAAGCCAGACCATCGGCTTGCTGCCCTTGTGCTCGTGATCATGCCAAGTCCAGCTCGGCGTGAGCACGAGGTCGCCTTCGTTGATGATATATTGCTCCCCATTCACGATCGTATCGGCACCGCTGCCTTCCATAATAAAGCGCAGCGCTGTCGCGGCATGACGATGCGCGCTCGCGACCTCGCCTGGCAGAATATACTGGATCGACGCCCAGAAGGTCGGAGTGGTGCCATAGGGAAGACCTGGGTTGGTCAGTCGCAATGTACGACGTTGCCCACCCTGCTCGAGCTTGAGCGATGCGCCAATCTTTTCGAGCAGGCGAGAGAGATCGCTCGCCTTCCAGTGAAACGGCTGCATCGCGCTCTTCGGCTCCTTGGTAAAGAGCGGGGGATCGTTGGGTTGCGCGACGCGCACACCGTATTTCGCCAACTCGTCGGCGAGTTTCTGACGCTCCAAGGCATCGCTCATGACTTCGGCTGCCATCTCTCACTCCCTTATCGCCGGACTTCCTACGAAGCCCTTGTTATTATCGCGCCTATTCGGCGGCCGCGCCGCGCATGGCATCGGTAACGATAGTCTTTCGAAGCGATCCATCGAGCGCTTCGTGCCCGGAGTAGTCGATGAGATCGTAAAGCTCAGCTCTGGTAAGCATGCGATCGAGCATGCCATCGGCCCGCCCTTTTTCTTCGAGATGTGTGTAGAACGTCTTGTGGGCCTTTGCGGCGATACGAAGTGCGCTGACAGGCCAGATAACCATTTTGTAGCCGAGGACCTCAAAAGCGTCGGCAGACAGGTAGGGCGACTTTCCGAACTCCGTCATGTTCGCGAGCAACGGCGCCTTCACCTGACGGGAGAATTCCCGAAACATTTCCTCGGTGGTCAACGCCTCAGGAAAGATCGCGTCCGCGCCAGCCTCCAGATAGAGCCTCGCTCTGCGGACAGCGGCGTCGAATCCCTCGCTGGCCGCAGCGTCCGTTCTGGCAATAATCATGAGGTGCTTACGCGCGCGGGACGCAGCTGCGACCTTTGCAGCCATTTCTTCGGCCGAGATCAGGTTCTTGTCATTCAGATGGCCGCACTTCTTGGGAAGCTCCTGGTCTTCAATTTGCACTGCCGCCGCGCCCGCTTCCTCGAAGTTGCGCACGGTGTCCATTGCGTTCAAGACGCCGCCGAATCCGGTGTCGCCGTCGACAATCAACGGGATATCCGCTGCCCGGCAAATTTGCCGGATGAAGAAACACACGTCGTCCTTGCTGATGATGCCAAGGTCCGGCAGGCCCATCGAAGCAGACATAGCTGCGCCCGATAGATAAAGGGCCTTAAAACCTGACCCTTTCGCCTGCAAGGCGGTCAAACCGTTGTAAGCACCCGGAATCCTGAGGATACCAGGCAGCGCAAGCAAATCGCGAAGGCGTTCGCCGGCGGGTTTGTCATGACGGCACGTTGCAACAAGGGGAGTCATCGAACGCTCCCTGCCATCGCCGCATCTCGCTTGCCGCTTGGACTGTCGTTAGCCGGACGGTTCGATGCAACCCCGCGTACGACATCGAGCACATGGCCGACATTTTCGGGCAACGCGTCACCGCGCCAGGCGACATGCCCATCGGGCCTAACCAGCACGTAATTTGCGCCGTAGAGCTCGTGAACACCGATCTCGTTGCTGAGATCCACGACTTGCAGCGGAAGCCCACGGACCCGCGCTGCCGGTGAAAAGACCTGACCTGCGGTGCCGCGCGGCTCAAAGGAAAGCAGGACAAAGCCGCGGCCAAACAGATCAAGCGTGGACCGGCCGTCTTTTAGCCAGGCGTGAGGCGCGCGGTGGCCGGGACGCCCGGTCTGAAGATAGTTCGATACTTCGTCTGGCGGCGCCGTGCTGTCATCCGGATAGATGACGGGCGAATGATAGTAGTTGAAGCCAAGATGGATACCGATCGAGTACCATTCCCGCTTCATGATCTCCGTATACCAATCGCCATATTCCTTCCGTGCCGCGTCACCTTCCGCACCAACCTGAAACGCGCTCTCGGGCGGGCCTTTTTTTCGCGCGACAAGCATACGCCCGAGATTGCCGCTCGCCTCCTTGACTGCTCGCTCTGCCACCGGCTTGCGCTCGATGCCATAGGAACCGAGGAGCTCGGGACCACCCCAGCCCTTGATCATCGCTTCCAGTTTCCAGGAGAGATCGATTGCGTCGGCAATGCCGGTGTTCATGCCAAAGCCGCCGGTCGGCGACATCAGGTGACAGGAATCGCCGGCAAGAAATGCCCGATTGGTTCCGTAACTTTCGGCAACGAGTTCGCGTCGAACCCATGGCATGATCGACTCGATCTCGAAGTCGAACGGCTTCCCCATCGCCCGCACGATCAGCGCACGTATCTCGCTTTCAGAGGTTTCTCGCTTGGACTTGTCACCAATGATCGACATTCGCCAACGATCGGCGCCATCGATGGCGACGATCGTTAGCCAGGTTCCCTCACGGTCGATGAAGATAAATCGATAGGCCTTACCTTTGTCGTGCAGCGCCGGCAGATCACGGCAACGGAAAATCACATTTGTGGTATAGGTAAGAACCGGTTCGCCACGCATAGGAATACCGAGCTTTTCGCGGACCCCGCTCGCAGCTCCGTCGGTTCCGATAAGGTAATCGGCTGCGAGTTTGTACTCGGTACCTGTCTCCAGATCCCGCAAAGTCGCCACGACACCTGAAGCGCTTTCTTCGAGGTCGACGAATTCGGTCCGATACCGGAACTCGACCCCGCTGAACTGGCTCGCAAAGCGTCGAAGGATGGGGTCGAACATGTCCTGGGGACAACGCTCCCTCTTCTGCGGGCTTTGAGGCGGGCATGGCTCGTCATTCTTGCTTGCCATGCGCTCACGCCCGAATTCAAAACCGGTCAGAGACTCAACCCAGACATTGTCCTGTGGATAGTCGCGCGGATAGGGCGAGTTCTCGACCCACGTTGCGATACCCCAACGTCGGCAGAACTCCATGGTCCGGATGCCGACCATGTCCATCCTGGGTTGATAAATTGTGCCATCGGTTTTTTCGACAAGGCAGCACTGCACGCCTCGCCATCCTAGGTCACCGGCCAGAGAAAGGCCTACGGGCCCTGCGCCGATGATAAGAACAGGAACCTTGCCGCTGGTCATCTGGGTCAACTCCACGCGTAATCTCGCGCCATGATTTAAGTCGTCACCGAACATGCGGATCAACGCGGCCGTTGTCTAAGACGGCTTGCGACCGACGTCATAGCCATTCGGTATCGCTCGGGCATGCCGTCAAGGTCGGAGGTGGACCGTTGGTTGGACCAAATGCCGTTTTGGTCTATAAAGGAGGCTTCCCGTTGCCCAAGGAGGCTTGCCGGGAGAAATCGCTTTATCTTGTATCGACGAGAGATCGAATGAGCCCTGCACCTGCAAGGAAACGGCCGCCGTCCGCGCAGCCCGCAACCCCCATCTTCAGTCCTGCTCGGCCGCGGAGGACCTTTGAAGAGATCATCAGCCAAATCAAAGCCAATATTGAGCAGGGGCGGCTGCAGCGCGGCGACAAGCTTCCTACCGAAAGAGCGCTTGCCGGGGAGTTCCAAGTGAGCCGAAGCACGGTACGGGAGGCGCTGCGAACGTTGGAAATAAGCGGGTTCGTTGTTCTGAAGCGAGGCCCGGCTGGTGGCGCATTTGTCGCCGCCAGCGATCCGAGGATTCTCAATAGCCAGCTGACGAGCGCGCTTCGGTTGACCGACTTCTCCGTTGCAGATCTGACGAAGGCGATGCGTGCCATCACGATCATGCTGCTTGATGCGGCAATGCCCACCCTGAGTGAAGCAGATCTTGCCGCCATGGAGGCGAACATCAAGGAAGCTGAGGCAGTTGTCGATGATCCTCAACGCCGCTCGACGATTCTTATCCAATTTTACCGACTTTTGGCGCAGGCAAGCGAGAACAAGATCCTTGTCACGATCGCCGACACCTTCGTGGACCTGTTGCAACAGTGGGTCGTCAGGTTAGGTTCGTTAGGGGGCACGCGCGTCATCCGCTCCCGGCGCGCAATCGTCAAGCATCTGCGGGCGGGCGACGCCAAGGCTGCTCGTAAGGAACTGGACCAATACCTGCAACAACTCCACGATGTTTGGCTTCGTGGTGAGACTACACATGTCCGCCAGCCCGCCGACCCTGAGCTAAAACGACCCACCTCGGCGCGTAGATGAATCAGCCGTGATGTTAGATGCCCGTTGAAGCGTTCTGAAGCTCAAGAGTTGGAGAACCAGAGGTGCCGAAGACCCGAAGAGATAGGCGTGCGCAGTTCGTAGACGATAAGAGCGAGCGGGTTGACGTCTACGCACGCACTCCTCGGATCGAACTCCGGCAGCTGCGGTACTTTTTGGCCGTAGCCGAACACTTAAACTTCACACGCGCCGCGGAGCAAATGGGCATCGCGCAGCCGCCGCTTAGTCAACACATTCTAGCGCTCGAGCGACAATTAGACGTTAAGCTCTTCGTCCGGTCCCGTCGCGAGGTCTCTTTAACGGCTGAGGGCGAGGCTCTTGTTGGTTATGCGCGCCGGCTGAACAATACCACCCAGATCGCGGCGCAAGTCGTTCAAGCAATCGCAAGGGGCGAAGATGGGCCCCTTGCCATGGGGGCCATTTTCTCATCAATCTATTCGATCATCCCGCACATCCTCCCGCCGTTCGTTGAACGATACCCCAAGGTCAAGCTGCATCTTCAGGAAATGACGATTTCGCAGCAAATTGCGGCCTTGAAGGAGTATCGTATCGATATTGGCATTGTTCGTGGACCAATCCATGATCGAGAGCTTGAAGCAGTCACCCTAATACAGGAACCCTTCGTGGCTGTCCTGCCAGCGGGTCACCAGCTCTGCCGGGAGAATGCACTGACGCTCGCACAGATCGCAGATCAACCCCTTATTCAAATTTACCCGAGCGCTAATCGCGACTTCAGTAGGCGAATGTTCAGCGCCCTGCTCGAGCGTGGTCACAAGCTTAATATCGTTCAAGAGGTTTCAGACACGCATACCCTTATCGGACTGGTCGCCGCAAAGATTGGAATTTCATTGGTGCCCGCATCGTTACAACATCTCCAGATCGCACAGGTCGAATATATTCCTCTTCGTGAGCAGACTCCCATGACGACGATTCAACTCGTCTTCCACAAAGAGAACTCGTCGGCCGTCATGCGCAATTTTGTGCACATGGTCGAAGCCATGGCGTCCGACTTCGCGGCCGTCTTGGCCGCACCACCACCCCGGACTAGAACTTAGTGATTTGGCCCTCTGGCCCAATTAGACAATTTCAATATCAGCTTCTTAGATCTGGGTATTAGACAGTGCTGCACTAAAATGCATGATCCTGGATCATCTCTGGCGTAGCCCGGCTGTCCGTGAGCGAAAAACAAGAAAGAGCCAGGGGGAATTCGTCGAGGGAAAGAAATGCATAGAGGATTCCGCACCGTCGCAGGTTCAACGGTCCTGGTCACCATTGCTGCCTTAATCGGCTTGGGACCCGCTCTCGGTCAAAGCAGCGAGCCTACCATCAAGATCGGCTATTTGACCGATGTTGGCGGTCCAAGCTCAAGCAATGATGGCGCGGCAGGCGTCGATGCCGCCCGCATGGCTATCGAGGACTTTGGCGGCGCCGTTTTGGGACGGCGCGTTGAACTGCTGGTCGGAGACCATCAAGGAAAAGTCGATGTCGGCGCTGGAATTGCTCGGCGATGGCTCGACGTTGACGGCGTGGACGCCGTCATGGACATGAACAATTCAGCCATTGCCCTGGCGGCCAGCAACCTCGTGCTTGCCAAAAACAAAGTCCTGCTCGCCACAGCAGCAGCCTCAGACAGTCTGACGGGAAAGGATTGCTCCCCCAACTTGGTGCAGTGGCTGCCCGACACCTACTCTAACTCACGGTCGATCGCCTCGCTGCTCACTAAAAATGGCATGGATACTTGGTTCTTCATAAGCGTGGACTATGCGCTGGGACACGCCTTGGTAAATGCGGCGAGCCAAGCCATCTTCGACAACGGAGGCAAAGTGCTGGGTACTGTCAAGCATCCCTTGGGCACGGCCGATTTCGCTTCCCTGTTATTGCAAGCACAGGCGTCCAAGGCCAAAGTACTTGCGATCGCGAGCCCCGGCGCGGATATGGCGAACCTCGTCAAGCAGGCTCACGAATTCGGCCTCAACATGAAGATGGCTGTCTTCCTGCTCTACATTATGGAGGTTCACAGCCTCGGCCTTGCCGAAACTGCGGGCATCGAATTTGTCGATACCTTTTATTGGGACAACGACGACAAGAGCCGGGCTTGGTCGAAGCGCTTTTTTGACCGCAATGGCAAAATGCCCACCGCGCCGCAGGTGAACGCCTATGAAGGTGTTTATCACTATCTGAAGGCGATCAAAGCAGCCGGCTCGATGGATACGCAATCCATCATGAAAAAAATGAAGGAACTGAAGGTTGACGATCCGACTGGCGCAACAGGCTACATCCGCGATGACGGTCGCGTGATCCGTGACATGCAGCTGTTCGAAGTGAAATCACCAAAGGAGTCGAAATACCCGTGGGATTACTTCAAGAAGATTGGAACGCTTCCAGGTGATCAAGCCTACCGACCGATAGCCGACGGTAAGTGTCCATTCGTAATGAAGAACAACTAAACCGGGCTCCATAACCGAGGATAGACATGTAGAACCGCTGGCAGACCGGTCGTCTGCTCCTCCCTTGACTTGGCCGCTGTCGCCGCTGCGACAGCGGCTTTTTCCGTAGGGAGCGCTAACCCTACTGCGTCATGTGTTTTGGTCGCGGCGACGCCACGGGCCTGGATTTCTTTTCTTAAGTTGTCGGGGGTATCCGACGGGTTCGACGCTAGACATACATACCTGCCTGAATCCCTTTCGATGGCATCCATCAGCGCACGATAGCTTCGCTTTGGCGTCAGCGCGGCGCCATGCGGATGGCGCCATCGAGGCGGACGTCTTCGCCGTTGAAATAGCCATTGGTGATCATCGTCAGCGCGAGCTGGGCATATTCCTCCGGCAAGCCGAGGCGCTTCGGGAACGGCACCGAGGCGCTCAACGCGGCCTTGACGTTCTCCGGCGCGCTCTGGAGCAGCGGGGTGTTAAAGATGCCCGGCAGGATGGTGTTGATGCGGATTCCTTCGTTCATCAGATCGCGCGCGATCGGCAGGGTCATGCTGACGACACCACCCTTGGAAGCCGAATAAGCCGCCTGCCCCATCTGCCCGTCTTCGGCCGCCACCGAAGCCGTATTGACGATCGCACCTCGCTCACCGTCCGCCAGCGGTGTCAGCGACAGCATGCCCTGGGCCGACTTGGCGATACACCGGAAAGTGCCGACGAGGTTGATCTGGATGATGCGATTGAATGCATCGAGCGGGAAATGCGTTGGTTGGCCGGTGGCCTTGTCGCGGCCGGCGGTCTTCACGGCGTTGCCGGTGCCGGCGCAATTCACCAGGATCCGCTCCTGACCATGGGCCGCCCGCGCTTTGGCGAAGGCCGCATCGACCTCGCTGTCAGAGGTGACATCGACCTTGCAGAACACCCCGCCGATCTCCTTGGCAGCGGTCTCACCTTTCTCCGCTGCGAAGTCGAAGATCGCGACCTTGACGCCCTGCGCGGCCAGCGCCCGCGCGGTGGCGGCACCCAGGCCGGAAGCGCCGCCCGTAACGACGGCGACGATCGATGAATTGAGTTTCATGGCAGCTTTCCTCTTCGAACGTTGTTGGTTGGCCGGATCGCGAATCGCATTCTTGGTGTCAGATGCGGCGCGCTATGTCACCGCTCAGCGACTTACGGTAGACGGAGGTAATTGCTAAGGCGGTCGCTCTCACCTACCTAATCCGTTCAAAGCTGTATCCTGGTTCACGTCCCTGCATGAAATCCAGCACCAAAGCGCTATCGAGCATTTCGTTGACTTCCCTAATGCCCGTGTCGTCCGATCTGACAAAAAGCGCGTATTCGTTGCGATACCAGCGTCCCGCCCCTAGCGAGTGCGCCTGATAGACAAATCGAACTGCGCTCAATCGATTGTCGCCGACGTCACTAATGATATCGACGAGGCAGTCCGGAGAATAGAAGCTGGTCCAGATTTCTTGGTTAAATGCCACAACCGCCTCCTTCCCAACAATAGGCCGTGGAAATCTGGTCATCGACTCCGGCAGTGACCACGTCACGTCGGTCGCATAGAGACGCTTCATTTCTTCTACTTTTCCAAAGTTTTTGACTAATTTCGCCGCGGGCGTCATCTCCCTTCTCCATCTCCGTGATTTCGAGTTTTGCCGAATAATCAACGCGCGTGTCGCCGCCTTCTCAACTTCGGCAGCCGCAGCCCGATGAAATCGCCATTGCGCTTCATGAAAGAGCGAGGAATGGTTCCCCAACGATCAAGCGTTGTCGCGATCGGGGTCCCGAACGGTCGAGTCGGCGAACCGGGCGAAAGGAAATGCGTTACCACGTCCCATTCCGCGGTCGAAACGTCGCCAGCTAAGGCCTGCTTCAGAGTCGAGGCGAAATTGGCCTCTTTCGATCGCGGACCGAGGCGGAGGGCGCCAGTGCACGCAGGATCACCCCTCCACCAAGCTCCGTGCCAAGCGCCGTGCACAAGCACAAAAGCCGGATTGCACTTCGGCTCCATTGCCATGGATCTTTCAAACTTCATCAATGTCCATCCGAACTGGAACGCAGTTTCAAACTTTTGCAGCAGCTAGAGGCGAACTGCTCGTTAGCCTCCGACAAGCGATGAAGAAGGCTCTTGCAACAGCGCTCTCTTCGATCGATTCGCGACAGATGGATGTCGCCCGTCCCAGCGAGACAGAAAACCACAGCGCCGCCAGTTCATTTGGGGAGTCCCAATATCCGTGTTGCAACGATGGTTCGCTGTATTTCAGAGGTACCGCCATAAATCGTCGTGGGGCGGGAGTAGAGGAATTGCTCATGCGCCCATAGTGAACGGAAGGTCGTTTGAACATCGATGGTTGCCCCTGAGATCAAGTGATCGGTTTCGAGTCGAGCGGCGTCGGCGTTTGAGACGCCAGCGCAGTGGGTGGCGAAGGTGCAATGCTGCGTGTCACCGCTCTCCTTCAGACAAATCGACGGAGGAGCCGCTGCCACCATGATCGCCTGAGCGGACCGCGTGGCCGGCTGCCGACGCTCCATGTCGAATAGTCTGGCCACGCTTCATGCGCCGCGCCCAATCGGGCTGCCCTTCGGCCGAAGTGCTCGCGGCCTGCACGCTCGCTTGCCCACCTCCACTGGATGCGGCCGCTGCGCGGCGCAACGGGCTCATGGCAGCCGAACCTCCAGCCTCCGCGACGCCGGAGAGCCCGCCGCTTCGATAGGCCGCGGATGCGCCGCTCAAGACGGAACCGCCACCACGCGCGGCGGCTGCCATCGCCCCACCAGCGAGACCAGCGCCACCGGCGGCAAGACCTGCTCCGGCAGCAACAACCCCGCCTGCTGCCAGACCGGTTCCAATCGCGGCGCCAGCGCCGAGTTGCGGTCCGCCGGACACCAGACCATTTGCGATTCCAGGTCGTAGGAAATCCGATGCGGAGAGGCTTGCGCCGGAAGCTTTCAGCCCAAGACCGGCAAAGCTTTCGAAGACGATGCGCGCCAGGCTATTCCAGTTGCCGATGAGGTAAGCAAAGACCCCGACAAAGAGCGTCTTCTTGACGAGGCGCGCGATGATGTCCTCGTCCGGCGCCCAACTCCAGAATAACGCGGCGAGTGTAATGTCGATCGCCGCAAGGGTCGTTGCGAGATATCCGACATCGCTACCCAGCAGCCCGAAGCCGTTGTCGATATAGCGCGTGAACGTTTCCAGGAACTGGTCGATGATTCCGGAGCCGGTCATGGCTTGCTCGCGTCAGGTGTCGCCAGGGGCGGATATCCTTGCGGCATCCGACCCTGATCCTTTGGGGCAGGCGCCAGGCCTGCGACGGGATCATCGTGGCCAGGAACCGCTGGACCGTCTTTCTTGCCAAAGAAGCGACGCCGGTTTTCGTCCCAAACCCGCTTGCAACGTTGATACCCTGCCGTGTCCTCCGAAGTGATGGTCGAGTGCAGGTAGGTCAGCGTGTCCTGATCATCGAGCCAGGCGCATTCCGGCATGAACCCTTCGACGAGTTGAAGCACGCGGTTTGTTTGGTCGATAAACCCGCGGAGGATCTCGCGCGCGTCGGCTCCGACGGTGCGGTCGCGACCCTCGTAAAGCAGTTGCTCTGCCCTGGCGGCCCCTTCCTCTGGAGGCAGGTACAGGAAGGTCAGGAAGTAGCTGGACTCATAGTGGGCACCCGCCTCTTCGAACTGAGCCCTGCGTTCCGCGTCAACCAGCGCAGACGCGACATCCGGAAAGGTATTCGGCGGGTAGGTCCCCGCAAAATGACGCTGTGCCTCGACGAATACGGCCCAGCCTGATGCCAGGCGACGCAAGGCGTTGTTCAAGACCGAACACGATCTGGATCAGCCTGCGGAAACCACCTGACGAGTCTCCGAACGCGAGCGTGAGCCCGGTCACCACGATGATGACGACGGCGATGATCTTGGCGACCGGCCCTTCGACCGATTGCAGGATTTGATTGAGTGGCTGCTCCCACGGCATGTTCGAGCCAGCCGCCCATGCCGGCGCCGCTCCCAAAACAACCGTGCCGAACACGGCCAAAGATGCACCTTGAAGAAAGCGAAATTGCTGACGCATGTCAGTCTCCTGCTGATGAAAGGTCGTAGTCGCCGGCGGCGCCAAGCCCCGAAACGAGGGCGAGCTCAGCGAGGCGGCGGTCAGCGCCGCGGCCCGCAGCCGCAGACGCTGCTTGACAATTGCAGGGTTCACGAAATGGCGGGCGGCAATATCTTCCTCGCTCATGCCGAGATCGCGGAGTGTCTGGAAGGCCCGAAACTGATCGAGCGGGTGCAGGCCGACCCGCTCATCGTTCTCCGCCACCGAATCGTCCGCGGCAATGCCCCCTTCGCGAACGACGCACGGCACTGCCTGCGTCTTCGACATCCGCTTCTGTTTCACCAGGAGCTCGAGAGCGCGATAGCGCCTGCCGCCCGCCGGCACCTCGAACATGCCGCTCTCGTTGCCATCTGCATCGACGACAGCCCGGACACTCAGACTTTGCAGAAGCGTACGCTGCGCGATGCTCTCGGCTAGCTGCTCGATCGAGACACCGGCCTTGACGCGGCGAACGTTCGACTGGCTGAGCACGAGCTTGTGGAAGGGGATGTCCCGGGAAGGCGACAGCGTGATCTTTTGGACGGCTTTCGTCATTTTGGCTCTCCACGGCGGGCGGCCGTGAGACTCTCTCTCGGCTTCCAACCCGCCGCGAATAACCTCCCCTCCTCTCACTCTCGCGCGGCCACACGAGGCGAAGCATCACGCCGCCTCGTGATCGGCGACAACCGAATCCAGCGACGCCGACTCAATGGACCCGGGAACGAAGCCGAGCAAATAGTCCGCGGCCTTGCTCGCCTGTGAGGCGGCACGCACGATGGCCCGACTGTCTTCACTTAGGACTTCAAGCCAGGAGCCGATATAGTCGGCATGGCGCACGGTCGGGACGATCCCGAGCGACGCGCAGCTGAATGCGGAACTCAACTCGGCGACCAGTTCTTCAAAGGCATATTTCTTCGTACCGTAGGATCCGCTCTGGTCGCGATTGAGGCGCGAGGGATGCCCGGTCGCATGACCGAGTTCATGCAACGCGGTGCGGTGCCAGTTTATGGGTTCGAAATAGGCCTGCGGCGGCGGGACCTGAACATAGTCTTCGGCTGTTGCATAGAATGCGCGATCTCCACCAATGCGAAATGAAACTCCGCTGGCCTTGATCAGGGCGTCGACCGTGGGTTCGATGAGGCCAGCCGGCGGTGGCGGCGCAGCGGTGGCAATCTCGTCAGGCAGATCTGCGCACTGATCGGTGTTGAAAACGGTAAATCGTTTGAGGAATGGAATCGCCTGCGCGTCTTCACCGGTCTCGGCGGCGCGGCGCTTTTCGTCATTCGGCACGAAACGATCTGCGTAAACAACACTAGTACCGCGCTCTCCCTTGCGAACGTGGCCGCCAAGCGAGAGCGCCTGACGAAAGGTGAGCCAACTTTGACCTGTAAATCCGCGTTCGATCACGGCTCCCCAGAGGATGAGGATGTTCACCCCACTGTATTGCCGGTTGGTTGACGCGTTTTTCGGCATGGCCAGCGGCGCTTTCGCCGCGGCCGTCCCCCAGGGCTGGGCCCAGGGGACGCGTCCAGCCTCAAGCTCGGCAATGATCTTGTCGGTAATTTCGTTATAGAGGTTCGCCCGGTCCTGGCCGGCGCGCGCGCAAGCAGTAGGATTCGACATCGCGGATCTCCGCGACGGGCGCCACGAGCCTCTCTCGCAGCTTGTAACCCGTCACGGAAAAACCCAGCCTGCACTCTTACTTTCAGCCTCTAGCGCCATCTACCTGGGACCCAGGCCCGATCAAGCGTGTGCCCAAGGGGCGCATCGCCTCAACGGAAAATGGCACCCGGAGAGCGTGAGCATAGCGACCCGAAGGGGCACGCGGGTCCGAGTGCAGCGACGAGACCGGTTCAATAGTGGCACCCGGGAACGGGGCAGTGATAGCGATCGCCGCAGGCGAGCCCCTTTCCCGAGTGCCCCCGGCGAGGAGCACCAAAGCTCTAGCGCGAGGGATCGAAGCCGCAAGGCCGAGACGCTGCGCGGCTCGGTTCACGAGAGCCCGGTGTGGCCCTGGCCGCGCGCGCCAAAGCCTGAGCGAACGTGAATGCAGGCGATGATACGAGAACCGCGCGGCATTTTCACAGGAGTCTCACAATTATGGAAGAGAGGCCTGTGGTCGGAGCGAAAGCGAAGACCACTCGCGGACGCGGCGAAAGAGGCACCCGCAGGAGGGTCAGCATAGCGCCGACGCGTAGCGGCGGGACCCGGGACCGAGTGCAGTCGGAAGACCGGTTAAGAAGGCACCCGACCCGAAGGGCAGTGATAGCGACGCCGGCATGCAATGACGGCGGGCCCGAGGGCGAGTGCCTCCGGCGAGCGACTCAATGCGGCGTCTGCTTGGTATCAATTTTGCTTTTGTGATAACGTCTCACTCGTGCGCATGTCTATGCACGGCATGGGCATGTTCACTGAGAGCCAATTCTTACAGAGGACGACATGGCCAAGAAAGCGAAGAAGGCAAAGAAGACCGCGAAGGCTGCCACCAAGAAGGTGGCAAAGAAGACTTCAAAGAAAAAGAAGTAGCCGTATCGGCTACTGATCTATTGCCGCCTCCGGGTCGCAACCCGGATGAAAAGCGAGACCTTCCCAAAGGATATGAAGCGTCCTTTGCAGCCGTTTGGTATCGCGGCACGCTAAGATAAGGCCGGACCTTTGTGCAGGTGGCTGCTGCATAAAGGTCCGGTTTTTCGTTTCTGCCCCGCGAGTGCGTGACCGGCTCGTGCGCGAGGGATAACAGCCGCAGGGCCAAGACGCTCCGCGGCTCGGTTCACGAGAGCCCGGTGCGGCGACAGCCGCACGGGCAAAACGGACAACGAGCGACCACCAGAGCTCGGGCGTCTGGTTTCTTCAGTTCGTTCTCGCCCACCCTCGCACCTGGCCGGGCGGAAAATTCGGCCTTTGAAGGACCACGAGATCCCACGATCCGGAATCCCAGTCGTGTGTTAGCGATGGGGAACGTCTGCGAGACTAAATGATTCGTCTCAGCGTGGGAGAACCTTCAATGCTGATGACCAAGCAGAGACGGCCAGCGTTCCGCACCCTGCGCGGTTGGGCGATCAACGTGCTGAACGAAGCCGGCGCCATCCGCGAGTGCGAGGAGCACGGTTGGATGCAAGACCGCGCCGATCCCCATGCACGAGAGCGGGCCTTCGACATCGCCCGTCGAGATCCGCCAGCAGACGTATCCCGTCAAGCAGCGGAGGCCGCGGTTCGCGACGCGCTGGACTCGATTGGTGATATCTGCCCAGAATGCCCTCCTGACGAGGAGGACCGGCGCTAGGCCCCGACCCCGACCCTTCTCCGCCTCAGCGGCCCAGCCGTTTCTCCACGCGCTTGCGCGCGTTGCCGACCTTTTTGACGGCCTTCTTCACCGCTGGCGCCGACCTTCCGGTTTTCTTTGCCTCGTACTGCACTTCGTAGTCCTGCCCGCCTGCCACCCGCGCCCGGTCCTGCTTCCTTCCACGGGCCGTCTTGCTCTTTTTCGCACCCGCCATGGGTGCCTCCTGTTGTGACATCGAAGCAACGCGACAGGGATTCGCAGGTTCCGGAACGATTCGAACTGTGCCAATTTGAATCGGCTGCAGCGTGGAGTTCTTCAGTGGCGTTTCAGCGTAAGAAGCAGGCGGTTATCGGCGTCAAGGCGCCTTTCCCCGGCTTCATCGAACCGGCCCTGGCCACCTCGAGCGATAAGGTGCCGTCCCTGCATTACGCAACACGCACTGAAGGATTGGCCCTTGAATGAGCCGGAAGTCGACCCTGCCCAAGCGCTTACAGCCAATGCTCGCTACGCTCACCGACGCGCCGTTCGACGACCCAGACTGGGTTTTCGAGGATAAGTACGATGGCTTCCGGATGATCGCGGAAATCCGGCGGGGCAAGGTTTCGCTCTACAGCCGCAACGGCAAGATCATCAGCCGCAGCTATATCGAGGTCGCCAAAGCGCTGGAGGGCGTGACGGGCGACGCCGTGATCGACGGCGAGCTCGTCGCGATCGGAAAGGACGGCGTCTCGCATTTTCAGTTGCTGCAAAACGCGCTGCGTCATGAAGCGAAGCTCCTGTATTGCGCCTTCGATCTCATGTTTCAGAACACAGTTGACTTACGCAAACAGCCTCTTCTCGAGCGCAAGGAACGGCTGAAAGCGATCTTGCCGCGTCACCGGCTGATCACCTTCAGCCGTCACCGCAAAGCGAGCGGCACGAAATTCTTCGCCGAGGCCGAGCGGAAGGGTTTGGAAGGCGTCATGGCGAAGCGCGCCGACGGCGCGTATGCGTCCGGAAGCCGGACGGCGGATTGGCTGAAGATCAAGACAGCAAAGCGGCAGGAAGTGGTGATCGCGGGCTTCACGGCGCCAAGGCGTACAAGACCATACTTCGGCGCCCTGGTCCTCGCCGTGCGGGAAGACAACACATGGCGCTACATCGGACATGTCGGCACTGGCTTCAGCCATAAGGTCCTGGAAGACCTTCATACTAAGCTCGTGAAGCTGACGACCCCTAAATCACCCTTCCCTGCCAAAGTGAAGGATGAGGCCGCTACGACCTGGGTCAGGCCGTCGTTGGTTGCCGAGGTCAAATTCGCGGAGTGGACGAGTAAGGGCGAACTGCGCCAGCCCGTCTACCTCGGGCTCAGGTCCGACAAGCGGGCGAAGGACGTCGTGCGTGAGCGAGAACGTCCGCGCAAGTAGAACTTCCCTTCGGCGAAAGCCGGCAAAAAGGATTGACGCACGCCCGGCCGATACTCACTCGCCTCCAAGGTCGTGGATTTCCGGTCGCATGCCATCAGGCGTGAGTTCGAGCGTCGCAAACGTGATCGGCAGCTTGAAACGGCGAGGTCCCGCGCTGCCGGGATTCAGGTAGAGAATGCCACCGACCGTGTCGATCTTCTGCACGTGGGAATGCCCGGAGATGATGACGTCGATGCCGGCGCCGGGATCAACCTTCAGCGTCTTCAGGTCGTGAAGAACGTAGATCGACTTGCCCGCCAGACGTACGAGTTTCGTGTCGGGGTAGTCGCGAGCCCACTCGCCACTGTCTATGTTTCCACGAATGGCCGTGACGGGCGCGATCCGGCGAAGCGCGTCGACGATCTCGGGGCGCCCGATGTCGCCGGCATGAATGATGTGATCGACGCCCGTCAGGCCTCGTTCGGCCTCGGGCCTCAACAGGCCGTGCGTGTCCGAAATGATTCCAATTCTGAACATTATTTCCCGGCGCTCTCAACCGCGATTGCCAAAAGACGATCGAGGAACTCTACCTGAGCGGAAAGCATCTTGGTCCGCGCGAGTTCGATATCAAACCATTCCGCGCGGTCGACTTCGGGAAAACTCTGCCGTCGACCGCTTCGGGGCGGCCATTCGATATCGAAGGTATTGCTGGTCAGCGCTGCCGGATCAAAGTGTCCCTGGCCGGCGAATGCGATGACGCGCTTGCCTCCTCGCTGTCTGACTTCCCCCAGCGCCTGGAGTGGACCAATCGAAGCGCTCGGGCCGAGTTCTTCGGCAAATTCCCGTCGAGCGACGTTCTCCGGAGCATCATTGGCATCGATTTCCCCCTTAGGAATGGACCAAGCGCCATCATCCTTCTTGCGCCAGAACGGACCGCCCGGATGAACGAGCAATACCTCGAACCCACGAACACCCTTGCGGTATGCGAGAATGCCCGCGCTCAAGGTCGATCTCCTGGCAGTCTTTTTCACCGCAGCCATGTCGCTCCTATGCAGAGCAATCGAGAGCCCGCGAGCCGTCGTCCCGCCCCAATACCGGACCGCGCTCGCCGAGCGCCTGCTTTGCCTCGTCCACGGTCCTATGCACCCTTCGGCCTCGCGGTCGGCCGCCTTCCTGGCGCGCGTACCGCCCCGCCGGGCCGCCATTAGACGGCCGACGAGATGATCGCCCGTGACCTCGTCGAGATGGGATTTGCCATTCGCCAGAGACTGCCGCGGACGACGAAGTATGGCCGTCCGGCGTCACCGGATGCTTCACGACACCTAGGCCGACTTCCGCTGCTGCTTGGCCGCCGGCTTCTTCGCCGCGGTCTCCTTCGCCGGCATCTTGCCTGCGATTGGCATCAGCATTTCCTTCTGCCCGGCCGCCTTGCGCGGCTTTTTTCCTGATTTCTTGGGTGCCTCCGTCGCGGCCGCGCCCTCTCTTCCGATGCTCTTGCGCAGTGCGTCCATCAGATCCACGACGTTCTCGCCTCGAGGGCGCGCCTTCGCGGTGATGGGTTTGCCGGCGCGCTTCTGGTTGATGAGATCGATGAGCGCAGTCTCGTACTGGTCTTCGAACTTGTCCGGCTCGAAGTGGCCCGCCTTCTGATTGACGATGTGCTTGGCCAGGTCGAGCATGTCCTTGGTGACTTTGACGTTCTGGATATCGTCGAAATATTCCTCCGCGGAACGGACTTCGTAGGGATAGCGCAGCAGGGTCCCCATCAGCCCTTTGTCGAGCGGCTCCAGCGCGATGATGTGCTCGCGATTGGTCAGCACCACGCGACCGATCGCGACCTTGTTCATTTCGCGGATGGTTTCGCGGATAACCGCGAAGGCGTCGTGCCCGACTTTGCCATCTGGGGTCAGGTAGTAAGGACGGATCAGGTAGCGTGGGTCGATCTCGCTGCGGTCGACGAACTCGTCGATCTCGATCGTTCGCGTCGATTCCAGCGCGACGTTCTCGAGCTCCTCCTTCGTCACCTCGATGAATGTGTCGGTGTCGACCTTGTAGCCCTTGACGATGTCCTCGTTGTCGACCTCCTCGCCGGTATCGGCGTCCACCTTGGCGTACTTGATGCGGTGGCCGGTCTTCCGGTTGAGCTGGTTGAACGAGACTTTTTCGGATTCCGACGTGGCCGGATAGAGCGCTACCGGACAGGTGACGAGGGAAAGACGCAGGAAGCCTTTCCAGTTAGCGCGCGGGGCCATCGCAGGGGAACTCCATTACTGACGCCAGATTCAAGACGAACGGCCCGGCCTGGTTCCGACACCGCGCCCCTCCCGACAGGATGATTTTTCACAATGAGGGTTCGACGGACTCGACTTTTGTTCTTGTTATGTTCTAATTCGGAATGACCGATCGACCCGCGAGCTGGCGCATGCCGACCCCAAAACAGATGGAAAACCTGGCCGCTGAAGCTGCCCGTAGACCGGGCCCCTCCGCAGCGGCTCCGGATGGGCCGCTGCCAGCGGAATATTGGGAATCGGTCCTGAAAGACCCTCGCGCCAACGAGAGCGGAGCCGAGAAGCGACAGCGACGTCTTTCCGAGATTCAACGCCATGTTCTGCGCATCTCTTGCCGCCGCTGCGAGCGGACCGTGGAAATCCAGAAGGCCGATGCAGTCCGATTGTATGGCGAGAACGCGGTCTGGAAGGACGTGGCGCAGCGCCTGCTCGACAACACCTGCCAGCAGCGCACCGGCAGGCATGAAGAAGACGGGTGCTGGCCGGCGTTCGAGGCGCCGTAATCGCTCCGGATTGCCGTTCCGATCTCTTAGCGCCTGGATGTCCGGATGGCCCCGAAGTATCACCCCACGCCCCTGTCGGGCGGCGATCGCAAGGCTCTGGCGAAAGAGCTCGGCAAAGCACGTGCGATGGCCAACATGCTGGCCGCTCAATCGGCGGAGATGCGGGCCAAGGGTGAGGCCATGATTCAGCAAGCTGACAGGCTGCTTTGCGAAAGCTGGAACGAGCGCATGTGGAGCGACGGCGAGCCGATCGATCCGTCGCCCACCATCGACCAGGCCGTGAACGGAGGCTTCCCTTGGCTAGAGATCAGGTGCGCTCGCTGCAAGACGCCGAGCGACGTCGACCTTGCGGCGATGAAGCACCCGCCAACGACGTTCGTGCACGAACTTGCCAGCCGGCTGCGCTGCCGCAAATGCGCCAAGGCGGGCCGGCGTCCGTTCGCGACTCTGCTACAATTGGCATGGCAGCCTCGCCACCGCAAAACCGAAGCCTGACTGATGTGCAATCTCTATTCGATCACGACGAACCAGGCCGCAATTAGCGCGCTGTTTCGCGTCGTGAACCGATACGTAGGCAATCTGGCACCCATGCCCGGCGTGTTTCCCGATTACAAAGCGCCGATCGTGCGCAATGGAGCCGAGGGCCGCGAGCTTGCGACGGCGCGGTGGGGAATGCCATCGTCATCGAAGGCACTCATGGACGCCACCAAGAAGCGAGCCGAAAAGCTGCAGGCCAAGGGCAAGACGGTTGATTTCAAGGAATTGCTCAGAATGGAGCCGGACGGCGGCACGACAAACATCCGCAATGTGAAGAGCAAGCACTGGGCCCGCTGGCTCGGCGTCGAAAATCGCTGCGTGGTGCCGTTCAACTCGTTCAGCGAATTCAACAAGGCCGAAGGCGGCGACATCTGGTTCGCGCTCGACGAGTCGCGGCCCCTCGCCTGCTTCGCCGGCATCTGGACAAACTGGACATCCGTTCGAAAGATCAAGGAAGGCGAGACCACGAACGACCTCTACGCGTTCCTGACGACGGAGCCGAACGCCGAGATCGGCGCCATCCACCCGAAGGCGATGCCGGTGATCCTAACGACGCCGGAAGAAGTCGACGCTTGGATGACGCTTCCTTCGGATCAGGCTCTGGAGTTGCAACGGCCGCTTCCGGACGGAACGCTCCAGATCGTCGCCTGCGGCCTCAAGGAAGATACAGCCGCGCTAGCGACGTGACCATTGAGGATTCCATGGCTCGCTCCGCTCCGCGGACGCGCCCGACCACATCGGCGACTCCGCTTTATGTCTCCTAGACCTGCCGGCGCGTGCAACCTTAGCTGAACTATTGTAGATATTCGAAACTAGGGGGAAATGCCGCTAGAATGCCCTTGGTGTTGCCGGTTTCACATAAAACGCATTGGTCATGACTGATTTCAAGTATGATATCGCAAGCCTTCCTGACTATCCCGCTCTGCAACAATTAGCACGCGCTCTGTGGCGCGACGGCTCGGTTCGGGGAGCCTCGATCCTGGTGGGAGCCGGGATGAGCAAAAATGCGCAACGTCCGGCCGACGACTCGCCCGAACCTCCCTTGTGGGGCGACTTGCTGAAAAAGATGGTCGCGCGGCTCTATTCGCACGATCCTGACGCTGCGCCAAAAGACCCACTCCGTATTGCCGAACAGTACCGCACCTATTTTGGTCAGGCTGGCCTGGACGAGTTCATACGATCTAATTTCCCCGACAAGTCCTGGCTCCCGGGCACGCTTCACATGGATTTGTTGAAGCTGCCATGGACGGACGTCCTGACGACCAATTGGGATACGCTGCTGGAACGGGCGGCGGAGAACCTGGACGATTACTCTTACGAGGTTGTGCGCACTGAGGCCGACTTGACCTTTGCGAGGTCGCCTCGGATTGTGAAGCTGCACGGCACAATCGGCGATGCCAGCCCGCTTATTTTTGCTGAAGAGGATTATCGGACGTATCCGACAAAATATGCCGCGTTCGTAAACTTCGCCCGGCAAGTATTCATTGAGAATGAGCTGTGCCTTTTTGGTTTCTCTGGTGACGATCCAAACTTCTTGCAATGGGCTGGTTGGGTCCGTGATCATCTGGGAGGCAACGCGCGCCGCATCTATCTCGTCGGCAATCTACATCTTGAGCGCGCGGCGCGAAAATATCTGGAAGCGCATAATGTGGCGCCCATCGACTTCGGGCCGCTGGTCAACCATCTTCCCTGGAAACTTCAGCACGCAGCGGCAACACGCATCTTTATCGGAGAACTGCAAAAGGCAAAGCCGTCCCTGCGGCACGAATGGAAGCCGACAAAGGGAGAGCATTTCCCTCTCCATCGCGCGGGCATCGACGCCTATCAACGCGTCCATAAGGATCATGCGTTTGCGGCCGATCTCCTGAAAAAGACCGTGCCGCTGTTCAAAGCGGACCGCGCGAGCTACCCGGGCTGGCTCATTTGTCCAAATCAATATCGGCATTCGCTGACTTATGGTGGCGATGCGCACTGGCTCCTGCGCAAATCCACCCTTGATTTGCTCAAGCCAAAAGAACGCGCCGAAGCTCTCTTCGAGGTCCTGTGGCGGCGGACAACGGCGTTTGCTCCGATCGATGTGCGCTTTGCCGAAGCCTTGACAGAACTTTTGAATACAAAGCCACGCGAGGTCGACCCCGAAATGCGGCTGGAGTTCGCGTTGGCGATGCTGCGTGATACCCGCGTCTCGCGCGACGATGAAGGCATGAAGCGATGGTCGGACCTCGTCGAAACGGAGGCCTCGGCGGAATCCGCTTTGCACCTGGAGGTCGAATATCAATGGTGCCTCCGCGCACGCGATCGAATGGATTTGGACGCTCTTGCGACCCGGCTCGTCAAAATCACCTCCAATGAGCCGATCTGGAAGTTGCGGCGTGCGGCCTTGCATACCGAGATTGCCGAATATGCGGCTGCGGCGAAACTCATTAAGGAAGCGACGGCAGAACTGGAGCGGCGTCACAGACTGGACCGCAATTCCCTGCGAATAAAATCGCAACTGGCTTGGGCCAGTTGGATAAGCCGGGCCGCGGACATGATGACGGTGAATTGGGCCGATCTCCCCCAGCCGCGTGACTATAAAGAACTTGATATCGATCCTCTTGGCGAGATCGAATTCTTCAGCACCAGGGCCGACAAGCTCAACGAGGAGCGTCGGGCGGCCGCGGTGGCCGTGCGTCCGGCGTTTGAGGCGGGACATTATCGAGAAGCTTCAGATACCATCCACGTAGGATCTGAAAATTCAGGGACCATCCTGCTCTACGAACTTGACCAGCTCATTGAGCAGGTGGGGCTTCCGTGCCGAATCAATCATGTCAATATTTGCGCGGATGCCATGGCGGCCGTCGTCGAGGCGGCGCAGCAAGATCACGTGGAGTGGCATGTCTGGCTGCTGCGGGCGCTGCATAGCCATACGGACCAGAGGTTTGAACGCCATTTCGGCCGTATCGCGCTCGCTCGGATGCCGGCGGCGACAAGCTCTGCTCTAATTGCAATTGTCGAAACAGCGATTGCGTTCTTGACGCAGAAAATGGCGACCACCCGCAGTCCCGAGTTGAGGAATGACTTCAGCAGAGCCGTTGACGCCTTGCGGTTGATGCTCGTGACCCTCTCGCGACTGACGGTCCGGATGTCTCCGACGCATGCCAATGATTTGTTGCAACGCGCAACCAAGATGGCGGTCGATCCTCAATTTTCCAACATGTGGCTAATCGAGGCCCTGGGTGAAGTTGTAAAGTTCGCTGTCGCCGCAATGCCTGCGACCGAGCAAGCCTCTCTTGTGTTGGCGGTCCTTGAATTTCCACTGCCTTCCGAGAAAGGAGGAAACATACCCTTCTGGCCGCGGCTAATTACCGAGATTTGGAGCGTCCAGCCTAAGCGGGAAGTCGGTGATATGCGTTGGGACCACCGTATTCATCAGTTCCTGACGGCCGCGCAGAAAGGTGCCGCCGAAAGAGAATATCCTATTTTGTGCCTGGCCTATCTCGCCTTGCGACACGTGTTGCGTCCGGACGAAGCCGCGGCGTTTGGCAAGGCCCTCTGGTCAGACGTCGATGCACAAGAAAATGCCTTGCCGCAGAACACAACGCTGGGTCCCGGCAGTCTCCTCGAGTTGCCGGCGGACGAGGGAATTGATGTCAAGGCGCGGCTTCGTGCACGGCTGTTTGGCGCCGACTTGCGAGAGGTTATGAGCTTGCGCCGGCCGACCGGATCGGTCGAGATCGGGACTAAAATTGACTATCTAAACGCACTCACGCAGGGCGTGAGACTTGGGCTCGACTTGCCTTCGGATATCGCGGTCCAAATGTTCGACCAGATCGTTGTCTGGGAGCTCCAAACGAGCGACCGTCAAGATCCGATGGCGGCGTCTTTCTTTAAAAGCTTTAACGACAGCGTACGGTTTGCCGCCGGGTATCTGTTGACCATAGCGGTCGTGCCGGCGCTGACAGCCGAAGAGCGCACAGAGCAACGTGCGCACGATCTCATGACATTCATCACGCGGACACGGTCATGGACGAGCCTTGGCGCATTGCCACTGTTTTTTTCGTCAGCCGAAGGTACTCGCGAAGAGATTGTTTCCTTTATTCGACGTGGGTTGATCAGTCTGGACGGCCAGCATGTGGGCGCTGCCGCGCTGGCGGTCACCGGCTGGGCGGAGCTGGTGCGTAAAGGGCCGGTCGCGGAGTTACCCCGTCGCTTGATCGAGCAACTTGTCGCCACCGTCGAAACCTGCCGCGAGATAGGGCTCGCGGCCCTAATTGATACTGTCAAAAAGCTCCTGGAGACCGATTTCTTGAAAGAGGAAGACCTCCACCGACTATTGGAGACACTAGCTGTTATTCGCAGCGAATTTCGATATGAAAACGTCCAGCTCGATACGATGGGGGCTGTATCAATATCGCTCGCGCGGGCAGCGTGTGTGAAGCTGGCAGCGGCTCTTAAGGATCGTGTTGCAGATGATGGCACGCTTCAAGGCTGGATCCATGATTCGAAATCTGACCCATTGCCGGAGGTCCGATTCGCTTTGGAATGCAACTAGCCGGCCGAGCCGAGCTATAATGAGGACGATGGTGTGGTGCTGGGCACCTCGCGCTGCGTAAATTATGGCGATCTTCAAGCCGTCGCCGAATTGACGACATGATCCCGCAGGGCGATAGCAGCATGGCTTCCTCGGGAGACAGCGGTCGTCAGCAGGGCGCTAAAATCTCGCTCCAGATCAGGATTGGCCGATATCTGTTCGCCTTTGCGTTCCCAACAGGCCCGCAGGAACGCGATCAGATTTCCTTCAAGGCCATCCCGCCAGTCATAGGAATCGAGAGTCGGGATGACCGGGGCCAGCCACCTGATTGCTGGAACAAGCAGACCGACCGCAGCGGGCTGCATGACCCAGTAGAGGAGTCCGGAAACCAGTTTCGCTCCCTTGAACCACCGCGCGACAGCCGTCGCGAAAAGACCTTCCATGCCGGAAAGCGCGGCGGCAAACTCCGGCCTTTCGCCGATCTTGTTGATTTTCGTGCCGAGGCCGAGAAGCCAGAAAATGGCGTCATCGAGGTCATAAGATCGACCTGACGCAGGATCCCATGCAGGGCTTTGCAACGCGTGCTCCATCATCGCGCTCCAGATTGACGCAAAGCGCTCGGGAGCTTGCGCAGCTCGCACACCAACCGTGAACCACTCCCAGAAAAAGCGTTCGATCCATTGATGGGCTGACGGGCCGCGATCGAGGATTGGTTGCCATAGCGTGCGGTGATCCTCCACAGCGGTCAGGCTGGGGATCGTTCGTGCCACAACACCATAGACCCAGGCATCAAACTCGTCCGGATGATCCTCGGTCCGCTGCCGACGTGGATCGTCGATCTTGGGAATTAGCCCCAGCGCAATGTCGAGGAACATGCGAACGAAACCGAGCCACTTGGTCCTCTCATCGGGCCGCGCCGACGCGAGGTCCAGCCAGGCGAATGCCGCCGAAATAACGCGAGTATCGACGCTGAGCCGTCCGCGATGAAGGGTTTCGACCTCACTGCCTGGGCGGTGCGTGCCGCTCTCACGGCGACGCAAGCGTGCCATTTCAGGGAATTGGCGCGTACGAATGGCTTCGATCTCTCGCTCGGCCTGCGCGCTCAATTCGAGGATATCGGGCAGCTCCGTCGGTAACCGCGCTTCGACAAATTCCCCGATCAGCCGTTCTTTGCCGGCATGACCATCCTCGGCGTCGGTATCGGTCCTGAGCCTCTGCGCCATGCTGTGAGCAGGTCGCTCCCCGGCCCATTGTACCGCCAAGCAAAGCATGCGATCGAAGTCTTCGCCGAGTTGTTCCCGGCGTTGAGAAGCGCGGATCAGTGTCCGGCTTGTCGTGCTGTAATGGAAAGAGAGAACGCTGGCTGCCACAAGGCGGCGGGCCAAGAGGTCGTTGCGATCTTGCGCAAGAAGAGTGACGCCAGCCTCGCCTGCGAAGGAATCCCATTTTCGATCACCGTCGGCTTCAGCGGAGTCGAACCGGAGCGGCGCAGGCGGTTGACCGATCACGGCTTCCAGTTTGCTCCGGCACCAAGCCATGCGTTCCGGATTGGCTGCGAGCCAGTCGTGATGCTTAACGATCAGCGCGGCAATGGCGCCGCAGAGCAAGTCCTCGATCTGATGCAGCGGATCGCCGTCATTGGCAAGCCGCGGCGAGAGGTCTTCAAGGCCCTGGACAAACTCCCAGAACTGCGGGAGCTGGGCCTGCGAGAAACGCTCGTTTGAATCGAGCAGTTGCCGCATCTGGAAAGGAAGATTGGTGATCGTCTGGTCCGTGGCGATGCGCTGAAGATCCTCGTGATTCTTCTGCCTAACCTCTTCCGACCAGTCGAAGCTGACAGCGACGCGCTTTCCGTCACGCGTCTCGAAGGCGTAATTGTCGGGGTTGAGACGTTCGCTCAGCAGCCGAAGGGCTTCCGGCGGCTCCTCGCCGTTGAGGTCGGAAACCCACCCCGATCGCAACTGTGTGAGGAAGGGCCGCTCGGCTTCATTGGTGACCAGCGTTTCAACGATGCCGCCGCCAATATAAAGCAACATGTCCTGCCGATGCGGCATTCGATACCACGCCCGGCCAAGCTCGATCATGGCACGGGGCTGGTACGTCCAGAGGCCCATGGGATCGGAACCGCCCGATCTCCGCAGCGTGGCTATTTGGCGGTCCCAATCGAGAAACAGCCAGTTTTGGAGAAGCGGCCTCAGGACGCCGGCGAACAGCGCTGGACAGTATTTGCCGACATCGAAGAGGAGGCCCGCGAACGCAAGCGACTCACCCTCGCTCAAGATGCGGTTGATCCACGCGTCAACAGATTCACCGTGGTCGATCTTCTTGTGGAGCCAATGTTCCAGCGCCATGAGTACGCTATGAATCGTCGAACCAGACGGGACCGGCCAATCATGATGCCACCGGAAGACGTTCGGATCGCCGCACCAGAGGCGGGCTTCGCTTCCGATGCGAACGGAGAGCCCATGGCCCTCACAAAACCGCCGGGTCGCAAAATTGATGAGCCGCAGCGCAAAGGACAGCCCCTGATCCGGAGCCAGTTGGAGAAACTGAAGGAAAGGCCCCCGACAGTACAAGGGCGGGTCGTGATCATTGCGGTAGTCGAGGCCGGTTACACGCATTGAGCTGCGACCGAAATCCTCTTCTTGCGGGGATTCGATGCAGACCGCCAACAAGACCTCAAGTGCGGCGTCCGGTCTAGCGCGCACGAGCACCGGAAAGGCTCCGGTATCAAGGCACGCGTCTTGAAAAGCATTCTGCACGCCATCGCGCGGGCCATCAGGCCAAGGGTCACGTCGCTCACCGCGAGGCCAAGCTGGAGGGAGCCGTTCGCGCCTCTCTCGTCGTTCCGGATTCGCCGCAAGATATTGCCGTCGTTCTTCGCGACGCCGTTCATGCGCTCGCTCGACGCGAGCGCTAATTTCCGGGTCTAGATCGCGTCGCTCCGAAAGTTCAAGACAGAGCTGCGCGACTTCATCCGGCAACTCTGGCGCGGCGAACAGTACCGCTTCGTAGACCACCTTGTCGTGGCCGTCGGAATAATAGTTGCCCTCAGCATTGAGCGCCTGGACCTCGCGGCCGATGGCCAAGGCGAGTTCAGCGGCCTCTTTCCGCCAGGGCATCGGCTGCCCCTCGCTCAGTTCGACCGGAACCGATTTGAGCCACAGCGCACAAAGCTTGGCGGCTGCATGCGGGACAAGCCGAGCAACCTCGTCGCGATGCGCGTTGAGCACGGTCAGCATCGGCCCCCAATAAGGCCAATACGGCAGCCGGAACAGATGGTCCCACTCGCCAGTGTCCTCTGTCGCGGACAACAACGCACCGATCCTCGGATCGGGCAGCGTCGCAGCAAACATGAAACGCTCAAGCATCAGCGCGAGAAGGCGACCGCGATTTGCGGTCAGGGGCTCCCAACTGCGTTGGAGCAGAGCGACCGCGTTCGTGGCAAGGAACAGCGCCTCAAGGAGTTGGTCACGGATAATCGCGCCTTCCTCGGTGCCATCCTCCAGACCCTCGACCGCTTGTCGCCACCGCTCGGGGCCATCGTCGGCGTGTTCGAGAAGCCGCTGTCCAAAGAGGCGCATGGCACGATGCCAGCGCGGCAGCTTCGCGCGGGCGCGAACAGATGGAGCGGAAAGGCCCGGCTCGCCGATCAGCACGTTCAGGCGGGCCCAGTCGCCAAGCATGTCATGCGTGAATCGCACCCGCTGGTCGCGGATGCGTACGAGGTCCGAAGCAGTCAGGCTCCCAAGCGCAGCCTGCTCGCTTTGTTCCAATTGCATGCGCGGCACGCTGGCGAGAAGCGTGTCGCCTTCGAGCGTGCCTAGCCGCATGAGCAGATGTGAGCGGCCAAGCTGATCGGCACCGCCTTCGACCCAGCGCTCCCAGAGCGCATCGACCAGATAGCTGACGCCAATGATCGACGCGGGATTAATCGCTTTCCCGCTGCGCGCGGCTGCGACCAGCCAGTCCAGGATCTTCAGGTTCGTCAACAAGGGGCGAAGCTCGGGCCGCAACGATGCCCATTGCAACTCCGAGAGCGGCGCGACAAGGCTTTGGATGTCGTCGGCCGATGGCAGATCGAGTTGCGTCGTTCGGTGCAGCGTCGCCGGCAGTCCGGCCTCCATAAAGCTCCGGATGAGTTTGGGCGCTGGCTCGATCTGGCTCGTGATCAGAAGATAGATGTGCTTCGGACCATTTTCGGCAAGCAGTGCCTGCATCCAGCGGTGGGCGAGGCGTTGCGCGCGCGGCGAGTATCGTTCGAAGCTGTCGAAAACGATCAAACACGGCTCGGGCGCGACGGACAGAATCTTGCAAAGCGGATGGGCGATACCGATATCGCGCTCGAACGCAGCTTCCGTGTCGCAGTCGATCGTGGTCTCGGCAAACCATATGCACCGGCCGTAACCCGTCTCGCCGATTTGCTTCGCCAAGGCGGACTTGCCGCTTCCGGACTCTCCGATGAGAAAGCACGCGCGGTCCCGGTTGAGGCAACCGAGCACCTTGGCGCGGGCTTCATCACGAGGCAGCGGCGGCAAGCCAGAAATCTGGCTGCGAACATCGGCCATAAGCTCGCGGCTTGAGCGATCCAAGACTTCCCAATCATGCCGATAGTCAGGATGGTCGTGCAGATCGAATTCATCACGCAGCTCGACAAGCAAGCTTGCCAGATCGATCGACCCGCCCGCCCGGTTGGCGTCCGCCAGGGCAACAAGGCGAGACCACAGACTCCTTGCCTCGTCAGCATCGCCGGACCGCAGAATGGTCTGGCAGTCGTGCATCGCGTGATCATTATCACGCGATGGCGTGGCCTCGAAGTCGAAGCGCATTAAGCGTACGCGGCAGAGAAACTGCATCGCGGCGCTGTCACTGGCGTCACCTTCGTTTCGAAGCTCTTCTGGGCAACGCAGGCTCGCGAAGAGTGCCCGCTGGAGCACAGAGGATTGCGAACCATCGGCGGCTACGGGCTCGGCAAGCCGGGCGAGCATGCGGTCGGGCGTTGTGCGCAGGGCGTCGCCGAGCAGATTCGACCAGGCGTCTTCGACATCATGCGCGAGACTGCCAACCATCAGGACAACAGCGTCGTTGCTGGTGTGAAGGACACGCTCGGTCTTGACGCCGAACCATTGCGCCCATGCGATCCCAACGAAATCAGGAGGGAAGCCCGAGCTCGTGACTTGCCGGTCGCTTTTGATCGAAATTCCGGCGGACCGCTTTCCTGTGGGAGCTGTGCATTCCACGATAAGATCGTCTGCAAGCCAGCCCAGGTCTCGTCCCTGCCATTGCAAGCGATCAATCTTGCCGAACTCAGCGCCGAGCGTGTTGGTCCTCGCCAAAAGATCGAGAAGAAAGCGCGCAGCGATGCAGTTCTCATTGCGGAAGCCGGTTCCAGCAGTGAGCTGAACAGGGGCTTTCTTCTTCGAGGTGACCTTCTTCATGGTGTGTCCATGCGGGATAGCCTTCTAGAACGTTCCGAGAACATCTGCAATGAGCTGGGATAGCGCGAAGGTACCGGCCGATCGATTGAAGGACATAAAGGCCGCGCTATTTCAATAAGATATTCCTTATTAGCTGGCGGCCATTCTATAAGGTACAGCTTATTACTCGACGAGATTCCAATAAGCCATATCTTATATATTTATCAACTCATTATATGCTATATCTTATCGTATGAAAGACGCCATCCGCCATCTCGACAGCCGCTTTGCCACACTCCGGGCGCTCTCGCACGCCCAGCGCCCTCCCAAGGGCTGGATTCGCGCGATCCGCGACGCACTCGGCATGACCACCGCCCAATATGCCAAGAGGCTGGGGGTTTCGCAGCCACGCATCGTGGAACTTGAAAAATCCGAGCAAGGCGGCAGTGTAACCCTCAATACGCTTCAACGCGCGGCCGAGGCCCTCGGCTGCAGGCTGGTCTATGTGCTTGTACCCGAGCGCCCCCTCGCAGAAGTTGTAACCAAGCGAGCTGCCGAGATCGCCGAGCGGCAATCACGAGCCATCGAACAAACGATGCGGCTTGAGGACCAGGCCGTGGAGGACAATCAGGCTGCCCGCGCACTTCGGGAGCAAGCCATCGAGGATTTATTGAAACGCCCCGCGCGTCTCTGGGATGATGAATGACTGATACTGATCTGCACGCCGCCGACGATCACGCGACACCGCTGACGCCCGAGGAGCGCGAAGATCTTATCCCAACGCACATTACTTTGCGTAGCGAGTTGAACGAACTCGAGCAGCAGAACATCGCGACGGCAAACCGTTGGGCATTCGGCCGCCGGAAAGTTGCGACGCGAGAAAGTTTTCTCAAGAGCCTGCACCGGCGCATGTTCGAACGTGTCTGGCGCTGGGCTGGAAAATTCCGAACGACGGAGCGCAATCTCGGCGTTGCGTCGCATTTGATCGAAGTTTCACTGCATCAGGTACTCGACGACGCAAGGTATTGGGTCGAGAACAACACGTATCCACCGGACGAGCTTGCCATTCGCTTCCATCACCGCCTCGTATCCGTACACCCGTTTCCAAACGGCAACGGCCGCTGGTCACGATTGGCTGCTGATGTGTTAGTCGTGCAGCTTGGCGGCCGGCGCTTTACATGGGGCGGCGCAGACTTGCAGACAGCCGGTACCGCGCGCACGGCCTACATTGCAGCGCTTCAGGCTGCCGATAACCATGATCTCGGGCCACTCATCGCCTTCGCACGATCGTGAACTGGTCAAATCATCACCCTGGCAAAGCCTCGGCAAAGTCCCGCATCGCAACAAAGAGCTCATAGCCGGCCTTGTGCCAGAACGATTCGAACGTGATGGTTTTCCCATCGAGGTCCGGAGTCAGAGAAATGCCGCGCCACGTGATGGGGAATTTCTCCGGCTTGTATCGCGAAAAATCGAAACGGAAATTGTGCGATACCGTGTTTCGGATGGCTCGCGCATATTCGTACCAATCTGCGTCGCGGAGCTTTTTGACCATCGCACTTCCAGGGGCCGCGCGATCAAAATCCTCGCAATAGTCGCTTAACAGCTCGAACGGGACGCGAATGAGGGCATGAAGCTGGTTAAGCACAAAGTCGGTAGTGATCGAAAACCGCGTCGTGTCTTGCTCAAGTAACATTGCAAGATCGGAGTAAGACACCCACGTGTCGAGCACCTTCATCTGTAGGCCTAGCGCTTCTTCGACAGCACTTGGCTTGTATTGCGCGCCGCCTTGGAGCCAATGGCTCGAGATGATGGCCAGCCGATAGGATCGGTCTTGCCGCACAAACTCGTCGAGAATTTCCGATTTCGTAAAGCGCATGCAACTCGGCTGACGATTGGCAGTGTATTTGTGCCTCAAAGTGTAGTGGCCTAACCTTCGAGCATGCGCTCGTCCTCGACAATCACCAGGCTAAGGGTTTCATCCTCACTGATACGCACCGTTTGCTCCCGCACCACAAACCGGGAAGCATCGGAGCGGTCAAACCAGGCATCGGCCTCAATCTTGCGTGGGGCCGAATCATCCGGACGGCGGCCGAACTGAACGCCGAAGGCAAAGCTATCCGAATCAAGGTCCTCACGTGGAAACCAGTGACGCGGCACGCAGGGTGCCCTTGCGAACCATTTACGACCACGAGGGCCATGGCAAATAACGAAGGCCGGCACGTGATCGAGGTCGATGAGGCGGATTGATGTCGCGGTCAGGCTCGTCTTGAAGATTCCGCCCAACTTGTCGACCATATCAAAGGTCAGTTTGCCGAGGCTCCGTGCTTGAGGTTGAAAGAGATATCTGGGCATTAAGAGGTCTGCGGCGTAACTATCTGCTACCTTCTCCGGCGATAGCGCATCGCGCGGCTTGTAGTCATCGACGCGACAGACAAGCGTCTTACCGCGATGAAAACGCCAATGCCCCAGCTCATGCGCGATGGAAAATCGCTTGCGACGCGGAGAACTGTCGTTCTTGATCGTGATAACGGCGGCGCCATTGCATCCAAGAATATGGGCCTCACAGCCACACAGTGCGCGATATCGGACGCGCGCCCCTACGTGGTGGGCAATGGCTTCGAGGTCGATTTCGCCCGGGTCAGTGACTCCAAGCTCCTGGAGAAGCATTTCCGCCGGCGTCACGGTGCCGTCCTCATTCGATCAGGCCGAGGTCGCGCATGGCTTCAAGCATATCGAGCACATCGGCGTCCGTGAGTTCGCTTTCTTTCCGCGCCGCCAGGGTAAATGTCTTGTCATGGGCATGTGCCGCCAAGACCTGCCGCAGCCGCGCGCGGGCCTCGGCGATGGGAATGGCGGGAGCCGAGCTCGGAACCCTACCCGCCGCCACACCGGCGCGCGCAGCATGAAGACGGTCCTTGTTGGCGAGCAGGATCGTTTTCTCGAAGGCTTCGCGCATATGTTTCGCGTTCGCTTCGGCCGAGCCAAGGTCCGCCGCAAACTGCGCCAGAACTTCCTGGTCGGACGCCTTCAGCACATCGTCGACCATGGCCTGCTTCAAACGGCGAAGGCCCGCCTTTGTATCTTCAGGATCGGACATCTTCCCTCCGTCCCGCCGCGAATTTCAGAAGGCGTCGCCGGACCAGCGTGCGTTTGCTGTCGTAGGCTGTACCCTGCAGACCTGTCAGCGCCTTGAGGTCATCGGTGCCGAAGCCGGCCACAATTCCCTCGACCAGCTCTCGGCCCTTTTCGTCGTCATCGAATAGGGCAAGCAGCTCCTTATATGACCCTTCGAATACCGCATTGTCCTCGGCCGACCAATCAGGTGATTCGGGGTCCTCGGCGCCGGCTTTGGCGGCGCCCTGCAGGATCGCCACGTGCGGCATCTGATTGCGAGCCTTCTTTCGCTCGCTGTCGGCGACGCTGCTCATCGTGTCGATTAAATGCTTCATGACGTCCACATCTACCGGGCAATTGCGCGTTCCCCGCAGGGTCCGCAGCTGTGCCTCTTGGATTAAGTCCTCAAAGTCCCAATCGGTACCCGTGGCAAAGATCCTGCCGACTTTGTGAAGACGTGCCCAGTCCGCCGTGGAGAAGCCCTTGATGGTGGCCTCGATCTCGGCGCGCGGTCGGAATGTCTTCTCGGTCTCAGCAGGCAAGCGTTCGCCCCCTCAAACGCTTATGCGGTGTCCGGACGCGGCCGCGGACACGCTCGAAAGTTATTTTTCACCCCAATGTCGGCGGGGCCCTGTCCGCCCAGCATAGGTCATTAGAGCACAATTTTGTGCCGCAACCCAAAAGGGAAATGAAATGGCCGACGTTCTTGTTACTTGTATCACCAAACCGCATCCGGACAGCCCCCATGAGCACATCACGGAGCTCGGAAATCCGCGCGAGAACTGGAAGTGGTCCCGGGAGCGGATCATCGCCAGCATCGAGGCCAAAACCAACACCTTCTACACGCGCGATCCGCGCACTGGCAAACGCGCGGACGTCGGCGTCGTGCGACCGCATGGTCGGCCCGCCTACGTGCGCACCTACGCCGACGGCGTCTGGAACGATAACCTGCTGGCAATGGATCAGTGCCCCCTCTGAGCGGCTAAGGAGTAAGAAGACCTATGAGCAAAAAGCAGCTGTTTGTGGAGCGGCGACCGCAGGGCGACTACGCCGTGCGGCGCGGCGGTTCGGAACGCGCCAGCGATGTTCTGGAGACGCAACGGGAAGCCATCGACCGGGCTCGCGAGCTCGAGCCTGGTCGTGAGCCTTTGGTTGAACGGGTGCGACATACGAGCGCCGGGCGGCCGGACCGTTGGCGCAAGCCGTAGCCGCCGCGACCGGCGGGCTGCGAACCAGGATTTCCTTCCGACTCGTCCACATGCCCCTGGGCGGCGTGTTCGCATGCCCGGTCATCATGGCGCCGGCCTTACCGCTCCATGCTGCGTGGAGCCGCTGTCACGACTTGGTAGTCCTTGGAATCAAAGGGGGCTCAGTTTGAGATTTCTGCGTTCTCAACGGTAATATCGTCAGGATCGCAGCGGGCGCTAGTTAAGGCCTTCAATTTCCTCAAATGCTCGTGGGCATCCCACGCATTGCCTGCACGCTTGCCGTTGGTCAGCACCTCACGAGGCGCGCCAGGCTCCTTATGAAACCAGACCTGTAGCCAGTATGTTTCACTGTCCAGGAGCCGGATTCGAGCTTCCAGCCTTGGAAACGTAAGTTCTGGATCGTCATAATCGTTTTTTGGCATGCCCGGTCTCTTAGTTTGGAATTCAGGTTCTTAAGCCCCGATGAGCCATCGCCGCTATGACCTCTTTATTGATGTCCATGCGCTTGGACATTTGCTTCTCGCTCAATGAGCGCTTGCGCTTGGTATCTTGAAGGAACTCGTATTCCCACTGATTGATCAGGCGGTTCTTAAGACCGAGAACGATTACTGCCCAGGCCGGTTCGGTAGATTATCTGCTGCAAAATCCGCATTAGGTGCAGGCGGAAAATCCGCGTCGTGGCAATTGCCTATATAAGAGATATACCGCCCCTTGTAGCCTATGGCCGTCAAGAGAAACCGGACAACGACCTCTCTCACGACGGTGACATGCGTCCAGAGATCCGCGTCCGCTTCCTTGCCGTTATCGTAGTATTGCCCGCGATGAACAACTCTGTCGCGGGCATTCTTGGCAGCTCGAAGACGCCCTTCAAGACCTTCGAGAGGAACGCCCCAGCGCGTCGCGAGTAAATCGAGTTTGGCCAGAAGCGACCGGCGGTTCAGGTCGGCCAGCTTTTCATTCAATTCCCTCAGGGCGCCGTCTGCATCCCCTACGGACTGCTTTGCGAGACATTTTCTGATTACCGCCCTCAAGGCACTGCGGGTTTTATCAAACTCCCGTGGGCGCTGGATGAGGGACTCTGCATCAATGGCATTCGCATCGATAAGAATTTCAAGAGCCGTCATCGCCGCGACCAACCGCACCTCGTTGTAGGTCGCATTCATGCCAAACCATTCGATTGCAAAGAACAGCTTGTTCACAGCGATGGGCGGATCAAAGAACGATCGGATCGCAGCATCGAACATGTCCTGCTGCGCAAGGAAATGCACAATGCGGAATCCCGATCGCTCCTGCCGGGTCTGCGACCACATCGTGACCTCCACGTCGATACCGTCAGCGAATTCAGAGATGGGAGAGCGAAGGAGGGACGAAGCAGCCAGCGACATGATCCTGCGGATATGTTCAAGCAGCTTCTCGGCCTCGGCGCGCCATGCGGCAACGTTCTCGGGCGCAGCAACCGCCTGGACCATCACAAATCCGGTGACGGCGTTCTGGTCCTCGACCGAATGTTCGCCCGACATGGCGACCCGGCCGAGAGCGCATTCTCCATGCAGCGAGCCAAAATTCTCAAAGCCCTTCAAACGCACCCGAAGGACCGGCACCTCGGCGGGCTTGGACAGCGTGTAACGCAGTTGTCCCTTCCCGCACCGTGCTTTCGGTCGCATCACCGTTCCGGACGCATCCGATGTCTGTCCGAGCGCCGTCAGATGGAGGTAATCGGTCTCGAACCACGCCCCGTCCTCTGCCAGACCCTTGAACGAGAAGTAGCGTAATTTATCGCCCTTCTTATACCAGCTCAGCAGAATGAACTTTGTCTCGTTCGAGAGCTTGATTGGATCGAACTCGAATTCCACCTCGCCGGAAGAATCAATCCCGATACGGATAGCGAGCGGCAGCGTGTCTGCGCCGATTGCGAGATGGCCTGAGAAGGATTTCGCCTCGGCAAGTTTCGGACGCGGTTCTAAGGACATGGTTGCGCAAACAGGGGGCCGGTCGGAGGATTATTCAGGCGCCATGCGCTGAAGGTCAGGGCCAAGCTGGATGTCGTAGGCCGAAGCCAGATTTCCGATCTGCAACCCCACGGACTTGCGCAAGGTCTTAAGGGCGTCCCTGAACCGCAGCCATTTCGGGTCGTTGCCATCGCACCGCAATGTCGTGAGATCGCTTTCCTCAACCTGATCGAAGAAGACGTGGATGGTCCTGGTGAGCGCGAGGAGGATTTGATCCATTCCCGTTCCATCCGGAATCCCGCCACGCATATCGACGAGTTGCCGCCGCAAATCGTCGAGCGAGGTCCTGACACGCGCCGGAAATTCGGCATCGAACCTCGCCCAAAATACGCGCCGGTCTTCAAGCAGCGCAATGACACGCCGCGCGAGCGCCGGCTCTTGCCGCCGGGTCTGAATCAACTCAAGGCTTCGGGCATACCCCTTGGTGCCGATCTCCGCGATCATGGCTTCGTGGTTGCGTTTCCACTGCCGCAATGTATCTGCGCTGTGGGGAGCGGTATCCTTATCGACGATGTCGCCACAAACCCGGCAGAGCCATAATCCATTGGCGATTGACTGACGCTCAGCCGGCGTCTGGCTCGGGTTAAAACGCGGTCCGTGCGGGGCCGCCGCGTGGATGTGGGCCGCGTGGCCAGTGGAAAGACTCTTGTGCTCGTCGGAGTGCGGCCCAGCCGTCAGCTTCAGGCACTCAGGATTCGAGCAAAAATGGGCCGCCCGAACCGCGAGCGTCTGCTTCGTCTTGGCAGTAAATTCGTCACGTGCTGGCATGGCGCGACAGGTCTGATGGTTGGGTCGGAATCGACCGTATCTAGTGTGACGGGGCTGAAAGCTCGTTGCAACTGGCCAGCCCCTCTACCTAAGGAGTATAAACAGCGTCGTGACCATCTGCCAGGACGGCGCGTCGTTGAAGCCCGCTCGCTTCCTCCTCTTTTTCTATTTATTGAACTCGCGCAGCTCCGCGCCCGGACCCGCGGATTAAGGCTCTAAACATTGAGCCTCGACCGCACCGCACCAGCAACAGCGCGAACGAAACGCCACGAACGTGATCAAACCCCGAACAAGAATGCAGCGAAATCAACAAGGCCGATCGATAGTCTGCCGCTCATAACGGTCTGGTTAGAGGCTCGAGTCCTGCCGCGCGCGGAAACGACGGCCTTGGGCCTTGATTGATGGAACGGAAGGCGTCGTCTACAGTTCAGCGCTATGAAACAGATCCCGGTCAATTCGACCCAGGAGCTTCGTCAGGTCCTGGCCGCATTCGATGGAAACGCACTCTTCCGCGGGCAGAATGGGCATTACGTAAAGGATGGACACGCCTCGGTCGTGACATCTTTCGACCGCCACGGCTGCATTCCTAGTGAAATGCCTAAATGGCTCCGCTACACGGGCAATGTCCTCGATGTCTATATCGGGGAGGTCGGGAAGTCGGCCGATTTCACCCAGGCGCTGTTGCAGCACTACGGCTGGCGCTCCTTCTACGTCGATTGCTCGGCCACCGCTGCCGTGGCGGCATGGTTTGCCGGTCACAAATATGAGGAGAAAAGTGCGATCGAGCTATGTGAGGATTACGAGGAACGGCCCGTCATGCTGATCAAGCGGATGGCACAGTATGGCTATGAGGACGGTGAGGGGCATCTCTACGTCTTCGACAAAGCCGTCGCGCAGCAATGCGTCGGCCTGATCGACCTGGCCGCTCTTAAAATTGACGGGGCGCGCCCCCGGACGGCAGCGCAGGATGCCTGGCTGCTTGGACCGCTCTCGAACAAGGTCGTGCCGCCGGAATGCTTCGCCGCGCATATCACGGGCAGTCGTTCAGTGTTTCGCGATTATGCGGCCGAAGAAGGCATTGTCGACACCGATAGGTTATTTCCATCCTCGAAGGAAGACCCGCTTCTGCACGCGCTGCTTGGCCTGCCGTGGAAGAAGGTCAAGGAGCCGCATGAAACGATTAATATCCCGATCTTTCGGCGTGCTCTCGACGTGCAAGAATATCATGATAGCTTCGTCAAGATCGCTGCACGCCGGACGGCGTTCTATCAGGGTGCCAGCGTTACCGATTACGGCAGCATCGATGGCGGCAAATACGGCGGCATCGCCATTCGTGTTCCCGAGATTACGCTATTCGGAGTGGCGCGGGAAGCGCCATTGCGTTTTCCCAAGGTCACCGCGCTGCTTGCCGAACACCGCGCGGTCGCGTTTGAAATCGACGAACTTATTCAACACGCCAATCTGGGTGGCGCGCAGCTCTATCAGAAGGGCATTGTCGTAACAGCGCATGAGCCTGACCTCGTAGACCTGTGCGAACTGGCTGTAGAGCATCCAGGCCTGGACCTGACACGGGCTGGAATGATTCCTGGCTGGTACTACCGGATTGGTCCCGACGGCTTATGGACGCGCGAGGTTCACCCAGAGCAGTGTGATTGCGGCAACAACGATGTCCATAGGCGCCATATTTCCGCATTGCATATTATTGAGCGTTATCTCGCTGCTCCGGAGACATTTGGCTGAGATACTGTGGCATCCAGATCTTCCCTGCACGGGCGATGGAGCGATTCGATGAGGGGCACGAGCCGCGCTCAGAACTGCAATCAGTGAGCTGAAACCATGTGACATGCTTGAATGGGGCAACCAATTGGCCACAGTCGGGCTAAGAGACGGATGATTTTGTGCAGACGGTAAATTCAGCGGCCGATCGGGTTTTTCGCTCCTATGCGCGACATTGCCTTGAACCGGATGAAGACACGCTTTTCGGATATCTCGACGCACTTCACAGCTTTAACGACAAGTTGCGAAAGGCCGGAAAAGGAGACCTGTTCGGCTCCGCCGATTTCATGGCGCTGAAAGCACTTCGCAATCTATTTCACCACGAAATGGAATTATTGCATGAGATAAAAATCATTCCCGCGGAGAGGTTACCGCTCATCGTGATCGATCTCGGTATCGTATGCCTCGTTGATCGCTCCGTCGTGGAGCGCGCAATACAACGGGAAAAGCCGGAACAGCGCGACGCCATCAGGGGAGCGTTCAAATGGTATGGCACCGTCGTCAATATTCAGCCATGTGTTTTCAATGGATCGGTCGACGTATTCGAGGCGGTTCAATCAGCCGACTTAACGCCGCAATCCGAGGCTTATCAGGAGTTTGAATCAAGCTATCGCGATGAGGAGTGGAACGGGCACGCCCATCGCGTTACAGGAGAGATTTCATGCGCCGCGGGCTCGGTGGAAACCGTCTTACAGGAAGTCTTCCGGCAAAAGCCGATTGGGGCGGAAAACTGAAGCAAGGTCTGCGCGAATCTCCTCTGAGGGCAATTACCCAAATGTTGGTTTGGCCGCCCCCTAAGTCGCACGTCCATTAGTTCGACATGTTGGTGTCAAGGAGCGCCAGAAGTGAGCGCACCACTACTAGTCGCCGACGTCCGATCGTTGTCGTGACGATACACCCAGCTCTATCAGCTCGTAAAGCTTCGTGCGTCCCAAGCCGGTTACTTCGCATACATCGTCAATCGTGCAGGTGAGCCGCTGCGCGAATGGCGTCGAACTCGGTTCTGCGGCTTTCGGAGCGGATAGACTGACTTGTGACTGTTGTCCGCCAGTTCTCTCTCGTCGATTGTACCTCACGTGGCCCTCCTATTCGCACAAAGCTCGACGGGACAAGAGTCGATAGTGCGACGAGCAACGTCAATGCGAACACCCGAGAGCGCTCGCGTACGAGAGCGCACGTTAGCGGCGGTTTGAATGTTTCCGGACACCAGGGCGACGAGGAAATTTTTTTGCGAATGCGCCAGCCACAGTGAGGCATCGCGCAGAAGCTGATGTACCAATATCGGGGACAAATTCCGCAGACGTTCGCCGCTATTCACCAGGTCTTATTCAACCATTATTCAACGAACGCGGCTGATGGCTAGCTAAGTGGCTGAGTTTGCTGGCGCTCCCTAGGGGAATCGACCCCTGTTTCAGCCTTGAGAGGACCGACACAATCGTTTCGGCGGTCATTGAGTAGGGTCCTATAGTATCGGCAATGCAGGCGTGACCGCACCAGTTTCGCACCAGAAAGGACCCTCACTGAGACGCAGCAAACGCCATCCAACGCAGATCAAACCGCGGGAAAATCAGCGAAACTGGCCGGTTGTCTGCCGCTCATAACGGTCTGGTTGCTGGTTGAAGGCGTGCCGCACCCATCTGGAAGCGTTCGCCCTTGAGATGGGCTTCTTTTCTGCTCAGCCTTCGAGGATATCTGGTCAACCGCTAATTGCGGTTGCCCAGCTGAAGTCGTAGTGAGCGCTCAACAACTTCATTGCGACAACGGCGACGAGAACGCAGATGATTTGCAACAGCGTTCTGGTTGAGAACACTCTATTGAGGAGCGTCATGATGCCGCCTCTAGCGCTGGTGACCGAGCCGGATTCCAAGCTTGAGCGCCTTTTGGCGGAGTGATCCCTCGGAGCGCTTCGTGAGCTTCGCGATATTTGCAACGGGCGTCTTTGCTTTCGAATGTGCGCGCAGTTCTTTCACGTCAGCTTTTGTGTATTCACGACGCACAGTTTTCTTCTTTGTAGCCGTCTTCTTTGCGTTCTTCGCCACTTTTAACTCCTCGATTCGAGAGTGGGCGTACTAGCACAGCCGCATTGAGGCGCAACTCTCGATCAGTTGACTCTATATCCTGGTCCGGGCGCGCTGTACGCAAGTGGGCCAGCTCACAGTTGGGCTCACGCAATCTATGATATAGACTGGCTTTTAGCGCACTTTGGGGGATGGTGTGAATGCCGAAGAATATTGTGATCTTTTCCGACGGCACAGGTCAGGCCGGCGGCATCAATTTCGACGAAGCGCGGACGAACGTTTACAAGGTCTACCGCGCCAGCCGCGTCGGCCCCGACACGAAGGTCGAACCATCCGAACAGGTCGCCTTCTACGATGCCGGTCTCGGTTCTGCGTCTGATGGCGGTCATTTTAAGATTGGCTGGATGCGATGGCTGTACAATCTCGCCAGCATGGCGACGGGCCTCGGGATCACTCGGAACATCGTCGATTGCTACGCCGCGATCATCGCCCTGTATGAGGACGGCGATCGGATCTTCCTGATCGGTTTCAGCCGGGGCGCCTACACGGTCCGATCGGTTGCAGGGGTCATGACCTATTGCGGCGTCCCTCGCCATATGCCCGATGGCTCGCCCTTGCGCCGCGACCGAAAGAGCATCCACAAGCTGGCCGAGCATGCGGTCAAGGATGTCTATCAATTCTGTCCATCTTACTCGCGCAAGATTCTTGGATACCGGCGGTTCCTGCTGGAGACTCGAGATGCAATCGCCGCACAATTTAGACAGCAGTACGGCAGTACAACCACCGTCAACGGCGCCGAGCACGCGAACGTCTTTCCCTACTTCATCGGCGTGTTCGATACGGTCGCCGCCCTTGGCCACAAATATCTGGGCGCAGCGCTCGTGACCTCCGGCATTGCGCTACTGATGGAGTTGCATTGGCTCGGAGGCTTCCTTCAGCCAGTCTTTCCATGGGCCGGATGGGTGGCCTGGATGCTGAGCTACCTCGGCATCGCCACAGCGCTGATCGCTTTTCTCATGAACTATCTGAAGATCGCGCCATCCTTGCCCAACTATGGATTCTGGAAGCGCCTCCAGACCGTGCATTTCGCTCCGCCGAAGCACAAATTCTACGACACGACACTCAATCCCAACGTGGGCTACGCCAAACATGCGATCTCGATCGACGAGAACCGCGCCGATTTCAAGCGCGTCACCTGGTCGCCCACGGCCGAGAAGCAGGACCAACGAGATGCGCACGGCAATCTTTTCTTCGAACAGGTCTGGTTTCCGGGCGTGCACGCCGATGTCGGCGGCGGCTATCTCGAGAATGAGGCTCGGCTCTCAGACGTTGCGCTGAACTGGCTGCTCGCCGGAGCTTCGCTCATTCCGGACGGCCTGAAACACGACGGCAGTGTGCTACGGCTGTCGCCCAATCCCGCGGGTCCCCAGCACAATGAGCAGGCGGGAGGCTTCCTCAAGGCCGGAGTTCGTGACCTGCCGATCGATCCCGAAACGGAAGAATTGAGATCACCGATGCACAAATCGGTCTATCGGCGTTTCGAGGCGGCGTCCGTTCTTCTCTACGATCGCATGGCGGCCTACCGCCCGGACAACATGAGGGTCCACGTCGACTTCAAGCACTATTTCGATGGAAGCGCGGGTCAGCTGCCCCAATGCGTGGCCGATGACATTGAACAGAAGTGGGAGAATGCAGGCTATGTCGGGCGGCTCTGACCCGGATACAAACATTGACGAAGCGTTTCTGTCGGGCAGCCTTCGAGACGGCCTTCGGCCTCAGCGGAGACGAGGGGGCGGACATCACAATGCCGAGAGTGGACTCGCCACCTAGCCGCCAAAAACACCGTTTGAAAAACCGTTTTAGTTCGGCTCTCTCAAACGGTTTCTCTCGCTAAAGTCTTGATTTATATGGTGGGCGCACCAGGGCTCGAACCTGGGACCCGCTGATTAAGAGTTCAGAAACATCGCGATCTACGTTGGACGGGAGATGTTGCTCTGATCATTCGCTTCCATGAACTCCGCTTGGTTTGGCTCACTACTTCGAAGCCGGCCCGCGTACGCGAGCTTAGGAAGCGTTCGCCCGCGCCCGTTCTCGTGCTTCACGACGCCGCTCGCGACGTTCGCGCCGTCGCCTAGCGCGCTCCGCCAATTGTGGAAGCGGAGGTATAGGCGCATCGCTGCTCTCCGGCGCCACCTTCTCTCTTGGTGGCTCGACGGCGGAGCGCGCTTCCATAAACTCCAGCACTGTCCGTCCCTTGTCGGTGATTTTCCAGCCGCCGTTTTCGCGCTCGACGAGACCTTGCGAAAAGATGTCGAGGTCAGGTACACGCGCGGCCAGACGCTTTGTGCGATCGGCCCAGTCCCGGCCGCTGGTCGCCAGGATCGCCATGTCGCGCTTGAGATCCGCCATCGCAGCAAATCCATCCGGATAGCTCACCAGGATCTTAAGCACCGTGACCTGGAAATTCACCCCCGCCTCCGGTCATCGCCACATCGTCGGCGCCTGCGAGAGAGCGTGACGCCCGATCTGCTTGAGGTGATCCGGAGAGATGTCCCCTTTGGTCGCGGCTTCCAGAATTTTCGAGGCCACATGGGTACGAGCGCCGGTTTCGCTCCGCGAAACGCTTTCGCAGACCTCATCTAGGACGGCGCGCAATAGCGCGGTGGTCGCGGGATCGAACATGAGAACCCCCATAAGAAAACTTACTGCACCGCAACAGCGGCAGCATCAAATTTGAGCGTGTTGAAAATCGGTAGAACTCTACACCCCTGATGGGACTTGGCAATACCGACGAGAATGGCCGATGAACCAGAGGAACTATGAAGGCGACAGGTGGTGTGTGTCTCCTCCTGGTGCCTTGTCCGTCCAAGGTTTGCGAGCTGCGCCAGTGGCCACGTCCCGGCTTACCGGGCGGACTGTCTCCGCCGCGTCAGGTTCCGCTCCACTGGCCTCGTTGCCGAGTCTTCGCACATCTGCGGTACCCGCCGTCTCCAATTAATCCGCATCGTCCTCTGCTGGGTCACGTCCTTTGCAAAGGCCTTCCGCTCTCTCGTGCCCGAGGCATGTAAGTCCGAGGTGTCCTTTTCAGGCGCTGCACTACGCTCCTGTGCGATCCGATCGTCCTCGCAATTTCAATCCTGCTGGTGATCATCATGATGGCCAAGACGAGCAAAGAGAATTTCAGCAGCTCACGCATATGCAAATGACACGTCCTACCATCATTCCAGCGGGTTCTTGGCCGCGCCGTATGTCTGCTGGAACCGCAGCAGCGTATTGCGGAGAATCGACCGTGGAAGCCTTTCTCAAACGAGTCGGTAAGGAGTATCCTCGACCACGTGTGAAAGAAGGAAGGCGTCAGCTGTGGTTGAAGGACGATCTGGACCGGGCTATCGCGCCGGACATAATGCCGGGCGACCTCGCAGAGGATTTGTGACCTTGGAGCGGCCGCTTCCACGTTTTGTGGAGGTGCGTCGGCTTGCCCGGGGTTCAATCGCGTTCTATTTCCGGATCCCCACCTATTATCGCAGTCTCGGCTGCAAGATGGCGAATGAGCCACTTGGGACGAGCTACGAAGCCGCATGCGGTCAAGAGGGAAAGGGCGGACGCGCTGCCACGCTCAATGCCCTCTTTGATGAATGGAACAGTCACCGGAGGGGGGAGCCTGGTGAACAGGGAAAGATCGCGCGCTATGGCACGATCGATTGGCTATTCCGGCAATACAAGACGGAGAAGGCTTATACCGAGAAGGTCTCACCTCGGTCCCGCCCCGATTACGAACGGATCATGCAAATGATCTGCGACACGGTCGACAAGAACGGACGGCGGATTGGTGAACGGCAGATCATGGAGGTTACGCCACGAGCTGCCGATAAGATCTACGACAAAATCATCAACGGGCCGAACGGCATCAGGCTGCGGCAGGGAGAAAAGGTCGTCGGCCTCTGCCGAAAGGCGTGGCGGATCATGCGTCGTCTACACCCGGAGTTGTTCGACAAGAAGCATCCGAACCCCTGGGACGATTTCACCCTCAAGAGCCGCACCAAGAACAAGAAGCATGCGGTCACGCGCGAAGAGGTCTATAAATTCGCATGGGGCTGCATCAAGGAAGGCCGGCCTGAACCCGCGGCCGTCGCGGTGATCTGTTTTGAATGGCTGCAGCGACCGGAGAACGTGGTGGCGGGCTTTTTGACTTGGCCTGACTATCGCAGCAAGAACTGGCCACACGCAGTGCGGATCGAGCACCACAAGAACAAGGTGCTGGTCTGGCATCCGCTCGAAGAAACTCTCGATGGAGAGACCGTCAAATTCTATGCCGAAGCCGAGGACGTTTTGAGTCATCTGCCAAAGCTTGGCGTCCCGATGATCATGCGTCGAATCCAGAGAGGCGAACGCAAGGGCGATGCGAAAGTGTGGTCCTATCCAGGAATGGAGAAGGTAGTGCAGCAGATGCGCAAGAAGATCGATGGCGTGTCAAAGCTGTTCACGCTTGATGCCTGTCGACACGGCGGCATGACCGAACTCGAGGAAGCGGAGCTGACGGACGGCCAGGGCCGTGCGCTCTCGGGCCACAAGACCGCACAGGCCTATCGCGGCTATGCCAAGGAAACAATGATGCGAGCGTTGGCTGCGACCCGTAAGCGGCATGCACATCTCTTGGCACAGAAGGAGCTCGATCAGCAGAATGCTGATGGAGCAGCATCACCTCGAGACGAAGCGCAGACTTCCCCAATTTCGAAGACTGGCGTTCGATCTCAAGGATAGACTTCGCGCTCCGTTGAACGCTGCACAGGGCAGCGGCGTTTTGCAATTGTTGATCGCGCACGCGACGTCGACGGCTGCGGTGGGAAGCTTCCAACGCTCAGACGCCGTTCAGCCGCTCAATTCGTATTTCGATAAGTTGAGCGACGTTCAACGCGCGATGACTTTCATCTGCCGTCGATTAAAAACGAAACCAGCACAGAATTTCCAAATGCGAGGCAAACGGAATTTCCAAATGCGCGAGAAATTCTGCTTTGGGCAAGGCCGTTTTCACAACAGAATCAGCGCGTTGTCTCTGGCTGGGGCGGGAGGGATCGAACCTCCGAATGGCGGAATCAAAATCCGCTGCCTTACCGCTTGGCTACGCCCCAACAGGTGACTGACGGAACGGCGGAAGATCGGGCTACCGCGGATTTCCCTCAGGTGCTGTCGGTCTATAGGGAGCGGCGCGGCATTTCAACCGCCTGGAGGGGCAAAATACCACACGGGCCGACGCCCCTCCCCTCTTCACTCTATATTATAGGCGCGGCGATGGCCCTGCGGCCGACCGGCGCCGGCCCGCCTCCCGGCCATTGAGACCGCCCCCGTTTCATGGGAATACGGCGCCAATATTTTGTCCACGGGAGTGAGCCATGACCTACCGCGCGCCGATCTCTGACATGCTGCTGTCGCTCAACCACGGCGCGGGCCTCAAGGCCGCCGTGGCGGCCGGCCATTACGGCGATTTCGACGCCGACATTGCCGCGGCCGTGCTGGAGGAAGCCGGCAAGTTCGCATCCGACGTGCTGGCGCCGCTCAACAAGGTTGGCGACGAACACGGCATCAAGCTGAGCGAGGGCAAGGTCACGACCGCGCCGGGCTGGCCGGACGCCTACAAGCGCTGGACCGAGGGCGGCTGGAACGCCGTCTCCGGCCCGGAAGGTTTTGGCGGCCAGGGCCTGCCCCTCGCGATCAACGCCGCCTGCACCGAGATCTGGAGCGCCGCCAACCTCGCCTTCGGCCTCTGCCCGCTGCTGACGGCCTCCGCGATCGAGGCGCTGGAGGCGCATGGTAGCGACGAGCTGAAAAAGATCTATCTCGAGAAGCTCGTCTCCGGCGAGTGGACCGGCACGATGCAACTCACTGAGGCGCAGGCCGGCTCTGATGTCGGCGCGCTGCGCACCCGCGCCGAGCGGCAGGCCGACGGCACCTATCGCATCAAGGGGACGAAGATCTTCATCACCTATGGCGAGCACGACATGACCGACAACATCGTGCATTTCGTGCTGGCGCGCCTGCCTGACGCGCCCGCCGGCACCAAGGGGATCTCGCTGTTCCTCGTGCCGAAATTCATGGTCAATGCCGACGGCTCGCTGGGGCAGCGCAACGACATCTATGCGAGCGGCGTCGAGCACAAGCTCGGCATGCATGCTTCCCCGACCTGCACCATGACCATGGGCGATCATGGCGGCGCCATCGGCTTCGTGATCGGCGAAGAGAACCAGGGCATGCGCTGCATGTTCACGATGATGAACCAGGCCCGCCTCGGCGTCGGCCTCGAGGGCGTCGGCGTCGCCGATCGCGCCTTTCAGCAGGCTCTGTCCTACGCCCAAGAGCGCAAGCAGGGCCGCGCGGTCGGCAAGAAAGGCGACGGCTCGGATGCGATCTTCGTCCATCCCGACGTCAAGCGCATGCTGATGCGGATGCGGGCGCAGACCGCGGCGGCGCGCACCATCTGCTATGCGACCGCGGTCGCGATCGACGTATCGACCCGCGCCAAGGACGCGAAGGTGCGTGCCGATGCGGCCGCACGCGCGGCGCTGCTGACGCCGATCGCGAAGGGCTATTCCACCGACATCGGCAACGAGGTCGCCTATCTCGGCGTGCAGGTGCATGGCGGCATGGGTTTCATCGAGGAGACCGGCGCTGCGCAGCACTATCGCGATGCCCGCATCACCGCGATCTACGAAGGCACCAACGGCATCCAGGCGATCGACCTCGTCACGCGCAAGCTCGCGGCCAATGGCGGCGCCTCGGTGTGGGCGTTGCTCGACGAGCTCTCGGCCACCGTCAGCCAAGTCGAGGCCTCCAACGATCCCACCTTCGGCACCACCGCCACCAAGCTGCGCGAGGCGCTGGAAGCGCTGACGCGCACCAGCAAATGGCTGCTGGAGCGCGGTACGTCCGCGCCGAACGAGGCGCTGGCCGGCGCGACGCCCTATCTGCAGCAGTTCGGCGCCACGCTCGGCGGCTGCATGCTGGCCTCTGAGGCGCTCGCCGCCAAGGCCGACGGCACCACGGACGCCGCGCGCTACGTCTCGCTCGCCCGCTTCTTCGCCGAGAACATCACGGTGCAGGCGCCTTCGCTCGAGCGCACCGTGACGGAGAGCGCGGAATCGGTCGCGGCGGCGGATGCGGCGCTGCTGGGGTAAGATCTGCCTGCCTGCCTGCCTGCCCGTCATCGCTACCGCGCCTTCATCCTCCGCTGTCATTCCCCGCGAATGCGGGGAATCCAGTACGCCGCGGCTTCTCGATAAACGACTGACGCCACTGGGTACTGGATCGCCCGATCAAGTCGGGCGATGACACCGAATGTGTGGGACGAGCGTACCACACACGAGGGATTGCGCCGCGCTCCAGGCTACGAAGCTGCAACCTCAGCCCTTCCCCCCGGCCGCCACAGCACGATTGCGGCCGCGACGAGATCGAGCACCACACACAGCGCGAACGCCGTCGTGTAGTTGCCGGTGAAGCTCCGCACCAGGCCGACGATGCCGGGGCCGAAGGCGCTGACGATGCCGCTGATCGAGGTGCCGAGCCCCATCGCGGCCGCGAAGGCGGCAGCGCCGATCTCGCGCTGGATGATCAGCGGCGGGAACGTGATCATGTTGCCGATCGAGAAGCCGTAGACGGCGCAGCAGGCCAGCAGCACGGTCGGACTCGTGCTTTGGAGCAGCACGAAGAGAGCCGCGGCCTGGCTCGTCATCGACGCCGCGCAGGCGAGCCGCGGATCGAGCCGGTCGACGAACAGGCCGAGCGACAGGCGGCCGACCACCGCCATCGCCGCCATGAGAGTGACGGCGAGGCCCGCGCTGGCGCGCCCGATCAGCGGCTCGAGGAACGTCACCTGATGGATGATAAAGCCCATCTGCGCCAGCAGCGCGATCGCGATCGGCAGCACCATGGTCCAGAACGCCGCGTTGGCGAGCAGCGCCTTGCGCGACTGGCTGGGTGCGACCGCATCGCCACTGGACGGACGTCCGGCCGATGCCGGCGAGGTCCCGGCGGGCCAAGCGATGAACGTCACGACGACCGGCAGCACCAGCAGCACCATTGCAAACGTGACCACCAGCATCGCGAAACGGAAGCCGATGCTGCCGGTCAGCGACAGCAGCAGCGGGACGAGGACGATGCCGCCGCATGTCGCACCATTGAAGGCGAGGCTGAGCGCGAGCCCGCGGCGCCGCTCGAACCAGGAGTTCAGCACGGTCGCGATCACCACGGTGCCCATACCGGTCCAGCCGACCGACATCAGCGCATAGGCGAGATAGAGCTGCCAGGGCGTCTGCATCAGCGCCAGCAGCACGGTCGACGCGCCCAGCGCCGACAGGCCGCACAGGATCAGCCTGCGCAGCCCGATGCGGGCGAGCAGATCGTCGGTGAAGATGACGAGGACGGAGGTCAGGAGGAACGAGAAGGTGCTGGCCGCGGAGACCAGCGTGCCCGGCCAGCCATGGGCGCGCTGCAGCTCGGCGAGATAGACGCCTTGGCCGTAGAGGCCGAAGCCGAACATGAAGAAGGCCATCAGGAAGCAGGCCAGCACCACACGCCAGCCGCGGTAGTGCAGCGAGGATTCGTCGACACCAGTTTTGGCAATCATCAATCGAGCAATCGGTCAAAGCAAACGGTGCAAGGTACGATCGTGCCCCACAACCAGCGGTTATTCAATTGAAACATTGTAGCCATTTGTTGCAACGCGCAATAGCGAGATCCCACCGATGCTGCGGGCGCCATGTACCTGCGTCACAAGATCGGCATCGAAAAGCTTGAGCCAGCGCATTGGCACGCCTGCAAGATGATGTAGGCTGACGTTTCGTGAGTCATGCCAAAGGCAAGCGCCGCGGCGACCGCAGGGGGCTCTCATGCCGAATGGCAATATCGTCGTCACCGAAGAGCTTGGAACGCGCGTGATCACCCTGCGTCGTCCAAGCAAGAAGAACGCGATCACGCAGGACATGTACCGGGAGATGAGTCACGCAATCGACACCGCGCAGAACAACTCCGACATTCGCTGCATGATCATCACCGGCGGCTCCGGTGTGTTCACCGCCGGCGACGACATCGAGGATTTCCTGAAGGCCGACGCCTCGCACCCCGAGATGCTGTCGAATGGCGCCAAGTTTCTCTATTCGCTCGCCCTCAATGCCAAGCCGATCATCGCGGCCGTGGACGGCGCCTCGATCGGCATGGGCACCGTGATGCTGTTCCACTGCGACTATGTGCTCGCCTCGAACGCTGCGACCTTCTCCGCACCCTATATCCATCTCGGGCTCGTACCAGTCGGCGCGGCCAGCCTGCTGATGCCGAACACGATGGGCTACCAGTGCGCCTTCGCGATGCTGGTGATGGGGCGGACTTTTTCCGCCGCGGAGGCGCACGCCGCAGGCTTCGTCAACACCGTGGTCTCGCCGGGACACACCGAGGTCGAGGCGCGCAAGGTGGCGCGCGAGATCTGCCGCTTGCCGGCCGAGGCGGTCGCGACCTCGCGCCGACTGCTGCGCGCTCCGCCCGAGGAGCTCACCCGCCGCATCGACCAGGAAGGCCATCTGTTCGGCGAGCGGCTGCAGTCCGACGAAGCGGTGGCGGCGTTCAATGCGTTTGCGAACCGGAAGAAGCGGTAGGGAGCGCTCTGCTGCCACCCTCCCCTGGAGGGGGAGGGTCGCTCGCGCGAAGCGCGGGCGGGGTGGGGTGGGCCGCACAAAGACTCCCGCCCGTATGCGCGAGAATTTCTGGCACCTTCTGCCAGGATGGTCTGTCACCCCGCCCCGGTTCGCATTTCATGCGAACCGACCCGCCCCCTCAAGGGGCGGGTGGGAGTGCGCGGCAGTCGCCGCATGCAACAGAAGGTTTCGTGAAATCTTCGCGCCGAACGTCTAATCTGGTTCCATGCGACATCTTCTCCGCCTGACCGCCTTCGCGCTCGCCCTTACCTTTGCCCTCCCCGCCTCGGCCCAGACCGCCGCGCCGGTCGATCTGCGCATTCTTGCGATCAACGATTTCCACGGCAATCTGCGCCCGCCGCCGGGCGGCATTCGCATCGGAGATCCCGAGGATAGAGCCAAGAAGGTGATGGTGGCGGCCGGTGGCGCCGAATACATGGCGACGCTGGTGAAGCAGCTGCGCGAAGGACACAGGAACACGATCTTCGTCGCCGCCGGCGACCTGATCGGCGCGAGCCCGTTCCTGTCGGCGATGTTTCACGACGAGCCTTCGATCGAGTCGCTGTCGATGATGGGTCTTGCGATCACCTCGGTCGGCAATCACGAATTCGACGAGGGCAAGACCGAGCTCTTGCGGATGCAGAACGGCGGCTGCCATCCGGTCGACGGCTGCCAGGGGCCGCATCCCTTCACGGGCGCCAAATTCCATTACCTCGCAGCCTCCACAATCGAGACCGCGACCGGCAAAAGCGTGCTGCCGCCGTTTGAGATCAGGGAGTTCGACGGCATCTCCGTCGGCTTCATCGGACTGACGTTGAAAGGCACCGCCGGCATCGTCTCGCCCGCCGGCATCGCCGGTCTCGAATTCCGCGACGAAGCCGAGACGGTGAATGCGCTCGTGCCGCAATTGAAGGCGCGCGGGGTGGAAGCGATCGTGGTGCTGATCCACGAAGGCGGCGAGCCTGCCGGCGACTACAACGAATGTCCCGGCATCTCGGGCCCGATCGTCGACATCGTCAAGAAGTTCGACCGCGCCGTCGACGTCGTCGTCAGCGGTCACACCCATCGCGCCTATGTCTGCGATATCGATGGACGGCTCGTCACCAGCGGCGACAAATTCGGCACGCTGGTCACCGCGATCGACCTCAAGCTCGATCCCGCAAGCCGCGACATCGTCAGCGCCAGGGCCGAGAACGTCATCGTCGCCAATGCCTCGCTGGCCAAGGATGCCGAGCAGACCGCATTGATCGAAGCCTACGACAAGCTGTCGGCGCCGATCGCCAACCGGCCGGCCGGATCGGTGACGCAGACGCTGTCGCGCATTCCGAACGAGGCCGGCGAAAGCGCGCTCGGCGACGTCATTGCGGATGCGCAATTGCTTGCAACCCGCGATGCCAAGGACGGCGGCGCCGTCATCGCGCTCACCAATCCCGGCGGCATCCGCACCGACATCGTTCCGAAGGAGAACGGCGCGATAACGTTTGGCGACGTCTTCGCCAGCCAGCCGTTCCGCAACCGCCTCGTCACCATGACGCTCACAGGCCGCCAGCTCAAGGACTTGCTGGAACAACAATGGCTCGACCCGAAGCGGCCGCGGATCCTGCAGGTGTCGAACGGATTCAGCTATGCCTGGGACGCGGCGAAACCATTCGGCGAGCGCGTAATGCCGGAGAAGATGACGCTCAGCGGCAGGCCGATCGAAGCTGGAAGCGGCTACCGCGTCACCCTCAATGATTACCTCGCCGTCGGCGGCGACGGCTTTACCGTCGCCAAACAGGGCTCGGCGCCGCAATATGGCGGCTACGACGCCGACGCGCTGTTCGCGTTCTTCCGGGCGCATGGGCCGATCGGTCCGCTACCGCCCACCCGCATCCTGCGGGTGAATTGATCCGGATCAAACGGGCCGGCGCGGGACGACCCTTTGCCATTGCCGTCCAAACGCCTAGATTGGGTTTTGCATTGCGTTTTGGCGCCGGATGCGCCAAGCGACGTCAAGAGCCGTTTTCTGTGAGGCCGACCTGATGAGCACGCTCCTTCTCTCCCACAAGGCCTGCCTCGACCACGTCACGCCGCCGGGACATCCTGAGAGGCCGGATCGTCTGCGCGCGGTGGAGGAAGCGCTGTCGCACGAGCGTTTCCAGTTTCTGGCGCGCGACCAGGCGCCGGAGGGCGATCTCGATCTCGTCACGCTGTGCCACAACGAGCACTACGTCACCGAGCTGCGCCACATCGCGCCGACCAGCGGCCAAGTCTATCTCGATGGCGACACCTCGATGTCGCCGGGCACCTGGGAAGCGGTGATGCGCGGCGTCGGCGGCGCGGTCGCGGCCACCGAAGCGGTGATGGCGGGCGAGCATCGCAACGCCTTCGTCGCGGTGCGCCCGCCCGGACATCACGCCGAGATCGGCAAGCCGATGGGCTTCTGCTTCTTCGACAATGTCGCAATCGCGGCGCGCCATGCGCAGCGCAAATACGGCATCAAACGCGCGGCCATCGTCGATTTCGACGTGCATCACGGCAACGGCACGCAGGACATCTTCTGGTCGGACCCGACCGTGATGTACTGCTCGACGCACCAGATGCCGCTGTTTCCGGGCACCGGCGCCAAGAGCGAGCGCGGCGACCACGACACCATCGTCAATGCGCCGCTCGCGTCCGAGGACGGCGGGCCGGAATTCCGCAACGCGTTCGAGAATCTGATCCTGCCGCAGCTGGAAAAATTCAGCCCCGAGCTCCTCATCATCTCCGCCGGTTTCGACGCGCATTATCGCGACCCGCTGGCCTCGCTGAACCTGCGCGCCGAGGACTATGCCTGGGTGACGCGCAAGCTGATGGACCTCGCCGACAAGAGCGCAGGGGGCCGCATTGTTTCGGTGCTCGAGGGCGGCTATGACCTGCAAGGGCTGAAAGAATCTGTTACGGCGCATGTCGGCGCCCTGATGGGCGCGTGACGAACCCGCCACATTAAGCCCGCAAAATTCTGCTTTTGCTCATGTGAAGCGAATCGGGCAATCGGAAACGGATATGGCCGAAAATACCCAAATCGACGTCTCCAGGCTCACCTTCGAGCGCGCGATCGAGGAACTCGAAACGATCGTGAAGCGGCTCGAAGACGGCAAGGTGCCGCTCGAGGAATCCGTGACGATCTATGAGCGCGGCGAGGCCCTGAAGCGCCGCTGCGAGGACCTGCTGCGCCAGGCCGAGGCCCGCGTCGACAAGATCACCACCGACGCCAGCGGCCAGGCCACCGGCACCGCACCGCTCGACGTCCAGTAAGCCAAGTTCCCCCCCCTTCGGTTTCTGACCGCGCTTGTCCCTTTAACAGGGCACACAGGGAGCGCTGCCAGCTGCATTTTTCATGATCGCACGGCGCCGTCCCATGAAGCGTGACGGTTCCATGGGTGGGGAGCTGGTCGGGGTCGTTCCGGATTGAGGCCTTCCGAGGGACGAAAAAGATCTGATTCTGGCAAAAAAGTCCGCCAAGAAACCGGACGAGCCCGGAACCCCCCGTCACGGGCCGCAGTTAACCAAGCCGGCCCGCCGGTTGCACCTGCATACCCCCAATCGGCCCGGCGGGTTGGCTTTGGCCCAAGCTTTGGTGTAAAGCTGCGCGGAGTGTGGCTTTTTGTAAGCCTTGCGTGGGCAACGATTACCGACGACAAGCGCTTCAAACTGCTGATGAAATTGGCTGGGACGGGCGAAGCCGATCTAAGTGACAGGGATCACAGAGACTGAACCGGAGCGCACTTAAGCTTACCTAAGCTTGAAGACGGGGCCTGGCCCCATGCAGGTGGCTCCGACGGTTTGAGGACTCGCGCTGCGCCGATATTGAGCAAACCCATCGCGCACCGGAACCTTCCGGCGCTGACAAATTGGAAATGGCCGTGAACGCATACAGTAAAACGCCGCTTCTCGACACCATCCGGACGCCGGAAGACCTGCGCAAGCTCAAGATCGAGCAGGTTCGCCAAGTCGCCGACGAGCTGCGGCAGGAGACCATCGATGCTGTCTCGGTGACCGGCGGTCACTTCGGCGCGGGTCTCGGCGTGGTCGAGCTCACCACCGCGATCCATTACGTCTTCGACACGCCGCGCGACCGGCTGATCTGGGACGTCGGCCATCAGGCCTATCCGCACAAGATCCTCACCGGCCGGCGCGACCGCATCCGCACGCTGCGCACCGGCGGCGGCCTGTCCGGCTTCACCAAGCGCAGCGAGAGTGACTACGATCCGTTCGGCGCCGCGCATTCCTCGACCTCGATCTCGGCCGGCCTCGGCATGGCCGTGGCGCGCGACCTCTCCGGCGGCAAGAACAACGTTATCGCCGTGATCGGTGACGGCGCGATGTCGGCGGGCATGGCCTACGAGGCCATGAACAATGCGGGAGCGATGAACTCGCGCCTGATCGTGATCCTCAACGACAACGACATGTCGATCGCGCCGCCGGTCGGCGCCATGAGCGCCTATCTGTCGCGGCTCTACTCCGGCAAGACCTATCGCACGCTGCGCGATGCGGCCAAGCAGATCAACAAGCGCCTGCCCAAGATCCTCGCCAACCGCGCCAACCGCGTCGAAGAATACTCCCGCGGCTTCATGATGGATGGCGGCACGCTGTTCGAGGAGCTCGGCTTCTACTATGTCGGCCCGATCGACGGCCACAATCTCGACCACCTCCTGCCCGTGCTGAAGAACGTGCGCGACATGGAGGAAGGCCCGATCCTGGTCCACGTCGTGACCCAGAAGGGCAAGGGCTACGGCCCGGCGGAAGCGTCCGCCGACAAGTATCATGCGGTGGTCAAGTTCGATGTCGCCACCGGCACCCAGGCCAAGGCCAAGCCGAACGCGCCGGCCTACCAGAACGTGTTCGGCCAGAGCCTCGTCAAGGAAGCGCAGAAGGACGACAAGATCGTCGCTATCACCGCGGCCATGCCGTCGGGCACCGGCGTCGACATCTTCAACAAGGCGTTCCCCGACCGCACCTTCGACGTCGGCATCGCCGAGCAGCACGCGGTGACCTTCGCCGCCGGTCTTGCGACCGAAGGCTACAAGCCGTTCTGCGCGATCTACTCGACCTTCCTGCAGCGCGGCTATGACCAGATCGTGCATGACGTCGCGATCCAGAACCTGCCCGTCCGCTTCGCCATCGACCGCGCCGGCCTGGTCGGCGCCGACGGCGCGACCCATGCGGGCTCGTTCGACAACGCCTATCTCGGCTGCCTGCCGAACATGGTGATCATGGCGGCGGCGGATGAAGCCGAGCTCGTGCACATGGTGGCGACCCAGGTCGCGATCGACGACCGTCCGAGTTCGCTGCGCTATCCGCGCGGCGAAGGCCGCGGCATCGACATGCCCGAGGTTGGCATTCCGCTCGAAATCGGCAAGGGCCGCATGATCCGCCAGGGCAGCAAGATCGCCCTGCTCTCCTTCGGCACGCGCCTCGCCGAATGCGAGAAGGCGGCCGACGAGCTCGCAGCCCACGGCCTGTCGACCTCGATTGCGGACGCGCGCTTCATGAAGCCGCTCGACACCGAGCTGGTGCTCAAGCTCGCCCGCGACCACGAGATCCTGATCACGATCGAGGAAGGCTCGGTCGGCGGGTTCGGCTCGCATGTCGCGCAGTTCCTGACCGATCAGGGCGTGCTGGACAGCGGCATGGTCAAGTTCCGCTCAATGGTGCTGCCCGACGTGTTCCAGGATCACGACACGCCCGCCGCGATGTACGCCCGCGCCGGTCTCGACGCCAAGGGCATCGTCGCCAAGGTGTTTGAAGCGCTCGGCAAGGACGTCAAGGCCGAGACGGTCAAGCTGGCTTGATGGGTTTCACCTCTCCCGCGCGCGGGAGAGGTCGGATCGCGAAAGCGATCCGGGTGAGGGCTTTCTCCTCTTGGGGGTTCTCGATTGCCGAGATACCCTCTCCCCAACCCTCCCCCGCAAGCGGGGGAGGGAGCAGACCGCACGCGGTGGCTTGCTCCTCGACCCTAATTTTCCGGTTCTGACTCCATGAAGATCTATCTGGCAGGCCCCGACGTGTTCCTGCCGGACGCGGTAGAGATCGGCCGCCGCAAGGTCGATATCTGCACGGCTCATGGCCTTACCGGCCTTTATCCCCTCGACAACGCGATCGACCTCACCGCGCCCGATGTCTCGCGGCAGATCTTTTGCGGCAACGAGGCGATGATGGACAAGGCCGACGCCATCATTGCGAACCTCACCCCCTTCCGGGGCGCCGGCGCCGATCCCGGTACCGTCTACGAGCTCGGCTACATGGCCGGGCGGCGTAAGTTCTGCCTCGCCTATTCCAATGACGGCGCCGTCTATGCCGACCGCGTCGGCCGTTTCATGGACGTCGCCTCCGAGGACGGACGGCTGGTCGATGCGCAGGGGCTGACGGTCGAGGATTTCGGTCTCGTCGACAACCTCATGATGATCCACGCGCTGGAACTGCACGGCTGCCCGCTGGTGACACCGGCGCAGATGCCGGTCGATGTCTGGCACGATCTCGCCGCGTTCGAGGCTTGCGTCCGGATGGCGGCCGCGCGATTGATCGCTACATAAGCACTTCAGTCGTGCCCATGAGAGCGTGATGCCCCCTGCCCGCAAGCGCGCGGATGTATTGCTGGTTGAGCGCGGCCTGTTCGAGAGCCGGGCACGGGCGCGCGCGGCGATCGAGGCCGGCCTCGTCACGGCCGACGACAAGCCGGTTTCGAAACCGTCCGAGACGATCGCCGAGGACGCGGTGATCCAGGCCGAGCCGGCGCATCCCTATGTCTCTCGCGGCGGCGTCAAGCTCGCCGGCGCGCTCGAGCATTACCCGATTGAAATCGAGGACCATGTCTGCCTCGATGTCGGCGCCTCCACCGGCGGCTTCACCGAGGTGCTGCTGGCGAACGGGGCAAGCCTGGTGTTCGCCATCGACGTCGGCACCAGCCAATTGCATCCCTCGCTGCGCGATCATCCCAAGATCGTGTCGATGGAGGAGACCGATATAAGGTCCTACGAAGGCAAACGTCTGCCGGCGCGGCCCGATATTGTCGTCATCGACGTCAGCTTCATCTCGCTCAAGGCGGTGCTGCCGGTGGCGTTGTCGCTGGCGGCGGCACCCATGAGCCTGCTGGCGCTGATCAAGCCGCAATTCGAGGCGGAGCGAAAGCACAACAAGAAGGGCATCATCCGCGACGCCGCCGTGCACCAGGAGATCTGTGACGACATCGCGGCCTTTGCCGCTTCGCTCGGCTGCACCGACATCGAGATATTCCCCTCACCGATCACGGGCGGCGACGGCAACATCGAATTTTTCCTGGGCGCGCGCCGTGGTTGAGCGCCTGACGATTGATCATGTCGGCCATCGCGGCGACGGCGTCTGCCTGGACGCCGGCGCAGCGATCTATGTGCCCTATACGCTTGGCGGCGAGACCGTCGAGGTCGATCACGTCGCGGGCCACCATCCTGACCGCCGCAAGCTGCTCGCGGTCGACGTCGCAAGCCCCGAGCGCATCGAACCGTTCTGCCCGCATTTCGGCGTCTGCGGCGGCTGCGCCATCCAGCATTGGGCGAGCGAACCCTATCACGCCTGGAAGCGCGGCATCGTGGTCGAAACGCTGGCGCAGGCTGGCGTCGATTGCGAGGTGGCACCGCTGGTCGATGCGCACGGCGCCGGGCGCAGGCGCATCACGCTGCACGGCCGCTTCGGCACGCATGACGTTCTCAAGGTCGGCTTCTCCGCGACGAGTTCGCACGACGTCATTCCAATCCATCGCTGTCCCATCCTCGATCCCGCGCTCGCCGGCGCGATAGACGCCGCCTGGGCGCTGGCCGAACCGCTGACGACCAAGATGCCGGTGACGAAGCCGCTCGATATCCAGGTCACCGCCACCACCAACGGCCTCGATGTCGATGTGCGCGGCTCCGGCCCGCTGCCGACGCCACTGGTGACGGCGCTGTCCCGCGTCGCCGAGCAGCACCGCCTGGCGCGACTGACGCGGCATGGCGAACTGGTGCTGCAGCGCCTGCCGCCGACGGTCAGGATGGGCCGCGCTGAGGTGACGCTGCCGCCGGGCTCATTCTTGCAGGCGACCGTCGCAGGCGAAGAGACGCTGGCCGCGCTCGTCGCCGAGCGCGTCGGCAAGGCCAAGGAAATTGTCGACCTCTTCTGCGGCGTCGGCCCGTTCGCGCTGAGGCTGGCCGAGAAGGCCCGCGTGACCGCCTATGACAGCGACGCCGGCGCGATCGCAGCGCTGGCGAAAGCGGCGCGCACGCCCGGCCTGAAGCCGATCAAAGCCCAGCCGCGCGACCTGTTCCGCCGTCCCGTAGTGCCGCAGGAACTGCGCGACTTCGACGCGGTGGTATTCGACCCGCCGCGCCAGGGCGCCCAAGCTCAGGCGCTGAAGCTTGCCGCAAGCAAGGTGCCCGTCGTGGTCGCCGTGTCCTGCAACGCCGCGACCTTCGCCCGTGATGCGCGACTGCTCATCGACGGCGGCTATCGGCTGGAGGCGGTGGTGCCGGTCGACCAGTTCCGGCACACGCCGCATGTGGAGCTGGTGGCGCGGTTCAGCCGGTGACGTCGGATCGCTAAGCCGACGGCTCGAATTGCGGTTGCCATCGCAGCAGGTAGGACTGGAGCGAACGCACCGCGATCGCCAGCAGGATGCCGACGAACATCATGACGAAGATGGCGACCATCATCTCGCTGGCATTGGCCCGCGCCTCGGCTTCGATGATGAGCTTGCCAAGGCCGCGCTCGGCACCGATGAATTCGCCGACGATGACGCCGATCAGCGCAAAGGACACCGCCGGCAGCAGCGAAGCGAACACCCAGGCGAGCGCGGACGGGATCACGACCGTGCGCAGCACGGTGAATTCGCTGGCGCCGAGCAGACGGGCGGCGGCGATCTGGTCGCGGTCGACCGCACGCGTCCCCTCGAAGGTGTTGAAGAACACCACGAAGAACACGACGAGCCAGGCGGTCGCGATCTTGGAGAGATCGCCGAGTCCGAAGATCAGGATGACGAGCGGTACCAGCGCGATGCGCGGTATCGAATTGAATGCCACGATGTAGGGCCCGAATACGCGGGCCAGGAAATCCGAACGGCCGAGGATCAGGCCAGCCGCGATGCCGCTCGCAGATCCGAACAGGAATCCCCACCAGGTGTTCTTCAGCGTGACGAGCGTTGCAAGCCACAGATTGTTGTCGTTGGCCTTGATGCAGGCGGCAAAGCCGCTGGTATCGGCAAAGCAGCCAAGCCGCAGGAAGCTCTGCCAGATCAGCGACGGCTTGGCGACGAAATAGGGATCGAGGATCTTCGGTACGTAGGCCTTCGGCAGCAGCGCCTTGCTCCATTCAAAGCCCCACTGCCAGATGACGAGAACGGCCGCGAGAATGGCCAGTTGCCAGAACAGGATGACGGTGCGGCTGTTGGACATGGTCAGTCGGCCCTGGTGCGGCGGAACTCTTCGCCGAGCGAATGCCAGATGTGGGAATAGAGACGGCCGAACTCGGCGGTCTCGCGCACGGCCACGGGATCGCGCGGACGCGGGATGGCGACGTCGAAGTCTTCCTTGAGACGGCCGGGCCGCGCCGAGAGCAGGATGATGCGGCTCGCCAGTGTCAAAGCTTCGCCGAGATCGTGCGTCACGAACAGCACGGTCTGCCGCTCGCGTTCCCAGATCTCCAGCAGCGTCTTGTGCATCTCCAGCTTGGTGTGAGTGTCGAGCGCGCCGAACGGCTCGTCCATCAGCAGAATCTCGGGCTCCAGGATCAGGGTGCGCATCAAGGCGACGCGCTGGCGCATGCCGCCGGACAGCATGCGTGGAAAGCTCTGCGCAAAACCCGAGAGCCCGGCCTTTTCGACCGCCGAAGCGACGCGCCCTGCGCGCTCGGTCTTCGGCAGTCCCGCGATCTCCAGCCCATAGCCGATGTTCTGCTCCACGGTTCGCCAGGGAAACAGCGTATCGCGCTGGAAGACATAGCCGACCCTGGGGTTGACCTTGCCGGTCTCGACCGTGTCCTCGTCGATCAGGATGCGTCCGCCAGAGCGCGGCAACAGCCCCGCGACCATGTTGAGGATGGTGCTCTTGCCGCAGCCGGAGGGACCGAGCAACGCGACGAACTCGCCCTGCTTGACCTCGAAGGAGACGTCATCCACCGCCACGAACTCGCGGCCGGACGCGTTGAATCGCTTGGCGAGCCCCTGCACGGCAATGCGGGTGCGCGCCGCCGCTATTTGATCCTCGTCTCGCGCGAGCGCGAGGCCCTGACCTGGCGCGGCGATCATTTGTATTTCGCCCTGGCTGCCTGGAGGAAGCTCATGTCGACGACATCCTCGTATCTGGTCTCGGGAATATCAGTTCCCTTGCGGTACCAGGGCTTGGCGCCACGTTCGAACGCGGGCTTGTCGATCACACCGTCATAGGCCCAGGTCGACTTGTCGAAGCCGAGCTCGGCGCTGACCGCGTCGGGATCGATGCCCGAGAAATATTTCGGCGTGACCAGCGCCTGCACCTCGGCGAGCGGCGTCGCCTTCACGAAAGCCATCGCGCGATGGATCGCATTGACATAGGCCTGCACCATCGCCTTGTCCTGCTCGATCGTGTCCTGGAGCGTGTAGATCACCAGCACGGGCAGCGTCCCGCCGAAATCCTTCTCAAACACGCCGGGCTTGGACGTGTCGTAGATCGTCCGGCCAAAGCCCTTCTTCTCGACCTCGACGATCCAGCTCGGCGGCGCCATGATGGCGTCGAACTGCTTGGTCTGGAGCGAGGGGAACATGGTGTTGGTCCCGCCGCCCGCGACCCAGTTCACCTTGCCGCCGAGCCCGCGCGCTTCGAACACATAAGTGCCGAACACCCAGGTGCCCGACCCGATGGCGGTCGCGGCGACGATCGGCTTGGCGCCATCGGGGCGCTTGTAGTCCGCGAGCTTCTCGACCGAATTGATGCCGGCGTCGTAGAGGTCCTGCCGGACCATGATGCTGGCGTAGGAGCACACCATCTCGGTCGCGAGCAGGATCTTGCAGGGCTTGCCACGCGCGCCGAGCTGGAGCGGATGGCTGGCATCGCCATGGGCGAACAGCGCCTGCCCCGCCGCCAGGGTCTGGCGACCGAACGTGCCGGCATTGCCGGTGACGAGCTTGGAATCGAGTCCTTCGTCGCTAAAGTACCCCTTCAGCTCCGCGATCATGCCGATGGCATAGACCGGCGACACCGGTCCGAAGGCGAGCGAGACCTGCTTGGCCTCGGCGCGCAGCTGCCCCGGCAGCAGCGATGCGCCGGCCCATGCGGAGCCTGCGATCAGCGCCTGGCGCCTGGTAATGCTCATGTGCTCCTCCTCCCTTGGTTTCTTTGTTCGATTGCGCCGATCGGTCAGGACGGCGCGACCTTGATCGTCCCTGCTTGTCGCAGCGTTTCGATCTCATTCGGCGACATGCCGATCTCGCTCAGGATCTCGCCGCTGTGTTCGCCGATCTCGGGTGGATCGTAGCGGTTGGGCAGGCGCCTTCCGTCCATGGAAATCGGCAAGAGCGGCGTCTTGGCCTCGCCGCCGTCGGGCAGCCGAATATCGGTCAGGCCGCCGGACTGGTTGAGATGCGGATCATCGAAGAGATCGCCGGGCTTGTTCACCGGCGCGTAGGGCAGATCGAGCTGCTCGAGACGCGCGGCGAGATCGGCCTTGTCCCATTGCTTGAAGATCTTCGCGATCTCGGGGATCAGCCAGCCGCGATGATCGACGCGGTCGTTGCTCGTTGCAAAGCGCGGATCAACGAGCCAGGCTTCGCGATCGAAGGCGCGGCAGAACGCCGCCCATTGCTCTTCACCGACGATGGTGACGAATAGTTTCGAGCCGTCCCGGGTATCGAAGAGATCATAAACCGGCCATGGGCTGTCCTTGATCGAATACGGGATCGAGGGCTGGCCGCTGACCACCTCGCACATCATGGCCTGCGCCATCAGGAACACGTTGTTCTCGTACAGCGCACTCTGGATGTAGCGACCCCGGCCGGTCCGCTGCCGCTCGGCCAGCGCAGCCTGAATTGCGATCACGCCGAACATTCCGCCCATGACATCGTTGACCGAGGCGCCCGCGCGCATGGGCCGATCGGGCAAGCCGGTCATGTAGGCGAGGCCGCCCATCATCTGCACGACCTCGTCGAGCGCGAGGCGATTCTCGTAAGGCCCGGGCAAATAGCCTTTGAGCGAGCAATAGATCAGGCGTGGTGCAAAGGCCGCGACGCTCTCGTAGTCGAGGCCGATCCGCTTCAACAGGCCCGGCCGGAAATTCTCGATCAGGACGTCGCTGTTCTCGATCAGCCTGCGTGCGATGTTCTGGCCTTCCGCGGTCGACGTATCCAGCGCGATGCTGCGCTTGTTGCGGCTGTAGGTCGCGAAGAAGCCGGCGGCGGGCCCCTTGAAGTACCGAGTGCGGTCGCCCTTGGGCGGCTCGACCTTGATCACGTCGGCGCCGAGATCGGCGAGGATCAAGCCGCAGCTCGGCCCCATCACCATCTGGCTGAACTCGATGACCCGCAGGCCTGCCAGCGGACGAAGCTCCGATGCAGTCTCACACGCAGCCCTGGTCATGCCGCGCTCCGCAGGACCTTGGGGATGCCGGCCTCGTGCAGATGCCCCGTCAAATGTTTTGCCGGGATATGGCGGGCGAGAATATCGCGCGTTTGCATCAGGCGGTCGAGGTCGATGCCGGTAGAGAATCCCATGCGCTCCAGCATGAACACGAGATCCTCGGTGACGATGTTGCCACGCGCACCGGGTGCAAAAGGACAGCCGCCGAGGCCGGACACCGCGGCGTCGAAACGGCGGATGCCCGCTTCGAGGCCGGCGACGGCATTGGCAAGGCCCGCACCGAGCGTGTCGTGCAGATGCAGTCGCAGCGTCATTTGCGGCCCGACCTCGCGACGCACGGCCACGACGATCTGCCCGATCGATTTGGGCGTCGCATAGCCGACGGTGTCGGCAAGCCCGATCTCGTCGGCGCGGGCTTCGGCAAAAGCGCGTGCCACACGGCACACGGCCGCCTCGCTCACCGCGCCCTCCAACGAGCAACCGAAGGAGGTGGAGATCGCGCCCATCAGTTGCGGCCGCTGGTCCACCGGCCGGGCGTCGATCGCGGCGCGGACCGCGCGAAAGCCGTCGAGCTGCTCTTCTATCGTGCGGCGCACATTGGCGCGGTTGTGCGTCTCGCTTGCCGAGATGACGAAATAGACGGCGTTGACGCCTGCTGCGATGGCGCGCTCGGCGCCCTTCGGGTTCGGCACCAGCGCGCCGATGGTTGCGGACTTGTGTGTGAGCGCATGCGCCATCACCGCATCGACGTCGGCGAATTGCGGCACGACCTTTGGCGGGACGAAGGATCCGGCATCGATCTCGCGCACGCCGGCGGCCGCGATCGTGTCGATCAGCGCGCATTTGGCTTCGGTCGGAACGAAGATGTCCAGATTCTGGAGACCATCGCGGGGAGCAACCTCGCAAATGTGGACATCGGGCGCGCGCGCCATCGTGGCTCTCCCTGGGCCGATTGTATATTGTTGCATAAAAGAACAATCCATGGGACAGTCTGTCAAGCCCAAAACTTGCGTGCACTGCAATGATCGCATCCGACAGTTCCCGACAGCGCAGCGTCAAAAACGGTTCCGAGCGCGCCGAGCACCTCGCCGGCCTGATCATGGCGCTGGCCCGGCGCGAAGGCATGAAGGTCGGAGACCGCCTGATCGAACAAAGGCTTGCGGATGCGCTGGACCTTTCACGCGCGCCGATCCGGCTCGGCCTGAAGGCTCTGGAAGCAGCGGGGCTGGCACGCGGCGAGCCGCATCGCGGCTTTGTGCTGGCAAAGAATCCCACCAGCGGCGCCGCCCAACCCGCGCTCGCGGCGGTCAGGCGCAACGAGCAGGTTTATGCGACCATCGCAGGCGACGTGCTCGCAACGCGGCTGCCGGCCGACGTCACCGAGGCCGAGCTGATGCGCCGCTATGGCCTCAGCCGGGCCGAGCTACAACGGCTGCTGGACCGGATCGCCGCCGAGGGCTGGATCGCGCGCCTGCCCGGCTATGGCTGGCGCTTTGCCGAGACGGTCTCGAATCCCGAAGCCCAGGCCAAGGCCAAGGCATTTCGCGCGGTGATCGAGCCGGCGGCGATCGCGCAGCCGGGCTTTGCGCTGCCGCAGGAGGTGATCGTACGCTTGCGCGAGCGCCAACAACGCGTCTTCGAAGGCGAGCTCGAAAAGATGACGATCGGCGAGATCTTTCACTCCGGCTGCGAATTCCACGAAGAGATCATCCGCGGCGCCGGCAATCCCTTCTTTCTCGACGCGCTCAAGCGCGTGAACTCGATCAGACGCCTGTTCGCCTATCGCAGCTTCGCCGACCGCGACGGCATGCGGCGGCACGTGCGCGAGCATCTGCGCCTGCTCGACGTCCTGGAGACGCGGCGCTACACTGAGGCGGCCGACCTGATGGCCCGGCACCTGCAACGCCCGCTGGTGGCGGGCTTGTCGTGATGCGCGAACCAAATTGCTGCCATCCCAGCTTGATTCCGGTCAATCGCTCTCGCGTCTGTTGGTGCTAACGCGTCCCTGCGCATCGGCAGGGAGCGGACGTTCGTGTTCAACCGACGGCAGTTCATCACAACCGCGCTCGGGTGGTCCGCGGCTGCGGTCAGCGGCTCGCCTGCTGCAGGAGCAACGATGACCTACGACGAGGCGGTGGATGCATCACGGGCCCCACTTCAAGCCAGGCCGAGGGATCGCGAGCTCGTCCGATTTGCGACCCTGGCGGCCAACAGCCACAACACCCAGCCGTGGATCTTCTCTGCGCTCGGCAACGAAATCGTAATTGCCCCCGACTTCGCGCGCCGCTGTCCGGCCGTCGATCCGGATGACCATCATCTCTTCGTCAGTCTCGGCTGCGCTGCGGAAAACCTCATCCTCGCAGCTTCCACACTGGGTTGGCACGCCACTCCGTTCGTCGATGGCGACCGGATCGTGATCACGCTCGAAGAGGCCCCGCCGGCAGCATCGGAGCTGGCCGCTGCGATTCCCGTCAGGCAATGCACCCGTGCGACCTTCGACGGCAGGCCGGCCACACCGGAGATCTTGCGCCGGCTCGAGAACGCCTGTCGCGAACCGAACGTCGCGGCGGTCCTGATGACCGAACGCGCCGCGATCGCTGAGGTCACCGACTATGTGCTCGAAGGCAACTCGGCGCAAATGCGCGACAAGGCCTTCATGCGCGAGCTCGTCAGCTGGATCCGCTTCAACGAGGCGGAGGCGCTCGCGACCATGGACGGGTTGTTCTCGCCCGCGTCGGGAAACCCGTCGCTGCCTTCATGGGCGGCGCGACCGCTTCTGAAACTCTTCTTCACCGAGAGCGGGGAAAACAAGAAATACCGCGAAGAGCTCGAAAGCTCTGCGGGCGTCATCGTGCTCGCTGCCGATCGCAGCGACAAGTGGCATTGGATCGCGGTCGGCCGCGCCTGTCAGCGTTTCGGCTTGCAGGCGACCGCGTTGGGACTAAAATATTCCTTCGTCAACCAGCCGGTCGAGGTGGCAGCGCTGAGGCCGCAATTTGCGACGCGGCTCGGGCTGGGCGAACGGCGCCCCGACATCGTGATGCGCTTCGGGACCGGCCCGAACCTGCCGAAATCGCTGCGACGTCCACCAGAGCTGGTGATGCAATTCTAACGACGCAAGCCGCCCAGCGCCGGCGACTCGCCGGGCAGCATCGAGGAGTTGATGTCGCTGTCCATGCGTCCCGATTGCTGTTGGATGAATCCGGCACCGAACGACAGGCTGAGATTGGAGGTCGGCTTGAACTCGACACCCGCGAACGCGCCATAACCGGGCGTGGCGCTGGAGGTCAGCGGCGCCAGCGAGCTGCCGATGCCGTTGCCGAATTTCAGCGTGTCGAAGCCGGCGAAGAACGTGACGGGGATGCCGCCCGCCGTCTTGGTGTTGTAGCCGAACTGCGTGCTGTCATAGGACAGCGCGCTGAAATTGCCGGCCGAGCCGGCCTGATTGAAGCCGCTCAGACCAAAATTGCCGCGCTCGCTGCCGACGAAGAAACCGTTCGCATAGCTGGTACGCCAACCCGCATCGCCGGCATTGAAGCTCGAGAAGCCGCCGTAAGTATCGGAACTCTGCTCGGCACCACCACTGAGGCCGAAAGGCCCGCCGGGAATCCAATATCTCAGCGGCGCAACTTGCGCATGAGCCGGTGCGCCGGTGAGGCAGAGCAAGGCGAGAGTTGCAAGAGCGCGTGAAGCTGCGGGGTTGAACATTCAGATGACCGTCAAGAGTTTTGCAAATTATACTCCTCGGACATCACCAATGCCAGCGGTGCGACCGCGCCGACGTCACGGCCCCGAGCCTCCCGGAGAGCTCCACCTGATGCCCCACGATCCGCTGCTCACGCGCCTGACATCCGCCTTTGCCGGGGTACCGGGCGTCGAGGCTGTCGTTCTCGGCGGCTCGCGTGCACGGGGCAGCGGGCACTCCACGTCGGACTACGATGTCGGCCTCTATTTCAAGACGGCGATCCCGCTGGATACCGAACGGCTGCTGGCCGCCGCAAAAGACATCGCCGACGATCCCGCAGCCACGACCGTGACGCCGGTCGGCGAATGGGGTCCGTGGATCGTCGGCGGCGCCTGGCTTTCAGTGGAAGGCCGCAAGGTCGACCTGCTCTATCGCAACGCCGACGCGGTCGAAGCGGCGATGGAATCCAGCCGCGCCGGCGTGGTCACCATGGATTATCAGCCCGGCCATCCGCATGGCTTCTGCTCGGCCATCTGGATGGGCGAGATCGCGTATTGTCAGCCTCTGCACGACCCGAAGGGTTTGATCGTTCATCTCAAATCAATCGCGCTTCCGTATCCGCAGGCTCTGCGCCGCGCCCTGATCCGGCGCTTCCAGTGGGAAGTCCTGTTCAGCATCGAAAATGCCGAGCTCGCGGCGGCACGTAACGAGCGGACCCACATCGCGGGATGCCTCTACAGATCGCTCGCCTGCATTGCGCAGGTGCTGTTCGCCCTGAACGAACGCTATCTCATCAACGAAAAGGGCGCGCTCCAGGAGGCGGCCGGCGTGCCGCTGACGATTCCGCAACTGGAGGAGCAGGCAAACGAGGTCTGGCGGCTGATCGGCGACGGCACCTTTGCGCCCGCTTGCGAGGCCTTGCGCAGGATCGACCGGCAGCTGAAGGTGCTGACATCTTGAAAGCATGGAGAACCCAGTGACATCGGATAGTCCCGTCACTTACGAATTTGCAGGCAACATCGCCCGCATCACGCTGCGCCGCCCGCCCGTCAACGCGCTGAGCCTCGAGGTGATCCGCGCGGTGGTCGCGGCGCTCCGCCGCGCCGCGGACGATCCGGAGGCGCGCGTGGTCGTGCTGGCGAGCGCTATCCCTAAGCGCTTCTCGGCCGGCCTCGATCTCGACATCCTGCTCGGCAAGCCCGGCGCCGAGATCCGCGAATTCCTCCAGGCGCTCTATATCGACCTCTACGACGCGCAGTATCGGCTCGGCAAACCGTCGATCGCCGCCGTCGGCGGCGCGGCGCGGGGCGGCGGCATGACCATGGCAGTGTCCTGCGATGTGGTGCTGGCGGCCGAGAGCGCGACGTTCGGCTATCCCGAGATCGACGTCGGCGTCATCCCGGCGATCCACTATGCCCATCTGCCGCGGATCGTCGGACGTCACCGCGCCTTCGATCTGCTGTTCACCGGCCGCGTCTTCAGCGCCGCGGAGGCGCGCGAGCTCGGCGTGGTCAACCGCGTCGTCGCCGACGCGGAGCTCGAGGCCGAGGTCGCAAGGCTCGCGGCGCAGTTCGCGGGAAAATCGGCGGCGGTGCTACGGATGGGCCGCGCCGCCTTCATGCGCCAGATCGATCTCGACTATCGGCGCAGCATTGCAAGCGCCGTCGACGATTTCTGCAATGTCGCGACGTCGGATGAGGCGCAGGAGGGCTTGAGAGCGTTCGTGGAGAAGCGGCCGCCGAAATGGTGAGGACGGCAGCTTTCAGGCGGTCTTGTCGACCGAAGACGAGGAGTCGGCCGGCGGATATTTCGTCACCGGCACCATGAAGGATTTCGTGCCGACCTGGTAGATGATCTTGCCGTTCTGCCCGTCATCGGTTGCGATCTGCGCCTGGCCGAACATGATGACGTTCTTGTAGACGGTGCCGGTGCCCTGGCGGGTGACGCCGTCGGTGGTGACGCTGACCTGGGCTTCCTTGCCGTTGACCGAGAGCACCTTGAAGCTCGCGCTCTTGCCGTTCTCGCTGGAATAGCCGCCCCAGCTTCCCATGAGGCGGCTGTCGGAAGCCGGCGGGTCCTGCTTCTCGAGGTTCGCGGTCTGCTTGCCAGCGCCCCCGAAGGAGAACAGCAGCACCATGTTCTTGCCGTCCTTGGTGCCGACCGTGACCCCGCCAAAGGTGATGAGCGTGCCCTTGACCTCGGCAAAGCCGCGCTCGGTGTGGCCGTTATGGGTGTACTCGACCTGCGCCCGGGCACCGCGGATGTTCACGACCTTGAAGCCGACGGGCTGGTTGTTGCCCACCCAATTGCCCTTCCAGTCACCAAGCAGCGCGCTCTGGTGATACAGCCGCTCGTTGGCGGGAGAAATCTGGCTGGTGCTCGACGTGACGATGGCCATGGTCTGCTCGGTGGACGGGTTCGACGAACCCGCTCTCGTTCGCGCGCCCGACAGCAAAGTCAAAACTGCGATCGGAAACGAACTGAAACAACCGGATTAGGGCCATGTGCCGGTTAACGAGCGGTTAAATTCAACCGTCGGGCGAGATGAAGCGAAAGGTCCCAACCGGCGTGCGCTATTAACGGCCCCAGCGGTCCGACCAGATCTTCTCGCCGATCATGCAACTGACGCGCGGCTCCTTGTCCGCAACCCGCATCACGGGGCGCTCCGGCATGCGGCCAGCGACCTCCATCAGCAGCTTGGTGCGGATCGCTTCCTTGAACTTGTCGCGATCCTTGATCGTGATGACGAAAGAGCCGGGACCGCCGATGACGCAGTCCTCGTAGTAGAAGTCGAGATTGTCGATATCCATGGTCGAATAGGACGGCTCCTTGACCATGATCGGCAGACCGTTGATGACGATGCCCTTCTCGAGCGCGGCATCGCGCGCCACCGTGACCGGGATGCCATTGTTGTTGGGGCCGTCACCGGAAATGTCGATCACGCGACGCAAGCCCCGATATGGATCCTCGTCGAACAGCGGCATCGCAAACGTGATCGCGCCGGAGATCGAGGTGCGCGAGGCACGCCGGATCGGCGTCTTCATGATCTCGGCGGCAACCGCATCCGCGGTCTCGGGGCCGTCGATCAGGCGCCAGGGGATGATGATCTTCTGGTCGCTGGAGGCGGCCCACTCGAAATAGGTTACCGCGATCCGGCCGTTCGGACCGAGCTTCAGCGCCTGGAGGAATTCTTTGGACTGGATCGCCAGCGCGTAGCCTTCGCGCTGGACCGCGAGCTCGTCCATGTCCATGGAGTAGGAGACGTCGACCGCGAGGATCAGTTCGACGTCGACCGTCTGTGCATCCTTGTCGGCAGCCAGCCGCTGCGGCTGATTCTCAAGCGGCTCGAATTTAGGTCCTGGCGCCGCGATGCCCGCGACGTCCCCTCCGGCAAGCACGCCGGCCACCAGCACAGCCCCGATCGAGAACAGCAAGCGCATCGCAGCGGTCTCCCGTCGTATGACGCGATGGTGACATGCAATCGCCTTGCCGCAAAGTGCGAAGATCGCTTGCGCTTCACATTCGAGTTAGGAACGACGTGCTCGCCGCCGTGTTGCCTCGCTTCGCGCGACTGGAACACACAGCGAGACCGGCACCGTCGTTCCAGAGCTCGCGACGCGCGCAGAATGACGCCTAGGGACAGCGCGGCCGGCCCACTTGTCCGCCGCAATTTCCATGCTAGGCTGGATGCACAGATGGGGATGGAGTCCCCCGACAACCGCCCGGCGGTCGATGATCGTACTGGGCTGATGACTCCTGCTTGAGGTGGGGCAATCTTTGAGCCTCTGCCTTTGGTGGGAGCATGGACCGACCCGCCGATGGCGGGTTTTTTGTTGCCTGGTGGCGAAGGCAGGAAACTGGGCCAGCAAGCCAAGGCCAGGAGAAAGTGAAGACGTGACCACGACGACACCGAATGCTGCGCGCGCCACCTTACCCAGGGGAATCTGGGTGCTCGGCTTCGTCTCGATGCTGATGGACATCTCCTCCGAGATGATCCATGCGCTGCTGCCGGTCTATCTCGTCACCGCGCTCGGCGCCTCCACGCTCACGGTCGGCTTCATCGAGGGCATTGCCGAGGCGACCGCCTCGATCACGAAGATCTTCTCCGGCGCGTTGTCGGACTGGCTCGGCCGCCGCAAGCTGCTCGCCGCGCTCGGCTACGGGCTGGCCGCCTTCACCAAGCCGCTGTTTCCGCTCGCCCCGAGCGTCGGATGGCTGGTGGCGGCACGCTTCATCGACCGCGTCGGCAAGGGCATTCGCGGCGCGCCGCGCGATGCGCTGATCGCCGACATCGCTCCCATCGGCCTGCGCGGCGCGAGCTTTGGCCTGCGGCAATCGCTCGACACCATCGGCGCCTTCGTCGGGCCGCTCGCGGCCATCGGCATGATGTGGTGGACGGCTGACAATTTTACGATCGTGTTCTGGGTGGCAGTGCTGCCGGCCTTTCTGTCCTTCGGCCTGATCGCCTTCGCCGTGCACGAGCCGGAGCCGGATCCGAACCGAAAACCTGCAACGAACCCGCTCAATCTTGCCGCGATGCAGCAGCTCGGGGCAGTCTACTGGCGCGTCGTCGCGGTCGGTGTCGTGTTCACGCTGGCGCGCTTCAGCGAGGCCTTCCTGATCCTGCGCGCGCAGAACATCGGGCTCAACCCGATGTGGGTGCCGGCGGTGCTGGTGCTGATGAACGTCACTTATGCGCTGTCGGCCTATCCCGCCGGCGTGCTGTCGGACCGGATCAACCGCACCGGCCTGCTCGCGCTCGGCCTGGTCTTCCTCGCCGGCGCCGACCTCGCGCTGGCACTGCTCCCGAGCCTTGCAGGCCTCGCGCTCGGCGTCGTGCTGTGGGGGCTGCATATGGGGCTGACGCAAGGCCTGCTCTCGGCCCTCGTCGCCGATGCCGCGCCGCCGAGCCTGCGCGGCACCGCATTCGGCTATTTCAACCTGCTCACGGGCCTGGCCCTGCTGGCTGCGAGCGTGATCGCCGGCGCGTTGTGGGATGCCTATGGTCCGGCAGGCACGTTCCTGGCGGGACTCGGCTTTGCCCTGATCTCGCTCATGGGGCTGCTTGCCGTCGGCAACGGTCTGGCAGCGGAGCAAGAATGATGACGGGGAGGCTTTCGTCGTGCTGAGTGGGGTGCTTGCGATCATGATGGGTAGCGTGCTCGGCGGCTGTGCGCGCTATTTCGTGTCCGGCGCGATCGCGCGGCGATTGGGCGAGACGTTTCCGTGGGGCACCATGACCATCAATGTCACCGGCGCCTTCCTGATCGGCATTTTCGGCGCGCTCGCGACCCATCCCGGCTCGGCCTTCGCCACGCCCACCCCCTGGCTGTTCGCGGTGACCGGCTTTCTCGGCTGCTACACCACGGTGTCCTCGTTCAGTCTGCAAACCCTGACGCTGGCGCGGAGCGGCGAGCCGCTCTCCGCGCTCGGCAATGTCGTGCTCTCGGTCGGGCTGTGCCTTGCAGCCGTCAGTTGCGGCTTCCTCCTCGCGGACAGGCTTGGAGGATAGAAGCGCATGGCCGTCCCCTCCTCCGCCGAGCGCTGGCGTAGCGCGATACTCTACGCCTGGGTTGCCGCCGGCAGCATCGTCGGCGGACTGACCCGTTATCTGGTCGGTCTCGCGCTCGACACCGGACCGGGCTTTCCCTTCGCCACGCTGTTCATCAACGCCACGGGATCGCTGATCATCGGCTTCTACGCGGCGCTGACCGGCCCCGACGGCCGCATGCTGGCGCGTCCGGAGCACCGGCAGTTCGTCATGACCGGGTTCTGCGGCGGCTACACCACGTTCTCGACCTTCAGCCTGGAGACCTTCCGACTGCTCCACGGCGGCCTGAAGTACACGGCACTTGCCTATGTCGCAGCGTCCGTCATCTGCTGGCTGGTGTCGGCGTGGCTCGGGCATATGATGGCGAGCCGCTACAACCGCTTGACAAGGAGTTGACCATGCAAATCCCCGCTCAGGCCGTTTTGCTTCGGATCTTCATCGGCGAGAGCGACCATTTCGACGGCAAGCCGCTCTATGAAGCGATCGTGATGACCGCGCGCGAGCGGCACCTCGCCGGTGCCACCGTGCTGCGCGGTCCGATGGGCTTCGGCAAATCGAGCCGGCTGCACACTTCGAAGATCCTGCGACTTTCGGAAGACCTGCCGCTGCTGATCGAGATCGTCGACAGCGAGGACAACATCAACGCATTCCTGCCCATCCTGGATGGCATGATGTCGAGCGGCCTGATCACCTTGGAGAAGGTGCAGGTCCTACAATATGGTGCGAAGGCCGCGAGCTGATCGCTCCAGCAGGAACCCGAGCCCGCCGTGTCCGGGAGGCGGAATGAACGATACTGTTACCACACCGAAAACCAGGACGAAGACCAAGGTCGAGCGGCCGCGGCTGCACAAGGTCATCCTGATCAACGATGATTACACGCCGCGCGAATTCGTCACCATGGTGCTCAAGGCCGAATTCCGCATGACGGAGGATCAGGCCTACAAGGTGATGATCACCGCGCACAAGCTGGGCACCTGCGTCGTCGCCGTGTTCACCAAGGACGTCGCCGAGACCAAGGCGACGCGTGCCACCGATGCCGGCCGCGCCAAGGGCTACCCGTTGCTGTTCACGACGGAGCCGGAGGAATAAAGCTCAGCCCACCAGCGCGTGCGTTTCTTCGGCCAGCCCGTACACGCGCTGTGCCTTGGAAAATCCTGCGATCGGAAATTCGCCGAGCTCGTGCCAATCGTGGTGGCAGACATTGGCAAAACCTTCCGAGGCCACAACGGTCCGCCCCAGCCGCCCCGTGATCTTCTCCAGCCGGGCCGCGAGATTGACGGCGGGGCCGATGCAGGTGAAGTCCAGCCGGTTGCCGCCACCGATATTGCCGTAGAGGATGTTGCCGATGTGCAGCGCGACGCCAAAGCGGAAGCGCTCGACGACATCGCCGACCGGAAACGCGAGCTGCTCCACGCTGGCGCGCGATTCACGCGCCGCCTCCAGCACGCGCGCGCAGACATGGGCGGCATCGCCGACATATTCGTCGATCGGAAACACTGCGAGCAGGCCGTCGCCCATGAATTTCAACACCTCGCCGCCGTGGCCCCGGATCGCGGTGACCTGGCAATCGAAATAATGGTTGAGGATTGCGACCACCGTCTCGGCTGGCAGCCGGTCCGACAGCGCAGTGAAGCCGCGCAGGTCCGAGAGCCAGATCACCGCCTGCATGGTGTCGGTGTGTCCACGGCGGATCTGGCCGCCGAGAATGCGTGCGCCGGCGCGGTTGCCGACATAGGTGTCGAGCAGCATCTCGGCGGTGCGTCGCAGGCTGATGATCTCGCTGACGCGCGCGAGCGGCGCTATGATGCTTCGGATCGCCGCGATGTCGTCGTCGCTGAAGCCGCCGGGATACTGCGTGATCCAGCTCGTGGCGTGGATGGAGCCATCGAGAAAAGGCACCGGCACGGCAATATAGTCGGTCGCGCCTTCGGCGCGCATGTCGTCGAGGAACGGAAATCGCTTGCTGTCGGGATCGCTCGCGCGTCCCCTGACCTCCACCCCCTGCTCGAACACGATGCGGAGCGGGCTGCGGGCGAATTCGGGCGTCTCCAGGATCTCGAAATCGACGCTGCCGATTTCGACCTCCCCACCCTGCCGCCAGATGAAGTTGCGGCCGAAGATTTCCGGATGCAGCGTGCGGATGAAGATGCCGAACCGCCACACTGGCAGGCCGGCCGCGACCAGACGTTCGCAGAAATCGGCGATCATCTCGGCCGGCTCTAGCGACGACCAGGCACCGCCGATCAGCCAGTTGCAGATGCGCTGGAGCTCGGAGCTGTTCATGCCCGCATTTGCGGACGAAGTTGTGGGCCCGTCAAGCTGCGCGGTGGGCTAGTACCGCGACAGGGCGCGTTATCCGCGGTGTGCTCACCTCTCCCTACGGGAGAGGTGAAAGAACTAGCGTCCCACCTGCCCGCGATCGCGCAAAAAGTGATCCGCCAGCACGCAGGCCATCATGGCCTCACCGACGGGGACGGCGCGGATGCCGACGCAGGGATCATGGCGGCCCTTCGTGACGATCTCGGTATCAGTGCCCTTGCGATCGACGGTGCGGCGCGGCTGGAGGATCGACGAGGTCGGCTTCACGGCAAAACGCACCACCACCGGCTGTCCGGTGGAGATGCCGCCCAGAACACCGCCGGCATGGTTGGAGAGAAAGCGCGTGCCGTCATTGCCGGTGCGCATCTCGTCGGCGTTCTCTTCGCCGGTCAATTCGGCCGCGCCAAATCCGGCGCCGATCTCGACGCCCTTCACGGCGTTGATGGTCATCATCGCGGCCGCCAGATCGGAATCGAGCTTGGCATAGATCGGCGCACCCAGGCCCGCCGGCACGCCCTCGGCGACGACTTCGATCACCGCACCGATCGAGGAGCCGCTCTTGCGGATGCCGTCGAGATAGGTCTCGAAGAAGGCGGCCTTGTCCTTGTCGGGACAGAAGAACGGATTTTTCCCGATCTCGTCCCAGTCCCATTTGGCGCGGTCGATCTTGTGCGGGCCGATTTGCACCAGTGCGCCGCGCACCTTGACGTCGGGCAGCACTTTTCGCGCGATCGCCCCGGCGGCAACGCGCGTCGCGGTCTCGCGCGCCGAGGAGCGCCCGCCGCCGCGATAGTCGCGCAGGCCGTACTTCGCCTCATAGGTGAAGTCGGCATGACCGGGGCGAAACTTGTCCTTGATCTCGGAATAGTCCTTCGAGCGTTGGTCGGTGTTCTCGATCAGGAGCCCGATCGGGGTGCCCGTCGTCACCTGCACGCCGGTCTCCGGATGCGCCATCACGCCGGACAGGATTTTGACCTGGTCCGGCTCCTGGCGCTGGGTGGTGAAGCGCGACTGGCCGGGCCGGCGGCGGTCGAGATCGCCCTGGATGTCGGCCTCGGTGAGCGGGATCATGGGCGGACAGCCGTCGACCACGCAGCCGATCGCCACGCCGTGGCTCTCGCCGAAGGTGGTGACGCGGAACATGTGGCCGAAGGTGTTGAAGGACATCCGTCTCTACTCGTCAGTCAGTTCTGACTTGTGGTGGTAACGCGGGGGAACACCCGGGTCAAACACACACTCGGTGATTCCGGGGCGATGCGAAGCATCGAACCCGCAATGACCGCGTTCCAGGCTAACTAAACTTCTCCAGCCGCCGGTCGCGGAACACATAGACGGCGCCTTGCTCGATATAGAGCTCGGCGGCACCGGCGGGGGTCTCGATGCCCAAAGCTACCATCAGGGCCCGGCAGGTGCCGCCATGGGCGACCGCGACGGTATCGATCAGAAGCGACTCGTACCAATCGAGCATACGCAGCTGCACGGCCGCATAGGTCTCTCCACCGATTGGCGCGACCGTCCATTTGTCGGCGAGGCGCCTTGCGTAGACCTCGGGATCGGAGGCCTCGCTTTCGGCCAGTGTCAGCCCCTCCCAGGTGCCGTAGCCGATCTCCCGCAGGCGGTCGTCGAGCGAATAATCGGCAAGCGGCATTTCAAGCTTGCGGCGGACGAGTTCCATGGTCTGGCGCGCACGCCCGAGTGGGCTCGACACGTAGGGCAGCGCCGCCTTGTCCTTGCCGTCGCGCCTCAACAGATCGGCGAGAACGCCGGCTGCGTGCACGGCCTGTCCGCGGCCACGTGCATTCAGTGGAATGTCCTGGGCGCCCTGGAGCCGCCCGAGCGCGTTCCACTCGGTCTCGCCGTGGCGCAGGAAATAGATCGTGGGCACGGGCATTGCGGTTCGAAGGCTAGTCTTGTTCGAGCATGATCTTATCGGAAAACCGGTTCCCACTTTTCCGGATCATGCTCTACCCGCCGAGTGAGATATCCGGCGCGTCCGGGCGCTTCATGCCGAGCACGTGATAGCCGGAATCGACGTGGTGCACCTCGCCGGTCACGCCGCGCGACAAGTCGGAGAGGAAATACAGCGCACTGCCGCCGACATCCTCTGTCGACACGTTGCGCCGCATCGGCGCGTTGTACTCGTTCCACTTCAGGATATAGCGGAAATCGCCGATGCCGGAGGCGGCGAGCGTCTTGATCGGACCTGCCGAGATCGCGTTGACGCGGATGTTCTTCTCGCCGAGATCGGCGGCGAGATAGCGCACGCTGGCTTCCAGCGCAGCTTTCGCCACGCCCATGACGTTGTAATGCGGCATCCATTTCTCGGCGCCGTAATAGCTGAGCGTGATGAGCGAGCCGCCATCCGTCATCAGCTTCTCGGCGCGCTGCGCCACCGCGGTAAACGAATAGCAGGAGATCAGCATCGACTTCGAAAAGTTCTCCTGCGTGGTGTCGACATAGCGGCCGTCGAGCTGCTCGCCATAGGCGATCGCGTGCACCAGGAAGTCGATCTTGCCCCACTTCTCCTTCAGCACCGCGAAGGCGGCGTCGATGGTGGCGGCATCCGTGACGTCGCAATGGCCGAGCACGAGACCGCCGACCTCCGCGGCGAGCGGCTCGACGCGCTTCTTCAGCGCATCGCCCTGATAGGTGAAGGCGAGCTCGGCACCGGCCGCGCGGCATGCCTTGGCGATGCCCCAGGCGATCGATCGGTTGTTGGCAACGCCGAGGATCACGCCCCGTTTGCCCTGCATCAGACCTGAATTCTGCGCCATTTTTTCAACGTCCCATCGAGCGGGTTAAGGTCTGGAGGTACACCAGCCCTCCTTCGCGGTACAGTCCTAATACGCGGCGTTAACGCTGTTTCGAGCACCGGAATAGCCGTTTCATTCGGGTGTTATGATCGTTGTGGCGCTCGCGCCGAACACCGGGACGTGAAAACCGCAATGAATGCGTTTCGCCAGAGTGTGGAAACCATGATCCCGGCGTTGCGCCGCTATGCCCGCGCGCTCACGCGCGATGCGGATGCGGCCGACGATCTGGTACAGGATACGTTGGTACGCGCGCTGCGTTCGGAGCGTCTGTTCCTCGGGGGCGACGTCAGGAGCTGGCTCTACACGATCCTGACCAACCTCAACAAGAACCGGCGGCGCTCACTGGCCAGGCGGCCGCAATTCATGCCGCTGACGGAGAACAACCCGGATGCCAGCGGGACTGAGGCCGAAGGGCGCGACATCGAGAAGGCGCTGGCGACGCTGGTCGAGGAGCAGCGTTCGGTGCTGCTGCTGGTGATGCTGGAGGGCATGAGCTATCGCGAGGTCGCCGACATTCAGGGCGTGCCGATCGGCACCGTGATGTCGCGCCTGGCGCGCGCCCGCGCCCACGTCAAAGCCTCGCTCGAGGGCGCGCGCCCGGCGCTCAGGCGGGTGAAATGATGGCAGGGCTGATGCATCTCGTGTTGTCCGCCCACACGCAGATGGAGCGAGCGGCGTTGAGCCACGAAGGACATTTTGGGCCGCAGAGCCAGAGACGACCGATATGAACGACCGCAACATTCCGATCACCGAAGACGAGCTGCACGCCTATGTCGACGGCGAGCTGCCGGCCGAACGTCGCGCCGACGTCGAGGCCTGGCTTGCCGCCCATCCTGACGAGGCCGAGCGTGTGCAGTCCTGGCGCGCCATGGCCGACATGCTGCACGCCCGCTACGACTCCGTCGCCCAGGAGCCGGTGCCGGCACGGCTGGAGCTCGAGCGGCTGGAGCGCCGACCCCGGCAATGGCTCTATGGCGCCGCCGCGGCTGTGCTGGTTGCTTTCGTCGCCGGCGGCACGACCGGTTGGATCGCGCATGGCGCCGCCAACGCGCCCTCGACCTTCCAGAGTTTTACGGCGGACGCGCTCGACGCCCACCGCCTCTACGTCGTCGAGGTCCGCCACCCCGTCGAGGTCGGCGGCAACGAGCGTGACCATCTCCAGGCCTGGCTGACCCGGCGCTGCGGCTGGACCGTGTTCGCGCCGAACCTGGAGGCGAGCGGGCTGAAGCTCGTCGGCGGCCGGCTCTTGCCGGGGCCGAAAGGTCCGGCGTCGTTCCTGATGTATGAGGGCGCCTCGGGCGAGCGGTACACGATCTACACGGCCAAGACCGAGAACGGCGCGACGCAGATGCGCTACGCCAAAACGGACAAGGACGGGGCGCTGTTCTGGGCCGAGCGCGGCGTCGGTTACGTCGTCAGCGGCGGCGCCGACCGCGACCGGCTGACCAAGGTGGCGCAGGCCGTTTACGACCAGGCAGAGAAGCACGGTACCTAGACAACCCGCGCTATCGCGATGCCTCGATTCCGACATCGAAAATTTGGAATCAGGACATCGACGCGTCTCAGAATCGCACCGGATGATCACGCGAAAATGAGCAGCGTTCGATCCGCCGATCGACGCAGGCGGCCTCGATTGGGGTTTTTGGTACCGCGCTGGTCCCCCTCTCGAGGCCGCACCTTTTTATCGGCGGCCCCGCCGGACAGCCGACACGCCTCAAACGTCAGCGTTGAAGCGCGACCGCGCTTCAGGCGTATGTTGAGCATCATCCTTTCAGGAAGAGAATGCTCCGATCGTCGAGGCGGCCTCGGATAGCGCCCTAGCCGAGCCCGCTACGCGGATTGTAGGGATGTTGGTCCCGCCACTTTTCCATCAATGTCTCAAGCTCGGCATCGTTCCCGTCCGGTAGCATAATCCTGATGACGACGAAGAGGTCTCCGGTTCCACCGGCCTTCGGCAGTCCCTTGCCCTTGAGGCGGAAGGTTCGGCCGCTGGAGGTGTTTTTCGGGACCGAGAGCTCCACGGCATTGCCGAGGGTGGGGACGCGGACCTTGCCGCCGAGCACCGCCTCATAGAGCGTGACCGGCAGGTCGATCCGCAAGTCGGCGCCCTCGACCTTGAAGTGGGGGTGGGGCGCGATGTTGATGGTGATCAGGAGATCGCCGGGCGGATGGCCCTGCGCGCTCTCGCCCTGGCCCCTCAGCCGGATCTGCTGGCCCTCGGTGACGCCGGCCGGAATCTTGACGTTCAGCTCCTTGCCCGTGGGCAGCCGGACACGCTTCTCGCCGCCCTTGACCGCCTCTTCCAGAGAGACGGACATGGCAACGTTCACGTCGAGATCGAGCCCGATCCCGCCGGTGTCGAAGTCGAACTGGGCGCCGCCCCCGGCCCCGGGCCGCGCGCCACGCATCCCACCGCCGAACATGCTGTTGAGGATATCCTCGAACGCGCCGCCGCCCGGGCTGGCACCCGCACCGCCGCTCCGGAACGTATAGCTCTCGAACCCGCCGGGGCCCGCGCGCCCGCGCGGCCCGCCGCCCCCCGGAAAGCCCTGGAAGCGCGGCTTGCCTTCGGCGTCGATCTCGCCGCGGTCGAACTGCTTGCGCTTGTCCTCGTCGCCGAGAATCTCGTTGGCCGAGTTGATCTCGGCGAAGCGCTCGGCAGCCTTCGGGTCACCCTTGTTGCTGTCGGGATGATGCTTCTTGGCAAGCTTGCGATAGGCGCTCTTGATGGCGGCAGCGTTGGCGCTCCGCGGCACCCCCAAGACCTCATAGGGGTCGCGCATCCGTCACGTCTCCTTCACGGAATCGAATTGTTCAAAGGGCTCCCCGCCCCACCTGCAGATCATGTGGGGAGAGAGTGGCATTTTTGCAACTAGGGCCCGCGCCGGATCCTAGCTCCGCCACGGCTTTAGCGTATGAATCTCCCAACGGCCACGGCTGCTTTGGCAGCCGGCGCCCTGGAGCCAGCTTTCGGTATTGCCGTTGACGTAGCTCGCCAGGAAGTCGCGGCACTTGCGGCCGTCTTCGGCGGCATAGGATTGGGCGATCGGGGTGACCGAGCCGCGCGCCCCGGTCTCCGGATTCTCCCAGTGCTGGCTGGAATCCTTGTCGCCCTTGCTGAGGACGTCGGAGGCGGCGTTGCGGGCGAAGGCGAGATCGGTCTCGGTCGGCGGGGCGTCCTTCGCCGGCCGCGCGATCGATCCGGTCAGGTCGCTGTCGTCGGCCTTGGCATAGGCACTGCTGTCGTTGCGCGAAAAGCTGCAACCGCCGGCACCAAGCCCGATTAGAATCATCGTCATGACGAAGCCGGACGGACGGATCACCGATAGGCCAACGCGTCCCCATGCCCTATATAGGGCGGTAGCGGACAATAGCGCGTTTTGGGCCGCGGGACGCAACTCGGACTCCAGACATGACCGACACGACCTCGATGAAACACCAGACACCCTTAACATCCGGTGATTTCACCGCCGCCGACGAGCCATTTGCATTGTTCGAGTCCTGGCTGAACGAGGCGATCAAGAGCGAGCCGAACGATCCGAACGCGATGGCGCTCGCGACCGTCGACCCTGATGGGCTTCCGGACGTGCGCATGGTGCTGATGAAGGGTTTCGATACCGAGGGTTTCGTCTTCTACAGCCACATCGCCAGCCAGAAGGGCCGCGAACTCGCCGCAAATCCTAAGGCAGCATTACTTTTTCACTGGAAGTCGCTGCGCCGGCAGGTCCGCATCCGCGGCAACGTGACGCCGGTGACCGACGCCGAGGCCGATGCCTATTTCGCCACCCGCCCCAAGCAGGCCCAGATCGGCGCCTGGGCGAGCAAGCAATCCGAGGCGCTGGAGAGCCGCTTTGCCTTCGAACAGGCCATCGCGAAAGTCGCGGCCAAATACGTCATCGGCGAGGTGCCGCGGCCGCCGGGCTGGAGCGGCTGGCGCATCACGCCGGTGCGCATCGAGTTTTGGCACGACCGCCCATTCCGCCTGCACGACCGCATCGAATTTCGCCGTGACGCGGCCGGCCAGAAGTGGTCCAAGACGCGGATGTATCCTTGAGCCTTGTCTTTAGCTTTTGGCCGACCTGAAAGATGTCCATGCCGCATTCGTCCAATGTGCCGCGTCGTACGCTGCTCCTGACCGGGGCCAGCCGCGGCATCGGCCACGCCACCGTGATCCGTTTCTCCTCGGCCGGCTGGCGCGTCATCACCTGTTCACGGCATGCTTTCCCGGAGGACTGCCCGTGGGACGCAGGCCCCGAGGACCACATCCAGGTCGACCTCGGCGATCCCGAGGATACCGCGCGCGCGATCACCGAGATCCGCCGCCGGCTCGAGGGTGGCACGCTGCATGCGCTGGTCAACAACGCCGCGATCTCGCCGAAGGGCGCGGGCGGCGCGCGGCTCGGCTCGGTCGACACCGATCTCGACACCTGGACGCATGTCTTCAACGTCAACTTCTTCGCGCCGATCATGATGGCGCGCGGGCTGATCGAGGAATTGAAAGCGGCCAGGGGATCGGTCGTGAACGTCACCTCGATCGCGGGCTCGCGCGTGCATCCCTTCGCGGGCGCCGCCTACGCGACGTCGAAAGCCGCGCTCGCCGCGCTGACGCGCGAAATGGCTTCCGACTTCGGCCGCATCGGCGTGCGCGTCAACGCGATCGCGCCCGGCGAGATCGACACCTCGATCCTGTCGCCCGGCACCGAGAAGATCGTCGAGCAGCAGATCCCGATGCATCGGCTCGGCACACCCGACGAGGTCGCCAAGATCATCTATGTGCTGTGCACGGACACCAGCTCCTACGTCAACGGCGCCGAGATCCACATCAACGGCGGCCAGCACGTTTGATCCGTTCTCGTCGCTGCACTCGCAATGACCGAGCATGAGGCGACGGCTCGCACTCCAATCTCCACTGTCATTCCCCGCCACCGGGTCTCGCCTTCGGCGGGCCCGATGACAGGCTCCGGCGGGGAATCCAGTACGCCGCGGCTTCTCGATTCATCACTGCCGCTTCGGCGTACTGGATCGCCCGGTCAAGCCGGGCGATGACAGCGAGTTTGTGGCTGCAGACATGCGTTCGCATTCTCGCGGCGTTTTTCGCCCGAGCTTTGCTTCATCTCTCCACCCTCGAAGCCAAGAGGGCGCAGGGAAGGCCGGGTGCTGACCTAGCACCCGCGGTCCGCTGCGCGAAAAGCACACGCAGGAAGAACCGCACAGCAGCATACAGGTGTAGCCAATCACTCGGCCTTCCCTGCGCGATGGTCGGACGGCGTATACCGAGCTCTCCCGGGAGCCGAGTTCCTTCTGGCCTCCCTCACGCTTGCGAAAGTCGCCGACACCGCGCCGGTTGACGCGATTGCCGCATCCGCAAGAGCTTGACCGTAGCAACGACGGCCAGGACCACACGTCTATATTTTGGCATTCGGTGAGACCGGCTGAAACTAACAAAACCCTTTAAAACAAGCCCTTTCCGTCTAGCCTGTTTCTGGGCGCTTCGGCGGGTTTCGTCAAATCTAGGGCCCGGCCCTAAGCCTTTCAGCGTCCGCACGACAAACTGAAAGCCTCAAAGCCGAGCCCTTTGGTCCCAAGCCTTAGGAGCCGAAACCGAAATGGATACTACCATCACCGCCGCCCCCGCTGGCAAGCGCGCCCGCAACGGCAGCGTCATTCTGACCAACCGCCTTTGCGAAAGGCGGGTGCCCAAACGGGTCAAGTTCTACGACCGCAAATGCCCCGGCCTCTATGTCAGCATCACCACGGCTGGCGTGGCGACCTTCTCCTTCAAGTTCAGCGATCGGGCGACCGGTAAGCAGCGAACCGGATGGCTCGGCCTCTATAACCCCGAGACCTTCACCGTCGAGGACGCTCGGAGCAAGGTCTACGGCCTCAAGGGCATGGGGGGCGAGGCGCTGGCCGAGACCTTCCGCGACCGGAAAGAGCGGCAGGCGAAGCGGGGCAAGACGGTCGACGAGATCATCGAGGAGCGGATCGAGTGGATGCAGACGCCCGTTCGCAAGGCGGACGGCGAGATGCGGCCCCGGCTGGAAAGCTGGGAGAACACCGCCAGCCATCTGCGCCGCTTCATCGGCTCGAAGCTGGGCCGGAAGATCGCAGCCGACGTCACCCGAGGCGACATTCAGGCTTTGTCGGACGACATCGTGGCGGGTCGGCATGGCGGCAAGCCGTCGGTCAGCAACGCGCGTCACATGCGCAAGGCGGCATCGGGCATGTTCCGGTGGGCATTGCGGCGCGAGTACATCACCGCCAACCCTTGCAGTGATCTTGAGCCCCTCGACCCGGAGCATCCGCGCACGCGCGTGCTGAGCGAGGACGAGATCAGGATTTTCTGGCACGGCCTCGACCGCGAGGACCTGATGACCTCATGGGACCGGAGGACCCGGCTCGCGCTCAAGTGCGAGTTGGCAACCATGCTGCGCTCGGCCGAACTGCTCGGCGCGCATCGCAACGAACTGATCGACCTAGACGGAGAGCAGCCGCGCCTCGACGTGCCACTTAAGCGGGTCAAGAAGCGGCGAATGATCCAACAGCCGCTGTCGAGCCTCGCGGTGGAGATCGTCAGGGAAGCCTTGAAGGGGAACAACAAGGATTTCGTATTCGCCAGCCCGCTCGACAACAAGCCGATGCACCGCAAAGCAATGGCCGACGCGCTGCGTGGCGACAAGCGCAAGGGCAAGGTGAGGACGCCCGGCATCTGCCAGTTGCTCGGGTTGGAGCCGTTCACGCCACACGATCTGCGGCGGACGGCGGCAAGCTGGGCGCGCCGGATCGGTCAGCCGATGGCGAAGATCGCGCTTTGCTTGGATCATCGCGTGACCACGGAGGACGGCATCAAGCTGCCACCCGTCACCGGCAAGCACTACGTCCACGCTGAGGATCGCGAGGTGAAAGAGAAGCGGGAAGTCTTGCAGGCATGGGCCGCAGAACTGCGGCGGATCATTGCCGAGCCTGCACCAGCGCATCAAGCGGACACCGGCCTGCGGCTCGTCGCCTGATCGCTCAGTGCATCACGGATGGGTCAGACAAAACGAAATGGCCGCAGATTGCTCTGCGGCCCACCGGAATGAGTTATCTTTCCGTACTGAGATTGCCAGCCCCGGTGCGAACTGCGTTCTAACGCGAATTGCGCTGGCAATGCGATCCGGGCTTCTACGGTACGTCGAAGGTCTCATGCAGCACTGGGAAAAGTCCCAATTGACGCCCGGCCGATTGAGCGTCATCCACGCGGCGCAATGCATTGCTTCAATTCTTATTGGGCGTGGGACGGTCACTTCTACGTCATCTATCTCTGTTCGGGCTCGCCGCAGTCGGCCTGCGTGTGGATGGTGGCCTAGAGAACGCGTGACGAAGCGTGATGGTGGCCCGTCCGCTGCTGGCGCTGCGGTCACACGGTCGTCGTCACCGCCTGAGGTACGCGTCAAACTTTCGTGCCCGAGATGATCGTCCGTGCACCGCGCCATTGCCAAGTGCCTCGACCATGCCGTGACCAAGGACGATGGCGAGAGGGTCAACCGGGTGACGAGCACCGTCTACAATCAGTCGAAGCGGATGCAACAGAAGCGCGCCAGGCTGGACGGGGGTCGCGGCCGAGCCTCGGCGGATCATTGGCGGCGAAGCACAGGCAGAACTGCGTGTGGCCGCCTAAACCACCTTCTTGAGAACTTTAAGCCAGCACAACGTGACCGCCGGAGGCCGTCTCGGCGGGCTTCTTGCATCCAGCTTCAAGGGGATACACGCTTTCTTTCGCATGCTAAAGCCTCGACGCCGCTACCACAGATGACGATCAGCAGAACCGCAGCAGTTCCTACTATGCCCTCCGCCTTGAGATGCAGTCCCCAGAAACTGACCTGTAGTCCGATTGCGCATGCATGGCTCTCCATTTGGAAAGCTTGAGAGCCTTTCGGAGAGGCGATTTATGCGCGCGTCCATTCGTATGCCGGTCAACCGAAATAGTGCCCGCTTTAACTTCCTTGGCAGGGGGAGCTACCTGACTGCGGCAAAGGATTGGTCGGGAACGACAATCGGCAGCGGCTTCCAGCCGCTGTGCCAATGGTGTGCCAAACCGCGCTTCTTATCTCCGGAGTTGTCCACAGCTAATGACAACTTGAGGCTTCCGCGCAGAACGACCCGGTTCAAATTATCGTACGCCCATTGGGCTACACCGTGCCAAATGCCGTGACACGTCGGGCACTTGGTGCCGTTTTTCGCCGGGGTGGAAATCGTGAAGCGGTCACAGGAAGAGTATGAGCGACTGACGGCAGCGCACGAGCGGGCGATTGGCAAGATCGTGGTCGCCTGGAACGACTATCAGGAAGAACTTGCCACATTGTTTGGAAAGCTCTTTACACGGAAGGATTGGCCTCTTGCGCTTTCCGCGTGGCATGCGCTTGACAGCGACAGATCGCAAAGAAGGATGTTGCTGGCAGCAGCGCGCGCGAAGTTGAAACCGGATAATCCATTGCTCGCCGAGATCAAGTGGCTGATTGATAATAGCGACAAGATCGCTGACCAACGCAACATCGGCATTCACATGCCCTTGGATGAAATGCACGGAACTGGATGGCACCTTCCACATCCTGCCTCTGGCGCTGTTCGGCAATCCAAAGGCGATCAAAATGACGGGGCGAGATCTTGTCAAAGAGTATGCCCATTACGAGCGCCAGATTAGAAGAATGCTGAGCCACGCAATGGCTCTCAGTTTTGCGCTTACGCCAAAGCATCGGCGGCGCGGGCGTGCGACGTTGCCGGAGCGACCAAAGTTGACCGTGTTTTCTCCGACAGGAGAAGCCGGTGTGTAACCTGTATTCGATCACCACGAACCAAGAGGCGATCCGCGCGCTGTTCCGCGTGGTCAATCGCTACGTCGGCAATCTCGCCCCGATGCCCGGCGTGTTTCCGGACTATCCGGCTCCGGTGATCCGTAACAGCGACGCAGGGCGCGAGATGGTGTTGATGCGGTGGGGGATGCCGCCGCCACCGCGCACGGGCGGGCCGCCAGTGACGAACATCCGCAACACGTCCTCGCCGCACTGGCGCGGATGGCTCAAACCTGAGAACCGCTGCTTGGTGCCTGCGAACAGCTCCGCGGAGTATGCGCCCGAGCCGAACCCCGAGACCAAGAAAAAGGATGTGGTGTGGTTTGCGCTGAATGAAGATCGCCCGCTGTTCGCCTTCGCGGGCGTCTGGACCGAGTTCAAAGGCGATCGGGGCACCAAATCCAAGCCGATCCCCGGACCACATTTGGTCTACGGCTTCCTAACGACCTCACCGAACGCGGTGGTCGAGCCGATCCACTCGAAGGCCATGCCGGTGATACTGACTACCGACGAGGAGCACGACGTCTGGATGCGCGCGCCGTGGGGTGAAGCGAAGGCAATGCAACGGCCACTGCCGGACGATGCACTCAGGATCGTGATGCGAGGCGAGGACAAGGAAGACCGTGCGGCGGCATAAGCACGATTGAACGTGCTTGCCTACACAGCCTCCTTGGATGAAAAGGCGGTCCCCCGAAGCCCATCACGAGGATGGACTTCCAACAATGGCTGTGGAGGCCAGCAAGATCGGCGCTCACCAAGCCCCAACAACCATCAAACCGATAATAGTTAGGGACGAGACGCAAGCGACCATCACGGTATAACATTCGGGTGTGTTCATTGTTGCCCTCCCAAACTGTTGCCAGTTGGTTGCTCACTGCTGCGGCAAGGAGAGGCCCCCAGTTTCGGGGGCGCTTCAATTCGGCGCGCCGTGACCGATTTCGTGCCGCGTGTCTGTCCCACCAACACCGCTCTGATCAGCAAGATCGCAATCCGCGTGTAGGAAGTCAGGACTTTCACGCGCGATCAGAAGCTGTTTCCGCATTTCAGCGAGGCGGGCGCGGCAATATTCGCGGTAGAGCAGGTTGAATATGGCGGGCATGGAGGGCCCCCATCCTTTGATTATCGCAATGAGATATTTCCACCACGGATTTTCGGATAAACTTAGCCCCAGCGATGGCTGTCCGATGTAGCCCATCCACAGGCTGCGCCAATCTCAAAGAATGATTGGCTGACTTGCTTGTTCGGTGCAAAAACGGAACAGGGCTAATTACCTAAAATTTAGCATAGCAGCCTTCTGTTTCAGCAAAACTTCATCAAACAACTCAAGATCGCTGCTGCGCAAATAAAAATCCAACTACAGCGCGAAATGACTTAACCATTAGATGTGAGCATCGTTGGATGCAACGCAGACCGAAGAGGTCGCGCTAAAGCTGTTTTGCCACCCGTCGCGCAGCGGTCGGCAGATCGCTCAAAGCTAGCGCGGGCCGCGCGGGTTCCGCGACAGTTAGCTTATTGCCAGTTCTCTACGAGCCTGCCTCACCGCATCTGTTAGCCACCGGACCGCACCAAAAACGGGTGCGTGGACATAGCTAATCGGTCCGCAACTTGCGTGGCCGACGTGGACTGCTTTCCGGTAGGCAGCGACAGCGAATTGACGGCCAGCCCGGTGCAAGCAATAAGAGCAGCTATTGCAACCGCAGCGAGATATTCGGTTCTCATCGGATGTCCCTCCCTTCATCGCCATGAACTAACCGAGCGCTCTTAGAAATCGTTCCCGAGTGCTGTTCGTTTGCCCGTTCGAAGGACCCTGCGTCGATCCCAAGGAACGAAAGCGCCTGCCAGGGCTTCTGGAAGAACACGAGGCCGCCGCTCGCCGGTACTAACACGGCGCATGTCGCGGGATAGCCAAAGGTCGCCGTGAGCGATCCGCTGTTCTGAATACAAGCGCTCGCGCAGATAGCCAAAAGCGGCGGTCTCCGGTTCCTTTACTAGGGCAGCCGTGCTCGCAGGCGGAGAAGCTGCGAAAGGGGCAGGCAGGAGGTTTTGTCGTGCCCCGCCGCATTGACATAGACCACAAACACAGCCGAGCCATCGCTAAAGAAATTGCCGAGAAATTGCGCGAGGCGCTAAAGCCTGAGCCGGACCAACCGGAGAGGCTTAAAACGCAAATCGAACGGCTCCGGAACTTAGAGGAGCGCTCACCGTCAATCGTTCCCGGTGTAGAGCATAGGAAAAAACCTCGTCGTTGAGCCGCAGATGGCCGAACATGGACGAGCAATGCCATCGGTGAAACGCCGTGCATTAAGAATTTTGAGTGAGTACGGTGAGGCGCAGTCCGAATTGATCGGCAAAGCTGTCGTGCTCACCGATGGAAAGGCAGGCAAGGTGGAGAACGTTTCGCTGGATGAATTGCACGGGCTTCGGATTTCGATCAAAGGCCACGACGGGAGATGGCCGGTCTCAACCATCAAGCTTGTGGAGGGCTAGACCCTCACATGGGCTCCGAGCCTTGCATCCGCTAATCGTTGGATGCTTGCAGCGCCGCCTCTAATTCCGCAACAATGTCGTGCAGGAGGCCGAGCGCGAGAGGATCGGTGACATCACGCTCCATCATGCGGTAGCGCATGATCTGATCTTGAAGCTCTTGCTGTTCCTCGTCGTCGTCCATAACACGCTCCGCACTTCGAGCCATGACGCCGAACGGTGCCGATGGTTGCGGGGAACTTTGAAAAATTTGAGCCCGAATTTAGACATCCGGACGCCGCAGGCGTGTCCCTAAACGAACGAGGCTCAGAACATCCCGACCAAGATAAAAAGGCCAACCTCGACCATGAAGGTCACGGCCATGATTGCGACCATAAGAAACACATCGCCGACCGGCAGAGGGGTCATGGCGCGCCTCGCATATTGCGAAGCCCCGCAGCCCAATAGCCAACCTCCCGACGGTGGGAATGTTTCGGTTCCAACCCCTCTAAGGGCGCAGTCGCTCAGCGCATTTCAAGTTCCTTGATCGCCAGGGCTGAGATTTGCGCGGGGTCTTTGATGCCGGTTTGCGCGATCTTGATGATCTTCTTTGCGATCATTTCCGTGAGCGGGTCGTCGCGATCCTTAACGCAGAGGGCACGTAATGTTTGCTCGTAAGCCCTTGTAATACAGGCAATCTCTTTCGGTGCCATACCGTGGGTCTGCAAATGTAGGTAGATAGCCATGTCTGCCCTCCAGCATGCCTATGACACTGCACAGTACCATGGAACCGGAGCTTACCGCCGCCGATCATGAGGCCGCCGGACGTCGGGATGAGGGCGAGCAAAGAGCGTTCTCGGTAGTTCTACTGATAGTAGAACAAATCTAGTACCCCACTTGTGCGGGTCCTCCTAGCGAAACAAAATTGCGCCGGGACGCGCGACCGCCCCCTTCGAGGATATTTCGTCCGGGTGTTTTTCGGGTTTGGTTTCTGTAGGAGCGCCGCCTGTGCGCTGTCGGCGGGGCCTATGGGAGGAGGACCGCGCAGGATTGCGTAAACGCCGGTAAACGGCTCGTAGCCCGCTTACCGGGGCAAAGAGCAAGTGGCGCTCGCTCAGCTATGAGAAGTCTGGAACGCGCCTCCCTTATGTTGTTCGAAGTTGACGCACAGAAGATCGAGTTCTGATCCACTGAGACGGGCTCGAAAGAAGCGGCATGTGTATTCCGGCAGCGTTTTGCTCCCACGCTTGGAGGTCGGTTCAGTCAAAAAGATGCACTGTCTGCAACTATCCGCATGGTGACGATCCCGACGGGCGTCCAACTGCTCCAAGATATTACGAAGTAAGTCGCGAAATTTATTCGCGCCAAGTGCAAGTCCCGCAATCGCATTGACGAGCGGCGCGATGGGATCGCTCGCAAGGACATTTTCTCCTTGAGGGGTGACATCAAGGATCACCGAGCGCTTGTCTTGATCAGAACGTCTGCGCTGGATGTAACCTTTATCTTCAAGACGCCCAACGGTCTGAGAAGCTGTGGCCCGACTGGTGCCGACGAACTGGGCTAATGCGGAGGGTGTTCTTGAGAACCTGTTAGCACGAGCAAGAAATCGCAGCGCCAACCATTCTCGATCAAGCAGTCCGTGCCGATGATCCTCAAACTGCCAGTTGCTCGCCGCCTGTATCAGCAGGTCGACTGCCTCACGTGCTGCTGTGATCATCCTCGCGCCCGCCCCTCGTATCCTATGGCAATGTATCGCTTGATTGAAGTCGGAACGCACTAAGAAAGGAGCCGGACGCTTACATACGAAGGTTTGCAATGACCGCGCAAAGCCGGATTTTTGATCCTTTCCTTACATGAACCTGACTACGCTGGCGTCAAGGACAGACTGCCATTCCCCCTAACAAAGCCAGTTGCACTCGACAGGCACGCGGCGAACAGGAAGGAGCAACCGCCTATCCGCCGCGCCAAACGCGCCGCCAACTGCTCGACGTAGTCGGCAGCGCATCCCGGAAACCTAGCCTGCATCGGCGATGGACGTGGGGAGCAGCCGCACGCCCAACAGCGCCGCCGGACTGAGATCGACCCGATGCAGGATCGGCCCGCCGTCGGCCGCTTGACGCCAACATAGCTCGGCCTCCTCGCGCTCGATGCTCAGACGATCGGCGCTGATTTCCGCTTGCGCCTGGCGGCGCTGATCCGCATCCAATGCGTTGGCGTCATCGGCCGTCGCATCGATCTCGGCGTCCAGCCTGCGGATCAACTCGTCTTGATGCAGCCATGCGAGCAACGCCATTACGTCCGGGATTTCGCCGAAACCGATCGCCTCCGGCGTGCTGTTGAGAATTCGAACCGGAACGTTGCGCGTCGCGAACACCACCGCCTCGTTGAAATCAACGAGATGATGCGCCGCTGGCCGACCGGCTTCCGCCATCGACACGATCTGCGCCCGCATCCGCTCTCGCGCGAACGAGGACGGCCACGGCGCGGCACGGACCCGATCGAGATCGGCTTGCAGTTCCCGGCCGCGACGCCGAAGGCGCTCGACGGCATCGGCGATGGCCTCGCCCTTTTTCAGTTGCGCCTCGACCGGCGGATGCATCGCGATCGTCATGCCGGTGGGCACGGTCTTGATCCAAGTCTCTGTCGCGGCGACCAACGTCGAAAGAACGCGCCGCCGCGCGCCGTGCTGATCTTCCGCCGCCTTGAGCCGGGCAAGCTCGGCCTCCTGCTTGGTCAGCGCTGCCTGCTCGACCGTGACGCGCGGATCGTCGTCATCCAGAGCGTAGCCGGGCTCGGTGAGGCCTTTGCCCACGCCGCGCGGCGCACGCAGTTGGCCGATGCGACTGCGGCGGCGCTGCGCCTCTGTATGCAACTCTTGCCATTGTTCGAAAGCGGCGCGCGTGAGGACAGCAGCGTCCTCGCGCTCCTGCCGCAGCCTGTGCAAACGTTCTGCCGCCGGGTCGGGCAGTGCATCGACCACGTCGCCGAGCGCCAAAGCCGTGATGCCGGGCACCAAACCCGGAACGATGCCCGCGTGCAGCGGCGACCCGGCGGGCGCAACGGGAAACCCAGAATTCTGAGATCGCGTCATGATTGCCTCACTCGATGATCGATGACGCGATCAGACCACACTTCGTTTGCAACGAAATCAGGGGAGCCTGTTGCAAACCGTTCGGCCGGAAAGGATTTGATCGATCCTCCGCGCCTTGAGAGATACGGGCCACGCCTTGAAAATTCGCCAGAGAAGTATTCGATGAGGATCGCGGTGGGGACACTCAAGCGCGGCGCGCGCATGCCGCCAAGCGCCCGCTTCGTAGCGGGCCAAATCGCGTTCGATGCATTGCGACTGCTCGTTTCGACTGCGACCCGGATAACGCTGGCGCGCATATTCCCGGATCAAATCGTCCCGCTCCGCGAGCGCGGCTCGTGTCGCCCAAGAGCGCTCGCCGGGCTTGACCCGGAGCGCATCTGCAAGCCGGGCCGCGTCGAGCGCATCAATCGAGCCGTCACGAAGCGCGATCAGGGACGCAGGTTCGAGGCGCAGCGGCGTGGTCATGGCGGGCTTTCGTCTTCGGCTTTCAACAGCCGAACCTTCTCCAAGCAAACAACGTTTGGTGATCGAAACCAGCGGTAGCCGCCTTCCCACTTTGCCGAAGTGTATTTCGCTCGATCCTCTTCGGGTAGCAGAAGCTGCCGGGCGAAGGCATGCTCTTCTTCGTATTGGGTCACCGCCTCAATGATGGTGCTCATGGTTGAGTTCCGCAGCTTCTAAACAGGAGAGAATATGAGAGACACAGATAAGACTCAGATCGGGTGAGCGCCGCCGCAGCAGGTTTTCGAAAATCCTGCTGCACATATGCAATGCCGACCTGCTGCATCGATGCAGCACGTTCAGAGATGGACCGTAATCTTTGGCGATCGATGGGGACGTTTCTCGACCGAAATCAGGCCGAGCTGTTCCAATTCAGCCAACGCGCGCCACTTGGCAAACCGACTGACCCCCTCCATTGCAAGCATCCCGTTGGGCAAAACGAAAGGTTGGTCGCCGCGCCTCCAGCGCTCGTACAGCAGATGCAGTGCCACCCGATAGGTGTTAGCACTTTTGGTCTTCACCATCCGCTCGATCCACGACCACGGCACTTTGACGAATTGCTCCCGGCGCTTTTGTACTCTTCTTGGAACCAAGGCCAACTGTGCCAGTTTTTCTGGTGTCAGCCGATGCTGCTTCAGCTCGGCATAGGGATCGTCGTCCATCACACGGTTTGCCTTGTTAGATCAGTTTGGTTGAGCAGCTCGGTGACCCGGTTCCACATAACGCGGCCGCGTGCGTCCATGTATCGATCTGGGTAGCGCACGATGTGGACATCGGTCCCGAGTTCGAAGCCGCCGAGCACCGCCCTCGACGCCTCGGCCATGGCCATGCGCAGGATCTCGATATCGGCTTCAAGCCGATCGAGTTGTGCACAAATAAGAACAAATAAGAAAAGCATCGTGCACCGGGGCGCAAACCTCGATCCCGCGTTCCGTTGCGAGGCAGGCGGCCAAGCGCATCATCTCGGCGCCGTTCGCTTGCATGGGAAAATTGCGGAGGCTTCGCGGGTTGGGCTTTTCGCCGATGTGGACGTGCCAGCCAAAGACGGTGTGCAACGAGCCGGTAAGCATGGCGGTATCGAGCGCTGCGTCTGACCATGCCCAGAACCGGCGGTAGGTGTCGCGGTGTGCCCGCAATAGATCACGTGCGACGATGCGTGGTTGCCCGATCCGTAGCGCGAGGCTGGTGGCTTCCATGCAATACTGCACCGCCAAAGCGCATTGCTTGAACCGCTCGCGCTGCTGGCCATGCGTCTCCTTGGTGGCATCCGCCGGCACCGCGCCCGCCTGCTTCGCAAAGGCAAGGTACGGTTCGCCGGAACGGTAAGCCTCCTGCATTGCCGTGTCGCCAGACAGGGCCGCGGCAATGCCGAACTCTTGCTGCGCCCAATCCACGTAGGCCACGGCATGGCCCGGCGGTGGCTTGATCAGGCCACGAAGCCATACCGAAGGCCCAAATATGAACCGACTATTGGAAGGTTGATTGCGACCGGTGCGCGATCTAAACACCGACAATATTGTGCGGTTGCGACCATCTTTCCCGACGGCAAGATCGTTGAGACGCAAGTCGGATAGAGAGCTACGGAGCTCGCGATATGGCGACACCACGGGATAAGACTTCGCCAACTGCCGAAATGTCTCGTCGCTCAGATCCAATTGACCGGTTTCGTGGACCGGCCATGGGATGCCCAACGAGGCCATGAGCTTGGCCCACCGTTCGGACTTGAACGATCGCCCTTCGCAGACGTCGTAGTTGTCGATCGCGCGGATGAGGTTGTCCTGCATGCCCGTCCAGCGCTGCCGCAGGCGCGCCAGCATTTCGACGTCGATCGGCGAGCCGTTGTGCTCCATGCCGGCGACAGCCGCCATGTAGCGCCCGCGTAGCAGCCCCCGCGGAAGATCGATCCGCGGCAGCATGAGGGGCAACAGGCGAACGAGCGCTCTAACGTCCGTCTCACAATAGTCGAGGATATCTTCGGGCGTGTACCGGCCCTGCCAAGTGCCAGCACCGATTGCCTCTTGCATCTCCTGCTTCTCGATGGCGCCCATGGCGTCAAGACCGAAGTAGGTCAGCGCGCCCAACAATCCCGAGCCGGCTGGCGTTGACAAGCCGTTGGTGCGGTCGCGGAATTCGATGAAGAGATCGAGGATGCGCTGCGGCATCGGCCAGCCAAGCGCGCGATAAACGCCCAACTCCGCGGACGCGTAGAAGGCCACGAACAGCGCATCGGGTCCGGCCGCATATGGTGGCGCCGGTCCGAACTGGCCCTGAAAAATGCGGAAGCGACGACCGCTCCGCAACTCATGCGCGACAAGGCAGACAGGGACCGGTCGCTCGCCGGCGGTGGCGGTGAACTCCGTATCCACCACCACCACCTCGCGGAAGGTGTCCAGCATCACGCCTGCCCGCGCAGCCGCTTGATCACCGGGTGGTCGATCCGATCGATCAGATGGTCACGGAAAGCGATCCTGATCAGATCCCAGAAACCCAGTCCCGGCCACTCCGGCTCGCTCATCGCGCTCTCGGCCTTGAAGATCTCATAGGCGCCGAGGCTCATATTCGGCTTAATGCGAACCCAGTCGCTTGCCGCAAGCGCTGCGGCCTCCCGTGCCGAACGCCACCAGTTCATGTCCTTGCCGTCTGCAGAAGGAAGCCGCACGGGCCAGAAGAACAAGGTGCCCTGCCGGTTGATCGCCGTATACAGTGTCTTCGTGACGAACTCGCCGGCAAGTTCCGGCACAAGGGCGGTGGTGACGATGTATTCGTCCCGCTCGTCTTTAAGCTCGATGATCGGGAAGTTCTCGCGATATTCGGGACTGGGATGCACCCGGACGAAGTCTTGCGCCCCTGGCTTGCGTACCGGGACCGTCGTCAGGAGCTTCTTCACGCCCACCGTCTCGGTGAACGACTGGCTCAAGCGCAGGTTCTCGGGGACGAAGGGATCGAGCGAGGGGTTGGTGTCTGCGGCTTCCGGGTTGACCGCCTGTAATGTGGGCTTATTCATTCGAGGTTTCCTGAATTCGTAGGGACTGGCCCCGCTCGATCGAGCGGGGTTTTCTTTTTGCGGATGCTGTGGGAGGCGCGCGGGCGGTGTTCATCGGACCGCCCCAACAAAAACTTCAGCGAGGATCGCTTGCACGGCGTCTTGTCCGATCGCAGCGACGATGCCGTAAAGGATGGCGCGGTTCTCGACTTGGGCGAGAAAGGCGACGGTGGCCGTGGAAGCAATGAGATCGTTCATGGCCCGGCTCGCGCTTGCGGGGTTCGGATAGACCGGGCTAAAAAGGGGCGCTCAAGGTCCCGACCTTCATCCGGTCGGCAATCAAGTTTGACGCCGCTCCTGCTTGCCCCCAAGCAAGCAGGGCGGCGTCTTCGTTTCGGACAGCATTCCTGCCATCTGTCTTTTTATCGAATGGGAGTTTGACACATCCCCGACCATTTGCAAATATTACAGATGGGAGCCAGTCATGGCGACGCTTAGCGAATTGGTTGCGGCCATAGCCGCTGTGGAAGGCATCGACGCGGAGCGCGTTGGCGCGATCGCCCGCGCGGTTCGCGAGCACGGTCTCATCCGGACCTCCGGGAGGGGAACCTCTGCTGCCCAAATGTCTGAGCCGGACGCGGCGAACCTGTTGATCGCAACGAATACTGCGGATACGGCGCGCACCGCGCCCGCCGCCGTCGAGGCGTATCGAGCGCTCGAAGCGAAGCGCAGACCGAGCCAGTTCGGCAGCGAACTGGAAGAAATGATTTCGGCAGCAAAGCGGGAATGCTTGGCCGATTACGTTACCAAGGCGGTAACCCTTCTCGGGACACGTGGCCATCGTCTCGGTAGGCGGCCCTATGCCGACGGCGAGTATCGGCTCGAGATCGAGTTCGAGAAACCCGCGCCTTCAGTCCTACTCGGAATTTGGGGACCGCACAGCCAAGGAGTTTACATCGATTTTTTCGATCGACGGCGAGCAGAAGCCGAAACGCATGGTGACCGCAAGGAAAGAACAAGAATAACTCACCGAACGATACTGGCTGTCGCCGATGTTCTTCGTGCGTAGGAGAGAAGCACATGAAATCCGTCGAAAACGATTGCGTTGCCGACGACTTGCTTGAAGGCGCGAACGAGATCGCCCGGTTTCTGTTCGGCTCGCCGAACAAGCGGCGGCGCGTCTACCATCTGGCTGCACGCTCGGGGCTGCCGCTGTTTCGTCTCGGTGACGTGATCTGCGCCCGCCGAAGCACGTTGCGCGCGTGGATCGCCGAGCAAGAGAAGACAGCGCTCCCGAGTGTTTACCCGTAGTCGAGGAGTTCGCGATGCTGGATGCGAAGCGAGCCGAGGTTGAGGCGGAAGACGGTGCGCCGGACAAACCCTTGGCTCGTCCTCGACGCATGCTGAACGAAAGGCAGGTACTTGAGATCGTCCCGGTCGGGCGCTCGACGTTGTGGCGAATGGAACGCAAGGGCGAGTTTCCGCGATCGACTTACATCTCACCGAACAGACGCATTTGGTTCGAGGACGAGATCGTCGCGTGGCAGAACGCGGTGAATGGCCGTAGCCGGGGCAAAGCACGCCGCCGGTCACAATGAGCAAGGCGCGGAAGGCCACCGGCTCGAATATAGAAAAAGTCTAAGTGTGATTGCTTGTGAGCGGCTACGGCCGCATACGGTCGAGCAAATGGTCACGCCATACGTATTGATGCCCCAGCGCCGCCAAGGCGTGAACTGCGGCGACCAAGACTAGCGCATTGGCCGCGAATTCGTGCCACTCGTTGATACTATGACGGGTCGCCGCGTCACCGCTGCCGAATTGCGGCACCGACCACAGTCCGAAGATATTGAAGCCGCGATACGATGCATCAACGATGCCAGCCACGACCACGAGGCCAAGCAGGACGTACAAGGCGAAGTGCGTTAGTCTCGCGATCATATAGAGGGTCCCGCTATCGGCAGGCGGCAGCACGCGCCCAAAATGCGCCCGCCAAGCAACTCGCGTCATGAGAACGAACGCGGTGAGGAAGCCCAACACGACGTGCGTGGACCACACTGCGGTGCGGAGTGGTCCGCGCGGAAAGAGGTCTCCGGTCTGACCTATTCCCCATAAGACAACGATGAGGGCGACGGTGATCCAATGCAGCCAGACGGTGGTCGGATCATAATGTTCGCCTGTTTCGACAATGCGGCTCATGGTTATTTTATCGCATGCGCACAGGCAGGCAGTTTTGATCTTGATCAGACCTAAGCGGCGAAGCTTGAAACAGGGCCTAATAGGTCCCGGCTGATCCCGGCGGGTCTTTTTCCTTGTCGGCGAATATCGCCTAAGTCTTTGATAAATCTACGTTTTGTCTGTTGAATGAAGAACAGAAATTGAGCTTGCAGTCAGGACCACACGGTTTTGCCGTACGCACGGTCCGCCATTTCGCCGCAGTTTTCCCAGCCCTGTCGACGGAGCCGGAAACTTACGGGCGAGACGAACCTGACAGCGCCGTCCGTCCGCACGAAGCCCTGGGCTCACGGAGAGCAATCCGCCCTGCCCCTGGCTGTTCGCGCCCGACGCTGCTGCATCCACCGCAAGCCCGGCTCGCGAAACATGACGACCACACGATCGCCCCTCAAGGATGAGCCGGGATGGGCGACACATACGACAAATCCGAATTTCGGTAAAGTGGAATATTTCCAAGCGGGCCCCTTGACAACACAGTTGTGATCGCGCGGTGTTTTGCCCGACGGGCGACATTACGTATAGGCCAGAACGGTGGAAGCATGGGCAGATTCGCAAGCACGGCGTCACTCTACGAGCATTTGCGCCCGCCTTACCCGGGCGAATTCTTTCGCAGTGTCGCGCACAAGCTCTGCCTCTCCAGGGAGAGCAGCCTGATCGATCTCGGCACCGGACCCGGGCTGCTGGCGCTCGGCTTCGGCCCTTATGTGGGCCGTGTCGTCGGTGTCGACCCTGAGCCTGCGATGCTCGACGCCGCCCGGCTCGCGGCAGCGCGCGCGGGGCGACATGTCACGCTGATCGAAAGCAACGCCGAGACGCTCGCCTCCGACATCGGCAGTTTCGACATCGTCACAATCGGCCGCGCGCTGCATTGGATGGATCGTGACTTGACGCTTGCATTGCTCGATCGGCTGGTCGCGCACGACGGTGCGCTCGCGATCTGCGCCTCGTTCTCGGCCGCCGATGGCCGCAACTCCTGGCTTGATGGCTACAACGAGATCCGCCGCCGCTGGTCACCGGCAAAGCTCTGGGAGGAAGCCGGCCGGGGCACACGGACCCACCGCGACCTTCCCGCGTTCTTCCGCGGCAGCTCGTTTCAGCCCGCCGAGCTCGTCACAGTCGAAACCAGCCATCTGGTCGGCCTGTACGACTTGGCGCAACGCACTCTCACTTATTCGTCGTCATCACCGGATGCTTTGGGCGAGAATGTCGAGGCTATGCTGCGCGATGTCTTAAAGCATCTCGTCGCTTTCAGCCGCGACGGCGCCATCGCCGAGACCATTGTCTCGACGGCGCAGATCGTGAAGCGCTAGCTGATTTGCCGAAAGACGGAAGCAAGGCGATCCAGACAACGCCGCCGCAAGACCTGGATCGCCCGCCTTCCTTCCGTTCCTCAATCGAGTCGAATCCGACGCGACCGTTCGCGCAGCCGCGGAGCGGCGACGTTCAATGCAGTCGAGCAGTCGTCGTCGTTTTCGCCGTCGAGCAGCGGAGCACCACAGTGTCGGCACAGGCGTGCCGACAACGACGGCGCCTTGCCGCTCGTCACGACCTGACGATAGTTCGCCAGATCGATGACGTTGCGGGGCGTCGTTATGTGTTTTTCAACCATGGCTGTTCCTCGCGGCTAACACGCTGCTTATCGCAGACAAGTTTCGCGCAAACGTTCAGCCCACCGCTCAAATTTTACCGGAGGAATTGGGGCACAGCGCACACATCACGGCAGCGCCTCAATCCCGCTCTATTCTGCGACACGATCGACCGTGTCTTTGCGAACCGCGTAAGGTCTCGGTAGCTATCTTCCGAGAGCGCGGGAGATCAGAGCCACTTCTTCCACTTGAAGATCCAGTACGGGACGATCGCTGCCACCAGCATCATCACCAGCGCCATCGGATAGCCGTGGATCCATTCGAGTTCCGGCATCACCTTGAAGTTCATGCCGTAGATCGAGGCGATCAGCGTCGGCGGCATCAGGACAACAGCCATGACCGAGAACAGCTTGATGATGTTGTTCTGCTCGAGATTGACGACGCCGAGCATGGCGTCGAGCACGAAGGTGATCTTGTTGGAGAGGTAGGATGCGTGATCGGTCAGCGAGCCCACGTCGCGCTGCATGGTCTTGAGCTGCTCGCGCATGTCCTTCGACCATTTCACGCCTTCCACCACTGCGGACAAGAAGGTCACGACGCGGCCGATCGACACCAGGCTCTCCCGAACCTTCGAGGTCAGATCGCCCTTGCGGCCGATCGAGATCAGGATCTGGGAATATTGCTTGGCGTGGCCGTGGCGCTCACTCTCGGGTTCGAAGATGTCGTGCGAGACCTGATCGATCTCGGCGCCGCAGCGCTCCAGAATGTCGGCGCAGCGGTCGATCACGGCGTCCAGGAGTTCCATCAGCACCATCTCGCCGGTGATGGAAGGCGTGCAGGAGCGACCGAGCTTGGCCTCGACCAGGGCGAATGGCTTCGGCAAATCGTAGCGCACCGTCACCAGGCGGTGGTCGCCGAGGATGAAGGTCACTGCCGTGGTCCGGGGCATGTCGGTATCGGAGTGGCACATCAGCGTCGCGGTCATGTAGCGCGCGCCGCTCTCGATATAGAGCCGGCTGGAGATCTCGATCTCCTGCATGTCTTCCCGGGTCGGGATGGCGATGCCCGCCAGCCGCTCCACCGCCTTGTCCTCGGCCGCGCTCGGGTTGACGAGGTCGATCCAGACCGCGCTCTCCGGCAGCGCGGTGAGATCTTCGATGACAGCCTTCTTGAGGGAGGCCTCGGAGGGAACAAACACCGAAAACATGACAACTCCAGAGAACCTGCGACAGAATGACAGCCCTTAGCGCGATTCTGACAAGTTCACGATGACAACTGGATTAACGAAGCGTTGGTATTTGTGGCGGGGTCGGGGTTCAACTGTGGCGCGGAATCGACAGTTCGAGGCCTCCTGCCGCAAAATCCGCACAGCGCCGCAAAACTTGCGGCAAAAAAGCCACAGCTGGGGTCTTGCAGCGCGGGATAAGGGCTTCAGTGCTGGAATTGTGGCAGATTTCAACGATAATGGGATTAACGGAGTCGAGGAACTTGGGCGCTAAGCTCAGGCGTTCCGTACGGTATTGTTTTGATTGGAACCAAACCATGTCGTCGCTGAAAGTTAAATTGGGGATCTTGGCCGCTGGCCTGATGCTGTCGGGCTGCATGCAGGCCACGCATTTCGAGGCGACCGACACCAAAGCCTTCAAGCCGAAGGACAAGGAACTCCTCGCCAAGGTCCGGTATGAAAATACCCCGGTCGCAGAGCCGTTCCGCCGCGCCATCGTCGAGTATCACCGCAAGGAATCGCCGGGCTCGATCGTGGTCGATTCCGACAACCACTACCTCTATTACGTGCTGGAGGGCGGCAAGGCGATCCGCTATGGCATCACCGTCGGCGAAGAGGCCATGGCCTGGTCCGGCATTGCCAAGGTCGGCAGCATGACCGAATGGCCGGCCTGGCATCCGACGCCGGGCGAGATTTCGCGCCTGGGCGTGCCGACCTATGTCGCGCCGGGTCCGGACAATCCGATGGGTTCCCGCGCCATGTACCTCTATTCGGGCGGCAAGGACACGCTGTTCCGCATCCACGGCACCAACCAGCCGGAATATATCGGCGCCTCGATCTCGTCGGGCTGCATCCGCCTGACCAACGAGGACGCGATCGACCTCTACAACCGCGTCAAGGTCGGCACCATCGTCGTGGTGCTCGAGCCGAAGCATGGCGACTCGCCGTATAATTCGCGCCTGGCGCTCGGCGGCAGCCAAACCGGCCAAGCCGGCAGCTACTGATCGCATTCTGATCTCTGACATCCAAAAGCGCCGGTCTTACCGGCGCTTTTTTGTTGCCGGCTTGTGCGACCGGGCTTTGTTGCCACCAGCCGACGGCTTGTCCGCGGCCGCAGGGGGAGTCTCCGCTGCCCCTTCGTCGGCGTCCTCCTTGCCGTCGGGCTTGGCCGCGACCTCGCGCGGCGGGGCCTCCTCGGGGCGCTCCGCCGGCAGCAGCGGGGCGACCTGCGGCAGGGGATCCCAGACGTTCCACTGGCAGATCCGGTAGTCATTGCGCCGCTGCGCCAAATCGAGATGGATGTGGTCCTCGTGGTACCAGTCCGAGCCCGGACCGAGCACGGTGGAAAAGCGCGCGCACACCGAATGCAGCACGCGCTCGCGCACCTCGCGCGACATGGTGCGGTCGGTCAGGCCGATCGACTGGCCGTTGGCCAGCTTGATGGCGCGGACGTCGAGGGCGTTGGCCTTGCCGTGCTCGGACAGCATCGCGCCGACGACGCGGTTGCGGCCACGGCACTCGAAGCTGTCGAAATTGTCGAGGTCGCTGATGGTCGAGCCGAGGCTCGCCGCCAGCGGCACCATGTCCTTGCGCACCCAATCGGCGACCGCGGACGCCATGTTGCAGCGGAGGATCGCTGCCGGCTTGACCACCACCTTACGCTTGTCCGGCAGCACGATAGCCTCTAGCCGCACCAGATCCTCACCGCCGCAGGCGCCGGGCCCGCGGATATCCGGAATCGACGGCGCGATCGCGATCTCCTCGGTCAGCGCCAGCCGGCAGGCCGAGGCCTGCTTCTCGGGCGGCGGCGCGGCCTCGGCGGGCTTGTCGGCGCTTGGCTTGTCCTCGGATGGCTTGCCTTCTGGCTCCGGCGCCCCCTCGTCCGACGCCTTGGGGGCCTCTTCGGGGCGCGGTTTTGGCAGTGGAATCTTGGCGTGACGAACGGCTGCGCGCGGTCGTGGTGTACCAAGGCCGAAGATATCCCATGGCGCAGGATATTTCCGCGCCTCAGCCCTCTCGGCGAGCACTAGCGACAGCGCGAGCGCGGCGGTAACCATTGCCGCGCCGGTGGACATATAGCCGCGACAAGACCATTTGCGGCGAAAGTCCGGCAGGCTAAAACTCATCACAATTGTTTGGCCCAAGGCTGAGAGCGATAACGCGCCCAGCGACTTCTCGGAGGAACGTCAGAATGCTCGGTTTGATGCAAGATTGGCCCCTGCTCTGCCACCGGATCATCGAACACGCCGCCAGGATTCATGGCAAGCAGGAGGTGGTCACGCGCTCTGTCGAGGGGCCGATCCATCGCACCAACTACGCCGAGATCCACCAGCGCGCGCTCAAGGTCTCGCAGATGCTGGAGCGCGACGGCATCAAGCTCGGCGACCGTGTCGCAACGATCGCCTGGAACACCTGGCGCCATCTCGAGGTGTGGTACGGCATCATGGGGATCGGCGCCATCTGCCATACCGTCAATCCCCGCCTTTTCCCCGAGCAGATCGCCTGGATCATCAACCATGCGCAGGACCGCATCGTGATGACCGACATCACCTTCGTTCCGATCCTGGAGAAGATCGCCGACAAACTTCCGAGCGTGGAACGCTATGTCGTGCTCACCGACAAGGCGCATTTGCCGGAAACCACGCTGAAGAATGTGGTCGCCTACGAGGACTGGATTGCGCAGGCCGACGGCAAATTCAAATGGAAGGACTTTGACGAGAACACGGCGGCCGCGATGTGCTACACGTCGGGCACGACGGGCGACCCGAAGGGCGTGCTGTATTCGCATCGCTCCAACGTGCTGCACGCGCTGATGGCCAACAATGTCGACGCGCTCGGCACCAGCGCCTCCGAGACGATGCTGCCGGTGGTGCCGCTGTTCCACGCCAACAGCTGGGGCATCGCCTTCTCCGCGCCCTCGCAGGGCACCAAGCTGGTGATGCCCGGCGCCAAGCTCGACGGCGCCTCGGTCTACGAGCTGCTCTCGACCGAGAAGGTGACGCACACCGCAGGCGTGCCGACGGTGTGGCTGATGCTGCTCCAGCACATGGCCGCCAACAATCTGAAGCTGCCCGACCTGAAGATGGTGATCTGCGGCGGCTCGGCGATGCCGCGCTCGATGATCAAGGCCTTCCTCGACATGGGCTCGAACGTCCGCCACGCCTGGGGGATGACCGAGATGAGCCCGATCGGCACCGTCGCGGCGCTGAAGCCGCCGTTCCAAAACGCGACCGGAGAGGCGCGGCTCGACGTGCTCCAGATGCAGGGCTATGCGCCGTTCGCGGTGCAGATGAAGATCACCGACGATGCCGGCAAGGAGCTGCCCTGGGACGGCAAGACCTTCGGCCGCCTCAAGGTCGCCGGCCCAGCCGTCGCCAAGGCCTATTACCGGCTCGACGCCAACATCCTCGACGAGGAAGGCTTCTTCGACACCGGCGACGTCTCGACCATCGACGAGGACGGCTACATGCGGATCACCGACCGCTCCAAGGACGTGATCAAGTCCGGCGGCGAGTGGATCTCCTCGATCGATCTCGAAAACCTCGCGATCGGCCATCCGGCCGTGGCCGAAGCCGCCGTGATCGGCGTGTTCCACCCGAAATGGGATGAGCGGCCGCTCCTGATCGTGCACCTCAAGCAGGGCCAGCAGGCCACGCGCGAGGACATCCTGAAGTTCATGGATGGCAAGATCGCCAAGTGGTGGATGCCCGACGACGTCGTCTTCGTCGAGGGCATTCCGCACACCGCGACGGGCAAGATCCTGAAGACGGAGTTGCGCGACCAGTTCAAGGATTACCGTTTCCCGAACGCGGCGGCGTAAGACGGTGCCACCCTCCCCTGGAGGGGGAGGGTCGGCTCACATGGAGCGAAGCGCAATGTGAGACGGGTGGGGTGATCTCTCCACACGGGCACCGCCTCAGTGAGAGACCGTCACCCCACCCCGCTCGCGCTTCGCGCGATCGACCCTCCCCCTCCAGGGGAGGGTGAACGACCCTTGAATTTGCCCCCGCGCCGTGGTCTCAACGGCGCATCGTCGCGCCATATCGGCCGGCGCCGCCCGCAACACCCGGCAGAGCTCACCCGATGGCCCGCAGGTTTTCCGCTCCCTATCAGTCGGAGCCCGTGTCCAGCCTCGCGAGCTGGGCGCGTAATCTGGCCGTGTTCGCGGTGGTGGCGGTGGTGGTCTCGATCATCATCGTCCGCTTCGACTTCCTGGAGATGAAGCCGGCGCTGATGGCCTTCTTCGGCGGGCTCGCGATCGCCGGCCTCTCGATCCTGTTCGGGCTCGCCGGCTTTGCCGCGATCTGGCAGAACGGCTCACGCGGCATGGCGCGCATCCTGCTCGCTTTCCTGATCGATGCGCTGATCCTCGCCTATCCCGCCTATCTCGGCCTGCAATATCGTAAGCTGCCGGCGATCCACGACATCACCACCAACCCGATCGACCCGCCGCGCTTCGACGCGTTGGCGCCCATACGCACCGGCGATGGCACCAACACCGCGGTCTATACCGGCCTCTATTCGGCCGAGCAGCAGCGCCAGTTTTATCCCGACATCGAGCCGATCGAGCTGGAGATCCCGGTGGACCGCGCCTATGCAATCGCACGCCAGCTCGTCAACAAGCGCAAATGGCTCGTCATCGACGAGCGTGCGCCGCAGCCGCCGCGCCGTATCGGCCGCATCGAGGCGGTCGCGCGCACGCCGATCATGGGGTTCCGCGAGGACATCTCGATCCGGGTCGTGCCTGATGGCGATGATTCCCGCGTCGATATCCGCTCCGCCTCGCGCTATTTCGAGAGCGACCTCGGCAGCAACGCTGCCCGCGTCAAGAAATTCATTGATGACCTCAACACCGCCGCCGATGCCGATGCGCTCAAGCCGGTGAAGAAGACGCCGGTCGCGCCGCCAAAGGCGCCGGCGAAGACGGTGAAGAAGTGACGCGCTAGTCTAGCGCACGATGAGATTAAGCTCGGCCAGCTTGCTCCGGATCACCTCTCCCCAGCGGGGAGAGGTGAACTCCGGGCCGCCTGCCGGGCCGCCTGGAATATCGAGATTGTGGCGCGAGATCCCGGGTTCGATGCTACGCATCGCCCCAGAACGACGGGCGGCTAGCCCGCCATCCGATATGTCCCGCCGATCACGGGATCGCCATCCGTCGCGACCACGCCTCGCGCGACCAGGTCTTCCAGGTGCGCCAGCACGGAGTAGCCAGCGGCGGTCGTGAGCCTGGGATCGATCCCGATATAGATCGCGCGCACCATGGTGGGGATGTCGGCCTCGCCCTTGGCGAGGCGGTGCAGGATCGAGGCCTCGCGCGCTTTGCGATGACGGATCAGGAAACGCACGAAGCGCGGACCGTCCGGAATCTCCGGGCCATGGCCGGAGAAGTAGAGGTCCTCCTCGCGGGACGCGAGGCGGTCCAGCGAGTCCATATAGTCGATCATCGAGCCGTCGGGCGGTGCCACGATCGATGTCGACCAGCCCATGACGTGATCACCGACGAAGTTGAAGTTCCGCTCGGGCCAGGCAAAGGCGAGATGGTTTGCGGTGTGGCCGGGCGTTGCCACCGCCTCGAGCTGCCAACCGGCGCCTTCGACGACGTCGCCATGGGCGATCCTGACATCGGGCGCGAAATCGCGGTCCGCGCCGGATTCCGGATTGTGCTTCTCGCTCTCGAAGCGCGGGCGCGAGGCCCGGTGCGGGCCTTCGGCATAAACGGGCGCGCCGGTCGCCTGCTTGATCCGCGCGGTGTTCGGCGAATGGTCGCGGTGGGTGTGGGTGACGAAGATATGGCTCACCGTCTCACCGCGCACGGCATCGAGCAGCGCTGCCGCATGCGCCGCATCGTCCGGGCCGGGATCGATGATTGCGACATTGCCGGTGCCGACGATGTAGCTGACCGTGCCGGTGAAGGTGAACGGGCTCGGATTGTTACAGAGCACGCGCCGCACGCCGGGGCGGACCTCCTCGACGATTCCGGGCTTCAGCGGAAAGTTGCGGTTGAACGGGACGTCGTCATTGTCGGACATGGGACTTCCTGTGCGTACCGCCACACTCTTCGTCATACCCGGCGAAAGCGGGGTATCCAGTACGCCGCGGCGCCTGTGACGAAGGCGAGGTCTCTGGGATGCTGGATCGCCCGCCCCAATGCGCATTGCGCACAAGGCGGGCGATGACAGCTCAGCAAAACAACCGCCACGGAATGCGTGACGACTAGAAAAACGCCTGAATGCCCGTGATCGCGCGGCCCAGGATCAGGGCGTGGACGTCGTGGGTGCCCTCGTAGGTGTTGACCGTCTCGAGGTTATGGACGTGGCGCATCACGTGGTACTCGATCGAGATGCCGTTGCCGCCGTGCATGTCGCGGGCGGTGCGGGCGATGTCGAGCGCCTTGCCGCAATTGTTGCGCTTCATGATCGAGATCATCTCGGGCGCGAACTTGCCCTCGTCCATCAGGCGACCGACACGAAGCGAGCCCTGCAGGCCCAGCGCGATCTCGGTCTCCATGTCGGCGAGCTTCTTCTGCACCAGCTGGGTCGCGGCGAGCGGCTTGCCGAACTGCTTGCGGTCGAGCGTGTACTGGCGGGCGCGGTGCATGCAGTCCTCGGCGGCCCCTAACGCACCCCAGGAGATGCCGTAACGGGCGCGGTTGAGACAGCCGAATGGGCCCTTCAGGCCGGAGACGTTGGGCAGCAGCGCGTCTTCGGGAACCACGACACCGTCCATCACGACCTCGCCGGTAATGGAGGCGCGAAGCGACAGCTTGCCGCCGATCTTCGGTGCGGAGAGGCCCTTCATGCCCTTCTCCAGCACGAAGCCGCGGATCTGGTTGTCGTGCGCCGCCGACTTGGCCCACACCACGAATACATCGGCGATCGGCGCGTTCGAGATCCACATCTTGCTGCCGGTGAGGCGATAGCCGTCCGAAACCTTCTCGGCGCGCGTCTTCATGCCGGCCGGGTCGGAGCCGGCATCGGGCTCGGTCAAGCCGAAGCAGCCAACCCACTCGCCGCTGGCGAGCTTCGGCAGGTACTTCTTGCGCTGGTTCTCGTCGCCATAGGCGTAGATCGGATACATCACCAGCGAGGACTGCACCGAGTTCATCGAGCGATAGCCGGAATCGACCCGCTCGATCTCGCGCGCGACGAGGCCATAGGCGACGTAGCTCGCATTGGCGCAGCCATATTCCTCCGGCAGGGTGATGCCGATCAGGCCGAGCTCACCCATTTCGTTGAAGATCTCGCGATCCGTTTTTTCTTCGAGATAGGCCTGGGAGACACGGGGCAGCAGCTTGTCCTGGGCATAGGCGCGAGCGGTGTCGCGCACCATGCGCTCGTCTTCGGTGAGCTGCTCGTCGAGCAGGAACGGATCGTCCCACTGGAAAGAAGCCGCAGCCGGCTTGTCCTTGGCCTGAGGGCGCACGCTCATGAAACGTCCTTTCGCGTCTGGTTCCGTCAAAAATTGCCCGACAAATTAAAGCGCCGCGGCAACAAGTGCAATTGCATCCTGGTTTCGGTCATTCCGGGGCGAGGCGAAGCGTCGAACCCGCAATCTCCTCGCCTCTACACTGCGTGTCAGCTTTCGAGCTGCTCGTTGGCGACGATCTCGATGCCGAAGCCGGACAGGCCTTTGTAGTCATGCACCGAAGAGGTGAGGTGCCGGATCGAGGTGACGCCGAGATCGCGCAGGATCTGCGCGCCAACGCCGACCTCACGCCACTGGCGGTTGCGGTCGGCTTCCGTGGACGTCTCGTCCGGCAGCGGCTCCACGGGCACACCGGCTGCGCCATCACGCAGGTAGACCAGCACGCCTCGGCCGGATTTCTTGAAATGCTCGAGCACCGCCGCCATGCGCTTGTGGCCGGTGAAAGCGTCCTTGACGATGTTCGGCTTGTGAAAGCGCGTCAGCACGTTCTTGCCGTCGCCAACGCCATTGTAGACGAAGGCGACGTGGGCGATGGAATCGAACGGCGAGCGGTAGGCATAGCCCTGCAAGGGCCCGATCGGGCTCTCGGTGACGAAGGTCGAGACCCGCTCGATCAGTTTTTCGCGCCCCTGGCGGTAAGCGATCATGTCCGCGATGGTGACGTGCTTGAGCTTGTGCTCGGCGGCGAAGCGGGCGACTTGCTCGCCCTTCATCACGCTGCCGTCGTCGTTCATGAGCTCGCTGATGACGCCGACCGGCGGCAGGCCGGAGAGCTTGCAGAGGTCGACCGCGGCCTCGGTATGGCCGGAGCGCAGCAGCACGCCGCCATCCTTGGCGATCAGCGGAAAGATGTGGCCCGGGCGGGCGAAGTCATTGGCGCCGACATTGGGATTGGACAGCGCCCGGCAGCACGAGGCGCGCTCCTCGGCGGAGATGCCGGTGCCGCCGTCGGGCTTGTAGTCGATCGAGACCGTGAACGCGGTGGTATGCGCGGAATCGTTGTGGGCGACCATCGGATCGAGCCGCAGGCGGCGTGCGTCCTCCGTGGTCACGGGCGCGCAGACGATGCCGGAGGTGTGGCGGATGATGAACGCCATCTTCTCGGCGGTGCAGAGCGAGGCAGCGACGATCAGATCGCCCTCGCCCTCGCGATCCTCATCATCGGTGACGACGACAAGCTCGCCCCGGGCAAAGGCCTGCAAGACTTCCTGAATGCTATCGGGCATTTCCCAATCTCTATCGGTTATGGCCGGGAGGCTTAGCCGGACTTGAGCCGGGGCGCTAGTCTTCCCAGCGCAACCACATATGCCGGACGGCAGGCCTGCCAGGGTGGTTCAGGCTTGCACCGAAGATACCAGGGATATAGGCGCCGACCCGCCGGAAGGGAAGGCGGCCGGCGCGGTCAGGGGAGCACTTCGCGCCGCTCGCCGAGCCGCTGATCGAGCTCGGCGCGCTTGTCGGCCAGAAGGCCGGCCTGGGCGGCTTCGATCACCGTGAACAGCTCGTGCGCATCGCTGAGCCGGGTCACGGTGACGTAGCTGGCGCCGGCCCCGTAGAGCTCGCCGACATCGGCCAGGAGGTCGGCGGTCGCCACGATCAGGGCGGTGGGGTTGAGCGCGCGGACGTGGCGGACCAGCTTCTCGTTGGTGGCGCCCTTCAGCAGCGAATCCGGCACGCTGAGAATGATCATCTCGGACTTGCCGACGCCGGCATGGAGCAGCGTGTCAACATTGCTGATGTCGCCATAGATCACGTGCAGGCCGCGCGAGAGCAGGGTCTGGTACACATTGGGGTTGAAATCGACCACCGTGATCTGCTCCAGCAGCACCGGGGTCTGCCGTTCGATCTCGGCCAAAAGCGCGCTCGCCGCACGGAAAAAGCCGAGGATGACGATGCGGCGGGCCTCGCCATGGCCGCCCCCATGGGCCTCCTCGGCATGCCCGCTGCCGTGATCGAGGTCGCGCAGGCCGATCCGCTTCAGGGGGCCGATCATCCAGCGGGTGATCTCGTCACTGCGCGTCATCACGAATGTCGAGAGCACGGCCAGCACCACGAAGGCGAAGGAGGCCGCGTTCGCCGTCTCCGGCGCGATATGGTGGTCGGCGATGCCGGTCTGGATCACCACCAGCGAGAACTCGGAGATCTGGGCGAGGTTGAGGGCCGGCAACAGGCTCGCGCGGAGCCCCTGCTTCATCAGGTAGAGCGGGATGAAAGTGGTGATGAGGCGGCTCACCACCGTAAACGCCGCGATCATCAAGGCGAGCCCGATCACGGAGAGGCCGGGCACGGGAATGGTCATGCCGAGCGCGACGAAGAACAGCGTGATGAAGAAGTCGCGGAGTGTCGTGACCTTGGCGGTGACGTCGAGCGCGTAAGGAAAGGTCGAGAGCGAGACGCCGGCGATCAGCGCGCCCATCTCGCGCGACAGCGACAGCCGCTCCGCAGTTTCGGCGACGAGAAAGCACCAGGCGAGCGCGCCGAGCAGGATCAGCTCAGGGCGGCGTGCGATCTGGTGGAACAGGCGTGGCAGCACGTAGCGGCTGACCAGAAGCGCGGCGGCGACCAGCACCGCGACGCGGCCGATCGAGAGCAGGATGACGCTGACTTGCAGATTGGCAAGGCTCGGCTGCACCGCCAGGAACAGGATGGCGAAGATATCCTGGAGCACCAGCACGCCGAGGGTGATGCGGCCCGGCAGCGTGTCGAGTTCGCGCTTCTCGTAGAGCACCTTGACGATGATGACGGTGCTCGACAACGCGCAGGCGACGCAGAGATAGACTGCATCGAAATGCCCGCCGCCGAGCGACAGGCCGATGCCGACAAAGAACAAGACCCCGAGCAGGCAGCCCCCGAGCAGCTGGCCGCCCGCCGCGAACAGGATCACCTTTCCTGCCCGCACGATCTTCTTCAGGTCGATCTCCAGCCCGATCATGAACAGCATGAAAATGAGGCCGAGCTCGGAGATGACGCTGATCGATTCCTGCGATTTGACCCAGCCGGCGCCGAATGGACCTATGCAGAAGCCGGCGATAAGGTAGGCCAGGATCAGGGGTTGCCGGGAGAAATGGGCGAGCAGGCCCAGCATCCAGGCAAACAGGATACAGAGAGTGATGTCGCGAATGAGCTCGTGCATGCCAAATTGGTCCGTTTTGCCGCACCCTAGAGACGGGTTGCGGTGCGGCAAGCGAGCAATTCGTCACATGTGGAAAGGGCTCTTCGCGGCAATGCTGCTATGCCCCCTCGCCTACGCCGTGCCCGCCGCCGCGCAATCCAAAGTCAGTATCGAACAAAACTTTGCCGATTCGCTAACCGCGATGCCGAAGGAAGAACTTGCCGTCTCCGGCGGGTTCTACGTGCCCGCCTATTCCAGCGTCGCGATGAGCCAGGGCAAGCTGCGTGTCGACTTCTCGGTGACGCTGAGCGTGCACAACGCCTCCGAGACCCAGCCGCTGGTGGTCAAACGCATCGCCTATTTCGACACCGCAGGCAAGCAGGTCGAGAGCTATCTGAAGGCGCCGGTCGCCTTGAGGCCGCTCGCCACCGTGTCGATCTTCATTCCGACCGACGACGTCCGCGGCGGGACCGGTGCCAATTTTCTCGTGGACTGGGCCGCGACAAGCGAGATCGCCGAGCCCGTGGTCGAAGCCTTGATGGTTGGCGGCGTCGCCAATGCGCATTACGCTTTCATCAGCCAGGGACGTCCGACCCGGACGGCCAGCAAGAAGTAAGACAGGCCGGTGCAACGCCGGCCGCCCAACAAGAACAAGACGAGGAACGCCCATGACCTCCAGCTTCGATTTCGCGCCCCTGTTTCCCGCAGGGCTGCCGGCCCCCTCTGCGCGCTGGACGGGCCTTGCCAAATACAGCTTCGTCGGCGGCAACAACGACTCCGAGCAGGTGCCGCTCGAGGGTCTGATCGAGGCGACGAACCTGGCGCTGCAACGCGAGGGCCGCTCGCTTGCCACTTACGGGCTGGCGCACGGTCCCCAGGGTTACCTGCCCTTGCGCGAATTCCTGGTGACAAAGCTCAGGCGCGATGCCGGCATCACCTGCACGGTCGACGATCTCCTGATCGTCTCGGGCTCGCTCCAGGCGCTCGACCTCGTCAACGCCACGCTGCTGACGCGCGGTGACACCGTGATCTTCGAGCAGGAGAGCTATCAGGGCGCGCTGACGCGCCTGGCGCGGCTCGGCGTCAATGTGGTGGGCGTCCCTCTCGACAAGGACGGCATGCGCATGGACGCGCTCGCCTCCACGCTAGCCGACCTGAAGACCCGCGGCATCCGGCCGAAATACATCTACACCATCCCGACGGTGCAGAACCCGACCGGCAGCATCATGCCGGAGAGCCGGCGCGTCGAGCTGCTGCGGCTATCGGCGGAATACGGCGTGCCGATCTTCGAGGACGATTGCTATGCCGACCTCGTCTGGTCGGGACAGCGGCCGCCTGCGATCCATGCGATGAGCCGAAACGGTGGCGTGATCCATATCGGCTCATTCTCGAAGTCGATCGCGCCGGCGCTGCGCGTCGGCTTCGTCGTGGCGCCCTGGGATGTGATGTCGCGGATGCTGGCCCTGAAGACGGATGCCGGCTCGGGCGCGCTGGAGCAGATGGTGCTCGCCACCTATTGCAAGCCGCATTTCTCGACCCACGTGCCGGCCCTGACGAAGGCGCTGCGCACCAAGCTCGATACGCTGATGGAAGCCCTCAACGAGCAGTTCGGGACGGCGGCCGAGTTCGAGGAGCCCAAGGGCGGCATCTTCCTCTGGGTCAAGCTGCCCGACCAGGTCGATACGCTCAAGCTCTATCAGGCCGCGCTTGCCGCCGGCGTCTCGATCAATCCGGGGCCGGAATGGTCGACCAACAAGAACCATTCCAGCTCGCGGCTGAGGCTGTGCTTTGCGAGCCCGACGCATCAGCAGATCCGTGAGGGCGTCGCCGTGCTGGCCGAGGTCTGCCGCAAGGAATTTGGCGTGCCGGCCCGTAGCGCCAATGTGGAGAAGCGGGCCTGATATTAAGCCGCCTGATATTAAGCCACTTGGGGCTGGCTGCCGTGGATCGCGGAGGCGAGCCGCAGCAGCAGGACGATCGAGACGTTGCCCTTGCCGGCCTCGATCTGGGCGATGTAGCGCTCGGAAATCCCGGAGCGGCGGGCCAGCTCGCGGCGCGACAGGTCACAGCGCGTGCGCGAGGACCTTAAGCGCTCGCCCAGCTCGGCCAGAAACGCGGTCTCGGAATAAGGCGGCACGGCGCAGCTCCCCGGGAGCACTTCGCCCGCAAAATCCACGACTTGATTGAGCATTGGTCCATCCACGCATCGCCTTCGGGAAGCACATCCTAACCCGGAAACGGCCGGCCTCATTGACGCGGATCAAATTCGCGCGCGATCGGCAGCTGGCGTGGACGGCCGTGCGCGGGATGCTACACTTTGGAATTCTTCGAGGCGGGGCTTGCCAGGACATGACGGGTTGTTTGAGCCGCTGGATAGCGGCTGCGCTGCTGTGGGTCGCACTCGCGTCCGCGGCGCGTGCCGAGACGCTTGCGGCGACGGTCGAACAATGGGGCCTGCTCGGCTCTTGGGCGGTCGACTGCGCGGTTCGGCCCGACCGCGACAAGCGCGCGCTCTTGACCTACGAGATCAGGAAGGACGGCCGGGTGATGTACGGGCGCAACTTCGGCGACGCCAGGGACGAGAACGAGGTCGTCTCCGCCACGGTCAATGCCGAGGGCCTGCTCAATGTGATGGTGTTCTTCCCCTCGCTGCATCAGACGCGCGAATTTGGACTCCTCTTGCAGAAGGATGGCAGCCTGCGCGCGATCTACAATCGCAGCGAGCGCGGCGAGTACACGATCAGGGACGGCAAATACGTCGCGACCGGCGCGCCGACTCCGGCGCAGCAACGCTGCGATTAACAGCCGTTCAGAATTCTCCCGCAGTTCCTCCGGAACGTACGCATGCATGCGCGGTTTAGATGTGCATTCGATTGGAGGAGGACATCATGAAGAGGCTTGGTTATGTGGTTGCAGCACTCGGCGCGCTGGCGATCGCGGCGCCGACGCTGGCGAGCGCCGAGACGGTGGTGATCAAGCGCGGTCATCATCACGGCCCGTACGGCGCCCGCGCCGAATATCGCATGCACCACGACTACGGCTGGCATCGCGGCTGGCACCATCGCGGTGACAAGGTCGTCGTGATCAAGCGCAGCCACCGCCACCACTGGGACTAACGCGCAACGCAGCATGGAGATGGCTCCTCATGGGGCCATCTCTTTGCGTACGAAAGCACTCGCGGCTAATCCCACGCCGGCGCGAAGCCGGGATTGACGCAGCGCATGTCCTTCGGCAGCGCGGCGATCTTGTTGCGGTCGGCGTCGTCGAGCGTGATCTTCAGGGCATCGAGATTGGCCTTTTGGCTCTCGCGCCGCGAGGCCTTCGGAATCGCCGCGACGCCGTTCTGATCGAGCAGCCATTTCAGTGCGACCTGCGCGGCGGTCGCATTGTGCTTAACCCCGATCTCGCTTAGCACCGGATCTGCGGCGATGCGCCCCTGCGCCAGCGGGCAATAGGCGACAAGCGGGATCGACTTGGCGTTGAGATAGGCCAGCACCTTCGATTGATCGAGCATGGCATGATATTCGATCTGGTTGCAGGCGATCGGCGCCTTGATGTCCTCGACGGCGATCTTGAGCAGCGCTGTGGTAAAGTTCGCAACGCCGATCGCCCGTGTGCGCCCCTCCTCCTTGAGCTTCATCACGGTCTCGAACACCGCGCCCCAATTGGCGGCTCTCGACGGCCAGTGCACGAGATAGAGGTCGACATGGTCGAGCCTGAGCTTGTTCAGGCTGGCGTCGAAAGCGCGACGGATCGCGTCCGGTGCCAGATTCTCGTGCCAGACTTTTGTGGTGACGTGCAGCTCGCCGCGCGGCACGCGGGAAACGGCGATGGCCGAACCGATCGACTCCTCGTTGGCGTACATCTCGGCGGTGTCGATGTGGCGATAGCCGATCGACAGCGCACTCTCGACCGCGGCGCGGCAGACGTCGCCCTGCATGCGGAAGGTGCCGAGGCCGAGCTTGGGCATGCTGATGCCCTGTGTCTGCAGATGCTCCATGAACAGGCTCCTGACGTCATTCATCCCGCCGGACGCGCGGTGACAGACTCTTCGGTGATGGAAAGGAAGTGGTGGGAGTGGCGACCATAGCGCGGGCGGCGCCGGGCGGCCAATCAAGATCGGGTTAGCTTTGGGGCGCACGATGCTTCCCCATCGTCATGGCCGGGCTTGACCCGGCCATCCACGCCTTGCCCGCGGCACAAAGAACGTGGATGCCCGGGACAAGCCCGGGCATGACGACCAGGGCTCAGTGCGGCCGTCCCTCACGAATGCTGCGCCACCACGGCCGGTCGGGCCGGCGGCCGCGGCACGATATCGACCGACCAAAGGTCACGGTTGTCGACGTCCTTCAGGGTCACGGTCATCACGCCGCTGCGGCCATCGATGTCGACCCGGCCGAAGAACTGCAAGCCGAAGCACGGCGCCAGATTCTCGCCCTGCGCCGCGCTACAGCCGTGCTGGTACATCGCGACCGGACCAAACGTGTCATCGAGCTCGCCCGGCCCCCAGGTGCCGGCATGCAGCGGGCCGGAGACGAACTCCCAGAACGGATCGAAATCCTGGAATTGCGCCTTGTTCGGATCGTAGTAGTGCGCGGCGGTGTAGTGCATGTCGGCGGTGAGCCAGACGATATTGCGGATTCCAGCGCGCTTGATGAACGCCAGCAGATCGGCAATCTCGTGCTCGCGCCGGTCGGGCGGCCCATTGCCGAGCGCAACGGCGTCGAGGCTGATCAGGCCGATCGGCAAATCGGCCGCGATCACCTTCCAGGTTGCGCGCGAGGCGGCGAGCTCGCGCTTGAGCCAGGCGAGCTGCTCGGCGCCGAGAATCCAGCCGCGATGGTCGTTTCCTTTGTTCCAGGTCTCATCGCGATAGCTGCGCATGTCGATCATGAAGACGTCGAGCAGAGGGCCGTAAGCGATCTTGCGATAGACCCGGCCCTGTCGCGCGCCGATGTCGCGGATCGGCATGAAATCGAAGAAGGCGTGGCGGGCGCGCGCGACCAGGAGCGGCGTGCCGTCGTCCTCATAACCGGCGGCGTCGTGGCTGCCGGTCGGCGACCAGTCGTTGGTGACCTCGTGATCGTCCCATTGCGCGAACATCGGCACCTCCGCATGGAAGGCGCGGAAGTGCTCGTCGAGGTGGTTGTATTTGTAATTGCCGCGGAACTGCGCCAGCGTGTGCGCGACCTCGGATTTTTCCTCGGTGACGATGTTGCGCCACGTCTCGCCGTTCGGCAGCTTCTGCTCGGAGGGAATGGTGCAGTCGGCGTAGATGTGGTCGCCGGAGTGGATGAAGAAATCCGGGCGGTTGTCGAGCATGGTGCGATAGCTGCGATACCCGCCGCGCGAGACATCGATGCCCCAGCCCTGCCCCGCGGTGTCGCCGGACCACAGGAACGAGATCGACCGGCCCGCGGCCGGCGCTGTGCGGAAGTGGCCGATGCGGCTCTCGCCGGCGATACCGGTCGCAATATCGTCGAAGCGCACGCGATAGAAGATGTCCTGCCCGGGCGGCAGATCGTTCAGCAGCAGCTTTGCAGTGAAGTCGGCATCGGGCAGCGCATCTCGCGAAGCCGACGCAATGATCGTCTTAAAACTCTCGACGGTCGAGCATTCCACCTGCATCCGCGCCGGCCGGTCGGCGCGCGCCCAGATCACGGCGGCGCCGTCTGAGACATCGCCGGACTGGATGCCGCTCGTGATCTGCGGACGATCGGCGGCGCGACTGAGATGCGGCTTTGCGAGCGTCCCAAGCGAGGCGATGGCGAGGCTGGAGGTCGAGCGAACCAAAAATTGCCGCCGGGTCCATGCCCGCGCGGCGCGGAGCGTTGCCATTCAGGAAACCTTCGTCGAATCGCGACGGAAGGTGCCTGCGCTCCTTGACTTCCAGCTTACGGTTTCTTGACTCCGCGCCTACGGTTTTGCGACGCGGGGATGACGGGCGCGGACGGATCTAGGGCATTTGAACACAATCGATCCGTGGCCGACGCACCAAGTGCACGCGATAGGCTACAGCCAAAGCGTACTGGTGCTGTTTGCTGGAGGCTGCCGTTGCACGCAAAATCTCGCAAATGCCGCGCGCGGGCTATCCTGTCGCAAATGACCGCGAACAGAGGCGCTGCTAGCGGCGCACGTTCTGCACGATCGTTCCGAGCATCTCCAGCATCAGTCGTTGCTGCTGTTGCTGCACGGCGAGATCCTGTGTCGCTTTTGCCTCGTTCGCCTGCTCGACCTGAAGCGCCCGCTGCGCGCCCTGATGCCCGAGTGCTCCCGCTCTCGCATAAAGGGAAATTTTCGTTTCGCTTTGATCCGTGGGGACGGCGTATTTCCGATCGATCATCTCGGCGAGGCTCACCATCGAATCGGGATCGCCGAGCCGCACGCCCATGCGAAAGGTATTGACCGCCTCCGGGATGTTCTTCTTGTCCTGATAGAGAATCCAACCCAGATTGTCGTAGGCGGCGGGATAGCGCAGGCTAACGAGCTTGCGATGGATTTCGTAGGCCCTGTTGCGATCTCCGAACTGCAGCGATCGCCCCAGTTGATACTGAAACCGCAGCTGATCCGGATACTGCCGGACAGCCAGCTCACAATTGGCCACCGCGTCGCTGACCCGGGCCTTGAGCGCGTCGAATGAGGCCCCCGGTCCTGACCGTTGCGGGTCGGTCGGATTTCCGGCCAGCTGGTCGCAAAGGTTAGCGGCCTGGGTCTCGCGTTGGAGCTCGGCCTCGCGCTTCTTTCTCTCCTCGTCCAGCCTTTGGGCGGCTTCACGTGTTTCACGCTCAAGCCGCTCGGTCCGCTCACGCTGCTGTTGCTCGATCTTCAATCGCTGCTGTTCGAGCTCCTTTTGCCTCGCTTCGGCATCCCGCTTGAGCTGCTCGAGGGTATCCTTGGTGACGACAACCAGCGCGTCGCCGGTGTGCGGCTGGAAACCCGGGGCGTCGTAGAATTCGTACTCGCCCTTCTGACTGCGCCAATACCAGACGCGCGCGTTGCCGGTGAGGGGATCGAAGAAGGCGTACTTCTCGGGATCGATCCGCTGCGGAGCCCTGACGCTTTCGGACTGCCGCTGCGCTTTCCAAGCTTCCACGATGTCCCTGTTGACCGGCAAAAGCTCCTCGCCGCTCTCGGGATGGAAGCCCATCAGGTCGAAGATCTCGATCGCGCCGGATCTGGCCTTGTAATACCAGACGATGGGTTCTCCGGTTCGCAGATCAAAGAACACCGGGTCCGGCGGCGCCTTGATCGGCTTCGGACGATTGCCCTTCTCGTATTCCCTGAGCCGCTGGAGCAGTTCGGCCGTCAACAGCCGGCATTCCTTGCCCGTGGCGCTGTCGATGCCCGGCTTGTTGCCGTATCGCACCGCATCCTTGGTGATGACGTAACATTTTTGGGATTCGCTATCGCGCTTGTACTGTTGCCAGGCTGCGATCACGTCGCGCGAAACGACTGCGAGGGCATCGCCGGTTCGCGGGTCGAAGCCTTCGCGATCGTAGAACTCGAAATCGCCCGTCTTGTCGGCGCGTCGATACCACACGCGGGCCTTGCCGGTGATCGGATCGAAGAACGCGTATTTCTCGGGATCGATCGGCGTTGGAGCCTGGCGCGCCTCTTTCTGCTTCTGCAGGCTCCAGGCTTCGACGACGTCTTTGGTGATCGGAAGCAATTCCTCACCGGAAGAGGGATGGAAACCCATCAGATCGAACAGTTCAATCTCGCCGTTCTTGGTCTTGGAGTACCAGACGATCGGTTCTCCCGTTCCGAGGTTGAAGAAGGTCGGCGTGCCGCTGATCTGAGTCGGACGACTGCCCTTCTCGTATTCGCGAAGACGCTCAACCATTTCGGGCGTGACGGCACGGCATTGGCGTCCGGTCCCCGGATCGATGCCGGGCCGTTCGCCATATCTGACGCCGTCGCGCGTGATGACGTAGCACTTCAGGGCGCTGCCATCGCGTGAAATGATCTCTTTCGAGGTTCCCCGCCACAAGATGAGGGACTGCCCGACCATCAGGACGAAGACGCCGAGAAGCCCCACAAGCCGCCGTCGCTTCGACAGCGAAATCGTCAGCCCACCGAAGAAGACGAGCGCAACGAAGGTCACATAAACAAGCGCATTGGCAAGATGCTTGTTCAGGTCGAAGACGTCAGCAACCTCCTGGACATAGCTGCGGGCCAGGAAGTAGACGAAGATCTTGTCAAGGACCCATGCTGCCACGAACAGGACAAGCAGGCAGCCAGCCGCAGCGAGAATTGATCGCAGGGGGTTGGTCTTGAACGCGAATGCGCGGTCCGCGGCCTCGCGGATCTTTTCAACCAGCATCGCAAAGCGCGTTCGGGTCTTTCCAGTATCGTGACTTTCCCCCGCACCCGACGGCGGCAATAAACTGGTCGGCTCGTCAATCATCTAACTCAACCTCGGTGGTATGGTCGCAAATAGCGATAGCTGCATAATCGGAAAGCTCTATCCCAGAGCAAGGAGGACGAAACAGGTCAATTAGACGTTGTGGTATTTCGCGCGCCACTCCCAATGATTCGGATTGTCCAGATTAACCACCAATATCATAGCCCATGTCTGGCTCCGGGCGCGACGTGATCGTCCTGGAGCACTAGCAACGTGGAGCAAACGCGCTAGACGTCAGTAAGTCGCCCGGACAAAGCCGATGGCTGTGGCCGGTCAAAACTGGACCGTACACATTTAGCAAAGGCGGCCAAGTGTGTTTCGCTAGTTCGCGCCAACCGCTTGTGATCTTGTGCCAAAATCGCGACGAAGACCAGACTGCTCTAGCGCTTCCAGTTGCAGATGCCGCCGGAGCGGCACGGCCACGTCTGGATGCGCGTGTCCCTTGCCTGCGCTTCCAGCGGATTGCCGTGACGACGTGAGAGTTTGGTGCGCGCCGCACCGCGCGGCTGGGCGCTCCGGGCGTGGCCGACCTTGGGCTCGGCCACGTGCACGCGTTCAGCGGCGACCTTCTTTGGCACGTCGATCGGCTCGGCACGCGCCTGCGCCTCGTTGCCGCCGCGTGCCTCCAAAGCGACCGGCGCGAATTTCGTCTCCGGGCCGAGCCGCTTCGGCGACAGCACGGCCTTGGACAGATCGAGACTGAGATATTCGTCAGGCTTGTAGTCGTCAGCGCGCGCGATGCCCGCCCCTGCGAGCACGAGGGCCACGGCAATTGCAAAGGGAACGCTTTTCAGGACCACGGACGCCTCCTGAAATCGATTATGAAAGGGGCAATTTACCCGTATTTAGGAGGCGTCGCGCGCAATTCCAGCGGCCAATTGCCGCCGTGGTTAAGAAGTTTGGCGATGTCAGGCGACCTTTCGCGTCGTCCCTGTCCCATCCAGGAACCCGATCAGGCGGCTGCGGATGATGGTTTCCGCCTCGCTCATGATGCGGTCGACAAGTTCCTTGCAGGAGGGAATGTCGTGGATGAGGCCTGCGACCATGCCGCAGCTCCAGGCGCCCGCGTCCATCTGACCATCCAGCATGATCCTGGGATACACACCAGCGACCTGGTCGTGAATGTCGTCGATCGTGAGCTTGGCGCCCTTCTCGCGTTCGATCTCGAGCAGACGGTCGACATTGGCGTTCTTCAGGACGCGCTCGGTATTGCGCAGCGCCCGCATGATCAGGCGGGTGTCGAGCTCGGTGGCGGCGACCAGCGCATTCTTGACGTTCTGATGCACCGGCGCTTCCTTGGTGGCGATGAAGCGCGTGCCCATGTTCATGCCGGCTGCGCCCAGCGACAACGCCGCGACGAGGCTGCGCCCGTCGGCCATGCCGCCGGAGGCGACGAACGGGATCTTCAATTCTTCCGCAGCGCGCGGCAGCAGGATCATGTTGGGAATGTCGTCCTCGCCGGGATGGCCGCCGCATTCAAACCCGTCGACGCTGACGGCGTCGCAGCCGATCCGCTCTGCTTTCAGGGAGTGGCGCACCGAGGTGCATTTGTGGATGACCTTGATGCCGGCGGCCTTCAGCGCCGGCATGTATGCTTCCGGGCTGCGGCCCGCGGTTTCCACCGCCTTGATGCCACCTTCGACGATGGCCGCGATGTATTCCGGATAAGGCGGCGCCGAGAAGGTCGGCAGGAAGGTGAGATTCACGCCGAACGGCTTGTCGGTCATGTCGCGGCAGCGCGCGATCTCCTTGGCCAGCAACTCGGGCGTCTTCTGCGTCAGCCCGGTGATGATGCCGAGCCCGCCGGCATTGGAGACGGCGGCAGCCAGCTCGGCAAAGCCGACGAAATGCATGCCGCCCTGGATGATCGGGTGCTCGATGCCGAACAGTTCGGTGATCGCGGTCTTCACTTAGTTCTCCTCCCGGAATTTTGCCTGATGTCAGGTTCAGTCTAGCCGCAGTCTCGTGCCGCGGTCACCATTTCTCTCTGAATGGGTGGAGGGCCCGTCAGTGCCCCCGCGCCGGCGCGCTCAAATCGATCCGGCGCAGCACGGCCGCGGTGGGAATCATCAGCACCGCGACGATGGCGAGCGTCCAGAACACGTCGATATAGGCGAGGAGGTCGACCTGCTGCTGTAAGGTCTTGCCGACCCATGCGACCGCCTGCGACGCTGCATCGCTGGCATTGGAGCCCTGCGCTTGGAAGTAGCGCGTCATCGCCTCGATGGTCTGCTGGTAACCGAGATCGGACGGCGCGGCGTGCTCGATCAGCCGGCTCTGGTGGAATTGCTGGCGCTGCGCCAGAATGGTCTGCGCCAGCGCGACCCCCATGGAGCCGCCGATATTGCGGGCGACGTTGATCAGCGCCGAGGCTTGATTGGTCTTGTCCGGCGCGATGCCGTCATAGGAGGCGGTCGTCACCGGCAGGAACAGGAAGGGAAGACCGAGCGCGAGGAAGATGCGCGACAGCGCAGCGTAGCCGTAGGTGATGTCTCCGGTCAGCCCGGTGAGATGCCACATCGAGAACGCGGCGATGGCGGCGCCAAACATGATGAGATATTTCGGCTGCACGATGCCGACGAGGCGGCCCACCACCGGCATCAGCACCAGCGTCGCGACGCCGCCGGGCGACAGCGCGAGACCGGCCAGCATGGCCGTGTAGTTCAGCTCGGTCTGGAGCAGTTGCGGCAGGAGCTGCGTCGTCGAGATCAGCACCGCGCCGGTGCCGAGCATGACGAGGAAGCAGGCACCGAACTGACGCCGGCCAAGCAGACGAAGGTCGACGATGGGCTCCTCCCGCGTCAGCTCCCACGGAATCAGCGCAAGCAGCGAGACGGCCGCCAGCACCGCGAAGACGACGATCATGTTCGATCCGAACCAGTCATTGCGCTGGCCTTCGTCGAGCACGAATTCGAGCGAGCCGAGCCCGATCGCGACGAGGGCGAAACCGACATAGTCGACGCGCAGACCCTTGCTGAGCAGCTTCTCCCTCTCCTCCTCCGCGCCCGACGGCTCCTTGACCAGCGTGCCGACCAGGAACAACGACAGCAATCCCATGGGAACGTTGATCAGGAACACCCAGTGCCAGGTATACGTATCGGTAATCCAGCCGCCGAGCGTCGGGCCGATCACCGGCGCGACGACGACGGCGACGCCGTAGATGGCAAAGGCCTGGCCGCGCTTATGCGGTGGGAAGGAGTCGGCGAGGATCGCCTGCTCGCTGGTTGCCATGCCGCCGCCACCGAGGCCCTGCAAGATCCGGAACAAGACCAGCGATTGCAAATTCCAGGCGGAGCCGCACAGGAGCGACGCGATCGAGAACGTCGCGACGCACATCATGTAGAAGCGCTTGCGGCCGATCACGGTCGACAGCCAGCCCGAGATCGACAGCACGACGGCGTTGGCGACGAGATAGCTGGTGATGACGTAGGTACTCTCGTCGATGCCGACCGCGAGCCCGCCGGCGATGTGGCGCAATGCGACGTTGGCGATGGTGGTGTCGAGCACCTCCATGAAAGTCGCGATCGAGACCACGAAGGCGATCAGATAGGGATTGTGCCCGCCCGCCGCCGACCGCTCCGGCGACCAGCCGCCGGCGGACGCGCCGCCTTGCGTGAGGTCCGTCATCGCACCCTGGTCCAGGGCACGACCGACATGCCGGGACCAACAGGCAGATCGGGCGGCCAGTTGTCGACCACGATCTTCACCGGCACGCGCTGTACCACCTTGACGTAGTTGCCGGTGGCATTCTCCGCCGGCAGCAGGCTGAACGCGGTGCCCGAGCCCGGCTGCACCGAATCGACGTGGCCGGTCAGCTTGCGGCCGGGATAGGCATCGATGCGGATCTCCACCGGCTGGCCCGGACGCATGTCGTTGAGCTGCGTCTCCTTGTAATTGGCGACGATCCAGACCTCGTCCGGCACGAACATCATCAGGCTCTGGCCGGCAGTGACGAATGTGCCCTTGGCGCCGCTCAGCTTGACGACGCGGCCGGACTGCGCGGCAACGACGCTGGTATATTGCAGGTTCAGCTTGGCCTGATCGAGCTGCGTTTGCGATTGCTCCAGCTGCGCCTTGGCACCTTCGCGCTGCGCTTTCAGCGATTTGATGCCGAGTTGTGCCGCCGTGACTGCGGTCCTCGCGCGCTCCGTGTTGGCTTGCTGGGCTTGAAGATCGGAACGGGTCTGCTGCTGGCGCTGCACGGTGCCGGCGCCCCTCTCGACCAGATCCTGCGCCCGCGCAAATTCTTCCTGCGAGAACTGAAGCTGAGCTTGCGCCTGCTCGAGCTGAGCCTGGGCCTGCTTGATCTGCTCCTCCTGCGAAACGATCTGCGCCTCGACATTGTCGATGTTCGCCTTGGAGACCGCGACCTGCGCGTTGGCCTGGTCGGCCGCGATCCGGTAGTCGCGCTCGTCGATCTTGGCGAGCAGGTCTCCTGCATTGACGTGCTGGTTATCCGTGACCGGAACGTCAGTCACGTAGCCACCCACTTTCGACGCCACGGAAAAGCTGCGCGCGGCGACGAAAGCGTCGTCGGTGGATTCGTAATGGCGGATCTCGAGCCAATAAAGCAGACCGCCGACAAGCGCCGCGATCAGCACAATGGCGCCGCCAGTTGCGAGCAGCCAATGCTCGCGAAGCCGCGCGCGCAACGGCGGCGCCGGCTTGTCCGACTGGTCTTTGACGTCGCGGGCTTGATCAGGATTCGTGGTCGGAGCTTCCTTCGCCCTCTGCGGCTGCTCCGCGGACGGCCCACGCTCCCGGGTTTGAGCATCCACGCTGAACACCTTTTCTCGGGACTACCGGCCGCGAGCCGATTGAGCCGAGCTCGCGCGCCGGGAGCCCAACCACAGCGCGGAAGCATGGTTCCGTCTTGCTGGAACGCCGCTGCCATTCGTGAACGCGGTGCTCAAAAAAAGCGCGGCGCCGGCGCGCCACGCTTCGATGGTCTTACGGGAAAGTACGCACCGCTAGTGCGTCTTGGTCTCGTGCCACTTCTCGAGGTCGGGCTTTACCTCTTTGTCCGAGACCTGTTCTTTCTCTGGATTGCCCTTCCAGGGCTTGTCCGTCTGTCTGTGCGAGCCCCAGTCGTTCCGATCCCGGGGATCGTCGGTGGGTCGTTCCTTGCTCATCGCATCGTCCTTTTGCTACACGAAGGGGACGCCGTAATAGGCATTGATACCGCGTACAGCAGCGTCATCGCCCCAGTTCCACTCGGTCTTTTCGCCGTATTTTGGAGCGCCTTCCAGATCCTTCGCGGTAATCGCGGTAACATAGCCGCCGAGCTCGGTGTCGTATTTCAGCGACTGCCAAGGCAATGGATAGTGGTCATTGCCGAGGCCGAGAAATCCGCCGAAGCCAAGCACTGCGTAAGAGACCTTGCCACTGATCTTGTCGATCATCACACGTTCAATCGAACCGATCTTGTTTCGATCGGCCCCATAGACCGATGTTCCCTCGACCTTGTCGCTCCCGATCAGGCGGCCCATCTCATTTCGGTCAAGTTCGCCCTGATTCAGCATCGTAATTCTCCACTCAGCCATCCGTGAATCAACCGCGAGGGGTCAGCGATCGTTCCGGCGCGTGTTCCGCAAGCGCCAAGGAACAGCGCCAAGGAACATCACCGTAAACAACAGGTTCTGAGGCTAATTGGGTTCGAACCTGGAGAGCCACGCGCAATGTCTCAGACCGTCTCCGACTTCATCGTTCAGCGCCTGCATCAATGGGGCGCGCGCCACATCTTCGGTTATCCCGGAGACGGCATCAACGGCGTGCTCGGCGCAATCAACCGGGCCGAAGGCAAGATGAATTTCGTGCAGGCGCGGCACGAGGAGATGGCGGCATTCATGAACAACATGGCCGAGCTGATCACGGCCACGAAATACTGGCGCTCGTGGCGGGACCCGCGCTTCATCGTCTGCGTCTTCAACAATGAAGACCTCAACCAGGTCACCTGGGAGCAGGCGCTGGCGAGCGATATGCCTGTCGTGCTGGAAGTGAAAACCGATCCCGAGGTGCCGCCGCTGCCGCCGCACATCACCTTGCAGCAGGCGAAGAACTTCTCGCTCGCCCTGATGAAGGGCGATCCGAACGAGAGCGGGATGATCAAGGGAGCTGCGCGGCAGGTGCTCGAATCGATTCGGCCCGGAAAGCAATGAGGTGAACCATGAGTGACTTCCGCGACATCCAGCACGGCGTCAACGACCCCGTCGACGGCGTCGACGTGAAGTGGCATTTCAACGACAACCGGACGCCGCATGAGCGGGCGCAGCGTCATGCCGACGTGCGCGCCGACGCCACCGCCGCGCCGGCCGAGGCGTTTCTGCCCGAGCGGCTTCGACGCAAGCCGACCGATCCCATCAATCCGCGCACGGGGCGCAATCCCACGGACTAGTCCGTTAGGAACCTCGGTCCTTGCGGCGTGTTGATCGGCGCAACATGGCGCGGCAAGTGGCCGCGACCAATTGGAGGGATCGGACCATGAAGCGAACCATCGTCGCCGTTGCTTGTGTGCTTCTGGCAGGCCCCGCATTGGCCCAATCGCTGGGCGAGAAGACCGGCGTCAATTCGGCGCTCGGCGTCGCGCCAACGACCGCCGACTTCGTCAAGGAGGTCGCCATCAGCGACATGTTCGAGATCGAGTCGAGCAAGCTCGCCGAGCAGAAGGGCAATGCGCAGGAGAAATCCTTCGCCCAGCAGATGGTGTCCGATCACACCAAGACCAGCGGCGAGCTGAAGGGACTGGTCGGCAACGGCAAGGTGCAGGCGACGCTGCCGACGGCGCTCGACAGCTCGCACCAAAGCAAGCTCGACAAGCTCAAGAGTGCGAACGGCAAGGACTTCAGCTCGGACTACAATTCCTACCAGGTCAGCGCCCATCAGGACGCCGTCTCCCTGTTCGACCGCTATGCCAAGGGCGGCGATAATGCCGCGCTGAAGGATTGGGCCGGCAAGACGCTGCCGGCGCTCAAGCACCATCTCGACATGGCCAAGGAGCTCGGTAAGGCGCCGAGCGTCGGTCAGTCCAAGTAGGTCTCGACCGGGGACGCCCGGCTCTGCCGGCGTCCTCCTCGTCTCAGCAACGATGCCCTTCTCCGCACGTTGGATCACGGAATCGCGGAGATCCTCATGGCGCAGCAAGACAAGACCTCGATATCCCGCCGGCACGTCGTCCACGCCGCGAGCGCAACGCTGGCGGCGGCTTCGCTGGCCTCCTCGACGGCGAAAGGAGATACATCCATGGCCGAGCACGACCTGATAAATCCCGTCAGCCGCTATCCGAAGCCGCCGTTCAAGAAGCAGGCGCAGCCCTGGCCGGGCCTTGCCGGCAAGATGAAGCCGCGGCCGGATCATGGCGAGACCAGCTACAAGGGCTCCGGCCGGCTCGCCGGCCGCAAGGCATTGATCACCGGCGGCGATTCCGGCATGGGCCGCGCCGCCGCGATCGCCTATGCGCGCGAAGGCGCCGACGTCGTCATCAACTATCTTCCGGCGGAAGAGCCCGATGCGCAGGAAGTGATCGCGCTGATCAGGAAGGAGGGGCGCACCGGACTCGCGATCCCCGGCGACCTCAACGACGAGGCCTTCTGCAAGCAGCTGGTCGAGCAGGCCGCGCAAGGCCTCGGTGGGCTCGACATCATCGTCAACAACGCAGCGCGGCAGCAGACGCGCGCCTCCATCCTCGACGTCTCGTCGGAGGATTTCGACGCGACCATGAAGACGAACGTCTACGCGCCGTTCTGGATCATCAAGGCAGCGCTGCCGCATCTCAAGCCGGGGTCCTGCATCATCGGCACGACCTCCGAGCAGGCTTACGATCCCTCGCCGGATCTCTATGATTATGCGCAGACCAAGGCGGCGACGATGAACTATGTGAAGTCGCTGGCCAAGCAGCTCGCCTCCAAGGGCATCCGCGTCAATGGCGTCGCGCCCGGACCGATCTGGACGCCGCTCCAGGTCTCCGGCGGCGCCACGATGGAGAAGCTGGAAAAGTTCGGCGGCATGACACCGCTCGGTCGTCCCGGCCAGCCGGTCGAGCTGGCATCGATCTACGTGCAGCTTGCAGCGGCTGACGCAAGCTATGCGACTGGGCAAGTGTACGGCTCCGCCGGCGGAGCCGGACAGCCATAGTCGCGGCGCCGCCGGCTGATACCACGCGATTGAAACAGGAACATTCTTTGTCTCCGAGTTTTACAAAACTGACATGGAGGACTTCTCGCCGGCGGACCGATGGCGCTCGTAGCAATCAAACCCACCCGGATCGACGCGGCGATCGCGAACGAGATCGCGCACAACACCACTTCGGGGCTCGAGCATGTCGCCCAGACATTGACCTGGGGTGCCGACGAGCATGTGCTCGTCGCGCTCGCCACGGCAGGATGGCTCTACACCCGGCTACAGCAACCACAGAAGCGTCGCATCGCCGATCACTTACTGATGGTATCGCTGGCGACGGCCGTGCTGCCGCATGCGCTGAAATCCTTGTTTGATCAGACGAGGCCGGACCGGCTGACGGTTAGCGGCCACCGGCGCGGGATTCCCTATTCGGGGCGCCCGCGCGATGCGTTTCCCTCAGGTCACGCCGTGCACATGGGCGCCCTCGCCTCGGCCGCCGGCCTGTTGCCGCCGGTCCCGCGCCGCTTGGTGCGCTGCCTTGCCGTGGCCTTGTCGTTGACGCGCGTCGTGGTGCTTGCACATTGGGCCAGCGACGTGGTGGCGGGCTTCACCCTTGGCGTCGTCGTCGAGCGATTATTCAGGCCGTTCACACTGGCAAAGTCACGGCAGCAGCGGCCTCCAGCCTCGCGGGGATGACCATGACGGAATATCTCGTGCGCTTCGTCGCCGGCGGTCTGATCGTCTCCGTGTTCGCGATCGTCGGCGACATGCTGCGGCCGAAGAGCTTTGCCGGGCTTCTCGGTGCGGCGCCGTCGGTCGCACTCGCCACGCTTGGCATCGCAGTCGTTCAGCACGGCCCGCAATATGCCGCGGCCGAGAGCTGGACCATGATCTACGGCGCGGTCGCCCTCGGCTGCTACAGCCTCGCCGTCTGCCACCTCCTGATGCGATTTCGTCTCGCCACGCTGCCGGCCACCATCCTCGCATTTGCGGTTTGGCTCGTGGTCGCCTTCGGCTTGCTAGCCGGGTTCGGAGGCGCCGCCTGATGCTGGTCAAGCTGTCATCATCCGCGCTGAAGCAGACGCATTGGTATGAATACGCGGTGCGTTTCGTGCTGGGCGGCCTTGCGACGGTAGCGGCGGGCCTGATCGGCAGCCATTTTGGCGTTGCCATCGGCGGACTCTTTCTCGCGCTTCCCGCCATCCTCTGCGCCAGCGCGACGTTGATCGAGCGCCATGAACGCCGCGCCAAGGAAAAAGCCGGCCTCAGCGGGCGAAGACGCGGGCAGCAGGCTGCAGCGTTGGACGCGGCGGGCGCCGGCCTCGGAAGTATTGGCCTCGCAGCGTTCGCAGCGGTCTTCTACGTCGTGGTGTCGCCAAGCATCATCGGGGCATTCGCCGCCGCCATCCTGGCCTGGGCCATGGTGTCCGTGTCGGCATGGTGGCTGAGGCGGAAGCTTCGCGTCACCTCGGGCCGCCGGCAGCCCGAACGCGGGGCGCGATCAGCGAGGGGCTGGAGTTTCTTGCCGTAGCATCAGGAAATCGTACATCTCGGCAGCAGTCTGGAGCTGTTCGAGACGCGCAACAAGGCAATCGCGTTGCTGCCCGTCCGGCAGCCTCGCCATCTCGTGCTCGAGCCGCAGCCTCTGCGCCTCGAGCCGTTGCTCGAATGTGTGTGGCTCAGAGCGTCTTCGCATTTTCCGTCCTCGGTGGCTGCAGGCCCGGGCTGTTCGCCCAGCGCTCCACCTCCTCGATCACCTTCTGATGGCTGGGGCGCACGGGCTTCGATGCTTCTGCCTCTTCGGAAAGCTTGCGGGGCAACTTGACGTCGTCTGTCATCGCCTCTCTCCCTTCGCAGGGGGAAATGCGCCAGCGCACGACTGGTTTCAATATTAACTTATTGATTTTACTTGCTATTCTTACTCATTTGGTGATTATTTCGACTCTTGTGGAACTCCCGCCAAATTCGTCGATTGAGTAAAATACTCAACTTGCTCAATTTGCGTGTTCGACCATGAATGACCTTCGCGCCGAGCGCCTTCAGGTTATGCTGTCGCCAGAAGAATTGGCCGCCATCGATGATTTCCGGTTCAAACATCGCATGCCGACACGGGCGGCAGCTGTCCGCGAACTGCTCAAGTTCGGGCTCGCCGCCGTGGGCGTCGATGCGGCAGCCGGCGTGAAGTCGAGCAGCTTCGGCGTATTTGGCCGCGGACCTGACGGACATACTCAGGGCGATCCCGACGGCGGGACCGAGAACTGACCCATAGGACGCTCCACAAACAAACGACCCCGGCACGGGGGTGCCAGGGCCGTCCTTGGAGATTGCTTCCGGCGCACCGGGGGCATGACAACCGGAAGCAATCCGTCGACTCTTCGCGCGGGAATTCGTTCCTCGTAAAGCGCTAACCCGTAGCGTCGCTCGAACCGTCCGGCATCACGCCGGAGCCTGGCGTCTTACTATCATCGCTCAGCTTGGGATCGCGTGTCGCCTCCCGCGACGGCGAACCTTTGGGATCCGTCTTGTGCACGGACTGCGCACGCCGCTTGTCACGCGGCTGCTCCTCCGCCCGCTTGTCCTTGACGATGCCGTGATCGGAATGGGCCATGATCTGCTCTCGCCTCTCTTGATGTTTCGCAGCGGTTACGCGCTGGCACGTCGATTGTTCCGGGCCAGAAACACCCGAAGCTAGCTGTGAGCCGCGTGGATCGCAGCCGATGCATTTTCCAGATGCACCTGCCGTACCGTCGTTACCGTCGCGAAGGCGACCGAAACGCCAAAAGCGAGAATCAGGGAAAGGAGAGCCAGACGTGGAGTCATTGCGAAACCTCCTTCTGGAATCGAAAATCAACGCGATCGACTGTTCACGGATGATCCTGGATTGGTCTCTTGCATTCCGTGCGCGGTCTCACACACGGCCTCACGAGGACGACTATCTGTCCTGTTTTTGAGGGATATGGATCGTCACGGGCGGGATTTCTCCATCGAGCCAATCCTGTTCCGTCGCAAGCGCCGTCCAGGCGTCCGCCATGCGCGAATAGCGCCTGTAAGCGGGCTTCCCTTCCGCGCGCTCGGCGAGCTGAAGACAGTTGTCGGCGTTATCTCTGAAAATGTCAGACTGTTTCATGCCGGAAGACGTGGGGACGGAACTCTCGGGTCGCAATGCCCTTACCGGATCGTAACGTTCGGGGAACTTCGCACGTCATCCGTCATTGATATCGATGCGAGTTCTCGTCGCCATAGTCCTGGTGTTCATCAGCACTGCGGCGCCTGCTGACAGTACTGGCGAGCGAAACCTTGGCGACCGCATGCCGAGCGCAACCGACGTCATCGGCGGCCTCTACGCCTTCAGTCGCTTCCAACAGGGTCTGCTGGAGAGCACCGACCTGAAGGGCAACACGGAGGTCAAGAATCTCGCCGCGCTGCGGGCCGAAGAAGCGGCCAAGCGCGACAAGGCGCTGAAACGAATTCAAGAGACGATCGGTGCGGAGCCGCACGTCAGCAAGGCGACGTCGGCAAGCGCGAGCCTCATCGAACCCGAAACTTCGGACGGACCGACTTACGTCAGAAGCTTTTATGCCTCGCAGATTCCCGAATATGACGCGGCCATCAACCTGCTTGAACGCTACCTGAAGGCGCCCGACAATGCTGCGCTTGCAGCGTTCGCGCGCGAGCAGCTCCCGATGCTGCGGGCGCAGGTCAAGGCTGCCGAGCGCACCATGGCGGACAAGTAGCCTTTACTTGTCATTCGGATAATGCTGCTGACTCTGCGGCCGCACGGTCCGGTCGCTCTCAGGCATTCTGTCCCGGCCTGCATCGCCATTGTCATCCTTGCCGCCCGAGGTCGAGGTGCCGCTGCCGCTCGGGTTCGATCGGGTCGCCGTTCCCGTGGTGGACGGATCCGCGCGAGGCGTGGCCGAGCTCGCGGCGGGATCGCCGGTCACGGCCCCCCGGCCACTGGGCGCCCCGCCTTGTGCGAAAGCTGCTCCGGCAAGCAACATGACGACGATCGCAGCCAATCCAGCTTTCATCTGCGCTCTCCCTGCTCTTTGCAGGCTAACCGCAGGGCTGCCGCTGCGTTCCGCAAGGAGTGGTCCGCGAGGCGCCGACCAATGGGGGCCGCCGAGGCCAAATTCTTTGGAACTTGCGTGGAACCAGTCCGATCGTTTGCGGTTGGTACAACCGGGCTGAGCAAAGCAGGTTCCATTTCCCTGCGCCGCAACCTTGGCGCTTGATTTCGAATTTGGCTGACGCTCTATTTTGACCAAACGCGTCTTGCCTGGGATTCGGCCGACGCCTGCGGGGGAATCAGTATGAGCGACCTCGATCCCGGCACTGCATCACGCTCCGGTCGCCGCGTCCCAAAGCCAAAGCCCAACGGTACGTCGGAGCAGGATTCCCGGGCGGAATTGCTGCTTGCCTTGCAGGCGATGCGCAGCGGCGATTTCTCCGTGCGGATGAGTGGCGACTATCTCGGCATCGACGGCAAGATCGCCGACACTTTTAACGAAATCATCGCGGCCAACCAGCGCATGGCGCAGCAGCTCGAGCTGGTCGGCCAGGTGGTTGGCCGCGAGGGCAAGACCCGCCAGCGCGTGAAGTTCGGCCTCGCTTCGGGCTCATGGGCCGACATGGAAGGGTCCGTCAACACGCTGATCGACGACCTGTTGTGGCCGACCCGCGAAGTGACGCGTGCAGTCGCGGCGGTGGCGCAAGGCGACCTGCTCCAGACCGTCAAGCTCGACGTCGACGGCCGCCCCCTGCGCGGCGAGTTTTTGCAATCGGCGACCATCGTCAACACCATGATCAAGCAGCTCGGCGTGTTCACCTCCGAGGTGACGCGCGTGGCGCGCGAGGTCGGCACCGAAGGTAAGCTCGGCGGCCAGGCCCAGGTGCCTGAGGTGACCGGCGTCTGGAAGGACCTCACCGAGAGCGTCAACTCGATGGCGAACAACCTGACCAACCAGGTTCGCAACATCGCCGAGGTGACGATCGCGGTCGCCAATGGCGACCTGTCGAAGAAGATCACCGTCGACGTCCGCGGCGAGATCCTCCAGCTCAAGGAAGCCATCAACACGATGGTCGACCAGCTCCGCTCCTTCGCCTCCGAAGTGACGCGCGTGGCGCGTGAGGTCGGCACCGACGGCAAGCTCGGCGGCCAGGCGATCGTGCCCGGCGTCGCCGGCACCTGGAAGGACCTCACCGACAGCGTCAACGCGATGTGCGGCAACCTGACCGCACAGGTGCGCAACATCGCCAACGTGACCACCGCCGTGGCGCGCGGCGACCTCTCGCGCAAGATCACCGTGGACGTGCGCGGCGAGATTCTGGAGCTGAAGGACACCATCAACACCATGGTGGACCAGCTCAACTCGTTCGCTTCGGAAGTGACGCGCGTCGCGCGCGAGGTCGGCACCGAAGGCAAGCTCGGCGGCCAGGCCCAGGTGCCCGGCGTCGCCGGCACCTGGAAGGACCTCACCGACAACGTCAACTTCATGGCGTCGAACCTGACCGCGCAGGTCCGCAACATCGCCGACGTCGCCACTGCGATCGCCAGCGGCGACCTCTCGAAGAAGATCACCGTCAACGTCTCGGGCGAGATCCTTCAGCTGAAGGAGACGCTCAACACCATGGTCGACCAGCTCAACGCCTTCGCCGGCGAAGTGACGCGCGTCGCCCGCGAAGTCGGCACCGAGGGGCGGCTCGGCGGTCAGGCCAACGTGCTCGGCGTCGCCGGCACCTGGAAGGACCTGACCGAGAGCGTCAACTCGATGGCCTCGAACCTGACTGCGCAGGTCCGCAACATCGCGGAGGTGACGACGGCGGTCGCCGGCGGCGACCTGTCGAAGAAGATCACCGTGGACGTGCGCGGCGAGATCCTGGAGCTGAAGGACACCATCAACACCATGGTGGACCAGCTCAACGCCTTCGCCGGTGAAGTCACGCGTGTGGCGCGCGAGGTCGGCACCGAAGGCAAGCTGGGCGGCCAGGCCGTCGTGCGCGGCGTCGGCGGCACCTGGAAGGACCTCACCGACAGCGTCAATTCGATGGCCTCGAACCTGACCGGACAGGTCCGCAACATCGCCGAAGTCGCGACCGCGGTGGCGAAGGGCGATTTGTCGAAGAAGATCACGGTGAACGTCTCGGGCGAAATCCTTCAGTTGAAGGAAACGCTCAATACCATGGTGGACCAGCTCAATGCCTTCGCCGGCGAGGTGACGCGCGTGGCGCGCGAGGTCGGCACCGACGGCAAGCTCGGCGGCCAGGCCGGCGTGCCCGGCGTCGCCGGCACCTGGAAGGATCTGACCGATTCGGTGAACTCGATGGCGGGCAATTTGACCGCCCAGGTGCGCAACATTGCCGAAGTCGCGACCGCGATCGCCGGCGGCGACCTCTCGCGCAAGATCACCGTCGATGTGCGCGGCGAGATCCTCCAGCTCAAGGACACCCTGAACACGATGGTCGACCAGCTCAACCGCTTTGCGGGCGAGGTGACGCGCGTCGCGCGCGAGGTCGGCACCGAAGGCCGCCTCGGTGGTCAAGCCAACGTGCCCGGCGTGGCCGGCACCTGGAAGGACCTCACCGACAGCGTGAACTCGATGGCGGGCAACCTCACCGCCCAGGTCCGCAACATCGCCGAAGTCACCACCGCCGTCGCGCGTGGCGACTTGTCCCGCAAGATCACGGTGGACGTAAAGGGCGAAATCCTCGAGCTGAAGAACACCATCAACACCATGGTGGATCAGCTCAATGGCTTTGCCGGCGAAGTCACGCGCGTCGCCCGCGAGGTCGGCACCGAAGGCAAGCTCGGCGGTCAGGCCGAAGTGCCCGGCGTCGCCGGCACCTGGAAAGACCTCACCGACAACGTCAACTTCATGGCCTCCAACCTGACGGCCCAGGTCCGCAACATCGCCGAGGTCGCGACCGCGATCGCCGGCGGCGACCTCTCGAAGAAGATCACGGTGGACGTGCGCGGCGAAATCCTTCTCTTGAAGGACACGCTGAACACCATGGTCGAGCAGCTCCGCTCCTTCGCCGCCGAAGTCACGCGCGTGGCGCGCGAGGTCGGCACCGAGGGCCGGCTCGGCGGTCAGGCCGTCGTGCCCGGCGTCGGCGGCACCTGGAAGGACCTCACCGACAACGTCAACCTGCTCGCCGCGAACCTCACCACGCAGGTCCGCAACATCGCCGAAGTCACCACGGCGGTCGCGCGCGGCGACCTCTCGCGCAAGATCACCGTCGACGTGAAGGGCGAAATCCTGGAGCTGAAGAACACCATCAACACCATGGTGGACCAGCTCAACGCCTTCGCCGGCGAAGTCACGCGCGTGGCGCGCGAGGTCGGCACGGAAGGCAAGCTCGGCGGACAGGCGCAGGTGCCCGGCGTTGCCGGCACCTGGAAGGACCTCACCGATACCGTGAACCTCATGGCTGCGAACCTGACCGAGCAGGTGCGCGGCATCGTCAAGGTCGTGACTGCGGTCGCCAACGGCGACCTCAAGCAGAACCTGACGATGAAATCGCGCGGCGAGGTCGCAGCCCTCGCCGACACCATCAACAACATGACCGAGACGCTCGCGACCTTCGCCGATCAGGTGACGTCGGTGGCGCGCGAGGTCGGCGTCGAGGGCCGCCTCGGCGGCCAGGCCAACGTGCCCGGCGCCGCCGGCACCTGGAAGGATCTCACCGGCAACGTCAATCTGCTGGCGGCCAACCTGACCTCGCAGGTGCGTGCGATCGCGGAAGTCGCGACCGCCGTGACCAAAGGCGACTTGACGCGATCGATCCAGGTCGATGCCCGCGGCGAAGTCTCGGAGCTGAAGGACAACATCAACACGATGATCACGAATCTCCGTCTGACGACGGACGTGAACACGGAGCAGGACTGGCTGAAGACCAACCTCGCGAAATTCACCAACATGCTCCAGGGCCAGCGCGATCTCACGACCGTCGGGCGGCTGCTGCTCACCGAATTGTCGCCCTTGGTGAACGCGCATACCGGCGTGATCTACCAGGTCGAGAACGAGGACAATTCCCAGCTCCTGCTGCTGGCGTCCTACGCCAGCGACGGCATCTATCCCTATCAGCGCGTGCTTCAGTTCGGCGAAGGCCTGATCGGCCAGTGCGCCCTCGACAAGCGGCCGCGCCTGGTCGCCGACATTCCATCCGACGTGGTGCCGATCAACTCGGCACTGCTCCGCGTCGCACCGAAGAACCTCGTGGTGCTGCCGGTGCTGTTCGAGGGCCAGGTCAAGGCCGTGATCGAGCTTGCTTCGCTGATATCGTTCACGACGTCGCAGATGACGTTCCTGGAGCAGCTCACCGACTCCATCGGCATCGTGCTCAACTCGATCGAAGCGACGATGCAGACCGAAGGCCTGCTCAAGCAGTCGCAGCAGCTCGCCGGCGAGCTCCAGACCCAGCAGCGCGAATTGCAGCAGACCAACGACCAGCTCGAACAGAAGGCGCAGCAGCTCGCCGAGCGCAACGTCGAGGTCGAGCGCAAGAACCAGGAAATCGAGCAGGCCCGCCGTGCGCTGGAGGAAAAGGCCACCGAGCTCGCACTGACCTCGAAATACAAGTCCGAATTCCTCGCCAATATGAGCCACGAGCTGCGCACGCCGCTGAATTCGATCCTGATCCTCGGACAGCAGCTCACCGACAATCCGGACGGCAACCTCTCGGCCAAGCAAGTCGAATTCGCCCGCACCATCCACGGCGCCGGCACCGACCTGCTCAATCTCATCAGCGACATTCTCGATCTCTCCAAGATCGAGTCCGGCACGGTGACGGTAGATGCCGAGGAAATCCTGACCGCGAACCTGCTCGAGACCGTCGGTCGGCCGTTCCGGCACGAGGCCGACAACCGCAATCTGGCGTTCAAGATCGACATCGATCCGAACCTTCCGCGCAGCATCGTCACCGACTCCAAGCGCCTGCAACAGGTGCTGAAGAACCTGCTCTCCAACGCCTTCAAGTTCACCGCCGAAGGCGAGGTGCGGCTGAAGGTCGCCGGCGCGGTCGGCGGCTGGGGGACGGATCACCCGGTACTGAACTCCGCGCCGGCCGTGATCGCGTTCGAAGTGACCGATACCGGCATCGGCATTCCCCTGGAGAAGCAGAAACTGATCTTCGAAGCGTTCCAGCAGGCGGATGCCGGCACCAGCCGCAAATATGGCGGCACGGGCCTCGGGCTTGCGATCAGCCGCGAGCTCGCAAGCCTGCTCGGCGGCGAAATCCACCTGAGCAGCTCGCCGGGCAAGGGCTCGTCGTTCACGCTTTACCTGCCGTTGAAATATTCCGGCCCGACGCTCGCACCGCGCGCGGCGCCTGCGCCACAGCAATACAGCCAACCGCCGGCGCTGCAGCCGGCCGCGCCCGACCAGCAGCGCGTCATCGAGCAGCTTCCCGACGACCGGCTCAACCTTGAGCCCGGCGACACCATCCTCCTCATTGTGGAGGACGATCCGCACTATGCGCGCGTGCTCGTCGATCTTGCCCGCGACAAGGGCTTCAAGGTCCTGGTTGCGGCCCGCGGCGCCGAAGCGCTGGAGCTCGCCAAGCAGTACCAGCCGACGGCCGTCTCTCTCGACGTGTTCCTGCCGGACATGCTGGGCTGGACCGTGCTGAGCCAACTCAAGCACAATCCTCTGACCCGCCACATTCCCGTGCAGATCATCACGCTCGACGAGGACCGCCAGCACGCGTTGGCGCGCGGTGCGTTCTCCTTCGTCAACAAGCCGACGACGACCGAAGGCGTCTCCGCCGCGCTGACGCAGATCAAGGAATATGCGCGGCCGCGGCGTAAGCGACTCCTGATCGTCGAGGACAACGAGGCCGAGCAACTCTCGATCCGCGAGCTGCTGCACCACGACGACATCGAGATCGTGACGACGGATACCGGTGCCGGCGCGCTCTCGACACTGCGCGAGCAGCCTTGCGATTGCGTGGTGCTCGACCTGCGGCTGCCCGACATGAGCGGCTTCGAGGTGCTCGACGAGATCCGCAACGACGAGGCGCTGTCGAACGTCCCGGTCGTAGTGTTCACCGGCCGCGAGCTTTCGGCGGAAGAGGATGCGGAACTCCACACCATGGCGCGCAGCATCGTGGTCAAGGGGGTGGAATCGCCGGAGCGCCTGCTCGACGAGACTGCGCTGTTCCTGCACCGCGTCATCACGGAACTACCGCTCGAGAAGCAGCGCATGCTGGAGAAGCTGAACAGTTCCGACGAGGACCTGATCGGCAAGACGGCCCTGCTCGTCGACGACGACGCCCGGAACATATTCGCGCTGTCAAGCGTGCTGGAACGACGCGGCATGAAGGTGCTGACGGCCACGACCGGGAGCGAGGCGGTCACGCTGGTCGAATCCAATCCGGAAATCGCCATCGTGCTGATGGACATCATGATGCCGCAGATGGATGGCTATCAGACCATGGGTGTGATCCGCGAGAACCCGGCCTTCGCGCGGCTACCGATCATCGCGCTGACCGCCAAGGCGATGAAGGGCGACCGTGAAAAATGCCTGGAAGCCGGCGCGTCCGACTACCTCGCCAAACCCGTCAACACCGATCAATTGCTGCTTGCGATCCGCATGTGGCTGCACCGCTGAGTTGGATCCGCGAATGGACCAAGAGAAGGTCAACATCCTGCTCGTCGACGACCAGCCAGCCAAGCTGCTGGCCTATGAGGTGATCCTGAAGGATCTCGGCGAGAACCTCGTGATCGCCTCGTCTGGACGCGAAGCGCTGGAGGTTCTGCTCAAGACCGAGATCGCGGTCATCCTGGTCGACGTCTGCATGCCCGAGCTCGACGGCTTCGAGCTCGCCGCGATGATCCGCGAGCATCCGCGCTTCCAGAAGACCGCAATGATCTTCATCTCGGCGATTCAGGTGAGCGATATCGACCGGTTGCGCGGCTACGAGATGGGCGCGGTCGACTACGTTCCGGTGCCCGTCGTGCCGGAGGTGCTGCGCGCCAAGATCAAGGTGTTCTCCGAGCTCTATCGCAAGACCCGCGAGCTCGAACGACTGAACCAGGAGCTCGAGGACCGCGTCCGCGCACGCACCGCCGAGCTGGAAAATTCCACCGCCAAGCTTCGCGAAAGCGAGCAGCGGCGCAGCATGGCGATCGCCGCCGGCAAGATGGGCTCATGGGATTGGGACTGGATCACCGGCGACTGGATGTGGGACGAGGGGCAATATCGCATCTTTGGGGTCAGCCCGGAGAGCTTCGAGGTCAACCCGGCCAACGTTCAGGCGCTATTGCATACCGACGACGTCGATCAGTTGCGCAAGGCGATCGCCGAGTTCAACAAGGGCGCACGCGCCTACGAAACGGAATTCCGCATCGTGCGGCCCGACGGTGATGTGCGCTGGTGCGTCGGCACCGCGGCGGCAACGGTCGACGAGAGTGGTCGCGTGGTTCGCGTCAGCGGCGTCACCGTCGACATCACCGAACGCAAGCGTGCCGAGGAGCGGCAGAATCTCCTCGCGCGGGAAGTCGATCATCGCGCCAAGAATGCGCTGGCGCTGGCGCAATCGATCGTGCGCCTCACCCGCGCCGACGAGGTCAAGGCCTATGTCAATGCTGTCGAGGGGCGCATCAATGCGCTCGCGCGCGTGCATACCATCCTGTCGCTGTCGAGTTGGCAGGGCGCCGAGCTCTCCAAGCTGATCGACGAGGAGCTTGCGCCCTATTCGCTAGGCGGCCAGATCAAGCTTGCCGGGCCCGAGGTTCAGTTGCTGCCGGCGACCGCCCAGACGCTGGCGCTGGCGCTGCACGAGCTCTTCACCAATTCGGCCAAGTATGGCGCACTGTCGACGCGATCCGGTCGGCTCATGATCGGTTGGCAGACCGAGGACGACCGCCTCACGCTGACCTGGGAGGAATCCGGCGGCCCGCTGGTCAGGACGCCGAAATCCCGCGGCTTCGGCACGCGGAGTCTGCTTGCAAGCGTCGAGTCCCAGCTTGGCGGACAGGCGCAATTCGATTGGCGCGCCGAGGGCTTGTTGTGCCGCCTGCAGGTGCCCTTGACACGCAAGCCGGTGGCGACGACGGCACCCGGCAAATTCGATGCCGCCGCCGCGGCCGAATTGCAGCGCGCATCCGGTTAGAGCGTTTTCCAGCGAAGTGGTGACCGGTTCGCGTCAAGAAAACGCGTCAAGCGAAGAATCGAGAGCTACCGCAATCGGAACGGAAGCTCTAGCCGGACGCCGCGCTCGTGATGCGCTGCTCCGTCCGGGGGTCGCGCGCGACGCGTCCTTCGAGCCAAGCCTCCGTTCGAGCGAGATCGCGTAGCGCCTTCGCATAGCGGCGAGCCGCGCTTCGTTCCGCGCCGCGCGGGAGCTTGCGCGCCTTGCGCAGGATGTCCGCGGCCGCGTTGCGATAGGCCAGCGAGCGGTACAGAAAGACTACCTTGCCCATATCGATATTCCCGTGTTGATGGCGCTCATCTTCGCAAGCCGGGCATGAACGTCGGATGAAGCTGGCGATGACAATTCCTTCATCCTGATGGAACCAATGACGATCGCGCGCGTTTGCCTGCCAGATCGGGACATAGTTCCATGCGCGCGAAAAAGTCGTCGAACCTGATCTCTCCCACCGGCCTTATCAAGCTGATGACACATGCGATGATGGGGGCAGCCCTCGGCCTCGCGTTCAGCCTCGCACTCATCCTGACCAATCCAGCCGTCGCCAACCTGCTGAGCCATGGCGGAAGCCAAGCCGCTATAGTCTTCGCTCTCACGCTGGTGACGACCTTCGCGATCGGCGCGACGCTCACTGGCATCGTGTTCATCCTCGAAGAGAACAAGCAATCTTGAAGCGTGCGCGACGCGTGGAGAAGCTTTGTTGGGAACTCCTGCGAGGAACGGCCGTTGGCCGCCTGCGTCAATTTAACCCAGGGAGTTCCCACATATGAAGACCGTCAAGCTCGTCCTCACCGCAATGTTGGCAACCGGCCTCGCCGCCGCGCCGTTCGCCGCGCAGGCGAAGTCGCACAAGGCCAAACATGGATCCTCGATGTCGTCGTCGCAGACCACGGGCGCGAATACCAAGTCCTCCAAGGGTGCCGATCCCTCCGGTCAGGGCGGCTCTGGCCCCGGCTCCGATCAGGGCGGCACGATGACGAACAAGGGCGGCATGAGCAACACCAAGTGAGCTCTGCCCATAAAGGTGAGAGTCCCGCGTTCAGCGCGGGGCTCTTCACTCGAGGACGACGACGATTCATCCTGTCCCCGTCGCGCTCCAAAGCGCGATGAGATTTGGATGAATCGTCATTGCGCTTTAGGTTATTTTTTGAGCATGATCTTATCGGAAGACCGCTGCACATTTTGCGCAAACGCGGCTCTTCGGCTCCGGATCATGCTCTAGCGCCACATGGTCGGCACGCTGACCAGCGCATCGCGCGACCGGCCTGCTTCAACTCCTCCAGGGAATAGCGATCGGCGCGCAAGGCCTCGCGCAGTTTCGCGGCAATGCGGCGGCGTGTCACCACGTCGGATGAGGGAACGTTGACGCAGACCTCGTCCAGCACCGCCCGCAGCAAGGCGGCCAGTTCGGCGTCCGACGGCATCGACAATCTCCAGCATGTCGCTTGCGCGCACGCCTTAGCTGCGTCGGATGTCAGTGATGTTGAGACAGCTTGCCGCGGAATTCGTCTTAGCGAGATGCTCGAGCTGCGCCCGCTTGCGCGCGATCAGGAGTTGGGCCGCAGCGTCGTCGAGGCCCTCGCGCTGCAATTGCCGGATGGCGGAGCCCAGTTCGAGAATCTCGGCGCGCAATTTCAGGATCCGGTCGTTGTCCGGGTCTTCCTCCACCGCGCGGCCCCCAATGTCTCAGCGGCGGGCCAACACGCGCGCCGGCTTGTCGACATTCACGGAGCGAAGACGCATCCGGTCGCGGACGTCGGGCAGGACATCGCCGCCCCCGGCCGACTTCCATTCGTCGATGAGCAGGTTGATCTTCCGGCGCAGATTGATCTGCGCCAGAGCTTGTTCGCTGCAGTCGCAATCGCCGTTGACGAGAGCGCGCACAGACGCCTCGACATCGGCCAGTTCGAGCCTCAAGGCGCTGATTTTACGCCGAATTTCATTAATTCTGTTGTCCATGGCTTGTTAGAACAAAATAAGAACATATAGTCAAGCCAGATTTCAAGGACGGAGGAGCGACATGCAGGTCCAGGCCAAATACGACGCCAGGGTTTTCCTTGGCGAGCAGATGACACGGGCGCAGGGATTGAGGTTGAAGCGGCTGAGCGAAGAGGCCTATCAGCCGGCGCAATATGCGCGAGATCTGTCCTCTGCCGAGGCTGCGCGGCGCATTCAGGTACTGGAGGCGGAGATCGAGCTGGCGAATTCGTTCTGAGCTGCCTTCACCGCCCGGAACATTGCAGGCGTGCTGTCGGAACCATGCCAGTGTCGAATGGTTCTCCCTCCGCCAAGGGAGAACAGGCATGGCACGCAAGGCAAAGAAGCGCCGCTACTCACGCAGCTCCGGCAGCGATGTCGAAAGCGAGATGCGGCGTTACAAGAAAGGTACCGCGAAGAGCGGACGTGGCGGTCGCGGCGGACGCGTGAAGAGCCGCAAGCAGGCTATCGCGATCGGGCTGTCGAAGGCCCGCAAGAAGGGCAAGAAGGTCCCGAAGAAGGCCTCCAAGCGGAAGACGTCGAAGAAGAAGACGTCCAGGAAATCTTCCAAGAAATCTTCCAAGAAATCGTCGAAGCGCAAATCCAGCAAGCGATCGCGCTGACCCCAGTCAGATCATGCTGCCCGGCATGAAGCAGCGGATCGAAATCCCGAACGCAGTTTTCACCGGCCACACCATCGTGCGGCCGGCGCGGTTCGGCTCGGTGATGACGGCTTCATCCGGCACCTCGACCCATTGCCCGTCCAACCGAACACGATAGTGCCCGTTGTGCGATTCCCAATCGGGATCGGAGACAGCAAAGCCATCCGCATCCGAGCAGCACGGACCGAGGTGGCTGCGCAGACTGTCGAACCATGGCTTCAGGGGCGAGTTCGCATAGCGGCCATCGTCGCGCCCGAAGGCGTTTCCAGCCGGCAGCACGAACAACGCCACGAGCAGCGTACTCATCAGCGAGAGCTTCAATCGATCCATGTCGGCACCGATCAATGTGAACCAGCGGCCAGTTCCACAAAGCGGCCGGAGGTTCGAAGGTTCCACGCTCGCGAGCCCACTCCGCGGCTGCACTGCCGCCGAGCAGATGCCCGACCAGAAAGTGTGATGACCGAACACGGCTTTTTCGGACGAACCGGGTCACCCTCCCTGCCGTTAACGAGAATGTTATCGGGTGACCTGTGGGTGCGAATGCGAAGGGCGGCCCGAGGGCCGCCTTTTTGAATTGTACCGATCGAGGTTCGCCTTACGCGAGTGGCACCGCGACGAACCGGGTGGCATCCGCGCTTCTGACCTGCAACAGCACGCTGCGCTTGCCGGACGATTTGGCCTGCGCCAGCTCCGAGCGCACATCGCCGACATTGCTGACAGCCTTGCCACCGACATTGAGGATGACGTCACCGGTCTTGATGCCGCGCTGCGCGGCCGGCCCTTCCGGATCAACCTCGGTGACGACGACACCCTTCTGGCCGGCGCCCTGCACATCGCCGGCCGGAGCCAGACCAAGCCCGAGGCGCGGCGTGCCGGCGCCCGGCTGCACCTTGCCGTCATAGGCCTTGCCTTGAGCCTGCCGTTCGTTCGGCAGTTCGCCGAGCGCCAGCGTCACCGTCTTGCTCTCGCCGTTGTGGAAGACGTCGAGCTTGACTGAGCTGCCGGGCGCCAGGGTGGCGATGGTGCGGGCGAGATCGCGGGAATCCTTGACTGCCGTGCCGTTGACGGCGGTGATGACGTCGCCCGCCTCGATGCCGGCCTTCGCCGCCGGGCTGTCGGGTTGCGGATTGTCGACGATCGCGCCGCGCGCCTGCTTCAGTCCGAGGCTATCGGCGATATCCGACGTCACCGGCTGCACCTGCACGCCGAGCCAGCCGCGGGTGACCGCGCCCTTGTCCTTCAACTGCGCCACCACCAGTTTTGCGGTCGTGGCCGGAATGTCGAAGCCGATGCCGACCGAACCGCCGGAGGGCGAGAAGATCGCGGTGTTCACGCCGATCACGTTGCCGTTCATGTCGAAAGCGGGACCGCCGGAATTGCCTTTGTTGATCGGCGCGTCGATCTGGATGAAGTCGTCATAAGGACCATTGCCGATGTCGCGGCCGCTGGCCGAGACGATGCCGGCGGTGACGGTGCCGCCGAGCCCGAAGGGATTGCCGACCGCGACCACCCAATCGCCGATGCGCGGCTTCTGATCGGAGAACTTGACGAACGGAAAATCCTTCTTGCCGTCGACCTTGATTAGCGCGAGATCGGTCTTCGGATCGGTGCCGACGACCTTCGCGGTGTAGGTCGTGCCGTCGTCCATGGTCACCTGCACGGACTCGGCGTGATCGACGACGTGGTTGTTGGTCACGGCATAGCCGTCGGCGGAGATGAAGAAGCCCGAGCCCTCGCCCGTGATCATCTGGTGGCGCTGACGCGGCATGCCGTTCATGCCACCATCCGGGAAGCGGAAGCCGAACTGTCGCGAGAACTGGTCGAACGGCGAGTCTTCGTCCGAATCCATCCGATTATGTTGCAGCATCGCGCTCTTGTCGCTGTCCTGGTCGATTCTGACCCGCACCGAGATGACGGCGGGTTTGACCTTGGCCACGAGATCGCCAAAGCCCGGCGGGGTCGCAGCCGTTTCCGCGGCCTGGGCCGGCGCGACAAAGGAGGTCAGGCCGAATGGCGAAGCACCGGGAGCAGCCGCCAGCACGGCCGCGCCAAGCGCGGCTGCGGTGCCGAGCAGCGCGAGCCTGCGCGGCCTCAAGATCTTGCGGGACGTGGGGGTGTCGGAATTGACGCGATCGTTCATGTCGAAATGTCCATGTTGAGCAGGTGTCGCCTTGCGCGTAACATGGGCGTTGCCACCTTACGGCGTCCCGTCCAGGCGATTAAATCTTGGCAAAGGATTGGGACCGGGCCCCGCGGCGAGTTCGTCGCTGCACATTGATGCAGCTCAACGCAGGTCCTTCGTGCAGTGAAAAACTGCGTCACCGCATGATGTTCATCGGAGGCGCGCCATGTATAAAGACATTCTCGTCCACATCCCGACCGAGCGTCCGATGCGTCCCGCGATCGATGGCTCGATCTCGCTCGCGGCGCACCTCAACGCCCATCTCGACGCGGTCGCGGTCGGCTATATCGCAACCAGTGCGGCTTACGTCATGGAGGGTGGCGCCGCCGTGGCGGCCGTGTTCGAGCTGGAACGCGAGCGCGCAATGGAGCGGGCCGAGGCCGCGCTCGCAATATTCAGGAGCGAAGCGGCGAACGCGGGCATCTCCTACGCCTGCCACCCGCTCGGCGCGATCCCGATGGATGCAGCCGGCACGCTCGGCGAGATGGCGCGACTGCACGACCTCAGCATCGTGCTCCAGCCCGATCCGACGCAAGGCTCGTTCGACAACGACATGCCCGGCGAGATCCTGTTCCAGGCGGGCGGCCCGGTGCTGTTCCTGCCGTACACCTTCCGCGGGACCTTCAAGGCGAACCGGATCGGCATTTGCTGGGACGGCAGCCCCCTCGCTGCCCGCGCAATGCGCGACGCAGCCCCGTTCCTGGCCCGCGCCGAGGCAATCGTGATCATCACGATCAACGAAGCCGATGTGGCCTGCGGCGAAGCTTCAGCGACCAATCTGGCAAGACATCTCGGCCGGCGCGGGCTCTCGACCCGCACGGTCGGCCTGTCGGCCACGCGCGCCGACATCCAGCCCACGATCCTGTCTCTGGCGGCCGATGAGAGCCTCGATCTCCTGGTGATGGGCGGCTACGGCCATTCGCGATTGCAGGAGCGTTTTCTCGGCGGCGTCACCCGCGCCATGCTGGAGGCCATGACGGTTCCGACGCTGATGTCGCACTGAGCCGAGCCGGCCCGCCGCTGCTACGCCGCGGCAGGTGTCTTCAATGCGACGGCTTCAGCGACGTCCTCGCCGCCTTGTGCATTGCACGCGTCGAAATGCGCCTTGAGCTCGACTTCCGCGAGATATTCGAAATGTTCGGCCTGGCCGAGGAGCTCCCAGTTCTGGAGCGGCCGGTAGGCGGCCTGCTGACGACAGAGGGACGCCAGCGCCCGGTAGCGACGTACGTTCTCCATGAGACCCTCCCTCGCATTCACAGGGCTTATTGCCCGGATTTGCGTCAGGCCGATGGCGGTCATGCAAAAGTTTTGCTGCGCCCGCCGCGGCGCCGACTTCGGCTAGTTCTAGCAAATGCCCAAGGAAGCCAAAGTTCCAGTCGACGCAGACTCTCGCTCTGAATTCCCGCCGCCCACGCCATGGGCTAGGCGTAGAGGCGGCGGTCGACGGTCACGCCGACGAGATCGAGATAGCTCCTCACGGCTGCCGAAATAGAGCACGAGCTGAGCGGGCCCGAGCAGTGGATCAGCTCCGCGCCAGCCATGGGCAGTATTCCAATGAAGATATTGAATGTGCATCCACGCCTCTGCAGTTATTAAACCACAGATTGTAGCGCGGTGCATTAATCGAACGCGTGCTTTGGCGCTCTTGGTTACCCTGGCATGAAGGGTGTTGCCGATTCGCGCTGGATTCTCCGTAGGACCCCGGAGAAAAATGCGCGCTATGAAGCGATCGATACCTCGGCGTAATCGCCTGGTGATGCTCTCCGTAGTCTACCGGATGCGCGCACTTTCTCCGACGCGCAGCGGCCGCGCGGCATTATCTTTCGTCTTTGGAACCTGGCCGGCCTCGGCGGCGGTGCGAATGGCCGCAATATTGGATGCGTATTCGGCGGCGCTCTTGCCGCGAAACACGGCGGACCCCGCCACAAGCGTATCGGCGCCCGCGGCAGCCACGGCAGCGGCATTGTCGCGCGTGATACCGCCATCGACCTCGAGCCGGATCGGCCGGTCGCCGATCATGGCCTTGATCCGTGCGATCTTCGCCAGCTGGGAGTCGAGGAAGGACTGGCCGCCGAAGCCGGGATTGACCGTCATCACCAGCACGAGGTCGAGACGATCGAGCACATACTCGATCGCGCTCTCCGGGGTCGCGGGACACAGGCTAACGCCGGCTTTCCTGCCGAGCGCGCGGATCGCCTGAAGCGAACGGTCGAGATGCGGGCCGGCTTCGACGTGCACGGTGATGACGTCCGCACCGGCCTTCGCGAACGCCTCGAGGTAAGGATCAACAGGCGCGATCATGAGATGCACGTCGAAGACTTTCTTCGTCAGCGGCCGGATTGCCTTGATGACGTCCGCGCCAAAGCTGATGTTCGGCACGAAGTGTCCATCCATGACGTCGCAATGGATCCAGTCGGCCCCGGCCGTATCGATCGCCGCGATCTCCTCGCCGAGACGCGCGAAATCCGCGGCCAGGATCGAAGGCGCAATGATCATCTCTCTCGTCATGATTTTGTACTCCGCGAGTCGGCGCCGCCGCTGAAGACGCGGCTCGCCAGGACGTCCATGGGATCGATGGTTTCGAGGTCGGCGACGTCGAGCATGCGATCGAGATCGGACACCAGGCGATCGGCCTGCCGCAGGCGAATGCGGTCGACGGCGTTGCGGATCGAGCGCGCATTGGAGAAGAACGGCTGGGTACGGCGCAGCGCGATGTATTTTTCGAACGCCTCGCGCGCCGCTGCCGAGAAGCGATAGCCGCGCTCCTTCAGCATCAGCTCGGCGATGACGAGCAGCTCGGCTTCGGCATAGTCCGGAAATTCGATGTGGTGCGCGATGCGCGAACGGAAACCGGGATTGGAGGCGAAGAAGCTCGTCATCCGCTCCCCATAGCCGGCAAGGATCACGACCAAATCCTCGCGCTGGTTCTCCATCACCTGGAGCAGGATTTCGATCGCCTCCTGGCCGTAGTCGCGCTCGTTGTCGGGGCGATGGAGATAATAGGCCTCGTCGATGAACAGCACGCCGCCCATCGCCTTCTTCAATATCTCCTTGGTCTTCGGGGCGGTGTGGCCGATATATTGGCCGACGAGATCGTCGCGCGTGACCGAGATCACCTGCCCTCGCCGCACGAAGCCGAGGCCGTGCAGGATCTTGGCCATGCGCAGCGCCACCGTGGTCTTGCCGGTGCCGGGATTGCCGGTGAACGACATGTGCAGCGTCGGCGGCGCGGAGGCCAATCCAGCGCGCTGCCGAATGCGCTCGATCAACAGCAGCGAGGCGATCTGGCGCACGCGGTTCTTCACCGGCTTCAATCCGACCAGTTCGTGCTCGAGCTGTTGCAGCGTGTCGGTGATCCCGGCCGCTTCGGCCTCCTTGCGGAGATCGAAACTGGTCTCGCTCTGTTCGGTCATCGTTGCGTGGGGCACATCGAGCATCGGCACCTCGAAGAAAAGGGCTTCGCCGCGGGGGGAGCGGCGAAGCAGTGGTCCGCCAAGGATGCGGAGCAGGGAGAGCTCCGCGCGGAAGCGGATGCCTTAAGTTGACGCTTGCGCGGCCGGTCGGCGCACGGTCGTGTAACGGATTGCGCGGCCGCCCACCTCCTGCCGCACCAGCTCGAGCTCCGCCTCCTGCTTCGGCCGGTTGACGAGGAAGGAGATGCGCACCGATTCCCAGCCGTGGCTGGAATCGAAGCCGCTGATGCGGATGTAGCGGTCGCCGTACACCCTGCGGCACTCGGCGAGCTCCATCATCACGCCGGCGGCATCCTGGAGATCGAACATCGGCAGGCCCCACATCTCCCAATAAGTGTTGCGGGGATGCGGATCGTCGGTGAACTCGATGTTCACAGCCCAGCCTTTGGCGAGGCAGTACTGCACCTGGCTGTAGATCTGGTCATCGGTCAGATCAGGCAGGTATGAGAAGCAGCCCTGGGTCAGTTTCATGTGAATCTCCTCAAACGGTTTCCAGCGCCGTCGGCACGAAGTCCGGCGTGTCGGTGGATTGATAGTTGAAGGTGACGTCCTTCCAGACTTCGAGCGCGGCCTTCAGCGGCGTGCAGGTCTCGGCCGCCTTGGCGAGGATCTCCGGACCTTCGTGGACGTAGTCGCGACCCTCGTTGCGGGCGAGGATCATCGCTTCCAGCGCCACGCGATTGGCGGTCGCGCCGGCCGCAATGCCCATGGGATGGCCGATGGTGCCGCCGCCGAATTGCAGCACGACGTCTTCACCCAAGAGGTCGAGCAGCTGGTGCATCTGCCCGGCATGGATGCCGCCGGAGGCGACCGGCATCATCTTGTTCAGGCTCGCCCAGGACTGGTCGAAGAAGATGCCGTGTTCTAGCTTCGTCGGGTTAAAATCTTCGCGGCAGACGTCGTAATAGCCGCGCGTGGTGTTCGGATCGCCCTCGAGCTTGCCGACCACCGTGCCGGCATGAATGTGGTCGACGCCGGCGAGCCGCATCCACTTGGCGATGACGCGGAACGACACGCCGTGGCTCTTCTGCCGCGTATAGGTCGAGTGGCCGGCGCGATGGAGATGCAGAATCATGTCGTTGCGCCGCGCCCATTTCGCCATCGACTGGATCGCGGTGTAGCCGATCACGAGGTCGATCATGACGATGCACGACCCGAGCTCCTTCGCGAACTCGGCGCGCTCGTACATGTCCTCCATCGTGCCCGCGGTGATGTTCAGGTAGGTGCCTTTGATTTCGCCCGAGGCCGCTTGCGCGCGGTTCACCGCCTCCATGCAGTAGAGGAAGCGATCGCGCCAGTGCATGAAGGGCTGCGAATTGATGTTCTCATCGTCCTTGGTGAAGTCGAGCCCGCCCTTCAGCGCCTCGTAGACCACGCGGCCGTAGTTGCGCCCCGAAAGACCGAGCTTGGGCTTGATGGTCGCACCCAGCAAAGGGCGGCCGAACTTGTCGAGCCGCTCGCGCTCGACCACGATGCCGGTCGCCGGTCCCTGGAACGTCTTCACATAGGCGACCGGGAAGCGCATGTCCTCCAGACGCAGCGCCTTGAGCGGCTTGAAGCCGAACACGTTGCCGATGATCGAGGCCGAGAGGTTGGCGATCGAGCCCGGCTCGAACAGGTCGAGATCATAGGCGATGTAGGCGAAGTAGGAGCCCGGCGAGCCCGGGACCGGATCGACGCGATAGCACTTGGCGCGATATTTCTCCGCCGCGGTCAGGCGGTCGGTCCACACCACGGTCCAGGTCGCGGTTGAGGATTCACCGGCGACCGCAGCCGACGCCTCGATCGGGTCGACCCCCTCCTGCGGCGTCACGCGAAACAGCGCGATAACGTCGGTGTCCTTTGGCGTGTAGTCGGGCTCCCAATAGCCCATGCGCTTATATTCCATCACGCCCGAGCGATATCTTTCCTTGCCGCGAACGGTTCCTGCGTGTGCGTTCATGACTCTCTCCTGCTCTTCTCTCTGAATGACTAGGCAGCGACCGGTTCGCGGGCGTCGATGCGCGGATCAAGTTCGCCGGCGCGATAGCGCCGCGCCATCTCGCTCATCGGAACGACCTTGATCTTGCTGGCATGGCCTGCCGTGCCGAACTGCTCGAAGCGCTCGCGACAAAGCTCGCGCATCGCATCCATCGCTGGCTTGAGGAACTTTCGTGGATCGAACTCGGAGCGCGCTTGCGCGGCGACCTTGCGGAATACCGCAGTCATCGCAAGACGGCAGTCAGTGTCGATATTGACCTTGCGCACGCCGCTTCGGATGCCGCGCACGATCTCCTCGACCGGCACGCCCCAGGTCTGCGGCATCTCGCCGCCGAACTGGTTGAACATGTCCTGCAGCGGCTGCGGCACCGAGGACGAACCGTGCATCACGAGATGCGTGTTCGGCAGCCGGCGATGGATCTCCTCGACCACCCGCATCGCCAGAATGTCGCCGTCCGGCTTGCGGCTGAACTTATAGGCGCCGTGCGAGGTGCCCATCGCGATCGCCAGCGCATCGACCTTGGTGGCGCGGACGAAATCGACGGCCTGGTCCGGATCGGTCAGCAGCTGGTCGTGGCTGACCTTGCCCTCGACGCCGTGACCATCCTCCTGCTCGCCGCCGCCATGCTCGAGCGAGCCGAGCACGCCGAGCTCCCCTTCGACGGATGCGCCGACCCAATGGGCGAGGTCGACGACACGGCGGGTGATCGCGACATTGTAGTCATAATCGGCCGCCGTCTTGGCGTCGGCCTTGAGCGAGCCGTCCATCATCACCGACGTGAAGCCATGGGCTATGGCGGAGGCGCAGGTCGCCTCGTCATTGCCGTGGTCCTGGTGCATGCAGAGCGGGATGTCGGGATAGGTCCGCTCCAGCGCATCGATCATGTGCGAGAGCATGAGATCGCCGGCATAGCTGCGCGCACCGCGCGAGGCCTGCATGATGACCGGCGCATCGACCTCGGCCGCCGCCTGCATGATCGCGATGCCCTGCTCCATGTTGTTGATGTTGAACGCGGGCACCGCGTAGCCGTGGCTGGCGGCGTGATCGAGCAATTGACGAAGGGTGATACGAGCCACGATTGATCCTCCTTATTGTTTTATTGTTTCTTGCGGGCGATCGCCCGCCGGGCGGCTTCCGCAATGCTTTGCGGTGTGATGCCGAACTCGCGGTACAGTACGGGCGCCGGCGCCGAGGCGCCGAAGCCGCGCATGCCGACGAACTCGCCCTCAGTGCCGATCCAGCGCGGCCAGTCGCCCGCTACGGCCGCCTCGATGCCGACACGCGGTGCAGTACCGAGCACCGTGGCGCGGTAGTCGTCTGGCTGTTCCTCGAACAGGGCGAAGCAGGGTGCAGAGACGACTGCTGCGCGGATGTGCTCGGTCGCGAGCAGGCGGGCCGCCTCCAGCGCGATCGACACTTCCGAGCCGGTCGCGATCAGCGTCACATCGCGGCCGCCGTCAGGGGAGACGACGAGATAGGCGCCGCGCGCGACACGATTTCTGCCGCGGACATCGCTGCGGAAGGTCGGCAAGGCCTGACGCGACAAGCACAACACGGACGGACGGCTCTCCGTGCTGAGTGCGCAATCCCAGGCTTCCAGCGTCTCCACCGCATCGGCGGGGCGGAACACCAGAAGGTTCGGAATTACCCGCAGTGCGGCGAGATGCTCGACCGGCTGGTGCGTCGGGCCGTCCTCGCCGAGGCCAATGGAGTCGTGGGTCATCACATGGACCACGCGCAGCCGCATCAAGGCCGCAAGGCGAATCGCCGGCCGGCTGTAGTCGGAGAAGGCGAGGAAGGTGCCGCCATAGGGGATGAAGCCACCATGCAGCGCGAGGCCATTCATCGCGGCAGCCATGCCGTGCTCGCGAATGCCGTAGTGGATGTAGTCGCCAGCGAACGCCCCGCGCGTGACGGGAGTCTGCACCTTGGCATGCGTGAGGTTCGAATGCGTGAGGTCCGCGGAGCCGCCGACCAAGCCCGGAATCGCCCCGGCGATGCCGTCGAGCACCTGTTGCGAGGCCTGGCGCGTTGCGATCTTCGGACGCTCGCTGGCGAAGCGCTCGCGCAACTTCGCCGCAGCCAGCGCATAGGCGCCCGGCAAGGCGACGGCCTTACCCTCGACGAACAGGTCGCGCTGCTCGGGCGTCGCACGTTCATAGCGATCGAGCCAAGCGAGACGGGCGACCTGCCCGCGCTGTCCGATCATCCGCCACGCCTTCGAGATCGGGAGCGGCACCACGAAGGGCTGATAGTCCCAGCCCAGCGTCCGCCGCGCGGCCGCGGTCTGCTCGGTGCCGAGCGGCGCACCATGCGCCTTCTCGGTGCCCTGTCTATCAGGCGCGCCATAGCCGATGATGGTGCGGCAGGCGATCAGCGACGGCTTTGTGGTTTCACGCTCTTGCGCAATTGCCTGTGCAATGGCTTCGGGATCGTGTCCATCGACACGGCGCACCGACCAGCCGGAGGCGGCGAAGCGGGCGAGCTGGTCGTCGGAAGTCGCGAGCGAGGTCGGCCCGTCGATGGAAATGCCGTTGTCGTCGAACAGCACGATCAGACGCGCGAGCTGGAGATGACCGGCGAGCGAGATCGCCTCCTGGCTGATACCCTCCATCAGGCAGCCGTCGCCGGCGATCACATAGGTGAAGTGATCGACGAGGCCGTCGCCATGCCGCGCATTGGCCATGCGTTCGGCGAGCGCCATGCCGACCGCCGTCGCAATCCCCTGCCCCAGCGGTCCAGTCGTGGTCTCGACGCCCGGCGTGTGGCCGTATTCCGGATGTCCCGGCGTCCTGGAGCCCCATTGCCGGAACGCCTTGATGTCGTCGAGGCTGACATCGCCGCCGGTCAGATGCAGCAGCGCATAGAGCAGCATCGAGCCGTGGCCCGCCGACAGCACGAAGCGGTCGCGGTCGGGCCAGTTGGGATGGGCCGAGTCGAATTTGAGGAAGCGCGAGAACAGCACGGTCGCGACGTCGGCCATGCCCATGGGCAGGCCGGGATGGCCCGACTGCGAGGTCTCGATGGCATCGACCGCGAGGAAGCGGACGGCGTTGGCGAGATCGTTATGCGTGACCGCCGTAAGGTCGGCTTCGGCATGAACCGAGATATTCATCGGATCCTCCCGTTGTTGTCATTTCTGTGCGTCACTTCAGGCTCCGCTTGCGCTCGATCAGCTGCATGATCAGCGGCGTCAGGATGAGTTGCATCGCGAGATCGAGCTTGGCGCCGGGGCAGACGATCGAATTCGCGCGCGACATCCAGCTTTGCGGCAGCATCGAGAGCAGATAGGGGAAATCGATGCCGCGTGGGTTCTTGAAGCGGATCACGACCATTGATTCGTCCGGCGTCGGGATCCAGCGCGCGATGAACGGATTGGAGGTGTCCACCGTCGGCACACGCTGGAAGTTGATGTCGGTCTCGGTGAATTGCGGGCAGATGTAGTGGATGTAATCGGGCATCCGCCGCAGGATGGTGTCGGTGACGGCCTCGGTCGAATAGCCGCGCGCGCTGCGATCACGGTGCAGCTTCTGGATCCATTCGAGATTGATGACGGGCACGACGCCGATCTTGAGGTCGGCATAGCGCGCGACGTTGACCTTGTCGGTCACGACGGCGCCGTGCAGGCCCTCGTAGAACAGCAGGTCCGAACTCTCCGGCAGCCGCTTCCACTCGGTGAAGGTGCCGGGAGGCACGCCATGCAGCGCGGATTCCTCGGCGTCGTGGACGTAGTGACGCGTCGTCGCGGTGCCGGTCTCGCCATAGTCGCGGAACGCGCGCTCCAGCTCCTCGAACAGGTTGGTCTCGGGGCTGAAATGGCTGAAGTGCTTGTTGCCGCGCTCGGCCTCCTTCGCCATCTGCGCGCGCATCTCGGCGCGGTCGTAGCGATGGAACGCGTCGCCCTCGATGTAGACGGCGTTGACCTTCTCGCGGAAGAATATCTGCTCGAAGGTCTTCTTGACCGAAGTGGTGCCGGCGCCGGAGGAGCCGGTGATGGAGATGATCGGATGCTTCCTGGACATGGGACGCCTCGCTCAGAGCCGGAAGAATCCGCGCCGCGCGAACAGCGGTGCGGAGACGCTGGCAACCAACAGGGGATCGCAATGCAATTCCTCGACCCGCCGCACCTCGTTGCTCGAGCCCATGATCAGCGGCACGCGCTGATGCAGGCTTTGCGCAGACAGCTCGAGGATGCGCTCGCGCCCGGTCGTGGCCGAGCCGCCGGCCTGCTCGATGATCATCGCCATCGGGTGCGCCTCATAGGTGAGGCGCAGGCGGCCGTCGCCATAGCCGGGGCGCGCGTCCGAGGGATAGAGGAACACACCGCCGCGGGTGAGGATGCGATAGGCCTCCGCGACCAGCGAGCCGATCCAGCGCATGTTGAAATCGTGGTTGGCGGGCCCTTCGACACCGGCGAGGCATTCGTCGATGAAGGCGCGCACCGGCGCGTCCCAGTGCCGGCGATTGGACGCGTTGATCGCGAACTCCTCGCAGGCCTCGGAGATCTGCACGCCGCTGCGCGCGAGGCGGAAGCAGCCCGCCTTACGGTCAAGCGTGAAGATGTCGACGCCGTCGCCGAGCGTCAGCACCAGCGAGGTCTGCGGGCCATAGGTGACGAAGCCCGCCGCGAGCTGCGCCGAGCCGCGCTGATGGAAGGCGAGTGAGAGATCATCGGGTGCCGGCAGGATCGAGAAGATCGTGCCGACGGTCATGTTGATGTCGATGTTGGAGGAGCCGTCGAGCGGGTCGATCGCGACGCAGATGCGGCCTTCGCGGTCGACGATCTGGGCCTCGCGCATCTCCTCCGACGCCAGCGCCGCGATCGGCAGCCTGCCGAGACAGCGGCGCAGGATCGCATCGGCCTGGACGTCGAGATCGCGCTGGACATCGCCGTCGCTGTTGCGGCCGGTCGTCAGGCCCGAGGCGTCGGCGAGATCGCCGGAGGCGATGAGGTCGGCGATCTCGATCGCCGCTGCCGCGATGGCATCGACTGCGGCCGCCACGGCGAGCGCGTGCGGCGCGGTCTCTGAGTACCGTTGAAGGTGGTCGTCCAGCCTGAGTTGCCCGGTCATCTGCGTCCATCCCCTTGCTGGCGCCGCATCCATTTCCCTCCCCCTTGGAGGGTCGATGCGGTCCGTCCCAGCACGACGAGATTGACAGGGCGAGCTTAATAAGGAAAATTTCTATTCATAATGAGCCTCAAAGAATTTTCTTATAATTGTGCCGGCCATGCGGCGGCCCAGCTCCGGCATCTGACGATCCGGCAGCTGCGCTCGCTCGCGGCGCTTTCGGCCAAGGGCAGCGTGACGGCGGCCTCCGGCCATCTCGGGCTGACCCAACCGGCCGTGACCCAGCAGCTCCGCCAGCTTCAGGACCTCGCCGGCCTGCCGCTGGTGCAGCGGACCGGTGACGGCATGCTGCTGACGGAGGCTGGCAAGGAGGTGCTGGCGCTGGCCGAACGGGTCGAGGCCGCGATCATGGACTGCCAGGGCTCGCTCGATCTGCTGGCGGGGCGGACCGGCGGCACGGTGCAGCTCGGTGCGGTCTCGACCGCAAAATATTTCGTGCCGCACGCGATCGCGGCATTCTCGAAGCGCTATCCCAAGATCGAGATCAAGCTCACCATCGGCAACCGCGAGGAGATCCGCGAGGCCATGCACGGCTACGACCTCGATTTCGCCGTGATGGGTCGGCCACCGGCCGACGTCACGGTCGACGTCCGTCAGCTCGGGCGCAATCCGCACATCATCGTCGCGCGCAAGGGACATTGGCTGGAGAAGGATTCCGGCCTCAACCTGACCGATCTCGTGCACGAGACCTTCCTCACCCGCGAGCCGGGCTCGGGCACGCGGACGCTGATGGAAGGCATGTTCCAGAAGTCGGATCTCGAGCCGATCATCGGCATGGAGATGAGCAGCAACGAGACCATCAAGCAGGCGGTGATTGCCGGGCTCGGCATCGCCTTCATCTCGGCGCACACCGTGGCGCATGAGCTCGCCGAGGGCCGGCTCATCGTGCTCGACGTCGCCGGCCTGCCGATCGTCCGGCAATGGTACGTGATCCGCCGCAGCGACAAGGTGCTGCTGCCGCCGGCGCAGGCGATGTTCGATTTTCTGGGTTCGGAAGGCTCGAACTATCTGCCCGAGGTGCCCGAACTCGGCGGGCGATAGGCAGCCGAAGCTCAGCTCATCAGCTTCATGGCGATCGTCGCGATCAGAACCACGATGATCTGGAGCAGGCGCTCCGTCGTGAAGATGCGGTTGAAGGTGATCATCGCTTGCCCCGGCCGACGTGAAGGATCTCGATGAGCCGTTGCTAGCACAGGCGCGTGCCGAGACAACTCCATAATCGCCCCGTGGTGTCCCGTGCACGATCCGGCGATCGCAGCTTCGGCAAGATGGACCGAGGCCGCGCCGATGGTTAACAATCAGGCCGCGAGTGGGGCGGCGTAATCTGCGCGTGCCGCGAAATAGGCTTCCAGCTCCGACAGCGCCCGCGCCTCCCAATCCCTCGCCTGCTCCAGCAGCGACCAGCTCTGGCCCGGGCGGAATGCAGCGGTCTGGCGATAGAGCGATGCGATGCCGCGATAGCGGCGCACGTTCTCCAAGATGGCGTGCCCGGTTATTTGGCCGTTCATGTCCGAAAACTCCCTCGTCATTCCCGCGGGAGAAACTGCGGCCAAATCTTTTTCGAAAAGTTAGCGGCGCGCGGCAGGCTCGCGGATGGTTGCCGAACTGTTGCGCGCGCGCAACGCGTACGGTCGTGCAAAGCCGACTTATTGCGGATTCGTTGCCGCGCTCTCGCCCGGGCGCTTCAGCCCGCAGCGGCTGACGATCGCCATCGTCTCGCGGCAGAGATCGGCGAGGCCGATCAGCAGCACGGCCAGCAGGCAGAACAGGTTGATGGAATCGGTGTTCGCGCTGGTCAGCGAATTGAACTCGAAGAAGGGCGGCATGAACGCCCACCACACCAGCGGAATGGTCAGCAGCGTGGCGAGGGTCGCCGCCGGCACGCCTGCGACAAGCCCGAGCACGAAGAGGCCGGGCAGGAACGCCGCGAAATAGAGTTTTGCGCCGAGCGCGACACAAATCCCCTGAAGCAGCGCCGACATCGCGACGACCACGAATCCGAGCAGAAACGCCTGCCACGACCATGGCCGTACCTTCGGTACGCCAAACAGCCCCGTACGCCTCATCAGCCTCCCCCTGCCGCCTGTTAACCAGGTCCGCTTGCGACCAAAGTACTACAGCGGCGGCCGGACCGCGAGCCGGAAATTGCGTCCTCGCGGGGTTGGTAAACGGGCCGTATCGCACCATTCCGGCCATGCCGGCGGCTACTCGGTCGCCGCATAGAGCAAGCCGGCCACCGGCAGGGCAAGGCCAATGGCCGATGCCAGAGTCCAGCCGCCTTGCGCGAAGGCGAAGGCGCCGAGCGCGGAGCCGGCGGCGCCAGCGGCGAAGAACGTCGCCATGTAGAGGCCGTTGAGGCGGCTGCGGTGCTCGTGCCCGAGCAGGAAAATGGCGCGGAAGCCCAGCACCACATTGCCCTGCACGCCGATGTCGATCGCGATCGCAGCCACTGCCAGGCAGGCGAGGTTCAGCAGCGATCCGGCCGCGCCGACATGCGTGATCAGGAATCCGACAGCCGCGAGCAGCATCGCGACCAGCGTCGCGATTCGGCTATGGCCGCGATCGGCGAGCCGTCCTGCGATCGGCGCCGCGAACACGCCGGCGACGCCGGCGAGCGCGAACAGCGCGATGCCGCGTTGGGTGAAGCCGAACGCGTTCGCGAGCTGGAGCGGCGCCACCGTCCAGAACAGCGTGAAGCAGCCGAACAGGCTCGCCTGGTAGAGCGCGCGGCGGCGCAGCAGCGGCGTCGTGCGCACCAGCTGCGGCATCGACAGCAGCAACGCGCCATAATGCATCCGCGCGACCGGCTTGCGCGTCGGCAGCGTCACCCAGAGCACGGCTGCGAGCGCGATCATCAGCGCGGCCGAGCCGAAGAACACCGCATGCCACGATAGCGCCGCCGTGACGAAGCTCGACACCGGGCGCGCCAGCATGATGCCGAGCATCAGGCCGGTCGAGACGTTGCCGACGACGCGGCCGCGGATGGCCTCGGGCGCCAGATGCGCGGCATAGGGAATGATGATCTGCACCGCGACCGAGCCGAGCCCGATGAACAGCGCGGCGATCAGGAATGGCAGTGCGTGGGTCGCGAACGCCGCGGCAAGCAGTGCCGCCGCCCCGAGCGCGATGACCGAGCAGATCAGCGAGCGGTTCTCGACGAGATCGCCGAGCGGCACGATGAAGAGAAGTCCCACGCCATAGCCGATCTGCGTCATGGTGACGATCAGCCCCGCGGCGGCATGCGACAGGCCCAGCGCCGCGCTGATCGGTGCGATCAGCGGCTGAGCATAATAGATGTTGGCGGCGACCATGCCACAGGCCGCGGCAAGCACGAAGGTCAGGCGTTGCGACACCGCATCCGGCGCGGTCTCGATCGTGGCATTCATCGTCATTCGCATAGACTCCATGAATAGGGAATGACTATTCCCTATTATGACAAAAAATTCAGGCAAGCAGCTTCATCGCGACGGCGACGAGGCGCATCCCGTCGAGCGGCAGGCGCGCCTTGCCGACGACGCGCATGCCTTGCGTGATGCAGATCATCAGCCGCGCGGTGTCGTCGGCGGCGACATGGCGGGGAATCGAGCCATCGGCCTGCCCCTTGCGAATGAGGCCGGCGATGAAGCTTTCGTTTGTCTTGAGCTGCGCATTGACGCGGGCGCCGACCACCGGATCGAGCGCGGACAGTTCGACCGCGCTGCCGACGACCAGGCAGCCGCGCCGCCCCTCGGTGCCCTGGGAATGGTCGACGTAGGACAGCAACACGTTGCGGATTTGCTCGCGGCCGTTTGCGCCGCGCGCCGCAGCGCTGCGCGTCTGCTCCTGGCGCAGCGTGGTGTAGCGTTCGAAGGCGGCCAGAAACACGGCATGCTTGTCGCGAAACGCCTTGTAGACGCTCCCCGTGGCCAGCCGCATCGCCGCGGTGAGGTCGCCGATCGAGGTGGCATGATAACCGCGCTCGCGAAATACGCGCACGGCCCTGTCGAGCGCGGTGTCCATGTCGAACTCCCGGGGGCGGCCCGGAGGACGGGCGGCGGGCTGAGATCGGCGGGGGGCTTTTTGCATTGCGGAATGATAGGAAATGATCGTTTCCGAATAAAGACACTTGGTTGTGAATGGAGGGGCGGCGGAGGGGCGCTCGGACAAGCAGACCCACCACGCTCGTGTCCCGGATGGCGGCACGGAATGCTCGGAGACATGGGCCCCGGCTCTGCAGCGCATCGCTGAAGGGCGCTGCGCTGCGTCCGGGGCACGAGAGAAGAGTGAGGCATGCTCTCTCAACGTCGTCATTGCGAGCGCAGCGAAGCAATCCAGAATCCCTCCGCGGCAAGACCCTGGATTGCTTCGTCGCAAGGGCTCCTCGCAATGACGGAGTATGGAGCATCGGCTCCGCCATCGGAAAAGCAGCGTCGCAAGGTAAGGCACGAAGCCAATCACGCCCTCGGCGGCACCGGCGTCCCATCCGCCATGGTGGCCACGCCCTTCCGCTCCACGATCATCCCATAGGCCCGTGGCCGGCGGTGAACGTCGAAATTGAACGTCGTCCGCTTGTAGGAATTGCAGAGATCGAGATCGCAGCGGGCGAGCGCGATCTCGTCGCCGTTCGTCGTGCAACTCGCAACGATCTCGCCCGAGGGCGCGATGATGCAGCTGCCGCCGATGTGCTCCACGCCCTCCTCGATACCGGCCTTGGCGACGCCGACCACGAAGGTGCCGTTCTGATAGGCGCCGGCCTGCATCACCAGATGGTTGTGAAACAGCGAGAGATGGTCGTGCTCCGGTGCGGGCGGATTGTGCTCTGGCGTGTTGTAGCCGATCAGCACCATCTCGACGCCCTGCAGGCCCATCACCCGGTAGGTCTCGCTCCAGCGGCGGTCGTTGCAGATCGCCATGCCCATTACGCCACCGAACGCGCTGGTCACACCGAAACCTGCGCCGGGCTCGAAATAGCGCTTCTCCAGATGCTGGAATTTGCGCCACGGCTCGTGCTCGGCATGGCCCGGCAAGTGGACCTTGCGATATTTCAAGACGATCGCGCGGCTTCTGTCGACCAGGACGGAGGTGTTGTAGCGTCTGGCGATCCCGGCCTCGACCGTCAGCTCGGCATAGCCGAGATAGAACCCGATGCCGAGCTCGCGCGCGAGGTCGAACAGGCCTCGCGTCTCCGCCCCCGGCATTTCGCGCTCGAAGAATTTGTCGATTTCGGCCTGATCCTCAAAATACCAGCGCGGAAAGAACGTGGTTAGCGCGAGCTCGGGATACACGATCAGGTCGCAGCCGTCTGCGTGCGCCCGGTGCATCATGGCCATCAACCGCGCCACAACCTCGGTCCTCGTCTCGCTTTTCGCGATCGGGCCAAGCTGACCGGCCGCAACATTCACAAATCTCGCCACGTGTCTTTCCTTTGTTCGCTTTGCGGTTCGTCGATACCGCGGAAACGCCCTCGACTTCGCGGGTAGGAATCAAATTCTGTGCCTGCAGGTCTCATCATGCGATTGTGCGCCATAACAAGGGAACTTCGTTGCCAATCTGCAACGGTTCCCCACCGTCTGAAGCCGGACAAAAGAAACTCCCATTCCGGCCACGAACCGCTCTCACAACGCCGTGAGACCAGCAGGGGAAATACGATGCGTGCACAGCGCGTTTGGAAAGTGAATGGGGCCGCCAGCATCGGGCAGCTCCAGTCGAGACTGGACGAGCTGAACAAGCGGCTCGGCCAACTCGAAAGCCAGCATCCCGAGGGCTGGAAGATCGAAGAGCTGAGATCGAGCGCGCTCAGCCTGTCGCGCGAGATCGACGACATCCGCTGCGCGGAGGCGACGGCCGCCCTGAGCGAGCTGCTGCGCAAGTAATCAGGGCAAGTCATCAGGCCTTTCGCGATTCGCGTGTGCCGCAAGGAACCAACCTCGCGCACCACCATTTCCATGCTGAACATGGAGCAAGACCATGACCAGGCATCTGTCGCGGGCCCATCTCGCGCGCGGCGTCACCGGCGCGATTTCCACGCTGGTGCTGTGCGCGACGGCGGCATTCACCATCGCGCGCCACTTTGCGCCGTGAGGGATTTCGCATGACGTCCGACCCCGAGGAGTCGGTGAGGCTGCAAGGCTATGGCGAGATGACGTTGCGCACCGCGATCGCGACGCTGATGGCGCTCGCGCCGCGCGACCGATCCGACGCCGCCATCTTCCGCGTCCGCGACGGCTCGCGCTTGGCCACGCGCGAGATCACCGACCTCGCCTCGGAATGGGGCATGACGCCGCTGGCCGACGTCAGGTCGCCAAGTCTCGTCCCGGCCCCGCACTGGCCCGACATCGTCCGCGGCATGGTGCGCGAGGCGCCGCTGCCGTCGCTGATGCTGGCGTTTTTGGTCGGCGTGCTGGTGACGCGGCGGTGATCTCGTTGTGCTTTGCGGCCCAGGCCGTTGCCGTGGGCGACGCGGGCCAAACAGCCAAAACAGGCGGCCGGTCAACCAACCCAACGCATGGCGGACGGCCAGAACACCGACGTCACGCCGCCGCGCGGCCCGATTTCGCGCGTTGCTCCAGCGCGTTTATCGTCGACACGAGATTCTCACGTCGCGCGCGAAGGTTCATCGCGAGCAACGGATAGGACGGGTCCTTCTCGTCAAACACCCCGGCCTTGGCCTCTTCTTCGAGGATGTCGGAATTCATGAGCTGAACGCGCCACCACAGATCCGCAATCAGCGCGCTGAGCCGAAGCTCTCCGGTAGAGCCGAAACGGGACACTTCTTTCATTGTTTTGCCTCAACCTGAAACAGTCCCTCCGCTAGGGGCTGCCTTTGGTCCTGACTGAGCAAACAGAGTGCCAGGGCTGCGGGCGGGTCGGACTGCGGGCGAGTCGGACCGGGCGCGGCGTCACCGGCGGCAGCACAATTTATTCCCTCTGTGTGAAGTATTTCACACGCTTCACGCGAGCGACCTCGCTAGGCTGAGCTACTGGAGGCGAGGCTCGTCCCGCCGCGATTGCAACGAAATTTGTGAAAACTCGACCGTTCGGCCGCACGCAAAGCTGCGCCGGCGCAGGCATTTTTTGATTGTGTTTTGAATTAACCGGCCACATCGCACCGCGCGAGGGAGGCCGGGAGCGTGAGCTTAGCGGGGGGATTCCGATGCCAATCAGCATCTTGCGCACTCGTGACGGCAAGCTCGATCAAGCAAGCCAGCACGATTTCGACGCCCTTGCCGGCCGCCTTGCGGCGCAGCCATCAAAGGTGTTGCTTCATTTGCATGGCGGCCTGGTGAACGAGGCGGCAGGCCTTGAGACCGCGCAACGTTTGAGCGGCATGGCACCCGCAGGCTTCGGGCTCGGGCCCGACTGGGAGCAGATCTATGTCGTCTGGCGGACGGGCGCGCTCGAAACGCTGAAGACGAACTGGCAAGATCTCTTCAACAACGATCGCATCTACCACACGGTGCTGAAGAAGCTGATCGGCTTCATCGGGTCCAAGCTGGAATTGCCTGGAGGGACGGGGCGCTCCGCCTTCGCGGCAGTCAATTTGACGCCCGCGGAAATCGAGGCCCGGCTGCGAAGCCAAACCAGCCGGGATCCCTTTGCCGATGTCGACGTGCAGATCGAACGCGATACGCCGGCGGGACGCGGGCCGGCGGTAGCGGCCCAGAGCGATGCGGCCCTTGCTCAGGAATTCAGCCTGAGCCTGCAGATCGATCCCGAATTCATGGGCGCAGCAGACAATGTCTCGGCGGCGCTGACCTTTGATCCACTGCAAGGGCGCAGCATTGCTTCCCGCGGAAATGCAAATACCGGCCGCGCCGATCTCGAGCGGCTCGACGAGCGGATCAAGAGGGAATTGACCGACGCGGTCCCGACCCAACCCGCCGGCCGCGATCTGTTTACCGCGGTCGAAGTCGCAAAATTCCTCATCAAGCACGCGACAGCGATCGCCCTGCGTGTCATCCGGCGCTTCCGCGCGCGTCGGGATCATGGGTTCTATCCCACGATCGTCGAGGAGCTCGTCCGCGAAATGTACGGCGACATGATCGGGGCCGCGATTTGGGGCATGATGAAAAAGGATGCCGCCGACCATTTTGTCGCGAACGGATGCGGCGCGGCATTGATCAAGGCATTTGAGGCAGGCCGGCCGTCCCTGCTTTGCGTGTCGGGGCACAGCGCCGGCTCGATCTGGGCCGCGGCACTGATCCGGGCCCTCGCATCGATAGCCAATCCTCCCGACGTCCGGCTCGCTTTCCTTGCGCCCGCCGTGCGCATGGATGAGTTTGCCGACGTTCTTCAACTGGGAACGCCATTCGTCCGCGCATTCCGCATGTTCACGATGAACGACGAGTTGGAGCGTAAGGATGCGGTCCTCGGTCCCGGAACCGCCGCCATCTATCCATGCTCGCTGCTCTACGTGATCTCCGGTGTGCTCGAGGACCAACGGGCGGAGGCGTTTCCGGACGCGCCGATCGTCGGGATGCAGCGCTTCCTCGGCTCCGATCCTGCGTGGCTCACTGATCCCAGGCAGATCGCGTCGGCGCGCGCTGTCCTGAACTTCCTGACCTCTCCCAACCACGGCGTGGTCTATGCGACCACGGAAGGCAACCCGGGACTCTCCTCTCTCGCCACATCGCACGGCGCATTCGACGATGATCAAATGACGCTTGCGAGCGTGGTCACTTTCTTCGGGTGATCATGATGAACGCGTGCGCACTGGTTGTCGGCATCAACAACTACCAGAAGCCCGGCATTCCCACCCTGTTTGGTGCCGTTGCCGATGCGGCGGATTTTGCGGACTGGGCACTGGATCCCGCTGGCGGCAATGTGAGTCCCAATCATTTGTACTTCTGGACCTCGCCGGCCCCGGCAGCACCGTCAGCCAGGCTTGCGGCTTTCCTTGCAAGTCCGACCCTCTGGGTCAACGACACCACTCCTGATCTCAGCAGGCCTCCACGGGCCCAGGAGATTTCGGACACTGCGCTCATGATGTCGAAAAATCTGCCAAGCGCGACGCCGGCGATCACACGCATCTACGTCTTCATGGCCGGCCATGGCGTGCAATCCGTGGCGATCGGCATCGAGCGCGACGCGCAAACCTGTTTTGTCGCCGGCGACTTCAATCGTGACTCGGCCACATATGGATTGATCCCATGCGACGACCTGCGGCGCGGTCTTCTTCAGATGGGCTACTTCTCGGAAGCGATCATGTTCTTCGACTGCTGCCGCAGTCCGATGAATTTGAACGACCCGGCGCCTCTACTGCCTTGGCCGCGCGGTGCGGGACAGGACGCACCCTTTGGCATCGGCCGGGCGGCGAAGCGCGGCGCCAAGGCCTTTGAGACGCCGGAGAAGGCGCCAAACAGGGGGGCGTTCTCGACGGTGCTGATGGAGGGACTTCGGCGCCACCGCAATGCTGCGAACCAGCTGACGCTCAACGATCTCGAGGTCTACGTCTCCAACACCATTCAATCCGTCCTCGATGAGAGCCGGCAGTATCCCTATTTCGATATCGACCCCCGAAACCCTCCCTTCTGCGTGCTGCAGACGCCGGTGGCGAGCCCCACCGTTCCGATCGACATCACGTTCGAGAACGGCGCCACACCCAGACCGCTGCAACTTGTCGGGGCGGATGGCACGGTCATCAAGGCAGAGATCAACGGCACAGCGCGCATCGAAGCGCCGGCTGGCACGTTCTATTCGCTCGAGACGCCCGACCATAGATTCTCGCACCCTTTCAAGCATGATGGACCGGAGCCGACCCATGTCAAAGTCTAGCTCGCTCCCGGATCTGACAAAGCTTTCGGCAGACGGCCCGCCCGGCATCGAGATCCAGATCATCGACGGGCACTATCAGATACGCGCTCGCGGCACGGAACGGGTCGAAAAGCTGCTGCCGCAGGGAATCTATATCGTCCGCTGGCTGCTGCCGGAAAAGCCCGAAGAGAAGTTCGTGCGCTTGCTGCCGTCCGCACCCCAGAATGTCGAGTTCTCGGGAAATGCGCCGCCCGCGAATTCCGCCAGAGACCTGTTCGCGCGCGCTGCCGCCACGGCGGAAAAGGCTCCGCAGCAACAGCAATCGGACATTGTCATTCTGGTGCGCAATCGAGGCAATGTCAGCCCCGGTTCCACGGACCAAGAGAATGACGTACGCCTGTTCGATCGCGACGAAATCGCGATGCAATCCGACAGCAGCGCACTCGCGGCTGCGCAGACCGAGCGGCTCGATGACGGCGCCGTCGTGTTGCAGGCATACCGCGTGCCCGCGGGCAATTACCGCATTCGCTACAGGACCAGCACCGGGCTTCAACTCGATCAGACTATTGTCGCCATCGAGGGGCGGCGCACGCTCGTGTTCCTGACCCGCGAAGCCACCGAGACCCTCGTCTCGGCCGGCGACAAGTTCGAACGTCACAGCTTTTATGGCGTCAATCCCGAGCGCACTGTCGTGCTGACGGTGCCAATCCAGGCTGGGCCCGTCCCCCCAACGAATGATGTGCGGATGGCAGAGGTGCTGCTGGATGCGCTCGCGATCGGCGGCGACCCGCTGGATGCGCGGATGCTGAAGCGGCTGGACGCCCCCGACGTCGACCCCTTGCTGCGCCTCTATGCGGCCGGCCTCATCGTATCGCAACTCGCGCGCAAAGGCTCGCCCGCGCTCGATGATCCCTATCCCGCCGGCTCCGGTCCCTCTTCAAGGTCAGCCGGCGATCCGGATTTTGAGAAGCGATGGCGCGGCAAGGCGCTCGATCTGATCAAGGGGATCGTCCCGCAAGACAGTTCGCCGGATTTGTTTTCGCTGCGATGGGAGCTGGGTCACAGCACGGAAGGCAGATTGACCGCGCCGACGATGCTTGCGATCAGCTGGGAATGCGCCGCACGGCACAGCGCGGGCACAGAGAGCGCCGTACCCGATACGGCCAGCTTCCGCGGCGCATCGCTCGGCCGCGTCGCGGCCGGACCCTGGCTCGCATGGCGTCCGAGTGCGGCAAGGGAGACGTCGCTCCTCGAAGACACGCCGAAGGCCGCGCCGAAATCATTGAATGATGCATTTTCAGAATTCGCCTCCGGACTGGACTTGGCACTTCCCCCGAATACGGACTTGCCGGCTCTGCATGACACGCTGAGCAAGCTCTCGCTGAGCACGCGCGGACTTATCTCGGCAGCGCGCGATCTGAATTTCGCACCGAACCTGACCAAGAGTGCCGCGGCAAGCCTCGCGGGAACACTGTTAACACCGGCCGGACAGCTCCGGGACCGCCTGCAACAGGCCACCCAAGAGCTGGCAGCCGCAAAGACAAACCCGCCGCCGAGCAGCTCGTCGTCCGCAGCGGAGCCGCCCGCCCTGCATCGTCCGATCACTCGTTTCGACGATCCCCAGAAAGGCCGTTTCGGCGGCCAATCGGAAAAGGACGGCTTCGCGTTGAGAGCGAGCTTTGCGGACACCAACGATCCCAAATGGGTCCAGATCAACCTGGTGGTGACGGCGGCCCCGGGCGAGCCGCAGACGGCGACCGAAGCCGAGTTCTTTCTGCATGACACGTTCCGCCGCGAGCGCGTCAAGGCGCCGTTCCGGCAAGGAGAGGCGCATTTGCCGCTGCGCGCCTTCGGCGGCTTCACGGTGGGTGTGTGGATTGCGTCACATCGGGTGGAGCTCGAGCTCGACCTTGCCGAGCTGCCGGATGCGCCGACGATCGTGAAGGAGTGGTGAGCGGTTAGATCTGGGCCAGGCGAGCCGTCGTCCCAGACCAAGCCCCCGGCCGTCCCGCTGCCGACGAGCCATGCCACGCGCACAGATGTCCCTGCTTGGGCCAAATCGGCCGTGGACCCGCCTCGAAAATCGTTGCAAAAAGGCGCTCCCGAGGCGCCGGCGGCCGGTCTGCCAAGCCTCTGGGAATACGTCGACTTTTGGAAGAATGGTCGGAGTGGCAGGATTCGAACCTGCGACCCCTGCGTCCCGAACGCAGTGCTCTACCGGGCTGAGCCACACTCCGACAAGAAGGCGGCTTATAGCGTCGGGTTTGGCGCACCGCAAGCGGCCGAGTTGAGGAATTTTATCCCTGTGAAAACGGGTCTTGAAACGCTGATTTTACCGGCCGGAGAGGCTGCCGCCGCGGCCGCGGCCCGGGCGCTCACGGCCGGCGGGCTGGTCGCGTTTCCGACCGAGACAGTCTATGGGCTCGGGGCGGATGCCGCCAATGCCGCCGCGATCGCCCATCTCTACGCCGCCAAGGGGCGGCCCGCGTTCAATCCGTTGATCGCCCATGTCGCGGACGTTGCCGCCGCGCGGCGGATCGGCCGGTTCGATGCACGCGCCCTGAAGCTCGCGGAGGCGTTCTGGCCGGGGCCGCTGACGCTGGTGGTGCCGAAGACGGACGACTGCCCGGTGGCCGATCTCGCTACCGCCGGCCTCGACACGGTCGCGATCCGCATCCCCGCTCATCCGGTGGCGCAGGCGATCCTGCGCGCTTTTGGCGGGGCGGTGGTGGCGCCGTCCGCAAATATCTCCGGCCATGTCTCGCCGACGCTGGCCGCCCATGTCGAAAGCGACCTTGCGGGGCGGATCGACCTGATCGTCGACGGCGGGCCCGTCGAGGTCGGCGTCGAATCGACGATCGTCGGCTGCTTCGAGACATTGATGCTGCTCCGCCCCGGCGGGCTGTCGCGCGAGCGAATCGAGGCCGTGCTCGGCGCGCCCTTGGCGCGGCCGCCAGCGGAGGCCGAGAGCGAGGACAGCCAGCCGCTGGCGCCGGGCATGCTGGCCTCGCATTACGCGCCGCGCGCGGCCGTGCGGCTCAATGCGCGCGAGGTCGCGCCGGGCGAAGCGCTGCTGGCCTTCGGCCCGGCACGTCCGCCTGGCCTTGATGCCGCCGCCGCTGTCATGAATTTGTCGCCCGCCGGTGATCTCGATGAAGCCGCGGCCAATCTGTTCGGCTATCTTCGCGCCCTCGATGCCAGAGGGCCACGCGCGATCGCCGTGATGACGATCCCCGAAGAAGGACTCGGCGAAGCGATCAACGACCGGCTGCGTCGGGCTGCGGTTGCGCGATAAGAAGCTTGAGAAGAGACAACACCATGAACGTCAATAAGTCCGCCACCCTGCCGCTTGCGCCCGATCTGATCGAACAATTTCGCAAGATCGTCGGCGAGCGCCACGCGATCACCGATACCGCCGACATCGAGGCTTACGTCACCGAGGAGCGCAACCTCTTCCACGGCCGCTCGCCGCTGGTGCTGCGTCCGGGCTCGACGGCTGAAGTCTCGGAGATCTGCAAGCTCGCCTCCGCGCACAGGATCGCGCTGGTGCCGCAGGGCGGCAATACCGGCCTCGTCGGCGGGCAGACGCCGCACAATGGCGAAGTGGTGGTGTCACTGCGCCGGCTCGACAAGATCCGCGAGGTCGACACCGCCTCCAACACCATGACTTGCGAGGCCGGCGTCGTGCTGCAAATCGCGCAGCAAAAGGCGGCGGAGGTCGACCGGCTGTTTCCGCTGTCATTGGGTGCCGAAGGCAGCTGCACCATCGGCGGCAATCTCTCGACCAACGCCGGCGGCACCGCCGCGCTCGCCTATGGCGTCGCGCGCGAGATGGCGCTGGGGTTGGAAGTGGTGCTGGCCGACGGGCGCGTGCTGAACGTGCTGTCGAAGCTGAAGAAGGACAACACCGGCTACAATTTGCACAACCTCTTCATCGGCGCCGAAGGCACGCTCGGCATCATCACGGCGGCGACTTTAAAACTATTTCCGAAGCCGCGGGCAATCGAGACCGCCTTCGTCGGGCTGAAGTCGCCGGCGGCGGCGCTCAAACTGCTCACGATCGCGCAATGCGAGGCCGCCAATGCGCTGACGAGTTTCGAGCTGTTGTCGCAGATGGCGGTCGATTTCTCGATCCGCCACGGCATCGACGTGCGCGATCCGCTCGCAGAAAAGCATCCCTGGTACGTGCTGATGGAATTGTCCTCTCCGAGCGAGGATGCGCGCACGCCGCTGGAGACGATCCTGACCCGCGCCATGGAAGAGGAGATCGTCGACGACGCCGTGATCGCGGCCAACCTCACCCAGCGCGCCGGCTTCTGGAAGCTGCGCGACGAGATGTCGGCGGCACAGAAGCCGGAAGGCGGCTCGATCAAGCACGACATCTCCGTGCCCGTCGCGGCCGTGCCTGCCTTCATCGCCGAGGCCGATGCCGCCGTGGTGAAGCTGATCCCCGGGGCGCGGCCGGTGCCGTTCGGCCATCTCGGCGACGGCAATCTGCACTACAATGTCAGCCAGCCGGTCGGCGCCAACAGCGCGGACTTCCTCGCCCGCTGGCACGAGATGAACGCGGTGGTCTTCGAGATCGTGCTGCGCATGGGTGGCTCGATCTCGGCCGAGCACGGCATCGGCGTGCTCAAGCGCGACGAGCTGCCCGAGGTGAAGGACAAGACCGCGATCGAGCTGATGCGGTCCATCAAGGCGATGCTCGATCCGCTGGGAATCATGAATCCGGGGAAGGTGCTGTGAGAGCGTCGATCCCGCCTGCTCCGCTCGCGATCGCCGCCATCACGGATTCCGACATCGAGCCCGTCGTCGCGCTGTGGCAGCGCTGCGGCCTGACCCGGCCCTGGAATAATCCGCATGCCGACATCGCGCTGGCGCGGCGGCGCGACAATTCCACCGTGCTGGTCGGCCGCGACAATGGCGCGATCGTCGCCACAATCATGGTCGGCCATGACGGCCATCGCGGCTGGGTCTATTACGTCGCGGTCGATCCCGATAGCCAGAAGCGCGGCTACGGCCGCGTCATCATGGCAGCGGCCGAGGACTGGCTGCGGGCGGCCGGAATTCTCAAGCTCCAGCTCCTGGTCCGCCGCGAAAACGCGCAGGCCAATGCGTTCTACCAATCGCTCGGCTACGAGGAATCCACCTCGGTGATGTTCCAGAAGTGGCTCGACGGCCGCGCGACGACGTCTTAGGACGCCGGAAACTCAAGCATCAAACGATCGCGACAACCTGTCACGAGGGCGCGGTGACGAATTTTCGGGCTGCACCACTTGATTGTTGGTGCAATTTATTACACGCTTTAGTGGTCTTTATAATTTGACGATCGCGAAGGTGGTCGGTGCTCACGATCCACCTCACCGCGATCCATATTCGAGTTATTTCAAGGGGGCTTGCAATGAGCAACATGCAGAACACGATTCTGATCAGCGCCGGCGTCGTTGCGGCGCTGCCATTGATCCCACTCGGCCACTATATCTACCATGGTTGGGCAGTCCGAAAGCAGCAGATCGTGTCGCGGTTTTCCGATGAGGCGGTCAAGCTCTACCGCGATACGTTCTGCCCCCAGAGCCAAACTGTGACCGCCGAAGCCTTCGCCAAGGAATATGACCAGCGCTACGGTCGGCGGCACTTCACCTTTCCAACCTTGCTGTTTGCCGCGACGCTTCTATTCGCGGCATTTCACAGCATGAGATGGGTCTTCACCCACGACTGGATGAGCGCGGGTGAAAACATCGCGCCAAAGATCGCGATTTCCGGTTTAGCCGGCGCCTATGTCTGGGTAACTTATGATCTGATTGGCCGCGTGCGGCAGAACGACGTGGTAACGTCCGACGTCAATCGGGCGACGCTGCGTCTCCTGCTCTCCTTGCCGTTCGGCTTCGCGATCGCCGCGTTCGCCGGCACAATCTCCGGGACGAATATCACGCAAGCCGCGCTGGCCTTCTTCGTCGGGGCGTTTCCGACCGACACTGTGCTAAAGTTCATGCGCCGGACCGGATCGACGTCGCTGAAGCTCGACGCAGGCTCTTCGAGCGACGCCGTTAAGGAATTGCTGACCATCGACGGTGTCGCGACACCGATCGCCGAGCGCTTCGTCGACGAGGGCATCAACACCAAGCTGCAGCTCGCCTATTGCGACCCGGTCGTGCTGACCATCAAGACCGGAATGGATTTTGCGTTCATTCTCGACTGCTGCGGTCAGGCCCTCGTCCGAACATATTTCAACGACGAGCAGATGAAGATCCTGAACAAGTTAGGTTTGCCTACGAGCATCGAGGTGATCGGGCTGATTGATCCGCTCGATGAACTCGACAAAGCCACCACGAACGCGCTGGCAAACGGTGGCCAAGCGCCTGCGGTGTCCCCGGCGCAGGCTGCCGCCCAGAGGCAGCTCACAGCGGTGGCGGCCGCATTGACACTAGACGAAACCTCGACACGGTTTATTTTGGGCCAGATCGCGGGGGATCCTTACTCGCGCTTTGCATTTGAAATCTGGTGAAATCTGGGCCCGGTCTCCTGCTGCGTGACGGGTGCGGACCCGCAGCAATCTGGAGAATGGCTTGTCAATTTCCGACCGTGTCCGCATCAAGGACGTCCGCGTGCTCTCGGACAACTGGACCCCGCTGAAGAACACCACGTTCGAGTACCGGCGCGCCAATGGCGAGTGGCAGACGCAGCACCGGGAAACCTATGAGCGCGACAACGCCGCAGCCGTGCTGCCCTACAACCGCGCGCGGCGCACGGTGATCCTAGTGCGCCAGTTCCGCCTGCCGGCCTATATCCGCGGCTACGACGATCTCCTGATCGAAGCGGCCGCCGGCGTGCTCGACGATGCCGCACCCGAGGTGCGCATCCGCGCCGAGGCCGAGGAGGAAACCGGTTATCGCCTGCACGACGTCCACAAGGTGTTCGAGGCCTTCATGAGCCCCGGCGCCATCACCGAGAAACTGCATTTCTTCGTCGCCGAATACGAGCCGGAGATGCGGGTCAGCGACGGCGGCGGCCTCGAGCACGAGGGCGAGGACATCGAGGTGCTGGAGCTTTCCATCGACGAGGCGCTGGCGATGATCGCAGACGGCCGCATCATCGATGCCAAGGCGATCATGCTGCTGCAATACGCGGCTCTGCATATTTTTAGGTAGGGCTTTCTTCACCTCGCCCCGCTTGCGGGGAGAGGTCGATCGCGAAGCGATCGGGTGAGGTGGAGCCTCCGCGAATTCCACTGTCACCTTCCTCGCGGAGACTCCCCCTCACCCCAACCCTCTCCCCGCAAGCGGGGCGAGGGAGCGGACCTGCTTCGCGGCGAGCCATTGCGCAATGCAATTCTGACCTGCGCCACCCCACTCCCCGTTGAGCAACTCGAAAACTATCTCTAGTCTGGGCCCTAACCAAGAACCAGGAGACGCGCCCATGTCCGCTCCGCGCGACGACGAATTTGGCTTTGCGCCCGACTACGATTCGCCCGTGCCCTACATGCAGCGCACGCGCGACTATTACGCGGCGATCGGCTACACCACGCCGTATCGCTGGGCGCATTACACGGAGGCACCGTTCCAGCCGCTGAAGAAGCCATTGGCGCAGTCGCGCGTGACGATCATCACGACAGCGGCGCCGTTCGATCCGGCCAAGGGCGATCAGGGACCGGGCGCCGCATATAACGGCAGCGCGAAATTCTACCAGGTCTATGACGGCGACACGTCGACAGAGCACGACCTTCGCATCTCGCACATCGGCTACGACCGCAAGCACACTTCGGCCACCGACAGCGGCACCTGGTTTCCGCTGCCGCAGCTCTTGAAGGCGAGCGCCGCAGGACGGATCGGCGAGGTTGCGCCGCGCTTCTTCGGCGCCCCGACCAACCGCAGCCATCGGGTCACGCTGGATACCGACGCGCCGGAGATCCTGGCGCGCTGTCTTGCCGACAAGGTCGACGTCGCCGTGCTGGTGCCGAACTGCCCGGTCTGCCACCAGACCACCGCGCTGGTGGCGCGGCACCTGGAGCGGAACGGCATTCCGAGCGTGATCATGGGCTGCGCCAAGGACATCGTCGAGCACGCGGCCGTGCCGCGCTTCCTGTTCTCCGATTTCCCGCTCGGCAATTCCGCCGGCAAGCCACATGATGTCGGCTCGCAGGCGCAGACACTCGAGCTCGCGCTAAGACTGCTGGAGACCGCGAGCGGCCCGCAGACGACGATGCAATCGCCGCTGCGCTGGAGCGAGGATGCCTCCTGGAAGCTCGACTACAACAACGTGGCGCAGCTTTCGCCGGAAGAGCTGGCGCGGCGCCGCGCCGAATTCGACAAGCAGAAGGAGATCGCGCGCGGCAACCGCGCCGCCTGACGTCCTCCGATAACGAAGAAAAAGGGAGAGCGACGTGACGCGACCGTTCGAGGGCGTGAAGATCCTGGACTTCACGCAAGTGCTGGCCGGTCCCTATGCGAGCTATCAGCTCGCGCTGCTAGGAGCCGACGTCATCAAGGTCGAGCGGCGCGAGGGCGAGGACATGCGCCGCACGCCGCTCAGCCGCGAATGGGCCGAGCGCGGGCTGGCGCCGGCATTCCAGGCCATCAACGGCAACAAGCGCAGCCTGACGCTCGATCTGCAGAAGCCGGAGGCGATCGCGATCGTGAAGAAGCTCGCAGAGACCGTCGACGTCGTGATGGAGAATTTCCGCCCCGGCGTGATGGACAAGCTCGGCATCGGCTACGAGGCGCTATCCGCGATCAATCCGAAGCTGATCTATTGCGCCGTATCAGGCTTCGGCCAGACTGGCCCGGACCGCCTGCGGCCCGGCTATGACGGCAAGATGCAGGCGCTGTCGGGCATCATGGCGATCACCGGCCATCCCGAGACGGGACCGACGCGCGCGGGCTTTGCGGTGTGCGACGTGCTGTCGGGCGCAACCGCTGCATTTGGTGTGTCGAGCGCACTGTATCAGCGCGACCGCACCGGCAAGGGCCAGCTCATCGACGTCTCCATGCTGGAGGCGACGATGGCGTTCCTCTCGGGCCAGATCGCAGATTGGTCGGTAGCGGGCCATCGCCAAACACTCTCGGGCAACCAGGCGGTGAGCCGCAGGACCACGGCGAACCTGTTCAAATGCAGCGACGGCCACATTCTGCTCGCGGTCAACAACGAGAAGCAGTACCGCGCGCTGATGAGCACACTCGGCTGCGAGGATACGCTGACTGATCCGCGCTTTGCCGACTGGTTCTCCCGCAACGAGAACGAGGGCGCGCTCCGCGCCATCATCGAGGAAGCGCTGGCGGCCAAGCCGGCGCGCGAATGGGAGACGATCCTGGAAGACGCCGGCGCGCCCTGCGCCAGCATCTGGAAGGTCGAGGAGGTGATCGACCACCCGCAGATCAAGGCGCGCGGCGCGATCCAGGAGCTGGACACGCCCTACGGCCGCCTGCGCTTTGCCGGCAGCGGGTTCAAGCTCGCCCATGGCGGCGGCAAGCTGGATCGCATGGCGCCTGAGCTGGGGGCTGATACGGATGCGGTGCTCGGCGAACTCGGGTTCGATGCGGCGGAGATCGCAGCGCTGCGGGCAAGAGAGGTTGTTTAAAGCACCGCTGCGGTAGGGTGGGCAAAGGCGCAACGCGCCGTGCCCACCATTTATCTGCTTGCTCGATACACGATAGTGGGCACGCTTCGCTTTGCCCACCCTACGGCACCGCAGCTAGAACAACGAGCCCTGCCCGTCATCCGCCGGGCTAGCAGCAACCTTCCGCACCGCCTTCCTGGGCTTCACCGCCTCGGCCGCCGCCTCCGTCCCCTCCGCGCTGATCGGCAAGAGCAACTGCTCGTCGTCATTGACGACGCGGTTGACGCGGGTGGAGACCGGGTGCCAAGCGAACTCGCCGATGCGCGGGGCGGTCATCAGCGGCAGGATCGCGTCGATTTCGTCGCTGCGGCAGTCGAGCCAGCGCTCGAAATCGCGCGGGCTAATGGTGACGGGCACGCGGTCATGCAACGCGGCGAGGTCTTCGCCTGCGGCCGCCGTGACGATCGCGACGGTGTCGAGTTCCTCGCCGTTCGGCCCGACCCATGTCTCGAACAATGCGGCAAAGCCGAGCGGCGCGCCGTCGGCGCGGTGGATGAAGAAGGGCTGCTTGCGACCACCCTCCGCCTTCCACTCGTAATAGCCGTCCGCTGGGATCAGGCCGCGCCGGCGGCGAACCGCCTTTTTGAAGGCGGGCTTCTCCAGCGCCGTCTCGGAGCGGGCGTTGATCAGGAGCGTAAATCCGCGGGGGTCCTCGACCCAGCCCGGCACGAGGCCCCAACGCATCAGACGGAAATGGCGTGCGCCGTTCTCGATCAGCACGACCGGAATCGGCTGCGTCGGGGCGACGTTGTACCGGGGCGGGAAATTCGGCTGCTCAATGTAGCCGAACAGTTGCCGCAAAGCCGCGGGGGCCGAAGTTATGACGAAGCGTCCACACATCCTGGGGTATCTATATAGGGTCCGTTCAGGTCCTTTTAACCCCGAACGTTAACACTGCGGCCGATGAGCTCAACGGTCTCCCAACCCGCGCGGACGCATGTACAGACGGGCCCCGAGGCCGCCGCCTGGGCCGAGCGGCTGCGCGTCGCCAACATCAACCCGCGGACCGGGCTTGCCACCGACTATCTCAACCATTTCAATGAAGCCGTGATGCTGCTGGAAATGGTCCCCGACATGCCGGAATGCGCGGAAGATTTTCTGACCTGGACGCCACTGTCCTATGCCGAGCATTTCACCGCGTCGAATTTCAGGGCGCGCGACCTCGCCATCGAGGCCTATGAGAAGGCCGATCCAAACGTGCGCGCCCAGTTCGACCACATCACGGATACCATGACCTCGATCCTGACCGCGGTCGGCTCGGCCATGCGCGAGGTCGAGAAGGACACGACGCGCGTCCGGCTCGCCGAGCAGGCCACGGCCTGGGTCAAGCCGCTGATCGCGGCCTGCGGCGGCATCATCAATGGCGGCGCCGAAGCCGACATCGACACCATCATGGCGAACTGACCCGTGGTTTCGGCGGTCCAGCCTGCTCACCCCCAGATCGCGGTCAGTGCCGCGATTTTTCGCGACGGCAAGGTGCTTCTGACCCGCCGCGCCCGTTCGCCCGCAAAAGGGTTCTATTCGCTGCCCGGCGGCCGGGTCGAGTTCGGCGAATCGCTGCACCAGGCCCTGCTGCGCGAGGTCGACGAGGAGACCGGGCTCGCCATCGAGATCATTGGCCTCGCCGGCTGGCGCGAGGTGCTGCCGGCCGCAGCCGGAGCCGGCCACTACCTGATCATGTCCTTTGCCGCCCGCTGGGTGGCCAACGAACCCGTTCTGAACGACGAGCTCGACGATTACCGCTGGATCGCCCCGGACGCCGTCGCTGGCCTCGGCGACCTCAAGCTGACCGGGGGACTGGAGGACGTCATCCAGTCCGCCGCCCGGCTGATTGGGTCCTGACCGCCCCGCCTTGCTTCCACCGCCTCGACGGGGCATACACCGGGCCGATGTCCACGCGATTTCTGGCCATTTTCGCCCTGATTCTCGCCTGCGCCTCCGCGCCCACGAGGGCCCAGGAGGGGGCAGCGCCATTTGACGGCGATTTGCAGCGGCTGGCGGAGATTCTCGGCGGGCTGCACTATCTGCGCGGCATTTGCGGGTCCAACGAGGGCAACAAATGGCGCAACGAGATGCAGGCGCTGATCGATGCCGAAACCCCCTCCGGCGAGCGCCGCACCCGCATGATCGCCGGCTTCAACCGCGGCTATAACGGCTTCCAACAGACCTATCGGAGCTGCACGCCGGCGGCGACGGTGGCGATCCGCCGCTATATCGAGGAAGGCTCGAAGATCTCGCGCGATCTCACGGCGCGCTACGCGAACTGAGCTCTCTCCACTGGTCATTCCGGGGCGCGCAGCGCGAACTACGATGCGCAATTGCGCATCTGAGAATCCACCCTGCGACATTCTGTACGGCCCGATGGATTCCGGGTTCGCGACTTCGTCGCGCCCCGGAACGACGGCGCCGCTGGAACCCTGTCATCGATTTTGTTCACAGCCGTTAACCGTTCTTAAAGATGTAGCCTAGCGGTCGTTAACGCCCGTGCTACACCTCTCGCACAGCGCATCGCCGTGGATCGCGCCCCAGCCCTGATCGAGTTTCATGAGCCAGCCGATTTCCTACGCCCCCGCCCGCGCGCCACTGCCCGATCACGAGCAGAAGCAGGCCGCACTGAGCTATCTCAATGAGGCATGGGCCGAGGCGCGCCATGAAGGTGTCGACGGCGACTGCCTGGCGCAGGCGAGCCTGTTCGCGGCCTTTGCCGAACTCGTCGGCACCTACGGCGAGGACGCGGTGGCGAAGTTCGTCGAGGGCTTTCCTGGCCGCATCCGCAACGGCGAGTTCTCGGTCAGCCTCTCCAGGCAATAACCCTTTGCGAAAAATGACCCCGCCACGGGACGGGGCCAGTTGACGGATGTGACTTTGCCAAGTGCTCGCGAAGTCTGCCGCGATTTATCGCATGGAAGCGATTGAACGCGGACAAGAATTAGTCTGGCGATGACCGGGAGACGTTCCGATGCGATCGGGAATGCACGCCCAGGCATCAGGGCTCGACTTTCAGAGTCGCCTTCATATTGGGATGATAGCGACAGTAGTAATCGACCGTTCCCGCTTTCTTCAAAACGAACGTCGCCGACTTCTTCGGCAGCAGAGGGACGTCAAAATCGCCGTTGGTCGCGGTGGCGGTGTGGGCGAAGATGTCCTTGTTGATCCACTCAACGGTGTCGCCGACCTTGGCCGAGATTTCGGCCGGCGAGATCACGAGATTGTCCATCGTGATTTGAATGGTCGCCGCACGCGCCGGGACGACCATTGACAGGACCATGACCGCAAACGCGATCGACGCGAGGCGTCCCGGCTTCATCTCATCCTCCTATTTTAGCTCGGCCGCGACGTGCTCGGCGTGCTGCTGATGGCCCTGGAAGATCTTCAGGCCGGTCTGCAACAGGCTCTTCAGCTCGTTATTGCTCGCGGACGGAATGAGCTGGGTCTCCAACGCGCTATTGACCGCCTTGTGGTAGGCGACCTCGTTCTGGACATAGGCCTTGTCGAAGGCGGCGCCGCTCAGCTTGTCGAGCTCAGCCATCTTGTCGCTCGCCTGCTTCGACAGCGCCCGGCTGGTGTCGTTATCTTCAGGCGTGACGTTCAGCTTCTTGACCAGCGCGAGCGCCTGCTTGTTGACGGCCTCGTGGTCGCGCAGCATGTCCTCGGCGAACGCCTTGACGTCCTTGTTCTTGGCTTTCTTCTGCGCCTGCTTGGCCGCGTTGATGTCGATCACGCCCGCGGTGTAGGCAATATGGGCGATCTGCGGATCGCTGGGCTTGTCGGCTGCGCGAGCGCCCTGCAGCAGCGCAGGACTCGACAGCAGGACGGCTGCGGCGATCGCCGCGCTCGATCGGAAGAACATGGCTTGATACTCCTGTGGTGCCGGACGTTTGGGCCGGCGCGTTGCTTCACAGGAGTTGGATGGGCATTTCGCGCAAACGTTCCCGAAAAATTTCAGCCGCCGATGCCGAGCCGCTTCAGCACTGCTTCAGTCAAGCGCTCACATCGCCACCCGGCGAACGGGAACGCATCCATCACCACCGGGCCGATCTCCTTCTCGACGTTCTCGCGCAGCATGGTGCGGGCGCGGTGCAGCCGCGTCTTCACGGTCTCGGGCTTGACGGCGAGCAGATCGGCGGTCTCCTCGATACTCATGCCTTCCATGACCCGGGCGACGAACACCATGCGGAAGACATCCGGCAACTCGTCGATGGCGCGTTCGACGACGCGCTGGATTTCACGTTGGGCCATGGTCCTTTCCGGATCGCCTGCGGGAGAAACGGGAAACTTGATGATCTGCGCGTCGAGCGCGGCATCTGGTATCGCGCCAAGTTCGACATCGGGCTTTCGGCTGCGCACCCGGCCGAGCGCCTCGTTTATGGCGATACGCGACAGCCAGGTCGACAACCCGGCCTCGCCCCGGAAGCCATCGAGATGGGTGAAGGCGCGGACGTAGGTTTCCTGCACCACGTCCTCGGCTTCGCTGTCGCTGCGCAGGATTCCCCGCGCAAGGCGATAGAGCCTGCGGTTGTTGGCCTGCATGATCTCTCGCAAGGCGGCTTCGTCACGGCCCCGCGCGCGATCGATCAGTTCGGCTTCCAATGTCTTGGCGCCGGCGGACAGGCCGGCTGCGGTCCGTTGCATGGCTGTCACCTGCTTGTTTCGCTTCGTTCCGGACATTGGATGCAGGCCTAAACGAAAGGTTCCCAACATTCTTACTCGGCGCTCTCTTACCCTCCCCTGGAGGGGGAGGGTCGCTTCGTATGGAGCAAAGCGCAATGCGAAGCGGGGTGGGGTGATCTCTCCAAACGGGCACCGCCAATGGCGAAAGACTGTTACCCCACCCCGCTCGCGCTGCGCGCGACCGACCCTCCCCCTCCAGGGGAGGGTAAATAACCCCTAATCCGTCTCGATCGGCAGCGCCGGATTCCGCGCCCATTCGCCCATGGAGGCGTCATAGAGCGTGAGCTTATCGTAGCCGAGCTGGGTCAGCATGAGCAGGTCGATCGTCGCCGAGATGCCGCCGCCACAATACAGGATCACATTCTTGTCGCGCGTAATGCCTTGGGCCGCGAATTTGGCCTCGGCATCGGCCAGTGTCGTCAGCGTTTTGTCGGCATTGGTGAGCGACGCCGCTGGGACGTTGACGCTGCCCGGCACACGGCCGGGCCGGCCGTAGCGGCTCGGCTCGAGACCCTGATGAAATTGCGGACCGAGCGCGTTGACGATAACGGTCGCCGGATCGCCGATCCGGGCCTTCACGACGTCTTTGTCGACGAAATAGCCTGGGCGCGGCGCGGCCTTGAACGTCGCGGCCGGATAGCCCTTCGGCGCACCTCTCTCGACCGGCCGCCCCTCGTCCTTCCATTTGTCGAAACCGCCGTCGAGCACACGCGCATCGACGCCGAGCGAGCGCAGCATCCACCAGAACCGCGTCGACCACATCGTCGTGCCGATGCTGTAGAGCACGATGGTCTTGGATGCATCGAGGCCATGCCGGCCGAAGGCAGCCTCCAGCTGGGCCACATCGGGCATCATGAAAAACTGTTGGGCGGAGGTATCGGAAAACTCGCCCTGCAGGTCGAGGAAATCGGCACCGGGGATGTGGCCGGCCGCAAACGTCTTGTCGCCGGGCACCGCACGATACGGCACGTCGCTGCCCGGCGGCACCGGCTCGTTGTAGGTCGTGCAGTCGTAGAGGCGAAGGTCGGGATCGCCGAGGAGGCCTGCGAGTTGCTCGGTGGTGATGAGGGGTTGAGTCATTGAATGCTCTCCCATGCTTCCTCAATGTCGTCCCGGCGAAGGCCGGGACCCATACCGCGTGATCTATCGGTGGACGTAGGTATTCGTACCGAGAGAAGGCCCAGCAACGACTAGTCTCCGCCAAACGTCTCCCTGTGGTTATGGGTCCCGGCCTTCGCCGGGACGACACCGAGTGTGGAGCGGCCTACGCCTTCAGCGTCTCCAGAAACCGCACCGGCTCACCTTGCGAGGCCGTCACCAGCTCGCCCTGCCACATCACGCGGCGGCCGCGGATGAAGGTGCCGACGGGCCAGCCGGTGACGCGGACGCCGTCATAGGGGGTCCAGCCGGCCTTGGATGCCACCCATTTGTTGGTGATGGTCTCGCTGCGCTTCAAGTCGACGATGGTGAAGTCGGCATCGTAACCGGCGGCGATGCGGCCCTTGCAGGCCATGTTGTAGAGCCGCGCGGGCCCGGCGCTGGTGAGATCGACGAGACGGGCGAGCGAGAGCCGGCCGGCATTGACGTGATCGAGCATGATCGGCACCAGCGTCTGCACGCCGGTCATGCCGGAGGGCGAGGCCGGATAGGTCTTCTGCTTCTCGTCCAGCGCATGCGGGGCGTGGTCGGAGCCGAGCACATCGATGATGCCCTGCTCGATGCCGCGCCAGATCCCGGCGCGGTGATCGGCGCCGCGCACCGGTGGATTCATCTGCGCCAGCGTGCCGAGCCGCTCGTAGCATTCCGGCGCGACCAGCGTGAGGTGATGCGGCGTCGCTTCGCAGGAGGCGACGTCCTTATGGTCGCGCAGGAACTCGATCTCTTCCTTGGTCGAGATGTGCAGCACATGGATGCGCTTGCCCGTCTCATGCGCGAGCTTGACCAGGCGCTGCGTCGCCATCAACGCCGCGGTCTCGTCGCGCCAGACCGGATGCGAGCGCGCATCGCCCTCGATGCGCAGCGATTTGCGGTCGTTGAGGCGGTACTCGTCCTCCGCATGGAAGGCGGCGCGGCGGCGGATGACCTGGAAGATGCGGCGGAGGCTCTCGTCGTCCTCCACCAGCAGCGCGCCGGTCGAGGAGCCAATGAACACCTTGACGCCGGCGCAGCCCGGCGCGCGCTCCAGCACCGGCAGATCCTGCACGTTCTCGCGGGTGCCGCCGATGAAGAAGGCGAAATCGCAATGCATGCGGTGACGAGCGCGTTTCACCTTGTCGGTGAATTCGGCTTCCGTCACTGTGAGGGGCGAGGTGTTCGGCATCTCGAACACGGCGGTGACGCCGCCCATCACGGCGCTGCGCGAGCCGGTCTCGAGGTCTTCCTTGTGCGTCAGCCCGGGCTCGCGGAAATGCACCTGCGTGTCCATCACGCCGGGCAGGATGTGCAGGCCCTTGCAGTCGATCACCTCCGCGGCACTGGCTTGCGACAGCGTGCCGATCTCGGCGATGCGGCCACCCGTGATGCCGATATCGCGCAGGCCCTCGCCGTCCTGGTTGACCACGGTGCCGCCTTTGAGGATCACGTCGAAACGCTGGGTCATGGGACCTCTCTCATCCCCAAGCGCAGGGCTCGAGGTCTTGTCGTTTTTGCCTTGCGGGCTTACGTTCCGGAGCAACATGTCGCAAGAGATTTTCGCATGAAATCAGCGTTTCTTCCCGACCGGGGCGTGGTCAAGGTCGCGGGCGAGGATGCGCGCAACTTCCTCAACGGCCTCGTCACCACCGATGTCGACAGGCTCAAGCCGGGCCTGGGGCGATTCGGCGCGCTGCTGACGCCGCAGGGCAAGATCATCGTCGATTTCCTGATCACGGAGGTGCCCGCCGGCCATGGCGGTGGGTTCCTGATCGATTGCCCGAAGGCGCTGGCCGAGGGCCTCGCCACCAAGCTGAAATTCTACAAGCTGCGCGCCAAAGTCACGGTGGAAAACCTCTCCGATGCTCTGGGCGTGCTTGCAGCCTGGGACGGCCAGCCTGCCGCTCAGCCCGACCTCGGCTTCGCCGATCCGCGCCACAATGAGCTCGGCTATCGCATCCTGATCCCCGAGGATCTCAAGCAGAAGCTGTCCGATCTCATCGGCGCCGAGCTGGTCGATGCCGCCGAATACGAGGCCCACCGCATCGCGCTCGGCGTGCCGCGCGGCGGGCTCGATTTCATGTACAGCGACGCGTTCCCGCACGAGACCAACATGGACCGGCTTGCCGGCGTCGATTTCGACAAGGGCTGCTATGTCGGCCAGGAGGTCGTCTCGCGCATGCAGCATCGCGGCACCGCGCGCACCCGCAGCGTCAAGGTGCTGCTCGAGGGACCCTCGCCCGAGATTGGTGCCACCATTCTCGCCGGCGACAAGCCGGTCGGCACCATCGGCTCGACCGCCGGCGGCAAAGGCATCGCGCTGGTGCGCGTCGACCGCGTCGCCGACGCGCTCGATGCGGGCCAGCCGCTCACCGCGGGCGGCCTCGCGCTGACACTGGCCGAACCCGACACCGTCCGCATTCCATCGAAGCAACCCATCGCATGAGCCGCGCCCCTCGCCTGCATCCCGACGGAAAGACCCGCTGCCCGTGGCCCGGCGAAGATCCGCTCTATGTCGCCTATCACGACACCGAATGGGGCGTGCCTGAATATGACGACCGCGCACTCTACGAAAAGCTGATCCTCGACGGCTTCCAGGCCGGCCTCTCCTGGATCACGATCCTGCGCAAGCGCGACAATTTCCGCAAAGCCTTCGACGATTTCCAGCCGGAGAAGATCGCGCGCTACAGCGACAAGAAGGTGCACGCGCTGATGAACGATGCCGGCATCGTGCGCAACAAGGCCAAGATCGACGGCACGATCCTGAGCGCAAAATCGTATCTGGAGATCATGGAGAAGGGACCGGGCTTCTCGAAGCTGTTGTGGGACTTCATGGACGGCCGCCCCAAGGTCAACAATTTCAAGACCACCGCGAGCGTACCCGCCTCGACGCCGTTGTCGGTGCAGATCTCCAAGGAGCTGTCCTCGCGCGGCTTCAAGTTCGTCGGCCCGACCATCGTCTATGCCTTCATGCAGGCGACCGGCATGGTCAACGACCATCTGGTCGACTGCCATTGTCACGCGACCTGCGGCAAGACGCAGCGCAAGCCGCGCCTCAAGGCCAAATGACTGTCGAGAAGAAGACCGCGCGCGATGCGCAGTCCCGCGCCTGGCAGCGCATGCTGTCGGGCCGACGGCTCGATCTGCTCGATCCCTCCCCGCTCGACGTCGAGATCGCCGACATCGCGCATGGCCTCGCACGGGTCGCCCGCTGGAACGGCCAGACCATCGGCACCCACATCTTCTCGGTCGCGCAGCATACGTTGCTGGTGGAGACCGTGATGCGGCATGAGATGCCGCGCGTCGACCAGCGCGTGCGACTCGCAGCCCTGCTGCATGACGCACCCGAATACGTCATCGGCGACATGATCTCGCCGTTCAAGGCCGTGCTCGAGGGCCATTACAAGGCGGTCGAGAAACGCCTGCTCGGCGCCATCCACATTCGCTTCGGGCTACCGCCGGTGCTGCCGGAGGAGATCACGCAGGCGATCAAGGCTGCCGATCGCGGCGCGGCTTATCTGGAGGCGACCGAGCTTGCCGGTTTCAGCGAGAGCGAGGCACGGCGCCTGTTCGGCAAGGATCCCGGCCTACCCGACAGCGTCCGGCGCGACTATCTCACGCCCTGGACCGCGGCGCGGGCCGAGAAGCAGTTCCTGGAGCGGTTTGGCGCGGTGATTGCGTAGGGCAGCGGTGCCTTGATCTCTGCTGTCGTCCCGGCGCAGGCCGGGACCCATACTCCGGGAAGGGGTTTTGCGAAGACTGGGAGTTGCCACCGCCTCAGTCACGCCAGCCGGTGGTTATGGGTCCCGGCCTGCGCTCTAGGGCATGCACATATCTCTGAGGCTCCATCCTGCTGCGACGGCGTGGAAGTATTCGAGGCCGTTCTTGAAGGTGATCGGGCCCGGCGGCTTGGACGATGGGTAGCCGTCCCAGCCGCCGAGGCGACCAATGATCCAGGCGGCCCAAGCGAGGCTATCGGGCGGATGTGGGTTCTTTAATCGCTTGCTCCCGGCTTCGAGTTGACGGTTGAGGGCGGTGAGCACGTTAATTTGGCCGTTGTCGAAGGCAGCGAGAATGGGTTGGCGACTGCCATTGCGGGCCTGCAGAAGTTGGATTGTGATGACGGCCGCCTTAGCGGCAATCGCGACCAGCTTGAGAAGGCGATCGGCGGTTCCGATCTGGCTGTCTTCGAGCTTGAAGCCTTGTGTCTTCAGGATGCGGAAGAACTGCTCGATGATCCAGCGTTGCTTGTACCATTGGACGATGCGCCAGGCGTCCTCGATGCCGGTAACCTCGTGAGAGGTGAGAAGCCGCCAGTGCAGCGGCTCTACCCCGGTTTCGGCATTGATCTCGCGCACATCGACCACCGCCAATGGCAAGCTTTCCGGCAGATGGCGCAGGAACTTACTCTGTGGGCGGGCGAGCTCGATTGCGCCAAAGCGAAGTTCGAGGTGAGCCAGGCGGGCGGGCCGCGCGGCGCGCGCAGGCAATTGGATCGCACGCCGATCCACCGCGGCCATGGCATCGCTGACCTCATACAAGCCGCTGCGGTCGGCAAGCTTGCGATCATGCATGCTGCGCGCGATGACGTGGAAGTGTTGCTCGGCCGAGCTGGCATAAAGGGCAAAAATATCGCTCTCGCGGTCACCCAGCACCGTCACCGCTGTGGCCTTGGTGAGGAGCGGCTTGGCCGCCATGGCAGTGGATATCCAGCGCTGCGATTCCTTGTCCGATAACTCCCGATCGTCGTGCGAGGTCGTGCGGCGACCTGTGCGCGTCCATATCTGCCCGCTCAAAAGTCCAAGACAGTTGCCGTCATCGGCATCCACAGCCAGCAGCGGATGCAGCAGCACGCCGTGGTTATTGCCTTTGCCGATTTCTCCGAGCCCGCGCCGGCGTTGCGGTGTGGTGTTGAAGTGGATCTCGCTGGTGTCCTGGATGGCCAGCACGTGGCGGCCCTCTACCGCAGCGACCGTGCTTTCGCTCCAGCTTTCGATGATCCGCTCCACCGTCACCTTGTCATGGCCAAGAAAGCGGTTGAACCGCACTTCCAGCGCGCGGTTCCCCCTGGAGAGCTGCCGAAGGCAGACAGTTTTGCCCACAACCATGCGTTCGACGAACGCCGCCCCCCTTTATCGAGACGACGATCCCCGAACCGGCCCAGCGTCCAGTCAATCCGTGACAACATCGCGGCACCCCGTCCAAATCATGGAGTGCCGCAATACGAATCACACAGAACTCTGATTCTGGAATCCTCCCAGGCCGATCCGAGTCAATCCGCCGCACCAGATATGTGCATGCCCTAGGGCCTGCGCTGGGACGACAATGTGGGATGCTTTGCCCACCCTAACGGCGCTCGCTATAATCGGCGCCAAAAAGGTCCGCCATGATCCACGTCTGTTCCCTCGCCGCGCTTCCCGAAACCGTCCGCCTCACCGGCGCCAGCCACGTGCTGACGGTGATGGCCAATGTCGAGCAGGTGGCGCGGCCCGTGTCCGTGCTGCCGGCCAACCATCTCAAGGTGTCGATGGACGACATCACCGAGGAGATGGACGGCTTCGTCGCACCGTCAGAGACGCATATCGAGCAGGTGCTGAACTTCGTGCGGGGCTGGGACCGCAGCGCGCCGCTGGTGGTGCATTGCTACGCCGGCATCAGCCGCTCCACCGCGAGCGCATTTGCAGCGGTATGCGCGCTCAATCCGAACCGCGACGAGATCGAGATCGCCAGGAAGATCCGCGCGGCCTCGCCGATCGCCTCGCCGAACCGGCGCATCGTCGGCCTTGCCGATCGTGCATTGGGACGCAATGGCCGCATGCTGCGCGCGCTCGACGAAATGGGCCCGGGCGCGATGATGGTCGAGGGCCGCCCCTTCGTGATCGAGCTCGAATGAGGCAAGAGGCGGATATCAGGGGCGACGGGACTGCGCCCCCTCTCCCGCTTGCGGGAGAGGCACAGGCGGCCTTCGGCCGCCGTCCTTTAAGAAGACGCCGATGCGAAGCATCGGCTATGGGTGAGGGTGCTTCCGCACCGAGGCACTCCCAGCGTGGAGAGAGCCCTCACCCGGTGCTGCGCGCCGACCTCTCCCGCAAGCGGGAGAGGTTACAGCGAGCATGCGGAGAGACCGGCTCAATCAGCCGGCATATCTTGTTCACAACACCAGCGACCTCAGCCGCATGAGCGAGATGCTGCTGACGCCGATCGAGATTGGCCTGACCGCCGCGATCGTCGCGATCGACGACCGCGAGCCGCAGATCCTCACCGCACGCGGCGGTGACGGGCTTGCCGGCCTGCCGTTCGGGCCGTTCGATGCGCTCGCCCATCGCACCTTCGAGATCGGCCTACGCGCCTGGGTCGAGCAACAGGCGGGCCTGCGGCTCGGCTATGTCGAGCAACTCTACACGTTCGGCGACCGCGGCCGTCATGCCGAAGCCGGCCACACCGGCGCGCACATGGTGTCGATCGGCTATCTCGCGCTGACGCGCGCCGTCGATGGCGAGCTCGCCGCGACCGGCGCGAGCTTCGAGCCATGGTATCGCTTCTTCCCCTGGGAAGACTGGCGCGAGCAGCCGCCGGAGATCATCGCCCGCGACATCATCCCGGCGCTGATGAAATGGGCCGAGGAGGAGACGCCGGAGACCACGCGCGCGCTGCCGCGGAGGGATCGCGTGCGGTTCTATTTCGGTCTCGACGGTGCGCCGTGGGACGAGGAGCGCGTGCTCGACCGCTATGAGCTCCTGTACGAGGCCGGGCTGATCGAGGAGGCGCGGCGCGACGGCAGGCCTGCGGCATTAGCGCGCAAGACGCTTCCCGCGCTTGGGACCTCGATGCGGTTCGATCACCGGCGCATCCTCGCCACAGCCATCGCGCGGCTGCGTGCAAAACTGAAGTATCGTCCTGTGGTCTTTGAACTTTTGCCCGCCGAGTTCACACTCACGGAATTGCAGCATACGGTGGAGGCCATCTCCGGCCGCCACCTGCACAAGCAGAATTTCCGCCGCCTCGTCGAAACGGAAGCTCTGGTCGAACCGACCGGGGCGATGTCGACACAGACCGGCGGACGCCCGGCGGCGCTCTATCGCTTCCGCCGCGACGTGCTCCAGGAGCGGCCCGCGCCGGGCTTGCGCGTACGCTCCCGGCGCTGAGCATGATCCGGAAAAGTGCGTAAGCGGTTTTCCGAGCAAGATCATGCTCGAAACCAAGACTCTAAGATTTCGCCATCGGCCCTGCCCGCCGGTTGCCTGGAGGCTTCATGTTCGACGGCCCGTTTGACGTCTTTGCGTTGATCATTGCGATCGCCGCCTTCCTCGTCGCGATCAAGGCCTCCAGTCAGGCAGCCGAACTGCGCCGCCGACTAAGCTCGCTCGAAGAGACGTTTAATGCGCAGCGACGGGTTCAGCCGCCGCCGCTCACACCTGTGTGGGAGCAGGCGCCCGCACCCGCGACGGCTGCGGCGGAGCCGCCGCCGCTTGCGCCGGAAGCTGAGCCGGCGCCGCCACCCGCCACCGAAGCTGTTTCGCCGCCGCCGCTCGAGACGAGCACCGAGGCCGCTGCACCGCCTCCGCTGCCTGCATCCGCACCCGGCTTCGAGGAGCGACTCGGCACGCGCTGGGTGGTGTGGATCGGCGGGCTTGCGCTCGCGCTCGGCGGCTTCTTCATGGTGCGCTATTCGATCGAGGCCGGCCTTGTCGGCCCCGGCGTGCGCGTCTTCCTCGGCGGCCTGTTCGCGCTGGCGCTGTTAGGTGCGGGCGAATGGACACGGCGCAAGGAAAGCATCTCGGCCATCCAGGCGCTGCCGATCGCCAACATCCCGGCGATCCTCACCGCGGCCGGCACGGCGGTGGCGTTCGCGACCATCTATGCAGCCTATGCGCTCTACGGTTTCCTCGTGCCCGCCACCGCCTTCGTGCTGCTCGGCCTCGTCGCGCTCGGCACGCTGGCCGCCGCGCTGCTGCATGGGCCCGCGCTCGCGGGCCTCGGCGTCGTCGGCGCATTCGTGACACCGGTCCTCGTCTCCAGCGGCAAGCCGGATTATTGGGCGCTCTACATCTATCTCGCGATCGTGACCGCCGCGAGCTTCGGCCTCGCCCGCATCCGGCTATGGCGTTGGCTCGCGGTGACCACGATCGTCTTCGCGGTGCTCTGGACTTTCATGGGGCTCGAGCCCGAATTGCAGGTGGCGCCGCACGCCTTCCACGTCATTGCGGGCTTCACGCTCGCTTCCCTCCTCGTCGTCTGCGGCTTCATGTTCGGCCCGACCATCGAGGACGGCGAGATCGAGCCGGTGTCGTCGAGCTCGCTCGGCGCCTATCTGTTCGCAGCCTTGATCATCGTGCTGTCGAGCGCGCATGCCGATCTGGCGCTGATCGCCTTCACGCTTCTCGTCGGCGCGACCCTACTCGTCGCCTGGCGTGCGCCGGCAGCAACCGGTGCGCTGGGCGCGGCTGCGGCAACCGTCTTCATCGTGTTCGCCGAATGGGCGGTACGGGCCAATCCCGATATGCTGGTGCTGCCGGGCGGTCCCCTGCCGGGTGTCGGGCCAGCAGCGATCGACAGCTCCGTGACGCTGCATCTGGTGATGGCTGCGGTCTTCGCCGCCGGCTTCGGCATCACCGGCTTCCTCGCGCAGGGCCGGTCGAATTCGGCTGTCATCCCGGTGGTGTGGTCGGCCGCGGCGGTCGCGACGCCGATCGCGATCCTGGTTGCGCTCTATGCGCGCATCGCCCATCTCGACCGCTCGATCCCGTTTGCGATCCTCGCCGTGCTGCTCGCCGCCGCCTTTGGTGCTGCGACCGAATCGCTCACGCGCCGCGACACCAGGCCGGGCATCATGATCTCCACGGCGCTGTTCGCGACCGGCACGCTCGGCGCGCTGGCACTGGCGCTGACCTTCGCGCTGGAGAAGGGCTGGCTCACCATCGCGCTCGCGCTGATGTCGCTCGGCACCGCCTGGATCTCGATGCAGCGGCCGATTCCGTTCCTGCGCTGGCTCGCCGCCATCTTTGCCGGCATCGTCACCGCTCGGATAGCCTACGATCCGCGCATCGTCGGCGATGCCGTCGGCACCGCGCCGATCTTCAATTGGCTGTTTTGGGGCTACGGCCTGCCGGCGGCATCGTTCTGGGGCGCGAGCATCTTCCTGCGCCGCGGCGCCGACGATCCGCCGCTGCGCATGGTCGAGACCGCCGCGATCCTGTTCGCCGCGCTGCTCGCCTTCATGGAGATCCGGCACTTTGCGACCGGTGGCGACATGATCTCGCCGCCGTCGCTGCTCGAGTTCGCGCTGCAGGTCTGCGTCGCGCTCGCGATGGCGATCGGGCTGGAACGCCTGCGGCTGCGCAGCCACAGCGTCGTGCACAATGTCGGCGCGATCGCGCTGACCGCGATCGCCGCGCTCATCAGCGTGTTGGGGCTCCTGATACTGGAGAATCCGCTGCTGTTCTCCAGCGTCAATGTCGGCGGTCTCGTGTTCAACCTGCTGCTGCTCGGCTACGCGCTCCCCGCAATGCTGATGCTGCTGCTGTCCTACGCGGTGGCAGGACATCGCCCGGTCGCCTATGCCAATACGATCGCGGGCGGGGCACTGGTGTTCGCGCTCACCTACGTGACGTTGGAGATCCGCCGCTTCTATCACGGCCCAGTCCTGCTCTACGGCGGCACCACGGGCGCGGAGCAATACACCTATTCGATCGGCTGGCTCGCCTTCGGCGTGGTGCTGCTCGGCGTCGGCATCCTGGTCAATTCGGAGCGCGCGCGGCTGGCCTCTGCCGCCGTCATCGCGCTGACGATCCTCAAGGCCTTCGTCATCGACATGTCGACGCTGACAGGCGTCTACCGCGCGCTGTCGTTCATGTGCCTCGGCATCGTGCTGGTCGCGATCGGCTGGCTCTACCAGCGCATCCTGTTCCGGCGACAGGTCGCACCGCCGCCGGCTCCACAGACGGGCAGTTGAGGATCAGGCGGCGCGGACCGACTCCAGGAACTGCGCGACTTCGACCTTCAGACGGGTGCTGTCGGTCGCCAGCGATTTCGCCGCCGACAGCACTTCGGTCGAGGCCGAGCCGGTCTCGGTCGCACCGCGCTGTACGTCGGTGATGTTCATCGAGACCTCCTGGGTGCCGACCGAAGCCTGCTGCACGTTGCGCGAAATTTCCTGCGTCGCCGCGCCCTGTTCTTCGACGGCGGCGGCGATCGCCGCGGAGACCTCGGACAGCCGCTCGATGGTGCCGCCGATCTCCTGGATGGCGCTGACCGATTCCTGCGTGGCGGCCTGAATCCCGGCGACCTGCGCCCCGATCTCCCCAGTCGCTTTCGCGGTCTGCTCGGCGAGCGCCTTCACTTCCGAGGCAACGACGGCGAAGCCGCGGCCGGCCTCGCCGGCGCGTGCCGCTTCGATGGTCGCGTTCAGCGCCAACAGATTGGTCTGGCCTGCGATGGTATTGATGAGCTCGACGACGTCGCCGATGCGGGACGCCGCCTGCGACAGCGCGTTGACGCGTTCGTTGGTCCGCGCCGCCTGTTCGACCGCTTCCGCGGCCATCCGCGCCGAATCCTGCACGCGGCGGCTGATCTCGGTGATGGAGGAAGACAGCTCTTCCGAGGCGGACGCCACGGCCTGGACGTTGGTGGAGGCTTCCTCGGAGGCGGCCGCGACGACGGTCGCGAGCTCCTGCCCGCGCTGCGCCGTATTGGTCAGCGTCGTCGCCGAGGCCTCCAGCTCGGTCGAGGCCGACGACACGGTCCCGACCACTTCACCGATCATGGCTTCGAACTTGCGGGTGATGGCGTCGACGCGGCGACCGCGCTCGATCTTGGCCTCGGCGTCGCGCGCCGCTGCCTCGTCGGCGGCTTTCTTGGCGATCAGCGCCTCCTTGAAGATCTGCAGCGCATCGGCCATCGAGCCGATCTCGGTCTTCTCGCCGCGATGCGGCACCTCGGCCGAGAGGTCGCCTTCGCCGAGCGACTGCATCGGACGGATGATCGAAGCAATGCCCTGAGAAACGTCGCGCACGAGATAATAGGCGGCGCCGATCGCGATCACGACCGAGAGCACGATGATGCCGACCAGCACGCGGAAGATCGTGGCGTAGCTGTCGGCCGCCTGCTTCGTCTCCAGCTCGGCGCCTTGATTGTTCAACTCGATGCCCTTCTGGAGCAGGGGATCGGCGGCCTGGGCCATCTTCGCGACCTTGGTCTGCAACAGCTCGTTGGCATCGGCCGGGAAGCGACCGACGCTCTTGCGCGACAGCGCCATCACGTCCTGAACGCCATTCAGATATTCAGCCCACGCCTTGGTCCATTGTTCGTAGAGCGAGCGCTCCTCGGCGGCGGTGATCAGCGGCTCGTAGACCTTGCGGGTCTTCTCGATGCGCTCGCGGAGCGAGGCGAGGCGCTTCTCTGCGGCTTCCTTGCCTTCAGCTGTGTCCTGCATCAGGTGCAGACGCAGCGCGACGCGCAGCTCGTTGATGTCGGCGCGCATCGAGCCGAGCGCACGCACGCTCGGCAGCCAGCTCTGCGCAATCTCGACGGTGTGGGCGTTGATGTTCTGCATCGTGCCGATCGCCGTCACGCCGACACCGGCGAGCGAGAGCACGAGGACCGACAACACGGTCAGCAGCTTGAAGACGATCGACAACTTCGACATCGCACGAATCCCGATGATAGCTGGCAGCGCGCACGTCACCTGCGCCACAGGCGTCACGACGGACGACCGGGCGGAGGTCAATTCAACAATGCTGGCTGGTTCTTATTCCGTAGAATTGCGCCCTATATTCGCAAGCAGGCGTTAACATGGTCCTACGTAAAACTATTGGACGTCCCGACAATCGCTATTTTCCCCGACCATGCGCTGCAGCTGCACAGATCTCGCGCGGCGCCGTGCTTCATGCATGGCAACATCGACAGGGCCGACGTCGTCACGCCGCCCGTACCGACTCCAGGAAACGCGCCACTTCGCTCTTCAGCCGGTTGCTCTCCTGCGAGAGCGACTGGGCGGCCGAATGCACCTGCGCAGAAGCAGCCCCGGTCTCGCCGGCGCCGCGCTGGACATGGCCTATGTTCGCCGAGACCTCCGAGGTGCCCTGCGCGGCGTTTTGGATGTTGCGGGAAATCTCCTGCGTCGCAGCGCCCTGCTCCTCGACCGCGGCGGCGATGGTCGACGAGATCTCCGACATGCGCGCTATGGTGTCACCGATCTCCTTGATCGCGCCGACGGAGTCCTCCGTCGCGGCCTGGATCGCGCCGATGTGCTGGCCGATCTCGCCCGTCGCCTTGGCGGTCTGCTCCGCAAGCGCCTTCACTTCCGTCGCCACCACGGCGAAGCCCTTGCCGGCCTCGCCCGCCCGCGCCGCCTCGATCGTCGCATTCAGCGCCAGCAGATTGGTCTGGGCGGCGATGGTGTTGATCAGATCGACCACGTCGCCGATGCGGCCGGCCGCCTTCGTCAGCTCGGCGACGCGTGCATTGGTACGCTGCGCCTGTTCCACCGCAACGTCGGCGACCCGCGCCGATTCCTGCACCTGACGGCTGATCTCGGTGATCGAAGAGGTCATCTCTTCGCTTGCAGCCGACACCGACTGCACGTTGGCGGAGGCCTCCTCCGAGGCCGCAGCCACAGCCGTGGCGAGCCCGTTGCCGCGCTCGGCGGCCTCAGTCAGCGTGTTGGAGGACGCTTCGAGCTCGGTTGCCGCCGACGACACGGTCTCGACGATCTCGCCGACCGCGCCTTCGAAGGCGTCGGCAAGCCGCTGCATGTCCGCCTTGCGCTGTTCACGCCCACGCGCGTCGGCCGCCACCTGCTCGACGCGCAGCCGCCCGGCCTCCGCCATGCCGGTCCTGAACACCTCGACTGCACCGGCCATCTCGCCGATCTCGTCCCTGCGTCCGACACCGGGAACGGCTATCGAAAGCTCGCCGCGCGCCAGCCGCGTCATCGCGCCCACCATGGCGCCGAGCGCGTTCGAGATCGAGCGTCCGAGCAGGAAGCCGACCGCCGCGAGCACGACGACGGTGACGCCGAAGGCGACCATCATCCACAGACGTACGGCATCGCGGGTCGCGGCCTCGGCAGCATCGGCCTGCTTGTACATGGCATCGACGGCGCTCTGCACTTCCGCCATGACGGGCTCGAGCTCGCGAAACGTCTTCATCATGCTGGCGTCGAGGGCCGCAGTCTGCTGCGCGGTCTCCGCCCAGGCCGCGAACTCGGACTGGTATTTCTGCAACTTGGCGGTGATGTCGTTCATCACCGCCGTAGGGACCGCGACGACTTCTATCGCCTTGGAGAATTCGGCCGCGGCCTTCTCCATCTCGGCAATGTATTTTGGATCGCGCCGCAGCATGAAATCCTTCTCGTGCCGGCGCATCATCAGCATCCAGCTCGTCGTCCGCGGATCGTCGATCTGCTTGAGCTTGGTCTCGATGTCGTGCACCGCGGCGCGGAGCGAGCCGGAGAGGCCGAGCGTCTCGTTCAGGCCGAGCCTGGTCTCGGCCGCCACCAGGGCGCCGAAATCCGAGGCATAGCGCTTGAAGCCGGTCTGGGCCTGCTTCATCCTGTCGGACAGCGCACTCATGCCGCCAGTCGTCAACAACCGCTCCACCTCGTCGAAATCGCGGTTGATCGGTCCGATCAGCTCGGCATGCGCCTTGGCGAAGCTTTCGTTCCGCCGCTGCTGGAAATTCTTCTCGTTGCGGCGCGCTTCCAGCATTTCGATCGAAAGCTGCTTGTCGAGATCAGCGATCGCGCGGGCGCGGCTGGCAACATCGCGCGACGCATCCTGGGAGAGGCTGCCGATCTCGTAGATCACACCGAAGGCGGCGAGACCGATAAGGCCGAAGAGTCCGATCGCCATGACCTTATGGGTGAGGCGAATGGAAATGCCGCTCATTGAATGTGCTCCAACGACTGGACGCAATACATGAAGGGCGACTCAGCGCCCGGAATATTGCGGAGATCATGCCTGCATCGCTTTTCCGGAAGGTTAACCCTGCGCGCATCGGTCGCGGCGTCGAAATACGAACGCGCGCAACCATCGCAGTTTCGCGCGCGGCGGTTGCAGATCGGGGTCTGCTCAAGACGCCACCGTCAGCCGGCGCGCACAGAGCCGAGAAACTTGCCGACCTCGAGCTTGAGGCGGCTGCTGTCACCGGACAGCATTTGCGCGGCAGACAGGACTTGCGAGGACGCCGAGCCGGTCTCGCTCGCGCCGCGCTGCACGTCGGTGATGTTGGACGACACCTGATGAGTGCCTTGTGCCGCCCGCTGCACGTTGCGGGAAATTTCCTGCGTCGCGGCGCCCTGCTCTTCCACGGCCGCCGCAATCGTCGAAGAGATCTCCGACAGCTTCTCGATGGTGTCGCTGATGTCCCTGATCGCGCCGACCGAATGTTCGGTCGCGGTCTGGATGCTGGAAATCTGCTGCCCGATCTCGCCGGTTGCCTTCGCCGTCTGCTCGGCCAGGGCCTTGACCTCGGAGGCAACCACCGCAAAGCCCTTGCCCGCTTCGCCGGCGCGGGCGGCCTCGATCGTGGCATTGAGTGCGAGCAGATTTGTCTGGCCGGCGATCGAATTGATCAACTCGATCACGTCGCCGATGCGCGTCGCCGCCTTGGACAACTCGCTGACCCGCTCGGTCGTGACACGAGCCTGGCCGACCGCTTCGTTGGCCACGCGCGCGGACTGCTGAACCTGACGACTGATCTCGTTGATCGATGAGGACAGTTCTTCGGTCGCGGATGCCACCGAGTGCACGTTGGTCGAGGCCTCTTCGGAGGCGGCAGCAACCACCGTGATCAACTCCTGCGCGCGCTCGGCGGTCGAGGTGAGCGTCGAAGCCGAGGCCTCGAGCTCGGTCGAGGCCGAAGAGACGGTCTCGACGATCTCGCCGATGGCGGATTCGAAACTGTCGGCGAGCTTGTGCATCTCGGCCTTGCGTCGCGCGGCCGCGATCTGGTCCTGCCTGATCTTGGCTTCGGCCTCCTCTTGCGCCTTCTGCTCGGACACAATCTTGAACTTCTCGACGGCAGCGGCAACGCCGCCCACCTCGTCCTTGCGGCCAAGCCCGGGTAGCACCACTGAAAAATCGCCGCCGGCGAGCTTGTCCATGGCCACGGTGAGCGCGCGGATCGGCCGCGCGATGCTGAGGAAGGAGAGGAGCCAGGAGCCGATCAGAACGAGCGCCGCGAAGGCGCCGACCGCCGTTCCGATCTGCTCGCTCGATCTCATCTGAGCGGCAGCCGCGGCATTGTCCTCGTCGGATTTGTGTCTCGCATAGTCGGCGATCTGGCTGATCAGCGCGTCGAGTTGGGCTGCGATCGGCAGCGTAAGCTCCCGCGCGATGCGAATGCCTTCGTCATTGAGCTTCGCGGCGCGCGTCGCGCCGTCCGGGCCAGACGCAGTAACGGCGATGGCTTCGCCGCGCACGCCGGCAATCTGCTGCGCAGCTTTGCCATAGTCCGCCGCGAGCGATCTCAGTTTCTCCATGCGGACACGATTCTCAGCCGCGTGAGAAAGCCTCAGCATCGACTCGACCAGCATGCTCATCGAATTCTGCTGATCGCCGAGACTCTGGCTGGCCTTGTGAAGATCGGCCGCACTATTGGCGAGACGAAGGTCGCGCACTGCGAGTTGCATGCCGCGAACTGCAACTTCGGCCCTGACTGCGTCGCGCGCGATCTCCTGCTGTGCAAGTGCACTTTGGCTGGTCTCGCGGGTGCTCGCATTGCCGAGCATCTGGCTCGCAATCATGGCTCCAACCAGGAGCACTCCGAGAGCCGAAGCGATCGCCAGCTTGGTCCCGATCCGCATATCCTGAAAAAGGCTCAACATGGTACGTTTCCCAAGCAACGAGCTGCCAAGTCATTGCTGGCCGCTTGGACGTTGATCGCCCTTACCGTGAAAGCCTATCGGTCAGAGTTCCTCTTTTGGTTAATGAGCGCCCTCGCAGAAATACTGATTTTGCGCGCTAAATAATTGAAATTGAACGAGGATAGTCTCGTCATAGTTGTAAATTGCAGCTTGAAGTCGGACCTAGGACGTTTTGCATCCGACAGCTTCTCCAACCAGGCTGACGCGAAAAATCGGCTGCTTGTTCTCGTCGAGCAGCTCCATGCGCCACTCGGCATTCGGCTTCAGGCCGCGGGCGATGCCGCCGAGCAGATTGGCGCAAACCTCGGTCATCTCGGTCCAGGCCGCTGCGCGATCCTCGAACTCGTAAGGTTGGTCGGCAGCGCCGGAATAGCGGCCGGTGCTGATGCGGAAAAAGTACAGCGACATCGTTGAACCCTTGCGTAGGGCCGCGTCCCCCGGCCGTACGCAAACTGGGACGCGAACAGCTACCAACGCATGAAAGCCGCCGTCCGTATGACTACGGCGCGGCGGCTTCGTGTTCGATGGGGATCTTCAACGACAAAGTGCGCGGCCTGCCCCGCGCAGCCAGCTCATTGAGTCGAGCGGCGCAGCTCCAACGGGGCCTCGGTCTTCGCGGGTTCCGACTTCACCGGCTCAAGGCGCCCGCTCTCGACACGCGGCGTCTCGACCCGCGCGGCGACCTCTGTGTTGGGCGCGCCGATCGAACCTGTGCGCTCCGACGAGCGCAACGAGCGCGGACGCGCGACGGCGCGCGCCATCAGCATCTGATTGCCACCCTGATGGTGGAAGTCGCAATAGGCGAAGCCCATGCCCGACACCGAGCCGCGGAAGCTGCGTTCGTCGGTCTTTTCCAGGTTGAAACAGGGCTCGAACGGAATGCCCTTGATCGAGGCGCAGACGTTCTGGCCGCGAATCTGGAGCGTGTTACCGGGCAGGCGGAGATGTTTCACCGGGCCTGCGCCGGAGAACTGCACCGCGCCGGCCGCACCGAGGTCGTCGAGGATGCGGCCCGCACCGCGGGTGCCGTCGAAACAGGTGAAAGCAAACACCTTACCGGCGACGAAGCGGCGCGCCTCGTCTGCATTCATGCTTCCGGCAATGGCCGGCGCAAACGTCGCTGCCGCCGTGACAGCCCCCAACACAATACGCGCAAGCATGCTCAACTCCGAACCAACCCCGCGGCGGGCGATGCCTTCTCTCTCTTTACCCGCTGCTTACCATACTAACCATGGCAAGATTGGAGCAGCTTGGTTGGTAAAGTCTGAACGCCGTCAGACTATTTTTACCACGATGCGCCCGCGGACCGCGCCAGCCAGAATTTTCGCGCCCCAGTCGGACACCTCGGCAAGCGGAATTTCATGAGTGATTTCAGCTAGTTTCGTCCGGTCGAGATCGGACGCCAGGCGCTGCCAGGCGGCTTTCCGCGGCTCGATCGGGCACATCACCGAATCGATGCCAAGAAGGCACACTCCGCGCAAAATGAACGGCGCGACGGAAGATGGCAGGTCCATGCCGGCCGCCAGGCCGCAGGCCGCGATCGCTCCGCCGTATTTCGTCATCGACAGGAGGTTGGCGAGCGTGGTCGAGCCGACGCTATCGACGCCACCCGCCCAGCGCTCCTTGGCCAGAGGCTTCGCCGGTGCCGACAATTCGTTGCGGTCGATCACTTCGGCTGCGCCCAGGTGCTTCAGATAGTCTGCCTCCGAGGCGCGACCGGTCGATGCGATGACGTGGTAGCCGAGCTTCGACAGCACCGCGGTCGCAACCGAGCCGACGCCACCGGCGGCGCCCGTCACCACCACCGGGCCACTCTTCGGCGAGATGCCGTGTTTCTCCAGCGCCAACACGGACAGCATCGCGGTGAAGCCGGCGGTGCCGATCGCCATGGCGTCGCGCGCCGACAGACCCTGCGGCAGCGCGACCAGCCAGTCGCCCTTCACTCGCGCCTTCTCGGCATAGGCGCCGAGATGGGTTTCACCCATGCCCCAGCCGGTGCAGACCACCTTGTCGCCCGCCTTCCACTGCGGGTGCGAGGACGCTTCGACCGTGCCGGCGAAATCGATGCCAGCGATCATCGGGAAGCGGCGCACCACCGGCGCCTTGCCGGTGAGTGCGAGGCCGTCCTTGTAGTTCAGCGTCGACCATTCCACGCGCACGGTGACGTCGCCGTCCATCAGCTCGGCTTCGTCGAACTGCGTCAGCTGCGCGGTGGTGCCCTTGTCCGCCTTGTCGATCCGGATTGCCTTGAACGTGGCCACGACTGAACTCCCTGACTTGTTTGTCAGGGATGTTTAGCCGATCAGGCCGGCTGCGCAACCGCCCTTGCGACCGGTTTCTCCACGATCGGAAGATTGATCAATGCGGAGAGCACGCCGAACAGGATCGAGAGCCACCAGATCGGCGTGTAGGAACCGAAGCGCTCGAACACGATGCCGCCGAGCCACACGCCGAGGAAGCCGCCGACCTGATGGCTGACGAAGGCAAAGCCATAGAGCGTTGCGAGCCAGCGCGTGCCGAACATCAGCGCCACCAGCGCCGAGGTCGGCGGCACCGTCGACAACCAGGTCAGGCCGGAGATCGCACCGAATGCGATCGCCGAGAACGGCGTGATCGGGAACGAGATAAAGGCGAGCGTCGCGAGCGCGCGGGTGAAATAGATCGTCGAGAGGATGTAGCGCTTGGGCAGAGTGTTCTGGAGGTAGCCGACACTCAACGAGCCCATGATGTTGAACAGGCCGATCGCCGCGATCACCCAGCCGCCAGTTTGCGCCGAGATGCCGCGATCGACCAGGAAGGCCGGCAGATGCACCGTGATGAAGGCGAGCTGGAAGCCGCAGGTGAAGAAGCCGAGCACCAAGAGCACGTAGGACCGGTGACCGAAGGCTTCCGCCAGCGCCCTGGTGAAGGTCTGCTCATCCGCAGGCGCCGCGGTCGCCGCGCTTGCGACCGGCGGCGTCGAGAGCGCCAGCGATAGCGGGATGATCAGCAGCATCAGGAAGCCGAACACGGAGAGCGCCTGCTGCCAGCCGAAATTATCGATCAGCGCGACGCCGATCGGCGCGAACAGGAACTGCCCGAACGATCCCGCCGCGGTGCCGGCACCGAGCGCAAGGCCGCGCTTCTCGGCCGGCAGGAGCTTGCTGAACGCCGACAGCACCAGATTGAACGAGCAACCGGCGAGGCCGAAGCCGATCATGACGCCGGCGCCGAGGTCGAGCGACAGCGGCGTCGAGGAGTAGCGCATCAAGAGCAGGCCGCCGGCATAGAGCAGAGCGCCGACACACATCACCCGGAACAGGCCGAAGCGATCGGCGACCGCGCCGGCGAGGGGCTGGCCCAAGCCCCACAGCAGGTTCTGCACGGCGATCGCAAGGCCGAACACGTCGCGGCCCCAGGCGAACTCATGGCTCATCGGCTGCACGAAAAAGCCGAGCGCCGATCGCGGGCCGAAGCCGAGCATGCCGATCGCGCAGCCGCAGAGAATGATGACGGCCGGGGTGCGCCAGGTCGAGGAACGTGAGACCGGAGCGAGCTCGCCTATCTGTGTCGACATGGTGTTCCTCGTCTGTTGGCGGATTCGCAAATAGGAAGCCACGAGTCAGGTCGTTTAATGCATTTGCATGAAAATCCCAAGTCAAAAACGGTTGCATTCCACGAGGAGCTATCGCGGGAGCATTGCGTTTCACGCGGCCTCGCCTGACTCGCATCGGGGCGACTTGACGGGAATGTGTGCGAAGGGGCCTAGCGATCTTCGGCGGAGCGTGTTATCTTTGATTTACTCATATTGAGCATATTAGAGCTTCGATGACATCCAGCTCCGGCCTTTCGGCCGGATTACTCGGGCTCAAAATATACTCATATTGAGCATAATTGGCACGCAAGGGAGGCTTCGATGCCGATCACTGGAATCTACGGTCCCGACGACTTCGCCAACCGGCCGCACGGCCAAATCAATGGCCAAGTGAATGTCCAAGACATCAGCTCCGCTCGCGCCGCGCCCTCCCGAGCGGGAGCCGCGCTGCCAATGCCCTCGCTGGACTGGACGCCCGAGGTCGAGCGCGCCACTGCATCCCTTTACGAACGCGTGAAGCACGTGATCCCGCCGATCGAGTGGCCGCTGCTAGCGCCGACCATCAAGGCGATCAACGAGCTGAAGCGCGCCCGGAACGCGGTGATCCTCGCGCATAACTACCAGGCGCCGGAGATCTTCCACTGCGTCGCCGACATCGGCGGCGACTCGCTCCAGCTGGCGGTCGAGGCGACCAAGGTGAAGGCCGGCATCATCGTCCAGTGCGGCGTGCACTTCATGGCGGAAACGTCGAAGCTGCTCAACCCGGACAAGACGGTGCTGATCCCGGATTTGCGTGCCGGCTGCTCGCTCGCCGCCAGCATTACCGGCGCAGAGGTGCGCCTGCTCCGCGAAAAATTCCCCGGCGTGCCGGTCGTCGCCTACGTCAACACCTCGGCCGAGGTGAAGGCCGAGGTCGATATCTGCTGCACCTCGTCCAACGCGGTGCAGGTAGTCGAGAGCCTGAACGCGCCAAGCGTGATCTTCCTGCCCGACCGCTATCTCGCCACCTACGTGGCCTCCCAGACCGACGTGAGGATCATCGCCTGGAAGGGCGCCTGCGAGGTGCACGAGCGCTTCACCGGCGATGAGCTGCGCAACCTTCGCGATGGCGATCCCACCGTGCAGATCATCGCGCATCCCGAATGCCCGCCGGACGTGCTGGCTGAGGCCGATTTCACCGGCTCGACCGCGCACATGATCAACTGGGTGCGTAACAAGCGGCCGCGACGGCTGGTGATGATCACGGAGTGCTCGATGGCCGACAACGTGCGGGCGGAGCTGCCCGACGTGGAGATGCTGCGCCCCTGCAATCTCTGCCCGCACATGAAGCGCATCACGCTTGCCAACATCCTGGAAAGCCTGCGGACGCTCCGCGAGGAAGTGACGATCGACCCCGCGCTCGCGATGCGCGCACGGCGCTCGGTCGAGCGAATGATCAATCTGAAGAATTAGCAACACACTCGGTGTCGTCCCGGCGAAGGCCGGGACCCATAACCACCGAACGATGTGGTTGCAAAGAACGACGTTACAGAGCTTCGCAAAACAACAACCGCCGCGGCGTATGGGTCCCGGCTTTCGCCGGGACGACGGCGGAAAGCCTGGAGAGAACTATGACGAACACGATCCACAATCTCACCCGCGCTAGCGATGACGTCGTCATCATCGGCGGCGGCCTTGCCGGGCTGTTTTGCGCGCTGAAGCTCGCGCCGCGGCCGGTGACGTTGATCTCGGCGGCGCCGCTCGGACAGGGCGCATCCTCCGCATGGGCACAAGGCGGCATCGCGGCGGCGGTGGCCGAAGGCGATACGCCGGAAGCGCATGCCGTGGACACGATTGCCGTCGGGGGCGGTCTCGTCGATGAAGCCGTTGCACTTGGCATCGCGCGGGAGGCGGCGTCGCGAATCCATGACCTTCTCGCCTATGGCGTCCCATTCGATCGCGACCTCGAAGGAAAGCTCGCCGTGGGACGCGAAGCCGCACACTCGGCCCGGCGCATCGTGCATGTGCGCGGCGACGGCGCGGGCGCGGCGATCATCGCGGCCTTGAGCGAGGCCGTGCGCCGCACGCCGTCGATCCGCATCATCGAAGGTCTCGTCGCCGAAGCACTGCTGAGCGAGGACGGCGCCGTCACGGGCCTCCAATTACGCGAGGCCGGCAGTCCCGCTGCACGGCCGATCATCCTCGCCTCGCGCGCGATTGTGCTCGCGACCGGCGGCCTCGGGCATCTCTATGCCGCCACCACCAATCCGCTCGAGGCCAGCGGCTCGGGTCTTGCGATCGCCGCTCGCGCCGGCGCGGTGATCGCAGATCCCGAATTCGTGCAGTTCCATCCGACCGCCATCATGGTCGGGCGTGATCCGGCGCCGCTAGCGACCGAGGCGCTGCGCGGCGAAGGCGCGACGCTGATCAACCGCCATGGTGAGCGCTTCATGCCGGCGCGCCATCCGCTCGCCGAACTCGCGCCGCGCGACATCGTCGCCCGCGGCGTCTTTGCCGAGATCGCGGCCGGGCGCGGCGCCTTCCTCGATGCACGGCAGGCGCTGGGGGCACACTTCGCCGAAAAGTTTCCGGCCGTGCATGCAAGCTGCATCGCCGCCGGAATCGATCCCGCGACAGAAGCCATCCCGATCGCGCCGGCCGCGCACTATCACATGGGCGGTATCGCGGTGGACGCACGCGGGCGCAGCTCGATCGACGGGCTCTGGGCCGGCGGCGAAGTGTCCTCCACCGGCGCGCATGGTGCCAACCGGCTGGCGTCGAATTCGCTGCTGGAGGCCGTGGTCTACGCCGCGCGCATCGCTGAGGACATCGCCGGTCGCACGGTGCCCTCGCCTGCCCACTGGCCTGACGCATTGGTGACGCCGCGCGGCAGCGCGCCGGATGCTGCGGCCGTGAAGCGGCTGCGGGCGATGATGATCGCACGCGTCGGCGTGATCCGCCACGGTGACGGACTCGCCGAGGCCGTCCGCAGCTTCGCCGCGCTCGAACGCGAGGCTACGAGCATCGCGTTACGCAACATGGCGACGTCCGCGCTGCTCGTCGCGGCCGCGGCCTGGAGCCGGAAGGAGAGCCGCGGCGCGCATTTCCGCTCTGACCATCCGGCGGAAGTCCCTGCCCTGGCGCGACGAACGATGACCACGCTCGCCGCAGTACGCAAGGTGGCCGACGGCCTCGCCGATCGCTTAATGCCGCGCACCGCGCAATCCATCATGGCCTGACGGAGTTCTCATGATCACCGCAACCTCACTGCTCTATCCCGACGCCTTTCTCTCGCCGCTCGCCATCGACGAAGCTGTGCAACGCGCGCTCGACGAAGACCTCGGGCGCGCCGGCGACGTCACCTCGCTGGCAACGATTCCGGAAGCCACGACGGCGCAGGCGATCCTGGTCGCGCGCCAATCCGGCGTGATCGCCGGATTGCCGCTGGCGCTGGCGACGCTGCAAAAGCTCTCACCCGACATCGAGGTCCGCGCGCATGTCCGCGACGCCGCGCGGGTTGCCCGCGGACAGCAGGTGTTGACGATCTCAGGGCCCGCGCGCGCCATTCTCACGTCGGAGCGGACCGCGCTGAACTTCGTCGGCCGCCTGTCGGGCGTTGCGACACTCACGGCCGACTATGTCGCGCGCACCGAAGGCACGAAAATGCGCATCTGCTGCACGCGGAAGACCACGCCGGGATTGCGAGCGCTGGAGAAATATGCCGTGCGCTGCGGCGGCGGGTTCAATCACCGCTTCGGCCTCGACGATGCGATCCTGATCAAGGACAACCACATCGCGGTCGCCGGCGGCATCCGCCCCGTGCTGGAGCGCGCCCGCGCTCATGCCGGCCATCTCGTCAAGATCGAGATCGAGGTGGACACGCTTGCGCAACTGCGCGAGGTGCTGGCCACCGGACTGGCCGACGCGGTGCTGCTCGACAACATGGATACCGCGACGTTGCGCGAGGCGGTGCGGCTCACCGAGGGCCGCCTCAAGCTGGAGGCGTCCGGCGGCGTCACGCTGGACTCGATCGCGGCGATCGCGGCCACCGGCGTCGACTACGCTTCTGCCGGTGCGCTGACGCATTCGGCGCCGAATTTCGACTGCGCGCTGGACATCGAGGCGTGATGGTCCTTGCCTCTCCCCGCAAGCGGGGCGAGGTAAGAGAACTACCGCCGCTCGCCCATCTCCGCGGAACTCTTGGCTTCCTGCGCGAGCTCGGCGGAGAGCGCCGCGGTCTGCGCGGGCGTGCCCCAGCTCGGCTCCTCGCTGCCGTCGCCCCAGTTGCGCGGCCGATAGAAGGTGTGCACGCCGGTCTTGTACATCTTCTTCATCTCGGCGACCCAGGACGGGCGCACCCAATAGGCGTGGTAGTGCGTCGACTTGCCGACCTCGGGCAGCCAGATCTGGCCATCGAGCATCGCTTTCGAAATCTTCTTGGCGCGCTCCCACATCTCGGGCTCGCGGATCACGTCCGGATTGTTGTCGCAGGCAAAGGTGAACTGGCAGGCGAAATGGCGGTACTTGTTCTGGTAGACGACGCCGCACACGGTGTCGGGATATTTGCCGGAGAAGACGCGGTTCATCACGACCTGCGCCACCGCGATCTGGCCGCGCACGGCCTCGCCGCGCGATTCGAAATACACCGCCTCGGCAAGGCACTTCTCGGACTTGGCGCGCGACTTGTCGTCGAGCGCGAGCCGCTCCGCCGGCGATCTGGCGCGCTGGTTGTCGGCGTTGACCTCGCCCTTCGGCGCGACGCTCTCGCCGCTTTCGATGTCCTTGGCAATCTCCGCCGTCGGCGGCGACAGCGAGGCCGTCACCTTCATATCGGGATCAGGCATCACGATCAGCGGCTCGGCCCCGGGCTGCCAGCTCTCGATGCTTTCGAGATTGCCGCCGAGCGAGGAGCTGCCGAAGAACAGGTTCGACGTCTTGACGGTGAAGGGATCGCGCGCCGGCGGGGCCGGCGCGGTGACCTGCTTCAGCGCTTCCAGCGGCTGCACCACGAACGCGCGCGCGGCATCGCGCGCCGGCGGCGCATTGGTATATTGCGGCAGCGGCGGCGCACGCAGCGCTTCCTGGAGCTCGGGATCGAGCGCGGCTGCGGACTCCGGCGACATCGGCTGCGGTAACGCGACGGTCTTGGCGCCGAACACGGAGCTGTTCGACGTCGCCGGATCTTCCTGCGCGGGCGCTGCCGGCGGCGCAGCCGCATCGGGAGACGTCGTCGGCGTCACGATCGCGAGACGATCACCCTTCATGGAGCGATCGACCTTGGGAAAATCGGCGGCCTGGTAGCGCGGCGGCGCCTGCAGCGCCGGATTGCGGCTGATCGCGCCGGTGACGTCGCGGCCATCGATGCTGGCAAGGCGAACCATCGCGCTCTGCGGAACCGAGGTGCCGATCGGCCGGGAAAAACTGTAGGTGGCGAGCTGGATCGAGGAGGCCGCGGAATACACCTGCTTCTGCCACCGCTCGGCGACGCCGGGTTGGCGCGCCAGCAGCGAGGCAATGTCCTGATAGCCGGTCTCTCTCGGCATCAATGCGAAGATGCAGAGACCGATGCCGAAGGACGCAAACCGCGCGCCCTTCGGATGGTTACGCAACACTGACATCGATACGCTCACGCTACGCTTACGCCAGAAAAATCGAACCGCAGTACGTCCGTGCAATTCGATCTTTATCGTAAGTATCTAATTTAGGTTGCCGGGGCGTTAATCGACGTGGCGCGCACGGCACACTCAAGCGAACACAGGTGTTTTCACGGAGTGATCGCGCGTGTTGGTAAATGCCGAGCGAGGTGAAGCGGTAAACGTCTCGTCAACGCGAATGGTGAAGGAACTCTTGACGGCACGTATCAATACGGGACGCTGGTGTGGTTCCCGGTATTGCGCGAAGCGCCTCTACGTCCACCACTGTCATGCCCCGACTTGATCGGGGCATCCAGTACGCTGCGACCGCTCGGCTCAGTTACGAACGCCGCGGAGTACTGGGATCGCCCGGTCAAGCCGGGCGATGACAGTGAGTGTGTGGCGCGAGGCGCATGCAACACGATCGTCATTGCGAGGAGCACTTGCGGCGAAGCAATCCAGAATCGTTCCGCGGAAGGACTCTGGATTGCTTCGCGGAGCCTGTCATCGGGCCGCGCTTCGCGCGGACCCGTTGGCTCGCAATGACGACGTGGAGGAAGCACTGCTCAATAAAAAGAGGCGGGGTTTGACCCCGCCTCTTTCATTCCAGCATTCTAATTCTACTTACGCCTGGCTCGCGATCTCCTTGCCGAGCGCGGCTTGCGCGGCGGCGAGGCGGGCGATCGGCACGCGGTAGGGCGAGCAGGAGACGTAATCGAGGCCGATCGTGTGGCAGAAGGCGACGGAAGCGGGATCGCCGCCGTGCTCGCCGCAGATGCCGACCTTGAGCGAGGCCCGCGTCTTGCGGCCGCGCGCGACGCCGATCTTGACGAGCTCACCGACGCCTTCCTGGTCGAGCGCGATGAAGGGATCGACCGAGAGGATGCCCTTCGCGACGTACGGACCGAGGAAGCTCGCCGCGTCGTCGCGGCTGATGCCGTATGTCGTCTGCGTGAGATCGTTGGTGCCGAACGAGAAGAACTCGGCGGACTGCGCGATCTCGGCCGCGAGCAGACAGGCGCGCGGCAGCTCGATCATGGTGCCGACCTGATAGGCGAGCTTCGTATTGGTCTCGCGCATCACCGCCTGTGCGGTGACGTCGATCCGCGCCTTGACGAGGTCGAGCTCGGCCTTGGTCGCGATCAGCGGCACCATCACCTCGAGACCCACGGCCTTGCCGGTGCGCTTCTGCGCCTCGACCGCCGCCTCGAAGATCGCACGCGCCTGCATCTCGGCGATTTCAGGATAGGCGATCGCGATACGGCAGCCGCGGAAGCCGAGCATCGGATTGAACTCCGAGAGCTCGCGGGCGCGGTCGGCGAGGCGCCTGGGGTCGGTGTTCATGGCGCGCGCCACTTCCTCGACCTCGGCATGGGTGTGCGGCAGGAACTCGTGCAGCGGCGGATCAAGCAGGCGGATCGTGACGGGCAGGCCCTTCATGATCTCGAACAGCTCGACGAAGTCGGCGCGCTGCATCGGCAGCAGCTTTGCGAGCGCGGCACGGCGCGACTGCTCGTCCTCGGAGAGGATCATCTCGCGCACCGTGCGGATGCGCGTCTCCTCGAAGAACATGTGCTCGGTACGGCACAGGCCAATGCCTTCCGCACCGAACTTGATCGCGGTGTGCGCGTCCTCCGGCGTGTCGGCGTTGACCCGCACGCCGATCTTGCGGACCTGGTCGGCCCAATTCATCAGCGTGCCGAACTCGCCGGACAGCTCCGGCTCGATCATCGGCATGCGCCCCGCGAGCACCTGGCCGAGCGAACCGTCGATGGTGATGACGTCGCCGGTCTTGAAGGTGCGCGAGCCGATGCTCATGGTGCCGCGGCCGTAATCGACGCGGATGGTGCCGCAGCCGGAGACGCAGGGCTTGCCCATGCCGCGCGCGACCACCGCCGCGTGCGAGGTCATGCCGCCGCGCGTGGTCAAGATGCCTTCGGCGGCATGCATGCCGTGAATGTCTTCCGGGCTGGTCTCGATACGGACCAGGATCACCTTGCGTCCGTCGGCCTGGAGCTTGGCCGCCTCGTCCGAGGAGAACACGATCTCGCCGGAGGCAGCGCCAGGCGAGGCCGGCAGGCCGGTCGCGATCACGTCGCGCTTGGCATTGGGATCGATGGTCGGATGCAAGAGTTGATCGAGCGAGGCCGGATCGATGCGCGTCACCGCTTCCTTCTTCGAGATCAGGCCCTCATTGGCGAGCTCGACCGCGATGCGCAGCGCCGCTTTCGCGGTGCGCTTGCCGCCGCGGGTCTGGAGCATCCAGAGCTTGCCCTGCTCGACCGTGAACTCCATGTCCTGCATGTCGCGGTAGTGCTTCTCGAGCAGCGTGTAGATCCGCGTCAGTTCCTTGAAGGCCTCCGGCATCGCCGATTCCATCGACGCCTTGTCGGAGCCCGATTCCTTGCGCGCCTCCTCGGTGATGTCCTGCGGCGTGCGGATGCCCGCCACCACGTCCTCGCCTTGCGCGTTGATCAGGAACTCGCCGTAGAGCTTGCTCTCGCCGGTCGAGGGATTGCGCGTGAAGGCAACGCCCGTCGCCGAGGTCTCGCCCATGTTGCCGAACACCATGGCCTGCACGTTGACCGCGGTGCCCCAGGATTCCGGAATGTCGTGCAGCTTGCGGTAGGTCACCGCGCGCGTGTTCATCCAGGAGGAAAACACAGCACCAATCGCGCCCCAGAGCTGGTCGTGCGGATCCTGCGGGAATTCCTTGCCGGTCTCGCGGGCGACCGCGTCCTTGTACTTGCCGACCAGCTCGACCCAGTCGTCGGCGGACAGATCGGTGTCGAGCGTGTAGCCCTGGCCGTCCTTGAAGGTGTCGAGGATCTCCTCGAAATGATGATGCTCGAAGCCGAGCACCACGTCGGAATACATGGTGATGAAGCGGCGATAGCTGTCATAGGCAAAGCGGCGGTCACCCGACAGCTCGGCCAGCGCTTCCACGGTCTGGTCGTTGAGGCCGAGATTGAGCACGGTGTCCATCATGCCCGGCATCGAGGCGCGCGCGCCGGAGCGCACGGAGACGAGCAGCGGGTTCTTGGTGTCGCCGAACACCTTGCCGGTCAACTTGCCGACATGCTCCAACGCCTTCTCAACCTGAGACTGCAGTTCCTTCGGATAGGTTTTGTCGTGTGCGTAAAAATAGGTGCAGACCGAGGTCGGGATGGTGAAGCCCGGAGGCACCGGCAGGCCCAGATTGGCCATCTCGGCGAGGTTGGCGCCCTTGCCGCCGAGCAGGTCACGCATTTCCGAGCGGCCCTCGGCCTTGCCGTCACCGAATGTGAACACCCATTTGCCGGCCTTGGCCGCTGCTGGCGCCGCTTTCGCGGGCGTAGCCTTCTTCGGTGCCGGCTTCGCAGCGACCTTCGGCAGAGCCGCCTTGGTCACGGCCTTTGCCGCCGGCTTGGCGGCGGACTTGGCAGCGGGCTTGGCGACCGGCTTCGGCGCTCTCTTGGCCAGCGCCTTGCGGGCCGGCGGCGCGGCCTTCGCCGCGGCGGAGGACTTTGATTTCGCTGGGATTTTCGCTGGCATTTTCTTCGGCTTCGAAGCGGCTTTGGCCATAGCTTGCACACAACCTGCGAGAGGAATGGGAAATCGCGGGCCTTACACCATTTTGGGCGGGCCCGCGCAAGACGGACAGTTCCGAAAAGTGAACGCCTAGAGGTGGAGCCACTTCAGGAGCCCAAGCCCGATCGCGCCATTCACGATGAGGAAGATCGCGACGATCAGATTGAGGAGTCGCGGCATGATCAGGATGAGCACGCCCGCAATCAACGACAGGATCGGCGAAATGTGGGCGACGGTGATGTGCATGAATTATCTTTCTGTGGAGGTGGACGAATCGCGGGCGGATCATAGCGGTCCCGGTTCCGCGAGTAGAGACGCGTAAGACCGATGCGAGTTCCCGGCTTCGCGAAAACTGCCCGAAATTGCCGCGGATACGGCAGGCCCTTTCCCGGAACATTGCGAAGTCGCATGCATTGGCAACCGACTGCGCCACTGGCGCTTGCCGAACATCACTTCGAAGGAGTTGCCCATGCGAAACAGGATTCTTGCCCTCGCGGCGCTGTGCGTTGCGATCGGCTCGCCCCTCGCGGCACAGGCGCAAAGCGATGTCACGGTGGGACGCGCGCCCGCCGTGGTCGACAGCAGCCCGACCATTGCGGCCGACCAGCGGCTGGCCTTCCGCGACTATGTCGTCGAACAACGTGTGCCGCCATTCCGTATCCCGGATCGCGTGGTAGTCGGCGCCATCTTACCCGAGAGCGGCATCACCTATTATGACGTGCCGCAACGTTTCGGCGCCACCACCTATCGCTACACCGTCGTGAACGGCGAGACCGTGCTGGTCGAGCCGCGCTCGCGCCGCATCGTCGAGGTGCTGAACTGAGATCGACGACCTGAGATCGACTAGATGTCCGGCGCGCCACATCAGGCTGGCGCGAGCAGTATTAATCGGACATCAGGCCCCGCCCGGTCCTCCCCCCGCCGGGTGGGGCTTTTTTGTGGGTGTCAGATTTGCGCTCTCGTGTCCCGGGCAAGCGAAGCGCAGACCCGGGACCCAGAAGCTCCGAGCACGCGGCCAGCGTGGGCCCCGGTTCAGCAGCGCACCGCTGCACCGGACGATGCTTCGCATCGCCGGGGAAGCGCTGCGCTGCGTCCGGGGCACGAGAGCCGCAATATCCTGCCTCAATCCTGGATCTTCGAGAAATCCGCCACCGCCCGCGTGGCGCTGCGGATCTCGTTCAGCAGCTTCAGGCGGTTCTCGCGCACCTTTGGATCCTCGTCATTGACGCGAACCTTGTCGAAGAACGCGTCGACCGGCGAACGCAGTTTCGCCATCGCGCTCATCGCGGCGGCAAAGTCTTCCTTGGCGACGGCAGAGTTCGCCTCCGCCTTGACCTCGCCGATCGCCTTCGCCAGCGCCTTTTCCTCGTTGAGGCTGTAAAACGCCGCATCCGGCGCGCCGTCGAACGTGCGCTTGTCCTTCTTCTCCTCGATCGAGAGGATGTTGCTGGCGCGCTTGGTGCCGGCGAGCAGGTTCTTGCCGTCGTCACTGTCGAGGAATTTGCCGAGCGCCTCGACGCGGCGGACGATCATCAGCAGATCGTCCTGGCCGCCGAGCGCGAACACGGCATCGACGAGATCGTGCCGCGCGCCCTGCTCGCGGAGTTGGACTTTGAGGCGATCGGCGAAGAAGGAGAGTAGGTCGCTCGGAAGCTTTTGCGCATCGGCCGGCTTGACCGGCAAACCGGCGAGTGCGGACGCCGCCACCTCCATGAGCGACAAACGCAACGCGTTCTCGGCAATCAGTCTGATCACCCCGAGGGCAGCTCTCCGCAGAGCATACGGATCCTTGCTGCCCGTCGGCTTTTCATCGATGGCCCAGAACCCAACCAGCGTGTCGATCTTGTCGGCGAGCGCGACCGCGACGCTCACGGGATCGACTGGCACGCGGTCCGCCGGACCCTGCGGCTTGTAATGCTCCTCGCAAGCTGCGGCCACCGAGACGTCCTCGCCCTGGGCCAACGCGTAATACTTGCCCATCAATCCCTGGACTTCCGGGAATTCGCCGACGACTTCGGTCAGCAAATCCGCTTTCGCGAGCTGCGCGGCGCGCGTTGCCTTGGCGACATCGGCGCTGACCAGCGGCGCGATCTCCGCGGCAAGGCGCTCGATGCGCTTGATGCGCGCGGCCTGGGTACCGAGCTTCTCATGGAACACGATCTGCTCGAACTTCGGCAGCCGGTCCTCGAGCTTGGTCTTCAGGTCAGTCTCATAGAAGAACTTCGCATCGCTGAGCCGCGCGCGGATGACACGCTCGTTGCCGGCGATGATGGTCGCACCACCGTCAGTCGCCTCGATGTTGGCAACGAGGATGAACTTGTTCGCGAGCTTGCCCGTCTTGTCAGTGCTCTTGGGATCGCTGACCACGAAGCACTTTTGGTTGTTACGGATGGTGGCGCGGATGACTTCCGCGGGCGTCGTCAAGAATTCCGGCTCGAACGAGCCCATCAGCACGACCGGCCATTCGACGAGGCCGGCGACCTCGTCGAGCAGGTTCTGGTCCTCGACCAGCTCAAAGCCTTGCGCGAAGGCGAGCTGCTTGGCGTCGGTGAGGATCGCATCCTTGCGGCGCTCAGGGTCGAGCACGACTTTTGCTGCGAGCAGCTTTGCTTCGTAGTCCTCGAAGCGACGCACGGAAATAGCCGCGGGTGCGAGGAAGCGATGGCCGTAAGTGGTCTGGCCGGCCTCGATGCCGTCGACCGAGAATTTCACGACATCAGGCTCTTCGGTCTCGAGCCCGAAGGTCGCGGTGATCGCGTGCAGCGGGCGCACCCAGTTGAGCGAGCCTGATTTACCCGAGCGCGCGCCCCAGCGCATCGATTTCGGCCAGGGGAAGGTGCGGATGATCACCGGCAGGATCTCGGCGAGCACGTCGATCGCGTCGCGGCCGGGCTTCTCGATCAGCGCGATGTAGAAGTCGCCCTTGGGATCGCGCTGGATCTTGGCTTCCTCCAGCGAAGTCAAACCCGTCGCCTTGAGAAAACCCTGCACGGCCGCATCGGGCGCGCCGATCTTCGGTCCGCGGCGTTCGGTCTTGAGGTCCGGTTGGCGCGCAGGGATGCCGTGCACAGTCAGCGCAATGCGGCGCGGCGTCGCGAACGCCTTGGCGCCCTCGTAGACGAGACCTTCGGCGACCAGCTTGTCGGTGACCATGCGGCGCAGATCGTCGGCCGCCTTGGCCTGCATGCGCGCGGGGATTTCTTCCGAGAACAGTTCAAGCAAAAGATCGGGCATCAGGCCGCTCCGCCCGCTTCAGTGTGGATCCAGGCTTCGCCGCAGGCCTTGGCCAGCTCGCGCACGCGCAGAATGTAGCTCTGCCGCTCGGTCACGGAGATCACGCCGCGCGCATCGAGCAGGTTGAAGACATGGCTCGCCTTGATGCACTGGTCATAGGCCGGCAGCGCCATCAGATGCTGCTTGCTGTTGCCGCCTTCGCGCCAGCCTGCGTCGAGATATTTCCTGCAGGCCGCTTCCGCCATCTTGAACTGCTCGAACAGCATCGCGGTGTCGGCGTATTCAAAGTTGTGCCGCGAATATTCCTGCTCGGCTTGCAGGAACACATCGCCATAAGTGACCTTGGCGTCGCCGTCGCGACCGTTGAAGTTGAGGTCATAGACGCGATCGACGCCCTGCACATACATCGCGAGGCGCTCGAGCCCGTAGGTGAGTTCGCCCGCCACCGGCGCGCATTCGAAGCCCGCGACCTGCTGGAAATAAGTGAACTGGCTGACTTCCATGCCGTCGCACCAGCATTCCCACCCGAGGCCCCAGGCGCCCAGCGTCGGGCTCTCCCAATCGTCCTCGACGAAGCGGATGTCGTGCACGGCGGAATCGATGCCGATCGCGGCGAGCGACTTCAGGTACAACTCCTGAAGATTCGGCGGCGACGGCTTCATGATCACCTGGAACTGGTAGTAGTGCTGCATCCGGTTCGGATTCTCGCCGTAGCGGCCGTCCTTGGGCCGGCGCGAGGGCTGCACATAGGCCGCGTTCCAGGGCTTTGGCCCAAGCGCGCGCAGGGTGGTCGCCGGATGGAAGGTGCCCGCGCCCATCTCCATGTCGTAGGGCTGCAGGATCACGCAGCCCTGCTCGGCCCAGAACCGCTGGAGCGCGAGGATGAAGCCCTGGAACGAGCGTTCCGGGCGCATATGGGCGGGCAATGAGGCGTCCATCGTCAGATCAGGCTCTCGCGGGGGGTTTTGAATCGCGCGGGACCGTATCGACGGCGGGGATGGGAATCAAGGCGAAGGGGGCTTTCTTACCTCTCCCGCCTGCGGGAGAGGTCGGCGCGAAGCGCCGGGTGAGGGCTTTCTCCTCTTGGGGGTTCTCGCTTGGAGAGACCCCCTCCCCAGCCCTCCCCCGCAAGCGGGAGAGGGGGCGCACCTTGCGCGCGGGAAGAGCTACCCCGGGCGGTAAGCTCCGGTCACGGGGTCACGTTTCAGCGTCTGGATGTCCCCCATAGGGGCGGCCTCGGTGACGCGCGACAGGCGCATCTCCTCCAGCTCCTGGTTGATCCGAACAGCGGTCTTGTAGGCCCAGCGGACCACGGCAAGCCCGCCCAGGACGCCCGCGAAAGCGACGAACGGCGGCATCGGTCGATCCTTGTCTAGTGCTCAGCCCCCACGCGTATTGTTGCGCAGATGGACCTGCGCCGCAATCGGAGCGTCGAGGGGCCAAATGGCGCGGGAGCGCGAGCCCTAGAACCCGAATTTCGCCCAAATCGCCCGCGTCTCGACTGCCGAGATCAGCTCATCCGGCAGGCCGGCCATTGATTCCAGGGCCGAAAGCTGCCCCGCGCCGGGCGCTTTCCGGCCCAGAAGGCCGGAGAGGAGCCCGGTCGGCTGCGCGATCACGGGCGTGAGAACCTTCTCGCCATAGCGGGCACGAAGAGTTGAGCGGAGATCGCCGATGCCGTCGGCGAGCCCCAGCGCGATCGCGCTCTCGCCGGCCCAGTATTCTCCCGTGAACAGGGTGTCGTCCGCGCCCTTCAGGCGCGCGCCGCGGCTGTCCTTTACCAGCGAGATGAAGATCTGGTGGATCTCGCGCTGGATCGCCTTCAGCTTGGCGACGTCATCCGGATTTTCCGGGAGGAACGGGTCGAGCATCGCCTTGTGGGCGCCGGCCGTGTAGAGGCGCCGCTCGACGCCGAGCCGCCTGATCGCCTCCTGGAAACCAAAACTGCCACCGACCACGCCGATCGAGCCGAGGATCGAAGAGGGGTCGCAGATGATCTCATCGCCGGCACAGGCGATCATGTAGCCGCCCGAGGCCGCGACATCCTCGACGAAGACCAGCACGGGCAGCTTCTTCTCCGCCGCGAGCTGCTTGATGCGTAGGTAGATCTGGCGCGACTGCACCGGCGAGCCGCCGGGCGAATTGATCACCAGCGCCACCGCCTTGGCGTTCCGATACGAAAACGCCCGCTCCAGCACCCGGGCGACGGTCGCGAGCGTCATGCCCGGACGCAGCGGCGTCACTGCGCCGATCACGCCGGATAGCCGCACCACCGGCACGATTGCCGCGCCGGGCCGGAAACGCGCCGGCAGATATTGCATGAGCTTGTCGGCCAGGCCGGAACTCTCACGATCGTTCAATTGTTCGGCCATGCCGTTACCTCTGCTTAACCATTTCTTATCACGCGACTGTCATTGGAAGTGGCTGGAACGTGTTTTGCAGATTTTCCGTTGGGAGGCTGCAATGCGGCAGCGGAGAACGCCATGAAAATCTATTTGCTGATGCTGCTGATCGGTGCGCTATTCATGGCGATCCGTCTGACGACGCCGCAGGAGCAGCAGTCGGAATCGCTTCCGCAGTAAGGCCGTCACGGCTCCGCCAGCGGCAACACCGCCCTCCCCTCCAGAATCTCCTTCACCTCTTTTTTAGGCACGCCTGACTCGTCGTTGAGCATGAGGCCCGGCAGCAGTCGCGCCGGCGCCCGGCCGCCTTTGACCGCGCGCACCAGCACCCGGATCGCGGGCCGTCCGGCTTCCCCATGCACCGGAAGAATCGACAGGCTGCCGAAGCCGCGTGACAGCGCTGCCAGGACGTTCGCGATCCCATCTGCACGCCAGATCAATGTCAGCTCGCCATTCGATCGCAGGATGCGCCGCGCCGCATGCACCCATGCATTCAGCGTCTCGTCGCTCGCGACATGGGCGGTGTGGCGCGCCTGGTCCGGCGACCCGCGATGCCGAGCCGGATCGTTGAAAGGCGGGTTCATCAGCACCACGTCGACGCTGTCGGGCACGAGCCCATGTGCCGCAAACGCCTGGGCATCGGCCGTGACGTCGAGCACGATCGCCTCGGCGGCAATTCCATTCGCCGCAGCGTTGGCCCGCGCAAGCTCCGCCAGCTTCGGATCGATCTCGACCAAGCTGAGGTTGATCCCCGCCACGCGCCGGGCGAGCGCGAGGCCCGCCGCGCCGATGCCGGCGCCGAGATCGACCACGCGATCGCCTGCCCTGGCCTCGGTCGCCGCGGCGAGCAGGATGGCGTCGTGCCCGGCACGATGGCCGGACCGCTTCTGCTTCAGGCGCAACTGCCCGCCGAGAAAGGCGTCCTCGGTGATGTCAGCCGGCGCCTCAATCATCGCCGCGCAGTTCGTGGCTGAGGCCGGCTTCGGTGAGGAGCTGGCGGGCCTCGAGGGCGTCGTCCTCATGGACCAGGATCCGCCGCGGCAAAATGCCGAGCGAGCCCTCGATGATGCTCATGTTCTGGTCCAGCACCAGATGATGGATGTTGGCACCGTCGAGCAGCGCGCCAATCGCCGACACCAGCACCATGTCGTTGGTCCGAACCAGTTCACGCAAAACGCAGGTCTCCTGCCTGAAAAAGGGGATAGCGGCAAATGTCAATGGTTCCGCGGCACTTGCCGCATCCGCCGCCAGTTTCTATTGTCTTTCCATCAGAATAGCCCTTCCGGGGCAAATATTGGAGACCGGCGTGGCCGTCATCGTACCTTTCGAAACTCCCGGCGCGTCGATCGAAGAGCTCGTTGCCCTTGTCGCCGGTGACATGGAGCGCGTCAACGCCACGATCCTGTCACGGACCGGTTCGGATGTGACCATGATCCCGGAGGTCGCCAATCATTTGATCTCCTCGGGGGGAAAACGCCTGCGGCCGATGCTGACGCTCGCCATGGCCAACCTCGCCGGCTACACCGGCGACGGCCACATCAAGCTCGCCGCCTCCGTGGAGTTCATGCACACCGCGACCCTGCTCCACGACGACGTCGTCGACGAGAGCGAGATGCGCCGCGGCAAGCTGTCGGCGCGCATGCTCTGGGGCAACGAGGCGAGCGTGCTGGTCGGCGACTTCCTGCTCGGCCAGGCTTTTCGCATGATGGTGGAGGTCGGCTCGCTGCGCGCGCTCGACATCCTCTCCGCGGCCGCCGCCACCATCGCCGAGGGCGAGGTGATGCAGCTCGCGGCCGCCAAGAACACCGCGACCACCGAGGATGAATATCTTGCCGTGATCCGCGGCAAGACCGCCGAGCTGTTCGCGGCCGCCTGCGAGGTCGGCCCTGTCATCGCTAACCGCCCGAAGGCGGAGCAGACCGCCTGCCGCTCGGTCGGCATGAATCTCGGCATCGCCTTCCAGCTCGTCGATGACGTGCTCGACTATGGTGGCAAGAGCGCCAAGCTCGGCAAGAACACCGGCGACGATTTCCGCGAGGGTAAGATCACCCTGCCGGTCGTGCTCGCCTTCCGCCGCGGCAACGACACCGAGCGCGCCTTCTGGATCCGGGCACTGGAGCGCGGTGAGATCGGCGATTCCGATCTCGACCACGCCATCGGCCTGATGAACAAGCACCGCACCCTCGAGGACACGCTGAGCCGCGCCCAGCACTACGGCGCCATGGCGGTCGACGCACTGGCACTGTTCCCGTCCTCGCCGATGAAGAGCGCGCTGGAGCAGGTCGTGGCGTTCTGCCTGGCGCGGTCGCATTAGGCGCGCCTCTACGGCACACACCGGCGACACCGGTGAGATCGCCCACCGCTGCCTCCACCATCGTCATTGCGAGCGCAGCGAAGCAATCCCTCTGCGGAAATAGTCTGGATTGCTTCGCTCCGCTCGCAATGGCGGAGTGTGGCGCACGACCATCTTGCGCCAACTCGCATTTCAACTCACCCCACAGCCCCGCGGTCGCGCCGCTTCCTGACCGGCCCCCACGCGCACTCACCTAGTCACTTGCATTTTGCAAGTTACGCACTTACCTTCCCGCCATGCAGCCCAAATCCCCCTCCATCCTGGAATGCCCGGTTGGCCGCGCCGTGGAGACGGTCGGCGAATGGTGGAGCATCCTGATCCTGCGCGATGCGTTTCAGGGCGCGACGAAGTTCGACGAATTCTCGCAAAGCCTCGGCATCGCGCCGAACATCCTGTCGCGGCGGCTCGCCCATCTCACCGAGAGCGGCATGTTCGTTCGCCGCCGCTATCATGAGCGGCCGCCGCGCTACGAATATGTGCTGACGGATAAGGCGCGGGATTTCTTCCCCGTGATCGTGGCGCTGCTCGCCTGGGGCAACAAGCATCTCGCGCCCAAAGGCGAATCCATCGTGCTGGCGAGTCGAAGCGACGTTCGCCCGCTCGATCCTGTCGTCGTCGACGCCGCCGACATGCGTCCGATCACGCTCACCAATGCAGTCGTCATCGCAGGTCCCCGCGCCAGCCGCGGGATGCGTGCGCGGCTCGCTTCGCTCAAAGCCATGAACCCGGCCGTCGCGCCGGCCGGAGACTGACATGCGTCGTATCGTCGTGACCGGAATGGGCGCGGTGTCGCCGCTTGGCGGCGGTGTCGAACTGTCCTGGCGCCGGCTGCTCGCCGGCCAAAGCGGGCTGCGCCCGCTGCCGGAATGGGCGCAGGCACTCCCGGCGCGCATTGCCGGACTCGTGCCCGACAAGGCCGATGACGCCGAAGGCGGCTTCGATCCCGCACAGGCGGCTGCGCCAAAAGACCAGCGCAAGATGGATCGTTTCATCCTGTTCGCGCTGCTCGCCACCGCAGAAGCGGTGGCGCAAGCCAAATGGATGCCGCAAGACGCAGCGGCGCAGGAACGGACCGCGACGATCATCGCCTCCGGTGTCGGCGGCTTTCCGGCGATGGCAGAGGCGGTGCGCATCACCGAGCAGCGCGGCGCCCGCCGGCTCTCGCCGTTCACGATCCCCTCGTTCCTCGCCAATCTCGCCGCGGGTCACGTCTCGATCAAATACGGCTACAAGGGTGCGCTGGGGACACCGGTCACCGCCTGCGCCGCCGGCGTGCAGGCGATCGGCGATGCCGCGCGCATGATCCGATCAGGCGAAGCCGACGTTGCGATCTGCGGCGGCGCGGAGGCCTGTATCGATATCGTCAGCCTCGGTGGCTTTGCGGCAGCACGTGCACTGTCGAGCGGCTACAACGACGAGCCCGCGCGCGCCTCGCGCCCGTTCGATCGCGACCGCGACGGGTTTGTGATGGGCGAAGGCGCCGGCATCCTGGTGATCGAGACGCTGGAGCATGCGCTGGCGCGCGGCGCGACGCCGATCGCGGAGATCGCCGGCTACGGCACGACCGCGGATGCCTATCACATGACGTCGGGTCCGCCCGATGGCGATGGCGCCCGCCGCGCCATGGAGATCGCGCTTCGGCAGGCGGACCTTGCGCCCGCAGATTTGCAGCACCTGAACGCGCATGCGACGTCGACGCCGGCCGGCGACGAAAGCGAGCTTGGTGCGGTCGGCGCGCTGTTCGGCCGCAGCCGCGGCATCGCGGTGAGCGCGACCAAATCGGCCACCGGCCATCTGCTCGGCGCCGCCGGCGGTCTCGAGGCGATCTTCACGGTGCTCGCTTTGCGCGACCAGATCGCGCCGCCGACACTCAATCTCGACAACCCGGATCCTGGCGCTGATGGCATCGACATCGTCTCCGGCGCAGCGCGGCCGATGCCGATGCAATGCGCCATCTCCAACGGCTTCGGCTTTGGCGGGGTCAATGCCAGCGTGATCTTCCGCCGGATGGGCGAAACGAGGGGCCTTGCAATCGCGTCAGGCTTCGTTACCAAAACAGCATGATCACGACGAATTTCTGGCTGTTCCTGGCAGCAGCCTGTCTCATTGCCGCCATTCCAGGCCCCGGCATCTTCTATGTCGCGGCACGGACCTTGTCGGAGGGACGCATCAGCGGCTTTGCATCAACCGCGGGCACGGCGCTGGGCGGACTGGTTCATGTGGTGGCGGGCAGCCTCGGCATCTCCGCGATCATCCTGGCCAGCGCCGAACTGTTCGCCGCCGTGAAGTTCGTCGGCGCGGTCTATCTGATCTGGCTCGGTATCAAGACGTTTCGCAGCGCCGGCCGGACGCTGTCGCTCGAGAGCGAGCCGGTCGGCGATAGGCGCGCATTCCGCGACGGCGTGCTGGTAGAGGCGCTGAACCCGAAGACCGCCGCGTTCTTCCTCGCCTTCATTCCGCAATTCCTGGATCCCGCGGGATCGAACCCCACGCTGCAATTCATCGTGCTCGGTTCGATCTCGGTCGCGCTGAACACGCTCGCCGATGTGGTGGTGGTGCTGATGGCATCAGCGACGCGCAAGCAGCTGATCGGAAGGCCGCATCTGATGCGGCGCCTCACGCAGGGCTCGGGCGTCTTCATCGCCGGCCTTGGCCTGTCGCTCGCACTGGCGCGGCGGCCGGCAAATGGCTAGCGCCCCGCAAAGCCGCTTCTATGAATCGCACGGCCTGCGGCTGCATTATGCCGACTGGGGCAATGACGGCGCGCCCGTCGCCATCCTGGTCCATGGCGGCCGCGATCATGGCCGGAGCTGGGACGTCATCGCAGAATCGTTGCGGCCGCATTTCCACGTGCTCGCGCCCGACCTGCGCGGACACGGCGATTCCGATTGGACCCGAGGCGGCAGCTACGCGCTGACGGAATATGTGTACGATCTTGCCCAGCTTGTCCGCAACATCGCAGCGCCTCAGGTGACGCTCATCGGCCATTCGATGGGCGGCATGGTCAGCCTGATTTTTTCAGGATCATTCCCCGAGCAGGTCGCGAAACTCGTCGTCCTCGACGGCGTGACCATGTTGCCGGATACGCCAAAACCGCCGGCGCATGAGCGCATCGGCAAATGGATCGCCCAGCTCGACAAGCTGCATGACCGCACGCCGCGTCGCTATGCGAGCCTCGAGGCCGCAGCCGCGCAGATGATGCTGCACAACAAGCGCCTCGCCCGCGACCTCGCGCTGCATCTCGCCACGCATGGCGCGCGGCGGAACGAGGACGGCACCTATAGCTGGAAGTTCGATCCCTACCAGCGCGCCAGCGCGCCGCACCGGCTCTGGCCGGACGACCACGTCGCGCTGTGGTCACGCATCGCCTGCCCGACGCTGCTGCTCAACGCCGGCGAAAGTTTTCTGGCGGGCGCAAAGGCAGCAGGCCTGGAGCGGTATTTTCGGAACGCGCGCATCGAGACCATCGCCGGGGCGGGACACTGGCTGCAGCATGACAGGCCGCAGGAGGTGCTGGGTGCGATCCGGCGGTTTCTCGGGCTCGGCGAGGACGGGCGCGAACTAGCTCCGCTGCCGTAGGGTGGGCAAAGCGAAGCGTGCCCACCACTTTCATCGCGCAACGTGGATGAATGGTGGGCACGGCGCTATGCGACTTTGCCCACCCTACGGCAGTCGCGCCTCAGCTCAACGTCCCCGCATGCACCCACCAGCCGGTGTGATCGCGCCGGATCTTTTCGGCGGCAGCATGGGCATCAGCCGGCGCGCCATAGATCGCAAAGCACGTCGCCCCCGAGCCGGACATGCGGGCGAGCTTGACGCCGGCGGAATCGCGCAAGGCTTCCAGCACGTCGCCAATCACAGGTTCGATGCGCATTGCGGGCGCTTCGAGATCGTTGGGAACGGTTTCGAGAACGTCGACCCAGTCAGCGATCGACGCCCCCTCCTCCGGCCAGGCCGGAGCGCGGATGACGTCGGTGACGCCGACCAGGAGCTCGCCGTTGCGCAGGCCCAGCGCCTTGAACACGTCCTTGGTCGCAACCGGCACGCGCGGATTGACCATGACGCAGGGCATGCTCGGCAACGCGAGCGACAGCAGCTGCTCGCCGACCCCGGTCATGTCACAGGCGCGCGAGAGGAGGCACACCGGCACGTCGGCGCCGGTCGCAAGCGCGACCTTCTGAACGCGGGGATCATCGAGCGATAAATCGTTGAGACGCGCCAAGAGCCGCAGCGCCGCCGCGGCATCCGCTGAGCCGCCGCCGATGCCGGCTGCAACGGGGAGCACCTTGTCGAGCGCGAAGGCGCCCAGCTTCAGGCCGGGCACAGCCTCGGCCAGAAGCTTGGCGGCCTTGAGCACGAGATTGTCGGCGGTGTCGCCGCAAGCTGCCGCCAGCGGTCCGGTGGTGGTGAGCTTCAGCTCGCCACCCGGCTCCAGCGTCAGCCGGTCGGCGCAGTCGGCAAATGCAACCACGCTTTCGAGATCATGATAGCCGTCGGCACGACGGCCGACGACACGAAGGCTCAAATTGACCTTCGCCCGTCCCTCTTCAATCAACGCCGACATCGGCGACACGCCCCCAACAAACCTCAGCCGCCCTTGCCGTCGTCCTTCTTCTTCTCGGCCTGCGCCGCCGAAGAGTTCGAATTGTCGTCCGAGAGGCCGTTGGCGATCTTGGCCTCGATCTTCGGCAGTTCTTCCGGCTCGGGCTTGAGATCGCGCGCATGCGACCACTGAAATTTTGCTTCCAGCGTGCGGCCGACGCGCCAGTAGGCGTCGCCGAGGTGATCGTTGATGGTGGGATCCTCCGGCTTGAGATCGATCGCGCGCTCGAGGTTCTTCACCGCCTCCTCGTAATTGCCGATGCGGTAATAGGCCCAGCCGAGGGAGTCGACGATATAGCCGTCGTCGGGACGCTGCTCGACGGCGCGCTTGATCATCTTCATGCCTTCGTCGAGATTCACGCCCTGGTCGATCCAGGAATAGCCGAGATAGTTGAGGACGTGCGGCTGATCGGGCTGAAGTTCGAGAGCCTTCTTCATGTCGGATTCGGCCTTGGCCCACTGCTTGGAGCGCTCCTCGCAGATGCCGCGGTAGTAGTACCAGACGCTGTTGGCTTTGTCGTTGCCGGCCGGCAGCACATCGATGCCTTGCGAATACGTCGCGCCGCAATCGCCGAACTTCTTGCGGCCGCGCTCGATGTTGCCGAGCGCCATGATGGCTTCGAGATCCTTGGCATCTTCCGTGGTAACGCCCTTGAGGATCTTGATCGCCTCGTCGGTGCGGTCGGCGGAATCGAGGTCAATGGCGAGCTGGATCTGCGCGTTGCGCTTGAGCGGCGAGGACGAGGGCACGCGCTCATAGACCTTGATCGCCATCTGCGGCCGCTTCACCGATTCATAGAGATCGGCGAGCGAGAGCAGCGCCAGCGGATGGCTGGGCTGGAGGTAGAGCGAGAGCTGGAGATAGACCAGCGCCAGATCCTCGCCGCCGCGGCGGGTCAGCGTGGCGCCGATGCCGTAGAGCGCTTCGGCGGCGCCGGCTTGCGCGGAATCGACGAGCGGCGGCATCTTCTTGCCGGCCTTGGTCTCGCGCAGGCCTTCCACGATCAGCGGATGGCGGGCGAGCTTCTTGTCGAAAGCCTGGTAGACGGTGGTCGCAGCAGCGGAATCCTTGTTGCGCGACAGCCAGCGCGCATAAGCTTCGGTGACGCGCAGCATGGAATCGTCGAGCTTGTAGGCGCGCTCGAAGCGGGTGCCGGCGTCCTTCTCCTTGCCGGAGAGCTCGAGGATCATGCCGGCGTGGAGATCCTTGAACAGCGGATACCATTCCGGACCGGCCAGCTTGTCGATGGTGGCGACACCGCCCTTGGCGTCGCCCGCACCATAGGCGGCCCAGCCCGACAATAGCGTGGCGACGAGATCGGTGATCGGACCGCGGATCGACTGGTTGATGTTGGTTTGCGCCGTCGCGTACTTCTTCAGCTTGAGATCGTGCACGCCGACGACGAGCCGCGCGACGCGGTTGGTCTTGTCGATGGTGAGGATGCGCTCGGCGAGCTTGACGGCCTCGTCGATGTCGCCATCGGCGACCGAGGAGATGAAGGCGCGGTCGAGCAGTTCGTTGTTCTTCGGATCGGTGCGCAGGGCCGAGCGGTAGAACGCGGCGGCGGAGGAGGCGTCGCGCTCGACGCTGGCGTGGCGGGCGGCGAGATAGCTGCCGGCGCCGGTGAGCGACTTCAGATCGTTCCGGGTCGGAAACTGCGCCGCCGTGTTTTCCGGGTGATCCGGCGTCTGCGCCAGGACCGCGCCGGGGACCGCCACGAACGCGGTGCCCATGAGGGCGATGGCGGCAGCAGTCCAGCGGTTGAAACGATTTGAAAACATCAGGGCTCGCCTTGAGTTGGTAGTGCCTGGGTCTGCAGCAGAGGGCCGTATCGCATGCGAACGCGGCCGGTGGCATCGGGACCCGGAACCGTCAGGCCGACAATGCCGCTTTTGGCGCTTCGCCGCAAGGATTCGGACCGGGCGATCCCCGCCGCACGCCCCAAATCGGTCAGATGAATCGGCCAAGAGCGCCCCAAGACGCCGCTACTATGGCCTTATCGTGGCCGCGGGCTGCTCCCGCGGCCCGGTTCTCACGCGAACGTGCGTCACATTGCCGGGGTCGCGTAACCTTGGTCCCCATCGGCGCTGGCTGCATGTTCCCCGGCTTACATTGCCTCGTAATTCGGACCGCCACCGCCCTCCGGGGGAACCCAGGTGATGTTGCCGTTGGGGTCCTTCACATCGCAGGTTTTGCAGTGAACGCAATTCTGGGCGTTGATCTGGAAGCGCGGGCCAGAACCCTCCTCAATCCACTCATAGACGCCGGCCGGGCAATAGCGGTTCGAGGGACCGGCGAACACGTCGTGCTCCGAGGTCTTCTGGAGGTTCATGTCCGTGACCTTCAGATGGATCGGCTGGTCCTCCTCGTGATTGGTGTTGGACAAAAACACCGAGGACAGCTTGTCGAAGGTGATCTTGCCATCCGGCTTCGGGTAGTTCTTCGGCACGTGGCTCTTGGCCGGATCGAGCGTGGCGCGGTCATGCTTGCGATGCGACTGCGTGCCGAACAGCGATGCGCCGAACAGCGTGTTGCACCACATGTCGAAGCCGCCGAGCGCGACGCCCAGCACGGTGCCGAACTTCGACCACAGCGGCTTGACGTTGCGGACCAGGAACAAATCCTTGCCGACCGACGACGTGCGCCAGGCGTTCTCGTATTCGACGAGCTCGTCATTGGCGCGATCGGCGGCGAGCGCGGCCGCGACATGTTCGGCGGCGAGCATGCCGGTGCCCATTGCATTGTGCACGCCCTTGATGCGCGGCACGTTGACGAAGCCGGCTGCGCAGCCGATCAGCGCGCCGCCGGGGAAGCTCAGCTTCGGCACCGACTGGTATCCGCCCTCGGTGATGGCGCGCGCGCCGTAAGCGAGCCGCTTGGCGCCTTCGAAAGTGCCGCGGATCGAGGGATGGGTCTTGAAGCGCTGGAATTCGTCGAACGGCGACAGATAGGGATCGTCGTAATTCAGATGCACGACGAAGCCGACGGCGACGAGATTGTCGTCATAGTGATAGAGGAACGAGCCGCCGCCGGTCTTCATATCGAGCGGCCAGCCAAACGAATGCTGGATCAAGCCCTTCTGGTGCTTGGCGGGATCGATCTGCCAGACCTCCTTGAGGCCGATGCCGAACTTTGGCGGCTCGGCCTTGGCGTCGAGTGCGAATTTGTTGATGAGCTGCTTGGTCAGGCTGCCGCGGGCGCCTTCGGCAAACAGCGTGTACTTGCCGAGCAATTCCATGCCGCGGGTGAAGGAATCTTTCGGCTTGCCGTCGCGGCCGATGCCCATGTCGCCGGTGGCGATGCCCTTGACCTTGCCCTCCTCGTCATAGAGCACTTCGGCCGCCGCAAAGCCCGGATAGATCTCGACGCCGAGCGCCTCGGCCTTGCGCGCCAGCCAGCGGCAGACATTGCCGAGCGAGCCGATGTAGCAGTGATGATTGTCCATCAGCGGCGGCATCATGAAATTCGGCAGCTTGATCGCGCCGGCGCCCGTCATCCAGTAGAAGCGGTCGTCCTTCACCTGCGTCTTCAGCGGGCAGTCGGAATCATCGCGCCAGTCCGGGATCAGCTTGTCGAGCCCCGCCGGATCGATCACGGCGCCGGAGAGAATGTGCGCGCCGACCTCGGAGCCCTTCTCCACCACGACCACGTTGAGATCGGCGTTGAGCTGCTTCAGCCGGATCGCAGCCGACAGGCCCGAGGGGCCGGCGCCGACGATGACGACGTCGAATTCCATGGATTCGCGCGGGGGAAGTTCTTCGGTGCTCATCTGATCTCAGCCCTTGAGACGGTCCTTGGTCGATTGCGCCCTCTTGTTTCCGATTTTTCCGGGTAGGACAACCTCGGAATCGCGTTCTGCCGGGATGCAAGGCCGCCCAAGGTGATATAATAGTCAAACTTTCCCATGATCCCCGAACCCGCACCCACCGTCCGCGAGCTTCTCGCCTTCTATCTGGAGGCCGGTGTCGACTGCGCGCTCGCGGAGGAACCGATCGACCGCCTGGCGGAATTAGATGCCCCGCCACCGGCCCCGCGCATGGCACCGCCGGTCGAGCCATCGCGGCCGGTCGCTGCGCCGACGGTCCTGCGCGGCGAGGCCGCCCCTGCGCCCGACGTCGCGATCGCTTCCGCACGCGAGGCGGCGCGGACCGCGCCGACGCTGGAGGCGCTGCGCGAGCTGATGCAGAGTTTTGAGGGCTGCGCGCTGAAGCATACCGCGACGCGGCTGGTGTTCGCCGACGGCAATCCCAAGGCGCGCATCATGTTGGTCGGCGAGGCGCCCGGGCGCGACGAGGACATCGAGGGATTGCCCTTCGTCGGACGCAGCGGCAAGCTGCTCGACCTCATGATCGGCGCGATCGGGCTCAACCGCACCACCTCCTATATCGCCAACGTCATTCCCTGGCGGCCGCCCGGCAATCGCACCCCGACGCCGCAGGAGACCCAAATCTGCCTGCCCTTCATCCAGCGCCAGATCGAGCTGGTGAATCCGGACGTGCTGGTGACGCTCGGCAATCCCTCGACGCAGACGCTGCTGTCGACGCGCGAAGGCATCATGCGCACCCGCGGCCGCTGGTTCGACTACGACACCGGTCAGCGCACCATCCGCGCGCTGCCGACTTTTCACCCGGCGTACCTGCTCCGCTCACCGTCCTACAAGCGGTTGGCTTGGCAGGATCTGCGCGCGGTCGCAAAGGTGCTGGCGGGATAGCGATCTGCTGTAGGGTGGGCAAAGGCGCAAAGCGCCGTGCCCACCATAAGCTTATCCCACGTAGCGATGGAGGTGGTGGGCACGCTTCGCTTTGCCCACCCTACAATGTCTGCGCCCGAGGCGCGAGATCGCCTCACGTCCCCTTCGGCCGCACGATGGCCCAGCCGATGCGCAGCAGTTGCTGGCGGCCGTTCACCAGCCATTCGAAGGCGCGCGGGACTTCCGGCACGATCCCCGGGAAGCGCTTGAGGATTTCCTGTGGCGGGGTGCCGGCGGTGTCGGAGGCGCGCCAGACCACGACGCCGCCGGTCTCGCTGAACTTGGTCTGATTCATCCACGGCGTGCGCGCCGGGTCGACGTCGATGAAGAGATGCGGCCGCCCGGAATGCAGCGTGATCAGGCTCGCAAGCTGGGTCTCGCCGGCAACCGCGCGTAGGCGATGGTTGGTGCGGCGGGCGAAGCTCTCGTCGAAGAAATCCGAGATCGCGCGCGCCGGCATCGAGGTCGCGATCTCGCCGGTGCCGGTCCAGGGCATGACCAGGACGGCGAGCACGACGCCGATGGCGGGCGCCACGACGGCGGCGGCCCATACCATGCGCAGCATCCGCGCGCGGCGCATCGCGATGAGATCCCCTGCGGCAACCACCACGACAAGCCCGGACATGACGAGCACGACACCGGCGCCACCGGCGGCGGATTCCAGCCCAAGCAGACCGGAGATCAGCACCGCGCCGAGCGGCGGCGCCAGCGCGAAGAAATAGACGAAGTTGCGCGCGAGCGGCTCGACCGGCGGGCGATAGATGATCGGCGCTTCCTCGCCCTTGTCGGCGAACATCCCGGTGTTGAGGAAGGTCAGCGCCGGAACCGCCGCCGCCCCAAGCACGAGCCCGCCGAACAGCCAGGCTGCGTGCAGGGCGCGGGCATTGAACTCCGAAACCTGCGGCAAGGCTGGCATGGTCAACGTCTCGGCCCGCATCAGCCACATCGCATAGGGTAGCGCCAGCACGGCAACGACGATCAGCGCAAACAGCGGATCGAGCCCCCATAGCGTCCTGCGGCCGCGCGCGGTCGAGATCGCGAAGACGACGATCAGCAGGAGGAGGAAGATCGCGGCGGGCGTCGTGAGCAACAACAGGCCAGCTTCGATCGACCAGGCGAACCAGGCATTGCCGCGGCGCTGGCCGATGATCTGCCAGGAGTGCAGCAGCAGCAGCGCCCAAAGCGGTCGCGCCAGCACCAGCGGGCCGAAGTCGAGCGCGGACGAGGAGAAGGCCAGCACGGTCATGGTCAGCAGCACGGCGAGCACGGCCTGCTGGGAGCCGACCACGGCGCGAGACAGATGAAAGAGCGCGATGAAGGTCGCGATCTCGCAGAGCTGGGCGAGCACGTAGACGCCGAACGTGTGACCGCCGGCGGCGCGATAGGCGATGTCGGCGAGCCAGACCGGCAGCGGCGGGCCGAGATCGGTGCCGACCTGGTACTCGCGGCCGAAAGCCAGCAGCGTCGCAAGGGTGCCGGGCGGGCTGCGGTAGAACACCAGCGCCACGAACAGCCACATCGCCGCCTGAAGCAAAACCGCGATCCACACGATCAGCCGCGGCCGGGCGCGAATGAGCTCGATGACCAGGGAGGTAAACCGCATGCAAGGTCCGAAAGATGCAGCCAACCCGTCCAGCCGGCCCTATTCGCTCACATCTGTTTTGATAAAGGGCGCGGCGCGTCGTGGCAACTTCGGTCTGCTGCCTCTCCCCGACAGTGTCTCGTCTCCCTCTCCTCGCTTGCGGGGAGGACGGTGACAGATGGACTCGCGGAGAGTCCCCCTCCCCGGAATGCATCTTCGATGCATTCCGGCCTCTCTCCGCACGCGGGGAGAGGCAAAGAGGCCGCAGCGAAAACGGAGTCCTAGAGACCTGTGGAGGCGCCGGCTTCGACACCCGCCTCCACCTCCATCTCGACCTCGGTGACGGAGAACAGATCCTGCACCGGCTCGACGGTCCAGGGCATATGCTTGGCGCGGGCGGCCGCGACGGGGGCGAAGAAGCGGCGGTGGTGGATGGAGGGGCCGAGGCGGTCGAGGGCGTCGAGATGCTCTGGCACGGCGTATCCCTTGTGCTGCTCGAAGCCGTAGCCGGGGCAGTCTTGCGCCAGCGCGCACATCAGCCGGTCGCGGGTGACCTTGGCGACGATGGACGCCGCCGCGATCGACAGCACGATGCCGTCGCCGCCGATCACGGCCTCGCAGTCGCATTCCGTATCGAGCCGGTCGCGGCCGTCGACGAAGACATGGCGCGGCGTCTCGGGCAACGCCACCACCGCGCGCTTCAGCGCCCACAGCGAGGCGCGCAGGATGTTGTCGCGGTCGATCCGCGCGGGCGAAGCCACGACAACCGAGACCTGCGCGGTGGCGCAGATCTTGTCGAACAGCTTTTCGCGCTCCTCCACCGTCAGCCGTTTGGAATCGTCGATGCCACGGGGAATGCGGTTGGGATCAAGGATCACCGCCGCCGCCACCACGGGGCCGGCGAGCGGGCCGCGGCCTGCCTCGTCGCAGCCCGCGACCGGCCAGACGCCGCGCTTGATCAGCGCGCGCTCCCGACGGAAGCTCGGCGGCGCTACGGCGACGATGCCTTTCGGGCCCGCACTCTTGCCGGCTAAAGCCTCAACCTCCGAAGGCTTAGTTTCCGACTTCTTGGCTTGCGACGGCTTGGCTTCCGGCGTGTTGGCTTCCGAGGCCTTGGCAGGCGCGGCCTTCTTCGCACCGTTCTTTTTTGGCGCGTCTTTGGCTGGCTTCGTCGCGGACTTGTCCCGAATCATGGCCGGGATCGTGCGCAAGGGACTTCGCCAGCGCAACTAGGAACCCCAGATAATTCCCGTTATTCAGGTGAGCCGCCCTACTCCCCCAGATGCACCCGCCGATCGTCACCGACATGGATGCCGGGCGCGACCACGACCTCCCACGGATGGCCGTCGAGGTCCGTGAAATAGCCGGAATAGCCGCCGTAATCGGTCTCGTGCGCCGCTTTCAGCAGCGCTCCGCCCTTGTCGACAGCGAAAGCCAGCACCGCATCGACCTCCGCGCGCGTCCGGCAGTTCCAGGCGAGCGTCATCCCACGAAAGGTCGACGGCCTCGGATTGTCCGGCAACGACGCGTCGGCAGCGAGCTGATCCCAGGGATACAAGGCGAGCACCGAACCACCGGTATCGTAGAAGGCGACCGCCTCACCGGTCACCTTCAGCCGGCGCGAGAAACCCAGCGCGTCGTAGAAAGCGATGCTGGCGCGGATGTCGCCGACACCGAGCGTGATGACGGTCAGCCGCGGCACCGGCACGGTAAGTTCCTCGCTCATGCTACGCCTCGTCCACTTCCCGATCAGAACAGGCTGAGCTGATCGCCGTTCCGCTTCGGTCGCGCGAAGTGATCCGTGGTCAGCTTGGAGCGCCGTTTGTTGAGGCCGAGCCTGTCGCAGGCGATCTCGAAGCGGCGGCCGATGGTCCAAGCCATCGGGCCGGTTCCCTTCATCCGCTCGCCCCATTTCGCATCGTAGTCACGGCCGCCGCGCATGTCGCGGATCAGCGTGAAGACGTGGCGGTAGCGGTCCGGATAGTTCGCCATCAGCCATTCGCGGAACAGATCGCGCACCTCGAGCGGCAGCCGCAGCAGCACGTAGGAGGCTTCCTTGACGCCGGCATGGGCTGCGGCATCGAGGATGCGTTCGATCTCGGAATCGTTCAACGCGGGAATCATGGGCGCGACCATCACGGTGGTGGGAATACCGGCGTCGGAGAGCTGCTTCAGCGCCTCCAGCCGCTTCGGCGGCGTGGAGGCCCGCGGCTCCATGGTGCGCGCGAGCTTCGGATCGAGTGACGTCACCGAGATCGCGACCTTGGCGAGATTGCGCTTGGCCATCCGCGCGAGAATGTCGATGTCTCGCACCACCAGCGCCGACTTGGTGACGATGCCGACCGGATGCCCGGTGCGCTCCAGCACCTCGAGGATGCCGCGCATGATCTTTCGCTCGCGCTCGATCGGCTGATAGGGATCGGTGTTGGTGCCGATCGCAATCATCCGCGGCTCGTAGCCGCTTGCTGCGAGCTCCTTCTCGAGCAGCGCCGGCGCCTCGGGCTTCACGAACAGCTTCGACTCGAAGTCGAGCCCCGGCGACAGGCCGAGATACGCATGGGTCGGCCGCGCGAAGCAATAGACGCAGCCGTGCTCGCAGCCGCGATAGGGATTGATCGAGCGGTCGAAGCCGATGTCGGGGGAATCGTTGCGGGTGATCACCTTGCGCGAGGTGTCGACGGCGACCGTGGTCTTGAACGGCGGCAGCTCCTCCAGGCTCTGCCAGCCATCGTCGAAGGCGACGCGCGCCTCGGCCTCGTAACGGCCGCTGGCATTGGACTGGGCGCCGCGCCCTCGCCGGCGCGCGCGGTCGATGGCGACGCCAAGCTCGGGAAAATCGGCAGGAAAATCAGAAGGCGCACCCGCCGGCTCGGAGGGCGCCGTGACCGGCGGGTGCTTGAGGGCACGAGAAGATGCTCGAACTCATGAAGCCAACATAGCATCCGAATGGAACAAATCAAGAACAAGAACAAAAAACGCGAAAACAACCCCATGCACAGTAGCGCTGCCCAAACTTCGGGCGCGCACCCTTGACCTCACGCAACACCGGCGCCGCGGCGATCCCGTTTCATGGCGAAGGGATCAATCGCGCCGGAACAATGTTGGTGACGATCGCTGGGTCGGCAAGAACATGACAAATCAACGACAATTGCGCGCGGCGAGCAGCGAACTCGATCTCCTCGATCGCTACTGGCGTGCCGCCAACTATCTCTCCGTCGGGCAAATCTATCTCCTCGACAATCCGCTGCTGCGCGAGCCGCTGCGGCCCGAGCACATCAAGCCGCGCCTGCTCGGCCATTGGGGCACGACGCCCGGTTTGAACTTCATCTATGCCCATCTCAATCGCGTCATCCGGGCGCTTGACCTCAACGTGATCTACGTCTGCGGCCCCGGCCATGGCGGCCCAGGCATGGTCGCCAACACCTATCTGGAAGGCAGCTACAGCGAGATCTATCCTGACATCGCGCGCGATGCGGATGGATTGCGCAAGCTATTCAGGCAGTTCTCCTTCCCAGGCGGCATTCCGAGCCATGCGGCGCCGGAAACGCCGGGCTCGATCCACGAGGGCGGCGAGCTCGGCTATGCCCTGGTGCACGCCTATGGCGCCGCATTCGACAATCCCGACCTCATCGTCGCCTGCGTCGTCGGCGACGGCGAGGCCGAAACCGGCCCGCTCGCGGCGTCCTGGCACTCCAACAAGTTCCTCAACCCTGCCCATGACGGCGCGGTGCTGCCGATCATGCATCTCAACGGCTACAAGATCGCCAACCCGACCGTGCTCGGGCGGATGCGGGACGAAGAGATTCGCGATCTCTTCCGCGGGCTCGGCCACGAGCCGCTATTCGTCGAAGGCGACGATCCCAAATTGATGCACCAGGCCATGGCGGATGCGCTCGACGTCGCGCTCGCCAGCATCCGCTCGATCCAGCAGCACGCCCGCGACGGGCGCAGAAACGTCGAGCGACCGCGCTGGCCGATGATCGTGCTGCGCAGCCCCAAGGGCTGGACCGGCCCGAAGGAGGTCGACGGCAAGAAAGTCGAGGGTTTTTGGCGCGCGCATCAGGTGCCTGTTGCGAGCTGCCGCGAGAATCCCGCGCATCTGAAGCTGCTCGAAGACTGGATGCGCAGCTATGAGCCGGACAAGTTGTTCGACGCCGGCGGCGCGCTCATTCCCGAGCTTCAGGCGCTGGCGCCCGAAGGCCAGCGGCGGATGGGCGCCAATCCGCATGCCAATGGCGGGCTTTTGAAGAAGGAGCTGAAGCTGCCGGATTTCCGCAGCTTCGCGGTCGAGGTGCCGCAGCCCGGCGACGTCGTGGCGGAAGCCACCCGCGAACTCGGCAAATTCCTGCGCGACGTCGTCCGCCTCAATGCCGAGGCGCACAACTTCCGCATCATGGGCCCGGACGAGACGGCATCAAACCGGCTCGATGCGGTGTTCGAGGCCACCGAACGCGTCTGGATGGAACCAACCGAACCTTACGACGTGCATCTCGCGCGGGACGGCCGCGTGATGGAGATCCTGAGCGAGCATCTCTGCCAGGGCTGGCTCGAAGGCTATCTGCTCACCGGCCGGCACGGCTTGTTCTCCTGCTATGAGGCCTTCATCCACATCGTGGATTCCATGTTCAACCAGCACGCCAAATGGCTGAAGGTGACGCGCGATCTGCCCTGGCGGCGCCCGATCGCCTCGCTCAACTATCTCCTGACCTCGCATGTCTGGCGCCAGGACCATAACGGCTTCAGCCATCAGGACCCTGGTTTCGTCGATCTCGTCGCCAACAAGAAGGCCGATATCGTCCGGATCTATTTCCCGCCCGACGCCAACACGCTGTTGTGGATCGCCGATCATTGCCTGCGCACCTACAACCGCATCAATGTGATCGTCGCCGGCAAGCAGCCGGCGCCGCAATGGCTGTCGATGCGGGAGGCGGCCACGCATTGCGATGCCGGCATCGGCATCTGGACCTGGGCGGGCACGGAGGACACAAACACAGAGCCCGACGTGGTGATGGCCTGCGCCGGCGACGTGCCGACACTGGAGACGCTCGCCGCCGTCGACCTGCTGCGCAAGGCGCTGCCTGACCTGAATATCCGCGTCGTCAATGTCGTCGACCTCATGACGCTGCAGCCGAAGGAGCAGCATCCGCACGGTCTGTCCGACCGCGATTTCGACAGCCTGTTCACATCAGACAAGCCGGTCATCTTCGCCTATCACGGCTATCCTTATCTCATTCACCGGCTGACCTATAACCGCACCAACCATGCCGGCATGCATGTGCGCGGATTTGCCGAGGAAGGCACCACGACGACGCCGTTCGACATGGTCGTGCTCAATGAGCTCGACCGCTACCATCTCGCGATCGAGGCGATCGAGCGCGTGCCGGGGCTTGCGACCAGGGCTGCGCAGGTCAAGCAACAGTTCCGCGACAAGCTGATCGAACACTCCCGCTATGTCCGCGAGCATGGCGAGGACATGCCTGAGGTCCGCGATTGGGTCTGGTCGAACACCGCCGGCGGCAACACGCCGGCCAAAGCCGGCGACTGAAGCCATGTCGGACACTGTTCTTGTGCTTAACTCGGGATCATCGAGCATCAAGTTCGGCCTGTTCGAGCTGGCGGCATCCGGCCCCGACCTGCTCTGCAACGGCTTGCTCGACGAGCACGAGGCAGCGCCCCGGCTCGTGGTGAAGAGCCCAGCGGGCGAGACAATGTTCAAGGCGCGGAAGGACTCATCCGATACGGACAGTGGTCATCTGTTCGCCGAGGTGCTGGCGTTCATCGACGAGCGTTTTGGCGAGCATCGTCTGCGCGCCATCGGTCACCGCATCGTCCACGGCGGTCCGGATTACTCCGGCCCGGTCGAACTGACGGACGACGTCTATGCCAAGCTGGCGGCGCTGACCAAGCTTGCTCCGCTGCACCAGCCGCGTTGCCTGGAGCCGATTCGCACCATCCAGGCGATCCGCCCCGGTCTGACGCAGATCGCCTGCTTCGACACCGCCTTTCATCACAGCATGGCCCAGCCCGCGAGCCGTTTCGCGATTCCGAGGCGCTATGAGGAGCGCGGCGTCCGGCGCTACGGGTTTCACGGCCTCTCCTTCGAATATGTCGCGGGGCGCCTCGCGGCAATCGCGCCGCAGCTCGTCGCAAAGCGCACCGTCATCGCGCATCTCGGCAATGGGGCGAGCCTGTGCGCGCTGCGCGATGGCCGCAGCGTCGACACCACGATGGGACTGACACCGCTCGACGGCCTCGTGATGGGCACGCGTTGCGGCACGATCGATCCCGGCGTGCTGCTCTATCTGCAACAGCACGAGTACATGTCCGTCGAGGCCATCCAGCATTTGCTCGATCTCGAGTCGGGCCTGCTCGGCGTCTCCGGCATCTCCGCGGACATGCGCACGCTGCTGGCAAGCCGCGAGGCTGCGGCGCGGGAGGCGGTCGATCTCTTCGTCTTCCGGGCGGCGCAGCAGATCGCGATGATGGCGACCACGCTTGAAGGATTGAACTGCCTGGTCTTCACCGGCGGCATCGGCGAGCATGCGAAAGAGATCCGCAGCGCGATCGGCGAACGTCTTAGCTGGCTCGGTGTGAGCATCGATGCCGCTGCAAATGATGCCGCGCGCGAGCGCATCAGCGGGAGCGATAGCGCTGTTGAGGTGTTCGTCATTCCAACGAATGAGGAACTAACGATCGCGCGGCATTGTGCGGCGGTGCTGCGAGCGACGAGAAATTCAGCCGCATAGTGCGTGATGAAATACGAACGGCAACTCCGATCTTCCCTTCTCCCCTTGCGGGAGAAGGTGGCATAGGCGGCCTCCGGCCGCCGTTCTCAAGAGACGCCGAAGCAAAGCTTCGGCTATGGCGCCGGATGAGGGCTTCTATCCACATGCACATATGCAAATGAGGCAAACCCCTCACCCGAGCGAGCTTGTGTCTCCTGGCGGTGCTGCCCTCTCCCGCAAGGGGAGAGGGCACTGCAATGCGCAGTCGCTCGCTATTAATGCGTGCCCGACCATATCTGAAAGCACCCGATCGCGATCTCGATCACGATCAGCACCACGATCGCAATTTCGAGGCGGAGCGAGCGCTGGGTGTCGATGATGTCGGTCAATGCGTTGGCGGTCTCCGACACCGCCGTGAGTTTGCGCTCGAGCGTGTCGAGGCGCTCCTTCAGCTCATACTCGTCCTCGAGCCGGGCATAGAGCCGGTCGAGCTCGGGCTTCTCCCAGAGCACGTCGGGTTTCTCGGCGACGGCAACACGGCCCGCGACACGCTGCTGGACGAGAAGCGCATTGCCGATCAGCTGTAAAATGCCCTTGCGCCGGCGCGGCGTGCGGCCGCGCTCGGCGAGCTCCCGCGCAAACGGCTCGATCACGTCGAAGACCGCCGCGACGCGCCGCTCGTCGCGGGCGAGCGACGTGCTCTTGGCGAGCGCATCCGCGATCAGGAGCAGCCGGTCGTCGGAGAATTTGGCGAGACAGATCGGCCCGCCCGGCTGGATCGCCTCGACATTCTCGTCCTTGCAGAGCTGCGCCTGCGCGGTCTCTTCCTCATGAGGACTGAACTCGCCGAGCACCCGCGGCTTCAGGCTGTCGATCAGCACCTTCTCCTCCGAGGGCAGAAGACCGATCAGCACCACGACGCCGTAGCGGAAAATCACGACAAGTCCGGCGTGGACGCGGAAGGCAGCCGGCGTCGAGGAGACCAGCGTGCCGATCTCGAGGCCGGAAGCATTGATGCGGTCGCCCAGCATCAGGGCGCGAACCCGCAGGGTCGGCACGGCGTCCTGCTTCGGCGTTGTTGCCGTCGCGTTGACGGCGAGTTGATCGGCATTCATGCAAGGCCTCCGTCAGCACCAATCAGCACCCAAGTCAGCACCCAAGTCGCACATCGTTCCCGTTCGACGGTTGGTTGCAGCCCATCCCCTCCTTGGACGGTTGCGAACTGCCCTGCGCCGCGCAACATCATCGTCGGACTCCGGGTTAATACGGACCGGACGAGCTTGTGCCGAAATATTCGACCAAAATACCATCCCGCGCGCGACACATTTGGCTGCGAGTTTACCATTGCATGCCGAAGCCCCGCCGAAAAAGTTGCACTCGGCAACGCCAAGTGTTTATGACAACATCATGAAAAGCTACGCTTCTTCCGAAGTGCAGATATTGAAGCTTCAATCATGCTGAGCGTCATCATTCCGACCGAAGGCGTCGAGCAGACGGCAGTCGCAACGCTGGCCGCGCTCGTCCCCGGCGCCGCGGCCGGCATCATCCGGGAAGTGCTCCTGGTCGACGGCACCCGCAACGGCGTCATCGAGCGCGTCGCCGACGTCGCAGGTTGCCGCTTCATCAGCTTCGAGGGCTCTTCGCAAGGGGCCGCGCGCGCCGCCGGCGCCCTCCAGGCCCGTTCGCCGTGGCTGATGTTCCTCCCTGCCGGCGCGGTGCTGGAAACCGGCTGGATCGAGGAGACCACCCAGTTCATCCAGGCCGTCTCGAGCAGCGGCCGCGATCGAGCGGCGGTGTTTCGCTATGCGCGTTCACCCTACGCCGACACCGGGCTCGGCGACATCCTCCGCGCCGTGGCGCGCAAGCTCGTCGGCCCGTTCGGCGATCAGGGGCTTTTGATCGCGCGCGATCATTATGACCGGATCGGCGGCTACCCGCCGCAGGCCCGCCGGTCCGAGGCACGGCTGCTCCGGCGGCTCGGCCGCTCGTCCCGGACCATGCTGCGCAGCCGGATCGTCATGGTCGGCTGAAGCCGCCCAATACTTGCCAAAGTCAAATAATTGTTTGACAATGGCAAGTATCGAGGTGACCCATGTCCTTTGAAGCTACCGACGACCACATCGGAGCGGTCCGCGCCTTCAACCGCTTCTATACCCGCAAGCTTGGTGTGCTCGACCAGCACCTTGGAAAAAGCCCGTTTTCGCTCAGCGAGGCCCGGGTGCTCTATGAACTCGCGCATCGCGACGACCTCGCGGCCAAAGAGATCGGAAACGAGCTTGGTCTCGACCCCGGCTATCTCAGCCGCATCGTGCAAAGCTTCGATGAAAAGGGGCTGATCACGCGAAGGCCCCTGCCCGCAGATCGCAGGCAATACCAGCTCAGCCTCACCGCCAAGGGCCGCCAGGCCTTCGCCAAGCTGAACCTAGGCTCGCAAAACGACGTTGCCGCCATGCTCGCTCAGCTTTCGGCCAGCGATGCAACGCGGCTCACGCAGGCGATGGCGACCATTGAGGCTGTGCTGGAGCAACGTCGAAGCCAGCCCGCGGCTTTCATGCTGCGCAGCCATCGCGTCGGTGACATGGGCTGGGTCATCTCCCGACAGGCCGCCGCCTACGCCGCGGATTACAACTGGGATATCAGCTACGAGGCGCTGGTCGCCGAGATCTGTGCACAGTTCATCAGGAACTACGACGCCGCGCGCGAGCACTGCTGGATCGCGGAAGTAGGTGGCGAGCCGGTCGGCTCGATCTTTCTGGTCAAGGCCACGGATGAGATCGCCAAGCTGCGCCTCTTGCAGGTGGAGAAGAAAGCGCGGGAGCTCGGCATCGGTCGCGCGCTGGTCGAGCAATGCATCCAAGGCGCACGCGAGAGGGGCTACAGCAAGATGACGCTGTGGACGCAGAGTATCCTCGTCGCCGCGCGCGGCATCTATCAAAGTGCAGGCTTCAAGCTCGTGAAGGAAGAGAAACACCACAGCTTCGGTGCCGATCTGGTCGGGGAGACCTGGGAGCGGGATCTCTGACGAGCTTGCTGCGGAAGAAATGCATGTTGCGGCGAGATGCACGTTGATGTGCCCTCTCCCCTTGCGGGAGAGGGCGGCGACGCTGGCAGACACAGACTCGCTTGGGTGAGGGGTATGTCTCCGAACTCTCCGTGCCGATAGAGACCCCTCACCCGTCTCGCCGCTACCGCGGCGATCCACCCTCTCCCGCAAGGGGAGAGGGGAAGAGGTCCGCGCCTAGCTCAGCGGAGAGAGCGTCAAAGCAACCGCAATCACACCGTCGCGCCTTGCGCCTTCGGTCTCCGCAGATGCTCGTCCAGCCTTGGCATGATCTCGACGAAATTGCAGGGACGCGTGCGGTAGTCGAGCTGGGCGGCAAGGATGCCGTCCCAGCCGTCGCGGCAGGCGCCGGGCGAACCTGGCAGGCAGAAGATGTAGGTTGCGCCCGCGACGCCCGCAGTGGCGCGGCTCTGGATCGTCGACGCGCCGATCTTGGCGTGGCTCAGCATATGGAACGCGATCGAGAAACCATCCATGCGCTTCTCGAACAGCGGCTCGATCGCCTCCGGCGTGACGTCGCGCCCGGTGAAGCCGGTGCCGCCGGTGGTGATGACGACGTCGATGCCGGCATCCGCGATCCAGCGGCGGATCACGTTGCGGATCGCCTCGATGTCGTCGGTGACGATCTCGCGCGCGGCGAGCTTATGGCCGGCAGCCAGGAGACGGTCGGCCAGCGTCTGGCCCGACTTGTCGTCGGCGAGGACGCGCGTGTCTGATACGGTGAGCACCGCGATGTTGAGCGGGATGAATTGCTTTGTCTCGTCTATGGAGGCCATTGTATCGCACCTTCTATCCCGCCCACCGCCGTCATCCTGGGGCGCTCGCCCTGCGGTGCAAGCGCACCGAAGGGCGAAGGATGGGCCACGGGCTCCGCCATCCTTCGAGGCTCGCCGGGCGAGCACCTCGGGCTGACGCCACTTCTTCTGAATCCTCAGAAGCGCAACCGCGCAACATAATTCGTGCTGCGTTGCGTCCGGGGCACGAAGCCTTCGTTACAGCGCCCCGGCACCGAACGTGTTGCAGGCCTGCACCGAGCCCTGCTGGTAGCCGGTCATGAACCACTGCTTGCGTTGCGCCGCCGAACCGTGGGTGAAGGAATCGGGCACGACGCGGCCCGTCGCCTGGCGCTGGAGCGTATCGTCGCCGATCGCGCTCGCCGTGGTCAGCGCGGCGTCGATGTCGCCGGGCTCGAGGAAGTTCGGGCGCTTCTTGGCCTCGCGGTTGACCCAGACGCCGGACAGGCAGTCGGCCTGCAATTCCACCTTCACCTGAAGCGCATTCGCCTCGGCCTTGCTGCCGGCCTGCTGCTGCAGCCGCGTCACGCGCGGAATGATGCCGAGCAGGTTCTGGATGTGATGGCCGGCCTCATGCGCAATGATGTAGGCGGTGGTGAAGTTACAGGCGGACTTGCCGGAGCAGCCGCGGAAGCGCGTCTCGACCTCTCGGAAGAAGCCGGTGTCGAGGAAGATGGTGCGATCCGGCGGACAATAGAACGGCCCCATCGCCGACTGCGCCATGCCGCAGCGGCCGCCATTGGTGGCGTTACGGAACAGTACGATCTTCGGACCGGTATAGGACTGGCCGCTGGCCTGGAAGATCTCGCTCCAGCGATCGTCGATCTCGCCGAGAATGCCGGAGATCATGCTGCCCATCTCGTCGGTCGGTGCGCCGCGCTTGCCGGAGGACGCCTGGCGGTCGGTCTGGTAGGTGGGCGCATGGCCGCCGCCGGTGAGGATCTCGGCGCCGCCGATCAGGATGCGCGGGTCGATGCCGAAGGCGTAGCCGACCAGGCCGAGGATGATGATGGTGCCGATGCCGAGCCCGCCGCCGCCCATCGGCAGCCCGAACCCGCCTCCTCCGCCGCCGCCAAACCCACCACCTTCGTCGCGACGATCCTCGATGTCGTCGCTGCGGCGGAAGTCATCGTAACGCATGGCGGCCTTTCCCCTGGGGGTCCCTGGTATCGTCGGCTTCGTCGGGCGCATGAGCGCCAAAGCTCAACGCGCCACACAGGTAAAATTTCCGTTGCGTTTATCAATATCGTGGCCGGCAAAAATTGCCTAGTGCGACACCATGCCGATGCCAGCAATTTTTTCCGAGGGTCGAGCAATTTTTTCCGAGAGAAATTTGGATCTTTTCTGAAGCCTCGACTGCTCGCGCGAGGCGAAGAAGCACGAAATGCACTGTAAAACACGGCGAATGCACGCAACGTCCCGCACACGACGCGCGATGCGGAGGCTGCTCACGAAAGCGGCGGGTTAAGTCGATTTTTACTTTGCCGCTTCAATGTATCGGTCAGTCGGTTGTTTGGTCCCGCGTCGCCGACAGCGTCGCCTGAGTCAGAGTTCTTGAGTCATGGTAGAGTCGCGTCGCGGGGCGTCTGCAAGGGCGCCCCGCACAAATTTTGAGTCCCCTTCGCATCGCATCATCCTCGGCGATTGCGTCGCCGAGATGTCGAAGCTTCAGGCCGGTTCGGTCGACCTCGTGTTCGCCGATCCGCCCTACAATCTTCAGCTTAAGGGCGATCTCAAGCGTCCCGACGAATCCCATGTCGATGCCGTCGACGACGAATGGGACAAATTCGATTCGTTCTCAGCCTATGACGATTTCACCCGCGCCTGGCTGCTTGCCGCCCGCCGCGCGATGAAGCCGTCGGCGACGATCTGGGTGATCGGCTCCTATCACAACATCTTCCGCGTCGGCGCCATCATGCAGGACCTCGGCTTCTGGCTCCTGAACGACATCGTCTGGCGCAAGACCAACCCGATGCCGAATTTCCGCGGCCGCCGCTTCACCAACGCGCACGAGACCATGATCTGGGCCGCGCGCGACGAGAAGGCCAGGGGCTACACGTTCAACTACGAGGCCCTGAAAGCCGCGAACGAGGACGTGCAGGCGCGTTCCGACTGGCTGATCCCGCTCTGCACCGGCGAGGAGCGCCTCAAGGGCGCCGACGGCAAGAAAGTTCATCCGACGCAGAAGCCGGAGGGCCTGCTCGCGCGTGTGCTGCTGTCCTCATCCAAGCCCGGCGATCTCGTGATCGATCCTTTCAACGGCACCGGTACCACCGGCGCGGTCGCAAAGCGTCTCGGCCGCTCCTATATCGGCTTCGAGCGTGACAAGACCTATGCGAAGGCAGCCGAAGCCCGCATCGCGGCGGTCGAGCCGCTGCCGGAACAGAGCCTCGCCCCATTCATGACCGCGCGCGAGGCGCCGCGGGTCGCGTTCTCCGAGCTGATCGAGCGCGGCATGATCATGCCCGGCACGAAACTGTTCGACTCCAAGAAGAAGCTCGGCGCTCTCGTGCGCGCCGACGGCGCCATCATGTTCGGCGACAAGGTCGGCTCGATCCACCGCATCGGCGCCGTGGCGCAAGGCTCGGCCGCCTGCAACGGCTGGACCTTCTGGCACGTCGAGACCAAGAAAGGTCTCAAGCTGATCGACGAGCTGCGCGCCGAGATCCGCGCCGGCATGGCGGCGGAGTAATCCGATCGTGATCTCGTAGGGTGGGCAAAGCGAAGCGTGCCCACCATCTTGAATGCCGTCTAGGACCCGGTGGACACGGCGCAAGAGCGCCTTTGCCCACCCTACGGCTTCTTGAAAGCCGCCCCCGCCAGGACTAGATTCGCCCGATCAGTCTCGTCCCGACCGGTCCTCCCATGCGACGACAGTCCGAGACATTGCTGCTGGTGCCGCTGCTGCCGATCTTCCTGCTCGGCATGTTTCCGATGTTCCTGATCGCGCTCTTGGGATTTTTCGGCCTCGCCTTGTTCGGCGTGCTCGTCGTCTGTGTCGGGCTCGCCAGCAGCAACGAGGCCCACGACAATTTCAATCACGACGTCATCGTGCACGGTTACGCGCGCGGAACGGAGCGCAAGGCGCGGGCTTCCGATATGCATCTCGCCACGCGACTCGGCCTGCGCCTGGAAGCGGTCGGCGCGGCGATGATCATTACGGCGGCGATCGGCCTCTGTTACGCCGCCTGATCTGCGCCGCGCGCAGATACCGCCCGGCAAACTCGCCGGTTGCGCTTCCGAAAGGTTCGGGCAAGACAAGCGGCCTCGCTGCAATGATGCTGCGCTCGCTCTCGGCAACAACCCCCTGGGGAGATGATCGATGCTCAAGTTCTATTTCAACGGATCGCCGAACCCGACCAAGGTCGCGCTTTATCTCGAAGAGTCCGGCCTGCCCTTCGAGCCGGTCGCGGTCGACACCCGCAAGGGCGAGCAGTTCTCGCCGGAGTTCCTCAAGATCAATCCGAACAGCAAGGTGCCGGCGATCGATGACAATGGCACCATCGTGTTCGACTCGAACGCCATCCTGCTCTATCTCGCCGAGAAGACCGGAAAATTCCTGCCCGCCGCCAGCATGCGCGGCGAGACGCTGTCGTGGCTGATGTTCATCGCGACCGGCGTCGGGCCCTATTCGGGTCAGGCCGTGCACTTCAAGCATTTTGCGCCGAAGGACCAGAACCACGACTACGCCCATAACCGCTATCAATACGAGACCGATCGCCACTACAGGGTTCTCGACGGTCACCTCAAAGGCCGCCGCTACATGGTCGGCGATGACTATTCGATCGTGGACATGGCGCTGTGGGGCTGGGCGCGGATGGTGCCGTTCAAGCTCGGCGACGACGCCTTCGCGCGATACCCGAACGTGAAGCGGCTGGTGGACGAGATCTCGGCGCGGCCCGCGGCGGCGCGCGCGATCGCCTTGAAGGACAAGTTCGCCTTCAAGGCCGAGATGGACGAGGAGGCGAGAGCCAACATGTTCAAGCACATGAAATCGAAAGTGGCCTGATCGCGCGCCGTTCTTCGAGGCCACGCGCATGCGCGTGGCCTCTTGCTTTTAAAGCTCAGGCGGCGTGAACCGTCTCCAGGAACCTCGCGACTTCGACCTTCAAGCGGTTGCTGTCGGCCGACAGCGAGCGCGCCGCCGAGAGCACTTGCGACGAAGCCGAGCCGGTCTCGGAGGCGCCGCGCTGCACGTCGCCGATATTGGTCGAGACGCGCTGGGTCCCGTGAGCGGCCTGCTGCACGTTGCGGGAGATTTCCTGCGTGGCGGCGCCCTGCTCTTCCACGGCGGCAGCGACCGCCGAGGAAATCTCCGACAGTCGCTCGATGGTGCCGCTGATCTCCCTGATGGCGCCAACCGATTGCTCGGTGGCGGCCTGGATGTTGGCTATCTGCTGGCCGATCTCGCCGGTCGCCCTCGCCGTCTGCTCCGCGAGCGCCTTGACCTCGGAGGCGACCACGGCGAAGCCGCGACCGGCTTCGCCCGCGCGCGCGGCCTCGATGGTGGCGTTGAGCGCGAGGAGATTGGTCTGGCCGGCGATGGTGCTGATCAGCTCGACCACGTCGCCGATCCGGGCGGCCGCCTTGGAGAGCTCGCCGACGCGGTCGTTGGTCCTGCTGGCCTGACCGACGGCCTCGCCCGCGATGCGGGCGGATTCCTGCACCTGGCGGGCGATCTCGCTCACCGAGGAGGACAGCTCCTCGGTGGCGGAGGCGACCGCCTGCACGTTGGCGGTGGCTTCCTGCGATGCGGATGCCACTTCGGTCGACAGATCCTGGGCGCGCGAGGCGGTCGTGGTCAGCGTGCCGGCGGAGGCTTCCAGCTCGTTCGACGCCGACGACACGGTGTTGACGATCTCGCCGACGGCCTGCTCGAATTGGTCGGCGAGCCTGACCATGTCTTTCTTGCGGCTCTCGGCCTGCCGCGCCTCGAGCTCGGCCTGCTCGGCGCGCATGCGCTCGGTGTCGATCATGTTGTCCTTGAACACCTGGATCGCCTTGGCCATGTCGCCGGTCTCGTCGGCCTTCCCGCGCCCGGGAATCTCGATCTCGAGATCACCGCCGGCCAGCCGCCCCATCGCACGCGTCATCGAGGTCAGGGGACCGACGATGCTGCGGGCGATCAGGAAGGCGACGATGCCGCCGAACAGGATGGCGAGACCGCCGGCGGTCTCCTGAACGGTCGTCGTGCTGGCGATCACGGCTGCGGCATGGTTGCGCGATTCCTGATAGTCCTTCTTCAGCGTCGTTTCTGCGGCCTTGAGTTTGCCGATGCTCTCGACGATGAGGGGCGCGAGGTTCTTGTGATAGATCTCGTCGGCCTGAAGCATCGCGGCCGATGTCATCTCGAACGCGGATTTATAGATTCCGAGCGAGGTCTTCACCGGCGCGAGCGTGGCGCGCAAGTCCGCGGCCTGCGGGCTTTTCTCGATCGCCGCGAGCCGTTGCGCTGCCCTGTCCACACTCGCCCTGAAATTCGCCGGTCCCTGCGCGTCGCGCAGGGCCAGGAAACGCCAGTTTGCGACCCGGACAAGGAGGATCCTGGATTCGAGGTCGGCGACCAGGGCCGCGGTGTCTTCATCGACGGCGGCGCGCGCCGCATCGACCAGCTTGCCCATCTTGACGGCCAGCTCCTCCCCGCTCGGCAGCAGGGTCGCCTTGCCCGTTCTCGCCTCGTTGACGGCATCCCCGAGATTGTCACGCAGGCGTCGCATCTTGGCGATGTCGCCGATGAGGCCGTTGTAGAGGGCTCGCCGCTCCTCCGAGAGCGTGCCCTTCGCCCCGACCTGCAACAGCTCGGTCGCCGCGGTCTCCCGCTCTTGCGCCTCTTTCATCGCGGGTTCGTTGGCGTCGTAGACGTAACGCAGATTGGCGCGCTGGATCGCCTGAAGATGGGTCGATATCTCCAGCACCCGCGCCGTGCTGTCCGAGAGCGCGGACTGCCTTGCGACCTGATCCTGCACCGCCCGCAAATTCCAGACGGCGACCACCGCCATCACCAGACCGACCGCCACGAGGGCCATGAAGCCTGCGTACAGGCGTCCCCTGATCCGCAAACGAAACTTCGACATTCCCACTGTCCACCCAGATGCATTTCACTTCGAGCGGCCGAACGATTCCGGCGATCGTCACCGGCCGCCCCGGCAGCCGCGTGTCGCGTCTTTGCGACTCACGCTGCACCGCGACACAATGGGGGACACTCGTTAATTGAACCTTCCAATTGTTCGCGCAGAGCCGCGGCAGCGCCGACAAAACCTGCTGATTTTGTCGGCAGTTGCTCCCGCTTCCTACTTCCGCCGGACAGGCTTCTTCAGCTCATACGCGATCTCCGCCCGGGTCATCCCACAGTCCTGAAGCTCCCGTCATGGCGGCGAGCTGACACCGTGCCCGAGACCGCTCGCGTCTGATACGGATCAACTCGACCAGCGCCTGCCAGGCCCGCACGATCATCACCGGCTCTGACGGACGAGATCGGCCGACGGACGTGACGCGGCTCAAGTTCGTCAGCTCGCAGCCCCCGCGCCCGCTTGCGGAAAAGGACCGAGCGCCCTCTCGGTCAGGACCGAGTCGCAATATTCCCGGATCTCCTTGATCTTGCCGTCCTCCAGGCGAAACACGAGACAATAGTCGTTGTCGTAACGGACGCCTTCGGGCGTGACGTTGTCGCCCTTGGCTTCCACCACGACGATGTCGCCATCGGCAATGAAGCGGTGGGCGACCGTGCGCGTGCGGTCACGCAGGCGGGTGCGGACATAGCCGTGCAGATCGTTGAGGATCGCCTCCTTGCCCGAAAAGGTGCGCGACCAGGAATATTGCCCGGTCACGACCCATTTGGCGTCGTCGGCAAGGCTCGCGGTGAACAGCGCACGATCGCGCGCGGCGGGATCAGGGTTGGCGGCGGCGGCAAAGATATCCTGCATCAGTTTCTTGTTGGCGCTCGCGCTCATGGCGGCATCTCCGTTTGGTGGCAACACGGAGAACATCGCCGCTCAACGAGAATTCTTCAAATCGATAGCGAATATGATATCTATTCACCTCATGAATTTGAATTCGCTTGACCTCAATTTGCTGACCGCCCTCGACGCACTGCTGCGCGAGGCCAATGTCAGCCGCGCCGCACTTCGGATCGGCCTGTCGCAACCGGCGGCGAGCCATGCGCTCCAGCGCCTGCGCGACATCTTTGCCGATCCGCTCTTGGTGCGCACCGGCGCGCGGATGGAGCTGACGCCCCGGGCCGAGGCGCTCCGCGCACCGCTGGCCCACGCGCTCGATCAGGTGCGCGGGTTGTTCGTGCCTGAGGATTTCGACGCGGCGCGCAGCGAACGGCAATTTCGCCTGATGATGCCGGATCTGGCGGTCGAGCTGTTGATGCCGCCGTTGATGGAGAAGGTGACGCGCCTTGCGCCCAACGTCCGTATCGAGATTGTGCCGTGGCGCGGATCTGCGATCTTCCACGCCGAGTTCGCCCGCACCATCGACCTCGTGATCTCGATCGGCAATGCCTTCAAGGGATTTCACCGCCAGCTGCTTTACACCGACAGCGACGCGCTGGCGGTGCGGCGCGGCCATCCGATGGTTGCGAAGCTGACGCGACGCGAAACGTTCCTGGCCGCACGCCATGTCGGCGTCATCATCCGCGGCAGCGCTGAGGATCTGATCGACACCTGGCTGCGCAGCAAGGGCATCGAGCGGCACATCTCATTGGTGGTGGCAGGCTATCTCGAAGCGCTGCACGTCGCCGCCCGCACCGACCTCGTCGCCTTCGTGCCGCGAAGACTGATCGCGGCGCTGTCGAAGCAGCTCGGCCTCGTCACGGTGACGCCGCCGCTCGACCCTGGGATCGACGAGCAGTTCATGTTCCATCCGACGCGCGCGCAGATGGACCCCGGCTCGATCTGGCTGCGGCGGCTGATGCTGGAGACGGGACGCGAGTTGGAGCAAGCCAAGCGCAAGCTCTCGTAGGGTGGGCAAAGCGAAGCGTGCCCACCGCTCTATATTGCAATCGTGGAAGATGGTGGGCACGGCACTTCGCGCCTTTGCCCACCCTACAAGCGCTCTTACGCCTTCTGCGCGTCCATCACCTTGCGCACCGCGGGCCGATCCGACATGCGCTTGAAATGATCGGCGATCTTCGGCGTCGCGTTGATGTCGACGCTGTCGCCTTCGAGCCAGGTCGAGAGCGTGTAGAGATAGGGATCGCAGATCGTGAACTGCTCACCCATCACCCAGGGCCCTCTGAACATCTTCTGCTCGATCAGGGCGAAGCAGGCCGCCATGGTCTTCGGGACCATCGCCTTCATATCGGCGAACGAGCTCTCCTGCGTCGCCCAGCGCGCGCCGCGCATCTTGTGGGCATGGTTGATGTGCACGGTCGAACAGAGATAGGAGTTGAACGACTGCACCTGGGCGAAATCGAAGGGATCGTCGAGCGGCGCGAGCTTCGCCTTGGGAAAGGTCTGCGCGATATAAGCCAGCATCGCCGGCGTCTCGGTCAGGATCCCGCGATCGGTCACCAGGGCCGGCACGCGGCCCTTCGGGTTGATCGCGAGATAGTCCGGACTGTTCTGCTGGTTGTCCTTGAAGCTCAGCCGCTCGGCCGTGTAGTCGGCGCCAACCTCCTCCAGGGTGATGTAGGTGGCGAGCGCGCAGGTGCCGGTGGCGTAATAGAGCTTGAGCATGTCGGACCTCCTGGGAAAGCTGGAAATTAGCGGCTGTCGGCCGTCAGGTCCATAGCACGAGCCCCTCTTCGCAGTTGCCCACCGCCGCCCGCCTATGCCAAGACGCCCGCAGTCGGAGGGGTTTTGTCATGACGGTACTCATCGCCGGTGGCGGCATCGGCGGGCTGACGCTTGCGCTCAGCCTGCACGGAATCGGCGTTCCCGTAAAAGTGCTCGAGAGCGTCGCGGAATTAAAGCCGCTCGGCGTCGGCATCAACGTGCTGCCGCATGCGGTGCGCGAGCTGATCGAGCTCGGTTTGATGGACAAGCTGGATGCCAGCGGCGTGCGCACCCGCGAGCTCGCCTATTTCTCCAAGCACGGCAAGCCGATCTGGAGCGAGCCGCGCGGGCTGGAGGCCGGCTACAAATGGCCGCAATTCTCGATCCATCGCGGCACGCTCCAGCAACTCCTGCTCGACACCACGGTCGAGCGGCTCGGCCGCGAGAACATTCTCACCAGCCATCATTTGACCGGCTGGACCGAGACGGCGGATGGCGTGCGCGCCGACTTCATCGACAAGGCGACCGGCAAACCCGCCGGGACCTACGACGGCGCGATCCTGATCGCCGCCGACGGCATCCATTCCGCCGCGCGCGAAAAGCTGTACCCGGGCGAAGGCGCGCCGATCTGGAACGGCCGCATCCTCTGGCGCGGCGTCACGCCTGCGAAGGCCTTCCTCAGCGGCCGCACCATGATCATGGCCGGTCACGAAATCCTGAAATTCGTCTGCTACCCGATCTCGAAAGAGCCGGATGCGGCGGGCAATCACCTCATCAATTGGGTGGCCGAGCGCCACATGCCGCCGACCTATCAATGGCGCCGCGAGGACTATAACCGCTCCGCGCGGCTGGAGGAGTTTCTGCCCTGGTTCGAGAGCTGGCAGTTCGACTGGCTCGACGTGCCCGGCCTGATCAAGAACTGCCCGCACGCCTATGAATATCCGCTGGTCGACCGCGATCCGGTGTCGCAATGGACGTTCGGCCGCGTCACGCTGATGGGCGATGCCGCACATCCGATGTACCCGATCGGATCGAACGGCGCCTCGCAGGCGATTCTCGATGCCCGTGTCATCACGCGTGAAATCATGGCGCATGGACCGACGGAAGCCGCGCTGCTCGCCTATGAGGCCGAGCGGCGGCCCGCGACCACCGACCTCGTCCTGCTCAACCGCAAGAATGGCCCCGAGCAGGTGATGCAGCTGGTCGAGGAGCGCGCGCCCGACGGCTTTGAGGTCGTCACCGACGTGCTGTCGCAGAAGGAGCTGGAAGAGATCGCCGCGAATTACAAGCGCGTGGCGGGCTTCCAGGTCGAGGCGCTGAATGCCAAGCCGGCGATCGTGAACGCAGGCGCGACGCGCGCGGGGGCGTGAGTTTTTGCTGATCGTCGAGCCGCGCGCTCCTCTTCACCTCTCCCCGCTTGCGGGGAGAGGTCGGATTGCATCGAAGATGCAATCCGGGTGAGGGGTACAGGTCTCTCGACAATCTCCCGTGTGGAGAGAAGCCCCTCACCCCAACCCTCTCCCCGTAAGAACGGGGCGAGGGAGTGAGAGAGCGGTGCACACCTCACTTCACCACCCTCGCCGCCTCCAGCAGCCGCTCGCTCGCGCTCGCCGTCGCCAGCACGGTGCCGTCCTCCGTCGTCAGCTTGCCCTCGACGAACGCAATGGTCTTGCCGAGCTGCGTCACCCTGGCCTCACCGATGATCGGGCCGGGCTTTGCCGGGCTGAGGAAATTCACGGTCATGCTGATGGTGGTGGTGTAGAGCCGGCCCTCGCTCATCACGAGCACGGCCGGGCCCATCGTGTCGTCGAGCATGGCCGAGAGCATGCCGCCCTGGATGAAGCCTGCGGGATTGCAGAACTCCGGCTTGCCTTCGAAGCCGAGCTTGATCCAGCCCTCCTGCGGGCGGGCATCGAGCAGGCGCCAGCCCAATAGCTCGGCGCAGGGCGGCTTTCGAAAGTTGTCCAGCGCAGTCTTGACCATACGAACCTCCGTTGCCGTCGAAGGGGATAACGCAGGCCTGCTGCCAGCATGATGTCAGCAGGGTGGGCGCTAGAGATCCAATCCATGCGCGATCACCTTGCGCATGAGGTTGGGGAGCGCTTCGCCGGCAAGCGTGGCGATCGGCACCCAGCGCATGCCACCGGGCGCGCGGGTGCGGGCCTCCGCCTTCGCCGTGTAGACGATCAGCTCCAGCGGAAAATGCGTGAAGACGTGGGTGACGACGCCCACCTTGCGCTGCCAGCGCGTCAGCCCCTTCAGCTCCGGCGCCTGCAGCTTCGCCGCCGCATCGTCCTGGCCGGCGAGCCAATCCGAGCCGGGGACTTCGGTCATGCCGCCGAGCAGGCCCTTTTCCGGTCTTGAGCGGACGAGCAGCTCATCGCCGCGCGTGACGACGAAGGCAGCACCGCGCCGAAGCGTTCCGCTCTTCTTCGGCGCCTTGCGCGGAAATGTTTCCTGCGTGCCTTGCGCACGTGCGATGCAATCCTCGTTGAGCGGACACAGCGAGCAGGCAGGCTTCTTCGGCGTGCAGATCGAGGCGCCGAGATCCATCAGTGCCTGCGCGCTGTCGCCGGCCCGGGAGGCGGCCAGCAGCGTCGCGGCCAGCTGCTGGATCAGCGGCTTGGCCTGTGGCAGCTCCTCCTCGACCGCGAACAGGCGCGACACCACCCGCTCGATGTTGCCGTCGACCGGCATCGTGCGGCGATCGAACGCGATCGCGGCGATCGCGGCCGCCGTGTAAGGCCCGATGCCCGGCAGTGCGCGCAGGCCTTCCTCTGCGTCGGGAAAGACGCCGCCATGCCCGCGCGTCACCGCGACCGCGCAGGCATGGAGGTTGCGCGCCCGCGAGTAGTAACCGAGCCCGGCCCACATCCGCAGCACGTCGTCGAGCGAGGCCCGCCCCAGCGCCGTGACGTCGGGCCAGCGCGCGACGAATTTTTCGAAATAGGGCCCGACCGCCTTCACCGTGGTCTGCTGGAGCATGATCTCCGACAGCCAGACGCGGTAAGGGTCCGATGCCTGTCCGGGGCCCGCGCGCCAGGGCAGCCGGCGGCGGTGGCGGTCGTACCAGGCGAGTAGGAGTTTCGGGCGCGATGAGGCTTTCGACTGAACTGGTTCCGACTTGGCCATGAGGGCAGATCTGGGGCTCATGGCTACACTGTAGCGGCAACGCGCCGGTCTCTCCACGTCATGCCCGCGCCTGTCGCGGGCATCCACGTCTTTCTTCGCGGCAAGACGTGGATGGCCGTGACAAAGCCCGGCCATGACGGCAGCAGTTCCTGAGGCATCGCGCACGGTGCTATAAGGTCCCGATGTCCAAATTCCCTCCCAAACCCGGCCCCATCAGCGCCAAGCCGCTGTCGCTCCTGCTCAACGACGTCTTTGCCGAGGCCTATGCCAAGCAGGGTTTTGCGGCGCGCGAGTTGGTGACGCGGTGGGCGGAGATCGCCGGGCCGGAGATCGCGGCCCATGCCGAGCCCTTGAAGATGCAATGGCCGCGGCCGGTGGAGGGCCAGCCGCAGGAGCCGGCGACGCTGGTGCTGCGGGTCGAAGGGCCGATGGCGCTGGAGATCCAGCATTCGGCCGATGTGATCCTGGAACGGGTCAACCGCTTCTTCGGCTGGAGCGCGGTCGGCAAGCTGGCCTTCCGCCAGGCCCCCCTGTCGCGCGCCCGGCGGCCGGCACGGCCAGGCCCGCCGGATCCCAAAGCGGTGGCCAAGGTGGCGGAGAGCCTGGGCGATATCGAAGATGAACAACTCAAGACCGCGCTGGCGCGGCTCGGGGCCGCCATCAAGCGAAATTGAGCCTTATTCCGCCGCTAATCTGGACCCTGACTTGCCGCTCGCCATTGCCTCAAACGACGTTTCAAGCTAGCGACAGGCCGCCCGGGCGGGAACTCGATAGACCCCTGGGGCGACACCTTGCCAATCCGGGAGCCGACCTTGATCATCACCCGCCGCGCCTTCACCACGATGCTGTCGCTGACCGGGCTTGCCGCGCTCGCCGGGCTCTCGCCGCTGCGATTCATCTCCGAGGCCATGATCCCTGAAGCAATGGCGCAATCCGCCGCGGATGTGGCCAAGCCGGTGTCGTTGCCCGACATGGCGCTCGGCCCGAAGGATGCCGCCGTCACCATCACCGAATACGCCTCGATGACCTGCCCGCACTGCGCGGCCTTCAACGAGCAGGTGTTCCCCAAGATCAAGAAGGAATACATCGACACCGGCAAGGTGCGTTACATCTTCCGCGAGTTCCCGCTCGACATCAAAGCCGCTGCCGGCTCGATGCTGTCGCGTTGCATCGCCAAGGACGACGCGCCGAAATATTTCGCCGTCACCGACATGCTGTTCCGCCAGCAGAGCGACTGGGTGATGAAGAACACCACCGAGACCCTGACGCGGATCGGCAAGCAGGCCGGCCTCACCCAGCAGCAGGTCGAGGCCTGCCTGAAGGACCAGTCGCTGCTCGACAAGATCGCCGCGGACCAGAAATACGCCAGCGACGTTCTGAAGGTGGATTCGACGCCGACCTTCTTCATCAACGGCGAGAAGATCAAGGGCGAGGCCTCGTTCGAGGAGTTCGCCAAGAAGATCAATCCGCTGCTGAAGAGCTGATTCGCAACGCCACAATCCTGATTCGCGCATCTAAAGCCGTATCATTCCCGGCATAAATCCCTTGGGAAAAACGGCTTTCGCCGGTTGCCCTCGCGGCGCACCGCGGCCATTGTCCGCCGCACGAGCCGCCTCGCGCGACTCGCCCAGACAGCGACAACGCCTTCCATGGTATTGTCCCGGCAGGGGATTCGCGCCTGCCAACAGAGATGCGTGCTTATGAAAATCACCCGCCTGCGCCTTCACGGTTTCAAGTCCTTCGTTGAGCCCACGGACTTCGTTATCGAGCCCGGCCTGACCGGCGTGGTCGGACCCAATGGCTGCGGCAAGTCGAATCTCGTCGAGGCGCTGCGCTGGGCGATGGGTGAGACCTCGTACAAGTCGCTGCGCGCCGCCGACATGGACGCGGTGATCTTCGCCGGCTCCGGCAACCGTCCCGCACGCAACCACGCCGAAGTGACGATGACGATCGACAATGCCGATCGCACCGCGCCGGCGGCGATGAACGACAGCCAGCTTCTGGAAGTCTCCCGCCGCATCGAGCGTGAGGCCGGCTCGGTCTATCGCATCAACGGCCGCGACGTGCGCGCCCGCGACGTGCAGATCCTGTTCGCCGATGCCGCCACCGGCGCGCGCTCGCCCGCCCTCGTCCACCAGGGCAAGATCGGCGAAATCATCCAGGCCAAGCCCGAGCAGCGCCGCCGTGTGCTGGAAGACGCCGCCGGCGTCGCCGGCCTGCACGCCCGCCGTCACGAGGCCGAGCTGCGGCTGAAGGCGGCCGAAACCAACCTCACCCGCGTCGAGGACGTGATCGGCCAGCTCTCCGGCCAGATGGAAGGCCTGAAGAAGCAGGCCCGCCAGGCCGTGCGCTACCGCGAGGTTGCGGCCAAGGTGCGCAAGGCCGAAGCAACCCTGTTCCATCTGCGCTGGATCGGCGCCCACGCCGACGTCAACGAATCCGGGCAGACGCACGATCTCGCGGTCCGCGAGATGGCCGAGCGCACCCAGCACCAGGCCGAAGCCGCACGCATCCAGGCCATTCGCGCCGCCGAGATGCCGGCGCTGCGCGATGCCGAAGCGCGCGCCGCGGCCGGGCTCCAGCGCCTCACCAATGCCCGCGAGCAGCTCGACCGCGAGGAAGAGCGCGCCAAGGAGCGCGTCGCCGAGCTCGAGCGCCGTCTCGCCCAGTTCGAGGGCGACATCTCGCGCGCCCAGCAGCAGACCATGGACGCCGACGTCGCGCTGCAGCGGCTCGACGCTGAGGACGCCGAGCTGAAGGAAGAGATCAAGTCGCGCGTCGAGAAGCGCTCCGGCGTCGACGAGCGCGTCGCGGAAGCCGAAGCGGTGCTGACCGAAACCGAGCAGCGCTTCGCCGAGCTCACCACCGCGCTCGCCGACCTCACCGCCAAGCGCAACCAGCTTGAAGCCAATGTCCGCACCCATCGCGACAAGCTCGCCCGGCTCGACCAGGAGATCGCGAGTGTCGCGGCGGAAGAGCAGAAGCTTGCGCAGGAGACCGGCGGCTTCGGCGATCTCGACGAGCTGACCGCTCTGGTCGAGACCGCGGAGCAGACGCTGGCCGCTTCGGAAGCCGCGGCGCAGGCGAGCGAAGCCGCCCATGTCGCCGCGCGCCAGACGCTGGAATCCTCGCGCTCGCCGCTGGTCGAAGCCGACAAGCGCGTGCAGCGGCTCGAGACCGAGGCGCGCACGATCTCGAAGATCGTCAACGGCGAGACCAAGAATCTGTGGCCGCCGATCATCGACGGCATCACCGTCGACAAGGGATTTGAAAAGGCGATCGGCGCCGCCCTCGGCGACGATCTCGACGCGCCGGTCGATCCGTCGGCGCCGATGCGCTGGACCAATGCCGGCGTCACCGACGGCGATCCGGAGCTGCCCGAGGGCGTCGTTCCGCTCGCCAACCATGTGCAGGCGCCGGCCGAGCTGGCGCGCCGTCTGGCGCAGATCGGCGTGGTGCCGCGCGAGCGCGGCGCCGAGCTGGTCTCGCAGCTCAAGACCGGCCAACGGCTGGTCTCGCCCGAGGGCGACGTCTGGCGCTGGGACGGCTTTGTCGCCGCGGCCCACGCCCCAACCGGTGCCGCGCGGCGGCTTGCCGAACGCGCCCGCCTCGTCGACATCGAGAACGAGCTGGAGCAGGCCCGCATCGACGCGCAGATCAAGCGCCAGGCGCTGGAGAACGCCGAGTCCGAGCTGCAGATGGCCGCCAGCACCGAAGGTGCCAGCCGCGAAGCCTGGCGGGCCGCGCAGCGCGAGCTCAACGTCGCCCGCGAGCGCCACGCTGGCGCCGAGCGCGAGATCAGCCGCCACGCCGCACGCAAGGCGACGCTGTCGGAAGCGCACAGCCGTCTCGCCGCCGACCGTGCCGAGGCCGAGGCGGCCTACGAATACGCCGAGGCCGGCATCTCCGAACTGCCGTCGAGCGAGGACACCGAGAACCGGCTCGCCGCCGTCCGCAGCGATATCGAAGCCCATCGCCGCATGGCCGCTCAGGTCCGCGCCGAGGCGCAGGCGCTGGCCCGCGAGGCGGAGCTCGCCGACCGCCGCGTGCAGGCGATCCTGGCCGAGCGCACCGAGTGGCAGAACCGCAAGGAGAGCGCGGCCTCCCACATCGACACCATCCAGGCCCGCATCGCCGAACTGACGATCGAGCGCAGCGAGCTCGAAAACGCACCGGCCGTGTTCGCCGAGAAGCGCAGCGCGCTGATCACCGAGATCGAATACGCCGAGAACGATCGCCGCATGGCCGCCGACGCGCTCGCCACCGCGGAATCCGCGATGGCCGAGACCGACCGCGTCGCGAAGCTGACGTTAGAGGCGCTCTCCAGCGCCCGCGAGGCCACCGCCCGCGCCGAGGAGCGCATGGAAAGCGCGCGGCGCCGGCTCGAGGACATCGAGCGCGAGATCCGCGACATGCTCGAAGTCGAGCCGCAGGCCGTCGCCGGCCTTGCCGAGATCGAGCCCGGCGCCGAGCTGCCGCCGCTGCACGACATCGAGGAAGACCTCGAAAAGATGCGCCGCGACCGCGAGCGCCTGGGCGCAGTCAACCTGCGCGCCGAGGAAGAGCTGCGCGAGGTCGAGACCCAGCACACCGGCCTCGTCACCGAGCGCGACGACTTGGTCGAGGCCATCAAGCGGCTGCGCCAAGGCATCCAGAGCCTCAACAAGGAAGCGCGCGAGCGGCTCCTGACCTCGTTCGAGATCGTCAACAACCACTTCAAGCGCCTGTTCGTCGAGCTGTTCGGCGGCGGCGAGGCCGCGCTGCACCTGATCGAGAGCGACGACCCGCTGGAGGCCGGTCTCGAAATCATCGCCAAGCCGCCGGGCAAGAAGCCGCAGACGCTGTCCCTGCTCTCGGGCGGCGAGCAGGCGCTGACCGCGATGGCGCTGATCTTCGCGGTGTTCCTCACCAACCCCTCGCCGATCTGCGTGCTGGACGAAGTCGACGCGCCGCTCGACGACCACAACGTCGAACGGTACTGCAACCTGCTGCACGAGATGACCGGCTCGACCGACACGCGCTTCATCATCATCACGCACAATCCGATCACGATGGCGCGGATGAACCGGCTGTTCGGCGTCACCATGGCCGAGCGCGGCGTCTCGCAGCTGGTGTCGGTCAGCCTCGCAGAGGCCGTGGACATTCTCGACCAGAACGTGGCGTGATATCTCTGCCGTCGGCCCAGGGCTCGCAAAGCGAGAACCCGGAATCTCGCGCTACAATCTCCAGATTCCGGGCTCGCGCTACGCGCGCCCCGGAATGACGGTGGGCCAACATGATCTCACCCACCCTCCCGGCCGAACTGAAAGCAGCCCTCGACGGCAAGCTCCAGGGCTTCTCGCGCACTGACGCCGCACAACGCTCGCAGAAAATCTCGACCGCCTATCGCGCCGGCGGCGGCTCCGCCACGATCAAATCGGAGGCCGATGCGCTTGCCTATGCGCTGGCGCGCATGCCGGCGACGTATGCGGCGGTGGCCGCAAGCCTGAATGCGCTGACCGAGATCGCGCCGGACTTCGCCCCGGAAACATTGCTGGACGTCGGCGCAGGTCCGGGCACCGCCAGCTGGGCCGCTGCCGAGGCGTTTCCGTCGCTGCAGGATTTCACCCTACTCGACGCCAACGCCTCGCTCAGCCGGCTCGCGCTTGAACTGGCACGGGACAGCACGCGGCTGGCGGAGTGCCGCTATCTGCCAGGGGATGCCGGCGGTAACCTCGCCGAGGTCTCGCAAGCCGATCTCGTCGTTGCCAGCTACATCATCGGCGAGCTCAACGAAGGCGACCAGCGCAAGCTCGCGGACGCGATGTGGGCGAAAGCGCGCCACGCGCTGGTGGTGATCGAGCCCGGTACGCCCGCCGGCTACGCCCGCATCCTCGCGCTGCGCCAGCAACTGATCGCGGCGGGCGCGTATGTCGCCGCGCCCTGCCCACACGAAAAGCCCTGCCCGCTCATAGCGCCCGACTGGTGCCATTTCTCCCAGCGCCTGCCACGCTCGCAGGCGCACCGGCAGATCAAGGGCGCCGAGGTGCCATTCGAGGACGAGCGCTTCATCTACGTCGCCCTGACCCGCACGCCGCACGCCGCGCGCGCCGCGCGCGTGCTGGCGCCGCCGGACGTCGGCAAGGCCGAGATCAATGCAAAGCTCTGTACCGAGGCTGGGGTCGCGCTGGCGAAAGTCCCACGACGCGACAAGGCGGCCTATGCGGACGCCCGGCGCTGGCGCTGGGGCGATGCGATCATGTCCGAAAGTTAACCTCGTCCGGCACTTTGGCCTTGAACTTGGTTGGTTCCTGATCCGACCAAGCCTTACCTCCCCTCTGCGCCGGGCTCTCGCTTCGCGCCAATTTGGTCTACCCTAGCGCCCGCTTTCTTCCCCTTCAGGAGTTCTCCATGTCGACCGGCTGGATCGTTCTCGGCGTCATCGTCGTCCTCGTGCTGTTCGCCTTCAGCGCCTACAACCGCCTGGTGGCGCTGAGCCAGCGCGTCGGCCAGGCCTTTGCCGACATCGACGTGCAGCTCAAGCAGCGCCACGATCTGATCCCGAACCTGGTCGAGACGGTGAAGGGCTATGCCTCGCATGAGCGCGGCACGCTCGACGACGTCATCAAGGCGCGCAATTCGGCAATGTCGGCGCAGGGACCGGCGCAGGTATCCGCCGCCGAGAACCAGCTGTCCGGCGCGCTCGGCCGGCTGATCGCTCTGTCGGAGGCCTATCCCGACCTCAAGGCCAACGCCAATTTCCAGCAGCTGGCATCCGAGCTCTCCGACCTCGAGAACAAGATCGCGGCGAGCCGCCGCTTCTTCAACAATGCGGTCCAGGAATACAACACCGGCATCCAGCAGATGCCCGCTGCGCTGTTCGCCGGCATGTTCGGCTTCACCAGGAAGGACTTCTTCGATCTCGGCACCAGCCGTACCGAGGTCGAGGCGGCGCCGCAGGTGAAGTTCTGATTTGAGCCGATAGGCCGGCAGGGCACCCGCGTCATGGCCGCGTATGGTCTCTACACGCACATCGCCTCGAACAAGTTTCGTTCGATGCTGCTGCTCGCCGGCCTGTTCATGCTGGTCTACGTGCTGGTCTTTGCCGGCGCGCTGGTGGCCGAAGTCGTCATCAACGGCAATGGCACGGTGGCCTACTATCTGGGCCGCGCCTTCGCCGACCTGCTCAAAGCCGCGCCGTTCGCGACCATGGCGGCGATCGCCTGGATCGCGATCGCCTATTTCTTCCATCAGTCGATGATCGACGCCGTGACCGGCGGCCACGACGTCACCCGGCAGGAGGAGCCGCGGCTCTACAACCTGCTCGAAAACCTCTGCATCTCGCGCGGCATCACCATGCCGAAGCTGAAGATCATGGAGAGCCCGGCGCTGAACGCGTTCGCGACCGGCCTCAATCCGCGGCAATATTCCATCACCGTCACCACCGGTCTCCTCGATACGCTGAACGACAAGGAGATCGAGGCAGTGCTGGGCCACGAGCTGACCCACATCAAGAACGGCGACGTGCAGCTCATGGTGGTCGCCGTCATCATCGCCGGCGTGGTCGGCTTCTTCGGCGAATTGTTCTTCCGCCTGTTCACGAGCTTTGACTGGAGCCCCAGCTCCGGCGGCTCGTGGTCCTCAGGCTCCTCCTCGTCGTCGCGGTCGTCCTCGTCGTCGAGCGACAGCAAGAGCTCCGGCGGCGGCGCAATCATCGTGATCATCATCGCGGTCGTGCTGATCGTGCTGGCCTGGCTGCTGTCGCAGGTGGTCAAGCTCGCGCTGTCGCGGTCGCGCGAATATCTCGCCGACGCCGGCTCGGTCGAGCTGACGAAAGACCCCGACGCCATGATCTCGGCGCTGCGCAAGATCGAGGGCCGCGGCGAGCTGCCCGGCGCGACCTCGGCGGTGATGGAGCTCTGCGTCGACAACCCGCGCGAGGGCTTTGCCGATCTGTTCGCGACCCATCCCTCGGTGCAGTCCCGGGTCGACGCGCTGGTTAGGTTTGCCGGCGGTCGCGACCCCGGTCCCCTGCCGACGCTCACGGAGGAGACGGAAGAGCCGGGGGCGCAAGCCGACCGGCAGGACGCCCCGCCGCCGCTGCGCCATGGCCCGTGGGATGACGCCGACGGATCGGCCAGCCCGCCGCCGGTGCCGGCACCCAGTCCCTCCGGAACCGCCCCCAGCAACCCGGCGGGCAATCCAATGGGTAACTCTATGGGGCCTTGGGGCCGCCATTGAGCACCTGATTCCCGCCCCGCGCGGCGAGTTTCACCGCGATTGGGAAAAACCTCGGGAATTGCCGTAACTGGGGCCTACGGAATTGAATTCTCCCTTGTTTCTGCCATGTTCGCGCCCAACAGCAGACTTGGGACGTCGATTTGGGGCCCGGCCGATTGCGACCTCGCGATCGGGGGCGCGCGTTAGGGGACAGCAATGGCAAAGCCGGCAGTGGTTGTGGTGGGCGCGGACAAGGGCGGGGTCGGCAAGACCACGGTGTCGCGTACCTTGCTCGATTATTTTTCCGCCAACAACGTGCCGACGCGTGCGTTCGACACGGAGTCGCCGCGCGGAACCCTGAAGCGCTTCCACCCCGACGTCACCGAGATCGTCGACATGACGACCACGGCCGACCAGATGAAGATCTTCGACACGCTCAATGCGGTGAGCCCGTCGGTGACCGTGATCGACGTCCGCGCCGGCCTGCTTTCGCCGGCGCTGGCTTCGCTCCGCGACATCGGCTTCCTCGACGCCGCCAAGGCCGGCCAGATCACCTTCGCGGTGTTCCACATCCTCGGCCCCTCGATCGCCTCGCTGGAGGAGATCGCCGAGACCGCGGGCTTCATGAACGGCGCAAAATATTTCCTGGTGAAGAACTTCATCAACGACACCCAGTTCTTCCAGTGGGACCAGTCGACCTACAATTCCTACTTCCACCGCATCAAGGACGCGACCGAGCTGACCATCCCCAAGCTCAACGAAATGGCCTATGAGCAGGTCGAGGTCTCCTCCGTCCCGTTCCTGAAATTCGTCGCCAACAAGGGCATGAACGACGACGCCGCGAACTATTCCTTCGTGCTGCGCGGCTATGTCCGGCATTGGCTCGCGAATGTCTGGAGCGAGTTCGACCGGATCCGGCTGACCGACATCGTCGGTTCGAAACCCGTCACCCGCAACAGCGAAAAATAGTTGCGCAAGCAGGGCTGATACGGCTGGATTGGGCGTCGAGTTCGCTCAGATAATGCGTGATGCCCGCGACACCCGTCTACATCATCTGCTCGCCCCGCCCGCAGGTCGGCAAGACCCTGCTGGCGAGGCTATTGAGCGAATTCCTGCTGCTCAAGAACGGCAACGTCGCGGCCTTCGACGTCAACCTGAAGGAGCCGTCGCTGCTGGATTACTTGCCGAAGATCACCGAGACCGCCGACGTGATCGACACCTACGGCAAGATGCAGCTGATGGACCGTGTCATCGTCGATGACGGCCTTGCCAAGGTGATCGACCTCGGCTTCCACGCCTTCGACGAGTTCTTCAAGATGACCGAGGAGATCGGCCTGCTCAAGGAAGCGGCCCGCCGTCACGTCGCGCCTCAGATCCTGTTCGTCGCCGACACCGACCGCGTTTCGGCCCGCGCGCACGAGATGCTGCGCGGGCAGATCCCGCGCATGAACCTGATCACGGTGGACAACGAATACGTCGTGCGCGGCGAGCTGCCGCCCGCAATGGCCGGCGGCCGGCTGTTCCGCCTGCCCGCGCTCCCCGGCTTCCTCAAGACCTATATCGACCGGCTGACCTTCTCTTTCACCGGCTATCTGCGTCAGGAGAAGGACGCCTCGACCGAGCTGCACCAGTGGACCCGGCGGAACTACATCGCCTTCCGGGAACTCGAGCTGAACCTGATTCTGCAGCGGTCCTAGAGCGGGATGAGCATCAGGCGTCTCGGTGCCACCTCTCCCCGTCGGGGAGAGGTCGGAATGCGCCTGGCGATGCGAAGCATCGTCAGTGCAATCCGGGTGAGGGGCTGCGGCAACCAGTGAGACCGGATCCCCTCACCCGGATCGCATCTTGCGATGCGATCCGACCTCTCCCTACGGGAGAGGTGAACCAAGGCCACAGCAGCCGGCGGCGATACATCTAAAATCGGGACGATATTCTTCGCCCGCTCAGTGCCCCTCGAACGTCATCAGCGTGCGCACTGGCACGTCCATGGCGCGCAGCTTGGCCGCGCCGCCGAGTTCGGGCAGGTCGATGATGAAGCAGGCCGCGACGACATTGGCGCCGATCTGGCGCAACAGCTTCACCGCGCCCTCCGCGGTGCCGCCGGTGGCGATGAGATCGTCGACCAGGATCACGCGCTCACCGGGCAGGATAGCGTCGACATGCATCTCCATCTCGTCGATGCCGTATTCGAGGGAGTAAGCGATGCGCACGGTGGTGTGCGGCAGCTTGCCTTTCTTGCGGATCGGCACGAAGCCGGCCGAGAGCTGATGCGCCACCGCGCCGCCGATGATGAAGCCGCGCGCCTCCATGCCGGCGACCTTGTCGATCTTGTTGCCGGCCCAGGGATTGACCAACTCGTCGACCGCGCGGCGGAAGGCGCGCGCATCCGCAAGCAAGGTCGTGATGTCGCGGAACATGATCCCCGGCTTGGGATAGTCAGGAATGGTGCGGACGCTCGCCTTCAGATCGTGGTCAAAGGTCATTGGTGCCTCTCAATCAACGCGCGCATCCAGCCGGAACGCGTTTTCAACAATACGCAGCCCCACCTCGCCACCGAGCGACATCAACGATTCCGGGTGGAATTGCACGCCGGCGACCGGCAGGGTCTTGTGCTCGAGCGCCATGGCGACGCCGTCCTCGGTGCTGGCGGTGACGCTCAGAACTTCGGGCATGCTGTCGCGCTCGACAAACAGCGAGTGATAGCGGCCGATGACGATCTCGTTCGGCAGATTGCGCATCAGGCGTCCGCCGCGCACCTGCACCCGCGAGGGCCGGCCGTGGGCGGGATAGGTGAGCTGCCCGAGTTCGCCGCCAAAATATTCGCCGATGGCCTGCACGCCGAGGCAGACGCCGAACACCGGCAGCTTCTTCTCCAGCGCCGCATCGATGGTCTTCTTGATCGCGAAATCCTCCGGTCTGCCGGGGCCGGGCGACAACACCAGCAAATCCCACTTCTTCTGCTTGAGCATGTCGAGGGCATGCACGTAGCGGACCACGGTGACGCTGGCACCGACCTGGCGGAAATAGTCGGCGAGCATATGGACGAAACTGTCGTCATGATCGATCAGCAGCACCTGCTTGCCGCTTCCGGTGGCATCGGGCGCGAAGGTCGACAGCGGCTTTGGCGGATCGCCGCGTAGCGCCTGGAACAGGGCAGCGGCCTTGACCTGGCATTCGCGATCTTCCGCGGCGGGCTCTGAATCGAACAGGCAGGTCGCGCCGACACGCACTTCAGCCAAGCCATCCTTCATGCGGATGGTGCGGATGGTGAGGCCAGTGTTGATGCTGCCGTCGAAATTCACCGCGCCGATCGCGCCGGCATACCAGCGCCGCGGCGAGCGCTCGTGATCCTCGACGAACTGCATCGCCCAGAGCTTTGGCGCGCCTGTTACCGTCACCGCCCAGGCGTGGGTGAGGAAGGCGTCGAGCGCGTCGAAACCCGGGCGCAGCATGCCCTCGACGTGGTCGACGGTGTGGAACAGCTTCGAATAGGTCTCGATCTGCCGCCGCGCCAGCACCTTGATGGTGCCGGGCACGCAGACGCGCGCCTTATCGTTGCGGTCGACGTCGGTGCACATGTTGAGCTCGAACTCGTCCTTCTCCGAGTTCAGGAGCTGGCGGATTTGCTCGGCATCGCCGATTGCATCGGTGCCGCGCGCGATCGTGCCTGATATCGGGCAGGTCTCGACGCGGCGTCCGTCCGAGCGCACGAACATCTCCGGCGAGGCCGACACCAGGAATTCGCCCTCGCCGAGATTCATCAGCGCGCCGTAGGGCGACGGGTTGATGACGCAAAGGCGCTGGAACACTTCGGCGGGCGAGCGGTCGCAGGGCTCGGCGAACAGCTGGCCCGGCACGGCTTCAAAGAGATCGCCACGGGCAAAGGCCGCGCGCGCGGTCTCGACGGTGGCCTGGTATTCGCCGGGGGCGTGATCGGCAAAGCCCTGGCGCGGCGTCTTCAGATATGGGCTGTCGGCAGTCTCGCGCGGCAGGCCTTCGGTCGACTTGCCCTTCCAGGCGAAATCGTAAGTGAGCACCACGCCGCGGCCGGTGGCGCGGTCATAGGCCAGCAGGCGATCGGGCACATAGAGCACGATGTCGCGCTGGTCGTTTTCGCGCGGCCGCTTCTGCACGAGGTCCTCGATCTGGAACACGAGGTCGTAGGCGAAGGCGCCGAACAGGCCGAGCAGACCGTCGTCATTGGCGGCGAAGGCGGCGACGAGATCGCGCACCAGCGACATCACGCTGGCACGCCGGGTACGCTGGTCCTCCTCGACCGGCGCATCGCCGCGGATGATGTGACCTGCAAGCCGCGTGGCCGTCTTCTCGGAGATCACCACGCAGGGCTCGCGCAGGACCTCGGTGAGAAAGGCGATCAGCACCTGCCCGCGTTGGTTCAGCGCTTCCAGCTTGAAATTGACACCTGATGTCTCGAGCTTGAGCGGCGGGTCGGAGAAGCCGAGATCGAAGCTCTCGTAGCGGCCGGGCACGGTCGTGCCCGAGGACAGCACCACGCCGCGGCGGCGGTCGAGCAGGCTGACGAGATCGTCGAGCCGGCTCGCGCCGCCGGTGAACTGCTCGGCCACGCGCGTGATCGCGAGACCTGCACGGGTCACATAGTCGCTTCTGGCCGGGAGGGCAAAGACTGTCCTGTTCATGTCGTCCTCTTACGAAACTTGCCGAGGGAACGCCACACAGGACAAACGATCAGGCCGCCGCACTGCGTTGGCGACCTCAGACGATTTGGGAAAGGAAAATCGCACCGGCCACCTCGTTAGGAGGTGCGCCACCAGAGACGGGCTGGGCGGACGGCGGTGCTCATGGGGCGGATACTCACCATGGCGCGGGGGCGGCGTCAAGGGCGGCGCCAAGGGCTGTAGCCCGGATGGAGCGTAGCGTAATCCGGGGTCATGCCACGAGACAATCCCCGGATTACGCTTCGCTCCATCCGGGCTACGGGCTATCAGCCGAGATGTTTTCGGAAAAACTCCGTCGCCCTGCCCCAGGCGAGTTCGGCGGCCTCGCGGTCGTGCACGGCCTGGCGCTGCTCGTTGACGAAGGCGTGCTCGGCGTCATAGCGGAACAGCTCCAGGGACTTGCCGGCGGCCTTCATGGCCTTTTCGAAGCCACTGACCAGCTCCGGCGTGCACCAATCGTCCTTGTTGGCGAAGTGAGCCTGGAGCGGGATCTTGACGTCGGCGGGCTTGGCCGCCTGCTCCGGCGGGATGCCGTAGAACACGACGCCGGCCGCGAGCTCCGGGATCTTGGTCGCGCCGATGATGGTGACGGCGCCGCCGAGGCAGAAGCCTGTTAGCCCGACCTTGGCGCCGTTGCGCGACAGATATTGCGTGGCGCCGCGCACCGTCTGCGTGGTGGCGTCCATGAAGTCGAGCGAGTTCATCTCCTTGTTGGCACTGTCCGTATCGTGATAGGGCACCACCTTGCCCTTGTAGAGATCCGGCGCCAGCGCATCGAAGCCCGCGAGCGCAAAGCGATCGCACAGGCCCTTGATCTGGTCCGACAGGCCCCACCATTCCTGGATCACAACCACGCCCGGCGCGTTGCCGCGCCCGGCATTGGCGAGATAGCCCGAGGCGTCCTTGCCGTCCGGGCGCTTGAAGGTGATGGTGGTTCCCATGGTGTCCTCCGACGAGTTTTGGGGAGCGGTTGTGGGTATTCTGGCGGGTGCAAGAGGATGACGCAATCCACACGCACGTCTTTCCGGGGCGCCCGAAGGGGCGAACCCGGAATCCATCAGGCTACAGCATTGGTGGAGGAATGGATTCCGAGCTCGATGCTACGCATCGCCCCGGAATGACCGCCCAACAAAAAAGCCCCCTCGCGGGGGCTTCTTCATTTTCGTCTCGTCTTACGCCACTCAGTGCGAGCCGGCCCAGACCTTCTTCTTGGTGAAGTACATCAGGCCCGCGAAGATGATCAGGAACACGAACACCTGGAAGCCGAGGCGCTTGCGCGCTTCCATGTGCGGCTCCGCGGTCCACATCAGGAACGTGGTGACGTCCTTGGCGTACTGCGCGACCGTGGTCGGCGAGCCGTCATCGTAGGTCACCTGGCCGTCGCTGAGCGGCTTCGGCATCTTGATGGCGTGACCCGGGAAGTACTTGTTGTAATAGGAGCCTTCCGGGATGGTGACGCCCTCGGGCACCTTCTCTTCAAAGCCCTGAAGCACGGCCGCGACGTAATCCGGACCCTGCTCCTGGTACTGGGTGAAGAAGTCGAAGATGAACCAGGGGAAGCCGCGCTTATAAGAGCGCGCCTTGGTGATCAGGGACAGGTCCGGCGGTGCCGCACCGCCGTTCGCCGCACGCGCGGCCTGCTCGTTCGGGAATGGCGAGGGGAAATAGTCCGCCGGCCGGCCCGGACGCTCGAACATGTCGCCGGCATCGTTCGGGCCGTCCTTGACTTTGTACTCGGAGGCAAACGCCGAGGCCTGCGCCACCGAATAGCCGGGGCCGCCGGCTTCCGCGAGGTTGCGGAAGGCGATGTAGGACAGGCCGTGGCAGCTGGCGCAGACTTCCTTGTAGACCTTCAGGCCACGCTGGAGCGCGCCGCGGTCGAACTTACCGAAAGGGCCCGAGAACGACCATTTGTTGGCCGGCGGCTGGTCGTTGCCTTCAGACGCTTTCGCGCTGTCGATCGAGCCCGCGAACAACGAACCGGCGAGCGCAAGCATGATCGCGGTCGACACCATCGGCGTCGATCTGCTCCCGGTTTTGGCCAGCACCGCATCCGAGATCGAGTTCGGAACCGGTCGCGGCTTCTCGATGCGCGCGAGCAGCGGCAGCACGATCAGGAAGTAGGCGAAGTAGCAGACCGTCAGCACCCGGCCGGCAATCACGTAGATGCCTTCCGGCGGCTGCGCGCCGAGATAGCCGAGCAGGATGCAGACCACGACGAAGATCCAGAAGAACTGCTTGGCCAGCGGACGGTACTTCGACGACCTCGTCCTGGCGCTGTCGAGCCAGGGCAGGAAGGCAAGGATGATGATCGCCCCGAACATCGCGATGACGCCAGCGAGCTTGTTCGGGATCGAGCGCAGGATCGCGTAGAACGGCAGGTAATACCATTCCGGCACGATGTGCGGCGGAGTCACGCCCGGGTTCGCCGGGATGTAGTTGTCGGCGTCGCCGAGATAGTTCGGCATGTAGAAGATGAACCAGGCGTAGAGCAGCATGAAGCAGGCGACGCCGAACATGTCCTTGATGGTCGCGTGCGGCGTGAACGGCACCGTGTCCTTTTCCGTCTTCGGCTCGACGCCATCAGGATTGTTCTGACCGGCGACGTGCAGCGCCCAGACGTGGAGCACGACGACGCCCGCGATCAGGAACGGCAGCAGGTAATGCAGCGAGAAGAAGCGGTTCAGCGTCGGGTTGCCGACCGAATAGCCGCCCCACAACAGCGTCACGATGCTCTCGCCGACATAGGGAATGGCGGAGAACAGATTGGTGATGACGGTTGCGCCCCAGAAGCTCATCTGGCCCCAGGGCAGCACGTAGCCCATGAAGCCCGTGGCCATCATCAGCAGGTAGATGATGACGCCGAGGATCCACAGCACCTCGCGCGGCTCCTTGTACGACCCATAATAGAGGCCGCGGAACATGTGGACGTAGACGGCGACAAAGAACATCGACGCGCCGACCGCGTGCATGTTGCGCAGCAGCCAGCCGTAATTGACGTCACGGACGATCAGCTCGACCGACTTGAAAGCGAGATCGGCATTTGGCGTGTAGTGCATCGCCAAGATCACGCCGGTCAGGATCTGCATCGCCAGCATGAAGGAGAGGATGGCGCCGAAGGTCCACCAATAGTTCAGATTGCGCGGGGTCGGATAGGCGACGAAGGAGGAATGGATGAGACCAAAGATCGGCAGACGCCGCTCGATCCATTGCAGGGCCGGATTGCTCGGCTGGTAGTCGGATGGTCCGCTCATGATGCGATCCTGAGGAAATAATACGACGAGACGGCGCGAAGCTTCGGACGCGGGTCCGAAGCTCAGCCGATCTGGATTTTGGTGTCGGAAACGAACTGGTACGGCGGCACTGGCAGGTTCGCGGGCGCGGGCCCCTGGCGGATGCGGCCGGACGAATCGTACTGCGACCCGTGGCAGGGGCAGAAGAACCCGTCGTAATTGCCCTCATGAGCGATCGGGATGCAGCCGAGATGGGTGCAGATGCCGATCACGACCAGCCACTGCTCGTGGCCGGACTTGACCCGGGCTTCGTCGGACTGCGGATCGGGCAGGCTCGCCACGTTGACGGCGCGCGCTTCGTCGATCTGCTTCTTGGTGCGGTGGCTGATGTAGATCGGCTTGCCGCGCCAGAACACCTTGATGTCCTGGCCCTCGGCGATCGGGCTGAGATCGACCTCGATCGGCGCACCGGCGGCGATGGTCGAGGCATCCGGATTCATTTGAGAGATGAAGGGCCAGAGCGCGGCCGCGCTCCCTACTGCTGCGGCTGCCCCCGTTGCAACGAATAAGAAATCACGGCGTGTCGGATGGTCCGCCGAAGACGCTGTCGTCACGATTCCAACCCTTTCTTCTTATGCGACCGGTCGAACCGCTCCGGGGGGCGCCCATGAGGTCCCCGGAAGGCTGCCGGCGCCCGCGGCCCCCCGCGGCGGCAGAACTTTGCTTGCTCACGCCCAAAGCGGGGAAAACAGCAGTCCAGAATCGTTCTATTGGCACCCTTGCCGGGCGAGCGCAAGCCCGCTATCGGCGCGGGAGCGTGCAATGCACGAATTCCCGGGGATGCGATGTTTTATTGAGACATTTTGCGCCCGCAACCCAGCCCGCCACAGCCCATGCAGATAGCGCTTTTCCAACCCGACATTCCCCAGAACACCGGCACGATTCTCAGGCTCTGCGCCTGTCTGGGCATGGCCGCTCACATCATCGAACCGGCAGGGTTCCCCGTCTCGGACCGCTCGTTCCGCCGGGCGGGAATGGACTACCTTGACCAGGTTAGCATCACCCGCCACGACTCCTGGGCGAGATTCGAGGACTGGCGTGCGGCACAAGGCTACCGCCTGCTGCTGTTCACCACCAAAGGTGCCACCGACTATCGCGATTTCCGTTACCAGACGTCGGACATCCTGCTATTCGGACGCGAGAGCGCCGGCGTCACGGATGCGGTGCTCGAGGCTGCGGATGCGCGGCTGGTGATACCGATCAGGGCCGGCCTGCGGTCGCTCAATGTGGCCATGACCGCGGCGATGGCCGCCGGCGAGGCGCTGCGCCAGATCCGGAACCCCGAAGGCCCAAAGGATTGAGGAGAGAGAGTTGAGTTACGCGGTCAAGGAAATCTTCCTGACCCTGCAAGGCGAAGGCGCCCATGCCGGGCGCGCGTCGGTGTTTTGCCGTTTTGCCGGCTGCAACCTCTGGAGCGGCCGCGAGGCGGACCGCAGCGAGGCGACCTGCAAGTTCTGCGACACGGATTTCGTCGGCACCGACGGCACGCTCGGCGGCCGCTATGCCTCAGCCACGGAACTCGCCGACACCATCGCCGCGCAATGGGCCGCATCCACCGCCAATCGCTATGTGGTGCTGACCGGCGGCGAGCCGCTGCTCCAGGTCGATGCCGCCCTGATCGATGCGCTGCACGCGAGAGGCTTCGAGATCGGCGTCGAGACCAACGGCACGATTGCCGCCCCGGAGGGGCTCGACTGGATCTGTGTCAGCCCCAAGGGCGGCAGCGAACTCGTGCTCCGCCGCGGCCACGAGCTGAAGCTGGTCTACCCGCAGGCGCTCGCCGCGCCCGAAGCCTTCGAAGGCCTCGCCTTCGAGCGCTTCTCGCTGCAGCCGATGGACGGACCCGAGGTCGCCCAAAACACCGCGCGCGCGATCGATTATTGCCTGCGCCATCCGCAATGGCGGTTGAGCGTGCAGACACATAAATCGCTCGGCATCAGATAGGATTGTTGACGGACAGATGTGGGAATTGACGAAATCGTTCCGCTTCGAGGCGGCGCACTCTTTGTCGGGCACGACGTTCGGTGCGGCGAGCGAAGAGATCCACGGCCACTCCTTCCGCGCCGAGGTAACGGTTCGCGGCACGCCGGATCCCAACACTGGCATGGTCGTCGACCTCGGGCTCCTTCAGCGCGCCATCGAGGACGTGCGCCTGATGCTGGACCACAAGTACCTCAACAAGATCGAGGCGCTGGGCACCCCGACGCTGGAAAACCTCTCGCGCTTCGTCTGGGAGCGGCTGGCCCATATCGATAAGCTCACCCGCGTCAGCATCCACCGCGACAGTTGCAACGAGAGCTGCACCTATTACGGTCCGCAAGGTTAGACTTCGTAGGGTGGGCAAAGCGAAAGCGTGCCCACCAATCAGGATCACGACAAGAAATGGTGGGCACGGCGCAAGGGCGCCTTTGCCCACCCTACGGCACACTCCGCTTGGTTGACGACGGGAATGCAGATGGACGCCTCAACAATCGAAGACCGCAAGGGCCGCGCCCGCGCCTGGTTCGAAGCCTTGCGCGACGACATCTGCGGGAGCTTCGAGCGGCTGGAGGACGACGCGCCGCAAAGCCTCTATCCGGGCGAAGCCGGCCGCTTCAAGCGCACGCCGTGGCAGCGCACCGATCATACCGGCGCGGCCGGAGGTGGCGGCGTGATGTCGATGATGCATGGCCGCCTGTTTGAGAAGGTCGGCGTGCACTGCTCGACCGTTCACGGTGAGTTCGCCCCTGAATTTCGTGCTCAGATCCCCGGCGCCGCGGAGGATCCAAAATTCTGGGCCTCCGGCATCTCGCTGATCGCGCATCTACACAATCCGCATGTGCCCGCGGTGCATATGAACACACGCTTCGTCGTTACCACAAAAGCCTGGTTCGGCGGCGGCGCCGACCTCACGCCCGTGCTCGACCGACGGCGGACGCAGGACGATGCCGACAGCATCGCCTTCCACGCCGCGATGAGGGAGGCCTGCGCGCAGCCGAGCGGTGTCGCCGACTACGACAAGTACAGGAAGTGGTGCGACGAATATTTCTATCTGCCGCACCGCAAAGAGGCGCGCGGCATCGGCGGCATCTTCTACGACTGGCATGACAGCGGCGATTGGGACGCAGATCTTGCCTTCACCCAGGACGTCGGCCGCGCCTTCCTGATGATCTATCCTGAGATCGTGCGGCGCAATTTCGCGACAAGCTGGACCGCTGCGGATCGCGAGGAGCAATTGATCCGGCGCGGCCGCTATGTCGAGTTCAACCTGCTCTACGACCGCGGCACCATCTTCGGGCTCAAGACCGGCGGCAATGTGGATTCGATCCTGTCGTCGCTGCCGCCGGAAGTGAAATGGCCATGAGCCTCGCCATGCCGCCGCTCCCTCGCGCCATGCTGATCGACATGGACGACACCATCCTGTCGGCCTATGGCCGGCCCGAGATCGCCTGGAACACGATCACGGCCGAGTTCGCCGAAGAACTCGCGCCGCTGCCGCCAGCGCTGGTCGCAACCGCGGTGCTGGCGTTCGCGCGAAACTTCTGGGCCAATGCGGAAGCCGCATGGCGGCTGAAGCTCGCCGAAGCCCGCCACCTCACGGTCAAGGGCGGCTTTGCCGCGCTCGCGGCCGCCGGCCATCGCGCCCTGCCCGACGATCTCGCCATCCGCCTCGCCGACCGTTTCACCGCCTATCGCGAAGAGGAGATGTTCGTCTTCCCCGGCGCGCATGAGGCCATCGACCAGTTAAAGGCACTCGGCATCAAGCTCGCGCTGGTGACGAACGGCGCCGCCGATACCCAGCGCGCCAAGGTCGAGCGCTTCGAGCTCGCGCACCGCTTCCACCACATCCAGATCGAGGGCGAGCACGGCTTCGGCAAGCCCGAGGAGCGCGCCTATCTGCACGCGATGGAGGCGCTCGGCGTCAGCGCGAAGGACACCTGGATGATCGGCGACAATCTGGAATGGGAAGTCGTGACGCCGCAGCGCCTCGGCATCTTTTCGATCTGGATCGACGTGCATGGCGACGGCCTGCCCGAGGGCTCGATCGTCAAGCCCGACCGCATCATCCGCTCGCTGACCGAGCTCCTGCCGGGGTAAACAAGCCCGCGAAAACAAATTATCGAAAAACAACCCCATGCACAGTAGCCGACTGTTGCAAACTCAAGGGCTTACGGCAAACGCAATTCGATTTTCGATTTTGCGAAATTCCTTTGACACGTCGGGCAAAACAGGGGCATGATGGCATCGTCGCGGGCTTTGCGATGAAGGCCCCTTTGCGGGGGCCCCGGCACTTGATCGTTCCGTGCATGGGAATGCGCGGTTTGATCCACCGCCCCCGTTTTCCGGATGTCATGACAAATTGCTAGCTTCGCGTCCGGTCAATCAACGCGAAAGGACAATCCATGGAAGTGAAAGTCGGCGATGTCGTGATGCTGAAGTCCGGCGGCCAGCCGCTGACGGTCGCGGAAGTGAAGGAGAACGACGTGCTCTGCCTCTGGATGGGCATGGAAGGCGATTTGTTCCGCGAGACGTTGCCGCTGGCCACGCTCGCGCGCGTTGAAGAGGACGAAAGCGACGAAGACGACGAGGATGAAGACGACGAGGAGTAGGCAGACCCAAGACCGCACCCTGGTCGGTCAGATCGGAGTGCTCGGCTCCGGCGCGCCCGATGTCCGCTTCACTGCCACCAGCGGCGCAATAGCGGACATCGCTGAATGTCGCAGAAGGGCCAACAGGCGATTTCACCTGAACGGACGCTTCTGGCGCAAACCGCACGTTTGCCTGTGCACGTTGTCAGTTCGGGAGTTCTTATGACGCGAATATCGGTCCACTTTCCACGCAGAAGCCCCGCTTGCAGGACCAGAAGTTTCTTCATCCTTGGGGCAGCGACGCTTTGCCCAAATCATCGAGCACGCGTTGCCGAACAGCATCGGACCGATAGGGGAACACGTAGCGAATGTTCGCTAGGCTGACGTTCGAATTCCAGTTTTGCAATCCTGCCACTGCTACTCTGGCTTCCTCAAGTTGACCGAGCGAGGCATGAGCCGCTGCCCTGTACACTAAGTCCCTAAACGCTGGCTGATTGATCTTCGCCAGCTCATCGACAGCGTCGTGGATTTTGCCGGCCGCGTAATATGCTTCTGCCAAATAGGTGTGGAACCAGGGCGGATAGTTAGGATCGAGCTCGCTCGCCTTGCGAATGGAGGCCAACGCCTCCATCGGCCGTCCCGCAAAGGTCAGCGTCTGCGATAGATCGACGTGGACAATGGCGTCGACCGGCGCCATCGCAAGCGTGATCTCCCGCTCGTCAAGCGCGCGGCTGTAATCCTGTTTGCAATAGACATAGGCAAGAGCCATCAGCCAATGGCCGTGCATCTGCCCCAGCCGCGGGACATCCTTCCCAGCCATTCCCTCATTTCCGAGGGCGAAGGCGCGATCAAGATCGCGCCGCGGGTCGTCGCTGAAGCCTCTGCGAACATCCTGAAGATATGTCCAGGCCAGCTTGATCTTGATGATGGCCGAATCGGGGAACCGCTTCAGCCCCTCAAAGGCGATCTGCCGCGCTTGCTCCAGGTCCTCTTTTGGGCCGCGCATGATTAGCCCATGTATCCGCAGGAAATAGTCGTATTCCTGAAGCTTCGCGGGATCCTTGCTCCAAGCATTACGGTAATCCGCCCCGCGAATCTCGCCGTGCATGCTGCCCACTGAACTGACAATCTTGTGAGTGACCGCATCCTGTAGGGCGGCAACATCATTGCCCTCCTCATCGTAACGCTGCGCCCAGACATGGTGCCCCGATGCTGTCTCGATTAGCTGCGCCGTGATCCGCACCCGATCGCTATCCTTCCGAACACTACCTTCGAGAATGTAGCGCGCGCCGAGCTCGCGGCCGATCTGCCGAATGTCAGGAGCTTTTCCCTTATACGCGAAGGCCGAGGTGCGCGAAATTACACGGAGCTCCGGGTTCTGCGAGAGCCATGTAGTTAAGTCTTCAGTGATACCATCGACGAAATACTCAAGCGCCGGATCGCTGCTCATATTTGCAAAAGGTAGCACAGCGATTGACGGTTGCTCGGAAAGCAAACCTCCAAACGAAGGTTTCGGCAGCACAGCGGCAGTTTCGGTAGGCGAAGTTCGCTGCAGCCAATACGTAACGCTGGTCACACCCATCAGCGCAAGCAGTGCCGCCGCAACGAGCCAACCGCGGCTCCTGAGCAGCAATGGCGCACGCGAACTGCTGCCTGGGTGGACACGATACACCCGCACGGCCTCTGCGATGTTCTTAACTCGTTGCTCGCCAAGAAAGTCATATCGGAGGGGAAGTTTGTTCCTAACTTGATCAAAAACTGCACCGGAGATGTAGACTGTGCCCGGCTCGGCCAGATTCTCCAACCGAGCAGCGATGTTCACTCCGTCGCCGTAAATGTCCCCTTGATCCAAAATGATATCGCCGACGTTGATCCCAACACGAAACTCAATCCGCCTCTCCCTCGGCACATCCGCATTGCGTTCAATCATTCCGAGCTGGACCTCGGTGGCGCAGCGCAATGCTTCCACAACGCTGGGGAATTCAATTAGAACGCCGTCACCGGTCGTTTTGACAATGCGGCCTTTATGCTCGGTAATTTTTGGATTGATCACTTCACGCCGATGGGCCTTGAGGCTTTCAAGGGTGCCCTCTTCGTCTGCACCCATGAGGCGAGAGTAGGCGACTACGTCGGCGGCCAAGATCGCGGCCAGTCTCCGCTTGGCGTGTTTTGGAGCTGTAGATTTATCCGCGCTGGGCATGCGAGCCTCCCTACTGGAAGAGCACACGGCTCCGCAGAACTCTCCGATTGACGAGAGGAGCGCCCTTCAATCGCGACTTTGCGCCGGCTGTTCCGGCCTCCCGTACATGCACCTACGTCGCCATCGCTTCTAGTTGGGCGGGGCGGCCGGCTCAAAGATCGACCTCCATCCTCCGACCTTCACAAGCCCTTTTCAAGCGCCTTGCCTGCCATCATGCTGCGACGCCAGTCACCATCGTTGCGAAGTCTTTGGGACGGAGGCGTCCTGCCATTTTGTTAAACCATCCAAATATTGGCGGAACAGCGGAGATTACTGTCAGCAACACTGACGAAACGGAGAAAAGCAGCTGCAGTTCGCCGACGTCAAAGCGAATGGAATATTCAATCTCAGATCTTTGAGTGAAACGGGTGCATCACAGCAAAAACGGGCTGACCATGTCGCAGCTGGGTCAAAGGCTGCCCTTGGCAGTCTGCATGATGCTATTCTGCTCACCTCTCGGAAGCGGGCAGTGCGCACGCGCTGGCGGAACTCCAACGCGCTGGAACGTCTCAGGGGAAGCGACCTCGTGAACCAAGAGATCAACGTTCTGGGCGTGTCGGATAAGATTTTCAGAGGTGCGGGTATCTCCGGAGAGCACGACAGAGCGACCGGAATAGTCGATGCGATAGCCGAAAGCGGACTTCACCGGCGCCCCTGGGCCATCGCCGCTGGGGCAAGGGCGAGGGCAAATAGTACAATTCCTAACATGCGCTGGATAATTTTTGAGGCCATGCGCTGCCCTCCTCTTCGAAATCTAAAGAATGATGACGTGTGCTGCCGCTCGTACATCGCGCGTCTCGAAGCCCTAGACCAATTTTTTCGGCCAACCTCTGAGTGGGGGCAAGATTGGAGATGCCGGGGCCTACGCATTCCCGATTTTCAAGCAACAAAGCGTGCCGCAATCGGCAGACATTTAAATCGCAACGCCGGGTAGAGGCGCGTGCTGGATATTTAAATTTCGTATCCAATTTGTTTGGAGTTGGCCAATCCGAATACCGTCACCAGCGCGGCTCTCCCCCAGAGGGGCACGATGGACTTATGATCATGCGGCCGTGATCGCTATTCTAACTTGCCATCCTGAGGTTATACAATTAAAATGCAAAAATATAATGCATTTAAATGATGCGGGACGGCGAGATCCCGAGCCCGCTTTAATTAGGGAGGGCTGATCAATGGCTATTAAAAAGAATGTCGTTTTGAGGGGCGCGGCGGCTCCGACAGAGGTGACGGTTCCAACCTTCTCCTTCAGCCCCAACGATTCCCTCGCGCAGTTGATCGTCGACGCGTGGGTCGAAGACGATTTCCGAAATTCGCTGCTGGAACGTGAGGCGGACAACACTACCGTGACGGCCGCCGCCGCGAACCGAGCCAAAGTCGCGCTCGCGGCGCGAGGTATCTATCTGAACCGCGCGGTCATCATCACGGAAGAAGAGCACGATAGTCACTACATCATGCAAGACCCCGATGAAGTCGTCTTTGTGCTGCCGAACAGAGGCCGCGTGACCCCTCGACCCGGCCAGTCTCTTCTGGAAACGGCTCGCTTGCTGATGTCTTGTACGCCCAACGGAATCTAGCGCCGTTACCGCTCGGTTCGAGGGGAGGCGCGATCCGTCTCCAGTTTGAAGCGCGTGTCCGAAGTGGCAACGGCAGACAGACGGTCCGTGCTGAGCACTGCAGGTTGGGAGGTTTCTAATGGAGCGGTTGAGGACGGAGTGGGTCAACGTCACGGGTGATATTTCGATCATTGCTCGCGACTCCGGACAGGTCTGGTTCCACACCACGGGTGGGACGAAAGGGAACGTAGATCCATTCGCGACGCCGATGACGGGCGTGGGTACGGCGGGCAGCGCGATCGGGCTGCTCGACGGCGCGATCAATCTCGGATTTGCCGCGATTGAAGAACGCCTCGCGCGTCCGGACCAGACGCTCGCGGGCTATGTTGTGGCCCTGGTCGGCGCCTATCACACGTCTGTCGATACGCCTCGAAATCTGCGGCGCGCGGCCAGCCGCTTCGAGGAGCTGGGCAGGCCCGAGGTCGCGGCCTACCTTGAAGAACGGGCGCGCGAGGAGTCTGGTCACGACCGCCTCGCGCTCAAGGACCTGCGTGCGCTCGGTTTGCCGGCCGAGCAACTCGTCACCAATTTCATCCCGCAGGGGATCAAGCCGCTCTGCAAGCGCTTCGATGACCTTTGCTCGCAGGACTACCCGATCGGCTGCATAGGGTACTCCTACTGCCTGGAGCGCATCGCCGCGCTCAAGCAGAAGGCCGACGTCGAGAAGGTCCAGGCGCTGTGTCCGGATGGCGTCGACGCGACCCGCTTTCTCAGAAGCCATAGCTCTCTCGGAAGTGAGGCCACGCACGTCAAAGACACCATCGACTTCGTCGCGTCTCTTCCTGCGAGTGACCGTATCACAGTCGTTCAGGAGACGTATGAATCGGCACTGATCATGGCGGAAGGCTATAACCACGAACTCCATAAATCCGAAGCCGAGATGGTCGACGAGCTTCGACAGGCGATCGGAGAAGCGCTCCCATACTGTCTCAGTTCAGGGCCTTCAAAAGACGAGGATTGCAGCACTCGCCCCGCGGCTTGAGCAGAACAGCGCGACGTCATCGCGGTTTGCTGGGCCTGAGCGCAAGCACGCACTGTTCCGGCGTCCCCGTCGTGAGATAGTATAAGGGGTCCTACGGCGGTAAGAGGAGGGCCTCTTCGATGACGAGGACAAACACCGACTTAGCCGAGTGGCTGGTCAGACACGGTCTAGGCCAGTACGCCCAAGCCTTCGCGGAAAACAACATCGAATATTCCCTCCTTCCGGATTTGACGGAAAACGATCTCAAGCAAATTGGAGTGTCTTCCTTAGGTCACCGCAAGAAGCTGCTTAGGGCGATTGAAGCATTGACCGCTTCGCGCCAGCCCGGCGGCGAGACGCTTGCGGGTTCAAGAGTCGCTGTGGCGCCGCCCTCCATTGCGCAGCATCGCGAACCTGAGTTCCGTCAGATTACCGTACTGTTCAGCGACCTTGTGGCTTCTACACAGCTCTCCGAGAAGCTGGACCCTGAGGATCTCCAAAAAATTATCGACGCATACCGGGAGGAATGCAGCACCGCGATCGGGCGGTATGGCGGCGAGGTGGCCCGGTATTTCGGCGATGGCGTCATGGCATTTTTCGGCTGGCCCTCCGCTCATGAGGATGACGCCATTCGTGCCGTTCACGCCGCACTGGAGATCGCGTCCGGGGTCACGAAGATTTCAGGTCCGGTTACTCTGTCTTGTCGAGTGGGTGTTTGCTCTGGACCGGTTGTTGTCGGTGACATTGGAGATAGCGGCCGCTGGTCGATGGACGCGGTGGGAGAGACGCCGAACATTGCGGCGCGCCTGCAGGCCCTTGCCGCTCCAGATACGGTACTCATCTCAGAGACGACGAGGCGTCTCATATCGGCCGCTTTTGATTTTCAGGACCTCGGCATCCAGAAACTCAAGGGTGTGACTCAACCCCTTCATTTGTATCGCGTGCTGGCGGCGAAAAGCACGGTTAGCCGCTTCGAAGCTGCGCATACGGGCTCTCTTACTCCGCTCATTGGACGCTCAAGCGAGCTGAGCCTGCTGCTCGACAGGTGGCAAAAAGTCAAGGAGCGTGATGGCCAAGTCATACTTCTTTCGGGTATTCCGGGAGTCGGGAAGTCGAGGCTGCTCCACGAGTTGAAATCGCATATTCAGCAGGAACCGCATATTCTGCTGCATCATCAATGCTCGCCCTACCACAATCAGAGCGCGTTCTTCCCCGTCATCGAGCAGATCCAACATTCGGCCCAAATAACACCGCGCGAGCCCGATGCAGACAAGCTCGCCAAGCTCAGGGCTTACCTTCCCGACAATTCCGCCGAACCGGTCCTGCTGGTCGCCAGGCTGTTATCCATCCCGGTGCATGATCACCTCCAATTGTCCCGCCTGACCCCGCAGCAAATAAAGAACAGAACCATAAGCACGCTTGTCGATATGCTGTTGGCGTTCTCCGTCCAAGGGCCCACGCTCTGCATCTTTGAGGATGCACACTGGCTGGATCCGTCGACGGTCGAGCTGCTTGACCTGATTATCAGCCGGATCGACCACGCCCGCGTGCTGCTTATCGTGTCGTGCCGGCCGGAGTTCCGCCCTGCATGGATCACTCATGCGAATATCACCGTGCACTCGCTGACTCGATTATCGCACACGGAAGTGAAGGCGATGATTGGAGGTCTGTTGAGGGGCGGGAGGATGCCTCAGCCGCTGCTGGACCAAATTATCGAAAAGGCCGATGGCGTCCCGCTATACATCGAGGAACTGACAAACAGTATGTTGAGCGCACCTGTACTCGGTCGAGGTGCGTCCGAGCGGACGGCACAAGCAGCATTGCTCAGGGTTCCGGACACGCTGAGTGACGCATTGATGGAGCGGCTCGACCGCGTTGCGCCGAGTCGCAAACTTGCAATGATTGCGGCGGTGATCGGGCGCGAGTTCTCCTATGATCTGTTGTCGGCCGTATCGCAACTCGACGAAGATAATATCCTGTCAGCACTCTCGCTGCTCGAACAGGCTGACATCATATATCGAGTCGACATTTCGCCCTCCCTCCGCTTCGCGTTCAAACACGTGTTGCTGCGTGATGCGATCTACAATTCTTTGCTCAGGAGCAAAAGACAGCAGATCCACGCCGAGATCGCCACGGTCCTGGAGCATGACTTTCCGGAGCTTGCGGAAAATCAGACCGAAGTCGTGGCGTATCATCATCAGGAAGCAGGCAATCACAATTCGGCTATCCGTTATTGGCTCAAGTCCGGGCAGCGCGCGCTCGCGCACTCCGCCAACATCGAAGCGATTGCCAATTTTCGAAGTGCGCTTCAGCTTCTGAAAACGATGCCCGAAACGCCCGAGCGGACCAAACAAGAGGTCGAGGTTCAGCTGGCGCTGGGAATACCGCTTATCGCCGTCAAAGGGTATGCCTCCACGGAAACCCGCGAAGCGTTTTCCAGAGCTCGCTCCTTATGCCTGCGTCTCGGCGACATCCCTGAATATTTCCAAGCCCTGTTTGGGTTGTGGGGACACTCATGGATGGGTGGAAGGAATGATGAGGCGCTCAGCATGGCCGATGAGTTTCTGCTGCGGTCACGAGGCTTGTCTAGCCCCGTGCTGTCGATGGTGGCTCATAGAGTGATGGGCAGCACGTTGTTGACCATCGGGGACTTCCAATCCTCGGCGAACCATTTCGAAGAGACGATCAGGCTTTCGATCAGCGAAGGAAGACAGCCCCTTTATCACCTTTACATGGTGGAGCCTCAAGCGGCTTCACTGCTGCTTCAGTCCTGGGACTTGTGGTTCCTCGGCTATCCCGATCGATCCCTTTCGCGCGTGTCGGAAGCGTTGGCCCTGGCTCAGGATCTTGCTCACCCGTACACAGTGGCGTTCGCTCATTACATGACCTCTGTCGTGCACCTTCTGCGCGGGGACGCCGCTCGCGCTCTCGAGAGCGCCCAGAACAGCTTCGAAATGTCACAAGAACAGCGGTTTTCGCTGTACGTAATTCTATCGCGAATTTCGCGAGGCCGGGCCGTCGGCGAGATGGGCCGAATTGAGGAGGCCCGATCCGAGATCGCACTGGGAATCGACGAGGCGCGGCGCAACGGTGTCGGTTTCATGCTGCCAATGATGAATAGCTGGCTGGCGGAAATTGACGCCAAGGCCGGCGAGAATGAACGCGCACTATCGTTGGTCGAAAGGCTCCTGGCCGGCATAGGTGATGTGACGGGCAGGGCATGGGAGTCGGAATTACACCGGCAAAAGGCCCAAATTCTCCTATTGCTCGACCCATCGAAAGTCGGCGACGCCGAGTCTCATCTTAGGAAATCCATTGAAGTGGCGCGTGGTCAAAGCGCCAAGTCCTTGGAGTTGCGCGCTGCCACAAGCCTCGCAGAACTCTGGCGGAGGCAAGGAAGGATTGATGAGGCGCGCGCCCTGCTAGAACCGATCTGCGATTGGTTTGACGAAGGAGCCGAAACGGCTGACCTCATGCGTGCGCGCGATTCTCAATGCGCGCTGCATTAATCCTGCCTCTCGCAGAAGTGACAGCCAATCGGACGCTTTCCCGTCGACCCGCCATGAGCGGACATGATGGCGCTGGTCCGCCAGGTTAGCTCGGAGCCGCCCTCCGGTGGCCATCCGCTGACGGTCGCGGAGGTGAAGGAGAACGACGTGCTCTGCCTCTGGATGGACATGGAAGGCGATTTGTTCCGCGAGACGCTGCCGCTGGCGACGCTCGCGCGCGTCGAAGAGGACGAGAGCGACGAAGACGAGGATGAAGACGAGGACGAAGACGACGAGGAGTAGGCACACCGAAGACCGCACCCTGGTCAGATCGGAGTGCCGGCTCCGGCCCGCCCGATGTCCGCTTCTCTGCCACTAGCGCACAATAGCGGACATCGCTGAATGTCGCAGAAGGGCCACGAGCGGGTGTGACACGCTGCCGTCAGCGTTGCCAGTGGTGCTTAAAGCCGTAGGTCCGTATTGGTCATGTTGGCACGTAAATTTTCGAGCAACTGTGCAATTTGTTCTCGGCTCTCCAGCCGCAACTTGGTCCCGGAGAAATCGTTGAACATCCTAGAATGGCCAGCAAAGGAGGATGGTGTCTGCCGAGTCCAATAGGCTTCCGCCCACTTCATCAGTTCCGCGGCGTCATGACTTGTTGCTCCCCGCCGCAGGCCGCGGGCTAGTAGCCCGGCGCGGCAAACGCTCCACGGAAAATCTAGCCAAATGAGAGTGGTAGCTTTGGGAAGGGCCACTTCTGCCAGCCATCCGAACACGCCTTCGATAATCCAGCGTGGCTGGTCGGAAATATCCAAAACCATCTTTCGCGCGACGTCTTCGTTTCGCTTTTGGCCATAGCTGCCTTCTTCCCAGTGCAGCAGGTCAAGATCGATCACAGGGATATGGGCTAAATTGGCGACGGCTTCGGCCAACGTGCTCTTACCAGAGCCACTGTTTCCAATAACCACCGTGCGTTCGGTCAGAGGTTCAGTCATTCAAGCCGGCGATGGTTGGTTCTCGTTTCGACGACGTATAACGGGTCAAAGGCTGCCCTGGGCGGTCTGCATGACGCCATTCTGCTCACCTCTCGGAAGCGGGCAGTGCGACGCCCAGAGCGGAGGTCAGCCACGGCCATTTCCGGACTTTTGTGGCGCAATAAATCGCGTTAGGTTCAGAAGCCTGGTCAGTGGTGCCGTGAGCAAGTTATTGCCTCTCTGTTCGGTAGATGGGCAGCCATAATTGTTTTCAGGCGAGTCTCTCGTCAGATCGCCCGTACAGTGCCTCATTACGCAGCGAAGACAAGCCGTCCGAAGAAGGATCGGGATGATGGAGTCATTGCCAAGCCGCACCGCGTTGGCAACGTCGCTTATGAGAGCGCTGCATTCGCGGTCCGACAGCGCATTGGCGAACACTGTTGAGCGCGGCACTGGTGTCGGTTTCGGGGCATGAGCGCCGGTCGGCGGCTCCGCCGGACCACGGCTCAAGTCTTGCGTGCAATCAGTTCGCAAGGGGCAATGATGCCTTTCGAGATACACGTAATCATGTTGCGTATCTGATCTTGCCGTCTCTCGCCCATCAACGTGCGCAAGGCCAGCGGTCCAGCAACGCCAGCGGCAAGCGAACGGGCCAGCTCTCAAGTGCCGCGTTGAAGTTGGTGCAGCGGTGCGACGAGGTACGTGGCGTCAACCGAGAGGTCGGGCTTGTCTGAACTGGAAAGTGCTCGGCGTGAACCTCCTGGCCACGGCGCGCGCCTTGCCCTCGCATGTTTCCAACGCAATCTTCTGGGCAAGCATGACATCTCCGATCGGCAGCGCGCCGATCGGCATGAAGCACAGCCCCTCCCGCACGCGGCCTCTTTCGTCAATCTCGCACACGTTCACCGACGTCCCGGCGTGGATCCGGTACCGCTTCCCACTTTCGCTTCCGACAACCTCGAAGTAGCCCCTCCTTGCGAACTGCTCCCACTGCGCGGGCGATAGCCAACGCCGCAAGAGCAGCAGCGACCGCCCCTCTGGTGTGCGCTCGGCGCCGTGCCTGATGAAGAGCATTCGCGCCGCTCTCGTGCGGGAGCGGAGGCCCGACGCCGACGGCCGAAAGCCGAACATGAGCGGCTAGCCGCCGATCAATCGGGGGAAAAAGAGGGTTTCATCCGCACTGGGGTCGAACGATCGGATCTGCGAGATCTGACCGGGACCCGTCCGGACCGCGGCGGTGAAGCCGGCATTCGTCAGCTCATAGAACCGCTGCTCCGCCTTCGCCACTTCCTGCAGGTCGCGGGGGTTGAAAGGGTGATGGCTGTCGCCGGTGCGGTCCATCACGATCTGAATCGCCATGATCGTCCTCCTCGGATTGATAATGGCCCAAGGGATCCCATCCAGTATCCGACTAACGTGACGAACTTTCAAGACAAGACCACTTCAATCCGAAGAGCGATCTGCTGCTGACCGCAGAAGACAACCGAGTTCTGGAAGCGTGCCATCATCGACGCGGTCAGCGCGAATGCTGTCGTCGGCCCGCCATCGGGCCGCGACGGCCGGCTTCCTTCCGGCTGAAGCTGATAAGACAGGTCGAAGAGTATCCCGCAGGGCCCGCGCGCGGCTCGTTCAGCCCTTTGAACGCATGCGGATCATGAATGTTTCATATGAATACTCCGCGATCTGCCACCAGAGATTCTCGTCGTTTCGAAAGTCCACTTGCGAATCGTAGATCTTCTTGAAATCAGGGTTGGACGCGGAGGTTTCCGCATTGACCTCGTTCGAAGCCTTTAGGCACGCCTCCATCACCGCCTGGCTGAACGGACGCAGAAGTGTCCCGTTGGCGACGAGCCGTTTGATGGCCGCCGGATTGCGCGCATCATAGCGCGCCTGAACGTCCATGTTGGCATAGCCGCAGGCCAGAGCGAGGAGCGACTTGTAAGCCTTTGGCAGGGCGTTCCACTTGTCCAGGTTGATGAAGAAATGCAGCGCCGTGCCACCTTCCCACCAGCCCGGATAATAGTAGTACCTCGCGACCTTGTAGAAGCCGAGCTTCTCGTCGTCATAAGGACCGACCCATTCGGTTGCGTCGATCGTGCCTTTTTCCAATGCGGGATAGATGTCGCCGCCTGCGATCTGCTGCGGAACCACGCCGAGCTTTGAAAGGGTCTTGCCCGCCCAACCGCCAATCCGCATCTTCAATCCGCTGAGATCTTCGACGCTGTTGATCTCCTTGCGGAACCAGCCGCCCATCTGCGTGCCGGTATTGCCGCCCGCAATACCGTATATGTTGTACTTCTTGCCGAACTCGTTGAGCATGTCCTGACCGCCGTGATCCTGAAACCATGCATTCTGCTGGCGCGAGTTCAGGCCGAACGGTACCGAGCAATAGAGTGCGAAGGTCGGATCCTTGCCGATGAAATAATAGGCGGCGGTGTGGCACATTTCGACCGTTGCGTTGCTTACTGCATCGACAGCCTGCAAGGCAGGCACGATCTCGCCGCCTGCGAAGGGCTGAATTTGAAACTTGTTGTCGGTAGCTTCCGCAACATATTTCGCGATCGTCTCTGATGCACTGAAAGGCACATCCAGCGACTTCGGCCAACTCGTGGTGCAGCGCCACTTTAGTTCAGGCATCGACTGGGCGACGGCTGGCGCAACAACGGCGGCAGATGCGGCGAGGCCGGCGCCTGCCGTACTTAGAAATTGACGACGTTTCATGGCGTTTCCCCTGTGGATGATTGCGCATTGAATAAAACCGCCGGCCCGCGGCCATTTCGACGGCAGTACTCCTCCGGGGATCAATTTTTCATGCGGGCCTTTCTTGGATGAACCCGGCAGATATCAATTATATCAGACATAGGGATGCGCAGGAGATGCGGACAGCCACCACCTGAAAGTCAAATAGGACCGGATGGATTGGGAAGCGGCCACGCTGCATTGCGGCAATCTTGCGCCGACGAACCCCGCCTGAACCACTGACGGCGCGAAGCGACGCAATAAATGACATCACTTCGGCTTGCGTCGTCAGGCGAGATGGCGAGCGAAGGTCCAGGACCGCTTCGGGTCAAAACCGGCGGTCTGGACCGGTGCAAGCCGCTTCCTGTCTACTCGACAGCCGCCGCTTGGACGAGCATCGAGCTAGACAGGATCGGGCCAACAAGCCCAATAACCGAAGTCGGTGTAGAGCTCGATGACCGAAATCAAATCGCCTCTGATGCCCGAGTGAACAGATTGGGCCGCCAGCTTACAGCCTATTCGTTGGGGAGTTGAAGGCGCCTTTGACCGGCCGTCGCTGGATTGTCGGGTGCCGGTGACTCCAGGTCGAAGAGGGAGTAGCTTCGCGCGGAGAAAGCCCCAATGCCGGCGGAACAAGGCCGGATCGGGGCGCATCCGGCGGACAGCCCCATGGGATAGTGTTCAAAAGTGCGCTGAGTGGTGCCGACCGCGAGCAGACGGTGCGGGTTCAGAACCGTCTGCTGGGCGGTCTTACGCCGGCGTCCTTTGAGCGGCTTCGTCCCTTCCTGCAGCCCGTTGCGCTCAAGCGCCGGGCAATTCTTCAGGACTACCACCACCCCATCGAGCATATCTACTTCATCGAACGCGGCGTCGCCTCGCTGCTGGTGCGAACTCAGCGTGATGGTCCGGTCGGAATCGCCATGGTTGGACGGCTCGGTTTTGTCGGCGTGGCGGCGGCGCTCGGTTTGCAGCGCTCACCCAATCGCTGCCTGATGTCGGTCCCCGGTTATGCATTGCGCATCGCGGTGCCGGACCTGCGCAGGGCCGCGCACAGATCCCCGGACATCCAGCAGCAGCTGTTCAGCTATATCCACGCGCTGTTGGTCCAGAATGCCCAGACAACGCTTTGCAGCGCCCGCCACAGCCTGGAGGAACGGCTGAGCCGCTGGCTGCTGCTCGCAGCCGACCGTCTGGACGACCGGATCATCCCCGTGACGCATGACATGCTGTCGGTCATTCTCGGCGTGCGACGCGCCAGCATCACGACGACGCTTGCGGAACTGGAACAATCCGGCGGGCTCATCAGGCAGCGAGGTAGCATCGACGTGTGCGATCACGCGGCCCTCGAGCTGAGAACATGCGAATGCTATCAGATCATAGCGTCGGAATACCGGTACATAAATCGCAGCGGCCTGCACGAGCACCGCATTTCCGCGGACGCCGACCTTATGCGCGCCTGCCTTTGCTGCGTCTGACGCAGCCATCCAAACAGCTTGCTTCCAGCCAGCGCCACGCGACTTCGTCCGCTGTCAATCTTTGTACGGCAGCGTACCGACTGACCAGCTTTAGTAGAAAGGCCGGTCCGGGCCTCAAAGCTATAGTGACGCCAGCGATAACAAGATCCAGGGCGGAGCTAGACTGATCCCTCATCTGGATGAGCCTTTCTCCAACTGGCGATATCCGCAGGAGGAGTCCAGATGAGCACGGGCAATTTTTTGCGCGTCACGCGACGTCGTTTGCTGACACAAACTGGTCTTATCCTGGCCGCCGCTTCGGTGCCGTCCCTTGCTGCCCCATTCGTCTCCCGTGCGCTTGCCGACACCAAATCCATCTCCATCGTACAGTGGAGCCATTTCGTCCCGGAGTACGACAAGTGGTTCGATACGTTCGCAAAGGACTGGGGAGAGAAGAATCACGTCGAGGTCACTGTAGATCACATCCCGGTCGGCAACGTCGCCGCGCGTGCGGCCGCCGAAGCCTCCGCACAATCGGGCCACGATCTGTTCGGCTGGAACGGCGCAGGCGGCGCGCACCTCTACCGCAAATTCCTCGTCGACGTGACAAGCCTCGTCGAGGCAACCGAGAAGAAGTACGGCAAGGTCAGCAGGATCGGCCGCCAGATCGGATACAACCAGGACGATAAGACTTGGTCAGCTTTCCCCGATTTTTACATCAACTTCCCCGCCATGTACCGCAAGAGCATGTGGGACGAGATCGGGATGCAGCCGGACACGTGGGACAACGTGCGTATCGGCGGCGCCAAGCTGAAAGCCAAGGGCCATCCGGTCGGCATTTCGCTCGGACACAGCAACGACCCGAACACGACCTGGCGCGGCCTGCTCTGGAGCTTTGGCGGCGCGCTCCAGGACGCCGACGGCAAGAACGTCGTGCTCAACAGCAAGGAGACGATCGAAGCCGTCAAGTTCGTCACAGCGCTGTACAAGGGGGCGATGACGTCGGAAGTGCTGTCGTGGGACGACTCCAGCAACAATCGCTATCTTGTTTCGGGCATCGGCTCGATGATCGTGAACCCGATCTCGGCCTATCGGACGTTCCAGAAGGCGAACAAGAAGGGCGCCGACGACACGTTCGTGATGGCTCCGCCAAGGGGGCCGGTACGCCAGATCATGGGCGGCGCTTCCGAATTCTACGGCATCTGGAAGTTCGCCAAGAACAAGGAAGGCGCAATCGAGTTCCTCAAATACTACGCCGATCATTGGCCGGAGGCGTTCAAGGCGAGCGAAGGCTACAATAACCCCTGCTTCGCCAATCTGGTGCCGAAGCCGATGCCGATCCTCTCGAACGATCCGACTTCGACGCCATCAGACAAATTAGCGGTGCTACAGGAGTCCGAGCAGTGGTCGGTCTCCCCGGGATATCCCGGCCCGTCCTGGCCCGCCGTCGACGAGGTCTATAACAACTTCGTCATCTGCGACATGATGGCAAAGGCGGCGAGCGGTCAGATGTCCGCCGAGGACTCGGTCAAATGGGCGCATCAACAGTCTGATGCCATTTTCAAGAAGTGGCACGAGAAAGCCTGAAGCCGTGTCCGGACGCAGCCCTCCTTTGCGCGCTCCGGCAGCCGGCCACGTTGCAGCTCATTGGCAAACACGATTGGCGCCCTGCCCAGCGATTGGCAGCAGAGCGCCACATGAGCTCCGGGAGGATCGATGGCAGCCGTATTGACCAGGGATATCGTCAAGAAGTTCGGCGAGATTAACGCCGTCAACGGCATCTCGCTGAGGGTGCCGGATGGCGAGTTCATGGTGCTGCTCGGCCCCTCGGGCTGCGGCAAGACGACGTTCCTCCGCATCATCTGCGGCCTCGAGCAACAGACCAGCGGCGACCTCCTGATCGGCGGCAATGTCGTCAACGACATCCCGCCCCGCGCCCGCGGCATTGCGATGATGTTCCAGAGCTACGGCCTTTATCCGCACTACACGGTACGTAATAACATTGCCTTTCCGCTGCGCACGCAGCGCATGCCCTCCCAGGACATCCAAAACAAGGTCGAGTGGGCCTCGCAGTTGCTCGGCATCGGCCATCTTCTCGACCGGCGGCCACGCCAACTCTCAGGCGGCGAGCGCCAGCGTGTGGCGCTTGCGCGCGCGCTCGTTCGCGAACCGACCGCGCTTCTGCTCGACGAGCCGTTGTCCAATCTGGATGCCAAACTCCGTACCTCGGCCCGCCAGGAGATCAAGAACTTTCAGCAGCGCGTTGGCCTCACCACCATTTACGTGACCCACGACCAGATCGAAGCGATGGGCATGGGCGACCGTATCGCGGTCATCGATCATGGAAGGATTCGGCACGTGGGAACGCCAACCGAGATCTATGAAGATCCTGCCGACCTTTTTGTCGCAACCTTTGTCGGCGCGCCGCCGATGAACATCGTCACCCGCAATGGCGGCGGCTATCTCGGATTCCGGCCGGAGAATTTCTTGCCCAGGGACATGATTGAAGACGGAGGCGCGACCGAATTTTTGTTTCGCGTCGACCGTTCGGAATATCTCGGGTCCGAGCGCATTGTTTACGGCGTGATGGATGGCTTTGACTCGAAGCAGCCGATCACGGCGAAGTTGCCGCCAGCCCACGTCGCCGAAGGAAGCATTCGGCCCGGAGAGTGGCATCCGTTCGCAGTGAAGAACAGCGCGTTGCGCCATTTCGACGCCAACGGCAATCGTCGCACTCGCCACTGAACCGGGGATTCGCCGATGGCTGTCATCGCGGAGCCTGTTGCAAAGCCAATTTCACGCTTTCGCTTCGTCCTGGACCGGCGCGAGGTGCTTGAAACGGTCATGGTCGCGCCGGCGATCCTCTACGTCTTGCTATTGGTCGGCCTGCCGCTCCTGCTCGCGGTCTATTACTCGCTCAGCGCCTATACCATCTACAACCCAACCTGGAAGTTCGTCGGTCTGGCGAATTTCGAGCAGATCCTGCAAAATCCGAATTTCCTCGACACGTTGCGCAACACCTTCATCTTTACATTCGGGTCGCAATTGCTCGGCCTCGTGCTCGGAAAGTTCGGCGCCTTCCTGCTGTTGCAGCCCTTCCCCGGCCGCAAGATCGTGCGAGCGCTAATCATCCTGCCTTTTGCGGTACCGGTCGCGCTCGCCACGATCGCCTGGCAGTGGATGTTCGATTCGCTCTACAGCGTGATCAACTGGACCTTGATTGCGGCTGGCATCCTTACTCGCGAAGAGGCGCCGAACTGGCTCGGCAATCCGTACCTTGCGATGCTGTGCATTGTCATTATCAACGCTTGGCGCTTCTTTCCATTTGCCATCGTGATTTTCCTCGCCGGCATCACTGCGGTTCCGCAGGACGTGATCGACGCCGCGACGGTCGATGGTGCAGGCTTTTGGCGCCGCAACTACCAGATCATCCTGCCGATGATCCTGCCGATCATGGCCATCGGCCTGATCTTCGGCATCGTGTTCACGTTCACTGATCTTTCCATCGTCTTCCTGCTGACCCAGGGCGGCCCCGGTGGCGCAACCTCGGTGCTGGGCTTTGAAGGCTTTCAGACCGGTATTGTATCCGGCGACGTGGCGCACGGCGCCGCGATCTCACTGTTCATGCTGCCGGTGCTGCTAGTCGTGGTGATCTTCATGCTTCGCTTTATTCGTCGCCGGGAGATTTGACATGTCGGAGCCTCTTGTTCGCTCGCTCCGCGGAACCGGGTTTTTCGTCGGCGTCGCATTCTTCGTTATCCTGGCCGCGTTTCCGTTCTATTGGATGATGATCACGGCGTTCAAGCAGAACAGTGACCTTTACAACGTCACCAACATCCCGTTCTGGTTCAACGAGCCGCCGACGCTGGAGCACATCAAGTACCTGTTCGAGGAAACCCTGTTCGCGCACTGGCTGTTGAACTCGCTGATCGTCGGCGTCTGCGTTACCGCGATCACCCTGGTCACTGCGGTTCCGGCCGGTTACAGCCTGGCCCGCATGACCAGTCGCAAGGGCGAAGCGCTCGGAATCATGATCTTCCTGACCTACCTGGTGCCGCCGACTTTGTTGTTCCTGCCGCTGTCCCGGATCATCGCCGAACTCGGACTGCAAAACTCGATGTGGTCGCTGGTGCTGGTCTACCCGACCTTCACGATCCCGTTCTGCTCCTGGCTGCTGATGGGGTTCTTCAAGGCGCTCCCGGTCGAGATCGAGGAAGCCGCAATCGTAGACGGCTGCAGCCTGTTTGGCGCCTTCATCAAGATGGCGATCCCGCTGTCGGTGCCGGCGATCCTGACGGTGGTGATCTTTACGTTCACCCTGACCTTGCAGGAATTCGTCTACGCGCTGACCTTCATCTCGTCGTCCGACCAAAAGCCGATCACGCTGGGCGTCTCGACCGACCTGATCCGGGGCGACGTGTTCTTCTGGGGCGAGATCATGGCGGGCGCTTTGATTGCCGCCATCCCCGTAGCCATCGCCTACAATATCTTCCTCGATCGCTTCATCGCCGGCATCACCGGGGGCGCTGTCAAATAGCCATCGTGCTGCTTCTGGCAAGGGGGTGAACCAGGCTCCTGTGCGCCGCCTTCTTGGACCCGCGCCTCGGCCGCCGTGCCGGACGCCGCGAGAACACAGAGTCGCATCCACTGTTCGGACATCATCCGACGTTGGCGATGTGTCGGCTCAAAGAGAATGGGCGTTCGGACAGTCTCGCTGCCAAATTACGTCGCTTGCGCTTGTACTACTTTGAGCGTTGAATTCATCGTGATGCTACGGCGCTGCTGAACGAATACATTCGGCCGCAGCGGATCACCGTCTGGTATCTGCACCCCTCGCCGAGGTCAGGAGACGAGCTGCACGGATGAGGCAGCTTCTGCAAGCGGCCGCAGCAGACTGCATGTTGGACGTAGTTCTCGCGATACAATAAGGGAGGCAGAACAATGACAGTCAGTACAAGGCACCTTACCTATGTTGCCGCACTGGCCGCTATGCTTGCACCATCAGCTTGGGCGATCGCGCCGTCAGAGATCAATTCCGCTCGCATCGAGGCGGCCGAGCAGAATCCAGGCGATTGGCTGACCTATCACGGCGGCTATAAATCGTATCACTACAGCGGGCTCGATCAAATCAACGCGAGCAATGTAAAGAATCTCGAAGTCGCCTGGATCCATATGCCCGGACGTTCCACGCGGGGTCTGCAGTCGATGCCGCTCGTTGCTGACGGCGTGCTCTATTATTCGGGTTCCTATAGCCGCGTCTATGCGCTCGACGGGGCGACCGGCAAGATGATCTGGTCGCACTTTCCGGTGCTCGACGAGGAACTCGTCGCGATGCAGACGCACTCACCGTACAACCGCGGTGTCGCGCTCGGCGATGGCAAGGTCTTCGTTGGCACCGTCGACGGGCATCTCCTCGCGCTCGACATGAAAACCGGCAAGGAGGTATGGAACACGCAGCTGGTCGACTCCAAGAAGCTCACGGTCGGCTTCACGGGTGCGCCGCTGGTGGTGAAGGACACCGTCATCATCGGCAGCCAGGGCGGCGAATGGACCTCGCGCGGTCCGCTGTTCGGAGTCGATATCAAGACGGGCAAGAAGAAATGGGAATTCTTCACCGTCGCCGGCACCGAGGACGCCAAGGCCACCTGGGGTAATGAATCCTGGCGCACCGGCGGGGGTGGCGCATGGATGCCCGGCACCTACGATCCTGAAACCAACACCGTCTGGTGGGGAACGGCCAATCCTGCACCGCTTTACGACTGGTCCGGCGCGGACTGGAAGAACAGCGGACCGCGGCCAGGCACAAACCTCTACACAACTTCGGTCATCGCGCTCGATCCCGACACCGGCAAGCTGAAATTCTATCATCAGGAGCTGCCCCATGATGCATGGGATTTCGACTCGGCAGTCGGTGAGTTCGTCATGATCGACCGCGACGGCCGCAAGCTCGTCGTGCATCCGAACAAGGGGGGTTTTGTGTTCGTCTACGACCGCGCCGATGGGAAGGTGCAGAACGTGTGGCGGATCGCGAAGAATATCAATTTCGTCAAGGATATCGATCCGAAAACCGGCGAACTGATCGGCCGGCGCGACTTGACTCTCGGGAAAGCGAGCGAGCCGCTTTGTCCGGCGATTGCCGGCGGCGTCAGCTGGAACTCGGGCGCCTACAGCCCGAAGACAGGCCTGTGGTACAAGCTCGCCCAGGAATGGTGCATGGATGTGGACGTGATAAAGACCACGCCAATCACCGAGCCGATGGCGCAGCTCAATATCGGCGCGAATTTCAAGCTCGTTCCGCCGCCGGACGGAGCGGCGCGCGGTCATCTTGATGCACGTGATCCCGTGACTGGTGCGAAGAAATGGGAGGTCAATTTCGACGAGCCTCCGCTGGCGAACGTGCTTGCGACGGCCGGCAATCTGGTGTTCGTGCCTGACTCGCGTGGTGTGCTGCGCGCTTACAATGCGGAGACCGGACAGGAACTGTGGTCGCATTTTAATGGCGTCGGTCACAATGGCGGCATCATCAGCTACAGCGCCGGCGACAAGCAATACATCGCAGTGCCGGCTGGTTGGGGCGGCATGGTGGCGGACGAGTTCCCGGCCCTTTTCGGCGAACCTTTTACGAGCATGCCGAAGGATGCCGGTGCGCTCGTTGTCTTCACGCTGAAGCAATAAGAATGGTGAGGAGAGCCAGGGTGCAGTCGCCCCCTGCCTCTCCGGTCCGGATGCCAATGTTGAAGTCGATTCTTCTCATCGCCGGCATTGCGTTGTCATTGCCCTTCGGCCTCTCCGCGCAGCAGAGCCAGGCTCCCAAGCAGGATCAATCGGCCCGCGAAACCGATATCGAGGGCGGGACGATGTTCGCGACCTCGTGTGGCTTCTGTCACGAGAACGGCGGCCGCGCCGCCGGCAAAGGGCCGAAGCTCGCGGGTACGGCGCGCAGCGACGATTTTATCGTGGAGCGGATCAAGAAGGGTAAGCCCGGAGCCATGCCCGCCTTCGGAGGCGCCTTTTCGGAGAGCCAGATCATGGCGATCCTGGCCTACATCCGAAGTCTGGAAGAATGAGGCCGGAGATGCGCCAAAGCGTTTTCGTAGGCCTTTTGATCCTGCTCGGAGCCACCGGTGCCAGCGCGCGCTCGCTGGAGGCGATTCGTACACGTGGGGCGCTCACGCTTTGCGCACACCCCAATGCGTTGCCGTTTGCCAGCAAGCGCAATGTCGACCCCGGATTCCAGGTCGAGATCGCCCGTGAACTGGCGAAGCAGTTGAAGGTCGCGCTGGAGCAGCACTGGGTCGTCAACAGCTTTCAGTACCGCCGTGCGGACTGCGACATCATCATGGATGCGATCGCGAACCCGGCGGCGCTGGCGGAGGTGGGATTGCGCATGTCGCGGCCCTATCAGCGCAGCGGGGTCGCGTTGGCCGTCCGGGCCGACTCTGGCGCGGCGTCACTGGCGGATTTGAGGCCTGGTCAGCGCGTCGGGGTGCAGGTCGGCTCGATCGCCTCCATGACACTCAGCAAGCGAGGCGTCCAAACCTCACCGTTTGTCTTTGAAGATGAAATCATGGACGCGCTTGCCAAGAACGAGATCGACGCCGCGGCAGTTACACCCGCCGCAATTGGTTGGTTCAACCAAGTTCATCCCGATGCGCACGTGCGCCGCATTCCTGCTTTCGAAGACGATCCCGACTTGAACTGGAATGTCGCTGTTGGGATGCTCAGCCCAGACGAGAAGCTCAGGGAAGGACTCGACGCAGCCCTTGAAGCATTGCTCGCCGACGGCACCCTCGCGCGGATCTACGCGCATTACAATGTCGAATTGCGGTCGCCAAAATGAGCAGGGCTCCCGGCGCAAGAACTGGCGGAGCAGCCGGAATTCATTGGATGATGTTCACCATATCTTGACGTTCAACTTCGTCTCAAACAGCCTCGTGCACAAAGGCGTGCCAGCCTTCGGCATCGCACCCCCGGGGATTTTGTTGGCCCGATTGCTCTGGCCTCGGCAGGTCGTCTCTGGGGCATTCGCGTCGGTTTGGCCGGTGCCGACGACTTCCGCCCTCCCCCTATAAACAGACATCGTTACCGCGCGTCGGCTCGTCTCAAACGGGCCATATTGCACTTGCCATTCCCAAGGATGGAAATTCACTGGCTTTCCGCTATTTTGTGTTGAGCCGCAGTTCTGTAGCGGCGATCTCGAAACGAGGTTCGCGATGACCTCCAGGTCCTCGATCAGGCGGCTCGGCGCGCCGCTCGTCGCTTTTTTTCTGACCATCTGGCCGTTGGTCCCTCCGGTACATGCGATTGAGGACGCTGCAAAGGTTGGCGTGGTGTCCTTTGGTCTGTACGGAGATCAAGGCGTGTTTAGATCCGAGGCGACCGGCGCGGCTGAGGTCGTGGCCGGCCGTTTCGAGACTGGACCGATCAACGTGGAGTACAATTCCAAGAAAGGGGGACGTGCAACGATCGAAGCTCTGACCAAGTCGTTGCAGTCGGCCGCCAACCGCTTGGATCCCGAGAAAGATGTTCTCTTCTTGATTCTCACCTCGCATGGCTCTCCTGATGGCCTTGCAATCAAGGCGGGGCGGCTCACAGAAACGCTCACACCATCTCGTCTCCGCGACATGCTCGCGAAGACAGGTGTGCGCCACAAGGTGGTGGTCATCTCGGCTTGTTATTCCGGGGTTTTTATCCCGCGCCTGGCGAGTCGCGATGTGCTGGTCATCACCGCGGCCGATGACAAGCATCCGTCGTTCGGCTGCCAGGACAAGGCCAAGTGGACCTATTTTGGCGACGCTTTTTTCAATGTCGCGCTCCGGAAAGCCGTCAGCCTGAAGGATGCGTTTCTTGATGCGCGCTCACTCGTCCGGAAGCGAGAATTGCGGGAACATTTCGAGCCGTCGAATCCGCTCATGGCGGGCGGTGCAGACGTGCTGCCATTGCTTGTCGGACGCCCTTGAACAACAGGCCGCGAGCGCAACGGCTATTGCTCGCGGGCGCATCGCCGTTTCCGGTCACCCCCGATAAGCAGACTGTTTGGCGGCCCCCTTAGACTTCGCATTCGGGCCGATTCCGTTGAAAAAGGCCGGCAGTATTTCGTTGTAATAGCTCCGTCGCGACGTGGCCGGAACTGCTCTTACTGACCCTATGCGAGCGTCGGGGTGGGCATCGGGATCAGCTTGGCCATCTTTCGAAGGTTTTGGGCGGTGGCTGCGAGGATGAACTCGTCGCGCGCGCCGTTTGGACCTCGTAAACGCAAACGGTCGAGCTTGAGAATGCGCTTGAGGTGCGCGAACAACATCTCGATTTTCTTGCGGAGCCGGCGCGAGGTGCCTCCCTCCCACGATCTCGCGATCTGGCGCGCCATGTCGCGAGCGCCCTCGTAGATCGAGCGGGGCACTCTCCGTGAAGCCTGCTTGGGGCAGCATCGGGGCTTCAATGCGCATCGATCACAATCGCGCTTGCTGGCGAGGTAAAGCATGGTAGCACCATCATTCACCAACGTTCCGGTCGTGGTAAGAATGTTGCCACCAGGGCAACGATAGATGTCCCCAGCATGGTCATAGGTGAAGTCGTCGCGCGAGAAGATCCCGTCTGTGCGGGCCGACTTGTCGAAGACTGTAACGTGCGGCTCGATCCCGTGCTCATAGACCAGCCAGGCGAGCATCTCGGCCGAGCCATAGCCGCTGTCACCGAGCAGCCGGCTCGGATAGAGATCAAACCGCTCCAGCGAGCGCTCAATCATGCGCTTGGCGGCCAATACCTCCGCCTGCCGGATTGCCGTCGTTGCCTCAACATCGACGATGATCGCGTTCTCGATGTCGACCAGATAGTTCGTCGAATAGGCGAAAAACGCTTGGCCGCCGTGCGCCCCCGTCCAGCGCGCCGCCGGATCGGAAGGCGATACGAACTTCGGGGTAACCTCGGTCGCGGCTCCGAAAGCGGCATCATCAAGGCCGGCCAGATACTCATCGATTGCTCGGCTGGCAGCCTCCGGCGGAAGTCCCTTATCGCCTTCGATCCCCTTCTGCCGATTGGCATCGGCCTTGATTAGGCTCGCATCGACTGCAAATCCCTCACCGCCGACCAGTCGTTCCTCGATGCAGCGGCGCAGCACGCTCTCGAACACGCGACGGAAGAGGTCGCTCTGCCGGAAGCGGCCGTGCCTGTTCTTGGAGAATGTCGAATGATCCGGCACCGTCCCGTCCAGACCGAGCCGGCAAAACCACCGGTAGGCCAAATTGAGGTGAACCTCATCGCACAGGCGCCGCTCCGATCGGATGCCGAAGCAGTAACCGATCAGGAGCATCCGGATCATCAACTCGGGATCGATCGAAGGCCGACCGATGCTGCTGTAGAAAGGCGCCAGGTCCCGCCGGACCTGTTCAAGATCGACAAACCTGTCAATCAACCGCAGCAAGTGATCAGTCGGGATATGTCTTTCGAGCGAGAACTCATAGAACAACGCGGTCTGTTCGACTTGCCGATGCCCCATCATGATCTTCAGTCCTGCCAATTAGACAGACTGAATCACTGATATCTCTGCGTCGCAACAGCCGTCTTTTTCAACAGAATCGGCCAATAACGGACTCCGTACCGCCGCATCAAATGGCACATCAATAACCCTCGTCAGCACGTAGCAAGAAGGGCTCGGGAATGGTTAGGCCAGCAGCCCCTCGCACTCGCCGGGCGTCATCGAAGCTGGTGACAGGGAGGTCACCAGTCCTGAGCGAACCGCCGGAATTGGCCAACTGCCGGCGTTAGATGGCCGCCTCGGTCTGCGCGTCGAAAACGTGAAGCCTGGAGGGCCGCATGGCAACGCGCGCCTTATCGCCCACCCTCACCCTCGCGGTCGGCTCGATGCTCGCCACCATGATGCTCTCGCCGACCTTCATATCGAGCAGGATTTCCGAGCCGAGTTGCTCGACCACCTCAATCACAGCATCGAAGCATGGGTGGCCGAGATCAACGCTACCCGCCACGGTGAGGTCCTCCGGCCGCACGCCGAGCATGACCTCGCGTCCGATATGGCCGCGCAGCCGCTGCGCGGTCTCGTCCGGTAGCTTGATGCGCAGGCCGGAGTTCTCGGCGATCAGCGATCCGTTCGCCTCGGTCACCGTAACGGCGGCGAAATTCATGGCCGGGGAGCCGATGAAGCCGGCGACGAACTTGTTGGCGGGCTGATTGTACAGCTCTAGCGGCTCCCCAACCTGCTGCACCACGCCGTCCTTCATGACCACGACCCGGTCACCCAGCGTCATGGCTTCGACCTGATCATGAGTAACGTAAATGGCTGTAGTGCCGAGTCGCAGATGCAACTTCTTCAGCTCAACGCGCATCTGCACCCGCAGCTTGGCATCGAGGTTCGACAGCGGCTCGTCGAACAGGAACACGCGAGGGTGGCGTACGATAGCACGGCCTAACGCCACGCGCTGGCGCTGGCCGCCTGAGAGCTGGCGAGGCCTGCGCTTTAGCAGTTCGCCGATGCCGAGGATGTCAGCCGCCTCCAGCACGCGCTTGTCTATCTCGGACTTTTCGAATTTGCGCATCTTCAGGCCGAACGCCATGTTGTCGTACACGCTCATGTGCGGGTACAGCGCGTAGTTCTGGAACACCATGGCGATGTCGCGGTCCATGGGCGCCAATTCATTGACCACGTTGCCGTCGATGGAAATGTCGCCGGAACTGATCGCTTCAAGGCCGGCGATCATCCTGAGCGTCGTCGTCTTGCCACAGCCGGAGGGGCCGACGAACACCACGAACTCCTTATCGCGGATCTGCAGATTGACGTCTTTGACAGCGTGCACGCTGTCAAAGAACTTGTTGATCCCCTTGAGGACGACCTGGCCCATTCACTTTCACCTGCCTCCTAACGACCTACGCGCAATCTGGATTCGCGCCTTCGAATCCCTATGATCCGTCGTGCTGTCAGCCCTTCACCGATCCGGTCAATCCTGCGACGTAGTGCTCGACGAAAAACGAATAGGCGATAGCAACCGGTATCGATCCAAGCAGGGCCCCAGCCATCAGCGGTCCCCAGTAGAATACATCGCCACGGATCAGCTCCGATGTGACGCCGACCGGCACAGTCTTCTGCTCAGGCGAGGACAGGAAGACAAGCGCATAGATGAACTCGTTCCACGACAGCGTGAAAGCGAAGATGCCGGCCGAGAGGATGCCCGGGATCGCCACCGGGATGACGATGTAGAGCATAGCCTGCCAGCGCGAGGCGCCATCAATGCGCGCGCATTCCTCGAGCTCCTTGGGTACCGCCTTGAAGTAGCCCATCATGAGCCAGGTGCAGAACGGAATAAGAAAGGTCGGATAGGTCAGAATCAGTGACCAAGGCGTGTCACCCAGCCGATAGTTGCGTATGATCTCTGCCAGCGGAATGAACAGCAGCGTTTGCGGTACCAGATAAGTAATGAAGATGCCGGTGCCCAGGCTGCCGGCAAATGGAAAGTTCAGCCGCGACAGAGCATAGCCGGCGAACACGCCGCACACGAGCGAGATAGCGGTTGACGCGAGCGCGATGAACGTCGTGTTCCACAGCCACGATGCGAACAGCGTTTCCTCGAACAAGTACCTGACATGGTCCCAGGTCGGTTTCCAAGTCCAGAACGGATTGTAGTTGATCGAATTCCAAGGCCGGTAAAGCTCGCCGTCCGGCCGCACCGAAGTGATCACCATCCAGTAGAACGGGAACAGCAGGAAAAGCAGGAACAGCGCCATGGGGACGTAGAAGAATATCCACTTTCGCCACCTTGCGCCTTCGATCATGGCTCAGCGGACCTCCACGCGGCGGATGTAGAGAAGTTGGATGATGACGACCAGAAACAGGACCGGAAACATTGCGAGCGATATTGCGGCGCCCTCGCTCAAGAGGCCGGTGCCGATACCAATCTGATAGGCGTAGGTGGCAAACAGGTGCGTTGCGTTGGCTGGTCCGCCGCCCGTCATCACATAGACGATCTGGAAGTCGGCGAACGTCTGAATCACTGAGAACAGCACCACGACCATGGTCACGGGCAGCAGCAGCGGCCAGGTGATGTGCCAGAACCGCTGCCACGGCTTGGCGCCGTCGATGGCAGCGGCCTCGTTGAGTTCGGGACTGATAGTCTGCAAGCCTGCGAGCAGGCTGATGGCAAAGAACGGCACCCCGCGCCAGATGTTGACGATGATAATCGAGATCATGGCGAGGTCGGGATCGCCCAGCCAATTGATCCGACCGGTGATCAAGCCGAAATGGTAGAGGAGCCAATTGAGAACGCTGAACGTCGGGTCGAACATCCACTTCCAGGCGAAAGTCGAGAGCACGGTCGGGATAATGAAAGGCAGCAGGATGAAAGCACGGGTAAAGGCCTTGCCGCGGAAATTACGGTTGAGCAGCATGGCCAGCCACAGCCCGAGCGCCAGCTTGAAGACGGTGGTCACGCCCGTATAGAGGAAGGTGTTGTAAACGGAGGTGCGAAATATTCCGTCATTGAAGATCTTGTAGAAGTTAGCGAGGCCGACGAAGTCGCCGGGCATACCGACGCGCGAGTTGGTGACCGACAGCAATATCCCTCGAATGAAGGGATAGGCAATGAACATGCCGAGCAGCGCGATGGTCGGCACCAGCAGCACGAATGCCAACCAGCGCTCGTCCTCGAGCAACCGCTGTCGCCGCGGAGGGGGCGCCTCGCGGAGCGTGGTGGCGGAAACCGCGCTTATCGCCATGTTCGATCCTCGTCGGCCGGAAGATGCCCTTCCCCCACGAAAACGGGAGAGGGACGGCTTAACCTCAGACGTAGACCTTCTTGAGCTCAGCCTCTGCCCACTTCACGGCATCCTCGGCGGGCATGCCTTGCACGGCCTTTGCGTACATATCAATGATGATGTACTTGGTAACGACCTCGGCTGCCTTGCGCGTAGAGGGGCCTTGGTAGCCAGCGAAGCGCCCTGTGCGCGCCGCTTGCTTGTAGGGCAGCATGATCGGGTCGTCGCCCCACAGCTTGTGCTTTTCCCAATCCGTGGTCGGGCCGACTGAGAAGCCCTTCTGGGAGACGAACCACTTGTCGTAGACGTCCTTGGAGTGAATCCAGCCAAGGAATTTCTTCGCCGCATCCTGGTTCTTCGAATAACCCATCAGGAGGTTCGAGAACGGGACGTGATAGCTGAACTGCCCGCCGGGGCCCTTGGGCAGCGCGGCGTGCAGGATGTCGTCCTTCAATTGCCCGCCTGCTTCCGTCTTGTAGGTATCCGGCTTACGCAGAGCCTCGATGTAGATCGAGGCGCCATTGAGCGTGGCGCTGCACGTCCCGGACAGAAAAGCGCGGTTGTTGTTGGAATCGTCCCAGGCGAGCCCGCCTTCATCGTGGGCGTCCTTCCAGAAGGCCACCATGAACTTTACCGACTCGACTGTCGCTGGGCTATTCAGCACAACCGTCTTGCCGTCTGCTTCGACCTCTTTGCCGCCCCAGGACCACAGATAGGGGTAAGCGAAGGCGGGCGCATCGCCGAACGTGTGACCCAGCGTTTGGCCGATCGGCCGTCCCTTTGCCTTCAGCTTCTTGCCGGCCTCGCGATACTCTTCCCAAGTCTGGGGAAATTTTCCATCCGTGTAGCCGATCTCGGCAAACCAGGACTTTCGGTATGCGATCTGCAGGCCGACGATGCACCACGGCACTGCGATCCATTTTTTTCCGTCATTGGCGACCGCGCGGGATGTTTCGTAGAAGCCGCCCTGGCTCTTGCCGAGTGCCTCAGCGAGATCGCTGACATCCGCGACGCTCTCGCCGTAAAGTTGCCCCCAATTGTTGAGGACACAGACGACGTCCGGGCCTGACCCCGACTGGATAGCCGAGGTGATGCGGGCCTGGATATCGTTGGCGTTGATGGTCTCGATATTGAGCTTTATGCCGAGCGCCTTCTCGCCCTCCTTGGCGATCTCGTTGCGCAGAAGCTGATCTGACGCCGGAACGAAGTCGGTCCAGCGCAGCCAGTGCACCGTGGCGGCTTGCGCATAGGCGGGCGCCCTGCCGGTCGCCAAGATGCCGGCCATGCCGCCCACAACCGCGGCACCGCCCTTGAGGACGTTACGTCGGGTTACCGTCGTCATGCATCCCTCCCTCGGTGTGTCTGAGCTGATGCCCTTCGGCCGGTCTTACGCCGGCTTGGACTCCCTTTCAGCCTATCGCGCCTCCGTGGCTCAACGCATGCCCACGCTGTCGCCTGCGCAATACGTTGGCTCGATGATCTTTTGTAGGTGTTCCACTTGCAGCGCCGTGGTGGCGAGTTCGCCGCGAAACATGGTGAATTCTTCGCAGAGCAGCGGCGCGACCACGTCGTTCCCAATCGTCGCGGCGATACGCCCGGCGGCCCGGATCGTGTCGGCGCTGCAGCATGAACCGCACCGTCATAACGGTCCCTCCCGCGCAGCGACGGTATTGCCGTGGCCAAGCGGGTTTTCCCCGTCTTATATGAAGTTCAGTACCGGAAGCTGGCGTGACGTCATTGTCGCCCGTCGCAGCAGGAAATCAAGTGCTAGCTTTGACGCGCCGGCCATGGTCTCACTTCGGCTCTCTTTGCGGGTTCGCGGCCAATTGACGAGTCTCCTTTGGGGCAATCGCGCCAGGTCGCCGGCGGGTCGAAAGGGCCGCTTCGCACCCTTCATTCCTTTCTTCTGGAGATCTGGTCCTTCACCAAGAGCAAGCCGACGGCAAAGGGCCTGCTGGCGCACCTGTCGCAGCCGAAGGCAATCGAAAGGATGGTGGCCGCAGGCGGAGGCCACGACCTTCGGGCCTTCGACAACCTGACGACGCTCAAGACCTGGGCCGACGAAGGACCGCCGAAGGGCACGCTCTACCACTACCCGAATCCCTACAACCACCAGATCCTATCGATTGCCGCGCAGCCAACACCGCTCAAGATCGCAGTGCAGATCTATTCCTAGGGCCTCATGACCCAGATGACAGTCCGCCACATGCAGGGCGAGCGGCTGGAGAAGACGCTCGCCTGGGCTGAGGGCGAGGTTGAAGGCTACTTGCGCATGTGAAGTCGCAGGTCACGTCGTTGTCCAACGAGCAGACGTTTGTCGGCCTCGCTTGCAGGTCCCTTCGGTGCAGATAGTGCGTCAATCGAATCGGGCGGTTATCGATGGCCACGGTCGAGAGTCCTGCCGACGTCTCATATGGGGTCAAAATCGGCAGTCTGCACCGATGTGAGCCCCTTCCGGTCTACACCCAACAGCCGACGCTTGGACCGGCATCGAGCTAGGCAGGATCGGGCCACAAGAGGACATCATTCAATTACCTCGTCGGCGCCGGCGAGGAGTGTCGGGGTCATTTCGAGGCTGAGCGCCTTGGCAGCCTTCAGATTGATGACCAACTGGAATTTGTTGGGCCGATAGATCGGGATGTCGCCGGCCTTGGTCCCGTTCAGGATCTGATGCACGTCGATGGCAAGGCGTTGGGCAAGTTCGCCCAGATCCGGCGCATAGCTCATCAGCCCACCTGAATCCACATAGTTGCGAAAGGGATAGATGATCGGAAGATGAAGTTTTCCGGCGAGTTCGGCAATGGAGGCGCGTCGTGAAGGGCCACCCCGCGGTGGCCCTTTTGATCATTTTTGAAGGTTTGCGGCGAAGAACTTGGCTGCTTCGGCCTTCGCTTCCTGATCAGCTTTGGCGTCGTATCTGAGCGGCAAATTGAACTTCTTGCCGAGTTCGGTCGCTTCGGGGTTCGTGAACGCGTGCACAGCGCCGGGATACTCGATGATCCGATAATCGGCCTTCGCTGCGCCGAAATCCTTCTTGAGCGCATCGTACTGCTCGCGCTTCACGAACGGGTCGTCCGCGCCGTTCAGAATGAGGATTTTAGCTTTGACGGTTCCCGGCGCCGGTGCAGGAGTGTTGAGACCAAGCGTTGCGTGAAAGGCCGCAACGGCGGCGAGATCAGCGCCGGCGCGTGCCATGTTCAGCACCACCGCGCCGCCGAAGCAGTAACCGACTGCGCCGATCCGCTGGGGATTGACCGAGCTCTGCTTGGCGAGTTGCTCCCGCGCGGCGTTGAAGCGCGCCTCCATCGCCTTCGGGTCCTTCATCACTGCCCCCGAGAGCGCGCCGGCGTCCTTAGGGTTGTCGGCGGTCTTGCCGTCGCCGTACATGTCCGCAATGAGCGCCGTGTAGCCCTGCTGTGCGAATTTCCGTGCCTCGTTATGGATATGCTTGGTGATGCCCCACCATTCGGGCACCATGACGATGCCGGTCCGCTTGGCCTGGGTCGCGTCGTCGTAGACAACGAAGCCCTTCATCGTGGTCTGACCATCCGTGTAGGTGACCGGTTCTTCCCTGACCGCTGCGTGTGCGCTCGCGACCATTGCGATGGCGCAAAGTGCTCCCACTATGTTCGTTCGCATGCTGACCTCCCGCGGGTTTGGCACAAGACTAACATTGGCATACCAGCGACTCCTGCGCTAGGCTTTGAGACCCGTGCAGGTGCCCTCTGTGGCTGCGCCTAAACTTCAAGTTTCCGGATCTCCAGCTTGAGGCGGAGCGCGCCGACATTGCGGTTGGTCGCTGGATGACGCAAAGGCGCGTTGCGCGGTCCGCCCAACCGGGCGCTGTGTCCCAGCGCGGAAGTAGGCACTGGTCCGACCGGGGGCGATATGCTTTGATGGGTTGGGGCGAGTGGCGCGTGGTGGCCTCATGTACATGGTCATTCGCAAGTACACCAAGGTTCGTTCGGTCGCGGACGCCGCCCGCCGCGCCAAGAGCGGCGTCGGCGAGATCCTAAGGCAATCGCACGGCTTCAGATCTTACCATGTGCTGGATGCCGGCGACGGTGTCGGTATCGCCGTGATGATATTTGACGACCGCGAAAGCGCCAATGCGGCGAACGCCAAGATACTGGCGTTTGTTCAAGCCAGTCTGCATGACCTCGATCTTGGAGTTCCCGAAATCGCTGCCGGTGAGGTTTTGGTGAACATCGAGCCTAATGGGTCCTCGGGCATCAAGTAGCCGCAAACCGCACCAGTTGCGTGGCGGGTGCCGTCCCTTGCTCATGTCGTCGACCTGATGTCCCCGTCGCGTTTGCGGCGATCACGCCCTGGGCATCTGCATGTCGTCGACCAGGAATATGCGACTGCACGCGCTTTTCGAGGAGCAGCAACGACATGAAGCTACACACACCCGAAACATTTTTCACCGCAGCGATCGACTGGATACCGCTCGTGCTTATGGGCACCGCGATGCCGCCACGAGATCCCGATGAAGACGAGGAGGAGGAAGACGACGAAGAGGACGATGACGGTGACGAACCGGCGGTCGTGCGCGAGCCGGACGAAGACTAGGCTAGCGCGTGCTCGACAGTCGGCGCTATAATATCTGCCATGGGCTGGGATGCGAAAGACATAGCGCTCCTCACTAGGCTCTGGTCCGCAGGACAGAGCGCAGCGCAGATCGCGCGCCGTCTCGGGTGCAGTCGTAACGCGGTCTGCGGCATGCTGACTCGTCAGGGCCTGAAGCGCGGCCACAAGCCGCCCACGGCGAGACCCAAGATAAGGCCGCCCCCGAAGCTGAGGCCGACGTCATCGGCAGCTTGCGTCCGTCCGGTCGCAAAGAAGGTGTCGCGGAACACAGCGGAGAGGCAGCAGCCCAAGGAATTCAGCAAGCAGCAGCTTTACGCCATGCTGGCTGAGGCGGTCAGAAACACCGGCTAAGAGCTCACCACGAACGTCGTTGCGCTTCCGTCACTGCCTGGCTCGGCTCGACGGGTTTGGCTGTCGCTTCCCAAGCCTTCGTCTGCTTTCAACTCAGATGGCAGCTCCGGCCAGCAAGAAAGCGCCGCCAAGCGCGACCATCACGAGCCCGGGCCAGTTCGATTTGATGCCGAAGCCGCTACCTGGCCTTTCAGGTTCCAGCGTGTCACGCCCGGAGCGAAGCCACTTTCCACCGCTGAATCGGCCTCGCCAGATGGGCTGAAACGCCATTTGGAGTATGCCGACGAAAACGAGGAGCACACCAAGCCATATGAGAGTCATGCTCACCTCCTCTACCTGCGAACGCCGATAGGTTGCTGCGCCGAGAACCGTGGTCCATTCAGCGCCTGCCCGCTGCTCTCGGAATCAGACCGACCTTGGAAGCCGCCGGACGCACCAGCGCGCCGCACGCAGGCTGGGGATCGCACTCACCGAAACTCAGGTGACGTCTAAGCGTCCTGCTTAGTCCTCGTCCGGCTCGCGCACGACCGGCGGTTCGTCGGTTTGGTTCTCTTCATCGTCCTGCTCTTCCTCCTCATCCTCTTCGTCGTCATCAGGATCTCGGGGCGGCATCGTGTCGGGCATGATCGCGAAGACGTGCCGGTCGATCTCGGCCGGAACCAGCTCGGGGAGTAGGGTCATGGTGTTGCTCCTCGGATGTGACCCTGGGGCACTCTACCCCTTTTCGGCGGGCCAGGCACGAAATTGGCGGCCGGCGCGGACGGTTGCGGAAGTGAAGGAGGAGGACGTGCATTGCCTCTGGATGGCATGGAAGGCGATCTGTTCCGCGAGACCAGCGCGAGGTGCTGCGCCGGTCGGGTGCAGCCAGATGCAGGGCGGGCTGTTCAGCCCCGGCGACCCGGTCCTCCGGGTTTGATCCAGCGCAAGATTCTAAATCGCTTTCAGGATAGCTTTGATCATTCAATGGTTCGTTGGAGGCAACAATGATCATTGAACGTCTATCCCAAGAACACCGCAATATTGAGACGCTGCTCGCCGTGCTTGAGCACGAGCTTGAGATTTTCGATCGCGGCGACCACCCCGACTATGAGGTTATTCGCGCAATCATCAGCTACTTCGAACTCTATCCCGAGATTTACCATCATCCCCTGGAGGAGCTGGTCCTTGCCAAGCTAGAGCTTCGGGATCCGGCTGCGGCGGCAAGCGTCGGCAACCTGAGACTTGAGCACCAAAAGGGGACCGATCGATTGCGCCGCGTTGCTCGGGCGATCGACGGTGTCCTGTCGGATCGGGAAATCCTTCGGCAAAACGTGGACAATATCGTTCGCGACTTCATAGAGAGCGAGCGGCGTCACATCATGATTGAAGACCGCGATTTCTTTCCTGCCGCTCTCAAGGCTCTAAAGCCTGCAGATTGGAGCGAAATCGCTTCGACCTCAATCGATCATGAGTATCCGCTGTTTAGCGAGGCTGCCGAAGAGACCTTCGGCGCGCTGCGACAGCGCATCTTGCAGATGGAGCACGAGTCTGAAGTCGGACGACGTTAGAAAGCGCTCCACTGGCAGCGCCGTCAATGCCTCGACCGTGTATCAGGTCAGCTGCCTCGCCACCGCCGAGATCATCACCAGCCCGCCGGTGATCACCGCGACGTCCAAGATCGCGGTGTGGATGTGCACCGGCATCCGCTCGACGAAGGCTTTTGCGAGGAACGCACCGGGGATCGCAATCGCGCCGATCAGCAGCGCGAAGGCGAGCACCTGCGCGGTCACAGCACCGGCAAGGCCGAACACCGAGATTTTGATCAGGCCGGTGCCGAGCGAGATCATCGCATCGGTTGCGATCACGGCTGCGCCTTCGAGGCCGGCGGCCATCAGCAGCGACAGCAGGATCACGCCGGAGCCCGAGGTGCCGCCGACCAGCACGCCATAACCGATCGAACCGGCGGCAAGGCCGGTGTCGCCGATCCTGACCTCGCGGCGGCGCAGCACGCGGCGCAGCGGCACGCTCAGGATCAGCATGGAGCCGATCACGAGCGCCGCGCCCGCATTGGTCAGCCGCGTATAGCCATAGGCGCCGAGCGCCGTCGTCAGCGCCGCACAGAGAAGCACGATCAGCGCGCGGCGGCGGTCGGCATGGCGCAGATAGGCGATGGCGCGGCTGCAATTGGTGAAGATGGCGGAGATCGCGATGATCGGCACCACGGGCTCGGCGCCGACCAGCGGCACCAGCACCAGCGGCATCAAGGCGCCGGTGCCGTAGCCGGCGAGACCACCGATGATCGAAGCCAACAACGCCATCAACGCGACCAGCAGGAGCTGCAGAATCGAGATGTCGGCGAAGCCTGAAACGATGGTCACGTTTTCTCATCGCGGCTGACGCGTGCCGCAGCTTGATCGGCGATGGAAGCGAGCGCCGCTTGCTCTAGTGGAAAATCCGCCGCAAGCCAAGCGTCCTCGGCGAGCGTCAACACGTGTCCGAGCGAAGGTCCTTCCGCCATGCCGCGCGCGATGAAATCGGCGGCCTTCAGCGGAAATTTCGGCGCAGTCCAGCGCTGCGGCAGCTCGGCGAGCGCACGCCATCGCGACGATCCGACGTCGCCGCCGGCCCGCGCCCAGGCCAGCAACACGCGATCGTGATAGCGCTCCGCGCCGAGCCGATAGAGCAGCCGGCGTGCATCGGCCTCATCCTTGGTGACCAAGCGCCACCAGCGATGCCCCATCGAATCCAGCGCCTTGGTCTCGGTATTGGAGAGCCGCAGGCGCGTGGCGACGCGCTTGGCATCCTCGGTCACGGCAACCGTCAGCGCGGCCAGGCGCCGCGTGGCATTCGCCGGCAGGCTGAGCTCGCGCTCGATCGCGATCATCGCCGACAGCGGACCTGTATAGACGACGCCCCCGGTCAGCGCCTGCAGCAATCCGCCCTCGGCCATCGCCAGCGCGGCCGCGGATGCACCGCCGGCGACCAGCAGCTTGAGCATCTCCATGCGCACCCGCTCGGCGGAGAGGTTAGCCAGGCCCGCGCGTCCCCGGATGCAGGCGAGATAGCCGTCGCGGTCTGGCTCGCCGGCGCCGAAGGCGGCGTGGATGCGGAAGAAGCGCAGGATGCGCAGAAAATCCTCGGCGATGCGCTGGCCGGGATCGCCGATGAAGCGCACGCGACGCGCTCTGGCGTCCGCGATCCCGCCGACATAGTCGTGCACGACGCCATCAGCATCGACCGACAGGCCGTTCATGGTGAAATCGCGCCGCTCGGCGTCCTTCACCCAGTCGCGGCCGAATGCGACCTTGGCCTTGCGGCCGAAGGTTTCGGTATCCTCGCGCAGCGTCGTCACTTCATAGGGATGCCCATCGATGACGAGCGTGACGGTGCCATGATCGATGCCGGTCGGCACGCTCTTGATGCCGGCGGCCTTGGCGCGCCGCATCACTTCGTCCGGCAACGCGGTGGTCGCGATGTCGATGTCACCGGGCTTAAGACCGAGCAGCGCGTTGCGTACCGCGCCGCCGACCACCCGCGCCTCCTCGCCGTCAGTGCTGAGCAGTTCCAGGACACGCGCAGTCCCGCCTGCGGTCAGCCAGGGCGCATGGACAAGTAAAGGCTCCGCGATCATCCGTCGGCCCCTATTTTTCCACGCCCGGCACGAGCTTGCCGTTCTCGATATGAGCGGGAACGTAGGTCGAATCCGGCGCCGCGCCGGAGAAATGCGCGAGGCCGATCAACCCCGCGATCACCAGCACGATCGCCGCCAGCGCAAGGCGCGCGACGATCGCAACCGGCCAGGAAGATCGCGCGAACAGGCCGGTCCGGGTGGCGGCCAGGAACAGCGCATAGACGGCAAAGGGGATGAGGAAGATTCCGATCTCGGTCAGAACCGGCCGGATCATGATGAATAGATCCGCTCATAAAGCACACGCAGCATACCCGCCGTCGCACCCCAGATGTAGCGTTCCGCGAACGGCATCGCGTAGTAGAACCGCTCCATGCCGCGGAATTCCTTGCTGTGCACCTGGTGGTTCACCGGGTTCATCAGGAAGGATAGCGGCACTTCGAACGCGTCATCAACCTCGGAATGGTTGATGGTGAGCGCAAAGCCCGGTCTGACCCTCGCGACCGTCGGCAGGATGCGAAAGCCGAAGGCGGTGCCGTAGAGATCGAGATAGCCGATCGGCTCGACGAAGTCGCGCGACAGCCCGACCTCTTCCTCGGCCTCGCGCAGCGCCGCATCGAGCGGGGAGGAGTCGGTCGCGTCGATCTTGCCGCCGGGAAAGGCGATCTGGCCGGCATGGTCGTTGAGATGCGCCGAGCGCTGCGTCAGCAGGATGGTCGGCTCGGGATGGTCGACCACCGCGATCAGGACCGCCGCCGGTCGCACCGGCTGCTCGCGCGCGATGATCTCCAGCATCTTGTCGGTGCCGGGATCGCCCGAGGCGGGAATGATGTTCGGATCATAGAGGCCGGGTGGGACGTCGAAGCCGAGCCTGGCCCTGGAGCGGGCGAAGAAATCCGCCGCGCTGAGCGCGACCGGATCGTTCTTCAGGATAGTTTTGTTCAAAGCGCGGCCCTCACCTGCTCCGCGTCGGCCATGGCGAAGAATTCGCCGGCCGACTCGACGCCGAACATCGGCTGGCCATCGACCATCCGCTCCTCGCCCATGTCAACCAGATCGTAATAGAGCGCGCGGGTGACCTTGGCCCAGAGATCGGCGCGGACATGTAGATAGGGCGTCAGCCCGCCGTCCTTCGCCTGCTCGAAGCGCAGCCGGTGCGCGGCATCGCAGGTGACCCAGTCGTCGACATTGGTGCGGAAGCTCAGCACGCGGTGGCTGCCCTCGCCGTGCTTCAGCATCTCGACCGCCATGAACGGCGCGTCGTCGACGCGAATGCCGACCTTCTCCACCGGCGTGACCAGGAAATGCTTGTCGCCCTCGCGCTTGAGGATGGTGGAGAACAGGCGGACCAGCGCGTGACGTCCGATTGGCGTCCCCATGTAGAACCAAGTACCATCGGAGGCGATTCGGATATCGAGATCCCCGCAAAACGGCGGATTCCACAGATGCACCGGAGGCAGGCCCTTTTTGGCGCCTTCGGCATTGGCAGCGCTTTTGGCGGCGGCAGTCAGCCCCTCGAGACCGCGATCGGCACTCTGCCCTTGGTTCGCCATGGTTTGCCCTGACTTTGTCATTTGGCACGATTGGTGCAGGTCTACGTTGTACCTCGGTGAGCGGTTCCACTCCGGATGAGTCCGGTGTGCGAGGTCGCCACTTCGTGATGCCGTACATAACCCGAAGCCGATAAGGTGGGGATAGGTTAATTCAACGAATACATGGCCTTCCTGCAAGTCTAGCATAGGGCCCATGATCCGACGGATGGCCTGACGTGATGTGCTGAGGTGAAGTGCTGACGTGACGACGCAGGCAAGCCGCGTGGCAGGCTGAAGGAGCGAGCGAATGGCGGAAAGTGTCGAGAAACTCGAGGACGGTATTGTCCGTTCGGCCGAGCAGGTGTCGGGCCAGATTCGCGCGGCGAAGGAAGCGATCGCATCCGTCATCTTCGGCCAGGATCGCGTGATCGAGAACACTCTCGTCACCATCCTCTCCGGCGGTCATGCGCTGCTGATCGGCGTCCCCGGCCTCGCCAAGACCAAGCTGGTCGAGACGCTCGGCGTCACGCTCGGCTTAGATGCCAAGCGCATCCAGTTCACGCCCGATTTGATGCCGTCAGACATTCTCGGCGCCGAGGTGCTAGACGAGAGCACCGCGGGCAGGCGTGCCTTCCGCTTCATTGCAGGCCCGGTGTTCGCGCAGCTCCTGATGGCCGACGAGATCAATCGCGCCAGCCCGCGCACGCAGTCGGCGCTGCTGCAGGCGATGCAGGAGCAGCACATCACGGTTGCGGGTGCACGCCATGACCTGCCGAAGCCGTTCCATGTGCTCGCCACGCAAAACCCGCTGGAGCAGGAAGGCACCTATCCGCTGCCCGAGGCGCAGCTCGACCGCTTCCTGATGGAGATCGACGTCGATTATCCCGATCGCGACGCCGAGCGCCGCATCCTGTTCGAGACCACCGGCGCCGAGGAGACGCTGGCCAGGGGATCGATGACCGCCGATGCGCTGATCGCCGCGCAGCGGCTGATCCGCCGCCTGCCGGTCGGCGACTCCGTGGTGGAGGCGATCCTGTCGCTGGTGCGCTCGGCCCGTCCGGGTCCCGACGCCGGCGAAGCCGGCAAGTTCATCGCGTGGGGACCCGGCCCGCGCGCCAGCCAATCGCTAATGCTGGCCGTGCGCGCGCGTGCGCTGATCGACGGCCGTCTCGCGCCCTCTGTCGACGACGTGCTCGACCTCGCCGAGCCCGTGCTGAAGCACCGCATGGCGCTGACGTTCCAGGCGCGCGCCGAAGGACGCACGATTCCGGACGTGATCCGGCAATTGAAGACACGGATCGGTTGATGGCGGCAGAGAACGGGCACACAGCAAAGGAGATCATAGCGATCCGACGTGCCGATGGCGAAAGCCGCACGCTCGCCGCTTCACTGCCGCGCCTGGTGCTCGAGGCCCGCCGTATCGCCGCCAACGTCATCCACGGCCTGCACGGAAGGCGCCGCGCCGGCTCCGGCGAAAGTTTCTGGCAGTATCGTCGCTTCGTCTCGGGCGAGCCGTCGCAGAACGTCGACTGGCGGCGTTCGGCGCGTGACGACCATCTTTACGTCCGCGAGCAGGAGTGGGAAGCCGCGCACACGGTCTGGATCTGGCCCGACCGGTCGCCCTCGATGGCCTTCGCCTCCAAGACCGCGCGCGAATCCAAGCTCGAACGCACACTGATCGTCGCCTTCGCGCTGGCCGAGCTGCTGGTGTCCGGCGGCGAACGCGTCGGCATTCCCGGGCTGATGGCGCCGACCGCGAGCCGCAGCGTGATCGACAAGATGGCGCAGGCGATGCTGCATGACGACGCCGAACGCCTCAGCCTGCCGCCGTCCTTCGTGCCCTCGGCGCTCGCCGAGACCATCGTGCTGTCGGATTTCTGGTCGCCAATCTCCGAGATCAGGGCCACGCTCGCAGGGCTCTCCGGCTCCGGCGCACATGGCACCATGGTGCAGATCGTCGATCCCGCCGAAGAGTCGTTTCCGTACTCCGGCCGCATCGAGTTCGTCGAGCCGGAAGGGTTCGGCGTGATCACCGCCGGCCGGGCCGAGAGCTGGGTGCAGGATTACACGACGCGGCTCACGCTGCACCGCGACCAGATCCGCGCCGAAACCAACAAGCTCGACTGGCTGTTCACCACGCACGCGACCGACCGCTCGGCCGCCGAACTGCTGTTGTTCCTGCATGCCGGCCTGCAGGTGAGCAAGTCGGGCACGCGCACCACGACGATCAAGGCGGGGCCGGCCGCATGACGGGATTGCCGCTCGCCTTCACCGAACCGCTGCTCCTGATCGGCCTCGTCAGCCTGCCCGTGCTGTGGTGGCTGCTGCGGGTGATGCCGCCGCGGCCGCGCCGGATCGAGTTTCCGCCGACGCGGCTGTTGTTCGACATCGCGCCGCGCGAAGAGACACCCTCGCGGACGCCATGGTGGCTGACCGCATTGCGCCTGCTCGCGGCCGCGCTGGTGATCTTCGCCGCCGCCGGCCCGATCTGGAATCCGCAGACGGGTCTTGCCGGCAGCAAGGCGCCGCTGATGATCATGTTCGACGACGGCTGGAGCGCGGCGTCGCATTGGGACGTCAGGATCAGGGCCGCCGACGAGCTGATCGCCAACGCCGACAATGACCGCCGCGCCATCGCGCTGGTGCCGCTGTCCGAGCCGAACCGCGACATCACCCTGATGCCGGCGGGTGCGGCGCGCGTCGCGCTGCGCCAGCTCGCGCCAAAGCCCTATTCGATCGACCGCGTCGAGACCCTGGCCGCGATCGATCGTTTCCTCAAAGCGACCGGCGACTGCGAGATCGCCTGGCTCTCCGACGGCGTCGACACCGGCCGCGGCGAGGAATTCGTAGCTGGCCTCGGCAAGACCATCGGCGATCGCAGCCTGACCGTGTTTGAAGGCGGCACCTCGGCGCCGCTAGCGCTGGTTGCGGCCGAGAACGCCGCCGCCAGGATGACGGTGAAGGTGCTGCGCACCGACAGCGGCATCGCCGTCGGCACCGTGCGCGCGCTGGACCAGAAGGCCTCGCCGATCGGCGAAGCCCGCTATTCGTTCGGCCCGCAGGACAAGGAGACCGACGCGGCGTTCGATCTGCCGGTCGAGCTGCGTAACGACATCACGCGGCTCGAGATCTCGGGCGAGCGCTCCGCCGGCGCGGTGCAGCTGCTGGACAAGCGCTGGCGCCGCCGCGCCATCGGCATCGTCTCGGGCTCGACCAGCGAAACCGCGCAGCCGCTGTTGGCGCCGACCTTCTATCTCACCCGCGCGCTGGCGCCGTTCGCCGACGTGCGGCTCGCCGACAAGGGCTCGCCGCAGCAGGGCATCACCCAGTTCCTCGACCAGAAGCTGCCGATGATCATCCTCGCCGATGTCGGCACCATCGCGCCTGAGCTGCGCGAGCGCCTCAATGCCTGGATCGACCAGGGCGGCGTGCTGGTGCGGTTCGCAGGGCCCCGGCTGGCGCAGGCCGAAGACGATCTCGTGCCGGTCAAGCTGCGCAAGGGCGGCCGCACGCTCGGCGGCAGCCTGACCTGGGAGAAGCCGCAGCATCTCGCCTCCTTCGCCGCCGACGGTCCGTTTGCCGGCGTCGTGGCCCCCAAGGACGTCACCGTGAGCCGCCAGGTGCTGGCCGAGCCCGACGCGGTGCTCGCCACCAAGAGCTGGGCCTCGCTGGAAGACGGCACGCCGCTGGTGACCGGCGAGCATCGCGGCAAGGGCCTGGTCAGCCTGTTCCACGTCAGCGCCGACATGCGCTGGTCGGATCTGCCGATGTCAGGCACTTTCGTCGAAATGCTGCGGCGGGTGGTCGACATGTCCGGCTACACCGCCAAGCCCGGCGCCGGGGTCGCGGCCGAGACGACCGCCGAGACGGTGGCGCCGCTGCACATCCTCGACGGCTTCGGCGCCTTCGGCCCGCCGCCGGCCACCGCAAAACCGCTGCCCGCGGATTATCGCGACCGCGCCACACCCGATCATCCGCCGGGCTTCTATGGTCCGGCCGAAGGACCGCTCGCTGTGAACACGCTTGCCGCCGCCGACCGCATCGCAGCCCTGAACACCGCGAGCCTGCGCGCCCGGCACGCCACCTACACCAACGCCGAGCCGCGCGATTTGCGCGGCTGGCTGTTGTCGACGGCGCTGGCATTGTTCCTGATCGACGCCATCATCGTCGCGCTGCTCGGCGGCGGGATCGCCGCGCTGCTGCGCCGCCGCGCTGCGCCAGCGATGATCGTCTTCGCGCTGGTGCTCGCGGGCGTCGCGGCGTTCTCGCCGACGCCAGCGCGCGCCGACGGCGCCGCCGACGAGTTCGCGATGAAGGCGGTGTCGCAGACCCGCCTCGCTTATGTCGTGACCGGCAATGCCGACGTCGATTCCATCGTCAGGGCGGGGATGAACGGGCTGACGCTGTTCCTGGCGCAGCGCACCGCGCTCGAGGCCGGCGACCCCGTCGGCGTCAATCCCGCGCGCGACGAGCTCGCCTTCTTCCCGCTGATCTACTGGCCAATCGTGCCCGGGGCGCCCAAGCCGCCGCAGGATGCCATCAACAAGATCGACGCCTACATGAAGCAGGGCGGCACCGTGCTGTTCGACACCCGCGATGCGATCGAAGCACCGCCCGGCGCGAACGGCGCGGCGCAAACGCCGGCCATGCAGACGCTGCGCGAGATCCTGTCCTCGCTCGACGTGCCCGAGCTCGAGCCGGTGCCGCGCGAGCACGTGCTGACCAAGACCTTCTACCTGCTGCGCGACTTCCCCGGCCGCTTCGTCACCGGCCAGACCTGGGTCGAGACCCTGCCGCGCGACGAGGACGAGGACAGCGCGCAGCGGCCGGCGCGCGGCGGCGACGGCGTCTCGCCGATCATCATCACCTCGAACGACCTCGCCGGCGCCTGGGCGGTGCGGCCCGACGGCCAGGCCATGCTGCCGGTGACCGGCGGCGATACCCGCCAGCGCGAATTCGCCTACCGCGCCGGCGCCAACATCGTGATGTACACCCTGACCGGCAACTACAAGGCCGACCAGGTGCACGCACCCGCCCTGATCGAACGGCTCGGGCAATAGGATAGATATGAATTACGGCATCGCGTTCACGCCGCTTGTTCCCGCGATCGTCCTCTGGCTTGCGCTGGCGGCGATCGTCATCGTCGCGCTGGTGCTGCTGCTGGCGCGCGCACGCGGCGCGGCCGTGCGCGTCGCCGCGCTGGCGCTGTTCCTGCTGGCGCTCGCCAATCCCTCCTTCACCCGCGAGGACCGCGATCCCCTCACCTCGGTCGCCGCCGTCGTCGTCGACAAGAGCCCGAGCCAGAACTTTGGCAACCGCAATCGCGAGGCCGCGCAAGCGCAGGAAGCGCTGGTCGACGGCCTGAAGAAGATCAAGGGCCTCGAAGTCCGCGTCGTCGATGCCGGACAGGCCGACGGCGAGACCGACGGCACGAAACTGTTCGGCGCCCTCGCCTCGGCCTTGTCGGACGTGCCGGTCGACCGCGTCGCCGGCGCGTTCCTGATCACCGACGGCCGCGTCCACGACATTCCGGCGAACGCCGCCGCGCTCGGCTTCCAGGCGCCGGTGCAAGCGCTGGTCACCGGGCAGAAGGACGAGCGCGACCGCCGCATCGCGATCACGGCAGCGCCGCGCTTCGGCATCGTCGGGCAGACCCAGACCATCAGCTACCGCCTCGACGACCAAGGCGTCTCCGGCGAGCGCGCCAAGGTCACGGTCCGCCGCGACGGCGAGGTCATCAACGAGCGCACGCTATCGAGCGGCCAGGCCGCAAGCGTCGACGTCGACATCAAGCATGCCGGCCCGAACATCGTCGAGATCGAGGCTTCGCCGCTCGAACGCGAATTGACGCCGGTGAACAACCGCGCGGTCGTCGCCATCGACGGCGTGCGCGACAAGCTGCGCGTGCTCTTGGTCTCGGGCGAGCCGCATTCCGGCGAGCGCACCTGGCGCAATCTGCTCAAATCCGACGCCAGCGTCGACCTCGTGCATTTCACCATTCTGCGTCCGCCGGAGAAGCAGGACGGCACGCCGATCAACGAATTGTCGCTGATCGCGTTTCCGACCCGCGAGCTGTTCCAGCAGAAAATCAACGAATTCCAGCTGATCATCTTCGACCGCTACGCCCGCCAGGGCGTGCTGCCGATCGCCTATTTCGACAACATCGCGCGTTATGTGCGCTCCGGCGGCGCGGTGCTGGTCTCGGCCGGCCCCGACTACGCCTCCAACACCAGCATCTGGCGCACGCCGCTGGATTCGGTGTTGCCGGCCGAACCCGTCGGCGTGACGGAAAAGCCGTTCTATGCACATCTGTCCGACATCGGCAAACGCCATCCCGTCACGCGCGGGCTGGAGGGCTCGGGATCCGAGCCGCCGCACTGGAGCCGGTTCTTCCGCACCGTCGACACCCGCAATGCGGTCAACCCGCCGGTCATGACCGGCGTCGACGGCAAGCCGTTGTTGTTCCTGTCGCGCTTCGGCGAGGGCCGCGTTGCGCTGCTGCTGTCCGATCACATCTGGCTATGGGCGCGCGGCTATGAGGGCGGCGGCCCGCATCTCGACCTGCTCAGGCGGATGTCGCACTGGCTGATGAAGCAGCCGGATCTCGATGAAGAAGCGCTGCGCCTCCAGGTGCAGGGCAAGGATCTCGTGGTGGTGCGCCAGACCATGTCGGACAGCGTCCAGCCGGTGAACGTGACCTCGCCGTCGGGCGTGTCGCACGACCTGACGCTCAGCCCCGGCGATCCCGGCGAGTGGCGCGCCAGCCTGCCGGCGAACGAGCTCGGCCTGTGGCAGGCGACAGACGGCACGCTGAAGGCGCTGATCAATGTCGGCCCGACCAATCCGAAGGAGTTTTCGGAAGTCACCTCCACCACCGAGACATTGAGGCCGCTGACGCAGGCAACCGGCGGCAATGCCGTGCGCGTCGTCGACGGCAACAGCGTCGAGCTGCCACGCATTCTGCCAGTGCGCTCCACCAGTGTCTTCCATGGCGACGGCTGGATGGGCGTGCGGATGCGCGACGCCAGCGTCGTGAAGGGCGTCGGCGTGCTGCCGATCTTCGCCGGCCTGATCGGCCTGTTGCTGCTGCTCGGTGCCTTCGCCGCGACCTGGGTCCGCGAAGGGCGCTGATCTCTTGGTCGCGGGCTCGTTCAACCTCTCCCGCTTGCGGGAGAGGTCGGCGCGAAGCGCCGGGTGAGGGTTCTCTCCAAACAGGGGTTCTCGCCTTTCGGAGACCCCCTCTCCCCAGCCCTCTCCCGCAAGCGGGAGAGGGAGCGCACCTTCTTCGTTGCTGCATCAGGCCTAATCTCAATCCACTCTAGTTGCCGGAACGACACATCGGGTCGGCGGCCTGCGCGCGCCGGTCCGCCTGCCGTTGACATCCCCTGACCGATCGGGCGATGTTACATTGTAACGCCGCGATGCCAGGGGATTGGCCGCGCGGTGTGGGGCACTTTCGGATGAAATGGGTTCGGTCAAATGTGAGGCACGCCGCCCGGCTCGCGCTGTTCGCGATGCTGGTGCAGTTCGCGCTGACGTTCGGCCACAGCCACTGGTTCGCGCAGGCCGCGCCCCTCGCCCAATCCTCGCTGCAGCAGGCGGACAGCGCCAAGGGCGTTGCTGCGATCGATCGCGCCGCGGTCCAGAAGCAATGGCCCGCCCGTCCTGACCGCGAGCATTCGGGCGAGGACAATTGCGCCATCTGCGCCATCATTGCGATGGCGGGCACCGTTTTATCGGCAACGCCGCCCGTGCTGCTGCTGCCGCAGGCGATCGAACTGCTCCACCGCACCACCGATGCCGAATTCATCCATCTGAAATCGGCCGGCACGGCGTTCCAGCCCCGTGCCCCTCCCGCCTCCTGACCTCCAACGCTTGATCACGCCCAGCCTCGCCGCATGGCGGCGAATGCCCGGGAGAAGTTGAAGTCGAATTCCGTCGCGCCGCGACGGCAGGCCGCCTCCGATCAACGGACCATCACGCGGACGGCCTGACTGGAATCAGGACCATGTCATTTCAATTGCGACGCGCGCAGCGCCTTGGCGGAGCAAGCTTGCTCCTGCTCGGCGTCGCCGCCACGCCCGCCTTCGCCCAAGAGCCGGCACAACAGCCTGCGCAAGACAAATCGTCGACCGAGATCCCGGCCGTGACCGTGACGGCGCCGAGCCCGATCGTGCGCCGAGCGGTGGTACCGTCCCGCAGCGCAGGTCGCGGCACGCGGACCGCGCGGGTGCGCAGCCGCCACCAAACGGCGGAAGCCCCGCCCGCAGCCCCCGCGCCCGCCGCGCCTCAGCAGGGCGTGCTGCCTGTTGTGACCAACCAGTTCGCGACCGTCACGGTGGTGCCGAACGAGGAGATCCGCCGCGAGGGCGGCGGTCAGCTCGGCGATCTCCTGTTCTCCAAGCCCGGCATCACCGGCTCGAGCTTCGCGCCCGGCGCCTCCAGCCGGCCGATCATCCGCGGCCTCGACGTCAACCGCGTCGGCATCGTCGAGAACGGCACCAATTCCGGCGGCGCGTCCGATCTCGGTGAGGATCATTTCGTCCCGATCGATCCGCTCGCCACCAACCAGGTCGAAGTGGTGCGCGGGCCGGCGGCGCTGCGCTACGGCTCGACCTCGATCGGCGGCGTCGTCAGCGCCACCAACAACCGGATTCCGGATGCACTGCCGTCCTGTGCGCCGTCATTCCAGACCTACGGCCTGCCGACCAAGGCCCCGCTCGCGAGCGCCGCGACCTCGCCTTGCGTCACCGCCGAGACGCGCACTGCCTTCAGCTCGGTCGATCGCGGTGTCGAAAGCGGCGTGCTGCTCGATACCGGCGGCGGCAATTTTGCGTTCCATGCCGACGCCTATGGCCGCACGACCTCCGACTATTACATCCCGAGCTATCCCTATCTGACCGATCAGTCGCGCCCCGTGAACGGTCGCCAGCCCAACACGGCGACGCGCTCCGACGGCGCCTCGATCGGCGGCTCCTACTTCTTCCAGGGCGGCTATATCGGCGCGTCGATCACGCAGAACGACTCGCTCTACCACATCCCCGGCATCGACGGCGCCGACCACAACACGCGGATCGACGGCCACCAGACCAAGATCAACGTCAAGGGCGAATACCATCCCGACGCGGCCGCGATCGACGCTGTCCGCTTCTGGGCCGGCGCGACCGACTACCGACACAACGAGATCGGTCTTGCCGATCCCGCTGACCTGAGCAGCGACGGCATCAGGCAGACCTTCACCAACAAGGAGCAGGAGATCCGCACCGAGGTGCAGCTGATGCCGTTCAACGCCCGCTTCGCCGAGGTGACGACGGCGCTGGGCTTCCAGGTCGGGCATCAGGAATTGAGCGCGCCGAGCCCCGACAATCCCGGCACGCTGTTCAACGGCCTGTGGGACCCCAACAACAGCACGCGCGTTGCCGGTTACGCCTTCAACGAGTTCAAGTTCACGGAGGCGACGCGGGCGCAGATCGCCGGCCGCATCGAACATGTCGAGCTGCACGGCACGACGCCGGACTTCCCCGCCGATTACCTGCCCGACGGCACGCCGCAGACGGCGATCTCGCGCAATCCGTCCTTCACGCCGAAGAGCGGCAGCATCGGTCTGTTGCAGGACCTGCCGGGCGGCATGGTCGGCAGCATCACCGCACAATATGTCGAACGCGCACCGAAGGCGGCCGAGCTGTTTTCCCGCGGCGGCCACGACGCGACCGCGACCTTCGACATCGGCAATCCGAACCTCACCATCGAGACCGCGAAATCGGTCGAGCTCGGCGTGCGCAAGGCGACGGGGCCGTTCCGCTTCGAGGCGACGGTCTACTACACGCATTTCGACAATTTCATCTTCCGCCGTCTCACCGGCGTGTCCTGCGACGACGACTTTGCGTCTTGCGGCACGCCGGGCGCCGAGCTGAACCAGGCGGTCTACTCGCAACGCAATGCGAATTTCCGCGGCGGCGAATTCCAGTCGCAGCTCGACGTCGGCGCGTTCCAGGGCGGCATCTGGGGCATCGAGAACCAGCTCGATTTCGTCCGCGCCACCTTCAGCGACGGCACCAACGTGCCGCGGATTCCGCCGCTCAGAATGGGCGGCGGCGTGTTCTGGCGCGACGACAACTGGCTGATGCGCGTCAACCTGCTGCATGCCTTCGCGCAGAACAACGTCGCGGTGATCGCGGAGACGCCGACGGCGGGCTACAATCTGCTGAAGGCCGAGGTCAGCTACAAGACCAAGCTCGACCGCAATTGGTTCGGCGCACGCGAGATGATAGCCGGCATCGTCGGCAACAATCTGCTCAACGAGAACATCCGCAACTCGGTGTCCTACACCAAGGACGAGGTGTTGATGCCCGGCATCGGTGTCAGGGCATTCGCGAACTTCAAGTTCTGATCTCGCGTCAGTCGGGGCCTACGGGCCCCGACTGGCACACCGCCTCCACATCGTCATTGCGAGCGCAGCGAAGCAATCCAGACTGCCTCTGCGGAAAGATTCTGGATTGCTTCGCTGCGCTCGCAATGACGGTGCACGAGGCAACACCGCGCGTAGCCCCTACCCCCGCGCCTTGCTCCAGTCGGGACCGACCGCCCCCGACACGCCCTCGAAAGCGCCGTCGACGAGCTCGAACACCAGGATACGGGCGGCGTCGACCGGGCCCGGCATGGTGACGCGGCCCTTGGGGACCGGCTTGAAGCCGACCCGGCTGTAATAGGGCTCGTCGCCGACCAGGAGCACGATGGCGTGGCCTTTTTCCTTGGCATCCTTCAGCGCGCGCTCCATCAACAGACGGCCGATGCCGCGGTCGCGGAACGGCGGCTCGACGGTGAGCGGCCCCAGCAGCAGCGCTGGCGTGTCGCCGATCAGGATCGGCAATTGCCTGACCGAGCCAACCAGCAGCGTGCCGATGCGCGCGGTGAAGGACAGTTCGAGCAGATGGTCGACGTGCTCGCGAATCCGGTAGGCGCTGAGCACGAAGCGGCCGGGACCAAAGGTGCGCTCATGCAGCCGTTCGATCGCCTGGGCGTCGCCGGCGGCCTCGGGAAGGATGGTGAGTGAGAGATCGGTCATGTCAGTTGGCGGGATAGCACCTGAACGCAGCGCGGTCCATCGGGCAGCAAGGATGCTCAGTTCCTTTTCAGCGCCGACGGGAGAGGTGTTCTGACTCGCCGGCTTGCATCCGTTGATCGACAATCCTCATGCACGGGCCGCCTCAGCGCCACGTCGCAATCAGGGGCGTGCCGCCCAGCACTTCCGCGATCCGCAGCCGTGTGCCGGGCGTGGTCCCCTCGGGCAGCGCTGTGATCGCGAAGAACCCGCATTCGACGATCTCGTGGTTGGGCGCGGGCAGGCGGTCCTGGCTGAACTGCCTGACCACGTAGACCGCGACATGGTCGCGGCGGGAGACGTGGCTGTTGAGGAAGATGCCGTGCAGCACGGCGTCTCCGATCAGATCGATGTCGCCCTCCTCCTTGAGCTCGCGCCGTAGCGCGTGCGCCATGGTCTCGCCGAAATCGACGCCGCCGCCGGGCAGATACCAGCCGCTGACGTAGCTGTGCCTGACCAGGAACACCCGGTTCTCCGCATCCAGCACCACGGCGCGGACGCCGAGCGTCATGCCGCGGACCAGCAGGAAATAGACATGGAAGATGCGCCGCAGCAGCGGCTCGAATTTTCGTCGAATGGTGTTCAGACGTTCTCCCATCAGGTTTTCCTTGACGCCCCCTTTTGAGGCCCTGCTTGCGCGCCGGCTGCGACCTTGCCATTACAGCGGAGCAATAGCGAGGCAATCGCGCGCCATGGCCCCCTTTACGCTCGCCCATCTGTCCGATCCGCATCTGCCGCCACTGCCGAAGCCGCGGCTGATCGAGCTCGCGGGCAAGCGCGCGCTCGGCTACGTCAACTGGACGCGCAACCGGCACAAATACCAGCGCCGCGAGGTGCTTGACGCGCTGGTTGCCGACATGAAGGCGCAGGCGCCCGACCACATCGCGGTGACGGGCGATCTCGTCAACCTGGCGCTGGAAGCCGAATTCGCGCCGGCCCTGGCCTGGCTCGAAAGCGTCGGCACGCCCGACCGCGTCACCGCGATTCCCGGCAATCACGACGCCTATGTCAGCGCAACGAGTCATCGCTTCGGCGAGACGTTCCTGCACTACATCGCCGCGGACACGCCCGATACCGTGGCTTTCCCAGCCGTCCGCCGGCGCGGACCGCTGGCGCTGATCAGCCTGTCGACGGCGGTGCCGACCCTGCCGCTGATGGCGACGGGCACGCTCGGGCGCGATCAGCTCGCGTCGCTCGAACAGGTTCTCGACCGGCTCGCCGCGGAAGACGTCTTCCGCGTGCTGCTGGTGCATCATCCGCTGAAATCCGTCGCGCGCCAGAAGCGGATGACGGACGCGGCCGAGCTGCTGGCCCTGTTGAAGCGCCACGGCGTCGAGCTGATCCTGCACGGCCACGACCACATTCATTCGACGATGTGGTTCGAAGGCCCGAACGGCAACATTCCCGCGCTCGGCGTGCCATCCGCCTCCGCGCTCGCGCACGGACGCTACCCGGCGGCGGCGTATAATCTGTTCACGATCGAGAAGGACAATGCCGGCTGGCGCTGCGAGCATACGGTGCGGAGCCTGGGGGCTGGATTCCAGATCGAGCAGATCAAGCATGCGCGGTTGATCTAGTTCACCGTCATTGCGAGCGCAGCGAAGCAATCCAGAGTCCCGCCGCGGAAAGATTCCTGGATTGCTTCGTCGCAAGGGCTCCTCGCAATGACGATGGAGAGAGCCTCACCAGCTCCGCAGCGCCGCCAGCACGGCGACGCCGAACAAGGCGGCGGCGCCGAGGATGAAGCCAAACACGAACGGCCACAGGCGCGAGCGGCGCGGCGGCTCGGTGGCCGGTGCTTGCGGTTCGGGCGGGACCACCATCGCATGCTCGCGCTCGATCATGCGGCGCGCCACATAGTCGGTGACGGCCTCGACGATAACAGCGGTGTCGTGCGATTCGGCGAGCACGATGCGGCCGAAGCGGGTGTCCTGGACGAAGCGGTACATCCGCTTGTCACGCCCCATCATGATATGGGCGACGACGTCGATCCAGAGCCTGGGCGTATCGCCCTGGCTGATGCCGCGGTCGAACAGGTCGATCTTATCTGGCACCTGCGCGAACAGGGGATCGAGCGCATCGTTGAGGATTTCGAGCCGGGCCACCTCGGCGTCCCTGAGATCGACGACCACGCCGGTCCGGTCGGCGGCCTCGATCCGGGCGCGCAACAGCGCATCGCGCAGCCGCACCGGGCGCGGCTGGCTGGGATGGATTCCGCTGGTTTCGGGCTCTGACATTGTCGGCCTCGTCCTCAAACACCATGGTTAACCTATCAGCAACCACAGCGCCCGCAAAGGGCCCACAATTCCAGATACTTACGGCACCCACAGACGTTTCACCTGTGCCAAAACAGACGATCCCACCCAGGCAGGGCCTGGATGGGACCATCCGTCCTTGGACGTCTTCTTAGTTCAGTGCGTCAGGCCGGGACCCGCGACGGCTCTTCCACGATGGAGAAGCGGACGCCGGCCTTGTGGCGGCTCTCCTCCGACACCTCGCGCCAGCAGTCCTCGGCTTCCTTGCGGGTCTTGAACGGACCTTTGACCTGGGCCGAGCCTTCCACGAGCTTGTGGAAGTTCATCGAACCGAACTCGCCGCCGATCACCCAGAAATTGCTGCCTGTGGTCATTGTCAGTCTCCTGTCCAATAGCGTGATGCGTTAGCCGAACTGGTTCATGGTGTTGTGGGCGCCGCCCGCCTTCAGGGCAGCCTCGCCGGCGAAGTACTCCTTGTGGTCGTCGCCGATGTCGGAGCCGGCCATGTTCTGATGCTTCACGCAGGCGATGCCCTGACGGATCTCGGCGCGCTGGACATTCTTGACGTAGCCGAGCATGCCCTGCTCGCCGAAATACTCGCGTGCGAGATTGTCGGTCGACAGCGCCGCCGTGTGATAGGTCGGCAACGTGATCAGGTGGTGGAAGATGCCGGCACGCTTGGCCGAATCCGCCTGGAAGGTGCGGATGCGCTCGTCGGCTTCCTTCGCCAGCGGCGTGTCGTCATACTCCGCCTTCATCAGCTCGGCACGGTTGTACTGGCTGACGTCCTTGCCGGCTTCCTTCATCGCGTCGTAGACCTGCCAACGGAAGTTGAGGGTCCAGTTGAACGACGGCGAGTTGTTGTAGGCCAGCTTCGCATTCGGAACGACCTTGCGGATGCGGTCGACCATCTTGGCGATCTGCTCGATATGCGGCTTCTCGGTCTCGATCCAGAGCAGGTCGGCGCCGTTCTGGAGCGAGGTGATGCAGTCCAGCACGCAGCGGTCTTCGCCGGTGCCGGGGCGGAACTGGTAGAGGTTGGAAGGCAGCCGCTTCGGACGCATCATCTTGCCGTTGCGGTTGATGATCACGTCGCCATTGCGGGCGTTCTCCGCCGTCACTTCCTCGCAATCCAGGAAGCTGTTGTACTGGTCGCCGATGTCGCCGGGCTTGTGGCTGACGGCGATCTGCTGCGTCAGGCCGGCGCCGAGCGAGTCGGTGCGGGTCACGACGACGCCGTCTTCGACGCCGAGCTCGAGGAAGGCGTGGCGGCAGGCCCGGATCTTCGCGAGGAAGACTTCATGCGGCACGGTGACCTTGCCGTCCTGGTGGCCGCACTGCTTCTCATCTGAGACCTGGTTCTCGATCTGGAGCGCGCAGGCGCCCGCCTCGATCATCTTCTTGGCGAGCAGATAGGTCGCCTCCGCATTGCCGAAGCCGGCATCGATGTCGGCGATGACGGGCACGACATGGGTCTGGAAGTTGTCGATCTTCCCGATCAGCTCCTTCTCCCTGGTCTTGTCGCCTTCCTTGCGCGCCTTGTCGAGCGCGCGGAAGATGTCGTTGAGCTCGCGCGAGTCGGCCTGACGCAGGAAGGTGTAGAGCTCCTCGATCAGCGCGGGCACCGAGGTCTTCTCGTGCATCGACTGGTCGGGCAGCGGGCCGAATTCGGAGCGCAGCGCGGCGATCATCCAGCCCGAGAGATACAGGTAGGTGCGATCGGTCTTGCCAAAATGCTTCTTGACCGAGATCAGCTTCTGCTGGGCGATGAAGCCGTGCCAGCAGCCCAGCGACTGGGTGTACTTGGTGGGGTCGCCGTCATAGGCGGCCATGTCGGCGCGCATCAGCGCCGCGGTGTAGCGGGCGACGTCGAGGCCGGTCTTGAAGCGGTTCTGCAGGCGCATGCGTGCGACCGCCTCGGCCGTCACCCCGTTCCAGGTCGGCTGGGTCTTAAGAAGCGTCTGAGCCGCCTCGACCTCGCTCTGATACGAAGCCGGGCGCAGAAGGGGGCTGATGCCGCGGGGTTGATAATTCATGGCCTGATCCTTTTCGCTGACGACGGCCGTTTTGCCATCGACATTTTTGACAGTGCATTGCGAAATGCGTCTCAGGAGCTAAACGCGAAAACGGAAACTTCGTACAGATGCCTTGTTTCTTATTGGTGATGTCATGTAACATCGGAACATGTAGTAGATGTTATTTTGTAAATCTTGTAAATTATAGGTCAGCGACACTGTCCTTAATGCGCACCTGAGAGGAGACCTGAGAAATGGCCGCCGATTCCGGCAAGAAACTCTTCGTCGGTCCGCGCTTCCGGCGGATCCGGCAGCAATTGGGGCTGTCGCAGACCCAGATCGCCGAAGGGCTCGGGATCTCGCCGAGCTATGTCAACCTGATCGAGCGCAACCAGCGCCCCGTGACGGCGCAGATCCTGCTGCGGCTGGCCGAGACCTATGACCTCGACCTGCGCGACCTCGCCACCGCCGACGAGGACCGCTTCTTCGCCGAGCTCAACGAGATCTTCTCCGATCCCTTGTTCCGCCAGATAGATGTTCCCAAGCAGGAGCTGCGCGACCTCGCCGAGCTCTGCCCGGGCGTGACCCATGCACTGCAACGGCTCTATGCCGCCTATACCGAGGCGCGCCAGGGCGAGACGCTGGCGGCCGCGCAAATGGCCGATCGCGACGTCGGCACGCGTTATGAGGCCAATCCGGTCGAGCGCGTGCGCGAGCTGATCGAGGCCAATCGCAACTATTTCCCGGAACTGGAGCAAGCCGCCGAGAATTTGCGCGATGAACTGAACGTGCCGGCCGAAGGGCTCTATGCAGCGCTCGCTGCGCGGCTGCGTGAAAAACATTCGATCCAGACCCGCATCATGCCCGTCGACGTGATGCGCGAGACGCTGCGGCGGTTCGACCGCCACCGTCGCCAGCTCCTGATTTCCGAGCTGGTCGACCCGCCCGGCCGCGCGTTCCAGCTCGCCTTCCAGCTCGGCCTCGGTGAATGCGCGCAGCATCTGGAGACCATCATCGGTCGATCCGGGCCGCTCGACGACGCGCCGCGGCGGCTGTTCCGCATCACGCTCGGCAATTACTTTGCAGCCGCTGTCATGATGCCCTATCCGGCATTCCTGGCCGCGGCCGAGGCGCTGAACTACGACATCCACGTGCTGGCGCAGCGCTTCAATTCCGGCTTCGAGCAGGTCTGCCATCGCCTCACGACATTGCAGCGGCCGAACGCGCGCGGCATTCCGTTCTTCCTGCTCCGTGTCGACAATGCCGGCAACGTCTCGAAGCGCTTCTCGTCAGGCACGTTCCCGTTTTCGAAATTCGGCGGCACCTGCCCCTTGTGGAACGTGCACTCGACCTTCGATACACCGGACCGCCTGCTCAAGCAGGTGATCGAGCTTCCCGACGGCACGCGCTATTTTTCCATCGCGCAGATGGTGCGCCGCCCGGTCGCGCCACATCCGCTGCCGCAACCGCGCTTCGCCATCGGCCTCGGCTGCGAGATCCGTCACGCCGCGCGCCTGACCTACGCCGCGGGCATCGACCTGGAGAAGACCGAGGGCACGCCGATCGGCGTCAACTGCCGTCTCTGCGAGCGCGAAAACTGCGCCCAGCGCGCCGAGCCGCCGATCACGCGCACGCTGATCCTGGACGAGACCACACGGCGGGTGTCGAGTTTCGCATTCTCGAATGCCAGGGAGTTGTGAGCGCGGCTGCTTCCACGTCATTGCGAGCGAAGCGAAGCAATCCAGACTGTCTCCGCGGTGACAGCCTGGATTGCTTCGTCGCCAGCGCAAAATTGCTTCGCAATTTTGTCGCGGGCTCCTCGCAATGACGAAGGGCCTACGCCAGCGTGTGCACGATCACCGGCCCGGCCGCAGCACTCGCATGGCCCGCCAGCAGCGGCCCCAGATCCTTCTCGATCCAGGCGATCGCGCGCCGGTTCGCCTCCTCCGCCTGCTCGAACTTATCGAAGATCGAGATCGCGGTTACCGTGTCGTCGCCGGCATAGACGACGTAATAGGCGCGGAAACCGTCGACGTCGCTGATGATCGGAACGGCGCCGTCCTTGATGCGGCGCGCCAGCTCTTCCGCACTCCCGCTTTTCGCCTTGGCCTGACGGATGGCGGCATACATGGCATCCTCCTTCCGGCTACTGATGTGAGGGCCTGGTGCCCGGAGCGGATGTTACGCCGAAGCGCGCCGCCAATCCACGCTTGGTTAACCCCGCACTAATCGGCCGCCGCGATCTGCAACCAAGGATTAAGCACGCCTCAACATCGGTGCCTTAGTCTTGCCCCACTCACTTTTCGCAAACAACGGTGGCCTATCCTGCCGGCGAAGTGAGATCAGGGGGTTCATCATGCGCATTGCGTTGCTGCTGACCGCAACCATCGTCGGCGCGCTCTTCGCCAATCCATCCATTGCCGGATCGCTCGATGCGTCCACTGACGCAGCGCAGCCGCTGCCGCCGGGCTTCCAGAGCTACCGCGGCTACATGTTCGACTTGTCCGAGAATCGCGACCGCAAAGATGTCGACAAGCTCACCGACAATCTGAAGAGTCAGATTGACGTCGTCGAAGGCGTCGGCCTGTCGCCGCGCGTGCTGCGCTTCTTCCACACCGTTCCGATCGTCGCGAGCGAGCTGGCCTGCCTCGACGAAGGTGCCGCGACCGCGTGCTACGGCCGGGTCACGCCGGACATCCAGCGCAGCGCTCCCCGGACGCTGACGGTCTGGGACCCCAGCAAGCAGCGCTGGACCAATCCCAATGCCATCGACCTCGCGGTCGATTCGGGCCTCGGCGTGATCATGCTGCGGCCCGACATGATGCGTTACGAGAAGGAGGCCGTGCTGCTGCACGAGCTTCTGCACGCCTATCACGCGCGGCTGTTGCCGGACGGCTATGCCAACAAGGGCGTGATCGCCTACTATGCCCTGGCCAAGTCCAAGGACCTGCTGCCCAAGGAATCCTATGCGCTGAAGAATCCCATGGAGTTCTTTGCCGTGACCGCGAGCATCTTCCTCTCCGGAAAGAGCGAATTCCACGATCCGAAGTCGCGCGAGACGCTCAAGGAGAAGATGCCGGACTATTACAAATACCTGGTCGGCGTGTTCGGCTTCGATCCCGACCCGGCAGCCTCGAGCGGTCCGGTCGCCTCGCTGAAGTGAGGCAGACGTCGCGCTTCCACATCAGAGCCGCGCGAAATGCGCGGCTTTTTTGTTTTGTCAGCCGGAAGCTGCGGATGACGCCTCGGCGGCAATTGCCAAGGCAGGGCCCGATCTGCATAGTCCCGCCCGCATCGATACCGTTTTCGAAGGGGATAGAACAACATGGCGGACGCCGACCTGGATGTCGTGATCCGGCAACTGGCCAGACAGCTGCATACGGGCCTGATGACCCGCGCCAAGGAGCGGCGGGATCGCTTCAACGGCCTTGCGGCCAAGGCCAAGGGCAAGGAGACCAGCGACCGCTTCAAGATGATGGCCAAGGCCACCCTGGAGCAGGCCACCGCCGCCGCCAAGCGCCTGCAGATGTCCGCCGACAACGTCGCCGACAGCTACGCCCGCGCCATGCGCCTCGCCGCCAGCACGCCGGTTGCGGCCAAGGTGGAGAAGAAGGCGAAGGAGAAGCCTGAGAAGAAGGCCGCGAAGGCGAAGAAGGCAAAAGCCAAGAAGGCGAAGTAAGGCGCGGAGCTCGCACTTCACCTCGCCCCGCTTGCGGTCCGCTTGCGGGGAGAGGGAGAGAACTCCTATCACCTTCTCGGCGCGGCGAGCCGGGTCGGCTCGACATTCGAAAGCTCGGTGAGCTTGGCGCGGGCCGCCTCGCGGGTGCGGCCGTCCTTGCCGGGCGGCAGTGCCAGCGTGGCTTCGAAATCGGCACGTGCATCGTCGGTCTGGCCATGGGCGAGGAATGCGAAGCCCCGGTCGAGGCGGGCCTGCGCGTCCGAGGGATCGAGGCGGACCGCGGTGCTGTAGCTCAGGATGGCGCGGTCGAGATCGCCCTTGGCGGCGAGCGCGAGACCGCGCTGGTGATAGGGCGCGGCGAGCTTGGGATCATGCGCGATCGCCTCGTCATAATCCGCAATCGCAAGCTCCAGATCGCCGTTCTGCCGGCGCGCCAGCGCCCGGTCGCGATAGAGCGAGGCGCGGTTGGGATTGAGGTGTATGGCCTCGTCGAAATCGGCGATCGCCCGCCTGAAGTCGCCGTGGCGCAGTGCAATCCGCCCGCGGCCCTCATAGGCGAAGGCGATCAGCGAGCCGCGCAGCGGCGAGAAGCCGATCACGGCCGAGCAGATGTCGGGATCGTCCTCGTCGCCGCAATTGACGACCATGTGCGTGGACAGCCCAATGAGCACGCAAAGGACGATCAGCAATGGTACGGCAGCTCTGGTCATCTTCGACGCTGGCCGGCTGAGGTCCGGCCACGCATCCCCTTTCGAAGAAATGGTCTCGCCGGGGTGTTAACACCGGCGCCGGGGAATTTGTGTGCGCCAGGTCACAAAGCCTGGCGCAAATTCCAGCCGGTTCCGCGTCAGCCCCAAGGACCACGTGAAGGACCGCGTGAAGGACCTCGCGAAGAGGAGCGGCCCCACGGGCTTCGCGGCGGATAGTTCTCGTTGGCGCCGACCGACGGTGCCTGCGCGCCGAGCTCGGCCGCGAGCTGTTGAAGCGCGGCGATGCGGTTCTGGGTCGAGGGATGGGTGGCGAACAGATTGTCGACGCCGTAGCCCGACAGCGGATTGATGATGAACATGTGCGCGGTTGCGGGATTTCGCTCCGCTTCCAAGTTCGGCACCTGATGCGCGGCGCCCTCGATCTTCACCAGCGCGGACGCCAGCCACATCGGTTGTCCCGCAATGCGCGCGCCGAGATTGTCGGCGGCATATTCGCGCGTGCGGCTGATCGCCATCTGCACCAGCATGGCGGCGAGCGGGGCGAGGATCATCATCAGGATCGAGCCGACGATGCCCAGACCATTGTTGTTGTCGCGATTGCCGCCGAAGAACATGCCGAACTGCGCCAGCATGGAGATCGCGCCGGCGATGGTCGCGGTAACAGTCATAAGAAGCGTGTCGTGATGCTTGATATGCGCGAGCTCATGCGCGATCACGCCGGCGAGCTCCTCGCGGCTGAGCTGGTTCATCAGGCCGGTGGTGACGGCAACCGCGGCGTTCTCGGGGTTGCGTCCGGTCGCGAACGCGTTGGGCTGCGGCTCGTCCATCAGGAACACGCGCGGCATCGGCAAGCCGGCGCGGCCGGCAAGCTCGGCGACGAGACCGACCAGCTCGGGCGCGCTGGCACGGTCGACCTCATGGGCGCCGTACATCGAGAGCACCATGCGATCGGAGTTCCAGTAGGTGAAGAGATTGGTCGCGGCGGCAATGACAAGCGCGATTATGGCGCCCGAGGCACCGCCGATCAGATAGCCCACGCCCATGAACAGGGCAGTGAGGCCTGCGAGCAGCATTGCGGTACGAAGATAGTTCATGGCCGTCTCCTGGCGCGGCCGCGCCGCTGGAGGCATTGCAGGCCGGCAAGCCTGAGGTAGGGATGACCCCGGCCCGGGTGCAAGGTTTCAAGGTGCGTCGCGGGGCCGCGGCTATTGTAGGAAGAGGTCATTCGGGGTCACCCAATGGGCCCGGAATGACGAAGGGAATGGCTCGGCCGCTTTCATTCCTTTAGACTGCGGCAGATTCCTCCTCCCCTCCGGAAACCTCATGCTCCTGACCCGATGTGCGATCGCGACCATTGCTCTCGTCGCGTGCTCCTTTGCTGCCTCCGCCCAGTTCGCGCCAACGCCCGTCAAGCCCGCAGCTCCGAAACCCGCTTCCTCGCCGCGCGCGGCATCGTGCCACAATGGCGCGAGCTTCGATCGCTTCCTGGCCGACGTGAAGCAACAGGCGGTGGCCGCCGGCGTGTCGCAGCGCACGATCGCGGAGGCCTCGCCGTATCTCGTCTACGACCAGGGCATCGTCAACCGCGACCGCGGCCAGCGCGTGTTCGGTCAGCTCTTCACCGAATTTGCCGGCCGCATGGCCGCGCCCTATCGCATGCAGAACGGGCAGCAGCACATCAAGCAATACGCTGCCGCATTCGCGCGCGCCGAAAAGGAATATGGCGTGCCGCCCGCCGTGATCGCCGCCTTCTGGGGGCTCGAGAGCGACTTCGGCGCCAACATGGGCAATCTGCCGACGCTGAAATCGCTGGTGTCGCTCGCCTATGATTGTCGCCGCTCCGAGATGTTCGTGAACGAGACCATCGCCGCGCTGAAGATCATCGACCGCGGCGATCTGCATCCCGAGGAGATGATCGGCTCCTGGGCCGGCGAGCTCGGGCAGACGCAATTCCTGCCCGTGCATTATGTCAACTACGCGGTCGACTATGACGGCGACGGACGGCGCGACCTGCTGCGCTCGGGTCCCGACGTGATCGGCTCGACCGCGAATTACATCGCCAATGGATTGAAGTGGCGGCGCGGCGAGCCGTGGTTGGAAGAGATCAAGGTGCCGCAAAACCTGCCGTGGGATAAGACCGATCTCACGGTGCGAGAGCCACGCTCGACATGGGCCCAGCTCGGCGTGACCTATCCCGACGGACGGCCGCTGCCGAATGACAATCTCGCGGGGTCCGTGCTGCTGCCGATGGGACGCTTTGGACCAGCCTTCATGGCCTATGCGAATTTCGCGGCCTACACCGAGTGGAATAACTCGCTGATCTATTCGACCACCGCGGGCTATCTCGCCTCGCGCATTGCCGGTGCCGCGCCAATGCGCAAGCCAACGACGCCGGTGGCGCAGCTGCCGTTCAACGAGCTCAAGGAATTGCAGCAATTACTGGTGCGTGCCGGCTTCAATGTCGGCAAGGTCGACGGCGTGCTGGGCCAGCAGAGCCGTGCCGCGGTGAAGGCGATGCAGATCAAGTACGGCCTGCCGGCCGATTCCTGGCCGACCGCGGAGCTCTTGGCACGCATGCGCGGCGGCACGGCGCAGGCGCAGCCGGCGAGCGTGTTGCGATAGCGGTCCATCCGCTGTCATGCCCCGCCACCGGGTCTCGCCTTCGGCGAGCCCGATGACAGGCTCCGGCGGGGCATCCAGTACGCCGCGGCCCATCGGTTCAGCCACAGCCGTCTCGGCGTACTGGATCGCCCGGTCCCGGCTCCGCCAAAGGCTTCGCCGGGCATTCGGTATTGGGCCGGCGAAGGTTCAGCGAAGACGGCAAGCCGGGCGATGACAGCGCGATAGAATTTTCGCATTGCACAAGCCGCTTCCGCGATTGTATTTTTCCATGATGCTCCCATGTGAGTGGCTCAGGTTTTCTCCTGAGGTTTCCCACCATCACAGCGAGCATCACATGTCCTTCTACGACGCCGTCGTCCCCGCCTATTTGCAAATGCTGAACAGCCTCACCGGCCTGCTCACCAAGGCGGAGGCGCATTGCGCGGCCAAAAAGATCGACCCCGGCGTCCTGCTCGGATCACGCCTCTTTCCGGACATGCTGCCGCTGTCGAAGCAGGTCCAGCTCGTCAGCGATTTCGCCGCCAAGGGCTGTGCGCGGCTGACCCATAGCGAGGTGCCCGCGACGCCTGACACCGAGACGAGCTTTGCGGAATTGAAGCAGCGCCTGGCCAAGACCATCGACTACGTGAAATCGTTCAAGCCCGAGCAGTTCGAAGGTGCCGACGTCAAGGACGTCACCTTCCCGGCCGGTCCGGACAAATCCATCACCATGAAGGGCCAGCAATTCCTGAGCGCGTTCTCGCTGCCGAACTTCTATTTCCACGCCACGACCGCCCACGGCATCCTGCGCCACAACGGGGTCGAGATCGGCAAGCGCGATTTCCTCGGCGCGAACTGATTTGCCAAATCGCACGGCCGCGTAGCGGAATTCCCCTATCGCGGCCGAAATTGCACATGAATCATGCTACGCGGCCTTGCCGCGTAGCTCGCCTGCAGTTTGAGTATGGCTCCGCCCTTGCGCCTGATGTCGCGATGCACAAGTGTTCGTGACCTCTCATTGCCTGGAAGCATTCCCCATGAGCCGTCCGACCAAATTGTTTGAGACCTACAAGCTCGGCCCGATCACGCTGGCCAATCGCCTGGTGATGGCGCCGCTGACGCGCAACCGTGCCGTATCAGGCACGTTCGTGCCCAGCCCTCTCGCCGCCGATTATTACAGCCAGCGCGCCTCCGCCGGGCTTCTGATCACCGAAGCGAGCCAGGTCTCGCAGCAAGGTCAGGGCTACCAGGACACGCCGGGCATCTATTCCAAGGACCAGGTCGCCGGCTGGCGCAAGGTCACCGATCGCGTGCACGAACGCGGCGGCAAGATCTTCATCCAGCTCTGGCATGTCGGCCGCATCTCGCATGTCGATCTCCAGGCGAATGGCGCGTCCCCGGTGGCGCCGAGCGCGATCCGCGCCAAGGGCAAGACTTTTGTGAACGGCACCTTCGCCGACGTCTCCGAGCCGCGGGCGCTCGAGCTCTCCGAAATCCCTGGGATCATCGACGACTTCAAGCGCGCGACGAAGAATGCGCTCGAGGCCGGCTTCGACGGCGTCGAGATCCATGGCGCCAACGGCTATCTGCTCGATCAGTTCGCCCGGGACGGCGCCAACAAGCGCACCGATGCCTATGGCGGCTCGATCGAGAACCGCGCGCGGCTGATGCTCGAGATCTCCAAGGCGGTTGCCACTGAAGCCGGCGCCGACCGCACCGGCATCCGCATCTCGCCGGTGACGCCGGCCAACGACCTCTCCGACTCCAACCCACAAGCCTTGTTCGATCACATCGTCGATGGTCTCAGCGCGCTCAAGCTGGTCTATCTCCACGTCGTCGAGGGCGCCACCGGCGGTCCGCGCGACATCGCGCCGTTCGACTATGCGTCCTTGCGCAAGCGCTTTGCCGGCACCTATGTCGCCAACAACGGCTACGATTTCGATCTCGCCACCAAGGTGCTGGACGCGAACGCGGCCGACCTGATCGCCTTCGGCAAGCCCTTCATCTCCAACCCCGACCTGGTCGAGCGGCTGAAGCAGGGCACGGGCCTGAACGATTGGGACAAGGCCACGTTCTACGGCGGCGGCGCCGAGGGGTACACGGATTACCCGACGCTGGCGGCCGAGCCGGCGGAATAAGGCTGCTTCTTCCGTCATTGCGAGGAGCTCGCGACAAAATTGCGAAGCAATTTTGCGCTGGCGACGAAGCAATCCAGACTGGCTCCGTTGAAAGACTCTGGATTGCTTCGCTACGCTCGCAATGACGGCGCGGTTGCAGGGTGCGCTCACCAACAAGGAAGGCCGGGACTGCTCCCGGCCTGTACCTGCCTATAGGCCTCACGCCAATGCGCGTGTCTCGGCGTCTGCAGCGACCATGCGTTCCACGATGCGACGCATGCGCTGCGGGGCGGCATCGATGGCGAGGCGGATGGTCTTGGCATTGGGGCGGGCCTGCGCGACCATCTCGATGCGCTCAAGAATCTCCTTGTCCTCATTAAAAGCGATACGGAAATCGGCGTGCAGGCGCTGATCGACACCGGCATCGTCAAGCGCAAAATTGCGCACATGAAGCCAGTGATCGATGCAGATGTGATCGTCGACCGGCGTGATGAAGTGGCATGCGAAGATGCGCAATCCCCTGCCCCGGTCCGCGGCATCGACGATCTTGCCGGCGTCCGCGCTGCCGAAATCGATCACCGCGATACAGGGCGCGATATAGTCATAGTAGTGCCAGCGATCGACATTGCCGGCGAAATTGCCGTACTTGGCGAACAGCGGGATCGGCGGCGCGTTCCTGATCCACCGCCACACCAGCACGCCATCCTCGGAAAAAGTGTGCTCCACCGGAATGTCTTCGCTGGCCGAATTGCCGAGCGTCGACAGGTGGACGAAGCTGACATGCGCGGGATCGCAGAGATTGTCCGCGAGGTTGAGATAGTTGGTTTCGATTCGAAGAGCGTCTCCTTCCGCCGCATGCCAGTCGTTCTGACCGTATTGCGGCAGATCATAAATCCGCGACGGGTCGGCGAGCGCGGGATCGCCGGGCCAGATCCAGACCAGTCCCATCTTCTCCCTGAGCGGATAGGACGACACCCGTGCATTCGGCGGGATCATCGGCTGACCCGGAATCCGGACACAGCGCCCGTCGGACCCGAAAGTCATGCCGTGATAGCCGCACTCGATTGCATCGCCCTTGAGCTTGCCCATCGACAGCGGCGCCAACCGATGTGGACATGCGTCGTCGAGCGCAACGACGCCGCCCGCTTCGCTGCGGTAGACGACAAGGTCCATGCCGAGAATGCGGTGGCGCGACAGCGTGCGCGTGACGTTGCGCGACCACGTCAGCGGGTACCAGGTGTTGCGGGGAGCAAGCAGGTTCATGCGGCACCTCTAGTTCTTGAGCTTGGCCATCACCTCGGCGTCGGCGGGCTGGTAGTCGGCGCCGTCGACATAGCGCCAGTCGGTCATCACGCCCTGGCCGTCCCGTACTGCGAGCCTGCCGACATAAACGCCCATGGTGGATTGATGGTCGATCGCACGGAAGGCGATCGGCCCCACCGGCGTGTCGACCTTCAGATGCTCCATCGCCTTGATCAGATCATCGGTCTTGGTGGAGCCGGCCATCTCGATCGCCTTCGCGAGAACCAGCGTGTTGGTGTAGCCGATGAGTGCGCCGATGTTGGGCGGCTCTTTGAAACGAGCGACATAAGCTTGCAGGAACGCATCATGGGCCGGAGTCTTGATCTCGCTCCAGGGATATCCGGTGACCAGCCAACCGGGCGGCGCCTCGTCCCTCAGCGGCGCGAGATATTCCGGCTCCCCGGAGAGGATGCTGACGACAGCGCGGTTTGCGAACGCCTTGCGCGTCGACCCCTCGCGCACGAACTTGGCGAGGTCGGCCCCGAATGTCGCGTTGAAGATGGCATCCGGGCTCTCCGCCAACATCGCCTGCACCACTGCGCCCGCGTCGATCTTGCCGAGAGGCGGCCATTGTTCGGAGACGAATTCGACGTCGGGCTTCAATCGCTTCAGTTCGCGCTTGAAGCTCGCCACCGCCGCCTGACCGAACTCGTAGTTCGGTGCAATCGTCGCCCAGCGCCGCGCGGGGAACTTGGCCGCCTCCTTTGCGAGGATGGACGCCTGGGTATACGTGCTCGGCCGCAGCCTGAACGTATAGCGATTGCCCTTCTCCCAGATGAGGGCGTCAGTCAGAGGCTGTGAGGCGAGGAAGAATGTCCGCTTCTGCTTGGCGAAATCGGCGACGGCGAGGCCAACATGGGAGAGGATCGTGCCCGTCAGGAGGTCGACCTGCTCACCGTCGACGAGCTGACCGGCTGCGGTGATGGCGACGTCCGGTTTGCCGGCGTCGTCACGGGCGATGATCTCGAGCTTGCGGCCGAGCACGCCGCCTTTGCCGTTGATCTCGTCGCGCGCGAGCTCCCAGCCCTGGCGATAGCCGCGGGTCCCCAGCGGGAGGGCCGAATAGCTTGAGATCTCTCCGATCCTGATCGGCGGCGGCTCTGCGGCCCGACCTGCGCCGCAGGCCACCGCCAGGACAAGTCCGACGAACTTCGCAACAGCCGAAATGCGCATATCAGCCTCCCGTCATTGGGACCAGCTTATGTATGTAGTACTTACTACATAGCGAATACCAAGAGCTAATGATTGTCAATGGCGAAGAAATCGGCGGGCTTGCCAAAAAAACGGCAAGCCCCATCCTGCTGGTTGTGATTCCCTGGGATACGCGATGCCCAACGATACAGAGCTGCCAGCCCGTACACTGGCCGGCCCGCGCCTCAAGCGGGCAGCCAAGCGGAAAAAGGCTTCAACGGTTCGACGGACGCGAGCGCCCGATCAGACCCGCGAGGCCATTCTGCGTGCGGCCGTCGCCGAGTTCGCCCGCGAAGGCTATGGCGGCGCGCGGGTCGATCGCATCAGCAAGGCCGCCAAGAGCAACGACCGGATGCTCTATTACTACTTCAAGAGCAAGGAGAAGCTCTTTCATCAGGTCATCGAGCATTGCTATGCCGATCTGGTCGCGTCGGAAGAGGCGCTCGATCTCGACTTTTCCAGCCCGCGCCAGGCGCTGGCGGCACTCGTCGCCTTCAATTGGAACTACTATTGGGCCCACCCGGAGCTATTGAGCATTCTCGCTACGGAGAATCTCTTCAAGGGTCGTCACGTCAAGAACAACATCCGCCGCAGCTTCGCAAATACCCAACTGGGCATGCTGGAGCGCGTGCTCCAGAGCGGCATCGAGCGGCGTGAGTTCAGGCCGGACTGTGACCGCCTCCACCTTTATCTGTCGATCCTATCGCTGACCTATTTCTACCGTGCCAACCTCTATACGCTGTCGAGCTACATGCAGACCGACCTCGCCGATCAGGAGATGCGGAGCGCGTGGCTTGCACATGTGCAGGCCATGATCGAGGATCTGGTGAGACGGAAGGAGTGAAGGCGCGCGCCACAGGCTCGTCATGACGAGAGCAGCGAAGCAAACCAGAATCCTTCCGCGGCGACAGTCTGGATTGCTTCCGCCTACGCCAAGGCTTCGGCGGACAAGTCGCTGCGCTCGCAATGACGGTGTGGAGATAGCGCGCCGAACTCCAGAAAAAAAGAGAAAGGCCGGGATCGCTCCCGGCCTTTCGTGCTTGATGATGCTTTACGCGCCGCTCACTTGGCTTCCGCGCGCTTGGGCGGGGTGGCCGGCCACGACTTGATCAGCGTGTCGTAGTCGACCGTCTCGCCCTTCGGCTTCTCGTTGGCGAGCTTGCGCTGCGGAGCAATCGTGCCGTCCTTCTGGGCCTTGGCGAACCAGTATTCGGCCGATTCCTTCTTGTGCAGCTTCGGGCCGCAGGCCCCCTGCACGCCGGACTTCTCCAGGCGCTCCATAACGGAGTCCTGGGCGGCCGCAAGGGCATCCATCGCGGCTTGCGGCGTCTTCGCACCGGACGACGCATCGCCGATGTTCTGCCACCAGAGCTGCGCGAGCTTCGGATAGTCCGGCACGTTGTTGCCGGTCGGGGTCCACTGCACGCGGGCGGGCGAACGGTAGAACTCGATCAGGCCGCCGAGCTTCGGCGCACGTTCCGTGAAGGACTTATCCCAGATGTCGGATTCACGGATGAAGGTGAGACCGACATGGCTCTTCTTCAAGCTCACCGACTTGGAGATGATGAACTGGAGATAGAGCCAGGCCGCCTTGCGGCGATCTGCCGGGGTCGACTTCAGCAGCGTCACGGAGCCGGCGTCCTGATAACCGAGCTTCATGCCTTCCTTCCAGTACGAGCCGTGCGGCGACGGAGCCATACGCCATTTCGGCGTACCGTCCGCGTTCATCACGGCGATGCCCGGCTTCACCATGTCGGCGGTGAAGGCGGTGTACCAGAACATCTGCTGGGCGATGTTGCCCTGCGCCGGCACCGGGCCCGCCTCCGAGAAGGTCATGCCCTGCGCCTGCGGGGGCGCGTACTTCTTCAGCCACTCGAGATACTTGGTGATCGAGTAGACCGCGGCCGGGCCGTTGGTGTCGCCACCACGCTCCACCGAGGAGCCGACCGGACGGCAGCCTTCCATACGGATGCCCCACTCGTCGACCGGCAGGCCGTTCGGAATGCCCTTGTCACCGTTGCCGGCCATCGACAGCCAGGCGTCGGTGAAACGCCATCCGAGCGAGGGGTCCTTCTTGCCATAATCCATATGGCCGTAGACCTTGACGCCGTTGATCTCCTTGATGTCGTTGGTGAAGAACTCGGCGATGTCCTCATAGGCGGACCAGTTCACGGGCACGCCGAGCTCGTAGCCATACTTGGCCTTGAACTTGGCCTTGTAGTCGGGATTGGTGAACCAGTCGTAGCGGAACCAGTAGAGGTTGGCGAACTGCTGGTCGGGAAGCTGATATAGCTTGCCGTCCGGCCCCGTGGTGAACGACTTGCCGATGAAGTCGTTGACGTCGAGCATGGGATCGGTGACGTCCTTGCCCTCGCCGGTCATGTAATCCGACAGCACGATGGTCTGGCCGTAGCGGAAGTGCGTACCGATCAGGTCGGAATCGTTGATCCAGCCGTCATAGACGTTCTTGCCCGACTGCATCTGGGTCTGGAGCTTCTCGACGACGTCACCTTCCTGGATGAGGTCGTGCTTGAGCTTGATGCCGGTGAGCTCGGAGAACGCCTTGGCCAGCGTCTGCGATTCATATTCGTGGGTCGTGATGGTCTCGGAGACGACGTTGATCTCCATGCCCTTGAAGGGTTCGGCGGCCTTGGCGAACCACTCCAGCTCCTTCTTCTGGTCTTCCTTCGACAGCGTCGAGGGCTGGAATTCCGCGATCCACTTCTGGATCACGGCGTCGTCGGCGGCGCGAACCGGCGCCGAGACGGCGAACGACACCGCAACAATCGCGGCGACGCTGGACATGGTCAGAAAGCTATTCTTGGTCAATGGACCTTTCCTTCTCCTAAACTGTCGCATGTTATTCCTCCGTTGCAGCGACAAACTTTTATACAGGCCCGGGTTGGTCCCGGATCTGGCCGTCCCTTCGCGAGCTTCAGACCGTGCGGAAAATGAGCACGGCCGTGGCCAGCGAAATTCCTGACGCGAGCCACAGGCTCGAGATCTCAAAACCCTCCTCACCGATCGGCAGCGTGGCGATCGCATCGGTGCCGACGAGGCCGATCCACACGAGGTGAATGACGGCGGCCGCGATCAGCGAGATGAATAGGCGGTCGCCGCGCGTGGTCGGAATACTGAGCACGCCGACGCGCTCGGCCTCCGGGTAGACCGCGGCGAGCCACGTCATCACCGCGAGCGTGCAGGCCAGCCCAGCGAAGAAGATCGCGGTCGGCAATGTCCAGGCCATCCATGCGATGGATTCCATGCTCGCCTCCTTACACGCGACCGAGCGCAAAGCCGCGCGCGATATAGTTGCGGACGAACCAGATCACGAGCGCGCCCGGGATGATGGTGAGCACGCCGGCGGCGGCGAGCAGGCCCCAGTCCATGCCGGCGGCCGACACCGTGCGCGTCATGATCGCGGCGATCGGCTTGGCCTGCACCGAGGTCAGCGTGCGCGCGAGCAGGAGCTCGACCCAGGAGAACATAAAGCAGAAGAAGGCGGCGACGCCGATGCCGCTCGCGATCAGCGGCACCAGGATCCTGATGAAGAAGCGCGGGAACGAATAGCCGTCGAGGAAAGCGGTCTCGTCGATCTCGCGCGGCACGCCGGAGACGAAGCCTTCGAGGATCCACACCGCCAGCGGAACGTTGAAGATGCAGTGCGCCAGCGCGACCGCCCAGGGCGTATCGAACAGGCCGATCGCCGAATAGAGGTTGAAGAACGGCAGCGCATAGACCGCGGCCGGGGCCATGCGGTTCGACAAGAGCCAGAAGAACAGGTGCTTGTCGCCGAGGAAGCGGTAACGCGAGAACGCGTAGGCCGCCGGCAGCGCCACCGCGATCGAGATGATGGTATTGAGGACGACATATTCCAGCGAGTTGATATAGCCGGAATACCAGCTTTCGTCGGTGAAGATGCGCTTGTAGTGCTGCAGCGTCGGGGTGTGCGGCCACAGCGTCATCGTCGAGACGATCTCGCTGTTGGTCTTGAAGCTCATGTTGACGAGCCAATAGATCGGCAACAACAGGAAGATCAGGAACAGCCCCATGACGAGGCGGCGGCCGGGGATCGAATGCATCAGGCCACTCCTTCCTTTGGCTTGAGCGCGGGCACGGGCTTGAGCGCGGCCGCAGGCTTGGGCTCCACCGCCGGCTCGCTCTCCGCCTGGACTTTGCGTTCGACGCCGGCATTGGTCATGACGGTGTAGAAGATCCAGCAGACGATCAGGATGATCAGATTGTAGACCAGCGACAGCGCGGCGGCCTTGCCGAGGTCGAACTGGCCGAGCGCGATCTTGACGAGCTCAATCGACACGAAGGTCGTGGAGTTGCCGGGCCCGCCGCCGGTGACGACGAAGGGCTCGGTGTAGATCATGAAACTGTCCATGAAGCGCAGCAGCACCGCGATCAAGAGCACGCGATTCATCTTCGGCAGCTGGATCGCCTTGAACACCGCCCAGCGCGAGGCACCGTCGATTTGGGCGGCCTGGTAATACGCTTCGGGAATCGACTTCAGGCCGGCATAGCAGAGCAGCGCGACGAGGCTGGTCCAGTGCCAGACATCCATCACGATGACCGTGACCCAGGCGTCGATGTCGTTGGAGACGTAATTGTAGTCGAAGCCCATCGCGTTGAGGACATAGCCGAGCAGGCCGATGTCCGGGCGGCCGAAGATCTGCCAGATCGTGCCGACCACGTTCCACGGAATCAATAGCGGCAGCGCGAGGATGACGAGGCAGGCCGCGACGGTCCAGCCCTCGCGCGGCATCGACAGCGCGACGACGATGCCGAGCGGCACCTCGATGGCGAGGATCACCAGCGAGAAAAACAGATTACGGCCGAGCGAGGCGAGGAAGCGGCCGCCGAGATCGGTCGAGGGATCGAGCAGCTCCTTGAACCAGCCGACGCCGTTCCAGAAGAACTGGTTGTTGCCGAAGGTGTCCTGCATCGAATAGTTCACCACCGTCATCAGCGGCAGCACCGCCGAGAAGGCGACGACCAGGAACACCGGCAGCACCAGGAACCAGGCTTTTTGGTTGACGGTCTTGTCCATCAGGCGGCTCCCTCCACCAGAAGGCTGTCGGCATAGACGTGGACGTGCGACGGATCGAATTGCAGCCCGGCGTTGCCGTCCGGGCTGGTGAATCCGCCAGGGGCGCGCGCCGCGAGCTTTGCGTCGCCGAGCCGCGCCCGCGCGAAACGGATGCGGCCGAGATCGTCGATGCGCTCGATCTTCGCGGTGAGCAGGTCGGGCGCGGGCGCGACGACCTCGACGAATTCGGGACGGACGCCGATCTCGATCTTGGCGCCCGAAGGCAAATTGTCGTAGCTGCGGTTGAGCGCGATGACATGGCCGCCGATCCGCGCCTCGCGTCCCCTCACCTCCGCGGGCAGGATGTTCATGCCAGGCGAGCCGATGAAATAGCCGACGAAGGTGTGTGCCGGCTTGTCGAACAGTTCGGCCGGGGTGCCGCTCTGCACCACGCGGCCGTCATGCATGACGACCACTGTGTCGGCGAAAGTCAGCGCCTCGGTCTGGTCATGGGTGACGTAGATCATCGTGAGGTCGAGCTCGCGATGCAGCGCCTTCAGCTTGGAACGAAGCTGCCATTTCAGCTCGGGGTCGATCACCGTCAGCGGCTCGTCGAACAGCACGGCGGCGACGTCGGAGCGGACCAGGCCGCGGCCGAGCGAGATCTTCTGCTTGGCGTCGGCCGTAAGCCGCGTCGCCTTGCGGTTCAGATAGGGTTCGAGATCGAGCAGGCGGCCGATCTCGGCAACGCGCTTGTCGATCTCGGCCTTCGGCACGCCGCGGTTTTTCAGTGGAAACGCCAGGTTCTGCCCCACCGTCATGGTGTCGTAGATCACCGGAAACTGGAATACCTGGGCGATGTTGCGCTTCTGGGTTGACAGCGGTGTGATGTCCACCCCGTCGAACATGATCCTTCCGCGCGAGGGCGTGATGATGCCGGAGATGACGTTGAGCAGCGTGGTCTTGCCGCAGCCGGACGGCCCGAGCAGCGCATAGGCGCCGCCCTGCCGCCACGTCATGGTGACGGGCTTCAGCGCAAAGCTTTCCGGCGAGGCATCGTTGCCGCCGTAGGAGTGCGCGAGATCGACGAGGTCAATGCGGGCCATGTCGCACCTCCCTCAAGAGCTTTTTCTGTTTGACGCGTTTTCTTCACGCGAACCGCTACGCACTTCGCTTGAAAACGCTATGCCAGGAGCCGCGACGAGCCGGTCGGCCGCGTCGAAGACAAAGACATCATTGGGGTCGAGCACGGCATCGATGGTCTGGCCCGGCTCGAACTCGTGCACGCCGTGCAGCACCGCCACCCAATTCAATCCGTCGCGGGTCAGATGCACGAAACTCTCCGAACCGGTGATCTCGGTCACCGTCACCGTGGCGTGGAAGGCGTGGCGGTCGGCCTCGCCATTGGCAAGGGCGAGCTGATGCGCGCGGAAGCCGACGCGATAGGCGCCGTCGGCAAGGCCGGCATAGAGCCCCGAGGCCGGTGAGGTCGTGCCGCCGGCATATTGCACGGAGCCGTTCTTCTTCTCGAGACCGACGAGATTCAGCGGCGGATCCGAAAACACCTGCGCGACGCGCAGCGTCTGCGGGCGGCGGTAGACGTTGGCGGTCTCGCCCATCTGGAGCGCCCGGCCCTCCCACATGCACACCGTGTTGCCGCCGAGCAGCAGCGCTTCGGTCGGCTCGGTCGTGGCATAGACGAAGATCGCGCCGGAAGCTTCGAAGATGCGCGGCAGCTCGGCGCGCAGCTCCTCGCGCAGCTTGTAATCGAGATTGGCGAGCGGCTCGTCGAGCAGCACGAGATCGGCGCCCTTGACCAGCGCGCGCGCGATCGCGGTACGCTGCTGCTGGCCGCCGGAGAGCTGGAGCGGCGTGCGCTTCAGGAACGGCTCGAGGCGGAGCAGTCTTGCAGCCTCCGCGACACGCGCCTCGATCTCGTCGCGCGGCTTGCCCTGCACGCGCAGGGGCGATGCGATGTTCTCGTAGACCGTGAGCGAGGGATAATTGATGAATTGCTGATAGACCATCGCGACCGAACGCTGGCGCACATCGGCGCCGGTGACGTCCTTGCCATTGACCAGCACCTTGCCCGTGGTCGGCTTGTCGAGGCCGGCGAGCAACCGCATGATCGAGGTCTTGCCCGACAGCGTCGGCCCGAGCAGCACGTTGAGGGTTCCGCTCTCGAGTGTCAGTGAGACGTCGCGGATGTGCGGGATCCCCTCGACAGTCCGGGTCACGTGATCGAGCGTCACGGTCATGAGCGTCCTCCCGCTTCCAGCAGGGGAGTTTGCGGCACAGCGTGGGTCCTGATCCAGTCGTCAAGCGCCGCGATCTCGTCGGCAGATAGTCGCAGGCCGAGCTTGGACCGGCGCCAGACGATGTCCTCGGCGGTAACGGCCCATTCATTGGCCATGAGATAACGGACCTCGCGCTCGGTCAGCGTCGCGCCAAAGGCCTGGCCGAGATCGGCCGCCGATTTCGCATCGCCGAGCAGCTTGATCGCCCTTGTGCCGTAGGCGCGGGCGAGGCGCCGCGCATGCTCGTGGCTGAGGAAGGGATAGCCGCGCTGGAGCTCGGCGATCAGGCCGTCGATGTCGGATACGTTCATGTCCCCGCCGGGCAGCGGCCATTTGCCGGTCCAGCCCTCGCGCGCTTTGGCGCTGCGAAGATAAGGCGCGAGCCGTTCCAGCGCCTCTTCGGCGAGTCGGCGGTAGGTCGTGATCTTGCCGCCATAGATCGACAGCAGCGGCACGCCGCCGGGTGTGTCGAGCTCGAACACATAGTCGCGGGTCGCGGCCTTGGCTTCGCTGGCGCCATCGTCATAGAGCGGGCGCACCCCGGAATAGGTCCAGACCACGTCCTCTGGCGTGACCGGCTTGGCCAGATATTCGCTGGCGGCGGCGCAAAGATACTGGATCTCCTCAGGTGTCGTCTTCACCTTGGCAGGATCGCCGTCATAGTCGCGGTCGGTGGTTCCGATCAGCGTGAAATCGTCCTGGTACGGGATCACGAAGATGATGCGGCCGTCGGCGTTCTGGAACATGTAGGCGCGGTCGTGGTCGTAGAGCTTCTTGACCACGATGTGCGAGCCCTGGACCAGGCGTACCTTGGCCTTCGCGTTGACGCCGGCGCCGCGGCCGAGCACGTCCTCGACCCAGGGACCACCGGCATTGACCAGCGCGCGCGCCTGGATCGACGAGCGCGCGCCAGTCAGCGTGTCGACCATGCTCACGGTCCAGACGCCGTCGGACTGACGGATCTCGGTGGCGCGGGTGCGGGTGCGGATTTCGGCGCCCTTGTCAGCGGCATCGCGCGCGTTCAGCACGACGAGGCGGGCGTCATCGACGAAGCAGTCGGAATATTCGAACGCGCGGGAGTAGCGGTTCGGGATCAGCGGGCGGCCGACCTCGTCGCGTCGGAGATCGATCGTGCGCGTGGCGGGCAACAGGTGGCGGCCGCCGATGTGATCATAGAGGAAAAGGCCGAGGCGCAGCAGCCAGGCCGGGCGCAGGCCGGCGTGATGCGGCAGGACGAACCTCAGGGGGCGGATGATGTGGGGCGCGATGCCCCAGAGTATCTCGCGCTCGATCAGCGCCTCGCGGACCAGGCGGAACTCGTAATATTCGAGATAGCGCAGGCCGCCATGCACCAGCTTGGTCGACCAGGACGACGTCCCGCTCGCCAGATCGTTCATTTCGCACAGGAAAACCGTGTTGCCGCGGCCCACCGCATCACGCGCGATGCCGCAGCCATTCACACCGCCTCCGATGATGGCGAGGTCGAAAATACGCTCCAACAGACGCATCCCCCGAAGACCGCCCATTCCATCGAGCGGCTACTTTCGCTTTTGATTAGATCACACCGCAAAACGAAAGCAAGATGAAAGAGAGGCGAAAGGAAGTGAAAGCGGAACATTTTTTGTGGACGTTGCGACGGACAAGTCGCAGACCCAAAGCAGGACTCACTGAGTGGAGCGGGGAATCGAGCTACCAGTAAATGCGTTGACGGCTTGAATGTAGTAACATGCCTACATAAGATTTGTACCGGCGAAGCCCCGGCCAGGAGGTGCAAGCAATGGTGACCACTCTCACCAGCCGAGAGTTCAATCACGATACCAGCGGCGCAAAAAAAGCGGCTTCGCGGGGACCGGTCTTTATTACGGACCGCGGCCGCCCGGCCCATGTCCTGCTGACGATCGAAGATTATTTGCGCCTAACTGGCGGGCACATGAGCCTTGCCGAAGCCTTGGCGCAGGCCGGAACGGACTTCGATTTCGATCCGCCGCGCATTGCCGGCGGGATCTTCAAGCCGGCCGATCTCGACTGATGTTTCTGCTGGACACCAATGTCATTTCCGAACTGAGGCGACCAGACAAAGCTCATCGCAACGTCGCCGCCTGGGCCAGCACAATTCCGGCGGCAAGCTTCTTCATATCCGTCATCTCGATACTCGAAATCGAACTTGGCGCACGCCTTATCGAGCGCAAAGATACCACGCAAGGAGCCATTCTGCGCGCTTGGATCGACAATCATATTCTGGCTCGTTTTGAAGACCGAATCCTGGCCATCGACACGGCCGTGGCGCAGCGCTGCGCACAACTTCACGTTCCCAACCCGCGGGCCGAACGCGACGCTCTTATTGCGGCAACCGCGTTTGTTCACGGCTTGACGATCGTTACGCGCAACGTCGGGGATTTCGAACCTACCGGCGTGCCGCTACTCAACCCGTGGGGCGACGCCTAAGGTACTATCGCAGCCTGACCACCGGCGCCGCTTCAGGCGCGGCGTCTTGTGCATCGGCCTGGGCCTCATCGATCTCCCTCACCTCCTTCGGCATTGCTTCGACCACCTCGATGCCCTTGCTGTGGCAGATGGTGGCGAGGCGCTCGGGCAGCTCCTGGTCGGTGACGAAGGTCTGGATCTGGGTGATGTGGGCGATGCGCACCGGCGCGCTGCGGCGCAGCTTTGTGGAATCGGCGACCAGCATGACGCTGCGGGCATTGGCGATGATGGCCTGCGCCACCTGCACCTCGCGATAGTCGAAGTCGAGCAAAGCGCCCTCTTCATCGATCGCGGACGCACCGATGATGGCATAGTCGACCTTGAACTGGCCGATCAGCTGCGTCGCGGTCGAGCCGACCACCGCGCCGTCGGCGCGCCGCACCGTGCCGCCGGCGACCACCACCTCGATGCGGGGATGGCGGTAGAGCAGCATGGCGACGTTGAGATTGTTGGTGATGACGAGCAGGTCCTCGTGCGAGGTCAGCGCGCTCGCGACCTCCTCGGTCGTGGTGCCGATGTTGATGAACAGCGAGCAGCCGTTCGGGATCAGCGAGGCCGCGGCGGCGCCAATCGCCTTCTTCTCGTCGGCGGCGACGAAGCGGCGCGCCTCATAGGCGAGGTTTTCGACGCCCGAGGCGATGATGGCGCCGCCATGGATGCGGGTCAGCGATCTCCGCTCGCAGAGATCGTTGAGATCTTTCCGGATGGTCTGCGCGGAGACCTCGAACCGGCGCGCGAGTTCCTCGACCATGACGCGGCCCGAGGCGCGCGCGATGTTGAGGATTTCGGCTTGGCGATGGGTCAATCCGGTCACGGCAAGGGCCTCACATCAGGAAGCTGCATGGTGCGGCGGTTCACGCGTCCGGTCAATGCGTGATCACGGTTAACGGACAAGGATCTTCACCACGCCATCGCGGCTGCGAGGTGCGCAAGCAGCTCCGGATCGTCGAACGCACTGGCGGAAGCGACCGCGCCGGCCGCAACGAGGTCAGCATGGCTGAGCGTGGTGCGCAGCCCGATGGTGGGAATGCCGGCCGCCGCGGCCGATTGCACGCCCGAGCGTGAATCCTCGAACGCGATCGAGGCTGGCGCGCTGGCGCCGACGAAACGCAGCCCCTCCTGATAGGGCAGCGGATGCGGCTTGCCGTGCGGCAGCTCGTCGCCGATCACGATGGCCTTGAACCGCTCGGTGATGCCGAGGCCCGAGAGCAGCAGCTCGGCGTTGAGGCGTGGCGCGTTGGTCACGGCGACCATGGGGATGCCGGCGCCATCTGCACGGTCGAGCAGCGCCATCAGCCCCGGTATCGGCGCGATCTGCCCGACCACCAGATCACGAAAGATCGCCTCCTTCTCGCCGAGGATCGCGAGCCGCCGTTCCGGCGATTCGTCCGGCAGAAATCGCTCCCCGATCGACACATTGGAAAAGCCCTGAAGCTCGCGCTTGAAGCGCTCATCATCCACGACGTGCCCGCGCGGAGCGAACACGCGGTGAAAGGCCTCGCGATGAAGCGGATCCGTATCGGCCAGCGTACCGTCGATGTCGAACAGCAACGCCCTGCCCATCGCTTGCCTTTTGGCCTCGATCATTTCCGTACTTTCCCACATGCGCAGCGCATCAATGCGAAAGACGTATCAATACGACCTCGCACGCGCAATGACGTATCCACATGACGACAATGCGACACTCGACAAAGTCGCGCGCGGCTGCAACACTCGTCGCAAGATCAAAAAGGAGGAAACGATGACGATCAACCGACGCGATCTGGCTCTCTCGACTCTCGCCGTCTCCGCGCTCGCTCTCACCGCGCCGGCGTTCGCTGCCTCGGCAGACGAAGAGGCCGTGGCGAAGAAGGTGGAGGCCTTCCGCCTCGCCCAGATCGCGGCCGACCCGAAGGCGCTCGGCGCGCTGTGCTGGGACGATCTCAGCTACAGCCATTCCAGCGGCAAGGTCGAGGACAAGGCGACCTTCATCGCCAACGCCACCGACGGCAAGTCGAAATTCCTGTCGATCGAATACAAGGACCCGACCATCAAGGTCGTCGGCCCTGCGGCGATCGTCCGTTTCCACTGGCTCGGCGAGCAGGAGATGGCAGCCGATGGGAAAAAAGTGTCGACCAACCTTCACATCCTGATGAACTGGCAGAAACAGGGCGACGACTGGAAGCTGCTCTCGCGGGCTGCGACGAAGTTGTGATGACAGTTCTTACCCTCTCCCCTTGCGCGGAAGAGGGTGGCATAGGCGGCCTTCGGCGGCCGTTCTTAGAACGCCGAAGCCTTGCTTCGGCGTTTTCTTAAGAACGGCCACTGAAGGCAGCCTATGCCACCTTCGCCCGCAAGGGGAGAAGGAACGGCAGCTGTGTGCTCGGCAAAAAATTCCGACCTCGCGCTTCGCGCGCCGCAGAATGACGAGTGCGGCGCTTACGCCGCCTCCTTCTCATCGCCGTTAATCAGCTTGCGCGCGGCGCGCTCGGCTTCGCGGGCGTTACGGAAGAGTTGACCTTCGAGGCGGTTGAAGCGGTGGGATGAAGCGAAGAAGCAGTAGCCTCCGGAAGAACGAACGACGATACCTGCGGTCTGCGAGTCGACTTCGATGATGTAGCTATCCGGCATGGTCCGTGGATTCCTCAGTGCGGGCAAATAACGGTGCTCCTGCCCAAAGGTTCCTCAGGCATTTGAGGCCGTTTCCACCCCGAATCGACACGCAATTGAGTACGCTGGGACCTCATCCGTTTTATGACTGGTTCTTGACTGGTTCTTGGCGAGGGCGCGACGCGATGACTTAGTCGCGCCGCGTTTGGCGGTGCTGCACATCTTCGTGAGATGAGGCAGAGCGTCGCGCGCGATTACGTCGCGATCCTCGTGTCGGTCGCGCGAACCGCCTGCGGGCGGCCGTGCTCGTCGATCGAGACGTAGGTGAAGTTGCCGTCGGTGACGAGGAACGGATGCTCCTCGCCGCGCCGCAGCGCCCAGGCTTCCAGATGCACGGTGAGCGAGGTGCGGCCGACGCGCACGAGATTGGCGTAGACGGACACGAGATCGCCGACATAGACCGCCTTGCGAAAATTCATCGCTTCGATCGCGACAGTCACCGTGCGCGACTTCGCGACCTTCGAGGCGAACACACCGCCGCCAACATCCATCTGGCTGAGCAGCCAGCCGCCGAAGATATCACCATTGGCGTTGGTGTCGGCGGGCATCGCCAGCGTGCGGATGCAGAGATCGCCGCTCGGCCCGGTCATGGCTTGTTCGTTCATGCCTGTCTCACTTGAAATTGTCCCAGCCCGGATCGGGCGCGAAGCGCTCGCCGAATCGCTCGGCCAGTGCGCGCAAGGTGGATACGACATTCTCCACACCGCGCGTGCGCGCGTAGTTGAGTGGACCGCCACGGAACGGTGCATAACCGGTGCCGAAGATCATGGCACCATCGACCGCGTCGGCATTGTCGACGATGCCTTCGCGCAGCGCCGCGACGCAGACATTGGACATCGGCAGCACTAGGCGATCGATCATCTGGTCGGTGACGCGCGGACCGGTCTCCGGAAGCTTTGCCTTCTCCGCCTTGCCGTCCTTCCAAACATAAAAACCCTTTCCGCTCTTGCGGCCGAGCTCGCCCTTGGTGACCTTCTCGCGCAGCCAGGCGGGCGTCGGCGGCAAGAGATCGCCGAACTTGGTGCGCAGCATGTCGCCGACGTCGAGACAGATGTCGAGCCCGACCTGGTCGGCCAGCTCGATCGGTCCCATCGGCATGCCGAACTGCTCGGCCGCGGCGTCGATCAGCCGCTGATCGATTTTCTCGTCCAGCATCACCATCGCTTCCAGCATGTACGGCGTCAGCGCGCGGTTGACGAGGAAGCCGGGCGAGCTCTTCACGGCGAGCGGCAGGCGGTCAATCGCGCCGACGAAGGCGAGCGCTTCCTTCAGCACTTGCGGGTCGTTGCCGTCATGGCTGACGATCTCGACCAGTTGCAGCCGCGACACCGGATTGAAGAAGTGCAGGCCGACCAGCCGCTCCGGCCGCGCCAGCGTCGTTCGCAGATCCTGGAGCGGAATGCTCGACGTGTTGGTCGCAAGGATCGCCCCTAGCTTCATCCGCGGCTCGAGGCCGGCATAGACCTTCTGCTTCAGTTCTAACTTTTCCGGCACGGCCTCGATGATGAGATCGGCGTTGCGCACGCCTTCCCCGTCCATGTCAGGGATGAGACGATCGAGTGCGTCGCGCACGTCGGTCGGCTTGCGGATGATCTTGCCGTAGAGCTCGTTGGCGCGCTTCACCGCGCCGGCGATCGGCTCCGCCTTCATGTCGGCGAGCGAGACGCGCAGCCCCTGCCCCGCGCACCAGGCCGCGATGTCGCCGCCCATGGCGCCGGCGCCGATGACATGAACATGCTTGACGGCGTTGCCGCTGCCCGCCGCCTTCTTCATCTGCTCGCGCAGGAAGAACACGCGGATCAGGTTCTGTGCGGTCGGCGTCACCATCAGCTTGGCAAATGACGCCTGCTCGGCCCTCAGCATCGCGATCTTGCTGCCGCCATGGGTCTCCCAGAGATCGATCAGCGCGTAAGGCGCGGGATAGTGCTCGCGGGGTGCGGCCTTCGCCGCCTCCGAGCGCATGCGCTTGGCGAGCAGCCCGCGCACGAAGCCGAAACCCGCCGCGCGCGTCAGCAAGCCCGGCCGCGCACGCTTCAGGCGTCCGAACAGCGCGTCCTTCACAGCGTTGTGGACGTGGCGCTCCTGCGTGACGGTGTCGACGAGGCCGAGTGATCTGGCGCGGCGCGCATCGATGGTGCGCCCGGTCAGCATCAGGGCCATCGACTGCGTCGGATTGACCAGCGCGGTGAAGCGCGCGGTACCGCCGAGGCCGGGATGCAGGCCCAGCATCACCTCCGGGAAGCCGAACCGCGCTCCCTCGATGGCGATGCGCGCCTGGCAGGCGAGCGCAACCTCGAGGCCGCCGCCGAGGCAGAAGCCGTGGATGACCGCCACCGTCGGCAACCTCAGGGCTTCCAGATGGTCGACCACCGCATGCGCGGCGCGGATGCGCGTCTCCACCATGTCGGGATCGCTGGCGCCGCGGAATTCATTGACGTCGGCGCCGGCAATGAAGCCGGAGGGCTTTGCCGAGCGGATCACGAGGCCGGCGGGGCGCTCGGTCTCGATCGCCGCGAGCACAGCGTCGAACTCCTCCATCAGATCCGAGGAGAGCGTGTTGGCGCTTGTCTCGGCGCGGTCGAACAGCAGCCAGGCGACACCATCGGCATCGCGCGTCAGCTTGAAGTGCTTGTAAGGACTGTCGATCGCAGGCTTGGGCCCGAGCACCAGCACGCGGTCGCCAAGCGCGGTCATGATCTTGGAATCCATGGTCACACCGCCTCGATCAGCATGGCGCCGCCGAGCCCGCCGCCGATGCATTCGGTGGCAACGCCGCGCCGCGTGCCAAGCCGCTTCATCGCATTGACGAGATGCAGCACGATCCGGTTGCCGGAGGTGCCGACGGGATGGCCGAGCGAGATCGCGCCGCCGTCGACATTCAGTCTTTCGTGGTCGATCTCGCCGGCTGCGCCGTCGAGGCCGAGAATCTCACGGCAGAATTTATCGTCCTTCCACGCGGCGAGGCAGCCGAGCACTTGCGTCGCAAAAGCCTCGTTCAGCTCCCAGGTCTCGACGTCCTTGATGGTGAGGTCGTTGCGCTGGAGCAGCGGCGTCGCCGACATCACCGGACCCAGGCCCATGATGCTGGGATCGAGCGCAGCCCAATGGCTGTCGACGATGACGGCTTTCGGCGCCAGCTTGTGCTTGGCGACGGCGGCGTCGGACGCCAGGATCACCCAGGAGGCGCCATCGGTGATCTGCGAGGAATTTCCGGCGGTGACCTGTCCCCAGGGGCGCTCGAACACCGGCCGGAGCTTTGCCAGCGTCTCGGCCGTCGAGTCCTTGCGCACGCCGTCGTCATGGTCGAAGAACTTGCCGTCGCGGGAAAACGCGGTCTCGACCTCGCCCTTGAGAAAACCCGCGTCTTGCGCATGCGCGAGCCGGCGATGGCTCTCGGCGGCATAGGCATCGGACTGCGCGCGGGTGATGCCGAAGAGATGGCCGACGACCTCGGCGGTCTGGCCCATATTCAGATCGGTGACCGGATCGGTCAGTCCGCGCTCGAGGCCGATGATCGGCTTGAGATAACGCGGGCGCAGCTTGAAGGCCGCGCCGAGCTTCGCAGCCACGCCCTTGGCGTTGGCAAGGCCGGCAAACCAGCGCACGCCGGAATTCGGCCAGACCAGCGGCGCGTGGCTCAGCGCCTCGGTGCCGCCGGCCAGGATCATGTCGGCATGACCCTCGCGGATGTAGCGATAGGCGGTGTCGATCGACTGCATCCCGGAGCCGCAATTGATCTGCACGGTGAAGGCGACCATGTCCTCGCCCATGCCGAGCCGCAGCGCCGCGACGCGGGCCGGGTTCATCTCGTCCGCGATCACGTTGACGCAGCCGAGGATGACCTGGTCGAAGTCAGTCGGGGCGAACGGCTGGCGCGCCAGCAGCGGCCGGCCGCATTGCACGGCAAGATCGACCGGCGTGAACGGCCCTGGTCCCGAACGCGCCTTCAGAAACGGCGTCCGGCTGCCGTCGACGATGAAAACCGGTCGTGCCATCAGCTCGCCGCCCTCTGTTCACCGAGTTCCTGGAAGAATTGATGCACGTCGCTGGATTTCTTGTAAATCGGCGACAGCACCTCCGGCGCAAAATCGTCCACCTCGATCACCTCAGTGACGGCTTCGCGGGCCGCGGCAAGCTGCTCGCCCTCGGCTTGCGTGATCACGCCTTTGGTGACCGCTTCCTTCCAATCGCGGACATGCGCCGCGCGCATGCGCTTGGCGATGGCCTCCGTGCCTGCGACCAGCTTGAACGCGCGCTCCAGCCGGGCAAAGCCGCCGTTGTCATCGACTTGGGCCAGATCCGGCGTCAGACGCTCGCGCGCCGCCGAGGGCTCCAGCACGAGGCTCGCGCATTGGTGCACGACACGGTCGGAGGGGCCGAGCACGCGGGCACCGAACGGCTGGACCACGAGCTTGAGGAAGATTGCGACAAAGCGGTTCGGCAGATTGGCGAGGATTTCGGCGAGCCGGTTCTCGATAGTCCGGAAGCCCGTTGCCATGCACCATTCCAGCGCGGCGAAATCCTCCTTCTGCCGGCCCTCGTCCTGCCAGCGTTTCAGTACCGCCGAGAGCAGATAGAGCTCGGACAGGATGTCGCCGAACCGCGCCGACAGCATCTCCTTGCGCTTGAGCGCACCGCCGAGCGTCAGCAGCGCCATGTCGGCGCAGAGCGCGAAGGCGGCGGAGTAACGCGAGAGCTGGCGATAGAATGGCGTGGCATCGCCCGCGTCAGGCGCAAGCGCGAAGGCGCCAAAGGTCCAGCTCCGGCCGAAGGCGCGGAACAGGGTCCGGAAGCTGTGGCCGACGTGCTTCCAGAACGCCTTGTCGAACGCGGCGAGGCCACGCTCGCGGTCGGTGTCGGCGAGCGCGTTCATCTCGTCGAGCAGATGGGGATGGGCGCGGATGGCGCCCTGCCCGAACACGATGAGATTGCGGGTCAGGATGTTGGCGCCTTCCACCGTGATGCCAACCGGCACAGCGCGATGAAGGTTGCCGAGATAGTTTTGCGGACCGTCGATCACGGCCTTGCCGCCGTGGATGTCCATGGCATCGTCGATCGCGACCCGCATCCGCTCGGTCGCATGCAGCTTCATGATGCCGGAGATGACGGCAGGATGAACGCCGGCATTCAGCGCCGCGCAGGTCAGCCGCCGCGCGGCGTCGAGCTGATAGGCGGTCGCGACGATGCGCGCGAGCGGCTCCTCGACGCCTTCGAACTTGGAGATGGAGATGCCAAACTGCTCGCGGATTCGGGCATAGGCACCTGTGGTGCGCGCCGCAAAGGCAGCGCCGGCGGCCGAGAGTGACGGCAGCGAGATGCCGCGGCCGGCGGCGAGCGCCGTCATCAGCATCTTCCAGCCCTGCCCCAGCCGCTCCTTGCCGCCGATGACATAGTCGAGCGGAATGAAAACGTCGCGGCCCCGGTTCGGGCCGTTCTGGAACACCTGCATCGACGGCAGATGACGGTGACCGATCTCGACGCCGGGCAGATTGGTCGGGATCAGTGCCACGGTAATGCCGAGCTCTTCCTGATCGCCGACGAGATGATCGGGATCATAGGCCTTGAAGGCGAGGCCAAGCAGCGTAGCAACGGGGCCGAGCGTAATGTAGCGCTTGTGCCAGTTGAGCCTGAGGCCGAGGACTTCGCGGCCCTCGAAATCGCCCTTGCAGATGATGCCGGTATCGACCATCGAGGCGGCGTCGGAGCCGGCCTCGGGGCTGGTGAGGCCGAAGCAGGGAATGTCGCGGCCGTCGGCGAGGCGCGGCAGCCAGCGCTGCTGCTGCTCTTTCGTGCCGAAGCGCATCAGCAGTTCGCCGGGGCCGAGCGAGTTCGGCACCATCACCGTGACCGCGGCCGCGATCGAGCGCGTCGAGATTTTCCGCACGACTTCGGAATGCGCATAGGGCGAGAAGCCGAGGCCGCCAAACTCCTTCGGAATGATCATGCCGAAGAACTTTTCGCGCTTGACGAAGTGCCAGACGTCCTGCGGCAGGTCGCGCCATTCCCAGAAGATCTTCCACTCGTCGAGCATGGCGCAGAGTTCGTCGACGGGGCCATTGAGGAAAGCCTGCTCCTCCGCGGTCAACCTCGCCTGCGGGACCTTCAGCAGCTTCGACCAATCAGGGTTTCCGGTGAAGAGATCGGCGTCCCACCAGACGTCACCGGCCTCCAGCGCCTCGCGCTCGGTATCGGACATCGCCGGCAGCACGCCGCGCGCGAGAGTGAAGATCGGCTTCGTCAGAGTGTCGCGGCGGAAGCTCATGGCGGACCTCATGCATCGGCGCGGTATCGGGCATTTTAGCGGAAACTGGCTGGCGGAAGCGAACACTTCGCCTGCAAAATTGACGCGGCCGGGTGGCCCCCAAGGTCATAACGGCCGGGGCGTGGGGGCAGTTCCGGGAGGGGGAATGGGGCTGAATGCCTCCCCGAGTCATTCCGGGGCGCGCGAAGCGTGAACTATGGTGCGCAATTGCGCACCTGAGAATCCATCGTCCGGCAGCGTCGGTGGATGAATGGATTCTCTGATGCGCAATTGCGCATCATAGTTCGCGCCTGGCGGCGCGCCCCGGAATGACGGCATAGGGAGAGGCGCCTGCCTAATCCGGCCGGACCATCTCGAACATATTTTCCGGCTTGATCTCGAAATAATCGCCGCGGCGGCCGGCGCGGACGATCGGGCGGGCGGCGGCGGTCTGGTAGATGCCGTCCTTGATCATGGCCTTGTCGATGTGGACGGCGACGACCTCGCCCAGCGTCAGCCAGGCGTCGGCTTCCTTGCCGTCAGCGCCCTTGAGGCGGACGATGTCGGAGACCTTGCATTCGAAGGCGACGGGGCTCTCAGCCACGCGAGGCACGTTGACGAGCCGACCGGGCACGGCGGTGAGGCCCGCGACCTCGAACTCGTCGACCTCGGGGGCGACATGCGCGGCGGTCGCGTTCATGTGCTTCGCCAGATCCATCGTGGCGAGATTCCAGACGAACTCGCCGGTCTGCTGGATGTTCTCGACCGTGTCCTTCCAGTTGGTGGAGGAGAAACCGATGATCGGCGGCACGTAGCAGAACGCGTTGAAGAAGCTGTAGGGAGCGAGATTGACGTGGCCCCTGGCGTCGCGCGAGGAGATCCAGCCGATCGGCCGCGGCGCGATGATGGCGTTGAAGGGATCGTGCTTGAGGCCGTGCCCCTTGGAGGGCTCGTAGAAGTACAGGTCTTTGTCGGTCACGCTGACTTTCCCCTGATCGTCATTGCGAGCGCAGCGAAGCAATCCAGAATCCCTCCGGGGAGACGGTCTGGATTGCTTCGCTGCGCTCGCAATGACGGAATTTGTTGATCCGTCCTGGCCCGCCACCAACCGGTCTGCCGCGGGGCGATCGGCTTGCTTATAGGAAGAAACGGCTTCGGCCGTCAGTGGCGCGGCGACAGACCCGCGATGACGAAATCGATCATCTGGTCGATGGTCGGGCCCGGCTTGGTGGCGCACTGGGCGATCATCTGGGGGTGGAAGAAGCGTATCATCGCGGTGCAGGCGCAGAGCGAGGCGAGCTGCAGGTCGGGCGCCTCGAACTCGCCGGAGGCAACGCCTTGCGCGATCATCTGGCCGATCACGCCCGCAATGCACTCCATGTGGGCGACGCAGACGTCCCAGTCCTCCTCCATCGCGATCGCGACCATCTCGTGCAGCTTGTTGTCACCGACATAGCGCTCGGTGTTCATTCGATGGATGGTGGTGAGCAGCTCGCGGAAGCGCGGGAGCACCGGGCCGGGCCGGGTCACGATCCGCTGCGCCTCCAGCTCGACCTCGCCCATCAAGCCCCGCGCCACCGCCTGATGGATCGCCTTCTTCGATTCGAAGAAGCGATAGACATTGGCGGGGCTCATCCTGAGCTCCTTGGCGATGTCCCCGACCGTGGTCTTCTGATAGCCGATCTGGCGGAACAGCCGCTCGGCCACCTCAAGGATACGATCCCGGGTGTCGCCTTCGATATGTTCCGCAACCAGTGTCATCTGTCAGGACTCGTCATTCAGCACTACTTCTCACTTATTCAGCCGCTTCAGCAAGCGGAATTGCGTGCTGGTCATCGCTCCCATGCTGCGGCGCGGCAGGCTGCTCGGGGGTGCCCGCCTCGTCCAGGCTCTTCCTGAACCAGAGCGCATAGAGGCCCGGCAGGTACAAGAGTGTCAGGAAGGTCGCGACGAACAGGCCGCCCATGATGGTGATCGCCATCGGGCCCCAGAAGGCCGAGCGCGACAGCGGGATCATGGCGAGGATCGCGGCCAGCGCCGTCAGCACCACCGGACGGGCGCGGCGGACGGTCGCCTCCACGATCGCCTCGCGCCGGGTCAGACCGTGCGAGACGTCGGTCTCGATCTGGTCGACCAGGATGACGGTGTTGCGCATGATCATGCCGGCAAGCGCGATCAGGCCGAGCAGCGCCACGAAGCCGAACGGGGCATTGGCGACGTTGAGCCCGAGCGAGGCACCGACGATGCCGAGCGGCGCGGTCAGGAACACCAGGATCAGGCGCGAGAAGCTCTGCAGCTGGATCATCAGCAGCGTCAGCATCACCATGACCATCACCGGGAAGAGGATGAAAATCGAGGCGTTACCCTTGGCGGATTCCTCGAACGCGCCGCCCGGCTCGATCCGGTAAGCCGGCTCGAGGTGGTCCTTGATCGCCTTCAGCTTCGGCGTGATCTGGTTGGTGACGTCGGGCGCCTGCACGCCGTCGACCACGTCGGAGCGCACGGTGATCGCCATGTCGCGGTTGCGCCGCCACATGATCGGTTCCTCGTGGGCATATTCGATCTTCGCAATCTGCTGCAGCGGCACGGCCACACCGTTGCGTGAGGTGATGGTGAGATCGCCGACGCCGCCGAGGTCGAGGCGTTCGGACGGGATCGCACGGGCGACCACGCCGACCTTCTCGATGCCGTCACGTACCGTCGTGACCTGCGAACCCGAGATCAGCATCGCCAGCGCCTGCGAGACCTCCTGCGGGGTCAGGCCCATCGCACGAGCGCGGTCCTGATCGACGACGAGCTTGAGGTACGGGGACTGCTCGTTCCAGTCGAGTTGCACGTCCTTGACGCTCTTGTTCTGGCGCATGACGTCGCGGACCTGGTAGGCGATCTCGCGCACCTTGTTGGCGTCGGGGCCGATCACGCGGAACTGGACGGGGAAGCCGACCGGCGGACCGAAATTGAAGCGGTCGACGCGGACGCGCGCCTCCGTCAGCACGCCCTCGGCAGCGGCGTTCTCGATCTTGGCCTTGATCCGCTCGCGCGCCTCGACGCCCTTGGCGACGATGACGATCTCGGCAAAGGCCTCGTTCGGGAGCTGCGGGTTGAGGCCGAGCCAGAAGCGTGGCGAGCCCTGGCCGACATAGGACGTATAGGTCTCGATGTCCTTGTCGTCCTTGAGCAACGTCTCGGCCTTCTTCACAGCCTTCTCGGTGACGTTGAAGGCGGTGCCCTCCGGCAGACGGAGCTGGAGGAATAGCTCGGGCCGCTCCGACAGCGGGAAGAACTGCTGCTGGACATGGCCGAAGCCGACGATCGAGGCAACGAAGACGCCGACGGTCGCGACCACCACGGTGATGCGGTGGTTGACGCACCATTGCACGATGGCACGCAGGCCGCGGTACATGCGGGTCTCGTACACCGCATGCGGATCGTGGTTGTGGTGGGCCTTCATCTCCGGCAGCAGCTTGACCCCGATATAGGGCGTGAAGATCACCGCCACGAACCAGGAGGCGACCAGCGCGATCGCCACGATCCAGAAGATGCTGCCGGCATATTCGCCGACCGCGGAATTGGCAAAGCCGATGGGGAGGAAGCCAGCGGCCGTGACCAGCGTTCCCGTGAGCATCGGAAACGCAGTTGATTCCCAGGCAAAGGACGCCGCACGCATGCGGTCCCAGCCCTGCTCCATTTTCACCACCATCATCTCGACCGCGATGATGGCGTCGTCGACAAGCAGGCCGAGCGCGATGATCAGCGCCCCCAGCGTGATGCGGTGCAAGTCGAGCGACATCGTGTTCATGACGACGAAGACGATGCCGAGCACGAGCGGCACCGACAGCGCGACCACGATGCCGGTGCGCCAGCCGAGCGCCAGGAACGAGACGAACAGCACGATGACGAGCGCCTCCATGAAGGAGTGCACGAATTCGCCGACGGCGTGCTCGACCACCTTGGGCTGGTCGGCGATGAGCTTGATGTCGATGCCCTGCGGCACCGCCTTCATGAATTCGCTCGTCGCCTTCTCGACCTCCTTGCCGAGATCAAGGATGTTGGCGCCCTTGGCGGTGACGACGCCGATGCCGATCGCGGGCTTGCCTTCCTGGCGGACGACGAAGCTCGGCGGATCGACATAGCCATGGGTGACGGTGGCAATGTCGCCGAGGCGGAAGACGCGGCCGTTGCTCTCGACCGGCGTCTCGGCCACGGCCTTGGCGCCGTCGAGCGCGCCGGTGACGCGCAGCGGCACGCGCTGCGACGAGGTCTCGACCGTGCCGGCCGGCGTCACGTTGTTCTGCTTCGCGAGCGAATCGAACAGTGCCTGCGGCGTGATGCCGAGGGTGGCGAGCTTGGCGTGGCTGAACTCGACGAAGATGCGTTCGTCCTGATTGCCGTAGACGTCGACCTTGGTCACGCCAGGCACCTTCAACAGGCGCTGACGGAAGCCTTCCGAAACTTTCTTGAGCTGGGCGTAGTCGGCCCCGTCGCCGGTCATCATGTAGAGGATGGAATCGACGTCGGAGAACTCGTCGTTGACGACGGGTCCCAGGATGCCGGACGGCAACTGGCCCTGCACGTCGACCAGCTTCTTGCGCAGCAGATAGAAGAGATAGGGCACGTCCTTCGGCGGGGTGTTGTCGCGGAAGGTCACCTGCAGCGCGGTGAAGGCGGGCTTTGAATAGGTCTGCACCTTCTCGAAATAGGGCAGCTCCTGGATCTTCTTCTCGATGGGATCGGCGACCTGGGTCTGCATCTCCTGCGCGGTCGCGCCCGGCCACATCACGGAGACGTTGACCACCTTCACCGTGAAGAACGGATCCTCGGCGCGGCCGAGCTTCTCATACGAGAAGAAGCCGGCGACGCCGAGCACGATCATCAGGAAGAGCACCAGCGTCGGATGGCTGACGGCCCAGGCCGAAAGGTTGAAGCGCTTCATCGCACTCTCCGAAAGACGATCCAATTGCCAAAAACGACAGCCACTCTGTTCAAGGCGTCATCGCGAGGCAGCGAAGCAATCCAGGGGGCTGGGCAGGTTCTGGATCGCTTCGCCGCTTCAGCCTTCGCATTTGCGCTCGGGCCGAAACTCGCCTTGCAACGACGGAACTCGTAAACGCTTAGAAAGACAGCGACGACACGATCCGCACCCTCTGGCTCGGATCGAGCTTCTGCACGCCGAGGGCGACGATCTTGGCGCCCTCCTCCACGCCGCCGGTAATGACGACGTCGTTGCTCTCGTAGGACTTCACCACGACCGGCTTCAGCGTGATCGCGCCGTTGTCGTCGACGACGTAGAACGAGGGCTTGCCGCCTTCATTGAACAGCGCCGACAGCGGCAGCCGCGCGACGCGCTCGGTGGCCGCGTCCGACAGCGTCAGCGTCGCGGTCATGCCGAGCGCGACCTTGTCGTCGGCCTCGGGCAGCGAGAATTTTGCCAGATAGGTGCGGGTGGCCGGATCGGCCGCCGGCGCGATCTCGCGCAGCTTGGCCGTGTACTTCTTGTCCGGTTCGGACCAAAGAGTGACGCTGGCGACGCCCGACTTGGCGCGTCCAACCAGCGTCTCAGGGATCGCGACGACCGCTTCCTTCTCGGCAAAGCGGGCGACACGGATCGAAGCCTGGCCCGCGGCGACCACCTGGCCGGGCTCGATCAGCGTTGCGGTGACGACGCCACGGGCGTCGGCAACGAGCGTCGCGTAGGAAAGGGAATTCTTGCTCAATTCGAGCGCGCGTTCGGCGCGGTTCAGGCGGGCGCGGGCTTCATCCGCGGCGGCGCGGCTCGAATCCATCTGCGCGTCCGTGGTCCAGCCCTTGGCCTTCAGGTCCTTGGCGCGCTGCTCGGCGGCGGCGGCCTGCGCCAGCACGCCGGTCGCGGCGGTCTGCTCGGCCAGCGCCTGCTCGGCCTGCAGCTTCAAATCGACCTCGTCGAGAGTTGCCAGCGGCTGACCGATCTCGACGGTCTGGCCGACCTCGACCAGGCGCTTTGCGACCTTGCCGGCGACTCGGAAGCCGAGGTCGCTCTCGATCCGCGGCCGGATGGTGCCAACGAAGCTGCGCTCCGGCGTCTCGGCATCATAATGGGCGGCCGCAACCAGAACCGGCCGCGGCGGCTCGGCCTTCTCGGCGACGGTATCATTGCACCCGGCCAGTGCAGCGGCCATCAGCGCCAGCGAGACACCCGCCAAGAGCCTGGAATAGCTGGACAAAACCGACCGGACGAACATCGAAGGACACTCCTGCATCTCGAATGAGAGGAATGTCGACTAATCACTGATAAAAGTCAATAATCGTCAGTCATCAGGAAAGCGTGATCGTTAAGGTGTGGTAAGGTCGACCTTCGATTGGCTCGACGCCTTCTTTTGTGGTAGGGTTACATGTAACCGAAATGAGAGACCCTATGCCCTCTTCTTCCAGGCCAAAGTTGTCACGGGTGAAGGTACGCGAGCATCGAGAGCGCCTCCGCGCGCAAGGACTTCGGCCGATCCAGATATGGGTACCCGATGTCCGCTCGCCCTCATTCAAGTCAGAAGCACATCGTCAGTCGCTGGCCGTCGCGGCGAGCCCGCATGCATCCGAGGATCAGGCCTTCGTTGATGCGATCTCCGATTGGCCTGACGAGACAGAATAATCTGTGAATAGACCCAACCGCATGCGGTCTACGGGTCTCAGACTGGAACACTTTCTCACCCCGCTTCAGCGCAGGCTGGCGTCCCTTGAAACCCGTCCGAGAGCGGACGGATTCGCAGCAGTGGAGCAAGCCTAGGATGGCTGTTCATCAGCGAATGGAGCGCGGCGAAATCTGGACTGTAGCCGGCGGAAAGGACTACGCGGGAAAGCCGCGTCCGGCTGTAATCGTGCAGGACGACAATTTTGACGCAACGGAATCGATCACGGTTTGCCCATTAACGACTGCCGAAACTGAGGCACCTCTCTTCCGATTGCAGATTGAGCCGAACGAACGCAACGGCCTCCGAGCACCATCACGGCTGATGGTCGACAAGATCACCACGGTGGCGAAAGCCAAGATGGGAACGCTTGTCGGGCGGCTCGACGATGAAGACGTCTTGCGCCTCAACCGCGCTATGCTGGTATTTCTGGGGCTGGCAGGCTCGCAAAGAACCGCCGAAGCGGATTAGCGAGCCGTACCGAGCCGTCGTTCCGAGATAGCCCGAAGGACTACCCCGGAATCGCGAGGTTAGCGGCCCCCTTACCGCCCCTGTTCCGCAAACTCGTGCTTGCTGTCGTGGCCGCCGATGAAGACCAGGATGCCGGCGATCAGCGGCAGGACGGCGAGCACGAGCAGGCCGGTCGAGGTCTGGCCGGTGGCTTCCTTGACCCAACCGATCAGATAGGGCCCACCGAAGCCGGCGAGATTGCCGATCGAGTTGATCAGGGCGATGGCGCCGGCCGCCGCCGTGCCGGACAGCCAGGCGGTCGGCAGGGTCCAGAACACGCCGAAGCAGCAGAACACGCCGATCGCGGCCACCGTCAGCACCACCATCGTGAGGGTGGGATCGGTGAGATAGGAGGAGATGCCGAGCGCGACCGCGGTGAGCAGCAGCGGCGCACCGACATGCATCACGCGCTCGCGGCTTGCATCCGAATGCCGCGCCCACAGGATCATGGCGATGGTGCCGAACAGATAGGGGATCGCGGTGACGAAGCCGGTCTGCGCGTTGGTGAGGCCGAACGCCTTGACGATCTGCGGCAGCCAGAACTGCATGCCATAGAGCGCGCCGACGAAGCCGAAATAGATCAGGCTGAGCGCGATCACCTTCGGCGACGACAGCGCCTGGCCGAGCGAGGGATGCTTCACCGCCTGCTTGGCGGCGATCTCGGAATCGAGCTTGGCCTTGAGCCAGGCCTTCTGCTCGGCCGAGAGCCAATTCGCCTTCTCCGGTCTGTCGGTGAGATAGAACCAGGTGACGAGGCCGAGCAGCACCGAAGGGATGCCCTCGATGATGAACAACCACTGCCAGCCCTTCAGCCCCATGATGCCGTCGAGCCCGAGCAAGAGGCCCGAGACCGGCGCGCCGATCACGGTCGAGACCGGCACGGCGATGGCGAACGCTGCCAGGAATCGCGCGCGGTATTCGGCCGGGTACCAATAGGTCAGATACAGGATGATGCCCGGGAAGAAGCCGGCCTCGGCGACGCCGAGCAGGAAGCGCAGGACATAGAAGCTCGTGACACCACTGACCAGCGCCATCAGCGCCGAGATGATGCCCCAGGTCACCATGATGCGGGCGATCCAGCGGCTGGCGCCGAATTTCTCCAGCGCGAGGTTGCTCGGCACCTCGAAGATGAAGTAGCCGATGAAGAAGATGCCGGCGCCCCAGGAGAAGATCAGCGGCGTGAACTTCAGCTCCGCATTCATGGTCAGCGCGGCGAAGCCGAGATTGACGCGGTCGAGATAGGAGAAGAAGTAGGCCAGCACCAGGAACGGAATCAGGCGCCAGGAGATGGCGCGGATGGTCGAGGTCTCGATGGTGCTCTTGCTGGCGTTCCTGGCACCGCCGGCGGAACCGGCATAGGTGGTGGTCTGGCTCATGGCTTCCCCCCGGGTTGTTGCTTTTGTGGGCTGGTTGGCGGTTTTCAGCATCGCGGGCAAAGAGTCAATGGAGCGAGCAATGCATGGAGCGCAGCCGGATAAACCTGTTGCGCTGCTACGGACATCGCTGATCCGCGCCGCCCTCACGCTCGGGGTGATCGTCAGCGGACTCTCCTTGCGCTGGTACGGCTTTCCGCTCGGGCTGCCCGCCTTCGTCGTGAAGTACGGCGGCTCGCTGTTGTGGGCGACGATGGTGTTTCTGCTGGTCGGCGTTTTGCTGCCGCGGCTTACTCGGACGCAGATCGCGGCGATCGCGGTGATGATCGCCATCGTGGTCGAGTTCTCACGGCTGGTGCATACGCCCTGGCTCGATGCATTCCGGCTGACGACGGCCGGCGCGCTGCTGCTGGGGCGGATTTTTTCGCTGTGGAATTTAGTGGCCTATGCGGTGGGGATTTTGCTTGGCGTTTGGCTCGATCGAATTGTCGCAGTGCGTGGTCTACAAGGATGGGCAAAGGCGCCATAGCGCCGTGCCCACCATCCGCATCACCTATGACGATGGTGGGCACGCTTCGCTTTGCCCACGCTACGAGCCCGACACCGTGGCGAGCTGCCTCACTCCCCTAATTGAAACCTCTCGAAGCGATCGAGCTCGTCCTCGATCTTGCGCTTGAGCTCCTTACGGCCTGCGGTCTTCTTGCCCTCGCCGACCCAGGTCCATTTCTGCATCAAGAGCTTCTTGGCCTGCCGGTTCGTCTTGAGGTCGAGCGCGGCAACGATCTCGTCGCCGACCAGGACCGGCAGCGCGAAATAGCCGAGCTTGCGCTTGGCCTTCGGCACATAGGCTTCGAAGAGATGGTTGTAGCCGAAGATGAGATTGGTGCGTTTGCGCTGGATGATCAGCGGATCGAACGGCGACAGGATATGGACGAGATCCGGCGATGCCCGCTCACCCAGCTCCAGCGCGCCCGGCGCCGCCCAATGCTCCTGCTTGCCCGCGCCGTCGATCGCGACGGGCACGAGCTCGCCGCGGCGGACGCGCGAGGCGATCAGGCCCGCCACCGCCTTCTTGCGCGGCGCATCGAGATGGCAGATCGACTCCAGGCTCACCACGCCCTGCGAGCGCAGCGCGCGCTCGAGCAGATAGGCCGTGATCTCCTTCGCTGACGCGGGCTTCGGCAGCTTGTCCCAGCCGAAATGCCGCGTCATCAGTTCATAGGTCTTGAGCATGCCCTGACGCTCGCTGATGGTCACGGTGCCGGTATAGAAGGCGAGCTGCAAGGCCCGCTTCGACGGCTTGCGGCTCTGCCACAAATGCTCCTTCTCGACGAGCACGTCGTCCTCGATGTCGCGGATCGTCAGCGGACCGGCGCGCAGCAGCCGCATCACCTTGCGTGTGTCTGCCGGCTGCACCGAAGCGAACCATTTATGGCCCTCGCGCCGGTGCTCGCGCATCGCCGGCAGGAAGAAGCGGAAGTCGCTCGCCGGCACATAGGACAGCGCATGCGTCCAGTATTCGAACACACTTCGCTCGACGCTCTGGGCATGGCGAAGGTCGGCGCGGCGGTAGGATGGGATCCGGCTGAACAGGATGTGGTGGTGGCAGCGCTCGATCACGTTGATGGTGTCGATCTGCACATAGCCGAGATGAGCGACCGCGTCCGCGACGGCCTGCGCGCCATCGCCGAACGGCGCGCGCCCGTCCAGCCGCTGGGCATGTAGCCAGATCTGCCGGGCCTGTGTCGTGGTGATCGGAAGCGGTTTGGGCGGGCGGGACATTGCAGCAGGCAATGTAGCGGGATTCGCGCGAACAAGACGAGAGGAAGACGATTCAGAAGCGGCCAATGAGAAACCGCGCTGCCATCTGCTGACAGCGCGGCCGGATGACGCGCCGAGGCCTACTTGGCCATCATCGCCTTCTGCGATTTCATGTAGTGCATGCAGGCGCTCTTCATCTTGCCATTGCTCATGTCGGTGTTGGCCATGGCCATTTCCTTGTTCGCCGCCATCTTGGCCGGGGTGTCGGGCGTGCCACCCATCGCGGCGGCGGACTTCATCATGTTGTCCTTGGTGCAGGCCATCATCGCGGAAGCGGGCGACAGCGAAAGCGTGAACGCGATAAAGGCTGCGGCCGTGAGCAAGGTCTTCATCGAAACGTCTCCTCAAGTAAAACGAAACCGGCGTCATGCCGGCCTTCGCAACTACGTATTTTCCAGCAGAGACGTTTCGTGGAGAAGACAATTTTCTTGCTGCGGTGCGAAGGCAGGAAGGCTCAGCGGCCTCCCTTCGGGGTCGTGGACCGCTCCCCGATGCTACCCGTGGCGACGTCCGGCTCGCACGAGGCCTTGCCGCGCCCCTCCGACTGGCAGCGATAAACGCTGCCGGTAAGACGATCGACCAGCCACATGTTATCCTCGGCCGGCCCTTCCAGGCCGACATAGCGGGAGGTCAGCCCCGTGATCAACGTCGACAGCAGGATCGCCACCGCGATCATCGCCGCGCCGATATAGATGGGCATTGAGCTCAGGGATACTGTCCGATCCGGCGGGCCGCTGCGATAGAACTGGTAGTCACGCTGGTAATCGCTCGGCCTCGGCACTGGATGGAACTCGGCTCACTCGCGGACGAATTGTTGAATGATCAAAGCCTGCTAGGCGCGCATCTGGACGAATTCTTGTTCGTAGGCGGGCCGTGGGGCGACGCCTTTGCGACGATCGGTGAACGCGGATTTCCGGGAACGGTCGGGGAGCTTGGTTCGGCGCAACCCACGAACGAACACAATGACCTCCGGCTCGTGGCTTCGAATGTGACAAGGATCACATCCGGGCCTTTGAACCTTCCCTAAGCTCGCAACATCAAATCGCCATCAGGCGTAACAGCGAGGACACGACAATGACCCGTTTTGATAAATTTTTTGGACTGAAGGCGATTACTCTCTCCGCGGCCCTGTCGATGACAGCGAGCCTTGCACTGGCCGGCGACAACAACGTCTCCGCGGGCCAGATCCTGGATGCACTGAAGCCGAAGCCGGTAACCCGTGGCCTCTCCGTGGGGCCGCAGGTCGATACCGCCGCGCAGGCCAAGGAATCGACCTTCCTCAACACCGTGCGCAACCGCTCGACCCGGTCGTTATCGACGGGCGAACGCGAGCAGATCGCAGAGCTCGCGGCGACCAAGCCGAAGATCGATCTGGAGATTCAGTTCGACTACAACTCGGCTGAGATCGCCAAGACGTCGGTGGCATCGGTGCAAGCGCTCGGCAAGGCGCTGTCCGATCCGGCGCTCAAGGGCTCGACCTTCGTGGTCGCCGGCCACACCGACGCGATCGGCGGCGAACAGTACAACCAGGGCCTCTCCGAACGGCGCGCCGACACCATCAAGAAGTACCTGGTGCAGAACTACGGCCTGAACGGCGCTGATCTCGTCACCGTCGGTTACGGCGAGACCAAGCTGAAGGACGCCGCCAACGGCGCCGACCCGATCAACCGCCGCGTCCAGGTCGTGAACATGGACACCAAGACCGCGTCGAAGTGATCTCCAAGTTACGCCTGACGAAACGCGCCGCCTGCTCTAATCCGGCAGGCGGCGATGTCATATCCAGCTCTGGAACAGCATCAGCCGGCCGAAGGTTCGCATGGAGGTGCCGACGAAGGCCGCGGAGATCGGCAACAGAACCGCAAAGCCGGCCGCGGCGACGCCGACATAGGCCCACAGCAGCCAGCGCGGCAGCCCCTCCCGGCGCAGCACATAGACCAGCGCAAGCGACGCCGCGGTCGCGGCCGGCAAATAGTAATAGATGAAACCCAGCGTGCGCGGCAGCAACGCCCAGGCGAGCCAGGGACCGAAATAGAACGCCGCAATCAGGAATGCATCCCAGCGCCGCGCCATGATGAAATCGCGCAGCACCACGGCGAGCGCCAGCAGCGCCGGCCACAACACCAGCGGATTGCCGAGGAAGACGATCGCGGCAACGTGGTCCTCCGCCGTCTTGTCGAACAGGAACCAGACCGGGCGGGCGAGCAACGGCCAGGATGGCCACGCGCTCATATAGGTGTGGCCGGCGATCGCCGTCGTGGTGTTGTCGGTGAAGATCCGCCGCTGCGCCTCGATCAAATCCGGCAACGACAATCCGTAGAGCGGAACGAAAGCGGCAAGATACGTCAAGGCCGGCAGGACGGCGAAGCAGAGCGCGGCATGCTGCGCCCGAAAACCGTCCCAGAGATCGGGCCGGTACCAGTCGCTCGGCCTGGCGTCGGCAAACAGCGTGCGCCAGCCCTGCATCAGGCGGATAACCGCAACGATGACGATGCAGACGCCCAGTGGAAACAGGCCGCTCCATTTACAGGCCGCAGCACAGCCGAACAGGCTGCCCGTGAGCGCGAACAGGGCATGCGGCCGCTCTTTTCGAAAGCCATGCATGAAGGCGGCGGTCGCGAGCAGGCCGAAGCCGAGCGCAAAGATGTCGAGCATGGCGATACGCGCCTGCACGAAGAGCATCTGGTTGCTGCCAGCGATGAGCGCGGCTGCGATCGCGGGCCCTTGCGCGGAGAACAGCGCGAGGCCGCACAGATAGATCGCGACGACCGCGAGTGCGCCGAACAAGGTCGCCGGATAGCGCCAGCCAAACGCGTTGTCGCCAAAGGCTGCGATCGATGCCGCGATCAGCTCCTTGCCCAGCGGCGGGTGCATCGGATTGAGCATCGGCTCCGACATCACGGGCGTCAGCATCTGCCGCGCCGCCGGCACATAATGCACCTCGTCGAAGACGAACTTCTCCGGCGTCGCGAGACCGATCAGGAGTGCGAGATGAGCAACCAGGAAAATCGCGACGGCAATCACTGCGCTCCGCGACACCTTTGGAACCGCGGACAATTCGAGCGTCGGCTGTGGAGATGTTTTGCGTGGCAAATTGGCGTCACCGCGGACAAAAAAGGAGATCGCGATCTTCATTGAACGCATTCTGCCGCAACTGTCACTAAGCATCACGCACGTCCCGCGCCGCTTGTGATAATTCCGCCACATCGCAAGTGCGCGCGATCCGGTACGATCAGGGACATATCGATCGGTTGCAGAATGAATTTGCGTTTCTGGCTTTTCCCCTCTCTGTTGTCGGCCGCATTGTGCGCAGGCCCTTGCGCGCAGGCGCAGACGCGCGTCGGCGAAGCCGTCGTGATCCAGAACGAAGTGGTGCGCGTGGCCGCGACCGCCACGCCGATCAATGTCGGCGACAGCATGCTGCGCGACGAGACCGTGCGCACCGGCGCCGACAGCGCGGCGCGCTTCGTCATGGCCGACAGCACCAACCTGTCGCTGGGCCCGAGCGCCACGCTGAAGCTCGACCGCACCGTCTTCAACGACGAGCACAGCTATCGCGACGTCGCGATCCGCATGACCACCGGCGCATTCCGCTTCGTCACCGGGCACTCCGACAAGGCCGCCTACAAGATCACGACCCCGCTCGCGACCATCGGCGTGCGCGGCACCACGCTCGATATCCTCTCGCAGCGCGGCCGCTCCGTCGTCGTGCTTCAGGAGGGCGCAGCCAACGTCTGCACGAAGAGCTCTCAGTGCGTGCAGCTCACCCAGCCCGGCGACACCGCGATCATCACCTCGACCGGTGGCAAGGTCGGCATCACCAAGACCAACACGCCGCCCTGGACGTTCGCCGCCAACTGCGCAGCAAGCGCTGGGCTTTGCGCCGTCAACCAATATGCCGCCGCCTCGCCGACCATCACGCCTGCCGTCCAAGACGACGGCATGCTGTGCGGGCGGTGACAATGGTGAAACTCCGCTTCAAGCGCTGGGTTCTCGCTGGCGCGCTGGCCGGCTTGGCTGCGCTTGCCTTTGCGCTGGATATTCGACCGGCTGCAGCCCATGCGACGTGCGGATCCGGATGCGATGAGCCGACGCCTGACCCGACCTATTCGCCGTCCCCAACGCCGACCTATTCTCCGTCACCCTCGCCGACCCCGGATCCTGCGTCCGCGCCGAGCCCGGATCCATCGCCAAGCCCGACGCCGACCGGCGCGGATTCCAGCGGCAATTCGATCAGCGGCCTCGCCAATCAGCGCTTCAACCAGATGATCACCAACCGCGTGCTCGGCACGGTGCTGCTCGGCGTCAACGAGCAGATCAATTGCAGCGACTGCATCAGCGCGTTCGGCTCGGCCGGCTCGTTCTCCGCCGGCATCCACGGCCGCAAGGAGCTGACCAGCAATCTGTCGCTGCTCGCCGGCATCGCCTACACGCACTACAACGAGGGCGGCTACAAGATCACGAGCGCACCGATCGGCGCCTTCGCGCTGCGTTATGACTTCACCGACTGGGGCTCGTCGCGCCCGTTCTTCGACGTCGGCACGATCCTGACGCCGTGGGAGAAGGCACGCTACACGCGCAGCTACAATACCAGCCTCGGCCCTGTGAGCGTGACCAGCTCGACCAACGCGTCGAACTACGCGGTCTACGGCCGCGCCGGCTGGATCAGCCGCCTGTCGCCGCGCGACGAGGTCGCGGCCTCCATCGAGGTCTGGCAGCTCTGGCAGCGCGTGTCGGGCTACACCGACAGCGCAGTGGCCTTCAATCCGTTCGATGCCACGATCGCGACCGGTACCGACCGCACCAGCCTGGTCAAGATCGGCGGCCAGTGGACGCATCTCTACGGCAGCAACATCGAGGCCAACATCAACGGCGGCTGGGTGCAGTCGTTTGCTGGGCACAGCGGCATCGTGGCGACCGTGACCGGCAACGGCGTGGTGGTCCCGACCACGGGCAACCAGGGCTGGTTCGAATATGGCGGCCGCCTCGGCTTCCGCGTGCAAAAAGGCTGGATCGTGGATCTCTTCGCCAACGGCACGCTGGGCCCGCAGCCGGTCGGCAACACCATCCATGGCGGCGTGGGGCTTAGGATTAGTTATTAGGGTGATGGCTTGCCGCACATTCAGCTGTCATGCCCCGCGAAGGCGGGGCATCCAGTACGCCGCGGCCCATCATTGAACCACGACCGTCTCGGAGTACTGGATCGCCCGGTCAAAGCCGGGCGATGACAGTGAGTGTGTGGCGTGACCATGCCGCGGCTCACGCCGCCGACTTGCCCTCGAACGCGCGACGCAACGCATCGACATCCAGCTTGACCATCTTCATCATCGCTTGCATCGCGCGCGCGGCCGCGGCCTTGTCCGGGCTCGACAGGAATTCGAACATCACTTTCGGCACCACCTGCCAGGCCACGCCCCAGCGATCCCTGAGCCAGCCGCACTGCTCTTCCTTTCCGCCATGGGCGAGGAAAGCGTTCCAGACGCTGTCGACCTGGGCCTGGTCGTCGCAATTGATCATCAGCGACAGCGCGTGGGTGTACTCCATCTTCATTCCGCCATTCAGCGCGACCAGGCGCTGCCCGCCGAGCGCGAACTCGACGACGAGCACCGAACCCTGCTTGCCGGAGGGGCCATCGGAGACGTTGCGCTGGACGTGCACGATCTTGGAGTCGGGCAGCAGCGAGACGTAGAAGTTGGCGGCTTCTTCAGCATCGCCGTTGAACCATAGGCAGGGCGTGACCTTGGACATTTGAATACTCCTGCTCTGGGCCGCGATCAGGCGTTCGCCATCTCGGGCTGCAGAGGGGCCGCCGCGAGATCCATCCAGTTCACACCCCACATGTGGCCATCCGGATCCTCGAAGCTGCGGCCGTACATGAAGCTGTATTCGTCCTTCGGACTGGGATCGGCCACCCCGCCCGCAGCCGCGGCCTTGCCGACGATATCGTCGACATCGCTGCGACTGTCCGCGGACAGGCAGAACAGCACCTGGTTCGAGGTCCTGGCATCCGCGATCGGCTTCGGCGTGAACTGACGGAACTTGTCGTGGGTCAGCAGCATGGCGAAAATGGTCTCGGAAAAGACCATGCAGCTCGCTGTCTCATCGCTGAATTGCGGGTTCTTGACCGCGCCAATCGCCTCGTAGAAGGCAGTGGCGCGCTTGAGGTCGGTCACCGGCAGATTGACGAAGATCATCTTGGGCATCGGAAGCTCCTTGGCGGGGGTTCTGCCCAAGGACGGACCAGCCGGCGGCCATCCGACACGGCTTCCGAATATCTTTTGACCTTCCCCCAGCGAGATTCTGTCGCACCGAACCTCGCTCCTCGGACGGCCTTACTTCTTCTCGTTGGGATCGCGGTGAACGGGGTCGATCCACAGCACCGTCTCGGGCTTCTCGACCGGCTCGATATCGAGATTGATCGCGACCGCCTCGCCGTCGCTGCGCACCAGCACGCATTCCAGCACCTCGTCGGGGCTGGCGTTGATCTCCTGATGCGGCACGTAGGGCGGGACGAAAATGAAATCGCCGGGCCCGGCCTCCGCGGTGAATTGCAGACGCTCGCCCCAGCGCATCCGCGCCTTACCCTTCACCACATAGATGACGCTTTCGAGATGGCCGTGGTGATGCGCGCCGGTCTTGGCGTCGGGCTTGATGCTGACCGTACCCGCCCACAATTTCTGCGCGCCGACGCGCGCGAAATTGATCGCGGCCGCACGGTCCATGCCTGCCGTCGACGGCACGTTCGTATCGAGCTGGTCGCCGGGAATGACGCGCACGCCGTCATGTTTCCAGCGATCTTCGTGATCGTGTGCATGGTGCGAATGCGTGTGGTCATGGCCGGTCATGGGACTTGCTTTCTGTTGGTTCCTTGGGCGGCAAACTAACCCAAAGCCGCGCCCACGAGCCACAGCAAAATCGAAACCCTCATAGTCACGAGACCTTGCTTTCGCGAGCAAACCCGTATGGCTCAGTCATCTGGCTCAGTCATCCCGGGGCGATGCGCAGCACGAACCCGGGATGACGGCGCAAACTATTTTACCGCGAGCAGTTCCACGTCGAACATCAGCGTCGCGTTCGGCGGGATCACGCCGCCGGCACCGCGGGCGCCGTAGCCGAGCTGCGGCGGGATGATCAGCGTGCGCTTGCCGCCGACCTTCATCGAGGCAACGCCCTCGTCCCAGCCGGCGATGACGCGGCCCTTGCCGATCGGGAATTCGAACGGCTCGTTGCGATCGACGGACGAGTCGAATTTCTTGCCCTTCTGGCCGTTCTCGTAGAGCCAGCCGGTGTAGTGCATCACGCAGATCTGGCCCGGCTTTGGCGAAGCGCCAGTGCCGGCGACGCTGTCGATGATCTGCAAGCCTGAAGCTGTGGTCATGGTCTTTCCTGCAGTCTGGGCCGAGGCCGTGGTGGAAACGAAATGCGACACGCCGGCGATCACGGTGATCGCGACTGCCGACATCAGGGCGAGGAGTGCGCGCTGGAAACGCTGCATTAGGCACCTTCCGTTTGAAGCGGGAGGTGTCTAGCGCAACGCGGGTGAGGTTTCCACCCCTCACACCTCGATATTTTCCAGCCGGACTGGCAGCTTGCGGATGCGCTGGCCCGTGGCGTGATAGATCGCATTGCAGACCGCCGCATTGGTGCCGACATTGGCAAGCTCGCCGAGGCCCTTCGCACCTGCCGGATTGATGTGATCGTCCTGCTCGGAGAGCATGATGACCTCGACGCTGGGCACGTCCGCATTCACGGGCACGAGGTAGTCCGCGAAGTTGTCGTTGACGTAGCGCGCATTGCGTTCGTCGATCTCGGTGGCCTCGAGCAGCGCCGACGACATGCCCCAGATCAGCCCGCCCATCAGCTGGCTCCGCGCGGTGCGCGGGTTCATGATGCGGCCTGCCGCGAACGCGCCGACCAGACGGGACGCACGGATTTCGTGCGTGAAGCGGTTGACGCGGACCTCGACGAACTCCGCACCGAAGGCATAGGCGATCTGGTCTTTCATGGCGTGGCCACCGACCAGCCGCACCTGCCCGCTGTGCATGGCGCGGAAGGAATCCAGCGGCGCGTCTTCCGGCTTCCACTCGCCATATTCCTCGACGACGCCGACACCAAGCGCGTCGAAGGCTTTCTCCAGGTCGAGCGCGCGGTCGCCCTTCGCCGCCTGCGTGGCCGGTGTCTGGCCGATACCCACGGTCTCCTTGGCCTTGTCCGTCAGGCTTTGGCTCGGCATCACCGCCTTGAACAGGCGCTGCCGGATCTGGTCGCACACCATCATCACCACGGAGCAGGTGCTGGCCGTCGAATTCGAGCCTCCGGCAACCGGCGCCGGTGGCAGATCGCTGTCGCCGATGAAGACGGCGACCTTCTCAAGCGGCACGCCGAGCCGCTCAGCGGCTGTCTGGGCGATGACGGTGTAGGCGCCGGTCCCGATCTCGTGGCCGGCGATCTCCACACGGGTGCGGCCGTCACGCTGGAGGCGCACGCGCGCGGCGGACGGCCCCATGTGCGTCGGATAGCAGGTGGTGGCACAGCCATAACCGATCAGCCAGTCGCCATCCGACATCGATTTCGGCTGAGGCGAGCGCTGCGCCCAGCCGAACGCCTTGGCGGCCTCGTCGAAGCAGGCCATCAGCGAGCGCGACGTATAGGGCTTGCCGCTGATCGGCTCAATGGTGGTGTCGTTGATGCGGCGGAGCTCGATCGGATCCATGTTCAGCTTCACCGCCAGCTCGTCCATCGCGCTCTCCAGCGCGAACAGATACGGCACCTCCGGTGGCGAGCGCATGAAGCCAGGCGTGTTGCGATCGGCGCGCACGATCGAGACGAGGCTGTCGACATTCGGACAGGCATAGAGCCGCGTCGTCGTCTTGGTGCCGCCGACGCAATAGGGATCGGGGCGCGAAGAGACCTCGGCGCCCTCGTGCCTGAGCGCGACCAGCTTGCCGTCGCGACGCGCACCAAGCTTGATCTCGTGGCGGGTCTCGGCGCGATAGGTGGTGATGGTAAAGCCCTGATCGCGGGTCGGGACCAGCTTGATCGGCCGATTCAGGCGCTTTGCGATAGCGGCGATGATGGCGGTGCGCGGCGTCATCGATCCGCGCGAGCCGAAGCCGCCGCCGACATAGGGGTTGACCACGCGGACCTTGTCTGCGTCGATGCCGAGCTGTTCGGCGACGCCGTTCTTCAGGCCGTAGACGAACTGACTCGGCTCGTAGATGACGAGGTTGTCACCCATCCAGACGCAGCTCGTCGAGAACAGCTCCATCGGATTGTGATGCTGCGTCGGTGTGTCGTAGGACGCCGTCAGCTTGACCTCGGCCTCGTCGAACGCCTTGGCGAAATCGCCGACCTTCGGGTCTTCCTTGAACTGGGCATTCTGCCCCTTCGCTGCCGCCGTGGTCGTTCCGGGCGAGTCGAAGGTCGCGCTTGGCGTGGTGGCCGTGTAGCTGACCTTGACGCGGTTGGCGGCCTCGCGGGCCGCCTCGTAGCTCTCGGCAACGACCACCGCAATGATCTGGCCGTCATGGGCAATGTCGGCCGATTTCAACGGCTGGATCGTCGTGCCCGCATAGCCGCCATTGCTGAAGAGCTTCGAGTCCTTCAGCTTCGGTGCGTTCTCGTGGGTGACGATGTCGATCACGCCGCGCACACGTCCGGCCTCATCGAGATCGAAACGATCGACCCGTCCCTTGGCGATGGCGCTGGTGACGAGGAACGCATAGGCGGGGTCGGCGAGCGGCATGTCGGACGCATAGGTCGCGCGTCCAGTCACCTTTACGGCCGCGTCATAGCGCGGCACGGGCTGGCCCATGTTCGTCTTCGGCTCGGGAGCAGCAGCGGTCATGATCAGATCTCCATCGTTACGGCCTGCTGGAGCGCGCGTGCCACCACGCGCTTGCCGAGCGCGATCTTGAAGCTGTTGTGCCGCCGCCCCCTGGCATCTGCGAAAGCGGCATCGGCGACGCGCTGCGCAAGGGCTTCGTCGAACTTTTGCCCCTTGAGCAGCGCCTCCGCTTCGCGCGCCCGCCAGGGCACAGTGGCGACACCGCCGAGCGCGACGCGCGCGTCCCTGATCGTGCCGTCCTGCACGTCGAGCGCGACCGCAGCCGAGGACAGCGCGAACTCGTAGGATTGCCGGTCGCGCGCCTTGAGATACACCGAGCGCGGCCAGCGTCCTGGCACCGCGAAGGCCGAGATCAGCTCACCGGGCTGAAGCGTGGTTTCGATGTCGGGCGTACTGCCCGGCGTCTTGTGAAGCTGGGCAAACGGCATGTTGCGCGTGCCGGCCTTGCCCGTGATCTCGACCATGGCATCGAGAGCGATCAGCGCCTGGGCGAAATCGCCTGGATAGGTCGCGATGCACTGGTCGGAGACGCCGAGCACGGCATGCATGCGGTTGACGCCGTCCATCGCGGCGCAACCGGAGCCGGGATGGCGCTTGTTGCAGTTCTCATAGGAAACATCGCGGAAATAGCTGCAACGCGTTCGCTGCATCACGTTGCCGCCGAGCGTCGCCATATTGCGCAGCTGGGCGCTCGCCGCGAGCTTCAGCGAATTGGCAATCACCGGATAGTTGCGCTGGATGCCGTCATGCGCGGCGACGTCGGACATCTTCGCGAGCGCGCCGAGCCGCAGGCCGTCATCCTTCGGCTCGATCGCCGACCAGTCGCGCGCGAGCGGATTGATATCGACGATCGCGGCCGGCCGCATCACATCCAGCTTCATCAGATCGATCAGCGTGGTGCCGCCGGCGAGCGGCTGCGCAGGGGCCTGTGTCAGCGGATTGTTCGCGGCCGCGGCGGCGCTGAGCGCCTGCACGGCCATGTCAGGGTCTGTTGCCCTCTGATACGAAAACGGTCGCATGCGCCTAGCCTTTCATGATCTCGGGCGCGGCCTGCTTCACGGCGGCGACGATGTTGGGATAGGCGGCACAGCGGCAGATATTGCCGCTCATATATTCGCGGATGTCCGCCTCGTTGTTTGCATGCCCCTCCTTGACGCAGGCGACGGCAGACATGATCTGGCCGGGCGTGCAATAGCCGCACTGGAACGCGTCGTTGTCGATGAAGGCCTGCTGCATCGGATGCAGGCGGTCGTCGGTGGCGAGGCCTTCGATCGTCGTGATCTCCTGCCCCTCGGCGGCGAGCGCGAGCGTCAGACACGACACCACGCGCCGGTCACCGATCAGCACCGTGCAGGCGCCGCACTGGCCGTGATCGCATCCCTTCTTGCTGCCGGTGAGCTTGAGCTGTTCGCGCAGCGCGTCGAGCACAGTGGTTCGCGCATCGATGCTCAGGCGCTTGTCCTTGCCGTTCACGTGGAGGGTGACCTCGACAGGAAGCGCCGGATCTTGTGCGACCGGCGCATTTGCGTCCTGCGCGGCGGCACGCGCCGTCATCGGCACGAGCGCGCTCCCAGCGACGCCGGCCATGAAGGCGCGCCGATCGAATGCGGATGCTCTGGAACTTGATTTATCGGACATGGACGGCCTCCACTGCTTCAAACCAAGCAGCGCACGCCTGCACCGCTCATCGCCCCTTAACCTGAAGCAATGGGCTCCGTTCCGAACGAGAAAGGGCGACGCAGCAAATGCCGCGTCGCCCTTCGTCAACTTTTCCTGATCTTGCGCGGGGAACCGCGCGGGCGCTCAATAGCCCAGCGCGCAGCCGTCCTTGCGCGGATCGGAACCGCCGGTGAGCGTGCCCTTCTCCCAGTCGATCCAGATCGCCTGGGCGCCGCCGAGCGGACCGACCACGCTGGTGGTCTTGTGGCCGAGCTTCTTCAGGCCCTCGACGATCGCGGCGGGCACGCTGTCCTCGAGCTGATACTGGCCCTCGTAGTGCAGGCCGCGCGGCATGTCGATCGCCTCCTGCACGTCGCAGCCATAGTCGAGGATGTTGGTCAGCACATGCGTCTGGCCGGTCGGTTGATACTGTCCGCCCATCACGGCGAACGGCATCACGGAACGGCCACCCTTGGTGAGCAGGCTCGGCATGATCGTGTGCAGCGGGCGCTTGCCGCCTGCGATGCAGTTGGGATGGCCCGGCTGGATGCGGAATCCGCCGGCTCGGTTCTGGAACAGGACGCCGGTCTTGTTGGAGACGATCGCCGAACCGAAGGAATGGGCGATCGAGTTGATGAACGAGCAGACGTTGCGGTCCTTGTCCACCACCGTGATGTAGATGGTCGACGGATTCATCGGCGGCGCGACATTCGGCAGCTCGAGCATGCCGTCCATCCGGATCTTGCTGATGTACTCGTCGGCAAAGCCCTTGGCGAGCATCTCGGCGACGTTGATCTTCATATGATCGGGGGCGGCGACATGCATCTCGCGATTCATGTAGGCGATGCGCGCGGCCTCCGCCTCGAGGTGGAAGCGCTCGACGCTGAGCGGTGCGAACTTGGTCAGATCGAACCGCGACAGGATGTTCAGCATCAGCAGCATGGTGACGCCGGGCCCGTTCGGCGGGCACTGCCAGACGTCATAGCCCTTGTACATGGTGCCGATCGGCGTGGTCACTTCCGTCGTGTGCGCGGCGAAATCATCGAGCGTGTGCAGGCCGCCGATCCCGCGCAGGGTCTCGACCATGTCCTCCGCGATCGGGCCTTTGTAGAAGGCGTCGCGGCCGCCCTTGGCGATCGCGCGCAGGGTGTTGCCGAGCTCTGCCTGGCGGATGACGTCGCCGGCCACCGGCGGCTTGCCGCCCGGCAACAGGTAACGCACGGTGTTGGTGCCGCCCTTCAGCTTCTCGAACTGGTTCTTCCAATCGAAGGCGATGCGCGGCGCGACGACGTAGCCCTCTTCCGCCGCCTTGATCGCGGGCTGCAGCAGCCGGTCGAAGCCGAACTTGCCGTGATCGCGCAGCACGGTGGCGAAGGCGTCGACCACACCGGGGATCGAGACTGCATGGGCCGAGGTCAGCGGGACGGAATTGATCTTGCGCTCGAGATACCAGTCGGCGTTCGCCGCCTTCGGCGCGCGGCCGGAGCCGTTATAGGCGATGATCTTGCCCTCGCCCCGCGGCTGGATCAGCGCAAAACAGTCGCCGCCGATGCCGGTCGATTGCGGCTCGATCACGCCGAGCACGGCCGAGCCGGCGACCGCTGCGTCCACCGCCGTGCCGCCCTCGCGCAGCACCTCGATCGCGGCGAGCGAAGCCTGCGGATGCGAGGTCGCCACCATCGCATTGGTGGCGTGGACCGTGGACCTGCCGGGGAAATGGAAGTTTCTCATGCGATTCTTGCTTTCTTGGACATCCGGCGCGACGGCGCGCCATCTCGGAAAAACCCGGCCTACATGACATATTCCGGCCAGCCGGAGCAATGCTGGCATACCAATGAAATGGCTGCCATCCGCTGGGCGTATGGACCACTCGCGGCTTTCAGCCATGGCGGGTTTTCCGGGCGGCCGTCGCCTGCTAAACGAGCCGCCATGTCTGACAACAATTCGGTCACCAAGGTCGCCGCCTTCTACCAATTCGCCGCCCTCCCGGATTACCGCGAGCTGCGCGAGCCGTTGCGTGCGTTCTGCGCTCGCCTGGCGCTGAAGGGGAGCGTGCTGCTGGCCCAGGAGGGCATCAACGGCACTGTCGCGGGCACCCCGGAGGCGATCGGCGCCTTCGCTCACGAGCTCGCGCACGGCGACATGTTCGGCGGCCGGCTCGACAATCTCGAGCTCAAATTCTCGACCGCCGCGGCGATGCCGTTCGGCCGGCTCAAGGTGCGGCTGAAGAAGGAGATCGTCACGCTCGGCGATGCGGCCGCCGATCCGACAAAGCAGGTCGGCACCTATGTCGACGCCGCCGAATGGAATGCGCTGATTGCGGCACCCGATACGCTGCTGCTCGACACCCGCAATGCCTTCGAGGTGGCGATGGGCACGTTCGAGGGCGCGGTCGATCCCGGCATCAAGAGTTTTGGCCAGTTCAAGGATTTTGCCGCCGCGCAGCTCGATCCGGCAAAGCACCGCAGGATCGCGATGTTCTGCACCGGCGGCATCCGCTGCGAGAAGGCCAGCGCGCATCTGCTCGCGCGCGGCTTTGCCGAGGTCTATCACCTCAAAGGCGGCATCCTCAAATATCTGGAACAGGTGCCGGAGACGCAGAGCCGCTGGCGCGGCGAATGCTTCGTGTTCGACGAGCGCGTCGCGCTCGGCCATGGATTGCGAGAACTTGGCTTGCGAGAACTTGGCCTGCGAGAACTGGACAAGGGCCACGGCCGTGACGAATGAGATCAAGACGCTGAGCGAGCGCATCGACACGCTGGAGATGCGCCTTGCCTATCAGGACGACACGATCGAGACGCTGAACCAGACCATCACGGCGCAGTGGAAGCAGATCGATGCGCTGACGCGGCAGATCGCACAGCTGAGCGAACGGCTCCAGGAGGCCGAGGCGAATGCGCCGGGGCCTGCCAACGAGCGCCCGCCGCATTATTGAAAAAGATGAGCTACTGGCCGGACGCCTTGAGCATCAGGCTGGCAACTTCGCCCGACATCATCAATCGGTTGCGCCCGGCTTCCTTCGCGGCGTAGAGCGCCTGATCGGCCGCCTCGACGAGCGAGGCCACGCCCGCCGTGCGCTCCAGCACCGGCCGGCACGCCGCGCCTCCGAGCGAAGCGGTGACGCAACCGGTCGCATGGTTGGTGGTGTGGACGAGGCCTGCCTCGCGGATCGCCCGCCTGATCCGGTCGCCGACCCGGGCGCAGCCTTCGGCATCGGTGTTCGGCAGCAGCATGGCGAATTCCTCGCCGCCATAGCGCGCCGCCAGATCGCCGGGACGCTGCATTTCGGTCGCGATGATCTGTGCCACCAGGCGGAGGCAGGCGTCGCCCGCGGGATGGCCGTATTCGTCGTTGTAGGCCTTGAAGTGGTCGACGTCGATCATCAGCAAGGCGAGGCTGGAGCGGTCGCGGTAGGCACGCGCCCATTCCTCCATCAGCCGTTCGTCGAAGCGACGGCGGTTGGCAAGACCCGTGAGGCTGTCCTCGATCGCGAGCGTCTCGAGCCTGGTCTCCAGCTTCTTGTGTTCGGTGATGTCGCGCGAGATCGCCACCACGCCGTCGACGCGGCCATTGTCCTTGCGCGTCACCCGCATGGTCGATTCGAGCCAGACTTCGCCGTTCTCCCGGTGCGCGTTGCGATAGACGAGGCGCGCCTCCTCCGTCTCGCCGCGCTTCATGGCGTCGACGATCGCCTGGACCTGCGGCAGATCCTCCGGATTGATGCCAGCGAGCGCAGGCGTGCCGATGAGTTGATTGGCGCGCCAGCCGACGAGGCGCACCGACGCGGGCGAGACATAACGCAGCCGCTCGTCGAGCCCGATGCGGGTCACCATGTCGCTGGAGCCTTCCGCGAGCAAGCGGAAGTGCGCCTCCTTCTCGATCAGGGCCGCGGCCATGCGCTGGCCCCGCTGCAACTGCCGCACCAGCATGGCACCGATGATCGCGATCAGCATCACCAGGGCGACCACGTAGAGCATGCGGGAGATTGCGGCTGCGCGCCAGGGCGCCAGCAGTTCGTCCTTGTCGACGGTAGCGAGCAGGACCAGCGGGTAGCGGCTGCTGCGCTTGAAGAAGCTGACGCGCTGGGCGCCGTCCAGCGGCGACTTGAAATGATAGGCGCCGCCCGGCCGCTGCAGGCTGGCGTCGCGGAACAGCGGCTTGTCGGCAACACTGTGTCCGACGAACTTTTCGTTGTTCGGGTTGCGCGCGACGATCAGGCCGTCGCCATGCGTCAGCGCCACCGAGCTGTTGCGGCCGATCTCGAACTGCTCGTAGAAATGCGAAAGATATTTCGAGCTGATGGTCGCGAGCACCACGCCGCCGAAGCTGCCATCCGCCTTGTTGAAGCGGCGCGACAGGGTGACGACCCATTCGCCGTCCAGGAGGCTCTTCACGGGACGGCCGACATGGGGCTCGCGTTTCGGAGAGAGCTGGTGATGGCGGAAGAACGCGTCGTCGCTGAAGGTCGAGCCGATCGTGCCGGGCAAGGTCAGCCAATTGCCCTGATCGTCGATGATGCCGAGGCTGTGAATGCGCTCGATGGCCTTCTTGCGCGCTTCCAGCAGGGTACGCAGCTTCGCGATCGTGGCAGGGCCGGCGCCGTCCATCTCCAGCCGGCTGACGACGCCGACGACGCCGGAATCCAGGAGATCGAGGCTGTCCTCTGCATGCTGTGTCAGCGAGCGGGCAACGTTGGCCATCTCGGCCTCGGCACCCTTGAGCACGGCATCGCGCGCGGCCCATTCGCGCCAGGCGCTGATCCCAAGGATGGTCGCGCAGGTGAGCGCGACGAACGCGGCCGCGCGCAGCGGCAGACGGCTCCATCCGGCTCTTTGGGTCACAGCACTCATGCGGCAGAATTCTCCGATCGTTCGGAAACTCTGCCGCTTCTGTTATTGAACTCTGAAATTACCGCAGCAATGCGCGGCGATCCCGTAGTCGTACGGACGCAAGCATCGGCCCATCGCTAACAGAACATTAGCGTGCTTATCGGAATCCGGCTCCCGCCGGCTAGCTGAAGATGGCCTTAACTTTGTTCCAGACCGAGGGGTGCTCGGCATCCGCATCCGCCTTCGAGGGTGTCGGTTGCGCGGCGCTCACGGGATCGGAGGCCGGGAACGTATCCTTCAGACCGTCATCGAGCTTGGCGTTGCGATCGGCGGCGAGCGCTTCGCGCAGATCGTCGGCGTGCTTGTCGTGCGGCGCAGGGTTGAATGTCTGAGCCATGAGATCCTCCTCGATTGGCTGGTCAACGCGGCGCATTTGCGCCGGTTCCCCTGTTCCGCTCAGGCCTCTCACGGTGTATCAGGAACCTCAATCTGCATCAGGACAGCTCGTGCCCCAATCTGCGACAAAGCCCTTCATCGACGTGCTCTCCGGCCAGCGCCAGGCCATCCCGCCCATGTGGATGATGCGGCAGGCCGGCCGCTACCTGCCGGAATATCGCGAGGTGCGCGCCAAGGCAGGCGGCTTCCTCGATCTCTGCTTCAACCCGGAGCTTGCCGCCGAGGTGACGCTGCAACCGATCCGGCGGTTCGGCTTCAATGCTGCGATCATCTTCTCGGACATCCTGGTGATCCCCTATGCGCTCGGCCGCTCCGTGCGTTTCGAGGTCGGCGAAGGCCCGCGGCTCGAACCGCTGGATGATCCGGCGAAGGTTGCGACGCTGGCCGCGCGCGCCGATTTCTCCAAGCTCGCGCCGGTGTTCGAGGCGCTGCGGATCGTGCGCGGCGCGCTCGCTCCCGAGGTTGCCCTGATCGGCTTCTGCGGCGCGCCGTGGACGGTGGCGACCTACATGGTCGCCGGCCAGGGCACGCCCGACCAGGCGCCGGCGCGAATGATGGCCTACCGGCATGCGGAGGCCTTTGCGCAAATCATCGATGCGCTGGTCGACAACTCGGTCGAATATCTGCTGGCGCAACTCGCCGCCGGCGCCGATGCCTTGCAGATCTTCGACACCTGGGCCGGCGTGCTGCCGCCCGCCGAGTTCGCGCGCTGGTCGATCGAGCCGACGCGGCGCATCGTCGAAGGCGTGCGCGCAAAGGTGCCGGATGCGAAGATCATCGGCTTCCCGCGCGGTGCCGGCGCGCAGCTGCCGGCCTATGTCGAGGCAACCGGCGTCAACGCGGTGAGCATCGACTGGACCGCGGAGCCGGCCTTCATCCGCGAGCGCGTTCAGAGCAAGGTCGCCGTGCAGGGTAATCTCGACCCGCTGGTGTTGATCACTGGTGGCGCAGCGCTCGACCGCGCCGTCGACGACGTGCTGGCGAATTTTGCGAAAGGGCGCCTGATCTTCAATCTCGGCCACGGCATCCAGCCGGAAACGCCGATCGCCCATGTCGAGCAGATGCTGAGGCGCGTGCGGGGCTGATTTATTTCGCCCAAAGGGGCGCGGCAAAACAAAAAGTGCGAAAACAACCCCATGCACAGTAGACAAGTCATTGAAAAATCTAGGCCGGCATGACTCACCCCGCGCGTTTGACACGTCGGGCAAAACAGGCGCAGGATGACACCATCGCCGATTGTGATTTCGCGGGCAGGCTCAGCGCGGCCGGCTGCGTTCGATGATCTCGGCGGCCCCCCTGGCCAACAGATCCAACGCCACAGCACGGCCGAGCTCGCGCGGACGATTGGCGGGGCCTGAGCGCGAGGCCTCGATGATGGTATTGCCGGAGAGGTCGAGCACAGATGCGGACAGCGACATCTGATCGCCGGCAATGGTCGAGAACCCCGCCACCGGCGAATTGCAGTGGCCATTGAGCACCCACAGCACTTCGCGCTCGGCATCGGCACAGGCATGCGCGGCGGGATCGTCGATCGATGAAAGGATCTGCCGCGTCTGCCAGTCCTGCGCGGCGCATTCGACCGCGACGATGCCCTGGCCCGCCGCAGGCAGCATCTCCGCCGCGGTGAATTCGTAGGCGATGCGGCTGGAAAGACCGACGCGGTCGAGGCCCGACCGCGCCATGATCAGCGCATCGGCCGGTCCCACCGCACCGCCATCCGGCAGGCGCTGCTTCTCGCCGTTGTCGAGCTTGCGCACGCGCGTGTCGGCGGCGCCGCGGAAGTGGATCACCTCCACCTCCGGAAACAGGCGCCGCGCATAGGCGGCCCGGCGGACAGCGTTGGTCCCGATCTTGAAACCCTTGCCGCGGGACTGGCGCAGCGCCTCCAGCGTCACGCCGTCGCGCAGCACCAGCGCGTCACTGGGCGGATCGCGCGACAAGGTGGCGCCGATGACAAGGCCGGGCGTGTCCTCGTTGCCCGGCATGTCCTTGAGCGAGTGCATCGCCGCCTGGAGCTCGCCTGACAGCACGGCGGCGCGGATCTGCGCCACGAAGGCGCCGCCCTTGCCGCCGTGGGGCAGGAGCTTGCTGGTCTGGTCGAGATCGCCCGTGGTGTCGAACTTGACGATCTCGACGTCGAGATCGGGCACGGCGGCGGTCAGGCGGCGTGCAATCTCTTCCGTCTGTGCCAGCGCCATCGCGCTCTTGCGGGTGCCGATCTTGAATCGCGTAGCCAAGTCCTGATCCTTTCGAGACGCGTCATTTTGTTTGAGCATGATCTTATCGGAAAACCGGTTCCCACTTTGCGCCAACGCGGCCCTTCGGGTCCGGATCATGCTCTAACGCGCATCCTCCAATATCATGTCGGAGGCCTTTTCGGCGATCATGATGATCGGCGCGTTGGTGTTCCCCGACACGAGGTCCGGCATGACCGAGCCGTCGACGACGCGAAGGCCGACGAGCCCCCTCACCTTCAGCCGCTGGTCGACCACCGCGAGCGCGTCATTGCCCATACGACAGGTCGAGGTCGGATGGTAGATGGTGCTGCCGCGCTCGCGGCAATAATCGAGCAACTCGGCGTCCGTGGATACCTTCGCGCCGGGATCGTACTCATTGACCACGAACGGCTTCATCGCCGGCGCGTTCAATATCTTGCGCAGGATCTTCAGGCCCTCGACATTGGTGCTGCGGTCGGTTTCGGTCGACATGTAGTTGATGCGGATCTCCGGCGGCACGGTCGGGTCGGCACTTTTGATGCGCAAGGTTCCGCGGCTTTCGGGCCGGAGCTGGCACACGGAGGCGGTGAAGCCCGAGAAATCGTGCAGCTTCTCCCCCATCTTGTCGGTCGAGAACGGCAGGAAATGCACCTGGATGTCGGGTGACGCCAGCCGCGGGCTGGTCTTGAAGAACGCGCCCGCCGTGCCCGCCGCGATCGTCAGCCAGCCCTTCCGGAACAGCGCATAGCGCGCCCCAGCCATCGTGCGGCGGAGCGGATGATTGATGGTGTCGTTCAGCGTGATCTTCTGCGAGCAACGCATCACGATGCGGACCTGCATGTGGTCCTGGAGGTCATGGCCGACACCGAGAGCATCGAGCACGATGTCTATGCCGTGCTTGCGCAAGAGATCGGCGGGACCGACGCCGGAGAGCTGAAGCAGCTGCGGCGAGTTGTAGGCTCCGCTCGACAGCACGATTTCCTTGCGGGCCCGCGCGCGGCGCAAGGCCGCGCCTTGCCGGTATTCGACGCCGACGGCGCGGCGCCCTTCGAACAGGACGCGCTGGGCGAGTGCGGAGGTCTCGATCTTGAGATTGCTGCGGGTCTTCGCCGGGCCGAGATAGGCCACCGACGTCGAGGCGCGCCGGCCGTTGCGCGTCGTGGTCTGGAATAGGCCGACACCTTCCTGCGTGGCGCCGTTGAAGTCAGGGTTGTAGGGCAAACCGGTCTCGACCGCGGCGTCGATGAAAGCTTTCGACAGCGGATCGGTCACGATCATATTGGAGACCGGCAGCGGCCCGCCGCTGCCGTGATATTGATCGGAGCCGCGGGATTGGTTCTCGGCCTTCTTGAAGTAGGGCAACACGTCGTCATAGCCCCAGCCGGTGTTGCCGAGCTGGCGCCAGCGGTCGTAGTCCTCGTGCTGGCCGCGGACATAGAGCAGGCCGTTGATCGAGCTCGAGCCGCCCAGCGTCTTGCCGCGCGGCTGGAACACCTGCCGTCCCTTCAGCTCGGGCTCCGGCTCGGTCTGATACATCCAGTTGACCGTCTTCTCCTTGAACAGCTTGCCGTAGCCGAGCGGGACGTGGATCCAGATGTTGGAATCCTTCGGGCCGGCCTCGAGCAGCAGCACGCTGTGCTTGCCATTCGCAGAGAGCCTGTTGGCGAGCACGCAGCCGGCGGAGCCGGCACCGACGATGATGTAGTCGAATTCGGGATCGGACGGCGCGAGCGAGGAATTTGCGTTCATGCGCTACTGTTCTTTTTGTTGGTGTTGGCGTTTCCAGTTTCGTCACTTAGAGCAGGCTAAATTCGATCAGCGATGCGAGCTTCACCTCTCCCCGACGGGGAGAGGTCGGATTGCGCTCGGCGATGCGAAGCATCGTCCGTAGCAATCCGGGTGAGGGGCCGCAACGGCGAGTGAGACTGTAACCCCTCACCCGGATTGCATCTTCGATGCAATCCGACCTCTCCCTACAGGAGAGGTGAATCCGAGTTCTTGGCTCGCATCGCCTACAAAACTGATCTCGCATTAGCACAATCATGCACGCAGGCGCAGCGCCTCGACCAGCGACCTGAACGCACGGGCATATTCCGCACCCGCCCTTGCGATATCGGCGCGCCCGGCGCAGGCGACCGCGGCTTCCGTGACGGCGCCGAGCAGCAGCCGGGCCAGGGGCTCGACCGGCTGGCGCGCGATCAGGCCGGCCTCCATCGCCGCCGCGATCGCGCGCGGCAGCTTGCCGCCAAAGTGCTTGGCGTCGATCTCGCGCCAGCGTTCCCAGCCGAGCACGGCGGGCCCATCACGCAGGATGATCTGGCCGGTGGGGCCCTTTGCCGTCGCCGCAAAGTAGTGCTGGGTACCGGCAACCATGGCTGCGAGAACATCCTTCTCGGCGCGCGCGGCGCTATCGATCTCGACAACGAGGTCGCGCGAGACCTGGTCGAACACGGCTTCGAACACCGCCTCCTTGGTCTTGAAGTGATGATAGACCGCGCCCTTGGCAATGCGGGCGGCGTCCGCGATCTCGTCCATGGTGGTGGCGGCGAATCCTCGGCTCCCGAACAGGCGGCGTGCCGCCGTCAGGATCGCTTCCATCGTCGCCGCGCGCCGTTCCGCCTGCTTCGCCATGTGCCTCGTCGAGGTCCACCTCTCCCCGACGGGGAGAGGTGGATTGTGCCTGGCGATGCGAAGCATCGTCCAGTGCAATCCGGGTGAGGGGCCGCGGGCACACAGTGGAGACCCTAACCCCTCACCCGGATCGCATCTTTCGATGCGATCCGACCTCTCCCTACGGGAGAGGTGTTCTGAGTTCTCGGCTCGCATCGCTTCAACTCACTCTCGCTTTAATCCAATCGAGCACCGGCGGCCAGTTGACTTTTCGACCATCGGTCGGTATTTACCGACTATCAGTCGGTTTTGATTGTGAGGTGTTCGATGCCGAGCCGTGACATTGTCGAGGCGTTTGCGCAGCGGCTGGAAGCCGGAGACTTCATCGGCGCCATCGAACAGTTCTGCACGCCTGATGCCGTGACCTACGAGAACAACGCTGCCCCGACGGTTGGCCGCGACAAGCTCGTCGCCAAGGAGCGTGGCGTGCTGGCGGCATCCAAGGACGTCAAGGCCGTGCGTGTCGGGCCGAGCCTGATCGAGGGCGACCACGTCGCGACCCGCTGGCTCTTCAGCTTCACCAACGCCGAGGGCGTCACGCGGACACTGGACGAGATCGCGTGGCAGACCTGGCGGGGCGACCAGCTGGTCGAGGAACGGTTTTACTACGATCCGAAACAGCTGGGGCGGTGACCGCGCCTGCCTCTCGCCCTGCCACCGCTGTCATCGCCCGCGAAGGCGGGCGATCCAGTACTCCGCGGCGGCTGTGATAAGTCGGGGGGCCGCGGCGTACTGGATGCCCCGCCTGCGCGGGGCATGACAGCGGAGTTAGGGGCGAACATTTCCTGCCATCACGCATTTGTATCGATTTGTTATCGATACCTTCGTTTGAACACGTAGAAGTGCTCACTCCCATTGCGGCAGCTAGGGATAATTCATAGTTCGTCAAAGGTTTGCAGCGAATTTTCCGCTTCTAGCCGGACAATCGGCCGATGCTGCTAGGCTCTGGAATGCGGACTCAAACGACCAGCTATTTCGCACGGCTGTTCGCCGGCGATCTGTCGGCCTTTGGCGGTCCCACAACCGACGAGGCGGTGGCCGGCCATATCCGGGCCGAGCAGATGTCGCTGGTGCTCGGCTATTCGGTCGGCATCATGCTTGCCAACGCCTGCAACGCCATCGTGCTGGCCATCGCGTTGTGGCAGTCGCCGGACAGGATGCCCGCCCTGATCTGGGCGGCCGCCGTCGCCAGCGCCGCGATCGGGTTCGGCGTGCAATCCCACGCCGCGCGCCGCATCACCAAACCGCAATTCGTCTCGCGCCGCGCCATGCACCGGCTGGTGCGCAACGCCTTCATCCTTGGCGCGGCCTGGGGCATCGTCCCGGTCGCCTTCTTCGCCGATGCTTCGACCGGCGGCCAGCTCGTCATCACCTGCCTGTGCTCGGGCATGCTAGCCGGCGGCGCGCTGGCGTTCGCCACGATTCCGATCGCGGCCATCGCCTTCACCGCGCCCATCTTCCTCGGCATCGCCATCTGCCTCGGCAGGAACGGCGATCTCGCCTTCCTGCTGATCGCCTTCCTCGTCGTGGTCTACGGCAGCGTGCTGCTGCGCGGCGTGTTCGTCAATTCGTTCGCGTTCGCGCGGCGCGTGATGCGGCAGATCGAGGCGGAGCGCACGGTGCGGCAGGATCCCCTCACCCATTTGCCCAACCGCGTCGCCTTCAACGAAACGCTCGATGCCGCGCTCAAACGACTGGCATTGTCCGGTGAGGAATTCGCGGTGCTGCTGCTCGACCTCGATCGCTTCAAGGAGGTCAACGACCAGTTCGGTCATCCCGCCGGCGACGAATTCCTGGTCCAGGTCGCCAGCCGCCTGCAACGCTGCACGCGCGCGGCCGAGCATGTCGCGCGCATCGGCGGCGACGAATTCGCGCTGGTCATGAACAATCTGGCGCGGCCGGAAGATGCGCTCGAGATCGCCGAGCGCTTCGTCGCGGCCTTCACCGAGCCGTTCCAGATCGAGGGCCGCCAGATCGTCGGCGCGACCAGCGTCGGCATCGTGCTGGCACCGCGCGACGGCACCTCGCCGCTCGACGTCATGAAGAATGCCGATGCCGCGCTCTATCGCGCCAAGAAGGCGGGAGCCGGCACGATCTGCTTTTTCGAGACCAGCGACGACAGGGTGTCGCGCGACCGCAAGGCGCTGCAATCGGACCTCGCGGGCGCGATCGCGAGGGACGAGCTGTTCCTGGTGTTCCAGCCGTTCCTCGACCTCGGCGACAACCGCATCACCGGCTTCGAGGCGCTGCTGCGCTGGCAGCATCCCGCGCGGGGGCTGGTGCCCCCGAGCGAATTCATCCCAATCGCAGAGGAGACCGGGCTGATCCACGAGATCGGCGAATGGGTCATCCGCCGCGCCTGCGCGACGGTGGCGCAATGGCCGGACGAGATCAGGGTCGCCGTGAATTTCTCCGCGGCGCAATTTCACAACACCGGCGTCCTCCAGACCATCGTGCAGGCGCTTGCCGATGCGAAGGTCTCTCCCAGCCGGCTCGAAATCGAGATTACGGAATCGATGCTGCTGTCGAAATACGGCTCGGCCGAATCAGTCCTGAATGCGCTGCTGGAGCTCGGCGTCACCGTGGCGCTCGACGATTTCGGGACGGGCTTCTCCTCGCTCACCTATTTGCGCAAGCTGCCGTTCAGCCGCATCAAGATCGACCAGTCTTTCATCAGCGACGTCTTGGTGCAGCCGGACTGCGCCGCCATCGTGAAGTCGGTGATCTCGCTCGCGCGGGACCTGCGCATCGGCGTCGTCGCCGAAGGCGTCGAGACCGCCGACCAGCTCGAATATCTGCGTCAGATCAGTTGCGACGAGGTGCAGGGCTATCTGATCAGCCGGCCGGTCGCGGCCGATGCCGTGCTGGCGCTGCTGGACGCGAAGAAGTATCGGGCGATTTACGCGGCGTAGGCCTCGATCGGATTAGGATCGGTGCGGCCACGAAGGAGGTGCGCTCCCTCCCCCGCTTGCGGGGGAGGGCTGGGGAGAGGGTGTCTCCGCAGAGGGACTCCCCAAGAGGAGAGAACCCTCACCCGGCGCTTCGCGCCGACCTCTCCCGCAGGCGGGAGAGGTGGAGGTCGCGGCGCTATCCATTTCTCCTAACGGAATGCCGCTTCGGGCTCGGTCAGACCGCGTCCGCGCGCAGCAGCGTGTCGACCGTAATCGTGCCTCTCGCGCGGGAGACGCAGGCGCAGATCTTCTGGTTGTTTTGCTTCTGATGGTCGCTGAAAAAGACGTCGCGATGGTCGATCTCGCCGTCGACCGCAACCACGTCGATGGCGCAGAGACCGCACTCGCCGCGCTTGCAGTCGTACATCACGTCGTGGCCGCTGGCGTTGAGCACGTCAAGCATCGAGCGTTCGCGTGGAATCTCGAGCTCGACATTCGAGCCCTTCAAGCGCACCCGGAACGTCTCGGTCGGCAGCGTGCCGCTGGAGCCGAACGTCTCGTAGCGGAGATCTGAAAGCGGATGGCCGGCGCCGATCCAGGCGTGGCGCGCGGCATCGAGCATGCGCATCGGGCCGCAGAACAGCGCGAGCGTGCCTTGAGGAAGCGAGGCGAACAGCGCGTCGAGATCGAGGCGCTTGCCTTCGTCGCTGGCATGAACGACCAGACGATCGCCGAGCAGCGCGGCGAGATCGTCGAGATAGGCGGCTTCGCTGCGCGAACGCACGGCATAGTGCAGCGTGACGTCAGCGCCGCGGCGGGCTAGCGCCTGCGCGGCACCGAGGATCGGCGTGATGCCGATGCCGCCGGCGATCAGGCAATAATTTTCGCGCGCCCAGTCCACCGCGAGCAGCGAGGCGGGCTGCGTGATGTCGAGCCGCGCGCCTGGCGCTAATTGCCACATATAGCGCGAGCCGCCGCGGGAATCCTCGGCGCGGCGCACCGCGATCTTGAAGCCGTGGGACGAAGCTTCGCCGACCAGCGAATAGGACCGCGTCTCCGGCAGGCCGTCGATGCTGACGCTGACATTGATGTGGCTGCCGACCGGATAGGCTGTGACGTCGAACTGATCGGGCCGGATCAGGAATTCGCGGATGCCGGGCGCAAGGTCGCGCGTCGAGACGAGCGTCGCCGGAATCCAGGTTTCGATGAAGCGCATGGCGATTGCCTCAATCGGTTGCGGTCTTGATCAGCGCGAGCGCCGGCAAGAGGTCGAGATGGGTCCGGTTGCGCAGCGCGAGCCGCAGGTTTCGTACCGCGAGCCGCGCATGCTCGCGCATGACGGCTTCGGCGCGCGCGCCTTCGCGGTTCTCGATGGCGTCGATCACCACCCGATGATGCTCCTGGGCGATGATCAGGATCTGTTGGGCCTCGGGCAGCGCCGACTGCGCCATCACGAAGCCGCTCGGCGAGGCGAACGGCAGCGCCGAGGCGCGGTCGATCTGCCGGATCAAGGGCGGGCTGCGCGACAATTCCGTAAGCAGGGCGTGGAAGCGCGCGTTCAGCGTGACGTAAGACGAAAATGCGTCGACCGAGATCGGCACCTGGCGCAGCAATTCGTCGATCGCGGCGAGACACTCCTTGAGCGGCTCGAGCTCGCGCGCGGAGACGCCGCGCTCGGCGGCAAAGCGCGCGGCGAGGCCTTCCAGCGTGCCGCGCAGCTCGATGGAGTCGGAGATATCGCGCTCCGAGAACGCCTTCACCATGAAGCCGCCGGAGGGGATCGCCTCCAACAGGCCCTCCTCCTCCAGCCGCACCAGCGCCATGCGCACCGGCGTGCGCGAGACGCCTGTCGTCTCCACCGCCTGGAGCTCGGAGATGCGCTCGCCCGGACGCAATGAGCCCGACAGGATTTGGTCGCGCAGCGCGAGCTGTGCCTTCACGGTCTGCGAGACGGAGCGGTCAACCTCACGTTCGGCCATCGTCTACTCCGCGGCCTGGAGATGTGTTGGTGCGTTTTCCTTCGCCACCATGCGATCAATCAGCTTGCGCGACCACATCGCGCCGGCATCGATGTTGAGGTTGTAGAAGATGCGATCCGGGTTCTCGTCCATTGCGCGCTGCTGCGCTTCGAGGATCAGCTCGTCCTCGTGGAAGATGCCGGACACGCCCTCGCGGATCTCGGTGGTGATGCGCTGCTCGCCGAGCTGGTAGTTGCGCACGAACGCCCAGAAATAATGGCAGGTCTTCTCGGTCTCCGGCGTGATGGTGTTGAGCACGAAGCCGTTGACGCCCTGCGAGCGGTCGCCTTCCGGCGCGCCGGTGCCGGTCGGCGCCACGCCGACGTCGATGGCGATGGTGCACGGGGCCTCGAAACGGATGATCTGCCAGCGGTCGACGAGACCGGGCTTGCCGAGCTGCTTGGCCCAGAACGGCGGCGGCTCGATGCCGCGCATCCAGCGCGTCACCGTCACCGTCTTCTCGCCATGGGTGACGTCGAACGGCGCCTCGGCCACCGCATCGTTACCGATCGAAGAGCCGTGCACGAAGGTCTCGTGGGTGAGATCCATGAGATTGTCGAGCACCAGGCGATAGTCGCATTTGACGTGGATGGTCTTGCCGTCGCCGGCCCAGGCCGGATCGTGATTCCAGTGCATGTCCGGAACCAGCGCGGGATCGGCCAGCGCGGGATCGCCCATCCAGAGCCAGATGTAGCGGTGACGCTCGACCACGGGATAGGCGCGGACACAGGCGGAGGGATTGATGGTCTCCTGCGAGGGCATGAAGGTGCAACGCCCTTGCGCGTTGTACTTCAGGCCGTGATAGCCGCAGACGACGGTGTCGCCTTCGAGCCGGCCCTTGGACAGCGGCACCAGGCGGTGCCAGCAGGCATCCTCCAGCGCGGCCACCGAGCCATCGGCCTTGCGGTACATCACGATGTGCTTGCCGCAGATCGTCCGCGGCAACAGCACCGGCTTCACCTCGGCATCCCAGGCGGCAGCGTACCAGGCGTTCATGGGGAAGGGTTTTGTCATCGGCTCGCTCCCACGGCTTATGCATACGTTTTGTATACAGTAGCGGCGGCAAGGAGATCATTCAAGGCTCAAAGGTGGCGCATCTAATTACCGTATCCATCTATTCTGTATACAAACCTATCCACCGTCATTCCCCGCGAAGGCGGGGAATCCAGTACTCCGCGGCGGACATTGGGTTCACACAACTCCTGCCGCGGCGTACTGGATCGCCCGCCTGCGCGGGCGATGACACCGGAGGATACGGCGACCGCTCCGCTGGAGGGGCCCCCTGCGGCGCCGGCCCCGCGCCCTACGCCCCGAACACCTTCGCAAGCCCCGCCTTGGCTTCTTCCTGAATCCGCGTCAGGTGCTCGGTGCTGCGGAAGCTTTCCGCGTAGATCTTGTAGACGTCCTCCGTCCCCGACGGCCTGGCCGCGAACCAGCCGAAATCGGTCTCGACCTTGATGCCGCCAAAAGGCTGGCCGTTGCCGGGCGCCTTGCTCAGGGTGGCGCGGACGGGATCACCGGCGAGGTCCTTGAGGCCGAGCTGCTCGGGCGTCACGGATTTCAAAATGTTCTTCTGCGGCCCGGTGGCGGCAACATCGATCCGCGCGTAATGGGGCACGCCGAACTCGGCGGTGAGGTCATTGAAGAGTTGGCTGGGATCACGGCCAGTCCTGGCCATGATCTCGGCGGCGAGCAGGCCGAGGATGACGCCGTCCTTGTCGGTGGTCCATACCGTGCCGTCGCGGCGCAGGAATGAGGCGCCCGCGCTCTCCTCGCCGCCGAAGCCGAAAGAGCCCGTGAGGAGGCCGTCGACGAACCATTTGAAGCCGACCGGCGTCTCGACCAGCTTGCGGCCGAGCTTTTTCGCAACGCGGTCGATGATCGAGCTCGACACCACGGTCTTGCCGATCGCGGCATCCTTGCCCCAGTCCGGGCGATGCGCGAACAGATAGGAGATCGCGGTCGCAAGATAATGATTCGGATTCATCAGGCCGCCGGTGCGCGTCACGATGCCGTGGCGATCGGCGTCGGTGTCGTTGGCAAAGGCGACGTCGAAGCGGTCGCGCATCCCGATCAGGCTCGCCATCGCATAGGGCGAGGAGCAGTCCATGCGGATCTTGCCGTCCCAGTCGACCGTCATGAAGCGGAAGGTCGGATCGATCGCCTCGTTCACGACGGTGGCCTTGAGGCCGTAGCGCTCGATGATCGGATGCCAGTAATGCACGGCGGCACCGCCGAGCGGATCGATGCCGATCGTGACGCCGGCGGATTTGACCAGGTCGAGATCGACGACATTGCCGAGATCGGCCACGTAAGGCGTGATGAAGTCGTAGGCGTGAACGTTCGAAGACTTGCGCGCCTTGTCGTAGTCGATGCGCTTCACGCCCTTCAGGGCATCGGCGAGATAAGCATTGGCGCGCTTCTCGACCACGCCGGTGACGTCGGTGTCGGCGGGGCCGCCATGCGGCGGATTGTATTTATAGCCGCCGTCTTCGGGGGGATTGTGCGAGGGCGTGATCACGACGCCATCGGCGAGGCCCGAGCTACGGCCCTTGTTGTAGGTCAGGATCGCATGCGAGATCACCGGCGTCGGCGTGTAGCCGCCGTCCTTGTCGATCATGACGTCGACGCCGTTGGCCGCGAACACCTCGACGGCGCTGACCAACGCGGGCTCTGCCAGCGCATGGGTATCGATGCCGATGAAGAGCGGGCCAGTCAGCCCCTTTTCTCTTCTGTAGTCACAAATCGCCTGCGTGGTCGCGAGGATGTGGCCCTCGTTGAAGGTGTTCTTGAACGAGGTGCCGCGATGACCCGAGGTGCCGAACGCAACCCGTTGCGCGGGGTCGGCCGCATCAGGCTTGCCGGCGAAATATTCCGTAACCAGCCGCGGAATATTGGTGAGCGCGTCCGGCGAGGCCTGCTTGCCCGCCGCGGGATGAACATCAGCCACTGAAATACCTCGTCCTTGTCAAATTGAGGCCTGCCGCACCATAGCATTGGGCTTGCACGCGCCAACTCAAAAGCCATTGGCCGACACCGGCAACAAATGGCCGCATTTGGGCCCATGAATAGTGATATGACCATTTTCGCAACGACCCTGCTGCTCGCCAGTTCCTTGGCGCTATCGTCTCCGGCACACGTCGGGCGAACCGACGTCGAACTCAACCCGATGCTGCGCAACGCGGCCGTGGATCATGACCTCGCCAAGGTGAAGCAGCAGTTCGAACGGGAGCTCCACAGCGACGCTGCAGACCGCTCCGCGGCATCCAGCCAGCGCTAGCGCCGCGGGCCGGGCGCATCCAAAGGGCATTCCTGACGGCCGCACATGGCGTTTACTTCCCTGGGGCCGCCTCGAAAGAGGCAGGCACCACAATGCAAATTGCGGGACCATGCTATGGTTGATGCGTCCCCGCTGCCGCGCCGCAAGGCCGGTTTGTTAACTCGGAAGCTCTATCACAGACCCATGCTGTGGGATCGAACACGCTTCAATCTTGGCGCGACGTGGGGACGCGTGGCGGTCGCCCTGCTTTTGTCGGCTCCGATCTGCGCGCAGGCCAAGGACGGCGGTCCGGACGAGCCGCGCACGACGGCGGCGCTGCCGGACGGCGGGACCGAGCTCGGCGCCGGAGAAACGCCGGCATCCCGCGCCGCGATCCGGAAGATCATCGAGAGAGAGATCGCAAACACCCATTTGCCTGCCGACATCGCCGAAGCGGTGGTCTTCGTCGAGAGCGGGTACAACCCGGCCGTGATCGGCAGCGTCGGCGAGATCGGGCTGATGCAGGTGCGGCCCGAGACCGCGGCGATGCTGGGATTCCGCGGAAGCAATGCCGAACTGGCAGAGCCGGACATCAACATCCATTACGGGGTGATTTATCTCAGCGAGGCTTGGCGCCTGGCGGCCGGGGATCTCTGCCGTGCGCTCATGAAATATCGGGCGGGTCATGGCGAGGAGACGATGACCCCGCGGTCACAAGTCTATTGCAACCGGGCTCGTAACCGGCTTCTCGCGATGAACTCGGCATCGCTGAACGTCGAAGCCGCGGCCGTTCCGGCTCCGGCGCCCCCGGCCATTCCCGCGGCGCCGGCAAAACTGGCAAGTGCACCGAAGATGTCGACGCAGCCCAAAGCCGTCTATGCCCGCTATCGTCAGGGCACGGCCGCCGCCAGCCGCGCCTATTGGGCCGCCCATGAGGCCCGGATCAGCCAAATCAAGGCTCGCATCGAAGCAAGATGGAAGCGCGTCGCATCGCGTTGACGGCGATGCCCCGATCTGCCGCTAGAGCCGTTCGCTTAATGCGAGCTTGTAGCCGACGCCGGTGACGGTCCCGATCACGGGCGTGCCGCTGCCGGTGAGCTTGCGGCGCAGCCGCGCCACCAGCGCATCGACCGTGCGGATGTCGACTTCCGCTTGGCGGTTGCTGACCACCTCGATCAGATAGTCGCGGCTGAGCGGCCTGCCGTCGGCGCCGACCAGCGCGGCGAGCAGGTCGAATTCGGCGCGGGTCAACGCCACCGGCTTGCCGTCGCTGCCAAGCAGCTCGCGCCGGGTCAGGTCGATGATCCAATCACCGAACGCGATCGAATTGTGGTTGCGCGCCGCCTTGCGATCGAGCGAGCGCCGCCGCAGCACGCTGCGCACGCGTGCGAGCAAGTCGCGTAAGTTGATCGGCTTGGTGACGTAATGGTCGCCGGCGATCTCGAGGCCGAGGATGCGATCGACGTCGGTGTCGCGGCGCGTCACGAAGATGATGCCGGCGTTGCTGGTCGCCTGGATTTCCTTGGCAAGCTCGAAGCCGTCACCGTCGGGCAGCTGCACGTCGAGGAAGACGAGATCGGTACGCGCGCGCAGTGCCTGGCGGCATTCCGCGCAGGAGCCGGCGCCGACCACGTCGAAATTGTTCTCGTTGAAATAGCCGACCAGCATCGTCCGCGTCACCGGATCGTCTTCGACGACGATCAGCCGCTCGCGGCCGGCGGGGCGCAATTCCGGACGGGCGGAATCGGCCACGATCTTGGATGTCCTGTGTGTCTGCGGCACGGCCTGGAAATTCAGGTCCTCGCGCAACGCGCTGTCCTGTGAACGACCATTCACGACCTGTTCGAGCCCCCGAAATTGCCTGCCGCGATACTAGGCGTGTTGTGATGCCCAAACAATATTGGTCATGGTCTTGACGTATTAAGTATGAATTGGCCCACAATTCTCATCCCGCGCATGATCATGCCAGCATGATCCGCACGGCCGTCGCCGAGCCGACACCGCCAATTCGGCACATCCGGCTCCGGACAACCGCCGTTAACGTAAAGGACGCCTTCGGCTTCGGAAACGCCGGCCCCGCCTCTATGGTCCCCACTCGCAGACACGAGGCCATGGAGAAGGCGTGATGCAGGGGCAGGCCCGCTTGGCAGCCGGTCGAACCAAAGAAGGCGCAACGTCCTTCGGCCGTTCGCACACGCTCGACTTGCTGCGCGGTCTCGCCATTGCCGGCGTGATGGCGATCCACGTCTCGCAGTCGTTCCCGTCGCACATCGGCGCCGTCGACTTCGCCTTCATGTGCGGCTGGACCGGCGTCAACGTGTTCTACTTCGTCAGCGCCATGACGATGTGCCTGATGTGGACGCAGCGCAGCGAAACGAATCCGGCGCGCAAGTTCTATATCCGCCGTTTCCTGCGCATCGCGTCGCTGTTCTGGCTCGCGATCCCGGTCTACCTGCTCGTCAACGGCACGGGGCCGAGCGCCAACGCTCCCAACGGCATCGGACCGCTTCAGGTGATCCTGACCGCGACGTTCCTGCACGGCTTCTGGCCGGACAGCGTCAACAGCGTCGTGCCGGGCGACTGGTCGATCGCGGCGGAGATGACGTTCTATCTCGTCTTTCCGCTTCTGATCATCGCGTTCGGAGCACGCCGTCATCTCTATCTCGCGCTCGCGATCGTGCTGCATCTCGTCAATGTCTGCCTGTTCAAGCCGTTCGCCTTCGCGCTGTTCTCGGCCTATTACGGATCGGGCAACGAAGCCTTCGTCTGGACCACGCTGCACATCAGCTTCCTCAACCAGCTTCCGGTCTTCCTCGTCGGCTGCGCGCTGTTCTTCTCCCTGCGCGACGGCTTTGCGAAATCGGATGCCGCGGTCTTCGCCGTCTTCATCGCACTGTCCTTCATCGCCGACCGCGCCACCGGCTCGCATGAATTCAATTATCTGATGATCAATCTCGTGCTCGGTGCGCTGGTCGCCGGCTGCATCCGTCTCGCGATCCGCTGGCGGCCGCTCGAGGCGCTCGGCCGCGATTCCTACTCGATGTATTTGTCGCACTTCGCGGTGATCTATGGCCTGCGCCAGATCTGGCCGCTCGCGGACGGGCTGGTCTCGCTGCTCATCGCCTATGCCGTCACCGCCGCGCTCAGCTATCTCGTCGCCCGCGCGACCTGGCATCTGGTCGAGCGGCATGCGCAAGATCTGGCGCATCGCCTGACGTCCGCGAGAGTGGACCGATCAACCATCCGGCCGACCCTCGCCGCCACCGCGGCCGGCATGCGCTGAGCGGCCTGCTCCGTTCCGGCGCTGGTCCTTGATGCGGCTTGCTTAGCTTGCCGTGTTCAAATCTACTGTGAAAAATCTTCACGCTGGAGGTGGCGCCATGGAGGTCATACTGCTCGGCACCGGCGGCCCACGCCCGGATCCACGCCGGATGGCGACGACCACGCTGATCAGGCTCGGCGACGAGAACATCCTGATCGACGCCGGCCGCGGCGTCACGCTGCAGCTCAGCAAGGCCGGCGTGCCGCTCGGCGCCATCAACACGGTCTTTCTCACCCATCACCATTTCGACCACATCGGCGACCTCTACGATGTGATGCTGAATTCATGGATGCATGGCCGCAAGGACGAGCTGCGCATCTATGGCCCTCCGGATACCGAACGGCTGGTCAATACGCTGATCACGCAGGTCTACGACAAGGACATCACCTGGCGGGATCGCGGCGAGCCGGCCTTCGGCGGCTGGAAACCGGTGGTCGCAACGGACATCGTGCCCGGTCCCGTTCTCGACACCGGCCGCTGGAAGGTCAGCGCCGAGCTCGTCTCGCATGGCGACGGCCTCGACATGCCGCGGGCCTTCCTCCAACGCTGGATGTGTCTCGGCTACCGCTTCGAGGCGGAGGGCAAGGTCATTGCGATTTCCGGCGACACGGTCCCCTGCCCCGGTCTCGAGCGACTGGCTGAGGGCGCCGACCTGCTCGTTCAGTGCTGCTTCCTCGCAACGCCAGAAATCAACAATGAGCACTTGCGCCGGCTTGCGAAATTCACGATCGCCTGCGGCGATACGGTCGGCAAGGTCGCGGCCAAGGCCGGCGTCAAGAAGCTCGCCCTGACCCATCACCGGCCGCGCACCGACGATTCCATGCTGAACGCGCTGCTCAACGATGTCCGGCGGGACTACTCAGGTCCTGTCGTGCTCGGTGAGGACCTGACGCGCATCGAGGTCTGAAGGCATCGCTCTAGGACGATCCGACTTCGATCCGGAACGACAAGCGTTCTTCCGCTCCCGGCTCGATATGCATCAGGCCGGGCTTGTCGGTGAACTCGCCGTCGAAGCCGGCGGGACTGGCATGGCCGCGCCAGGGCTCGATGCAAAGGAACGGCGCGCCCGACGGTTTCGACCAGACGCCGAGCTCGCGAAAACCGCGCCAGGACATTTTCAGCCACGGCCCGGTTGATGCGCCCTGCCCCGCGGCATAGCGGACCGAGCTGCTCTCGATGCGGTCGAAGATGATGGCGTCATCCACGAACAAGGCTTCGGACAAGGGCAGCGATTTATCTTTGACCGGACTTGGTGCCGTTGTCGCGCGCAGCAAGCCGCCGTCGAGACGGCGGACGGGAGACGATTCCGCGTTCGCAAAGGTCAGCGCATAGCTCTCCTTTGCCAGTCCGGATTGCAGCGGCCAGTTGAAGGCGGGATGACCGCCGAGCGACGCCGGCAATATCTCCTTGTCGGTGTTGGCGATCGTGAACGTCAGATCAAGGCCGGAATCGTCGATCGCATAGGCAGCGGTGAGCCGGAACGCGAACGGATAGAGCGCACGCGTCGCCTCGCTGTCTTCGAGCACCAGGGTGCAGCGGCTCTCGCCGCGCTCCGTCCACGCAAAGCGGTTGTCGCGCGCAAAGCCGTGCTGGGTCATCCGATACGTCTTGCCCCGGTGCCGCAATTCGTCATTGGCGAGGCGCCCGACGATCGGAAACAACAGCGGCGCGTGGCGCGGCCATTCCGGCCCCGCCTGCCAGACGAATTCGATGCCGCCTCCGTCCTTGAGCGAGCACAGCTCGGCTCCGTGCGCCTTGATGGCCGCGCTGAGCCAGCCGCTTCGAATGGAGTGGGTTTCATCGCTCATGCGCGACATCTACACCGCGATCTGATACGCAGCAAGGCGGCGCCAGCGGAGACGTGACGGTCATCGATGGCGCTTGCTTATACAGAGCGTTGAAACGTAAAAGAGAATTTGGTGTGGACCATCGCCAGCTCGACACCGCGGCTACGCGCAGCAACTCGCATGATCAGCGCCCAGGTTGTCACACCGCCGGACCTTCGGAGCAGTCGCGCTAGGCCGAATACAACAGTAAGCCGCCGAGGTCCGCAACGCCCTCGCCACAGGACTGAGGCGCAGCCGCGAACTCGGGCACCGACCATACCTTCGACCCGCAGTCCCAGATGTCCCAGCAGGGCGTCCTCTCAGGACGATGCGACCGGTTTAGACTCAGCACGACGGGATACCCCAGCGCCGGTGAGCTCGTCGGAATTGGAGTTACGCAACAGGAACAACGACCTCCAATCGCCTTGATGGCCAAATTCAATATAACGATAGCTCAGCGCACTTAGCAGGATCGTTATTGCAAGATACGGAAACGAAAGTCGAAGCGTGGCTTGCAACGAAGACGTATCGGGTGGAATCATTTCAACCATGATGATCGAATGCCACGCATAGATACTGTAGCACATGCATCCGACGACTTGAATTGGCCACGCCTCGAACAAGCGATTTGCGGACCATGCCCCGCACAACACCGCCAGCAGCACCATGGAAAACCCGGCGCAAAAGATCGTGGCGTAGAGAATGCTCACAGCCCAGGGGCCGTTATCCTTGAGATATATGGCGGCAATCATCAGCAGCAGTCCGGGCAGCAGCCCGCGCGACTGAAATCTCCTTAGTGAAACGCTGTCCCTGGACTTGACGTAGAGATCGCAAACCAACATTCCGAAAATGAATTGGTAACACGACCCAAATATTCCGCCCACAAACGGGCGAAACATCCCAATCCGATCCACCACGATAAGATGCCCAGCCACCACGAAAGCTGAGCAGATGACGACGCTCAACAGCAACAGTCTTCCAAGGCCGAAGCGCGCGATCAGAAGAATCAGCAGCGGAAACAAAAGGCTGAACCAGATTTCAACGCCTACGGACCACAATACGGGATTGGAGGGGGGCATAAACCCGTGCGGCACAAAAATGAAAAGCGTAGATAACAGTCCGCCGAGCTCCAGATACCACGCATGCGATCCAGCGGGCGACTTGGCATGGAGTGCAACCGTCACGAGGACAACCGTATAGTAAAGTGGAAGCAACCGGGCTGCGCGATGCCAATAGAAATGCGGGAAGTCGGCGAGCCGATCGATGACTCGCTTCTTTGTGCGATAGGGCAGGTACAGAACGAATCCGGAGAGCACAAAAAAGATATTTACGCCCAAGAAGCCATGCTTCGCGACAATGGCCAGGAGACCATTCGGATCAAGTTCGCCGGGAAATGCCGGCGCGCTGGATGTAAACGGAACAAGCAAGTGAAAAAGGATCACCATCAAGATGGCGAGTCCGCGAAAACCGTTGACGGCCCCGATCTTCTGCGCGCGGCTGTCGGTTATGATGGCGGAACCTGGGGATTGTAACGACAAGACGGCGATCTCGGTATTCGTGGTTTCCTGTTTGCGATGTTCGCTACGTTGAGCGAGCTGTCAATCGATGGCTGTCGCATCACCCACGAAACGTGCGATGCCAAATCGAAGGCGCATTGACCAGCAAATAGGCAAGTCACCGGATCGCGGGGATGCAGCGAATATCTCGTATCGCTCACGACGCGTCAGAAGCGCTCCTGAGGCGAGCGCAGCCCGACACGGATACGGCGAACGACGTGCCTTCAAATCGTCAATTACGGCATCTATCAACTACAGGATATAGACGGTAGCAGGTTAACTCTGAGGCAGAATTATGAGTGGGCGCGTATAGTTTGATGGTTGGGCTTCTCATCATATTTGTTCTGCTCGCGATTGGCTTCGCGGCCGGCTACGGCACACGTGAGCTGATCTCTCGTAAGCGGCACGCCGAGTACTTGAACTTGCAGCCCTACGTTTCGCCCGCGCTCAGAACCAGGCGACCAGCTTCGGACGAAAGCACCAGGGCGCGATACGCCACACCTCAACCCGCAATGACTGAGCAGACGAACCATGACATGCCTCAGTCGTTTAAACCCGTATCCATTCGGGAGCCGAAGCCAGTGAAATCCGGGCCTTCCGGCGCAAGCTTGCGTCTGATCGAGCCGCGTTCCTCTGAGCCCGATACCAGATCTTTGCAGTCCGCGGACATTGAGCAGAGCCTCGAAGAACTGGTCGGGCTCCTGCTGCGTAAAAGCCAGGGGAGCTAGGACTGGTCTCCTCCGGGGCGTCTTGATCACAAGCCTCTTGCCGCATTTGCGTGTCGGCCTGTTGCCGAGGTCGACCACCCGGGTGGAAAAGTAAGCCCCTGGAACCGAAAAGCACCCAACAGGAGACCAGGTCGACCGAGCACGTTTTACGACAGAACCGCGCGCCCACAGCGCAGCGGCAGGCGCACCAAAGATTGGCCGCGGCCGCGTAAAAGTGGTATGTTTTTAGCGGTTCTGTGGCTACAATACGGCCCATCATGCGTCGGAACATCTCTGGTGCAAGAGCAGGAGGGCAGATCTTGGTCGTGCTGATGATCGCAAGCGCCGTAGCGGGTGTTCTTCTTGGGCGTTTTCTTCGCGCATACGCCCTTATTCCCGCAACGATGCTGATCCTGGTTGCAGCGTGGTATTTGGGTCTTGAGCAGGGTTTCGCCACGGGCGCGATAGCATTCGTCGCCAGCGCGGTAATTTTGCAAGTCGTCTATTGCGCGAGCCTCCTGATCTATCTGCTCATCGCGAACCTCTCGGTGCTCGACCAAGTGCAGTCGGAGGCATCACCGCAGATGCCTGAATCGCAAATCGCAGTCTAGTCACCCCCCTATCATGAGCGGCCAGCGAGCATGTTGTCGCATGGTCCGTGCATTGTGACATCCTCCTGCAGAAGCTCCGCACCTGTTTAATTGCCATGCAGATCATCCCGCAGGGCCGCATTCCTGCCGGTGTGCTTGTGAGCCGCTTCGTTTACGCGGCATGATCCCGTCCACGAGTGATGCTCCGCAGAAACCGTTGGCCACAACTCTAATCTGCTCTCAACGGCTCGACAGATCTCCTGCACCCAACTGAATACGCGTATGAATGCGTGGCGGAGGCTCCTTCCTTTGACTTTGATTTCGGCTCCTTGAAACCGCAGCGGAATGGCTGTGTTGCACAAAGGCCAAATGCTTTTGGATGACACGAATCCGCGACAAGCTGGTGCGACACTTCACTTTATGACTTTATGCTCAAGACGTTTGGGAATGAATGGCAATGCAATCTATTTGGAACCGACGCGAAACCGCCGGCCGATAGTCCTCGATTGCAAATAAGAAGCGCACATTTGTAGCTCGCCGCGGGCTTATGAGGCTAGATCAACCCGCTGGGACAATGTGACCGTCCATAGCACCTATATTCGCCGTCTTTATCGTAGATAATGCAGATGTGATCGGTTGGCTGGAAAATCTAAAATGGAATTGCTGGCGAGAGCAGCGGCGGGCGGCAACCGCGCGCGGAACGCGTTACAAGGGTCGATCGTAAGGGGTCAAGCGGCTGTCGCACTTTTGACGCCAACGCGATCACGGGCCAAGCATCCCGATCCAGTCATTCACCGGATTGATAGCAGGCCGCTCGACTTCGGCGCCGATGAGATCGTGGCTGTCGGCAAGCTTCGCAACGAAATGCTGCGATTACCCGATTTCCTGCGCCACCATCGCCGGCTCGGGGTCGGACGTTTCCTCGCGATCGATGATCGTTCGGATGACGGCACGCGAGCATTCCTACTCGATCAGCCGGATGTTCACGTGTTCGAGATCCGAGAGCCCTTTGCAGAATCAAGTGGTGGCGCGCGTTGGACCAGCGCCGTGCTCGACCAATTCGCGCCAGGACGGTGGGCGCTGACGCTCGACGCAGACGAACTCTTTGTCTATCCCGGTTGCGAAAATTTTGATCTTCGATGGCTGTGCCGATATCTGGAGAGCACCGGCGCAGATTGCATGACTGCGGAGATGGTCGATATGTATCCACGCTGGCTCGGTGGCCCGGAGCGCTACCATGCCGGTGAGAGCCTCGTCGCGTTCTGCCCCTACTTCGATTCAGATACCTATGTGAAGCGCCGTCGGCGCGGCTTTCCGACCAACTACCTGGTGGGTGGTGCGCGAGCAAGGTTGTTTTATGACGAACCGATGCCGCCGAAGATCGCTCTTTACGACGCACTTGTGCGGTTGCTTGAGCCATACGGGCTGGCGCGGCTGCTGCCTGCAGTTAACATCACGCGCTGGCAGCCACCGCTGCTCACTAAAGTGCCGCTCGCGCGCTGGTTGCCCGGCCGTCGCTATATCGCCGCCGGTCACCTGATGGCCCCACCAGGCAAGCCAGGCGATGTCACAGGCGCCCTGCTCCATTTCAAATTTCTCCACGACTTCACCGACAAGGTCGCAATCGCGGTCCGCGAGGGCAATTACTATCTCGGATCGGTCGAGTATCAGCGTTACGCGGAGCGGCTCGATCAGAATCCGTCATTCGAGCTCATCTATCCGAAAAGCCTGATCTACCAATCATCCGACGATCTTGTCCGTTGCGATCTGATGCGTCTCTCTCCGGCCTATCAGGCCGCGACGCGATAACCTGACCCACCGCTTCTCGTACACAGGAGGCGCGCTGGAGCCTTCCTCCAAACGTCATCGGACCCCGTCGTTGTGCTTGATGTTTTCGTCGGAAGGACCGACCGGTAGCCGCTGTTCCGGAGCATTGATCTCATCGATCAGCTTGCGGCCGAGAAGCCGAAGGAGAAGCTTCCTTCCGCGCACCAGTGCCGGATAAAGTGCCCTTGCGAGGCGTGGCCGGGAGAACACGAGCCGATTAAGGCGATTGAAGACAGTCGCCTCCCCGGCAAGCGTTGCCAGCAGATGCATTGCATCGGCCCCATAGTAATGCCGCCCACGCCAGCGAACCACCATGCCTTCATTGAGATCGAGATTGCGGGCGCGGATATCGCCTACGATTGGATGCTCCGAACGCGCATCGATCAGGTGAATGCGCTGCCCACGCTCCCGCAACTGGTACAGCAGAACATAGCGGCTGCATAAGGGGCATTCGCCGTCATATACCACCCAGATATCGTCATCACTATGGGTCAATTCGATAATCCGTACGCTTCCGAACGTCGCGCACAAGCTTGCCCTCCGCCAGACCGAGGCATACTGAGTCCACCACATAGTGATAGGCGACAATATCGTCCATGGCCAGCTTGTTGAATTCGCCATACAGCCATGGATTGGACAGCATGTGGTGCGGATAGGCATAAAAGCTGTTGTTGTCCTTCACCCAGGGATAGACACGGAAAAAGCGATCCGTCTCGCGGACCAATTTTTCCACGGCCTCCATGGGTACGCCTGTGTCCTGACGCGGAAGGATCTCCGGGCCGCAGGTGGTCGCGTCATGCCAAGTCGCAAGATCGTGGTTGTTGCCGCCAACGCGAGCCCGGAAATGATTCTCAGGGATGTACATGGTTCCGGTCCCGATCATGTACGAGTAGATGCCGAAATACGTGGAAGGCGCGAGAACCTGGCGACCATCGCGGGTCTCGACGAAAAGCCGCGGGCTTGCCAGCTTCGGCCCGTCCAGCCATCCGAGATGATTGGTGTAGAAGAAGAACCGGCCGCAGATGACGGTCACGACCATCACAACCTTCATCGCCGGGGTGAATCCATCACGCGGCAGCGTCCGCGCCGCGGCTACGATGAACAGGTTGAGCGCAATCCAGAAGAAGAACAGAGCCCCGAGCGTGAAGTACACGCCGATGTGGAAGATGTCGAACAGCAGGCAGAAGAACGACAGCGCGCGCGCCGAGATCGCAGCCAGGGGCGACAGGAGCTGGGCACCCAGCACGAAAACGTTGAAGATCAGCTGGTTGCTCGCGATCGCGTCCCAGATCGTCTGCAACGCGCCCGGCCATAGGCCGAGCGGGGCGTCGCCGCGTTCGAGTCCCATCAGGATTGAGGTTTGCGTGGGATTTGCGAGCAGCCAGGTCCATGGCTTCTCGCCACCAGCCTGCAGCTTTGAGATTCCCGACCAGAAATAGCTGCCGAGATGCGCCCCGACGGCGCACGCCCAAATCAAGCCATAGGCGCGATCGCGAAGCTGCTTCACGTTATCTGCGGAAGCGAACAAAGTTCGCAGCCACGGCACGCGATCGATCACCCAGGCGCTGGTGAGGACGATCGTGCCGAGTACGCCAAGGACGGCGAAGTTACCGACGTCGAGCATCCCGAGATAATCGGTCTCAGTCACGAAGATGCCGGACACGACGCTCACCATTTCGCGCCATGCATGATAGAAGTAGAACAGCGGCACCAGAAATGAAGGACGCCAGATCGCGGCTATTCCTGCCACAACCGCAAGCACCGCACCGTAGCGGAAGAACAGTGCTTTGTCGCTCGAACCGAACAGGATGTTGGGAGGCCCTGCGAAGGGCCCCAATGAATCGAACAGCAACTGCACGAAGATCGTCATTCCGATCGCGAAGGCGGTGATCCGCAATGGCGGCGAGAAATCACGGTAGCGAATGGAGCTGAAGGCGAGCGCGCCGGCAAATGCCAAGCAAACCAGCACCAGAGCGTAAATGTCAGACCAGCGCGCGAGATGCGTGACGGCCCGCCGCGAAATCGCAGAAAGAATGACGGCTACTGCAAGGAGGAAGAGAGGTCCCGCAAGCGACGCGACGCCAGACCGCGCTCCTTGCTGTGATGCAACGGTATACAACGTCATCCCGTCTCGGACCTCCGGAGCTTCGCCATCGAGATCAGCCGAACATTATAGAATCACGAGCGGTCTGCAAACATCGCAAGCGCAGCTTGCCCTTCGCCTGGTGTGAGTGCACAAAATCATCTCACGGGAACCTCAGCACTGCGAATTGAAATATGACAAACTGCGGGCATTGATGTGACCACAAGTCTCCGCATTGACATTGGTGATGGTCAGGCCATCGTTTGAAATCAGCTTCGACCAGGCTCGCCCAGGTACGCCGGTCCCACATCGCCCGATCACGTCTTCCGTTCGTGTCAAGGCCAAGCTAAAAGCCGGAGACGATCGGAACCGCCATCGTTCGGCGCGCTGGATTTCCCGCGGCATTTTTTGGCAGGCGCAAGACCGCGCAAGAACTGTTTGAGATCGCGGGGGTGAGCTCGTTGGACAAGGACAGCAAGTCACGGGCCGTAAACAACATCCTCATAACGGGCGGGTCCCAGGCCTGGAAACTGTCGGCCGGTTTTGTCTTGACGATATTCTCGACGCGAAATCTTGCCCCGTCCGACTTCGGCCTGCTGGCCATGTCTGCGACGGCTGCAACGTTCCTCGGGCTCATCAAGGACGTCGGCGTTGGACAGGCCATCATTCAACGCACGGAAATCGCCAAGGGCCAGATCGATGCGCTGTTCTGGCTATCGGTGCTCGCTTCCGCGGCATCTGCTCTCGTTCTGGCGTTGAGCGCGCATCCGGTTGCGCTGTTTTACGGCGATACGAGGCTTCAACAGCTCATGATCGCAATTGCCGGCCTAAGCTTCATTGCTGGCCTTGCGACCGTTCCGGCGGCGCTGCTTGCCAGAGAATCCCGGTTCAAGACCCTGGCAATCCTGGATGTCGCTGCGACAACCGCTTCCGTTGTCGCCGGGATCGTCGCCGTAATCATCTTGAGAGACTATTGGGCACTTTATCTGTCCACGCTCGTTCTCACGCTCATTTCGACAGTCGGGATCTGGGTCTATTCTGGCTATCGCCCCGGATATGCCCGTCTGGACAGCGAGACGCGGCACATGGCGCGATTTGGCCTGCACGTGTCAGGGTTCAATCTGGTCAACTATCTCTCGAGAAATGCGGACAACATTCTCATCGGCAAATTTCGAGGCGGCGACGAACTCGGCCTGTACGATCGGGCCTATAAGCTGTTGCTGCTGCCGATCGTCCAATTACACAACCCCATCGGTCAGGTGATTGTCCCGCTGCTTTCGCGGCTTCGTTTCGATAAGGAGAGATATCTCAGCACCTACAACGATGCCCTTTCCATGGTTATGCTCATATGTCAGCCGGGCATCGTCTTCGCCATCCTGCTCTCGGAGCCGCTCTTCAGAGTTCTCCTCGGGGAGCATTGGGTGGGTGCAGCCCCGATTTTTTCTTGGCTTGGTGTTGCGGGCTTGATCCAGGTCGCAACCGCGACGGCAGCTTGGCTGTTCCTCAGTCAAGGCCGTGGCCAGGAGTACTTCAGGCTCGGCGTTTGGACCGCCCTGATCAACGTGACCTCATTCCTCGTCGGTCTTCCCTGGGGCGCCCTCGGAATCGCGGCGGCGTATACGCTGGTGAACTGCACCGTCGTGCTGCCGCTTTACGCGATGTCAATCGGTCGTCATGGCCCGGTGACGACTAGGAGCCTGGTCAAGACGACCGTCCCACATTGGATCGGTTGTGGCGTTGCGGCGGCCGTCACAAGGATTTCGATTATCTCATTGCTGGATGGAAACTCTTTCGCTGGGTTAGTTACGCTGCTGGCGCTTGCCTATGCATCATATCTCCTCCCCATGACCTTCTTCGCGCGGAAACGGGAACTTGCGAAACGCGTATTACGCAACGTTTTTCGAAAGGCAAAGACCTTCAGCGAAGGATGAAGTCATGCAACTCGGCCAGATGGGCATCAATCGGGGCTACCGCGTGAACGGCGTCGACCTGATGAAGGCTTGAGTTAACATCTGGATAAGTGGTGGCCACGAGGAGCCTTGCCTTGGCCGATTCATGAAAAGCCTCGTTGCTGAACTCATATACGGTGGGGATAGCGGACTGCTCGAACACGAACCCGTCGTCTCGCGGGCGCGCGGGGCCGACGGCCGGTGCGGTAGGAGGAGGCTGCGACGGCGCAACCGCCGAAAAATCAAAGCTGGCCTTCGGAGGATCGATGACCAGCGTGCCCCCGGATCCGTCGCTCGAGAGATTGAACGTGGAGTTGGTGTAGTCGCCAACAAGCGAGATATGTGCCGTGTGATTTTGAGCATCGACCACGGTCAACACGCCACCGGCTGTATCGCCGGAAAAGGACGCCGACGTTCCCGCTCCATACGCGATGTCCTTCAGGTCCATATGATTGGAATTGGACGCGGTGCCGTCACCCGTCAGACCGATGAGCGTTCCCGTAAATTGCGACGCGTGGTCCAACACCAGATTGCCGGTCGACGCCTTGAAGGTGATCGACCCGGAAGCGGCGCCGGACAATTCGAGCGTGGCGCCGGGGTCGACCGTCGCGGCCTGTGACATATTGCCCAGATTCAATACGACATTTCCGGAGATCTTGAGGATGGTCGATGACGTATTGATTACACCATCGCCATTGAGGTCCTGATAAAAAGTCGTCTCGACCGCTTTAAGAGCAGGGTCGGTCGGGGCCACCTTGTTCAGGAGGTTCGATACATAGTTGCCATTGCTGTCCGTGGTCCACACACAGAGTTCGCCGGTGGCTGGAATCTTCCAGGCCACATCATAGCCGCTGGTCGTTTGCTCCACGCCCACCGGCGTCCAAGCGCCGAACTGTCCCGACACAACCGCTACGCCACCGTACTTCAAGGTCGGTCCCGCGCCGCTGGCCATCGCGTCGAGCAAGTAATTCGAGCCGACCAGAACCAGGCTGGTTGAGCCGGACGCCTCGATTGTCGTGCTTGAAACCTTCTCGGGTGCTGGTGGAAGACCAATCACGCCATCACCGTTGAGATCCTGGTGAAAGAGGGTCTCGCTCGACTCAAGAGCCGGGTCGGTTCCGGACACCTTGTTCAGATAGTTGGATACGAAATTGCCGTTGCTGTCGGTGCTCCAGACCGCGAACTGGCCGGTCGAGGGGATCTTCCACGCGACGAGATAGCCGTTCGACGACGCTTCCGCAGCTACTGGCACCCATGCGCCAAGCTGCCCCGCGACAACCGCGGTTCCGCCATTCTTCAAGATCACCGATGAGCCGGCCGTCGAAAGGTAGAAGTTGCTTCCCGACTTGATAAGCGATGTCGTGCCGGCCGCTTCGATCACCGTACCGACGGCGGAGCTGAAAGCGTTCGAAAGCTGGCTCAAATTGCCGGCGATGTCGGTGGCGGTCGCGGTGAAGCTGTGTTGCCCTGCCGTGAGCGATCCGGTGGTGACGCTCCAGGCCCCACTCGTCGCCGCGACGCCCGTGCCGAGCAAGGTCGAGCCTTCGTACAGCCGGACAGTGCTTCCGGCTTCTGCCGTGCCGGACACGATTATTGCGCTCGAAGCTCCAGGTGCACCCGAGGTCAGGATAGGTGCAACCGGGGCACGCGTATCGACCGTGACGTTCAACGCGCCGGACGAAGCGCTGACGTTGCCGGCGGCGTCCGCGGTCTTGCCGGTAAAGGTGTGATTACCGTCCGCCAAGGTTGCGGTGGCAAAGGACCAGGCTCCGTTGGTGTCGGCGATCGCCGTTCCTATCATCGTCGCGCCGTCGAAGACTTGCACCGTGCTCCCGGCGTCCGCGGTTCCAGTCAAATTCACGTGGTTGACATTGGTGACGCCATCGCCGGCAACGTTGCTGTCTGGCGAAAACGACGCGAGCTTGGGCACGTTCGGGGCGACCGTATCGATGGTGACATTCACCCCGGCTGAGAGCGCGGTGAGATTGCCGACACCGTCCATCGCTGCGGCGGCAAAGGCGTGGCCGCCTTCGGCCAGCATTGCGGTCGCCATACTCCAGTTACCGTTGCCGTCGGCGATCGCCGTGCCGATCTGAGTTGTCCCGTCGAAAACCTTGACGGTTACACCTGCCTGCGCGCGACCCGTGAGGACCAGATGATTTGTATTGATGAGGCCCGACACGATCGAACCGCTGTCGTTGACAGCCGAGATCGTCGGCACGGCGATAGGTGTCATCGCCATCGGCGAATTCGTCGCGGAAACGAATGAATAGTCGGCCGACGTCAAGCTGGTGACGCCCGCAATGCGCAGCGTATCTGCTCCACCCGCGTAGTGAACGGTCCACACGTCGTTCACATGGGTCAAATAGGCGCCGCTGTCGTATCCTTTCAGAATCAGCTTGTCGTGTTCGGCAGTCGAGGTCGTGAAGACGTGGAAATCGGCGACCGTATCGTTGCCGCTGCCTGCATTGTAAATGAACGTATCGTTTCCGGCTCCTCCGGAGAGCCAGTCATTCCCGCCCGCGCCATCCAGGGAATCGTCACCGCTCGAGCCGACCATGCGGTTTGCCATTTGGTTGCCGACGCCCGCGAGCCCGCCCATCATCAACGTCAGGTTTTCGACGTTTGCCGGCAACGTGTACGACGTCCACGCCTCCACGCTGTCAATGCCGCCGCCGGGATTCTCGACGATTTTCTGGTTCGCGTTACCGATGACGTAGGAATCGTCGCCGTTCCACCCGACGAGCGTGTCATCGATATTGACCGCCGAGAGCTTGTCGTTTGCCGCGGTACCGTACACCATGCGGCTGCTCGCTTTCCCGCTGATCCAGGACGTGATCGTCCCACCGACCGGGAGTGTTGCCGGCAATTGGAAATCGTCGCTGGTGAATGCCGAGACCGTCGTGTTGCGGAACACCACGGTGTCCTGGCTGGTCAACTTCAGATAGACGTCGCTTCCGACCTGGGTCATCGCCGCCTGCACATCGGCGAATGAGGTGAAGGCAAAGCCGTTGAGCTGGACGACGTCGTGCGCGGCACCCGATCCCGGAGAAAAGTCGGTGATGATGTCCGAACCATCGCCGGAGTTGACCACGAAGGTATCCGCACCGCCGCCGCCGGTCAGCATATCATTGCCGAGCCCGCCGGTGATCACGTTCGCCGCGGAATTGCCGATGATGATGTTGGACTGAATATTGCCGGTGGCGTTGATGGCCGCCGAACCGGTGAGCGTCAGATTCTCGACGTAGCTCGAAAGCGTATACGTCACGGAGGAGTTTACCGTGTCGATGCCTCCGCCATAGGCCTCGATAACCTTCGCACCGGAATCGGTCACGACATAAGTGTCATCGCCGGCACCGCCGGTCATGGCATCGGCGCCTCCTGCACCACCGATCAGGTCATTACCGGATGTGCCGCTCAGCGCGTCCGCAGCCGCGCTTCCCACGATCGTGTTGGTCGGTGCGCCACTCGTGAGCAGGGTGTAGTTCGCAAGCGTGTACTCCGGCAGTTGATAGGCTTTGATTGAATCGATGGTCATCGTCGCCGTCGATCCTGGAGCGGCGTTGCCCGGCCAGCTGCCGCCCATCGCCAGATTGGCGATCATGTACATCGCCGTATTCATGTCGGAGGGCGTCGCCTGCTGTGCGACCTCCTTCCCGTCGACGAAGAACGTCAAGTCGTAAGGGGTCCATTTGAGCGCAAACGTGTGCTCTCCACTGGTCAGGTTGGCTGTATTTGCCCACCCCCCATTCGTCGCAGGCGCGTAGGGCGAATGAATGGCCCAATGAGCCTGGTCAGGATCCTGACCAAATGCTTCGAGCACGTCGATTTCCGTGTTGAGGTTATTGGCAGTGCTGGGAAGCATCCAGAACGCCGGCCACGCGCCGCTTGTGCTGGGCAGCGTGGCCGTCATCTCGAAATAGCCGTAGGTCTGGGTAAAGCTGTTCTGGGTCGAGATCATGCCCGACGAAAATATGGCACTGCCTGTATAAGGCGTTGCGCTCGTAGGCAACGGTTGCGCCGTGATGACGAGGTGACCGTCCTGAATCGAGAACGGATTAAGCCCGAGCGACGTTGATGCCTGAGTGGCCGGCAGTCCGGAAAAGCTGGGATCGACATACACTTCCTGTTCGCCGGCCAGCCCGTACCCTGCGGCTCCGCTCCAGGCATAGCTCGTGCGCCAGGTCAGGCTCGGATCCTGGCCCGCGGAGAGCGTGTTGAAGTCGTCGTTGAAGGTCTGGACCAATCCGGTCAGCGGACTGACGATGTTTATATTGGCGGTCGTGAGATTCTGGAGGCTGGTGTTTTCAAGTGTTATCGTTTCGCCGCTCGCGAGTTTCAGAACAAGGTCGGTGCCGACCTGTTTCATGGCCGCCGTGACATCGGTGAACGTCTTGAAGCCGGTGTTGTTGAGCTGCAGGACGTCCCCGCCGGCGCCCGCCTGAAAGTCGGTGACGGTGTCATTGCCGTTGCCCGCTGTCACGACAAAGGTGTCGCGACCGGCCCCACCGGTCAGCACATCGTTGCCTCGCCCGCCGTCGATCATGTTGTCGCCGGCGTTGCCGACAATGATGTTGTTGAGGTCATTACCGGTGGCGGGAGACGGAACACTATCTGTCAGGACAAGATTCTCGACGTTCGGCGCATTGACGAGGCTGTATCCGTTGATGTTCCAGACACGGATCGTATCGATACCCTCTCCGGCCTGCTCGACGACCTTGGTGTTGTGGTCATAGACATAGTAGGTGTCGTCCCCTGCTCCGCCGATCAGCGTGACGCCCGTGCCGCCGGCCTCCATGCCGTCATTTGTCGCCCCGGTCGTCAGCGTGCCGCCTGCGGGGACGGTGCCCGCCCAGTTCCATGCCGTTCCGCTCGCTGGCAGCGGATTGTCCAGCACGACATTGCTTGCAACCAAGGTCGAAAGCGCGACATTCTGCAGCGTCAGGGTTTCGGTGGACGACAGCGTGACGACCGTATCGGAGCCCACTTGGGTGGCCGCTGCCAGGAAGCTCGCGAACGTCGCGAAGCCGTAGTTCTGCACTCGCAGCACATCGCCGCCTAAGCCCGCCTGAAAATCAGTGACGGTATCGGAGCCGTACCCCTTCGAGACAACGAAAGTATCGCTGCCTGCTCCTCCGGTCAGAACATCATTTCCGGTACCGCCAAACAGAACGTCGGCACCGGCGCTTCCATTGATAGTGGTCATGATGGATTACGTGCTCCTCTTACGTGGCACACAACTATGCACGCGTTCAAAAGAGCCTTATGGATTCGACGCAATTTGACGCATGACGAGAGAATCAGCTGACGGCTGGAGATTTCTGCGGAGACACCGGAATGCTACGGGCTCATGTGAAGTCCGCGCTGCTTTGCAACAAGCACGCTCAGTGCATTGCCCGTCGTTCCCTGGGCGGGCGCCGAACACGCTGGGTTCCGATTAGGGAACCGCATTTTGCATCCGATAGTATTCAACCCGTATGAGACCCTCGTTGGCCGAATAGAGTCGCAACACGTGGGTACGATCAATCGGCGGCATGCAGACGCGTGGAGCTGCCACAAAGGCCCGAAACGGTGCAATACGTGGATTGACGTTGCCAAATTATTGCTTCGCTGCGGTCTGGTCCGAGGGATAGAATCGCGCCTGATGCGCTTCCGATAGAACCTGTCCCGCCGATGATTTCACGAGGGCGGTCCATTCATACAGACCCGGCTTGCAAGGACCAAATGTCCGGATCGTCCCAGACGGCACAACGCCATTACCAGGAACCGGAACGTTCTGGCCTCCCATTTCGCGAGCACCTTCCGCAAGTGTGAGCGTCATCGAAGTGCCACCGGCGGGAATGTTGCGCAGACGTATCTCCGGATTTGGGAACAGCGTGACACAGCCGTGCGCCCCGCGCCATGAAAAATCCAACGTCATCGGATCGGCCGATGCAGGATGACAGACCGCTAGCAACAAAGCGACGGCAACAACAACAGCAGCTCTCACATATCGCTCCCAGTCCGGTTCGCTTCCGATCTTCGAGCGATCGGGGCACGCACTATTCACGATTCACGCAGAATAGATCGCCCATTTTAAGGCGCCATCGGTAAGCCCACTTGCAACCGATGCATTAAAAGAAGCAGTCACGAGTTGGCCATTCTTTTGACGGACCGTTGGTTCGTCCTTTGGCGTGCATCAACGACCATTCCCGCGCCTGCCAACGGATTAAGCAAACAACCGCAAGCGGCAGCTAAATCGTGTCCAGAGAAGTCCTGATTGTCATACCGGTACTGAACGAGGCCCCCCAGATTGAGACGGTTGTCCGCAACCTGGCCGGGGACAGTCTTCACGCAGGTCGCACAATAGTGGTTGCAGATGGCGGCAGCACCGATGGGACGCCCGACATTGTCCGCCAGCTCGCCAAAGACATTGGCGGCGTCCATCTGTTGCGCAATCCGCAGCGGCTGCAGAGTGCCGGGGTCAATCTAGCCGTAAAGGTCTATGGTGCTGCGGCGCAGGTCCTAGTGCGGTGTGACGCCCATTGCGGATATCCAGCGGATTATGTTTCGAGCCTCCTCGAGACTCTGGACGAGCGTAAGGCCGACTCGGTCGTGGTTCCCATGGACTCGCGTGGCGAGGGTTGCCTGCAGAAGGCCGTCGCCTGGGTCTCGGACACAAAGGTCGGTTCGGGTGGATCGGCACATCGCGGCGGAAAGCAAAGCGGCTTTGTCGATCACGGGCATCATGCGGCGATGACCATCGACGCATTCCGCAGGGCTGGTGGTTACGACGAAACCTTCGCTCATAATGAAGATGCAGAGTTTGACTGCAGGCTGCGTGCAATCGGCGGCCGGATATTTCTGGATTCGGACATCCGCCTTTCATATCGACCGCGGTCGAGCTTTCTGAGCCTGGCGAAGCAGTACTTCAACTACGGTCGCGGTCGATCGAGAACCGTGAGGCGGCATCCCGGATCGTTGCGACTGCGTCAATTCGTGGTGCCCACGCATGTTGCATTGACGCTTGGCGCCATCGTGCTGTCGCCGGTGGCGCCGCTGCTGTTGACATTGCCGGCAGCCTATCTGGCGATACTGGCGCTGACTGCAATGATGATTGCAGTAAAACATCGCTCTATTTGCGGGCTGCTTGCACTGCCGGCCGCTGTCGTGATGCACTTCGCGTGGGCACTTGGCTTTTTCTGGGGCATCCTGTCGATCCGCCAGGCCACCTGGCAGATGACCCCTTCAGTTTCCTGAACCCTGTAGAACCTGGGCACTGGCCGGCGCGCCCACACGCCGGCCCGCCTTCGCATAGGCCGCCTCGGTCAGGCGTGCAATCGAGGTCCACGTCGGCACCGAGTCTCGCAGATCCAACATTCCTTGACTCTTGCGGTTTCGATAATCAGGGTCGCTGATCAAGCGCTCGAGCGTCCGGGACAACGCGGCGGGATCACCTGGAGGAACGAGCGTCCCCTCTGCCCGATCGCTCAGCCATTCCGAAAACGTTCCAAGGTTCGAAGCGACGATCGGACGTCCCGCCGCGATCGCCAGCATCAGCACACCCGATGCGTCGATATCCCGGTACGGAAAAGCCAGGATGTCAGCGCGCGCGACCAGTGAGGTAACTTCATCTTCCGGAACGAAACGCAGGTCGAATTCGACATGGTCTTCGAGCTGCAGATCCTTCACCATCGCAAACAGCGGCTCCATCGCCATTTCCGGCCAGCCCACGACCTTCACCACGCAATGCGCCCTGACCTCTCGGGGAAGCAGCGCAAGCGCGCGAAGCATGACGTCGACGCCCTTGTAGGGCTTTATCTTGCCGAACAGGAGTATTTGAACGCGCCCGTTCCCGGCCGAGGTCTCGTCGGCCGGTCGGGTGATATGATCCGTCAGCAATCCGTGCGCGATAACGGATATCTTTTCGTCCGGGATACCAACGCGTAGCAGGCGATCGCGTGCAACGGTCGTATGAACGATAAGATGGTCGAAGCAATGCAGAATGCTGAACGCGCCAATTCGCTGTATCCGCGAGCTCGGATTGTTATTGAACGGATTCGAGTCATGAACGGTCAGAACCGTTGGCGCGACCCTCCTGAACTTGGGAATGAACTGGCTGTCGACGATCGCCAGCGGTGCCCATTGGAAATGGATCACATCAGGCGGCGTCCTCCTGAACCGCCTGATCAGCCGTGTCATTGATTCAGCGTGACTGAGGCCTTTCAGCCCCAGCTGCACGTTGCGTGGAAGTTTCTTGAAAAAGCGCGACTGCAATCCCGGATAAAAATGCCGGTCGAGAAACAGGTCTTCATCAACGGAAGGCTTCCGCCCGAGCTGGCGCCCGACAATGCTGGCTGCATGCCCAATATCGGTCAATCCTTTGGCTAATTTAAGATCATATGGCCAAGTAAACAGCGACGGATCGATCAGAGCGATTTTCATGCGATTGCCTCACCAACCATGCTTTGCGGACCGTGAAATTACTTCTGGCTCATCAAGGCATGGATTGATAGCCTCTTCTGTCACCTGCAAATTGTGAGCGACACGCGTTGAAGATCAGCATCGTCATAACTGTCTACAATTACGAACGGTATGTCGGATTGGCAATCGACAGCGCGTTGAATCAGACCCGTCCGGCGGACGAAATCGTCGTCGTCGACGACGGATCGATCGACGGTTCCCGCCAGATCATCGCCGGCTATGGTGACAGGATTCGAGCCATATTTCAGGCAAATCAGGGCAACATCGCAGCATTCGAAGTTGGGTATCGCGCAGCGATAGGCGATGTACTCCTGTTCCTCGATGCGGATGACATCCTGATGCCGACGGCGGTCGAAAACGTCGCGGCGCACTGGCGTGAAGGTGTTTCGAAAGTTCAGTTCAATCTGGACATCATCGATGGCGCCGGCAGGCGACTTGGGCGCTCGTTTTGTGCGTTTCCTAAATCCTACGCGCCAGACGATGTGCACGCAGAATTTACCCGGTCGGGAACGTACATCTGGCCAGTCATGTCGGGAAATGCGTACTCCCGAGAGTTTCTTCGACAGGTCATCCCGCTCAATCCGCCCGTGGGATACGACGGCGCCCTCAACACGATCGCGCCTCTTTACGGAGACGTGGTCACGGTGCAGGAAACCCTGGGGCAATATCGGCTCCATGGCAGAAATATCAGCCGAAATGACGCGAAGGGCCGGGCGCAGCGGTTTCCGGATTTTCCTAGGCAGATCGGGTTCCGTGTCGCAGAGTTCGATATCCTGAAGGCGCATTGCGACAAGAAGTCCATGCACGTGCAAGCGGCACGGCCGATCGATAACGAGATCGTCTTTGTCAACTATCGCCTCGCGTCGCGTAAACTGGGATTGCGCTATGTTCGGCAGGACGCGGACACATCGAGTTCACTTCTGCGCCGTGGGATATGGCTTGCGCTGACCACGACAACACATTGGCGCGCCGCCGCCTCTCATATCGTCTGGTTCACAGGGCTGTTCTTGAGCCCTTCCTGGCTTGCGTATCAGCTGATCATGCTCCGCTTCAACAGGGCAGAACTCTTGAGGCCGCTCGTCAGGTTCGGAAGTGTCATCCGGCGCAAGCCCGCCTGAGTGGGCAACGCCGCAAAGGCAACCCGCCTCGTCAGATCTCGTCCTACGCCTCCAGGCGTCGATCACACGCTTTCGATCGTACGAATTGTCTCCGGCATTGGCCCGGAAAGACTGGTTGCGCCGGCGAGGCGGGCGCGAATCCGCCTGTCGGACTGGCGAAGGCGGATATTTTCCGACAGGCGCAGAACATATTCCTTTGATTTCCACGCAAACCGAGCCGCTCTGTCAAACGCAGTAGGCTCGCGGACCGACTCCGCCGCCTTTGCGATCGAAGACGTCAGCGTCACCTCAAGGCACGGAAAAGGAAACAAGGCATAATTGTGGAGGCCATTTGCCCAGAAGCGATCCATCTCCCAGTCGATCGGCCGATGGATCGTTGTCACGCTGTCGATGAATCGACGCGCGGCATGGCCGGAGATTAGATAAGCCTGCGTTCCCATTGGCGCACGCTCAAACCGCACCAATTCCCGCTGATCCAGCCAGGCCACGTGCGTGCACGGCGCCATGTGTCGCCCATACAGCCGGAGATAGCCGATCTCGGCCGCCTTGCAGATGTCCGGAAGCGATCGAAAGCTGAACCCGGCATCGAGAATGACGTCGTCTTCGACCACAAGTGTCCATGAATCGTCGGCGTCTAACGCTGCCACTTGCGCCATGATGCTCATATGACTAGCTGCGCAGCCGATCTCGGCACGTGAAAGGCCCCTGCCCCAAAAGCGGATGGCCAGCGCCTCATCATATTGCGGGAGCCCCTTGGCGGGCACACGCAAGGCATCAAAGAAGGTCCATGGAATCTCAAGCGACTCCAGATTTGCACTCGCGCGCTCGCGGCGCACGGAACCGGCCAAACTAATCGCCACAATTTTGAGATTGCTGCCCATCAATTGATCAGTCCGACGCGTTGATTGGGAACCGTATTGCACGTGATCTCCAAACGATTACCGCGAACCGGTCTGTGCTGACAAGGACGCGGCGCCCGGCGGCTGCCATGCTGGTGGCCATTTCACATTCTTGTTTCGTAAAGCACGGCGAAATCTGCGGCTATACCTAAAGCGGTCGCATTCGGATGCCTTGGATCGAACCAACGGTTCCTCACAGACGAGTGAAACATGTACATCGCGAAAGTCGCGATGGTCTCAAGCAAAGAGGCGCGGATGCCATCAAAGCATCGATTCACCAGCACCATGGCAGCATTGTTCGTCGCATCATTGGTTGTCGGTGGCTCAGTACTTTATCTTGGCCTGAGCAACGATGGTTTGCGACAGCGCCTGCAATTCATCCCGCTGTTTAAGCAACGCAGCCAGGTCGTCGGCGGCGCCGTCGTCGGCCAGAACGGCAGTGGGTTGTATGCCGGCTATACGCTGTCCTGGGGTGATGAATTCAACACTCTCGATATCGTGGGTCCGGCAAACCCTCGCGGCAAGTTCTTCCCGACTGGCGCCTATCATCCAGGCATCCGCGGCAATACCACGTCGCTCGGGACCGCTTTTGATGCCGACCCGCTGACCACCGGCTACAAGGACCGCAACCGCGGCGTCGCGGTTGGCTTCGACAACATGTCGATCTCCGGCTCGGTGCTGCGCCTCGGAGCGCGCAAGGCAACAACGCGCGAGCAGGCATTCCTTACGCCGACCGACCGGTCCATCAACGGAGGCGTGCGGCCGCACCTATCCGCGATGATCCATACCGCCGGGGCGTTTGCATACTACCCGACCGCCAACGCCGTCATCATCGAGATGCGTGCCCGGTTCAGCCCCAGGCTTACAAATCCGGCCGGCTTTCATCCCGCGTTCTGGACCTATTCGGTCGCACCCGTGCTTAATCCAACCGGCAACGAGTGGGATCTCGAGTGCAACTCCCAAGGGATGCACTTCAGCAATATCGTCCATACCTCGGGGGCGATCTCGACCGACAACAGCGCCGGACCATTCGACTATATGGACGGCGCGTTCCACGTCTTCAGCTTTGTTTTTCGAAACGGCGGAAACACCCAACTCTACGTCGATGGCGCCCTTCGATCCCAGTTTGCCGGCGTGGATTCCAATACCAAGAATATGCCCTCATTTGTGCTGCTGACGTCACACATATTCAATAACACGTTCGCGGGCGAGGCGTATGACGCCGCAGCGTGGGCCAGTTCGGCGACCGGCGCCTATCTCGATGTCGACTGGATCCGCGGCTGGCGCACGACAGGCGTCAAGCATTGGAAGCCGCTGGTTTCGGTCGCAGATCTCAATGTCGATTACGACGGCAACGGCAAGATTGTGCTGCCGAGCGCCAAGGCCCTCTGGGGTGATGCGAGCGTTACCGAATTCGTCCAGGTCGTACCCTATGACAGCTCCGAACCGGGTATGACGGAGCAGACGACGTTTACGCAATTCCCGGAAGGCATTTCGTACGATGCGACATCGCGCACGATCAAGGCGGACTTCACCACTGCCAAGGGCAATGCCGGGCGGTCTCATGTCGTCGTTTATGGCTACAAGCCTGACGGCTCAACGATGGAGCCACTGCGATTCTCCATCAATCGCGGTCCGCGCGTGACGACGCGCCCCCTTTCATCCGCCGCAGGCGACAGCTACCGCCACGATATCTATGGGGAGTGCGATGTCGGAGTCATGATGCCGAAGATATTGTCCGTCAAAGGACTGCCGCAGGGGCTCGCTTTTGACCGTTCTACCGGACTGATCAATGGTGCTCCAACGACGCCAGGGGTCACCAGCCTGACAATCTCCTGCGCAAACAATGCGGGCCAGACAACAAAGAGGACGACAACGTTGACCGTCCACGCGCACGATCCGGCGAACCGCCCGTACGGAGGATGATGCTCGACCCTCAACCTTGATCCGTCGGGGCCGAACTGCCCTGGCAGATATCCAGAAAATTTGCGAGGGCGTCGTCCACACTCGTGCTCAGTGGCCGGCTCAACTTTTCGAAGGGCTTGCTCCACGCATCGACGAACGTGCTGATTTTCCCATAATTGTTGTCAAGGACCGAGTGCGGCACATTCAGCAACACGCAAAAGATATGCGTGTGAAGCCGGTCCGTGATCACGTAGGCCGACGATCCAACCTGCCTCATTCCACGGGCTACACGGTTCGACGCCAGCAGGTGAAACCACCGAATGCGCACGTCGAGCTCCGACGGCGTCATGCCCTTGAGCAAGAGGAGCGCCGTCTCGAGCAGCGCCTTGACAAACAACCTCTTTCCCAAGCCTCGTTGTTCGATGAGCCAGTCCTCGACAACTGCAAAGTTTGGGAGCGTCGGAAAACGCTTTTGCTCCACCTTCTCGTGATCGGTTCGGAGCAGCAGCAACAATTTCCTGGTTACTGCCGCTGACGAGCTCTGCGCCCCCAGGCAGAATGCCATGTCCGGACAGAGATCGACGGGCGCAGTAAATTCCGTTGTCGCGATATTCAAACTTTGCACGTCGCGGACCAAAATCCGGAATTTCTTATGCGAGTTGATGATCTCCGCGGCGCGTTTGAGACTTGCCTTCGAGGAGAAGTGTATGGTTTGCGGCAACTGAATGATCTGGCGATCCGGAAACTCCGACAGAAGCCTGAGCCGAAACTCCTGATGGCTAGGCCACAGGTCGCCGAAATTGCCGCCACCATGGATAAGGATAGGTCCGACAGGAACGGCTCTTTCAAACTCTTCCTTTGACCAGGTGTCATAGGTGCAGACGTAGGACGGTGCTCGGCCTAGCTTCTTCTGCAGATAGGTCTCTTCACCCAACCATATGGCGCTGTCGCCCACATTCGAGTGGTTGGGGAAGTCCACTAGCGCAAAATTCTCGACACCCTCCAGATGAGGCCCGATGACCTTTTCAATCTCATCCTGCATTTCTGCAATCAGTGTACGAGAGTCCTTCATGGGAGTTTCGGCCATCGTCCTGAGTTCGGTCCCGTCGGTCGCATCACAGCATCGAACGGCTTTCGATGCATCGGCAAAACTTCCCATTCGATTAATCCATTTCTGCCATTGCGCCAGGTACTCGCTGCGGTTGAGCGATGACGCATCTGCCTGCCGTCAGCGAGAACGCCGGACGTTTGCGCTGCGAGCTTCCCGCGTCAGTCATTCGATCTTTCGCGCTCAGCCGGCTTCTGCCTCTATCACGCACTCGTGCCTCTCTCGGTGTCCCCTCGCCGATGCGGAAGCTGACCGGGTTCCAGAGCACGGAATAGATCGGCTTAGCAGCCAAAAGGCAAGTCTCGGCAACGCTGCCGATTAGCGACAACACCGCACATATTCATGACAAGAATCGAATCTATTGAAGTCTTAAGGCAGGCAAATGTGTTGATCGCAACGAACATAGGCAGCGAGCCTGCGGGAATGCCGCTTCTTGCAGCAAGCCTGCACCCAGTGCGTTAGCGAGCTCGGAGTCACCATGATCGGTTTGTTGAAAGACTACGTAAAGGCCCGCCTGCTTGATAACGACTTTATGATATCCGGCACCTCAAAGGAGCAGGAGCTCAGGGAATTCTTCCGGGACCTTTTCCCTGTCGTGACGGACAAGAAATTGATTCGACTGGGCGGATCGGCTGATGGCGGCTATTTGGTTCCGGACGACCTCGATGGCTGCGTCGGTTGCTTTTCGCCGGGGGTCTACAACGTCTCTGACTTCGAGCTCGGCCTTGCCGAACGTGGCATCCCGTGTTTCCTCGCTGACTTCTCGGTGGATGCACCGGCGATCCACAATGACCTGCTCGATTTCGAAAAGAAGTTCCTCGGAAACGAAAACAACGCCAAGTTCATGACTTTAGAGAACTGGATGTCGAGAAAGGGCCCTCGGACCGGCGATCTCATCCTCCAGATGGACATTGAAGGCGGCGAGTACGAGGTTCTCATCGAAACGAGCTGCGACGACCTGAAGCGCTTCAGGATCATGATCATCGAGTTCCATTCCATGGACAGAATTCTCAATCCCATCGGTCTCAAGCTGATCGGCGCTGTTTTCAAGAAGATCACCAAGCACTTCGACGTCGTACACATTCATCCGAACAATTACTTCAAACCCATCGAGTACAGGGGCTTCAAGGTACCGCCGATCATGGAATTCTCGTTCTTGCGCAAGGATCGCGCTGCTCGCCGGACGCCTGCGAGAAAGTTTCCTCACGACCTCGACAGGAGAAACGTCGCAAACAGGGACGATGTCGTGCTGCCGAAATGCTGGTTCGCTCCGGAGTGATCGCCCCCGTGGCCGCGCCGACGAATCACGCCAGCCGCGCACGACGGGCGCGCGGATGCGTGACCGTTGGCTCGCAATGGCAGAAGTGCGCTTCCTACTCTCGCGCCTGCAGATTCTCGCCGAGATATGCCTGATAGGCCAGCTTGAGCCCATCCTCGAGCGGGGTCTTGGCCCGCCAACCCAGTTTCGCCAACCGGTTGACGTCGAGCAATTTGCGCGGAGTGCCGTCGGGGCGCGAGGTGTCAAAGCTGATCTCGCCTGAATAGCCGACGGTCTCCGCGACCACGCGGGCGAATTCGGCGATCGCAATGTCCACGCCGGTGCCGATGTTGACGAGCTCGCCGCTCGAATAGGTCTTCATCAGATGGATGCAGGCGTCCGCAAGATCGTCGACAAAGAGGAATTCGCGCCGCGGCGTGCCGGTGCCCCACACCACGACGTTCTTCGCTCCCGACGTCTTGGCCTCATGGAAACGACGGATCAACGCCGCGACGACGTGGCTGTATTCGGGATGATAATTGTCGCCGCGACCGTAGAGGTTGGTCGGCATCACACTGATGAAGTTTGAACCGTACTGGCTGCGATAGGCCTCGACCATCTTGATGCCCGCGATCTTGGCGATCGCGTAGGGTTCGTTGGTCGGCTCCAGCGGGCCAGTCAGCATCGACTCTTCGCGAATCGGCTGGACTGCTAGTTTGGGGTAGATGCAGGAGGAGCCAAAGAACATCAGCTTCTCGCATCGATTGACATGCGCGGCGTGGATGACGTTGGTCGCGATCGCCAGATTTTCGTAGAGGAACTCGGCGCGCAGCGTATTGTTGGCGACGATTCCGCCGACCTTGGCAGCAGCAAGGAACACTGCCTGCGGACGCCTTGCCGCAAACCATTTATCGACCGCGGCCTGGTCACGCAGGTCGACCTCGCTTCGCGAGACCGTCAGAAGTTCGACGTTTTCCTCCGCGAGCCGCCGCACCAACGCGGAGCCAACCATGCCGCGATGGCCGGCGACAAAGACGGTCTTACCGGCCAGCTCAAATGGAGTGCTTGGCATTGGTAACCTCTCGCCTGGCCTCGAGCAAATCGGAAGCCACCATTTCCTTGACCAGTTGCGCGAACGGGGTCCTAGATTTCCAGCCGAGCTTCTCGCGCGCCTTGCTGGGATCGCCGATCAGGAGATCGACCTCGGTGGGACGGAAATAGGTCGGGTCGATCCGCACGATGATCCTGCCTGACTTCTTGTCGATACCGGTTTCCTCGACGCCCTTGCCCCGCCATTCGACTTTGCGGCCGACTTCGGCGAAGGCGAGCTCCACGAACTCACGCACCGAGCGAGTCTCTCCGGTTGCCAGCACGAAATCGTCGGGCCGGTCGGCCTGCAGGATCATGTGCATGCCTTCGACATAATCCCTGGCATGGCCCCAGTCGCGCTTGGCTTCGAGATTTCCGAGATACAGCGTCTCTTCGAGGCCTGTCTCGATGCGGGCAACGGCACGCGTGATCTTGCGGGTGACGAAGGTTTCGCCGCGGATCGGGCTCTCGTGGTTGAAGAGAATACCGTTCGAGGCAAACATGCCGTAGGCTTCGCGGTAGTTCACCGTGATCCAATAGGCATAGAGCTTCGCCACCGCGTATGGGGAGCGCGGGTAGAAGGGAGTCGTTTCCTTCTGCGGCACTTCCTGCACAAGGCCGTACAGCTCGGAAGTGGACGCCTGATAGAACCGCGCCTCCTTCTCCATGCCAAGAATGCGAATCGCCTCCAATAGCCGCAGCGTTCCGATCGCGTCAGCGTTCGCGGTGTACTCCGGGCTCTCGAAACTGACCGCCACATGGCTCTGTGCGGCCAGATTGTAGATCTCGGTTGGCCGGATCTGCTGCATCAGGCGGATCAGGTTTGTCGAATCCGTCATGTCGCCGTAATGCATCAGGAACGGCACATTGCCGGCATGCGGATCCTGATAAAGATGATCGACACGGGCGGTGTTGAAGGAGGACGAGCGCCGCTTGATGCCGTGGACGATGTAGCCCAGGCCGACCAGATACTCGGCGAGATAGGCACCGTCCTGACCGGTGACGCCCGTAATCAGCGCGACGCGCCGCTTCGACCTTTCATTCATATTGCTCACCCGACTGCTCGGTTATCATCGACGATTTTTCCCATTTTCCCAAACCTATTGGCGATTGCGCCGAGGATTCGCAGGATCTCACGCTCGGGCCCGGCCGGCGCGCCTGTCGCTCGCCAGAATCCAAAGAGTGACCCGACATAGGCAAGAGCGCTCACGAGAACAACAGCGATCAACCGAGCATAGACGTGAGACTCATGGCCAAAAGATGTGATGAAAGCCCAATTCGTCAGAAGACCGACAATGATCATCGTGCAGGTGGACAAAGCGGTCCTCAGATTCACGAGAAATTGCCGGGAGACAGAAGTGTCGATCAATTCGCGGACCAGGACCATGTTGTAGACGACACCGCCGAGCGTAACCGCCACGCGGGCGACCAGCAGGCCAACTAGCCCTCCCATCCACAAGCCCGCAACAATGAAAGGCAGCCTCACGATCAGGATCGCAACGTCGCGATGAAATAACCTGCGCGTCTGGCCAAGGGCCAGACCAAGGGGTTGGACGGTCGCGCTGAGCGTGTGCAACGCAATTGCACCACCGAGAAGCTGGATCACGATCGTCGCGCCTGCCCAAGCCTCACCCAGTGCGAGCGGAACGAATTGATCGGCGATCAACGCGAAGCCGAACCCGGCCGGAAAGGCGATCGCACACAGCATTGATTGCGCTGACAGATAAGCTCGCTGAAGAGCGGCTTTGTCGTCCCTCAGCCTCACGAACGCGGGAAACAGCGTCCCGGCGAGCGGATTTGTTGCTTCTCTTGTCGGCGTGGCGGCGAGGTCGCTGCCAAGCACATATCCACCCAGGGCGGATTTCCCGAGAAAATATCCGATGATGATCTGGTCGAAACGCCAGTTCAGCGTGCTGACGGCCTGCCCGAGCGATAGCCACACAGAGAACGAGAATAGGGAGCGGCTACCCTTTATCCGGAATTTCGGCCGGAACGGCTGGATCAGATAAGAGGCGACGACATCGATGAAGTTGGCGACGACGGCTCCGGCGATAAGCGCCCAGTAGCTCCTGAAGCAAATGGCGATCCCGGAGGAGACGAGGATGGTTGCGAGCGCCCGGCTGCTGCTCGTCACAAATTCCTGCCAGAAGACGAGTTGACGCTGCATCATCGCAAGCATCGGATTTCGAAGGCCGGATATCACGATCGAACAGCTCAGGACCAACAGGATCGGAATCAAGCGGCCGTCGCCGTAGGACAATGCCACCGGATAGGCGAGCAACGACAGCAAGAGTGCCAGCAAGCAGGCACGAGCCAGGCTCAACGTCCACGCGGCGTGGAATTGATCTTCACTTGGATCCTTGTGGTGAATGAGCGCCGATGCCAGGGACAGTTCAGTCATCGACGTCAGAACAGCAATGATGGCCGTCGCGACGGCAACCAGGCCGAAATCTTCCGGCGTGAGCATTCTCGCCAATATGAGCGTGTTCAAGAAGCCGAGACTGGCAACCACCAGCCGGCTCACGCCGATCCAAGCAGCTCCGATGGCGATTGAATTTTTCGACAAAGGGAGCGTCGTACGCGCACCAATAGCGACCATTTTCAATGCTCGTTCATTGACAGATGGTTTCCAGTGCGCGCTCGAAGATGTCAGGCGCAACCTCGAAATCGAATGGACTGGGCCCAAACGCTCCCTGCGGGCGCGTTCCCTTGCTGTCCCCCACGATGTAAGAATAGTCCGCGCCGGCGGACGTTGCGATCGTGTAGTAGTAGGGATGCACGTGGTCTGACGGGATCAACTCCAGGACTTTCGTTCCAGGCGAGCAGAATACGAGATTGGTCAGCCCCGCACCATGTGCGCCAACGACAATCGAGCATTCCGAGAAAAACGCCGCTTCATCCTCAACGTCATCAAAGTCGTAGATCTGGAAGCCGAACTTTTTCAGTGCAGGCATCAGCTCTTCTTCGTTGGCGACCTTCCTTTGTCCTTTGCGCGGAACGTATACGCGCCTGTCGTGACGAAGCGGCGACTTGGCTACCTGCAAGCGGAAGAACTCCGTAAGCCAGGGCGCATAATTCCGTCGCAAGCCTGGAAACGAAGTGCCGATCACGAGATCGGCCTGGATATCCTCCTGGCCTGCCCACACGCACTTGTGCATCGGAATTCCAAGCCGGCGAACGAGCTTGGCTGCCGTTTCGGACCCAGGCTTGGGCAAATAGACATAATCGACATCATCGAGCGAGAGGCCACTTTTCTGAAATAGCGCCAAGCGTCCCAGGCAATCGAGCAGGAAGTGCCCATAGTTTCCTCCGGCGAAATCACTCGCCAGCGAGAGACAGGTGCCGCTTAGCGGCAGCGGCGTGCCGTAGGAAATTGATCGCGGATGGCGCGAGAACGACGATCCGTACCAGGTGCTCTCGTAGAGCAGCGATCCATCCTCCGTCACGAGCCAGCCGTCGGGACCGAGGATGCGGGCCTTGTCCAGGCGGAGAATGCCCAGCTCTGGCATTCTGTTGTCAACGCTTTCACCGAAACCTGCGTCGCGGCTGCCGAATCGAACCGGCGCCTTCCGCGCCAGTACCTCTTCCTCGACGGCAGTCAGCCAAGTATGCGGATGTTCACTTCGCCACGCGCGATGATCACAAAGCCGGCTCGGGCTGCCGCGCAATGCGCCACGGAGGATTTGCCTGACGGCGCGAACCTTTGAGTTCATGGATGACTACCATTGCAAGAGACACTGACCGTGACAGGCAAGCCCGCATGACGGCCCACCTGCCACAGCCAAAGCAAAATTCAGACCGGCCGTACCGATCGCAATCAGCGGTACTCGGCTTGATCCAGATCACACGGAGTTGTGCGCACGCTGGATGCACCCCTCCGATCAGCGTCGCACATGCAGCGACAATAGACGGCAAGATCTGGCTTTTTTTGGTTGGATCACCGTGGTGTCGCAAGCAACGGGGACTTCTTTGGGGCCGACCTCGCCCGCGACTTCAGCCGTCAGTTTGCTGCCCAGCAGATAGTTCCCTTCGCGCGGCACGGCGGGCAGCGCGAATTCGATCACGCTGACGCCATCTTCCCCTTCCTTGCGAGAGACCTGTTGCAGCGGCTTCTTTGCCGATGCGACCATGGCGCCGGTTGTTGCATCGAAGACGTACGCATGAAGCGTTCGATTTGTCGGATAGTCTTCCGGAATCTTGATGGGAATTTCGATCTTGAGCGGATCGGTTGTGCTCAGCGACAATACCCCCGCATTCGGCTTCTTATCCGCTACCACATTCGTAACATTGAGGAATGTCGGCTTGGGCATGTCGTTGAGCGCTGCCGTATATCCAAAATCATTGGGATCCGGTGTCACGTCGCTCGGACCGCATTTTCGGCTTCCCCGCTCGGACGTCGTGAACTGGCAGACGCGAACGTAGTCGATCTTGAACGTCTGCGGGAAAGCCGCATCATCGACCCCGTGCCGGCCGGCCCAGGCTGCTCCGCCGACGGCGTAATTGAGATCAATGTGCGCCGGCGGCCCCAGTTGGCCGTCCTTCCTGAGCCACTGGTACATGCGCGTGTAGATGAGACGGCCGTCCCAGAAGAACGAAATGCGGTCAGGAGCCCAAACGAAGCCGGCAATATGCCAGTCCTTGTTCAGATCCTCCTTGCCGACCATGTCCTGAAACCTGAGCACGAACGAGTTGTCTACATACGTGTAGGACTGTGGCGTCCACTTATCTTTACTCATGGCATTCGAGTGCAGCATGTTCGGCTTGTCTTCCACGCCATTGATGACGTACTCGAAAATGTCGATCTCCGGCGGATGCCAGAACTTTCCATCGATGTCGTAATCGGCTTCGAGCCAGAATGCCGGCCACGATCCCCGCGCATTCGGAAGAAAGACCCGCGCTTCATAGTAGCCATAGTAGAATGTCTGATGGCTACGGATCATCGCGGAATCGAACGTGTCCGCCCCCTCATTCTTTTTTGCAGTCAGATTCAGGGCACCTTCGGACACCACGTGGTTGTCGCGGTAGTGCTGCTTTTCATCATTGAAACGATCCATCGTTTCGTTGTTGTAAATGTATCGGGTCGCCCATTTGGTTCGATCAAGCTTGTCGCCGTTGAACTCGTCCGAAAAAACCAGCTCCCAGCCAGCGCACCAGGCCGGCGCTGCGGATCCGAGTGCAACGACTATCGAGGCGACACAAAGGACTTGCCTGCGCACGGCTGCGATCATCAACGAGATCCTTTCGGTTCGGCTGTTAGCCCGGCTGGGAAACGCTCTGCCGGCCCAATGCGCAAAGACGATGGCAATGGTGACGCGCCACGTCGCAAGCCGGCACAATCAAGCGCACGAGCTCTGCGGCATTTTCCCGAATAGACAGTCAACTTGCGATCGTTTTGGGGCGGTGACTTGTCGAACAATCAAGAACATTTGACTGTTCCCCGATCAGGTTCCCTCCTTGAGTGCCGTCGAGTGCTTGATTGATCGGCCGGACTGGCGGTTTCGCTTCCGAGGCCCTGTCGAGCCGTTTTCGAATTTGTCCCGTCGCCTTCACTTCAAGGAAGCGATGGCTGATCGTTGCAACGATAAGCGACGGCGGAAGCGAAACCAGGAGGAAAAACAGTTGCGATCCGCTCCCCAATGCATCGACCATGCCCGTCCGATACATGATCAGCTTGACCCCGGCCATGACGATCGGCGGCCAGAGATAAAAACTGAAGCTGATCGTTCCAAGCCACTGCATCACCTGCCAACGCAGCATTCTTCCGATCAGACCGTTTCCTCGGGACATGCCAAGCAGGAAAATAGTCCCGAAGACGCCACCAAGAACAATAAATGGAAAAGCAGAGATCCAGTCATGGAATGACAAATATGCCGGCGTGACAAAGCCAACGTAGTCTGTTGCGCTGGCCAGCTCGAGGCCTCTCCAGACAGTCAGGAACAGCACGAAGAAGATCGCCGGGTACTTCGCCAGGGATTGCAACAAGGTCGACGATAGGTACTTCTCCGCAATGAGCACGCCACCAATCATCAGGAGCGCGCGGGGATAGTACACGACCAACATCAGCGAACTGACGGCTAATGCCAGCGCCAGCGGCCGACTGACGCCGCTGATCAGGAAAACGACGGCACATACTCCATAGAACAGGAATTCGTATCCGAGCGACCACGCGGCGGGATTGATCTGGATGATGTCAACAAATGGAGGCGGCGCCAATAGATTTGCACCAACCAGCAGCAGACTTGGACCCTTTCCTAAAAGCCAGCCAAAAATCGCGATCGCGATCACGGTCGCCCAGAGCACAGGAAGAATCCTCGCATAGCGATCAAGAATAAAGGTCAAGACCGACGATGCGCGATACAGGCTTGGCAGAATGACGATTCCACTGATGCCGAAGAAGAACTCGACACCGAATTTTCCGGTCTGCAGCGCTTCTCCCAACAGCCCCCTGGCAAACAGATCGAACGTCGGGAGGCCGGAATGAACGACGTGATAGACGAATACCATGAGGCAAAACAAACCTCTGGCACCATGAACGTAAGGGTTAAATCTTGCGCTCGTGTCGTGTTCCATATGGGAAGTCACTACAGGCTCAAGTATAGAGGGTGAACAGCCTCACGAGCGAGACCAAGATCGACCGCGATCGTTGCCCTGCGCTCAGACGTACCCACCAATCGAGGCGCCAAGAAGCAGTAATCGACGAGTCCTAACATGGTGAGCCTCGACACATTCCCAGCCAGAACCTCGTCTAACAAGCGCGCTGCAGTAGCGTCAAGCGACGAGACCAACAGCGTCATTTTCGCGCATATCGCCTTCATTCTGTGCATTTGCATGCAGCGCTTCGGACTCCTCATAGGAACCGGACAGATCTTCTTTTCGCTGTTCGGATTCTTCGCGCTCGTTGCGTGGGGATGGTGGGTTGGTCTGGTGAGCATTCGCGGGCCGCAGACTCTTGCATTCGGACTCGTCGTCGTCTGGTCTCTCTTCAGCGCGGTCGCCGCAGCCGAATCTCCCGATCGCGGTGTCGAGACCAGTGCGGCATCACTTGCGATGGTTCTTGTCACGAATTCGATCTTCCTATTCGGACCCTCGACGAGATTCTCGAACGAGGCGGTCCTTCCCGTCTTCCTGTTCTATGTTCGCCTGTGCGCCGTTCTGGCAATCGTCCAGATCGTTCTTCAATTCGGCGGAATACGCATCTTCTCGTTCAAGGATGCAATCCCGGCGCTCGATCCGGTCCTCGTCGAGTCCGCCTACAATCAAAATGCGGTGGAATTTTATGGGTCTTTGAATCGGCGCGCGAACGGGTTTTTCCCGATGGAGCCGGGGGCGCTATCCCAACTGCTCGCTATAGGTGTGATCGTCGATGTGTTCATTTTGCGGCGACTTGCCTATCTTCCGTTGTACGCCATCTCGTACGTGCTCACTCGGTCCGGATCGGGCCTCCTGGTGCTCGTCGTGTCCCTCGGTGCCTATCCCCTGATTGCTCCGCTCAAATCACTGCGGGTTATCGCCATCGGGGCGGCCGTTGCCTTGGTGATCGGCACAACGTACCTCGTTGCACCGGAACCTTTTGATCCCATCGTTAGTAGGCTTGATGAATTCAGTTCAACCAAGTCGAGCGGCTATGCTCGCTACGTCGCACAACTACAGACCTGGGACTATCTCTTTCAGACCGACAGAGTGCTTATCGGCTCCGGGCCCGGCGGGTTGGAACGGTCGCCCGCCTACTTTGGCGGCAGCGGAAATCCCGTTCTCAAGCTCGTCGCGGATTACGGAATTATCGGGCTACTGATTTTCCTGTTCTATCTCATCCTCTCGATATTCAGGAAAGACAACTCGATGCTCGCATTGACAATGCTGGCCTGCTATCAGCTCGGCGGCGGCAACCTCGCCATGGCCCCATTCCTGATCATGATGGCAATGCTGTGCGTATGGTCGCAGCCGCCAGGCGCCGGCCTGAGGTCGATCCGTCCCAAAGCTGCCGTCTGACCGAAGCGTCCCAGCCCTGCCTTGATCATCGAATGATGCGGAATCGACCGAGCAAAGCGCGCAACCATTTCGGCCGCTGGGCGGGCACGTAGCGCAAACTCACCAGGGCACGACGGAAGTACTGCGGACTGATCAGGATGCAGAAGATCCAGGCCAGCAGCGATATGCGCTGCGATCTTGAGAAACCTTGCGGCGACGCAGCCGCTCCAAGCGCATCGACAGCGATGCTCAACGAGCTATCCGCTGCGATTGGATGAAGGTCCGGCCGCAGCTTGAACGACGCTATCCGCAAACAAAGAAATATCAAATTGCGCTTGAGTGCATCGGGCGCAACCGGCAGCTTCTCCGTGCGCGCGATCTCGGAAAAGAACTTGTACCGCCTCCGCGTGAGGTCGATCTCTCTCGCAAAGCGGGTATCGTCGAGTTGAAGGAAAGCCCCGTGATTGAGGCCGTGCACGCGATAGTCTGCCAACGGCTTGGTGATCGTTACGATCTCGCCACATGCAGGAGCGGCCGCCAAAAGATAACTGTCCGGAGCCCGATCAACGAAGTCGGACTCAAAGCCGAAGACACGCTCGACAAACCATTTCGGGTAGGCATTTCCCGACCCGGGCGGCGTCGGATAAGCGCCGGTGGTTGCCATCCACTTGAGGACGTCCTCCGAGGACGGACAGGAGAAGTACTGCGGCAGGACATTTCCGGTCGGCTGCCCGTCGGCATCGATCACGCGCATCTGAAACTGATATTTGCTCGCGGCTTTGGACCAGACGGATACGATCTCCGTCATGACATCAGGACGCAAGGCGTCGTCCGAGTCGAGAAATATGATGATATCGCCGGACGACCTGCGAAAGCCATTCACACAGGACATCATCTGCCCGGCGTTCGCCTGGCTGATGATTGTGACTTCGTCTGCAAATTCGTTGATGACGTCGAGTGAATGGTCCGTCGACCCGTCATCGACGACGATCACTTCGACGTTTGGCCATCGTATGTCCAGCGCGCTGCGGATCGCGGATCCCACGTAAGCTGCGTAATTGTGGTTCGGAATGACGACCGAGAGGCGCGGCAGGGTCGCCAGTTCGACTTCTGGCAACACAGCGTGCTCTGGTATATCCTTCAACATTCGCCGCCCAGAATACTCGCGTTGTAAGTACGTCGCATGACCGCCGACAGAACGTCATAGTCGACGGACGTCAGACACCCAATCCAGGAAGGTGCAGCCTCTAGCACGTGTTTTCAAGCGCAAGGAAGAGGCAAGATTCCTCCTGCAATCCGCGGAACCATTTTACGTGTCATTCTGTTGCCGCAACTGCAACTCTATCCTGCCGCCGACAATCGCGGCTTCGTTTCGAGAGCTGGCCCCAACCATCATGGATGTGCAGAGCAGTGAAGATGCATGATAACCGATCTAGGCGCTCAGACGGTTATGCGGCGATATGTGTAGCTATCGCTTCATCGCTCCTCGCAACGACGGCCGATGCTCAAATTTCCGGCTTCGGTCGCACATCTCCTCCGATGTATGGCGGCTCCGGCATTTCCACTCGGCCTTCGAGTTCGATTCGACCGATGGAAGGTACTTTCGCTCCAAATCACACGACAGCGGACGGAAAGCTTTGCATATCGGTCAATCCGTTGACGCACCCCCAAGCCAACAATCCCAAGATCATCGAGCAGATTGTGCTGGTTCAAAACATTTGCGGTCAATCGATCAGGGTTCGGGTTTGCTACGCGGGAAGTTCCGACTGCATTGTCGTTCCGCTCGCAGGCTACCAGAAGCTGCAGAGACTACTGGGGATTGCGGCCGGATCAACGAACTTTCAATTTGAGTATCGCGAACTCTATTGAGTCGTTGATTCAGACGAACACCCCTGGTTGAACGCTCACAAGAAATGTGCGCGTTGCCGCTTGAACCAACGCCACCGCATTCGGGATCGCCAAGATGGAACTGATGTTTCCGCGTTCACACGCGCTGCCTGTAACGATCTTGTTATCGCCGCATCAAAAACGCACGACTAACCAATTGCTGCCCCGATTTGCTCGCTTCATTGATATCCAGCAGCGAAAACGCTCGCGGTCGCGAGCGGGCGTACTGCGCGTCAAGCGATCTTGGTCTGTGCGGGCACAACTCTTGCAACGGCGGGGCGTGCAGTTCTTCAATGCGCGTGCTCGATCGTCAGCAAGCCTTGACCGAACTTCGTCGCAGTTGATTCAGCACCTTCACTCACGTTGACCCTCGCGCACATGTCCCATCCCACCCAGGCTATTGTATTCGGAGGCGCAGGCTTCATCGGTACACATCTGATGACGCGAATGCTCGCTTCCGGCCGCTACGACCGTATCGTCTCAGTGGATATCGGGAAGCCCAGGGCGTGCGTCGAAGGCGTCGAGTATGTCCATCATGATGTCCGTGAGCCAATCGACCCGAAGCTCGGTGGCGGGGTGCCTGCCGACATCTTCAACCTGGCTGCGGTCCATGTCACCCCGGGTCATCCGGACGGCGACTATTATTATACAAACGTGCTAGGTGCGGTGCACGTCTGCCGATTTGCGAGAGACACTGGCAGCCGGAATGTCATCTTTACCAGTTCGATATCGGTCTACGGTCCGACGGAAACCCCACTTACCGAAGATGCGACGCCAGTCCCGGTCAGTGCTTATGGACGTTCCAAACTCTCGGCCGAAGCAATCCATCGTCTATGGCAGTCGGAGGACCCGGACAGGCGGCTTACCATCGTGCGCCCCGCCGTCATCTATGGGCGCTACGAGCGAGGCAATTTCACGCGATTGTCGAGGCTTCTCGAAAGGCGGGCCTTCATCTATCCCGGCCGCACCGACACCATCAAGTCGTGCGGCTACGTGAAGGACCTGGTCTCGTCGATGCTCTTCATGGCGTCTCGCAACGACAGTCTGTCGATTTACAACTTCTGCTATGAGCACCGTTACACCATCAGCGAGATTTGCTCCGCCTTCTCTCAAGCTGCCGAATACCCCAAGCCGACGATAACGATTCCGGTATGGCTAATGAATCTCGCCGTGCTTCCATTCGAGGTGCTGCAGGCTGTCGGCATCAAGACCGGCATCAATCGTGACCGGATCAAGAAGTTGTGGTTTTCTACGAACATTCTGCCGAAGCATCTGATCGCAAGCGGGTTCAAATTCGACTACGATCTGGCAAGCTCGCTTGTGGATTGGAATCGGGAATCCTCCATCAAGGATTTTGATTGAGGTCCCGTTGCTTGATCTTTCGAGTGCCCGATCGATCGGGGATTCACCGTGGAACTGCGAAGCCGACCCTCGCCACCATAGTGGATGCTCCGAAACCGGACTCGTTCGCATTCCGCCGTCACGTGCTCAGTCGCAACCGCGAGACCGGATTCGCCTTGCCTGTGGCAGTTGCAAGATCCTCATGCTTGTCCGTCACACTCAGGTCGATATTGCATTGCAGAATTCGAGGCCGGTCGGACCCTGTCCACCGGCTCGGCACGTGAGATTCGTGGAACCCTGCCCAATTCGTGGGCGACCCATGATCTTCTCAGGCGGCGTAATTCGTCTCGATCTTGAAAGTCGCTTTTTTGGCAGAGTTGACGGAGATGGGCATTGTGACGATTTTGCGGCGAGCAGCACCGACAAAGGGCCGGCAGCGTTGCCGAAACTTCTCTGACCAACAACGTGTCGAACGACCTGGCTAGGTGTTTCGCCGAGAGCCTCGATGGCACTGGTCAACTCTCGAGCGCTGCGACGTCGACCACCACATCCGACGTGTCGAATTCTTACCAGCAGGAACTTCTACGTGACACTTTAACGTTCACGAGTTCAGCCGCGGCACGGCCAGCCTGATGCCGCATTCACAGAGATTTAAGTAGGCGGGCCGGATGCTTCAAAAGATCACATCTCGCGAGATTGAAACCACCGCACCGGAGGCTCCATCGCTGGAGCAGACCATCTCCTCTGCGCTTGCGCTGGTGAGCCGCCAGTATCCAGTGATGATTTTCACGCTGCTCCTGTGCATCTGTCTTGCCGGCGTTTACGTGTTCACGGCGCCGAAGCGATATACCGGAACGGCCATCCTGATGATCGACAGCCGCAAGATGCAGGGCCTGCAGACGCAAGCGCCTGCGAGCGGCGCAGACAACCCGATCGACTCGGCGATGGTCGACAGTCAGGTCGAACTTCTCAAGTCCGAGGCGATCGCCTCCAAAGTCATCAAGGACCTGAAACTTGCGGAGTCGGCAGACTTCATGAGCGACGGTGGCGGATTGCTCAGCAGCATCAGTAGCGCGATTACCGGAATATTCTCCGAGTCGACCCCGCCCACGGAAGAGCAAATACTGCGCGCGGCACTCGCTCGCTTTGCGAGCGGCCTCAGCATCAAGCGCGTCGGCGTGAGCTATGTTATCGAGATCTCCTTTCAGGCATTGTCGCAGGACCTGGCAGCACGGATCGCCAACGCGGTCGCCGACGGCTATATCGTGGACTCGTTGGAATCGAAATATCAGGCCTCGAGACGGGCGGCGGTCTGGCTGCAGGACCGATTGAAGGAATTGCGGTCGCAGGCGTCTTCCGCTGAACGCACCGTCGCGGATTTCAAGGCCAAGAACAACATCGTCGACGCCGGCGGGCGACTGCTCACCGAGCAGCAACTCGCTGAAATCAATACTTCGCTGACGGCTGCGCGTAGCCAGCGTGCGGAGGCACAAGCTAAGCTCGAACGCATCACCGCGATATTGAATGCGGACACCGACGATTCCAAGGTCATTCTGAATGAACTGGCGACTGTGAGCGAGACGATGGCCAACCCGGTCATCACCAAATTGCGCCAGACCTATCTCGAGTACGCGGCCAAGCAGGCCGATTGGTCGAACCGGTATGGATCGACACATCTGGCGGTTGTCAATTTACGCAACCAGATGCGAGAAATCCGACGCTCGATCATTGACGAACTGCGACGCACGGCCGAGGTCTACAAGAGTGACCTTGAAATTGCCAAGGCGCGCGAGGAGTCCAGCCAGAAGAGCTTGAACGATACGATCGCGGTCTCGAATAATACCAGCCAGGCCCAAATCATCCTGAGGGATCTGGAAAGCAACGCTCAGAGCGCTCGCGCATTATCGGACAACTTCCTGCAACTGTACATGGTCTCGGTTCAGCAGCAGTCGTTTCCCGTTACCGAAGCGAGGGTGATCAGTCAGGCCGCGTCGACTCTTCCCAACAAGACGTCGCCAAGAACGACACTCATCCTGCTTGCGGCGATTGTGGGTGGGTCGATTCTCGCAGCTCTCGTCGCAATCCTGCTTGATATGATGGATCGCGTCTTCCGTACCGTTTCGCAGGTCGAGCAGTTCGTGGATACCCGCTGTCTCGCTTCGATTCCGGTCATAGAGCAGGGTGCCATCAAAGCGAATTCCGCTCAATCGGGCAAAGCGGCCTGGCGATTCGGCAAACGCGACAAGCCCAAACCGCAGCAGGCATCACCGAGTCACGGGGCATCCGGCACGACGTTGCCACTCCACGGGTCCGCGCCCGCGTTCAGCCACCAACAGTCGCATCGCGACCGTCTGCTTTCAACCGAGGAGAGCGTCGGGCGGCACGTGATCAATGCCCCGTTTTCACGCTTCGCGGAGGGATTTCGGTCGATCAAGCTCGCCAGCGATTTCGCAAATTTCGGTGCAGGGTCCAACAAGGTCCTGGGGATTACCTCCGCTCTTCCGAACGAGGGAAAGTCAACCGTCAGCGAAGCGCTGGCGCAGACCTTGGCGCAAAGCGGCTGCCGTACGCTGCTGATCGATGGCGACATCCGCAACCCCAGCCTCACCGCAAGGCTTACTCCGGCTGCGCAGGACGGCTTAATCCATGTCGTCATCGGCCAAGCCGACTGGAGGGACGTGGTCTGGATCGACCCGCAGACGAATCTACATTTTCTTCCTTGTGCTATCACATCCCGCTTCTCGAATTCGAGCGACCTGCTGGCCTCGCAACAGATGGACGATCTGTTCCAGCAACTACGGCAGCACTTTGATCGCATCGTTCTCGATCTTAGCCCGCTGGCGCCGGTCGTCGACGTTCGGGCGACCAGGGGGCTGGCTGATTCCTATATCCTTGTCATCGAATGGGCGAAGTCGAAAATCGATATCGTCGAGCGCGTGCTAGGCGAAACGCCGGTTGTGCGCGAGCGGATGCTCGGTGCGGTTCTTAACAAGGTGAACGTGTCGGTGATGAGCCGCTACGATACGTACGGCGCAGCCTACTATCGCAATCGATACTACAAGAGGTATGGTTACGTCGATTGACGTCAGATGCTTGATCCGGAGCGGTGGGCAGCACTACAGGGCCCTTGGATACAACATGAATGATTTGGCGCTAGCGCATGTTAGGTCGGCGCTTCTGATGGTGCGCTCAGTTCTGCTCGGTGCTGGTCTCTTGATGACGACGGCTCCTGGTCGAGCCGAGCCGGTGCGTCCGGGCATTCTGAACTGCGGGTCTGGCATCAGCGCCGAGCAGCGTCGACGTTGCGACGAAGAGGCGTTCAAGCAGATCGAGTCCGGCAGCCAATCGACACAGCTTGAGAGCGGATGGCGACTAGTTAAGAGCAAAAATCCAGACGGCGGCGCCGATGCCATTTCAGTGATGCATGTCGTCGATAGTGCCAAGTCGGATACGCGCCTTGCTGGTCTGAGCCTGCAATGCGGGAAGAGTGGCATCGAAATTGTACTCATTGTACTCGAGCCACTGTCCCGCTCGGCGCGACCGAACGTAGCCCTCATAGCAGGAGAGAAGCGCGCAGAGTTCCAGGCATCTGTGATCCAGGGCGGCGTGGCGCTCCTACTACCCGCCGACGCCTCGAAGCTTGCTGCCAGCGACTGGCAGACCGCAAACGAGCTTGCGGTTGAAATTGGGACCACACCGAGCGCGATCCGCGGCGCGGTGCCGATGGCTGGACTGGCGACGGCTCTCCGTTACTTGTCGCAGTACTGCTATGCTCGATAGTTTAGCCGGTCACGGAACTGTCATGCCGGGCGAATCCCGCAAATCGACTGCATGTGACCAGTTGGCAGGCCGCGTGTGATGATGCTTTATAGTGGCAACTATCCGGCCATCCATCACCGAGACGACGGTGGCCTCGCATGCTCGGCTATGCGACGCGTATCAATGTCCCACTTGTGCAATGCTGCACTCCATTCCCGCTTCCACGTCTCACGGTTTTCCGATTGCTCATCGCTTCCTGGCTTTTGATCACATTGCTGGCCGCGACTCCGATCTTGGCCATCACAAGCGGGTCCTTCGCACAGCATGTGATTTCACTTGCTACGGCGTTAATGATGGCAATGGCAACAAGAGGTCCGGAGGCGCAAATCGCGTCGGCCGCGCAGTTGCTGAAGCAATTTCTCCTCATATTCTTGCTTCCGGTCGTCTGGATGACGTTGCAAATCTTTCCGATGTCTTCGCTTGCGAACCCGATCTGGTCGGCGACTTCGATCGCATTGAATCAGCCATCGCTGCCGGGCCGCATCAGCGTTGATACGGGCGCGACGTTGCAAAGCCTGTTCCTCTTTCTGGTCGATGTGTCGCTCCTGGTGTCGACCATCATCATCGCCAGGGATCGCCGTATGGCCGAAACGATCCTGTTCGTATTGAGCGCAGTGACGACCCTCATGTCAGTCGAGCTCCTACTCGGCCGGCTCGATTTATTCGCCGGAATCATTCCCCAATCCGGCGCAGCTACGAACCTGTTTCCGGCAGCAGCCGCTCTTGCGATATTGACAAATGGCGCGCTCGTCGCCCGGGCACTCGAACGCCACCTGCACCAGCAGAACATCCACAATCTGGCCTCGCCCCAACTGTGGGTCGGCGTTTTCTGCGGCCTGTTAGGAATTGCCGTAGCATTCGTCGCACTTGCGACCCTCGAACAACACACATTGGTGACGGCTACTGGCTGCGGATTGATGGTCCTCGTGTTCATAGCCGCTGTCCGGCGCTTGGGATTTCGGTTTTGGCCTTCGGCGCTATTGTTCTTGGTCCTTGCAGCGATCGCCAGCGCGATGGCTGTGCCGCACACTCTATCCGGAGGCTTGGGCCTGCTTGGATTCGTCAGCCTCCCCCCGGAAGCAGTTGCGCCGGCAAAGCACCTGCTCTCTGATGCACCGACGTGGGGCAATGGTCTCGGAACCTTTAGGCTGACTTCGAGAGCCTATCAGGAGTTCGGCGCTGCGCTGGCAGACCCTCCTTCCACCGCGGTCTTAATGGCTGTCGAGGCGGGAAGATTGGCGAGCGCCATCCTGGTGGCCTTCGCCGCCCAGTTCTTCCTCGTTAGCTTTCGCGGCGCCGTTCGGCGAGGACGTGATTCCTTTTTCGCGGCCGCTGCGGCCGCCGGCGTTGTCGTTGTACTCTGCGAGAGCTTTCTTGACTCAAGTCTCTCAAACCCCACGATTCAAGCGATCGTTGCGGTGATGATCGGAGTTGGACTTGCACAATCCGTGGGACGGACCAGTGGCGCCAACCACTCGGCGGCATCCGCGCGACCGTAACATTGGGCATCGAGAATGAGTTCATCGAGCAGATTTCGCATTCTTCTGATGGCGTCGGCCTTGACGGTCGGATCCTATGCGATCGTGTCGGCCGTAGCGGAGGTGACGGCGCGGGGGCGGATAACATTTCCCGCAGATGCGGCCGAGATTGGGGCGCGGTGGACTAGAGACGCCCCCTCATTGTTGGGAACGCGCTCGCCGTTTGGATCAGAGCTGGAGAGCAATTATGCATTGATCGCCGCGCTACAGACAATTGAGTCCGGTCAGCAAAGGGCCACGATCCTGCGATCAATAGCGCCCGATGCTCTCGGCCGGGTCAGGCGGACGCTGTCGATCTCTCCCTACAAACCCGAACTATGGCTGGCACTGGCTCTGCTTCAAGTCCAGCGCGACCCGTACGATCCGGTCGTGGTCGAGGCCCTGAAGATGGCATATTTTGTCGCACCAAACGACGCGCGATTGATGCCGGTGCGGATCGACATGGCGGCCCGCTTCGACGCACTCGCCCTTCCCGACGTCAAGGACCTCGTACGCAATGACGTTCGGCTCATCCTGATTCGCCGACCTGGGTCGAGATCGGCACTGGTGTCCGCTTATCGGCGGGCATCAAAACTGGGCAAGGCTTTCCTTGAGGATGCCGTTGAATCGATCGATCCGTCCTTCCTGGCGACACTGCGCGGTTGAATTCGGACAGGACACCTGATGAAGTGCGGGGAGCTGTCGGCACCAAAACACGAGGCGCGAACTTCGCCCGGAACAAGCACTCGCTTCGCTGCACTCATCCGAACCCAGCCTCACCGGTCGATCTGGGGTGATGCCGGAGTTGACCGCTTCGCTCATAGGTTACAGATCTTCGATCGTTCAGGAAAACGGTTATGATTGGCGCGCTGCCGCGCGTTTTCTTTTCACGATCAATCCTCTTGCGCAATACGGGGGCGGTTGCCGCCGCCGGCGAACTCACCTAGCGCTCGCGCGATCCATAGGTCCAGCGCCAACCGTAGTGGTACGGAGTCCACAAACGACGGTCATTGTCGTAGCCGATGTTTGCGCGGATTGATGAAGGCGGGCGTGAGGTGATCGAGATAGAGTATCTCCGGGAACTCGTCGGCTGAAAGGAGCCGGCTTACATTGCAACAGCGCTGTGCACCCTTTCCTTCTGAGGTTCCGACGGTTAATTTGACCCCATACTCTTGCATTTCGGTGGGACTGGATGACGGTACTTGCCATATTAAGCATCTGGCTACTGCTCAACGTTTTATTCGTGCTCATCGTGGTTCCTCCCCGCGGGGCGCGATCGCGGCTCAACAGGTCAGGAACAATCCTTGCGCCCGTCCCGATCGAAAAGCATCAAGACCAGCTCGATCACAACGAACAGTTCTCCCTTCGCCACGCTCTCGGATCATTCGCAACGGGAGTCTTTTTCGTCCTGATGCCCCGGCTGATCGCAATACGGGAGGCCATCATGCGGCTGTGGAACAGGGCGCGTAGGCATAAGACCTAAAACTTGGTGATTGGCGCGACGGCTGAAGGGCTCCAAAAGGAGCTCTCGCCTCAATCCGCATCTAGCTCAGCGCCTATGAGTCCGCGCCGCGCCGCCAATGACGCCTGCGCTGACCTAGTACGCCTCCTGGGAAATGACGGTAGCCGCCGTGCGCGCCATAATTTTCAGGTCGAGCCAAATGCTCCAGTTCCTTACATACCAAACGTCATATTCTACCCGCTTTTCCATCAGGTCGATGGTCGGCGTTTCGCCCCGGAAACCATTAACCTGAGCCCAGCCCGTGAGGCCCGGCTTCATGTGGTGGCGGTATACGTAATTGCTGATGATCTCGTCATAATAGTTGTCGTGGGCAAGCGCATGTGGGCGCGGTCCGACCAACGACATGTCGCCGCGCAGCACGTTCCAGAGCTGGGGCAACTCGTCAATGCTGGTCATGCGGAGGAAGCGCCCAATCCTCGTGACGCGCGCGTCCCTCTTGGTTGCTTGAGCAATCGAATGACCATTCTCGCACACGTACATGCTGCGAAATTTCCAGATGTCAAACGGCTTGCCGTTGAAGCCGCGGCGCGACTGTCGAAAGATCACGCTCCCAGGCGAATCCAGCTTGATCAGAATGGAGACGGTGATCAGCACCGGCGCCAGGGCCACTAGCGAAAACAACGCCAGACCGACGTCGAGGCAGCGCTTCTGGAGACGTTCAAACACGCTGAGCGGTGGTCGCTGAATCTCGATTGCCACCGTGCCGCTGACCGGCAAAAACGGACGCGATACCAGATCTGCAATCGAGTTATCCGGCAACAGACGGATCGGCTGTGGTACGGCGCGCAGGTGCAGTTCGAGTTGCTGCAACGACGGCAGCTCGTTCCAGTCAACCGCCAACAGGTACTCCTCGACATCTGCTGCACGGGATTGGAGGATGACATCGCGGATTTGCCTCTCCCAGCCGTTCCCATGGCTGTTAGCGGGAAGCACGAAATGGCGAACCACGTCGAATCCGTTCTTGCGCAGGTCCTTGAAACGGCTCGAGGTGAAATCAAGCGGCTTCAGGCTGAGCAGGGCAACCTTGCGATCGACCAATCTGCCCTTGGCAAAGCTCGTGCCGAGCGCCCACTGCCACGCAAAGCGCAGGCTGAGCAACCCAACGCCGCCAACGCCGGTGAAGATAAGGAACGTGCCGCGGGACAAATTGTCCGACGATTTCAATAGAAACGCCGCGACAGCAAGGATTGTCAGTGACACCAGCCAGATGATCACCGCTTTGCGCAATTGCCAGACCAGGCTGAGCAAACGGTGCGTTGCATACACACCCTGAAAATATGCGATCGCAACGAACACTGCGCTGACGATCAGTCCGGCGCCGATGGGCGCTCCGTCTCCAGATGACGGCGTAGCGAGGCTATACAGTTCCGACGCCACCGCGTAGCAGAGCAAGATCAGCAAAAGGTCGGCCGCGATGACGAGAAGCTGAAAGGGCCTCTGAAGAGCCGTGCCCCGTGCGGAGGACACCGCATAGGTGCTTTCAGAACCATAAGTTGCAACAACCATTCGATCCTCTACGTGTGGAGAGTGCCTGGCGGTCATTGTGATGCTGAAGATTTGCCGCTTCCCAGACGAAGGGTGTTAAGTGATCGCAGCGACATTGTGGCGCTGCATGCAAAACTTTTGCGATGCACTGATGCGTCGCGTCGAATGAGAAGTGATAATCCGACGCGCTGAAAATCTCGTCACAGTGCTGACATATCGGCGACGCGCTGCCCTATTTTGAATCGAGTTCCACATCCAACACGATGCTTTAATGCTCGCGCGAGCGCGTCTTCGCTCATCTTTGAGGCGCCGATCCGTTGCGAGACTGCGAACAGTATTTGCGGGAACTTCAATTTCTGACTACGAGGGCATCGTAGGATTTGCATTGAGGCATGCATCTTTGCCGCGCTCTGCAGTTCAGCGATGCAATTTCCACGGACCGCTCTTCGCTCGACCCGTTGCAAACAGGTAGGCAAAAAGTTCCGCCCTTCTTTTGGCGTGATCAAGCCGGAGAACGACGACGCTACCCTATTCACCGCACATTGTTCGCGTCAGATGGGGGAGTTCTCAGGTGCCGGCGACTTGGGGAAATTTTCTCGACCACCTCATCGATTGTGCGCCATGATATCTTTCGCCCGACCACGTCGGCCAATCCACAAGCCGCACCTGCCGGAGGGAATTCGCATCTATGCGATCTCGGATATTCACGGCTGTGCGCACTTGCTCCAGCCGATGTTGCGGGTGATCGACGCCGACGTGGCTCGCAGCCGCCCGCACTATGCGATCGAGGTCTTCATGGGCGATTACATCGATCGCGGCCCGGACACGCGCGCCACCCTCGACATCCTGGTCGAGCGTAGTCGCCGGGGCAATGCGGTCTTCCTCAAGGGTAATCACGAGGCATTTCTGGTGAGCGTGTTCGAAGACCCTTCACTGTTCGCGGACTGGATTGCCGTCGGGGGGAGCCAGACATTGATGTCTTACGGGCTCGCCCCGCCGGACTTGAAGCGCGACGAGCCGACGTCGATCTTGCGCGATTTGATTCGCGCAATGCCGACTGAGCATCTGGAATTCCTGGACAATCTGCGGCTGAGCTTTACGTGCGGGGATTTCTTCTTTGTGCATGCGGGCGTTCGACCGGGCGTGGCGTTATCCGAACAGCAGGAGAACGATCTTTTGTGGATTCGCGAGGAGTTCCTGGAGAGCAAAAAGCATTTCGGCAAATATGTCGTGCACGGTCACACGCCGGTGCGGAACGCCGATGTGCGAAATAACCGCGCCAACATCGATACCGGCGCCTATGCGACCGGCAATCTCACCCTGATGAGCATCCAGGGAAGCCGCATGCTCGCGGTGTGACATCTGGCAACCGCTTGCCATCTGCCAAAGCCTCTTCCGCGACGAGGGTCGAATGGGCCTCGGCGCCCAGAGGTGAAGCGCCTTGCTAATTGAGGACTTGCCTAATTGAGCAAGCAGGGCTTCTGCGGCCGGGCACGCGTCTCGGCCATCCAATCGTTCCAGGCTCGCTCATGCTTGACGTAGAGCTCCAGCCAACGCGCGCCGTGCTCGTTCTGCTGCAGACGACGCTCCTGGTCAGGTAAACCGGCGCGCAATCGCGCATCCGGATTGTCCAGCGTTTCGAACTCGACCGTCTCCGAAATCGTCAGGCCGACGAGAACACGCTGTCCCGCGCCATCCACGATGTATCGCCGCGGAGCGTCCTTCTTGGGTTCACTCATCTCGTCATGCCCCCATTCGTTTCAGTGAGACCCCCGCGTGCCCGCCGACGAGCCGGACGGTGCCTAAAAGGCTCGTCGGGCATGGCCGAATGTTGAGGTGGGAGTCGAGGTCTCACCGGAACTTGCAGCCCTTCGCTGGACGCGCCAAGCACGCAGCGCATATCCCACGATGAGGCCAGCGCCAAAAATGGAAGCGGAGACAAATGCAGAAGCCATGGAGAGTTGTCCCGGATAGTCCGGGGACACATCAAGACCGAGCAGTGTGTCGACATCATGATTCTCGATGGCTCCCGGCGCCGAAAGATTGTTCACGCCTCGACTTCTTGTGTGCATGCAATGCGGTGCCGTGTCAGATCGTCCTTTCCCACCTCTCATCTCGGTCGGCAACGATCACTCTCTCTATATAACGATCACTCTCTCTATATAGAGAAGCCTTTGCGACCTTGCGGGCCGGGCCTTTATCGTCGAACAGGAGCGCTTCGAGCTGACCTCGCCTCCCGCAATGGGAAATTTCGGGCTGATCGGTCGACCGATGCCCTTGCAACCGTCCGGGAGCCGTCGCATTATTTCGCATCGCATTTAGAAGGGATTCAATCCAATGAACTTCCGCGTGCTTATTCCATGCATTGCCCTGTCTGCCCTTGGCCTCACCTTGACGGCATCCGTGGCGCCAGCCGCCGAGCTCGCGCTTGGTCCGGCGCATCATCGGGCGGCTTCCGTCCAAGGCGGAGTTGTGCTGTGGGATGATGTCTACCCGCCCGCGATCTATGGTCCCCAGCTTCGCCCGGTCGAGGAAGTCGCGGCCATGAAGGCGCAGGCACGGCCCGTGTCCCAGCGCTGGTGGGGATACTGGTACGCCTGGTAAATTCGAGAGCGCTTGGCTGAGGCCGAGCCAGGCTCGGACTAACGACCGCCGCCACACCGGGCAACCGGATGGCGGCGGTCTTTGTTTTGAGGCGCGCCGCATATATCCGGCGGCCGCGGTGGGCCAGAGGGCCCCGACGCCGACGCCTCCAAAGCCTAGGTGATGAGGAAGTTGCCATTGTGCAGCGTGCCAGTGGCGTTTTGCAGGCTAACGTCCATATCACTGGCGCCGTCGCCGTCGATATCGATCTGGAGGTAGTCGTTGCCAGGCCCAAAACTCTGCAAATGGGCCGAAGCCTGGTTGGCGCCGAGGAGCGCCGCACTGTCCACATACTCGATGTGACCGCCGGCGATGCTGATGCCTGAGAAGGTAAAGCTATCGTTGCCCGCATCGAAATTGTGAATGGTGTCGGCAGCACCGGCGGCGGAATCTGCGATGCTGGCGAAACGGAAACTGTCGTGGCCCGCACTGGCGAAGATCTCATCCGCGCCCGCGCCGGCAGTGATCGTCGTGTTGCCTGACGTATTGCCGATCGTGATCCTGTCGAAATTCGCGCCAGCATTGATGTTTTCGACGTTGCTTACCGTGATGTCGTAGACGTTCGCGTTGAAGGTCAAGCTGTCGTTGCCGTCGCCGAGATCGATCACGTTCGCCGGACTGCCGTTCAACGTCAGGGTATCGTTCGACGAGCTCCCGTTGAGCAGATTCACGTTCCAGAGATTGTCGAACGAATTGCTGCCTGCGGCGAGATTCAGCACGTTGGCTGTACCCTCGCCGAGATTGACCGTGACGCCGGACACGGTGTTCAGGAGTGTGACCGTGTCGTCCGATGGGTTGAGATTGCCGGTAAAATCACTGCCGTTGAGGTTTTCGACGCCAACGATGCTGAGCGAATTGACGCCGTTGGCGAGAGAAACCAGATCGCTGCCACCGCCCATGTCGATGGCAATGCCGTCGACATTATCCGTCAAGCTCAAGGAATTATCGCCTGCATTGCCGTTGATGTGCTCGACACCGACCGCGGCAAATGCAGCGAAGTTTCCGTTAAGGACGATGGTGTCCTCGCCATTGCCGAGGTCAATTGCGACCCCGTTCGCAGCAGAGATCGCACCGGTCACGCTGAGAGTGTCATCACCCGCGGTTCCGTTGACGTGATTGACATCGAAGATATTCACGAACGAGTTCGCGCCGGCGGCGAGATTCATCGTGTTGTCGCCGTTGCCGAGGCTGATCTCCAGGCCAGTGACTGTCGTCGACAAGTTGAGCACGTCATTGACGCCAGGCGTCGCACCGAAATCGGATCCGGCGATCCCCTCGACATCCACGAGGCTCAGCGTGTTGGTACCACCCACGAGGCTGAGATGGTCATTGCCGCCACCGAGGTTTACAACCAATCCGTCAGCGTTGTTCGTCAGGTTGACGAATTCGTCGCCATTGCTGCCGACCAAATTCTCGACGCCGGCAAGATTGAGCGTGTAACCGTTGCCGAAGACGCTGCCGTTGAGCAAGACAGTGTCCGCGACCCCGCCCCCCAGATTGATCTGATGGCCGAAGATGTTGCTCCCGATACGAAGATAATCGTCACCGGCCGTTCCGATGACGGGCGCACTGCCGGAGATCTGCTGTTGCGTCGAGAGATCAATCGGACTGCCCGAAGCACCCGACGACAGCAGCACGATGCCGTCGCTGAACTGCAGAACTTCGACATTGGTCAGGCTGTCGGTGCCGTCACGGCCCGCCGTATTGTCTTGAACCACAATCGGTCCAGGCGTCGTGACGGTGTATTGCGATTGCGTCCCGCTGAAGATCACCATGTCGGTGCCGGCGCCGCCGTCGATCGTGTCGTTGCCGCCCTGGCCGGTGATGCCGTCATTGCCGCCGCCGGCACTGATCGTGTCGGCGCCGCCACCGCCGAAGAAGTACTCGTCATTTGAGCTGCCGACCAACGTGTCGGCCAGATTGGAACCCTGAACGCTGTTGACGCCACCCGTGATGACGTCGGCGCCTGCGGCCCCGCTCACCACTCCCGTCGAGAGATCGACGGAAACGCCTCCGCTTGCCTGGGAGTATGAGACGCGCGTATTGCCGTTGCCGGTGACGGTATCATTGCCGAGGAGGCCTTCGAATAAATTGAAGGTACCGAACAATCCGACGAATGTCGCCGCATTGTAAGTGTCGGCCTGATTGCTGCCGGTCACACTGTTGACACCCGTGTAGGTGTCGGCGCCGATCGAGCTGCCGCCGGTTGCAGTTCCCGCCTGCAGGTTGATCGTCACGGCATCGGTCGCGCTGGCGTAAATGATGCGGGTGTTGCCGTTTCCGGTGATGGTGTCGTTGCCGGCCAAGCCTTCGAACTGGTTGAAATTGCCGTTGTTGCCGACGTTGTTGACGGCGGCATTCTGGAAGCCAATCGCACCAAAATTCGTCGCCGTGAAGACGTCGTTCAAAGTGGTGCCCTGCGCGCCCTCGATACCGCGGAACGTGTCATTGCCGATCGAGCTATCGCCGCTCGCAGTGCCGACCGTGAAGTCGATAGTTACCGGGCCGGTGGAGAAGTAGATATTGTTGTAACTGATAATGTCGAAGCCGCCGCGACCATCGATGGAGTCGTCACCGGCAAGGCCCGTGAACGTCTCGGTAGCTGCGGTGTTATTGCTTCCATAAAGGACATCGTTGAACATCGAGGCCATCACGGCATTGACCCCGCTGAAGGTATCGCTGCCGGTGGATGCGTCACCACTCGCCGTGCCCGCCAGCAGGTCGACCGTCACGAGACCGGTCGCATTGGTGAACGCGATACGCGTGTTGCCGTTACCGGTAATGCTGTCGTTGCCTCCCATGCCGATGAATTCGTTGAAGGTCCCGTTGGAGCCGGCATTCGTGCTGCCTGCACCGAAGCCGGTGGCGTTGAAGACGTCCGCGTCGTTCGAGCCGCGCACGGATTCGATCGATCGAAGCGTGTCGGTGCCGACCGTCGCGGCGTCGCCCGTCACGGTTCCCGCAGCGAGCTGAACGTTGATCCCGCCCACGGCTGCCGGATCGAGTGCGTAGTCCGCCCGGTCGAAACCGGCCCGGCCATCGATGGAGTCGTTGCCGGCGCGACCTTCGAAGGTCTCCACGGTCCCCGGTCCGTTGGTGCTGCCCAGCAACTGGTCGGCAAATCCGGAGCCGACGATGCCGGCAAAGCCCGAGCCCACCAGGGTATCGGTCCCGACCGAGCTATCTCCCGTCGCCGAATGCGCGGCCAGATCCACTGTCACGCTACCCGTCGCGTTGGCGTAAGAGATGCGCGTCAGCAGCGCACCCAGGCTGTTGGTGGCTCCCGTGATGTTGTCATCGCCGCCGCGGCCCTCGAATTCGTTGAAGCCGAGATTCGTGCCGGCAATGCCGGTGTTGCCCGCAAAGCCGGTCGCGTTGAACGTGTCAGCAAAGCTGCTGCCGACGATGCCCTCGACGTTCACGAGCGTGTCAGTTCCGACACCCGGACCTGTCACCGAGCCTGCGGCGAGACTTGCGGTAATGCCGCCCGTTGCATCGGTATAGTCGGCGCGGTCGAAGCCGAGGCCGCCGTCGAGCAAATCATTGCCATCGAGGCCTTTCAGGCGGTCGTTGCCGCCGAGGCCACTCAGGCTGTCGGCATAGGCCGTGCCGGTCAGCGTGTTCGCGTTGCCGTCGCCAGTGAGGTTGACGCCTTGCCCCAGGATGAAATCGGCCGCCGTGAGGTTCGAGAGCGTCACGTTCGAGAGCGTCAGGCTGTCGCCATTGCCGAAGTCGATGACCGTGTTCAGCCCAACCTGAGTGGCAAGCGCCTGAACCTGCGCAAAGCTGGAGACGCCCGCGATGCCCGTGAGGTCGATCTTGTCGGTCTGCGCCTGCAAGAAGTCGCCGATGGTGTCCGCGCCACCACCGGTGGCGTAGACGAAGGTATCGGCGCCGAGACCGCCACCGAGGAAATCGTTGCCTGCACCGCCGTTGATCAGGTCGTTGCCGTTGTTACCGAACAACTGGTCGCCACTGGCCGAGCCGGTGATCGTGTCGTTGAAGTTCGAGCCCGCGACGTTGGTCACCCCTCCTGTGATGGTATCGTGACCCACCGAGCCGTCGCCGTCCGCGGTACCGCCAGCGAGATTGACGGTCACACCCGACGTGGCGCTGCCGTACTGGATCTGGGTGGAGCCGTTGCCGGTGATGGTATCGTTGCCGGAGCCGCCCTGGAAGAAGTTGGCCCCGACGAAGCCGGCCGCGTCGAACGTGTCGTTGCCGCTACCGCCGACCGCACTGTTGACGCCTGTGAAGCTGTCATGGCCGGTCGAGGCATCGCCACTGGCCGTGCCTGCCGTGAGGTTGATGGTCACGCCGGACGTCGCATTCCCGAACAGGATCTGCGTGTTGCCATTGCCGATGATGGTATCGTCGCCGCCCTGGCCCTGGAACGCATTGAACCCGACGAATCCCGTCGCGTCGAAGCTGTCGGCAAGATTGCTGCCGGTTGCGCTGTTGACACCCGTAAAGCTGTCGTGCCCGACTGAGGCGTCGCCGCTGGCGGTTCCGGCCTGAAGGTTGACAGTCACCCCGTCGGTCGCATTGGCATAGATGATGCGGGTGTTGCCGTTGCCGGTGATGACGTCATCGCCGCCCAGGCCCTCGAACTGGTTGTAGCTGCCGTTGTTGCCGACGTTGGAAGCACCGTTCTGGCCGTAGCCCGTTGCGTCGTAGCTGTCGGCGTAGCCGGTGCCCTGAATGCCCTCGATCGAACGCAGCGTATCGCTGCCGATCGACGCATCGCCGGTCGCCGTGCCCGCCGCCATGTCGACGGTCACACCGCCCGTGACCGTGCTGAGGCTGTTGTAGATGGCAACGTCGAACCCGCCGCGACCGTCGATGTAATCGTCGCCGCCAAGGCCGGTGAAGTTGTTGTTGAAGCTGCTCCCGAGCAGCGTGTCCGAGAAGGTCGAGCCCTGCACGGCGTTGACGCCGGTGAAGGTGTCGGTTCCCTCGGTCGCACCCGTGGCACTGCCGGCGACGGTGACTGCATTCGTCGTCCCGACGGCGCTGGTCTCGAGGTCGACGCTGACGCTCGAGGCGGCGATCTGGTAGTTCAGGCGGGTGAAGCCGTTGCCGATGATGGTGTCGTTGCCGCCGGCGCCGGCGAAGTCATTGAAGGCCCCCGAGGAGCCGACATTGGTCGCCCCGGCCTGACCGAAGCCGGCCGCATCGAAGGTGTCGTCAAAGTTGGTGCCGCGGGCGGCCTCGACGTTGCGCAACGTGTCGGTGCCGACGGTCGCATCGCCGTTCACAACGCCTGCGGCAAGGTGAACGTAGATGCCTGACGTCGTCGTCGTATCCGAATTGTAGGTGACCTGGTCGTAGCCGCCGCGGCCATCGATATAGTCGTCGCCGCCGCGACCCTCATAGGTCTCGTAGGTGAAGGCGGCATTGTCGCTGCCGTAGATGGTGTCGTTGTAGGCCGAGGCCCAGATGGTCGAGACATTGGAGAAGGTGTCGTGACCGACGGAGGCGTCGCCGTCGGCGGTGCCTGCGCCGATGTCGACCGTGACGGCACCGGTCGCGCTCAGATAGGACAATCGCGTCACCGCCTGCCCCAGGGCGTTCAGATCGCCAATGACGCTGTCGTCGCCGCCACGTCCTTCGAACTCACTTTGACCGGCTGCCACGCCGGGCAGGCCGGTCGAGTCGGTAAATCCAGCCGCGTTGAACGTATCCGCAAAATTGCTGCCGACCGCCCCCTCGATACCAACGAGCGTGTCGGTTCCGACGCCCGATCCTGAGGCGACGCCTGCTGCCAGATTGACCGTGATACCGCCGGTCGCGTCGGTATAGACGGCGCGGTCGAAGCCCGCTCCGCCATCCAGGAGGTCGCTGCCACCCAGGCCCTGAAGGCGATCGTTGCCGCCGAGGCCGCTGATGGATTCGGCATTTGCCGTTCCGACGAGGCTGTTGGCGTCGTCGTCGCCGACGATCGGCGCGGCCGGCGTTCCGAACAGGAAATCGCTCGCCGTCAGGCTGCTCAGAGTGACGTTCTGAAGCGTGAGCCCGTCACCGGAACTGAACGTGATGATCGTGTTCGGGCCGCTCTGCTCCGCGTGCGATTGCAGATCGGAGAGGCTATAGATGCCGTAGACTCCGGTCAGATCGATCTTGTCCTGGCCATGGACGAAATCCTGGATGAAGTCGAAACCACCGCCGCTCGCATAGACAAAGGTGTCTGCACCGGCTCCGCCGCTAAGGAAATCGTTGCCGGCTCGGCCATCCAGCGTGTCATTGCCGCCGCTGCCGGAGAGGCCGTCATTGCTGGCGCTACCGACGATCGTATCGTTGAAATTCGATCCGAAGACGTTGAAGACGCCCCCGGTGATGGTGTCATGGCCGACCGAGCCGTCACCGTCAGCCGTACCCGCGGTGAGATTGATGGTCACGCCGCTGGTCGCGCTGCCATACTGAATCAGGGTGTTGCCGTTGCCGGTAATGCTGTCGTTTCCGGCGTTGCCCTGGAATGAATTGAAATTCGCGTTGACGCCGATGAAGCCCGTTGCGTCATAGACGTCATTGAAATTGCTGCCGATGGCGCTGTTCACGCCGCTGAAACTGTCGTGGCCGACTGACGTGTCGCCGCTGGCAGAACCGGCCGCGAGATTGATGGTCACACCGCCGGTGGCGTTGTTGTACTGGATCTGGGTCGTGCCGTTGCCGATGATCTGGTCGTCGCCCCCCTGCCCCTGGAACGAGGTCCCGCTCGGGCCAGAGAATCCGGTCGCGTCGAAAATGTCGGCAAAGTTGCTGCCGAGGGCACTGTTGACACCGGTGAAGGTGTCGTGACCGATTGAACCGTCACCGGTAGCGGTGCCGCCCACGAGATTGATGGTCACGCCGCCGGTGGCGTTGGCGAAAATGAGGCGAGTGTTGCCGTTGCCGGTGATGACGTCGTCACCGCGCAGCCCTTCGAACTGGTTGAAGGTCCCGTTGTTGCCGATGTTGTCCCCGGTCACGCCGTAACCGGTCGCGTCATAGGTATCGTTGAAGTTTGTGCCCTGAATGCCTTCGATCGAACGAAGCGTATCCGTGCCGTTCGAGACATCGCCGGTGACGATGCCGGCCGCCATATTGACGGTGATGCTCCCCGTGGTGAAAAAGATGTTGTTGTAGGACGACACGTCGAAGCCACCGCGGCCGTCGATATGATCGTTGCCGGCAAGGCCGGTGAAGGTATCGTTGGTCGCGCCGCCGTAAAGGGAATCATCGAACATCGATGCTTGGACGGCGTTGACGCCCGTGAAATGATCGGTGCCGACGGATGAATCACCGGTGGCGATGCCGGTCACGAAGTCGATCTGGACGCCCGCCGTCGCATTGTTGAAACCGAGCCGCGTAAAGCCATTGCCGGTGATGGTGTCGTCGCCACCATTGCCGGTGAACTCGTTGAACGTCCCATTCGAGCCGGCATTGACGCTGTTGGAGCCGAAACCGGAGGCATTGTAGGTATCCGCGAAGTTGGTGCCGCGGATTGCCTCGATCGCGCGCAGCGTGTCCGTTCCGACGGTGGCGTCGCCGGTCACGATGCCGGCTGCCAGATTAACCGTGATTCCCGTCGCCGTGGTCGGATCGACGTTATAATCGACGCGGTCGTAGCCGCCGCGGCCGTCGATATAGTCGTTGCCGGCAAAGCCCGCGTACACCTCCGCGGTGAACATCGGATTGTTGCTGCCGAGAATCGTGTCGTCATGGGCCGAGCCCCAGACGCCGTTGAAGCCGGAACCGACCAGCGTATCGTGGCCCACCGACGCATCACCCTGCGCATAGCCGGCCGCGAGATCCACGGTCACCGCCCCGGTCGCGCTCACATAGGAAACGCGCGTGAGCTCCGCCCCCTGGCTGTTGGTATTGCTGATGATGGTGTCGTCGCCGCCCTTGCCCTCGAACTCGTTGTAGCCGACGGGGCTGCCCGGAACACGCGCGTCGCCGGTGAATCCGGCGCCGTTGAATGTGTCGGCGAATTCGCTGCCGATGGCGGCTTCGATATTGACGAGCGTGTCCGTATCCACTCCTGCGCCGGACGCTGTTCCCGCCGCGAGATTGATCGTGACTCCGCCGGTCGCGTCGGTATAGACGGCGCGGTCGAATCCTGGGCCGCCGTCGAGAACATCGTCACCGGCACCGCCCGTGAGATAATCCTTGCCCGCGCCACCAAAGAGAATGTCGTTCCCGGCGCCGCCGCTGATGCGATCGTTGCCGTCCTGACCGTCGATGAGATCGCTGCCGCTCCCACCCGAGAGCACGTCATCGCCGAGCGAGCCGAACTGGGCGCTGCCGACGGGCGTGAGCACGGCATTCTCGACCTGCTGGTCAAGGTTGTCGACGTAGAGAGTGGTGAGCTCAGTCACCGCCTCCGGGTCGGAAAAGTTCGTCGCGGCCAATTGGTCGGCGGCCGCGCCTTGAGCGACCTGGCCGGCCTGCGCCAGTTCAGTGACGTTCGTCGCCGACTGAATGCTGTCGTTCGCGGCAGCAACGACCTCGATAACCGTCGCGGCAGCCGCCGCATCGACGCCGGAGGACACCACCACGCTCTGCACCGTTTCCTGCGAGCTGAGATCGAAGGGCAGTGGATTGTCCGGATCGGCCTGAGCGGTCGCAACCGCATCCGCAATTGCGGCTATGACCGTATCCGGCGCAACGCCGACGGCCGAGACCTGCGCCACCGTGCTCTGGACCTGGATGGCCGCCGCAAGCACCGCGGTCGCCGTTGGATCGCTATTCACCGCGTCAGGCACCGGATCGTACGACCTCAAGTCGATACCGGTGAGGTCAAGGTCGAAGGCGGCGGCCACGGCGCTCATGGCCTGGTCCGCCGTCAGCGACGTGCTGTCGATCAAGGCAGCGACCAACGTCGTCAGCGGAGTGATGACGGTCGATCCCTCCGGCGCCCTCAGCACCCCAGCGACCTGCAGTCCCGTCGAGATGTCGACACCGCCGATGCTCACGAGTGGACCGGATCCGCCGGACAGCGTGAAGCTGCCGTCGGCTCGGGTCGTCGTGAACGCCTCGCCCGCATCGAGAATTCCGTTGTTGTTGGCGTCTGCAAAGACCGTGGCTCCGCCGATGTAGCCGTCGATATCCAACGCGTTGATTTCGTTGGCGCCGGGCGTCACGGTCAGCGTGAGCTCGGCCGAGTTCGACGCCTGATGCACGCCGTCGTCGGAGGTGGCCGTGACCTTCAGCGTGAACGGGGTCGTGCTGCCGACGGCATTGTGCGGGATCAAGACGATCTCGGAGATTGAATCGCCAGTCACGAGCCAGGTGCCGTCCCCGATTGCCACGCCGTTCTCAACGTCAAACGTCGTCGGCACACCTTCGATCTTGACCGACAGGGTGCTGCCTTGGTCGACTTTGCTGGCCGCGACGTTGAGCGTGATCTCTCCGTCGGCGGCGCCAGATGCGTCCTGAACGCTCAAGCTCGGCGCGTCCTGCGCGCCGTGAATATCGAAGCTGATGTCCTTGGTCGTGCCGTCGGCCGACGTGACGGTGAAGGTCTCCGTCTTGGTATCGCTGGCACCGAGATATTGGATCGCTGCGTTGTCGACCGAATAGGTGTAGTGACCGTCGGCAGACAGTGTCACCGCACCGAGATTACCCGATGCCGTAATCACGCCGGCCTGGAATGCGGCCTGGTTCTGGTCGGGATCGCTGATGGACAGCTGCCCCGATGCCGTCAGCTGGCTGTCCTCGGTGACGTCGTGCTCTGCAGGATCGCCTATCGCGGCTACGTCGTTGGCGCCCGTGATGTTCACCACGATATCAGAGGTGGCGCTGCCGTCGGCCGAGGCGACCGTCAGGGTGTCGGTGACGTGCTGCCCTGCGACGAGCGAATCCGATTTCGCAGGATCGAGCGTATAGGTCCAGGCACCGGTCGCTGGATTGAAGGTGAAGTTGCCGTAGGTGCCGGCCAGGGAGGCCGGGGCGGCGAAATGGTCTTGGCCGCTGTCGAGGTCGTGCACCGCTAGTTGGCCCGACGCGTTGGGATCGCTGGACACTGCGTCGGCAACGCCGCCGGCCTCGATCACCGAAATATCCTGGCTCCCTGACACGGTGATCGTGGCCGCGTCGTTGCTGCCGGTGACGGTCACCGTGAGCGTCGACGAGCCCGTTCCTCCGTGGTTATCGGCATTCGTGTAGGTGAACTGATCCGTTACCTGCTGGCCTTCGGCGAGCGCCTGCACGGACGCACTGGAATTGTTGAGCGTATAGGTGTAGGCGCCGGTCGCCTTGGTGACGACCAGCGTTCCATAGGCGCTGACGACGGTGATCGTGGTGCCGTTGTCGGTGCCTCCCGCTACCGCCGACACGATGTGGGTGTCGCCGACATCGGCGTCCGTGTCGTTTGCGAGCAAATTGCCGCTCGCAACCGTCGTCGCATCCTCCGTGACGGAGACGATATCTGCGACTGCGACCGGCGCATGATTGGTCGCGCCTTCGATGACGACCTCGACCTTCTCGATCGAGACGATGGCCAGGTTGAAGCTCCTGAACGCGTAGTCCGCGCTGCCATAGCGCGCGATAAGCGCCTGGATTGCCGCAAGATCGGACCTGAACGAAGCCGAGTTCGCCAGTTCCTGCGTGACGACGAGGCGGAGCGTGTCCTGGCCCTTGCCGCCGTCATAGATATCGCAAGAACCCACATTCTCCGAAACGCGGTAGATGAGGGTATCGTTGCCATTCTCGCCGCTGACGATGTCAAGACCCGCGCCGCCGTCGATGACGTCGTCGCCGTTGCCGCCGCCGATCAGATCGTTGCCCGTCCCACCGAGTAGCGTATCGTTGCCGTTGCCGCCGAAAATGAGGTCATTACCGGTGCCGCCATCCACCGTGTCGTTGCCATTTCCGGCGTCGATCAGGTCGTTGCCCGCACCGGCGTTTATACTGTCATTGCCGTTGCCGCCCTGAATGAGATCATTGCCTGCCCCGGCGTTGACGGTATCGTCGCCGTTTTTTGCATTGATGACGTCAGCCGCGTTAGTGCCGGCGATCTGATTGCTTGCGTCGGTGCCGTTGATGATCATGGCGGTTCATCTTCCTCGATAGGGCAACAGGCATTGCTCGCGAGCGCGCGGAAGCGGCTTGCGTTATGCGGATGGAGAAATCTTCAATCGTCGATGGTGGAACGCGATATGGACGCGACGCGTAACGTCGTGCGGTCCCTCATGGTGAGCCCCTTCGTAACCTCTTTGATTTTTCAAGTTCGCCGTCAGCCCAACGGCGCGAGTTGGAAATGAACTGGTCTTGTTATTGTTCTACTGAAGTACCGTTCGACGAGGCATCGTGATGCAGCATCGAACGTCGAAGTCGTATCGCGGACCGTCAAAAGGTTTTTGACAATTGCAAATTGTTTCCATTGTTGCGCGACAGCGTCAAGACAGCACAGCTGCTAACCTTAAGCAGGACGCGAACCGAACACTGCAGCTGCGAAATCATGCGTTTCCGATTTGCGACGGCCGGCCATCTCACCGAGCCAGAGCATCGACGCGTCGCCGGGCCACGGCGCAATCCGCACCGAAATGAAATGTGCGCGCTCTCCACCTTTCGCGATCGGACCAGATCGCTCAAGCTGCTGATAAAACGAATTGCTACCGTTGATAGCGCCGGCCCCCGGGCCGCGTCGCGTGCTGCAGACCGCACTGCGACACTCTGACGCGCCGAGGCGTCCCCACAGAAACAGAGCATGAGCGGAAACCGAAGACCTGCAACAAACTGGCTCAAGGCCTTAATTCCTGGATCAAAGACTATTCCTCGCCAATGGAATAGCGCTGGCACGTCTCGACGCATGACCCGAATGGGTCATTGAGAGATTGCTGGCGCCGCCTCACGGCGGCGATCTCATTAGACTTTCGTCGACCGCGATTCTTCAGGAAAAGCAGGCAACAGGGCTTGCTTCGAGCTGCCGCCTCACGAAGCATCCCGGACCAGGGAAGCGCGTTCGAGGGGCCCAATGTCGGTTGTGGGCCTTCTGCCGGCATGCAACGAAGCTCGCCGGCTGCAACGAATGCCTTGGGCACGGCGGAGGGGGGCCGCTCTTGAGGACCAATAAGATAGACGATCAAGAATTGTCGAAGGTCATCGATCGGCTTGGCGAAGCCGCCGTGAATCCGGATGCGTGGCGCGACATCATGGATGACATCTGCAAGGCGGTCGGGGCGTCGGCGGCACTACTGCTTCAGAGCGACATCAGGACCCCGGACGTCCCACGCACCGAATCGATCGACGAAGGGACCCAATTCTACTTCAGGAACAACTGGCATCTGAGGGATCCCCGCGCCAGGGGGTTTCCGCGCATGATGGCGGGCGAGGTCGTCACCGACCTCGACGTGATGACCCTGGAGCAGATTCGCTCCGATCCCATGTACAACGAGGTGCTATTTCCATTCGGATACCGTTGGTTCGCCGGCATAGGCTTCTGGGCCGACACCGCAGCATGGGCATTGACGATCCAGCGAACCGGACCCGAGGGCATGTTCGAGGCCCGCGACAAGCAATTGCTCGCGCAATTGGCGCCGCGCCTCACCGAGACCGCCACGCTCGCGACCGCCGTCGGCAGGGTCGCACTGACGTCGATGACCGACGTCCTCAGCCGTGTTCGACAACCTGCATTAGTCCTCAACCGAGAGGGAATGGTCCTGCGCACGAACGAGGTGGCCGACTATGGCTTTGACGATGAGATCCGCATCAGGGAGCGGCGTCTCGTTCTGCGCGACAAGCAGGCAATGACGAAGCTCGATCAGCTGATCAGCTTGATCCGGTCTACCCCTGATGCCGCCGCTATCCCCGCCTCTCCGATCCTCATTCGTCGGACGACAAAGCCGCCGGTTGTCTTGCGCATACTGCCAGTGGATGGCGCCGCGCGTTCCGTCTTCCTCGGAGCGCGTGCCGTGCTGATCCTATCCAACCTCGTCCCGCGCGCTGCGCCAGACCCGGCGCTCATCGGCCAAGCCTTCGACCTCACACGAGCCGAATCTCGATTGGCCGCGCTGCTTGCAACTGGCGCATCGATCGACAGCGCCTCCGAACACCTCGGCATTTCGCGCGAAACGGCTCGCAATCACCTGAAAGCGATCTTCTCGAAGACGGGAGCGCACCGCCAGTCGGAGCTGGTCACTCTCGTTTCTCAACTGGCATGAGCGGGACGTTACTATCAACGCTGCAAGACTCTTCGGCGTCCTCAAACAAAGGTCGCTACAGGTCCAGCTGGTTACGCAATGCGTCACGCTCTTCGAAGAGTTCTCGGAGTCGCTGAGCATTGTCGGATTGCATCTCCTGCCACTCGATGCGATCCTCCGCGGTCCACAAGTAAGACTCGCGATTGAATCGGTCTTTTTCTGCCTTATCAAATTCCATGTACAGTTTGATATCGCACTCAACTTGGTCAAGTTGCTCTCGAAGAGTTCTTGGCATCAGCCGTTCCCTCGGCTCTGCCTCTAGCCCACTTTTGATCTTTGACGCTATCGGTGCGGCGATCAATAGGCCTTCTCTCCCCACGGATGACACCCTCAATCTTATTTAAAGTTGTGTGGTCGGCGTGGCTCTCTCTGCGTCAATCCTTGGCCCGAACGATCAACAAGTCGGCCCTGTATAGGCCGCCTGCTGATGAACGCGTCACTCCAAGCTGCCGTAGCATTGTCCAGAATTATTCACTTACGATTTCAACGTATGCAAAGTGAAGAGTGATCGGTGTTTTTGAACCGTCCAATATGATGCGGAGGCTTTTGGGATGATATCCAGCACCAATCAAAGTCCCAGTTCTGCCAGACAACCGTGGCCCGGCAGATGGTCTTACCTCGATGCGAGCACCAACAGTAAATTGCTCTTTGATCGAGAGAGATTCTTGCATCGCTGATGCCTGCACCAAATTCCGGGTTTACTCGATCCAGGCTACGGCTTCTTCGTCGAAGCGCCGAAGACGCTGGCTTGCCATTTCATCACCAGGCGCGGTCCAACAAGGATTTCCTCGTCGGCGACTTTCGCTCAGCCCGCCGCTGTTGCTTGCGGACTCGCGAGCCGAAGGCAATAGTGACCTCACTTAGTAGCAAGCGTATTTTGCCCCCGGCCTGCATCCCTTCTTAGCGCCCTTGGCTTTGTCGGGTGTGTTTTGCTGAGCCAGCGCTGGTGGCGAATAGAGCGGCGCCACGGTTGAAATCGCGAATAGAATTAGAACTGTGAGCATGATCGATTTCATCGAAGACACCCCTTCTTGACCCGCACAGATTTATCTGCCATTTTAAATCCGACGCATTGATATAAAGTATTTAAAAACACCTCTTCAAGAGCTATTTTCAAATATCGTACTCATTCCCGCCCGGATGGAAGATGATGGACGAGAAGATTGTCCGTTTGCGCACATATCAGAAGAACATAGATCGGTATGTGCGCCTACTCGAAACGACGCTGACCGAAGTTGAACGGCAGTACATTGAGAGGCGCCTAACCGAAGAACGATCGGCTATGGCACTGCTGTCTGCCTCGTCGCTTCAGATGGCCATCGAGGCTAACGTTGCCAATCAGGCATGCAATCGCCAGCCCAGCTTCAACGCCGCAGAATAGAGCTAACATCGGTCAACCGAGATCCGCTGTGCAACTGCCCCGCAAGTGAGGATGCACAGAGATCCGGGCAACGACGAATGCACGAATCTGCGCAAGCGGCTGCCGTCCGCAACTCTACGCCAGCATGGCCGGAATCGGGCCCGGTGCCAAAAGCCGGTATTTTTTTGGTCATTGCATCGGTGACGCGCGCGCCGATGCTCTGGGCCTGCTGCTGCTTGCACAAAGCTGAAGGACAAGCTTGGGCAGCGGTTGCCTCTCTGATCGGGACTTAGGTCAACTAACCTTCGGATGTGCCTCGGAGCGCAATTTGAACAGCTTTGCGAATTCGCTCACCTTGGCTGGGGGCGATGCCATCCAAGTGGTAAATCCGGCATAGCAGGCCGTTGATGCGCCTTACGATAACGCGGTTACCGGAATGCCGGTTGCGCGCGCGCACCAACTGACGCCGCACCTCGATCAGGTCAAGGCGACGAAACGCTCTTGATCGTACCATGTGAGTTGGACCTTCCGCACGGGTGCCAACGCTCTCGTTTGATTCCGGGGTCGAACGATCATGGGCTTCAAAACAGATTCGGCGCCGACCGCACAATCTGTTTGCAGTTAATTTACGATGTGTTATTAACACAAAATTAATTAATTTCAATTTCTGAGTGGGGCACTATTTGAATACCCCATTAAACCAAAAGCTCGATGTTGCCGGATCTGAGGTCGCTTGGGAGTCCTTCAGCTTCCCTGAACCTCGCCCAGCCAACGCTCTCATCATTCCTGACGCGCATCTCCTGTTCTCGGGTGAATATGCACGTTCGGACCATGATCTCATCATTTCCGATCCCAACCATCGGATCACGATCCCCAATTACTTTCTCGGTGAGAAGCGTTCGCCGCTCAGCTCTGCGGACGGTGCGCTGCTCGATGCAAGAGTCGTTGAAGCTCTCACCGGCTACCAAACCTTTGCTCAAGCCGGAGGAAATGCTGCCGCTGGAAAGGTGATTGGCCATGTCGCCACCATAACGGGCAGCGCCAGCATCGTTCGCAACGGCGTTACTATCGAGGCGAATAACGGGGACGTCGTCTATCAGAACGATATCGTGCAGACTGGAAGCAGCTCTACCCTCGGCCTCGTTCTGATCGACGGCTCAACGTTCAACCTGAGTGCCAACGCTCGCTTCATGTTGAACGAGTTGGGGTATGAGGGGCAGAGTAGTGCGAGCGGTACCTTAGTCAGTCTGACGAGTGGCGCGAACCATTCGCTGTTCACTCTCGTCCAGGGCGCTGCCAGTTTCGTCGCCGGCCAGGTTGCCAAAACGGGTGACATGCAGGTTGCAACGCCTACCGCCGTGATCGGAATTCGCGGTACAGCCGTCCTTCTTAACGTCGATGCGGTGGATGGACAGGTCTCGGTTTCCGTTGCTGATCAGCAAGACGGTCAGGTTCATTCCGTACAGGTCTTCAAATGCGTCCCAACGAACTTGCTTCAAGGCGTTTGTACCGCGGGGGATCCAATCGGGATAGTTACCAGCGACGGTCCATCGATGACCATCACGCCAACCGCGAATTTCGAGGTGATCACCCAAGCCGTTAGTAAGAGCCCAGGCCAGGTTGCGCAGGAATTCAATGCCTTTCAGCAGGTGTTAACGACCTACGATATCGGGAAACAGATCGCTCCAGACACTCCGGCACCTAGCGACGGCAAGCGAGGAGACGTCGATACAAAATCACTGCAGAAGTTCGCTGGGAGCCCGCCACCATCACCCACCGAGGCTCCGACTACCGTTGTTGCGGACGACGTCAAGGGCCAACCTGGTGGCGGCTCGATCACTCCAACTTTTGCGCCCCTCGCCTCCATCACGGGAGGTTCTGCGTCCGCATCGAAACCGCTCGTCCCGACTTTGGATACAACGCAAGCTATCGCCTTGGTGTCGTTGGCGCCTGTAACAATCGCCAATGCAGGTGGGCCAACCAATAAAGGAGGCCAAACGATCAGCGGAACTGTCGATGCGTCCCTCGTTGGAACGACAGTGACGCTGTACGATACCTACAATGGTGTCACCACACAAATTGGAACGGTGACCGTTGGCTCCGGCGGTGTTTGGAGCACGGCAGTCACTCTGGCAGGAGATGGCGACCACAGCATCGTCGCTTTGGACGCTAGCGCCAACGTTAGCACAAGCGTGCCCGTTGTTTTCACCCTCGACACCACGGCACCCGCGGTCGCCATCACGAGCGCGGGCGGGCCAGTCAACCAGGCCAGCCAGACCATCACCGGCACGGTGGGCGTCGCCGATGCCGGCGCCACCGTCACCATCCTGGACGGCACCACCGCGATCGGCACCGCCATCGTGCAAAGCAACGGCAGCTGGAGCAGCGCGGTCACGCTCAACAACGGCCCGAACACGCTGACCGCGCGGGTGAGCGATGCCGCCGGCAACATCGCAACCAGCGGCGCGGTGGCCTACACGCTCAGCACCACCGGCCCGACGGTGACCGAGGCCCTGGTCGTCGACACCGGCACTTCAGTCACCGACCACGTCACCGCCAACCCGGCCGTGAGCGGCACTGGTCTTGCCAACACGGTGGTGCATCTGACGATCGATGGTGTTCTCAGCACCTCCACGGCGACGACCGATGCGCAAGGCGCCTGGTCGTTTACGCCGAGCGGGCTGGCCGACGGACCGCACACCATCGTGGCAAGCCAGACCGACACCTTCGGCAACACCGGCTCGGCGTCGCTGAGCTTCTCGCTCGACACGACGGCGCCTACCGTCGCGATCACCAGCTCAGGCGGGCCGGTCAACCAGGCGAGCCAAACCATCGCCGGCACGGTCGGCATCGCCGATGCCGGCGCCACCGTCACCATCCTGGACGGCACCACCACAATCGGCACCGCCACCGTGCAGGGCAACGGCAGCTGGAGCAGCACGGTCACGCTCAATAACGGCCCGAACTCGCTGACGGCACGGGTGAGCGATGCGGCCGGCAACACCGCGACCAGCAGCGCGGTGGTCTACACGCTCAGCACCACCGGCCCGACGGTGACCGAGGCCCTGGTCGTCGACACCGGCACCTCAGTCACCGACCGCGTCACCGCCAACCCGGCGCTGAACGGCACCGGTCTCGCCAACACCGTGGTGCACTTCACCATCGACGGCAGCCCGATCGCGGCAACCGTGACCACCGATGCGCAAGGCGCCTGGTCGTTTACGCCGAGCGGGCTGGCCGACGGACCGCACACCATCGTGGCAAGCCAGACCGACACCTTCGGCAACACCGGCTCGGCGTCGCTGAGCTTCTCGCTCGACACGACGGCGCCTACCGTCGCGATCACCAGCTCAGGCGGGCCGGTCAACCAGGCGAGCCAAACCATCGCCGGCACGGTCGGCATCGCCGATGCCGGCGCCACCGTCACCATCCTGGACGGCACCACCACAATCGGCACCGCCACCGTGCAGGGCAACGGCAGCTGGAGCAGCACGGTCACGCTCAATAACGGCCCGAACTCGCTGACGGCACGGGTGAGCGATGCGGCCGGCAACACCGCGACCAGCAGCGCGGTGGTCTACACGCTCAGCACCACCGGCCTGACCGTGACCGAGGCCCTGGTCGCCGACACCGGCACCTCGGTCACCGACCACGTCACCGCCAACCCGGCGCTGAACGGCACCGGTCTCGCCAACACCGTGGTGCACTTCACCATCGACGGCAGCCCGATCGCGGCAACCGTGACCACCGATGCGCAAGGCGCCTGGTCGTTTACGCCGAGCGGGCTGGCCGACGGACCGCACACCATCGTGGCAAGCCAGACCGACACCTTCGGCAACACCGGCTCGGCGTCGCTGAGCTTCTCGCTCGACACGACGGCGCCTACCGTCGCGATCACCAGCTCAGGCGGGGCGGTCAACCAGGCGAGCCAAACCATCGCCGGCACGGTCGGCATCGCCGATGCCGGCGCCATCGTCACCATCCTGGACGGCACCACCGCGATCGGCACCGCCATCGTGCAGGGCAACGGCAGCTGGAGCAGCACGGTCACGCTCAACAACGGCCCGAACTCGCTGACCGCGCGGGTGAGCGATGCGGCCGGCAACACCGCAACCAGCGGTGCGGTGGTCTACACGCTCAGCACCACCGGCCCGACGGTGACCGAGGCCCTGGTCGCCGACACCGGCCCTTCAGTCACCGACCACGTCACCGCCAACCCAGCCGTGAGCGGCACCGGCCTCGCCAACACCGTGGTGCACTTCACCATCGACGGCAGCCCGATCGCCGCAACGGTGACCGCCGATGCGCAAGGCGCCTGGTCGTTTACGCCGAGCGGGCTGGCCGACGGACCGCACACCATCGTGGCGAGCCAGACCGACAGCTTCGGCAACACCGGCTCGGCCTCGTTGAGCTTCACGCTGGACACGACGGCACCCAGCGGCGGCACGCCAGATCTGACGGCGGGCTCGGACAGCGGCAGCTCGAACACGGACAACATCACCTCGGCGACCTCGCCGAGCTTCACGGTGGCGCTGAACCCGGCGGCTGCCATCGGCGATACGGTGCAGCTGTTGCTGGGCGGCTCGCCGCTGGCGCATCCGGTCACGCATGTGATCACGGCAGTCGACGTGACGGCCGGCAGCATCAGCCTGACGGTGACTGCCGGCGATCTTGGCGCCGATGGCGCCAAGCAGGTCACGGCACAGTTCAGCGATGCCGCCGGCAACAGTTCGACGACTGCAGCGCTGAGCCTCACGGTGGACACGACGGCCCCCGCGGTCGCCATCACCAGCGCTGGCGGGCCGGTCAACCAGGCTAGCCAGACCATCACCGGCACGGTCGGCGTCGCCGATGCCGGCGCCACCGTCACCATCCTGGACGGCACCACCGCGATCGGCACCGCCATCGTGCAGGCCAACGGCAGCTGGAGCAGCACGGTCACGCTCAACAACGGGCCGAACTCCCTGACCGCACGGGTGAGCGATGCGGCCGGCAACACCGCGACCAGCGGTGCGGTGGTCTATCTTGTGGGCGTGCCCGGCGCCATTCTCGGCGACGCTGGCGACAACATCCTGACCGGGACCGCCGGGAACGATGTGTTCCAGGGCTTTGGCGGTAATGACATATTTAACGGCTTGTCGGGTGTTGATCGAGCGGTCTATGTCGACGCGACCGGGGGCATTACCGCAGATCTGACGACAGGGACCGTGACGGGTCCAGGTGTCGGCACCGATACGTTGATCGGTATCGAAGCCATCCAGGGCAGCAACTTTGCCGACCATTACTCGGCGGTCGGCTTCAGCGGCAATTCCGGGGTGCCTGGTACGCCAATTGGCTTCAACAGTTTCGAAGGCATGGGGGGCAACGATATCATCGTCGGCACGGTCAATCCTTCCGGCGAGAGTCTGACCCGCATTTCCTATGTCAGCGCGACAGCGGCAGTCGTCGTTGATTTCGCCGCGGGAACGGCGAACGGCGATGCATCAGTTGGCAACGACACCTTCACCAACGTCAACTCGGTCATTGGCTCGGCATTTGGAGACACGCTACGGGGCAGCGACAATCCGAACGGTACTTTCGAGCAATATGACGGTCGTGCCGGCAACGATCTGATCGACGGCCGCGGCGGCTACGATTTCGCCATCTATAACAACGACGTCGCCACAGCCACGGGCATAACCGTCAATCTGGCAACCGGAACCGTCACTGGCGATGCGACGATCGGAACCGACACGCTGCGTTCAGTGGAAGCCGTCCGCGGCACCAACTTCGCTGATACTTACGATGCCACCGGTTTCAGCGGCACCAGCACCAATGCCGGATCGAGCGGCACCTTCAACAATTTTGAAGGCATGGGCGGCAACGATACCATCATCGGAAATGGCAACACCCGAATCCAATATACGCAATCAAGCGCCGCCGTAACGGTCGATTTCCTCGCGGGCACTGCGATCGGCGATGCCTCGGTGGGTACCGATACATTCACCGGCGTCAACGCCGTCATGGGCTCGATGTTTGCCGACACCTTTTCGGGCAGCGGCGCCAACGAGAACTTCATGGGCCTTGCCGGCGATGATTTCATCGACGGAAAAGGCGGCTTCGACACGGCGCAGTATGCCAACCTCACCTTCACGACGGGTGGGATCAGCGTTCACCTTGCAGCTGGAACGGTGACAGGCGATGCCTCGAGCGGCACCGACACCTTGCGTTCAATCGAAGCCATTCAGGGCACTAACTTTATCGACACCTATGACGCGATCAATTTCGGCGTCACGGGAGCTATCGATCCCGCTACCGGCCTCCCCTATGCCAACGTCGGCAACAATGGCACCTTCAATCAATTTGAGGGAATGGGCGGTAACGACATCATCACCGGTAACGGCAATACGCGTCTAATCTACGCCAATGCGACCGGCCCTGTGACAATCACTTTCAGTCTCAATGGCTGGACCAGCAGCGCCAGCGGCGCGTCGGGCACCGTGACCGGCGATGGGTCCGTAGGCACCGACACCTTCTCCGGTGTCGGCTCGGTATCGGGATCGTCATTTGCCGACACCATCACCGGCTCGAACAATCCAAACAACACCTCCGAAGAATTTTCGGGTCGCGCCGGCAATGACTTCATCGACGGCAAGGGTGGGTTCGACAGAGCATTCTACAACAACGATGGCTCGGCTTCAGATATTCAAGTCGATCTGGCTTCGGGCGTGGTGACCGGCGATGCGGCTATCGGAACGGACACCCTCCGATCGGTTGAAGCGATCCGCGGGACCGCCTTCGCCGACACTTATGTCGCGACCAATTTCGGCGCCTCCGGGCCAAATATCGGCGATTTCGGTTCTCTCAACGAGTTTGAGGGGATGGCCGGCAATGACACCATCACCGGCAACGGCAATACCCGCATAGCATTCTACAATGCTCTGGATGGGGTGACTGTGGATCTCGCCGCCGGCAACTCCCACGGGACGGCCTCCGGTGACGTCGCAAGTGTCGGGACAGACACGTTCACCGGCGTGAATGCCGCCCGTGGTTCGTCGTTTGCCGACGTCATCCTCGGAGATGCCAATGCCAATACGCTCGACGGCAGGGATGGCAACGACCGGATCGATGGCCGTGGCGGTGCCGATACCCTGACTGGCGGGAACGGCTCTGACACTTTCGTCTATGCCGATGGCGGCGGAGCAGACACCATCACGGACTTTGACCGCAGCCAGGGCGACACCATTGATCTGACAGGTTTGTCCGGCATCTTCACGCTCGCGGACGTTCAATCGAAATCGACGGTGAGTGCCGGCAACACCATAATCAATTTCGGGAGCGGAAATACTCTGACGCTGATTGGTGTGACAAGCCTCCAGCAAAGCGACTTCATCTTTCCGAACGCCACTAACGGCACCTCGGGCTCGGATGTGCTGCTCGGAACGAGCCAAGCGGATGCAATTTATGGGCTTGCAGGAAATGATCGGCTTCAGGGGTTCGGTGGCAACGATCTGCTCGATGGCGGGGCCGATTTCGACCGCGCTGTCTACACCGATGCCACGGGCGGAATCTCCGTCGACCTCGCGGCGGGCACGGCATCCGGTCCGGGAGTGGGCACCGACACGCTCGTCGCGATCGAAGGTGCGATTGGCAGTGATTTCGCGGACACATTCAATGCGACCGGCTTCGCGGGAGCCACCGGTATTCCCGGCACACCCGTCGGGTTTAACGAGTTCGAGGGTCGAGGCGGCAATGACACCATTCTAACTGCCGTAAACTCTCTAGGCGCGGCTCTGACGCGGGTTTCTTATGTGAGCGCCACCGCGGGTGTGACTGTCGATATCGCGGCCGGTACGGCGGATGGAGATGGATCCGTTGGTCACGACACGTTTGTCGGCTCCGGCATTATTGCAGTCTGGGGCTCTTCGTTCGCCGATACCCTTTTCGGAAGCAACAATGGATTCGGCACGATCGAGGTCTTTGCAGGCTTTGCTGGCAACGATGTGATCGACGGCCGCGGCGGCTTCGACCGTGTCGACTATAATAACGATCCGACCACCACGTCAGGCATCACTGTCAATCTCGCGGCCGGCACCCTGACGGGAGACGCCACGGTTGGTAATGATACACTGGTGTCGATCGAAGCTGTTCGCGGTACCAATTTTGCCGATACCTACAACGCCTCCGGGTTTGGCAACACCAGCACGAACTCCGGATCATTGGGGACCTTCAACGAGTTCACCGGCGAGGGCGGCAACGACATCATCATCGGCAACGGCAACACGCGCATCGGATTCAATAATGCGACCGCGGGCGTTGTGGTGGACATAGCAGCCGGCACGGCTACCGGGGACTCCTCGGTCGGAAGCGATACGTTCACCGGCGTCAATGCCATCATGGGCACGATGTTCATCGATTCCCTGTCGGGAAGCGGCATCAACGAGACATTTACCGGGCTTGGCGGCAACGACACGATTGACGGTCGCGGCGGCTTTGATACTGCCAGCTATAACAACATCTACCTTTCGACCGGCAGTGTCACCATTGACATGGCGACCGGCACGGCTACGGGCGATTCCTCGATCGGCGTGGACACGCTGCGCTCGATCGAAGCTATCCAGGGAACCATCCTTGCCGATACCTACGTGGCAACCGGATACGGCCTCTCAGGCGCTCTTAACATCGGCAACAACGGCACCTTCAACCAGTTCGAGGGACTTGGTGGTGACGATTCCATCACCGGCAACGGCAACACGCGTCTGATCTACACCAATGCGACCGGTCCGGTGACGATCACTTTCGGCCTTAATAGCTGGACCAGCACCACCAGCGGCGCGTCGGGTACCGTGACCGGCGATGGGTCCGTAGGCACCGACACCTTCTCGGGCGTTGGCTCCGTATCAGGGTCGTCATTTGCCGACACCATCACCGGCTCTAACAATCCCAATGGTACAGCGGAAGATTTTGCGGGTCGTGGCGGCGATGACTTCATCGACGGTAAAGCTGGCTTTGACCGAGCGTTCTACAACAACGATGGCTCGGCTTCAGGTATTCAAGTCGACCTGGCTTCGGGCGTGGTGAGCGGCGACGCTTCGATCGGAACGGACACCCTTCGATCGGTCGAAGCGATCCGCGGGACCGCTTTCGCCGACACTTATGTCGCGACCAATTTCGGCGTGTCCGGGCCGAATCTCGGCGATTTCGGTACTTTCAACGAGTTTGAGGGGATGGCCGGCAATGACACCATCACCGGCAACGGCAATACCCGCATTGCATTCTACAATGCCCTGGATGGAGTGACCGTCGATCTCGCCGCCGGCGACTCCCACGGAACGGCCTCCGGTGATGCCGCAGGTGTCGGGACAGATGCGTTCACCGGCGTGAATGCCGTCCGTGGTTCAGCCTTCGCTGACCTCATTTTCGGCGATGCCGGCAACAACACATTGGATGGGCAAGCAGGAAATGACGTGATCCAGGGGCGCGGAGGCGCAGACACCTTGATAGGAGGAGCGGGAAACGACCAATTCGCCTTTGCCGCGGTGTCCGACTCTACGGTAGCAAGCCATGATACGATCAGCGATTTCGTTCATGGTGCAGACCTCATCGACACCTCGGCGATCGCGGGAGTAACGAGTGTCCAGGGCTTGCTAAGCGGGAGCGCCCAAGTCGCGGCGCATAGTATCGCGTGGATTCAGAGCGGCACGAATACAATTGTCTACGTCAACAGCTCGGGCGCTGCGCAGAACCAGGGGTCGGCGGATATGGAAATTGTTTTGACCAGCGTCACTGCGAATACTTTGACCAATCAGGACTTTCTTTTCCAGATCTAACGGCGCAATTCTTTGCCCCTCGGAGATCGAGGACAACCCGCTGCGCTACGGTTGTCGTTAGCCGGTCAAGTTCGAAGCACTGCTTCGCGATTGTGCATCGACTGCCTCACAATTGTCATAGCGCTTCCATTGCATCGCAATATAATTCGACTAGCAATCAGGAATGTCAGGCGAACTTTCGATGATCAGGCATGCTATGCGCATGCTGGCCATAATGTATTGCGTTTGCAGCCAGCCAGCCCATTCACACTACGAATCTCAAGCGGTGGCACCTCCGCTTTCATTCTCTCAATTCTGCATTCAATATCCCGGGGACTGCCAGCGCCACGATGACCGCAGGATCCGAGATTTCCGCTCCTCCATTCAACGTTGGCGAGAACTCGCCCAGATCAATGCAACGGTGAATTTCGGCATAGCGGCAAAGAATCCGCCCGCAAGTCGAAATGACGCGGAGTGGCAGATATTCCCTTACGAAGGCAATTGCGGCGACTATGCCGTCACCAAGCTGCTGCGATCCGGCTGGCCCAGCTCATCAGTCCTTCTCGCCGAGGTCATCATCCGAGCAACCGGAGAGCACCACCTCGTGCTGCTTGTGCGTGAGGGAAGAGCGGTCCTTGTCCTCGATAATCTGAGCCCGGTCGTGACGCCGCTAGTCGATGCGCTGGATCGGTACGTCATCGTGCGCGTGGAATCTGGTACAGATCCACAACAGTGGACACGGGACGTCACCGCCTTCTAGCTAGTCTACTGGCCGACTACCGGGCCAAGCCTGAAAGCTGTCATCAATCCGATCCACCCTTTCTCTGGGGAGGACTTTTGGCACACCCGCTGCAGCCGAGCTGCCGTTAATCTAAGCTTGATTTTCGTTCTGTTTAACCCTCCCTAGCCAAGTCAATTCCGTGTAAGCACAGATTTCCATTTTTGGGACTGATATGACAAAGAAGCGAGCACTTATTACCGGCGTCACCGGCCAGGACGGCGCTTATTTGGCCGAACTTCTTCTACAGAAGGGATACGAGGTCCACGGCATCAAGCGCCGGACCTCCCTCTTCAACACCGACCGAATCGATCACCTTTACCTTGACCCGCATGAGCCGGACCCGCCGTTCCGGTTGCACTACGGCGACCTCACGGACTCATCGAGCCTGATCCGGATCGTCGGGCAGGTGCAGCCTAATGAGATCTATAATCTCGCTGCCCAGAGCCATGTTGCCGTTTCGTTTGAGGAACCGGAATACACCGCAAATTCAGACGCGCTGGGCGCGCTTCGGATTTTAGAGGCAATCCGGATCGTTGGCCTGGAGAAGAAGACGCGTTTCTACCAAGCCTCGACATCCGAACTCTATGGCCTCGTGCAGGAGATCCCGCAAAAGGAGACGACGCCCTTCTACCCACGTTCCCCTTACGCGGTCGCCAAGCTCTACGCGTATTGGATCACCGTGAACTATCGCGAAGCCTACGGTATGTATGCCTGCAATGGCATCCTGTTCAATCACGAGTCTCCCGTCCGCGGCGAGACCTTTGTCACCCGAAAAATCACGCGCGCCATGGCGCGGATCCATTTGGGCCTGCAGGAACGTTTGTATCTCGGTAATCTCGACGCGCTGCGCGACTGGGGACATGCCCGCGATTATGTTGAGATGCAGTGGTTGATGTTGCAGCAGGAGAAGGCAGAGGATTTCGTCATCGCTACCGGCAAACAACACTCGGTGAGGGATTTCGTCAACGTCGCGGCCAGCGAGATTGGAATGCGAATTCGCTGGGAAGGCGCGGGGGTCGATGAAAAGGGATACGATGCCAAAACCGGAAAGTGCGTTGTATCGGTCGATCCCAGGTACTTCCGACCGACCGAAGTCGAGACGCTTCTCGGTGATCCTGCCAAGGCGAAACAGAAGCTCGGGTGGGAGCCGAAAACGTCGTTCGAGAGCCTAGTTCGGGAGATGATGAAGGAGGATCTCGAATCCGCGAAGCGGGACGAACTGATCAAGCAGCACGGCTTCCGCTACTTCGCGCGACACGAATAGCCCTGTCTGTGGGTCGACATCGCGATTGATGAGAAGCAAGTAAGCGCTCTCGCGGCGCTTACTGTTGGCTGCTCTTGCCCAAGCGTCGTCATCACGGTGTCATCCCTCTTTAGGCAAGCGAACCGCATCTTCCACCGGCAGTGAGGAATGAGGCGTTAGAGACCGGACCGACGTCTCGCTGCTCTTGCCAAGACGCCAAGGTTTCCGAGGAGATGTCTTGCCGCTATCGCCGCACTCTTGCCTTCGGTGACTTCCTGGAGCTTATACTCAAAGTAGTCGGGCAAGACGCGATCCAGGTCGAAGGGGCTGGTTAGCGAGGAATAACCTGCGGGACAACAATCGCCGCGACAAAAAACGAGAAGGTTCTGTCGATACCAGGGCCGAATTCGGCTGTCGTCATATATCTGCGGTCGGACGCAATCGAAGGCGCTGTAACCATGGCCGCCGAAACGTTCTGCCCAGTAGGATGGCCACTGCTCGTTCAGGTGGTTTCTACCGCCTTGCCCTTTGACTGCAGCAGAGAACAATACGATTGGTGCAGCGGCCACGAGCGCGGAAACGAACTCATTCGCGCTACTCTCGGGCAAATGCTCGGCCACCTCTAACGAACAAGCCAAATCGAATTTGCGGCCGATATCGGTGATGGATCGAAGGTCCATGGATCTGAACCTTTCCGACGGAATTCTGAGCTGATCACGAGGCACATAGTCGCCGTCAATTCCGAGATAATCGCTCACACCGTTCGTAGCGAATTCGTGCAGCCAAGCGCCGACACCGCAGCCGACGTCAACGACCGAATTGACTTTGAAAAGTCGAAGCACCAGTGGGACGATCACCGACGCAGATTCGAAAGACCCGCCTGACTGCTCCTTAAAGAACTGCGCACCGTAATGCTCAGCGACAGACTTCTCCATATCGACACCTCCGGACAACCAAGGCTGCGCCATGCCGGCGCATAACGTCAAGCCCGTCACCAATTGGAGTTTGCAGCAAAAATGTGACCTGTGCGATCGAGTTCCGCATTGCCACATTTGTGGTGCGCGACCTCGGCTCGCGGATCGCACCCTCAACTTCGGGCGCTGCAATAACGCATGCTCTATCGCGGCAATACGTTCGGCTTTCGGAAAAGACCTTCCTCCCTTCTTCAATTGATCTTTCACCGACTTTGAAGCAACTGGGCAACATCGCGTACTTCGTCGAATGCGTCGCCGCTTTGTCGCCATTGTTTCCAACGGAACACTGGCGTGCTTAGCATAGAGCGGGTTGACCTCCCTTCATGTGGAGGTCAAGTTGCCGGGTGGGCTGTTCAGGCGACAAGTACAGGTGAACTCATTATGCTCACAGCGCCGCTACGTTTTGCCGGCCGATTGCGCCGCTACATTTCCCGCCGCCTTTACGGCGATCCCGACTCCTATCTTGAACTATGTTCCGGCGTGATTCATGTCGGGGCAAATGCTGGCCAAGAACGAGAGCTCTATGCCCGACACAAGCTCAAGGTGGCGTGGATAGAACCTGTCCCGGAGCAATTTGAAAAGCTTCGACAAAACATCCGCTCGCTGCCTGACCAGCGGGCAATCAACGCGCTGATCGCCGATACTGATGGCAAGCCCTATACTTTCCATGTCTCGAACAATGATGGCCTGTCATCGTCCATTCTGGATTTGCATGACCACAAGGACATTTGGCCGGATGTGCACTTCGTCCGCGACATAACGATTCGTTCTTCGACGTTGAAAACGGCTCTTGAAATGTGGCAAGTCGATCCCGGGCAATACAATGCCCTTGTGTTGGACACCCAGGGCTCGGAGTTGCTGGTTCTGCGGGGTGCGCAAGAAATCTTGCGGCAATTCAGATTCATCAAGGCCGAAGCGGCGGACTTCGAGTCATACCGGAATTGTGCGACCGTTGATCAAATACGCTCGTATCTGAAAGCTTTTGGCTTTCAGGTGAGACGCGAGGACCGGTTTGCGAAGCGTGCATCTGGTGGCGCCTATTTCGACATCTTGTTCGAACGCGTCTAAGGCTGAGGTCACCGAATGACGCCAACCTGCCGGCTTTGGTCCGAGCGGATATTATCTGCAGATTACTTCCCCGCGCTTGGCGGGTCAGGCCCGACTTCTCCTTCGCGTATCCGCCGACACTAGCCCTTGCCTCGCCGCCGCCCCACGAACAGCCGAAAACGGACAAACTCCCCGAACGAAATGCGTGGTACTGATTGTTCGCGCGTTTCTAGATGCAATGTGCACAGCAATAGACATGCAGCCCGTATCGCGAGCGGCGACCCATTTCAGAGCTGATGTCGAGGGGCTGAGGGCGATCGCAGTTCTATCGGTGGTCGCCTTTCATTACGGAGTTCCGGGCTTAACCGGCGGATTTGTCGGTGTAGACGTGTTCTTCGTCATATCCGGCTTCCTGATCACGCAACTTTTGCTTCGGGAGATAGCCGCGACCGGGAAAGTCGATTTTCTTGGCTTCTATGGTCGCAGGGCTAAGAGACTCTTGCCTGCCGCCTTCGCGGTCACGCTAGCGACCTTGATCATCGGATACTTCGTGCTGGCGCCCTTTGAACAGAAGGAGATGGCCAAGTCGGCCGCAGCTTCAGCGCTGTATGCCGCCAATGTTTGGCTCCTCCGCCAATCCATGAATTATTTCGCCCCCGAAAGTTCGCTCAATCCCTTCCTTCATACGTGGTCACTTTCAGTCGAGGAACAATTTTACTTGGTCTGGCCCGCGTTTCTCCTCATTGTCGGTCGTTTCAGCCAAAAGATCATCCTGCTAGCTTTGCTGATCGTAGTGTTCGGATCGTTCGCTGGCTGCATCTACCTGACCTACGGCAAGCAAGCTTGGGCGTTCTATCTCGCGCCCCCTCGGGCGTGGGAGTTTGGAGCAGGAGCTCTGATCGCAACAAGACCCTTCGAGCGCTGGGCAAAGCAGCATGGCTCGAGTTCAATCGTTGGATGGTTGTCATTCGCACTTCTCATCCTGTCATTCTTTGCTATCGACGGCTTCATGGCGTTCCCGGGAGTAGTTGCCGTTGTTCCAGTGGCAGCTACGGCACTGCTGCTGCTCACGGGGAACAATCCTGCTGGACCGTCGGCTTTGCTCAGGACGTATCCGTTTCAGTTCTTCGGTGCCCGGTCCTACGCTATTTACCTCTGGCATTGGCCGATTGCAGTTCTTGGTACGGTGCTTGTTGGCAGCACGGCACTCGCCAATTGCCTTTTCTTTGTCATGACGATCGTTCTCTCGTCGCTCAGCCTCGCCTGGCTCGAATACCCCATCAGAGCTAGTCACTGGCTGGCACAACGACCTGTACGATCAATAGTCATGGGCGGCGCCGTTACGTTAACCGCCACAATTGCCGGCATCCTTTCGTTCGCGATTGCGCAGTACGTCACGAATGGCGCGCAAGCGAAGATAGTTGCTTCGACTTCGAAATATTCGCTCTCGAGCGAGAGTGGTTGTCTGGCCGGGTTCACCACACAAAGTCCCATCCGCTGCGTGTTCGGCCCATCCAGCTATACAAGGACAATTGTGCTGTTGGGAGATTCTCACGCCGATCAATGGACGACCGCGCTCGCGGCTATTGCCGAACAGAGAGGATGGCGGCTTATTACCTACCTGAAGGCCTCGTGTCCTATAGCCGATATCCCGGTTTCCAAGGTCTACAGTTTGCGACTTCGCCGGCTTTCGCCCCAGTGCGCGAGTTGGCGCGAGCAGGCAATCGCGATGATAAAAACTCAAGATGGCCCGGACGCGATACTGTTGGCGCAGTTTTCGAGCGGAAACGTCAAGGGACCATTCACCAATCTGGGACCTCACGCAGTGAGCATTGAGACCTGGGAGCGTGGATTATTTGGAGCGCTCAAGGAACTCGAACCGGTCAACGCCAAGCTCATTGTGATCCGCGACAATCCCACTCCTTACCACCCGGTCGGCAATTGTCTTGCTCGGGCGGAATGGCGGCGCTTACCATTCAGCACCTGCAGTCGCAGTCTTTCGCTCACTACAAGCAACGAAGTGTTCGAAGCGGAGCAACGTGCCGTCTCGTCCATCAACAACGCGCGCATGATCGACCTAACATCGTCGATTTGCACAGGCTTGGTATGTCCGGCCATTCGCGACGGCATCGTTGTCTATAGAGACGCAAACCATCTCACAGTCGATTTCACACTAGTGCTTATGGATCGTCTCGCCGCAGAACTAACAGCCGCCCTCTGAGGAAGATCGTGTCGGTCAAGCATCGCAGCGAGCGAGACTCGGGTATGAGCGCTCATCGCGGCGCTTACTTCCGGCTAGTCTCGGTCGACAAAACTATCGCAGCGCAGCTGGTTGAGGCTAGGCACCTCAGGGCACACGAACCGCATCCTCCACCGGCAATGCAACGTTGTCGTTAGCGCCTGCCGAGCCGCTTTCCTCTTTCCCAGTTGAGTTGGACTCGCCTGCCATGACTTCCGCCCACCGCCGAACGATGGTCCACCGATCCCATCGCTCGAGGGCGCGCTTTCGTCCTTCATCGCCGTAACGCCGGCGGAGTGCGGGCGACTCACTGAGCTGGCAGACCGCAACTTCCAGAGCGGACAAATCTCCCGGCGGAATCACGAGACCGGCGCCGGTCACTTCCGCCGCCAGCCCCGTACCTTCTTCGGCCATCGCTATGACCGGCCGCGCGGACGCGAAGATCGCACCAAGTTTCGAGGGCAACACCAGATCGGCCGCCTCGGCCTTCTGCGGAATGAGATGAAAATCGGCCGTCGCCATCAATTCGTTGAAGCTCTCGTTGGGCTGAAGTCCGAAAAAATGGACGTTGGAATGTCCGGCGCCCATCTGCTCGAGCCTCGTTTTGTGCGGTCCCTCGCCGGTAAGAATAAAGTGAACATTTGGATGGCTTTGCTCCAAGCTGACCGCAGCCTCGATTACGAGATCGAGCCCCTGCTTGTTCGACATCGTTCCAGAGTAGAGCGCAACAATATCGCCTTCGCCGAGGTTTAACTGCCGGCGGTATTTTGTCATTCGTGATCCGGGGCAGACCGCGCTGGTATCAATCCAGTTTCTGACCTCAAGCGCTTTGTTGGGCGCTAGCCCCTTGATTACCAGGCGCAGCAACATCGCCTCAGAAATAGTTGAGATGCGATCGAATGATTTGAGGATTGCAGCTTCCGTTCTCAACATCCACTTGCGCAGCGAATGGTTGCGCAGCAGACCAAGATCGAATGCCGCGTCCACCTCGAAATCCTGCACATGAAGCCATGATTTGGCGCCGACGCGACGAGCGACGAACGAGACGAAGGCAGCCGACATCAGCGATGGCGCGACGGCGATCATAACGTCTGGTCGCCAGGATAGCGCCTCGAAGAGGACCGGCGCCGCGCTTGTGAGTGCGAACGAAGCGTGATGGACCAGCCGTTTAGCGCCCGAGGGATGTCCGGGCACATAAATCGGCGCACGTGTTACTCGAACACCGCCAACATCTCTCGATCTGAAGTACGACGATTTGAACGCGGGGGGGATCTTCCAGGCCGGATAATAGGGAGGCGCCGTAATGACCCGAACTTCATGACCGTCGGCTGCCAAACTTTCGCAGAGCTCGGCGTTGTATTTCGCAACGCCGATCAGATCTGGGGCATAGTTGATGCCCACCAAGAGAACACGCATAAAGCCCCGCCCAAGTCAAAGTTCAGAATAAAAAGCTTTGTTGTAGTCCAAGTAGTCTACTCAGCGCGCTGCGCTGACTTCCAGATGACGTCCGTAGCCTTCCAAGAAATCTGCGTATGCGGCCGCGAGACCAGCCTGCAAAGCGACGTTCGGTCGCCAACCAAGCCCGCGAATTCTCGAGCTATCGAGCAGCTTGCGTGGCGTTCCGTCAGGCTTGGAGATATCGAACGCGAGCTTGCCTCCGTAACCCACGACTGCCGCTACGGCCGCCGCGAAGTCTGCGATCGATAACTCATCACCACTGCCGACGTTTATCGGCAGGTCGCTCGAATAATTCTTCAGAAGGAAAACGCAGGCATCGGCGAAATCATCGACGTTGAGAAATTCGCGGAGCGGCGTGCCGGTGCCCCATACGGAGACGCTCGGCGCATTGGCGATCTTGGCTTCGTGGAAGCGCCGGATCAGCGCTGCAGGGACGTGACTATGGTCCGGATGATAATTGTCGCCACGGCCGTAGAGATTGGTCGGCATCACCGAGATGAAATCATCGCCATATTGCCGACGATACGCCTGGCACATCTTGAGGCCGGCAATCTTGGCGATCGCGTACCATTCGTTGGTCGGCTCGAGCGGCCCCGTCAGCAATTCGCTTTCGGCGATCGGCTGCTTGGCGTGCTTGGGATAGATGCAGGACGAGCCGAGAAACAACAGGCGCTGCACGCCAACCGTGTGACTTGCGCGGATGACGTTCAATTCCACCGCAAGATTGTCGCAGAGAAAGTCGACCGGAAAACTGTTGTTGGCTGCGATACCGCCGACCTTTGCAGCGGCGTGCACCACTACGTCGGGACGATTGGCCTGCAGCCATTTCAGCGTGGGCTCTTCCTTTGTGAGGTCCAGCTCACGCCGGTCGGCCGTCAGCACAGTGCAATTCTCTGATGCAAGCCTTCGGACGACAGCTGATCCGACCATGCCGCGGTGACCCGCGACAAAGACACGTTTGCCCGTGAGATCGTAGGTTGAAACCCCTGTCATCGTATCCTCTACCAGCGACCGATTGGCCGGATCACCACTCCCAGGAGATCCAGCCACCGCCGCCTTAAGCAATCACGCTGCCGATGCAGCCCCGCCGATCTGGTAACACAATCTTCACCATGCGAAAGCCTATCCCGGCCCGACAAAGATATTCATGGTGAACCTGCGCTGCGCGCACAAAAGAGCAGCACTCTGCGAAACAAAAATGAGCAAGGCAGCCGCATGAGCTGTGCGGCTGCCTTTAAATCTTTGCAAGAAACGGCGGCCGCCGCTTGTTCAGCCCAAGCTTAGTATGCCCGACGTAGGACAGGGCCGACAGGCGCGCAAACGCGGTCCATGTACCAGCCATAGGGCGTCTCGACCCGCACCAAGGGGCAACGGCGCACCGGCACATAGCGGTACGGGTATGGCTGCGCCCAGAACGTAACAGGCGTCACTTGGCTCTCGCCCGTGAGCAGGGCTGCCGGTGCGGGCATCTGCATCGCGGCGCTTGCTCCGCTCGCTGCGCCGAGGGTAACAGTTGCGGCCAAAAGACCTGCTCGCATCAACGTCTTAAACATCCAAAAAGCTCCTCGCCCCTGCGGATTTGATCCCCGTGCTCGTCAGACCCCAGCCGGCCGACGTCGCGGTCCGCAACTAGCCCAAATAGTGAACCGAACTTTACCAAGGCCATCGGTAGAAATGCAACCGATGCCACGGCGGCCAAAGGCCTTTTGGGTCGATATGGCGCATAGGTGTGGCTTCTTGGTCCTACTTTTCCTCGCTCCAGGCGCCCGGGGCAGCGAGGTCGGGTGAACGGCGGTACACATCCCGAAGGAACTGGTAGTTGACCGTCTGAGCCAGCGGCACGTCTTCCTCGCCGAGCTTGGCGAAAATGAGTATGTCGCGGAGCGTCCGCCAGCGGCTTTCGTCGTAGTCGCCAATACGACCGCCCGTCGGCAGCACCAACGGCCGCTGCTGCTGCAGCTCGAATTTCAACCGCTCAGGGCTCAGCCTGGTCGGGCCGGCGCCGGCGAGAACGGGCACGCTCCGTGCATAGTCCGCGTAGGTAAATTGCCATCCTCGAATGAGGCCCTGAAGGATGTCGGCAATCATGGATGGCTGTTCATGGACGAGACCATTGCTCGCGAAGTAGACCAAGCCAGGGACATGGATGCCGTAGTCTTGCGGCTTGATGACATTCAGCTTCACGAAAGCCGAACTGGAGGGATCGGGTTGCTCGTCGATTGCGGTGATGATCGCATCCACCTCCCCGGCCCTCAGAGCTTCGAAGCTGTCGCGGTCGGGCACCTTGGTGATCTGGCTCCGGGGAAGCCCGAGCTGCGCCATCATGGCATCGAAAACGACGTCTCCCTCACTCGCCCTGCGGTATCCGACCCGCTTTCCGACCAGATCAGCCGGTCGCCGCAATCCCGAGGCTTCGAGCGTGAAAATCGCGACAGAAGTGTCGAGAAAGCTCGCAGCAAACGCGGTCACGGGCACGCCACGCCAGCTCGCCAGCAAGAACTTCTGGCCGCTGGTCACGCCGATGGCATGTTGGCGTGCAATGGTTTGGACGAAGTCAGGGTCTTCAGGCTGGGCCGACACCTCAATGCGGGAGGAGAAGTATCCCTGTCGGGATGCCGCGAGTTCGCCGGCAAACCGCGCGCCATATGGCCCGTCCAGGAGAAGCTTGACTGCGGCGGCCCTGGAAGCTGTCGGAGCTCGCATGGGCGCCCTATCGGGACGAAGAACGAGGAGTACGCTTCCTACCAACGCGACGACTGCAAGGCCAATGACGAGATAGCGCTTCCCTCTCGGCCGAGGTCGCCGCCGGGACTGGGTTCGAGGCAACGAGAACTTCCTAACGGGTTGTGAAATTTAACATATCAGTCACGAGGCGAGATGGGCTACAATACAGCTTGTGGGGTAAGGTTAATTTTTCCTTCGCCTTGTTCTAACAGCGATTTTGACCGATAGCACGGCGCGTTCGGGCAATGAATATTGCGTCAATGGGTTTGGCAGGATGACTATTCTTTCCACGCGACCGGTGCCCGTCGCTGATTCGGCGGGGGAAATTGGCGTGGTCGCGCCGGTCGCGTCCACATCTGCAGGGTTTGCGCCGAGCTGGCTACGACCTGTGGTTGTCGAGCGCTCGATGGCCGTGATCGATGCGGCGCTGATCGTGGTCAGCGGGATCGGCTGCGCGGTCGGGTATCACGTCATAACCGCCGGCACGCTCGGCAAGGCCGACGTCTATGCGGCGGCGAGCCTGCTCGTCGCCATCAATTTCGTGCTGCTGACCATCGTGCAGCAGGGCTATCGGCTGAAGGCCATCACCAACCTGCCGCGCACGTTCCGGATGACGCTGACGACGTGGACCTTCCTGTTCGGCGCGCTGCTGGCGATCGCCTTCACGATGAAGGTCAGCGACGAGTTCTCCCGCGGCACCACGATCTCGTTCTATCTGGTCGGCCTCGCCGTCCTCATCGCCTGGAAGACCGCCGCGGCGCGCTGGACCGCGCACGCCTTGCGCACCGGCGCCTTCGCCAACGGCCGCGCGCTTCTGATCGCCGAGTTCGGCCTCGCCACCTCGTCCAACGCGGTCGACGACCTCGGCCAGCACGGCTACCGCCTGATGCGGGTGATGGAGGTGCGGCCCAAGGAGCTCGATTCGCCGCTGCTGCTGTCTTCGCTGGCGCCGCGCTTCGAGGAGCTGATCGCGTACGCGCGCGAGCAGCGGATCGAGCACGTCTTCCTGCTGATCAACTGGAGCCGGCAGCATGCGATCGACAGCATTCTGGACGTGCTGAAGATCCTCCCCGTTCCGGTGCATCTGGTGCCGGACGCCAACACGGCGCGCTTCCTGCGCTATCCGCTCGAAGGCACCGGCAACACCTTCACCGCCGAGCTGCGCCGCGCCCCGCTCTCCTTTCGCGAACGCGCGCTCAAGCGCGCGCTGGACCTCGTCGGCGCGAGCCTTGCGCTGATCGTGTTCGCGCCGGTGATGCTGGTGACGGGAATCGTGATCAAGCTGACCTCGAAGGGCCCGGTGTTCTTCCGCCAGACCCGCCACGGCTTTGGCGGGCGCGCGTTCAGGATCTTCAAGTTCCGCACCATGCGCGTGCTCGAGGACGGCCCGACGATCGTGCAGGCGCAGAAGAACGACCCGCGCGTCACGCCAATCGGCAAATGGCTGCGCAAGACCTCGATCGACGAGCTGCCGCAGCTCCTCAACGTGCTCAAGGGCGACATGTCGCTGGTCGGCCCCCGCCCGCACGCGGCCGCCCACAACACCGAATATGAGCAGATCATCGGCAACTACGCCTTCCGCCACCACGTCAAGCCCGGCATCACCGGCTGGGCCCAGGTCAATGGTTATCGCGGAGAAACCCGCACGCTCGACCTGATGCAGAAGCGCGTGGAACATGACCTTTGGTACATCAATAATTGGAGCTTGTTGTTGGACATCAAGATCGTGGTTCGGACTGCATTCAGCATGCTTCAAAAATCGGCCTACTAGCGTCGGCAGGAAGAGCAGCGCGAAGGCGGACGATCGAGCTCAGCAGCGCTCACAACGGCCAAGGTAAGGACGAGTATTCCCCGCAATGATCATCAGTATTCCACTGTTCGCGATCCGACATGGTCAAATCGGCGGCGTAGAATCAGCTATCTACAATTTGGTGAAAGGGCTCCACGAAAACGGGGCTAAGCTGAACCTGCATTATGCCGAGCTTGATCGCCTCTCACCCTCGTTTCTGGATTGGGCACGATCTCGTTCGAACAACGTCTGCCTTCGCAAACACGTCGGACTTCCCGGACCGAAGGCAGGACGCTTCATCGAAGAAGCTCTGTTTGAATTTTCGGCGTCAGATGACTTTGTGATATATCCGAACTATTTCCTGCCTCCTCAGCTCCGGGCGAAACGGCAGCGGCGTGGAGTGGTCATTCACGACAGCCAGTTCAAGATTTTTCCTGAGTTCTTCAGCAGGAGTAAACGGCATTGGCTGCAAAGCACCTACGAACGTGCATTGAAAATGGCCGATTACATCTTTCTGATCTCTGAGCACGAAAAACAAATGATTATTGAGCACTTCGGAGCTCGATTTGCTGAACGATGCCACGTAATTTATAATGCGATCGATATTGACCGCTTCTCGCTGGGCGGATCGACACTGGCCAATTCGGGAATTCTGTCTGAGCGGTATCTGCTCAGTGTCTGCCATCAATTTCCCCATAAGAATGTGAAAACTCTTATCAAGGCGTTCGCCGTATTGGCCAACGAGCTACCGGACCTTCACCTATACCTGGTCGGGAAAGAGTCCAACGAAGCGCGCCTCTTATCAGACAGTCTCGACGAGAGCATTCGTCGAAGGATTCACTTTTTCGGGTTTATCTCCGATGCCGATCTGGGCGCGCTCTACAGTCGCGCTAGCCTCTTCGTTCTTCCCTCACTGTATGAGGGCTTCGGCATGCCAGCTGTCGAGGCATTGAGTTATGGTGTCCCGACTATCCTAAGCGATATTCCTGCCCTGTCGGAGATCGCATGCGGCCTAGCTCGGCTGATTCCTCCTCAGTCAGATCCTTCGGATTGGGCGCGAGCGATGGCCGAAGCGTTGAGCACGTCCCCCAAACTTTCGAACGACGATCGAGATTTTATTCGTTCCCGCTATTCGCCAGAGCGCGTAGGCGCGCGCTTATTGCAATCCATCGCATGTCAATAGTGTCGCTGCGGCTTGCACTGCACCTGACGCATTCTCTGCACTAGCGGAACGTATCGGGCACGATAGGGATGTCCGAGGTCAAAGCTGGAGCTATCGACATAGTCTCGGCAAGTTTCTGGGGGCCGAAAGGCTTCCCCCGAAGCGGAGACTCAAGTCGAAATCGAAAGTCGCCCTTGTCCACATTCACAAATGCAGGGTCGATCTCTATAGAGTTTTCATCGTGGCGGCGCCCCTTCCAATCCATAAAGGTCGTATCAGTTTTGTAAAACGTACCCTTGCCTCCATCGAACCAATAAACGTTGTGATCAGAAGCGAAGCTTGCTTCGCTGCACTTCTCCAAAAAAATAGGCGACGAACCACGGTGAAAAATGATGTTGTACTCAAACAACACAGAGTTGTGCATCTCACTTCTCGTGCACCTCACCTCGGAGTTTATGCCGAGAGCCAGCACATTATGTTCAAAAGTATTGGCCTTTCCGTAATGTACATGAAATCCCCCATCACGCGTCCGATATACGATGTTGTCGTAGATCCTCAAAAAGGATGAACCTTCATCAGCGTAAATTCCCCAGCCGCCATATTCGAACGCCTGAACGTCATGCACGATGTTTCCGCTAATCACTGTACCCGGACTTGGGCCAAGCGTGTAAATCGCCCCCAGATCGCTTAGCACTCCTTTTCCGATACTATGGATATGATTGCCGATAATCCGATTGTGGTGTGCGCCGCTCTTACCGTATCCCCATGTCCAGCCGACGGAAACACCCGAATAGTAAAAGTCGGCCACCTCATTGTTTTCAATCGTGACATTGTCCACACTACCAACCCATATCGCCACCGCTCCCGGACTTAAGCGTCCGCCTTCGGAAATGAGATTGTGGCTTACAACAACCCTGTCTCCATCGAGCGCCGGCGAAACATTCTCGGGGGCGGGCATCGCAGCTCCCACATTGGGGGTACCAATCTGCAATCCACCAGCTCCCAAATCTCTCATTTCGCTGTTTTGAATTCTAACTCGCAGACTAGACGACCCGATTGCCACGGCGTGAGCTCCGGTATGCACAACGGCCACACGGTCCAACGTAACTCCGTCTGCTGCGCCAATTTCGATAGCCGCGGGCAAACCCACTTCCGCCTGCGGAGAGCTGCGACCTAGAGGAGGCATATCCCAATTGGTGTGGGCAAAAACAATTCCGCGCACCTCAACCTGTCTAACAGACAGCTTCGAACCATAGCCATCGCCGATCTGCAGTAGCCTCGTGAGCCGCGGCGCAACAAATCGCGTCGATTCGGGTGCCTCGCCAAAAAGCGGTGCGTAAGTCAACTCTCCAGTCGAATAATCGAGGTGCCATTGTCCGGGCTTAAGTGCTGATACCGAAACATTGTCAAAAAAATACCGTGCACCTGTTCTGATCTTACCATTGCCGTTACTGGTAAAGGTATGCCCCTTCGTTGTGAGGACACTTTTCGTTCGATCGATCTCAGCGATTGGAAGCCTCGAGGTGGTCCAACTATGAAAGACGAACAATTCCGCATCACGTCCGAGAACGGAGTCATTAGGAAAGGTACGCGGATCGAATACAAATCGATTGTGACCAACCTCGCGCACCTCGTCTGTAGGATCCGCCGGACCGACAGCAGAAAGATATCCAGTTGTCGGATAACGAGGACGGCCTCTTCTCTGCTCGTCGACAAACAAATGGGAAAATTTCCACGTTCCGGTCGCAACGTCAGTAAGCTTCGTCCGCCAGCGGCCATCGGTCCCCACCTTCCAGTTCCTGATCTCACGACCGCCACTCAGAACTGGCCTCTCTCCTTGATATCCCTCTAGTACCAGCGGTGGTAAGCCTTCCCCTGAAATCGTCGGTGCTACGACTAACGGCTGCCCTAAGAAGTATGTCCCGCCGCGAAAGACGATACGTCGCGTGTCGGCCGAGCCCCGCCACTTCTCAAGGCATGAAGCCATTCGATCGAGCGCCAGTTCGGGTGAGCGTAGAGGCCCATCGACACGGCTCTCGTTAGGCTCAGCGATCGCCCCAGACCAAAGATCGGATCCGGCCAGTGACACGAAAAGAGTTCTGGGACACAACTCAGTAGCGGGTTGTGCCATAGCCAGTTTTTGCGAAACAGCCGAACTCACTCCCAGGAGAATGATGCTCGCTGTGCTTGCTTTGATCAAGAGCCTCCTCAAAATAGACCTCTAAGTCCCAACTCAAGAGAACGAGTGCTTTCCGACGAGCACCGCTCACGCGCACTTCTGCAACACAAAATCGATAACATCTCATACGTTCCTAAGTCGGCCTTCAGCTCTAGCTGCCTTGTCAGGCCGTCCGAGGGTTATCCTGCCGGCCGAAGGACTGCCTCCGATCAACATCCCGGCAAAAGGCAACAGAAAACCGGCATCAAAATATCCAGCACCGCGAATTACGTTTCCTATCATTAGATTCAGAAAGATTACGCCTAGCATTTTGCGTGGTCCTCTTCCGAAGGCATCCTTTGCGTGCTTCGCAAGCACAACCAGAAGCAAAATGAAACCAGGCCAACCGAATTCAGTCAAAAACTTCAGAACCGTACTTGATCCATCTCTCTCATTCAAATGACCAAAAGCTTTCGTAAGTTGAAAACCGTACATCCAATTCGCGAAGACGTAGTTGTCCAACCCAAAGCCAAAAGGGTAGTTCTCCATAACTCGTTGGAGAATGTAGACGCTCTTCGCATAAACGATTGAAGAAACGTTCTTGTGTTCATCAATTGAGCCCGACAGAATATCTAAGAGATCAACAATTCGCTGAAAGATCGGATTCTGATCTCGTAAGACGTATGCAATCGATAGAAGCGAGGGCGCTATAAACAAGCAGGCGAAGAGAATAAGTCGTCCTCGATTGCTGCGAGCCATTAGGATAGCGCAATTCAGCAAAACGCTCACAAACAAAGAAGCAGAAGGGCAAAGCACCACGATCAAGAGAAGAGAGACTGATTGAATTATTCCCATTTCCGCGAGCCACCGACGAGTGAACTGCAAGAACAGAGAAATTGGAATCGACAACATGATGCCGAGGTGAGAGGGCTCACGGAGCAGTCCGGCTTGTCGCTCAATCGGCAGGAAATAATGTTGATATTCGGAATTTCCAGACGAATAGCCAAGAACAAGTTGGGCCATCATCACGGCAGCCTGGAGAGGCAAAAATATCTTTACCGAGAACAAAATTCCTCTTTCGAAGGATCCAATAGACGAAGCGCTCTTCGCTATAGAACCCAGGGCCAGAGACACGAAGATCGCTACTGCTATGTGCCGCGCATCAACTCCCCCGCCTCCGGACGAAATGCCCGCGAATTCGGCGGCAATGTACAAGTGGAAAAGTAGCGCGAGGAAGGAGGCCAAAGTAACAAAAAGGAGGTTTGTCAGCGAGCCCAAACGCCCCACACAAACGAGGAAGAGAGGGATCGATACATAGAACCAAACAGGTGTGGTACCCAGCGCAAAATCAAATTTGATCCCCCAAGTATAAAGGTAAAAAAATAGCGCCAGGCCGAGAACTATGCCTGCCTCATTTGCACGAGATTTTTGTGCAGCAACTTTCATTATGCCTTCTTCCACCAAGGCTGAGTCGTTCCATCTAACCAGGCAAGAACGCGCCTTGATCTGATCGTCAGAAAAAGGGCAGTTAGTGTCGAGATGAAAATTACGACTCCTGGCAATCCACCAGAGAGGGCGGCCACTGGTAGAAGCGCGATATAGATCGCGAAGAACGTTAAATTGCCCGCGGCAATGAATTTGTCATCGTGAGCGCTAGCTAGTGTTGCGTTCATAGCCCCAGAAAGAATTGCCAGCCATTGATAGCATGCCATGGCCCCCGATAGCCAAAGATAAGGAACCACCTCGTCTCCTTTAACTAGCAGCGCTGAGAAATAGGCAGCAATTGCTGCTAGAAAGCAGAGACAGAGGGCGAAAACTGCAACTTGACGAAGATACTTCTTCACCTGAGCGACCCATTCCAAGTGACTGCGGTCAGGGTGCCGCATTCGAACTAGCTCGGGCCATTCCGTTTGAACTACTCCTGCTTCGACAAGCGTGAATACCGCATTTGCGAAAGCCCAGAAGAAGCCATAAATTCCGACCTCCCGTAGGCCCAAAAAGTAGGCGATGATATAGCGATCGACATTAGAGGCAATCGCATGAACAAGCTCGTTGAGATAGATATACCACCCCTTCCGAGCTAAAGCGAGGTAGCCACCAACTCTGACGTTAGTCCGAAAGAAGTTTCGATTACTCCAACTAACCAGGAGAGCAAGCACCGCCAAGTAACTCAGCAGAGTAAAGCCGATCCAAATATCGAAGAGCGCTTTCAGTGAAACGAGCCAGCCATATGCCAGATGCCCGCAAATAACGAGGGGTATCCATGCCGAGGACCGGAAAAAATAGATAGTGTTCGCGAGGACTGATTTCCGGACTGCATTGAGGCCAATTTGAATATCTTTTCCGATAACCTCGAGAAAACAGAGGCCAAGAATTTCCGGCGCAAGACCACCAAAACCGAGATCGATCCAAGAAATGACTGGTAATAGGACAATCGAAACGCCGCAGCACAGCAACGCTGACAGTGCCATGCGGTCGCGAATCTCAAGACTGACTTCATTCAAGGACGCGTGAACCAAATCGCGTCCCAAGAAAAAGTTGATTCCAAGTCCGAGCACTGCCGGCGATGGAGCAATCAAAGATTGTACTACGCTATAAACGCCGATGCTTTCGAGGCCCAATTCACGGGTAATAAAGAGGATTAGCGCGAACCTAAAGACAATCGAAGCGGCCCTCAATCCCGCGTTTGTTAGAGCTATCCATCCCATCTCTTGCCTTGCAGGTTGTCCATTCTTCCAAGCGATCGCAAATATTGCTTATGCTCTAGTTTTCTTTGCCGCGATCAATCGAATGAACTTGGAATGCGAATCGACCATTCTATGAGGGTCGATCATTTCCTTAACTGCCTGACGTGCGTTAGCTTGGAGATTTCGATACAGATCTTTATCGTTGCGCAGCCGTTCCACCGCCTCACCGAGAGAATCAGGCTCATCAGGATCGCAAAGCAACCCATTGACGCCATCTCGGATTATTTCAGGCAATCCGCCGCGGTTTGACGCAATGACAGGCAGGTGATGAGCACACGCCTCGAAGGCAACGCCAGGGAAAGTGTCAGGCCAAATTGACGGAATTATGCAAACATCGATTTGAGCGTAAAAGGATTTGGAATCAGAGTATCCTAAGAACTCGATATTCAATCCTAGGCTCAGTTGCTTTAGATGCGAGATATACTCTGCATCTCCGTAGCCTGCGATTAAGAGCCGATTGCCTATCTTCTTCTTAGAGAATTGAGCTAGCAGCCACGACAAACCCTTCGCGGGCATGATAGTGCCAATATAGCCGAATGTGAGTTCAGCCGGAGAAACCTCTTTTCGCGAGCGCGGCTGATCGACAATTGCACGGGCGTTGTGAATGGTGCGCGCTGCAGCTGCATTGAAATATCCCTCCGAACGAAAACGCTCTAGAATATAGTTGCTAACGCCAATAACGCCGTCGATCCTGTTCGTGACGATCCGGTGGGGCAGGCGAACCAGACGACAAGCCGTACATTGCCGGTTGCATGCATGGCCATTCTTGAACATGAGTGCGGAACGACAGAGCAAATAGGAGTCGTGAAGGACTGCAATGGTAGGTAGGCCGGCGCGCTTGGCTGCGACACAGGCTGATATGGACCATCCGGAGAGATTGTGAAATACAACAATGTCCGGCTTTTCCGCGCCAATCGCCTCTTGGAGGCGTCTACCCATCCATGGATTGTAAGTGTCCAGCAGATGCCAAAGAAGCCGCATAGGCTTTGGAGCTTTTTGTCTGCGAAGGTGCCAATAGATATTAGCGATTGGGATCCGGATGACCTTAATTCCATCGATTACCTCGATATTTTTTTCTCGTGAGCCGGTTGTTGCAAGAACAACGACTTGCGTGCCCGCCGCAGCTAATGATGTATATATCGAGTTGATCGTAATTTCCGCTCCTCCCCCTACATCAGGCTTGAAGAACGAATTGACCACTAAGACTTTCATCGAATCTCTTCCAAAACTCGCCTCAGACATGATGAGATCATCGCTGAGAGATCAAATATCTGAAAAATCGAATCCCCTTCATTGAGCCCAACACGGTGTCCACGCGCTTGTATGGTTGTAGGTCAACGTCATTGCAGTGATCGGAATTGAAATAGCACACTTTCACCTTTATCAGCCGCGCGCAGTTGTTTTTTATGCTCACCACGTGCTCCATCATTTGCGGATTGACGATTTGAGCTCTTGCCGCCGCCTCCACATCCAGGCACGGGCGGCCGAGTGGATCCTTTATTGAGGTCGCGCCAGATCGCTCTGGTCCGCTCTGCATATTGATCTTTGGCGACGTCTGAGCCACAGCTGGTTCGCAGCTCGCTGCGGCTAGCAAACCCAAGACAACCATAAAACTCCTCATCGGTATTTCTCGCTACCTGAACCAGGGCCGTACGTCGGCCTCTATTCCGGGAATCGACAGCAACGTGCCATCCCTGGCGAGAAGCTTCGACAACGCTTGCTTGGGTACCATATCGACGTCTCTGAGGCCCGCCAGTAGACGATCTCTGTGCGGCCAACCGATCCCCATAAGGGTGAGCGCGGCAGCTTCTGTAAAGTCGCTGTCGACCATATTCGCAAACTCGGAGATTACTTTTTCCTGCATCTTTTCGTTCAGGCTAGGAAAGGCCGCCAGCGCCAACCTGTTGCGCCGGAGTGCGATCCACCCTTCCAGCGGGCCGCTTTCGTAGGACTGATTAAGAAAGCCAATCAACCCATCATGGAAGCCATTGTGCGAGATTTCCACCGAGTAGAGCATCAGCCACAATAAGGAATCGGCAGGATTTAGAACGAGGGCAGATTTCAGCTTGCGATCCGCGACGGTGGCATTGTGGTCTAAGTCTTGTAGGTTCTTTTGCTCCATAGCTCCTTCTGCGATCCGTAGCCGTATGAGCGCTTCTGCCCGAGCTAAATCGCTGCGTAGGAGTGTACGTTCGTCGCGGATTTGAATAGACGCAAGCAGGTCGTTAAGCGCGCCTGGTTTGAAACGATCTCCGATGAAGATATGCGTACTTACGTCCTTCACGGACGCCGCCCGCCAGAAAACTGGCAGCGAGAGGCTGGTCCAAATTACGCCGGAAAAGCCGAGCAGCAGTAGTACCAAGCGCGGCCATGCGCGCCTCTCGTAACGAGGGCTACTCAACATACCCGTAACGAGCGTAGTATTTCTGGTAATAATACCGTCCGTGATAGGACTCGTAGCGAGCCAGCAGCTTGGTATCAGCCTTGTTCAGCACGACGCCGAGCAGCTTGTCCTGAATCTCCGGCGCGTTGCGCAGGTTGTGCTGCACGACATCCGTCTTCGTCTTTCCCCATTCAACGACGAAAACGTAAGAGTCGACAAATGACGAGGTGACGCGCACGTCCACCACTGGTGCCATCGGCGGCATGTCCAGCACGACGTAATCATATTTGCTGCGCAGGAGACTGATCACGGCGTGCATCGCCTTGGAAGCCAGGATCTCGTTCGTGTGCAGCAGCTTTGACGTGGTGCCGGCCGGCAGCACCGCAAGCCCAGTCTGCGGGTCAAGGCTGACGGCATCATCGAGCTGTACCTTCTGCGCGACCAGATCCACCAACCCGATCTTTGCGTCCGGCCTAAGTGCGCGAGACAGCGACGGATTGCGCAGGTCGGCATCGACCAAGATCACCTTGGCGCCCGAATGCGCGATGAGCTGCGCGAGATTGGTCGAGAGCGTACTCTTGCCCTCGTTCGGCAGCGTCGAGGTCACCGCCAGCACGCGGTTCTCGCGCACGATGGAGTTAAGATCGACCGCTACCTTCAAAGAGCGCACGGCTTCGGCAAAGCGGGAGAGCGGGTTGTCCACTACATAGCGCAACAGGTTCGGCTGCGGGTCGCTCTTCGATTTCCCTAATCTGTCGACAATGCCAGCGGGTGTAACGCCGCCAAGCGCCGGCAGGATGGCGATGCAGTTGGCCCCGAGTTGCTCCTCCACCTGAGAGGTGGTGCGGAATACCTTGTCGGTGAATTCGCGCGCCATGGCCGCGCCGAAGCCCAGCATCAGGCCGCCGAACAACCCTCCGGCCAGGATGATCAGCGTCTTGGGATAGCTTTTCTTCAGCGGCGTCGTCGCCGCGCTGATCACCCGCGCCTCGGTAATCGGGAACGATTGCTGCTGCACGCTCTCCATATATCGCTGGAGAAAATTGTCATACATCGCCTGATAGGACTGCGCGTTGCTCTCGAGCTCGCGGAGCTGAACCTGCGCCTGGTTGGTAAGCTGTGATTCCGAGACGACATTGTTCAGGCTCGACTTGATCGCCTCCTCGCGGGTCACGGCGATGTCGTAGTCGCTCTTGTAGGATTCCTGGATGCGCTTCAGCTCGTCGATGATGTTCTTCTTAATCTCCGCCATCTGCCGGCGGAGGTTGACCGCCGCCAAGTGATCCGAGCCGTATTTCATCGACCAGATCGATTCCTTGGAGGCCATGTCGACATATTGGCCGCGCAGCTTGACGATGGTGTCGTTCTTCAGCGCGTCGGCGACGCTGGCGTCCGGAATCTCCTGCTTGAGGATGTCGTTGATGCGGTCCATCCGCGCCTTGGCTTCGGCGGTGGCTGCATGGGCCATGACAAGCTGGCTATTGACCTCGGCGAGCTGCTGCTCGTTCATCAGCCGCCCGCCTGTGTCGACGATGTTGTTGGCGGTCTTGAAATCCACCACCGCCTTCTGCGCGGCGGAGGCTTGCGTGCGCAACTCCTTGATACGGTCCTGCAGCCAGACACTGGCGCGACGCGTGGCCTGGTACTTCGCCTCGAGCGTGTCGACTATATAGGCATCTGCAATCGCGTTGGCGATCTTCGCTGCTTTTTGCGGGTCCTTCGAGGTAAAGCCGATCTCCATCACATAGGTGAGGCCAAGGCGTTTGATGGTGCGGTTCTTCTCGAAGCGCTCCAGCGCCCTGCGGGTCAGCTCGAATTCAGACGATGCATGTCCGTCAGAGAACAAACTCCCAATAAAATCGACCACTGCGCCCACTACACCGCCACCAGCGCCGGTGAATTCGGGATCGTCAATCAAATGTTGGTCACGGATGACGGCGAGGCTGATGTTCTCGGATTTCAATATCTCGACCTGGGTTTCCACGGTCGCGGAATCGACCGCGATGTCGCCGAGCACGGATTGCTGCTGGAACAGCTGCACCTTGCGGGTGTCGATCACCATCGAGGCGGTGGAGGTGAACTGCGGCGCGGCGGTGAAGAGATAGAGCAGCGCCAGGATCACGCAGGCCGAGACGATCGCGACCACGGTCGGGAACTGGCGCTTGATAATGTCGAGATAGGAGGTCAGCGTCTGCGACGGGGAGCCGTCGGCCTCGGGGAAATCACGGTTGATCTCCGAGGTCGGCTTGTTCACCTGCAACATCTAGCAATTCCTGAAAATGGATCGATGTGACTTCTTGGGATTAATGTTCGTCAAAAGCCTGGATGCGTCCGGAGCAAACCTGATGCCAAAGCCCGCGCTACGCGAACCCCTAACATAATCCTGCCTGCAATTGAACGTGCTCGATGCTGCGCACAGCGCCGCTTGCACGACATTTTGCACGAAGCTTAACGGCGCAAAAGCAAAGCGGCGCCCGCTGGCGCCGCATGCCGTGATGTTCATGGACCGGCCGCTGGCCGGTTTCCGATCAGCGCGGGCTGACGGCGTTGGTCGTGCCGGTCACGCCATTGCTCGCGTTCGGCGTCACCGTCGTCGCGTAGTGCAGGCCGCCGAAGGTGCCGAGGCTGCCGCCCTGTCCGCCGTTGGCGAAGCCACCTCCGACCGGGCCGCCCGCGCCGGAGCCACCGCCGCCCGCGCCGCCGCCGGTCGCGGCGATCGCGACGTCGCCGGTCGCGGCCTGGTAGGCGGCGATCACGTCGGGGTTGCCGATGCCGGCGATCGCGGTCTGGATCTCATTGGCGAAAGCCGCATCGCTCTGCGCCGCCATGCGGGCGACCTGGGCGAGGCCGCCGACGATCGCGCGCATCTGGTCCTTGGTGGTCGCGGGATCCTTCAGAAGCGCGATCAGGCCCGGGAGCGTGGTCGGATCGGAGGCGCCGAGATCGCGCACGCGCGAGATCAGCTGCGGGCCGCCGGTCGGATATTGCTGCAACAGGCTATTGGGCGAGGACTTGAACTCGGAAATGATTTGGGCCGGCAGCTGGCGCTGCGGCGGATAAACGGCGGCGCTTGCGGCTGAGGTGATCGTCGCGGCGAGGGCCGCGGCGGCAGCCATGCGAAGCGCAATCCTGATAACGCTCATAAATAGACCTCCAAAAAATCAGCTGCCCCGATTTGCTTCCTCGGCCCGGGCAATGGCTTGCAGTTGCGGAACCTATCCGAAGAGAATTGGACTGTCCACTTATTCTAAAGACTTCGTAAACAGCGCAACTGCTTCAAATCTAGACACTTTTGTGAAGCTCGGGCATTCGCCGCGAGGTTGTGTCGGCGGTTGAGGCGTGGCGCTCGCCTCGCCCGCCGGTAGCGACGGCATCGCTTGCGGCGCGGCCCTCTTTGGTTCGGAAGGATTGCGCCAGGCCGGCGCCGAAAAGCGCAAAGAATGGAATGCTGTAGCCGGGCACCTGGAGCGTGAAGTCGAGGCACGAATGCAGCAGCGACAGCGTCGCGGTGGCCGCCGCCGCCAGCGGGATGATGGCATCGCGCCGTCGCCCGAACACGCCCCTGGCCAGAACGAGCAGCATGATCGCCCAGGCAGCCGCCACCAAGAGCGCCATCGGAATGCCCACCTCGGAGGCAAGCTCCAGCGGCGTCGAATGCGCGGCATCCCAGATGCCGCGAATCGAAATGTTGGGGCTGCGATAGGGCGGGAAGGCCCATTGGAAGGTGCCCATGCCGGTGCCGAACCAGGGATTGTCGGCGATGATCTTAAGCGTGGATTTCCAGGCCTCGACGCGCCCTTCGTCGACCAGGCCCTGGCTGTCGAACCGGCTCGAGACGCGGCCGCCCAGGAGCTGCAACAGGCCCAGCGCGACGGCAAGGCCGGAGCCGAGCGAGATCCAGATGCCGGTGCGTCGCGGCAGGTCCTTTCGCAGGAAGAGCGTGAACGCGACGATCATCGCCAGCAGCGACAGGCCGACGCCGGCGCGCGATCCCGTCATGAACATCGCCATCAGGCAGATCAGGAGGCATGTGAGCTGCGGCAGGATTTCCTTTGGCGGGATCGTGCGCAGGTCGAGCGACAGGCGTCGCCATTCGATATGCCGCTCCGGCAAGCGGCGGCGGACATCTTCCAGGATCAGCAGCATAAAGATCACCGCGCAGGAGCCGAAATAGGCCGCCGCCGTGTTGCGGTTGATGAAGGTGCCGGTGACGCTGCCGAGATAGGCCGTCTTGTCCCGCCACAGGATCATGGTCGGCTCGATCAGGAACGAGAGCACGCCGTAGAGCGCGTAGGCCGCGCCCGAGATCGCGATCACCCACAAGAGGCGGCGCGCGCGCTCGCGGTTCGCGCCGACCGTGATGCCGAGGACGATGGCGAGAATATTGGCGAGCGGCGCGCCGAGCGCAAAGAACGCCTCGTTCTTCACGATCGAAGCGGACGGGGCGATCGGCACGCCGAGCAGATCCGACGCCTGCTTCCAGATCGGCTGGAATGGCGCGAGGAAGGGATGATCGGACAGCTGCTCATGCAGCACGAACGCGTAAGCGGCGACGATCACGGCGATGCCGGCGAGCAGCCCTAGATGCGGCCTTCGCAGCTCGCGCGTCGGTGCGAACATCACCGCGATTCCCAAGCACAGGCACCAGAACGCGATCGACAGATCGTTGGTCGAGCCGAACGGAAACGGCGCGCCGGCGACCACGAAGAACAGGATGAAGGTCGCGGGCAGGCTCCACGACCAGCGAATCCTGGACCAGCTTATGTTGGGAGGCCAAAGGCGCATCGTCGTTCTGGAGCGAGCTTTGCTTTAGCTTCTAGAGGAAGCAATCAATCGGATAGATCTTCAGATCAACGTTGAGGCGGCTGTTCCGGGTCTGCGCCCGGAAGGCGTAGAATAGCCCAAGACTATCACGCCCCGGCTCGAGTTTTATTCCGGGGGTTAACTCATCCGGCGGGACCAGAAGGCCGATGTGCCGGTTGATGGCGGAAATCTCGATCCGCCCCTCCCCCTCGCCGAACCGACCCTCAAGCCGGGTCACGGTGACCTTCGGCAGGCCCCGGCGCTGATGGCAGACCTCCTCCTCCCAGAGCTTGATCTGTTGGACCAGCGGCTTGCCCGAGCCATCGGGGACGACGATCTCCGGGAAAGACGGGCGCAACATTCCGAAGAACCGGCTCTCTTTGGAGTTCGCCGACAGCCGGACGGTGAACGAGAGCTCGCCCTTGGCTCCGCGCAGACGCGACAAGATCGGCGCATCAGGTTCGGCGGAGACGATCACGTCGATGCGATGGCGAACGCCGAGCTCCCCTGCAGCAGCAAGGGCCTGCCCGAACGGTGCAAGTCCGACGGCAGCAGGGACGAGAGCCAGAAGACGCCAGAATGCTCGAAAGCGCATGTAGCCCCTTGCAACACTGCGGGGTGACCTATCGGCGCGACGTGCTCAGTGGCGCCTGGATCCGAATCCCGAACTCGTAGCCGCAGCAGAACCGCTTCAATTGCTAAACGAAAATGGCACCGGGACAAAGCCCCGGTGCCATCGGTTTTGGTCGATCAAGTCGGCGTCTTACGGCGCCGTCTTGATGTTGTTGCGGAAGATCAGGACATCGTTGGAGAGGTTCACGGCATCGCTGCCGGTCGCCATGATCACGCGCAGGTAGTTCAGGAACTTGGCAACTTCGACGTTGCGCGAGTTCGAGACGTAGATGATGTCCTGGTTCTTCATCATGACCTTGGTGGCGAGGAAGAAGCCACCCGGATCGCGGAAATTGACCGCGAAGATGACCGGGATCGTTTCTGACGTGTACTTGCTCACGTCGATGCCGAGCTGGGCGGCAACCTCGCGCGGCTCGCGGCGGTAGAGATACACGGCAGCCGGATCGGCCTGGCCATCCAAGAGACCACCGGCCTTGCCGACGGCTTCGCCGAGGTTGATGCGCCAGGCATCGAAATTGAACTCGCCGCTCTGGCCGCTGGCGCCGAACGCCAGGAACTTCTGCTGCTCGCGATAGACATAGATGCTGTCGTCGGGGCGAACATAGATGTTGTTCTCGGGCGTCATCACGAGATTTTCGAACGGCACGGTAGCCCGCCGTCCGCCACGCTCCAGCATGACCCAGGTCTCGAAGCCCTGACCCTTGATACCGCCGGCGCGGGTGATCGCGTCGAGCACGCGATCCTTCGCACCTGCCGCGCTCGCCGGATAACGCGCCGGCGTATTGACTTCGCCGAGCACGCTGATGAGCTGGGTTCGCTGCGAGGACATCGCAACCACAACCTGCGGCTCGATGGCGCGGTTGGATATCTTTTCAACGATGGCTCGCTGAATCTGAACCGCTGTGAGGCCCGCCGCCTTGACCTGACCGGCATAGGGCACGGTGATGAAGCCGTCATTGTCGACCGATTGATCCGGGATCGTCACGAAGTTACCCGGACGGACGCCGGCTTCCGCCGGGATGAACAGACCACCGGCGGCAGCTTCGAAGATGGTAACGCTGACGACGTCGCCGATGCCGAACACGATGCTGGCCGGCGGCCGCTTGTCCGTGAAGGCCCCCGCGAGCCCCTTGGGCTCATGGGTGTGCAGAATCTTCACCGTAGCCGGATTGATCGGCACCAGCTCATAGGCCGGCGCATTTTCGGTCTGGATCTTATTGTTGACGTCATCCGTCAGCGGGCCCGAACCGGGATTGGTTGAACACGCTCCGAGCGCTAGAGCGACCGCCAGAAATGCCGGCTTGAATACATAAGTTTTGGCAAAGGAATGCATGAATCGCGCCCCAAGAGACCCCAATTACCGTCGATTGGTACGGCGGCGCGGGCGGTGCGACAAGGGTTCCCTAGTGGTTAACGGTGCGATCAGTCGGCTACTGTTGCGTGCGAGCCACTGTTTGGGGCTTAGTTTAACCCTTTGTGACTATTTGTTGTATTTCGCGTGCCCGGTCGGCGAGCAAACCGCCCAAGTCAAGGGCTAGGTGTGTCGAGCGTGAGGCTTCTTGGCCTCGCCGCCCTCGGCTAAGGCTGGGCTATTAAGAGTAGGAATCCCCGTGTCTGGCCTCCTTCTGATCCCGCTGCTGGCAGGTTCCCTCCTTGGCGCCGCTGATCGCCCATTGGACGGTACAATACCTTGCGCTGACAGCGCCCGATCCACCTGCCACGGCCCGGCTGTTGCTGAGGTCGCCACCTCCGCCTCCTCCTCCGTCTGGAAATTCAGCCGGACCCAAGGGACGAAGGACGGCGAGAGCTTCGCCGCCATCATGAAGACGGCGGACACCAGCCAGTCCGACCCGGACTTCGCCGGCCTGATCGTGCGTTGCGCGCCGAAGGGCAAGATCGACGTGCTGGTAGCCTTGATCCGGCCTTTCCCGCCGCGGAGCCATCCCAAGGTCACGATCGCCGCGGCCGGCGGCGGCACCTTGACCTTTGATGCCAGCATGGCGGCCGCGGGGGCCGCAGTGCTCTTGCCCGACGAGGTCTCCGCCTTTGCCGCCGGAAAGTGGCAGACGACCCCCTCACTGTCCGTTGTCGTCAAGGAAAGCGACAGCGAGATCAAAGGTGCGGTGGCCCTAAATGGACTGCGGGAGGCCTATCATTCGCTGCTGGCAAATTGCAGCCAATAGGCCAAATTTAGCCTTACAACTTAAGGGTCTTTTTAGCGGGGGAACCTAGGGTCCGGAGCACGGAGAGTGTTTCGGATGACCGCGTTTTTGATTTTCAGCTTTCTCGTAGGTGCCGTGCTGGGCCAACGCTTTCGCGTCCTGGTGCTCCTGCCGTTGACCTTCGTCATCGTGCTCGCCGCGATTCCGGTCGGCTTGATGGTCGATCTCACCGTGGTTGAGAGTCTGAAAGACGTGGTGTTGGCCGCCATCGCCCTCCAGGGCGGCTACCTCTTTGGGTCAGGAGCGCGCTTTGGCCTTGCTGCCGCGCGTACCACCCGCGTATTCACCCGCCCGGTCAAAACTGTCCGCTGACGACGCCGGATTGACGCGGCAATGAACCTTTCGCGCGCGCGCGAAAGGTGAAGACCGAGCTGTTGTCCTGACAGAGCTCTGTTTGAAAACCCATCGCCCGCTTGTATGCTGACCTGACCGTTTCAGGATTCCCTTCGAGCGCGCCGTTTGTCCTTCGCTTATTTTGCCCTCATCGTTTCAATCGTCTCAGCTTCTGCTCTCGAAATTGCCGGCGCCAGGGTCGGTGCGCAGCTCGGGACGATGGCCGCAGCGCTGAGCTTGCTGGCGGCCGCTTCGGCCGCGCGGAAGGCCGACTACGACCACTATGTGCGCGCGGCCGCCTGGGGCCGGTGGATCCTGCTCGCCATTCCGCTGTGCATCGCCGCCCAACTCGCGCCTCTTCCGCTGAGCTGGGCGCATCCGATCTGGGCCAGCGCTCACGACGTCCTCGGCGGCCTGTCGCTCGGGCCGATCACGGCCGATACCGGCTTGACGGTGAACGCGCTGCTGCTGGCACTCGCGGCGATTTCGTTGCTCGGCGTCACCATCCTGGTGGTCCGCAACCGCGGCCGTGCCGAGCTGGTTCTCTTCGTGCTCAGCGGAGTGACCGCGGTCTCCGCCTTGACCTTGGACTTGCATCGACTGTCGCCGGCCGTTGCGGCAGCCGCGCCCGCTGACTTCACCACGACTTTGGCCGGCTTCGGGCTCATGCTCAATTTAGCGGTCATGCAGCTCGCTGCTGAACGGGCCGAAACGCATCACTCGGTCCTTCGCTCGATCGCGATCGGCCTTTGCGGCCTTGTCGGGACCCTGGTCTGCGCAGCCGCGATCTTTGGGTTTTCCGGGACGAACAGCGCGATCGCAGCGGCCTTTGGCGTTGTGCTGATCCTGCTGATCCTCGTCATCCGGAGGCTCGACCTCTCGCCATTGGCCGCGGGCGCATTGTCGGCAGCAGCTCTGATCGGCGCGACTATCGTCCTGACCTTCCTCTTCGAGAAGAGTTCTGGGCCGGTCCTCATGCGGCTCGTCCCGGATGCGGGAGGCGAGACGAAGGCCGCCCTCGAGCGGATGTTGGCCGACACACGCTGGTTCGGCGCGGGGGCAGGAAGCTTTTCGGCCGTCGCGAAGATCTATCAGAGCGAGGCTGGCACGACTTTGGCCGCGCCCTCGGCGGCCATCGCCGTCTTTGCGGACACGGGATGGATCGGCTTGACGGCCATGATGGCTGTAAGCCTGATCGCTCTGGTGCGCCTGTTCTTCGGCGCGCTCCAGCGCGGACGCGACTCGTTCTTCCCAGCGGCGACCGCGGCCTGCGTTCTCTTTGCACTCGTCCAGAGCTTCGCCGGTCCGGGACTGCTGCGCCCGGCAGCAATCCTGTGTCTTTCGGTGATCGTGGGACTGGGGCTGTCGCAGAGCGTCAGCCAATCCTCATCACGATAGAGCGCCGGTCATCAGACGGCGCGATCGCCGAGTGACGCCCAGTAGTTCGGGTTCTTGGGTGATTGGATGCGGACCCAGCGATAGGGCTTCTTCGACCACGGCAGGATGTGACCGGAGAGATTGTCCAGCACGAGATCGCCGGAGAAGGTGCGCACCACGACCACGAGATGATGCTCGCCCCATGTGGTCACGACCTCGCTGAGCAGCACCGAGCGCGCCGGAAAGCCCTTGGCGATCAAATCGTGGCGTTTTGTCACAGCGTAGTCGTTGCAGTCGCCGCTCGCCGGATGTAGCAGCCATTTCTCGCCGCGCAGCCCCTCCAGGTTGGCCTCGGGACGGATCGCGCTGTTGATCCGTTGGTTGATCTCTTGCATCTGCGCCAGCCGCTCCGGCGTGAGCTTCAGACGGCCGCCCCTGAACACGACCTGCTGCGGCCGCGGCCTGCACTCGTCCTTGTACTTCAGGCAAAAGAGCGTGAATGCCATCGGCGCCAGCGTCGGCTGGTCGAACTTGATGTACTGGATGGCACCGCGCAGCCCCAAGGGCGCGCCGACGAAGGCGGCTTCCGCTCTCTGCTGCACCCCCGCAGCAACGACGATTGCGGCCACGGCCGCCAGGAACTTTACAACTTTGCGCATGTCGCGCTCCCCTTCTTGTAGGAAAGGACGCTACGCGAGACCTCTTGAAATACGGCTCAAAGGCCACGCGATCCTTTAATCAAAATGCGGGCGCGTTGGTTGCAAACAATTAAGAATATCGATGTGTGACTGGTTCTGCTAAGAGCGGTCACGATGATCCGCTCGTGACGCTGGAAGCGATTCGACCGACCTGATGGGCCTTTCCTCACGCTTTCGAAAGAAGACCAAGCCTCGGCTTCCCGACGGCGTTCGCGTCTATGCGATCGGCGACGTGCATGGCCGCGCCGATTTGCTTCAATCGCTGTTAACCGTGATCGACGCCGATCTTGCCCGCTCGGCTCCCCAACGAGCCATTCAGGTCTTTCTCGGCGACTATGTCGACCGCGGCCCGGACTCGCGAGCCGTTCTTGATCTCTTGATCGCGCGCTCGAAATCACACGAGACGGTCTGTCTGAAGGGCAACCACGAGGTCTTCCTACTCGAGGTCCTCAAGGACCCCGCCCGCTTGCAGGAGTGGCGCCACTATGGCGGCCTCCTGACGCTGGTCTCCTATGGCATCAGGCCGACGATGAATCCGTCCGCGGAGCAGCAGGTCGAGCTGATCGATGAATTGAAGCGCGCGCTCCCGCCCGAGCATCTCGCCTTTCTCCAGCAATTGCCTTCCTCCTTCACCTGCGGCGATTTCTTTTTCGTCCACGCCGGCGTCAAGCCGGGCATCGCGCTCGATCGCCAAAAGGATGAGGATCTGCTCTGGATCCGCGAGGAATTCCTGGCCTCCGAGGAGCGCTTCGGCAAATATATCGTTCACGGTCACACGCCGGTCAGCGCGCCCGATATTCGACCAAACCGCATCAATATCGACACCGGCGCCTACGCGACCGGCAACTTGACGCTGTTGACGATCCAAGGCGATAGTCTGCTCGCAATTTAAGAGTTGAATGTCGGTCCCGTCGTCGGCTCGCGCTCATAGGCCTCGTCAATTCCACCATGAATCGCATGATCCTGCTTCGCGTCATCGGCATCTTGACCGCAATCGTGCTGGCGCTTCACGCCGGCATGACGTCCTACGGCGATCTCATACGACCGAACTTTCGCGCCAGCGACTTGTTCTCGGGCGAGATTCCGCCCGACAAGGCCAAGCTGGCGGCCGCCGGCGGCCTTGCATCCTTTTCATGGGATGGCGAGCTGCTTGCGAATTACGCGGCAGCGATGGCCGCTGACTTTCTTCATCGCCCCTCCACCGACGCGGGCGGCAGGGCCAGCGAGAACAAGGCAGCTCAAGGTGCCGTCGTGGCTGCCTTGAAAGTATCACCGATCAGGCCCGCGCTATGGCTCACGCTCGGCACGCTGCAGGCCCAGGCCGGCGAGGCGGTAACGCCTGCGGTGAAGATGTCTTACTTGACCGGGTCGGTGCCGATCGACGTTGCCTTCTCTCGCGTCCAAATCGTGACGTCGGGCGCGGCCGCGACCGATGAAGAGATCAAGCTCCTGGCGCAGTCCGACATCCGGTCGGCGCTGGCCAATCGCTCTCGTTACGAGCCACTGCTGATCGCGGCCTACGTGCAGGCGACTCCGCAAGGCAAGTCGCTGCTGCTGGAGACCACGAAAGTGGCCGACCCCAAATTCAACGAGATCATGCGGCGATACTGAACCCGGACGAGCTTCGTTGCCATCGCTCCTGGGGCTGCAGCGAATTCCTCAGCGCACCGATTTCGGGTTGACCGGCACAAAGTCGTGGTCGCGGCGCGGTTGCTCGGATCGCCCCTGGTAGACGAACATGCCTTTCTTGGTCGCGACGATGTCGCCCCTTTGCAGGCTCTCGTCGTTGAGGAGACGTTCGCTCGCGACAAGGTCCGGATCTTCGGGAATCGGCTTGTAGAGCTCTGGATGCTCGCGCCGCTCGCGCGAGACCTCCTTGGCCCGCCGCCGCGCATCCTCGATCCGCTGCCGCCATTCGTCGCGCGTAACTTCCGGCTCGCTTGGCGGAAGATAATCGTTGAGCGAGGGCTCCGGTTCGCTCTGAGCGAGACACAAGGACGGACTGGCGAGACCAAGGCCGAGCACGCCGACAACAATGATGACCGCCTGAGGCAGCTTCCCAAACCGCTTTTCACAGTGGCCACGTCGACCCGTTCGCACGCTGATGACTCCAGGCAGAGCGACAAGGACGACCATTGGCCAATTTCCTCATCTCCAGCTTTTCAATCTATACCTTTGCCGATTGCAAGAAAGCCAATTCGCCGGGCACCCTTTCCACTTTAGCGCGCGGGGATTTCAGCACCTGGGGCCGTTCGAGGACCATCCCATCAAAAAATTGAAAAACAACCCCATGCACAGTAGCCGACACCAGTCGGATCAATTTGTTACGCCTTTTCCGAAATTCGGGTTGACTCGTCGGGCAAAACAGGGGCAGGATGGCATGATCCGGAAAGAGGCCGACCGGAGGATTGATGTACCCGAGATCCGCGTCATTTGATCGGCTTAAGGGCAAACGGCCCTGTTCTAAGACCTCGTTAGGTCATTGCTGTTAACTTTGGCATGCGCTCGTGGAGTTGCCGAGAATGCGTGCAAGACCGTTATTGCTGTTAAGTATTGCCGTCGCGGCTTCCTTCATGTCTGGCCTGACGGCGCACGCCAGTCCCGTCTGCATCAAGGAGCGGACGCCTTTTGCCTTTTCGGAAGATTCAGTGAGATGGACGATGTCGATCGCGCCTGGGGCAGATTGCATCCAGGGACTGCGTTGGTCGTATATGCAGATTTTCAACGTGTCGGTCGTGAGCGGACCATCGTGGGGACAATTGGCGGTGGTCGGGTCCGGCTTCCGCTATTCGGCAGGAAACGAAACGCCCGGCGCCGACAAGTTCACGCTGGTGATCTCGGGCAAGAGCCGTCATCATCGCGGGACATCGATCCTGGAGGTCGAGGTAAACCCGCAATAGCTGTCTCACGACGCCACCGAAAGGTGCAGGCAGGGCTAACGACGGCTCGACCCGCTGCCCCGGGTTCTGTTCCCGTGATAGGGGCGGGCGTGTCCGCCCCTCGTCACGGGGGGCTCGATTCGACTCGGAATATTTGGCGTCGCTGTGGACGGCGAGGGCTGCGACGGGTTGACGATGATCACGTTGCGATTGGGCGTCGACGGATCGTTGACGCCCTGGGCCCAGGCGCCGGCAGGCACGACAAGCGCGAGTGTGATCAAGACTAAGCGTTTCATGCGAGATCTCCCGAGCAAGAACGTCAGGGAGGCGAACACCGTTCCTTCACGGCTGCTTCACGGTTCCTTGCGTGACCTCACCGAGGCACGGCAATCAGCTTGCCATCCCGCCAGACGCCTTGGGCCGCCCTTCCGGCAGGAAGGCTCCCCGTCACATTTCGGACGGCGGTCGGCCGCGACGCGGCCTGGATGGTCTGCGCCTTTTTCGTGGGCGTTGTGATGATGCTGGAGCTGGTAGTGTTGGCCTGATCCTTGACCCCTTGCGCCGAAGCGGGCTGAACCAGGAACGCCAAAAACGTGATTGCTGTCAAAATGCCGCGCATCATCAAACACCGGAAAGAGGAGTTCGGCGAAATGTCACAGGTTTTTGCCCAAAAGCAAGCTCTTCGAGACATGCGCGCGCAGGACCCAGGGATCCGGGGGTGAAAAAGCCTAGCGAAACAGCTGTATCCGGGGTAGTTGATCGGCCTTGATGACCGAGCCCGGCGACACTGCAGCCAACGCGGACGAGATCAAGGCCGGACTTGTCCGCCTGTTATCAGGGCGGATCCGCGAAATCTCCGACGACCCCCGGCAGATGCGGGACGTCGTTTACGAATTGGCCCGCATCAAGCTGCTGGAACAATTCAACCACGCCGATGCGCGGGAGGCGCGAGCGCTCCAGCAAGTGCTCGAACGCGCCATCCGGGAGGTCGAACGGTCCTTTGAGCGAAGCGAGCCGTCCTCACCGGCAAAGGCTGCCGGCACTGTCGTGGCGAATTCTCCGCCGGACAACGCCCCTGCTCCGCCGCCCATTCCGACGCCGCCGGCTCTGGCTTCACCAGCCCCTTCGACGGCCGCGGAAACGCCACGCGGACCTGCGGCACTGTCAAGATCGCTGGACCAACTCAAACGGAGCGGCGCCTTCAAATCTCTCGTTCGATTGACCGCCATCCTCCTGCTCATTGCGGGCGCCGGGGCCGCGGCTGCCTATTGGCTACATCTGAGGACACAAGTGACCGCATTGCCACAGGTGGCGCTGCCGTCCGCGCGCTCACCGGAAACCTCGGGCCCTCAGCCGACCGCCATCCCGACTCCCTCGGTGGGTGAACCCGCTGAACGGACGCCGGATAGCGCAAAGGAGCCGGCGCAAGCTGCACAACCGTCGATGCCTTTGCCGACGACGTTCGGCGTCTACGCCTTGAGCGAGGGCCAGCTCCATGAGCTCAAGCCGGTGCCCGGAAAGATTCCGGACCGGCGCGTCGCGATCTCGGCAGCCATCAACACGCCGAGCGCAACCACATTGATGGGCGGCGACGTCAGATTCATCGTGTTCAGGCCCGACGGGGGTGTCGATGCAAGCGGGACCGAAGTTCGGGTGGTCGCGAAAGTCTCCCGGGCGATGGGCGTCGATGCCACCGGGAAAGCCGCCATGGTCAGCGCCGGCGATTCCTGGGTCATCCGCAGCATGTCGTACCCCTACAAGGTAGGTCCGGTCGAAGACCAGTCGAGAATGCTGTTGCTCCAACCAGAGCAAGACGGCTTTACGCTCGCCCCCGGCCGCTACGTCGTGGTGGTCAAGGGTATGGGCTACGACTTCACGGTCGCCGGAACGGTCACTGATCCCAATCAATGCGTCGAACGCATCAATGCGGCGAACGGCGCGTTCTACTCGCCCTGTCCGCCGCCCCGACGCTAGAGCATGATCGGTTCTGATTGAATCAGAACCGAAGCTCTAGATTCTAGTTTTGACGCGTTTTCTTCACGCGAACCGGTATCCACTTCGCTCGAAAACGCTCCGGCCGTAGCCACCCTGTTCTTATTTCGCCGGCTTGTTGTCCTTTGGCGCGTCCGCCGGCATGTCGTCGACCTTGCCATTGTTGGCAACGCATTTTTGGAAGTATTCGCGCTTATCCTTGGCCGTTCCCTTAGTGCTCCCGGCCGCGGGGTTGCCGATCTGTCTGGGCGGAAAGGCCTTGGCCATCGCCGCATCGCATGCGCGGGCCACTTCCGCCGTGATGGCCGAAGCCGTCGCCGGCGCGGCCAGCGTCAAAGCGCATGCCAATCCAACCAACGTCCTCAAATTCTTGACTGGCACCTCTTCGCTCCTTCAATCCATGAATGCTTGCCGGGACCATATCAAAAAGGGTCGAAGCGCCCAACGGCAAAGCAGCGCCGAATTGTCACGCGGTCGTCCTTACTCGGCGCAGGGCTACTGCATTTGTGAGTGTTTCCCTGCGGCCATCCTTCGAGACGCCCGCTTTAGGCGGGCTCCTCAGGATGAGGACGGAGTGCGCGGCAGCAGTTTCAACGGGCACCGACGCCGATTAGCCTCATCCTGAGGAGACCGCTGGAAGCGGTCGTCTCGAAGGACGAGGCGCGCGCTCAGGCCGCCGCCAAGATCATATCCGATTGCCCTGCTACTCGGCGGGACATTGCGCGCGACAAAGCCGTGAAATCCGCGCGTCGCCTCGGCGTCGCGGCGCATCGCGATGCGGAGCATCGTCCAGTGCAATCCGGGTGAGGGGCCGCGGCAGACAACTGTAACCCCTCACCCGGATCGCATCTTTGATGCAATCCGACCTCTCCCTACGGGAGAGGGTGCCCTCCTCGGCTCGCACCGATTCAACCAAAGCTCAACTCGCTTTAGCTGTCGAGCTGCGGCGGCTTGAAATCCGGAAAGCGCGTGAGCATTGCGGTCTTGACGAACTTCAAGTGCGCGATGGCGCTTGCCAATTCCTTGAGCCGTCGCTGGCCATTCGAGATGTCGGCCGCAAAGAGATCCTGATGATAATTGTCGAGCGGCTCACGCTCGAGATATTCATCGGTGCCGTTTCCGAAGGTGACGGATGCACGTGCGAGGGCATCGTCAACACGCCGGTTGAGGCCGGCCTGCTCCCTCTCCGCCTCCTGCAGTGCTGTTTCGATCGCCGCCAGGACGGCACCGATCCGCGCGCGGTCGGTCTCTGCATCACGCTCGACGGAGCGGGCTTTAAAACCTTTGTCCTCACGGCGGGAGCCGAGAAGATTGTGTGCGCGCGCTCTCAGGAACAGCTGAAACATTTGGGCCATCCCACATTCGAGATTTAGGCGGCTACCATCGGTCAGACATAGTTAACAAAGCTTAAATCCTGCGCCCGCTCCGCCTGGCTTTGTGCGATCCACGCCCGCCAAGCCCCTTCGTGCTTGGAATAGAGCTCAAGCCAGCGAACTTCGTCCGCCGCAACGGCTCCGTCGTTCACGCAAATCTCGGACGCGAATTGCGCTGTCTCGTTCGATGAAAGATCCAGCGCTTCGAACTCCGCCGTCTCTTCCAAAGAAAGGCCGATCAGGACGCGATGCCCTTGGGCGTCGACGAAATACCTGCGGGGCGCGTTGTGCCTTTGATCAATCATTCGAATGGCCCTCATTCATGATCCAAGGCCGCGGAAGATCTTTCAACCGCCGATCAAAGGTACGAACAAAAGCGATCAAAATAAGGACGCACGTCGCGCCCAGCAACGCAATCAAATACGCCATCTACGCCCACCCATGCGGGCCCCGAAAAAATCGAGGCGGCTAAACTCTCACAATGAACCGATACGTTTTAGGTTGCCTTTCCGAAGCTCTCAAGGACCGCACCACGTTAACCTAACCGCACATGGTTATCCGACCTTGCCGCGAGGCAAGATCAACTTCCGACTGAAACATCGCGCCCATGGTTCTGCATTACGATGGATGCTCGCTTTGTTTCACTCCCATCGATGCCGGCGTGTAGGGCGCATAGAGGCGATATCGTGCTGATCGCTTGCGCGAGCGCCACGCCCGCACACCATAGCCACAGCCAAAGCCAGCTGCAAAAATCGAAATCAAAACCAGAATCGCAAGCATTTGGAATGTTCCCAATTTTTCGGAACGCTCCTCCCGGTACATTTCAAACGTGATGTTGCGACGACTTCAAGGTCATCGGCGCTGAAACTTTTGTCAGACGATCATGAAGTTTGTGCAACGTAGTGCTCGAAGTTTGGTCGTCGCGCGAAAACCTGGCGGCAGGAGAGGATGACAAAATCTCTCATTGTTCGAGAGCGATATCCAGCCGACGATGTTAACCCCTGTTCACCTCGGCAAGCAGCCTGAAGCCACGAGCGCGCTGGTGGTCGAGCGTGTCTGTCCTCTGCGTGATGAAGTCGCTTCCGACACATTTTTCGCACGCGGCTGCTGGCGATTGCAGACAACACCGACGAAACCTCCGTGGTTATACGGAGCGGCATACACCAACTTCATCGCGGTAAGGTTGAGCGGTTAGCTTAATCCGCGGTGTTTGTTGCGAAGTCTCGCGTTTCGCTTATCCATCTTCGCACCGGGCTCCCCCAAGTCCGGCCCCACCCAAGCAAAGCCGTCGAGCGAACATGGGTCGCTTGGCGGCTTTGTCCCTTGTGTCGACGAGAGGATCATTTCGGTTATGGCGCGCAAGCCCTGGTCGTTCAAGGAAGACCGCCGGCTCATGGAGCTGGCCAAGTCTTCGGCTTCGCTGGAAGAGGCGGCGAAAGTTCTCGGGCGCTCGCCTGATGCGATCAAGCGCATGGCGTTGCGGCTTGGTCTTTCGTTGAAGTCGAAAGCGAGCAAGAAAGGCTAGCCTCGGGAAAGGCTAGCCTCGGAAAGAGAGAGTCGAGGACGGCAGCGCCATCATCGCGGCAACGCTCCTCTTCGACCCAGCCGCAGCTTTTCGCCTTGGCAGGACGGAACCAAAGCAACCATTGGGTGTTTGATTCCAGACTTTCAGCGAGGTCTGGCAGTGCTCCACTTTGCCATTTCCGCGATATTGGTTTGGCTGGCGATCAACGTCGCTTTCGTGGTGCTTCGGCTGCGAGCCACTCGCCATCCCGTCACGCCCCACAGCGATAGGCCCAGCCGACCCTATCCAGAGGTCATTTCCGTCCGCCATCGCGGCGGGCGGTGAGCGTCGATTGAGCCGCCTGCCTGCGGCGGTCCGTCCGGCCCGTTCACCGGCCAGTTGTACGTCTTCTGGGCCCCCTCTAAGGCTGGCTCCGTAGCGGGGCATCCCCGTTCCTTCGTCCCGTTAAACGCTATCTTAGTCCCCGCAGGCTAGGATCAATTTTCCAGGCCTGCCCTGAATTTCGCCCGGACCGGATGAGATTACAGCGACCCAACCTCCTGTTTGCGGCGCTCGTGCTTGAGAGCACGATGGCGTTCGCCCTGGCGGGCCATTTCGCGGCGGAGGCCGTCATTCGCCACCAGCAGGCGCATCAGCTGAGCGAGTTGACCGAGGTCGTTCTGCGCCGCTCCGAATTTGCGGTCGATTTTGCCGCGGCCAGCCTGGACGAGCTCGCAAAACGCAATCTCGCCAGCTGCGAGCCCGGGGCGTTGCAAGCCATCCGCCTCCACGTCTACCAGCGCTCGGCGATCAAGGACGTCCGCCTCGTCAAACCGGATGGCTCGGTGATCTGCTCGGCCTATTCCGAGACGCTCGAATTCGACAAGGGATGGGTGAATCGCCGCGACATGCTGCCCTCGCGCGACAAGGCACTTTCGCTGTTCCGCGTGGAGCAGTTCGGCGGCGACGCCTTGGGCGTGCTCAGGGACATCAACGACAGCTCCGCCCTCGTCGCCATTGTCGGAATCAACGCCAGCCTGTTCGACATCATGCCCGCCGAATTGCGGGCGCACAGCGAGGTGATCCTCGCCTTGAGCAGTGGCGAGAAGCTCGGCGAATTCCAGACCGACGCCGGCAAATCCCTGCCGGAGCCGGTCAGTTTCGACAGGACTTCCGCGCGCTTCCCGCTTCATGCCACGATCGGGCTCGAGCACGCGGTGCTTTCGAGCTGGAACCACGAGGCTTATTGGCCCGTCCTCGCAGTAGCCCTTGGACTTGGCGCAATCTTTGGCATCCTGCTGGCACGCAGCCGCCGAATGGAGGGGCCCGTCGCCGATCTCGATCGGGCGCTGGCGGCCGGCGAATTCAAGCCGTACTACCAACCCATCTTCGATCTCGGGACAGGTCAGATCAAGGGCTGCGAGATTCTGGCTCGCTGGCTGCGCCGAGATGGCTCGGTCGTCCCGCCGATGAACTTCATTCCGCTCGCCGAATCCAGTGGACGCATCCAGGCGATGACCTGGCAGATCCTGGCATCGGCGCTCGCCGAGCTGAAGCCATTGCTGAGGGCAAACAAGAATTTCAAGATGTCCTTGAACGTCGTGCCCGGGCATCTCCTGAGTGCAGGCTTCGTTGAAACGCTGCGTCGCAAGGTTCTGACCGCAAGAGTCTCGGCGCGCCAGATCGTGGTCGAGATAACCGAGCGCGACGAGCTCGACGATCTCGCGCGCGCCGCGGCGGTTGTCGCCGAGCTGCGGGACCATGGCTTCCGAGTTGCCATTGACGACGTCGGCGTCGGCCATAGCGGACTGTCTCGACTGAAGGGCCTCGGCGCCGACATGATCAAGATCGACAAGTTCTTCGTGGACACGATCACGGTGGACGCGTCGACGACGACGATCGTGGAGATGCTGGTTGCGCTCGCGAGAGACCTCCATATGAGCGTGGTCGCGGAAGGCATCGAGACCGAGGAGCAGCTCCGCGCACTGCTCGCGTCCGGCGTAGCGGAGGGCCAGGGTTATCTCGTTGCGCCGCCCCTGCCCTTCGCCAGGTTTAGTGAGCTCGTCGAGTCGCGCCTTGTGCCGCAGTCAGGCGCGGCGGTCTCGAACGATGCGGCTTTGGCGGCCTGACGGTCGAGGAAGAACTTCTATTTCCCTAACGGGGGGTGAGCCGCCAAACGGTATCACCGTGCTTGTGCCAGCGGAGCCTTTGGCGGCGGCCAGCGCCTTTAACGATATTTTCGTCTTTCGAACCAGACGGGCGCCCAACCTTGTATGTTGGCGCCATGCGCAGGAGCCACCTCATCGCAGCCGCGAGCATCTGTCTAGCGCTGATCGTCTATGCCACCCTGGCGAAGCTGGCGGGAAGACCCGCGCTCATGGGACATCACGAGGCCTATTGGATTGTCGTGATCGAGCGCTTCAGTGCCTATGGTCTGCTCGGCTTCCTGCTTTCCTTCCTGTTGCCAGGACGGCTTGGTTTGGCTTGCTCGCTCGTCGTGGCGGTCGCTATGGGGCTGGAGCTGATGCAGGTGTTCATACCGGACCGGGATCCGGGCTTTCTCGACGTGCTCCAGAAGGCGGCAGGAGGCACCGTCGGCGTCATGCTCGCCCAGATGATCCTGGCGTTCTTGCCGAGACCGCCGTCCTAAGCAGCCAGCATCCCCTCAGCGAGATGACCGGTGGACGTACACCCGGTCTCTACTTCACTTCATCATCTGGCCGCGCAACTCGCCGCCCGGGTTCGCGGCCGTATGGATGTTCGCGTACCATTTTCCGGTCAGCAGATCTGCCGCCTGCGCGTCGGTGAGCGTGGCACTGCCCTGGATCGGGCTTTGCACCGTCTTGAACGGGAGGACGATGCCGGCGTTCTTGCCAGCTTCGCCGGGGCCATGGAAATGCGCCCCCATTGCGGGTCCCGTCAGCCCGGCATAGGTGACGGTGTAAGTCAGAACTTTCGTTACAGTGTCGTAGCTGGCTTCTGCCTTGCCCGATCCGGACGAGCTGTTCGGGGGCACTTCATTGCTTCCCTTGAGCTCGGCTTGCAGCTTCACGGCTTCCGCGTTTGCCATTCCGCTCGTCGCAACGACGCTTCCAACCAGCGCGAGCGTCCCCAACAGTGCCACCGACGGCCGACGCACAGCTTTGCTCATGCACTCCTCCTGCAGACTTCGCTCCCCATCGCGATTTGAACACCGACGACAGCCGGAAATTCCGCCGCAGAGCTTATGCTGATTCGGGACAACGAGCGCGGGAATTAGCCTTCGGCATGGGCCGGAACACGCGGAGGTTCAGGCCGCTCCACGCCTGTTATGGAGCTGGGTGGGAGCCAGGAGTTCGGCCATTTGCCGGTGGGTGTTGTGCAGCGCCTCAATGGCGCAATCGAGATCGAAATCCGCCTCACGAACGGATGCGAAGAACTTGGCCGTCAGTGCCAGATCGAGTTTGACGCGCGTCGTCCCGTCGCGACTTTTGCGACGATCGAGCGACAGATGGATGGCGCGATCCCTCGCCTCCATTGCACCGCAGCCGCAAAGCGCGCCGAGTTCATCGTATGTCATCCAGATTTGAGGCATGTTCTTCCACCACACTTGATCGGCCGCAAGGCTAGCCCTCGCTTCTAAAGGCAGAGTTGCTGCAGCGCGGCCGCGGCGTGATTTCGAGACAACAGCGTCAATGCAACGCTAATCACGAAGATGGGCGCGCGTGGAGCTGCGCGATTTCACTTGGACGGGCCTGCCGTGAACGGATGCCGCGGCCGGTAACGGCTGTCGGCCCCCTTGGGCAGCTTATCTGCATTCAGCCTCACGACCGCGCTCCTGATGTCGGCAGCCGGCGCGTCTTCCTGGCTGTAGATCAGCGTCGCCTCGAACTTCACCTCAGGCGCTTGCTTCGCCGTCCCCGAGCAGGTCGCTATCGCACCGCTGAAGACGCCGGAGAGATAGACTTCGACCTCGTCACGCCCGAACACGGTGGGCGGGCCCTCGGCATGCCGGCGCGTGGTTAGAACGGCCGTGAAACGCTGGTCGTCATCGAATTGATAGGAGCCGCCATAGGTGAAGAAGCTGTCGCTCCCCGAAATCCGGCCCTGGGACAGATGCACAATGCCGGTGCCTTGCGCCTGCGCGGTTCTAAACCACGCCGCGTATTTGCCCTCTTTCAGCATGGAAACATCCGTCGTGAATTCCATGCGTATTTGCAACGAACCGTGGGGCGCGACAATGACCGACGCGGCGCGCATTCCGCCACGGTTAATGCCTCGCAAAGTCAACCTGTCAAATTGCTGCCGACGCGCGAAGCCGGCAGCAACGTCAAAACAGTTCTATGCCGTCATCGGCGGTCTCGACCGCCTCGACCCGGCGCGTGGTGGCGATCGACGCCAGCCCGAGCGTTTGCAGGAATTCGCGGTGGACGTCCCGCTCGCGCTCCATCGTGTAGCGCGCGAAGAGTTCGTCGAGCATGGCCTCGTCCTGCGGACGCGGTTTCTGCGCGCCGGCACCGGCCGTCGCGAGGCGCGCAGCGACCGCGGGCAAAGCCGCGGAGCCTTCGCCGAGCGTGCTCATCAGGCCTTGCGCCGAATTCATCAGCCCCTCGAACTCCGCGCCTTCAACCACGAGCCGGTTCATTAGCTTGCCGAGCCGTTCATTGCCGGCCTCGACCTCGCGCAGCGCCTGAAGGATCTGCGGCTCGAGCTTAGCGAGCTGCGTGGGATCGCCCCGCACGCGCAGCTCCTTCAACTCCTTGGCCGAGCGCTCGATGCCGTCGAGCACCGGCCGCAAGCGTCCTGCCCCCGCCGAGACCTGGTCGGCCGTCGTCTTGAGCTCGTTGGCGATGACGACGAAGGCGCTGCCGCGGCTGCCGAGATGGCTTGCCTTGAGACCGGCATTCATCCCGATCAGCGTGATGTCGACGGTCGCCTCGGCAAGCCCGGCGATCGCCTGACGAAACTTCGTCAGCGTGTCCTCGACGATCGCAAGCGCTTCGTCCACCGAGCGGCCAGCACCCTCGCAGGTGGCAATCAGGGTCGAGGCGTGTGCCAGCGTCTGCTTGATGCGCGCCAGGAACGATGACGACCCGCCGTCCTCGCCGCCGAACAGCGTGCGGCCGTGGCCGACGACACTGCTCGCATCGTGCAGGATGGCGGTCAGCGCGCGAACGATCTGGCCGATGTCGCCGCCGAACTCGCGCTGGGCATCCCTGAGCTGGACCGCCTGCAACTGGCAAATCGCGCGCGCGCCGTCATTGCTCGCGCCCGGTTCGGGAACGAGGCTCGGGGCGGATTCCGAGGCGAGGCCGAGGCCGTGCGCGACATGCTCGAGGCGCTGGCGCGTGCTGTCGCCGGCCTGCAAGGAGATGATCGCGCTGCCCACCGCCTCGGCGATCTTCCTGGTGCTGGAACTCGCGCGGTCGGCGAGATGGCTGCTGTTGCGGCGCTGATCGTGCAATCCGGAATAGGCCGCACCAAGCTCGACGCTCTCGGCCGCCAGTTGATTCCGGTAGCGGCTCTCGAACTCCTTTTGCCGGCCGAGTGCGGTGGCGACCGCCTCGGACAGGCGCTGCTGATCCCGCGCGCAGCCCTCGATCGAGCCCTGCACGGCCTTTCCGAGATCGTAGGCTTCCTGCGTGAAGGCGAGAAAGCCCTCGCGGTCGCTGTCAAGCGAGGCAGCCTCGATCCGCGCGCTGCGGGCAATGATGGTGATCATCTGGATGTGCTTGAACACCGGCTTGAGCAGCGAGGACGCCTCCGCCGTGCTCCTGCCGATCGTCTCCAGCAGGGTAGTCTCGGCCGGAAGCGCCTGCGCCAGCTCGCTGAGCTGTGCGGCGATCTCCTGCAACGCGGTCGCGGCGCCCTCGATCTCGGCACCGGAGAGTTCCGAGGACAGCGTTGCGAGACCTTGGTTCAGCTCCTTGAAGATGAGATGGCCGCGCCCGAGCTCGTGACCGACGCGCGCGAACACGTCCTCGATGCGCGAGGAAACGTCCTCGATCGCAGCGATTGCCTCATTGAGCGTGTTGGCCGGAATGACGGACATTGCGATCAACCTGCCGCCGCGGCGTGGCCGGCCTGATACCAGTGCATGATCTCGCGCGGGATATGGTGCAGCGATACGACCTTCTCGACGCCGCCATGCGCGATGGCTTCCTTGGGCATGCCGAACACCACGCAGCTCTCTTCATCCTGCGCCCGCGTCGAGGCGCCGAGCTTGCGCATCTCCAGCATTCCGCGCGCGCCGTCGTCGCCCATGCCGGTCATGATCACCGCGAGCGCGTTGGCGCCGGCATGCTGGGCCGCCGAGCGGAACAGCACGTCGACGGACGGACGATGCCGCGACACCGGCGGGCCGTCCTTGATCGCGATCTGGTAGCGCAGGCCGATGCGCTGGAGCAGCATGTGACGGGCACCCGGCGCGATATAGGCGCAGTCCGGCAGCACCGGCTCGCCGTCCTCGGCTTCCTTGACCCGGATCTGGCAGACCCCGTCGAGACGTTTGGCAAAGGCCGCGGTGAATCCCGCCGGCATGTGCTGGACGATCAGAAGCGGAGGACAGTGCGGCGGCAACATCTCGAGGACGTCGTTGAGCGCTTCGGTGCCACCCGTCGAGGCGCCGATGCACACGATGCGCTCCGTGGTCGGCCGGACCTTGCCCTGCACCGGCGGCGGGATGATCGCATCGGCAGTCAGCTTCTTCTCGACCACCCGACGCTGCGCACGCGGCCGCACCCGGGCGCGGGCGGCCGACTTCACGGCCTCGCGAAGCCGCGTGGAGCATTCGAGCAGCGCCTGCCGCGTGTCGATCTTCGGCTTCGGCACGATGTCGACCGCACCCGCCTCGAACGCCTCGAACATCACGTTCGAGCCCTCCTCGGTCAGCGAGGAGCAGATGATCACCGGGATCGGACGTTGCGCCATGATCTTGCGCAGGAACGTCATGCCGTCCATGCGCGGCATCTCGATGTCGAGGATGATGACGTCGGGGATTTCGTTCTGGAGCCGGCGCGCCGCCGCGAACGGATCCGAAGCCGTTGCCATCACCTCGATGTCGGGATCGTCGTTGAGGATCGTCTGCAGGATTTGGCGCACCGACGCCGAATCGTCCACGATCAGTACGCGAACTTTCTCCTTCGGCATTTTTGGCGGCGCTCCGATCAAACCTGGAAGATGGTGGGCTGGACCTGCTTCAGACCAGGCACGGCGCTGTGAATCATCGATTCCGAATGCCCGACCAGCAGATAACCGCCGGGCCGCAAATGGCTGCACAGCTGCTCGATCACCTTGCGCTGGGTCTCGCGCTCGAAATAGATCAGGACGTTGCGGCAGAAGATGATGTCGACGTCGCGGTCGACGGGATAGGACGTATCCATGAGATTCATCCGCATGAAATGCGTCATGCGCCGCAATTCCGGCACCACCCGCACCTCGCCGCGCGACTTGTCCCGCGACGACAGGAAATATCGCTTCACGAAGTTTTCCGGCACCGGCGCAAGCACGTCGCGCGTGTAGATCGCCGTCTTGGCAAGGCGCAGCACTGCAGTCGAGATGTCGGTCCCGAGGATGCGATACTGGAAGCGCGAGCCGTTCCGCGTCATGTCGTCCAGCACCATGGCGGTCGTATAGGCTTCCATGCCGGTGGAGCTTGCCGAGCTCCAGATCTTCAGGTTCGCATTCTTGCGGCCATGCGATTTGAGCAGGGCGGGGATCGCGACATCCCGCAAGAAGGTGAAGTGCTGCGGCTCCCGGAAGAAATCGGTCTTGTTGGTCGTCACCACATCGATGAGATGAGTGAGCTCGGTATCGAAATGATCGGCCTCGAACAGGTTTTCGACGTACTCGTTCAGATCCGAATAGTTCAGCGCGCGCACGCGCTTGTGCAGCCGCCCCTCCAGCATCAGCCGCTTGCCCGGCGGCAGCTTGATGCCGACCTGGCCCTCGATCAATTGGGCGATGGTCCGGAAGTGGCGGTCCGACAGATGCACGGCCGTATCCTGCACGGCGAGCATCATGGCCGCCTGCCCCGGTCCGGGATGGCCGCCTGCAGTGAATGTCGGGCCGTCCTGGCCATCTTGAATCCTACGCGTTCACGTAACCGCTGAAAGCGGACCGGTCCACCGTCATCGAGCGGGCCGGCCCGCAGGAGCCCTCGCGGGCCCTAGCGCTGGAAATCGGCGTCCCGGTCGTCCCCGCCATCGTTCATGTCGAAGGCGAAGCCGCCGCCATTGGCAGCCTTCAGAGCGCGCACCGGCTTGCCTTGCGGCTTCTTGGCCGGACGCTCAGTGGCCGCCATTGTCGCCGCCTTGGCCCGCAACTGATTGACCGCCCGGTCGATTGGCGCCGCCGCCGGGCTCTTTCCGCCGTGCTCGATGCGGAAATAGGCGATCGTCGACTGCAGCTGTTCGGCCTGCGAGGCGAGCTCCTCGGAGGTCGAGGACACCTGCTCGGAGGCGCTGGCGTTCTGCTGGCCGACCTTGTCGAGCTGCTGAATCGCCTGGTTGATCTGCGCCGAGCCGACGTCCTGCTCGCGGCAGGCGGCGGTGATCTCCTCGACGAGCTCGGCTGTCCTCTTGATGTCCGGAACGAGCTTGGAAAGCATGGCGCCGGCCTCCTGCGCCACCTTGACGGTGTCGGCCGAGAGCGTGCCGATCTCGGCGGCGGCGGCCTGGCTGCGCTCGGCGAGCTTGCGCACTTCGGACGCCACCACCGCAAAGCCCTTGCCGTGCTCGCCGGCGCGGGCGGCCTCGACCGCCGCGTTGAGCGCGAGCAGGTCGGTCTGGCGCGCGATCTCCTGCACGATCGTGATCTTCTCGGCGATGGTCTGCATCGCGTTGACGGCGCGGCCGACGGCGGCGCCGCTGGCTTCCGCGTCCTTGGCGGACTGCGCCGCGATCTTCTCGGTCTGGTTGGCGTTGTCGGCGTTCTGCTTCACGTTCGAGGCCATCTCCTCCATCGAGGAGGAGGCTTCCTCGGCGGACGAGGCCTGCTCGGTCGCGCCTTGCGAGAGCTGCTCGGCGCTGGCGGAAAGCTCCTGGCTGCCAGCCGAGACATTCTGCGCCGCGGTGAGCGCCTCCGATACGATCTGCCGAAGCTTCTCCACCATGCGTTCGAGCGCAAGACCGAGCGTGTCCTTGTCCGACAGCGGCTTGGCTTCGACCATCAGATTGCCTTGCGAGATCTCATTGGCGACGGCCGCGGTCTTGTTGAGGTTGACGGTCATCGCGTTCAGGGATTTCACGAGATCGCCGATCTCGTCGTTGCTGGAAGCATCGATCTTCTGGCTGAGATCGCCGACCGCCACAGCATCCGCCAGTCCGACGGCCTTGGCGAGGGACCGGCTGATATTGATCGAAATCCAGACTGCGCTGATCGCGGCAGCGATGAGCGAGACGACGACGAGGACAATGAGGATCAACTGGGCGCGACGGCTGTCTTCATTGGACTGCACGGCCTGCTCGGCCATCTGCCTCTTCGTGTTCGCGACGTAGGCTCCCATCGCCTCCGTCGCGTCCGCGACCACCTTGCGCCCGTCACCCATCGAGCGCTCCGTTGCCTTGGTCTTGTCCGTCTTTGCCAGCCTGATCGTCTCTTCCTGGTAGACGTTCATCCTGGCGTAGACACTCGCAAAATTGTCGAGCAGCTTCTTGCCGCCTTCGCTGGCGAGCGCATAGACCTCGTCCCTGATCTTCGTCGCTTCCTCGCGGAGCTTGGCCGCGTTCGCGGCGAATTCATCGACTTCGCTTGGTGTTCCCAGAATTGCGTTCTTTTCCGCCCTGACCTGCTGCCAAATGATCCTTTCGACTTCGGATGCTTTCTCCATCCGCTTGGCGCGAAGCACCATGGAATCTGCAGTCGCGGCCATGTCGGCCAATTTCGTGTAGCTCACAGCGCCTGCCACAATGAACAGAAGGATGACGACGCCGAAGGCGCTGGCAAGCTTAGCTTTGACGGTGAATCTCATGTTCGATCTCATTGGTTCAAATTGGGATTGCTACTCGGCAACGCTTTACGCTTCGCAATTCATGCGGCGCGAGATGCATCGGCATCACGCCCCTCCGGGATCTCGTCATGCGCCATCAGCTTGGCGAGATCGAAGATGACGACGAACTTTTCGCCCTTGCGGCCGATTCCCGCAGCATAGTCGGATTGCCATTTCCCGCCGACTTCGGGGATGGGCTCGATCGCCTGCTCGTCGATATCGGTGACCTCGAACACGCAGTCGGCAACGAAGCCGACGCCGACCAGGCGATCCTTCATCGGTACATCGAGGATGATGATCCGGGTTGCTTCAGTGGCAGCGACGCTCGGCAGGCCGAGCTTGGTCCGGAGATCGACGATCGGATAGCCGCTGCCGCGCACGTCGATCATGCCGAGCAGGAAATCCGGCGCATGCGGGAGCCGCGAGATCGGCCGCATGTCGAGAATTTCGCGGACGTTGCGGATGCTGATGCCGAACGTCTCGCCGGCGAGCCCGAGCGTCAGATATTGCGAGGTTGCGGCCATGATGCAGTCCAAGGGTCCGAAGGAGGGTCCGAAGGTTTGGAAATGAGCACGGTCCGGCTCGAGGCCGGACCGATCAGTCAGCGTTGAAACTCGGTGTCGCGATCGTCTTCGCCGTCATGCATGTCGAAGGCGAAGCCGCCGCCGCTTGCGACCTTCATCGCACGCGCCGGCTTGCGGACGGGCGCGGGCTTCTTCGCGCCCCGGTCTGCCGCCGCCATGTGCGCGGCCTTGGCGCGGAGTTGGGTCACGGCACGGTCGATCGGCGCGGGCGTGGCACTCTCGCCCCGTCCGGCATGCTCGATGCGGAAGAACGAGATGGTCGACTGGAGCTGCTCGGCCTGCGAGGCGAGCTCCTCCGAGGTCGAGGACACCTGCTCCGAGGCGCTGGCGTTCTGCTGGCCGACCTTGTCGAGCTGCTGGATCGCCTGGTTGATCTGGGCCGAGCCGACGTCCTGCTCGCGGCAGGCGGCGGTGATCTCCTGAACCAGCTCGGCGGTCTTCTTGATGTCGGGCACGAGCTTGGACAGCATCTGGCCCGCCTCCTGCGCAACCTTCACGCTCTCGGTCGACAGCGTGCCGATATCTGCCGCAGCGGCCTGACTGCGTTCGGCGAGCTTGCGGACCTCGGAAGCGACCACGGCAAAACCCTTGCCGTGCTCGCCGGCGCGCGCGGCCTCGACCGCCGCGTTGAGCGCGAGCAGGTCGGTCTGGCGGGCGATCTCCTGCACGATGGTGATCTTTTCGGCGATGGTCCGCATCGCCTCGACGGCGCGACCGACAGCGACACCGCTGGCTTCGGCATCCTTGGCCGATTGGGCGGCAATCTTCTCGGTCTGGTTGGCGTTGTCGGCGTTCTGCTTCACGTTCGACGCCATCTCCTCCATCGAGGAGGAGGCTTCCTCCGCGGACGAGGCCTGCTCGGTCGCGCCTTGCGAGAGCTGCTCGGCGCTGGCCGACAGCTCCTGGCTGCCGGCGGAAACGTTCTGCGCCGCCGTGATCGCCTCAGCGACGATCTGCCGAAGCTTTTCCACCATGCCGTTCAGCGACTTGACGAGATCTCCGATCTCGTCGTTGCTCGCCGAAGGTATGGTCTGGCTCAGATCTCCCTCCGCCACCGCGCCTGCGAGGCCAACTGCCCTCCCGAGCGAACGACTGATCGAGATGGAGATCCAGAGCGCGGCCCCGATCGCAACCGCCAGCGAGACGCCGATCAGCGTCATCAGCAAGAATTGCGCCTGGTGCCCCTCTGCCTTGGATTGGACGGCCTGCTCGGCCATCTGCTTCTTGGTGTTGACGACATAGGCGCCCATCGCCTCCATCGCGTCTGCGACGACCTTGCGGCCGTCGCCCATCGAGCGCTCCATGGCCTTGGTCTTGTCCGTCTTCGCCAGCCGGATCGTCTCTTCCTGGTACGTATTCATCTTGGCGTAGGCGGCTGCAAAGCTGTCGAGCAGCTTCCTGCCCGCCTCGCTCGCCAACGCGTAGACCTCATCCCTGGTCTTCGTCGCCTCCTCACGAAGCCTGGCTGCTTCGGCTGCAAATTGTTCGGCCTGGGCTTCCGTTCCGAGAATGGAGTTCTTTTCCGCGCGCAGCTGAAGCAGGATATCCTTTTCGATCTGCGTCGCCTTCTCCATCCGGCTCGCGCGCAGGACCATGCTGTCTGCGGTCGCCATCATGTCGCTGAGCTTCATGTAAGCCACACCACCCGCAAGCGCGGACAGGATGATGATCAAGCCGAATGCAGTGGCAAGCTTTGCCTTGACGGTAAATCTCATTTCCAGCCCCTACCCCAGTCTCGCCCGAGACCCCGTTTCAATTCAGAATGCGTTCCATGTTGGGAACGATGACGAACTCTTCACGCCATTTGGCGATGAAGCGAATGAACTCCGGCTTCCAATGCATGCCGACGCGCGGCGTCTGCTGCACGTCCGTGTGCGAAATCTCCGTGACCTCGTAGACCTTGTCGGCAGTAACGCCGACCAGCACAGGCTCACCGTCAAGCTCGAGCTCGATGACGACGATGCGCGTATCGGCCGAATTGTCGAGCTGGGGCATACCGAAGCGGATACGGAGGTCGGCGAGCGGAATGACGTTGCCTCGCACATTGATCACGCTGGGAACGAAGGCCCGCGCGCCCGCCACCTTGGTCACCGGCACGGGGTCGATGATCTCGCGCACGAGGCCGGCGTCGAGCGCGAATTTCTCCTCCCCGAGGCCGATCATCACGACCTGCATCGCGTCATCCTGGCGCTCGCCAGCCAAACCATCGTTCATCACGCTGCCTCGCTGATGTGCTTCTCGACCTTCGACTGAGCCAGCGCGACGAGCTGCGCGACGTCGAGGATCAACGCCGCCGTGCCGTCACCGAGGATGGTCGCGCCGGAGAACATCGTGACATCCGAATGCAGCTTGGAGAGCGACTTGATCACGGTCTGGTGGTTGCCGATGATCTGATCGGCGACGAGGCCGACGCGGGTCTCTCCGGTCGAGATGATGATCGTCTTCTGGTGCCGGTCGGGCGCGCCGGATGCGGCCATGATCTCGCGCAAGCGCAGGAAGGGCACGAGATTGCCGCGCACGTTGAGGAAGTTGCGGCCGCGCGAACGTTCGTCCTCGGCCGTGAGCTCGACGCATTCTTCCACCGCCGACAGCGGAATGATGTAGCGGCCTTCGCCGACGCGGATCAGGAGGCCCTCGATGATCGCGAGCGTCAGCGGCAGCCGCAGCGTCACGGTGGTGCCCTGGCCCGGCCTGGTCGACAGGTCGATCGAGCCGCGCATGTTCTCGATGGTGCGCTTGACCACGTCCATGCCGACGCCGCGGCCGGACAGCGCCGAGATGGTCTGCGCGGTCGAGAAGCCCGGGTGGAACAGGAATTGGTGGATCTCGTGATCGGTGAGCACGGTCCCGGCCGCGATCAGCCCCTGCTCTTCCGCCTTGGCGCGGATGCGCGCGGTGTTGAGGCCGCCACCATTGTCCTTCACGGTGACGAGCACCTGCGCGCCGGAATGGACGGCGGCGAGCTCGATCCGGCCCTGCTCAGTCTTGCCGCTGGCAGCGCGCGTCGCGGTGTCTTCGATGCCATGGTCGATGGCGTTGCGGATCAGGTGCACCAGCGGATCGGCGAGGCACTCGATCATGGTCTTGTCGAGCTCGGTGTCCTCGCCCGAGGTGACGAATTCGACCGGCTTCGACAGGTCGCGCGACAGATCGTGCACCAGGCGGCGGAAGCGGCCGAACAGCGAGCCGATCGGCACCAGGCGCGCGCCCATCGTGGTGTCGCGCAAGGAGGACGCAAGGCGCTCGATCTCCTCGGCGATCATCTTGATCGAGAGGTCGGAGCCGGCGGCGGCGAGCTGGGTCAGCCGCGCTTGGGCGATGACGAGTTCGCCGACCCGATCCATCAGCTCGTCGAGGCGCTCGGCCTGGACGCGGACGGTGGCGATGCCGCGATCGTCGCGTTTGGCCTCGGCCTTCGGTTCCGGCTTTGATTCAGATTTCGGCTCCGCCTTTGCAACAGGCTGCTCGACGACCGGCGCGGCAGCAAGCTCAACCGCCGGCGCAGGCATCTCGGCCGTCGGGCCCGCCGGCTCCTCGTCGAGCAGCTGGAACAGCGGTACCGGGGCAGGCGCCTCAACATGCTCCAGCGGCGAGAGCGTCAGCTTCATCTCGTCCTGGACGAACATGAAGACGTCGTCGATCGCGTCCTTGTCGCAGGCCGCATGCAGCTTGACGTCCCACTTCAGATAGCAGTCTTCGGGCTCCATCTCGTCGAGGAACGGGATGCCGTCCGTGATCGGGACGACGAAACAGGGGCCGAGCTTGCAGAGATCTTCCAGCAGGTCGAGCGGGTTCGAGCCGTTGCGCAGGACGTGCGATTCGAATTCCAGATTGAGGTGCCAGCCGGCCTGCTTGCGCGCGCCGGGGGCCAGCGGCGGCGCTTCGGCGATCTCGACGACGGGAGCGGCAGGCTGGTCGGACGAGACGAAGCGCCTGAGGTCGTCGAGGATGGCTTCGCCGATGATGTCGTCTGTGGACTGGGGAGCCTCGATCAGCGCGCGGATGTAGTCCTTGGCGGCGAGCGCGACCGAGATCAGCTCCTGCGTCGGCTTGATCTCGCCCTTGCGGACGCGGTCGAAGGCGGTCTCGAATTCGTGAGTGAAGGAAGCGACCTTGTCGAAGCCGAACATGGCGCCCGAGCCCTTGATCGTATGCAGGGCGCGGAAAGCGGAATCGACCAGCTCGCGGTCGTCGGGACGCTGGCCGAGATCGAGCAGAGCCCCTTCCAGAACTTCGAAGAGCTCGCTGGCTTCCTGACGAAAGACCTCGGTCGGGTCCATTGCGCTCATGTACGCACCAGCTTGCCGACGACGGCGAGCAACTGCTCGGGCTTGAACGGTTTGGTGATCCAGCCGGTGGCACCGGCGCTCTTGGCTTCCTGCTTGACCGCATCGTTGGATTCGGTGGTCAGGAACACGATGGGCATGCCGACCGCGCTCGGCAGCTTGCGCAGCGCCCGGATCAGCTCCAGCCCGTTCATGACGGGCATGTTGAGGTCGGTGATGACGAGGTCGAGCTTGCCGGCCTGGGCCTTGGCGAGCCCCTGCGCGCCATCGCCGGCCTCGATCACGTTGTGACCGGCCGGCTCGAGCACGACCTTGATCATTTGCCGAATGCTGGGGGAATCGTCGACGGTCAGAATCGTGGCCATCAGGTGCCATCTTTCTTTTGCGGGAAGTGCTGATCCATCATCGCCTCGCTGGCAAAGCCGGCGCGGCGAAGGGTATTGCGCAGAGACTGAGAGAAGGAGGTCAGAACCACCGGGCGGCCCTGCGCCTCGCCCGTCTTGGCGGTCGACAGCAGAAGCTGGATCGAGGTCACGTCGGCCTTGTCGACGCTCGAACAGTCGATCTCGAGCCGCTCCTGGCGGCCGAACGCCTCGCGAATGAGGTCGTAGACGCTGCGAATGGCCGCAATGCTGCAATCGGCGGGCAACCGCAACGACCACTTCGGCTCCGTGGGATTGAGCGCCATCGCTGCCCCGCCTTTGCAAAATTCCGATACACGTTTGACGCGAATCGAATGAGCAAACCCCTAACGCGGGACTCCGTACAACTACGGGTCACATTCCGTGAGCCTTCGCGCAGTGCATGCAAGCGTGCATAGCGTGCCGAAATCCCATGCGACACGCGCATAACCGCAGCACCGGGACTCCCGATCCGCATTTGCTCGGCGTTAAACGCGCTCGGCTATGCCTTGGGTTCGTGCCTCCGCCAGCGAAGAGAGCTCCGGCCGCCGATGCTGACCCAAGCGCTTCTGGTTGATGACAGCCGTTCCGTCCTCAACTTCCTGAAACGTCACATCGAGGCTGGAGGTCTGGTCGAGGCCACCACCTTCCTCGATCCCGTCGAAGCGCTGGCCTGCGCGCAAGAACGCGTCTTCGATCTCGCACTGGTCGACTACGAGATGCCGCATATGGACGGCATCAGCTTCATCCGCGTCTTCCGCAGCCTGCCCGGCTGCGCCGACATCCCGATCGCGATGATCACCTCGCGACAGACCGATGACCTCAAGATAGAAGCGCTGCAGGCCGGTGCGACCGATTTCCTGCCCAAGCAGCCGCAAAGCGTCGAAATGACGGTACGTCTGCGCAACTTGATTCAGCTTGGTGCAGCCGTGCGCAAGCTCAGCGATCGTGCCGCGCATCTGGCCAGCGACGTCGCGGCAGCAACACGAAAGCTCGGCGAGCGCGAGGAGGAGATCATCCTGCGGCTCGCGCTCGCGGTCGAATACCGCGACAACGACACCGGCGAGCACACCCTGAGAGTCGCCCGCTATAGCCGCATCATCGCCGAACAGCTCGACCTGCCGGCCCGGCTCTGCCGCGACATTTATCTGGCCGCGCCCCTGCACGACGTCGGCAAGGTCGCCATTCCCGACAATATCCTGCTCAAGCCCGGCAAGCTCACCGAGGAGGAGATGGCGGTGATCAGGACGCATGCAACGATCGGCGAGCGGATCCTGGCGGATTCCAGCTGCGAGCTGATCCGGCTCGGAGCACAAATTGCCGCAGGCCATCACGAGCGCTGGGACGGCGCGGGCTATCCGAACGGCCTCAGGGCGGACGCGATTCCGGTCGCCGCGCGCGTGGTCGCGGTCGCCGATGTCTTCGACGCCCTGACAACCCGTCGGCCCTATAAGGAGCCGATGCCGCTCGAGGTGGCGCGCAATTACCTGGTCGAGAACAAGGGTCGGCAGTTCGATCCGGCCTGCGTCGAGGCCTTCCTGTCGCGCTGGGACGAGGTGGTCGAGATCGCCGCCGGTCGGCTTGATACCCGGTCGCCGATTTGAACCTGTTCCTGATAAAGTGCACCAATATCAAAGAGTGATTCTGGTCACACTTACCTGGGCGCGCCGCTGCTAAGCATCGGACCGGGACGGGGACCGGCAAAGCATCGGTCGAACTGAATGAGAATACGCATGAGAAGCCTGATCGGCGCCCTTGTCGGCGCGTTGTGTGTTGCGGGCCCCGCCTTGGCGGAGACCCCGGCCGCAATCGTCGAGGATGTGCAAGGCAAGATCGACGGCGTCGAGTTCATGGACTATGTGGCGCCGGGCAAAATCATCAAGCTCGGGCCCAAGACCAGCATTACCCTCAGCTATCTCAAATCCTGCTTGCGCGAGACGATCAGCGAAGGCGTCGTCCTGGTCGGCACCGAGCAGAGCACCGTGCAGCTCGGCGACGTGCAGCGCGCCAAGGTGCCCTGTGATACCAAGGCGGCGCAGCTCTCCGAACGCGAGGCGAACCAGAGCGCCGCGACCACGTTCCGGACCATGCGGTCCGATGCCAAGGGCGCTCCGTCCAAGCTGCCGACGATCTATGGCGTCGCGCCGCTGGTCCAGGCCAAGAGCGGCAGCACGCTGGTGATCGAGCGTACCGACGGCAAGGAGCCCACGATCAGCGTGCCGCTCAAGAACGACGTCATGATCCGCGGCAAGTTCTATGACTTTGCCAAGGCCGGAAAGTCACTGACCCCGGGCGGCAGCTATCTCGCCATTCTCGGCGCCAAGCGTTACGCCTTCCAGGTCGACGCCAGCGCCACCGCGTCGCCCAGCCCGGTGATCGGCCGCTTGCTGCGGCTTGAATAGACGGCCTCGACAGCACGATGCGGCGGATCGGCAGGCGGGACATCGTTGCGGCGATCCTGATCGCGCTCCTCGCGGGCGCGATCGTCACGTCCCCGCCGCTCCAGATGCTGCAAGGTCTCTCGCTCGACATCCTCACGGCGATGCGCGGCAAGCTGGTTGGCGAGCCCCGCGAACCTGCGACGTCGCCGGTCGTCGTGGTGGCGATCGATGGAGAGACCTACGACACCCCGCCCTTCAAGGGATCGCCGACCCAGACCTGGACGCGCGAGATTGGCCGGGTGCTCAGCAGCATCACCGAGGGCGGCGCCAAGGTCATCGGCTTCGACGTGATCTTTCCGAGCTCGATCGAGCAGTCGGAGATTCCTTTCGGCGACATGGCGGTCGGCAGCCGCATGAAGGGATTTGACCGGGATTATCTGATCGCCCTGCGGCAAATCTCCGACAGCGGCAAACTGGTGCTCGGCGAAATCCTGAGCATCGATCATCCGGAAGTGCCCTATCGCGCACAGCAAGTGGCCGTGCGCAACACCATCCGCGCGCTCAATGTCCACACCGATCCCGACGACGTGATCCGGCGCATGCCGTTGAGCTTTGCCATCGAAGGCAGGTCGGTGCCCGCGATGGCGGTCGAGCTCGCTGCGCATGCGCTTGGCGCAAAGCCCGAGATTGCGCCCTCCGGCGCGACCGAATTGTCCGGCTATGCGATCCCGAGCGCGATGCCGAATACAATGACGCTCAACTTTCGCGGGCTGGGACGCGACGTCCCGACCTTCTCCTTCGCCGACCTGCGCGCCTGCGTCGAGAAGGGCGATCGCGATTTCTTTCGCCGCGCCTTCGACGGCAAGGTCGTGCTGCTTGGCACCGTCCTGAATTTCGAGGACCGTAAGCTCACCTCGATGCGCCTGTCTGGCGGATATGACGGCACGCCGGCCGCGCGATGCGCCCTGCCCGCGCCGGAGCGTGGCGCGCAACGCCCGCGCAGCGATGTCGCCGGCGTGTTCGTGCACGCCACCGTCGTTCGCAACCTGATCGAACGCGATGCCGTGACCGAGCTCGGCTTTCCCGCGCGGAGCATTCTCACGATCGCGTTCGCCCTCGTCATCGCTTGCGCCGCCTGCATGCTCGCGCCGAGCGGCGCGCTGATTGCATGGCTCGGCCTCACCGCCGTTTACGCCGGCGTGGCCGTCGGTGCGTTCGTTCACGCATTGGCGCTGCCGCTGACCGAGCCTGCGCTCGCAAGCCTTGCGGCGCTCGCGATGATGATCGGCTACCGTTTCGTGCTGGCCGATCGCGACGAGCGCTTCCTGCGCAAGAGCTTTGCCCTCTATCTCGCCCCTGAAGTGATCAACACCATGGTTGCGTCCGGCAAGATGCCGGCGCTCGGCGGCGAGATGCGCAATGTCACCATGTTCTTCTCCGACCTCAGCGGCTTCTCCTCGATCGCGGAGAGGATGACACCTGGCGAGCTTGTGACCTTGATGAACGAGTATCTGTCCGCCATGACTGACATCATCGAGGGCCATGGCGGCTATGTCGACAAATATATCGGCGATTCCATCGTCGCCATGTTCGGTGCTCCGGCCGACGATCCCGCACATGCGCGCAATGCCGTCCATGCCGCGCTGGAGTGCCACCGGAAGCTGGCGGAGCTCAACGCCGACAATCCTGCCTTCGCCGGCCACGGCCTCTCGCACCGTATCGGCCTCAACAGCGGCGAAGCCGTGGTCGGCAACATCGGCTCGCGCCGCCGCTTCAACTACACCGTGATGAGCGACACCGTGAACGTGGCCTCGCGGCTCGAGGGCGCCAACAAATATTACGGCACCGCGATCATGGCCTCCGAAACCACGATGGCGCAGACCGGCGACACCTTCGCCTGGCGTGAGCTCGATGCGATCAGGGTGCTGGGGCGCGGCGAAGCGATCAGGGTGTTCGAGCCGCTGGCGGAGAGGGGCGCGGAGAGCGCCGAACAGACGAAGGTGGCCGCGGCGTATGCAGAAGGGCTGGCATGCTGGCGGGCGCGCGAGTTTCGCAAGGCGGTTGAAGCGTTCGACGGCGCAGCGAAGATCGATCCGCCGTCATCCATGTTCGCGGAGCGCGCAAAAGCATTAACTGCTAATCCGCCACCGCCGGAGTGGACGCCGGTAAACACGTTGGAAGGGAAGTAGCGACGTCAACCGCGGGCGTACTTCCCCTCTCCCCTTGTGGGAGAGGGTGGCTCGCCGCGCAGCGGCGAGACGGGTGAGGGGTCTCTCTCCGCGCGCACTTTTCTCAATGAGTCCGTGGAGAGACCCCTCATCCGGCGCCGTAGCCGAAGCTCCGCTTCGGCGTTCTTAAGAACGGCGGCCGAAGGCCGCCTATGCCACCTTCTCCCACAAGGGGAGAAGGGAAGACGTCCGCGCTAGACGCGCCCCTGCCTAAAACGGCAGCCCCACATAATTCTCCGCGAGCAGGCGCTGCGCGGTCTCCGACGAGAGCAGATAGTCCAGCTCCGTCTGCTGAAGCCGATCCTCGTATTCGAGCCGGTCGGGGAAGCGGTGCAGCAGCATCGTCATCCACCAGGAGAAGCGTTGCGCCTTCCATATCCGCGCCAGCGCCTTGGCGGAATAGCCCTTGAGGCCGGAATCGTCGCCGTGCTGATAGTGCGCGAGCATGGCGTGGTAGAGATAGTAGATGTCGGAGGCGGCGCTGTTCAGTCCGCGCGCGCCGGTCGGCGGCACGATGTGGGCGGCGTCGCCGGCGAGGAATAGGCGGCCATAGCTCATCGGCTCGGCGACGAAACTGCGCAAGGGCGCGATACTCTTCTCGATCGACGGACCGGTGATCAGGCGGCCGGCGACCTCTACCGGCAGGCGCCGCTTCAGCTCGGCCCAGAACGCATCGTCGCTCCAGTCTTCCACCTTGTCGGTCAAGGGCACCTGGATGTAGTAGCGGCTCAGCACCTGCGAGCGCAGCGAACAGAGCGCGAAGCCGCGCTCGTGCTTCACATAGATCAGCTCGGGCGATACCGGTTTCGTGCGCGACAGCACTCCTAACCAGCCGAACGGATAGACCTTCTCGTATTCGCGCAGCACGTCTTTCGGGATCGACTTGCGGCTGACGCCGTGAAAGCCGTCGGCGCCGACGATGTAGTCGCAATCGATGCGAACGGTCTCGCCGTTCGAACGATAGGTCACGTAGGGACGGTCCGACGTCAGATCGCGCGGCGTCACGTCCTCGGCATTGTGCACGACCTTGCCGCCGAGCCGGTCGCGCGCTTCGTAGAGGTCGCGCGTCAGCTCGGTCTGGCCGTAGACCAGCACGGAATTGCCGCCGGAATGCTTGTGCAGGTCGATCTGGGACAGCATGCCGTCATGGGCGATCTCGAATCCCCGATGGATCTCGCCCTCGCGGTCCATCCGCTCGCCGCATTGCGCCTCGCGCATCAGTTTTGCAAAACCGTGCTCGAGCACGCCGGCGCGGATCCGGGCCAGCACGTGGTCGCGGCTGTATTTCTCCAGCACGACCGTCTCGATGCCCTTCAGATGCAACAGCTGGGACAACAGCAGCCCGGACGGCCCGCCGCCGATGATACAGACCTGAACTTTCATTTTTGCGTCCTCCCGTCGGCGCTATTTTGCAGATTCAAAGCCGCAAACCGATGGAGGGTTTCGTCTTTGTCTTGTATTATTCGAACATGAGAAGCACAGCCCCTGCCCCGGCGATCCGGGTTTACAATCTCTTTGGCGAGTCCGGTGACCTGCCCGACGTCGTGCATTGCGAGACCATCGCCTCCCGCTCGGTGCTGCACGACTGGACACTGGCCGTGCACCGCCACGCCCGGTTGCACCAGGTGCTCCTGATCGAGCGCGGTGGCGGCGAGGCAACGCTGGACGGACGCGTGGTACCCTTGAGGCCGATGCAGATCGTCAACGTTCCGGTCGGACACGTCCACGGCTTCCGCTTCGTGCCCGATACCCAAGGATGGGTGCTGACCATCGCGGCGGAGATCCTGGACGAGGCGCTGCTCGCGGCCGAAGGTCTGCGCGGAGCCCTGTCGCAATCGGGCGTGGTGCGCGGCACGCCTCAGATCCGCGCCACCATGAAGCAGATCTTCGCCGAACACGCCGCCCGCGATTTCGGTCGCGCGCATGTGCTGCGCGCATTGTCGTCGGCCATGATCGGGCTCGTGGCGCGCGCGCTCACGAGCGAGAGCGGCGGCAACGGTTCAGCGGAAAGCGGATTGTTCCGCCGCTTCGAGGCGCTGCTGGAGCAGCATCATCTGGAGCGCTGGAGCGTCGCCGACTATGCCAATGCGCTGTCGGTGACGCCGACGCATCTCAACCGGATCACGCGGGCGGCGACCGGCGACACCGCCTCGCATCTGATCCTCAACCGGCTGATCCGCGAGGCGCGGCGCAACCTCGTTTACACCAACCTGCCGGTCTCGACGATTGCGTACGCGCTCGGCTTCGAGGATCCCGCCTATTTCAGCCGGGTTTATGCCGCTGCCACCGGGCTGTCGCCGCGCGCCTTCCGCGCGCAGCTCCATGGCAGCGAAAACTGAGGCCCCGGATGCCAAACTTCCAAGCGTCGCATTCTACTCGCGCGCGCTTTCGTGCCTGCCATGGATCGGCTCTTCCTCGGGATGCCTCTTGTCGTAATGGAGGAAGAGGTCGAGCAGCGCCAGAAGCACAATGACGATACCGAAGCCGATGCTGAGGTGCATCGCGCGTGTGTGCGGGAAGCCAAGCAACCAGGGCGACACGATGAGCCAAATGCCCATCAGAACGTTGAGCCACTCCTCCCAATCCCGATAGGCGATGATGGCAGCCAGCGACAGGATGCCGATGATCGCGCTCGTTACCCAGAGGTCGATCTTGCCTTGGCTGATCGTCAGCTTGAACAGCCACGGGGATATGAAGAGTATAGCGGCGAGAAACAGATTGTAGACGTCAGGGACAGTTTGGCGCTCTTGCAACCTGCTCATGACCCACCTCTCAACGAGGATATGTTGGAGGAAGCATTCGCCAGCGCTTTGGTTCCCGATCAACGCGCTTCGCATGATAGACTTTGGTCGCAGCCCGTGGTTTGAGCCGACCTCCTCAATCCGGCGTCTTCGCAGCCACTTACCTTCGTATATAGGCCCTTTACCTCAGTACAATTGAGTGGGGCATGCGCGCGCTTTAGCGTAGCTGCATTCGGCGCCCTGGCGCTGGTGGCATGGAACCTCCCTGACCTTGGCGCAAGACGGCCACCCCTGTCTGGTCGTCTGCGCCGCCTTTTTCAGCAAGCCATCGGCGCCTTCAGTGTTTTCGGGCTTTTTTGCGGAACTGGAGATTTGTGCACAATGTCTTCTCTCGAGAAGATCGCACTCTTTATCGATGGCTCCAATCTCTATGCCACCTCCAAGGCGCTCGGCTTCGACATCGATTTCAGACGGTTGCTCGGCGAATTTCAAAGCCGAGGCGCACTGTTGCGCGCCTTTTACTACACGACCGTCATCGAGGATCAGGAGTTTTCGTCAATCCGCCCGTTGATCGATTGGCTCGACTATAACGGATACACCGTCGTCACCAAGCTCACCAAGGAGTACGTCGACGCCACCACCGGCCGCCGCAAGGTGAAGGGCAGCATGGATGTCGACCTCGCCGTAAGAGCGATGGAGCTCGCCGAGCACGTCGATCAGATCGTGTTGTTCTCGGGCGACGGGGATTTTCGTTCGCTGGTGGAAGCCCTGCAACGCCGCGGTGTTCGCGTGACGGTCGTCTCCACGCTCTCCACTCAGCCGCCCATGGTCGCCGACGACCTGCGCCGACAGACCGACGTATTCATTGATTTGGCAGAGCTGAAACCAAAAGTGGGGCGCGATCCCGCCGACCGGCCGCGCGAGCTGCGGCAGCCACCGCAATTCCTCACGCGCGGATCGATCAATCGGGGCGACCCGGTGGAGTGATCCCAGGACGGCCGCCCGTCACACGTCGAAGAACACCGTCTCCTCCGGCCCCTGCAAATTGATCGTGAAGGCATACACGACCTTGCCGGCACGTCCGCTGCGCGTGGCGACCAGCGTCTTGCGGCGCACCGGCGGCTCGACCAGGTTGAGCACGGGGTCGGCGGCATTGGCGGCCTCTTCATCCGAGAAATAGAGCCGCGTGTTCAAGCCGATGTTGATGCCGCGCGCGACGATCCAGACATTGACATGCGGCGCGCATTTGCGGCCCGCCTTGTCGATGATGGCACCGGGCTTGATGGTTTCGAAGGTGACGAGGCCGCTGTCGAAGTCGGAGCCGGCGCGGCCCCAACCACGAAACTCCTGCTCCAGCGCACCCGCCGAGCGGTCGGCCGGATGGTTGTAGCGGCCGGCCGCATTGGCCTGCCAGATCTCCAGCAGCACGTCGCGCAGCGGCGTGCCGGTACCATCGAGGACCCTGCCTTCCAGCGTGATGCGTTCGCCCTTGGTGTTCGGCGTCACCAGGACATTCGAAAAGTTCTTCTCGAAGATGTCGAAGCCGGCCATTGCCGGGATCAGACCGATATGAACGTAGGGACCGGCGGTTTGCGAGGCGGTTTCCTTGAGGTAGTTGAGCGGCTGCGGCATGGCTCAGTTTCCTTCGGAGCGATTTTCGAAATAAGTGGAGCGCTGGCCGCGCAGCACGATGTCGAAGCGGTAGGCGAGCGAGTCGAAGGGCGTGGAGGCGTTGAGATCGAGCGGCGCGATGAGGCGGTCGAGCGCGTCCTTGTCCGGGATCGTCGTCAGGATCGGGCAGACCGGGATCAAGGGATCACCCTCGAAATACATCTGCGTGATCAGCCGCTGCGCAAAGCCGGAGCCGAACACCGAGAAGTGGATGTGGGCGGGGCGCCAGCTATTGACGTAGTTGCGCCAGGGATAGGGCCCGGGCTTCACCGTGCGGAAATAGTAGTAGCCGGTGTCGTCGGTCAGCGCGCGGCCGCAGCCGCCGAAATTGGGATCGATCGGCGCCAGATAGGTGTCCTTCTTGTGCCGGTAGCGGCCTCCGGCATTGGCCTGCCAGAACTCGACCAGCGTGTTCGGCACCCCGCGGCCGGTCTCGTCCAGCACACGGCCGTGGACGATGATGCGTTCGCCGACGGGATCGCCGTCCTTGGCGTAGTTGCGGATCAAATCATTGTCGAGCGGCCCGAGATCGTTGTGGCCGAACACCGGCCCCGTGATCTCCGAGACCGAGTTCTCCAGCGACAGCAGCGCCTGGCGCGGCGAACGCAGCACCGAGGACTTGTAGCCGGGCGCATGCGCCGGCGGATGGATCGAACGGTCGCGCTGGAAGAAGCCGCCGTCGCGGGGCGTGAACGGCTCGGGGCGGTTGAGGCGGGGATCCTGCAAGGCTGCGAATGGAGCCTGGGCATTCATCGGCGTTGTATCTCCCTTGGCGCCCGGGGTCCGGGGGCGCGGCTTATCGGGAGATCATGAGCCGGTCTATTCCACAGATAAATAGATCGATTATAATATATTGCATGAAAGAAATCGATCATTTGGCTCTCGACGGCCACGCGCTCGAGCTGTTCCTCGCCGTGCTGGAAGAAGGCTCGGTGACGGCGGCCGCCACGCGGCTCGGCCTGACGCAATCCGCCGTCAGCCACGCCCTGAACAAGCTGCGGCGGATCGCGGGCGACCCGCTGTTCGCCAAGTCCGGCCGCGGCATCGTCGCCACGGCGCACGCCCAGGCCCTCGCGGCGAAGGCGCGCGCGCTGATCGACGAGATGCGCAGCTTCGCCGGCGGCGTCGCTTTCGCGCCGGCGCAGGCCCAGCTATCGCTAACGATCGCCGCCAATGACTTCCAGCGCGACCTGCTGCTGCCACGGTTCTTCGATCATGTCGCCGCGCAAGTGAAGAGCTTGAACCTGCGCGTGATCCCCTCGCAGTCGCCCTCGCCTGCGATGCTGCGCGAAAACCGCTGCGATCTGCTGATCACGCCGTTGCCGCCCGCCGGCGTCGACATCGTGCAGAAGCGGCTACTGAGAGATCATTACGTCTGCTATTACGACGCCAAAGCGCGTGCCGCGCCAAGCGGCCGTAGCGCCTATCTTGCCGCGCGCCACATCACGGTCGTCTACACCGACAACGAGCGGCTCGACTTCGACCGTCGCCTGGCAGCGAATGGCTTCCACCGCGATATCGCCATCTCCGTGCCGAGCTTCTCTGGCGTGCCATCGTTCCTGCGCGGCTCGCAGATGCTCGCGAGCATGCCGAGCCTGCTGGCGCCTGGCGTCATGCTGGGCTTCGCCCACGTGCGAATTCCGCTGGCCTCGCGCACACAGACACTGGCCGAGCTGCCGATGTTCATGGTCTGGCACCAGCGCTACCAGAAGGATCCGGCCCATCGCTGGATCAGGAATCAACTCGAGACTGTCGCGGCGACGGCCGCCGCCTGAGCGACGGTCCGCGGCCTGCGAAAACCTGATTCCCACCAAACCCACTGGTTGCGCAGAGGGAGCCACGCTAAAATCCGCCCATGACCGTGACCGACATTGCGAGCCGAACCTACAATCACAGCTGGCGGCTGGATCCCATCATCCGCAGCCTGCTTGATACCGATTTCTACAAGCTGTTGATGTTACAGATGATTCGGGAGGATTACCCGGATCAGCAGGTGACCTTCTCGGTCATCAACCGCTCGCGCCATGTGCGCCTCGCCGAGATCATCGACGAGGGCGAGCTGCGCGCCCAGCTCGACCATGCCCGCACCATCCGTTTCTCCAAGAAGGAGCTGATCTGGCTTGCCGGTAACACCTTCTACGGCAAGACCCACATGTTCTCGGCGGACTTCATCCGCTGGCTGGCCGAATTCCGCTTGCCCGAATACGAGCTGCGTAAGGTCGAAGGCCAGTACGAGCTGCATTTCCACGGCCCCTGGACCCACACCACCATGTGGGAGATTCCGGCACTTGCGATCCTCAACGAGCTGCGCTCGCGCGCAGCAATGAAGGACCGCGGCCGCTTCGAGCTCGACGTGCTCTACGCCCGCGCCAAGGCCAAGCTGTGGACCAAGGTGGAGCGGCTGCGCAAGCTGGAGAATTTGCGGCTGTCCGACTTCGGCACCCGCCGCCGCCACGGCTTCCTCTGGCAGCGCTGGTGCGTAGAGGCGGTGAAGGAAGGCCTCGGCTCGTCCTTCATCGGTACCTCCAACGTTCTGCTCGCGATGGACAACGATCTCGAAGCCATCGGCACCAACGCGCATGAGCTGCCGATGGTCGCGGCCGCGCTCGCCAGGGACGACGAGGAATTGCGCTGGGCGCCGTATCGCATCCTCGACCAGTGGCGCCAGACCTATGGCGGCAATCTCCTGATCGCACTGCCCGACGCCTTCGGCACGAAAGCCTTCCTGCGCGATGCGCCGGAATGGGTCGCCGACTGGACCGGCTTCCGCCCCGACAGCGCGCCGCCGATCCAGGCCGGCGAGGAGATCGTCGCCTGGTGGAAGAAGAAGGGCCGCAATCCCAAGGACAAGCTGCTCGTCTTCTCCGACGCGATGGACGTCGGCTCGATCGAGGAGACCTATCACCACTTCGCCGGCCGTGTGCGGCTCTCGTTCGGCTGGGGCACCAACCTCACCAACGACTTCGTCGGCTGCGCGCCGGACGGCTCGTTCAATCTCGATCCCATCTCGCTGGTCTGCAAGGTGTCGTCGGTCGACGGCCAGCCGGCCGTCAAGCTCTCCGACAATCCGGAGAAAGCGACCGGCCTGCCCTCGGAGATCGAGCGTTACCTGCGTGTGTTCGGCGATGCCGGCCGCGTGCGCAAGCCGGTGCTGGTCTAGAGCGCGATAAGATCAGGATGAATCGTCATCGCGCTTTAGGTTATTGTTTGAGCATGATCTTTTCGCAAAACCGCTGCACACTTTTCCGGATCATGCTCTAGCAGCGCACCGGACTCCTCTCTCGATCGGTAAACGGCGCACGATGAATGCGAAGCATTGGTTCGCCGATGCCGCGCCAGTTCCGATTGACCAGTATTTGAAGCGATCTGCGCGCACCCACTTCACAGCGCCTTCACCCTGCGGCGCAGTCGCTCGCGTTTTCAGGTCGAGTTAAGCAACATTCTGCTCTACTTCGCGTTGTAGGCCAACGCTCCGCTGGGATCGTTGATCGATTTGGGGAACGCAGGGTGTTTCGCAGAACAGCGACGTCGACGAAGGGACACAGTTTCCTTCACGTCATCAAGCTCGTCTCGCCTTTCGTGATGGTCGTCCTGCTCCAGGCGGCGATCGCGGGATTCAGCCTCGAGGTGATGTCATCGGTCCGCGCCTATGTTGCGGGCGAAGCGTTGTGGTCGCGCTCGCAGAAGAACGCCGTCTATTTCCTCCATCGCTACCTGCATTCGGGCGAGGCAAGCCAGTTCGCGCAATACCGGGCCGCGCTCGCCGTTCCCATTGGCGACGAATTCGCGCGCTGGGCGCTCGAGCGCGATCCGGTCGACGTCGACGTCGCCCGCATCGGCTTCCTGCAAGGCGGCAACCATCCCGATGACGTTCCGGGACTGATCTGGCTGTTTCGCTACTTCAATCGCGTCAGTTTCCTCCAGGAAGCGATCCGCGAATGGGCTGCCACCGATCCGATGCTGCTGGAGCTCAGCGTGTTCGGCGAGGTGATCCGGTCCGAGCTCGAGAACGGCCCCATTCAAGACGACGACCGCCTGCAATTCCTGTCGTCGCGCCTCTCGGATCTCAACACCCAATTCACGGTGCACGCCAAGCGGTTCTCCACTGTCCTCGGTGAAGGCTCCCGTGCCATCAAGCTGACGCTGACTTGCATCAACATCGTCACCGCCGCGACGCTGATCCTGCTCCTGATCTGGCATACGCGGCGATTGGTGCTGCAGCGACAGGCATTCGAGGATGCCTTGCACGCCGAGAAGGAGCGCTTGGCCTGGCAGGCGTCGCACGACTGGCTGACCGGCCTGTCCAACCGCCGCGCCTTCGAGGCGCGTCTGCAAAGCGAGCTGGACAATAGTGCGGCGGGTTCGCTCGGCCTGATCCTGATCGACCTCGACCAGTTCAAGAGCGTCAACGACAGCTGCGGTCATCTCGCCGGCGACCGCCTGCTCTGCCAGATCTCGCGCCTCCTGCAACAGGACCGGCATGCGCATGATCAGGTGGCCCGGCTCGGCGGTGACGAATTCGGCCTGATCCTGCCGCGGTGCCCGCCCTCGAAAGCCGTCGATATCGCCGAACGGCTGCGCCGATCGTTCGAACTGTTCAATTTCGCCTGGGACGACCGTTGCTTTGCGGTGACCGCCAGCATCGGCGTTGCCTGCATCGCCGATCGCAACACCACGCTCGAGGACGCGATGCGGCGTGCGGATGCAGCCTGCTATCGCGCCAAGGAAAAGGGACGTAACCGGGTTCAGGTCGACGGCGGGAGACCGGATGTCGTCGTCGTGTCAGCCCGGCCACGCGAAGCTGCGCGCGCTTGACGCTGCCCGCCCCGTCACCGCCGAGGCAAAATGCCGAGGCCGGCGAGATGGGCGTCAACAAATTGTTCGATCTGCTGGCGCAGCATCTGCGGCGGCACGGCCACCATGCGCTCCTCGAGGCCGAGCGAGATGATTCCATGCACGGCGGAAAACAGCGTGCGCGACAACAGCGCGATCTTCACGTCATCCGCATCCGGCAATAGCCGCACCAGCGGTGGATGCATCAGCGCGAAGGCGTCCATGACCATCTGAAGGATGTCGTCGGGATAAGGACGATCGTCCTCCATCCGATGCTCGAACAGCGAGCGCAGCAGATTGGCGTGCTCGGCAAAGAAGTCGAGATAGGTCGCGGCAAGCCCATAGAGCTGGCGAACGGGATCCTCGGTGGGAACTCCGCGCAGCCGCGCCGTGAGCGCCTGAACCGTCTCCCGATTGACGGTCAGGATCACCCCATCGAAGTCGCCGAACTCGTTATAGACGCTGCCGACCGAGCAGCCGGCAGCCTCCGCGACATCCCGAACCTTCAATGATCTCAGCCCCTTACCGGAAATGATGCCGCGGGCGATCTCCACGATCTGAAGCCGTCGCCGATTTTTTTTTCGCCCGCGCAGCGATTCTTCTTGAACATTGTTCATTTTCAAGCTACTCATGTGAACATTGTTCAAATTAACCCGGAGACCTGCAAAATGCAAACCCTCGCTGTTGATATCGCCGCCACCTTCCTCGATGACGCCGCAGCTCTCGTGACCGGCTTTGGCCGGGCCCTGCTGCGGTTCGCCATGGCCCCGATCGATCGCATCGCAAATGCCTGCGACATCGCCGGCGTGCTCACCGAGCGGCGCGCGACCTTCCGGATGTGGCGGAAGAGCCGTGCTCGTGCGCGTCACGAGGGCCGCCGGTTCAGCCTGCTCGGCCGCCTCTCGCCCTTTCGCCACCTCGCCCATCTCACCTGAGACGGGCGCAGCCGGCACGTTCCGATCGGTTCGAATGCAATATCCGGTTGCAATAAAGGACTCACCATGTCCCGACATTCGCAACCGACACCGCGGCGCTAGACAATGCGGTTCAGCTTTTCCTCACCGCTGGGCCGATATCCCGACAAGGCGTTTCCGGCCGAACCTGGCCGCGATCAGATATTTGCGAACCGAACAAGACCACTTGGAGACCAACAGGATCGGAGGGATCGAGGGGACAAAGCAGGCCGGCAACCGTCGTCACCCTGCAATCGTTCGTCCCATACCTTCCGGTCGTGACGCTTCACAGACAACGTAACGAACCTCAGGCTGCCTTTTTCAAAACAGGACTAGTCATGATCAGGGAATTGATGTCGTCACGCCGCTTCGCGCCGCTGTTCTGGGCGCAATTCTTCTCGGCGCTCAATGACAACGTGCTCAAGAACGCACTCGTCATCATCCTGCTTTACAGTGCCGCGACCGGTCACGGCGATGCGCTAGTGACGGTGGCAGGCGCCGTCTTCATCTTCCCTTATTTCATCCTGTCCGGGCTCGGCGGCCAGCTCGCCGACAAATACGTCAAGTCCGTCGTCGCAAGGCGGCTCAAATTCGCCGAGATCTTCGCCGCTTGTTTTGCTGCCGCCGGCTTCTTCCTGCATTCGGTGCCGCTGCTGTTCGCAGCGCTCGCGCTGTTCGGCATCATCGCCGCCCTGTTCGGCCCGGTGAAATATTCCATGCTGCCGGACCAGCTCGAGCTCGGCGAACTCGCGACCGGCAACGCGCTGGTCGAAGGCGCGACCTTCATGGCTATCCTGCTCGGCACCGTCGCCGGCGGCCAGTTCGTGGCCGGCTCGGCGCATATGGGCTGGGTCGCATCGGCCGTGGTCGTGCTGGCCCTGTTGTCCTGGGCCTTCGCCTCCCGCATTCCCGCGACCACGCCGTCTGCGCCCGAACTGCCCGTCACCGCCAATCCCTGGACCTCGACGCTCAGCCTCCTCAAAACGTTGCACGCCGACCACCGGCTGTGGGATGGCACCGTGATCGTCTCCTGGTTCTGGCTGGTCGGCGCCATCGTGCTGTCGCTGCTGCCGGCGCTGGTGAAGGACGTCGTGGGTGGCACCGAGGGCGTGGTGACGCTGTGTCTTGCGATCTTCGCGATCGGCATCGCCATCGGCTCGCTGTTCGCCGCCAGCCTGAGCCACGTTCGCCCGAACCTCGCACTGGTGCCGATCGGCGCCATCATCATGGGATGCTCTGGCCTCGATCTCGCTTGGGCCATCGCCGTGACCACCAAGGGCCAGGACATCACCGCGGCCGGTTTCGCGACCTCGTTCGCGGGCCTGCGCATGATGATCGACTTCGTCGCCTTTGCATTCGGCGGTGGCTTGTTTGTCGTTCCCTCATTTGCGGCTGTTCAAGCCTGGTCGGCTCCATCCGAGCGCGCCCGCATCATCGCCGCCGGCAATGTACTGCAGGCCGCCTTCATGGTGGTCGGCTCGCTGTTCGTCGCGCTGTTGCAGGCGGGCGGATTGCATGTCGGCTGGATCTTCTTCGGCCTCGGCGTCGCGAGCTTCGGCGCGGTGTGGTTCGTGCTGACCAAGTGGGGCAAGGAAGGCGTGCGCGACTTCGGCGGACTGCTGTTCCGTGCACTGTTCCGCACCGAGGTGCGCGGGCTCGAGAACCTGCCTCCATCAGGCACCCGCATGCTGATCGCGCCCAACCATGTCAGCCTGATCGACGGCCCGCTGCTGCACGCCGTGCTGCCGATCGACGCCAGCTTCGCGGTGGATACCGGCATCTCGAAGGCCTGGTGGGCCAAGCCGTTCCTGCGCGTGGTCAAGCACTACACCATGGATCCGACCAAGCCGCTGGCTGCGCGCGACCTGATCAAGCTCGTCGCTGCCGGCGAGCCGGTGGTCATTTTTCCGGAAGGACGCATCACCGTCTCCGGCTCGCTGATGAAGGTTTATGACGGCACCGCGATGATCGCGGACAAGGCCGACGCCGTGGTCGTGCCGGTCCGCATCGAAGGCGCGCAGCGCTCCCATCTCAGCTATCTCAACAGCAGCCAGATCAAGCGCTCCTGGTTCCCGCGGGTGACGGTCACCATCCTGCCGCCCGTCAAGCTTCCGGTCGATCCGGCTCTGAAGGGCAAGGCGCGCCGCAACGCCGCCGGCAGCGCGCTCCAGGACGTGATGATCGACGCCCTCGTTAAGAATGCCATGCTCGATCACACCCTGTTCGAAGCCCTCGGGCACGCCTATCGCGACCGCGACACCGGCAAGGTCATCATCGAGGACGCGCTCGGTACCAAGCTGACCTACCGCAAGCTGATCCTCGGCGCGCAGGTCCTGAGCAGCAAGCTCGAAGCCGGCACCTCGGTCGGCGAGAATGTCGGCGTGCTGTTGCCGAATTCCGCGGGCGTCGCCGTCGTCTTCATGGCGCTGCAAAACATCGGCCGGGTGCCAGCGATGCTCAACTTCTCCGCCGGCCCGGTCAACGTCCTCGCCGCCATGCAGGCTGCGCAGGTCAAGACCGTGCTGACCTCGAAGGCCTTCATCGAGAAGGGCAAGCTCGACAAGCTGATGGCGGCGATCTCCACTGAAGCCCGCGTCGTCTATCTCGAGGACATCCGCGCCTCGATCAGTGCCGCCGACAAGATCAAGGGCCTGCTCGCCGGCACCGCGCCGCGCGTCACCCGCCAGGCGAATGATCCGGCCGTCGTGCTGTTCACGTCGGGCTCGGAAGGCACGCCCAAGGGCGTGGTGCTGTCTCATCGCAACATCCTCGCCAACGCGGCGCAGGCGCTGGCGCGGGTCGACGCCAATGCCAATGACAAGGTGTTCAATGTGCTGCCGGTGTTCCACTCCTTCGGGTTGACCGGCGGAATGATGATGCCGCTGCTGGCGGGCATTCCGATCTACATGTACCCCTCGCCGCTGCATTACCGGATCGTGCCTGAGCTGATCTATCAGACCGGCGCCACGATTCTGTTCGGCACCGACACGTTCCTCACCGGCTATGCGCGCTCGGCACATGCCTACGACTTCCGCACCCTGCGGCTCGTCATCGCCGGCGCCGAAGCGGTCAAGGATCGGACACGTCAGGTGTTCATGGAGCGCTACGGCATACGCATCCTCGAAGGCTATGGCGTTACCGAGACGGCGCCGGTGCTGGCGATGAACACGCCGATGGCCAATCGTCCCGGCACCGTCGGCCGCCTGTCGCCGCTGATGGAAAGCCGGCTCGATCCGGTCCCCGGCATCGAGGACGGCGGTCGCCTCTCGGTGCGCGGACCGAACGTGATGCTCGGATATCTTCGGGCCGAAAATCCCGGCGTGCTTGAGCCGCTCGCCGAGGGCTGGCACGACACCGGCGATATCGTGTCGATCGACGCGGCCGGCTTCATCACCATCAAGGGCCGCGCCAAGCGCTTTGCCAAGATTGCGGGCGAAATGGTTTCGCTGTCGGCGGTCGAGAGCATCGCGACGACGCTGTGGCCGCAGGCCGCATCGGTCGCCGTGTCGATCCCCGACCAGCGCAAGGGCGAGCGCATCGTGCTGCTGACGACGGAGAAGAACGCCGAGCGCAGTGCGATGCAGGCCCAGGCCAAGTCGATCGGCGCGTCCGAGCTGACCGTTCCAGCGGCGATCATGGTGGTCGACAAGGTGCCGTTACTCGGCACCGGCAAGACCGACTACGTCACGGCAACGACGATGGCCCGGGAGCAGGCATCGGCACCGGAGCGCGAGGTGGCGTAACGAGAGATGCATGGGGCGCCCCAAACAGGCGAGGCGCGATGCCCGGGAGTGGTTTTGCTTCATGGCATCGCGCGGACCTCTGCTTCCCTGACCAAGCTGGAACGGGCGCTCCAGGCAAGCAAGTTCGCGACACTCAACATCGACTATGCCAGCCGCAAGAAGCCAATCGCAGCGCTTGCGGACGATATCCACCCGGCAATCGTCCGCTTCGCCGAACAAAGCGCGCCGCTGCACTTCGTCGCGCATTCAATGGGCGGTCTCGTCGCGCGAGCTTACATCGCAAGATACCGGCCGCCCCGCCTTGGCGGCATCGTGGTGCTGGGCACGCCGAATGGCGGCAGCGAGGTCGCCGATCTCTTGAGCGGATCTCGGCTCTACCGCGCATTCTATGGGCCCGCCGGGCTGGAGCTCACCACGCCGGCGACCCAGCCGGGCGTGCTGCCGCCCGTGGACTATCCCGTCGGCGTCATCACGGGTAGCCGCTTCATCGATCCCGTCGCCGGCCTCTTCGTCCTGCCGAAGCCGAATGACGGGCGGGTGTCGGTGCAAAGCGCAATGCTCGTCGGCATGGCGGACCATACCATCGTGAAGGCGTCGCATACCGGGCTTCCGCGCCACGCAGTCGCAATCGAACAGACGATCGCGTTCCTGCGCGAGGGCCGCTTTCAGCCGGGGTAACGGTCACGCCGCCGTCCGCCGCTCCTGCGCGTAACGGACCAGCGCCGCGAAGCGATAGATGCCGTGCACGAACTTACCGTAGGGCATGGTGATGAACAGCGCGAACACCGCGCCGAGATGCAGCGCCAGCAACGGCCCCATCGCAGAGGTCTCGCGCAGGAGCAGAAGTGCCAAGCCTGTGATGCCGGTCAGGAACAGCATGGCGATGAAGCCGACATCCATGCCGTAGCGACTCTCGTCGAGCAACGCCGGATCGCGCCGCATCCTGGCCCAGAACAGGCCGATCGGCCCGATGATCAGGCCGATGCCGCCGAGCGTGCCCAGCACGACCGGCAGGTCCCACCACGGATACGGCGCCTCGCGGCCGAGCAGATAGTGATACAGCGTGGCGACCGAGGTCGCGGCAAAGCACAGCAGGAAGCCATATAAGGTCAGGTGGTGATAGAGCTTGCGCCGATCGGTCGGCTTGTCGTCTTCGTTATAGCAGCCGACGCCGCCGCCATGGAGATAGCGCAGCTCGCCGGCATCGCGGATCGCCTGAAAGATCGAACCGCCGTCGGCGCGGCCACCAATCGGTGGACCGATGTCACGCCAGAAGGCGCGTACGCTCAGGACGAGAGCCAGGATCGCATAAAGCAAGGCGGCGCTGAACAGCGCGGCCATCGCATTATGCGGCATCAGCCTGTAGAACGCGCCGGGGCCGGTGTGCACGCCGAACAGTACGCTGCGGTCGTTCCAGATGGCGAAGCCGAGGATGAAGGCAGCCATGCTGAGCGCAGCGATGATGCTGATGACGAGGCCGTTCCGCGCAAATGTGCCGGATAGCGCCCGCGGCCAGGCATAGGCCGCATAGGACTCGGCGCGCGCAATTGCCAGCGTCTTCGGAACGTTGACGTTGAATTCGTGCGGCGGCGAGAACTGGCAGTCGACATAGCAGGCGCCACAGGCGTGGCAGAGATTGGCGAGATAGTTGAGATCGCCGTCGGAGAAGGCGCGGCGCATCTCCATGGCCGGAAACACCGCGCACAGGCCCTCGCAGTAGCGGCAGGAATTGCAGACCGTCATCAGACGGTCGGCTTCGTCCAAAATTCTGGTTCCGTGCATGGCTTTACTTCGTCAGGCCCTTTGCTTCGAGCCATTTCTGGATCAGGCCTGCGACCTCAAGGTTGTTCTTGTCCATCATCACCATATGCGAATTGCCCTTGATGCCCGCCTGCGGCAGGTCGACGACGTCGACGCGGCCCCCGGCCGCCTTGATGGCGTCTGCAAAGGCGATGCCGTTGGCGCGGATCTTGGGCCAGCGCGAATCGCGCTCGATATAGTCGCCATAGATGATGAGGGTCGGAATGTTCTTCAGCACATCCGCCTTGGCGGGATCGCCGATGCCGGCCGGCTCGATCGCAATCAGCGCCTTGACCTTGTCAGGCCGGGCTTGTGCGACCTTGAAGCCGAAGCTGCCGGCCTGGCTGTGGAATAGGATCACCGAGGGACCGACGCGATCGATCTCGGCGATATAGGCGGCGATGGTTGCATCATCAGTCGTGGTCCAGCGCGGGACGTTCTGCTTGACGAAATTGTCGTAGCCCTCGACCGGAAACTGGCTGCCCGGCAACAGCTTTCGCTTGGCGGGATCGGGGTCGTAGGAGTTTGGCCCATCGCCGATCCGGAAACGCTCGAACGGATTGGCGGTGGTGAGGAAGACCGGCTCGCCCTTGAAGATGTCGGGGTATTGCGCCCAGCCTGCGCGCCCGCGCTCCACCGCGTCGGAATTGTAGACCGCCCACCCCTTGCGTAAGAAATAATTCAGCCAGCCTTCGCGTCCGTCAGGCGTGGTCTCGTAGGTGACGCCGGTCAGCCCGCCGCCATGCCACATCAGCAGCGGATAGGCCCCCTTCTCGTTTGCCGGCAGGAAGTATTGCACATACATCTGCTCGACCTGATAGGTGCCGTTGGGATCGACCTTGGCCGGCACGCCGCCGGGCGTGAACACGACCTCCTTCACCGGCTTGCCGGAGATTTCGACGAGACGCCCACCGACATGGAACGAACCCATGTCGCGCAGGGTGATCGGCTCGGCAGCGTGGGCGTGGCCGGCGATCAGCAGCGCCGCGATCGAAGCGATGGCAATGCGTGACATGGTTTCTCCCTGTCTTTTCTTCATTCTAGTTCTTCGCATGGCGTGCCGCTTCCCGTCCTGCGATCCGCCCGAACACGCTGCCGATGGTCATGCCCATGCCGGCGGCATAGCCCTTGCCGAGCACGTTGCCGGCCATGATCTCGCCGGCCGCGAACATGTTGGCCGACAGCCTGCCGTCAGCCATTAGCATGCGCGCCTCCTTGTTCACGCGCGTGCCGAGATAGGTAAAGGTAATGCCGGGCCGCACCGGATAGGCGAGATAAGGCGGCGTCTCGATCCGCCGCGCCCAATGGGTCTTCTGCGGCGTTATGCCCTCGGTGCGGCAATCGTCCAGGATGGTGTGATCGAAGGTGCCGGGCCGCACCGCGGCATTGAACTCGGTGATGGTCTTCTCCAGCGCCGCCGGATCGAGCTCCAGCTTGCCGGCGAGCTCCGCCACGGTCTGCCCGGCGATCGGCGGAAACAGCGTCGGCATGAAGCTCGTGACCACGGTCGAGTTGAAGATGATATAGGCGATCTGGTCGGGCTGCGCCGCGACCAGCCGGCCCCAGATCGCGTAGCGCTTCGGCCAGATGTCCTCGCCTTCGTCATAGAAGCGCTGCGCATGCTTGTTGACGACGATGCCGAACACGACGGAGTCGTGGCGAGTGATGATGCCGCCGTCGAATTTCGGCGCGCGGGCGTCGATCGCAACCGCATGGCACTGGGTGGGATCGCCGACCTCCTGCACGCCTTTGTCGAGCAGCATCTTCAGGATCGAGCCGCGATTATAGGGCGTGCCCCGGATCAGGAAATTGTCGGCGGCCTCGCCCCAATATTGCTTGAGCCATTCGATGTTGGCCTCGAACCCGCCGGCCGCCGCGACCAGCGAGGTGGCGCGGATCTCGGTCTCGCCCTTGATCGGCCGCTTGAGGCGCGCGGCGAGGAACATGCCGTCCTCGATCACGAGGTCGATGACTTCGGCATCGTATTCGACCTCGACGCCCAGCTGCTCGGCCGTGAGATAGAGCGCATTCAGCATCGCCCGGCCGCCGCCGAGAAAGAACGAGTTGGTGCGGCCGAGGCTCAGCGTGCCGCCGAGCGACGGCTGCCAGCGCACGCCCTGCTCCACGATCCAGTTCAAAATGTCCTTGGACTCCCGGATCATGTGACGGGCGAGCACCTCGTCAGTCTGCCCGCCGGTAACGCGCAGCAGGTCCTCCCAGAACTCCTCCTCGGTGTAGGGGCCGGTCAGGATTTCCGTGGCGGCGTCATGGGCGCAGCGCATGTTGCGGGTGTGGCGGGTGTTGCCGCCGCGATAGAACTTTGGCGCACCCTCGAGCACCAGCACCGACGCTCCGCCGCGCCGCGCGGCAATCGCCGCGCACAGAGCGGCATTGCCGCCGCCGATCACCAGCACGTCGTACTTGCTGCCCATACCGCCTGTTCCAATGGCGCGCGAGACTAGAGACATTCTGTCCGTCAACGGCCATGCCCAACCACGATCACCGTTGCGTACTTTTGTATACAAAGATATACATAGACGACGCAAGCGGCGTCTTCGCATGGGCCGGATGCGCATTGAGGAACAATGGCCAGACGTCCGGCAAAGACAGGCGGAACGATCGCGCGCGGCGGCGGTGTCGCGCTGGGCGAAGCCGTGTTCCGTTCGCTCTGCGAGGCGCTTCAGGCCGGGAGCTACCGCGCCGGCGACCGCCTGCGCGAGGAGGAGGTCGCGCAGCGGCTGAAGGTCAGCCGCACCCCGGTTCGCGAAGCCCTCGGCCGGCTCGCGGCGCGCGGCTTCGTCGAGCCGGCCGGCGGCCGCGGGCTGATCGTGCGCAACCTCGACATATCAGAGGTGCTCGAGCTCTACGCCATGCGCGAGATCATGGAAGGCGCCGCCGCGCGCCTCGCCGCCGAACACGCCTCCGCCACGGAGATCGACGCGCTCCGCGATATCGAGCAAGCCTTTGTCGAGGTATCGGAGAGCGACGCGGCCGAGATGGCGAGGCTCAATCGCGCCTTCCACGAAGCCATCTGCCGCGCCGCGCGCAACCGCTATCTCGACAACGCGTCGCGGGAATTGCAGGACTGGATCGCCCTGCTCGGCCCGACCACCTTTACGGTGACCGGCCGTCCTTCAACCAGCCACGGCGAACATCGGGCCATCATCGACGCCATCGCCGCACGCGACGGCGACAGGGCCGAGCAGCTTGCGCGTGCACACATTCGTGAAGCGCTGCGTTGCCGGCTGAAACTGCTGCAGAAGCAGTAGCGCGGATCACGCCTCGAAGACGCGCGTCAGCAGCCAGTAGCCGCCGAGCAGGCTGATTGCCGCGGAGACAGCATAGACCAGCCTCGCAGCCCGCACTGGCTTCGTCCGGTCGGCTGCAAACAGCCGATCGACCAGGCCAAGCAGCGGCAGCACGATCGAAACGATCGCGACCTGCCCGATCTCGACGCCAATGTTGAAGGCGGCGAGCGCCGGCACCACCGCGTTCGGCGGCAGGCCAATCTCCTGAAGCGCACCGGCGAAACCAAAGCCGTGGATCAGGCCGAACAGAAAGGTCACGCGCCAGCGCTTGTCGATGTCGCGCGAAAAGAAATTCTCCACGGCAACGAACAGGATCGAGGCGGCGATCGCCGGCTCCACGATCCGGCTCGGAATGACGAGGACGTTCAGCGCGGCCAGGGACAGCGTGAGCGAATGGGCAATGGTGAAGGCGGTGACGATCTTGATGACGGGAATGAGCCGGCGCGCCCACAGCACGACGGCGATCAGGAAGGCGATGTGATCGTAGCCGAGAAAAATGTGCTCGATGCCGGTGAGGAGATAGCGCTGCATCGTCGACCACAGCGGCGGCGCGGGGGCGGACAGCGTGACCGTGGTATTGCCAGAATCGAGCAGCGCCTGCGCCTCGGTCCCATTCTGCGCGACCAGCACCACCTGACGCGCGGTGGGATCCCTCTCGGTCAGCACGGTAGAGCGATAGACGATGTCACCGGCCACGGCGGCACAATCGAAACTGTTGCGATAGATGATGCCGTCGCCGTCCGCCAGGATCGCGGCAGTCCCGGCCGAGCACGCCGTGCCGCCGGCGCCGGTTACCGCGAGATGTGATCGCACATAGGTCAGGATCGATGCCGCGGCCACGTCGACCGCGGCCGGATCGACCGCATCTTGCTTCGCGTCATAGACCTTTGTACCGACAAGCCGGTCGACGTCGCTACCTTTGAGTGCCACCTCGATGGTCACGGCGCGAGCGGCGGTCAGTGCCACACGTGCGGTCGACAGATTGACCTGGTGTGCCCACGCCGGCATGCCGATGCCGAGCAGAATCATGCCGAGCAGCGCCAGGCGCGGCCGCATCATGATCCGGCTCCGACCGCGCGCAGCAGCTCCGTCAACCGGCGCATCTCGAACTCGGCCACCGTGACCACGGCGCCCTCGGGCGCGAGCCGCGCGTAACGATCGAGACTGTCGGCGGAGGCGCCGAATTCGAGCCTTGCGAGCGGCGCGGGCGCGTCGCGCGCGAAGACCAGAACGATCAGGCTCGGCAGATTGAGACCGTACCGCCCCAATTGCGACGGATCGGCAGCGCCAATCCGCGTCTCGACCGCAGCGGCATCGAACGCACGCAGCGCTGCATCGATGATGCGGGCCTGCTCGGGATCGGCGACATGGACGACATTACCGGCGGCATGATTGTGCTGACCGAGATGGCGGAACCAATTGCCACCGGCATCGCGCTCGAAACGGGTGAGCTTGCCGGCGAAGACGATCTCGAGCGCCCAGACCTGCGCCATCGATACCGGCAGCAACAGGCTCTTGCCGCGGCTCGCCGCATCGGCGCCGGCCGGACCGCGCAGGCGGCGTATCATGTCGAAGGTGACGCGCCACTCCTCGCCGACATGGCGCGGCATCAGGTATACGGCGGGGCGGCCGCTGACCCGGACATAGTGCGACGTATTCGCCGGATTCAGCGCGCCCACATTCACCGACGTCGCCGTACCGTCGACCGCCTCGATGACCGCGACGGTTGCGGGTGGGTCCAGACCGAAGCCAGCGAAGCTTGCCGGGCTGAGCTCGCCGGCGGGGATTTCGCGCGCCGGCTCGCTTACCGCGGCGAGCCGCAGCGCCGTCTCGAGATGCGTCCTGAGCTCAGCCGGCATGGTGCCATCCAGCCCCTCGATCGCCCATGCGCCTTCCCTGCGAAGCAGGACGACGCTGTCACCATCCGAACGGATCTCCACTCTCCGAACGTCGGCCGGCGTGAGAGCCAGGAGGCCCTTGGGTGCGAACGCGACCTTGCTGCGCAGCGCCGGCCACTCCCCGCTGAGAACCAGCAGCCCGAGGAGCGCCACCAGCACCACAGCCAGGAGCGGCATCAGCCATCGGGGCGTCCCGCCTCTGGCCGCCCCGGCCCTCACCGCCGCCTCCACCACATCGCAACACCGAACAAGGCCGTGCTCAGCGGCAACAGCACTTCCAGCACAATGAAAGTGTCGCGCATCTGGCTGCTGGTCAACACGATCTCCGGCAGCTTGAAGGTCTGCGGTGCGACACTTGGCGAGTGATCATCCTCGGCGAGCCAGCGTAGCGTGGCGAGCGACAGCTCGCCGTTGGAGACATAGGGGAAATATTCGTTGCTCGCGAACTTGCTTGTCCCGGCCACGACCATGCGGAAGCGCTTGTCTGGCGCGCCGCCCGGCCAGGTCCCCTCGAGAGCAACCGCGAGCGGCTGGGCACTGCGGGTCCCTGTTGCCGCCCCATCACTCGCAGCGGCAACAATCCTGGGCGAACGCAGGTAGCTGTCCTGGCTGCTGGCCGCGAGCACGATCGTGCTTACGCCGCTTGGCGGCTGCGCCACCGCGAGCGGCCGGACTTGCGGAAACACGGTCAGCGCCAGGCGCCGGGTGATCGGATGCGGCGGATAATAGGGGACCGCGACCTTGTCGGCGTCGGTGCGGAAATGATTGAGGGGATCGATCACGATCGCCGCCTCGGTCGACAAGCCGACAGGCCTCAGCAGCAGGCGCTCGAAATCGCCGTTGACCTCCGACAGCGGATCAATCAGCAGCAGAAGCCGGCCCCCTCCTCTGACATAGCCGCCAAGCAGCGCCGCCTCGTCAGCGGAAAAGGCGGTGCGTGGGCCGACATCGGCGACGACCGAGCAGTCCGACGGGATGCTGGAGGCAGTCGCCGTGACGAGATCGCGCATCTCGAAACCGATCTGGTTCAACGCGAGCTGGAGACGGTCGAGCGCTTCCGGCGCCGCCTCCAGCACGTCGCCGGCGCCGGGCGTCTCGTGCCCCTTCAGCGTCTCGACATGGCTGAAATGGAAATGCGAGGGCAACGGCCGAAATGTCTCGCCGTGACCCGTGACGAAGCACACAGTCTCCACCCGCTTGCGCAGCACCCGCAGCGCCGCATAGCCGATGCGGGCGGGATCAATGACGTTCTCGACCAGGACCTTGCGATCCTCGGCCTGGAGCACCGCCGTGTTGTAGGCACGAACGCCGAGATCGCGGGCAAGGCCTGGCTCCTTGTCGAGATCGATGGCGCGGAACGCGAACAGCGGATGATTGCGCGCGGCGGTCTGAACCAATTCCTTGACATTGACTGCATTTGCATCGCCCGCATTGTAGAAATAGGTCAGGGACAGCGGGACGCGCAATTGCGCGATCACGTCGGTGAGCTGCTGCGGCGGCGTGTTGCGCCCTTCGCGGCTGACGTCGAAGTGCAAATCATGGCGATAGAGCGCAATGTTGGCGCCGATCACGACGGCGATGGCGGCAAGCACGATCGACGTGTTCGCGAGCCAGGCCGAACCGCCGCCGCGCAACGGCAGCCTGATCGCGACGATGAAGAGTGCGAGCAAGGTGAGGACGCAGGCCATGAACAGCAAGGTGTTCGAGGCCGTCTCGCCGAGTCCGGCAAAGCCGAGTGCGCCGCAGATGATCGCTCCGGCCGCCAGGACGAGCAGCGCGACGTTCGATCTGGCGGGGCCGGTCATTCGGTTGCCTCTCACCGCCGCGCCAGTGCGCGGACCGTCAACAGCAGCGTCAGCAGCGTGACGCTGAGGAAGAAGCCCACGTCGGACAGGTAAATCGAGCCGACGGCAAAGGGACGGAAATGAACCGAGAGCGACAGGTTCACCACCAGCGTGTCGAACGGGCTCGGCAGCAGCCAGCCGAAATTGTCGATGATCCAGAGCAGAAGGAACACGCTGAGCGAGATCAGCGCCGCGATCACCTGGTTGGCCGTCAACGCCGAGGCCAACAGCCCCGCGCCGATCAGCGCCGAGCCGAATAGCAAGAGGCCGAAATAGCCGCTGTAGATCGGGCCGAAATCCGGATCGCCGAACCAGGCGAGCGCGGCCGCATAGGCCCCCGACAGCACAAGCATGACCACAATCAGGCTCATCGCGGCGAGAAATTTCGCAAGCACGATGGCGACCTCGGAGACAGGCGCGGTCAGCAGCACCTCCAGCGTCTTGAGCTTCCGCTCCTCCGCGAACAGGCGCATGGTGATCAGCGGCGCGGTCAGCATGAACAGCACGAACATCTGGAAAAAGACGTGCACCATGCTCGGCTGATGGCTGAGGAACAGCGTCAGCGTGAAGCTATAGCCCATGATCAGCAGGAACACGGTCATCAGCACGTAGGCGATCGGCGAAGAGAACAGCGCCGTCGCTTCCTTGCCCAGCAGCACGGCGAAGCTTCTCATGCGGCCGCCTCCGGCTGGCGGGTGAGGTCGAGAAACACCCGCTCGAGGTCGGGCCGCAGCTCGGTCAGCTCACGCACCGCAATTTGCGCACCGATCAGCGCGGACAGGAGGTCGGAGGCAAGTGCGGGACGCCGATCCGCCGCAACGAGAAAGCGCCCACCTCCATCGGCATCGGCGACGATGTCGCGCACGCCGGCGACCGCACCAGCCGCAGCGCGAATGGATTCGAGCGACGCATCCGCCGACAAGCGAAGCCGGAGATCGGGCGCGGCATCCTTCAATGCATCGGATGTCAGCAGCACGCCATCGAGCAGGATCATCACCCGCGAAGCAATCTTCTCGATCTCGGGCAGGATGTGCGAGGCCATGAGCACGGTGTGCCGTCCGGCCAGCGACTGGATCAGGTCGCGTACGGCGATCACCTGATGCGGATCGAGCCCGCTGGTCGGCTCGTCCAGCACCAGAACGTCTGGATCGCCCAAGAGTGCTTGCGCGATCGAGACACGCTGGCGGAAGCCGCGCGATAATTTGCCGGCCGTCAGCTTCATGACGCGCGCAAGGTCGAGCCGCTCGGCCGCCTCGTCGACCGCGGCCCTCGCCTTCGCCCCGTGCAGGCCTTTGAGTCCCGCCATAAAATGCAGGAATTCGCCGACCCGCATATGATCGTAGAGCGGCGCATCTTCCGGCACATAGCTGATGGCGCGGCGCACGCCGATGGAATCCTCAACCACGTCGTGGCCGGCGACCGCAATGCGCCCGCTCGTCGGCACCAGATAGCCCGTAAGCATGCGGAAGATCGTGCTCTTGCCGGATCCGTTCGGCCCGAGCAGTCCGACGATCTCGCCCGGCGCTATGGAAAACGAGACGTCGGCGACAGCGCGCCGCGGCCCGTACCATTTTGTCACGCGCTCGGCGACAACGACCGGAGAGACAGCCGGAAGCATGGAGACTTTAGATACCCCTCTGGCAGGTACTCCCTCGGAGCACCGAACGGAATCCCGGGCCCAGGGACCCGGGATAACGACTTGCGCGAGATGACCCGATGTCGCGACCGATCACTCGTAGAATTCGGGCGAGTGCTTGTGCGCCTTGAACACGTCGGGATCGTGGGCGTAGATGATGTCGGCGCCCTCGGTGTCGCGGACCCGCTTCACCCAGGCATAGGCATCGAGCATGCCGACCGGATCATAGACGCTGCCGATGCTCGGCAGGATGTTCTTATCCAGATTCTCCTGGAGATAGATGGCGTCGCTGGTCAGCACCACTGTTCCGGTCTTCGGCAACCGCACCACCAGGATCTGGCTTCCGGGCGTGTGCGACACGGTGCGATGGATGAAGACGCTGTTGTCCCCGAACAGATCGAGATCGCCGTCGAGCTCGATGGTCTTGTACTTGGCCGGCATGCCGCCGCCGACGCTGTTGCGCAGCATGGCGAAGTCGTCCGAGATGAAGAAGGTCGCGTAGCCAGGCGCCGGCCAGAACGCGTTCCTGATCTCGTCACGCTGGAACACGAAGGTCGAGTCCAGGAATTTTTGGATGTTGCCGGCGTGATCGACGTGGAAATGGCCGAGCACGACATATTTGATATCGGACGGCTTGACGTTGATCTTGGCAAGCTGGGCGTCGATGGCGATGTCGGGCGAACGGCCGGGGTCAAGCGCCTTCACGAACGGGCCCCAATAGTCGGGATCCTTGATGATGCGGTCGTTGTTGCCGCAGTCGAACAGCACGTCGCCCTTCGGATGCCGGATCAGAAAGAAGCCGACCGGGATCTGGACCTTGCCACTACTGCCATTCTGAATGATCGACTTGTCGAGATTGAGCGCCCCCGACGAGAAGACGTAGAGCTTCATCTCCTTCGGCGGCTCCGCGGCCGTCACGGCACCGGACATAAAAAAAAGTCCTGCGGCCAGCGAGCCAAGGACCTTCGACGCAATCACCCGCATGTCGTCCTCCCTGTTTTCGACGCACTTTTTTTCCGCGGATGTCGTACCCTACCATAGTCTAATGATGCTGTGCAGGCTCAATGCACGCGAGCCCGCAACAAATTCAACTTGCACGACGCCGCGTTTGTGCACCGCAACTGATGGCGCGTGCGACCGCCTGCGTGGTCAGGCGATCACGTCGGCCACGACTGCCTTGAGGACCTCGCGCGCATCGTCCGGCTTGAGCCGCACCTGTAAGCCGCGCTGGCCCCCGTTGAGATACACCTGTTCCTGCGTCATGGCCCGCCGGTCGATCACAGTGCGCACCGGCTTGCGCTGCCCGAACGGGCTGATGCCGCCGACCTTGTAGCCGGTGACGCGCTCGGCCTCGAGCGGCTTCATCATCTGCGCCGACTTGCCGCTCACGATTGCGGCGAGCTTCTTCATGGAGACTTCCTGGTCGGACGGGACGACCACGCAGACCGGCTTGCCGTCCACTAAGGCCATCAGCGTCTTCAACACCCGCGCCGGGTCTTCACCTAGCGCGGCGGCGGCCTGGAGCCCGATGCTTTCTGCGTCGGGATCGTAGTCGTATGTGTGGACGGTGAAGGCAACTCCGGCGGCTTCAAGCGCGCGCGTGGCGGGGGTGACTTTGGACATGAGTCACGTTTACCACCGTCATTGCGAGGAGCGAAGCGACGAAGCAATCCAGAATCTTGCCTTTGAGGCAGTCTGGATTACTTCGCTGCGCTCGCAATGACGATGCGGATGCAGACATGCGCCACACGCTCGATTGTCGTCCCGGCGAAGGCCGGGACCCATAACCACCGGGAGTGGTTTGACGGAGGCTAGTCGTTCGGGACTGCGACCGTCCGCAATCGATGGATCACGCGGTATGGGTCCTGGCTTTCGCCAGGACGACACTGAGGGTTTGGCGGCAGCGCGTCGCCGAACGAGGCCGTCCCTACTCCGCCGCGTCGCGCATCTCCACGCGCTCCGCCCTGGCCGCGCAGAACTTGAACTCCGGGATCTTGCCGAAGGGATCGAGCGCCGGGTTGGTCAACAGGTTCGCCGCCGCCTCTGCGTAGCAGAACGGCATGAACACCATGTTCTCGGGCACGTCGCGGTCGGAGCGCACCTTGACCTCGACGGCGCCGCGGCGGGTCTCCAGGCGAATGAAGTCGCCCGGCGCGAGCCTCTTCTTGCGCATGTCCTTCGGCGACATGAACGCGACCGCCTCGGGCTCGATCTGGTCCAGCACTTGCGCGCGGCGCGTCATCGAGCCGGTGTGCCAATGCTCGAGCACGCGGCCGGTCGACAGCACCATGGGATATTCGGCATCCGGCAATTCGTCCGGCGGGACGACCTTGGCCGGCACGATCTTGCCGCGGCCGCTCGCGGTCGGGAAGCCCGTGGTGAAGATGATCTCGTTGCCGGGCTTATCGGGAGCGTCGGCCGGATAGGTGACCGCGCCTTCGCGCACCAGCCGTTCCCAGCTGATGTTTTTCAGCGACGGCATCAGCTCCGCCATCTCGGTGTAGACGTCGCCGGGGCCGGAATAATTCCACGGCAGCCCCATCCGCTTGCCGATCTCCTGGATGATCCAGAGATCCTGCCGCGCGTCGCCGGGCGGCTTGATCACCTGGCGCGCGAGCTGCACGCGGCGATCGGTGTTGGTGAAGGAGCCCTCCTTCTCGGCGAAGGCCGAGGCCGGCAGGATCACGTCGGCGTGGAACGCGGTCTCGGTGACGAAGAGATCCTGCACCACGAGATGATCGAGCATGGCCAGCGCGTGGCGCGCGTGCTGGAGATCAGGATCGGACATCGCGGGGTTCTCGCCCTCGATGTACATGCCCTTGATCTCGCCGGCATGGATCGCGTTCATGATCTCGACCACGGTCAATCCTCGGACCGGATCGAGATCCTGCTGCCACAGCTTCTCGAAAGCGCCGCGCATGTCGTCGCGGCCGACCGGCTGATAGTCCGGCAGGAACATCGGGATCAGGCCGGCATCGGAGGCGCCCTGCACGTTGTTCTGGCCGCGTAGCGGATGCAGGCCCGTGCCGGGACGGCCGACTTGGCCGGTGATCAGCGCCAGCGCAATCAGGCAGCGCGCATTGTCGGTGCCGTGGACGTGCTGGCTGATGCCCATGCCCCAGAAGATGATCGAGGATTTTGCGCGCGCATAGGTCCGCGCGACCTCGCGCAGGGTCTGCGCCGGGATGCCGCAGATCGGCTCCATCTTCTCCGGCGTGAACTCCTTGATCTTCTCCTTGAGCTCCTCGAAGCCTTCGGTGTAGCCGGCAATGTACTGGTCGTCGGTCAGGCCCTCGGTGATGATCGTGTTGATCATCGCATTCAGCATGGCGACGTCGGAGCCCGGTTTGAACTGCAGATGCTTGGTCGCGTGGCGCGACAGCGACTGCCGGCGCGGATCCATCACGAACAGTTTTGCGCCGTTCTGCTTGACCGCGTTCTTGATGAAGGTCGCGGCGACCGGATGGTTCACGGTCGGGTTGGCGCCGATCACCCAGATGACCTCGGCATCCATCGCTGCAGCAAACGGCGCCGACACCGCGCCCGAGCTCAGGCCTTCGAAAAGTGCGGCGACTGACGAAGCGTGGCAGAGCCGTGTGCAGTGATCGACGTTATTGGAGCCGAAGCCGGTGCGCACCAGCTTCTGGAACAGATAGGCCTCTTCGTTCGAGCCCTTGGCCGAGCCGAAGCCGGCCAGCGCCTTCACGCCCTTCTCGTCGCGGATCTTGACCAAGCCCTTGGCCGCGATGTCGAGCGCTTCTTCCCAGCTCGCTTCGCGGAAGTGAGTGAAGGGATTGGCCGGATCGACCTGGTCGTTGGCATCCTTCTTCGCGTTCGGCAGCCGCACCAGCGGCTTGGTCAGCCGATGCGGATGGTGAATGTAGTCGAAGCCGAAGCGGCCCTTGACGCAGAGACGGTTGTGATTGGCGGGGCCGTCGCGGCCCTCCGCATAGATCACCTTCTCATCCTTGACCTCGTAGGTCACCTGGCAGCCGACGCCGCAGAACGGGCACAGCGAATCCACTTTCTTGTCCGCATAGGTGACGCGGGTCTGCTTCTCGTCGAGCATCACGGCCGGCATCAACGCGCCGGTCGGGCAGGCCTGCACGCATTCGCCGCAGGCGACGCAGGTCGACTCGCCCATGGGATCGTCGAAGTCGAACACGATCTTGGCGCCGGCATTGCGGTAGGCCATGCCGATGACGTCGTTGACCTGGACCTCGCGGCAGGCGCGCACGCACAGGCCACACTGGATGCAGGCATCGAGATTGACGCGCATCGCCGGATGGCTGGCGTCGGTCGCCCAGCGCTCGGCAGCAGGAAAGCGGCTCTCGGTGACACCCGTGGTCTCGGCCCAGTGCCAGAACTTCGAATCCGGATCGTGCGAGGTCTCGCGCGCCGGCTGATCCGCGACGAGCAACTCCATCACCATTTTTTGCGCGGCGACGGCGCGCGCGCTCTCGGTCTTCACCTTCATGCCGACCGATGGCGTGCGCTTGCAGGACGCCGCCAGCACGCGCTCGCCTTCGATCTCGACCATGCAGGCGCGGCAGTTGCCGTCAGGGCGATAATCGGGTGCGGGCGAATAGCAGAGGTGCGGGATCTCGCGGCCCTGGCGCTGGGCCACCTGCCAGATCGTCTCGCCGGGTTTGGCCTCGACCTGCTTGCCGTCAAGCTCGAACGTAATCTTGGTCATTCGGCCGCGTCCTTGAACTCGTCAGGGAAATATTTGATCACGGTGGTCAGCGGATTCGATGCCGCCTGTCCGAGCCCGCAGATCGAGGCATCGCGCATCGCCTGGCTCAATTCTTCCAGCAAGGCCCGGTTCCAGACCGGCTTCTGCATCAGCAGCGCTGCTTTCTGGGTTCCGACGCGGCACGGTGTGCACTGACCGCAGCTCTCGTCCTCGAAGAACTTCATCAGGTTCAACGCCGCTGCGCGCACGCTGTCCTTCTGCGACAGGATCACGATCGCGGCGGAGCCGATGAAACAGCCGTATTTCTCCAGCGTGCCGAAATCGAGCGGGATGCCGTCCATCGACGCCGGCAGGATGCCGCCCGACGCGCCGCCCGGCAGGTAGGCATAGAACTGATGGCCGTCGGCCATGCCGCCGCAATATTCGTCGATCAGCTCGCGCACGGTGATGCCCGCGGGCGCCAGCTTCATGCCGGGATTCTTGACGCGGCCCGAGACCGAGAAGCTGCGCAGGCCATGACGCTCATGGCGGCCATTCCCCTTCCACCAGTCGGCGCCCTTCTCGACGATGTCGCGCACCCACCACAGCGTCTCGATGTTGTTGATCAGCGTCGGCAGGCCAAACAGGCCGACCTGGAACGGGTAAGGCGGCTTGTGCCTGGGCAGGCCGCGCTTGCCCTCGATGCTCTCCAGCAGCGAGGATTCCTCGCCGCAGATATAGGCACCGGCGCCGCGGCGCATATGCAGCGTCGGACCGCCCGGCGGGAGCTTGGCGATCTCGCGTTCCAGGATCTCGCGTGAGGCCGGATATTCGTCGCGCAGATAGATGTAGACGTCGGAGGCCTGCACCACATGCGCGCCGATCAGCATGCCCTCGATGAAGCGATGCGGATCGGTTTCGAGATAGTAACGGTCCTTGAACGTGCCGGGCTCGCCCTCGTCGCCGTTGATCGCCATCAGCCGCGGCCCGGGCTCGCCGAGCACCGCGCGCCATTTGCGTCCCGTCGGGAAGCCTGCGCCGCCGAGACCGCGGAGCGAAGCGTCATCGAGCGCCTTCAGCAGCTCGTCCGTCGGTAATTCGCCGGAGCGCAGGCGATTGAGCAGCTTGTAGCCGCCGCCGCCGACATAGGCCTCGTAATCGATATATTTCGGCAGATGCGCGTGGGTGTCGCCGGCCTTCGCGGCCGCCATCACATTGGCGACGGTCGCGTGGTCGACGAAGTTGTGGCCGACCTCAGCAGCAGGTGCCGTATCGCAACGGCCGACGCAAGGCGCGCGCACGACGCGGATGCCAGGGCCCGAGGCGCTCTGCAAATCCTCGAGCAGCTTCTCGCCGCCGAGCATCGCGCAGGTCAGCGAATCGCAGACGCGGATCGTCAGCGGCGCGATGTCAGGCTCACCTTCCTTCACCACGTCGAAATGCGCGTAGAAGGTCGCGGTCTCGAACACCTCAGCAAAGGCGAGCTTCATCTCGTCGGCGAGCGCGGCGAGATGCGCGGCCGAGATCTGGTGGTATTTGTCCTGGATCAGATGCAGATATTCGATCAGCAGATCGCACCGCCGCGGCCTGTCGCCGAGCAGTTGCTCGATCTCGTGCGCCGCCGTAGGGTCGACCTGGCGCCCCTTGGGCGTCGCCTTGGCTCGCTTCCGTCCCTCGCCCGGATGTTCGAACGAGCGGACCTGTTGCACCTCGTGGCTCATCGCTGCGTCTCGTAGCCCTTCTTTAGAACAAGTCCAACTCTAATCATTGGCATACCAGATGCCAAGAGAATTCGTGCGTTGCAATAAGTATTTAGGGGGCATGCGGCCAAAAAGCCGCATGCCCCGCTCGGATCGATCTAGCGCCGCCCTCATGCACCTTGGAGTGGAGATTCCCGCTGCAAGAGAGCCTGCGCGATCAGAAGATCTTCACCGCGCTCTCGAGCGTCTTGTACACACCCCATGCCAGCGGAACACCGACGAAGGCCCAGAACAGCGCGGCCCTGGCATCCAAACCGCCCTTGCCGATGCCGAAGGAGCCATACTGGATGCCGGCCTGGGTCTTGGCACTTGCAGCCTGAAGCTTGGCAACCTCCTCCTCGCTCATGTTCCACTTCGGATCGACCGGCTTGATCAGGTAGTTGCAGATCAGGCCCGCGATCAGCATGGCGCAGAGGATGTACATGGTGGTGTTGTAGAGCTGGTCACGCGGAACGCCTGCCGCGAGCTGGAACTCGCGAATGTAGTTCACCACGACCGGGCCGATGATGCCTGCAGTCGACCACGCCGTCAGCAACCGGCCGTGAATGGCGCCGACGAACTGCGTGCCGAACATGTCGGCGAGATAGGCGGGCACGGTCGCGAAGCCGCCGCCATACATCGACAGGATGATGCCGAAGCCGAGCACAAAGAGCAGCTTCGAGCCCATCGCCGCGAAGGTCGGCGCCAGCGCGTAGAGAGCGATGCCGAGAATGAAGAACGTGTAGTAGGTGTTCTTGCGCCCCATGAGGTCCGACATCGACGCCCAGAAGAACCGGCCGCCGATGTTGAACAATGACAACAGACCGGCGAAGCCGGCGGCGATCGCAGCGATCGCGGCCTTCTGTTCGACCGAAAGCTGGCCGAAGGTCAGCTCGGGATGCCCTATCAGCTTGCCGGCGAAGATCTCCTGAAGCATCGGCGAGGCCATGCCGATCACGCCGATACCCGCCGAGACGTTCAAGCAGAGCACCCACCAGATCAGCCAGAACTGCGGCGTCTTGTGCGCGTTGTCGAGGTGCACATGGTGCTCGGTGATCATCGACTTCTTCTCGCTCGGCGGGGTCCAGCCTTCGGGCTGCCAGCCGGCCGGAGTCACGCGATAGGCGAAGGCGCCGATCATCATGAAGACGAAGTAGACCACCCCCATCGTGACGAAGGTCTCCCAGACGCCGACCGAACTGGGTGTCTTGAAGTAGTTGATCAAGAGATTGGCGAAAGGCGCTCCAATCATGGCACCGCCGCCGAATCCCATGATGGCCATGCCGGTCGCCATGCCGCGACGATCCGGAAACCATTTGATCAAGGTCGACACGGGGGAGATGTAGCCGAGCCCAAGTCCCACGCCACCGATCACGCCGGCGCCGAGCCACATGATCCAGAGCTGGTGGACGTAGACGCCGAAAGCACCGATCAGAAGACCACCGCCCCAACAGCAGGCGGCGACGACGCCCGCCTTGCGCGGACCGGCGCGCTCGAGCCAGCCGCCCCAGATCGCGGCGGAGACGCCGAGCAAGACAAAGAACAGCGTGTACATCCACCCCAGGCTTGCGACCTTCCAGTCGCAGGTGGTGGTGAAGAGCTCTTGCCACAGCGACATATCCGGGCAGGCTTTCGGTGCGGTCAACCCGATCGCGCGCGAGAGCGGCAGCCAGAACACCGAGAAGCCATAGGCCATGCCGATGCACAAATGGATGCACAGCGCTGCCGGCGGCACCAGCCAGCGATTGAAGCCGGCGGTCGCGATCGTGCGTTCACGATCGAGAAAGCCGGGAGCACCAATTGGTGCAAGAACGGTATCGGCAGTCGTCATAAGCATTACCTCCCAAGCGCGGCCTTGCCGGCACATCGGTTTGAGACCGGCCGTGCGAGCTTGGCAGCCGCGCATGACAGGTCGGACTTCATGCCGAAGCGGAATCGTCTGGTGCGCATCCGTCATGTGCGCCGAGCAAGCAGCTGGTTGCGGGTGATGTCCCTTCACCCCGCAAGCAGCGCTGCAGTGACGGCTATCGCGCCCTCATCCCCCTCAACACCCTGTCTTGAGATGAGCAACGCGCGTGCCAGAAGTCGCATCGTGATGATTCAACGACTTCCCGCAGCGCAATACGCTGCGCCGGACAGAATGTCCTGAGATCCTCGGACAAAATGTCCAATCAGGTCGCTTCCGGCAGCCACACCGTGAATGTGCTCCCGGAACCGACGCGGCTTTCGGCCGTGATCTGTCCGCCCTGGCGCTTGATCAGCGTCTGGCTGATGGAGAGGCCGAGCCCGGTGCCTTGCCGCCGTTTCGTGGTGTAGAAGGGGTCGAATATCTTTTCGATCACCTCAGTGCTCATGCCGATGCCGGTGTCGGCGACCTCGATGGCGACGCCTTGATGGCCATCGCGCTCCGCATCGAAGGAGCGGAGCGTCAGGGTTCCGCCTTCCGGCATGGCATGGATCGCGTTGACGATGAGATTGACCAGGACCTGCTGCAGCTCGTTGCGGTTCATCAGCACGAGCCGGTTGGCGCGGTCGTCCCTGACCACGGCGATCTCAGTCTTGTTCAGAAGATGCTGCACCAGCGGCAGACAGTCGGAGATGACGCTCGCCGGCGCATGGCGCTCGACATAGCCGGCATATTCCTCCGGCCTTGCAAACTGCAACAGCTTGGTCACGATCTGGCTAATGCGGTGAATCTGCTCGTCGAGCAGGCGAAACTCGACCTTCGCCTTGTCGGCATCGGCCCCGAACACGCTGCGGATGACGTCGAGATTGCCCTGCATCACCGCGATCGGATTGTTGATCTCGTGCGCAACGCCGGCGGTGATCTCGCCGATCGCAGCCAGCTTCTCCGACATGATGAGCTGCTTGGTGGTTGCCTCGAGCTTGAGATTGGCGTGCTCGAGGTCCCGGGTGCGCTCCCGCACGCGGACGTTCAGCTCCTCATTCCACTCCCGGAGCTGTCGGTCGCGTTCCTGGATCTGATCGAGCAGGCTATCGAGATGAACCGCGACGCGGCCGATCTCGTCACCCAACACCGGCATCTTGGTGCGGGCGGAAAGGTTCCCGCGCTCCACCTCGGTGATCGTCGCCGTGACGCGCTCCAGCGGCATGAAGATGGAGCTCGCCCAGCGCAGGAAGATTGGTACGGTCGCTGCGGTGATCGCGATGAACGCTACGATGATGATCATCAATGTCTGGTATTTGGCTTCACTGAACGGCTTCTCCAGAAAGCCGACATAGAGCATGCCGACCCGCTTGCCGTAACTGTCGACCAGCGGCTCGTAGGCGGAGATGTACCAGTCATTGACCACGAAAGCGCTGTCGAGCCAGGTTCGCCCCTCGCCCAGCACGGCCGAGCGCACCGCCGCCGACACGCGCGTGCCGAGCGCGCGCCGTCCCTCGAACAGACGGACGTTGGTCGATATCCGCACGTCGTCCAGGAACAGCGTCGCAGTGCCCTGGCTGCCCTCCGGCAGGCTCGCCGCGCGATAGACGAGATCGTTGATCGTGTCGATGAATTCGAGATTCTGGTTGAGCAGCGTGCCGCCGACCAGCGCAGCGGCGCCACCGTCAGGTAGCATCGCCCGGCTCGCCGCATGCACGACCATGCCGCGCGTCTCGGTGCTGCGGTCGGTCGGCACCGCGTTCGGGGTCGGCACGAGGTCTAATCGCGCGCGCTCAGCCAGGGCCGGCGAAATTGCCGCGAGCTCGTCATTGCCGAAAATGTCGACGCCCGTCGCAGGGACCTGTCCCGACAGCGCCGACCTGATGATCGGCCAGTCACTTCTCGGTCGATGCTGCAGCGGCGGCGATGAGGCCAGGACGTCGCCGCGATCGTTGGTCAGATAGAGGAAATCGAGACCGATTTCCTTGCGGGTCTCGTCGAGCAGATCCTGCAGGGAGCCGCGCGCATCCGGCGCCAGCACCTCATGGAAGCGGGCCGACAGGCTGAGCGCCCGGAGCTGGACGCCGGTCTTTTCCAGGATGCGGGCGAGATATTGGTGGGCGATGGTGAGATCGCCGTTGACCTTGGAGATCAGGGTCGCGTCGAATTTCGCGTTCCAGCGATAGATCGCAACCCCGAGCAGGAGCGGCAGGATGACCAGCATCGGCAGCAGCGCGATGGCGAGCAGCCGGAAGCGGACGGAGCGTCCCCGCACGGGCTCGCCGCTGCGGCCGGCAGCATCAGACATCCCACAACGCGCATTTGCGGTCGATGGTCTTGCGCGAGATACCGAGGCGACGCGCCGCCTCCTCGCGATTGCCATTGACCTCCTTCAGCACGCCGAGAATGTGACGGCGCTCGAGCTCCGCGAGACTGTCGGCAGGCGCCGACTGACCGTTGTTGCGGGGACCGGCGAAATCGTCGGGGAAGGCGCCGAGGATCAGCGTGCGCTCGATCAAATTGCGCAGCTCGCGCACATTGCCCGGCCAGTCATAGCTTGCGAGCGCCGCCCGCACCGAGGCGTCGATCGGCACCGGCGGCATGCCGAGCTGAGCCGACAGCTTGCTCATGAAGATGGCGGCAAGCTCCTGCACGTCATCGCCGCGATCCTTCAGGAGCGGCAGGCGGATTTGCATCACGTTGAGCCGGTAGAACAGATCGGCTCGGAAACGGCCCTTCTCGACCTCCTTCTGAAGCTCGGCATTGGTTGCGAAGATGAAGCGAAGGTCGACCGGAACTTCACGCTCGGAGCCAACCGGACGGACGCGGCGGTCTTCGAGCACGCGGAGCAGCTTGCTCTGCATCGGCAGCGGCAGCTCCCCGATCTCGTCGAGGAACAGCGTGCCGCCATGCGCATACAGGAATAAGCCCTCGCGCCCCGAATCGGCGCCGGTGAAGGCGCCCTTGATGTGTCCGAACAGCTCGGCCTCGATCATCTCGGGCGGGATCGCCGCGCAATTCACGGGCACGAAGGGCTTGTCGGCGCGGTCGGACAGCGAGTGGATCGAGCGCGCTGCCACTTCCTTGCCGGTGCCGGATTCGCCGGTGAGGAGAACCGAGGTCGGCAGGCGCGCGACCCGCGCGATGGTCTCGCGTACGCGCAGCGTCGCTGCCGATTGTCCGATCAGATTATCACGCAGAAAGGTGCGGTCGGACGAGGCACGCAAAGCATAGCGCAGGACATAGTTCTCGCGCTGGAGGCGGACACGGTCGAGGCATCGCGCCACCGCGTTGAGGATCTGGTTGGAGCGGAACGGCTTGAGCACGAAATCGGCCGCACCGGCGCGCAGGGCCTGGATCGCAGTGTCGAGGTCGGCATAGGCGGTGATCAGGATGGCGTCGGCGAAAAAGCCGACGGCGCGCTGCTCGGCGAGCCAATCGACGCCATTCTTGCCTGGCATGATGTTATCGAGAATGACGACGTCGTAGCGGTTGGAATCGAGCTTGCGCGAGGCCTGGTCGGTATCGGCTGCCTCGTCCACCAACTTGCAGCGCGGCGCAAGCGTGCGCACTAGGAAATTGCGCATGCCCGGCTCGTCGTCGACGATCAGGATGGAGGCCTGCGCCAGCGCGCCGAACTCCGGCCCTGCAGCCGTCTTGCCGAGCTTGACGGCAGGCTCGCGGCCCACCGCGGGACTCGCGGCTGTGCTTGCCCTCGGCGTTGAGAAAGTCATGCCCGATGTCTTAGGTTTGAGATCATCCACCGCAATATTCGGCGCCTTTCGCACTGCAGCGAAGCTTCGGCCGTCCCCCGCAGGCGCAGCATAGTCAAACGTCGCCGCCGTGAACATTCGCCTTTCTACGGGGCGTCGCTCTTTTCGACCAGGAATACGATGCGCGCCTCGTTGCGCTCGGTGATCTCGACCTTGTCGCCGGTCTCGCGAATCAGATTCGGAATGTCAATCACCGACAAGGGATCGGTGCAGTGCACTTCGAGTTGATCGCCAGGCTGCAACGGCTTTAGCGCCTTGCGCGTCTTCAGAGCAGGTAACGGGCATTTCAGCCCGGTGAGATCGAGCGTCGTTCGGGTCATGGGCGCAACATGGCGGGATGAGGCGATGGCGTCAACGCAGCCGCATCAGAGCAGATCGGCGTAGGGTAGGAAACCTACGCTGTGCCCCGGCTCGACGCCCGTGACGCTTTCGGCGAGTTCGACCAAGCCGTCGGTCTCGATCAGCGACGACAACAGTCCAGCGCCTTCCCGCGGGAACTTGATCGCCTCGAGCATGCCATCCTCTCCGCGCCGCAAGGAGACGCGAACATATTCGCGCCGGCCCGCCTTCTTCTTGTAAGTGAACGCGGCGCGCACAGGGATCGGCGTCAGCGGCTCCGGCAGGCTGCCGGCGAGCGCCAGCACCGTCGGCCGCACCACATGGACGAAGGTGACGAAGCTAGCAACGGGATTGCCGGGCAATCCGATCAGCGGCGTGCCGTCGATGATGCCCATTGCGACCGGCCGGCCGGGCTTGATCGCCATCCGCCACAGCACCAGCGAGCCGATGCTCTCGACCGCCGCCTTGACGTGATCCTCCTCCCCGGTCGAGACGCCGCCGGTGGTAAGGATAAGGTCGTGTTCGCCGGCGACCTGCTTCAGGCCGTTCGCAAGCGACGTCGGTTCGTCGCGCAAGATGCCGAGATCGCTGACCTCGCAGCCGAGCCGGCGCAGCATCGCCATCAGCATGAAGCGGTTGGAATCGAACAGTTGCGAGGCTCCGCGCGGCTCGCCGGGCGAGGCCAGTTCGTCACCTGTCGAGAACACCGCGACACGGATGCGCCTGACGACGTCGAGGCTGGTCAGGCCGAAGGCGGCAGCGAGGGCAACGTGCTGCGGCCGCAAGCGCTGGCCGGCGCGCAGCGCGACGTACCCTTCGGGAATGTCCTCGCCCGCAGGGCGAACATTGGCACCCGGCTTCAGTCCCGGCGGCAGCACGATCTTGCCGGAATCATCGATGCGGACATCTTCCTGCATGAAGACCGTTTCGGCATCCGGCGGCATCGGCGCGCCCGTGAAGATGCGCGCGGTGTGGCCGGGCTTGATCGGCGCTTGTGCAAGGCCGCCGGCCTGGATGCGGCCGTCGAGCGGCAACGCCTGCTCGGTGCCTTGCGGAAGATCCGCGCTGCGGACGGCGTAACCATCGACGGCCGAGTTGGTGAAGGGCGGCAGCGGCAAAGGCGCTGCGATATCGCGCGCCAGCACGCGCCCGTCCGCTTCGACGAGCGCCACGGTTTCGAGATCGGCGATCGCATTGACGCGCGTGGTGATCAGGCCAACGGCCTCGTCCACCGACATCATCGGGCCGCCGAAGGCAAAGCAATCGTCCGATAATTGCGCCATGGTGCCTCGTCAGCGCATTGCGGCGCTTTTCGCCACCGCTTCCTCAACCGGCATCGCCGCGCGCAGCAACAATGCCGCCACGGCTGGAATATCGTCGAGATGGACAGTCGGCAGCCGGGTTTCAATGGCCACGTCGGTCGCAATGCCGGCAATGCCGGGATCGTCTGGAAACAGCAGTGGCTTGCCATTGGCGCCGCGAAACACCTCGATCTTGCGATGTGGCTCGCGCTTGAAGCCCTCGACCACGACCAGATCGACCGCGGACAGCTTGCCCAGGAGTTCCGGCAGCCGCGGCTCCGCCGCGCCGCGCAATTCGTGCATCAAGGCCCAGCGGTTGGACGAAGCAACTAGCACCTCGGCCGCACCGGCCTCGCGATGGCGCCAGGAATCCTTGCCGGGCACGTCGACGTCGAACTGGTGATGCGCATGCTTGATCACGGAAACGCGCAGGCCCTGCGCGTTGAAATGCGGGATCAGCCGCGTCAACAGCGTGGTCTTGCCCGCCCCACTCCAGCCCGCAAGGCCGATGACTTTCATAACCACCCGATCTCCGCCAACGGCTCGCCAGCCGATGGAACTTCCGGCCTCTCCCCGCCATGCTTATATCGGCTTGACCCGAATGTCATGCTAACCTCGCAACCATGATGAAGATCGACAAGACCCCGGTGCCCCTGATCGTCCCTGACACGGACGACCCGCGCCTGACCCAGAGCGTGACCGGGACCGACCAGACCGGCGCCAGGGTCGAGATCAAGGTGCCGATGGAGCGGCCGCTGACGCTCTACCTGAATTCGCAGGAGATCGTCACCATGATGACGATCGGCGATTACCCCGAATATCTGGCGCTCGGCTACCTGCTGAACCAGAACATGCTGAAATATAATGATGCGGTCACCGAGGTCGAATACGACGACGACCTCCAGGTGGTCGTGGTGCGCACCTCACACCACACCAATTTCGAGGCCAAGCTGAAGAAGCGCACGCAGACGTCGGGCTGCGCGCAGGGCACAGCTTTCGGCGACCTGCTGGAGGCGGTCGAGAGCGTCGCATTGCCGAAGGCGGAGCTGCGCACCTCCTGGCTCTACCAGATGACCCAGACCATCAACACCATGCCCTCGCTGTACCTCGAGGCCGGCGCGATCCATGGCTGCGTGCTGTGCAAGGAGGGCACCCCGCTCTGCTACACCGAGGATGTCGGCCGCCACAACGCGGTCGACAAGATCGCGGGCTGGATGTACCGCCACGGCGTCGAGCCTGGCGACAAGATCCTCTACACCACGGGACGCCTCACCTCGGAGATGGTGATCAAGACTGTGCGCATGGGCATTCCGATCCTGGTGTCACGCTCCGGCTTCACCGCCTGGGGCGTCGATCTCGCAAGGCAGGTCGGGCTGACGCTGATCGGCCGCACCCGCGGCAAGCGCTTCATCGCGCTCGCGGGCGAAGACCGCATCGTCTACGACCAGAACCTCGCTTACGTCGAGGAGGAATCGGCGAAGCACAAGCGCAAGGGTGAAGGTGGTGACGACTAGTTTTCCGGCCGCGAGCATTCCGCCGACTCTTGGCGTGCTGCTCGCCGGCGGTCTCGCCCGCCGCATGGGCGGGGGCGACAAGCCGATGCGCAGCATCGGTGGCCGCACCATCCTGGAGCGTGTGATCGCGCGCCTTTCACCCCAATGTAGCGGACTGATCCTCAATGCCAACGGCGATCCCGCGCGCTTCGCCGCGTTCGGCTTGCAGGTGGTCGCCGACGACGTGCCCGGCTTTCCCGGTCCGCTCGCCGGCATTCTCGCGGCGCTCGACTGGACCGCGGCCAACCGGCCGGAGATAGAGTGGGTGCTCAGCGCCGCCGGCGACTGTCCCTTCCTGCCGCGCAACCTGGTCGCCCGCCTGCATGAGGCGCGGGCGCGCGAAAACGCGCAGCTCGCGGTCGCCGCATCGGGCGATCAGTCGCATCCGGTGATCGGCCTTTGGCGCGTCGACCTGCGCGACGAGCTCCGCCACGCGCTGGTGGTCGAAGACCTCCGCAAGATCGATCGCTGGACCGCGCGCTATCCGCTGGCGACGGTGACGTGGCCGACCGAGCTGCTCGACCCGTTCTTCAATGCCAATACCGTCGAGGACATCGCCGAGGCCGAGCGGCTGGCGGCGCTGGATGCCGCCTCGTAAGGCGGTGTGCTCCGGTTAGGTTGGATCATTGAGAAGCGCCGCTTCGTCAATCTACGCGGGCCGGAACCCCGCCCGCTCCAGCGCAGCGCGCGCTTCATTCGAGCCGAGCGCATCGAGAAAGGCCTGCACTGCCGGCCGGTCTTTGCGCGCCGTCACCAGCGCGAAGTCATAATGCTCCTCCGCGAGCGGAATGAAACCGAGGCCGACCGCATGGGCGACCGGCGCAATGGTCATGCCCCAGTCGGCACGATGCTGGGCGACGGCCGCGGCCACCGCATTGTGCGAGCGCGGCTGGTTCCAATAACCTTCCGGGTGCGCGCCGCCGAGCAGCCGGTCGATCAGGATGCGCGTGCCGGCGCCCTGGTTGCGGTTGACCATGATACAGGCGGGGTCAGCGAGCGCAGCCGCGACGGCGGCCTTTGCGCCGAGGCCTTCGAAACGCTTGTCGCCCTTGCGGAAGACAATGCCCTGCATCCGCCGCCAGCCCGGAACAAGCTCAAGGCCCTCGACGAGATAGGGCGTGTTGTAGGTCCCGCTTTTGCCATCGAACAGATGGATCGGCGCGAGATCGCACTCGCCACGCTTCGCCGCGGCGAGCCCGCCGAGGCTGCCGACCGCGATCGAGCGAACAGTCAGGCCAGCATGTGCGAGTTGTGCGGTGACGAGATCGAGGCCGGTGCAATGGCTGCCGACGATGACGAGATCGGGCACGCGCACATGCGGCGTGAACAGCGTCACCTCGGCCTCGGTCCCGGCCGGCATCTGGTCGGCGAGCGCATCGATACGCAGAAAACCATCGGCCTGCGCGAATGACGTGATCGCACCGGATCCCTTGCCGGAGGGATAGGCGATCAAGCCGTCCCTGCCCTCGACCAGCGAGACCATGACGAATTCGGTGCGGCCGAGTTCGGAAGCGATGCGCACCGGCACAGTCGCGTTCACCTTGGCCTCGGAGCGCGGCGGCAGCCCGGCCATCCTGCGCAGCACCGGCACGATCATGTCGTGGAAGGTGAACATCGCCGAGGTCGGAAAGCCCGGCAGGATCACCACCGGCTTGCCGTCGCAGACCGCAAGGCACAGCGGCTTACCGGGCTTCAGCGCAACGCCATGCGCGACGATACCGGGTTGGCCGAGACGGGCGATGATGCGGTGGGACAGGTCGCCCGCGCCTTTCGACGTGCCGCCCGACAGCACCAGCATGTCGGCATCCGCCAGCGCGCGGCGCATGGCGGCTTCGAGCTTGGCTTCATCGTCGGGAATGGCGCCGAGGAAGACCGCCTCGCCGCCATTCTCGTCGATCGCAGCAGTGACGATCGCACCATTGGTGTCGTAGATCTCGGCGGGCGCGAGCCCCTCTCCGGGCTGCACCAGCTCGTCGCCGGTGGAGACGACGGCCACAATCGGCTTGCGCGCGACATTCACCTCGGCGATGCCGCAAGCGGCCAGCATGCCGATCTCGCGCGAACCGATGATCGTCCCCGCACGCAGCAGCGCTTCGCCGCGCGCGATGTCGGATCCGGCATAGGAGACGAATTGCCCGGGAGACGTAGCGCGACGAACCTCGATCGCATCCGATCCGGCCGGCTGGGTGTGCTCGACCATGACGACAGCGTCGGCGCCGCGCGGCAGCGGACCGCCGGTGGCGATCGCCGTTGCGGATCCAGCCGCCACTTGCAGCGTCGGGGCTGTGCCGCAGTGGATGGTTTCAGCGTTCAGCGCGAGACGAACGGGTGCACCTTCCCCCGCCGCAACGACATCGGCTGAGCGGACCGCAAAGCCGTCGACATTGGAGCGGTCGAACGGTGGAACGTCGATCGGTGCCGTGACGTCTTGGGCAAGCGCTGCACCGAGTGCATCGGCGAGCTTGCACGCTGCACTCGAAATCGGACGCGGGAACAGCGCCGCCTCGAAGCGAGCCAACGCTTCCTCCCGCGACAGGATCTTGAGGAACTGCTCCTGTTCGAGCGCGCTGCGCTCTTGCGATCGCGGAATCATCGTCATGCCGGAACCCATATCATTCCCGCATCAGATAAGCACCGACCGGCGTGCCCGCCGCAAATCCCTCGTGGCTGGCGGGGACGAGCAGCCATGCATCGGCACGGGCGATCGCCTGGAGCGGCCATTCGCCCACGGCAAGCGGCATCCACGCATGATGTTCCTCGGCCAGCAGGACGATTTCGGCGATACCGACGCCGGATGCGATCTTGCGCGTGAGCGGCAAGCTCACCTGTCGGCGTGGCCGGCGCGCCGACAGGTGGTCAATGAGCGGCAGCACGAATGCGAGCCAGGCCGCGAGCGCATGATCGGGCGAGCCGGGCAAGGCGACCACGGGAATTCGCCCGAGCCGGCCGACGGCGGCGGTGCGTCCAGGCTGCAGCGCAAGGCCATGGGCAAGCACCTCGCCGCGCCGGGCTAGCGCCGTGACAGCTGCATCCCGGCGGCCGACGCCACTGCCGCCGACCGTCAGCAGCAGATCGCTGGATGACGCATCGAGCGCCTCGGCAATCGATGCTTCGTCGCGCGCACCGGCCTCAAACGTCTTCACATCCAGCCCCGCCGCGCGCGCGATCTCGGCGATCATCTGCGCCGTCGTCGTTGCGCCCGGCACAGTGACGATGCGCAGCCGCGGCCGCCGCACGAAAAGCTTTGCCAAGCCCGCAACGCGCGCGATCAGCAGATCAGCCGCACCGATGGGATAGCCCTCGGCGCCGGCGGGCGTGCGCGCGGCGACGTCACTTCCGGCGCGCCTGACGCCCTGCCCCGGCACGGCCTCTGCCAGCACCTGGGCCAGCGGACCCGATACCTCGACCGCGCCAGCATCGAGCACGCAGTCGCATCCCTCCGGCATCGCGTCACCGGCATCGACCCACGCAGGAGCCATCGCCAGCGGCAGCGGCGCGTACGCGGACGCACCGACGAGATCATTGGCCGAGAGCGCCCAGCCGTCTGCTGCGGCAATGTCGCACGGAGGATAGGCGGCAAGCAGCGGAGTGCCCACCGCGATGCAACCGATCGCTTCCGCCAACGGCAACTCCACCGGCGCAACAGCATCGACGCCTCGCAGCAACGCGGCGAGCGCAGTGTCGAGCGGCGTGAGCGAGGACGGCAGACGTTGGGTCATGCGCCATGATGGACCATGCATCGCCCGGTTTGGCAACCGCCGGCAATGCGGCCTCAGCCGCCCGATCTGTCCGAATTGGGAAAGAATAGCTGCTGCCCGTCGACCTTGTAGCCGGCGATCACCGTCTGCCCCTCCGGCGAGGTCAGCCAGTCGATGAAGGTCTGTGCGAGGTCCTTCTTCACGTTCGGAAACTTCTCGGGGTTCACCAGCATCACGCCGTACTGATTGAGCAGCCGCCTGTCGCCTTCGACGACGATGTCGAGATCGCCGCGATCCCTGAACGAGATCCAGCTGCCGCGGTCCGACAGCACATAGGCGTTCGCGGCGCGCGCGGCGTCGAGGGCTCTCGTCATGCCCGGCCCGGCCTCGCGATACCAGGCGCCCTTGGCGCTCGCGATGTCGATGCCGGCGACGATCCAGAGCGCGAGCTCCGCGGCATGGGTGCCCGAGCGGTCACCGCGCGTCACGAATGGCGCCCCCTTGGCCTCGATCGCCTTCAGCGCGGTCGCGATGTCCTTGCCCTTCACCGCGGCGGGATCGCTCTTCGGCCCGATCAGCACATAGTCGTTGTACATCACGTCGAGGCGCTTCACGCCGAAACCATCGGCGACGAATTTCTCCTCCTGCGGTCGCGCATGCATCAGCACGACGTCGACCTCGCCCCTTCGCGCCCCGTCGAGCACTTCATCGGCGCGCCGCGCGATCACCGTCACGTCGATGCCGGTCTTCGCGCGGAAGATCGGCAGCAGATAGTCGAGCAGGCCGGACTCCTGGGTTGCCGTCGTCGTGGCGATGACGATGCCACGCTCCTCCGCGGCTGACGCCGCAACGCCCGCGGCAAGGCCGCAAAGAAGCGCGAATGCAACGGCGAGGCGGCGGACGGCCATGATCGGGTTCCCATTAGCTGTGACGGAATCATGATGATGATCGATTGCGCCGCACTCGTGACGTCATCTGCTCCTTGCGCTCCCCACTCGGGAAATTTCGGCAAAGCGCGAGTGCTTTGGGATCGTTCACCAAAGCAGAAATCGCGCGCGCGGATGTGTTGCAAAGCAGCGAGATGATCGGGCATGGTTCCCGCGGACACGAATTGAAATGCAGAATTCCACCTGCGTCGAACGTCAAAAAGAAGCAAGAATTTGCATAGGAATGCAGGATGGAATTCCTGACGACCAGCGAAGCCGCCGACTATCTTCGGCTCGGCGAACGCAAACTTTACGAACTCGTCACCACCGGTGCGATCCCCTGCACCAAGGTGACCGGGAAGTGGCTCTTCCCGCGGCACGAGCTCGATCTCTGGGTGCTGTCGGGACTGGCGCGCCCGGCCGGCATGCTGATCGCGGAGCCGCCGCCGGTCGTCGGCGGCAGCCAGGACGAGCTCTTGGCTTGGAGCCTGCGCGAATCCGGCTCTGGGCTCGGATCGATGAGCGAGGGCAGCGCGCGCGGACTCGAGCGCTTGCAGCGCAACGAGGTGATGGCTGCGGCGGTGCACTTCCATGCCTTGGACGCCTCCGACAATCTCGCCAGCGATGCCAGTGTCGAGGCGCTGCGGGCAGCTCCCGATCTGCACGACGCGGTGCTGGTCGCGTTCGTGCGCCGCGAGCAGGGTCTCGTGCTGCCGCACGGCAATCCCAAGCATCTGCACGGCCTGTCCGACGTGCTCGCACGCGGCGCCAGGATGGTGATGCGACCACAGGGCACGGGCGCGCAGATGCTGCTCGACGGGCTGCTCAAGCGCGCCGGCGCCTCGACGCGGGATTTGCGCCGCATCGAGACGCAGGCTCTGACCGGCCCGGACCTCGTCGAGATCGTCCGCGCCGGCCAGGCCGATTGCGGTATCGCGACGCGCGCGGCGGCGCGCTCGGCCGGGCTGGATTTCGTGCCGCTGGTCTGGGAGAATCTTGACCTCGCGATGCGGCAGCGCAGCTATTTCCGCCCTGCCATGCAGGCCGTGCTCCGGCTGCTCGGCGAAAGGCGGCTGCGACAGCGCGCCGAGGAGCTGACCGGCTACGACCCCTCGCTGGCCGGACAGATCCGCTTCGCGGCCTGACATTGACGCCCGCCCCCAAATAGTTGCAAAAGAAACCAATTCAGCCGGGCATACCCGGGCAACACCGGCCAACGAGCCGGATCAGGGGAGGAGAAGCATGAATCCAATCAGATTTGCACTGCCGGTCGCGGCCGCCTTGGCGGCGCTGCTGCCGGGTGTGGCGTCGGCGCAGGTGTCGGACAACGTCGTCAAGATCGGCGTGCTCACCGACATGAACGGCCCGGCCTCGGCACCGACCGGCCAAGGCTCGGTGACGGCGGCGCAGATGGCGATCGACGATTTCGGCGGCACCGTGCTCGGCAAGCCGATCAGCGTCGTGATCGGCGACCACCAGCTCAAGGCTGATGTCGGCGGCGCGATCGCGCGGCGCTGGTACGACGTCGACCAGGTCGATCTGATCGTCGACGTGCCGGTCTCCGCGGTCGGGCTCGCGGTGCAGAACATCGCCAACGAGAAGAAGCGGCTGTTCATCACCCACTCCACCGGCACCGCGGATTTCCACGGCAAATTCTGCTCTCCTTACGCGATCCAATGGGTGTTCGACACCCGCGCGCTCGCGGTCGGCACGGCGGATGCGGTGGTCAAGCGCGGCGGCGACAGCTGGTTCTTCATCACCGACGACTACGCCTTCGGCCATTCGCTAGAGCGCGACGCCTCCGCCGTCGTCACCGCCAATGGCGGCAAGGTGCTGGGCTCGGTGCGGCCGCCGCTGGCAACGCCGGACCTCTCCTCCTTCGTGCTGCAGGCGCAGGCCTCCAAGGCCAAGATCATCGGCATTGCAGCCGGTCCCCCCAACAACATGAACGAGATCAAGACCGGCTCGGAGTTCGGCGTGTTCAAGGGCGGCCAGCAGATGGCGGCGCTGCTGGCGCTGATCACCGACATCCACGGTCTCGGCCTGCAGGCAGCCCAAGGCCTGCTCCTGACCACGTCGTTCTATTGGGACATGGACGACAAGACCCGCGAATGGTCGAAGCGCTATTTCGCCAAGATGAACAAGATGCCGTCGATGTGGCAGGCCGGCGTCTATTCCAGCGTGATGCACTATCTCAACGCCATCAAGGAGACCGGCACCGACGATCCGCTTAAAGTGGCCGCCAAGATGCGCGAGAAGCCGATCGAGGATTTCTTCGCCCGCAACGGCCGCTTGCGCGAGGACAATCTGATGGTGCACGACCTCTGGCTGGTGCAGGTGAAGACGCCGGAGGAGAGCAAATATCCGTGGGACTATTACAAGATCCTCACGACCATCTCCGGCGACAAGGCGTTCGGGCCGCCGGACCCGGCATGTGCGCTGGTGAAGAAGTGACGGCGTAGCAAGAAAGATCGTCATGCCCGGGCTTGACCCGGGCATCCACGTCTCGCCACGCGGACAGAAGAACGTGGATGCCCGGGACAAGCTCGGGCATGACGAGCGTGGGTGTGGTTGCGACCGTCACTTCGTCACGCCGATCTCGCGAAAATACTTCATCACGCCCGGATGGATCAGCTCCGGCTTCGGCGCTGCCGCGACCGTGTTCGCGGCCGTGGTCTCGCAGGCCTGCGCGAGCTTCTTGCAGAACGTCACTTCTGCGCCGTGCAGCGTCTTCGCCAGGCGATAGGCGACGTCATCCGGCAAATCCTCGCGCGTCAGGACAAAACTCCACGATCCCAGCGAAGCGATCGGCTCCGTCTGCTTCGGATAGCTATTGGCCGGCACGGTGAGCGGCTTCAGGAACGCATGCTTGGCGCGGATGCGTGTGATCTCTTCTGCGCTGGGCGCGATGAAGCGTGCGCCTGACGCGCTCGATGCGACCGCGGCAAAGCCGGGCCAGCCGATGCCGGCGCCCCACAGCGCGGCGACGCGGCCGTCTTCGACCATTGCGGGGCCGTCGCCGGCGCGGTCGAGATAAATCGCCTTGAAATCTTCGTCCTGCTTGAGGCCGAGGCCATCGAGCACGTAGCGCGCCAGGATCGGCAGGCCCGAGCCCTTGGCGCCGAACGCGACGGGCTGACCGACGAGATCGCGAATGGTCTTATAGGGGCTGTCCGCCCGCACCACGAACATTCCAGGGTTGGAATAGATCGCGGTGAGAATCTTCAGCCGCACAGGCGCACGGCCGATGCCGGCAAAGGCTTCATAGGCCGGCTCGCCTGCGACCAACGCGAGATCGAGCTCGCCTTTCTCCAGCAGCGGGATGTTCTCGTTGCTGCCCTTGGTGTTGCGCGGGACGATGGTGATTCGCGGATCGGCCGCGTTCATCACCTCCGCGAAAGCGTTGCCGTAGAGCGGAAAGCCGCCGCCGGGCGTCGCAGTGCCGAGGCTGAGTGTCGTGGTCGGAATGGCGTTGCCTCCGGTTTGGGCAGCAGCGGGGCCAAAGAGCAGCGCCGCGGCGAGAAGGATAGTCGCGAATCTCATGGTCATTTCCGCCGAGCCTGCGTCAACACCGACTTGCGACGATGTAGGCAGCAGGCCGATTTTGTGAAAGCATGCCCCCAACGACAATAGAACAATGGGAGGCGTCATGTTGCGAATTTTGCGTAACGGTGTTTTTGGGCTCGCAGTTCTTTTAGGTCTTTTCAGCGCAACACCTCCGGCCTCCGCCGCCTATCCCGACCGCCCCGTGCATTGGCTGATCGGCTTTTCCGCCGGCGGCCCGGTCGACATCGTGGCGCGGATCATGGCGCAGTGGCTGTCGGACCGTCTCGGCCAGCAATTCATCGTCGAGAACCGCACCGGCTCCGGCGGCAACATCGCGGCCGCCGCCGCGATCAACTCGCCGCCGGACGGCTACACGCTGCTGTTCGTCGCGCCCAACAACGCGATCTCGACCTCGCTCTACAAGAAGCTGCCGTTCGACTTCCTGCGCGATACCGTGCCGGTCGCGAGCATCATGCAGCTCACCAACATGCTGGTCGTCTCCAACGCGTTCCCGGCAAAGACGGTTCAGGAATTCATCGACTACTGCAAGGCCAATCCCGGAAAGGTCTCCTTTGCCTCCTCCGGCAACGGCACTTCGGTGCACATGTCGGCCGAGCTGTTCAAGGTGATGACCAAATGCGACATGGTGCACGTGCCCTATCGCGGCTCCGCCATCGCGTTCCCCGACATCATCTCCAACAAGGTGCAGCTGATCTTCGACAACCTGCCCTCCGCCATGGAGCAGGCGAAGGGCGGCAATGTCCGCGCGATTGGGGTGACCTCGCCGCAGCGCTGGCCGAGCGTGCCCGACGTGCCCGCGATCGCCGAGACCGTGCCGGGCTTCGAGTCCGTCGGCTTCTACGGCATCTCCGCGCCGAAGGGCACGCCGCCCGAGGTGATCGAGATCCTCAACAAGGCCGTCGGCGAAGCCCTGAAGGACCCGAAGCTGGTCGCCCGCCTCGCGGAGACCGGCGGCATCGCCAAGCCGATGACGCCGGCCGAGTTCGGCAAGCTGGTCGCCGACGAAACCGAGAAGTGGCGCAAGGTGGTCGAGTTCGCCGGAGTTTCGGTGGATTAGGCGGCGCCCCGCCGCGGGTGCATCGCTTCCCGGCAAGACGTTTGAGGGGACCCGACAGGCCCCCTCAACACAAAAAGTGCAAAAACAACCCCATGCACAGTAGAAGACGTGAGCAATCACAGTGGGTTAGAGAAACGCAAGAGCAGGAACCGGCCGGATGACCGCATGGCCGTTTGACTCGTCGGGCAAAACATTGGCAAAATGCGATTATTCCGAATCCAGCAATCATCCGACCAGCAGTGCTTGCCGCGCAGCCCCGGATTTCCGTTGACCAGAGCCGGCATTGCACCCCCGCCTCAGGCCCTGTAAACGAACCGCGCACCGTTGCGGGCCGCGCGAAGCGGCCGCCTCGCGGCGGGGCCTGTAGCTCAATGGTTAGAGCCGGCCGCTCATAACGGTCTGGTTGCAGGTTCGAGTCCTGCCGGGCCCACCAGCCTTCGCTCGCTTCGCGAGCTACGGCTCGGCAAGCCAGCTCAGGCGGCTATGGCGCGAAGTGTGCGAAGGCTGCCACGCCGGAGCCCGAAGGGCGAAGGCGGGCGCTGCCATGAAAGACTTCGGAACAGCCCATAACGCGCGGCAGGCTGAGATCGTTTGCAACTAGGGGTTTCGATGGCAAGCCTACGAAAAGGAAAGCGCCGCGCTCAGCGGCCAAGCTGAGCGCGCTCGACGACCTTCTCAAGGAAGACGGCAAGCTCGAAGAATTTCAAGCCGTAGCCATCAACGTCTTCAGTCCCACGCGGCTCGTAGGCTCTTTGGACGATACGTACGCGACGACTTGTGCATAACTGACCTGTTCCGCTTCTGGCGCGGATCATCGCGGGCATAGCCCGCTTGGCTAGCATCGTCGTCCCCTGTCAAATATACCACTTTTTTGCCCAGCACAGTAACGGCCGCATTTGCATTGCATTGTCGAATAGGGTGACATGCACCCAAATGACCCTCGTCAATTTCACGGATTCGGAGGCTCACGATTTAAGTGCGTCACCGTAATGCGAGGGGGCGGGGGAAGTTCCGGCGTCGGTCCTCGGATTTTTCTGCATTTGTCGGTGGCCTCATTAAGGTGCTGCACATTGAGTCCAACTAAGGGGACAGCCTGATGTCGGAGATCGACCCGCATACGCTGGAAGGCCATCTCTCGAAGCTAGTAGAGGACTGCGAATCCTTGACGATTGTGTTCGGCGTGCAGAATGCATGCACCATGTACCCGCCCTACATCGTGGGGAGGGATTTCATCGCTGGGAGCGATCATACGGACCACGCAAAAGCTAGGCCTCTCATGGCGCCGTTCAACAGCATCCAACAGATCATCTGTCACCCGACGAAGAGCTAGATGATCAAGCCCCCGCACATGGCAGGGGGTTTTACGTCACTACACGTATTGCCCCGCAGCAGCTCGACGCGCCGTGATGGGCGCCCCGGATTTGAGGATTTGGAAACGCCGCCTGCGGCATGGCGAGAGGAGCGCGATTTGACGGCGCGGAAGCTATTACGGTGACAGTGGATTCAATTGACCCGCCTCGACACGCATCATCGCGGGCATGGCCCGCTTGGCTCGCATCGTCGCCCCCTTGTCAACCGCACCACTTCGCCTAGCGCGGGACCAGCCGCACTCGTTGCCAATTGAGTGCACTGCCACCGTAATCTTGTAAACGAACCGCGCACCGTTGCCGGCCGCGCGAAGCGGCCGCCTCGCGGCGGGGCCTGTAGCTCAATGGTTAGAGCCGGCCGCTCATAACGGTCTGGTTGCAGGTTCGAGTCCTGCCGGGCCAACCAATAAATCAATCATTTGGCTGCTCTTCATTTCACAGACTGCTGGCCGCCGCACCAGAAATGCCTCGCTTCGTTGTGCCGAGCAGCGTCGCCAGCCTGGTTCGCGTCCAGCCTTCGCCTTGCTCCATGGCAAGACATGCCAGCAGCGCACGCGAGCGGCGACTGCGCACTCTTGCGCGTGCAAGTCCCGCCGTAGGTTGAACAAGTCGTTCTAGGCGAACGGCATGTCGATGAGCCGAAGCTGGATCGCCTTCGCTATCGCATGCGGCCTGTTCGACGCGTTGAGGTGCACGATCGCGCGCTTCATGTGCGAACGTACCGTCTCGCAGGACAAGCCGAGGATCAGGGCAATGTCGTCCGAGGTCTTCCCTTGCGCGGCGAGGGACAGGCACTCTTTCTCACGCGCGCTGAGCCATGCCTTGGTGTCGGCGGCTTGGTTCCACAACCATCTCCGCAGAGAGGTGTTCTGAAATTGATGACACAATGCGAACAGCCCATTGACAACCGTCGGTGAAGAACCGGCCTCATACTTGGTCGCGGTTTCCGAGATCGCACTGACGAACGCAAATGACCCGTTCGGCATGTGCATCGGAACTGTGATGCCGTAGTGCAGGTTCTTGTCGTTCAGGTGGTCCACGCACGCCCGCTCGCCAGCGCTCAGGCGTTCATGGGCTTGCACGTCGACCCACCTCAGAGGCAAGGTCGTCGTGAAGCAGAAGCGGTAGTAGGGGTCGCAAAGGTGGCTCCAGTGCCGATCCCATCGATTAGGGAAGGCTCGCGTCTTCACGATAGGTGACGTGAAGCTGCCGTCTTGCGCTCTCGGCGTGCTGGCCATGCCATAGGCGAAGGCGGAAAAACCCAGCCCCGACAGGGTTTGATGCAACGCATCCAAGGCGGACTCGAGGTCACCCGCCCGTTCGAGGTCGGCCGCGAAGCTTCCCATCAGAGCTTCGCGGTCGACGGTGGGAAATGCATGAGCTGCTGGGAGAGACATCAAGGTCCATCTCTCATCATGGGCCATAATGGTCCTCCTGCGGCCCGCAGGTGTCAAGCCACGCTAAAGCGCGATGAGATTGGGATGAATCGTCATCGCGCCTTAGGTTGTTGTTTGCGCATGATCTTTTCGGAAAACCGCTTCGCACTTTTCCGGATCATGCTTTAGACAGCCAGTTTCGGTCGCCGACGCTGCCAGGGGTGCGTCGCGCCTTCGAACGCGGACGCGATGCGGAACACCCTCAGGTCGTCATAGGCCGGACCGACAATCTGCATCCCGGTGGGCACGCTTGTTTCAGCATCGAAACCGGTGGGCACCGACATCACGGGAAGGGTGCCGACCAGGTTGAAGGGATACGTCATGAACCAGCCGATAAACGGGTTCACCGACTTACCGTTGATGGTGAGCGGCGCTTCGCTGCTTCGCCCTGCGACGATCTTCGTCGTTGCCGTCGTCGGGCAGATCAACGCGTCGTGGGTCTCGAAGATCTTCGTCATCGACGCGTACATCTTCTGCCGCACGGTATTCAGGTTATAGAACTTCGTGACGTCGTGCTTCTTGCCCTCTTCGAGGATCTTGATGACGAACGGGTCCACGTCGTTGCGGGACTTGGTCAGAAGACTGCCCGCCAGCGCGTAGAACACGCCTTGCCACCTTGTGTTCCACGTCTCTTCGATTTCCGTGGTCCAGCCGATGTCGACTTCATCGACCACGGCGCCGAGCGAGCGCAGGACCGACACAGCATTGCGCGTGTTCTTCTCGACCTCGGGGTCGACCGCGAAATAGCCCAGGTCCATCGACAGCGCGATCCTCATGCCGGCGATGCCGTCGAAGGTCGGCGGGATGATCACCTTGTCCCGCAGGGACGACATGTCGGCCGGATGCTGGCCGGACGTAACGTTCTGCATCAGCCCGCAATCGCCGACGCTGCGGGCCAGTTCGCCATAGTGGATCAGCCATTCATTCGGGTGCTCGCGGTCGTCGGGGTTGCGTCCCCATGGCGGCTTGTAGCCGAACACGCCGTTCATCGCAGCCGGGATGCGAATGGACCCGCCACCATCCGTGCCGTCCTGCAAGGTCGTGTAGCCGGCGGCCAAGGCCGCGCCGCCTCCGCCTGTCGAGCCGCCGGGGGTATAGGCAGGGTTCCACGGGTTGTGCGTGACGCCCCAAAGCAAGGACGCCGTCACACCTGAATGCGCGAACTCCGGTGTCGTCGTGCGGCAATGCAAGATCGCCCCGGCGTCGAGAAGGCGCTCCACGGTCGGCGCGGATTGGTCCGGAACGAAATCCTTGTAGAGCCGCGAGCCGTAGGTGGTGATCTTGCCCTTGACGGAGTGATAATCCTTGATGGCACAGGTGATGCCTTCCAGCGGGCGGACCGGTTCACCACGCGCGTACTTGCCCTCCGCAATCCGTGCCTGTTCCAGCGCCTCGTCGAAATAGGTGTATGTCAGTGCCTTGAGCGTCGGCTCCCATGCTTCGACCTGTTTGATCTGCGCCCGCAACAGTTCGACCGGCGATAGCTTCTTGGCCTTGAATCTCGCGAGCGCCTCGCTGGCCGTCAGGTAGGCAATGTCGTCGACATCGACCTTTTCGGACGGCCCGGCGGCGGCCGCGCTCGACGCTGCCGGCAGGACCGACCCGGCGACGCCTGCGAGGGCGATGCTCAGGAGCAGGCGGCGCTCCAGGTTCGGCTGGCCTTCAAAACTCTCGTAGCGGGCTTGGCTCATGATGTCTCGTCTCCCGTTGGTGGAGCTGGTGGGCGACCGAATGCTTGCGCCAATTCGACGCCGCGCGATTCCAAGTCGCAATTCCCCGAAAGGGTGAATCGAGATGAGAACGAGACGGAAATAGTGCTGCGTCGTCACGGAAAGTCCTGCCGGGCCCACCAGCGGATCAATGGACTAGATGCTTTTCATTTCGTAAGCAGTGCTTCCGCGTCACCGCGGTTTCCGCGGCATTACGATTCGCGGTCACCCGCTGCGTTCGGTGATCGAAACGGCCTTTTGACCGATTGAGAACCTACGAACGGAACGTACAGATCGGCGATGTCGACAGCGACGCATCCGCATGGCCTCTGCTCCTGCTCCAACCTCGAAAGCAGACATAGCGGCGGCCTGACCGAATCTCGGCTAAGGGCCGATTCCGTTGAAAAAGGCCGGCAGTATTTCGTTGTAATAGCTCCGTCGCGACGTGGCCGGAACTGCTCTTACTGACCCTATGCGAGCGTCGGGGTGGGCATCGGGATCAGCTTGGCCATCTTTCGAAGGTTTTGGGCGGTGGCTGCGAGGATGAACTCGTCGCGCGCGCCGTTTGGACCTCGTAAACGCAAACGGTCGAGCTTGAGAATGCGCTTGAGGTGCGCGAACAACATCTCGATTTTCTTGCGGAGCCGGCGCGAGGTGCCTCCCTCCCACGATCTCGCGATCTGGCGCGCCATGTCGCGAGCGCCCTCGTAGATCGAGCGGGGCACTCTCCGTGAAGCCTGCTTGGGGCAGCATCGGGGCTTCAATGCGCATCGATCACAATCGCGCTTGCTGGCGAGGTAAAGCATGGTAGCACCATCATTCACCAACGTTCCGGTCGTGGTAAGAATGTTGCCACCGGGGCAACGATAGATGTCCCCAGCATGGTCATAGGTGAAGTCGTCGCGCGAGAAGATCCCGTCTGTGCGGGCCGACTTGTCGAAGACTGTAACGTGCGGCTCGATCCCGTGCTCATAGACCAGCCAGGCGAGCATCTCGGCCGAGCCATAGCCGCTGTCACCGAGCAGCCGGCTCGGATAGAGATCAAACCGCTCCAGCGAGCGCTCAATCATGCGCTTGGCGGCCAATACCTCCGCCTGCCGGATTGCCGTCGTTGCCTCAACATCGACGATGATCGCGTTCTCGATGTCGACCAGATAGTTCGTCGAATAGGCGAAAAACGCTTGGCCGCCGTGCGCCCCCGTCCAGCGCGCCGCCGGATCGGAAGGCGATACGAACTTCGGGGTAACCTCGGTCGCGGCTCCGAAAGCGGCATCATCAAGGCCGGCCAGATACTCATCGATTGCTCGGCTGGCAGCCTCCGGCGGAAGTCCCTTATCGCCTTCGATCCCCTTCTGCCGATTGGCATCGGCCTTGATTAGGCTCGCATCGACTGCAAATCCCTCACCGCCGACCAGTCGTTCCTCGATGCAGCGGCGCAGCACGCTCTCGAACACGCGACGGAAGAGGTCGCTCTGCCGGAAGCGGCCGTGCCTGTTCTTGGAGAATGTCGAATGATCCGGCACCGTCCCGTCCAGACCGAGCCGGCAAAACCACCGGTAGGCCAAATTGAGGTGAACCTCATCGCACAGGCGCCGCTCCGATCGGATGCCGAAGCAGTAACCGATCAGGAGCATCCGGATCATCAACTCGGGATCGATCGAAGGCCGACCGATGCTGCTGTAGAAAGGCGCCAGGTCCCGCCGGACCTGTTCAAGATCGACAAACCTGTCAATCAACCGCAGCAAGTGATCAGTCGGGATATGTCTTTCGAGCGAGAACTCATAGAACAACGCGGTCTGTTCGACTTGCCGATGCCCCATCATGATCTTCAGTCCTGCCAATTAGACAGACTGAATCACTGATATCTCTGCGTCGCAACAGCCGTCTTTTTCAACAGAATCGGCCACAAGCGGAGATTCCACACAGCGCGGTTGATGAATTGAAATGAGATCAGAAATTCCCGAACAACCGCAATCACGGGGGTAGGCCCACGATGCGGCAAGCTCGCGTTATCCTTTCGAGGTGTTCCGGCCTGTAAATTCTAGCGAGCTTGGGAACGAGTGTAGAGACGCGCAGAGCCGGTCTCGCTTCCAGCAGGCGTGCCCCGATCATCCGGGCTTCCTCGACCCTTCCAGACATTGCCTGGCATGTCGCCAGAATAAATTGTGCGTTTAGATAGTTGGGCCGGTGCAGCACAGCCGACTTAGCCCATGATGACCCTTCCTCGTATTGACCTGTCAAAAAATGCGCAACTGCTATTCCGGTCTGCATCAGAAAAAGAAACGGATCCATAGGGCTTAAACGCACCCCGGCATGGAACTGCTTGAGCGCCGCCTCTATGTCGCCGCGGCGTATGTGTTCCCAGCCGATAGTATAGCGTGCGACAGCCAGATTTGGGTTAAGCTCATGCGCTCGGAAGACGAGGGTGATGCCATCGTCTACCTCATATAGTACGGCAGCAATTGTCTGCCCAACCCTCACGAGTACAGTTGGATCCTCCTTATCGAGCTCGATTGCGCGACTTGCCAATCGTCGGGTGTCGTTCAGTTCCTGATCCGCGTCGATCGTCCAGCCGAAGACCTTTCGTTGCAGATAGCAATAAGCACCAAGCGCGTATGCTGCGGCCAATCCGGGATCGATTTCGACAGCAAGTCGGGTCAATCTGAGGGCTTCAATGTTTTGTTCGCGGGTGAATTGGTAGAAGCTCGAAAGTGCGCGAAGATAGTAGTCGTAGGCTTGAAGATTTTCGGTTGGCTTGCGTTTTGCGCGCTCTATCTCGGCCCGCTCCAATTGAGGAAAGAGTGCGCCAATCACGCTACTCGTCACTTGGTCCTGCAGTTCGAAGATATCGCTGAGTTGGCTGTCGAAGCGGTCCGCCCAAAGATGGGCACCCGTCGTGGCCTCGATCAACTGCCCGGAAATGCGAACTCGGTCGCCGGATTTGCGCACACTGCCTTCGAGCACATACCGAACGCCTAGCTCGCGCCCGACCTGCCTGATGTCGATAGGCTTGCCCTTATAGATAAAAGTGGATTGGCGCGCGATGACGAACAGCGATTTGGACCGTGAAAGGCCGGTGATGATGTCCTCGACCATGCCATCGGCGAAATACTCCTGCTCTGGATCCGAGCTCAGGTTAGTGAATGGGAGAACGGCGAGCGACGGTTTGTCGGGAAGTGTGAGGGCAGGTTTAGCCGTCTCCCTTTGGATTTCGGTTACTGCCACGGTGGGAGCTCTGTGGGCTTCCTGCACCCTACCGATAAAGCGATAGCCCTTCCTCGGCAGCGTCTTGATCAGACGCTGGTCCTCCCCGGAATCGCCAATTGCTGATCGAGCGGCATTTAGCCGGGTCGTCAGCGCGGCATCGGACACGCACCGCCCCTTCCAAATGGCTGTGATGAGCTCGTCCTTGCCAACTACGCGCTCGCGATTGCGGATGAGATAGTCGAGCAGGTCAAAGGCCTGTGGCGCCACGGCAATGACGTTCGAGTCGCGGTATAGCTCGCGGCGGCCGGAATCTAGTTCGTAATCTTCGAAGAGATAGCGCAAGACGCGAAATCCCTTTAGGCGGTCGCCGGTTAGGCCCGGCAACACTTAGAAAGTAAAGAATAAGCTGCCCGTAAGGAAAATGTAAGCAGCACGTCAAGCGCGCTGGACCGGATCTTGGCAGCTTGTCTGGGTGGAAACAAGGCACCCGAGGATGCTGCAATGAGCACGATTTACCAGACAACGAGCTTGGTCCAGACGACCGTGTCGCAGCGACGCAATGTCAGTGCTTTCAAGAATTGTTGGGCCGCTTTTCAGGAGTGGCGAAAATGGGAGCGGCTGCGGCGCGACCTTTGCAACCTGAGTGATCAGGAGCTGATGGATATCGGGATTACGTATGGCGAGATCGACTACGTGGCCTCGAACCGAAATACTGACCCGCGAGGCATACAATCGGCCGAATGATGTCGACCGCCGGCAGAGCCGACGTATGGCGTAGTCTTTGGTCGCCAGGAAGACAAAGTTGCGGACACGATCACCTTGTTGCGAACACGATCACTTAAAAGCGAGTTCGACTTGGCGATCGTTCTATCAAAGGAGAATTGCGCCGCGCATCGCAAGCGCCAGCGCCGACGCAAAACGGACTCAGCGTCTCATCGGTCATGGAGATGCTTCTGTTCTTGAGTCAAGCTTGCGCTTCCTCGTCCGCCACAGCATTTATCGTGCAGGTGGTTCAGTCCCGAGGCTCCAACGAGAGATAGGGCCCTCGTCGCACACAGCGACTTTGTCCGAGTTTAAATCCAGCCTTTCGGAGAGCCTATCTTCGTCGTACCATGCTTCCCCCCGAAAAATCGGGTGAACGCGAGACGGCGCGAATTCCTCCGGGCGCAACGGCGGCCTGTTCGTCTCCCACTGGTGCTGAGGCGAGGGATGGACCGCAAGTCGGCCAGATGTTCCTCCAGCGCACGCGTCGTCTCTTTAAATTAAAAGTCAGTCATAGTGAACGACCCAATTGCCTAGTCCAGGCGCCGACGATGTCCGATCGACGATCGCCCGACATGGATTCATACCGCAGCGTCAGCTACGTCGGCGGTCTGGTCGTGATTGGAGCGATCTATTTCGCCTCGGCAAAGGGTGGCCTTGCCCTTGCCTCCATTCATCCCAGCGCAACGCCAATTTGGCCGCCGACAGGTGTCGCGCTGGCGGCGGTTCTGTTGCGGGGATATCGAACTTGGCCCGCAATTTTTGCGGCGGCGCTGATCGCCAATGCGACGACGGCAGGCTCCGTTGCCACTGCAACTGCGATTGCAACCGGGAACTCTCTTGAAGCGATTGCCGGCGCGTATCTCATCAATCAGTGGTCAGGCGGGTGTGAAACGTTCTCAACGCCAAATTCCGTCGCAAAGTTCACCCTGATCTGCGTCGTGATCGCGACACCGATCAGCGCCAGCATTGGACTGACCAGCCTGGCACTCTTCGGGTACATCGAGCCGGAGAATTTCGCGGACGCGTGGATCACCTGGTGGTTGGGCGATGTCACCGGCGCCCTGCTCATTGCCCCCGTGATCGTGCTGTGGGCATCAAACCACCATCATGCCTTCAACCGCCACGATTTTGCGGAGACGGCAGCGGTCCTCGCAACAGCGGCGGCTGTTGGCCTCATTGCTTTCAGCCCCCTGATCGAGCAGACGCCCGGCCGAGATCCACTCGGCTTTCTGGTGATCCTGCCCATGTTATGGGCGGCGCTGCGTCGCGGTCCACGCGATACCGCAACGGTTGCCCTCGTGCTCGCGGGCATCACGATTTGGGGAACGCACACGGGCGGCGGCCCCTTCGCGACACCAGATCCCAATGCGTCATTCCTGCTCGTGTTGATGTTCTTGATCAGCATTACCGTTCCAAGCTTGCTGCTGAGTGCGGATGTCGAGGTCCGCAAGAGCGCGGAAGGAAGCCTGCGCCGCGCGCACGTCGAACTCGAGCAGAAGGTCGCAGCGCGCACGCAGGAACTGGAGCTCGCCAACGCAGCGAAATCGCGCTTTCTCGCCATGGCAAGCCATGATCTGCGGCAGCCGTTACATGCGTTGGGGTTGTTCGTCGCCCAGCTGCGCACGCCGCTCAACCCGGAGGAAAGGACAAAGACGATCGAACGGATCGACGCCACCCGCAAGGAAATGGATGAAATGTTCAATTCGCTCCTGGACATGTCCAGGCTGGATGCCGGGATGCTTACGCCCAGGATCACCGAGTTCCCGATCGGGCGCCTGTTGCAAAAAATCGAGACGGCGTTTGACCAGACGACGCAAAAAAAGGGGCTGCGGCTACGCGTCAGGCCAAGTGACGCCTGGGTGCGAAGCGATGCGATGCTGCTCGAACGCATCATGCTGAATCTTGTATCGAATGCGGTGCGCTATACGTTGCAGGGCGGTGTCCTGGTCGGATGTCGTCGTCGCGGTGAAATGTTGCGCATCGAAGTATGCGATACCGGTCCTGGCATTCCCGACGATCAAAAGCACAATATCTTTGGTGAGTTTTTTCAAGTTCCTACCTCAGGACAGAACCGGTCCGGCGGACTAGGCCTCGGCCTCGCCATCGTCGACAAGCTTCGCCTGCTTCTCGACCATCAAATCGACCTGGCTTCGACTGTGGGCCGAGGTTCGCGATTTGCGATCCTGGTTCCAAAAGTCGATCAATGCGTCAGGTCAGCGGCGCCCGCCGACTTACCATACCCTGATGCCTTGGCGGTCGACGGCAAGGCAATTCTTGTTATTGCCGATACTCCGATCGTGCAGGAGGGAACGGGCGGATTGCTTAGCAAATGGGGATACTCGGTTCTTGCCGCCGGATCCGACGAAGCTGCACTTGTCCGGCTTGCCGAGCGCGAACAGCGCCCCGATCTCATCATCTCGGACTATCATCTCGCAAGCGGGAAGACCGGAATCAGGGCAATTGAACAAATCAATGCGGCGTTTGGCTCGTCAATTCCCGCCATTCTCATCAGCGGCGATACCGGGGCTGAACCTCTGCGGGACGCCAGGGACAGAGGATACATTCTGCTGCACAAGCCCGTCGACCCGATGCAGCTCCGCGCTGTCATGCATGAGCTCCTTAGCGATCATGATGGTGGAAGAGGCACCGGAGCAGTTTCATGATTCAGATTTCGGCGGCCATTCCCAGCCCATTTTTCCGACCTTTATGACGGCCTCAGTGCGCGTCGCTACGCCGAGCGCCTTGAGAACGACCGTGATGTGATTCTTCACTGTCGGCACCGCCATATTGAGCGTCCTGGCAATGACCTTGTTGCTTTTTCCCTTCATCAGCAGCGCAAGTACGTCGATCTGACGATCGGTCAATCCGCGCTCCTTGAGCAAGTCGCGAGCCAATGGTTTATCCGCAAATCGCGGACCCGCCGTTTCCTCCAGAATCTCCGAGGGAATGTAAACTCCGCCGGAGAACACCAACTCAATAGCGTTGAGCATCACTTCACGTTCCGTGGTTTTCGGGATGAAACCCAGCGCGCCAAGTTTGAAAGCGCGCCTGACCGTGTCGTGATCATCGGTGGACGAGAGAATGATGATAGCAATCGTCGCATAGCGATGGCGCAGTTCGCAAAGGACAGAGAAGCCGTCGCGGTCAGGCAAATTGATATCGAGCAAAATGAGGCTGATATCGGGATGCTGCTCGACGATGTGCATGGCCTCTCGACTGCTCGAAGCTTCGAATATCACGGCCTCTCGCTTCAATTGCTTCAGGACGCCGTGCAACGCCTCGCGGATCAATGTGTGATCGTCAACAACAAGAACCTTCATAAAAATGCTCTCCGTTCTCTGAGCGCCCGGAGATCAATGAAATCATACACCCACCTTCGAAACCGTCCACCTTCTATCTCTGGTCCAGTGGTTCCGCCGTCAAGCACTCAAAGTAGGAGTCGAGCGCTGCTGTGTGCAATGGTTGCAATCGGCACACAATCGTAGTGAGCGCGGACGACGTGAAGCGCGGTACTCGCTGGCCTCTCCGTCCACGCGAGCGATGAATTGCTCGTCACGTGTCTGAGGGTATCAAATAGATACCGCGGCCCGGACGATACCTTGGTCATAGGACCTAGGCACCTCTCTGTACCGACCTGCGGCCGATTTACACACTGCGCCACTTGAACGATGATGTCGACAGTCCGCCTCTCCACCAGCGTTTTACTCGGCGCGGCCATATGATCATTGTCGCAATTGCTGTCGTGGCCAGGTCGATGTGAAGCAACCCTGAACTGCGGCGCTGTCACGACCCGCAGCGCCGCGTTTTTTTCAAATTCGATCCGTCTCGATCGTTCCTCTTTAAGCGTGCGCGCACGCTGGACGAGGCAAGCCAATGCATGATCGAACAGCCACCCTGAAGCCATCCGCGGATGCGGCGCCGGAGCTGAAAGCCAACGGCGGCCGCGACCTGCGCATTGACGCCTGCCGCGGCATCGCGCTCTGGTGCATCTTTCTTGATCATGTCCCCAATAACATTGGAAGTTGGCTGACGCTGCGAAACTACGGCTTCAGCGATGCCGCGGAAGTGTTCATGTTCGTCTCGGGCGTCACCTGCGCACTGGCCTACGGAAAGGTATGGAGGTGCGAGGGATGGACCAGCGTGATCCGCCGGACGCTGCGGCGAAGCCGGGACATTTATGTCGCATTTCTGCTGCTCACGCTCGCCTGCGCCCTCCTGGTCCACATCGCTGGCGTGGAACGCCTTGCTGACGAGAGCAATACGCGCATTCTGCTGGACCAGCCGGGCGCGACGCTCGCGCATGCGGCGATTCTGCAGTACCGCCCGGTCAATACCGACGTGTTGCCGATCTTCGTGCTTCTCCACCTCTTGTTCGCGCCGTTGCTGTGGATGCTGCTCCGACTGCCGAACGTGACGCTTGGCGCCTCGTTGGCGCTTTATACGCTGGTGCATATGTTCGGCTGGTCCTTGCCGGCGTGGCCGAGCGGCCACTGGGCGTTCAATCCGCTGGCCTGGCAGCTGCTAGTGGTGCTTGGCGCGTGGATGATAATCGAGGGCGAAAGAGTGCGCCCCTGGTTAACGTCACGTATGGCGCTTACGCCTGCCGTTCTCTATCTGGTCTTCAGCCTCGTCATCGCATTGAGCTGGAGAATCAAGCCGCTGGAAGTATTGATCCCGCAGGGGCTGACGAAGTTGGCTTACCCGATGGACAAATCGAATCTCGATCCGTTGCGTCTATTGCATTTCCTGGCTCTTGCAGTTGTAGCGGTATGGTTCGTGCCGCCCAATCGACAAGCATTGACGACTGCGGTGATGCGCGGCGCCATCCTCTGTGGCAGGCACTCGTTGCCAATCTTCTGCCTCGGCGTTCTGCTTACGCTCGTCAGCCTCCTGGCGCTGCTCGACATATCTGCGGGGCTTGCGATGCAGATCACGCTCAGCGTTGGTGGCGTCCTAACGATGATCGTGGCGGCGACGCTGCTGAACTTGATCAAGATCAAATCCAGGCCGCAGCAGACCAATGCACTGCCGATGGGTGCGCGCGCCCCGCAGGACGCCTGGGGCACCGTTGGCTGGCGCACCCTGGAGGCGTTTCGCCGAGGACTGCGCGAGGTCGGATGGGCCGGCGGCCAGAAGCGCCTCATCGATGGCCGGTTCGCGGAGCGGCAATCCCACCAGGGTCCTCGCCTCGCAGGCGAATTGGCACGGCTCAAGGCGGATGCCATCGCGGCGTCGCCGTGCCCACCAAGTCAGTCCTCTTCCGTATCCGTCTGACCTGACTTCTATCACTCGAGCAGAAGGTCTGTTCCCTCCGCGACGGGCTTGGCGAAAAGGCCAGCATGATCGTCGCGGAGTCGAGGCGGACGCCCGGATCAGATCTTGGGGATCTTCGCCCGCTCAACCACGCCCGACCACTTCGCGATTTCAGACTGGATCAGCTTCTTCATCTCGTCGGGAGAGCTGCCACGGACTTCGCCTCCGACGGCCGTTTCCAGCCGCTGCTTGATCTCGGGATTCTTGAGGATGTCGAGTGTCGCTGAGTTGAGTGCGGCGACGACGGCAGGCGGCGTGCCCTTGGGAGCGAGAAGGCCCGCCCAAGTCCGCACGTCATATCCCTTGACGCCGGCTTCTTCGACCGTCGGAACATCCGGCAACAGCGCGGTCCGCGTCGGCGAAGTGACTGCCAAGCCCCGAATGGCCCCACTCTGGATTTGCGGTGCAAGCAGGACGGGCGTGCCGACGATCACGGGCACTTCTCCGCCCAGAAGCGCGGTGACCGATTGGGAATCCCCGCGATAGGGTACATGTACCATGTCGATGCCGGCCATCGCGTCGAGCAGCTCTCCCGCAAGATGATGCGTGCTGCCGAAACCGACCGAGCCGAAGCTGAGCGCGCCGGGCTTCTGCTTTGCCGCCGCGATCAATTCGCCAAGCGATTTGGCCGGGTAGTCGTTACGCACCGCAATGACAAGCGCGTAGTAGACCAGCGTCGAGATCATGTCGAAACTATCGGCCGGCTGGTAGCTCAGACTCTTGTAGGTCGCGGCCGATATGGCGTGGGCGCCCGTGACGAGTCCGATCGTGTAGCCGTCGGGCTCAGCCTTGGCGATCGCGTCCGCCGCAATGTTGCCGCCAGCGCCGGGCTTGGCCTCGACGACGATCGGTTGCCCGAGCTTCTTGGACAGCCCGTCGGCGACGATGCGCGACAGCGTATCGGCCGCACCGCCGGCGGCAAAGCCGTGAATCAAGCGTATCGGGCGCGACGGATAGTTGTCCGCCGACTGAGCCGGGCCGGCTGCCACAAAGCTGCCAAGCAGAAATCCGGTCGCAGCAAGTCGCTTCATCCATCGCATGGATGCATCCTCCCTTTGGCTGTTGTTTATGCTCTAGCGGGCGAACTCGACGCATTCCGGTGATGGCGGCAGACCCCAGACGTCGCGCGGCAGTCCGACCCAGACCTTCGGGCGCTGCGGACGATCGCGATGCCACGGACGCGGATCGAAATAGCCGAGCTCCTCATCGATCATGCGGTCGAGATCGTGGAACAGCTCGACCAGATGACCATCGGGATTGCGGTGATAGACGGCTGTGTTGTGGCCGGGACCGTGACGGACCGGTCCCCAAAGGATGGGGAGCTTGTGGCGGGCGAGATGATCGCAGGCCTGCTGCATGTGGGAAGGGCCGCGCAATTCGAATGCAAGATGATGCAGGCTGCGCACGGGAGCACGGGCGAAGTTCAGCGTGTGATGTTCATAGCCGCTGCGCATGAAGACGAAGCGGTCCTCGACCCAGTCGGAGACCCGGAAACCCATGACGTTCGCATAGAACTCCGAGGCCGCAAGCGGATCGGGCGTACGAAGCGCGACATGGCCGAGCTTGGTGACGGCGAGCGCACCGATCCGCTCCTGCGCCGGCGTCGGCGTCCAACCCTGGATCAGCTCGAATTGCGTTCCTTCGGGATCGATGAACGACAGCAGCCTGGAGACACCGGGCAGAGCATCACTCCGCAGTTCGGGACGCAAATCCGCGCGTTTCAGGGCGGCGCTCAGCGACTCGATCTCGACATTCGGAGAAATCTCGAAAGCGATGCTCTTCAGCGCCGCCTCGCCGGGCTCGATCACCAGCGAAAGCTGCTCGGAATCGCTGGCGAGAAAAATGCGATGTCCATCGCGACCGACCAGGCCGAGGCCAATCACTCCGCGGTAATAGTCGAGCAGTCGCTCGCAATCCGGCGAGGCGAAAGTGGCGTGTCTCAGCCGTGTGAATCGAGCAATGGGCGCTTGGGTCGTCATTGTGTTGGTTCACTCTCTCATGGCGTCATGATGATCTTGCCGAGCGCGGAGCCCTGCTCGAGCAGTGTGTGAGCTTGCCTGACCTGGTCGAGCTTCAGTGTCGCCGAGATCGCCGGCTTGATCGCGTTGCGGCTCAGGGCCTCAATCACGTTGCGCATCAGCGCACGACGTCCTTCGCGATCGTGGTCATAGATGTGGAAGGAGAAGCAACGCACGGCCGGGCAGATGTCGAGATGATTGCGCATCGCCGCCATCAGATTCTCTTCCGGCAACCCGGCGAAGGCGTTGTATGACAGCAGCGTGCCCCATTTGCCGAGCGCGCCAAGATAGGAGGTGAACTCGGATCCGCAGACGTGGTCGAGCACGAGACCGACACCTTCGCCATTGCTCAGCTCGCGGGCCCGCGCCACGACATCTTCGCTACGGTAGAAGATGACGTGGTCGGCACCGTTGCTTCGCGCAAAGGCGGCCTTCTCCTCGGTGGAGACCGTGCCGATCACGGTCATCTGCGCCAGCTTGGCCAGCTGCACCAGCGCAGTACCGACGCCGCCGGCCGCGCCGATCACCAGTACGCTTTTTGGCGCGCGCGGATGCCGACACTCGTGCAGCAGTGCGTAGGCCACCTGGTAGTTCGACAGGCACACCGCCGCTTGCAGATCGACATTGTCGGGAAGAGCATGAACGGCGTCTGCCGGAGCGACGACGTATTCGGCGTAACAGCCGCCGCGCTGCGACAGGTCACGCGCGCTCAGCAGGACCTTCTGGCCGACCTGCAGGCCTTCAACGCCCGATCCGAGCGCAGCAATACGGCCGGCAACATCATTGCCGGGATTGGCCGGCAGCGGCGGCATCCATTTGTAGACACCACGGCGGATCAGCACGTCGGGCTGCCCGACCCCGAACGCCTCGGCACGAATCTGAACCTGTCCGGCGCCGGGCGCTGGCACCGGCGCCTCGACCAGTTCGAGTGCATCCGGCCCGCCCGGCTGACGTACCAGAACCGCTCTCATGAGCTCATTCCCCCCTCCTCGAACCTATATTTTCGAAAATACTAGCGGTTGCGAAAATTATTGCAAGATGGTCGTTGGCGCGGCATCTTGGGCCATCGATTCATGGGCAGGACCATGCCTGACAGCGCCATTCGCCCCCGCAAGGAATTCGGCAAGACGATCGCCGCCGACATCACCCATCGGCTGCGAGAGGAGATCGTGACCTGCGGTCTGGCGCCGGGCGAGCCGCTGCGCTTCGACGTGTTGCGCGAGCGCTTCGGCGCGAGCTTCACCACTTTGCGCGAGGCGCTGACCGCCCTTGCCGCCGAGGGGCTGGTCGACGCCCAGGAGCAGCGCGGATTTCGCGTGGCGCCGGTCAGCCGTCAGGATCTGGTGGAGGTCACCGACGCCCGGGTTCTGATCGAAGTGGAGTTGATCCGCCGCGCGATCGAACGGGGCGACGACGACTGGGAAATCGCCGTCATCTCGACGCTGCACAGGCTGAAGCGCATCGAGCAGCGCGATCCCGAGCATCCCTTGCGCGATCCCGAATGGAAGATCGCCCACCGGCAATTCCATCAGGCGCTGGTCTCCGCCTGCGGCTCTGCGACCCTGCTCGCGATCCGCGCCGAGCTGTTCGATCGCGCCGAGCGTTACCGGCATCTGTCGGCCAATTTCCGGCCGCGCCCTCGCGACAAGGCCGGCGAGCACCAGGCGATCATGCAGGCGGCCATATCGCGCAATGCCGATCTCGCCGTGCAACTGATCGAGACGCATATCCGCACCACCGCGGACAATGTCGCGAAATACGCCGGACACCTGCTCGACGCCGAATAGATGGCGCGGCTTTTTCAGGCGCAGTGGGCTTGCGTCCCGCATGATTTTCGAAAATACTAGAGATCATCGAAAAATGCCAACTCGTGGGTCGTAATCATGAAGCTGCTGTCGTTCTTGGATGGAAATCGCGAAAGCTGGGGCGCCGTTGTCGAAAACGGGGTCGTGGATCTGGGCCGTGCCCTGCCCCAGTATCCGACGCTCGCGGACTTCGTCGGCAGCGACGACTACGCGCGACGCGATGCCATCGTCGCCCAGCACAAGCCGGCGATGGCGCTGAGCGCCATCAAATATCTCCCCGTCATTCCGCGCCCGGAGAAGATCGTCTGCGCCGTGCGCAACTATCTCGACCACCACAATGAAGCGGTCGCCTTCGGCATGAAGCGCGAGATCACGGAATTCCCGCCGATCTTCCTGCGAGTCTGGCGCTCCCAGGTCGGCCACAACGCACCTGTGATCCGGCCGAAGGTCTCGGACAATTTCGACTGGGAGGGCGAGCTCGCCGTCGTCATCGGCAAGGGCGGCCGTCACATCAGCCAAACCGACGCCTGGAATCACGTCGCCGGCTATTCGATCTACAACGACGTCAGCGTGCGCGACTGGCAGCGTCATGCGCAGCAGATCGCCTCGGGCAAGAACTTCGTCGGCACGGGTCCGTTCGGACCCTGGCTGGTCACGCCGGACGAGATCGGCGATCCCACTAAGCTGAAGCTCGAGACGCGGGTCAACGGCGCGACCGTGCAGTCCTCGGACACTTCGATGCTGATCTTCTCGATCCCGCGGCTGATCGAATATTGCTCGACCATTTTCGACCTCGTCCCCGGCGACGTCATCGCCACCGGCACGCCGGCCGGTGTCGGCTTCACCCGCAAGCCGCCGATCTTCCTCAAGCCCGGCGACGTGGTCGAGGTCGAGATCGAGAACATCGGCGTGCTCAGTAATCCGGTCGTGGACGAGGCATAGGTTCGCATGTCGTCCTATGACATTCGCAAGACCGCGCTCAGTGTCGAGACGGTCTGGCACGAGCGCGGCCCCCGGCTGGAAAAGCCGCTCCTGGTCGGGACGGCCGATGCGGTCGTCGCCAATCCCTTCGCGGGCCGCTACGAGCCGAACCTGATGCCGTTTCAAGCGTCGTTGCGTGAGCTCGGGCGCGAGCTCGCGAGCACGCTAATCGCGCAACTCGGCGGCGCGCCGCACATCGAAGCCTATGGCAAAGGCATCATCGTCGGCGAGGACGGCGAGCTCGAGCATGGCGCCGTCTGGCATGAGGCTGGCGGCCAGGGCATGCGCGAAGTGCTCGGGCAACCCAAGGCGATCGTTCCGGCGGCAAAGACCATCGGCGGTCCCGGCACGCGCCTGATGGTCCCGCTTGGGCACATCCATGCGTGTTATGTGCGCAGCCATTTCGGGACGGCGGAGATGACGCTCTGGGATGCGCCCAGGCGTGACGAGATCGCCTTCGGCCTGGTGATGGCGACCGGCGGCAGGCCGCATGCGCGGATCGGCGGGCTCGCCGCATCGGATATCTCGGTGCACGATGGGCAGCGCTGAGGATTGACGGCGGATCGCGCCACGAAACTCACAAGCCTGGCAGTCATGACGCCCGCGGGAGCTTCAGACGAGGCGCCGGTTCATTCCGGCGCCTTTTGTCTTGTTTGAAAGGCTCAGGCCAAGACCTACCTGGCGTCGCCGCGATCAAATCCCACCTCGATCATCATGCAGCTCTCATTTTTGATCTGAATCAAAGATCGCGACGATCGATATAATTAACATGTTAATCATTATAGCAAAGGGAGGTGCCCCATGGGTGAAATCGTGCTTGCAGCCAAGATTGCACACGTCCCCTCGATTCTGATTTCGGAACGTGAGGGACCCCTAAAGGGCAAGCGAGCGGCGGCAATTCAGGCGTTACGAGAGATCGGCAAGCGCGCCCGCAATAGAGGAGCCGACACATTCCTCGTGTTCGACACGCACTGGATCTCGAATTTCGGCTGCCACATGAACGCGAACGCGCGTCATCGCGGCGTGTATACGAGCCACGAGGCGCCGCACATGATCCAGAACATGAACTACGATTATCCTGGTGATCCAGAGCTCGGCGATGCCATTGCGGTCGAAGCCTCAAGGAGCGGCCTCCAGGTTCTGGCGCACAAGGTGGAGACGCTCCCGCTCGAGTACGGCACCATCGTGCCGATGCACTACATGAACGAAGGCGGCTGGGCGCGCGTCCTGTCGGTCGCAGCCCCGATCTTCGCCAGCATCGAGGAGAACCGCACGTTTGGAGCGGCCTGCGCCACGGCGATCGCCGCGTCGAGCCGCAAGGTCGCGGTCCTCGCCTCCGGCTCCATGTCGCACAAGCTAATTGCCAACGATCAGGTCGGCGACGGCCAATGGGAACAGGTCGGCAGCGAATTCAACCGTCAGGTCGACTTACGCGTCCTCGATTTATGGAAGGAGCGCCGCTATGCGGAATTCGTCCGCATGCTTCCCGAATATTCGACCAAGTGCAACGGCGAAGCCTTGATGGCCGACACCCACATGATGTTCGGCTTGCTCGGTTGGGATGCATATAAAGGCGAAACCGAAGTGCTGTGTCCTTATTTTCCGTCCTCGGGCAGCGGCCAGATCATCGCCGAACATCATCTGTGAACGAATCCGTGCTGTCGGCTCTGCCGCCGACTGCGCACATCCAGCGGGAAGTTCGCAGCATCCGGTCGAGGGATGGCCATGTTTTTTGTCACCAACTCAAGCCTTTCTGGGTCGCCTTGACCGCGGCCTGCCTTCGCCTCGGGACGGAGAACTCCCGGCAGCACGTGTCTCGGCGGGCATCAGATGCCCAAGCGGCAACTGCGAGGTTTGCTTCAGGCAATCGAGGACTATGGACGAGCGCACGTGCGCGACACTGTCGTGCGGCAGAAATACGCCGTTGAGAAGCATCGAGAGCGCCTTGAGGTCGGTGATCGCCACCTTGACGAGGTAGTCCGCTTCGCCCGTGAGTGCGTAGGCCTCCTGCACTTCTGCCAGGCTCTCGATGAGCTTGAGGAAGCGTCTCGAATTGTCCGGCGAGTGCGTTGCGAGCGTCACCTGTACGAAGACGACGATGCCCAGCCCAAGCGATTCGCGATCGAGATGGGCATGGTAGCTTGCGATCGTGCCGTCATTTTCGAGCGCCGCGCGACGGCGCGAACATTGAGATGCCGACAGGCCGACAACATCGGCCAGTTCAAAATTCGACAACCGTCCATCGGACTGGAGCGCTTGCAGCAATTTCACGTCAAACTGATCCATGCGCGATCCTTGCACGATAAGGGGGACGTGCGCATGTTTCACGCATAACTTGTCTTTGTCGAGCAGATTTTGCGGAGATCGTGCAGAGGGCTGGCAGTATATTTCTTTGGTCGGATCAAATACCATTCCAGGAGCGCGATATGGGCCCCTTCCCTCACGATGCCCCACCCGCCACGATTTCGGCAGCCAATCCAGCCGGCACCGACGGCTTCGAGTTCGTCGAGTTCGCCCATCCGGAGCCGCAGAAGCTCGCCAAGCTCTTCGAGCAAATGGGCTACACCGAGGTTGCCCGGCACAAGACCAAGGACATTTCCGTTTGGCGCCAGGGAAAGATCAATTACGTCCTGAACCGCGAGCCGAACTCCCATGCCGCCCGCTTTGTCGCCGAACACGGACCTTGCGCGCCGGCGATGGCCTGGCGCGTCGTCGATGCCAAACACGCCCTGAAGCGCGTCCTCGAACTCGGCGGAACGGAATACACCGGCAACGACAAGTCACTCGACGTGCCGGCCGTTATCGGCATCGGCGGATCCCTGCTGTATCTGATCGAGACCTATGGCGCGAAGGGTTCGCCCTATGCAGCCGAATATGACTGGACCGGCGAAGTCGATCCGACACCGAAAGGCGTTGGGTTCTACTATCTCGATCACCTGACGCACAACGTCATGCGCGGCAACATGGACACCTGGTACAAATTCTACAGCCAGACGTTCAATTTCCGCGAGATCCGCTACTTCGACATTTCCGGCAAGCTGACCGGCCTGACCTCGCGCGCTCTGACGTCACCCTGCGGCAAGATTCGGATCCCGATCAACGAAAGCGCCGACGACAAGAGCCAGATCGAGGAATATCTGCGCCAGTACAAGGGCGAGGGTATCCAGCACATCGCCGTCGGCACCGACGACATCTATGCGGCGACCGACGCTATCGCCGGCCGCGGGCTCGAGTTCATGCCGGGCCCGCCCTCGATCTACTACGACAAGTCGTTTGACCGCGTGAAGGGCCACACCGAGCCGCTCGATCGCATGCGCAAGCACGGAATCCTTATCGACGGCGAAGGTGTCGTCAATGGCGGTCTGACCCGCATCCTGCTTCAGATCTTCTCCAAGACTGTGATCGGCCCGATCTTCTTCGAGTTCATCCAGAGGAAGGGAGATGACGGTTTTGGCGAGGGCAACTTCAAGGCCCTGTTTGAGAGTATCGAGGCCGATCAGATTCAGCGCGGCGTGCTCAAGGCATCCTGATGGAGGCAGCCATACCTGACGCATGGAAGAGCTATCGCGGCGCGCCGGCCGAAGGAACCATCCTGTGCGACGCCCATGACGTTGGCGAAGGGAGCCTCAAGTCCATCAAGTTCGGTCCCGCAGATTTTCCGATCCTGATCGTCAGGTCGGCGGGCACTCTCGCAGCCTATGTCAATGCATGTCCGCATCAGTACCTACCCCTCGATCATCGCGGGGAGAACGTGCTGAGCGCGGACGGCACGGTTCTTCGGTGCACCAACCACAGCGCCGGATTTCGCGTTCAGGATGGCACCGGCGTCGAGGGACTGGGCCTGGATTGCGCCCTCGATGCCATTCCGATCGTCGTGGACGACGACGGTCGGATTCGCGTGCATGCCGCATCAGCGGCTTGAGCAATCCAAAGTCCACTGCCCGACCTTGGCAGTCGACAAGGATCATGCCTCATCTGCGATCGTGTTGCGCAGGATACCGACGCCCTCTGCTTCTATCTCGACGACGTCGCCGGGCTTCAGCCAGATAGGCGGCTCGAAGCGCGCGCCGGCACCTGTCGGCGTACCGGTCACGATGACATCGCCAGGAACCAGCGTCGTGAACGTCGAGATATAGTTGATGATCTTGCGGAAGGAGAAGATCATCCGGCTCGTGCGGTCCTGCTGGCGGACCTCGCCGTTGACCCGGGTTTCCAGCTTGATGTCGGCAAGCTGGCTCTCATCGGTATAGGGGATTAGCCAGGGTCCCATCGAACCGGTGCGATCGAAGTTTTTCCCCTGCGTCACGTTGAATTTGGCGTGCCGCACCCAATCGCGGATCGTGCCTTCGTTGCACAGCGATATTGCGGCGATATGGTCGAGCGCTGCGCTCTGTGGAATCCGGCGACCGCCCTTGCCGATCACGATGACGATTTCGCCTTCATAGTCGAGCTGCGGGCTCTCCGGGGGACGCAGCAGAGCCTGTTCATGGCCCGTAAACGAGCGCGGAAAACGGATGAAGAGCGAGGGATTCGAGGGGGCCGCCTGCCCGTCCTTGTATTCCTCGTTCCGGTCGGGGAAGTTCACGCCGACGCAGATGATTTTTTCCGGTGCCGGAATCGGAATCTCGTAGCGGATATCAGTGACCGGAAAATCCGCCGGCAACGCGGCGCTCTCCTCGGCCAGGGACACCAGCGCGCCGGCTTCGATCACCTCACGCAACGTACGCCAACGCTTGCCATGGCGGCCGGACAGGTCGACGACGCCCTGATCGCCCAGGAGACCGTAGCCGGGCGTGCCGTTGCGAGTGAAGCTGACGAACCTCGGACGAGACATGTGGTGCCTTTCCCTCGTTTCAGGCGATATGCGAATGCCGGTCACGGGGCGATGATCGGCTGGGCGGCCAGATCGGCGTCGCGCGGTTCAGCTCCGGCAAAGAGGCTGCCATGCTCGAACCAGGATTTGGGCGCGGGCGCTCCCCAAAGCGTCTGACGTTGCGGATCCTTCAGGTCCCATTTGATCGGCTCGAGATCGGGATCGACCGTCTGGTAATCCGAGCAATAGATCTCGATCCGATGACCGTCCGGATCAAGGATATAGAGGAAGAAGGCATTCGAGATGCCATGGCGGCCGGGACCGCGTTCGATGTTGGACACCCATCCGGTGGTGGCCATGAGGTCGAGAAGATCGATGATGTTGAGCGGGGTCGGCACCCAGAATGCGGTGTGGTGCAGGCGCGGGCCGCGGCCATTGGTGAAGGCCAGATCGTGAACGCCGCCCTTGCGGTGAGTCCAGGCCGCCCACAGCCGCCCAGTCTCCTCATCCGCCGTGTACTCCGTCACGCGAAAGCCGATCTCGTTGTAGAAGGCAACGGATTCATCGACGTTCGGCGAGAAGCAATTGAAGTGATCGATGCGGAGCGGCTTCACGCCCTTGTAGAGCGCGTATTTCTGATGAATCGGCGGCAGCCGGTCCATCTTGGAGTAGAACTCGAGGGGAATGCCGTGGGGATCGCGGGTGCGGAACGTGCGGGATTGATAGGGACGCTCGACCCACTCAACCGGCAGATCCCTGCTGCTGAAGAAGCTGGCGGCCTTGTCGAGATCTTCCTCGCTGAACACCTTGAAGCCGAGGTCACGGGCTTCGATCTTTTCGGACTTCCGCAGCACGATGCAGTGATGGCCGCGCTCTTCCATCGCGCGAAGATAGATCGCATCGGAGCTCTCGTCCGTCACCTGCAAACCAAGCGTGTCGACATAGAAGGCCCGTGACCTCGCAAGATCGCTCACGCCGAGTTCGACATGACTGAGACGCACGATGTTGAATGGTGGATAAAGGTTGGGCTTGGGCAATGCCATGATTTCCTCCGTTGGTCTGCTGCGGACCGCTTAGCCGCCCAATTTTTGGATGTTGTGCGCGGTGGTGGCGAACGCGACGTTCTTTGTCTCCATATAGAAATCGAACGACCAATCTCCTCCGTCGCGTCCGATGCCCGAGCTCTTCACACCGCCAAAAGGCGTCGGCAGGTGACGAACATTCTCCGAATTGACCCAGATCATGCCGGCTTGCAGCCGGTCGGTGAAACGGAAGGCACGGGTGACGTCGGCAGTCCAGAGATATCCGGTGAGGCCATACTGAACGTCGTTGGCGAGCGCGAGGGCATCGGCCTCATCCCTAAACGGGATCGCCGTCAGCACCGGCCCGAAGATCTCTTCCTGCGCGATGCGCATTTGGTTGTTGGCGCCGGTAAAGAGTGTCGGCGCAACGTAGCAACCGCCGCCGGGACCGTCGATCTTGCGGCCGCCGGTCGCAATCTTGGCGCCCTCCGTTCTACCAATCTCGACGTATTCGAGCACCTTCTTCTCGTGAACCGGGTGGATCAACGGACCGATGACGGTCTCGGGATCGAGCGGATGCCCCACTTTGATCCGGCTGGCCTTCTCCGCAACAATTGCCGTGAACTTGTCATAGATGCTCGCCTCGACGAGAAGACGCGAGGACGAGGTGCAGCGTTCACCGTTGAGAGAGTAGATCATGAACACCGCCGCGTCCGCGGCGCGTTCGAGGTCGGCATCCGCGAATACGATCACCGGATTCTTGCCGCCCAGTTCGAAATGAACACGCTTCAGCGTATCGGCGCCCTGTTTCATGATCATCGATCCGGTGCGGCTTTCGCCAACGAAGCCGATCGCCTTGATGAGCGGGTGCTCGGTCAGCGCCTTGCCCGCGTCCTCGCCAAAGCCGTTGACGAGATTCCAGACGCCCTTGGGCAGCCCGGCCTCCTCCGCAATCTCGATCAGCAGACGTGCAGTCAACGGCGAGAATTCGGCGGGCTTGTGAACGATGGTGCAGCCCGCCGCGAGCGCCGGCGCGATCTTCCACGTCGACAGCATGAAGGGCGTATTCCAGGGCGTGATGATGCCCACCGGGCCGATCGGCACGCGGGTGGTCATGTTCACCTGACCGGCGGTGCGAAGCGACTTGCCGTCGCGCGCCTCGGGCGCGCGGTCGGCGAAGAAGCGGAAATTCTCGGCTCCCCTCAGCGCGGCCTTGGCCATGAACTTCAGCGACTGTCCCGTATCCATGCATTCGACGAACGCAATCTCTTCAGCGCGGGCGACGATAGCGTCAGCGACCTTGTGCAACAGTTCCTTTCGCGCATCGCCGGATGTTTCGGCCCATTGCGGAAAGGCCGCCTGCGCCGCCCTCGCGGCGCGATCGATGTCCGCGGCCTTGCCATGCGATACCTTGGCGAGCGGCTTCAGGTCGACCGGAGAGATCGTTTCAAAAGTCGCATTGTCCGCAGCCGGGATGTCTTCACCGCCGATGCGGTTGAGCACGCCCGTCTCTCTGAAGCGGGCAAGGTGGCGCTCGGCCTTGGCGATATTTTCCTGCAGCTTGGACATGACGGTTCACTCCCTTTTGCAGCGCCGCACGCGGGCAGCGACCCTCCACCTGTTTTCCGCGAATCCAGGGACGAACGGCATCGCCCTTCCGACGCATCAATCCCGGGTACCGGTGGATATACTTAACATGTTAAGTATTTCGTCAGCTGTCAAGCGTTTTCGCACCTCCACTTCACGGCGAAACGCCCCGACCGGTTTGACACAGGGTACGAGACACGAGCCCATGCCGGGAATATTCTCCTCGGCCAAGCCATGGTCGAATCCATGGTTCCATAGATCGCATTGAAGAAATCGACGGCGCCGGCTTCCTTGAGGGATCAGCGCGTGCGCGTGATCCAACGGCTGCCGTTGTAATTGGACGCGCGGCGTCGGAGCTAAAATACCAGCAGCAGTCCCGAAACCAGCAAGATGCTGAGAATAATCCGCCGGAACAGCGCGTCATTGACGCAGCGAAAGACATAAATACCGAGCGCCGTTCCTGCGAGGAGCGCCGGGATGCTGATTGCGAAGTCAACCAGGACCTTTGTCGACAGATCTTTTCGGATCAGCATAAGAACAAGGGCGAATATCTGCATGGCGGCGATGAAGGGTTGAACCATTCCGCGCTGCTCGGTTTTGGGGACCCCGTGGATGTCACACCATATGGTCGGTATTGCACCCGGCATTGCCGTCAACCCGCCGATAAAGCCTCCGCCGAAACCGATTAATGCATTGCGTCCCGCATTCATCTGCAAGCGATGGGAAAGCACCGGCCGGAATAATGTGTAGGCCGCATAGCAGGCGACCGCGAGACCAAAGCTCTCCCTGAAGATCCGCGCGTCAGCGGCTTGCAGCAACCACACGGCGATCGGAACGCCAAGCAATCCGCCAACGACGAGAACCGAGCTCTGTTTCCAGCGGATGCTTTTTCTCAAGGCCCAAAGACCCGTGGCCTGCACGGTGATGCTGCAGGCCATCATCAGCGGGACCGCCTCCAGTGGCGGGAGAACGTGAAGGAGAATCGCGCCGGCCACCGCCGAAAAGGCAAAGCCCGCGAGGCCCGAGACGAACGCGCCGCAAAACACTGCGATACTGAGCAGGCAAAACGACGCAATGTCGCCCATGAGCTAATCTTTCATCCTGGAGTGGCGACCTTGCGATTAGTCCTCCGACGACAGTCCGGGCGGCTCGGGCGCGGCTCCGGCATCGCTCTGGCCGGTCGACGTCAACATCGTGGCTGCAAGGATGTGCAAAATGACAAAGCAGATGGCGATCGTTGCAAGCAGCGCATTCTCGCTCAACGCCGAAATCAGAAGCTTGCGTTCGAACAACTCTTCACTGACCGACATTGTCACCTCCGCCAATATCTGACCGAGAGGCAAACTGGTGCCACGTATTGTCGATCAGACGACGATACTGTCGAAGGGTGCGCCCTGCCTGCAGCCGTCGCGAATGGTGGAGCGTTTGAAGGAGGCGCCCAAACCGGTCTTCTTTTCGAGAAGAACCTGTGGAGGCGACAAACGAATTCGCTGAAAATGGCGCGTCGCTTTTGGTTGAAGCTCTGCTGTTGAATAATGGTACGGAGGGTGCCGCGATCGACTGACACATCTTGTGAAGCAACGCCCCATAGAACACGCGAGTGAGACGCGGCGCCCTTTCTTCCAAGCGCATGACACGAACACCTTGTGTGAGTGGCTGGATACGGCTGGAAGTATCGAACGGGACACCGCGCCGCGCTTTAAGACGAGCTTAATTTGTCCTTATCGTTTCCTTGATTTTGCAGGGTGTGCTTGATTTCGACCCCGTGTACCGGTTGAATATCCGCCTCGCGCGCACCTCCGAAGGCATTGTTTTGCTGTATCTATTTGACGAATTTGTTCTCGACACCGACCAGCGGGAATTGCGCCGCGACGGACGTGCGATTCCGTTGCAGCCTCAGGTTTTTGACCTCCTCGAATATCTGATCCGCCACCGTGCCCGGGTGGTGACCAAGGACGATCTGATCAGTGCAATTTGGGGCGGGCGCATCATCTCGGAGTCAGCGCTCACCACCCGCATCAACGCCGCTCGTACGGGAATAGGCGATTCCGGCGAAGCGCAACGGCTGATCAAGACTTTACCGCGCAAAGGCGTCCGCTTTATCGGCGCGGTGCGCGAAGCACCCAGGGAGGCCGAGAGCGCAGTCGCACCTCTGAAGCTCGAAACCTCCGCCCTGGTGGTCGGCCGGACAGCCCCCCTCGGGATTATCGACCAGATGGCCCGGCACGTATTGTCCGGCAAACGGCAGATGGCTTTTGTCACGGGAGAAGCCGGAATAGGCAAGACGGCATTCATCGCCAAAGCCATCGAGCGGCTGACGGAACAGGGCTTCGATCTGCTTTATGGGCGCTGTACCGAACGGTTCGGAACAGATGAGGTCTTTCTGCCGCTCATCGATGCCCTGGTGAACAGGTATCGAACGAACGGTCCCGAGCTGATTTCGGCTGTTCGCACCCACGCGCCCACCTGGCTGCTGCAATTGCCAGGCGCGATCGACGCATCGGAACGCGCGGCTTTTCAGAATGAAGTGTTCGGCGCGACGCGTGAGCGGATGCTGCGCGAGTTTTGCGATCTCCTCGAAGCGCTGAGCGCCGGCCGCCCCTGGGTGATTGTTCTCGAAGACCTGCATTGGAGCGACTTCGCGACACTCGACGTGCTGTCTCGTTTCGCGCGCGGAAACGGTAGGGCACGCGTGCTGGTCCTCTGCTCTTATCGGCCGGCCGACAGCGCCATCGGTGGGCATCCGATCCGCCGCCTGCACCAGGATCTCCAGGTTCATGGATGCTGCAGCGAATTGCACCTCGATCGATTGTCGCCCCAGGAGGTCGAGCACTACCTCGCATTGCGTTTCAATGACGCCGAATTGGCCTCGGCCCTGTCAAAGCCGGTATTCGAGCGAACGTTGGGGCACCCGCTGTTCGTTGCGTCACTGCTCAAGCATCTGATCGACCAGGAATGGATCGTCGAGGTGGACGGCAGATGGCGCCTATCTTCACAAGACGCATTTGCTCGAGACGGCATTCCAGACAGCCTCTTGAAGATGATCGGCCATGAACTCGAACGCCTTACCGATAACGAACGGCGCCTGCTCGATGTCGCCAGCGTTGCCGGCGAAGAATTTTCTGCAGCTCTCGTTGCAGCCGGCCTATCCGATGACACCATCGACGTTGAACGGGACATCGAAGCGTTGATCCGGAAGGATCATATCCTGGTTCGTTCAGGTGTTTCCGAATGGCCCGATGGAACTTATTCGGGTGCTTACGCCTTCCGTCACATTCTCTATCAGAACGTCATTTATCAGAATCTGCCGCCCGGACATCGCGCGCAGACACACAAGCGCTTGGGCAAAAGGCTGGAGGAGGCCTATGCGGGCCGCACCGGTGAAATAGCGCCAGAGCTCGCCCTTCATTTCGAGCAGGGTCGCGACTTCCCGAGCGCGTTGCGCTATCTCGGAGAAGCGGCACAGAACTCGATGAAGCGCCTTGGCCATGCCGAGGCCGCGAGCTATCTCACCCGCGCGCTCGGCATACTCGATCGCTTCGATGCTGCCGACAAACTCTCAACCCGCATCGCGCTTCTGCGGCAACGAAGCCTGGCTCTCCGTTCGGGTGGCGACCTCGTCGGCTCGATCCGCGATCTCCAGGATGTGATTGCGTGCGCCGAACAGGTCGGCGAAATCAAGCAGCAGCTCAACGGTCTCATGGCCGTGAGCTCTTTATGGCTGCGGGTCGATCGCCACGCCTGTCTCGAGGCAGCCGATGATGTATTGTCACGGAGCCAGGCGCTTGCGGACGACACATTCAAGGCCCTGGCCCAGGGCAGCAGCGCCAGCATCAACCTGTTCCTCAACGGCTGGCGGGATCAGGACGCCACGCTCTGCGACAGGGCGATCGAGTTGAGCGCCAGCGCGACCAACTATGGCATCCTCATCCGGCGTCATGGAATATCGGGGATCGTTGATTGTTGGAGATCGCGGTACCAGCAATGCCGCCGCGCCGGCACGGAGGGAAAGCGGCTGGCGCGCATGGTTGGCGACGTTTACACGTTCGTCCTGTTCAATGTCCTTGAGTCGATCGCGCTCATTCATCTCGGCGAGTGGCGCGAATTACAGCGCGAAATCACGGCCGGCCTCGAACTGGCGGTCAGGAACGCGAACGATCCCAGCAGCGCATTGTGCCGGCTGACGCTTGCGTGGTTGCATGTCGAAGCGATGGATTTCGAGGGAGCCCGGGAGCTCTGCGAAAGCGTCGACGACAGTCTGCTGGTGGGCGATCAGTCCACATATTTCCACAAGCGGGCCGTCCTTGCGAAGGCGTTTGTCGGCCTGAATGATCCGTTGGGAGCTCGCAAGCAATTCGATGATATTGAGCGCCGCAGGCGTGAAGAAGGCATCGACATCGAGTTTACCGCCGCAACGCAGGTGTATCATTGTCTCGGCGAATATTGCCTGCTGATCGGCGACTTTACCCAGGCTCGCAGATGGGCACGCCAGCTGCACGACTATGTCGCATCGGCGCCCGATCTCAATCACCTGGCCAAGGCCCACGAGCTGCTCGCGCGCATCGCATTTGGCCTGGGCGATTCGGGGGACGCTCTACCGCACCTCTCCCGCGCGCTGGAGATCGTTGACGACGCCGATTTCCCGATTGCTTCGTGGCGGGTGTACGGCACCGCCGCCGAGATCTTCGCGAGGTACGGAGACGTCGACAGGGCGGCGACTTATCGCTTGCGATTTGTCGAGACCGTCCGAAGGCTCGCGCGAAATTTCGAACCCGAGGATCGGCTGCACAAGAGCTTGCTCGCTGGGTTAGCAACGCGAACAGCGCAACTGGAAGCGATGACCTCGCTGCCTCTGCGACCCTCTTAGCCGACGGCCGTGCCGACGCGTTTGAGAACTCACCCCTCCACCCGCCACAGCCGCCACCGCTCCGGCACGCCTTTCAGCTGATGCACGCCGTGATCCCTGAACCGGATCTCGGGCTGCGAAACCAGCTCCTTCACCGCGCTCGACACCAAAACCTCCCCCGCCCGCGCCTTCGCGGCGACGCGGGTGCCGATGTGGAAGGCGAGACCGACCATTTCGCCGCCGCTGATCGTGTATTCGCCGGCGTGCAGGCCCACCCTGATCTCGAGGCCGAGCGTGCGCACGGCCCTCTGGATCGCGGTCGCGCAACTGATGCCGGCAGCGGGCTTCTTGAACGTTGCCAGCACGCCGTCGCCGGTGGTCACGACTTCCTTGCCGCGCGAGCTCTTCAGCTCCTTGCGGACGGCAGCGTAATAATGGCCCATCACCTTGGTCCAGCGCACATCGCCGAGCTTGGCAGCCTTCGCGGTGGAGCCGACGATATCGACGATCAGGATGGTGGCGAGCGCCTGCTTGAGCTCGGTGCCGCGCTCGGCGGATCGGCGCCGCAGCGCGATCGGTCCGGTCAGCGGCTCGTAGCGATGGTTACGACGCCGCGCGATCGCCGCCGTTGCGTAATCAATGGCACGTTGCGCCGTGCCACAACGAACGGTTTTCTGCTGCGGCGATCGCGACCAGTAGACTTTGCGCCCGTCGCCGGCGCCCTGCACCTCGACGGCGCCCCACTTCAGGAAGACTGCCGAGCCGACGCGCCTGACACACCACGCCTTCGACGTGTATCCGGAAACGTTGGACTGATGGACTCCGATGCGAAGGAATTTTGGCATGAACGAGCGGCCAAAGACCGTTTGGGCGGACCTTCGGCAAAACGTAGCCCTACAATCCAACGTTGGCAACAAGACTCCCGCCACTCCGCCCTCCGGGATCTAAGCCCGCTTCCTAAGCTCCCCTGCCGCCGCCCTGCTTGCCGATCGTGCAGCGCCATGCGGCCAGACGTTCGGCCGGATGCTGCGCCATCCATTCGGCGAGCTGCGGCGCGCCCATCAGGCAGGACTGCATCGTCACGTCGGCGAAGTTCGAGGTCGTGACGATCTGTTCACGACAGTCCGTCGGAGACGAAAGGCTACAGAGCACGGCAATGATCCTGATCATTTCACGCCAGCTCCTTCGACCAGTCGTATTCGGCTCTGGCGGCCGAGCGCTCCAACGCCCTGGCCGCATCGACGCTCGAAGTTTTTTCGGCGCGCCGCTGATAGTCCTCAGCCAGCATCTTCAACCGCGCCGCAACCACCTCGTCCGTCATGCTCCGCGCCGCGCGCAGCAGGCTCTGCGCCGTTTCGATATATTGCTTGCCTCGTCGTGACATCTGAAGCGTCATAGCGCCCTCGCGCGGTTCCGATGAAGCGGGCGGCATTCGTCGTCTGGGCCGCCAACGAAACCAGCCTACGGGTCTTGCGCGGGAATCTCTTTCAACAAGGCGCTCTCGATTGCCCATCCGCACGACGAGCGGCCCCGCGCATGAGGGCGGCCAAACGTCCCGTTTGCGCAACCGATGCGCCAGGCCAGAACGCGCCAGATCGCGGGGTCCGAATTTTCGTTCGATCTCGGAAACGCAACGACCAGGCAGGCGCGATCACGACCACGGCCGTTGCGGGCGCGACCATTCAGGCCAGCCCGCCCCCGAAACGACATGGAGATCTATGACGACGACGTCGCCGGTCTTCCGCGCGCCGTTACCCCTGATACGCAAACAGTTCGATGGGATCGCTGAAGCCGCGCACCTCGTGTTGGCCGACATGCTCCAGCTCGAACTTCCGCTCCACCAGCTCGGCGAAGGCGCGCGACAGCAGCACCGTTCGTCCCAGCTGCTTGGTCAGAGCCTCCAGGCGGGAGGCCATGTTGACGGCGGGGCCGATGACGGTGAAGTCGAGCCGGCTGGTCGAGCCGATATTGCCGTACATGACGTCGCCGACATGGACGCCGATGCCGTAATTCAGCGGCGCGCGGCCGGTCCCGTTGTTGCGCTCGTTCAGCGCGGCCATGGCCTTGCGGGCTTCGGTCACGGCATGCAGCAGGTTGGCGCAGGCATCGGGCTGGCTGAGCGGGAAGATGGCGAGCAGGCCGTCGCCGATGAATTTGAGGATCTCGCCACCATGTCGCGCGATCGGCTCGGACATCGCATCGAAATAGTCGTTGAGCAGATCGATGACGTCGTCGCGCGGCCAGTTGTCGGAGATCTTTGTGAAATCCCTGAGATCGCAGATCATGATCGCGGCGCGGACCGTTGTGCCGGTGCCGCGCCTGGTGGCACCGGCCAGGATCAGTTCGCCGGCATGGGAGCCGACATAGGTCTCGAGCAGCGTGCGCGCCAGCCGGTTCTTGACGCGGATCTCGCTGACCAGCGCTAGCACCGGCAGCAGCTTCTTCAGGCCCGCGATGTGCGCATCGTCGAACCCGCCGGGACGATCGGTGGCGAAGGTGACGAGATGGCGCTTCCCGAGTGTGTGGTAGAGCGGCCAGGCCACATAGTCGGTCAGGCCTCGTGCCCGCATCTCGTCATAGAGGGCGTGCTTGCGGCCGAGCGAGGAATCCTGCTCGAGCCGCTCGCGCACCTCGGCGGCGCCGTCATGGATTTCGTTGGCGGCGCTGCCGATATATTCGGACCGCTCGCGCACGTCATAGTCGACCAATGCAATCTCGGCCTCCCGCATCCCGTCGGACCACATCATCCGGGCCCCCAGCCATTGCGGGTGGTGGATCAGGATGTGAAGCGTCGACCGCTTGAGCGGGATGCCCGCCTGCTGGAGGCGGATGCACATCTGTGCGAAGATATTGTCGACGAAGCGCTCATCGCGCGTGCCGTTGGTCAGCCAGTCGACGACGCTGTCGGCTTGCGTAGGGGCGTTGTTGTCTGTCGGCGCGTTCATATCCTGCCCCTTTGAGCGGCGGTCTGCATCGAGCAGATATCGTGCTCCGACGCGGCGGCGTCAACCTGGCCAGTTGCCCGGTTTGTGCGCAGCGGCTCGGCGGGTCAGTCGCCGTCTAGCCGACGATCCGGATCGATCCCAGCACCGCCAGACCCGATGCAAGCGCGAGGCGCGATGGTTCGGTGACTTCGATCTTCAGCGTGCCGCCGCCAGGAATGGCAAAATGCGCGTCGCCAAGACGGATACTGCAATCGCCCCGAACCGCGTAAACCAGATGCGTGCCGGGAAACAACGATCGATCGCCGGGCTCCCTGAGCGCTTCGAGCTCGATCTCCGCCGCACCCCGCCGCGCCATCAGGTTCACGACCTCGACGGGACCCGCCTCGAGCTCGGTGACGATCGCGAGCTCGCCGGCAAAACGCACCGCGGTGAACGGCTCGCGCTCGTCGAATTCCTGCGTGGGCGACTTCAGCAGCAGCCCGCGCCCGCCTACGACCATCTGGAGCCTGTCGATGCCCGGCATATGGGAGAACGGACCCGGCGCCACGATCGGCGTCGAGGCGAAGCGCCAGAGCAGGCTGTCCCAATCCTTCACGGGCGCGCCAGCGCGATGGGCACCGGCGATATCGGTGAAAATGCCACCGCCATTCTTCCAGGGCGAGCGGGTGTAGTGTTCGGGCTTGAGCAGCGTGGTTTTCATGTCCGCATCATGCCCGTGATGGGCCGACTTTGCCAACCGGTTTGGCAAATGACGCGCGCCGATTCCGCGCGCCTGCCATCAGACCTTCGCGTCGGAGTCCGCCGGTCGGCTCGTTGAGCAATGCTTTTGCTACTTCGTCGTCAACGCTGCGACCGGACGCCAGGAGTCATCGGGTGCAGCGGCGGACAATTTCCGACAGCGCTCGCGCATCAGCTCGGCTGGACTATCGCGGCCGCGCTCAGACAGCACGGCTTCGAAATCGGCGAGCGCGGCAGTAAACCGGCGTGCGCGGTAGTGGGCAAGGCCCCGCGCGTAGTGACCGACCCAGGCGGGGGGTTCGTTGCCGACGCCATCCTCCCCGACGAGCCCGATCAGCTCGTAGACCGAAAATCCCTCCTCGCGTCCGTACACGGCAATGCTGTCGATCTCGCGCGTGATTATGGCGCCGCGGGCCAGACGTTCGGTTGCCTCGCCGATCAGGATTTGCGTGCCATAGGATTTGTTGGCGCCCTCGAGACGGCTGGCAACGTTCACGGCGTCGCCGATCACGGTGTAGTTCAGGCGCAGCTCCGAACCGATATTGCCGACCAGCATACGGCCGGAATTGATGCCGATCCGGATCTGGAGCGGCTGGCCGAGATCGTCGGCAAGGCCAGAGGCGTCGATTGCTCTCCGACAGCCGAGTGCCGCGCGGCAGCATCGCAAGGCGTGGTCGGACTGCGGCTGCGGCGCGCCCCAGAATGCCATCACGGCATCGCCGATGAACTTGTCGATGGTGCCGCCATTGGCAACGATGACCTCGGAGGCGAGGTCGAGATAGCGCGACAACAGCGGCACCACGCGGTCGCCGAGCCGCTCCGACAATCCGGTGAAACCGGCGATATCGATGAACATCACGCTGAGCAGCTGAATGCTGCCGCCGGGTTTGGCCTCGACGCCCTGACGCAGGAGCGAACGGACGAGATCGGCCGGAATGAACTTGCGGAACGCGGAGAGGCCGGCTGCCATTTCGGCGATCGCGCCCGACAGGCTCGCGATTTCCTTGAGACGCGACGGATGGCGGCGGACCTGCTCAAGCGCGAAAGCCTCGACGTGGCGGAGCTCGCCCACGACACGCGACAGCGGCGCCGCAATGACGGAGCGTGCCAACATTGCCGATGCCAGCGCCGCGAGCACGGCGCCGATTGCGAGGCCGAGGATCAGCCGCCGCAGCGTCGCCTCGACCGGCCCGAGAAACTCGGCCTCCGGGATCACCGTGGCGAGCGACCAACCGTGAAAAGGCAGCGGCGCGAGCGCGACTTCATAGGCGGCGCCAGCGAAATTCAGCCGGCTGCGCGAGGCCCGCTTGCGGCCCTCGTCACCTGCCGTCGCAAGCGCCAGCCGCGCCAATGGGAGCAGCTTGGTATCGCCCTTGGCGGGATGCAGCTCGTCGGCGTCCTTATCCGGTGCGGCGACCAGCTCACCGCTATCATCGATGATGAAGGCCGTTCCCGTCCGCCCGACCTCGAGCTGCGACAGGAAGCGCGCGAGCCGCGTATATTCAATCATGATCGCGAGCACGCCCTGCCGCTCCTGATAGACGTCGATCGGTCCTGCGAAGGCAATCGACGGCCGCTCGCCGGTGGGATGGTCCATCACCCTGAACCATTGCGGCTCCTCGGCGGCGAGCCCAGCCTTGAACCAGGCGCGGTCGGCGACGCGAAACTCGGTCGGCTCGAAACGGCGATTGGCGAACTCGATATCGCCGGGCACCACGTCATACTCGTCGACGCGCCGCTGGCCCGCATGGTCTGTCAGCGATATCTCCATCATCTCCAGGCGGCGATCGCCGAGCTTGTGCGCGGCGAAGAAGGAACCATCCGGCCAGCCGAAGGCGACCCAGGAGATCGTCGCCTGCGACTGCAACTGCGAGAGGAACACGAATTCGCGCTTGTCGGCCTCGCGGGTGTCGAGCACGTTCTGGAGGAACAGGGTGCGGATTGCGGTGTGCGCGGCGCGCGCCTCGTCGACGATGGCCGAGACCTCCTTGCGGACCGCCGCGACGATCTGCTCGTTGATAGTCGAAGCAAGCTGCCGGCTGGTCGCCTCCGCCGTTCGCCACCACAACAGGCTCGACAGCGCCGCGGTCAGCAGGATCGCGGCCAGGACCAGGGCCGAGACGGCCAGGCGAATGCTGACCGCCAGCCTGGCGATCGCGCGAAGCTGCCGTCCGGGATCGACGTTCATGGTTGTTTCCGCCTTCGGCCGGGCACGGCTCCTATCATTGCTCTACGCAGGCTTCCGCCGTTCATTACCTCTGGCAGGCCCAATCGATCGCAGCCAATGCTCTCCCGCTAATGTCTCGATAGCGCCAAGGCATTGGATTTGAACGGCCGCATGCCCGCTAATCCTGACCCAAGCGCACCTGTGGTGCGCCAGATCCAAACGGTCTCACGGATTCGTGAGCAGCTTCGCGGTAACGCGGGCTGCGCGCGGAGCGAAGCAGACCATGCGCCTTCGCCTACCCTGGCGATGCTATCTCGAACAGGAGAAACTCCGATGTCTGCCAAGCATGTCGTCACGTCGATCGTTCTCGCCGGCGCGGTATCAACCGCCCTCGCCACCTTTGCCGCCGCCGGCCCGCTGACCAAGGCGGAGGGCGATGCGGCCATCGCCGCCAAGAAGGAAAAATGCTTCGGCGTCGCGCTGAAGGGCCAGAACGATTGCGCGGCGGGGCCGGGCACGACTTGCCAGGGCACCTCGACCGTCGACTTCCAGGGCAACGCCTGGAAGTTCGTGCAGGGCGGCACCTGCGCCAGCATCGAGCTGCCGAACGGCAAGAAGGGTTCGCTCAAGCCGGTCTAACGCGCTGCGTCGCGCCCACGACAACATGGAAAAGCGGAGGAGACCATGACGACGGCAATCGTGCCCGACGTGTCTGCGGTGCCACTCCGCTACTCCGCTCCCATCGGCGGCGTTGCCGGGACGAGCTTCAAGCCCGAGCACCTCCAGGCCATCCTGAGCGCGGACCGGCAACGCGGATTCTTCGAGGTGCACGCCGAAAACTACATGGGCGCGGGCGGCCCGCCCCATCGCGCGCTGGAGGCGATCCGCCGCGACCATCCGCTGTCGCTGCACGGCGTGTGCATGTCGATCGGTGCACCCCAGCCGCTCGACAAGGCGCATCTGGCCCGCTTTCGAGGCTTGGTAGCTCGCTACCAGCCGGCGCTGGTCTCCGAGCATCTTGCCTGGTCGACGCATGACACCAGCTTCTTCAACGATCTTCTGCCACTGCCTTACACCGAAGCGACGCTGGCTTGCGTCTGCGACCACATCGACCAGGTGCAGGACGCGATCCGCCGTCCGCTGCTATTGGAAAACCCGTCGACCTATGTCGCCTTTCGCGAATCGTCGATGAGCGAGACCGATTTCATCCGCGCCATTGCCGAACGCACCGGCTGCGGGCTGCTGCTCGACATCAACAACGTCTTCGTATCCGCGACCAATCACGGATTTTCCGCGCTTGAGTATCTCGCGGAGTTTCCGCTGTCGCGCGTCGGAGAGATCCACCTCGCCGGCCATGCTGAGCAGGCCGACGACGAAGGCGACCTGCTGCTGATCGACAGCCATGACGGCCCGGTCGCGGATGCTGTGTGGAAGCTCTACGAGATCGTCATCCGGCGCCGCGGCGGCGTGCCGACGCTGATCGAATGGGACAGCATGATTCCGGACTGGCCGGTCCTGCAGGCGGAAGCCACCGCAGCACAAGCGATTCTGGATCGTTACGGCCCGGCCGTGCTGGTGGGAGACCGTCATGCCGCCTGAGCAGGATCTATCCTTTGCCGCCGCCTTTGCGCGGGGCCTGCTGGACCCCGCGCGGTCGGCGCCTGCGACCGTGGCGGGTCCCAACGGCAAGGCCGCCGGCAAGCGCTACGCCGTCTACCGCAACAATGTCACGGTGAGCCTGATCGACGCGCTCGCTGCGATCTATCCGGCAGTGCAGCGCATCACCGGTGCTGATTTCTTCCGTGCCATGGCGCGCTTCCACATCCGCAGCAGCCCGCCAACTTCCCCGCTGCTGTTCGAATATGGCCGCGAGTTTGCCGACTTCATCGCACAATATGAGTACGCGCAGACAATGCCCTGGCTTGCGGATGTCGCCCGCATCGAGCGGGCATGGCTCGATGCCTACCATGCGCGAGACGCCGCACCGCTGTCGCCCGCCGGGCTCGCAGCCGTCGCCTCGGAGCGACTTGCCGATCTCGTCTTCATCCCGCACCCCGCGCTGCGAATCGTACGCTCGTCATTTTCGGCGGTGACGGTCTTTGCCGCCAACCGCGACGACGCACCGGCTGGGCGCATCGACGCGTCCACGCCGGAAGACGCGCTGATCAGCCGGCCCGAATTCGACGTCATGGTGCGGCGCCTTCCGCCCGGCGGCGCAGTGTTTGCCGAACGTCTGGCGTCGGGCGAGCCACTCGGCGGGGCCGCTGCGTCGGCGCTGGATGCATGCCCCGATTTCGATCTCGCTTCCAACATCACCGGCCTGATCGAGGCTGGCGCGTTCACTTCGCTTGCTCTCGGAGACGCACGATGATCACCGACCAACGCATGACCGCAGGAAGCGGCCTGCCATCACTCGGGCTGCTGCTCGACAAGGCCAACGATTTGATACGGACGATTGCCGCGCCCTCGCTCGTTCAGCTCGTGCTGCGCACGGCGCTCGCCGTTCCGTTCTGGCGCTCGGGCATCCTCAAGTGGGACGGCTTCCTCAGACTCAACGACACCGCGGTGACGCTGTTCAGCGACGAGTTCATGCTGCATCTGCCCGGCGGGCCCTATCACTTTCCTGCGCCGGCGGTGCTGGCCTTCCTGTCGGGATGTGGCGAGATCATGTTTCCGATCCTTCTGGTGCTGGGTCTCGGCACACGGTTTGCCGCGCTCGGATTATTGTTCATGACCGTCATCGTCGAGCTCACCGTGCCCGACGGCTGGCCGCTTCACCTCACCTGGGCGGCCATGGCACTCGCTCTCATGGCTTACGGACCCGGGCATATCTCGCTCGACCATGTCATCTGTCGCGCGCGATCGCACGCGCGATAAGACGCTGCCGCGCTTACATCCCGCTCAGGCCGCTGTCGACCGCGAGCGTCTGCGCGGTGACGTAGACGCTTTCGTCCGACAGGAAGAACAGCACGGCAAGGCGATGCCGGAGCCGGTCTGGTTCACATCTTTGCTGGCGCGGTGACGTGGCGATCCGTGCTAGCTTGGATTTCGTGTCCAAAGCTTCAGCGAGGCAAGCATGTCCGACACTGACAAGGTTTTCGCCGGCTCGGTCCCAAGGCTCTACGACGAATATCTCGTCCCGATGATCTTCGCCGAGTATGCCGACGACATCGCAAGACGTGTCGCCGCGCTCTCTCCCTCCGTGTTGCTCGAAATCGCGGCGGGCACCGGCGCGGTGACGCGCGCCGTGGCAGCGGCGCTGCCACGCGGCGTCCGCTATGTTGCGACTGACCTCAACGAGCCGATGCTCGCGGTCGCAGCGCAGCGTCAGGCGGACGATGCTCGCATCACCTGGCGCCAAGCGGATGCGTCGGCTCTTCCGTTCGACGACGCCGAGTTCGACGTGGTCTGCTGCCAGTTCGGCGCCATGTTCTTCCCGGACCGCGTCAAGGGCTATTCGGAAGCAAGGCGCGTCTTGAAGCCAAGCGGCACGTTCCTCTTCAATGTCTGGGACCGCATCGAGGAGAACGTGTTCGCCCACGATGCAACGATGGCGCTCGGCAAGTTGTTTCCCGATGATCCACCTCGTTTCATGGCGCGGGCACCGCACGGCCATTTCGACCAGACGATCATCCGAGCGGATCTCGAACGCGCAGGTTTTGGCAACGTCTCGATCGAAACGCGGGCCACCATCAGCCGCGCGCCAACGGCGGACCACGTGGCGATCGCATACTGTCAGGGAACGCCGCTACGTGGCGAGATCGAAGCCCGGGATGCGAGCAAGCTTCAGGCTGCGACCGACGCCGTCGCCGAGGCGATCCGAATCCGCCACGGGTCAGGGCCGGTCGAAGCCAAGATCCAAGCGTTGGTGATCACGGCGCGCCGTATCTGATGATTTCGGCGTCCGTCACGTACGGCCCCGGCGCGGTGGCGCGCCCGCTTACCACCAATTCCGCTGCATCGGCTGCGTCGATTGATAGTACTGGTACTGGCCACGCTGCCGGCGCGGATTGACCGGTTGCACATACGGATCGCGCTGCTGGAAGAAGAAGAAGCCGTTGCCGCCATTGTCCCAGCCGTCATCGCTCGCGATCATGGCAGGCGCGGTCGGCTTGCGCGTGATGAAGCCGCCCTGCGGCTGATTGCTCAGCACCGCGACGAATTCGGTGCGGTAGTTGGTCTCACTGCTCAGCGGTTCGTCCGAGATGATGATCGAGGAGCGCGGCAACGCGGTCGGCGCGATGCGGTCAAGCACCTCCTGCGGGATGGTGATCCGGTCGAGCGCGTTCCTCGCCTCGTCGCCGTTTTCGATCGTCACCACGCTCCAGCGCAGACCCGTATCAGTCTTCGCCATCGCCGTGAAGATGTGCGTGCCGAGCGGCAGGTCGGGATTGCGGATCGTGACGGGGACCTCGATGCTGGTGTCGAACACCTCGCCGCCGCCGTCGGGCGCCGGCTTATGGGTGTTTCGCCGCACATACAGCTTCTGCGTCGCGCGGCTGATGTAGACCGAGACCGGCTCGAGCGCGAGCTTTGCGTCGGTCGCCGCCTTCACCGCGTCGGCCTTCTTGGTCGCCGTCGCCTTGGCGGCCTCCTTCGTGGCGGCGGCGGCGTCGCGCTTCGGCTGCGCGGCGGTCTTAGCGGCATCGAGCTGCGTCGCGGCCTCCGTCGCCTTGGTCGCGGCCTTCTGCTTCAACTCCTCGGCCTTGGCGCGAGCCTGATCGGTCTTTGCGTTCGCGAGCGACTTGTCGGCGAAGGCGAGCTCGGCGTCAGCGCGGGCCTTCTGCTGTTCCAGCTTGCGTAGCGCCGCCGGGAGCGAAGCAGCTTCTTTTGCGGCTGCCGATGCGGCCTTCTTGGCCTCGTCGGCGGCTCTCGTGGCCTCGTCGGCCTCGACGGAGAGCTTGTCGGCACGGCTCGGCGCCGCCGCCATGGCCTCCCGCTTCGGCATGAATAGCGACGGGTGAGAGAACTCGGTCGGGACCGCATCGTCCGGCGAGATGATCACGCGCATCCCGATATACGTCTTTTCGAACAAATTCTCGGCAAAGCCGAACGGCATCCGCACGCAGCCATGCGAGGCGGCATAGCCGGGCAGCGGCCCGCCATGCAGCGCGATGCCGTTCCAGGTGATGCGCTGCATGTTCGGCATCCAGGCATCGTCATACATGGTCGAATGATGGTCCTTGTCCTTCTCGATAACGGCGAAGACGCCGGCCGGCGTCTCGCGTCCCGTGGTGCCGGTCGACACCGGCGCGCGCAGGATCCAGCCGTCGGCGTCGTAGAAGGTGACCTGCTGGCTCTTGATCGACACAATCGCCATGATCGGCTCGCCGGCCACACGCGGCGCCACAGCCTCGGCCGCCTGGCGGGGCTGCTTGGCCGCGGTCGCCGGGGCCACCGCTGCAAACATGGCCACTGCCGCAAGCGCAATGATCCCGGCAGGCCCCCGACGCCGCATCGCCCTGGTGGATTGCGCCGTCGTCGATCGGTTTTTCATGCCATCCTCGGTCGAACTGCCAGTCTGCCGGTGTCGCTCAAATGTCAAATTGCGATCTTTGACTTAAGAATTCGCAGCCGCCTTACGTTCCCTCTGTGGCGAGATTCGGCACGTTCCGGCGACAATCTCTCATATATGACGGTTCGCACAGGCGGAAGGCGGCCTCCGGCCGAAGCTGGCCCGAAGCTGGCCTCGATCGCTGCGGCAGAATGTCCGGATCGGCCGCCCGGGGCCGGCGTCTGGCGGCGACCACGCCCACTGCGCAACTAGACGCCCAGCGCCTTCCGGTTGAACGTGCGCAGGAGGCGCAGTGACAACGTTCGCACGTTCGCAACGTTCATCAGCCACGCCGCGGCAGCGTAAGCGAGGCCACCGGCGAGGCTCACGACGATGAGCGACCCGAGACCGGTGCCGCCCGTTTGCGATCGCGCGATCAGGATCGCGACCGCCATCGCCGCAGCGGAAGCGGCAACAGCGGCGAGGCGGTTGAGGTCGAACGGGACCGGGTGGGCGCGATGCATCAGGACGACGGCAACGAGGAAACCGATCGCCTCGGTCGCGAAGGTTGCCAGCGCCGCACCGTAGAGCCCGTAGCCAGCGACCAGCGCGAACATCAAGACGACGCTGACGACCAGCGTGAGAAAGGACTGTGCCGCCAGCATGAAGGGCCGTTCGGCGAGCTGGAAGCTGATCTGGACATAGAACTGATTGGCAATGCCGAACAAGCGCGCGAGCACCAGGGTCGGCAGCAGCGCCGACACGCCGGCGCGGAAGTCGACGCCGACCAGCGTGCCGGCGACCTGGTCTGCCGCCAGCGCGAGCCAGACCGCGACCGGCGCGACGACGACGAGCAGCAGCTCGAGGCTCTCGGTCAGCCGCTCCCGCGTCACCGCATCGTTCTTTTCGGACAACGACCGGAACACCAGCGGCACGGTGGCCGCCGCGACGCTGGAAGCGATCATGACCATGAACTGGCGCGGCAGATCGGCGGCGACGCCAAAAATGCCGGCGGCGTCCGTGCCTAGCAAATAAGCGACGATGAGACGGTCGCAGGCTGAGTAGACCGCAACGGAAAGCCCGGCCAGCGTCAATGGAAGGCCGTAGCGCGCGAGCTGCATGAACTGACTGCGCTGGAAGCGCGCGATCTTGGTGCGGTCACCGACCAGATTCAGGATGATGCCGGTGAGCGAGCCCAGGCCGAATGCCGCAAGCAGCCCCAATCCACCCCAGCCGAGCCAGATGCCGGCGAGGCCAAAGCCGACGCTCGACACGCTGCGCACGATCGAGATCGCCGCGAACCGGTAGGGCCGCAGCTTGGCGCGCTCGAATTCCTGGCCGACATCGACCGCATTGGCCATGATCGCGACGAACATGCTGGCGAGCAGCAACTCGACGCTGACGTCGCTGCGGAACAGGAAGACCAGTGGAGTGGTGGCGCAGAGAACCGCGGCGGTCAGCGCAAAGGCGACCATGGCCGTGCCGCGAAAATCCACCTCCGCAGACATCGCCTGATAGCGCGACACCGACAGCTTGATCCAGGCGAAAAAGACCGCGCCCAAGATTCCGGCAAGGCTGATGCCGACGACATAGACGCCGTACTCCGCCGGCGTCAGCAGCCGCGTGTAAGCCGTGACCGCGAAGAACCCCACCGCCGCCGGCAGGATGTAGGCGACGAGATAGATCGAGAAATGGCGATTCAGCATGCGAGCACGGGACCGTTGGCGGCCATTGAGATTAACGGGTCGTTAAGACTGATGGACTTTGCTGGAGCAATCGAACTCCGCCGCTGGGCATCGGCAAGATACCCGCATAAGCCTGCAAATCGGACCGCGAATGAAACGTTCGCGCGGTTATCGCGCGTTAGCGTTAAATTTGCCCTGTTCTTGAACGGGCCGGCGGGATCACAGAAAAGAAGCAATGATATCGAAACGTCGCCCGACTCCTCCGATGCGCTGATGTGACTGACATGGACGTTGCCGAACGAACACGGGCGAAGCCGACCTCTCGGCCGCATCGCGGCGCTGACGCGCCGCTGGTTCCGGCAACCCCAGGCATGACTGGCGGCGACAGGATGGTCCTCAACCTCTTCTTCGAAGAGCGGGACGACCGCTGGTTTCCGGGCGACCGCCACCTCCGGCCGCTGCTACGGCGCTTGCTGCTGGGCAAGTCCTACGTCAGCGGCCAGCGGCGCGTGCTCCTCAATCTGTGCGCGGGCCTCGATCGGCTCGGCATCCGCTATCGCGTCAACGACTATCGCTACATCCAGAAGCATCCCGAAGAACTGGCCTGCATCATCGGCCGGCCGTTCGTGCTCGACTGGTTCAAGTGGAAGAACCCGCTGCTGCTCGGCGTCGCCATGTATGACCACCCGATCGATGCGCCGGAGAGTCTGAAGGACCTCGACGTAAAGCGCGTGCTGGTGCCATGCGCCTGGTACGCTGACATGTTCCGTCCGCACTGGCCCCATGTCGGCGCCTGGCCCGTCGGCATCGAGACCGATTTGTGGATACCAGCGCCAACCGAGCAGAAGTGCGTCGACGTGCTGCTCTATGACAAGGTCCGCTGGGATTACGAGCGGTACGAGGCGGAGCTGATCGAGCCGGTCCGCAGGTATCTCGAAGCGAGCGGCCGCTCCGTCGAGGTGATCCGCTACGGCTACTATAAGGAAGACGACTACAAAGCGGCGTTGGCGCGTTGCCGCAGCATGGTCTTCCTCTGCGAACACGAGAGCCAGGGCATCGCCTGCCAGCAAGCGCTGTCGAGCGGCGTCCCTGTCTTTGCCTGGGATCGCGGCGGGCCGTGGCAGGATCCAAAATATTTCCCGAACAAAGTGAGGTTCGAGGGCGGCGTATCCTCGGTGCCCTATTTCGACGCGCGCTGTGGCATGACCTTCACCGATGCGGACGGCTTCACCTCCGGCTGGAACGGCTTCTGGTCGCAGGCTAGCGCCGGCGGCTTCGCGCCGCGCGACTATGTGCTGGACAATCTGACGCTCGAGAAGGGCGCGCTTCACTATTACGAGATCGCCGAAGCGGCGATGCAGAACCACGCGTGACCAGGCTCGACAGACGCGAATTCCTGCTCGGTAGCGCCGCGACGCTCGCGACGGGCGCATCTGCGTCTGCCGCGCCGGCCTCGAAACGTGCCCAGCGCCGCCCGGGCTATGGTGCTGCGGCCACGCTCTGGGACCTGCAAGCCGATGCGCGGCTCGGGGACGCCATCAGCACCTATTGCACGCAGGTGGTGCCGGTGCTCGAGCTGAAATGGCCGATGCTGCGGCCGGACGCGCACACCTTCGCCTTCGAGCGCGCCGACGCGATCCTGGATTTCGCGCGAGACAACGATCTGACGATGCGCGGCCACGCGCTCGCCTGGTATCACGACATTCCGGACTGGACCAAGCAGATCAAGGACGGCAAGGGCGTCGAGCGCGCTTTCGTCGACCACATCGGCACCGTCGTTTCCTATTACAAGGACAAGCTGACGTCTTGGGACGTCGTCAATGAGCCGATCCCGGACAATCCGAAGAAGATCACCGATCGGCGCGACACGTTCTGGACGCAGCATCTTGGGAACAGCTGGATTCCGCTGGCCTTCCGCACCGCCGCCGCGGCCGACCCCTTCGTCAAGCTCGCGATCAACGAATACGACATCGAGTCGGCCAAGGACTCCTTCATCGCCAAGCGCGCGGCGTACCGCAACCTGATCATGGACCTGCTCGACCAGGGCGTTCCGCTCCACGCCGTGGGCTTGCAATCGCATCTGCATGCCGAGCTCGAGATCGACACGCACGGACTTGCCGAATTCGTCACCGAGCTGCGCTCCTGGGGGCTCGAGGTGCTCGTCACCGAGCTCGACGTCGACGATCAGAAGCTGACGGGGAGCCCGGCCGAGCGCGACGTCATCGTCGCCAAGCGCGTCGACGATCTGCTGACGGCCATTTCAACCAGCGGACCGGTGCGCTCGATCCTGACCTGGGGCATCTCGGATCGCTACAGCTGGATCAACGGCACCTTCGCCCGCAAGGACAAGCAGCCGAACCGTCCCCTGCCGCTCGACGGCGAGTTCAAGCCGAAGCCGTTCATGGACGTGATCAGCAAGTTCACGAAGGATGCTTGAGCGCGCTATTGTTTGAGCATGATCTTTCTGGAAAACCGCTACACACTTTGCGCGAACGCGGCCCTTCGGGTCGGGATCATGCTCTAGCGCGTCTTCGGCACCTCGAATGCGGCCACCTCTCCCATATCGTCGGGAGACAGGCTCGGCGCGCGCCGGTCGCGCGAATTCAACCGGAACACATCGCGGATGTCGTCGATCGAGGTCGATGAATAGGACTGGATGCAGAGCGCGACCTGTTCGGGCGAGGCGGCGCGCATCATCGCTTCGATGGCCGGACGGTCGAGGCGCGTGTCGTCCCAGTGCGAGACCGCGATGCTGTCTTCCGTGACCTGGTGAGTGGCCAGGTGCGCGGGCGAGCTCCCGACGAAATGGCCATAGAGCAGGTACTCGGAAAACTTCTTCTTCCGGCACAGCGCCAGGGCCCAGTTCAGCCCCGTCGCCGCCTTGATGGCGCCGGTCATCGCGCGCGCGGTGTCTCTGTCCCACACCAGCGCGTTGCCGACATAGTCGTCCGCAGGGAAGGACCTTTCCTTCACGCCGAGGAGCTGATCGACGGTGCGCAGCCACAGGGCGTGCAGCGGCGCATCGGCAGCGATGGCCTTCGGCGTGACGAAGAGCGGCGTCTTCTCACGGCCGGCGTATTGGCCGACGTCGAATTCGCGAAAGAACAGATTGTCCGAGTCCAGGATGCAGACGCGCTGCTCCGGCGCGTTGAGGACGCCGGCGATCTTCAGGATCTGCTGGATGTGCCAGCCGTGCACCGGCGACGACAGCAGCGAGAGCCAGACGCGCCGGCTGCTGATGAACTGGAGGGCCGGCGGCAGCGCGAAGAGCCATTTCGGAAGGTAACGCGAGGCCGGGACGATGACGCGCTTGTCGGAACCGAAGCGCTCGAACAGCGGCACGTCCTCATCGTTAACGAGAACATAATGCCGCGTGTATCCTGAGAGCCAGGTGTCGATGCTCTCGCTGAGCAGCGAAAAGCGCTCGATATCCTTGGCGTAGCTGGCGGTCAGCAGGGCAACGGAATGCATGGGCGCGCTCGAATGGCAGTCAGGCCGCAGTCATAGCCGCGTCAGGACGCGTTGGATACTTCCATTCGCAATCAAGGTAAAATGAAACGAAGCATTAGCCATCCGACGGCAGCCCCTGTTCGAGCCTGCGAAAGCGCAGCGGCGCCAGCGCGGAGGCGCGCTGCCACCAGTCGGCGACGCGGTCGTCGAGCGCGGACACGCCGCGGCCCTGGCCGGGAAATATCCGGATCTGCTGCACCGCCTCGGCTTCAAAACCCCTGCCCTTGCGCGTGATCTTGAGGGCGGCACCTTCACGGTCCCGCTGCGTCAGCGGCACCAGGAGGCGGCCGCGCGGACGGAGCTGCTCGAGCCAGAGTGGGTGCGGGTGCGAGAAGCCGGCGTGCACGATGATGACGTCGGCGAGTTCGCTGATCTTCTCACATCCATCGCCATGGACCACCTCGACATTGCGATAAGCGCGGAGGTGACCCGTAGCACGCTTCGCAAGCCGCTCGTCGCATTCGATTGCAAGCACCCTGCCCTTTGGGCCGACGATCTTCGACAGCACCGCGGAAAAATAGCCGAGCCCACAGCCGATCTGGACTACCCGGTCCTTCTCCCCAACCTCGAGCACGTCGATGAAGTGCGCCCACAGGCTCGGCAGCCCGGTATCAAGCTTGCGGCGCGCGTCGATCGCGACCAGCACATTGTCGTAGAGATGTACGGGATCGGCGTCCGGCGTCAGCCGATAGCTGCGCGCCGTCGCGCTCTTGATGCGCCAGGGTCCTCTTGGCAGAAAGCCCTCGCGCGGGACGGTGGCGAGCGCTTCGAGCAGGCGCTTTGAGGCAATCCGCTCGCGCTTTGCGATTGTCTCGGCGTAACGCGCACGCGCTGCGGCAAGATCGCTCATGTCAAGGGGCGGCCTGCTCGCGGACGAGCGCGTCCGCACCGAGCTCGTCGACCAGCTGCATCGCCTGCTTCAGGTCCGGCGTGTAGAAACCTTCGCTGAACTTGCCGACGATAGGCACGAGCAGGAGCCTTGCGTGCTCGCGCCTGCCGGCCTGGTGCGACAGCCGCGCGAGGCTGACGGCGGTACGAAGCTCCCAGGACAATGCGCCCTGCTTGCGCGCGGTCTCCAGCGACAGGGCGAACATATCCTCGGCCTCCCGCACTGATGCCGGGTCGCCGTCCGACAGCGTGATCTCGCCTTGCAGGCGATAGACTTCGGCGAGGTAGGAGTGATCGCCGGTTCGTCTTGCGGTCGCGAGCGCACCATCCAGCGCGCGCAAGGCGGCATCGCGCATCCCGACCTTGGCATAGGCCTCCGCGAGCAGGCAGCGGAACCAGCAGCCGGCGAGCCAGGAATCCATCGCCTCATACTCGTCGAGGCCAAAGCGCATCTGGCTGAGGCCTTCGTCGGCTTCGCCGAGCTGAGCCAGCGCCCAGCCGCGCAGGATCGCCGCCTGCTGCTTCCAGTGCAGGAAATTGTGCTCGGTGGCGATGATCATGGCGCGGTTGGCGTGATCACGTGTGCCCTCGACGTCGCGCAGATGCTGGCAGAGATAGGCGCCGAACATGAGCGCGAAAGCGAGCGTGAAGGGATGGCGGATCTTCTCGGCGTTCGCGATCGCTTGCTCGCTATGCTGGCGTGCCGCGTCGGGACGGCCGAGGAACCAGAGGAGATAACCGAGATAGGAGAGCGAGACGACGCCGGGATCGATGCCGTGGCGCTCCATCAGATCGGAGTGCAGCTCGGGGCTGTAGAGGTTGATGCAGCGGTGCAGGTGATGCTGGGCGGCAGCAAAGCGGCCGCGATAGAGCATGGTCATCGCGATTGCGCGGTGCGCCTCGATCAAATAGCCGGTCTGCTGCGACGGCTGCGTCCGCTGGTTCAGCCGCTCGCGCTTGGCGAATCTCAACAATTCGACGCTGAGATCGTGCGCGCGCGTGAGATCGGCGCGGATGAAATGGCAAACCCAGAGCCCGCGCGTGGCGGCGAAGGTCTTTTCGTCGTCGTCGAGCTGCTGGCCGAGCTCGAGCGCGCGGATGTAGTTCTCCTCGACCTCCTGCACGGCATAGCCTTTGGCGGCGATCAGCGCGTTGCCAAGTGCGATCCGCAGCTCGAGCTCCATCTCGTCGGCGCCCTGCATGCGCGCATTGGCCTGCACGACGCTGAGGCCGCGCCGCAAATGACCGATCGCTTCCAGATTGGCGCCGCTCTTGGCCGCCTGCTTGCCGGCCTTGAGCCAGAAGCTCGCGGCGCCCTCGCTCTGCCCGGATTCGGTCAGGTGATGAGCGAGCAGCTCCGGTTCGCGCTCTGTCTTCTCCGGATACATCTCGGCGAGCACCTGGGCGATCCGGGAATGCAGCTTGCGGCGCTCGCTGTGCAGCAGGCTCGCATGTGCGGCGTTCTGGATCATCACGTGCTTGAAGGAGTAGAGCGCGTCCGGCGGATGGCCGCGGCGCATGATCAGGCCCGCCTGCTCCAGATGATTGAGCGCGGCTTCGATCTGCTCGGCGGGCGTGTTGGCGACTGCGTGCAGCGTCTCGTAGGAAAACTCGCGGCCGATCGTGGCGCCGATCTGGGCGATCCGCTTGAACGGACCCATCCGGTCCAGCCGCGCCATCAGCGAGTCCGTCAGGGTCGCCGGGATCGCGAGCTGCCGCCACGGGCCCGACAGCACGTAGCGCCCGTGCCGCTCAGTCAGGAGGTTGGATTCCAGAACCGTCTTGGTCAGCTCTTCCAGGAACAGCGGCACGCCGTCGGTCTTGACGATGATCTCCTCGACGACTTCCTTAGGCAACTCTCGTCCGGCGACGCGCTCGACCAGCGTCGTGCGCAGCTGCCGGCTCAGACGGTTCAGCACCAGGGTCGTGACATGCGAATGCGCGTTCCAGCTCGGCTGGAATTCGGATCGCGCGGTGATGATGACCAGCATCGGCCGGTTCTGCACCCGGTCGACCAGGAGGTCGATCACCTCGCGCGAGGTTGGGTCGATCCAATGCAGATCCTCGAACACAATCACCAGCGGCATCTCGCGCGCAAGGCCGAGGAAGTGATTGACCAGCGCCGCGACGGTCGCATCCTTCTGCTGCTGCGGCGAAAGGTCGAGCCGCGGATAGCGGTCGCCGGTCGGTATCGACAGCAGCGCGGCAAACAGCGGCGCGACCTGATCGACGTCGCCATGCGCGGCGGCGATCGCGGTTTCCAGACTCGCCAGCGACTGCGCGGACGCATCCTCGCGGTCGAGGCCGAGGGAGAATTTGAGCTGTTCGACGAACGGATGGAACGCCGTGGAGGTGTAGTAAGGCGAGCACTGGAGCGAGACTTGTCCATGGCGATCGCCGGATATCCGTTCGAAGATTTCCTGGATGATGCGCGACTTGCCGATGCCGGGCTCGCCGAACTTGACGACGACCTGGCCGTCGCCGTCCTTGACCTGCTGCCAGCGCCCCATCAGCAGCGCGATCTCCTCCTCGCGGTTGACGAGCGGCGTTAGCCGCGTGCCCATGGCAGCGGCGAAGCGGGTCTCCACCCGCGAGGCGCGCATCACGTGCCAGGCTTGCGTCTTTTCGGAGATGCCCTTCAAGTCATGGACGCCGAGATTGCGGTAGTCGAACTTCCCCTTCAGCAGCGCTTGTGTCGAGGCGGAGATCACGACGCCGTTGGGCGGCGCCAGGCCTTGCAGGCGCGCGGCGAGATTGACGGTTTCTCCGACCGCGGAATCGCGCTCTTCGGTGCCCTGTCCGACGAGATCGCCGACCACGACGAGACCGGTCGCGATCCCGATGCGGACGGCGGGCGAGTGGCTCAGCGCGCCACGTGGCTCGGTCGCGCGCGCGCTCGACAGCACTCGCACGATCTCGAGCCCGGCGCGCACCGCGCGCTCGGCGTCGTCCTCATGAGCGGTCGGATAACCGAAATAGACCAGGATACCGTCGCCGACGAAACGGGCGGCAAAGCCCTCGTAATGCTTGACCACGCGGACGCAGGTTTCGCGGAAGCCCGCGATCATGTCGCGCACGTCTTCCGGATCGAACTGAACCGAGAGCGAGGTGGAATCCACCATGTCGCAGAACATGGTGGTGAGCTGGCGCCGTTCCGCGCCGACCTCCGCCCGCGCTTGCGGAGGCGCCACTGCCGCCGACGGCTCCGCCGTTTCAGCCTGGAATAGCGCCGACATGGCTCGCTGAAGCCGCTTGCGATCACCGAGCGGCAATCCGAGCTCGACCAGATCCGACTCGGTCAGGTCCGCCACGACGTCGAGATCGAGACGGTGTTGCGCGAACAGATCAGCGTAGTGGCCGAGACCGATGCCCTCGAGCCAGCGCTTCAGCCCGCCCTCCGTTCTCGTACCCGGCTCGTTCTCCAGCATGGTGATTTCTGCCCGACCATCACTCCGTCCTAGGGCTTTGGACCCCTCAACCACAGATTTTGGGGCCCGAACTTCACCTCAGACTGGACGCGTTCCCTAACTCCTGGAAAGAATAGCTCAATCAGATCAAAAGGGAATGGCGTTGTCGGACATTGCATCCGGAGCGAAACGGGAATCGGAAGGCATAGGCGCCGAAACCAGGTCGTTTGCCGATATCGGCGGCGTCCTCGACTTCCATGCGCGGAAGATGTCGGCGGCACCCGCCCTCCTCGCCCCGGGCCGGCCGGCCCTCAGCTACGGCGCACTGCGCGAGTCGATTCAGCAACTGGTCCATACCCTGCGTGGGCTCGGCATCGGTCCCGCAGACCGCATCGCCGTTGCGCTGCCGCGCGGCGCCGACAGCGCGCTGGCATTGATCGCAGTCGCCTCGAGCGGTGCCTGCGTCCCCATCAATCCCGATCTGACCGCGGACGAGCTGCAGCGCTATTTCAGCGAACTGAAGCTGACGGCGCTCGTGACCCGGGCCGACATGAACTCGGCGAGCCGCGACGTCGCTAGGTCGCTCGACATCGCAGTGATTGATTTCGTGCCGGGGCCGGTGAACGATCTTGGCGGCTGCGCGTTCATCGGGCCGACGATCGGGCCGGCAAATGCCAGCGGCACCTCGCGCGGCGACGACGATGCATTCATCCTGCTGACGTCAGGCACGGCGGCGCGGCCGAAAATGGTGCCGCTGACGCATCGCAATGTGTGCCTATCCGCCCACAATGCCGGCCGCGTGCTGTCGCTCACGTCGCACGATCGTCTGCTCAACGTCCTGCCGCTGTTTCACGCCCATGGTCTGATCTCCGGCCTGCTGACAGCGCTGACCGCAGGCTCCAGCGTGATCTGCACCGACGGTTTCGACGCCTCGTCCTTCTTCAGTTGGATGCGGCAGCTGCAGCCAACCTGGTACACGGCGGTGCCGACCATTCATCGCGCGCTGCTGACGGCGGCGGAAGCTGATCCGGACCGCGTCCGGCCGTCGTCCTTGCGCGTGATCCGTTCGGCCTCCGCCTCGCTGGCGCCGGCGATCCTCGAAGGGCTGGAGGCGACGTTCGGCGTTCCCGTGCTCGAGACCTACGGCATGACCGAGGCGGCCTCGCAGATCGCGGCCAACCCGTTCGAGCTACGCAAGGTCGGATCGGTCGGCCGCGCGGCGGGCCCGGAGATCGCGATTATGGACGAGACGGGCCGCGCAGTCGCGAGCGGCACGCATGGCGAGATCATGCTGCGCGGCCCCAACATGAGCCGCGGCTACTATAATGACGCGGCGGCGACAGAGGCCGCGTTCCGCAACGGCTGGTTCCGGACCGGAGATCTCGGCTATCTCGACGCCGACGGCTACCTCTTCATCGTTGGCCGCATCAAGGACGTCATCAACCGCGGCGGGCAGAAGATCTCGCCGCTGGAGGTGGAAGAGGTCCTGCTCAGCCATCCGGCGGTGCTGGAAGCCGGCGTGTTCGCCGTCCAGCACGACAAGCTCGGTGAGAACGTTGCGGCCGTCGTGGTGCTGCGACCGAATTCCGAGGCGAGCTCGGAGCAGTTGCGCCAGTTCGCGCGAAAGCGGCTCGCGGCCTACAAGGTGCCGAGCCTGATCCGCAGCGTGGCCGCGCTGCCGAAAGGCGCCAGCGGCAAGGTCAAGCGCAATGCGCTGGCCGATCTGATCGCAACAGTAGAGGGCGGCGACGAGGCCCGGCTGCCGCGCAACGCGCTGGAGACCCAGCTCGCCGCGATCTGGGCCGGTCTATTGGAGCTGCCGCAGGTCGGCGCCGATCAGGACGTCTTCGCGCTCGGCGCGGATTCGCTCGCGGTGACGCAGATGCGCTCGCGCCTGCGCGAACGCTTCAACGTCGATTTCTCGTTCGAGGACATTTTCGACTGTGCCACGGTCACAGCTCTTGCGGCCCGGCTCGAGACCGCCGCAAGCCACCGCGAGGCGGCGCTGCCGGCATGGCGCAAGGCCATAGACGCGAACGCGCCGCTGTCGTTCCAGCAGCAGCGGATGTATTTGCTCTCGCGGCTCGATCCGACCAACTACAATTACAATGTCGCCGAAGTCGCGCTTCTCAAGGGCCCGGTCGACGTCGCGGCGCTTTCTGCGGGCCTCGCGGCGATCTGCGTGCGCCACGAGGCGCTGCGCTCGGTTTTCACCGAACGGCAGGGCGAGCCGGCGCAGCTTGTGCTGCAATCGCCACCGCAGTTCGAGCGGATCAAGCTCAAGCCGTGCCCTGCGGACAAGCGGATCGCAGTGATCCGGCGCGAGGCGCTCAAGCTCGCACAACATCCGTTCGATCTTTCGCACGAACCGCCGCTCAAGGTGACGCTGCTGTCATTCGACAAGACGAGCCACGCGCTGGTGGTCAACGTCCATCACATCGTCACTGATGGCTGGTCGCAACGGCTGTTCTGGGAAGAGCTTGCCGCCCATTATGCGGCCGCGCACAAGAGGAGCGCCGCCGCGCTGCCGCCACCCGCCTTCCAATATCGCGACTTTGCGCTGTGGCAGCAGAGCTGGGCGCAGACGCCGGCGGCAAAGGAACAGCTCGACTATTGGCGGACCCAGCTCGACGGCGTCACCATGCTGCCACTGCGAACCGACCGGCCGAGAGCGGAGATCTGGAGCGGGCACGGCGCCCGTCGCTATCTCGAATTCTCAAGAACTCTGTCGGCCGATCTGCGCACGCTCAGCCAGAACCAGGGCGTCACGCCATTCATGACGCTGCTCGCCGTGTTCCAATGCCTGCTGTTTCGCCACACCTCGCATGAAGACGTCGCCACCGGCTCGCTGATCGCCAACCGCAACCAGATCGAAAGCGAGCGCCTGATCGGGCTGTTCGCCAACACTCTGATCCTGCGCAACGATTTTGGCGGCGATCCGAGCTTCGGCGAGATGTTGCGGCGGGTGCGGCAGGTCACGTTGGACGCCTACCGCAATCAGGACCTTCCAATCGAGGAGGTGTTGCGCGCGCTCCAGGTCGCGCGCCGTAGCGACGGCAATCCGCTGTTCCGGATCATGTTCATCCTCCAGAACGCCTCGATCGAGGCAGCGCACTTCCCGGGCCTCTCGATGCGGCGGCTGGAAGTCGATCCCAAGGTGGCGCGCTTCGACATCACGCTCGAACTGGTCGAGGCCGACGGCCGTTTCACCGGCTTCTTCGAATACGCCACCGATCTGTTCGACGCGGCGACGATCGACGGCATGGCCGCCCAGTTCAAGACCCTGCTCAAGGCGGCCATCGCCAATCCGGAGCAGCGCATCTCGCGCCTGCCGCTGCTGACCGAGGCCGAACGCCGGCAATTGCTGGCGAAAGGCCGGGGCGTGCCGGCCAATTTCACCACGCGCGGCAATTTGAGCGAACGCTTCGATCTTCAGGTCAGGACGACACCGAACGCTATCGCGGTGTCGGACGGACGCACGTCCCTGAGCTATCGCGAGCTGGCGCGCCGCAGCCAGGCGGTCGCGCGCTGGCTGACCCGCGAGGGCGTTGGTGCCGAGAGCGTGGTCGCCTTGCTGGCGGAGCGCGGGCCCGACCTGCTCGCCGCGATGATCGCGGTGCAGCGCGTGGGCGCGGCCTTCCTCAATCTCGATCCCGACCAGCCGACGGCACGGCTCGCGACCATACTCGGATCGAGCTGCGCCCGCGTGCTGCTGACCGGGCGGGCTCAGTCCGCCATGGTCGAGACGCTGATCGATCCGCTGGTCGAGCGCATACATGTGGCCGAGCTCGAAGACGCGATAGCGCCAGGGACGACCAAGCCGGCCCGCGCCGCACCGCGCGCCGCCGCGAGCCTAGCTTATCTCGTCTATACCTCCGGATCCTCCGGCACGCCGAAAGGCGTCATGATCGAGCAGCGCGGCCTGTCGAACCATCTGGCCTCGCTCATCTCCGAGCTCGGGCTCACGGCCAGGGACGTGATCGCGCAGACCGCTCCACAGAGTTTCGTCATTTCAGTCTGGCAGTTCCTCGCCGGGCCCATGGTCGGCGCACGCGTGCATATCTGTGGCAACGCGACCATGCAGGACCCGATCCTGCTGGCGCAGGAGATCGAGCGCGAAGGCGTCACGGTGCTCGAGATCGTTCCCTCGCTGTTGCGGGTCGTCGTCGAACGGATGAACGAGGCGCAGGTCCAACGCGCCTTCTCCAAGTTGCGGCTGCTGATCTCGACCGGAGAGCCGCTGCCCGTCGATCTCTGCCACGCCTGGTTCGCCCGCTACCCGAAAGTGCCGCTGATCAACGCTTATGGCGCGTCGGAATGTTCTGACGACGTCTCCCTGCATCGCCTGACCAAGGCGCCGGCAATCGCGACCGGCAACGTTCCGGTCGGCGCGCCGCTGCCGAACACCCAGCTCTATGTGCTCGATGCAAACCTCCAGCCGCAGCCGGTCGGCGTGACCGGCGAGCTCTGTATCGGCGGCGCTGGCGTCGGCCGCGGCTACATCAACGATCCCGCCCAGAGCCGGCAGCGTTTCATGCCCGATCCGTTCACGCGCCGGGTGGGCGCGCGGCTTTACCGGACCGGCGACCTCGCCCGCCGCCGCGCTGATGGCACGATCGAATGCCTCGGCCGCGCCGACCATCAGGTCAAGATCCGTGGCTACCGGATCGAGCTCAAGGAGATCGAGAGCGTACTTGCCGAGCATCCGACTGTGCACGCCGGCATCGTCGAGCCGCGTCGCGAGGCGAGCGGCGATGTCAGACTGATCGCTCATATCGTCGCAAGGCCCGGCAGCACGAGCAGCGCCAGCGAGCTGCGCGAATTCCTGAAGGGCCGGCTGCCGGGCCACGCCATCCCGTCCGCATTCCTGTTCCTCGATCAGGTGCCGCTCAATGCCCATGGCAAGCTCGACCGGTCTGCGCTGCTGGCGCCGGCGCAGCGGGACGTGTCCGGACCGGATGCGGCCGTGCCGGCGCGGCGCCTCACCGAGAAGGTGCTCGCCGACATCTGGATCGACCTATTGAAGGTCGAGAGCATCAGTGTGACCGACAATTTCTTCGATCTCGGCGGTCATTCGCTGCTCGCGGGACAGGTGATGGCGCGCATCGCCCGTGCGCTCGGCGTGTCGCTGCCGATCAAGACCATCTTCGAGGCCCCGACGATCGAAGAGCTGGCCCGGCAGGTCGACACGGCGGTGGCCGCGAAGCCGCGCAAGCCTGCCGCAAGCGGGACAAGGCAGACTGAAACGAGTCTGGCAGACCGCAGTCCTCCGGCGCTCTCGATCGCACAGGATCAGATGCTGCGGATCGAGCAGAACCTGCCGGGGCTGCCGCTGTTCAACCTGCCTTTCGCCTTCAGCCTCAAGGGCCCACTCGATCGGGACGCTCTGGCGCAGGCGATCGATGATATCGTCCGCCGGCACGAAGCGCTTCGAACCACATTCAGCTGGAACGGCGAGGGGCCCGTCAGCCAGATCGTCGCGCCCGGCACCCTCGGCCGCGTCCTGACCAATGAGGTCATCGGCGATGGTCTTCCCCACAACAACAAGCGACGCAGGGCCCTGGAGCTCAGGAAGATCGATCTCCTGATCGAGCAGGAAACCTATACTCCGATCGACACCACGCGCGCGCCGCTGATGCGCACCCGGTTGTTACGACTCCACGATAATGATCATGTGCTGCTGCTGGCGCTGCATCACGCCGTCGTCGACGGCTGGTCGATCGGCGTGGTGTTCGAGGAATTGTCGAACCGCTATGCGGCGCTGGCCGGATATCCGTCGGTGCCGCTGCCGAAACTGCCGCCGGCCTTTTCGGACGTCGCGCGCTGGCAGCGCTGGTGGTGCGGCACCGACGCGGCCCGCCGCCAGCTCGCCGACTGGACCGAGAATTTGCGCGGCGCGGCCCCGCTCTTCGATAGCGAATCAAGACCGGGTGCGTCCACCGGGCATCATCCGGTGAGCCTGGATCGTGAGCTGATCGGCCGGCTCACGGCGTTCGCCGGCCGGCATAACGCCACTCTGTTCATGTGCCTTCTCACCGGCCTGAAGGCGTTGCTGCTGGCGCGAACGGGGCGCACCGACATCGTGGTCGCCACCGCCATGGCCAATCGCGCCCAGCCGGATACTGACCGAATCGTCGGCCCGTTCGAGAACACGGTGATCGTCCGCACCAAAATCACGCCGGAGCTGTCGTTCGTGCAAGCCTTGGCGCGGGTGCGCCAGAACGTGCTGGACGCGCATGCCCGGCAGGAGCTGCCGTTCAACATCCTGGCCGAACATCTTGAGCGGGAGGGGGTAGATCCGGCCTCGCTGTTCCAGGTCTATTTCACCTTGCAAAATCCGCTGCGCCAGCCGCTCGATCTGCCCGATCTCGCGACAGAATCGATCGGCAACATCGCTCGCGAAGGCCAGCCGGTGCTGCCGATCGACCAGACCTGGCTGTCACTGATGCTCAAGGAACGCCCGACCGGAATCACCGGTTCATGCAATTACAAGCGGGAGCTGTTAGACGGCCGCATGGTCGGCGCCTGGATGGAGGATCTCGTCGCGTTGCTGGCGGCGGCGATCGCCGAGCCCAGCGCGCCTCTCGGCAAATTGCTCGACCGCAGAGCAGCCTGATTTCAAGCCGGAGGAAAACGCCGGCTCGTCGAAGCTGTGAATGATCCAGTTGCATCTTGATTATTTGGCGCCGCCGCGCAAGATTGTTCGCGGGCTTTGATTTGCACGATTATTTTCAACCGGGGAAATGTTATGGGTTTCATCAAATTTACGAAGAAGACCTCGCTCAGCGAGGAGGACCGCAAGGCACTGCGAGAGCTGCTCAACTTCGAGAAAGACAAGCTCAAGGTCGCGCTGAAGGATGTCGACGACAGCCTTAAGGCTCTGCGCGGGGCCAAGAAGAAATCCAGGAAGAAGAAAAAGTAAGCGTCGGCCGGGGACGCCGCACGATTGTTTAAAAATCGACCGCTCGCCTGTCGAGTTGGGGTCTCGCACAAGCTTGCGTCTGTAAACCGGCCAGCTATCGACAAGGATTCGCCCGAGTGGACCGCTAGAAGCGGTCTGCTCAATTGATTCTTGCGTCCCGCGCCGGGGGATCCCCTCCCGCCTGACGCCAAAGGCCTCATTGATGGCAGACGACGGAATTGAACTGTTTGTCGGACTGATCGAGACCATCGACACGCCAGGCGTCGTCGATGCGTGCTGGCGCCTGCTTTCGGCCGACGAGCGGATACGCGCCGACCGCTTCATGTTCGAGCGGCATCGCCGGCAATATATTTTCGCGCACGCCATGCTGCGCATGGCGCTGTCGCAGGTCGCCACCAACGTTGCGCCCTCCGACTGGTCCTTTGCGGCCGGCCGCTATGGGCGGCCGTTTGTCGCAGCGCCCAAGACCGCGACCGCGCTGCATTTCAGCCTGTCGCATGCCGACGGCTGCGTCGCCTGCGTCGTGTCGCGGCATGAGGCCGTCGGCGTCGACGTCGAAACCGTGTCCCGGCGCGTCGCGCCGTTATCCACCGCGCTTCGCTTCTTTGCGCCAGAGGAAGTCGAAACCTTGCGCGGATTGCCGGAGCCCGCCGCGATCGACCGCTTCTTCGACTATTGGACGCTCAAGGAGGCCTACCTGAAAGCCAGAGGCTTTGGGCTCAACTTGCCGCTGGACGCCTTTGCGATGCAGGTATCGCGCGAGGGCATCGAGATCAGCTTCAAGCCCGATATCGCCGACGATCCGCATGGCTGGCGCTTCTCGCTGTGCTCGCCATCGCCCTCACATCGCCTCGCGATCGCCGACGGCTCCCGTGCGCACGGCGGCCTTCCCATCAGCCGCAATGCCTGGCCGCTCCAGGAAGCGGCTGAATGACGACCTCGCGGCCGCGCGTCTGTCGAGGCAATGACGTGTTTTCCGGCCTCTGCCCGCATCCGCCTTCGCCAAGGCTTCGGGCAAGGGCGGCAAGAGGCGGAGATCACCGCGCCTCTTCGAACCCTGCCAGCACCGAGGTCAGGTTCGCGCCCAAAATATCCGAGAGATAGCCGCCCTCCTGCACGAACACGGTCGGCAGGCCCATTTTCGCGATGGCCCGGCCGATGCGGCGGAAGCCCGGCGTGGTGACGGCCAGTCCCTTCAGCGGGTCGTGCTCGGAGGCATCGAGACCGAGCGCGATGACGAGGGCGCCAGGCGCAAAGGACTCGATCGCCTTGCGCGCGACGTCCAGCGCCTGGATGTAGCCGTCATCGCCGGTGCCGATGGCCAAGGGAATGTTGAGATTGGTGCCGAGGCCGGGGCCCTCGCCCCGCTCATGGGCATAGCCCCACACGAACGGATAATACGCAATCGGATCGGCATGGATCGAGATCGTGTAGACGTCCGGTCGCGCGTAGAAGATGCCCTGCGTGCCGTTGCCGTGATGGACGTCGACGTCGAGGATCACGACACGCTCGTGCTTCTGCCGCAGATGCGCCGCTGCGATCGCGCTGTTGTTGAGGAAGCAGAAGCCGCCCGCCATATCGCGATAGGCATGATGGCCCGGCGGACGGCAGAGCGCATAGGTCGCATCCTCGCCGTCCATCACCATCTGCGCCGCCGTGACTGCAACGTCGGTCGCGGCACAGGCGGCCGCCCAGGTGCCCGGCCCGATCGGCGCGGCGGTGTCGGCGGTGTGCCAGCCGAGCTTGCCGACGATGTGGGTGGGATAGGTCGCGGCGTGGCGCACCGGATGGATGTTGCCGATCATCTCCGGGCCGGAATCGCCAAGCGCAGTCCAGGCATCCCAGGCTTCGCTCAGGAACGACAGATATTCCGGACTGTGAATGCGCGCGCGGGGGCCCTGCCCGAATTTCGTCGGCTCGACCAGTTGATGCTTGCCATCCTTCAATCCCTTGAGCAGGCGGTCGGCGCGCTCGGGCTGTTCGGTGGTGCGCTTGACGACACCGCGGACCAGGAAGAATTGCGGATCATGGCTGCGATGCAGTTCGGTATGGACGGCTTTCACTCACACACTCCGTGGGTCGCATGCTCTTTAATGTGCCGCAGAGTCTTGATCTCCGCGGCGGCCAGATGCAAGCAAGAAGAATGCCGCCCCTGTCGGGTTGCCCTGCGCTGAAGGCAGATCGCCCGTGATGCTCAGCAGCGCCCGCGCTGAAGACAGTGCTCGCGGCCCTGCTGATCGGTCCGGAAGGCCTCAATGAAGCCGCCCTGGCGCTGCGTGACGAAGACGGTCTTACCGTCGCCGCCGCCGAAGGCGAGGTTGGTCGGCTCCTTGGCCCTCAGCGCGATCTCGCGCTCGACCGCGCCGTTGGGCTTCATCAACGCGATCGTGCCCTTGAGAATGCGCGCCACATACAGCCGACCGGTGACATCGGTGCGCAGGCCGTCGATGGTGTCGGGCTGGAACGACTTGACGAGCTTTGCGTCGACGAGGTCGTTGCCCCGGATGCCATAGGACCAGATCTGGCCGCTGCTGGATTCGCCGACATAGAGCGTCTTGCCGTCAGGACTGAGATCGATGCCGTTGGTAGTGCCCATCGCGCGCGGCGCCGCCATGACCTGGCCCTGCACCGATCCGACCGCTGCCTTCGCGATGCGCCAGATGTGCCCCTCGCGGCCCTTCCAGTTCGGGTCGCTCGCATAGATCGTTCCGTCGCGGGCGATCGTGATGTCGTTGGGCTGGTTCATCTCGTCGGAGTGAAACCAGAGGGACGGCTCTGTCGCTCCCTTCGGAATCGTGAAGACGTTGTGCTTCTTGTAGTCGGCAATGAACATGGTGCCGTTCCGATCGAAACGGATGGCATTGCCGACGCTGCCTTCGGGCAGCATCGTGAACGGCTCCGACGCCGCCCCGCCGGCTGGCAGCCTGCCGATGGTGCCTTGCTTGCCGAGATTGACCACGAAGAGATTGCCGTCGAGGTCGGCGGCAGGCCCTTCGATGCCGAAGGTGTATTCGCCCGTGGGCGTCACCTGCACGCTTTCAAACAGCTTGGTCTCGGCAGCGGCCGGCAGCGTCGCGACGAGCAAAATGCTACTGCACAGGCACCAGAAATTCCTGCCGGATGTAATAGCCATCGTCGTCGGAGCACTCGCCGTTCAGATAGGGATCGGCCGGCCGGAAGAATCGGCTGAAGCCGGGTTTGTCTACAGCGCTCCTTTGTGTCACGACCACGACCTTGGCGGCCGGTATTTCGCCGCATTCCTTGTTGGTCTTGCCGAAGAACTTGCGCTGCGGCGGACCGGGCTTGATCCGCATCCGCGTGCCCGGAACCATTTTCGCAACGAGCAGGTCCGCAGTGTCGAGCAGCCGCGTGTAACCCGGCTCGCTCTTCGGCAGGCCCTCGCCGCCCGGCGGCATCAGCTTCTCCGCACCGAGACCGCGCAGCCGCGTGCGCAGCTTGCCGGCGTCGGGATCGCCCGGATAGATCCAGCCGTCCTGCGACAGCATGAAGCGGAGCACCGTCGAATCCTTCTCTGCGTCCGATTGTCCTGGTTTCAGGCCGAAATCCGAGTGGCAGCCGACGCAATGCTTCTCGACGTGGCCCTTGCGCAGCGTCGTGAGTCGGACGCTGTTCTGCGCGTCTCTGGCGACGAACGCCGCGAGCTGGTCGATCATCGCCTGGCTGCGGATGTCGCAGGGTAGCGGCGCCGGCGCGTCGCCCGCGGCGCGATCGATGCGGATCACGGTCTTGTTCTTGTCCTCGACCAGCCAGATCGCGCCGTCTTCCGCCACCGTCATGCCGACCGGGGCGCCTTGCGGCCGCGCGCCGTTGACGCGGTGCCAGCCTGAAATCAGCTCCTCGAACGGCGCGGCGGCGACTTCGCCGGCATCGGTCAGGAAGCTGCGGGTCGGGTCTGCGGCGCAGCTGACGTGATAGTGCACCGGCGCCGGGACAGGCTTGGGGAAGCCGTGGTCGTCGACGTCATAGATGAGGACGCGGCTGCCGGTCGGGCGATAGCCGTGCAGACCGACCAGCAGCTTACCCTCCAGCTCCGGGAATTTTGTGCCGTGATAATGATAATAGAGCATCGCGAGCGGCGCACCGTGCGGCGGCATCAGCGAGAGCGGCGGCTTGTAGAGCGCGTTGGCGGTGCAGAGCGATTTATAAATCCCGGACTGCAGCACGCCCCTGAATTCCGGGCTCGGCGTCGACGCATCGTAACAATAGGGCCAGCCATAGTGCCTGCCCTGCTCGATCGCGTTGATCTCCTCGTTGGGCTTGAGGATGTCTGGCAGGTCGCGGCCGTTCTCGCCTTGCAGGAAGGCGTAGCCGGTATCGGGAAAGTTCGGATGCAGCGCCAGCGCCATCGAGTTGCGCAAGCCCCGCGCATAGACGGTGTGCGGCGGATCGGGATCGTTCGGCTTCAGCGCCGGGAAGACGCCACCCGCAGGCGGCGTGTACAGCCAGATCGATGCCATCGCCGACGCGCCCTCGGCGGCCGCGCAAGGCTTCGTGATCGGTGCCGGCGTGATGCAGTCGTCGCTGTGCGAGCCGATATTGACGAACAGCCGCCCGTTCCTGTCAAAGACGAACTGCTTGAGCGGATGCGCGCTTTCGTCGAGCCTCGTGCCGTCGGGCAGACTGATCCGCCGGCCGGGCATGCGACGGATGATGGTCTCGACCGTGCCGCGCGGATTGTCCGCAAGCGGATCGAACCGGAAGATCGTCTCTGCGGTCGAGGCATAGAGCTTCCTGTCGGGGCCGATCACCAGGCCGAACGGATACTCGACCCCGGTCAGCAATTCCTTCAACCGTTGGCCTGGGGGCGCATGCGGATCGAGCAGCAGCAGCCGTCCGTCGGCATGGCCCCAGCCGCCCATGTCGGCCACCACGAACAGGTCGCGGCCCGGCACCTGGATGATCGCGCGCGGGAATTTCAGGCGGTCGTCCTCGCTGGCGACGAGGCCGGCGCAAAAGCCTGCCTTCATGTCGATCTGGATTCTGGGAAAAGCGAGATCGCCGCTGCCGCAGACGTCCGTGCCGATCGCATAGCCGCCTCGCCTGACGAGCTCGGATGATGCCCCGGGGGCAAGACCAAGCAGGAGCGCGGCGAAGGCGACTGCCCACGCGGGCAGGCTCCGGCCTTCCTTGCAGATTGTGAGATGTTTCACTGCCGCCCTCCCCCGACTTTCGTCGGAGGTTGTTCCATGCCGCCGAAGCGCGGTCCAGCTGATCATCACCCGCCTGTGATTAAACCTGTAACGACCTCGGAGGCGACCAATCTCCGTAAATTCCCTTACCGGGTTCGGCCCGAATGTTTCGCGAATGCCTCGGGTGGTATCAGTTTGCCATCCCAATCGCTCCCTACAGGAGGCGTATATGGTCCAGGTCTATTTTCACTGCTCCAATACCGAGGGCACACTGATCGATCGCTACGGCGCCGCCGTCTCCAATCTCACCGAGGCCCGCGACCGCGCCGCCCAGATCATGCGGTCGATGATCCTGACGCCGAGCAACGAGGATTGGCGCGACTGGGTGATCCATGTCAGCGACGACGATGGCGAGGAGATTTTCGATCTCCCCTTCACGGCCATGCTCGGCAAGCCGCATTGAGGTGATGCCATGCTGCTCGCTCCCTTGACCCTGCTCCGCCACCCCCTGAGCTTCGTCGCCACCAAATGGCAGACCTTGATGAGGGTCGCAGGCGATCCTTACCGCCCCGAGCTTCACTACATGCGCGGGCCCGGCCCGAAATGGCGCGCCAAGTATCAGGCCAGCCGGCTGACCCGCCCACTCTGAGCGCTCCGGCTCGTCGCTTTCCCATTGATCTGCGTCGTCATGGCCGGGCTTGTCCCGGCCATGACGTTCTTGGAGCACCCGCGGAAGACGTGGATGCCCGGGACTAGCCCCGGCACGACGAGCCAGTATCCCGACCGCGCCATCCCGCGCCTGTTTCACACCAGCCATGTCGCGCCTCCGTTTCGATGTTCTCGTTGGCGGCAATGTGCCATTGTCTGCGGGCTTCGCCAATTGCGGAGCCTCGACGTCAACGCAGCAAAGCCACGACAAACATCAAGACCACAACATGCCTCACCAGTTCAGCCGCGCCCAACAGATCCGCAAACCCGCAGTTAGAACCAAGGGCGGCATCGTCGCCGCGCAATCGCGCCGGGCCGCCGAGGTCGGCGCAGAAGTGCTGGCGGCGGGCGGCGACTGCGTCGACGCGATTGTCGCAACGACGTTTGCGCTGAACGTGCTGGAGCCCTGGATGAGCGGCATGGGCGGTGGCGGCGCGATGGTGCTCTACCGCGCCAAGGACAATCGCTACGAGGTGATCGACTACGGCATGTGCGCGCCGCAGAGCCTGCGCGTAACCGATTATCCGATCACGGGCGAAGGCGCGGCCTCCGACCTGTTCCCCTGGCCGCGGGTGAAGGACGATCGCAACATTCACGGGCCCGGCTCGATCGCGGTGCCCGGCGTCGTCGCCGGCATGGAGGAAGCGCATCGCCGCCACGCCAGGATGCCTTGGAAAGATCTGGTCGCGCCCGCCGCGACGATCGCGGGCGAAGGCCTGCTGGTCGACTGGTGGACGACGTTGATGATCGCAAGCACCGCCGCCGACCTCAGGCGCTATCCCGCCAGCGCGGAGATATTCCTGAAGGACGGTCTGCCGCCGAATGCGCCCTGGGGCATCAAGGCCGAGACGCGGCTGCCTCAGGACAAGCTGAAGGCGACGCTGGCCCATCTCGCCGCGGCCGGCCCGCGCGATTTCTATGAGGGCGATCTCGCCAAGAGCATCGCTTCCGACATCAAGGCCGATGGCGGTTCGCTGTCGGTGGAGGATCTCGCCGCGTTCCGTAGCCACCTGCGCGAGCCGCTCGCGATCCCCTATCGCGGCGGCAAGGTGTTTGCGACGCCGGAGCTCACGGCCGGGCCCACGATAGCGCATGCGCTACGCCTGTTGCAGCAGAACCTGAAGCCGGGCACCGCGCCGGATGCGGCCGCCTACGCTGAATACGCGCTCGCTTTGCAATCGGCCTACCGCCAGCGGCTGGGCGACATGGGCGATGCCGACGGCAAGCGCTCGCTCGGGGCGGAATATCTCGCGCCGGCCTGCACCACGCATTTCTCCGTAGTCGACCGTCACGGCAACATGGCCGCGGTGACGCAGACGCTGCTCTCCACCTTCGGCTCGAAATACGTGACGCCGCATAGTGGCATCCCCATGAACAACGGCATCATGTGGTTCGACCCGACGCCTGCTACCACCAACTCGCTCGCCCCCGGCAAGCGTTGTCTCACCAACTACACGCCCGTCATCGCCGAGACGAAGGACGGCAGGCGCCTCGCGGTCGGCGCCTCCGGCGGCCGCCGCATCTTGCCGGCGGTGACGCAGCTCGTGTCCTTTGCGATGGATTTCGGCATGGACCTCGATGCCGCCATCCACCAGCCGCGCATCGACGCCAGCGAAGGCGCGGTCGTGATCGGCGATGCCCGCCTGCCGGCGGAGGCGCGCAATACGCTGGCGGCGCGGTTCGACTATGAGGAGACGCAGGTGCAGGCACTGCCGATGAAGTTTGCTTGCCCGAGCGTGGTGATGCGCGAGGGCGACACCAATTCGGGCGCGGTCGAGATTTTCCAACCGTGGGCGGAAGCGGTGGAGGAAGGCTGAGCGCACGGATCGATGCGAGCTTGTGCCAACGTTCGTTGAGCCGTCGCGCCATTGCCATCTCCGCGAGCGTCATGACTCCTCCACATTCGCAGGGAACTTACCTACCTGCCGTTCGTTCAGTGAACGGACAAATGCGCTCGCCCCAGTGGAGGACATGATGAAGAAACTTGCGCTCGCCGCGTCGCTGATCGTTGCGGCCGGCCTCACACTTACCAGCCCTGCACTGGCCAAGGGTGGGCATGGACATGGGCACGGCTACGGTCGTGGCCACGCGATGGGCTATCATTACCATGGCACGCCGCCGGGATGGTACCACGGGCGCAAGGTCGGCTGGCGCGGCATGGGCTGCCCGCCCGGCCTGTGGAAACAGGGCCGCTGCTGAACATCGGATCGAGCAAGGCGCTGCCTCGGCAGCGCCTTTTCTATATTCCTAACCGATCTCTCACCCGCCCCGCGATCACCGCTGTAGTCACCCCGATCGGCCAGAACGCGTGCATCGGCATCGGCTTGATGCCCGTTATCGGCATATCGATCTCCACCTTCGGCCCGCCGATCAGCCGGCGCGCCAGCTGCGCGCCCATCGCGGTGGAGAGCGCAACGCCGCGGCCGTTGCAGCCCAGCGAGATCAGGATGTTCTCCGCGGGCTCATGCACATGCGGATAATGATCCACGGTGATCGCGAGCCGGCTGTTCCAGCCATGCGTCCAGGCGACGCCCTTGAGCTGCGGCCATAGCCGCTCGGCGTAACGCATGAGGTAGGCGACGTCGTTCGGCGACTTGATCCAGCGCATCGGGCCGCGGCCGCCCATCAACAGGCGGTTGTGCTGATCGATGCGATAATAGACCGTGATGTGGCCGCTCTCGTAGAGCACGGGACGCGTCGGCATGATCTCGCGCGCAATCGCGTCCGAGAGCGGCGCGGTGGCGGCGATCGAGGAAAACACCGGCACGATGGTGCGGCGAAGTGCCGGCCAGAGGTCGTCGGTGAAGCCATTGGTGGCGAGTAGGACTTTTTCGGCATGCACGATCGCGCGCGGCGTCTCGATGCGCCAGCGCGTGCCCTCGCGGCGCAGCGACAGCGCCGGCGTTTCTCCATACACTTTCGCGCCGGCGGAGATCGCCGCGCGCGCGAGGCCGCGGGCATAGCTGAGGGGATGCAGATCGCCGCCACGCGTATCCAGCATCGCACCGATATAGCGGTCGGTGCCGGTCATCTCGCGCAACTGCTCGCGGTTCAGGAATGACACCGGCATGCCGCGGCGGATGCATTGCTGCGCGGTATTTTCGATCGCGGCGGCGCCGGCCTCGTTATAGGCCGCGCGCAGCGTGCCGTTCTGCCGTGCCTCGCAGGGAATCTGGTAACGGCGGATCAATTCGTGGGTGAAGTTGGTGGTGCCGTAGGAGAAGTCGATCATGCGGCGGCCGAGATCTGTGCCGAAATCGGCCTCGATCTGATCGGGATCGTGCTTCAGTCCGGGATTGGTGTGGCCACCATTGTTGCCGGACGCGCCCCAACCGGGCTCCTGCGCCTCCAGCACCAGCGCCTCGACACCCTGCTCGGCCAGATGCAACGCCGTGGACAGGCCGGTGTAGCCGCCGCCGACGATCGCGACGGAGACAGTCTTGTCGACGTCGAGCGGCGGCGTGGCGATCGGCGCGACGGCGGTGTCGGCGTAGAGCGAGGGAGGCAGAGGCAGGCGTGTGGTCATGGCGAAGACCGATCAGAGCGGATGCAACACGCGGCGCAGAAAATCCTGCGTGCGCGGATGCTGGGGTTGATTGAGCAGCGCCTTGGCCGGCCCCTGCTCGACAATGACGCCGCCGTCGATGAACAGCACGCGATCGGCGACATCGCGGGCAAAGCCCATCTCGTGGGTGACGACGACCATGGTCATGCCGTCATCGGCAAGCTTGCGCATCACGCCGAGGACGTCGCCGACGAGCTCGGGATCGAGCGCCGATGTCGGCTCATCGAACAGGATGGCCTTGGGCTGCATCGCGAGCGCACGCGCGATAGCAACGCGCTGCTGCTGGCCACCGGAGAGTTGCGGCGGATGCGCATCGGCTTTCTCGGCGAGCCCGACCTGGGCGAGCAGCGCGCGGCCGCGCTCCAGCGCCTGCGCACGCGGCTCCTTCTTCACATAGAGCGGTCCCTCGACCACGTTCTCCAGCGCCGTACGATGCGGGAACAGGTTGAAGCGCTGGAACACCATCGAGACCTGGGTGCGGATCGCCACGATCGACGGTGCATCGCGATCGACCTTCAAACCTTCGACGCTGATCTCGCCGCGATCGTAGCTCTCCAGCCCGTTGATGCAGCGCAGGATTGTAGACTTGCCCGAGCCGGACGGGCCGATGATGCAAACCACCTCGCCCTTTTGCACCGACGCATTGATGCCCTTGAGCACCTCGACCTTGCCAAAGCTCTTGTGGACGTCGTTCAGCTTGATCATCGCTTGCCAGCCCGCTTCTCGAAGTGACGGACCAGCAGGATCAGCGGGATGCTCATGGTGAGGTACATCAGCGCAACAAGGGTGAACACGCTGGTGTTCTTGAAGGTCGAGGACGCGATCAATTTGCCTTGCAGCGCGAGCTCGGCGACCGTGATGGTGGAGGCCTGCGACGAATCCTTCAGCATCATGATCATGACGTTGCCGTAAGGAGGCAGCACGATGCGGACGGCCTGCGGCAGCACCACGCGGCGCATGGTGAGCCACCAGCCCATGCCGATTGTCTGCGCCGCTTCGATCTGGCCCTTGTCGATCGCCTCGATGCCGGCGCGGAAATTTTCCGCCTGATAGGCCGAATAGGCGATGCCGAGCCCGAGGATCGCGGCCTGCAACGCCGACAGCGTGACGCCGAGATCGGGCATCACGAAATAGAGGTAGAACAACAGCACGATGATCGGGATGCCCCGGATCACGTTGATCAGGCTGGCGCTGAGCATCGACAGCGCCTTGATGCCGGAGACCCGCATCATCGCCCAGACGAGGCCGAGCACCGTCGAGAGCAGCAGCGAGCCGACCGTGACGATGATCGTCAGCGCGACGCCGTTCAACAGGATCGGGAAGAACTCAACGGCGTCGCGCCAGAAGCCTTTCATCGGGCAGCCTTCATCGATCAGCCTCCTCTAATGATCAGCCTTGTGCCTTCAGGCCCCATTTATCGAGGATCTTGGCGATGGTGCCATTGGCCTTGAGCTTCGCCAGCGAGGCGTTGATCTTGCCGAGCAGCGCGGTCTCGCCCTTGCGAACGCCGATGCCGACCGAGCCGACGGTGACGGGCTTGTAGCCGTCGACGAGGCGCACCTCGGGGAAGCCGCCCTGCTTCAGATTGTAGGCGAGGATCGGATAGTCGGCGTAGCCGGCCTTGAGGCGGCCGGTGTTCACGTCGCGCAGGATGTCGGGGATGGTGTCGTAGGCCTTGACCTCGGCGAACAGGCCGGACTTCTTCAGCGCATCGACGAAGGCGGTGCCGACCTGGGCACCTACCGTCTCGCCCTTCAGGTCGTCCTGCGTGGCATAGGCCTTGGTGTCGCTCTTCGGCACGACGAGGCCTTCGCCATAAGTGTAGATCGGGTCGGAGAAGTCGACCACTTCCTTTCGAGGCGGCGTGATGAACATCGCGGCGGCGATGATGTCGATCTTGCTCGAGGTCAGCGACGGGATCAGCGCCGAGAATTGCATCGGCTCGATCTGCACGTTGAAGCCGGCGTCCTTGCCGATCTCGGTGACGAGATCGACCATGATGCCCTGGATGGTGTTGGTCTTGGTGTCGAGGAAGGTGAAGGGAATGCCCGTCGGTGTCGAGCCGACTTTCAGCACCTGTTGCGCCGAAGCCGGCACCACGGCTGCAATTGCGAGTGCCGCGATCGCGGCCAGACCAAAACGCTTCATCGCATCCCCCTTTGGGTCTGGCCGATGGCGGCGCTGGCGCGTGTCATGGGATCAGACGTTGCGGGCCAGACCGTTTCGGCCTATTTTCACCAATATGAAAATTTGGTCACACTTTCGCGGATCGCGCAAGCGGTTTTCATGCACATGAAGGAAGCGATCTGACGTGAGCGGTGGCAAAAGAATGCGCAAACCGGCCGCGAGGCCGGCGAAGAAGCTGAAGGCCAAAGCCAGGACCAAGGCTGTCACCAAACCCGCAGAGCCCGCAATGGACGTCGCGGTCGGCCGCCGCATCAGGGATCTCCGGCGCGTCAGGCAGTTTTCGCTGGAAACGGTCGCGGCGCGCACGGAGCTGTCGATCGGCTTCCTCAGCCAGATCGAGCGCGGCCTGTCATCTCCCTCGCTGCGCGTGCTGGCGACGCTGGCCGACGTGTTCGGCGTCGGCATCGCTGCGCTGTTCGGCGCGAGCCCGAGCGCTGACGGCGGATCCAACCAGGTCGTGACGCGTGGGCTTGAGCGCCCCGAGCTGAAGCTCTGGCGCACCGGCGTATCCAAGCAATTGCTGAGCCCGGCGAGCGCCGACAACAAGCTCAATCTGTTCCTGGTGCATCTGGAGCCCGGCGGCTCCACCGGCGACGAGCTCTACACCCATGACGGCGAAGAGGCCGGCCTCGTGCTCGAAGGTGAGATGATGCTGACGGTGGACAGCGAAACGTGGTCGCTGAAGAGCGGTGACAGTTTTAGGTTTGCGAGCCGGCGGCCGCACCGGTTTTCCAATCCGGCGCAGGATGCCAAGGCGGTGGTGCTGTGGGTGAATTGCGTGACGGGGGCGAGCTGACTGCTCTCCCTCTCCCCGTTCTTACGGGGAGAGGGCTGGGGTGAGGGGCTCTTTCCGCACGAATCGAGAGAGTTGGACTCGCGGAAGCTCCCCCTCACCCGGAATTTGCTCTCGCAAATTCCGGCCTCTCCCCGCACGCGGGGAGAGGCGAAGAGAACCACGGCGCCTCCGCGCCGTCATTGCGAGCGAAGCGAAGCAATCCAGAGTCTTTCGACAGAGACAGTCTGGATTGCTTCGTCGCAAGGGCTCCTCGCAATGACGCGCGGAGAGACCGTCACCCAAACCGGTGCTTGTACCGGTCCACCACCAGCGCGCTCACGTCGATGTCCGGCTTCTTGCCCGACAGCATGTCCGCGAGCACGCGCGCTGAACCGCAGGACATGGTCCAGCCGAGCGTGCCGTGGCCGGTGTTGAGGTGGAGATTGGCGTATGGCGTCGGGCCGATCACGGGTGGGCCGTCCGGCGTCATCGGACGCAGGCCGCTCCAGAACGTCGCCTTGGCGAGATCGCCGCCGCGCGGGAACAGGTCGGTCAGCGAGTGATCGAGCGTGGCGCGGCGGGCGTCGTACAGCTTGCTGGAATAGCCGGAGATTTCGGCGGTGCCGCCGACGCGGATACGGTTGCCGAGGCGGGTGATCGCGACCTTGTAGCTCTCGTCCATCACGGTCGATTCCGGCGCGCCGGAGGCGTCCTTGATCGGCACCGTGATCGAATAGCCCTTCACCGGATAGACCGGCAGCGAGATGCCGAGCGGCGCGACGAGCCGTGACGACCAGCTTCCGAGCGCAAGGACGTAAGCGTCTGCCTGTAACAGGCCGGCACTGGTCACAACGCCGCTGACACGCGCGCCGTCGGTGACGATGCGATCGATGCCTGTGTTGAACATGAAGCGCACGCCGAGCGCCTGGGCATGCTTGGCCAGCGCCTGCGTGAACATGTGGCAGTCGCCGGTTTCATCCTGCGGCAGGCGAAGCCCGCCGACGAACTTCTCCTTCACGCCGCCGAGCGCCGGCTCGACCGCGATGCAGCCCTCGCGGCTCAGCACCTCAAAGGGAACGCCGTACTGCTTGAGCACAGCGATGTCCTCGGCCGTACCGTCGAGCTGCGCCTGGTAGCGGAACAGCTGGAGCGTTCCTTTCGAGCGCTCGTCATATTGAATGCCGATGTCGCGGCGCAGATCGCGCAAGGAATCGCGGCTGTATTCCGCGATCGGGATCATTCGGCTCTTATTGACCGCGTAGCGCGCGCTGGTGCAGTTGCGCAGCATCTTGAGTAGCCAGACCCACATCACCGGATCCAGCTTCGGCCGGATCACCAGCGGCCCATGCTTCATCAACAGCCATTTGATCGCCTTCACCGGCACGCCGGGACCGGCCCAGGGCGAGGAATAGCCCGGCGACACTTCGCCGGCGTTGGCAAACGAGGTTTCCAGCGCCGGCTCGGGCTGGCGGTCGATGACCGTCACCTCATGGCCGGCACGCGCGAGGTAGTAGGCAGAGGTGACACCGATGACACCGCTGCCGAGGATCAAGACTTTCACGCTTCGTCAAACTCCCGCGGCATCACGCGCGCCGCTGCAAGAAGAAACTCCGTGAACCGCGGGAGCAATTATCAGGCCACCTTCTTGATGGCGTCGCCGAGGATCGAGACCATCTGATCGATGTGGCTCTTCTCGACGATGAGCGGAGGCGACATCGCGAAGCTGTCGCCGCTCATGCGCAGGTAGAGGCCCGTGTTGAAGCAATCGACCATGACGTCGTAGCCGCGGGCGCCGACGGCACCGTCGCGCGGCGCCAGCTCTACCGCACCCATCAGGCCGCAATTGCGGATGTCGACGACGTTCGGCAGGCCCTTCAGCGAATGCAGCGCATCGCGCCAGTATTCGGCGATCGACGCACCGCGCGTGAGCAGGCCTTCATCCTTGTAGATGTCGAGCGTCGCGATGCCGGCGGCGCAGGCGGTCGGATGCGCCGAATAGGTGTAGCCGTGGAACAGCTCCATCTGGTTCTCGGGGCCGACCATCAGGCCGTCATGCACCTTGCGGCTCGCAAACACCGCGCCGCAGGGAATGGTGCCGTTGGTGATGCCCTTGGCCGTCGTCATCAGGTCCGGCGTGACGCCGAAGAAGTTGGCGGCGAATGGCGTGCCGAGGCGGCCGAAGCCGGTGATGACCTCGTCGAAGATCAGCAGGATGCCGTGCTTGTCGCAGATCTCGCGCAGGCGCTCCAGATAGCCCTTCGGCGGCGGCAGCACCGCGGTCGAGCCCGGCACCGGCTCGACGATGACGGCGGCGATGGTCTCGGCACCGTGCAGGCCGACTAGACGCTCGAGATCGTCGGCGAGTTCGGCGCCGTGCTCAGGCTGGTCCTTGGCAAAGGCGTTGCGGGTGAGATCGTGGGTGTGGCGGATGTGGTCGACGCCCGGGAGCAGGGTCGCGAAGGCGCGGCGATTGGCGACCATGCCGCCGACCGAGGTGCCGCCGAAGCCGACGCCGTGATATCCGCGCTCGCGACCGATCAGGCGGGTGCGGCTGGCCTGGCCGTTGGCGCGGTGATAGGCGAGAGCGATCTTCAGCGCGGTATCGACCGACTCGGAGCCGGAATTGGTGAAGAAGACGCGATCGAGGCCCTTCGGCGCGATCTCGGCGAGCCGCTCGGCGAAGTCGAACGCCAGCGGATGGCCCATCTGGAACGAAGGCGCGAAGTCCAGCGTCATGAGCTGGCGCTCGACCGCGGCAGCAATCTGCTTGCGGCCGTGACCGGCATTGACGCACCACAGGCCCGCGGAGCCGTCGATCACCTTGCGGCCGTCGACAGTGGTGTAGTGCATCCCCTCAGCGGATGAGAACAGGCGCGGCGCCTTCTTGAACTGCCGGTTGGCCGTGAACGGCATCCAGAACGAGTCGGTCTTGATAGTGTTCGGAATCTGATGAAGGGTCACGGCCGCGCTCCTTTGCTGACCTGTTAGCAGAGCCACGGCTGATAAAGCGCAACAAGTCCTTTTCTGATCAGCTGCAAGCCATTGATTTCACTGGGGCTGCTGGTCCATATTTGCGCGATCCGCAACACCTGCAACACAGGACCAAGGCATGAGCGTCGACATCGGTGGACGGCTGCGATTCATCCGGGCGCGCCACAAGCTGTCGCAGCGTGAGCTGGCAAAACGAGCCGGCGTCACCAATTCGACGATCTCGCTGATCGAATCCAACCAGATGAACCCGTCGGTCGGCGCGCTCAAGCGCATCCTCGACGGCATCCCGATGGGGCTCGCCGAGTTCTTCGCGCTGGAGCCAGAGAGCCGGCGCAAGATCTTCTACCGCGCCGAGGAACTCACCGAGGTCGGCAAGAAGCCGATCTCCTACCAGCAAGTCGGCGACAATCTGTTCGGCCGCAGCCTCCAGATCCTGAAGGAGCGTTACGAGCCCGGCAGTGATACCGGGCGCGTCCACCTCATCCATGACGGCGAGGAAGGCGGCATCGTGATCTCCGGAAAGCTCGAGGTCACCGTCGAGGACGAGCGGCGGATCCTCAATCCGGGCGATGCCTATTATTTCGAGAGCCGCCGGCCGCATCGCTTCCGCTGCGTCGGCGGCAAGCCGTGCGAAGTGATCTCGGCCTGCACGCCGCCGACGTTCTGAAGCGAGCCCGCGTCGGCCCGCCGGCCTTCTTGCGCTAACTCAAGGAATTTGGTCCCGCTCGAATTCTCAGCGCGCTTGAGCCACCTCAATGTCCGCTGGCCGAACCTGGGCTAACTGTCATCACGTAGCCGAGCAGCCTCGCGCAAAAGGTGCTGAGGTTATGGCCCCGGACTCCTAGGCACTCCGGGGCCGCTTTGTTCCGGGACGGCAGCTAGAACTGCGTCAACAACTCGTCGATCCTGATCGGAAAGCGGCGGACACGCACGCCGGTCGCATGCCAGACCGCGTTGGCGACCGCGCCGGCGCTGCCGGTGATGCCGATCTCGCCGACGCCCTTGATGCCGAGCGCATTGACGTGCGGATCGTGCTCCTCGACCGTGATCACGTCGAGCGGCGGCACATCGGCATTCACGGGGATGTGGTACTCGCCGAGATTGGCGTTCATGATCCGGCCGCTGCGGCGGTCGGTGACGGCCTCCTCGTGCAGCGCGAAGGACAGACCCCAGATCATGCCGCCGAACAGCTGGCTCTGCACCATCCGCGGATTGACGATGCGTCCCGCCGCGAAGGCGCCAACCATGCGGGTGACCCGGACCTGGCCGAGCTCGGGATCGACCTTCACCTCCGCGAACACCGCGCCGTGGGCGTGCATCGCGTATTCCTCCATCGCCGCAGGGTTCGGCGCGCCGGTGCCGCGCGCCTCGACCTCGGAGACGCCAGCGCGTGCCAGGATCTCGGCATAGCTCTCGCCGCGGCTCTGGTCGTCGCGTCGAAACAGCTTTCCGTCGCGCGCGACCACGCCGGCATTGCCGGCGCCGAACAGCGGCGAGCGCTCGTCATTGGTTGCGAGATCGGCGAGCTTTGCAATCACGGCCGCGCCGGCGCTGTGGATCGCCGCACCGGCGGTTGCCGTGTGCGCCGAGCCGCCGGCGATGCCCGCGTCGGGCAGGTCGGACGTGCCGGCCTTGAACGTGAGGCGGTCCATATCGAGACCGACGGCATCGGCGGCAATCTGCGCCAATGCCGTCCAGGCCCCCTGCCCCATGTCATGCGCGCCGATCTCCATGGCCCCGGAGCCGTCACGGCGGATCACCGCGCGCGCCTCGGCCTGGAACATCAGCGCCGGGAAGGTCGCGGTTCCCATGCCCCAGCCGACTAGCAGGCCGGCATCGTCGCGCATCTGCCGCGGCTGGAGCGGGCGCTTCGCCCAGCCGAAGCGCGCCGCGCCCTGCTCGTAGCAGGCACGCAGCGCCTTCGAGGAGAAGGGCTTGCCGGTGATCGGCTCGACCTCGGCGTAGTTCTTCAGGCGAAAGGCCAGCGGATCCATGCCGCAGGCCCAGGCCATCTCGTCGATCGCACTTTCGAGCGCGATCGATCCGGTCGCCTCGCCGGGCGCGCGCATGAACAACGGCGTGCCGGTGTTGACGCGCACGGCGTCATGCGAGGTGCGGATTGCAGAGGCTGCATAGAGCGAGTGCGAAGCGCCGGCCGCGGGCTCGTAGAAATCATCGAACGTGCTCGACACAGTGCGGGCATGATGATCGAGCGCGGTCAGATGCCCCTCGCCATCGGCGCCGATGCGCAGGCGCTGGCGCGTCGGCGCCCGATGGCCGACCGGGCCATACATCTGCTCACGGCGCAGCACGAGCTTGACCGGCCTGCCGACCAGCCTGGCCGCCATGATACCGAGCGTCGGTGGACCGGCCATCAGCCCCTTGGAGCCGAAGCCGCCACCGAGGAACGGGCTGCGGATGTGGATCTTGTCGTGCGCGATGCCGAACAACTCGGCGATACGCGCCAGCGACATCATCAAACCCTGGGTCGGCATGTCGACCGACAATTTATCGCCGTCCCAGCTGGCGACGATCGCATGCGGCTCCATCGCGTTGTGATATTGCGGCGGTGTCTCATAGACCGCGTCGATCTGCTTCTCGGCAGAGGCAAGGCCCGCCTCGACATCGCCGTGGTGATGCGCCGCGGGGTTGCCGACGCCGACGACCGGCGGCACGAAACTTTCGCCGGCGTCGAGACCGATCAGCACGGGCAGCGTCTCGTAACGCGGCGCCAGCAGCGCCGCGCCTTCCGTTGCGGCCTCCAGCGTCTCCGCGATCACGACGGCGATCGGCTGGTTGGCGTAGCGGACCTCATTGCTCTGCAACACTTCCATCCGGAACACGAACGGATTGGTCTTGATCTCAGGGTCGATCGCGAGCTGCGGCTTGTGGTCCGGCGTCATGACGTCGACCACGCCGGGATGGCGCTTGGCGGCATCGACATCGAGCGAGGCCACACGGCCGCGCGAAATGCTGGCGACGGCCATCACCGCAAACAGCATGCCGGGCGGATGATTGTCGGCGGCATAGACCGCCTGCCCCTTGACCTTGAGGATGCCGTCACGGCGGGTCAGCGGCTGGCCGATGTTCGAGCCGTGGCGCAGATGGGCGGGCGCGCTGGTCAGGTTGAGCTCAGGCATGGATGGCTCCGGAGGTCGAGGCAAAGGGAGAGGCCGGCAGCGCCGGCAGGCGCGCCGGCGTACCGGCTGCGGCCAGCGTCAACGCGCGCACGAGAATGCGGCGCGCGAGCTCGATCTTGTAAGCATTGTCGCCGGACGGCTTTGCATCGGTGAGCGCGCGGCTGGCGGCTTCCCGGAAGGCGTCGGCCGTGGGCGCGACGTTCCTGAGAACATCCTCCGCGGCGCGGGCACGCCAGGGCCTTGCCGCGACACCGCCAAGCGCGAGCCGCGCCTCCGCGATCTTGCCGCTCTCGATCCGCAATGCGGCCGCAGCCGATACGACGGCAAAGGCATAAGACGTACGCTCTCGAACCTTGAGGTAGCGCGCATGCGCGGCAAAGCCGCGCGCCGCAGGCGGCAGGCGCACCGCAGTGATGAGGTCGCCGGGCTCGAGCGCCGACTCGCGCTCCGGGGTATTGCCGGGCAGGCGGTGCAGCTCGTCGAGCGCGATCTCGCGCCCGCCGTTCCTGCCCTCGATCTCGACAACGGCGTCGAGTGCGACCAGCGGCACGCAGAAATCGGACGGATGCGTGGCGATGCAGTTCTCGCTCCAGCCGAGCACGGCATGGCTGCGATTCTCGCCCTCACGCGCATCGCAACCGCTGCCGGCCTCGCGCTTGTTGCAACGGCTGGCGGTGTCGTAGAAATAGGCGCAGCGCGTCCGTTGCAACAGATTGCCGCCGACCGTCGCGGCGTTGCGCAGTTGCGCGGATGCACCCGAGAGCAACGCTTCGGCGACCGCGGGATACGATCTGGCGAATTCAACATCATGTGCGAGATCGGCGTTGCTGACGAGCGCGCCGATGCGCAACGACCCGTCAGCGAGGCGCTCGATCCCGTCGAGTCCATCGAGATGCGTGACGTCGACGAGACGATCCGGACGGCTGACGCCGCCCTTCATCAGATCGAGCAGATTGGTACCGGCGGCGAGATAGACGGCGCCCGGCTGGGCCGCGGCGGCGACAGCCTCGGCGACCGTGGCGGGCCTGACATAATCGAACGGTTTCATGCGGAACGCCTCTGATTGGATTCGTCCATGCGTCCTTGCGCGTCGAGCACGGCATCGACGATGCCGGCATAGGCGCCGCAGCGGCACAGATTGCCGCTCATGCATTCGCGGATGCGCTCGGGATCGTTGCCGACCTGCGCCTCGCTCATCATGCCGATGGCGCTCATGATCTGGCCGGGCGTGCAGAAGCCGCACTGAAAGCCGTCATGGGCGATGAAGGCGGCCTGCACGGGATGAAGCTGGTCGCCGCGCGCAACGCCTTCGATGGTGAGGATGTCGGCGCCGTCATGGCTGATGGCGAGTGCGAGACAGGAATTGATGCGCTTGCCGTCGGCGAGAATGGTGCAGGCACCGCACTGGCCGCGGTCGCATCCTTTCTTGGTTCCGGTCAGATGAAGGCGCTCACGCAGGAGATCGAGCAGCGTGACGCGCGGATCGTCGAGGACGAATTCGCGCCGCGCACCGTTCACGGTGAGGCTGATGGAGTGGTTCATACAAGGCTCCGATCAGATATGGACATGACTAGTCGTGCAGCGCGCCACCGCCGTGGCCGCCGTCAACGTGGCGCCGCCCGAACATGATCCGGGCCAACACTTGAGCGAAGATACGGAGGCACCCTCCGCTTAACAAGAGCCACAGGAAAATATTTGGAATTCGTCAAAACCCCGTGCGCCACCAACGCGATGCAGCCGGCCAAGGGTTCAACAAGGGTTCAATCTAACCAATTCGTGATCTACATTGCCGACATGGACGAGCACACCGACCAGACCCGAAAGCCCCGCGCCGATGCCGTGCGCAATCGCGAGCGCGTGCTCGAAGCCGCCAAAACCGTGTTCAGCGCCGGCGGCCCCGAGGCCAGCCTCGAGGCCGTGGCGAAACGCGCCGGCGTCGGCATCGGCACGCTCTACCGGCATTTCCCGACGCGCGAGGATTTGTTCGAGGCGGTTTACCGGCGCGAGGTCGAGCAGCTCAGCGAGCTTGCCGAGCAGCTGAAGAATGCCAAGGACCCGGTGGATGCGCTGCGGCGATGGCTGCGCTCCAACGTCGAATTCGTGGCCACCAAGAAAGGCATGTCGGCTGCACTGGCGCTGACGTTCCAGAGCTCGTCGGAGCTCGCGGCCTTCTCGATGGACCGGCTGACCAAGGCGATCGGCTCCCTGCTCGATCGCGCCGTCGCGGCCGGCCAGATGCGCGGCGATGTCAGCCCCGAGGACCTGCTGCGGGCATTTTTCGGGATGTGCTACATGCACGATCAGCCGGGGTGGCAGGCCTCGGTGCTGCGCCTGCTCGACGTGTTCGTGGACGGGCTGCGGGTGCAGCCCGTCACGAAAGCCAAGCCGCGCAGCGCCGTCGCCAAACCTGCGAAGCCCATCGCGAAGCGCAAGCGATAATGGAGGGCGATCAAAAGATAACCGGAGGCTCGCTGCTGAAAGCTGGACGGGAAGCCTAAGTCGCAAAGCCCGGGCCGGTCTTCGTTGCGTTCATCCGCGAGCGGATCAGAAGCAACACGACGATGCCGATGTTCAGCGCGTTCCATCCCACGCCGTTGGCGAACGCTGCGGCATAGGAGCCGGTGGCGTCGAAGATGACGCCGGACACCCAGCCGCCGAAAGACATGCCGAATACGGACGCAAAGATCACGATGCCGACGCGCGTTGCGGCTTCGCTCGCCGGCATCGCCTCGCGCACGATGATGGCGTAGCTCGGCACGATGCCGCCCTGGAACAGGCCGAACATCGCCGAGATCAGATAGAGCGAGGTGAGGCTGTCGAAGAACAAATAGAACACCAGCGCAAAGCCCTGCGCCAGCGATCCCACCAGCAGCGTGCGGATGCCGCCGATCTTGTCGGCGAGATAGCCCGACCCGATCCGGCTGACGATGCCGCAGCCCATCATCAAGGACAGCATCTCTGCACCGCGCGCCACGCCATAACCGAGATCGCCGCAATAGGCGACGATATGCACCTGCGGCATCGCCATGGCGACGCAGCAGGAGATGCTGGCGATCGAGAGCAGCACCGTCAGCGTGTTGGTCGACAGCTTGAGATCGACCCGCGGCGGCGGTGCATTGGCATGGTCGCGGATATGGTCGTCGCCCATCTGCGCGCGCAGGACGAGGACCAGAAGTGCCATCGTGCTCGCGCAGACGAGGCCGATGCCGATATGGGTGTAGCGCCAGCCGGCGGTCTGCGTGCCCCAGCTCACGATCGGCGGCCACATCGTGCCGGCGACATAATTGCCGCTGGCAACGATGGTCACCGCAAGTCCGCGATAGCGCTCGAACCAATGCGAGGCTTCCGCCATCAGCGGCGCGAAAGTCGCGGAGGTGCCGAGCCCGATCAGGAAATACGCCGCCACGAACTGCCAGAGCTGCGTCGATAGCCCCGCGAGCACGTTGGCGATGCCGAGAAAGGCGATGCTGATCGCCATCGCCAGCACGATGCCGAACCGGTCGGTGATCTTGCCGGCGATCACGCCGCCCAGCCCAAAACCGAACATCATCAGCGTGAAGGCTAGCGACACCGCGCCGCGTGTGGCACCGAATTCGGTCTGCACCACGGGAATCACGACCACGACCGCCCACATGCCGACGGCGCCGATCGAGCCGATCAGGAGCGCAATGACCAGCCGCATCCAGGCCTGACGCGAATCAGGGGTGAATGAAGCCGGGGTTTGTCCTGGATGATTTGGCGCGTGCACGGAACGGACCATGTTCGCTGATTGCCACATGGTCAAGCATTGTGGCGCGATATTGGGCATGCGCGGTGCACTGCGGTAAGAAGGAGCTTGGCGAACGCGGGTTTTGCCACTAGTTTGCAATCAGCGTGTGCAACATTGCCGCGCGGGGAACATGTCGGCGGAATGCTATTGCAATTGACACGATCGATGCGGATCAGAGTGGGGCGCCTCGTTGCCCTCGCCTATCTGTTCTGCGTGCTCGCGCCCGCAGCAGCGCTCGCCTGGGGCGGCGGTCCGGCACCGTGTCTTGCGGACGAGGCCCCGCTCGCCGATCTCGCGCCGGCGCACCACCAGATGCAGGCAAGCCATCAGCATGGCGCTCCCTCGCATGACCACGCGGGAGCGCATGCGCATCACCAGACCGCTGCGCAGGACGCGCCCGCTCCGCATCATCATGGCGGCAAGGGCACGACCGGACCGTGCTGCGGGATGATGTGCGTGAGTGCGCTGCCGACCGATCTGCCCAGCGTCGCCAAGCCGCTTCAGCCCATCTCCGCCTGCGCGCCCGAGATCGTGGCCAGCCTGCACAGCGCGACGCCGCCCCTGCACTACCGCCCTCCCATCGCCTGATTTGACGCGACGACGTCAGGCCGAGCGCGCGTCTGCGCGCGCGAACCTGTGGTCTCTACGGACAGATCAGGGATGAATCATGTTGACGCTTTCCGGGGCGAAGTCCGCCGCCGCATCCGCGGCGCGTGGACGACACTTTCTATTTAATTGGCCGCTGCTGGCCGTGATTGCGCTGGCGTTGGCCGGCTGCATGCCGGCAACGACACACATCGCCGCCGCGGATCCTGCCGATCCCGCGGCTAAGGTGGCGCCGACCATCTATCGTTCGACGATCGCGCCCTACAGCAGCCTGCGGCCGGCGACGCCGGCACCATGGCGCGAGCGCAACGAGAATGTCGCGCCGCAGCCGAAGCAAGACCGGTAGGAGCGCGCCATGGCACATCATTTCGCGCGAAGCCTGCTCGTTCTCGCTGCGCTCAGTCTGTCCGGCTGTGCCGCGTTCTCGCCCGACAGCGGGATGACGACGGTCTCGGAGCTGACGAGCCAGAGCATCAACAAGGACGTCGCCTTCGTGCGAACAAGCGAGGGAGAGGGCGCAGTTGACGGGCGCATGCGCCAGCTGCTGTCGCGGACATTGACCGCAGACACTGCCGTGCAGATCGCGCTGCTCAACAACAAGGGGCTGCAAGCGGCCTATAACGAGCTGGCGCTGGCCGAGAGCGATCTGGTCGAACAGAGCCTGCCGCCCAATCCTGTGTTCTCGATCTCGCGGATCTCAGGCAATGGCGCCAGCGAGATCGAGCGCCAGGTGGTGGGTGACATCCTCGCGCTCGCCACCCTGCCGTTTCGCTCCGACATCGCCCGCGACCGCTTCCGCCAGGCCCAATTGCGCGCGGCGCTGGCGACATTGCGGCTCGCCGCCGACGTCCGTCGCGCTTATTGGCGCGTCGTTGCCGGCAACGAGATGGTGGTGTTGCTGACGGACGCGAAGGCGACGGCGGAATCGACCGCACAGCTCGCGGTCAAGCTCGGCGAGACGGGCTCGCTCAACAAGCTCGACCAGGCGCGCGAGCAGGTGTTTTACGCCGAGACCACCGCCGACCTCGCCACCGCACGGCAGACGGCAGGGAGCGCACGCGAAAGGCTCGCGCGCCTGATGGGGCTGTGGGACGGCGGCCTCGACTTCCGCCTGCCGAACGCGTTGCCGCCGCTGCCGCGCCGGCCGCACACGTTGCCTTCGATCGAAACCGACGCGGTCGCCCATCGCATTGACCTGCAGATCGCGCGGCTGGAGCTGACGGCGCTGGCGAAATCGCTGCACCTCACCGAGGCGACGCGCTTCGTCACCCTGCTCGATCTCGCCGGCATCTCCCGCCGCACCCAGGATCCGGAAGGTGCGCCGTTCCGCGAACGCGGCTTCGACGTTCAGTTCCAGATCCCGATCTTCGACGGCGGCGAGGTGCGCGTGCGCCAGGCGGCGGAGACCTACAATTTCGCCTTCAACCGCCTGACCGAGCGCGCCGTCAACGTCCGTTCGGAGGCACGCGACGCTTATCGCAGCTATCGCTCCAGCTACGACATCGCCAGCCACTACCAGCGCGAGATCATCCCCTTGCGAAAGATCATCACCGAGGAGATGCAAGTGCGCTTCTCCAGCATGCAGGTCGACATCTTCGCGCTGCTCACTGAGGCACGGCAGCGCCTGGCGTCGCTGCGCGGCGCCATCGATGCCAAGCAAAGGTTCTTCCTCGCCCAATCCGACCTGCAGACCGTCGTCAATGGCGGCGGCTCGCCTGCGGCCGGCAGCGACAATCCAACCGCCATCGCCGCGGCAGCGCCTGCCGATGGCGGTCACTGACATGGAGGCCGACATGTTTTCCCGCCGAGGATTTTTAGGCACCGCCGCGCTTGCCAGCGCCTCAGCCATCAGCGGCCGCGTCCAGGCCGCGTCGATTCCGGAGGCTGCGCATATGGACAAGGTGGTGATGCAGCCGCCGCTGCATCCGATCAGCGGTCCGGACTACCGCCCCGTGGTCACGCTGAACGGCTGGGCGCTGCCGTTTCGCATGAACGGCGACTGGAAGGAATTCCATCTCGTCGCCGAGCCCGTGGTGCGGGAGTTCGCCGAAGGCATGAAGGTGAATCTGTGGGGCTATAACGGCCAGTCGCCGGGCCCGACCATCGAGGCGGTTGAGGGCGACAAGGTCCGTGTCTTCGTCACCAACAGACTGCCCGAATACACCACCGTGCACTGGCACGGCATGATCATTCCGAGCGGCATGGACGGCGTCGGCGGGCTGACCCAGCCGCACATCCAGCCGGGAAAGACCTTCGTCTATGAGTTCGAGATGAAGAAGAGCGGGACCTTCATGTATCACCCGCATTCCGACGAGATGGTGCAGATGGCGATGGGCATGATGGGCATGGTCGTCGTGCATCCGCGCGATCAAAACTTCCGGCCCGTCGACCGCGACTTCGTCTTCGTGATGAGCACCTATCGCGTCGATCCCGGCACCTATCTCCCCCTGGTCAATGAGATGACCGACTTCAATATGTGGACCTGGAACGCGCGGGTGTTTCCCGGCATCGATCCGCTGCCGGTGCGGCTCGGCGACAAGGTGCGCGTGCGCATCGGCAATCTCAGCATGACCAACCATCCGATCCATCTGCACGGCCACAGCTTTGCGGTGACCTGCACCGACGGCGGCTGGATTCCGGAGAGCGCGCAATATCCGGAGACAACGACCGACGTGCCGGTCGGCGCGGTGCGCGTGTTCGACGTGCTCGCCGACAATCCCGGTGACTGGGCGTTCCACTGCCATAAGTCGCACCACACCATGAATGCGATGGGGCACGAGGTGCGCAATCTGATCGGCGTGTCGCGCAAGGATCTCGCCAAGGCCGTCGGCAAGCTCGCGCCTGACAGCATGGCGATGGGCTCGACCGGCATGGCGATGGGCAACATGGAGATGCCCGCGCCCGACAACACGCTGCCGATGATGACCGGCACCGGCCAGTTCGGGCCGATCGAGATGGGCGGCATGTTCACCGTGATGAAAATCCGCGAGGACCTCGCACGCGACGACTATCGCGATCCCGGTCCCTACCAATTCCCGAAAGGCACCGTCGCCTACGAGGTCACGGCGCCGGCCACAGAGCCGGCACGGCAAAAACCGGGCAGCCCGCCGATGAAGAACATGAAGATGTGAGCGTTTCGATGAACCACCCCCAACTGGAGACTACAATGAAGAAGACCGTCACATTCGTCCTCGCGCTGGCAGCGCTCTCGATCTCGTCCGCCGGTGCGCACGAAAATCACGGCCATACATCCTTTTCAGCGGGCGAGCCTGGCGACCCCAAAAAGCCGGCGCGCACCATCGAGATCGCGCTGAGCGAGATGTCGTACGAGCCGTCGAACATCAACGTGAAGCGCGGGGAGCAGATCCGCTTCGTGCTGCGCAATGTCGGCAAGGAGGATCACGAGTTTCTGCTCGCCACACCCAAGGAGAATCTCGCGCATGCCGAGGTGATGAAGAAACATCCGCACATGGAGCATGACGATCCGAACGGAGTACGGCTTGCCCCGAACAAGACAGCTGAGATTCTCTGGAAGTTCAGCAAGGCCGGCACGTTCGAATTTTCGTGCCTCATTCCCGACCACCGCGACTACGGCATGGTCGGCCACGTCACCGTGAAGTAAGCAATGGAGACCCGCATGAACCGCATCATCCGTATCACTGCAGCGCTGGCGCTGACGTTAGGCGTTGCCACTGGAACTCTGGCAGCCGGGGCGGCCTCGATCAGCGGCGAGGTCAAGAAGATCGACGAGGGCGCCGGCAAGATCACGCTCAAGCACGGACCTGCGAAGAGCCTCGGCATGGAAGAACCCATGACCATGGTCTACCGCGTCAAGGACACCGCGATGCTGAAGCAGGTGAAGGTCGGCGACAAGGTGACCTTCGAGGCCGAGGAGGCCGCTTCGGGGTACACGGTGACGAAGATGGAGAAGGCGAAGTAGGCGACCGCTCTTCAGCCGTCATTCCGGGGCGCGCCTCTTGGCGCGAGCCCGGAATCCATTTCCCCACAACACCTGCAGCACGATGGATTCCGGGTTCGCCCTTCGGGCGCCTCGGAATGACAACCCTTGGTGGCCCGAAACACCCGCCCCGCGCTCCTGCCCCACCCCCCGTTAACCCTTTGCTAACCATACACCGGGCAAAAATTGCCGGGTGAAGTCGAGTGTCGTCAGCCGGGTAGAACGGGAGATCCCCCGTGGACGCCAGTGCGGTGCCTCACTTTCGGAACGGCGGCCCATCGGCCGCCGCGCAGACGTTTGGGGCGCGCGGACGGCAGTCGCGCGGGGAGGCAGCTACCATGGTCGACGTCACCGCAGGACAGGGCGTAGGCGCAGCAAGACCCTCGATCCCCTCCGTCAACGAGATCGTCACCATCCTCAAGCGCGGCGACATCGCGCTGGCGCTCGGCATCCTCACCATCCTGGTGGTGCTGATCCTCCCCCTGCCCGCGATCGTGCTGGATCTGTTCCTGGCGATCTCGATCACGCTCTCGATCCTGATCCTGATGACGTCGCTGTTCATTCAGGCGCCACTGGAATTCTCCGCCTTCCCGACCATCCTCCTGATCTCGACCATGCTGCGCCTGTCGCTCAACATGGCCTCGACCCGGCTGATCCTGTCGCACGGGCACGAGGGCACGGCTGCCGCCGGTCACGTTATCGAAGCCTTCGGCAGCTTCGTGATGGGCGGCAATTTCGTCATCGGTATCATCGTCTTCGCCATCCTGATCATCGTCAACTTCGTCGTCATCACCAAGGGTTCGGGCCGTATCGCTGAAGTTGCCGCCCGCTTCCACCTCGACGCCATGCCCGGCAAGCAGATGGCGATCGATGCCGATCTCTCTGCCGGTCTGATCGACGAGAAGGTCGCCAAGGAGCGGCGCAAGGAGTTGGAGGACGAGAGCGGCTTCTTCGGCGCCATGGACGGTGCCTCCAAATTCGTCCGCGGCGATGCCATCGCTGGCCTGCTGATCGTCTTCATCAACGTCGTCGGCGGCATGATCATCGGCGTGGCGCAGCAGGGCATGTCTTTTGCCGACGCCGGCCGCAGCTACACGCTGCTGACCGTCGGTGACGGCCTCGTCACCCAGGTGCCGGCGCTGATCGTCTCGACCGCGGCCGGCCTGCTCGTCTCCAAGGCCGGCGTCTCCGGCGCCGCCGACAAGGCGCTGATGAAGCAGTTCTCCGGCTATCCGCAGGCCCTGGCCATGTCCTCCGCGGTGATGCTGGTGCTGGCGGCCCTGCCCGGCATTCCGACCATCCCCTTCCTGGCGCTCGGCGCCGGCGCTGGCGCGCTGGCCTGGCACGCCCGCAACCACAAGAAGACCGCCGTCAAGGCCGAGGAAGCCGCCAAGGCCGCGCCTGCTCCGGGCATGCCGGGTGCGCCGGGCGCCGCTGCGGCCGAAGAGCCGATCTCGGCGGCGCTCAAGATCGACGACCTCAAGATCGAGCTCGGCTATGCCCTGCTGCCGCTGGTCAACGGCCCCGATGGCACCGACCGCCTCACCGAGCAGATCAAGGCGCTGCGCCGTTCGCTCGCGATCGAGATGGGCTTCGTGATGCCGGCGGTGCGCATCCTCGACAACGTCCAGCTCGAGGCCAACACCTACATCATCAAGATCAAGGAGGTCGACGCCGGCACCGGCAAGATCTGGCCGAACCAGTTCATGGTCATGGACCCCGGCGGCAGCCAGGTGCAGGTGCCCGGCATCCACACCACCGAGCCGACCTTCGGCCTGCCCGCGACCTGGGTCGATGCCAGCCTCAAGGAGGAGGCCTCGCTCAAGGGCTACACCGTCGTCGACGCCGCGACCGTGCTCTCGACCCATCTCACCGAGCTGCTCAAGGCCAACATGTCGGACCTGCTCTCCTATGGCGAGGTGCAGAAGCTGCTCAAGGAGTTGCCGAAGGAGCAGAGCGAACTGGTCAAGGATATCGTCCCCGGTCAGGTCACGGTCTCCGGCATCCAGCGCGTGCTGCAGCTGCTGCTCGCCGAGCGGATCTCGATCCGCGATCTCTCGACCATCCTCGAAGGCATCGCGGACTCGCTCGCCTTCTCGCGCAATCCCGCGACCATGGTCGAGCACGTCCGTGCCCGCCTCGCCCGGCAGATCTGCGCGCAGAACACCTCCTACAACGGCTATCTGCCGCTGATCGCGCTGTCGGCACGGTGGGAGCAGGCCTTCGCCGAATCCATCATCGGCCAGGGCGAGGAGCGCAGCCTCGCGATGCAACCCTCGAAACTGTCGGAGTTCATGACCGCCGTGCGCGAGGCGTTCGAGCGTGCCGCCCGCGAAGGCGAGGCGCCGGTGCTGGTGACCTCTGCCGCAATTCGTCCGTTCGTGCGTTCCCTGGTGGAACGGTTCCGAGCCCAGACCACCGTGCTGTCGCAGGCCGAAATCCACCCTAGGGCGAGGTTGAAAACGGTCGGAAGCATCTGATTTGCCTTAAGAAGCCGTGTGTTTTTCGGCCACAGGCAAATGGTTTTTGAGTTCCTGGCGCCTTGTGGACCAAGCATCGAGAAGGCAACCCGCAGGCGCATTACATCTTTGAAATAATTATATAATCGAACGATCCAGCGACGTTTTTGATCGCGACGTTTCACGTCATTTCACGCCCTTGTGATGGCCTCTTGGGAACGAATCCTCCCAATACTAGGTTGTTGGGCACCGGAAGCATGAACCGGCCTGAAAGGGCTGGCGACTACTTCGGGTAGATGGCGGCAGGAGGCTTCCATGAACCACTCGATCTACAGCGCTGATCGCGCGACCCATTTGAAGATTGTGGTCGTCGCCCTCGTCGCAGGGATCGCGGTGGCGGGCCTCGGCATCACGGCACGCACGGGTTCGGATGAAGGTCTGACCCAGACCGCCCGCGTCATCAAGGCCGACAAGCCGGTCGTTATCACCAGTTCGAACGCGTCCCTCGTTCGCTAAGGAGATCTGACGAGTTTTGTGAATTCACGCGGCTCTTTACCAGCCCCCCAAAGTCGCCACGTGGATATGTAGACGACCCCAACCCCAAGTCGACTACAGAAAGCGCCCGCCCCCCACGGGCGCTTTCTCACGTCTGGGTACCCGTCATTGCGAGCGCAGCGAAGCAATCCAGACTGTCTCCGGCGAGGTAGTCTGGATTGCTTCGTCGCATCAGCGCAAAATTGCTACGCAATTTTGTCGCGAGCTCCTCGCAATGACGGAGTGTGAGGCGAACGCTTCGTTGTCTCAATTCGCATCTTCATTGCAGACACACCTTCGCAGCCTCGCGGCATGCTTCGCCCGAGCTTTGCTTTATCTCTTCACCCTCAAATGAAAGAGGGCGCAGGGAAGACCGGGAGCCCGCTGGCACCCGCGGTCCACTGTGCGAAATTGCAGTGAGAAAATCTGCACAGCGGCATACAGGTGTAGCCAGGACATCCCGGCCTTCCCTGCGCAGTGGTTGGAACGGCGTATGTCGTGCTCTCCCCGGGGAGCGATGCACTATTGCCCCCGTCGCCTTGCAGATGGCTGATGCACGTGCCCGGTTGGGCCGCCACATCACTACAAGACTTGGCGCACAGACCCCGGGCGCCAGGACCACACGATTTTGCCGTACGCCGATCACACCGGTCGTATGCGCGAGGCCATTGCTCACGGTTACCCGCCCTGCAAAACCCTTCGCGCCGATGTGACCCACGTCCACCGCCGCCCGGCCCGCCTTCGTGACGATCGCGATACGCCCCTCTTCCTTGGGCCGGGTCGCCGCAATGGATACGCCGTATCCGAATTTCGGTAAAGTGGAATATTTTTGGTGGCGCCTGGTGTGTTTTGCCCGTCAGGCAACGCAAGGGCTTGTAGATGGACGCAACCTGCCGAATTGGAAGCGATCAGTAGCCTCTGTGTCAAATTTCTGGATTTGGAATCAAAGCTGACGTCGGCGAACCGCAGCGCAAGGTCAGCTAAGGGCCGATTCCGTTGAAAAAGGCCGGCAGTATTTCGTTGTAATAGCTCCGTCGCGACGTGGCCGGAACTGCTCTTACTGACCCTATGCGAGCGTCGGGGTGGGCATCGGGATCAGCTTGGCCATCTTTCGAAGGTTTTGGGCGGTGGCTGCGAGGATGAACTCGTCGCGCGCGCCGTTTGGACCTCGTAAACGCAAACGGTCGAGCTTGAGAATGCGCTTGAGGTGCGCGAACAACATCTCGATTTTCTTGCGGAGCCGGCGCGAGGTGCCTCCCTCCCACGATCTCGCGATCTGGCGCGCCATGTCGCGAGCGCCCTCGTAGATCGAGCGGGGCACTCTCCGTGAAGCCTGCTTGGGGCAGCATCGGGGCTTCAATGCGCATCGATCACAATCGCGCTTGCTGGCGAGGTAAAGCATGGTAGCACCATCATTCACCAACGTTCCGGTCGTGGTAAGAATGTTGCCACCGGGGCAACGATAGATGTCCCCAGCATGGTCATAGGTGAAGTCGTCGCGCGAGAAGATCCCGTCTGTGCGGGCCGACTTGTCGAAGACTGTAACGTGCGGCTCGATCCCGTGCTCATAGACCAGCCAGGCGAGCATCTCGGCCGAGCCATAGCCGCTGTCACCGAGCAGCCGGCTCGGATAGAGATCAAACCGCTCCAGCGAGCGCTCAATCATGCGCTTGGCGGCCAATACCTCCGCCTGCCGGATTGCCGTCGTTGCCTCAACATCGACGATGATCGCGTTCTCGATGTCGACCAGATAGTTCGTCGAATAGGCGAAAAACGCTTGGCCGCCGTGCGCCCCCGTCCAGCGCGCCGCCGGATCGGAAGGCGATACGAACTTCGGGGTAACCTCGGTCGCGGCTCCGAAAGCGGCATCATCAAGGCCGGCCAGATACTCATCGATTGCTCGGCTGGCAGCCTCCGGCGGAAGTCCCTTATCGCCTTCGATCCCCTTCTGCCGATTGGCATCGGCCTTGATTAGGCTCGCATCGACTGCAAATCCCTCACCGCCGACCAGTCGTTCCTCGATGCAGCGGCGCAGCACGCTCTCGAACACGCGACGGAAGAGGTCGCTCTGCCGGAAGCGGCCGTGCCTGTTCTTGGAGAATGTCGAATGATCCGGCACCGTCCCGTCCAGACCGAGCCGGCAAAACCACCGGTAGGCCAAATTGAGGTGAACCTCATCGCACAGGCGCCGCTCCGATCGGATGCCGAAGCAGTAACCGATCAGGAGCATCCGGATCATCAACTCGGGATCGATCGAAGGCCGACCGATGCTGCTGTAGAAAGGCGCCAGGTCCCGCCGGACCTGTTCAAGATCGACAAACCTGTCAATCAACCGCAGCAAGTGATCAGTCGGGATATGTCTTTCGAGCGAGAACTCATAGAACAACGCGGTCTGTTCGACTTGCCGATGCCCCATCATGATCTTCAGTCCTGCCAATTAGACAGACTGAATCACTGATATCTCTGCGTCGCAACAGCCGTCTTTTTCAACAGAATCGGCCACAACCGGACCTGCTCTGAATGCGACAGCCGCCCGTTAACGAGCAGTAAAGTAAGAGCATCCAAAAGAGCGCTGGAGCTAACGCGCCCTACAACTTCTGCATGCTATGTCGCTGGATGACTATCCGAGCCCTCGCTCCGCAAAGGGCGCTTGCTAGACAGGCCAAATGGGGGTCCACACGGCGATGGTGCGTTCACACATTCGCTTTTCTCTGGTGCTTGCGGTAGCCCTCGCACTCGCAGGATGCGGCAGAAGCGAGAGCTACCGTTACAAGCTGACATTGGCAGTCAACACCCCTGCCGGCGTCAAGCGTGGTTCGAGCGTGACAGAGGTAGCTTTCTTTGAGGTTTCGATCCCAGCGAGAGGAATTATGCACAAGCTTCGCGGGGAAGCGCTGTATCTGGACCTTGGTCCGGGTGCGCGGCCAATGATCGCCTTAATCGGGAGGAAATCTCGCCCGTCGTCTGGACAGTGGAGTCGCGATGGGGGACCTGCAACGACGCAGTTGTCCCGGCTCTACGATATTTCTCCCTCGACCGACGTCATGGATACCTTGGCCAAAATAGCACGCATGCGCGGCCCACGAAACATTACCGCGAATGAGCTGCCTGATCTTGTTACGTTCGCGAGCGTAAACGACCCGAACACCGTAACCGCGGTCGATCCAAACGATCTGCAGGCAACGCTGGGGCCGGGCATCACGTGGAATGAAATCATACTTGAGATCACCGACGAGCCGATCACAAAAAGCATCGAGCAGAAGTTACCTTGGATACCTTACTACTATTGTGCGATGCTCGATGGTGCACGGTACACGTCTAAGAACACCCTCGCCAACGGTCTTAGTACGGCTGACTTTCGCCAAACCGAGGAAGTGAAGAAGAGTAAAGAGCAAACGCCTGGCACCGATTGTTTGACACTCGTGAAAGATTGGCAACGGCAATCTCGATAGCGCACTCGGCTAGGACCGCTATGGGTCTTGGCCGTGTAAAAACGGCTTCAAAGGGCATCGGTCCGGAAGCTAGGAACCGCGCCTGTCTCAGGCCGCGATCGCAGTGATCAGTGGCTTGGCCCCGACGATGTTCATGACCCGTGTAAGATTATAGGCCAAGACCGAGAGTGCCATCTCGGCCGCTACTTTTGGGAGCGTTTTGGTGAGGAAGTGTGTCGCTCCCATGCGGGCCTTCATCGTGCCGAACGGATGCTCGACCGTCTCCCGACGCTGACGCATGGCTTCTGGGTTTGCGTCAAGGCGCTGCTGCACAGCCTCAAGCAGATGCTCGTGCTCCCAGCGTGTAATTCGCCGCTCTGGTCCTGTCGTGCACTGCGATTTGAGCGAACAACTTTGACAGGCAGTGGTCCAGTAGCGCCGCAGCATCTTGCCGTCTTCTTCGTTTGTGTAGCGATACGGCAATCGCTCCCCAGCCGGCAGCGATAGGCGTCCTCCTCTGGCAAATAGGCAAAGTCCTGCTTACCGAAGCGCCCCTCCGATTTGGCACCCGACGTCAGCGGCTTGGGCAGAGTTACGGTGATGCCGGCCTCGTGGCACGCGAGGATCTCCGGGCTGTTGAAGTAGCCGCGATCGGCTACAGCTTCGAGCGTCTCGGTCTCGAGAACAGCCTTCGCCTGCTTGGCCATATTGGCGAGTTGTGCCCGATCTGAGCCGCTGTTCGTCACCTCGTGCGCTACGATCAGATGGTGCTCGGTGTCGACGGCGACCTGCACGTTGTAGCCAACGGTGCCGGAGCCCCGGCCGCTTGTCGCCATCGAACGGCTGTCGGGATCGGTCAACGAGATTTGCTGATCGGGTGACGCAAGCATCTGCTTCTCGTAGACGGCAAGCTTGCCCATCTCTTCCCTCAGCTTCGTCAGCTTCTCGGTTAGCCTCGTCACCTTGGCGGCCAACGCCTCGCTCGGCTCCTGCCGGTCGGCCGTGTCCAGTTGGCTCAGATAGCGCGCGACGCTCTCCTCCAGCTGCGCGCGCCGCCGCTCCACCTTCGCGCGTGTGAAGTTCTTGTCCCGGTTGTTCACAGCTTTGAACTTGCTGCCATCGATGGCGACGCTCGACGTCGCGAGGAGACCCATTTCACGGCAGAGTTCGACGAAGCGTGCGCATACCTTGCGGAGCGCCAGGCCATTGTCTTTGCGGAAGTCCGCGATCGTCTTGTGATCAGGTGCGAGCCGGCCCAGCAGCCACATGGCCTCGACATTGCGTCCGGCCTCTCGTTCGAGCCGCCGGCTCGACTGCACCCGGTTCAGATAGCCGTAGATGTAAAGCTTCAGGAGAACCGAGGGATGGTATGACGGCCGACCGGTCGCCGCCGGCTTCACCCCCTCGAAGCTTAGCTCGGCCAAATCGAGCGCATCGACAAACACGTCGATCACGCGAACAGGGTTGCTCTCGTCAATGAAATCATCGAGGCACTCGGGCAATAGCGTCGATTGCCCACGATCCGCCTCCGCAACGAAGCGCTTCATTCCAGCCCCCCGCAAATCGTGCGGGAATCATATCGCGCGAATCACATCAAGCGCAGCGTTTTCACACAGCCAGGGCCAATTGCCGACCTCTCGGCAGCTAGCGGCAAGGTCGGCTAAGGGCCCCGGAGCGGACGAAGGCCGGCAGCCGCCGCGCTGGAGCTGTTCGCCCCAGGCGCTGCCGACTACAAGCTCCAACATGTCCGATGATGCCCCGGTTCTGAACGCTTGCGCTCATCTACGCGAGGCTGTTGCAAAGCGGGTCTCTTCCGTGGTCGTGGCGATTTCGACCATGCGAGTCCGTCGCCTACGTTTCGTTTCGACTGGCTGATGGACGCATGAGCCAGCTCAACGACGCGGCGCCCCATAGGTCGGCGGCGGCGCCTGCACCATCGGCGCAGCGGCCGCAAACAGCTCCTCCTTGCTACCCGTCAGCGGCGGATAAATTCGCCTGCGGTTGATCGTCTCTTTGGTCACTTTCGCCGCCGCGCCGGTGGCGCGCACCTCGCGGTCCCAGCCTTCGGTATAGAGCGCGCCCCAGCCGCCGAGGTCGAGCACGGTCACGTACCAGTCGATCCGCAGCGGCAGCATCGGCAGGCCGGCGAGATCGGCCACCACGTTGTGGCCGGCGAAGCGGCCCATGGGCCGCGCGAACTGACAGGACATCACGGTCGGATGCAGCCCGTCGATCACGCTCGAGGCAACGTCGCCGGCCGCGAACACGCCGCCGACATCCGCAACCCGCATGAAGGGATCAACCAGAATGCGCCCGAGGCGATCGCGCGCGTCCGGAAAGCTCGCCGCCAGGGGGCTTGCACGCATCCCTGCGCACCAGATCACCGTCTGTGTCGCAATGAACTCGCCCGAGCTCAGGCGCATGCCGGCGGCCTCCACGGAGACCACACGCACGCCGAGGCGTGTCTCGACGTCGAGCGACGACAATGCCGTCTCGATGACGGGGCGCGCGTGCGCGCCAATGGTCGCGCCGACCGCCGGATTGGGATCGACCAGGATGATGCGGCGGCTGCCACTGATGCCCGCACGCGCCAGCCTGGCCGGCATTTCGGCCGCGACCTCGATGCCGGTGAAGCCGGCGCCGACCACCACCACCGTCGAACGCCCCGGCGACGGGGCGCTGCGTCCGAGCGAGACGAGATGATCCTCGAGGCGAAGCGCCGCGGAATAGGTGTCGACGTCGAAGGCGTGGTCGGCAAGGCCTGGAATGTCCGGACGCATCACCTCGCTGCCGAGCGCCAGCACGAGGCGGTCATAGTGCAACGTCTCCTCGCCGCCGCTGGTGACCAGCGAGATTTCGCGATGTGCATGATCGATGGCTTCAACCTCGCCGAGACCATGGTTGACGCCGATCGGATCGAGCAGTTGCGGCAGCGGCAGCGCGACCTCGCCGAGGTCGACCTCGTAATTGCGCACGCGGATGTTGTGATAGGGATTGCGGTCGATGAGGCGGATCTCGATGTCCCGCCCGCTCGCGCCGATCTCGTCGCGCTTGCGCGCAGCACCGATGGCCGCCCACAGGCCTGCAAACCCGGCGCCGAGCACGACGATACGCGCCATGTCCGCCTACACTACTTTCCAAAGCAATCCCGCGGTCTGCCCGCGCAGGTAGATATAGCTCAACAGCCCGCATCCACCAACTACGGCAGCGCCGCACCGCTGCACAAAATCGCGACTTACGCCTCGCGCAGCTCCGACGGCGTCGCGCCAAAACGCTTGCGAAAGGCGCGATTGAAATAGGACAGATCGGCGAAGCCCGAGGCGTGCGCGATGTCGCTGATCTTGCGCGCCCTGGCGCGGGGATCGCCGAGCAGCTTGCGGGCGTGGAGTAGGCGCTGCTCCAGCACGAATTCAGTGAAGGTCGTGCCGGCTTGCTCGAACAGGCGCTGCGCCTGGCGCGGGCTGAGGCCCGAGCGCGTCGCGATCTCGGACAGGCAGAGATCGTTACGGCCGAGCGCGGCCATCACGTCGGCGCGCATGAGATCGAGACGCGCCGCGGCATGCCCGCGTCCGCGCGCAAGTCCGGCATGCTCGGCGTCGGTCCCGAGCAGGAGGCCGACGAGATCGACCATGTGTTGCGCGGTCAGACGCTGGCCGACGGCATCGAGATGCGGCGCCTGATTGGCGGCGAGCGCATGGTAGCGGAAGATGGTCTCGGCGACCGCGCCGTCGGAGAGCACCTGTGACAGCTTCTCCTCCGCGCGCGGATTAATGTCGAGCAGCGCGCGGCGCGGCATGCGGATGGTGGTGAAGCGCTCCTCGTCGGTGTGGCCGACGGTGCCGGTGATGCTCATGTCGACGAGCACCATCTGCGCCGGCGCGAGCTCGACGGTATGGCCGTTCTGCCCGACGCGGACGAGGCCCGCATGTGCTGCAATCAGCACAAGATCGTCGCTGCCGTCGGCAAGGTGGCTCTGCGTGCGTGAATATTGTGCGGAGGCGCCTTCGGGAATGGCGAGCGCGATGTTGTCGACGACGCTGACCTGGAGCCGGCAGTCGATGCTGTCGCCCTGGCTCGGGCCGATATCGAGGCCGCAGGACCCGAAGGCCCGCTCGCGCCAATGCTCGAATGCCGGGCCGTGCGGCAGCCCCGCATATTGGTGAATGAAGATGCCTGGCGTTCTCGCTGCATCCATCTGATTTCTAGCCCCTCTCCGGCACCATGATCGGCGTGCCGACTGCAAATTCCGGGGATTTGACGCCGCCAAGTGCGGGGAGGTTCAAATCGGGGGCGGATTCGGCAGGACTTGTCGGGATGCGACGGAGGGTGGACCGTGGCGACAATTTTTGCTCGTAGCCCGCATGGAGCAGAGCGGAATGCGGGACGGTGGACCCGGATTGCGCTGCGCTCCATCCGGGCTACGACACCTACTTCTTCGCCGGCGCCGGCGGCTGCGTCGGCGGCACGGTCTCGATCAGCTTGCCGGAAAACACCGGCGTCGAGGTCGGCTGGCCGTTGGGCGAACCGCCGGCCTGCTCGACCGTGACGGCATAGGTCGCGCCGTTGACGACGTCGGAATCGTAGGAAGCGAGCAGCGGACGCGCGGTGAAATCGCTCGCACCGATCACGCCGAGCGAACGCGGCCGCGGCAGCTTGTCGGAGATCAGCCAGAGCTCAAAGCTCTTGCCGGGCTCCGGGGTCGCGCCGACCTTCCGGACCGTGAAATTCCGCGTCGCACCGTCGACCGTGAGGATAAAGGCGGGGCCGCCACCCTGGCCCTGCAGCAGGGCAACATATTGCGCAGAGGCGGTGAGCGGCGCGGCCGGTGTCTTCACTTCAACCGTCTGGATGCGTGGCGCAGGACGCAAGAGGCCCGGCAGTGCATCAGGCAGGAAGATCTGAAGCGACAGCGTCACGAGCAGCGCGGCCGCAAGTGCGCCAACGGCGGATGCGATGTTGCGCCAGCGCTTCACGCGCCCCTCGAGACGGATCACATTGCCATCGTCGACGACCGGCGCCCGCGGCGCGCGGACGACATCGAGATCCGGAGCATGGACCTGCGGGATGAACTGCGCCGCGATGTCCGGGATGGCGTCGGGCTCGGGACGCGACGGCTGCGGCTGCTCCGCTTCGGGTTGCTGCGGCTCCGGGGACTGCACGCCCTCCGTCGCGGATTCCGATGACGCAGTCTCCGGCGAGGGCAATTCCGGTATGGGCGGAGGTGGCGGCGGCGAAGGCTCGGCAAGCGCAGGCGGCTCCTGCGCAAGCGCCGTGCGCGCGATCTCGGACCTGATGTTCTCCCACACGATCGGACGCGGTTCGACCGAGCCGACCATCTGGTTGAGGACGCCGAGCCGATGGGCCCAGGCCTGCACGATTTCGGCGAACGCCTCATCCACCGCCATCATGGTCTCGACCTGCGCGCGCTCATCGGCGTCGAGCGTACCGAGCGCATATTCCGCGGCGAGCGCGATATGGTCCTCCGTGTAGGCCATCAGTTTCCTTCACCTCTCCCCAACGGGGAGAGGTGGACAGTCGTTGCCGCGCTGGTTTCTGCCACTCTCATCATCTTCTAAAGTCCGAGGCACTCGCGGATATCCAACATGCTGCGCCGAAGCCACGTCTTCACCGTGTTGACGGGCGCGGCGAATTTCTCCGCCAATTGCTCGCGGCTCCAGCCGTTGTAATAGGCGAGAAGCACGAGGCGCTGGCGGTCCGGCTCGAGCCGGCCGATACATTCCAGGAGCCGCTTCAACTCCTCGGTCATCTCCCTCCGCGCCAGCGGATCAGGACTGTCGGCCGCCACCTCCATCGCCTGAGGCTCTTCCTCGATTGAGACTTCCGATTTCTTGCGCACGATGTCGATCGCACGGTTGCGCGCGATCGACGCCATCCACGTGATCGGCGAAGACATGGCCGGATTGAACTGGCCGGCGTTGTTCCAGATCTTGACGTAGGTCTCTTGAATGACCTCCTCTGAAAGATCCTGACGGCGCAAGATACGGAGCACGACGCCATAAAGTTTCGCGCGCGTGGCGACGTAGAGCCGCTCGAATGCGGCCTGATCGCCCTTCGCCACCGCCTCAATCAGCCCGACCAGCTCTGCCGGCGTCAGCATTCAGCCCCCTGAAACGCGGCCCGTCGCTTCCCTTCACCTCTCCCCGACGGGGAGAGGTCGATTTGCGCAGCAAATCGGGTGAGGGGGCGCAGGACTAACGGGAGACCGTCACCCCTCACCCGGCGCTCCGCGCCGACCTCTCCCAGGGGAGAGGTGGGCACCGCCGTCGCTGGCACAGCATTCATTCCCGCTACCATAGCGCGCGACAAAGCCGACCACCAAGCGGCGCGGCGCCACACTGTGGACAGCACATACGAAAACCCGGACCTTGCGGGTCCGGGTTTTGCAGATTTCTCGGCGATCTGGCTGCTGGCGCCGTTAGGCGACGGCGCCGATGCGGGCGCGCATCAGGCCGATGCTGTCGAGGTCGGCCTGCTCGCGGGCGTTCTCTTCGGCCCGTTCGCGGGCCTGGTCGCGCTCGTCCAGCAGCTCGACCTTCTTCAGCTCCTCGAAGGCCTCGGCCAACGCGGTCTTGGCTTCGTCGAGCTGGCCCTTGAGCTCGTCGGCCGAGCGGGTCAGATTCTCGCGGCGCTGGATCGCGGCCTTGGCGTAGGTCGGGTAGGCGAAGTGCGAGGGATCGTTAATCCCGGCGCGCTCCTGCTCGGTCTGGATCTCGCGCTCAAGGTCGACCGACATCCGCTGGAAGTCGGCGATCATGGTCTCGATCTGGGTGACCCGGCGGCGCTTCTCGTCGACCTGAAACTTCTTCAGGCGGATGAGGGTATCACGTGACTTCATCGACTCGTACTCCCCAGAAGTCCCCTCGCTGCACGTGGGACGGCACCGGTCTGCCCACAGGCCCGATTGCGGCCAAGACCGGCTCTGCTACTCTGTGGGATCGGATGATGAACTGACAAAGTTAGCGTTCCGTTTCCAAATCACCGAGGATTTGCGCCAACTGGCGATAGCCGTCCGCGAGTGATGCATTTTCGTCCTTGCGCTGGCGCAGGAAGGCCTCCAGCGGCTCGTGCAGGCGGATCGCCTCGTCGACCTCGGGGCTGGAGCCGGCCCGGTAGGCGCCGAGCCGGATCAATTCCTCCATGTCGGCATAGGTCGCCATCACCTGCCGTGCCCGCTGGATGGTCGGCCAGAATTGCGGATCGGCCGATTTCGGCATGGTGCGGGAGACGGATTTGAGGATGTTGATGGCGGGGTAGCGGCCGCGCTCGGCGATCGAGCGCTGCATCACGATATGGCCGTCGAGGATGCCGCGGACGGCGTCCGCAATCGGCTCGTTATGGTCGTCGCCGTCGACCAGCACCGTGAAGATCGCCGTGATGGCGCCCTCCCCCAGGCCCGGTCCGGCGCGCTCCAAAAGCTTCGGCAGCTCCGTGAACACGGTCGGCGTGTAGCCCTTGGCGGTCGGCGGCTCGCCAGCGGACAAACCGATCTCGCGCTGGGCCATGGCGAAGCGCGTCACCGAGTCCATCAGGCACAGCACGTCCTTGTCCTCGTCGCGAAAATACTCGGCGACCGCGAGCGTCAGATACGCGGCCTGACGGCGCATCAGCGCCGGCTCGTCCGAGGTCGCGACCACCACGACGGAGCGCGCCAGGCCCTCCTCGCCGAGGTCGTCCTGCAAGAATTCCTGCACCTCGCGGCCGCGTTCGCCGATCAGCCCGATGACGCTGACCGCCGCATCGACGTTGCGCGCCAGCATCGACAGCAATACCGACTTGCCGACGCCGGAGCCCGCGAAGATACCCATGCGCTGGCCGCGACAACAGGTGAGAAAGGTGTTCATCGCGCGCACGCCGAGATCGAGCGGCGCGCCGACACGCTTGCGCGAATGCGCGGGCGGCGGCGTATTGCGGAACGGCATCGGCGAGGAACCTTGCGGCAACGGCCCCTTGCCGTCGATCGGTTCGCCCAGCGCATTGACGACGCGGCCAAGCCAGGCCGCTGACGGTCGCACTTGATTGGCGGCATTGGCGATGACCGCCTTGCAGCCGCGGCGCACGCCATCGAGACCGGCGAACGGCATCACGACAGCATTGTTGCCGGAGAAGCCGATCACCTCGCAGGGGATGGAGCGGTTGGCGCCGGTCTCGATCACCAGCCGCGCGCCGACCGACATCGCGTGAATGGGACCGGCCACCTCGACCATCAGGCCGCGCACGCCGACCACGCGGCCATAAATGTTGATGCCGTCGATGTCGCCGATCTGTTCGGCAAGAGCCTTCATCGGTGAGCCTTCATTAAGGGGCGCGCCTAGGTCATCCGGGACTTCACGGTGAAACTCTTAAGTTTCGCCATATTTCTGAACGGCGCTTAACTTCGTGTTTACCCGCATCATTAATCATTGCGTCACTGTCTTTGAGACTGAGCGTGACTTCCCTTCAGAAGAAGGCTGAGTCGCGGGAGTCGGTTAGGTCCGTCTCTTAAAGTGGAGCTTGAACGGAATCGGGTGACGAAAGCTGCTTCGTACGCAAGACCTTAGGGCGATTCGACAAAAATTGCACCGGGGGGACTTGCGTTCCAGAATCAGAGTTTGTTAACCATCTGTTGTCAGGATCCGAATCAGTTGTTCAAAGGCGTTTTGTTGAGTGCCGCGAATGCGGCCGACCTGACGCCCAGGAGCGGCGACTATGGGGAACTGGCATGCGCGTTTTGCTGATTGAAGATGACAGCGCCGTCGCGCAGTCGATCGAGCTGATGTTGAAGTCGGAAAGCTTCAACGTCTACACGACCGATTTGGGGGAAGAAGGCGTCGATCTCGGTAAACTATACGATTACGACATTATTCTCCTCGACCTCAACCTGCCCGACATGTCCGGCTACGACGTGCTCAAGCAGCTCCGGGTCTCCAAGATCAAGACACCTATCCTGATCCTCTCCGGCCTCGCCGGCATTGAGGACAAGGTCAAAGGTCTCGGCGTCGGCGCCGACGACTACATGACCAAGCCCTTCCACAAGGACGAGCTGGTGGCGCGCATCCACGCGATCGTGCGCCGCTCCAAGGGCCATGCCCAGTCGGTCATCCAGACCGGCGACCTCGTCGTCAACCTCGACACCAAGACGGTGGAAGTCGGCGGCCAGCGCGTGCATCTGACCGGCAAGGAATATCAGATGCTGGAGCTGCTCAGCTTGCGCAAAGGCACGACCCTCACCAAGGAAATGTTCCTCAACCATCTCTATGGCGGCATGGACGAGCCGGAGCTGAAGATCATCGACGTCTTCATCTGCAAGCTCCGCAAGAAGCTCGCCAACGCTTCCGAGGGCCGCAACTTCATCGAGACCGTGTGGGGCCGCGGCTACGTGCTGCGCGAGCCGCATGAGGCCGACGAGCGCATCCCCGCCTGATCCTGGGTTTACGTCGCGAGCCCCTCGGGGCTCGCTCCTCCCAGCCTGGACCCCCGCCGCAAATGGCGGGGTTTTGTTTTTTGGGGACGCCTCATACGAAGCTTAATGTTTGAACCGCTACCCTCCGCCAGCCGACGAATTGGTCGCTGCACGATGGGGGAACGATGATCCTGCAATCACTCGCCGGCCTGCCCGCCTTCCTGGTCTATTTCTGCACCGGGCTGATCGCGATCGTGGCCTATCTGTTCGTCTACACCCGCATCACGGCGCATAACGAATTTCAGCTGATCCGCGACAATGAGCCGGCCGCGGCGATCGCGCTCGGCCTCAGCCTGCTCGGTTTCGTCGCGCCGCTGGTCAGCGCCATCGCGCATTCGGCCAACGTGCTGGACTGCCTGATCTGGGCGACGATCGCGCTGGTCGTGCAGGTCATCGTGTTCTTCCTCGTGAAGGTCCCGGTGCCGAACCTGTCGGCGCGGATCTCTGCCGGCGAGCTTGCCCCGTCGATCTGGCTCGGTCTGTCCTCCCTCGCCGCGGGCCTGCTGAACGCCGCCTGCATGATCTACTGACATGGCCGAGAAACTCTCCAAAAAGGAATTCGGCAAGCGTCGGCCGGTGGCCGAGCCACCGCCTCCGCGGCCGCCGGTGAAGCGCTCCGGCCATGTTGCGCTGCTGGTGATGGGCACGCTCGCGGTCGGTACCACCGCCTACACGATGATGCCGCGGCAGACCTGCGAGCCGCCTCCTCCCGGGGCGACAGTTTCCGGAACGGAGACGCCGGCACAGGTGAGCACCGCGTGCAGCAGCAGAAGCAGCTCCTCCAGTGGGAGCAGCTCGCGCTGGTCGTCGCGATCGAGTTTCTTCAGCAGCGATTCCTCGAGCCATTCCTCGTCGGGAACATCCTCCGATTCCGGCCACAGCAGCGTGAGCCGCGGCGGCTTCGGCTCGTTTGGCCATGGCTTCTCGGGCGGCGGCTAGCGCATGATCCGGAAAAGTGGCCACCGGTTTTCCGGCAAGATCATGCGCAGGAAATAACATGCAACGCATCGTTTGTCTCGAGCGCAACGACTGGCGTGAGACCGCAGCGCAATGCGGCTTCGTCTTCCACACCATCGACGGCGAACGCTATTGGGACGAGCGCGCCTATTACGGCTTCACCCTCGACGAGATCGAGCGCGGCATCGAGACGCCGACCGGCGAGATCGATGCCATGTGCCTGGAACTCGCCGGCCGCGTCATTAGCGACGAGCGCCATCTGCGCCGTTTGAAAATTCCGGAAGCGTTCTGGAGCTTGATTGCCGAGAGCTGGAAGCGCAACGACCGCAGCCTCTACGGCCGGCTCGACCTGAAATTCGACGGCAACGGTCCGGCAAAGCTGCTCGAATACAACGCCGATACGCCGACCTCGATCTTCGAGGCTGCGGTGTTTCAATGGACCTGGCTCGAACAGGCGATCGAACGCCGCATGATCCCGGCGCGCGCCGATCAATTCAACTCGATCCATGAGCGGCTGATCGCGGCGTGGAAGGAGATCGCCGCCGGCCGCCAAGTCCATCTCACCGGCATCACCGGCAATGAGGAAGACGCCGGCACGCTCGCTTATCTCGAAGACACCGCACGCCAGGCGGGGCTTTTGACCAAGCTGCTCGACATCGAACAGGTCGGCTGGCGCGATGAAGGTGGCGGCTTCATCGATCTCGACGATTGCGACATCGCGCTCGCCTTCAAGCTCTATCCCTGGGAGTGGATGTTCCACGACGCCTTCGGGGCAAAGCTCCAGGACGCACCGACGCGCTGGATCGAACCGCCGTGGAAGGCGGTGCTCTCCAACAAGGGCATCCTGCCGCTGCTCTGGGAGATGTTTCCGAACCATCCCAATCTGCTGCCAGCCTTCTTCGAGGACGATCCGCGCGCCGCTGAACTCAGCACGTCCTATGTGCGTAAGCCGCTGCTGTCGCGCGAAGGCGCCAACGTCACGATCGTGTCGGGCGGCATGCCGCTCGACGAGCAGGAGGGTCCGTACGGTGCCGAAGGTTTCGTGCGACAGGCTCTAGCACCGCTGCCGAATTTTTCGGGCTTCTATCCGGTGATCGGAAGCTGGCTGGTGAACCATGAGCCCTGCGGCCTGTCGATCCGCGAAGACGAGAGCCCGATCACGGGCAACCGCTCGCGCTTTCTGCCGCATGCGATTTTGTGAGACATATTTTTCTTCCCTTCTCCCCTTGTGGGAGAAGGTGGCGCGAAGCGCCGGATGAGGGGTTCTATCCGCGCGCCTCAATGCGAGAGATTCGCTTGCGGAGAGAACCCCTCACCCGGCTTCGCTATTGCGAAGCCACCCTCTCCCACAAGGGGAGAGGGAAGAAGCACCTCACCGCGCCGCGGCGATCTTCAGCGGCTGCGGCATCAGCCCGCCCATGGGGCGGCCGGAGCGCGTGGGGTTGAGCTGGTAGAGACCGCGGCGCTCAGTGATGGGGCGGAACGCGTCGGTGATGCCGACGACGGATTCGGCCGCGCCAAGCAGCAGCGTGCCGTCGGCTTCCAGTCCCTTCGCCATCCGCTCGAAGATCACCGCCTTGGTGTCCTGGTCGAAATAGATCAGCACGTTGCGGCAGAAGATCACGTCGAACGTGCCGAGATGGGAGAAGTCCTGCAACAGATTGAGCTGGCGGAACTGCACCATCGCGCGAATGTCGGCATTGAGCTGCCAGACTTCGCCGACTTGCGTGAAGTACTTCATCAGGTGCTGGATCGGCAGGCCGCGCTGCACCTCGAACTGGCTGTAGATGCCGGCCTTGGATTTCTCCAGCACCTCCTGCGACAGATCGGTGGCGACGATCTCGATGCGCCAGCCGGCAAAGACCGCGCCCATCTCCTTCACGCACATCGCGATCGAATAGGGCTCCTGCCCCGTCGACGACGCCGCCGACCAGATGCGCAGCGATTTGCGCGCCGCGCGCGCCTGGATCAGGCCGGGCAGGATGGTATTGCGCAGATGATCGAACGGGATCTTGTCGCGGTAGAAGAAGGTCTCGTTGGTTGTCATCGCTTCGACCACGTCGGTCGCGAGCCGGCCATCGCCGTTCCTGATCTTCAGCACGAGATCGGGAATGCCAGATAGGCTCGCCTTGCGGGCGAGCGGCAGCAGCCGGCTCTCGACCAGATATTGCTTGTCGGCGGACAGGTCGAGACCGGAGCGCTCTTTCAGAAACTTGCGCAAATAGTCGTAGTCGACCGGCGTCACGAGCGGTCTCCCGCGAACAGGCGATTGACCTTGGCGCCGATCTGGTTGAGCGGCAGGATCGCCGCGCAGATGCCGGCATTGGCGGCCGCGCCCGGCATGCCCCAGACCACGCTGGAAGCTTCGTCCTGCGCGATGACACTGCCACCGGCAGCGACGATGTCCTTGCCGCCGCGCATGCCGTCGGAGCCCATGCCCGTCAGGATCACGGAGAGGATGCCGCCGTGCCAGATGTCGATGGCGGAGGTGAAGAGCGGATCGACCGCAGGCTTGCAGAAATTGACGGCGGGGCCGTCGTCGAGCGCGATCACGGTGTCGGCCCCGCTGCGCACGACGCGCATGTGCTTGCCGCCGGGCGCCAGATAAATCCGTCCCGGCTTCACCGGCTCGCCGTCGATCGCCTCGGCCGCCGGCTTGCGGCTTGAGCGCGCCAGATGTTCGGCAAGAATGGTGGTGAAGGTCGGCGGCATGTGCTGGGTGATCAGCACCGGGACGCGGTCGATCACCGGGCCGAGCTCGGTGACGAGTGCCATCAGCGCCTGGGGACCGCCGGTCGAGGAGCCGATCAGCAACACCTTCGGCGTCTGCGTCGAGAACGGGCGCATCGCCAGCGCGCCCGACGACGGCGTGGCCGGGGCCGGCGCAGGCGCGGCGGATCGCGCGACGGCCGGTGCACGCATGGCCGGAGCCGGGCTCGCGGGCGCCAGCGGCGGGCTCGCAACCGCGGGCTTCCGGCGCAGCCGCGCGCCGAGGTGACGGATCTTCTGGATCAAATCGTGGTGGAAGGTGTCCGCGGCGGAGGCCTCGCGCGTCGACTCCGGCTTCGGAATGTAGTCGGCCGCACCAAGCGACAGCGCCTTGAAGCTGATCTCCGCGTTACGGCGAGTCAGCGTCGAGGCCATGATGATGACGAGATCGCGCTTCTTCGCCAGCAGTTGCGGCAGCGCCGAGAGGCCGTCGAGCTCGGGCATTTCGATGTCGAGCACGGCGACATCGGGATTGATGCGTTCGATCTGGTTGACCGCCTCGAGCCCGGTGCGCAGCGAAGCCGCGACCTCCATGTCGTGCTCCGCGCCGATCCAGCGCGAGATCAGACCGCGGATGACGATGGAGTCGTCGACGATCATCACCCGCAGCGGCCCCGCGTCGCGCGACGAACCCGTGGTCGAACTACCTGCGAACGCAGTACTCATTACTCACCAACTCAGACTGAAACGGTTCAGTTGAAAACAAGCGCCGAAGGATCCGTTCAGCCTCCGGGCGATCGCTCAGATAAGGCCGACTTCCTGGAATTTCGCCGTCACGATGTCCTTGTCGAAGGGCTTCATGATGTACTCGTTGGCGCCGGCGTGCAGCGCGCGCGCGATGTGGGCGACGTCGTTCTCGGTGGTGCAGAACACCACCTTGGGCTGGTCGCCGCCGGGCATGCGCCTGAGATGGCCGAGGAACTCGTAGCCATCCATGACGGGCATGTTCCAGTCGAGCAGCACCGCGTCGGGCAAGCCACGCTTGCAGGCCTCCAGCGCCTTCTCACCGTCTTCGGCTTCGAGGATCTGGAAGTCGAGGCCCTCCAGTATCCGGCGCGCAACCTTGCGGATGACGCTGGAATCATCAACGACGAGACAAGTTCGCATGTGAACCTCTGCTTCCTCCCCTTTGCCGGGGCACTTCCAGTTGCGGGCCCGATGATGGCAATGCCGCCGTATCAGGCCGCCATCATCTCGGGCGCGAGCTCGAGGACGCGATCGACGTCGAGGACGACCATGAGCTGGCCGTCGAGGCGGTGGACGCCGCCGGCGAGCTTGGCCATGCGCGGATCGAGGTTGACGGGGTTTTCCTCCTTGCCGTCCTCGGGCAGGCGCAGCACCTCGCCGATCTGGTCGATCAAGAGGCCATAGGATTCACCGCGCAGGTCGACGCCGACCGCCATCGGCACCTTGCCGTCTTCGGCCTTGGGCAGGCCGAGCCGGGCGCGCATGTCGACCACGGTGACGATGCGGCCGCGCAGGTTCAGGACGCCGGCGATCTCGCGCGAGGACAGCGGCACGCGGGTGACGCGCTCGGGCATGAACACGTCCTGGACGCGGGAGATCGGCAGGCCGAACAGCTGGCCGCCGATCATCGCGGTGACGTATTCGACCATGGCGCCTTCGCTGGACTGGGTCTTGCGGCTCATCGCTTGTCTCCTGATCCCTGCGCTTGTTTGAGCATGATCTTGTCGGAAAACCGCTTCACACTTTTCCGGATCATGCTTTAAGCCGCTGCCCGGCTCAGCTCGGAGGCGCCGGCGGCGCCCGCGGTCTGCTCCTTCAGCGCCGCGATCAGACCGGGACGGTCGAACTTGGCGACATAGTCGTGGAAGCCGGCCTGACGGCCGCGCTCGATCGCCGCCGGCGACACCAGCGCGGAGAGGCCGATGATCGGCATCGACCCCAGATTGTTGTCGGAGCGGATCAGTTCGGCGAACTCGAACCCGTTCATGTCGGGCATCTCGATGTCGGTCAGGACCACGTCGAAGCTCTGCGCGCGCAGCGCAGCCAGGCCCTCCTGCGCGGTCGGCGCGGTGCGGACGCGGTAGCCGGCCGCTTTCAGCACCGGCGCCAGCATGTTGCGGAAGAAGGCGCTGTCGTCGACCAAGAGCACCGACTGCGAGTGCAGCGACGGCTTCATCTCCTTGCGGGTGAACCAGTCGGCGAACGCCATCGGCAGGAAGTGACCGACGTCGATCACCTCGGTGGCCTGGCCCTTGATCACGGCCGAGCCCAGAATGCCCGAACCGGAGCCGCCGACCTCGATGTTGAGCCGCTCCTCGACGATGTCGATGATCTCGTCGACGACGAGGCCCATGGAGCGGCCGTCATCGGCGAACACCAGGATCGGCTGGGCGCCCTGGCTCGCGATGGTGACGCCCTCCATCGCGACCAGCGGCATCAGCTGCTCGCGGTACTGCACCATGTAGCGGCCGTTACTGAACTCGATCTTGTCGGCCGGCAGCTCCTCGAGGCGGGTGACGAGCCCGAGCGGGACCGCCTTGGGCTGGGACGAGCCGGCGCGGAACACCAGCAGCGAGGTGGTCTGCTCGCCGCTGCCGATGTGATGGCCTGCATTCTCGTCGGCCATGTCATGGGCCGAGGAGCCGGCGGCGCCGAGCGCCTTGGCAATGCCGTTGGGGTCGATGATCATGATGACGGCGCCATCGCCCAAGATGGTGTTGCCGGAGAACATGTCGATGTGACGCAGCTTGGTCGACATCGGCTTGACCACGATCTCCTCGGTGTGGAACACGCCGTCGACGACGATGCCAAAGGTCTGGCTGCCGACCTGGGTCACCACGATAAAACCGTTCTCGGGATCGGACGCGGCGCCGTCGTCGATCTTCAAGAGCTTCTTCAGATGGATCAGCGGCAGCAGCTTGTTGCGCAGGCGCAGCACCGCGGTGTCCTTGATGCGCTCGATGCGGTGCTCGCTGTTGGCGCGGGCGCGCACCAGCTCGACCACCGAGAGCTGCGGGATGGCAAAGCGGTCGCCGGCGGCTTCGACGATCAGGGCCGAGACGATCGCGAGGGTCAGCGGGATCTTGATGGTGACCGAGCTTCCCTCGCCGGCCACGCTCTTGATGTCGATGGTGCCGCCGATCTGGTCGATATTGGTGCGGACCACGTCCATGCCGACGCCGCGGCCGGAGACCGAGGTGATGGCGGCCGCGGTGGAGAAGCCCGGCGCGAAGATGAACTTGTGGATCTGGGCCTCGCTCATCTTCTCGAGCTCAGCCTCGGTGACCAACCCTGAGGAGATCGCCTTGGCCTTGATCTTCTCGGTGTTGAGGCCGCGGCCGTTGTCGGCGATGCAGATGATGATGTGGCCGCCCTCGTGATAGGCGGACAGCCGAATGGTGCCCTGCTCGCCCTTGCCGGCCGCTAAGCGCTCGGCGGGGGTCTCCAGGCCATGATCGGCGGAGTTGCGCACCATGTGGGTGAGCGGGTCCTTGATCAGGTCGAGCACCTGGCGGTCGAGCTCGGTGTCGGCGCCGTGCATCTCCAGCTCGATCTGCTTGCCGAGTTCGGAGGAGAGATCGCGGACGATGCGGGGCAGCTTCTGCCAGGCATTGCCGATCGGCTGCATGCGCGTCTTCATGACGCCCTCCTGCAGCTCGGCGGTGACATTGGACAGCCGCTGCAGCGGCACCTTGAACTCGGTGTCCTCGTTGCGGCGGGAGATCTCCAACAGCTGGTTGCGGGTCAGCACCAGCTCGGAGACCATGGTCATCAGATGCTCCAGCGTGTCCACGTTGACGCGGATCGACTGGTTGGCGATGCGGTCGCCTTCGCCGGCACTTTCGTCGGCCATCGACTTCTTCGGCGCGGGCTTTTGCTTGGCGGCTTGCTTCGCGGCAGGCGCCGGGGCTTCAACCACCGGCGCGGGCTCGGCCTTGGCTTCAGCCTTGGCAACGGGCGCAGCAGGCACCGGCGCTTCGATCGCGGTCTCGCGGAAGGCGCGCTCGAGCTCGTCGAGCGAGACTTCGCCGGGACGCAACGGGCGCTCCAGCGTCTGTGCGATCAGCGTGCCCGTGGTCATCGCCTTGGTGGGCGCAGCGGCAGCCGGGGCTTCCGGCGCCAGCGGCGGCGCGTCGGCGACCGCAGCTGCGCCAGCCGCCATCGCGGCCATGCCCTGCTCGACCATTGCCTCCAGCTTGTCGATGAGGTCGCGGTCGTTGCCCTCCGGCTCGGCTTCGGTCGCCTCCAGGCCAGCCAAAATCTCCTTGATGCGGTCGATCGAGGACAGGATCACCGTCACCGCCTGCCCGGTCACCGGCATGCCGTCGCGGAATTTGCCCATCAGCGTCTCGCCGGCATGCGCCAGCGCTTCCAGCCGCGGCAGGCCGAGGAAGCCGCAGGTGCCCTTGATGGTGTGGACCAGGCGGAAGATGTTATCCAGGATCTTGGCGTTGTTCGGCTCCTGCTCGAACTTCACCAGCTGATTGTCGACGGTGTCCAGGCTCTCGCTGGTCTCCGTCAAAAACTCCCGCAACAGATCATCCATGAAAACAGGCCTTCATACAGGAAGGGCGCGCACGAGGCGTGATGCGCCATTTCGGAATGGGGCCAGCTTCACCGCAAAGCGTTTAATATTGGTTGAGTAAGTGCAAAAGAACGGAACCAACAAAGAGATAAGGCGCTCCGGACAAGTCGAAGCGCCTCGTAAAGATTGGATTAAGACTTCGAGAGCGAAGGGCGCGTTTACGAAGCGGTAACGGTGATGGCTTCGCCTTCCGGTGCGAGCCTCACGGTGAGTCCGCAGGCCTGCGCCAACAGCCTGGTATAATAAGGCTGGATCGCATGCGCATCCGCGGCAGGTCCGCGCTCGCCGCTCAGGAGCTCGGAGATGTTCTGCGGCAGGCGCGCATTGTGTCCGGTCGCGGTGATGCGGAAGCTCATCGTCTCGCCCTCGCCGATCGGATCGATCGTCAGCATGCCGCCGCGCGGGATCGTGTGCTGGGCAACCACCAGCATGTTGAGCAGCAGCTTGACGCGATTCTTCGGCAGCAGGAGCCGCGGCAGATTCCAGGTGATCGAGCACTTGCCATCCTCGATGTGGCCGCGCGCCATGGTCTGGGCATCACCGAGATCGATCTGCGCGCCCGAGGAGCCGGCAGCGCCGAAGGCAAGACGGCAGAACTGGAGCCGGGCCGAGGCCGTCTTGGCACTCTTGCGGATGAGGTCGAGCGCGAACTCGCGGTCCTCGGGCTTGGGATCGTCGTCGAGCACTTCGAGCCCATTGACGATGGCGCCGACGGGGCTGATGAGATCGTGGCAGACCCGCGAGCACAAGAGCGCAGCGAGTTCGAGCATATCGGGAGCAGTAACGGTCGCGGGCGACGAGGCGTCAGACATATAATGGGGTCCTGGAGGGTTCCTGGAATTGCACGGCGCTGGACGCCGCGAATCACGCATGCTTGACGGATGCTGCGGGTTCTAACATTCGCAAGCCCGCGGCAGCTAGCTTGCGATCACTTCGAGGCGGCCATAAGCCCCCAATCGAATCAATCCGGGCGAATCAGTCGAGGAGGAACGAAATTGCCGATGAATGAGGCATCCAGGTGAAAAGGATCATCGACGCCGCGGTCGCAACCGGCCTGATGGAGCCGCTCACCGCGCTGGTGGTGAAGGCGGGCGAAGCGATCCTTGCCGTCAACCGCACGGCGATGCGGGTGGACGGCAAGCAGGACGGCTCACCGGTGACCGAGGCGGACCTTGCCGCCGACCGCATCATCGCCGAGGGCCTGGCGCAGCTTGCGGCCGACGTGCCGACGCTGTCGGAAGAGCGGAGCCAGCTCGCCTCGCCGCCGTTTCGCGAGAGCTTCTTCCTGATCGATCCGCTCGACGGCACCAAGGAGTTCGTCGCCGGCCGCGACGAGTTCACCGTCAACCTCGCCCTGGTGACTGAAGGCGTGCCGCTGCTCGGCATCGTCTCTGCGCCCGCGCTCGGGCTGCTCTGGCGCGGCGTCGTCGGCCGCGGCGCCGAGCGCGTGAGCTTTGACGGCGCAACCATCGGCGCGGCCGAGCCGATCCATACCCGCAAGCTGCCGGCGCCGGGCGAGCCCTGGATCGCGGCGGTGAGCCGCTCGCACGGCGATCCCAAGAGCGAGGCGTTCATCGATGGCAGGCCCAATGCCGTCAGACGGACGGTCGGCTCGGCCGTGAAATTCGGCCGGATCGCGGAAGGCAGCGCCGACATCTATCCCCGCTTCGGACCGACCTCGGAATGGGACGTCGGGGCCGGCTCTGCGGTCGTGACCGCGGCCGGCGGCAGGGTGACCGACGGCCAGGGCGGCGAGCTCCGCTTCGGCCAGCGCAGCGACAGCGGTTTCATCATCCCGGAGTTCGTCGCCTGGGGCGACCCGCAGGCGGTCGACCGCTACTGACCGAGCTGGTCCTGGAGCGCCGGCCAGCGCTTGCCGACCTCATAGAGGAAACGCTCCGGGTCGGCGGCGAAGGCGTCGCGATTGGCTTCCCGGCTGAACAGATAGAGCCGCTGCGCCACGAGCGCGAAGAAGCGAGGATTGCCGGCGATGACGACGCCGCGGGCGATATCGGCCGGATCATAGCCGCCGAATTGCGGCCCGTAGATCTCGGGATGGGACAGGAAGGAGGCCCGGTTGCCCTCGTTGCGGAAGCGCCAGACTGCGCCCCAGAGATTCGCCTCGAACTGCGCCTTCCCTCGCACGGCCGCGCCATCGACGAAATAGGCGACGGGATCGAAGCCCTCGATGGCAACGCCGCTGAACCGGTTGACGACGATCCGCTCGGTGGTGGCAGCCCTTGCCGGCAACCCTGCGCAGATGATCCAAATGCCCGCCAGCAGGCAGACGAGGCAAACGCGGCGGCCGATCAAGGCAATTCCGGGGCGCAAAGGGCTATCTTCCTGCCGTTGTGCCGTCATAGTTGCTGCGGATAACATCCGAGTCGAGGGGACATCCGGCGCAACCTAGAACCGTGCCTGTTGGCGTCAGGTTAAGGAAGCGATCGGTTTCGATACCAGGGGTTCTTTTATGACTTTCGCATCACGCCTTGCTGCGCTCGCGCTCGCCGCGATGGTCGGCTGGATCGTGCCGGCCTCCGCCCAGCAGGCGCCGCCGCCCAACCTGCCGCCGCCACAGCGCTCCCCGACGCCCAACACCTATGGGCCGGACGAGCTGGTGACCGCCGGTCATCGCTTCTTCGGCAACGTCTCGCGCGGACTCGCCTCGATCATCGAGAAGGCGGTCAGCCAATGGGGTCTGCCCAACGGCTATATCCTGGGTGAGGAAGGTTCCGGCGCCTTCGTCGCCGGCCTGCGCTACGGTGAAGGCACGCTCTACACCAAGAACGCCGGCGACCTGCGCGTCTATTGGCAGGGCCCCTCGCTCGGCTTCGACTGGGGCGGCGACGGCGCCCGCACCATGACGCTGGTCTATAACCTGCCCGCCACCAACGCGATCTACCAGCGCTTCGCCGGCCTCGACGGCTCGGCCTATATCATCGGCGGCTTCGGCATGACGGCGCTCACCGCCAACAACATCGTGCTGGTGCCGATTCGCTCCGGCCTCGGCCTGCGGCTGGGCGCCAATATCGGCTATCTCAAATACACGCCGCGTGCGACCTGGAACCCGTTCTAGGTCTCCTCTCCCAGCTGGGTACGGATCAAGGTTAACGACAGAGCGGGGCTGGCTTTTTGCCGGCCCGCCATGGCATTGTCGTTGGTAAATTTTTCCTTAGCTCTGGGAGTTTTGGCCCATGGTCGAACCGATCATGTACCTGGCGATCGGTTTCCTGCTCTCGATGCTGTGCGGGCTTGCCCTCGTGCCGCTGGTGCATAACCGCGCGGTGCGCCTGACCACGCGCCGGCTCGAGGCCGCCACCCCGCTGTCGATGGCCGAGATCCAGGCCGACAAGGACCAGCTCCGCGCCGAATTCGCCATGTCGGCGCGGCGGCTGGAGATGAGCGTCGAGCAGCTCAAGAACAAGACCACGAGCCAGCTCGCCGAGCTCGGCAAGAAGAGCGACGCCATCAACCGCATGAAGATCGAACTGGGCGAGAAGAACGCCACGATCTTCGCACTCGAGGCGCGCGAGAAAGCGGTGAAGGAGCAGCTCCGCGCCACCGAGGAGGAGTTCAACGCCAAGACCGAGGCGCTGCACGCCGCCGAGCTGGCGCTGAGCGACAAGCAGGCCGAGCTCGCCAAGATCAACTCTGAACTGTCCGACCGTTCGATCATGGCGGAGAGCCGCCAGGTCGAGCTCGTCGCCGTGCGCGCGCAGATCGAGGAATTGAAGAACCGCGTCGGCGATGCCGAGAAGGAGTTTGCCGCGACGCAAGCGCGCCTTGCGCACGAGCGCACCGAATCCGAGACCGCCTCGCGCGAACTCGGCGAGGCGCGCGGCCGCGTCGAGAATTTGAGCCAGCGCGTCACCGAGCTCGATCGCCAGCTCATCGTGCAGGTGAAGGAGGCCGAGATGCTGTCGGGCCGCGTCGCCGACCTCGAGGGACGTCTCGCCACGCAGGGCAAGCTGCTCGCCGAACGCGACTACGAGAACAACCAGCTCCGCCAGGCCAATGAAAGTGCCGAACGCACCGTCAAGGAGCTCCGCGTCGAGATCGCCGCCTTGAGCGGCGGCAAGTCGTCGGCCGCGTTCGAAGCGCTGCGCGCGGAGAAGACCGCGCTGGAAGAGCAACTCCGTACCGCGCGCGACGAGCGCGCAAAGCTCCAGCGCGACATCAACGCGATCCAGCAGCAGGCGGAGAGCTCCTGGGCGACCGAGCGGATGGAGAACGCGCTGCTGCGCGAGCGCATCAACGACATCGCCGCCGAGGTCGCCAAGCTCGCGATGCAGCTCGAAGGCCCGAACTCGCCGATCGAGGCGCTGCTCGCGGCCGAAGCGGGCCAGCCGCCGAAGCCGGCGCCGCGCCCGGCCAACGACGCCGCGAGCAACGGCGCGGCCGGTAGCACCCTGCCCGAGGGCGGCGGAACGCTCGCCGAGCGCATCCGCGCGCTCCAGGCCCACGCCTCCCGCGCCCGCCAACAGGGCGCGTAATCGGGCCAAAACCCGCCCCACCAGCGAATTGCCTGGCTTGCGGCAGGTTTTCCGGCCCCACGGCGCCTGGAAACTTGACACCTTGGGCCCGCACTTCTAAATCGCGGGCTCCGATCTGCCGGCCGGCCGAAAGTCCGGCCGCCTGCATGATGGTCCCGGGCGCATAGCTCAGCGGGAGAGCGTTCCCTTCACACGGGAGAGGTCCAAGGTTCGATCCCTTGTGCGCCCACCATTTTTCTTCCTGAACCACCCAGTTTCGAGCGATCGCGGCCGCCTGACGGCCCACTCGCGGCTGTCCGGACCCGTCTCATCAAAAAAATGGAAAAACAACCCCATGCACAGTAGCGGACGCGAGCGGAAACAATGGGTTACGAATTTTCCGAATTTCAGTTGACGCGTCGGGCAAAACACGGGCAGGATGGCATGATCCGGAGAGAGGCCTGCGTGAGGCTCTAATGAGCCATCAGGACAGGCAGATCCGCATGCTCCATGATATAGCTGGTCGCCCCGCCGAATATCATTTGCCGCAACCTGGTGCGGGTGAAGGCTCCCTTGATCAGGAGATCGCAGCCTTGAGCCCTGGCGGCATCGAGGACCGCCTCTCCGGTCTCGCGATTCTCCAGTCCAACCCTCGTCACATGGGCTGCAATGTCATTGTACCGCAATTGCTCGACGATCCGATCGGCAGATGGTCCTGGTACCCCCTGGCCGCCAATGACGGTTAGGACCGATACCCTTTCGGCCACACGGAGCAACGGCATGGCAAATGCGTTTGCCCGAGCTTGCTCGGTACTACCATTCCAGTGGATCATGATATTTGTCGCGATACTTCTTGGTGCATTCGATGGCGTCAGTAGGACGGGCCTGCCGCTCTCAAACAGCGCGGATTCAATCGCGCGACGGTGAGGGCTCGGAGCATCAATGTCAGACCGTGCCATCACGATCAGATCGAAAGCGCGCCCATAACTTCCGACAACGTCTTCGCCCTCCGGCGCGGTCTCCAGCCAGCCGAAGCATGGTCCACGCGATCCCGCAGTGGCTCGAGGAATATCGTGCTTCAACATGAATGCTTCGAAAAAGTTGCGCATGTCGTTCAATTCGGCTTCGGTCTTAACTTGATACGAATCTAAAAGGACGCCGGTGGCCAATTCCGCGGCTACATATTGAGGCATGCCGAAGCGGAGTGGAAAGCCTTCGATATAGGCGCCGGAACGTTGCGCGAGGCCTACGACGACATCGAGCGTGGATGTCATCATCGAAATATTTCGAAGCGGGACCAAGAGCGTCTTCATTTTGAACCCCCGGTGTTTTCGGTGAACATTGACGCAGGATGCCTAATTTCACTTGGGACGGCGCCTAGGAGATTACACCTTGCGAGCCGTTCCGGTTTGTCATCGACGACGAGAATGGTTGCAGTCATGCCGCTTGCTCGAGCCTTGTATCGATCTCCTGGCGCAGCGCCGCGAAGTCGATAGGTTTGGTCAACAGGTCGGCTGCGCCGTTCTCCAGCGCTTTGCGCTTGGTCTCGGCGTCACCGTAGGCTGTGATCATGATGACCGGAACATCGGGGCGGGCGGAGCGCACGATAGATAGCATCTCCAGCCCGCTCATTCCGGGCATGTTGATGTCAGACAGGATCAGGATCAGGGTGGCCTCCTCAATCTCGACTGCACGCTGCAGGGCCGCCGGTGCCGACGGGGCAAATTCCATGAGGAAACGACCGGCGCGCAGATCACGTCGGAACTGCTGGCGGAATAGCGCCTCGACATCGGGTTCGTCGTCGACGACCATTATATAAACGCTCAACTTCTGCCTCCGGTCTACAATGGTGCCGCCAGCGTGCGCGGCAGCGTAATGATGAACTCTGTATAATCGCCAGCCTCGGTCTCGACCTCGATGCTGCCGCCGTGTTGCTTCACAATGATGTCGTGGCAGATTGAAAGGCCAAGCCCGGTACCTTCGCCTGCGGGCTTGGTGGTGAAGAATGGATTGAATATTTTCTCTCTCAAGTCGGCCGGGATGCCCGCGCCATTATCGCGAATCCGGATTTCGACGGCGCCGCCGAGATTTGTGGTCGTCGCGCGCAGCCTTGGCTCGAAGCCGCCACCGGCGGCGTCCTTTTGTTTGCTAGCCGCGTAGAATCCATTTGAAATGAGGTTGAGGAACACCCGCGTGATTTCCTGCGGATACAGGTCGAGCGCCCCCGCGCTGGGATCGAGATTCCTTTCAAGCTTGATGTTGAAACCTGCCTTTTCAGCGCGCGCGCCGTGATAGGCAAGGTTGAGACTTTCCTCAACGATGGCGTTGATATCGGCCGAACGGCGCTCGCCAGAACCCTCGCGCGAGTGAAGAAGCATATTCTTGACGATGGAATCAGCGCGCTTTCCGTGCTGCACGATCCTTTCCAGGTTGCCTTGTAGCATGCGTATCAGCGCGTCGATGTCCTGCCTTGCTGCCTCGCCGAGGGCGGCTGAGCGCAGCCCGTCGCCGAGCTCGTCAATCAGTTCGGAGGAAAGCGCAGCAAAATTATTGACGAAATTGAGCGGGTTCTTGATTTCATGTGCGATGCCGGCGGTGAGTTGCCCGAGCGAGGCGAGCTTCTCGGTCTGGATCAACCGATCCTGCGCGTTTCGCAATTCCTCGAGCGATTGCGACAATTCCATAGTTCGCTCGCGCAGTTCATTCAGCAGGCGTGCATTCTCGATCGCGATCACACCCTGATGCGCGAAATTGGACACGAGCTCGACCTGTTTGTCCGTGAAGGGCTTAACCTCCTGGCGGAAGATCGTGATGGCGCCGATCAGCTCGTCTTCCCTAAGCATGGGCACGATGACGAGGGTCCTTGCGCCAGCAAGGTCGGCAAGCGCGCGAACGTTCGGGTTGCCTTCGACGTAGGGCGGCTGCGTTCTGATGTCGTCGATATGAACCATCTGATGAGTTTTCTCGACGGTGCCGAGCCCGCTCGCGGGATGTGGGCGAATGCTCTGGTGCAGCCGGGTCTCAACATAAGCTGGCGGCGCGTTGTGCAATGCGACCGTACGAAAGCCGCCTTCCTCGTAGAGATTCATAGTGCCGAAGCCGGCGCCGCAGATCCGTGTCGCATTCTCCAGCATCTTGTGGAAGACCGGAGTCAGTGCGCCCGATGAAGCGCTTATGATTTCCAGCACCTCCGACGTTGCGGTCTGCCGCTCCAGCGATTCGTTCAATTGCTCGAACAGACGCGCGTTGCCGATGGCGATAACGGCCTGATCTGCAAAAGTCTGGAGCAGGTTGATCTGCTTCTCGCCGAATGGACGAACCTCGGTGCGACGGAGCACGATCGCACCCATGCTCTCGCCTTCGCGCAACAGCGGCACGCTTAGAACAGTCCGAACGTTGGAGCGAAGCGCATATTCCCGTCCTGTCGGGAATTCGTCCCCTTCGGGCCCAAGCAGGTCGTGCACGTGAACGGTGCGGCGGTCGCTGATGGCCCGGCCGCTGGGCGATTGCACACTGATCGATCGTCGGCTCCACACCACGGGAACTGGTCCATGGTGCGCCTGGACAACGATGTCGTCGCCGTCCCTCAGAACGACTAGCGCATCATATGCCTCGCAAAGCCCGCATGCGCTTTCCACAATCGCTTCGAGCGCCGGACCGACTTCAGTCGGCGAGGAAGCTATAACCCTCAGGATATTGGCGCTGCCGGTCTGGTACGTCAGCGCCTCGGACAGATCCCGCGTCCTGCTTTGCAATTGTTCGAAGAGCCGTACGTTCTCGATGGCGATCACGGCCTGATCGGCAAACGTGGCGACGAGCTCGATCTGCTTTTCCGTGAAAGGCTGCACGCGCTTGCGAGCGATCACGATTGCGCCGATCGGCTCATTCTCGCGCAGGAGGGGAACACCGAGCGCCGTGCGCTGACCAGCCATGGTAATCGACTCGCGCAGGCCATATTCGGGATCGGCAGCGACGTCGAGGATCTGCACCGGACGGCGCTCGAGTACGGCCCGACCTGTGACCGTGCTCCGTCCGGGGATAATGGGGTGAGCTTGCAGATACTCGCTGTATTCCTCGGAAAACCCGACCGCGGCACCGGCGTGATATTCATCACCTTCGCGGCGCATGATGAACGCCATCTCCGCTTCGCACAGCCGTGCCGCCGAATCGACCAGCGTGTTGAGCACGGTTTGCAGGTCGAAGGTCGAGCGGCTGATCACCTTCAGCACATCGGCCGTCGCGGTTTGCTGTTGGAGCGATTCGGCGAGATCGCGCGTCTTCGCCTGGACCTCATCGAATAGCCGGACATTCTCTATGGCGATGACGGCCTGATCGGCGAAGGTCTGCAGAAGCTGCACATGATGTGGAGCGAAGGTGCCAGGCTCGACTCGCGTGACGCTGATCATGCCGATCACCACGCCGCCGGTCGTGAGCGGAACGAACAGCATGCTGCGAAAGCCGCGGGCGCGCGCGATAAATTTGATTTCGGTCGTCAGCGCCTCAGTGTCGGGGGTCGGTACCACCTTACCCGCCTGCGTTCTTGCGAAACTCTCAAAATCGGCAATCGGCCTCGGAAACATGTTCTGCAAAGCCGCATCGGCGGCAGGATTCGTCGGCGTGAATGCCGCCAGATGGGCCATGCCGTCGATGAAACGGAATACGGTCGTCGAAAAGCCGCCGAGCAAGGCATTGGCCCGCCTCGCGATTGCATCGAATACCGGCTTCACCTCCGATGGCGAACTGGCAATGATCTTGAGAATGTCCGCGGTGGCGCTCTCGCGATCTTGTGCGGCGCGCAATTCGGCCAGCAGCCGCGCGTTCTCTTGCTGCAAATCCGCCACCACGTCCTGAGGAAGCGCGGCCATCATGAAAATCCACGTCGCCAGCCGGTTCGGGGTCGACGTCAAAATCTGATCAAGAAACCATTGCGAATTATTCCACTGTCGGGTGCTTCCGACCAGACTTATCGTTAGTTGATTTTCAATCGACTACGCGTCAATTCGCCTCCGCGATCGACCGAACCGGCGAGTTCCACCAACTGCCGCTGCCGTCGACTTCCCTCATGCGGCATGATGGCAGGCCTTGACGAGCCGCTGGACCCAAGTGCTGCGCTAAGTGCGGCGCCCGCAAGATCCCAGCAACCAGCGTGCAACGATGACCGCACCGTTACCGGTGCAACCACCGAGCTGGAGGGAAGCTCTTGCGCAAAGCGGCATCCTTCGGACATGAAGTCCCGTGGTCATGCCCTTTTACTTACCCCGATATCGGAGCGCTTCCACGAGCAGCGAGAAGGCCGGCGAAGGCTGGCGCCGACTGGGATAGTAGAGATGGTATCCCGAGAACGGCGGGCACCAATCGGAGAGCACGCGGACCAGGCGGCCCTGGGACAGGTAGGGCTGCACATGTCCTTCCGTGAGGTAGGCGAGGCCCAAACCCTTCAACGCTCCGTCCAGCAGAAGTCCCGCGCTGTTGAACACGAGCTGGCCCTCCACCCGCACATTGAGCTCCCGCCCGTTCTTTTCGAATTCCCAGGCGTAGAGGCTGCCGCCGTGCGTCGGCAGGCGGAGGTTGAGGCAATTGTGGTGAGTTAGATCCTGCGGCGTCTTCGGTCGCTTGCGTTCGGCGAAGTATGAAGGTGACCCGACGACCGCCATCCGGAGGTCGGGGCTGACGCGCACGGCGATCATGTCCTTGGCGACGAGCTCGCCGGGACGGATGCCCGCATCAACCTGCTGCGCCACGATGTTGGTGAGCCCGTAGTCGATGATCACCTCGACATGGATATCCGGGTACTTGGGCAGGATCTTTCGGAGCGCCGGCAGCAGGATCTCGGCGGCGGCAAACTCCGTCGCCGTCAGCCGGATGGTTCCGGCAGGCTTTTCGCGCAATTCGCTGAGCGCAGCGAGATCGGCATCCATCTCGGTGAACTTCGGGCCGACGCTGAGGAACAGCCGTTCTCCGGCCTGAGTCGGTGTGACGCTCCGCGTCGTCCGGTTCAACAATCGTACGCCGAGCCGCTCCTCCAGATTCCGGATGATCTGACTGAGCGCGGATTGCGTCATGCCGAGCTTTGCCGCAGCGCGCGTGAAGCTGCGCTCCCTCGCCACTGCGAGGAAGGCGAGGAGATCGCTGGCATCCTCTCTGTTCATTCATAAGCCTGGCTAATGACCGCATGCGAAATCTATCACCTAATCGGTAAGCTGCGGAAGTCTTAGGTTCGGATCAGCCATCGGGTGGCAGGGCGGCTCCAGAACGAAGGCAAGGACCTATGACAGAAGCAATCGAGCTCCCGAACGTCGTCAGCGATGCGCAAGACGCCGATCGCCTGCGCCGACGCAGCACGAGCTCTGAGCTCGCATGTCGGTAACAGCCATTCGAGAGGCCGCTGCGCCGCGCGGCGTCGCCAACCTGATGCCGATCATGGCGGTGGTGTTCGTTGCCTTCCTGGTCATCGGCGTCGCGATGCCGGTCCTTCCGCTTCATGTCCACGATGGATTGAGCCTGGGTACCTTCGTGGTCGGCCTCGTCGCCGGCAGCCAGTTCGCCGCTTCGCTGATCTCGCGACCGTGGGCTGGCCACTTCTCGGATCGAAGCGGCGCGAAGCGCGGCGTGGTCGTCGGCCTGCTCGCTGCCGCGGCCTCCGGACTGCTTTATCTGGCTTCTCTCGGCTTCGCCAACACCCCGCTGGCGTCAGTCTCCATACTGCTGCTCGGCCGTGGCCTGCTTGGCGCGGCCGAGAGTTTCATCATCACCGCTGCGGTGAGCTGGGGACTGGCGCTCGCCGATTCCGGCAGCACCGGCAAGGTCATCGCCTGGGTCGGCTCGGCGATGTTTGCGGCTTTCGCGATCGGCGCGCCCGCGGGATCCGCGCTCTACGCCGCCTACGGCTTCGCGGCGATCGCGACCGCCGCTGCGGTTGCGCCGTTACTGACGCTCCTGCTCGTCGTCCGGCTCCCCGCGGTCCCTCCCCTCCACCACCAGGCCCACACCTCCTTCGCCGAGGTGTTCGGTGCCGTCTGGCTCCCGGGCTTGGGCTCGGCACTCGGCAGCGTCGGCTTCGGCGCGGTCACCACATTCGCCGCGTTGTTGTTCGCGAACCGCGGATGGGCCAACGGATGGCTGGCCTATTCCGCTTACGCCATCGCCTTCATCCTGGCGCGGGTGTTCTTCAGTCATGTGGCCGATGTGCTCGGCGGAGCAAAGGTCGCGCTGGTCTGCGCGGGAATCGAAGCCGCCGGCCAGGCGCTGATCTGGCTTGCCGTCCGGCCCGAGATGGCGCTCGCCGGCGCCGCGCTCACCGGCTTCGGCTTCTCGCTGGTCTATCCGGGGTTCGGCGTCGAAGCCGTGCGCAGCGTTCCCATGCAGAGCCGCGGGCTCGCCATGGGAGCATACACGGCGTTCCTGGATCTCGCGCAAGGGCTCGCGAGCCCGGCACTCGGATTGATCGCGACCGGCGCACGACTGAACGTCGTCTTTCTCGTCAGCGCCGTGACCGTGCTCTGCGCAGCCCTGGTGGCGCTGTGGCTGATGGCGCACCCGACAAGCTTGGAAGGAACCCCGTCATGAGGATGCTCGCGACCTTGCTTTCATTGTGTCTGTTCGCCGGCGCTGCCGCCGGACAGACGTCCATCGCAGGAGTAAATCCAATGCCAAAGCCGGAAGACGTCCGCGCCGTCGCTCCCGCCCTCGAAGGCTATGCGCAAAAATTCGTTCTCGGCGATCTCTGGAAACGACCGGGGCTGTCGCGGCGGGATCGCAGCATCGTCACCGTCGCCGCGCTGATCGCGCGCGATCAAACCGTCGAGCTGCCGTACTACCTGAACCTCGCGCTCGACAGCGGCGTGAAGCCGTCGGAGATATCGGAGATCATCACGCATCTGGCCTTCTACACCGGCTGGGCGAACGCAATGGATGCGATCCCGGCGGCGAGGGAGGTGTTCAGGAGCCGCAACATCGGGGCCGATCAGCTCCCGCCGGCCTCGGGGCCGCAGCTGCCGCTCGATGAGACCGCGGAGAAGCAGCGGGCGACGCGGGTTGCAGAGCAGTTCGGGCAAATCACGCCAAGCCTGGTCCAGTACACGACCGACGTGCTGTTCCGGGATCTCTGGCTCAGGCCGGCGCTGGCGCCGCGCGACCGCAGCCTGGTCACCGTGAGCGCTCTCATCGCGACCGGCCAGGTCGCGCAGATCACCTATCACCTGAACCGCGCGATGAACAATGGGTTGACGCGGGAGGAAACCGGCGAAGTGCTCGGCCATCTCGCCTTCTACGCCGGCTGGCCCAACGCATTCTCCGCAGCGCCAGTGATCAAGGACGTCATCGAGAAGCGTCCGCGCTGAGCGGAGACACACCGTGATCACACGACGGGACGTACTCATCGCCGGCAGCGCCGCCGCCACTCTCGGAATTCAGAGGGTGCAGGCGCGCGCGTCCGAAGCACAGAAGGAGGCTCAAATGGAAATCGACATCAAGAGAAACGGGTCTCGGCCCTCGCAGAAGGGCTCCCAAGACTGGTTTACCGGCAGCGTCCGCATCGATCCGCTGTTTCAGGCGCAGGATCCGGCTCGCACTGGGGCCGGCCAAGTCACGTTCGAGCCAGGTGCCCGGACTGCCTGGCACACGCATCCACTCGGGCAGACGCTGATCATCACGGCCGGACTCGGCTGGGTTCAGCGCGAGGGCGGCCCGATCGAGGAAGTCCGCCCCGGCGACGTCGTTTGGTTCCCGCCCGGACTGAAGCACTGGCATGGAGCTTCGCCGACGACGGCGATGACACACATCGCAATCCAGGAGTCCTCCGGCGGCAAGAACGTGGATTGGCTGGAGAAGGTGAGCGACGAGCAATATCGGAAGTGATGCGCAGGCGCTGTAGAGTACGTCCAGTAATCCGGAGAAACAGCGCATGGCGATCGTATTCATCACGGGCAGCACGGACGGTCTCGGCCGGGCGGCGGCACAATCACTCCTCGATCAAGGTCACCGCGTGGTGCTGCACGCACGATCGGTCGATCGCGCCGCGGCGCTTGGCGTGCTCAGGTCGCGTGCTGCCGGAATGGTGGTCGGCGATCTCAGAAGTGCGGCTGAGACGAAGAGCATCGCGGACCAGGTCAATGCGATCGGCCGCATGGATGCGATCATCCACAACGCCGGCGTCTACACCCAGCGGAGCCGCGGCTCGACTCCGGAAGGCCATGCGAGCACGCTGGCGATCAACACGCTTGCGCCGTACATGCTGACGGCACTGATCGAGCGGCCCCGCCGACTGATCTACCTCAGCAGCGGGCTGCACCGCGGCGGCGAGGGCTCGCTGGATGACCTCGACTGGAACAGGCGCGCCTGGGATTCGGCAAAGGCCTACGCCGACAGCAAGCTGCACGTGGTCGCCCTGGCGTTCGCGTTGGCGCGGCGCTGGCCCAACGTCCTCAGCAACGCCGTCGATCCCGGATGGGTGCGCACGAAGATGGGTGGTGCGAGCGCCCCGGTCGATCTCGACACCGGGCAACGGACTCAGACCTGGCTGGCGGTGAGCGAGGATTCCGCGGCCCTGGTCAGCGGGCGCTACTGGCATCACCTGCGGCAGGAGGAGCCAGCCGATGAGGCGACGGACCCGGGATTTCAGGAGGACCTCATCGCAAAATTGGGCAAGCTGACGGGCGTTGAACTCCCACAGGTCTAGGCGGGGGCCATAGACCGATGCGCTCGCTACGCGATCGACAGGATTTCGATCTCCTGGTTGCCTGAACCAACGACATCGCCGACCGCCTTCCCCATCAACGATCTCGCGACCGGCGAGACGAAGGAGATCGACCCTGCCTTCGGATCGGCCTCGTCCTCGCCGACGATGCGATAGGTTTGCACGCGGCCATCGGCGCGGCTGAAGGTCACCGTGCTGCCGAACGCGACTGTGTCGATCGAGGTCGGATCGGAAACGACCTGCGCCGTGCGCAGCCTTTCCGTCAGATAGCGGGCATCGCGCAAGGGCACGGCCGATTGCCGGCGCTTCTCGTTGACGTCCTCGATGGCTTGCGCGGCTTCATAGGCCGCGCGCGCCTCGGCAAGCTGAGCCTGCAATAACTGCAAGCCTTTTTCCGTCACGAGGTTTGGATGCGGCGAGATCGGGCGATCCGGCAACAGCGTCTCGGACGCGGTTTCGGCGCTCTCTTCCTTGGTAAAGGCGACGCTCAATTTCAAAATCCTGTCGAACTTGTTTTGGCTAATGGCGCGACGCTCGCGCCGCCCGCCGATTGCCCTGACTATATCTCAAGTTCGACGAAGCGGCGCAGCTTGAAGACGAGGTCCGGCAGGGCCTGGCGGAACCGGGTCGCGTTCCGGAACGTGGTCGAGAACGGCGCGAAGGTGATCATGGCGTTCCAGTGCCGGTAGCCATAGACCGTGACCGAGACGCCGGTCGCCGGAAAATTCTCGATCTTGCGCAATTCACCAAGCACGAGATCGGCAATTGCTTCCGCAGGCAGCAATTTCTTGCCGTCTCGTGTGGTGGCGATTTTCGGAGGTGGCGCGACCGGCTTGGTCTCGGCTGGTACGGCTTCGGGGGCCGGCTCAGACTCCGCCGGCTCCGCATCGGTGCTGGACGGCTCGACCGCCTCGAACCCGTTCGTCGGCGCTGTCGGAGGAGCCTCGGTGAGCGGCGGCGGCGTCACGACGTCCGCGCGCTTGTTGCCTCCAAGGATGCTGGTGATCATGGCCACAAGGCCAGCATCCTTCCCGTCGTCACTCATTCCTTCCCCCGGACTTAAGCCTAATCTAGCACCGCGCGCCACAATGTATGTGGTTGGATCCCATGGCCAAGGCCATCCTGCAATGGGCAACGGCGACGCAGCCTCTGATCCGGTCGCGCCGCCATGCGATCCGCTACCGCTTATCGAACGGAATGTATTGCTGGTACTGCTTGGGCACCGAGCTGCGGTAGCGCGCGGGAACGGTGCCGGTGTCGATCGAATGATCGATCTCCTGCTGCCGCGTCATCTTCTTCTTCGCCGGCTTCTTCAATGCGCTCTTCTTGGAATCGGTCGGCTGGCTGGAGGTGTCGGTGGTCGCAGCCGGTGCCGTCGTCGCGGCCGGCGCAGTGGTTGTCGCGGCAGGTGCAGCGGTTCCGCCGGCGGCCGGCGCGCTCTGCGCCAGCGCGAGCGGCGTTTGCATCATGAGCACCAGCGCTGCCGTTGCAGCCAGCAAATATGATTTCTGCATCAGAACCTCCAAAATGCCTGATCCGAATGAGGCAAGCCTAGTCCCACGGGATCGAGGCGTGCAAGGTCGTTGAGATAGGTCGGAACCTGTGCGCGAACTGTGGTGGAGATCACATTGTCCGGCGCCGGCTGCGTCACGATGTACATTATGTCGAACGCATCCCGCGTCGCGGACACCAACACAGCATGACCATGCGTCAGACAGCCACGGGAACGCCAAGGCACGGCCGTTCCACCATGCTCGAAGGAGATTTGAAATGCGTCGCACCATCCTCACGCTTGCATCGTTCGCAACCGTGATCGCAGCGTCATTGTCGGCGGCGCCGGCCCAGGCCGCAAACGACAGATACTGCCTGCAAGGCCGCCAGTGGGGCTATCCCGGCAATTGCCAGTTCGCGAGCTATCAGCAATGTGCGGCCACCGCCTCCGGCACGTCGGCCTATTGCGGCATCAACCCGCGCTACGCGTACTCGCAGCCGTACTATTACTGACGACCTGACGAGCTGGCGGCGTGCGTGACCGCGCACGTCGCGCTGCTCTATGCGCGAATTCCGAGGCCGGTCCCCTGAAGCCGCGTCGCGAACCAGCGCGACAGCGCCTCGTCGACGAGGCCGCTGACGTAAACCTCCGACATCGTCACGTGGTGCGCGTCCAGCACCAGCAGCAAGCCGATCCAATAGGGAAACCAGACATGCACGTCGGTCAGCGCCCTCAGCTTGTGCTGATCGTGCTCGAGCGGCGTGTGATTGCTCGCCTTGCGGATCTCGACAGTGAACAGATTGTTCGGGATCTCGCGCTGGTGCACGGCGACATCAGGATAGATCGATTTGCCGAGATGGTCGTCGGTCGAGATGATGCTGCCGTGCGGCAGATGCAGCGTGCGCTCGCCGAGCCGGTCGTAGTTGCAGTCGACTGACCAGCCGGAGAACTGCTTCTCCAGGTGCACGGCGAAGCGGTGCGTGATTGCGCGCTCGCCGACGTCCTTCTCGAACAGGAAAGCTTCCTGCGCGTAGAAGTCCCGGAGCGCCGCGATCACCTTGTTCAGCTCGGTCTGCATCGTGCCTCCGGGCTCACGGCGCTCCGTCTGTTGACGCCCTACATCTGAACTTCGATCAGCCGCGGGCCGGGCTCGGCGACGGCCTCAGTCAGCGCTTTGTTTAGCTCGTCGGCATTGGTGACGGCGCGGCCGGGCACGCCCATGCCCTTCGCCAGCGCGACGAAATCCAGCGTCGGCCGATCGAGCCGCAGCATGTCGTTGGCGCGCTGGCCGGGCTCGCCGGCGCCGACATTGTCGAACTCGCCGCGCAGGATCTGGTAGATGCGGTTGGCAAACACGATGGTGACGATGTTGAGGTTCTCGCGCGCCTGTGTCCACAGCGACTGGATCGTGTACATCGCGCTGCCGTCGCCGACCATGGTGATCACCTTGCGGTCCGGACAGGCGATCGCGGCGCCGATCGACAGCGGTGTCGAGAAGCCGATCGAGCCGCCCATGTTCTGGAGCCAGTCGTGCGGGGCGGCTGCCGCCGTCGGCGGGAAGAAGCCGCGGCCGGTGGTGAGGGATTCGTCGACCATGATCGCGTTCTCGGGAATCGCACAGGCGATCGCCTGCGCGATCGAGGCGAAGGTGAGCGCGCCGGTCGGCTTGACCAGTTCCTGCAACGCCAGCGGCTTGACGTCCCTAGCGCTGGCCTTCACGGCGCCGGCAAGCGCTTCCAGCGCCGCGACCGAGTTCTCGCCCCAGGAGGTCATGCGATGGACCTCGCAGCCCTGGGGCTTGAGCATGCTCGGCTTGTTCGGATAGGCGAAGAACGCCACGGGATCGTCGGACTCGACCAGCACGATGTGACGGAATTTTGCCAGCATCGGCAGCGCGTTCTCGATGACGTAATGGATGCGGTCGATCGAGAAACGGCCGCGGCCGCGCGCCATCTTCGGACGGAAGGTCGGGCCCATCACTGTGCAGCCGGTCTTGCCGGCGATGCGCTCGGCCAGTGCCAGGCCGTGCTCGCTCAGCGCGCTGCCGGTCATCAGCAGCAGCGTGCCCTCGCCGTCGCGATGCAGGATTTTTGCGGCCTGCTCGACCGCCTGCGGCGAATAGCTCGCCCGCTGCTGCTCAGCCGGAAGATCGGCGACGCCGTCGGCTTCGTTCCAGGCGGTGTCGGCAGGCAGGATCAGGGTCGCGATCTGCGGCGGCGCGCTTTTGGCGGCGGCAATCGCAGCGGCGCCGTCGGCAGCAACCGATTTGGAATCCGGCGAGGTGCGGACCCAGGATGACATCGGCCGGGCCAGGCCCTCGATGTCGGAGGTCAGCGGCGCGTTGTAGCCGATGTGGTAGACCGCGTGCTGGCCGACGATGTTGACGATGCCGGAATTGGCCTTCTTGGCGTTGTGCAGATTGGCAAGGCCGTTGGCGAGACCGGGGCCGAGATGCAGCAGCGTCGAGGCCGGCGTGCCCTTCATGCGGAAATAGCCGTCGGCGGCGCCCGTCACCACGCCTTCGAACAGCCCGAGCACGCAGCGCATGCCCGGTACGCGGTCGAGCGCTGCGACAAAATGCATCTCGGAGGTGCCGGGGTTGGTGAAGCAGACGTCCACCCCGCCCTTGACCATTGTCCGCACCAGGCTTTCCGCACCGTTCATTCCAAGGCTCCCACGACCGGCATTATCCAGATATCGGTTCGATCAATCATTGTTCGCGCGTGCCGTCAAAGCAATAGCCGCCATCGCTGCCCTGCCCCGCGTGACGACGCGCCGGCTTGGCTAATTCTTTTTCTTTTCGGCAAATTGGCGTGGTTGCCGATTTGGTAACGCCAATCGTTAAGCATGGTGTTCCTCACGGGGCCGTGGCTTGCGGAAAGCCTGCAAATATGGCCTGTGGCTGTCATTGAATCGATTTTTTGCTGGGGGAGACAATGATCCGGTTTTTTGCCGCGCCGATCGCCGCCATCGCACTGCTGTCGGCCATGGCGGGCGGCGTGCTCGCCGAAGAGTTCGACACGCGCGACATCATGGGTGGCGGCCCGAACTTCTTCCGTTCCGGCGCAAATCCCGTCCCCCGCACCACCGTCATCTATAACGGCAATTACGCGCCCGGCACGATCGTGGTGAACACCGGCGAGCGGCGGCTGTACCTGGTGCTCCAGAACGGCCAGGCGCTGCGCTACGGCATCGGCGTCGGCCGCGACGGCTTCCGCTGGGGCGGGGTGCACAAGATCACCGCCAAGAAGGAATGGCCGGCCTGGACGCCGCCGTCGCAGATGCTGGCCCGCCGGCCCGACCTGCCGCGCCACATGAAGGGCGGCCTCGACAATCCGCTCGGCGCCCGCGCGATGTATCTGGGCTCGACCCTCTATCGCATCCACGGCTCCAACGAGCCGGAGACGATCGGCCAGGCGGTGTCCTCGGGCTGCTTCCGCATGACCAATGAGGACGTCACCGATCTCTACAGCCGCGTCGCGGTCGGCACCACCGTGGTGGTGCTGAACAATTAGGCCGCTACAGCGGGAACCCGCGAGGCGCGTGAATTTGCGGGCTTGTGCGCGCGACGCGAATGCGGCAGCGTCGCACGACAATGAGCGCATTGAACCTGACCGCGCCCGCCTTCCGCATCGCCCTCTTGGCGCTCGCCGCGCTCACATTGGTGCCTGATACCGCTACCACGGCCCGCGCGGGTGAACTGCCTGCGATCGCCTCGCGCCAGCGCTCCGAGAAGAAGAGCTTTACCGACGGCGAGATCGTCGAGGGTTTTCTCAAGACGGCGTTCGGCGCCGAGTACCACCTCGCCGGCCGCGTCGACCGCATCCGCAAGTTCGACGGGCCGGTGCGCGTCTACGCCGAGGGCGACCGCGCCGATCGCAAGACGCAGCTTGCGAAGGTCGTGAACGACATCGCCACGCGCGTGCAGCATCTCGACATCGCCATGACCACGACCAGCGAGGCGGCGAATGTGCGGGTCAAGCTCGTGCGCGACCGCGATCTCTACCGCACCCTCACCAGCTTTTACGGCGCCGAGAAGGCGCGCGAGATCCGCACCTCGCTGGATCCGCAATGCCTGTCCGGCTTCCGCAAGAACGATAATTTCGAGATCGAGCATTCCGACGTCATCCTCACCGTCGACAACGGCGATTTCGTCTTCCTCGACTGCGCCTATGAGGAGCTGCTGCAATCGCTCGGTCCCATCAACGACACCGCCAGCGTGCCGTGGACCATGTTCAACGATAACGTCTCGATGGGCTATTTCGACGTCTACGATCAGTACATTCTCAATCTGCTCTACGATCCCCGCATCAAGGCGGGCATGACGGTGGCGGAGGTCAAGGCGCTGCTGCCCGCCGTGCTCAAAGATGTGCGCGCCTGGGTGAAGCGAGTGAATGATCTGAAGGAGTGAGATGCTTCTTTTCCCTCTCCCCTTGTGGGAGAGGGTGGCTCGCCGCATCGCGGCGAGACGGGTGAGGGGTTGTCTCCGCGAGTTCAATTCTCATTTGAGTATGCGGAGAGAGAGAGAGACCCCTCATCCGGCGCTTCGCGCCACCTTCTCCCACAAGGGGAGAAGGAAGAAAACACCTCTCCGCCCTACTGCACGAGATCGGCAACGGTGGTTGCGGCCTTCAGGCCCGTGCCGGTGAGGACGGCAACTGTGGTTTCGTTCACCTTGATGGCTCCGGCAGCGGAGAGTTTGTCCAGCGCGGCGGCTGCGCTGGCGCTGGTCGGCTCGGCGAACAGGCCTTGCCGCGCAAGACGCCGCAGGGCGGCGACGATCTCATCCTCGGTGAGCGCGACGGTGCCGCCGCCGCTCTCGCGCAAAGCGCCGATGATTTCGCGCAGACGCAACGGATTCTTGATGGCGGTGCCTTCGGCGATGGTTTTGTGCACCTCGCGCGCGACAGGCGTATCCACACCGGCCTTGAAGCTCGCATCGATCGGCGAGCAGTTGAGCGGCTGCGCCGCGAACAGGCGCGGCAGTTTTGCGATCTGACCGGCCCTCAGCAACTCGCGGAAGCCGAAGGCGCAACCGAGCAGGCTGCTGCCGGCCCCGACCGGAACGATGACGTTGTCGGGCGCGCGAAAGCCAAGGTCTTCCCAGATCTCATACGCAAGCGATTTGGTGCCTTCGAGGAAGAACGGCTGCCAATTGTGGCTGGCGTAAAACGTCTGATGCGACTGGCGGATGGCCTCGGCTTCCGACTCCTCGCGCGGGCCCTCGACGAGCTGCACCGCGGCACCATAGGCGCGCACCTGCGCGATCTTGGCCGGCGAGGTCGAGGCGGGCGCGAGGATCTTCACCCGCATGCCGCCGGCGGCACCGAGCCCCGCCATCGACGAGCCACCATTGCCGGAGGAGTCCTCCAGCACCGCATTGACGCCGATCTGGCGCAGGAAGGATAGCATCACGGAAGAGCCTCGGTCCTTGAAGCTGCCGGTCGGATTGAACCATTCCAGCTTGAACAACGGCCGCAGCTCGCCCCACTGCTGCTGGACCAATGGCGTGCAGCCCTCGCCGAGCGTGATCGGATTCTTGATCTCGACCGGCAGCGCGGCCCGGTAGCGCCAGAGCGAGCGCGTGCGGGGCTCGATGTCCTCGCGCGAGATACCGGCTCCCGGCGTCACCAGCAGTGGCGTGCGCTCGTCCGAGCACCAGCGCGGCTGATCCAACGGATAAAGTTGTCCGTTGCGGGGGTCGATGTAGCTGGCGGCGGGCATGGCAGTCTCCTGGGCAAGGGCGATCCGCACGATTGGCCTGATGTCACGTCTTGTCGAGAACCTGACACCCCGTCGCGCGAAACGACGCAGCCCCTTGAAAACATGAAAAATAGAAATATTTCAATTCCTTAAACTGGCCGCACAGGCAGAGCGGCGAGGTCGGCCAACGCGGGCGCGCGGTGTCAAACGGAGGGCCTGCCGGCGCGTTGACCGACGGGAATTTGGCAACAAAGACCCTGCCCGTCCGGCACGATTAACTTGTCTGTCGTCGCCGGCCGCTACAATATGTTGGATTGAGCTCGCGTCGCCGGTGTCCTCGACTGGCAACGCGACCGAGCCAGGCCCGTCCGAACGGCGGGCCGTTGGCTTTTTGGGAGCCTGGACATGAGCCGCGCGAATCGTACCGACCACATCCGCCTGACCTCCCATCCGGAGCCAGGCCGGAAGGCCGCCTTCCCGATCCATTGGGGCGCCGCCGACGCGCGCGCCCGCGGGCCGATCATCGGCACGGTGTCGCGCGCTGGGGATCGCAACGTGATCGGCAGCCATGGCGGATCCTATGCGATGTACCGGGCGCTCGCGGTGTCCGCCGGCGCGCTCGATCCGATCAGGCGTCCCGACCTCACCAACACGTTCCCGGCCGCGACCATCGGCCCGTTCCCGCAATGGAGTGATCCCACAAAAATCGTGGCGCTCGATCCCTGGGGGCATCTCGTCGCCGAGAATTTTCGCCGGGAGATCGCCGAAGGCGCCGATATCAGGCCGAGCATCGCGGTGACGCGAGCGCGCCTTGACCTGCCGGAGATCCGCGAGGCGCTAGCCGCAAAGCGGCTGCGCGCTGACGGCGAGGTCGTGCACGCCAATGGCAGCGTGTCGGTCGTCAAGATCGCGATCGATCCGGTCTGGCACCTGCCCGGCCTTGCGCAGCGCTTCGGCACCAGCGAGACCGAGCTGCGCCGCACGCTGTTCGAGCAGACCGCCGGCATGTTCCCCGAGCTGGTGACGCGGCCGGATATGAAGGTGTTCCTGCCGCCGATCGGCGGCACCACCGTCTACATGTTCGGCGACGTCAGCAAGCTGCCGGACCATCGAACCAAGATCACCTGCCGCGTGCATGACGAGTGCAACGGATCCGACGTGTTCGGCTCCGACATCTGCACCTGCCGGCCCTATCTCATCCACGGCATCGAGGAATCCGCGCGCGGCGCGCAGGAGGGCGGGCTCGGGCTCGTGGTCTACAACCGCAAGGAAGGCCGCGCGCTCGGCGAGGTCACGAAATTCCTGGTCTACAATGCGCGCAAGCGCCAGGAGGACGGCGACGCGGCCGCGGCCTATTTCGAGCGCACCGAATGCGTCGCAGGCGTCCAGGACGCGCGCTTCCAGCAATTGATGCCGGATACCATCCACTGGCTCGGCTTGACGCGCATCGACCGCTTCCTGTCGATGAGCGACATGAAATACGATGCGCTGACCTCGCAAGGCATCGACATCGTCGAGCGCGTGCCCATCCCGCCGGAGCTGATTCCCGCCGACGCCTATGTCGAGATCGCCGCAAAGAAGGCCGCGGGCTATTACTCGACCGACATCGCGCCGGAGAAGGACGTGAACGGCGTGGTCGGCCGCTCGCTGGAAAAATACTGATCGCGCGATGGCGGACGCTTTGGAACGAGAGGCGCGCTCGCTGCTCACCGCAGCGGCGGTTCGCGCGCGGGCCGCGCAGATGCTCGAGCTCGGCCTTGCCGGCGGGCTGAGCCATTTCACGATCGATCTCGACCGCATGGACGGCGCTGCGGAGGCGGTGCTCGCGGTGACGCGCAAGGCCTATCCGACGCTGGACGTTCCCTTCCATGCGCGGTGGCGGCATTTCGTGCTTGGCGGTGTCGATCGCTGGGCGGAGCTTGCGGACGCTGCGTCCTGGTCCGATCGCGCGGCGCGGGCGCGCGCGGAGTTCGACCTTGCCATCGTCAGCGTGCTGCTCGATGCCGGCGCGGGTGCGGCGTGGCGATACCGTGACGCGGTGACAGGAGAATGCATCGGCCGGTCGGAGGGGCTCGCGATCGCAAGCCTCGACATGTTCGCTGGCGGCCTCTTCTCGCGCGATGCCGGCACGCCGTTCAGGGCCGATGCGGAGGTGCTTGCGCAACTGCCGCTGGCTGCGCTCACATCCGCGTTTCAGGCAAGCGACGCCAATCCGCTGCTCGGCCTCGACGGACGCACCGATTTGCTGCGGCGTCTCGGCAAGCTGGTGGCGGAACGGGCTGAGGTTTTCGGCCTGCGCGATACGCCGCGGCCTGGCGGCCTGTTCGATCACATCGCGGCGCAGGCGAATGGCGGCATCATCGCCGCTCCGGCAATCCTGTCGGCAGTACTGAACCAGCTCGGACCGATTTGGCCATCGCGGCTCGAGCTAGCGGGAATTCCGCTCGGCGATTGCTGGCGCCATCCGGCGATCGAGGCCGATGACGCGACCACCGGTCTCGTACCGCTGCACAAGCTGTCGCAATGGCTGAGCTATTCGCTGATCGAGCCGCTCCAGCGCGCAGGCTTCGATGTGACCGACATCGACGGCCTGACCGGGCTGGCCGAATACCGCAATGGCGGACTGTTCATCGATCATGAGGTGCTGCACCTGCGCGATCCCGCGGACGCTGCGCGCGCGCATGCGGTGGACTCGCTGCTCGTCGTCGAGTGGCGCGCTCTCACTGTTGCCCTGCTCGATCGGCTGGCGGAGCGCATCCGCGCCAAGCTCGGCCGCACGCCAGAGACGCTGCCGCTCGCCAGCATCCTGGAAGGCGGCACCTGGGCAGCGGGCCGCACTATTGCCTTCGCGCGCCGGCCCGATGGTTCGCCGCCGCTCAAGGTGATCAGCGACGGCACGGTTTTTTAACCCTCTCCCCTTGTGGGAGAGGGTGCCTCGCGACAGCGAGGCGGGTGAGGGGTTCTCTCCGCGAACCCATCTCTCAGTGAAGTTCGCGGAGACGACCCCTCATCCGGCGCTTCGCGCCACCTTCTCCCGCAAGGGGAGAAGGAAGAAAGGCATCCCATCATGCAAGGCGTCACGATCGTCGATCACCCGCTGGTGCAGCACAAGCTGACGCTGGTGCGGGACAAGTCCATCTCGACCAAGTCGTTTCGCGAGCTGATCAAGGAGATCGGCATGCTGCTCTGCTACGAGGTGACGCGCGATTTGCCGCTCACCGACGTCGTGGTCGACACGCCGCTGGCGCGGATGCACTCGGCCAAGATCGCCGGCAAGAAGCTGGTGTTCGTGCCGATGCTGCGTGCCGGCACCACCTTCGTCGACGGCATGATGGACCTGGTGCCGACCGCGCGCGTCGCCCATATCGGACTCTACCGCGAGCCGCACAGCTTTGCCGCGGTCGAGTACTTCTTCAAATCGCCGTCCGATCTCGGCGAGCGCCTGGCGATCGTGGTGACGTCGGTGGTCGCCACCGCCAATACGGCCGTGGCCGCCATCGACCGGCTGAAGGAGCGCGGCGCCAAGGATATCCGCCTCGCCTGCCTGATCGCCGCGCCGGAAGGACTTGAGCGGCTGCGAGGTCTGCATCCGGACGTACCGATCTGGACGGCGGCAGTGGATGAGGGGCTCGACGAGAACGGCTTCATTCTACCAGGCCTCGGTGACGCCGGCGACCGCGCTTACGGGACGAGGTAGTTCAGAGCACGATGATGTTAGGTTCGGTCGGCTGTCCGTGGCTTACCTCTCCCCAGCGGGGAGAGGTCGGATTGCTTTGGCGCGCAATTGCGCGCCTGAGCAATCCGGGTGAGGGGCCACGGCGCTCTACTGTAACCCCTCACCCGGATCGCATCTTTCGATGCGATCCGACCTCTCCCTACGGGAGAGGTGATTCGAGTTCTGGGCTCGCACCAATTCAAGCAAAGCTCTTCCTGCTTCAGATCTTCCCGCTGCCGCAAATGCCCTTCAGCGACTGCCACTCCTTGTTCGTCAGCAGCGGCGGGCCGCTGGCGGGACGATCTTCCCTGGTCATCCGCGCGAGCCGGTCCTCCGTGAGCGGATGGCTGGCGAGGATATTTGTCAAACCAGAGCCGCCTTCCTTGCCGGTGATGCGGAACATCAGCTCGGCCGCGGGTTTCGGTGAGCGGCCGAGCGCATGCATGATCTCGATGGCGAAGGTGTCGGCGCCGGTCTCGGCCTCGCGCGAATAGGAGGCTTCGACCACACTGCGCGAGGCGAAGATCACGGCCGAGGAGCCGGTGACGTCGCCGAACAGCAGGCCGATCAGGAACGAGGTGCCGCCGTTGTAGATCAGGCCGCGCATGTTGTCGTGATGCTTGAGATGGCCGAGCTCGTGCGCGAGGATGCCGGCGAGTTCGTCGGGGCTTTCGGCCTTGTCGAGCAGGCCCTTCAGCACGAACACCTTGCCGCCCGGCAGCGCGAACGCGTTCGGCACCGGGCTCGGCAGCACGCCTGCCATCGTGGAATCGTCGTCGAGCCCGGCGGCATCGCGCAGGCGGTTGACGAGCTTTGTGAATGCGGCCTTGCCCGCGGGGTCCTCGCACACTCTGCGGCCGAAGATGGTCTTGACCTGAACCTCAGACGCATCGCCAATGCGTCGCTCGATCGGTTTCGGCACCAGCGGCGCGAGCCGGTCGGCGGCGAGCGGCACACCGAACAACACGACACAGACGATGGAGACGGCGGCGGCCACCGACCAGCCCACGATCTTTGCGACGCCGCGGCGCGAGGTCTGGTGCTCGTCGAGCCACAAGCATCGCGCGGTGAGATCCGCTGCAAGCGCGGCATCACGGATCTCGAGCCGCGCGAGCGGCGGCGCTGACGTCGATGCCAAGCGCAAAACCCCCTCTGGGCCGTCGGCACGGCGGATATCGGCATAGGCCCAGCGAACCGGCGCTTCGCCGTCTTCGGCGATCTCGAGCACGTCCCCGAGCGACAGCATCACCTGACGCCTGCGGCTCGAGACGCCGTCGAAGAAGATCGTCGGCTTCACGGACTGCGCCGGGGCCTCGGCAGACAACTCACTCACAGCTCAAAATCCTGCAACATCCAGTCCATCGGCAAAGCCTTCGCCGAGCGCGCTGGCGAGCTTTCCGCTGCCGCGCACATCCGCCGCGGCCGCGATGTTGTGCACCTCGACGGTCTCCAGCACCTTGGCCCAGAGATCGCGCTGAAGATAGACCCGCATGACGATGTTGACGGCAAGGGCGAGCGCGAAATAGCCGATCACCATCATCACCACCATCGGGATGCTCTTGGCAGCATTGCCAGCCCCGAACACCTCCTCGGCCGAAACGCCGGTCAGGGTGACGACGAGAAAGGCGCCGCCGCCCATGTAGGCCGCGAAGGCGGTCGTGAGCAGCATCCACCAGCCGATCACCTTCCAGTACAGGCCATAGAAGGCGTCATGAGGCAGGTGCGAGGACAGGCTGACGCCGCCGATGCGGATGCCGTCGAGCCACCAGCGCCATTCGCGCGCCTTGAACTCGGCATAGAAGAACGGCGCGAGCGGGAAGATCAGCAGCGCGATCGGGCTGAGCAGCCACAACCACCAGCCGCGCTTGAAGAACGTCCAGCCGTCGCCTTCGAAATCGCCGGTGAGATCGCCGTAATGGGTGTGCTGCATCTTGTAGCGTTCGAGTGCAGCCTCGCGCCAGGGCAGCGCCAGGCCGAGCGTCAGGAACACCAGCACACCCCACAGCATGGCGCGGAGCGAATAGGCCCAGCCCGAGCCATCCATCCAGAACCGCACGCCGCGCCAGACCGTACGCGTCAGGCGATAGCGCCGCGCGCGAAAAATCGCGAATTGGCCGAAGGCGTAGAAGGCGATGAAGAGCGGCGTCGAGGCAAAACCCTGCCAGCGCTCGAATTCGATGCCGACAAGAAAATACGCGAGATAGATCGGCATCAAGATCGCAAGCGCGAACAGGAAGCCGACCAAGAGCTCCTTAGCCCGTCCGGTGTATTCGGCGGCATCGCCGTCCACCGCGGTGTTCGTCCACAGATGACGGCGAATGTCGGTGACGAGCCAGAACCGGTAGAAGCCGAAGGTGACGAGTTCGAGCATGGCACCCTTGGTGGCCAATTTGCGGAACTCGGAGCGGTTGCCGGTGAAATCGACCCGCGTGGGCGGCAGCGGCGGCGGGACGGGTTCGGAGCCGATGGGGGCCCATTGCATGTCGTTCACGGCGGCAACCTCGGGGTGCGGATCTGTTACGGTCAAACTATAGATCAGAGGTTAGTCGATCCCCAACATGGCCGGGTTCGATTTACCCCGATTCCAGTTGGTTTCTTGCACGATTCCCCATCGAGCGGCGTGCGGGAGGTCACGTTGGCGTGGCAGCGTGACGGCCATCCGACGCTCGCGTGAAGGTTGGATGTGGCAAAACTCTCCCTTGCCCCGGCGCAGACAACCGGCTGTAATTGCAAATCAAATACCGCAGCGCAGAATTCAACGAGAACGCGCGGTTCACCACAGGGAGAGCGGTCATGCATGGGACCATCGAGAGCGCGGCCACGCTCGACGCACTTCGCGCACGCGCCACGTCGCTGCCGCTGGAGCAGTTCGATCCGGGCGATCCTGAATTGTTCAGGACCGATACGTTCTGGCCCTATTTCGACCGCCTGCGCCGGGAAGATCCGGTGCACTACTGCAAGAACTCGATGTTCGGGCCGTATTGGTCGGTGACGCGCTACAACGACATCATGGAGATCGAGACCAATCATTCGGTGTTCTCCTCGGCCTCCTCGCTCGGCGGCATCACCATCCGCGACATCGATCCGGACTTGCGTCGCGAGAGCTTCATCTCGATGGACCCGCCGCGGCATGCGGCGCAGCGCAAGACCGTGGCGCCGATGTTCACGCCGACGCATCTGGACAATCTCGCGCTGAACATCCGCAAGCGCTCGGCCGAGTGCCTGGACAACCTGCCGCGTGACGAGGTGTTCGACTGGGTCGACCACGTTTCGATCGAACTCACCACGCAGATGCTGGCGGTGCTGTTCGACTTCCCCTGGGAGGACCGCCGCAAGCTGACGCGCTGGTCCGACATCGCCACCACCATTCCCGGCCCCGACGGCCTCGTCGCGAGCGAAGACGAACGGCAGGCCGAGCTGACGGAATGCGCGGCGTATTTCTCTCGCCTCTGGAAAGAGCGCATCGCGCAGCCGCCGAAGAGCGACCTGTTGTCGATGATGGCGCATGGCACTGCTACGCGCGACATGGATGCGAAGAACTTCCTCGGCAATCTCATCCTGTTGATCGTCGGCGGCAATGATACCACCCGCAACACCATGTCGGGCTCGCTTCTCGCGCTGAGCCAGCATCCGGAGCAGTACCGCAAGCTGCGCCAAAACCCCGATCTGCTCGACAGCTTCGTGCCGGAGGTGATCCGCTGGCAGACGCCGCTCGCGCATATGCGGCGCACGGCGCTCTCCGATTTCGAGTTCCGCGGCAAGCAGATCAAGAAGGGTGACAAGGTCGTGATGTGGTACGTCTCGGGCAACCGCGACGAGGCGGCGATCGAGAAGCCCTACGATTTCATCATCGATCGCGCCCGCCCGCGCACCCACCTTTCCTTCGGCTTCGGCATCCACCGCTGCGTGGGCTTGCGGCTTGCCGAACTCCAGCTCAAGATTATTTGGGAAGAAATTCTCAAGCGCTTCGACCATATTGATGTGGTCGGCGAACCCAAGCGGGTCTATTCGAGTTTCGTCAAAGGACTTGAGACGCTGCCGGTGAAGATTGCGGCGTGAGTTAACTCCCTCTCCCCGTCCTTACGGGGAGAGGGTCGGGGTGAGGGGCTCTCTCCGCGAGCACGCTGAGAGACGGACTCGTGGAGAGTCCCCCTCACCCGGATTGCATCTTTGATGCAATCCGGCCTCTCCCCGCAAGCGGGGAGAGGCGAAGAAAAAGATCAACTGGAGCCACGACGATGAACATCCAAGCGCCGGTTAAAGTGGACAAGGCCGAACGCATGCGCAGGGCCCGCGAGGAGGCCTATGCGACGCCGCTGGCGCAATTCCACCCCGGCGCGCCCCGGCTGTTCCAGGACGACACGCTGTGGCCGTGGTTCGAGCGGCTGCGCAAGGAAGAGCCGGTGCATTACTGCACCAATGCGCCGATCGAGCCGTACTGGTCGGTGGTGAAGTACAACGACATCATGCATGTCGACACCAATCACGGCATCTTCTCCTCGGACTCGACGCTCGGCGGCATCTCGATTCGCGACGTGCCGGAAGGCTATGACTGGCCGAGCTTCATCGCCATGGACCAGCCCCGGCATTCGGCGCAGCGCAAGACGGTGTCGCCGATGTTCACCCCTCAGCATCTCGACGAACTGGCAAAACTGATCCGGCAGCGCTCGCAGACCGTGCTGGACAATCTGCCGCGCAACGAGACCTTCAACTTCGTCGAGCGCGTCTCGATCGAGCTGACGACGCAGATGCTGGCGACACTGTTCGACTTCCCCTGGGAGGAGCGGCGCAAGCTGACGCGCTGGTCCGACGTCTCGACCGCGCTGCCCAAGAGCGGCATCGTCGCCTCGGCCGAGGAGCGCCGCCGCGAGATGGACGAGTGCTACGCCTACATGTCCAAGCTGTGGAACCAGCGCGTCAACTCGGCGCCGCGCAACGATTTGCTGTCGCTGATGGCGCATAACGACGCCACGCGGTTCATGGATTCCGACAATCTCATGGGCAACATCATCCTGCTCATCGTCGGCGGCAACGACACCACGCGCAACACCATGACCGGCTCGGTGCTGGCGCTGAATGAGAACCCCGAGCAGTACGACAAGCTGCGTGCCAACCCGGCGCTGATCGATTCCATGGTGCCCGAGGTGATCCGCTGGCAGACGCCGCTGGCACATATGCGGCGCACCGCGCTTGCCGACACCGAGATTGGCGGCAAGCCGATCAAGAAGGGCGACCGCGTCGTGATGTGGTACGTCTCCGGCAACCGCGACGAGGAGATGTTCGAGAAGCCGAACGACTTCATCATCGACCGCCCGCGGCCGCGCACCCACCTCTCCTTCGGCTTCGGCATCCACCGCTGCGTCGGCATGCGCCTCGCCGAGCTCCAGCTCCGCATCGTCTGGGAGGAGATGCTGAAGCGCTTCGACCGCATCGAGGTGGTCGGCGAGCCGAAGCGGATCTATTCGAGCTTCATCAAGGGGTACGAGTCGCTGCCGGTAAGGATTCCGGGGTGATGGCCCCATCCTCCGTCATTGCGAGGAGCTCTTGCGACGAAGCAATCCAGACTGTCTCCGCAGAGGGATCCTGGATTGCTTCGCTGCGCTCGCAATGACGAGGTTTTGCACACTCGTAGCCGCGGCGCGTTGACGCCCGCCAGCTATAAAATTCCGGCATGACAGCTCGCTCAAGATGCGAAGGGCCGGCTGCGGGCTTGTGCCCTAAACCGCTGGCGCGGCAGCGTTCGGTGCGCTCCCTCGCCCCGCTTGCGGGGAGAGGGTTGGGGTGAGGGGGAATCTCCGCGGAGACGGTAACAGTGGGACTCGCGGAGACTCCCCCTCACCCGGAATTTGCTGCGCAAATTCCGGCCTCTCCCCGCAGGCGGGGAGAGGCGAAGATCACGCGAGCCTGATGTCCCACACACCCTCCTTGCGGCAGGCGGCGACCTCCTCGCGCAAAAGCGCGGTGATGGCGAGCGAGGCCGTCGAGGCCGGACGATCGATCGGAGAAGCAAAAATGAGCTCGCGCGTCATCGGCTTGGATACGGGCGCGGCCTCCAATCGCCCATCTGCGACCTCGCCGTGGACCGACGAGGGCGGCAGCAGCGCGAAACCGAGGCCCTCCTCGACCAGGCTCGTCAGCACGCGGAACGAATCCGCTTCTAACTGGACGTCGAGCTTGATCTTGCGCTGGGCGGCCGCGTGCTCGATCAGGGCGCGAAGGCCGTGGGAATGACTCGGCAGCACCAGCCGCTGCCGCAGCAGCCAGCCGATGTCGACGCTCTTTTTGCGCGCGAGACCACAGCCGCGCGGGCCGACCGCGACGATGTTGTCGCGCCCCAAGCTCTGCACATTGAGATGCAGATCGGCCGAGCGGCCGTAGAGGATGGCGAGATCCATCTCGCCGCGATGCAGCCATTCGACGAGATGGCCGCTGTAGCTCTCGACGATGCGCAGCGAGATGCCGGGAAATTTCTCGACGCAGCGCCGCGCAAAACGCGCCGACAGCACGCAGCTCACGGTCGGAACCAGGCCGAGCACGACTTGGCCCGACGGCGGGCCCTTGGCCGACTGGATGTCGTCGCGGATCTGGTCGATCTGCCGCACGATGCCGGAGGTGCGCGCCAGCAGCAGGCGACCGGCGTCCGTCAGCACCATGCCGCGGCCGTTGCGGGTGAACAGCTCGGTGCGCAGCTCGTGTTCCAGGAGCTTGATCTGGCGGCTCAGCGCCGGCTGCGCCACACGCAACGTGTCGGACGCCTTGGACAGGCTGCCGAGCTCCGCCACGCAACTGAAGGTCCTGAGCTGACGGAAATCCATGCTTGCCAATCCTGGAAGGCTACTTCATACGCTATAACAAATGAGCATAGGGGGCTGGCGTTGTTTTCACAACGCCAGAGGATTGGCCGGCGTTATCTTAACTGCCGCTACTGATTGGAAACGCCATGAGTCAAGAACACCACACCGAAGATTACGCCGACATCCGCGAAGCCGTCGCAAAACTCTGCGCGCAGTTTCCCGGCGAATATTGGCGCAAGCTCGATCGCGAGATGGCCTACCCGAAGGCATTCGTGGATGCGCTGACCGAGGCCGGCTATCTCTCGGTGCTGATCCCCGAGGAATATGGCGGCGCGGGGCTGAAGCTTTCGGCAGCCGCGGCGATCCTGGAAGAGATCCAGCGCGCGGGCTGCAACGGCGGCGGCTGCCACGCCCAGATGTACACGATGGGCACGGTGCTGCGGCATGGCAATGCCGAGCAGAAGGCAAAGTATCTGCCGAAAATCGCGAGCGGCGAATTGCGCTTGCAGGCGTTCGGCGTCACCGAGCCGACCAGCGGCACCGACACCACCTCGCTCAAGACCTTCGCGCGCAAGGACGGCAACGACAGTTACATCGTCAACGGCCAGAAGATCTGGACCAGCCGCGCCGAGCATTCCGACCTGATGATCCTGCTGGCACGCACCACGCCGAAGGAGCAGGTCAAGAGGCGCACCGATGGTCTTTCGGTGTTCATCGTCGACATGCGCGAGGCCAAGAACAATGGTCTGGAGATCCGCCCGATCCGCACCATGATGAACCACGCCACCACGGAAGTGTTCTTCACCGACATGAAGGTGCCGGCCGAGAATCTGATCGGCGAGGAAGGCAAAGGTTTTCGCTACATCCTCTCCGGCATGAATGCCGAGCGCATTTTGATTGCGGCCGAATGCGTCGGCGATGCCAAATGGTTCATCGCGAAGGCCACCAATTACGCCAAGGAGCGCGCGGTGTTCGGCCGTCCGATCGGCCAAAATCAAGGCATCCAGTTCCCGATCGCCAAGGCCTATGCCTCGATGCGTGCGGCCGAGTTGATGGTGAAGGAAGCCACGCGCAAATACGAGGCCGGGCTCGATTGCGGCGCCGAGGCCAACATGGCCAAGATGCTCGCGGCCGATGCGTCCTGGGAAGCGGCCAATGCCTGCATCCAGACCCATGGCGGTTTCGGCTTCGCCGAAGAATACGACGTCGAGCGCAAATTCCGCGAGACGCGGCTCTATCAGGTGGCGCCGATCTCGACCAATCTCGTGCTGTCCTATGTCGCCGAGCACGTGCTCGGCATGCCCCGCTCGTACTGAGGTCGCGCCATGGGAGCACTTGAGGGGATCAGGGTGATTGCGGTCGAGCAGGCGGTCGCGGCGCCGTTCTGTTCATCACGCCTAGCGGATGCCGGCGCGGAAGTGATCAAGATCGAGCGGCCCGAGGGCGATTTCGCCCGCGGCTATGACGCGGCGGCCAAGGGCCAGAGCAGCTATTTCGTCTGGCTCAACCGCGGCAAGCAATCGGCGGTGGTCGATCTCGCCACGAAAGAAGGCTGCGCCGAGCTGGAGAAGCTGATCGCGAGCGCCGACGTGCTGATCCAGAACCTCAAGCCGGGCTCGATGGACAAGCTCGGCTTTTCGCGCGAGCGGCTGCTGAAGGACTATCCAAAGCTGATCTCGTGCACCATCACCGGCTATGGCGATGAGGGTCCCTACGCGCATCGCAAGGCCTACGATCTCCTGATTCAGGCCGAGAGCGGCCTCGCCTCGATCACCGGCAACCCCGACGGCGCCTCGCGCGTCGGCATGTCGATCGTTGACGTCGCAACCGGCGCCACCGCACATGCGGCGATCCTGGAAGCGCTGATCGCACGCGGGCGCACCGGCAAGGGCGCCGACATCCGCATCTCCATGTTCGACGTGATGGCCGATTGGTGCACCGTGCCGCTGCTCAACTCCGAGGCCGGCAATCCGCCCAAGCGCATGGGCCTGCGCCATCCCTCGATCGCGCCCTACGGCGTGTTCACCTCCAAGGACGGCAAGGACATCCTGATCTCGATCCAGAGCGAGCGCGAGTGGAAGACGCTCTGCGCCAAGGTGCTGGACCAGCCGGATCTGCCGAGCGATCCGCGCGTCGCCAACATGGTCGAGCGCGTGCGCAACCGCGACTTCACCGATAAGACGGTCGCAGATATCTTTGGCAAGATGACGCGCGACGAGCTTCTGAAGCGGCTGTCGGACGCCGACATCGCCTTCGCCGAGGTCAACACCATGGCCGACCTGACCAGCCATCCGCATCTGCGCCGCATCGAGGTCGACACGCCGAACGGCCGCGTCAGCTATCCCGCGCCGGCGCCGATCATCGTCGGCGAGACGCGCTCGTATGGCCCGGTGCCCGCCATCGGCGAGCGTCCCCAATCCAGGAAATAACAAGAGCGAGGCGTCATGACCGAGAAGCTCGACATCGATCATCTCAGGCAATGGATCGGCCGCAGCACGGAGGCCACCGACATCGTCACCGCGCAGCTCGTGAAGGGCCTGCGCGCGACGCTGTTCCAGGACGTCGGCGAGCCCAGGACCGGCGATGCCGCACCGTTCACGGTGCATTGGTGCCTGGCGCAGCCGGTGTTTCCGATGTCGATGCTCGGCCCCGACGGTCACCCGACCCGCGGCGGCTTCCTGCCGCCGGTGCCGCTGCCGCGCCGGATGTGGGCCGGCGGCGAGATCGAATTTTTGCAGCCGCTGCGCGTCGGCGACGAATCGACGCGGACGTCGCATATTGCCGACGTACAGGTGAAATCAGGCTCGACCGGCACGCTGTGCTTCGTCTCGGTCGAGCACAGCATCTCTTCGCCGCGCGGGCTCGCCATTCGCGAGCGGCAGGACATCGTCTATCGCGAGATGACGAGCAGCGCGCCGGCGCCCGCAAAGGCTCCGCCCCCGCCACCGAAGGCGCAGCATCGCGAAACCCATGTCTCGGATCCCGTGCTGCTGTTCCGCTACTCCGCGCTGACCTTCAACGGCCACCGCATCCATTACGACCGCGACTACGTCACCAAGGTCGAGGGCTATCCGGGCCTGATCTTCCACGGGCCGTTGCAGGCGGCACTGATCATCGAAATGGCGGCGAAACTGCACGGCGGCAAGGCGCCGAAGAAGTTCACCTATCGCGGTGTGCAGCCGCTGTTCGAAGGCACGGAGTTCTCCATCAACGCGAATGACAGCGGCGAGAGCATGGAGCTGTGGACTGCGAACGCGGAAGGGCAGCCGACGATGAAGGGGACGGCGGTGTGGTAAGCCACCGCTGCCTCCTCGTCATTGCGAGGAGCGAAGCGACGAAGCAATCCAGACTGCCACGGCGGCGACAGCCTGGATTGCTTCGCTTCGCTCGCAATGACGAGTGCGGGGCTGCTACCTTCGCTAACCAACAAGGGACGGAACCATGTCCAAGAACGGCAAGACCGGCAGCAGATCCGTCACCGTGAAGCAGGCAACTCTCGACCTGCTGCGATCCTTCGGCATCAATAAGGTGTTCGGCAACCCCGGTTCGACCGAGCTGCCGTTCCTGAGCGACTGGCCCGATGACATCGACTACGTCCTGGCGCTGCAGGAAGCCAGCGCGGTCGGCATGGCCGACGGCTACGCCCAGGCGACGCGCAATGCCGGCTTCGTCAATTTGCATTCGGCGGCCGGCGTCGGCAACGCGCTCGGCAACATCTACACCGCGCATCGCAACCAGACACCGCTCGTGATCACCGCGGGCCAGCAGGCGCGCTCGATCCTGCCGCTACAGGCATTCCTCTATGCCGAGCGCGCCTCCGAGTTTCCGCGGCCTTACGTCAAATATAGCGTCGAGCCGGCGCGGCCCGAGGACGTGCCGGCCGCGATCGCGCGCGCGTATTACACCGCGATGCAGCCGCCGTGCGGCCCGACCTTCGTGTCGATCCCGATCGACGACTGGGCGCATGCGGCAGCTCCCATCGAGGCGCGCAAGGTCAGCCGCGAGATCGGGCCCGAACCTGACGCGATGCAGGCGCTGGTGAAGGCGCTGACGTCGAGCAAGCACCCCGCGCTCGTGGTCGGTCCCGGCGTCGACCGCGCCGGCGCGGTCGACCTGATGGTGCGCGTCGCCGAGAAGGCCAAGGCCAGCGTCTGGGTCAGCCCGTTCTCGGCGCGCTGCTCGTTTCCCGAGCGGCATCCGCAGTTCGCGGGCTTCCTGCATGCGTCGCCCGCGCAGCTGTCCGATGCGCTGCGCGAGCACGACCTCGTGGTCGTCATCGGCGCGCCGGTGTTCACCTTCCATGTCGAGGGCCATGCCGCGATTTTCGACGGCGGCGCGACGATCTTCCAGATCACGGATGATCCGGATGCGGCGGCGGTGACGCCGGTCGGCACCAGCATCATCGCCACCATGAAGCCGGCGCTGAGTCTGCTGCTCGACCTTTTGCCGGAGAGCAAGCGGTCAACGCCGAAAGGCCGCACGCTGCCGCCGCCGCCGCAAGCCGCCGATCCGCTGCCCGTCGACTTCCTGCTGCATTCGTTGTCGCAGGCGATGCCTGGGGGCGCGTCGCTGGTCGAGGAGGTGCCGTCGCACCGGCCGGCTATGCAGAAGTTCATGCCGATGCGCGGCCAGGACAGTTTTTACACGATGGCGAGCGGCGGCCTCGGCTACTCCCTGCCCGCCGCGGTCGGCATGGCGCTCGGCAAGCCAAAGCAGCGCACGGTCTGCCTAATCGGCGACGGCTCGGCGATGTATTCGATCCAGGCGCTATGGACCGCCGTGCAGCGCAAGCTGCCGCTCACCGTCGTCGTCATCAATAATTCCGGCTACGGCGCCATGCGCTCGTTCAGCCAGGTGATGCAGGTGCGTAACGTGCCGGGGCTGGAGCTGCCGGGGATCGATTTCGTGCGGCTCGCCGAAGGCATGGGCTGCCATGCGGTGCGGGTGAGCAAGGCGGCGGAGCTGGGCGAAGCGCTGAAACGCGGGATGGCACATGCAGGCACCTGCCTCGTCGAGGTCGTCGTGGATGCGGCGGTGCCGGTGCTGTACGGGCAGAAGCATTGACACTGTCGTAGCCCGGATGGAGCAAAGCGAAATCCGGGACTCCTGCCACAAGCGAGTTGGTCCCGGATTACGCTGCGCTCCATCCGGGCTACACATCACGACGCCAAAAATCCCCCATCAGCCGCGAGCACGTGTCCCACGACATACGACGACGCGTCCGACGCCAGCCACACCACCGCCTCCGCCACTTCCTCCGGGCTCCCCATCCGCCGCAGCGGCAGGCCGGCGCTCACCGTTGCGACATCGCCGACGCCGGCGCGTAGCATCATGTCGGTGACGACGCGCCCGGGCGCGATGGCGTTGATGCGGATGCCGCGGGGGGCATTCTCCATCGCGGCCGAACGCGTCAGCGAGATCGCGGCGGCCTTGGAGGCCGAGTAGAGCGAGAAGCCGGGATTGGGATTGCGCACGCCGCTGACGGAGGCGTTGACGACGATGCTGCCGCGGCCGTGCCCCAGCATAACAGGCAATTGATGGCGCAGGCACAGGAACAGCGCGCGGACATTGGTGTCGAACACGCTGTCGTAGATCTCCGTGCCCTGCTCCTCCAGCGGCGCGCGGCGCTCCTGGAATCCGGCATTGTTGAAAGCCACGTCGAGCCGGCCGCAACGCGTCACGGCCGCGCTGACGAGGCGCGCGACGTCGTCCTCTCGCGTGATGTCGGTCTTGACCGGAATGGCCAACGCACCGAGTTCGCTGCATGCCGCGGCGGTGGCTTCGATCTCGGCCTCGCGCCGCCCCGCGACAAAAATCGCGTCTGCGCCTTCGGACGCCATCCGCAGCGCGGTGGCGCGGCCGATGCCGCTGCCACCGCCCGTCACCAGGCAGACCTTGCCCCTCATCCGCATCCCCGCCGGCAAAGTTCCGCTCATGGCTACTCCAAAACGCTTGCGCGCGCCGTTGCACGCATATAGTTGTATGATACAACTATATGCCGGGAGTCAAGATGGCCGAGCTTTCGCTGATCGACGATATCCGCGCCGCCTCGCGCCTGATGGTGCGCGAGCTCGGCTTCATGGACGCGACGGTGGCGGCATCGGACTATCCGCCGTCGGCGGTGCACACCATCCTGGAGATCGGCATCCGCGGGCCCATGACCTCGGGAGAGCTCGGCGATTTCCTGCGGTTGGAAAAATCCAGCGTCAGCCGCCTGGTGCGCAAGCTGATCGACTGCGGCGAGCTCAGGGAAACGCCTGATGAGCTTGATGCACGCAGCAAGCTCATGTCGCTGACAGCGAAGGGACGGCGCACGCTGGAGGCGCTGCACGCGTTTGGGCGCCAGCAGGTGAGCGGAGCGCTGGCGGCGCTGACGGAGGCGGAGCAGCGCACCGTGCGCGAGGGGATGATGCTCTATGCGCGGGCGTTGCGGCAAAGCCGGATGGAGGAGGAGATGGCGGCGTAGCCGCACTCTCGGTGTCATCGCCCGGCTTGACCGGGCGATCCAGTACTCCGAGATGGTCGTAGTTTATTCGATAGGCCGCGGCGTACTGGATGCCCCGCCTGCCGCCTTCGCTAAAGCTTCGGCGCCCCTGGACCTCAACCCCGGCGAAGCCTGGGCGTAGCCGGGTCGCGGGGCATGACAGCGTCAAATGTGGCGGTCACTTCCCGAACTCCTCCCGCATCTTCGCCTGGATCTTGGCCATGCCGCCGATCCAGCGGTCGTAATTCTCGGTCTTCTTGCGCATGTAGCCGAGCACCTGGGGATGCGGCAGGATCAGGAACGTCTCCTGTTCGAGGCCGGCGAGCACGTCTTTCGCCACCTGCTCCGGCGTCAGGTCGCCGTCGCCGGATTGCGGGCCTTTCGGGATCGAGCGCAGCATGTTGGTGTCGACGCCCTGCGGGCAGAGGATCGAGACCTTGATGTTGTGGGCCTTGTGCGAGATCGCGAGATTTTCGGCAAAGCCGACCGCGGCGTGCTTCGTCGTCGAATAGGCCGGGCTGCCGACCTGCGACAACAGGCCCGCGGCCGAGATGGTGTTGAGGAAATAGCCGCCGCCACGCGCCTTCATGCGCGGAACCAGATGCCGCGCGGCATAGACGTGGGCCATGACGTGGATGGCCCAGCTGCGCTGCCACGGCTCGTCGGAGGCGCCGCCGGCATTTTCCGACATCGGATCGAAGCCGCCGCCGATGCCTGCATTGGAGCAGAACAATTCGATCGGGCCGAACTGCCGCTCGGTCTCCTCGATGACGTGCGCGATGTCCTTTTCCTGCGCGACGTCGCATTTGAAGGCGGCACCATCCACCATGGCCGCGACCGCCCTCGCATTGGCGGCGTCCATGTCCGCGACGACGACCTTGGCTGCACCCGCCCCTTGAAAAGCCTCGCACAGCGCCTTGCCGATGCCATTGGCGCCGCCCGTGACGACCACGATCTTGCCAGTCACCTGCATGCGACGTCTCCTCTTGTCCTGGACCGCGTCTCTTATACCGCTTCGCGGCTTGCTTAGCTCAACACGAGGTCGAGCACCGCGGTATAATGACACGCCGCGCCGGCCAAGACAAAGCCGTGCCAGATCGCATTCTGGAAGCGCAGCCGCCGCCAGGCGTGGAAGATCACGCCAAAGCTGTAGAGCAGGCCGCCTGCAAGGATGAAGCCCAGCACCAGCGAGGGCAACGCCCTGACGACGGCGTCGTAGATCATGAGGCCACTCCAGCCCATCGCGAGATAGATGCCGACCGAGACCCGGTCGAACCGGCCGGGATAGAGAAGCTTCAGCACGATGCCGAGGATCGCCACGCACCAGACGCCGGCAAGCAGCACCAGCGCGAACACGCTGTCCTTCACTTCCAGGATGAACGGCGTGTAGGTCGCCGCGATCAACAGATAGATCGCGGAATGGTCGAACCGCCGCAGCAGCCATTTTGCCGGCGACACCGGCCAGAGATTATAGGTCGCCGACAGCACCAGCATCGAGATCAAGCCGGCGACGTAGATCGAGACGCCGACGATGTCGGTGGTGTCGGAATAGACCGCGGCCAGCACCACCAGCACGGTCGCTGCGACGATGCCGAAGAGGACGCCGATCGCATGCACGACGCCGTCGGCGATCAGTTCGGCGCGATCGTAGTTCCAGCCGATCGCGTCGGCTGCGGCGTGGACGGAGCTGGATGCAAGCTGTTTCAGTTGGAAGACGGTCATGGCAATCCGCAAAGCGTGGCAATGCCCTCTTGTATGGGTCTTTCGAGATCGGCGCATCGTTCAAACGGCTGATTTGCCGACAAAGGCGGTGGAAGTATGAAGCTTGATTTTCCTCTGGCAGTTGCCACTTTTGTGAACGGTCGCACATTCCTCCCGCCCGAGATCCCCTAACGTTCATATGGCATTCAGTTTCCAGGATATGGTCGAGGAGGCGCGGCTGTCGGCGAGGGCGCTGATCGACTATGGCGAGCATTTCTTCAATCCGACGGTGCGGCTCGGGGTCACCGGCCTGTCGCGGGCCGGTAAGACGGTATTCATCACGGCGCTGATTCACGGCCTCACCCGCGGCGGCCGGTTTCCGGTGTTCGAGGCCTATGCCTCGGGCCGGATCGCGCGGGCGCATCTGGCGCCGCAGCCCGATGATGCCGTGCCGCGCTTTGCCTATGAGAACCATCTGCGCGCACTGATCGAGGAGCGGCGCTGGCCGAGCTCGACCGTCGATATCAGCGAGCTCCGCCTCGTCATCGACTATCAGCGCCCGAACGGCGCCGACCGCACGCTCACGCTCGACATCGTCGACTATCCCGGCGAATGGCTGCTGGACCTGCCGCTGCTGCAGAAGAGTTATGAGCAATGGTCGGCGGAAAGCCTGGCGCTGTCGCGTGAGGCGCCGCGTGCGCATCTGGCAACGGACTGGCACGCGCATCTCGCAACGCTCAAGCCCGACGCACGCGAGGATGAGCAGGCAACACTGACGGCCGCGAAGCTCTTCACCGATTATCTGCGCGCTTGCCGCGACGAGCGCTTCGCGATGAGCCTCTTGCCGCCCGGCCGCTTCCTGATGCCCGGCAGTCTCGCTGACACGCCGGCGCTGACCTTTGCGCCGCTCGACGTGCCCGCCGGCGGGCAGGCGCCGGAGGGATCGCTATGGGCGATGATGGTGCGCCGCTATGACGCCTACAAGGACATGGTGGTGCGGCCATTCTTTCGCGATCATTTTGCGCGGCTCGATCGCCAGATCGTGCTCGCCGATGCGCTCACCGCGTTCAACTCCGGACCCGAGGCGCTGCACGATCTCGAAGCCGCGCTTGCCGGCATTCTGGATTGCTTTAACATCGGTCGCAGCACGTTGCTCTCCAGCCTGTTCCGGCCACGCATCGACCGCATCCTGTTCGCGGCGACCAAGGCGGACCATCTGCATCATTCCAGCCACGACCGGCTCGAGGCCGTGCTGCGCCGTGCGGTCACCGGCGCGGTGACGCGCGCGGAAAATACCGGCGCGCAGATCGACGTGGTGGCGCTCGCCGCCATCCGCGCCACGCGCGAGGCGCAGGTGGCGCATGGCCGCGACAAATTGCCGTCGATCCTGGGAACGCCAACCGCGGGCGAAAGCGCAGGCGGCGAATTCTTCGACGGCAACACCGAGGTTGCGACCTTTCCAGGCGATTTGCCGCTGGATCCCGAACCGCTGTTCAACGGTACGGACGCGTTCCGCGGGCTCTCGACGCAGGCCGCCGAGAAGAGTGATTTCCGCTTCCTGCGCTTCCGCCCGCCGAAGCTCGAGCACGAGGGCACGGAAGAGCCGGCCCTGCCACACATCCGCCTCGACCGTGCCTTGCAGTTCCTGATCGGAGACAAGCTCTCATGAACGAGCGATCCCAGCAGCGGCGGCCGGCGACGTTCCGGCTGGACGATCCCAGTGTCGTCGTCACCGAAGCCGACGAGACGGGACGGATCAGTCGCGGCACCATCCAGATCACGCCGGAGCCCGATCCACTGGCGCTGCCGGTGCCGGTTCAAACCGCGCTTCCGGCGCGCCGCGGCTTTCCCTGGGGCGCGCTGTTCTGGTCCGGGCTCGCCGGATTGACGCTGCTCGGTACCGGGCTCGGTGTCGTCCGTCTGATCGAGGATCTGTTTGCGCGCAGCGAAAGCCTCGGCATGGTCGGCCTCGCTTTCGCGTTCGTCACCGCACTTGCGCTCGCGGTGGTGATCGGGCGCGAGGCGTTCGGGCTGGCGCGGCTCGCGACCATCGAGAAACTGCATCAGCGCGCCGCCGCGGTGCTTGCCAGTGACGATCGCAAGGAAAGCCGCGTCATCGTGCATGACCTCCTGAACATCGCGCACCAGAATCCACAGCTCGCGCGCGCCCGCGCCACGCTCGAGAGCCATGCCGGCGAGATCATCGACGGCGCCGATATGATCCGGCTCGCCGAGCGCGAGTTGATGTCGCCGCTGGATGCGGAGGCGCGGCGGCTGGTGTCGTCAGCGGCGCAAAAGGTCTCGATCGTCACGGCAGTCTCGCCACGCGCGGCGATCGACGTGCTGTTCGTGTTCGTCGCCGCGCTGCGCCTGATCCGCCAGCTCGCCTACCTCTATGGCGGCCGCCCCGGCGCGCTCGGCATGATCCGCCTGCTCCGCCACGTCATCGCCCATCTCGCCATCACGGGCGGCATGGCCGCGAGCGACAGCCTGGTGCAGCAGATGCTCGGCCACGGCATCGCCGCGAAGCTGTCGCAGCGGCTCGGCGAAGGCGTGCTCAACGGTCTGCTGACGGCACGGCTCGGCCTTGCCGCGATCGAAGTCACGCGGCCGCTGCCGTTCGCGGCCCTGCCGCCGCCGAAGCTGTCGGACCTTGCAACGGATCTGCTGCGGAAGAAGGACGAGGAGGAGTAGGGCTCTGCTCGTCCTTACCCTCCCCTGGAGGGGGACGGTCGGCTCACATTGAGCGGAGCGAAATGTGAGACGGGGTGGGGTGACAGTCTCGCCACATCCAACAGTGCCCGAGTGGAAAGATCACCCCACCCCGCTCGCGCTGCGCGCGATCGACCCTCCCCCTCCAGGGGAGGGTAAGAGAAACCGCGCGAGTCTCGCGCTGAATTCCCCCGCCAGCACGCGCCACTGGAACAGCGGCGAATCCTTCGGCGGCGATAGCTCGGGTGTCCAGCCGGTGAGCTTCTCAAGCACATAGGTGTCCATCACGCGCCCACGCCAGCGGCGCTCGACCTGGCCAAGCGGCTCGCGTTTCGCCGGGATGTTCTCCCACATCGATGATCGATTGTCCGGCTCCCGCCCGACATAGATGCCGGCGTGGCCCTTGATCCGATCCATGCCGGGATCGCGGAAATCCTGGAAGCGGCCGCGCTCGTTGATCTCGACGACGGGCACGCGGCCCCTGAACAGCCAGCGCATCATGGCGTAGGTGCGATAGTCCGTGGTGGCGATCCAGGTCGCGCCGGTCTCGTCCAGCGCGGCCTGCGCGCGCGCGGCGACCTGCTCGTAGCCGGCTTCCGCGCCGATCGGGTCGATCTTGCCGAGGAGATTCCAGGGCGCGGCCACGTAGTAGAGGAACACGATGACGACGAAGGCGATACCCGTCGTGATGGATGTCCTGGCCCAGAACGCCGACGATCTGAGCATGCGCGCCGACCATCCCTCCTTCGTCATCGTTGCGAGGTTCACAGCCGCCGCGGCGAAGCCGACCGGCCACATGAACATCGGCCAGGTGTCGCCGACCCGAAGCGTCATCGACTTGACCAGGAAATAGAGAAACGGCACCAGCACCGCGGTCGACAACAGGATCGCGACCGGCTCGCGCGTGCGATAGCCGCGCCATGCCGTCAGCACCAGGCCCGTCAGCACCACGGGTAGCATGACGAAGCCGACAAGGCCGAATTGCAGGCCGATGTAATCGCCGATGGTGCGCAGCGAGATGCCGTAACTGGCGGTGGCGCGGACGCCCTGGAAGCGGAACGAGGCCCAGTCATGCTGCGCGTTCCAGATCAGCACCGGCGAGAACACGAGGGTCGCGACCAGCACCGCGAGATAGGGATAGGGGCTGCGCAGCCAACGCCAGCGCCAATCTGGCACGAGTAGAAAAGCTGCCACGGCGGGCGCGAACATGATCGCGGTGAATTTCGACAGCATCGACAGACCCGCGAACAGGCCGGCCGCGAGCCACCAGCGTCCATCGCCGCTTTGCGCGAGCCGCACCAGCGACCACATCATCGCCACCGCAAACGGGATCATGGCGACATCGGGCGCGACTTTGGCCATCAGCAGGCCGTAATAGAGCGCGGCCTCCGGCATCAGCACCGCGATCATGATCGCTCGTGCGTCATGGGTGAGACGGCGAACGATGTCGGCGAGCAGCAGCTGCGTCACCAGCATCGCGACGATGCCGCCGAAGCGGACGCCAAGCGCGGTGTCGCCGAAGATCGCAGTGCCGAAGCGAATGACCCAGGCGACGCCAGGCGGATGATCGAGGAAGCTGAGCGCTGCCTCCTTCGACCAGGTCCAGTAATAGGCCTCGTCGGTGCGCAACTCGATCGCGGAGGCGTAGACGATGCGCAGCACGGTCATCGCGGCGATGATCGCTGCGGCCATCACGAAGGGCCGGCGCGCGGCGCCGCGGAGGGGCACGGTGATGTCAGGGGCTGTCGTCACGGCCGCGCTTTTGGCCAACCTGGGAGGGGGAGTCAATGCGGGGGGTTCCATTCTCCCTGTCGTCCCGGACAAGCGAGCGGAGCGAGCGCTGATCCGGGACCCATAACCACAGGGAGGTGTTTGGCGAAGACTCGTGGTTACCAGCTCGCGCCCAACCCGTTCCTGTGGTTATGGGTCCCGGATCGGCGCGCGCTTGGGGCGCGCTTGTCCGGGACGACGGCGGAGTGTGTGGCTCCCTGCCGCGCATGTGATCTTCAAAGCTGTCCAGCCCTGGAATTAAACGCTACGCTGGCTGTTCTCCTTCATGAACTGATACAACCGAATCATGGCCACCGCTCCCATACAGATGTCCGTCGTCCGTGCCACCAGCGTGCGGCAGGTACGGCTCATCTGTGGAATCATCCTGTTCTCCTACGTGGTCAGCCATTTCCTCAACCACGCCCTCGGCAACATCTCGGTCGATGCCATGGAGGCCGGGGTCTACTACCACACCTTATTCTGGCAGTTCCTCCCCGTCGCGATCGTGTTCTACACGGCCGCACTCACCCATATGGGGCTCGGCCTCTATGCGCTGTACCAGCGCCGGCAGTTCCGCTGGCGGACGATCGAGCCGCTCCAGCTGGTGCTGGGCTTGAGCATCCCCGCTTTGGTCATGGCGCATGTGATCGGGGTGCGGCTCGGCCAGACGCTGTACGGACACCAGAAACTCTATCCGCAGGAACTCTATCTGTTCTTCGTCGCATCGCCCGGCCGGCTCTGGCAGATGACGATCCTGCTTCTCATTGCCTGGGTGCACGGCTGCATCGGCATCTTCTTCTGGCTTCGCCTCAAACCGTTCTTCACGCGCGCGGCCCCCTATCTGCTCGCGGCCGCCGTGCTGATCCCGACGCTGTCGCTGCTCGGCATCTATCAGGGCGGCCGCAGCGTCGCCGTCGAGAGCGACGATGGAGAATGGCGTACGCACAATCTCACCCGCCGCCAGGTCGGCACGGTCGCGGAAGGCAATACGCTCGACCGCATCACCGGCGGCCTCACCGTCGGTTATTTCGGCCTGCTCGGACTGGCGCTGGCGGCGCGCGGCGTGCGCGCGTTGCGCGAACGGCGCGGCGGCATGATCGCGCTGTCCTACGGCAACGGCAAGACAGTGCGGATCCCCAAAGGGCTGTCGGTGCTGGAAGCGAGCCTGCGCCACAATGTGCCGCATGCCAGCGTCTGCGGCGGCCGCGCCCGCTGCTCGACCTGCCGCATCCGCATCATCGGCGATCACGGCGCCCTGCCCGAGCCGTCGCAGCGCGAGGCCTTCGTGCTGACCCGCGTCGGCACCAGCGATCCCTCGATCAGGCTCGCCTGCCAGCTGCGGCCGACGTCGGATCTCTCCTTCTTTCAGCTCTTCACCCCGCACACACTCTCCGCGAATGCGCAGGCCTCGACGCCTGCCAGAATCGGCCAGGAGCGCTATCTCGTCAGCCTGTTCGTGGACATGCGCGGCTCGACGCAGCTTGCCGAGAAGCGACTGCCGTTCGACACCGTCTTCATCGTCAACCGCTTCCTCGGCGCGGTGTCGCAGGCGGTGATCGAGAACGGAGGCCAGCCGAACCAGTTCGTCGGCGACGGCATGCTGGCGCTGTTCGGGCTGTCGGCCGATCCGCAAACTGCCTGCCGGCAGGCCCTGAAGGCGGCCGCGGGGATCGCCATGCATATCGACGAGCTCAACGAGCTCCTGAGCCACGATCTGCGCCAGCCGATCCGCTTCGGTATCGGTATTCACGGCGGCGAGGTCATCATCGGCGATATCGGCTATCGCGATCACATCGTCTTCACCGCACTCGGCGATGCCGTCAACGTCGCGGCCCGCCTCCAGGACATGACCAAGACGCTGACTTGCGAAGCGATCGTCTCGGAGGAAGTCCGCCGCACCGCCGGCCTTGTCGAGCACGCCCTGCCGCAGCAGGAGGTCGCGATCCGCGGCCGCGACGAGCCGATGGCGGTGCGCGTCATCGCGGATGCGAGGGAGCTGATGGCGCTGGTCGACGGGAGCGTGCGCGTCGCGGCGTAGCGCGCAAGCCACACGGAAGGTGCGCTCCCTCCCCCGCTTGCGGGGGAGGGTTGGGGAGAGGGTGTCTCCGCAACGGGACAATCCCCCAGAGGGAGAGAGCCCTCACGCGGCGCTCTGCGCCGACCTCTCCCGCAAGCGGGAGAGGTGAAGCGCACCGTCGCTGCCGTTACAACTCCAGTCCCTCTCATCACCACGTAACACCGGCCTGTTGCAACGCAGCGGCATGGGCTTGCTGCGAAAGCACGAATTGACTTCGTCCAAATCGTTGCAACAGATGAGCGCAGGATCGCGGTGATGACCGTGATCCAACGAAAAGCTCCGGGAGGGGACCAGAATGTTTGATCGACGCGACCTGCTCAAGGGAGCGGGTCTTTCCGCACTTGCGGCCACACTGAGCTCAACCAAAACGCTGGCGCTCGACACCGTCACCCTGCCCTTTGCCAACGGCGAGCGGCCGCTGGTGAAATATCCGCAGAAGCGGCCGATGATCAGCCTGACGAGCCGGCCGCCGCAGCTCGAGACGCCTTTTGCGATCTTCAACGACGGCCCGATCACGCCGAACAACGCGTTCTTCGTGCGTTATCATCTCTCCGACCTGCCCTACAATCTCGATCCCGACAAGTTCACGCTCGAGATCAAGGGCAAGGTCGACAAACCGCTGAAGCTGTCGCTGAGGGACATCAAGAAGATGAAGGCGACGGAGATCGTCGCCGTCAACCAGTGCTCGGGCAACAGCCGCGGCTTCTTCGAGCCACGTGTCGCCGGCGGCCAGCTCGCCAACGGCGCCATGGGCAATGCGCGCTGGCGCGGCGTGCCGCTGAAGGCGGTGCTGGAGATGGCGGGCGTGCAGGCCGGCGCCAAGCAGGTCACCTTCAACGGCATGGACGGCCCGGTCAACGACAAGACGCCCGATTTCATCAAGGCGCTCGATATCGATCACGCCACCGACGGCGAGGTGATGCTGGCCTATGGCATGAACGGCGAGGACCTGCCGTTCCTCAACGGCTTCCCGCTGCGCCTGATCGTGCCCGGCTATTACGGCACCTACTGGGTCAAGCACCTCAACGAGATCACGGTCATCGACAACGTCTATGACGGCTTCTGGATGAAGTCGGCCTATCGCATCCCTGATACGCCCAACAATGCAGTCGAACCGGGCACTGCGCCGAAGGCGACGATCCCGATCAACCGCTTCACCATCCGCTCCTTCATCACCAGCGTCCCGGACGGCGCCAAGCTGAAGGCGGGAGCTGTGACCCTGCGCGGCATCGCCTTCGACGGCGGCAAGGGCATCAAGGAGGTCCAGGTCTCCACCGACGGCGGCAAGAGCTGGACCAGCGCCAAGCTCGGCAAGGATCTGGGCAAATACTCGTTCCGCGAATGGAAGCTGCCGGTGAAGCTCCCGGCAGGCAGCCACGATCTCAAGGTCCGCGCCACCAGCAATGGCGGCGAGACCCAGCCGGACACGCCGCGCTGGAATCCCGCGGGTTATTTGCGCAATGTCGTCGAAACCGTCCGCGTGACCGTGGCCTGAAGGAGAATGATCATGCAGCGCACCGTTCTCCTCGCCATCTCGCTCGCCCTCGCCACCGCGGTGGGTTCGGCACTTGCGGCGCCGGTCAATTACAAAACCCCAGACGAGGTCGCGGCGTTCAAGCCGGGGCCCAATCTCGAGGTCGTGCAGGGCAATTGCGGCGCCTGCCACTCGTCCGACTACATCGCCACGCAGCCGCCGATGAAGGACAAGAGGGCCTTCTGGCAGGCCGAGGTGACCAAGATGATCAAGGTCTATGGCGCACCGATCGACGATGCCGATGTCGGCAAGATCGTCGATTATCTGGCCGCGACTTATTGACGGATGGCGCGCGGCGTGCCGGCCATTTGACCGTGAAACGGGCAAAACCGGCAAAAACGCTGCGAAGTTGAGCGGAATTCGGCGAAATGCCGATGTGGTTTGAGCTACCAAGCCTGCCACATTCCGCGTATCCTGTTAGGACCGAACCGGCCGGTTGGCGGGGACTGGCGGTTCGAGATCTCGGAGGAAGACCCGCGGAGAAGTCGTGATGGCTAAAGGTACGGTCAAGTGGTTCAACCCGACGAAGGGTTATGGATTTATCCAGCCTGCGTCGGGTGGCAAGGATGTGTTCGTGCATATCTCGGCAGTGCAGAAGGCCGGTCTGTCCACCCTCAACGAGGGACAGACGGTGGAATACGAAGAGATCGCAAACCGGGGCAAGACCTCCGCAGAGAACCTCAAAGTATAAGCCCGCGCCAGCCATTGCTGCCTCCCGGATCTGTCCGGGAGCGGGGCCAAAAAAATTTCAGAAGACGGCCAGTGCATTCGACGACAGGCGTTGCGATTGCACAGGGATAGCTATTTTTTTCGTGAAGACCGCTTATTCAACGCCACAGCAATGACAATCGCGACAGCACTTCGCTAACCCACCGGCAACGGTGCGTCGCGCTTGATCTCTTCCATCACCGCATAGGTCCGCGTCTCGCGCACGCCCGGCATCGACAGCAGGGTCTCGCCGAGGAAGCGTCGATAGGCGGTCATGTCTGCCAGCCGCGCCTTGACAAGATAGTCGAAGCCGCCGGCAACCATGTGACACTCCAGCACCTCGGGCGCGAGCTTCACGGCACGCGCGAAACGCTCGAAGTTGTCGGGCGTTGTCTTGTCGAGTAGCACCTCGACGAACACCAATAGACCGAGGCCAAGCCGGTGCGGATTGAGCCGGGCGCCGTAGCCCTCGACAAAGCCCTCGCGCTGCAAGCGCTTCAGCCGCTCGCCGATCGACGTCGGCGACAGCCCGATGCGCTCGGCGAGATCGACATTGGCGATGCGCCCATCCTCCTGCAAGATCGAGAGGATTTTCCGGTCTGTTCGATCAAGTTCCATATTATACGCGGCCAAACAGGGAATGATCTTAATTTTCTAAGGCAATTCGGTTAAATTGTCTATCGAACCACGGTAACGCGGGCCTTATCCTGGATTTCAGCCACAGGACACGCCATGCCGAACATTCCGCCGCCCTTCTCCGCCCCTTACGCGCCCGATGATAGTGACATCGCTGCGCGCCTGTTGCCGGCCTCGCATCTGTCCCCGCCGCAGGAGGCGCGGATCGACCGCACCGCGACGCGGCTGATCGAGGCAATTCGCAAGCGCGACGACCGGCTCGGCGGGGTCGAGGACATGCTGCGGGAGTTCGCGCTCTCGACCAAGGAGGGGCTCGCGCTGATGGTGCTGGCCGAGGCGCTGCTGCGCGTGCCCGACGCACGCACCGCCGACCAGTTCATCGAGGACAAGCTCGGCGAGGGCGACTTCATCCATCACGAGACCAAATCCACCGCCTTCCTGGTCAATGCCTCGGCCTGGGCGCTCGGCATCTCGGCGCGGGTGATCCAACCCGGCGAGACGCCTGATGGCACCATCGGCCGGCTGGTGAAGCGGCTGGGGGCGCCTGCCGTGCGCACCGCCACGCGCCAAGCGATGCGGCTGATGGGCAATCATTTCGTCCTGGGTGAGACCATCGAGCAGGCCTTGGAGCGCGGCCAGCCGCGCTCCGGCCAGAAGCCGCGCTATTCCTTCGACATGCTCGGCGAAGCCGCGCGCACGGCGGCGGACGCCAAGCGCTATTTCGACGCCTATGCGAGCGCGATCGAAACCATCGGCAAGACTGCCGGCAGCCATCCCCTCCCCGACCGGCCCGGCATCTCGGTCAAACTCTCGGCACTTCATCCGCGCTTCGAGGCGATCAGCCGCGAACGGGTGATGCGCGAACTGGTGCCGCTGCTGCTCGATCTGGCGCAACGCGCGAAGGCCCATGATCTCAACTTCACCGTCGATGCCGAGGAAGCCGACCGGCTGGAGCTGTCGCTCGACGTGATCGCGGCAACGCTCGCCGATCCCTCGCTTGCCGGCTGGGACGGATTTGGCCTGGCGATCCAGGCCTATCAGAAGCGCGCGAGTGCGGTGATCGACTATGTCGAGGCGCTGGCCCGCGCGCATGACCGCAAGCTGATGGTGCGGCTGGTCAAGGGCGCCTATTGGGACACCGAGATCAAGCGCGCGCAGGAGCGCGGGCTCGACGGCTATCCCGTGTTCACGCGCAAGGCGATGACGGACCTGAACTACATCGCCTGCGCGTCAAAACTGCTCGGCTTGCGGCCGCGCATCTTCCCGCAATTCGCCACCCACAACGCGCTGACCGTCGCGACCGTGCTGGAGCTTGCCGGGAAGAGCGGCGGCTTCGAATTCCAGCGCCTGCATGGCATGGGCGAAGCGCTCTACGAGCAGCTTGCCAAGGATCACCCCGAGATCGCCTACCGCACCTATGCACCGGTCGGCAGCCACCGCGATCTGCTCGCCTATCTGGTGCGGCGGCTGCTGGAGAATGGGGCAAACTCCTCCTTCGTGGCCCAGGCGGCCGATTATCGCGTGCCGGTCCCGGCGCTGTTGCAGCGTCCGGCCGATGCCATCGAACGTCCGCAACAGGCGGCCCATCCCAAGATTCCGCTCCCCCGCGATCTCTTCGCGCCGGAGCGCCGCAATTCGCGCGGCGTCGAATTCGGTGAGCGTGCCGCACTCGACCGGCTGCTGGCCGACGTTAAGGCCGAGGCGGCCGATCTCAAGCCCAACGCCGATGCGACGCCGGATCGGGCCAACGCAGCGGTGACTGCGGCGCGCGCCGGCTTTGGCGCCTGGAGCCGGACGCCGGCAGCTGCGCGCGCGGCGGCGCTGGAGCAGGCCGCGCATCTGCTGGAGAGCCGCAGCGCCCATTTCATCACGCTGCTGCAAGCCGAGGGCGGCAAGACGTTGGACGACGCGCTGTCCGAGTTGCGCGAGGCAGCCGATTTCTGCCGCTATTATGCCGCGCAGGGCCGCAAGCTGTTCGGAGTTGATGCCGCCATGCCGGGCCCGACCGGCGAGAGCAATGCGCTCGCCATGCGCGGCCGCGGCGTCTTCGTCGCGATCTCGCCGTGGAATTTTCCGCTCGCGATCTTCCTCGGCCAGGTCACCGCGGCGCTGATGGCCGGCAACAGCGTTGTGGCCAAACCTGCCGAACAGACCCCGCACATCGCGCGCGAGGCCGTGGCCCTGCTGCACGAGGCCGGTATCCCCAACAGCGCGCTGCATCTCGTCACCGGCGACGGCCGTATTGGCGCCGTGCTGACCGCGCATGCTGATATCGCCGGCATCGTCTTCACCGGCTCGACCGAGGTGGCGCGCGCCATCAACCGCGCGCTTGCCGCCAAAGATGGGCCGATCGTGCCGCTGATCGCGGAGACCGGCGGCATCAACGCCATGATTGCGGACGCGACCGCGCTGCCGGAACAGGTCGCCGACGACGTCGTGACCTCCGCGTTCCGTTCCGCCGGCCAGCGCTGCTCGGCGCTGCGGCTGCTGTTCGTGCAGGAGGACGTCGCCGACCGCATGATCGAGATGATCGCAGGCGCGGCGCGCGAGTTGAAGATCGGCGATCCCAGCGACGTCGCAACCCACGTCGGGCCGGTGATTGATCGCGAGGCCAAGCAGCGTCTCGATGCCCACATCGCGCGGATGAAGACGGAAGCGCGGCTGCACTTTGCAGGCCACGCACCGGAGGGCTGCTTCGTCGCGCCGCACATCTTCGAGCTCAAGGACGCCGGCCAGCTCACCGAGGAGGTGTTTGGCCCGATCCTCCACGTCGTCCGTTATCGGCCCGAGACCCTCGAACGTGTCCTGCAAGCGATCGAGCGCACCGGCTACGGACTCACACTAGGCGTCCACTCCCGCATCGACGACACCATTGAGGCGATCATCGATCGCGTCCAGGTCGGCAACATCTACGTCAACCGCAACATGATCGGCGCCGTGGTCGGCGTGCAGCCGTTCGGCGGCAACGGCCTGTCCGGGACTGGCCCCAAGGCCGGCGGCCCGCACTACCTCGCGCGCTTTGCCACCGAGCAGACCGTGACTATCAACACCGCGGCAGCCGGTGGCAATGCTGCGTTGCTTGCGGGGGAGGAGTGAGGCCCTGCGCCAGGCGCCGTTGCATCCCGCGGAAACATCGGTCTAATGCTCCCACGAGGCGCCCGCGCCAATTCCAGCGCGCGGGAAACGACAAGAGCGAGGGAGCAACGCCGCGATGGAAAAGGGCATTTTTGCGGGGCTGAAGGTTCTGGACTGCGCGAGCTTCATTGCAGCGCCCGCGGCCGCGACGGTGCTGTCGGATTTCGGCGCCGACGTCGTCAAGATCGAGCCGCCCGGCACCGGGGATCCTTACCGCAATCTGCCGAATCTTCCGGGCTATCCGACCGGCGAGCACAATTTCGCCTGGCTGCTGGAGGCCCGCAACAAGAAGAGCATCGCGCTCGACCTCTCCAAGCCGGAAGCGCAGGCCGTGCTCTACAAGCTGGTGGCGGAGGCCGACGTCTTCATCACCAACATGCCGCCGCCGGTGCGCGCCAAGCTCGGCATCACCTATGACCATCTCGCCCATCTCAATGACCGGCTGATCTACGCCTCCTTCACCGGCTATGGCGAGAAGGGCGAAGAGGCCAACAAGCCCGGCTTCGACAGCAACGCCTATTGGGCGCGCTCCGGCCTGATGGACCTCGTCCGCGCCGATACCCACACGACACCCGCCCGCTCGGTCGCCGGCATGGGCGACCATCCCTGCGCGATGGCGTTCTACGGAGCCATCGTCACCGCGCTCTATCAACGCGAGAAGACCGGCAAGGGCTCGCATGTCGCCTCCAACCTGATGGCGAACGGGGTGTGGGCCGCGAGCGTGCTGGCGCAGGCAAAACTCTGCGGCTCCAAGTTCGGCGAGCGGCGCCCGCGCGAGCGCGCGTTGAACGCGGTCGCCAATCACTACCAGTGCAAGGACGGCCGCTGGCTGATCCTGTCCCTACTCAACGAGGAGCGGCAGTGGCCGACGCTGGCGCGCTGCCTCGGGCGCGAGGATCTGATCGACGATCCCCGCTTCGTCACCAAGGCCGACCGCCACGCCCGCTCGGTCGAGCTGATCAAGATTCTGGACGACACTTTCGCGACCAGGGATCTCGCCGAATGGCGCAAGATCCTCGACGGCAATGGCCTCGTGTTCGGCGTCGTCGCCATTCTCGACGACATCCCGAACGACAAGCAGATGCTCGACAACGAGGTGCTGGTGCCGTTCGAGAACGACACCATGCTCACCATCAACAGCCCGATCTGGATCGATGGCGCCAGGAAGGTCCAGCCGCGCAAGCCGCCTGCAGTCGGCGAGCACAGTGACGAGATTTTGCGCGGCGCGGGATACGACGAGGCGGCGATCAGGCAGCTGCGCGGGTCGGGGGCGGTGGGGTAGGGTCGAGTCGCTCGCTCCGAACACCGTCATTGCGAGGAGCCCTTGCGACGAAGCAATCCAGACTGTATCCGCGGATGCATTGCTGGATTGCTTCGCTACGCTCGCAATGACGATGCCGTACTATCCCGATATAATTTCACGACCACATTCGTCGTCGTGAGGTCCCCGTGCCCAGCTATCGCCTGCACTACTTCCCGGAATCCGGCAACAGCTACAAGCTGGCGCTGATGCTCACGCTTTGCGGCGAGAAATTCGAGCCGGTCTGGACCGATTTCGGCGGCGGCGTCACGCGCACGGCGGAATGGCGCAAGGCCGTCAACGAGATGGGCGAGATCCCCGTGCTCGAAATCGACGGCGTCAAGATGACGCAAACGGCGCCTCTCCTGCTCAAGCTTGCCGATCAGTACGGGCGTTTCGGCGCCGAGACCGACGAGGAAAAGTTCGAGCTGTTGCGCTGGCTGTTCTGGGACAACCACAAGCTTACCGGCTACATGGCGACCTACCGTTTCATGCGCGCCTTCACCGAGAAAAACGATCCGCAGGTGCTGAAGCATTTTCGCCGGCGGCTCGAGGATTTCCTCGGCATCCTCGACGAACACCTCCAACACAATGAATTCGCGATCGGCGCAAGGCCGACGGTCGCCGATATCTCGATGATGGCCTATCTGCACTATCCGAGCGACGAGCACGGCTTCGAATTCGCCACGAGCCATCCCGCCATCCACGCCTGGCTCGGCCGCATGGCCGCCCTGCCCGGCTGGAAGCCGGCCTATGAGCTGCTGCCCGGAAAACGGATGACGAATTACGCGAAGTGAGGGCTTCGTTCTTCTCCCTCTCCCCGTTCTTACGGGGAGAGGGTTGGGGTGAGGGGCCTCTCTCCACACATGAGATCGCCGAGAGGCCTGTACCCCCTCACCCGGATTGCACCTTCGATGCAATCCGACCTCTCCCCGCAAGCGGGGCGAGGTGAACCCGCGGCTTGCTCCGTGCTTTCAATCGAAAGAGCTTGCGCAGCTACCGCAACGCCAGCCAGCCGAGCGTGAACAGGATTCCGCCGACGATGACGGCAACAGCGACCGCCCAGGTGCTGACGCGGATGCTGCCGGTGACCTGCTTGGCTTCCTCATTGCGCGCGATCTCGCGATTGCGCTCCTTGTTCGCCTCGCTCGTATCCGTCATGGGTCATCCAAATCGCTTGGTTGCTTTATCTTGCGCGTGATCTTTTCGAAGAACCGCTACACACTTTTTCGGATCACGCGCTAACGCGTCTTGATGAAGCACATGCCGATGCGGCGCGAGGCCGCGGCAGCCTGACAGGTGAGACCTTTAGCACAGCTCCATGACGTAAAACTCTTGTCCGCCGTTCCCGATCCCGCAGTTTGCAGGGAACAATGCGCGCCCCAGCCGTCCTGATATTCGGTGCCAGCGAGCTCGCGGCTGCCGCGGGTCTGTGGCCGGCTGGCAAATCCGCGTGAGAAATCAGGGCGCTTGCCCGCGGCGAATGCGGCCAGTATGTCGCGGCGGCGAACCTGGTCGCCGAAGAAATGCGGCGAGGCCGGCACGATGGTGGAATTGGACGGCTGGTCCGCAAGCCAATCCACGCCCGGGAAATGGAAGCCGCCGATGCCGCGGGTCTGGTGGCAGCCGGCGCAGGTGACGTCGTTGAGGCGGCGCTGAAAGCCCGCGACCGAGCGGACGTTCTGCAGATCGATGCCGCGCGCGGCAGCCTGCTTCAAGGCACCGACCACGTCGTCATCGCTGAAAACGGGATCGTCCCTGCCCTCCGCTTTTCCTTCTCCCTGCATCATGCCGAATTCCGGCTGCAAGACGGAGGCATCGAGCCCGGCGGGTGTCGGCACCACCGCAGCCATCGCCAGGAATTTCTCGGGGATCAGCACCGTGCCGCGATCGAACTCGCGCAGATTTTCGGGCGCGAGCAGCCAGGCCTTGAAGTCGCGCCGCAACGCGTCGTCGGCAAGGATCCGGTCGCGGTCGATCTGGTTCTCCAGCGTCGATTCCTCGAACTGCTTGGTGGCAGCGTCGTACTTGAACACCTTGAGCAGATAGTCGGAGCGGAAATCATGCAGCGCCGATTTCGGCGCGACGGAGACCTGGATGTTGGTCTCGATACGATCGAGCATGGCATCGTGAGGGGAGAAGCGACTGCCGATCAAATCTTGCCAGTCGCCATTGTCGAGCCAGCGCCGCGCGATCTCGGCGCAGCTGATGGGATTCCCGTTCGTCTGGCGCGCATCGCGCGCCTTCATCACCAGATTGAGCGTCATCGGCAGGCGCGTTGCGGTCTTGCCGCCGTCCGGCCTGCTCTCGAAACGCGCGAGACGGTAGATCAAGCGGATCTCGCCGCAGGCCTCGTCCGAGACATAGGCGCGGTCCATGCGGTTGACGATGCCGGCGAGGACGAAACGCGTGTCGCGGGATTTCAGATTGGCGAGATCGAACAATTGCACTTCAAAACCCTCGCCGACGCCAATCGTCTCGCCCGGATATGTCGCCTTGTACCGAGAGATGTAGCGGTCGAATTCCGCATCGATCGCCGGCGGAATCGCTTTGAGCTGCAGTAGCGACGAGAACAGCAGGTCGGTCGTGAGCGGAACGTCCGCGTTCCGCTCGGGCCATAGCAGACGCGCGATCGTGAGCGCGTCGCTCTGATCGAGCCAGCGCAACAGATCGGGATCGGTGATCGCGGTGCCGCGCGCCAGTTGCGCGTTCTCCGCCGCCGAAAGTGAAACGACGCCGCCCAACAATGCAGCGACAGCAACGAGAATTCGCAACGCGCGGCTCATGCCTCCAGTAACACCGCGCGGGGATGCCTATTCAAGCAAAAAGGCGCTTCACATGGTGGTGAAGCGCCTCTTCGAAAGTCGAATATCGGACGCTCAGCGCGCGACGATCAGGCCCTTGCTGGTGACGACCACCCAGCGGCCGTCCTGGCGGCGGATCGCATCGACGCGGCCGACGCCGGGGATGGGATCGCCGGGATAGACTTCGTAGAGGCCGTCGCGGCCCTCGATCAGCGCACCGCCATTGGCGGCGTTGCGCAGCCTCCAACCTTCGATCGTCGGCAGGCGGCCGACCTCGGTCTTGGGCGCGGCGGGCGTCGGAGCCGGGGCGGCCGCGGCGGTCGCGACCTGGGTCGGTGCGATCGAGCCGGTGGTCTCCTTGGCGGGCGCGGCGGCTGCGGCCGGCGCAGGGGCCGGCGGCGCGGCGCGGAGCTTGTCGACCATCTCCGAGAGCTTGGCGATCTTGGCCATCGGCTCGGCCTGCGCCTTCTCGAGCTTGTCGAGACGGTCGTTGGCCCGGTTGAGCTGGCTGACGCCGGTTTTCGAGCTGTGCTCGACATTGGCCTTGAGCGCGACGAGGTCGGCATCGATCCGCGCGACGGAAGCATCCAGCGCGCTGGTATCGGCGACCTGAACCGGCGCCGGGGCCGGGGCGGCAAAGTGCATCATGCCGGCGGTCGCGAGCGCGCCGCTGATCGCGCCGACGCAAGCGGCAATCGCCACCACCGCGGCCATCGCCGACAGGCGGCGCTTGCCGCCGGTCTCGCGCGGTTCCTCCGCCTTGACGTGGGGAGCAAAATCCTCGCGGTCCCAGGAGCGCTCCGAGGGCGCCATCACGATCAGCTTGCCGGGACTCGGCTCGACCTTGGGTTCAGCCTTGGACTCAGCCTTGACTTCGAACTTCGGCACCTCGATCCTTGGTGCCTCGATCTTTGGCGGCTCGACCTTGACCGGGTCAGGCTTGGGCGGTGCCTCGTGGTCGGGGGCGATCGAGGGGGCCTCGATCCCGGCAGCCTCGACGGCCTGCGGCGCGGTCGCTGCAGCTTCGACGGCGCCATGATCGAGGGCGGCCTGCTCGGGCATTGGTTCGCTCACGGCTCAAATACTCCAGTCTAAGTTGACCTTTTGGTAACTTTCATTGCTTGCGAAATCCTTACCTTAGGACCCGCTTACCGAAATTTTAGGAACTCGTCCGAGGCCGAATTTGGCCGGGAAAGTGGAACCGGCGTGGCGGCATGCAACAAATTGTAATCGAGGCAAGATGAACGGCCGCGCAACGGCCGGCCGACGCCCTTCGAAGCTCGCTGCGCTCGCGCCTCCAGCGATAACGGCTTCGCCGTTGCGCGAGGGCGATGGCGAGAGAGCCGGCCGCGCTGTCTCCAATTGTCATTGCGAGCGCAGCGAAGCAATCCAGAATCTTTCCGCGGGCAGACTCTGGATTGCTTCGCTGCGCTCGCAATGACGGAGTGCGCGGCGCCTACCTCGTCACATCACAGTCACATCACCACCGGCGCATCCGGCAGCTCGTTCGAATGCGGGCCTTGCGGCGGGAAATGCCGCGCCAGCTCGCGCGACACGGCCTCGATGCCGGCGATCACGCCGCGTTCGAACTGGCCTGACCTGAACTCCGCCTCCATCGCCCGGCAGATCTTTTCCCAGCCTTCCGCGCCAACCTTCGCGTCGATGCCGCGGTCGGCCACGATCTCGACGTCGCGGTCGGCGAGTAGAAGATAGATGAGGACGCCGTTGTTGTGCGCGGTGTCCCAGATGCGCAGATGCGAGAACACATCGAGCGCTCGCGCCCGCGCCGGCTGGTTGCGGAACAGCGGGCGGCCGTCGAGCGCGCCTTCGACCACGAAGCGGACCTGGCCGGAATGGGTGGCTTCGCCCCGCTTGATCGCCTGCTCGATGCGGTCGAGCACGGCTTGCGGGAAAATCTGCTTTGCCCGCCAATGATGCTGCACGAGGTGTCTGGCAATGCGCTTCATGCTCATGACCTACCAGCTCCCCGAGGCGCCGCCGCCGCCAAAACTGCCCCCGCCGCCACTGAAGCTGCCGCTGTCGCTGCTGCTCGATGAGCCGCTGCTCCAGCCGCCGCCTCCCGATGAGCCGCTCGACCACGAACCGCCGCGCGAGGATCGCGTGCTTGGCCCCATCGCCGAAAACAGATCGGCGATGAATCCGATGATGAAGCCGAGAACGCCGAGGCCGATCGCAAGCGCAAGAGAGCCGAGAATGAGCCAGGTCAGCGCCGCGATGATGCCACCGGTCGCCAATGATCCAAGCAGCCGCCCCAGCATGGCCCGGAAGAACCCGCCGATCCCGATCGAGGCGAACAGCGTCACGATGAAGACCGGCGCGAGGTCGTCCAGATGGCCGAAGCTGACGGTCGGCGAGGGAACCGGCAGCGGCTCACCGTCGATGACGCGGATCATCCGATCGACACCATCGGCGATGCCGCCGCTGAAATCGCCCGCCCTGAATTTCGGTGTGATGACTTCATCGATGATCCGCCGCGACGTGACGTCGGTGAGCGCGCCTTCGAGCCCATAGCCGACCTCGATGCGCAAATGCCGGTCGTTCTTGGCGACGATGAGGATCGCGCCGTCATCGACCTTCCTGCGCCCGATCTTCCAGGCGTCGGCAACGCGGATCGAGAACTGCTCGATCGTCTCCGGTTGTGTCGTCGGCACGATCAAGACGGCGACCTGGCTGCCCTTGCGGTTCTCGAAGTCACGCAGCTTTTGCGACAGCGCGGCGATGTCGCCGCCGGATAGCGTGCCGGTCTGATCGACCACGCGGCCGGTGAGCTCCGGCACGGCGACGTCGGCAGAGGCTGGGAGCGCGAAGGCGAGACACAGCATGAGCAGGAGAACGCCGCGCTGTAAGAAGGCAGAATGGGCGCGCCAAAACCTCGCTGTCGTCGCCCGGCTTGACCGGGCGATCCAGTATTCCAGAGACGCCAGAGGACTACGGTGAAGCTGCGACGTACTGGATTCCCCGCCTTCGCGGGGAATGACGGCGGTGGGTGGGGCTAAGGGCATTTGCGAAACGACGCGCGCTTACTTCGACGGCGCCGGGTTGAAGTCCACCTTCGGCGCGGTCGAGATTTCCTTCTCGTTCTCGACCGAGAAGTTCGGCTTCTCCTTGTAGCCGAACGCCATCGCGGTGAGGTTCGTCGGGAACGATCGGACGGTGACGTTGTACTCCTGCACTGCCTTGATGTAGCGGTTTCGCGCCACCGTGATGCGGTTCTCGGTGCCTTCGAGCTGCGACATCAGGTCCTTGAACAGGGCATCCGATTTGAGCTGCGGATAGTTCTCGGTGACGACGAGGAGCCGCGACAGCGCGCTGGTGAGCTCGCTTTGGGCGGCCTGGAATTTCTGGAAGGCGGCGGGATCGTTCAGCACCTCCGGCGTTGCCTGGATGCTGCCGACCTTGGCGCGGGCATTGGTGACGCCGAGCAGCACGTCCTTCTCCTGCTGGGCAAAACCCTTCACCGAATTGACCAGATTGGGCACGAGATCGGCGCGGCGCTGATACTGGTTCACGACTTCGGACCAATTGGCCTTGATCTGCTGATCCTCGCTCTGGATCGCGTTGTAGCCGCAATTGGTCAGGCTCAGCGAGGCCAGCGCCGCCAGCACGGTGAGGATCTTGCGCATCAAATTTCTCCCGGTGGAATCTGGTGCAAACTACCAGATTGAGCGCGTGAGAAAAGCAGCCGACTGACGCAAGCCTCTTGCCTATCCCTCGCCCACATAGTCAACTCGGGCAAAACAAGAACGGAAACGCCAGGGGAAAGCGATGAGCTCGTTCGAGACCATCCTCGTGGAGCGGCCGGAGCCGGCGATTGCCCGGATCGTGATGAACCGGCCCGAGGCGCGCAACGCGCAAAACCTGCAAATGACCTACGACCTCAACGCCGCCTTCGATGCGGCGGTGCAGGACGATGCGGTCAAGGTCATCATCCTCGCCGGCAACGGTCCGCACTTTTCGTCCGGGCATGACCTACGTCCCGGGTCTAAGAATGCCGCGGGCGTCGATTTTCCGCCGATTGGAAATTGGGGCGGTTTTGCCGAGCCCAATGCCCATGGCCGCTTCGCGCGCGAGCAGGAAATTTATCTCCAGATCACCCGGCGCTGGCGCAATCTGGCAAAACCGACCATTGCCGAGGTGCACGGCAAGTGCATCGCCGGTGGGCTGATGCTGGCCTGGGCCTGCGACCTCATCGTCGCCAGCGACGATGCGCAGTTCTGCGACCCCGTCGTCACCATGGGCGTCTGCGGCGTCGAATGGTTCGTGCATCCCTGGGAGCTCGGCCCACGCAAGGCCAAGGAGTTCCTGTTCACTGCCGACAGCTGGAGCGCGCAGGAGGCGCATCAGCTCGGTATGGTCAACCAGGTCGTGCCGCGCGCGGAGCTGTCATCAAGTGTGCTGGCGCTAGCGCGGCGGATCGCGACAAAACCGTCCTTTGCGCTGAAGCTGACCAAGGAGGCGGTGAACCGCTCGGTGGACGTGATGGGCCAGCCCGCCGCGATCGACCAGGCCTTTGCGCTGCATCAGCTCTGCCACGCCCACAATCTCCAGGAGTTCGGCATGATCGTCGATCCCTCCGGCCTGCATCCCTCCGTGCGCAAGCCGCCAGTGGCGGAGTAGCCCCCCATGGACCTCAATCTCAGTGACGAGCAGCGCCTGCTGCGCGAGAGCGCGGAACGGTTCGTGGCCGAAAGCTACGATGCCGATCATCGCCGCAAGATGGCGAGCGATCCGCTCGGCTTTAGCCCTTTGGTATGGAAACAGTTCGCCGAGCTCGGCTGGCTGGCACTGCCGATCGCGGAGGAATTTGGCGGGCTCGGCGGCGGCGCGGTCGATGTCGGCATCCTGATGGAAGCTTTTGGCCGCGGGCTGGTGTCGGAGCCCTATGTCGCAACCGTGGTGCTGGGAGCCGCGCTGATCGCTAGATGCGGCACTACGGAGCAGAAGCAAGCGAGCCTGCCCAAGGTAGCGGACGGATCACTGAAGCTCGCATTGGCGCATTCCGAGCGTGCGGCACGGTTCGATCTCGCCAAGGTCGCGATGGTCGCGGACAAAACGGCGCACGGCTGGCGCCTTTCCGGCAGCAAGATCGCCGTCCTCGACGGCCATGCTGCGGACGAGATCATCGTCTCCGCGCATGTTCACGATCATCGGGGACCTTCGGGACGGATCGGCCTGTTCCTGGTGCCGGCGACGACGCCGAGCATTGCGATCAGCGACTATCAGCGCCTTGGCGGCGGACGCGCCTGCAACATCGAGCTGTGCGACGTGCATCTACCCGAAGACGCTCTGCTCGGCGACGGCCACGACGCGCTACCCGCGATCGAATGGGCGGTCGATCGCGCCATGGCCGCGTTAGGTGCGGAAGCCGTCGGCATCATGCAGACGCTGCTCGACACCACGCTGGAATACACCAAGATACGAAAACAGTTCGGCCGTCCGCTCTCGGCCAACCAGGTGATCCGCCACCGCCTTGCCGACATGGCGATGCAGGTCGACGAATCCCGTTCGATGGCGCTGCGCGCCGCGCTCAAGGCGGATAGCCCGCCGGTCGAGCGCGCGCGAGCCGCCTCGGGTGCGAAGGCGAAGATCGGCAGGTGTGCGCGCTTCGTCGGCGAGCAGTCGATCCAGCTCCACGGCGGCATGGGCGTCACAGAGGAGCTCGAGGTCGGCGCCTACTTCAAGCGGCTCGTCGCCTTCGACACGCTGTTCGGCGGCAGCGCACACCACTATGCCCGCCACGCCGAGCTGAGCCGCACCGCCGTCTCGGCCTGAAACTAGGAGCGCATCATGGACCTGTCCTTCAACACTGAGGAGCGCGCCTTCCAGGACGAAGTGCGCGGCTTCATCGCGAAGAACCTCACCGAGGAGATGAAGCGCGCGACGGCGCTGACGCCGTCGGTGTTCTCCGATCCCGACATCGGCATGGCCTGGCAGCGTGCGCTGCACAAGCAGGGTTGGGGCGCGCCTGGCTGGCCAGTCGAATATGGCGGACCGGACTGGACACCGGCGCAGCGCTGGATTTTCGAGACCGAATGCGCGCGCGCCGGCGTGCCCAACGTCAACGTGATGGGCGTGAAGATGGTCGGGCCCGTCATCATCGGCTTCGGCAGCCCCGAGCAGAAGAATTTCTATCTGCCGCGGATTCTCTCCGGCGATGACTATTGGTGCCAGGGTTATTCCGAGCCGGGCTCCGGTTCCGATCTCTCGTCGCTGAAAACGCGCGCGGTGCGCGACGGCGACGATTACATCATCAACGGTACGAAAATCTGGACCACGCATGCGCATCACGCCAACCGCATGTTCGCGCTGGTGCGCACCAGCGACGGGCCGCGGCAGCAGGACGGCATCAGCTTCATCCTGATCGACATGAAGACGCCGGGCATCACCACGCGCCCGATCCTGACCATCGGCGGTGACCACGAGGTCAACCAGGTGTTCTTCGACGACGTGCGCGTGCCCGTCGCCAACCGCGTCGGCGAGGAAGGCAAAGGCTGGACCTACGGCAAATATCTGCTCGAGTTCGAGCGCGGCTCCGGCATCGCCTCAGCAAAACTGCGCGAGGGCCTGAAGGCGATCGCTGATCTCGCCGAGTCCGACCTGACGGGGCGCGCGATCGACAGCCCCGATATCGCGACGCGCATCTCGGAGGTCGAGGTCGACATCGATGCGCTGGAGATGACCGAGCTGCGCGTGCTCTCGGCGCTGCAGACCGGGCAAAATCCCGGCGCGGTGTCGTCGATCCTGAAGCTGCGCAACAGCGAAATCCGCCAAGCCGTGACGCGGCTCGGGGCCGACGTGATCGGCCACGACGCGCTCGCCGTCGAGCCGATGCGCCCGCTCTACAAGCTCAACCACGAGCCGGCGATCCCGGAGGAGATGCTGACGGTGCTGCCGGAATATCTCAACGGCCGCGCCTATACGATCTTCGGCGGCACCTCCGAGATCCAGCGCGACATCATCGCGAAGATGATGCTGGGGATTTAACCCCGGCTGTCGCAACACCCTCCGCTGTCGTCCCGGCCTAGTGCGCAATTGCGCACGGGGGCCGAGACCCATACTCCGGGGAGAAGCTGTGGTGCGAAGCTGATAACCACCAGCATTCGCCAAATTTGACTCGGTGATTATGGGTCCCGGCCCCCCGTGCGCAATTGCGCACTAGGCCGGGACGACGAGCTGAGTTTGGGGCAGCGACGGAGAACTCCTAACCCGCCTTCGCGTCCCGGATTGCCTGCCAGATCTTCTGCGGCGTCAGCGGCGTATTCAGCTGAGTGATGCCGAGCTCGGCCAGCGCGTCCATCACGCCATTGGTGACGCAGGGCGGGCCGCCGATGGCGCCGGATTCGCCGCAGCCCTTGGCGCCGAGCGGATTGGTGCGGCAGGGCGCGGAATCGTCCAGCGTCACCACGATCGGCGGCACGTCGTCGGCGCGCGGGATGCAGTAGTCCTGATAGCTCGCGGTGAGGAGCTGGCCGTCGGCGTCATAGGACACGCCCTCATACAGCGCCTGACCGATACCTTGCGCAACGCCGCCGTGAATCTGGCCCGTCACCAGCATCGGGTTGACGGCGATGCCGACGTCGTCGACGGTGGTGTAGCGCACGACGCGCGAGACGCCGGTCTCGGGATCGATCTCGACCTCGCAGATATGCGTGCCGTTGGGCCAGCTCGGACCATCCACCTCACCCTCGGAATCGACGCTGAGCTTGGCGCTGCTCTCCTTCTCGGCGAGATCGAACAGGCTGATGCGGCGGTCGGTGCCGACCACGGTGAGCATGCCGCCCTGATATTCGATGTCCTCGACCGAGGTCTCCAACACGTTCGCCGCTTTCTCGCGCGCCTTCTCGATCAGGTCGTTGGAGGAGACCGCAACGGCCGTGCCGCCGACGAACAGCGAGCGCGAGCCAACGCTGCCAAAGCCCATGGCGAGATCGGTGTCGCCCTGCACGACGTCGATCTTGTCCATGGCAATGCCGAGCGTATCCGAGATCATCTGGGTGTAGGTGGTCTGCAGCCCCTGCCCCATCGCCATGGTGCCGGAATGCAGGACGACGCGGCCCTGCGAGGTCGCGTGCAGGCTGACCTTCTCGGTATGCGCACGCCCGCCCGTCCATTCGATATAGGAGGTGAGACCGCGGCCGTAGAGCAGGCCCTTCTTCTTCGCCGCCTTCTTGCGCGCAGCAAAGCCGTCCCAGTCGGCGAGCTTCACGGCGCGATCGAGCATATGCGCGAAGGCGCCGGAATCGTAAACCTGGCCCGCCGCGTTCGTGTAGGGCAGCTGCGCCGGCTTGATGTAGTTGGCTTTGCGGATCGCGCGCGGATCCATGCCGATCTTGCGCGCAGCCGCGTCGAACAGGCGCTCGACGATGAAGACGGCTTCGGGCCGCCCCGCGCCGCGATAGGCGCCGACCGGCGCGGTGTGCGTCATCACCGACTGCACCTCGAAATGCACCAGCGGCAGATCGTAGACACCGGTCTGCACGAACGGCCCGAGCACCAGCGGGATGATGTTGGCCGCACCCGAGGAATAGGCGCCGGTGCAGCCGATCGACTTGACGCGATAGGCCAGCACCTTGCCCTTCTCGTCCAGCGCGAAGGAGGCGGTGGAGGTGAGGTCGCGGCCATGGGTGCCGCCGACGAACTCGTCGGTACGATCGCCGCGCCAGCGGATCTTCCGGTTCAGCTTAGTCGCGGCATAGGCGACGAGGCCATCTTCGGGATAGAGGTTGGTCTTCTGGCCAAAGCCGCCACCGATGTCACCGACCAGCACGCGCACGCTGTCCTTGGGACGCTTCAGCACGGCTTCCGCCAGCACGTCGCGGGTCGAGGCCGGCGTTTGCGACTGCACGTGCAGCAGCAGGCGGCCGGTCTTCTTGTCGATCTCGGCAATGGTCGAGCGCGGCTCCATCGCGGAAGGAACGAGGCGCTGGCTGACGAGATCGAGCTCGACGGTATGCGCGGCCTTGGCAAACGCCTCGTCCACCTTGGCCGCATCGCCGTAAGCCATCGCGCCGACGATGTTATCGGGCGCCTCCGGCCACACCACGGGCGCGCCGGGTTTTACCGCCTCGACCGGATCGACCACCGCCGGCTGCACGTCATATTCGACCACGATCGCTTCGGCCGCGCTCTGCGCCTCAGCGCGCGAGGCGGCCACCACTGCGGCGACCGCTTCGCCGGCGTAGCGCACGATTTCATGGGCCAGCAGGCGTCGCGGCGGCACCGTCATCGGCTTGCCGTCGGGACGCTTGAAGATGTTGAGCGTCGGAATGCCACCGATGTCGTCCTTGACGAGGTCCGCGCCGATATAGACCGCAGTGACGCCCGGCATCTCAGCCGCGGCGCTGGTGTCGATCGAGACGATCTTCGCGTGCGCATGCGGCGAGCGCAGCACATGCAACCACAGCGCGCCGTCCTCCGGCTTGTCGTCGATGAATTGCCCCTTCCCGGTAAGCAGCCGCTGATCTTCCAAACGCTTGACGGGCTGGCCCGCTCCGAAACGCAAATTGCCGGGAAGAATGTTCATTCCGCTATGTCCTTGAAATCCGGAAAACGACCGCGGCGGTTTTAGCCGATTTTGCAGTCGATACAACCGAGCCGCAGCACATCAGCATTGCGTGCCACGCCCCTTTTGGTCGCGCAGATTGCGAGGTCAGGAACGCTCGATGTCGATGATGCCCACATTCACGTCGCGGGTATCCGAGCCGCGCTTGACAGTGAGGCGGACGGTCTTCCCGGCCCCAGCCTGCTCCAGCGCATCGGACAAGTCGGCGAGGCGCCGCACCGGCTTGCCTTCGACCGCGGTGATGATGTCTCCGACCGCTCCGGTCGATAAGTTGACACCGCGAATCCCTGCCCGTTCGGCAGGGCTGCCGGGGGCCGTCCGCACCACGATCACCCCTTCGACGCCAAGCCGCGTCGAAACATCCTCGCTGGCGGCGACGATGCCGATGCCGGGCGTTGGCACCCGGCCGTTGCGAATGAGCTCAGGGACAATCCGGTTCACGACATCGACCGGCACCGCGAACCCGATGCCGGCGTTCGAGCCGGACGGTGAGATGATCGCCGTCGTGACGCCAATCAGGCGGCCTGCGGAATCCAGCAGCGGCCCGCCTGAATTGCCTGGGTTAATCGCGGCATCAGTCTGGATCACATTGGCAATCTCCCGGCCGCCATGGGTCGGAAGCCTGCGCTTGAGGGCACTGATGATGCCGCTGGTCATCGATTGATCGAGCCCGAAGGGATTGCCGATCGCAAAGGCGGATTGCCCGACCTTCAGGTCGCTCGAACTGCCGAGCGCCACCGGCGGAGGGAGTTCGCGCACGCTCCGGATTCGCAGGACCGCAAGATCGTAATTGGGGGCCGTGCCGATAAGGTCCACCTGGGCCACCTCTCCCGACGCAAAGCGCACGGCGATCTCGCCGCCATTGGCCACGACATGATTGTTCGTCACGAGGTGACCCTCGCGGTCCCAGACGAATCCCGTGCCGGAAGCGCCGCCCTGGCTTTCCTCACCCATGAGAGGATTGGCCGCCGATCTCGCCGCCACCTGGACAACCGAAGGAGACACGCGCTCGAAGATGTCGATCGTGGCCTTTTCAGCCTCGGACAGCGGCCCGCGCTGCTCGACGGCTCGCGCAGTGGGAGTGGTCCACGGCGCATGCTGGATTTTCGCAGCAGTAATTACGAGCAGCAGAGCGGCAAGAGCTGCCGCGGCAATTCCGTATCGACGATTCATGGCGATCACCGCGGTGTGTGCTGAAAGCAGTGTTCGAAATGCACATGCATGAGATGGCGGACCTCGCTCACGCAGCAACGTCGCAAGCGGCTGGAAGTTTCCTGATCAAGGCAGATAGGGAACGGCTTTGCTTTCGGCAGGGCGGCCGAGGACATATTGCCGCGTGACAATCGGCTATGCCAACTCCCGCAACGCCGCTTCCACGATCCCCCGCTGCTCGGCCGTCAGCGCGGCCTGAGGCGGGACGGGATCGCCGACGTCGTAGCCCTGGATCGAAAGCCCCGCCTTGATGCAGGCGGCGAGATTGAAGCGGGCGAAGGCCTCGTTGATCCGCCACAGCCGGCGCTGCAGCACTATAGCCTCGTCCCAGCGGCCGGCCTTGCAGAGGTCGTAAAGCGCAACGCTCTGGCGCGGGATGATGCAGGCTGGGCCCGCCATCCAGCCGCGGCCGCCGATCAGCATCACCGCGGCCGGAATGTGGGCGGAGGCCGAGAACACGCGCAAGCCATCGCCGCAGCGGTTCATGATCGAGAGCAGCCGCCCGGTGTTGGTCGAGGCGTCCTTGATGTAGCCGATGCGCGGATGCTCGGCGAGACGTGCGATGACATCGAGGGTGAGATCGGAGCGCTGGAATTGCGGATTGGTGTAGATGACGACGGGGATGTCCACGGCATCGGCGATGGCGCGGAAATAGGATTCGACCTGCGCATCGGCGAGCGGAAAGTAGGCTTCCAAAATCGCCAGGATGCCGTCGGCACCGAGCTTCTGGTACGCTTTCGCCTGCGCCACCGCATCCGCCATCGAGGTGGAGGCGACACCCGCGACAACAGGCACGCGGCCGTTGGCCGCCTCGATCGTGGTCTGCACGATCGCCATGCGCTGAGCGGCGTTGAGATAGGCGAACTCGCCGGTCGAGCCCAGCGGCGTCAGGCCATGCACGCCGGCGTCGATCAGATCGTCGCAGAGCGTGCTGAGAACTTCGCTGCGCACCGTGCCATCGGCGTCGACGGGCGAGACGAGATAAGGAAAGACGCCGTGGAAATCGGCCATGTCGGAGTGTACCCCGGAAGCTGGTTTACGCCAGACCGGTATTACCAACGCGCGTAGCCGCGATCAAACCCTGAGAAGCCGCACCCGCGTGCCCCAGGGATCGACGGCTTCCAGGCCGCTCCCGAGCGCTGTGACCTGCGCGCCGCTCTTGCGCAGGCGCTCCTCCTGTGCGGCAAGCAGTTCCTGCTTTTCCATGACCAGCGAGAACCAGGCGAGACCCGTCGCCTGATCGTCGCGTTGGCCGGCGCCCTGGCTCTGCCAGACGTTCATGCCGAGGTGATGATGATAACGGCCGGACGACAGGAACGCGGCGCCATTGCGGCGGCGGGTCGGGTCGAGGCCGATGGTGCCGTGATAGAAGCTCTCGGCCTGCGCGAGATCGCCGACACGCAAATGCATGTGACCGATACGCATTCCGTCCGGCGCCCTGGCATAATCGGCCACGCGCGTATTGGTGAGCGACAAGAGATCGGGGATGTTGAGCTCGTCGGTCGCCATCTTCACGCTGCCCTCGCTCCATTGCCATTGCGAGGGATCGCGGTCGGCATAGACTTCGATGCCGTTGCCTTCGGGATCGTCGAGATAGACGGATTCGCTGACGAGGTGATCGGCAAAGCCCGTCAGCGGCACGCGATGCGCGGCGGCTGCTACCAACCAGCGCGCGAGATCCTTCCGTGTCGGCATCAGGAAAGCGGTGTGGTAGAGGCCGGCGGCGTTGCGCGGCTCGATGGCGGCTTCGGGCCGGGTTTCCAGCACGAGCAGCGTGATGCCGGCCGTGCCGAGACTGGCTGCGGCCGCCGAGCGCTCCATTACGGTGAGCCCGAGCACGTCACGATAGTAGTCGGCGACCTTGTCGAGGTTCTTGACCCGGAGCGTCACCATGCCGACCCGCATCGGCGTACGGCTGGCATAGGTCGGCCCGCCGCCCTGCGCACTGCCTTCGGCGCGCGCCGCGGCTGCGGCCGCCATTGCGAGCGAGGTCGCGCCGGCAAGTTGAAGCAGGGTGCGGCGGGTGAGATCGATGGTCATCGGTCAGGGCTCGCGGAAATGGTTGAGGCCGTACGGCGCAATGTCAGGCCGATTGCTACACGTTCCCGTGAGCGGCTCCCAATCACATGTTCGTCGGCCGGCGCTGCGGAGGCCTGGCCGTCCCATATGTCCTGGCCACCCGGCCAGTTTCGCAAATGGCTGTGACGTCCCAGATTGAGGACAGCTATAGGAGCCTGCCATGACCGACCCCACTCCTCTGTCTTCGTTATCGTCCGCGCTCGCGGACGTGGTGGCGCGCACCGCGCCGTCCGTCGTCTCCGTGCATTCGCATCGCTCCCGCGCGACCGGCTTTGTCTGGAAGCCTGGTCTGATCGTCACCGCCGACGAGGCGCTGGCCGACGAGGGCTCGGTCGAGATCGGCCTTCCCGACGGCAGCCGAGTGGCCGCCGCGGTCGCCGGACGCGACCACACGACCGATATAGCGCTGCTACGCATCGATGCCGCCATTGCCCCGGTCAAGCTGACCACAGCGATCCCTGCGCTAGGTACGCTGTCGATCGTCGTCGCAACCAACCGCGATACGCCGAGTGCGGCGCTCGGGATGGTATCGGCGTCGGGCAAGAGTTGGCGCAGCCTGCGCGGCGGCGACATCGATGCGCGGATCGAGCTCGACGTCGGCCTGCGCGGCAGCCAGCAGGGCGGCCTTGCACTCGATGCATCGGGCGAAGCCTTCGGCATGGCCGTGCTCGGACCGCGGCGGGTGCTGGTGATCCCGAGTGCGACGATCGAGCGCGTCGCTCCCCAGCTCGAGGCGCGCGGCCGCATCGCGCGCGGCTATCTCGGCCTCGGGCTCCAGCCGGTGCGGCTCGACGACGGGATCGGCGCGATGGTGATGAATGTCGACAAGGCCGGGCCGTCGGCCGCGGCCGGAATCCGCCAGGGCGACGTGATCGTGGCGGTGAACGACCAGAAACTGTCCGGCGTGCGCGCGCTGTCGCGAACGCTGGGACCTTCGAGCGTCGGCACGGTGGTCGATATCGCGGCGCGCCGCGGTGGCGAGCCGGTCAGCTTCAAGGTCACGATCGGCGAGAGGCCAGAGGCGTGAGCGAGGACAACGCGCCGGAGATCGTGCTCGCCCTGGAGATCGACGACCCTGCCCTTGCCGATCGCCTCGCCAAGCTGCTCGGCAACGTCGCCGGACTTCGCCTCGCCGCGCCTGGCGAAGCCGCCGCGGCGACGGTTGTCGCCCGCGATCCGCGCATCATGCCCGGCGACATCGCGCTGACCCAGCGCGAGCTCGACGTGCTGGCGCTGATGGCCGAGGGATCCTCCAACAAGATGATCGCGCGCCAGCTTGGTATCTCCGTGCACACCGTGAAATTTCATGTCGGCTCGCTGCTCGACAAGCTGGATGCCACCGGCCGCACCGACGCGGTCGCGCATGCGGCGCGCCGCGGCGTGATCGAGCTCTGATGCCGTCCGATTCACGTCGTTGATGCCGCCTTAAAGCTGAGCCGGACGGTGAGGCCCGGCACATTGTCGTGCAGCGCGATCTCGGCGCCATGGAGGCGCGCGACCGCGGCGACGAGACTGAGGCCGAGGCCATTGCCCGGCGTATAGCGGCTCTGTTCGAGCCGGTAGAAGCGCTTGAATACGTGATCGCGCTCCCCAGTGGGAATGCCCGGACCGTCGTCGGCGATCGCGATCACCGCACAGCCATCGGCGCTGCGGCAGGTGACGGTCACTTGCCCGCCTTTGCGGCCGTGCTTGATCGCGTTGTCGACGAGATTGGCGATGGCATCGAACAAGAGGTCGCGGTCGCCGGTCACCGGCACCTCGCGGTCGCTGGCGAGGCTGAGCTTTGTAGCAACCTGCTCGGCCGCGGCATCGTAGAGCTCAACGACCTCACCGGCGATCTCGGCGAGGTCGAGCGCACGGAAAGCGCCGGTGCGGGCGCGGGTCTCGATCTCCGAGATCCGCGTGATGGAGGCGAACATGCCGAGCACGGCGTCGAGATCGGCGATGGTGTCGCCGATCAGCGCCGCGTCCGCCTCGCTGTTGCGCGGGGCGTGATAGGCCTTCTCCAGCCGGCCACGCATGCGCGTCAGGGGAGTGCGCAGATCGTGGGCGACGTTGTCGCTGACCTGCTTGACTTCGCCCATCAGCGTCTCGATGCGGTCGAGCATCTGGTTGAGGTTTTCCGCGACGCGGTCCCATTCGTCGTTGCTGCCGCGCAAGGGAATGCGCTGGTCGAGGCCGGCGAGCATGATGGCGCGGCTGGTGGCGTTGATCTGCTCGATCCGCCCGACCGTGCGCCGTGTCACCAGCACCGCCGCGAGCCCGGCGAGCACCAGAAGCAGCACGGCGACCGCGGCCATCGCGAGCTCGATCATGCCGGTGAAGCCGTCATGATCGCCGACGGTGCCGAGCCTACTCTTCACATAGGCGAGCGTGCCGAAATAGACATACGCCATGATGGCCGCGACGATCAGCCCGAACGCCGCGATCGCGATCAGCGCCAGACGGAAGGTCGAGGAGCGGAGCGTCTTAGCCAGGAGCACGGAGGCAATATCCGATGCCGCGGATGGTGTGGATCAGCGGATAGTCCTGGGCATCGTCGACCTTGCGGCGGACCCGTCCGACATAGACGTCGATGATGTTGGTGGAGGGATCGAAATGCAGGTCCCAGACGTGCTGGAGCAGCATTGCGCGGGAGACGACGCGGCCTTCGTTACGGACGAGATATTCGAGCAGTTGAAACTCGCGCGGCAGCAGCGGGATCTTGCGGCCGCGGCGGCTGGCACTGCGCGCGATCAGATCGATGGCGAGATCGCCAACCCGAATCAGCGTTTCCTTGGCAATGGTCTCGCTGCGGCGGCCGAGCGCCTCCAGCCGTGCGAGCAGCTCGACGAACGAGAACGGCTTGACGAGATAATCGTCGCCGCCGGCGCGCAGGCCACGCACGCGATCATCCACCTCGCCGAGCGCGGAGATGATCAGGAACGGCGCAGCAATGCCCTCGTCGCGCAGCTGCCGCATCACGGTGATGCCGTCGATATCGGGCAGCATGCGGTCGATGGTGATCACGGCATAATCGCGCGCGGCGCCATGGCTCAGGGCCTCGCACCCGTTAGCTGCGAGATCGACCTCGTAGCCGGAGGTCGTCAGTTCCTCGACGAGCTGGCCTGCGGTTTCCGGATCGTCCTCGACGACCAGGATGCGGCGGTGACCTCCGGTCATGACGAACTCCGCGCGACGATCGCCACCAGACTATCCCGTCCCGGGGCTGAGCGGAACTGCCCGGTGGCGACCGCGACAATGGTGCGGTACGGCGATGCGACTATCAATAGTCTCCGCACACATTGACCCATTGCCACCCATAGGGCGTCCAGCTCCTGCGCCAGCAGCCGTCGTTGTAATAGTTGGCATAGACGAACGGCGCGCCAATGAAGGCGAAGCGGTGGAAGCGATGATGCCGGAAGAAGAAAGCATGCCGGCCAACGAAATGCCTGCCGTGCCAGCCCGTGCCGGCAAACCGCGGGCCGAAGGCGGCGCGGGTCGCGAGCGGCGCACCGGCAAAGCGCGGCCCGATCGCCGCGTGAGCGGCCATCGGGGAACCGGCGAAGCGGGCGCCACCGAAATGAGCTCCGCCCATGCCACCCACTCGCATGCCGCCGCCCATACCGCCGACATGCATGCCACCGCCCATGCCGCCGGCGTGCATGCCGCCACCACCGAAATGCCCGCCGCCAAACCCGCCGTGGCCGCCACCGCCAAAACCGCCGCGCGCGAGAGCGGGCGCCGCAGCCGCCAGCGTCGCAGCCACTGCCGCTGCGACGAGCCCTGTGAGAAGCCTGTTCTTCATCGGAAGATCCTCCTTGCAGTGCAGCGCTAGTCCCGCTGCACGAGGAGGATCAGGAGAAGCGAATGTGCTGTCCCCATCAACTTACAAATGCGCCAGATTCTGACGCGGGTGTCAGGGAGGCGGCGCTCTGTCACTCCCTCTCCCCGTTCTTACGGGGAGAGGGTGGGGTGAGGGGTGCTTCGGCAAATTCGATTTGAGTTATGAGCCGGATATCCGACGAGTCGGATGGATTCCCGTCTCGGCACCATAGTGCCCTGCCCCTCACCCGGATCGCTGACGCGATCCGACCTCTCCCCGCAAAGGGCGGGGAGGGGTTAAGAGTCACACCCGCTTGCCGCCGCTCTTCTCGGCTGCACGCCGCAACGCCTCCGCAAGCGCGCCGCCGCCGGAGGATTCCTGCTTGCGCGGGGCCGACGAGGTCATGCGTGCGCTGTTGCGCGAATTGTTGTCGCGCTGCATGCCGGGCGCGTCCTTCTTGGCGCCGACCTCGTCATCCAGCCGCAGCGTCAGCGAGATGCGCTTGCGGGCGACCTCGAAGTCCAGCACCTTCACCTTGACGATGTCGCCGGGCTTCACCACCTCGCGCGGATCCTTGATGTAATTCTTCGACATCGCCGAGATGTGCACGAGGCCGTCCTGGTGCACGCCAATGTCGACGAAGGCGCCGAAGGCGGCGACGTTGGTCACGGTGCCCTCCAGGATCATGCCCTTCTTGAGATCCTTGATCTCCTCGACGCCTTCCTTGAACACTGCGGCCTTGAACGCCGGGCGCGGGTCGCGACCGGGCTTTTCGAGCTCGCGCAGGATGTCGGTGACGGTCGGCAGACCGAAGGTCTCGTCGACGAAATCCTTCGGCTTGAGCGTACGCACGATCTCGCTGCTGCCGATCAGCGCCTTGATGTCGCTCTTGGTCGCCGCGAGAATCCGGCGCACCACCGGATAGGCTTCCGGATGCACGCCGGAGGCGTCGAGCGGATCCTCGCCGCCGAGGATGCGCAGGAAGCCCGCGCACTGCTCGAATGCCTTCGGCCCGAGCCGCGGCACGTCCTTGAGCACCTTGCGCGACTTGAACGGGCCGTTGGCGTCGCGGTGCGCCACAATGCTTTGCGCAAGGCCTGCGCCGACGCCGGATACGCGCGCCAGCAGCGGCGCGGAGGCGGTGTTGACGTCGACGCCGACGGCATTCACGCAGTCTTCCACGACGGCATCGAGCGATTTTGCGAGCTTGGCCTGGCCGAGGTCGTGCTGATACTGGCCGACGCCGATCGCCTTGGGCTCGATCTTGACCAGCTCGGCGAGCGGATCCTGGAGCCGCCGCGCGATCGAGACCGCGCCGCGCAGGGTGACGTCGAGACCCGGCAATTCCTCCGAGGCGAAAGCCGAGGCCGAATAGACCGACGCGCCGGCTTCGGACACCACGATCTTGGTCATCTTCAGTTCGGGGAGACCCTTGACGAGGTCGGCCGCGAGCTTGTCGGTCTCGCGCGAGGCGGTGCCGTTGCCGATCGCGATCAGCTCGACGCGGTGCTTCAGCGCAAGCCTGCCAAGGGTCGCCAGCGACTCGTTCCATTGCCGCTGCGGCTCGTGCGGATAGATCGCGGTGGTGTCGACCACCTTGCCGGTGGCATCGATCACGGCGACCTTGACACCGGTGCGGTAGCCGGGATCGAGCCCCATGGTGACGCGGGTGCCGGCGGGCGCCGCCAGCAAGAGATCGCGCAGATTGGAGGCGAACACGCGCACGGCCTCGGTCTCGGCCGAGTTCCACAGCCGCATGCGCAGGTCGATGTTGAGATGGACCTGGATTTTTGTACGCCAGGCCCAGCGCACGGTGTCGATCAGCCAGCGGTCGCCGGCGCGCTTGAGATCGGCAATGCCGAACCGCTTCATGATCTTCAACTCATAGGCGCTCGGCACGCCGGGCGGCGGCGCCTCGGCCTCGGCCTGTATCTGCAGATCGAGGATCTCTTCCTTCTCGCCGCGGAACATCGCGAGGATGCGGTGCGAGGGCAGCTTCGTCAGCGGCTCGGAGAAATCGAAATAGTCGGCGAACTTCTCGCCCTCGGTCTTCTTGCCGTCGCGCACCTTGGAGGCCATGCGTGCATTGGTCCACATCTCCTCGCGCAGAGCGCCGATCAGGTCGGCGTCCTCGTCGAAACGCTCGACCAGGATGGCGCGGGCGCCGTCGAGAGCGGCTGCGGCATCGGCAACGCCCTTCTCGGCGTTGATGAAGGCCTCGGCCACGACCTTGGGATCGTTGCCAGGCTCCGCCATCAGCTGATTGGCGAGCGGCTCGAGGCCGGCTTCCTTGGCGATCTCGGCCTTGGTGCGGCGCTTCGGCTTGAACGGCAGATAGATGTCTTCGAGGCGTGCCTTGCTGTCGGCGGCGAGAATGCTGGCTTCGAGAGCCGCGTCGAGCTTGCCCTGCTCGCGGACCGATTCGAGGATGGCCTTGCGGCGGTCTTCGAGCTCACGCAGGTAAACCAGGCGCTCCTCCAGGGTGCGCAATTGCGCGTCGTCGAGCGCACCGGTCGCTTCCTTGCGGTAGCGGGCGATGAAGGGAACCGTGGCGCCGCCGTCGAGCAGCGTCACCGCCGCCTCGACCTGCTCGGCGCGAACCCCAAGCTCCTGCGCAATCTTCTGGTAGATATTTGCCACGCGAGAATCCCTCTATCCAAGCACGCGACGCAGCGGCGAACCACCGGCCACGGGACGCCGCTTATGGACCAGCCGGGGTTGATTCATCAAGGTGTGGCGGATGGCCGTCGACAGAGGATTTTTTGTTGAACCGATGCGATCTCGCCACAATCGTGGGGAGGACGACGTGTTCGTGCTGTGCTCTCGTGTCCCGGACGCGCTGCAGCGCGCAAGCGATGCGGCGCTGCGTCCGGGGCACGAGAGCGGAGTGCGGCGCCCGCTCTCTCCACGCCGTCATTGCGAGGAGCTCGCGACAAAATTGCAGAGCAATTTTGCGCTGATGCGACGAAGCAATCCAGAATCCGACCGCGGGGAGACTCTGGATTGCTTCGCGGAGCCTGTCATCGGGCCGCGCTTCGCGCGGACCCGGTGGCTCGCAATGACGGAGCGAGGGACATGCTCCATTGAGCCCGCGGGCTACGGTGTCCGGCGGCGGGCCGGTTGCAGCGATCGCGCGACTGTCGGATTGATACAGCCGGCAGCTCTGCGTCCCCGACCTCTCCGCCCCACGCAACCCTGCCCCTCGCGCCAGCTCGGTTGATTCACGCGGTTCCTTGCGAAAGGAAGGTGACGCCGCATCAAGGGGATTTTGACTACATGACTTTGCCGATGAGCTGGAATGAATGGGCGCAGCACGACGGCGTGGCGCTGGCCGCCCGCGTCCGCAACGGCGAGCTGACGGCGAAGGAACTGGCGCGGCAGGCCGCCGCCGGCGTCGCCAAGGTCAATCCGGCGCTGTCGGGCGTGGTCGAGCTGTTCGATGACGTGATCGCCGATCCCGCCAAGGACGGGGCCAACCTCTCCGGCCCGTTCGCAGGCCTGCCCTTCCTGATGAAGGATCTGGGACCGACCATGAAGGGCCGGCTGCAGGAGATGGGCTCGCTCCTGATGCGCGGCAATCGCGCGGCCGCCGATACCTTCCTGACCGGCAAATTCCGCCATGCTGGCCTCAACCTGATCGGACGCACCACGACGCCGGAATTCGGCGTGTGCAGCTCGGCCGACAATCCCGCCGTCTATGTCACGCGCAATCCCTGGAATACCGACTACACCACCTGCGGCTCGTCGGCCGGCAGTGCCGCGATGGTCGCGGCCGGCGTGGTGCCGATCGCGCATGCAACCGATGGCGGCGGTTCGATCCGCATTCCCGCCGGCGTCAACGGCAATATCGGGCTAAAGGTCTCGCGCGGCGTGTTCTCGCTCGCCCCGCACATGTCCGATCTCACCGGCCTTGTCTCGATCCAGGGCTGCCAGTCGCGCTCGGTGCGCGACACCGCTGCCTTCGTCGATCACGCAAGGGGACCGGCGCCCGGCGAGTTCATGCCGTTCTGGACCACGGCGCAGCCCTATTGCGAGATGATCAAGCGCGATCCCGGCAAGCTCCGGATCGCGCTGTCGCACACCTGGGGCGACTACACTGCGACGCCGCACATCGCAGCTGAGCTGGAGAAGACCGGCCGCTTCCTCGAAGGCCTCGGCCATCACGTCGATTACGCCCTGCCCGAACTCGACTTCCGCGGCGCGTTCGCGGCGCAGACCACCTGCTACATCTCCAACTTTGCGGTGGTGATCTCCAACATGCTCGCCGCGCGCGGGCTAACGACGCCGCCGGAAGACCTGATCGAGCCCATGAACATCCGCATCTGGGAAGCCGGCCGGCACACGAGCTTTGCCGAGCGCGCGAAGATGCAAGGCGTGTTCAACACGACCTCGCGCGGCTTCGGCGCCTTCTTCGAGCAGTGGGACGTGATCCTGACGCCGGTCACCGCGCTGCCGACGCCGAAGGTCGGCACCAAGGAATATCTCACGATCTCCGATAATCCCGATGTGCTCGACTGGTTCGGCAATCTCTGGCGCAATTTCGCCTTCACGCCGCTCGCCAATCTCTGCGGCATGCCGGCGATCTCGCTGCCGATGGCGACCCACGAGCACGGCCTGCCGCTCGGCATCCAGGCGATCGCGAAGCAGGCCAATGACGGCCTCTTGCTGCAACTCGCCGCCCAGATCGAGCGCGCGCTCGACGGCAAGTGGAACGGCGGCAAGAAGCCGAAGGTGCATGTGGGCTGAGAAGCTGCGATTGCGCTGACAGGCGATCGCGCTTCGGCCTCAATTCTTCACCGCGGGGATCTCTTCCGTCGGTGGCTGCTGCTGGCCCTGCTTGTACATCGCCAGCGCCTTGTCCAGCGCTTCGCGCAGCGCCAGCGCGGCGGCCACGCTGCAACGCAAGTGCGCGGTCTGGACCACGTCGACCCTGACGGCGGCGCCGACCGGCATCAGGAGGTTCGCGGCGAGCTCGATCTGGATCGCACCGTTGTGGTGACCGAAGCAGGAGGCGCCGTCGAAATAGATGATCGGCGCCCGCTCCGAGCTGGAGGTCGAAATGGTGACGGGCCCCTGGGCGGTCGAGGGCGTTTCGGGGTCGGTCATGGGCGCTCCTTACGGCTAGTCGAACGAAGCACCCACCATCGTCGCTTCGGCCCGCCCTGTCGAGGCCAAACCGCCCGAGGCAGACCGGCGGCGCCTATTCGGGGTTTTGCGGCGCCCGGCGCTGGTCTAGAACGTCATCATGTCCACTCTACCGACCACACTCCCCTTCGAGGAACTCGCCGAGGCCATCCAGGGCCGGCGCTCCGACTACGGCCATATCAGCGGGCTCCAGCTCGACCGCTTCGCACCCGGCGAAGCCTGGTCCAGCCTGCCCTACCGTCCCGTCTTCGTCGGCGACACCGAGACCGGCGTGTTGCACGGTGGCGTCGTCACCGCGATGCTGGACGAGAGCTGCGGCATGGCGGTGCAGCTCGCGCTCGACGGTACGCGCGCGATCGCGACGCTCGACCTGCGTATCGACTATCAGAAGCCGGCGACGCCCGGCCTCGACATCAAGGCGCATTCGGTCTGCTATCGCACCACGCGCTCGATCGCCTTTGTTCGCTCTACCGCCTATCAGGAGTCCGAGGACGATCCGGTCGCGACCGCGACGGCCTGCTTCATGATCGGCGCCAACCGCACCAACATGCTCGCCGACCGCAGGATGGATGCGCGCAGCATCCCGACGCTGGAGGCGCCGGAGGATCCGGATGGCCCGTTCGCGAATAGCCCGTTCGCGCGCTGCCTCGGCATTCGCGTCAACGACGACGGCACGCTGACGATGCCGTTCTCGCCGAAGATCATCGGCAATCCGATCCTGCCCGCGATCCATGGCGGCATGACCGGCGCTTTCCTGGAGACCACCGCGATCGTCGGGGTGGCGCGCGAGCTCGGCACCGCCGCGCCACCCAAACCGATCGGCCTCACCGTCAACTATCTGCGCTCCGGCCGTGCGCTCGACACCTTTGCCAACGTCTCGATCGTGAAGCAGGGCCGGCGCATCGTCGCCTTCGAGGCGCGGGCCTGGCAGGACGATGCGAACAAGCCGATCGCCACGGCCTTCGGTCATTTCATGTTGCGGCCGACGCCTGGAAGTGACGAGGAATAGGCGTATTTTACTTGACGGGCGGGGCGCAGGACACAACGATAGCGCGTTCCCGGCGAGAGGTATTGATTTGCGGCACCCGCTCGACATCGTCGCCATGTTCGCCGCACTCTGGCTGCTGGCCTCGATGGTGCTCGACGCGCTGACGCCGAAGGAGCTGACGGCGGTGATGATCGCCATTGCGATCGGGCCCGCCATCGTCGTCACCGCCGTGTTCTACTACCTGCGCTGCCCGCGTACGGATTTTGCGGTGATGTTCGCGGCGCTCTGGCTGATCTCGGACATCGCGATTGCCTTCATCTCGCCGAAGGAGCTGCCGCATTTCCTGATCATGCTCGGCTTCGTGCCGGCGCTGCTGATCGGCATCGTGCTGCACTGGCAGCGCTTCCAGCGCCGCCACGAGCGGATGCCCGCGCCCTCGATGAAGCGGGGCTAGCGCGATTCCCACCTCTCCCCGACGGGGAGAGGTCGGATTGCGCCTGGCGATGCGGAGCGTCAGTGCAATCCGGGTGAGGGGCCGCAGCAAACGATGAGACTGTAGCCCCTCACCCGGATCGCATCTTTCGATGCGATCCGACCTCTCCCTTCGGGAGAGGTGAACCGCGTTCGTGGCTCGCATTTGCTTACCCAACTTCGCCGCACTTCAGCGCGGCAGCAGGTTCGTCTTCGCGAGGTCGAGCACTTCGTCGCCGCGGCCGTTCATCACGGCGCGCAGCACCCAGAGGCTGAAACCCTTGATCTGCTCCGGCGTGATGGTCGGCGGCATCGACAGCTCCTGCTTGGCGGTGACGACGTCGAGCAGCGCCGGCCCGTTATGGGCCAGAACCTCCTTCATCGCGCCCGGGAGTTCGCCCGGATCCTCGACGCGCTTCGCAAAGACGCCCATCGCACGCGCCATCGCGGCGAAATCGGGATTCTCCAGATCGACATTGGTGTCGACGAAGCCCGCGGCCTTCATCTCCAGCGCGACGAAGCCGAGCACGCCGTTGTTGAACACGATCACCTTCACCGGCAGCTTCATCTGCGTCAGCGTGATCAGGTCGCCCATCAGCATGGTGAAGCCGCCGTCGCCCGACAGCGAGATCACCTGGCGGCCGGGCTGTGCAGCCTGCGCGCCGATCGCCTGCGGCATGGCGTTGGCCATCGAGCCGTGCACGAAGGAGCCGATCAGACGGCGGCGGCCGTTCATGTCGAGATAGCGCGCGGCCCACACCGTAGGCGTGCCGACATCGGCGGTGAACACGGCGTCGTCGGTCGCATGGTCGCTGTTGACTTTTGCAAGATACTGCGGATGGATCGGCTTGCTGCCGGGTGTGCCCTTCGCAAGCGAGTCCAGCCCTTCGCGGGCCTTCTTGTAGTGCGCGATAGCATCGTCGAGATGCTTGCGCTGCGTTTTGGTCTTGAGCAGCGGCAGCAGCGCCTCGATCGTGAGCTTGACGTCGCCGACGAGGCCAAGATCGATCTTGCAGCGCCGTCCCAGATTTTCCGGCCTGATGTCGATCTGCGCGATCTGACAGTCGGTCGGAAAGAACTGCTTGTAGGGGAAATCTGTGCCGAGCATCACCAGCGCGTCGCAGGCGTGCATCGCCGCATAGCCCGAGGAGAAGCCGATGAAGCCGGTCATGCCGACGTCGTAGGGGTTGTCGTGTTCGACATGCTCCTTGCCGCCGAGCGCATGCACGATCGGGCTCTTCAGGGTCTCCGCAAGCTGCATCAGCGGCGCGTGCGCGCCGGCGCAGCCGCGGCCGCAGAACAGCGTGATGCGCTCGGCGCCGTTCAGGAGATCCGCGAGCGCCTTCAACTCATCGGCCTGCGGCATGACCTTCGGCGCTGCCAGCGCGAGCCCGCGCGTCGTCGACAGCGCGCGCTTCGGCGGGCTGCGGAAAGCGACATCGCCGGGCATGGCGACGACGGCGACACCGCGCAGGCCCACCGCGGCACGGATTGCATTCTCCAGCACGTAAGGAAGCTGGCTCGGGTCGGAGACCAGCTCGCAATAATGGCTGCACTCGCGGAACAGGTTTTGCGGATGCGTTTCCTGGAAATAGCCGCCGCCGATCTCGGCTGACGGGATCTGCGCCGCGATTGCGAGCACAGGAACGCGGCTGCGATGCGCGTCGAACAGGCCGTTGATCAGATGCAGATTGCCCGGGCCGCAGGAGCCGGCACACACCGCAAGGCTTCCCGTCATCTCGGCTTCGCCGGCGGCGGCGAACGCCGCGACCTCTTCGTGCCGGACATGGATCCACTCGATGGCGCCGCGACGGCGCAGCGCCTCGGTAAATGCGTTCAGGCTGTCGCCGACGATGCCGTAGATGCGCTTGACGCCGGCCTGTTCGAGCGTTGCCACGAACAGATCGGCCACGTTGTTGATCGCCATGTCGGTCTCCTGCTTCAGCCAATCACATGCACACGATGCGCAGGCATCGATTGCGATGCCGTGAGGCACAATAAGCTATGACACGATCACCGCGTATCTGTTCCGGCTCACTCTTTCACAATCGCCCGATCGTAGGCTGTGATCGTCGCCTTCGCGCGCGCCGCGACATCGGCGGCCGACATGCCGGGCTTGTAGAGGCTGGAGCCGAGCCCGAACGCCGTCACGCCGCCCTTGATGTACTCGGCAAAATTCTGATCGGAGACACCGCCGACGGCGGCGATCATCACGCCGGCCCGCAGCACGGCGCGGATCGCCGCAATGCCGGACGCGCCGAGCACGCTCGCCGGAAAGAACTTCAGGCTCGAGGCGCCGGAGCGCGCCGCCAGCAGTGCCTCGGTCGGCGAGAACACGCCCGGCATCGTCACCATGCCTTGCTGGTGCGCGCGCGCCAGCACCGCGGTATCGACATTCGGCGAAACCATGAGCTTGCCGCCGACGTCGTTGAGACGATCGACATCCTGAGCCGTCAGCACCGTGCCGGCGCCGATCAGCACGCCGGCCGGCGCAAGCTTCACGGCGGTGCCGATCGAGCGGAACGGATCGGGCGAGTTCAGCGGGATCTCGATCGCGGTCATGCCGGCCTCGATCAGCACGCTGACGATCGCCTCGGCTTCCTCTGGCTTGACGCCGCGCAGGATCGCGACCAGCGGACGCTTCATCGGCGGAAAGGGAACGCTCATCTCAAGAGTCCTTCTATTTCGTCCAGATCGCCGCAGCCGCCATCGACAAACCGCGGCGGACGGCTTCATCGGCATCGATCGGCTGCACGGTGACCGACAGTGCGTCGAAAGCCAGCCGGTATAGCGTTGCAAGGCGACCCGATGCGAGCAACATGACGCCTGCTTTCGGTAGGGTACCGGAGAGCCCTGCCGCCAGCTCGACGCCAATCAACGTGCCCGACAGCGCTTCGCGCGCTGCGGCCGGCGTGCCGCCGAACAAGAGCTGCCGCGACCGCGCGGTGAACAGAAGATTGGCGGCGAAGGCCGGCGTCTTGAACGCTGCAATTACTGCCGCCCTGAAGCTTGCGACATCCTCGGCGTCATCGGCGCCGGCGACCGCGAGCGACAGGATGGTCTCGCGCGAGACGACACTGAAGAGCTCGCCGGTCATGAACGTCGAAAAGTGCTCGACAATGCCATCCTTCACGCGGACCCATTTCGAATGCGTGCCGGGCATGCAGACCAGGGCCTCGCCGGCGGCATCGAGGCCGAGCGCACCGAGCAATTGCGTCTCCTCGCCGCGCATGACGTCCGGCGCGTTTGCATCGCGCTGCGCGATGCCCGGCAGGATGCGGATATCGCGTGCCTCGCCCGGCACAAGCGCGGCCTGTTTCAAGATGGCAGCAAGTGGCGCCGGCGTGTCGACATAGCCAGCCTCGACCCAGCCCGTTTTGGCGCCGGCCATGCCGCAGACGAGAACCGGCAGATGATCCGGAGCTTCAACCGCCGCAAGATGCGAATGCAGTACGGCGGGAAAACCGGTCTTGGCCGCAGCCAGCATGCCCTCGCCGCTGCGGCGTTCCGCCAGCACCTGGCCGGCACGATCGATCAGCCAGAGCCGGAAGCTGCTGGTGCCCCAGTCCACCGCGGCATAGGCGGGTTCGGTCATCTCAATTCTCGTCCTCGTCTCACGGCCAAGACGCCGTCTCGCGACAATGAGACAGCGCCTTGCAAATCCGTCTCGGGATATCGGCTATTGCCGCCGTAAACCAGCCTTTTCTCGCAGGTCTGCGGCGCCGCCCGTGCTGGCACACCGCTTGCTGAAGCGTCCCCACTCACGTCCGTGAACCGCGCAACAAGACGCGTCAACATCAGATGAGGAAACCATGGAGATCGGTTATTTCACGATGCCTTCGCATCCGCCGGAGTGCGGCCTGAAGGAAGGGAACGACTGGGACTTGCAGGTCATGCGCTGGCTCGACGAGCTCGGCTATCAGGAAGCCTGGGTCGGCGAGCACCACACCGCGCCCTGGGAACCCAACCCCACGCCGGACCTCCTGATTGCGCAGGCGCTGATGCAGACCAAGAAGCTTCGCATCGGACCCGGCGGCTTCCTCTTGCCCTATCACCACCCGGCCGAGCTCGCCAACCGCGTCGCGATGCTGGACCATCTCTCCGAGGGCCGGCTCAATTTCGGCGTCGCGGCGAGCGGGCTGCCGAGCGACTGGGCGATGTTCAACGTCGACGGCATGAGCGGGCAGAACCGCGACATGACTCGCGAAGCGCTGGAGATCATCCTGAAGCTGTGGACTGAACCTGCGCCCTTCACCCATAAGGGCAAGTTCTGGACGGTGACCAAGCCGGGCACGATGTTCGACTTCCTCAAGCCCCACATCAAGCCGCTGCAGGCGCCGCATCCGCCGATCGGCGTCGCCGGGCTCTCCAAGAATTCGGACACATTGAAGCTCGCCGGCGAGCGCGGCTTCATTCCGATGAGCCTCAACCTCAATCCGGCTTATGTTGGCAGCCACTGGGACTCCGTGGAGATCGGCGCCGCCAAGACCGGACGCAAACCAAACCGGCAGGACTGGCGGCTGGTGCGCGAGGTGTTCGTCGCCGACACCGATGAAGAGGCGTGGAGGCTCTCGACCGGCGACATGATGGGCCGGATGATGCACGAGTACTTTCTGCCGCTGCTTGGCCATTTCGGCTTCAAGGACTATCTCAAGCACGCGCCCGACGTGCCCGATAGCGACGTCACGGTCGAATATTGCGCCAAGCGGAACTGGATCGTCGGCTCGCCCGCGACTGTCGCCGAAAAAATCGAGAAGATCTACGACGAGGTCGGCGGCTTCGGCGTGCTCCTGGTGTTCGGCTTCGACTACAAGCACAAGGCGGAAGCCTGGCACCACTCGCTGTCGCTGCTGAAGAACGAGGTGATGCCGCGCCTGGCGCATCTCGGCTCCGCGAAGAAGGCAGCTTGACCCACAGCGGGTGCGGCGCGATCGTGCCGCACCTGCATCATTTCGGAGATTTCCGCGTGACGGTCGACGCCAAGGATTTCAAGCAGGCGATGCGCCATTGCGCCGGCGCGGTCGCGCTGGTGACGGTTGGCGCCGAGCACGGCAAGCGCACCGGACTGACCGTGACCTCGGCCTGCTCGCTCTCCGACAATCCGCCCTCGCTGATCGTCTGCGTCAACCGCAACGCCAGCGCGCATGGGCGCATCCGCGAGGAAGGCGCCTTTGCGATCAACTTCCTGCACGAGGATCACGCCCTGCTGGCGCTGACTTTCAGCGGCCAGAAAGGCGTCAACGGCGACGACCGCTTCGCATTCGGACAATGGACGCGCGGCACCACCGGCGCGCCGGTGCTGACGGACGCGGTCGCGGCATTCGATTGCGTGCTGGCGCAGGAGTTCGAGACCAAGACGCATTCGATCTTCGTCGGCGAAGTACGCGGCGTGTCGCATGCGGCGACGGCCACGCCGCTGGTGTACTTGCGCAGCAGTTTTCATACACCCCACGAAATCCGCGAGACAGTTACAGTCGGCGACCTCGATTCGCGGCATCTGAGCTGGACGGATTTTTCGTAAGGGCGCTGCCCTCTTCCCTTCTCCCCTTGTGGGAGAAGGTGGCATAGGCGGCCTTCGGCCGCCGTCCTTGAGAACGCCGATGCTCCCCATCGGCTATGGCGCCGGATGAGGGGTATCTATCCGCGTATTGAAACGAGAATTGGACTCGCGGAGAGAGACCCCTCACCCGTCTCGCCGCTGCGCGGCGAGCCACCCTCTCCCACAAGGGGAGGGGGGAAGAAAGAGCGCCGCTTCGCAAACTGTTAGCTGCCTACTGCGCAGTCTCGATCTTCAGCTGCTTGATCTTGCGATACAGCGTGGCGCGGCTGAGTTTCAATGCGCGTGCTGCTTCCGAGACGCGGCCGCCGTGCTTGCGCAACGCGTCGACGATCGTGGCGCGCTCGGCCGCTTCGAGATTCGGCTCCGTCCTTCCGAACGGCGGCAAATCGAGATCGGCATCGGTGATGACACCGTCTTCCGCCGTGCAGCCGGCGAGTCGCAGCACATGGCGGAGTTGGCGCATGTTGCCGGGGAACGGATAGGCCACGAGATGTGACCAGGCTTCCTCCGCGAGGCGGCAGTTCGGCGCCTCCTCGCGCGCGATCTGGCGGATGACATCGTCGCGGTCGGCGCGCTCGCGCAAGGCCGGTAATCGCACCTCCATGCCGCGCAGGCGGAAATAGAGATCGGCGCGGAAGCCTCCCTCCTCGGCCATGCGGCCGAGATCGCGATGGGTGGCGCTGATCAGGCGGATGTCGACGGCCACAGGCTTGAGCGCACCGAGTGGCCAGACCTCGCGGTTTTCCAGCACGCGCAGCAGGCGGGTCTGGAGCGCGACCGGCATGTCGCCGATCTCGTCAAGGAACAGCGTGCCGCCATCGGCCTGCACGATCAGGCCCTTCGAGCCCTCGCGCCGCGCGCCGGTGAAGGCCCCGGCCTCGTACCCGAACAGCTCGGCGTCGATCAGGCTTTCCGGCATCGCCGCGCAGTTCAGCGCGACATAATTGTTGCGCGCGCGGCTGCTCGCGGCGTGAATGGCGCGCGCGAACACGTCCTTGCCGACGCCGGTCTCGCCATGCAGCAGCACCGGCAGATTGTGGTCGCCGATGCGCCTCAGCCGTTTCACGCTTCTGATCAGTCCGGGGTCGCCACCGGCAAGCCGGTGCAACATGACGAAGCGATCGACCGGGCCATCGCCGCGCGGTGCAAGCGGGCGCGTCGACCTTGCGCGCAGCGGTGGCGCGACATGGCCCCGGCCCACGGCACCGCCGTCGGCACGGCGCGGCTCAACAACATCATCCGCGCCACGCACGCCCTGACGGTCGACCTCGATGTAGCGCGACAGATCGATGCCGGATGCGATCGTGCCATCGGTGAGGCCGAGCAGGGCGCGCGCCGAACGGCAGGCGCCGACGACGCGCCGGTCCTCGTCATAGGCGAGCAGGCCGTTGCCGCCGTCACCTCCCGGCACGTGCGCGATCCAGGCGTCACGAAAGTGATCGCGGAAGATCGCGCCTTCGATGCGGCGCGTCGCCTCCATCGTGACTGCGAGTGCAAGCTGATGCGCGGTGCGGCTGAGATCGCCGCGGCACGAGGTGATGTTCACTGCACCCGCGATGCGGCCGGTGGAATCGAACAGCGGCGCCACCGCACAGGAGAAGATGCCCCATTGCTCGCGAAAATGTTCGTCGCGATGCACCAGGATCGGCTTCTCCTCCGCAAGCGCGGTGCCGAGCCCATTGGTCCCCTCGAAGCTTTCCGAGAAATTCGAGCCGGTATAGACCCCCCAGTGCAGGAAGATGTCGGCATCGGCGGCGCCCGGCAGCCAGCTGAGCAGAGCTGTTGCGCTGGGGTCTGCCAGATTGACGCAATAGCCGGCCTCGCGCAGGACCCGCGCGAGATTTTCGAGCTCCGGCGTCGCGAGCCTGATCAGCTGCTCCATCGGTTCGGCGGCATGCCGGATTTCGGCTTCGGTCAACGTCTGGGGCGGCCCGCGGCGGGCCGGATCGAGCTTGTGATTGACCAGGCAGCGCCGCCAGGAATTGGCAATCCGCGAAGAGGCATCGACGTCGGCCACGTGATTGGCGACGGACAAGACACGGGCGACATGGTTCGAGGCCGAAAGGCTGGCCATCGCGGACGTCTCCACCCTGTATTATTGTGCAAAGTCTGGCACCGCAGGCGGGGATGTCAATCGGGAACCGGGAACGCACGCGGCGCAGTCAAAATTGCTGCACCGCCCTCACCACGTATCGATGCACGGCCGCTTCTTCGCCGTCCGCGCCGGCGGCTTCGGCACCGACCGCAGGCCCGCCATGATCCAGCGCCGCGTCTCGGCGGGGTCGATGACGTTGTCGATCTCGAACACCGAAGCGATCGACACCGCCTTGCCGTTGGCGTAGAGCTCGGCGACCTTGTTGCGGTAGTAGGTCTCGCGCTCCTCGGGATCGGCGATCGCCTCCATCTCCTTGCGGAAGCCGAGGCGGACATAGCCCTCCAGCCCCATGCCACCGAACTCGCCGGTCGGCCAGGCCGCGGTGAAGAACGAGGCGTGGAAGCCGCCGCCGATCATCGACTGCGCGCCGAGGCCATAACCCTTGCGCAGCACGATGCCGAACAGCGGCACGGTGAGGCTGGCGCCGGTCACGAACATGCGCGAGACGTGGCGCACGATCGCGGTCTTCTCCGCTTCCGGCCCGACCATGAATCCAGGCGTGTCGCAGAGCGAGACGATAGGCAGATCGAAGGCGTCGCAGAGCTGAAGGAAGCGCGCGGCCTTGTCGCCGGCATCGGCATCGATGGCCCCGCCGAGATGGCGCGGATTGTTGGCGATCAGGCCGAACGGCTTGCCTTCGATGCGGATCAGCACGGTGATCATGCCGACGCCGTAGTCGCGGCGCAGCTCCAGCACGGAGTCCTTGTCGGCGACGAGGTCGATCACGCTGCGGATGTCGTAGACGCGAAGACGGTTCTCGGGAATGGCGCGGCGGAGCAGGCGCTGGTCGGCGGCCTGCCACTCCGTCACCGCGCCCTGGAAATAAGACAGGTATTTCTGGGCGACGGCCGTCGCCTCCTCCTCGTCCTCGACGAGGATGTCGATGACGCCGTTCGGGGACTGGAACGAGACCGGGCCGACCTCGGCAGGATGATAGACGCCGAGCCCGCCGCCCTCGATCATGGCGGGGCCGCCCATGCCGATCGAGGCGTTCTTGGTGGCAATGATCACATCGCAGCAGCCGAGCATCGCGGCATTGCCGGCGAAGCAATAGCCGGAGACGACGCCGACCACGGGCACGAGGCCGGACAGCCTTGCGAACTGCACGAAGGACGGGCCGTCCAGCCCGGTCATGCCGAGCCGGTCGGTGTCGCCGGGGCGACCGCCGCCGCCCTCGGCGTAGAACACCAGCGGCACACGCCAGTCTTCCGCCAGCGTCAGCATGCGGTCGATCTTCTTGTGGTTCATGTGGCCCTGCGTGCCCGCGAGCACGGTGTAGTCGTAGGCCACAACGATGCAGCGCGCGCTCTCGGGATCGAACTTTTCGGCGTTGACGGTCGCAACGCCCATGACGAGGCCGTCGGCCGGCGTGTTCTTGATGAGGTCGTCGAGCTTGCGCCGGCGGCGCTGCGCCGCGATCGCGAGGCTGCCGTACTCCATGAACGAGCCAGCATCGACGAGCTGGGCGACGTTCTCGCGCGCGGTGCGCTGGTTGGTGTTGCGGCGGCGCTCGACCGAGGCCGGCCGGTTCGCATCGAGCGTGTTGGCCTGGCGGGCGATCAGTTCGGCAAGATCGGGACGGATGTGATCGAGATCGACATCGGCTTCCGCCGCCGCGCTATCAGCCGCGACGTCGAGCGGCTCCAGGTACAGGATCGGCTCGCCATGCAGCAGCGTGACGCCGTCGCCGGCAACGAGCTTCATGACCCGGCCGCCCTGCTCGGCCATGACCAGGTGCTCCATCTTCATGGACTCGATCACGGCGAGCTGCTGGCCGGGGCGGACGATCTCGCCTTCCTTCACCTGGATAGTGACGATGGTTCCTTGCAAGGGCGCCGCGACCATCACCGCGCCTTCGGGTACGGCTTGCGCGACATGCGCCTCGGTGCCGTGAGCGCTGCTTCGCTCGGTCGCAGCAAAGTAGAGCGGCTTGGCGGCGCCATCGGCCGCTTCCACGAGCTTTGCGATGTTGCGATCGATGAAATCGGTCGCGATGCGGTTGGTCCTGAAATCGGGATGCACCAGCACGGCCTGAAGGAAGGCGATGTTGGTGACGACGCCGTCGATCCGGAACTCGCGCAGGACGCGCGAGGCTTTTGCGACCACGTCGTGCCAGGCCGCGCTCGGCGTGTGCACAATGACCTTGGCCAGCAGCGAGTCGAACGCCGCGCTGGTCTTATAGCCGGCATAGCCAAAGCTATCGACGCGAACGCCGGGTCCTGACGGCGGCTCGAACACGGCGAGCACACCACCGGTCGGATGCGTCGCCCCCGTTTCGTCGAGCGTCTCCATGTTGACGCGCACCTGCATCGCATGGCCGCGCGGCTTCGGAATATCCCCTTGCGCAAAGCCGATCGACGCGAGCGTCGCACCTGCGGCGACCGCGAGCTGGGCGCGAACAAGGTCGAGGCCGAGCACCGCTTCGGTCACGGTGTGCTCGACCTGAAGCCGCGGATTGGCCTCGATGAAGGCAAAACTGTCGTCGGCGCTGCCATCGACCAGGAACTCGAACGTGCCGAGATTGTCGTAAGAGGCGGCCGCGGCGAGTTGCTTCGCCGCCTCGATGATGCGGCCACGCAAGGGATCGCTCAGCGAGGGGCTCGGGGCCACCTCGACCAGCTTCTGGTGCCGACGCTGGATGGTGCATTCGCGCTCCCAGAGGTGGGAGATCACGCCGTGGCGGTCGCCGATGATCTGCACCTCGATGTGGCGCGCCTGCCGGATCAGCCGCTCGGCGTAGACGCCGTCGAAGCCGAATGCCGCCTTCGCCTCCGACTGGCAGCGCGCATAGGCTTCCGCGAGATCGGCGGCATCCTCCACGACACGCATGCCGCGACCGCCACCGCCGGCCATCGCCTTGATCACGATCGCCGCCTTGCCGCCGAGCGAGGTGAAGAACGCCGTGATCTCCTCCAGCGAGGATGGCCCGCTGGTGCCCGCGATGATCGGCACACCGCAGCGTTTTGCCAGTTGCCGTGCCGCAACCTTGTCGCCGAACAGCTCGAGCGCCGCGGGCTTCGGCCCGACGAAAGCGATGCCTGCGTCAGCGCAGGCTTTTGCGAACGCGGCGTTCTCGCTGAGAAAGCCGTAGCCGGGATGCACGGCATCGCAACCGGCGGCTTTCGCCGCCTTCACCACCGCATCGATGTCGAGATAGGCCCGCGCACCGCGGCCGGGAATTTCGACCGCCTCGTCGGCAACTCGCACATGCAGCGACAGCGCATCGTCGGCGGGATGGATCGCAACCGTTGCGATGCCGGCATCGGCCGCGGCGCGCGTGATGCGGATGGCGATCTCGCCGCGGTTGGCGATCAGGAGCTTCTTGAACGACATGCAACGCTCTCCATGCCCGCGAGGCCAGGCGCGGGTCGGCAGGTTCGATGATCCTGCTTCTTCACTTTAACCGCAGCCGTCAAGAGCGAGAAGACCGGTCACGATGACCGCTCCCGCAGGCCGGAATTTCGATCCGCAGCACGCGCCGTGACGAGGCGAATAATCCACGTCACGGCAGACAGATCGGCGACGATCAGGCCGCCCGCACGCCCGCAACGAAGGCGCCGACCTCGTCTTCGAGCGATTGCAGCTTCTGCGTCAGCCGGCCGCTCGATTGCAGTACGAGGCCGGCGGCCTGGCCGGTTTCGGCCGTGGCATCGGTGACGCCGGAGATGTTTTGCGAGACCTGGTCGGTGCCGGAGGCCGCCTCCTGTACGTTGCGCGCGATCGCCTGCGTCGCGGCGCCCTGCTCCTCGACCGCGGCGGCGATCGACGAGGAGATCTCGTTGACCTCCATGATGGTGGCGCGGATGCTCTCGATGTTGCCGACGACCTCGTTGGTCTCGGCCTGGATCGCGGTGATCTGCGCGCCGATCTCGTCGGTCGCCTTCGCGGTCTGGCTCGCCAGCGATTTCACTTCGCTCGCGACCACTGCAAAGCCCTTGCCGGCTTCGCCCGCCCGCGCCGCCTCGATGGTGGCATTGAGCGCGAGCAGATTGGTCTGCGAGGCGATCTGGTTGATGAGGTCGATGACCTCACCGATCTTGTGCGCGGCCGCGGCCAGCCCCTGCACGGTGTCGTTGGTGCGCTGACCGTCAGCGGCGGCCTTGTCCGCCACGCTGGCAGCCTGCGCCACGCGCTGGCTGATTTCGGTGATCGAGGACGACAGCTCGCCGGCGGCGGAGGCGACCGTCTGCACGTTGCTCGAGGCCTGCTGGCAGGCGGTGGCGACGAAGCTTGCACGGTCGGTCGCCTTGTTCGCGGTCTCCGACATGCCCTGCGCGGCCTGCTGCATCGCGCGCGCCTCGTTGAAGACGTCGCGGACGACGGCCTGAACGCTTGCCTCGAACTTGCCGGCGAGATCGGCCATCGCCCTGCGCTTCTCGTCGTCGGCCTTCTGCTTCAGCTCCTGCTGCTCGGCATGCATCCGGCTGACCGCCGACGCATTGTCCTTGAACACCGCGAGCGCCTTGGCGAGCCCGCCAATCTCGTCGCGGCGATCGGTGTGGGGCACGTCGAACGCGCTATCGCCGGCGGCGAGGCGCTCGGTCAGCGCGGTGATCCTGGTCAGCGGCCGGGTGACGCTTCGCCCGATCAGGAAGGAGGCGCCGAGAACCAGGATCAGCACAGCGAGGCATATATAGCCGAACGTCATCGCATTCTGGCGGAAGGCAGCGTCGACGTCGTCGAGATAGATGCCGGTGCCGATGATCCAGCCCCAGGGCGCAAAGCCCTTCACATAGGAGATTTTCCCGACCGGCTGGTCGAAACCGGGCTTCGGCCAGAGGTAGCCGTAGAAGCCCGCGCCATGCTTGTTGACGACGTCAACGAAGCCCATGAACAGCGCGTTGCCGGCGGGATCCTTCATCCCGGAAAGGTCCTTGCCGTCGAGTTCGGGCTTGATCGGGTGCATGACCATTTTGGGGGCCATGTCGTTGATCCAGAAATACTCGACCTTGTCGTAGCGCAGGCTCTTGATTTCGCCCATTGCACCCGCCTGGGCCTGCTCGCGCGAGAGTTTTCCTTCGCTCTCGAGCTTCTGGTAATGCGCCAGGATGCCGTAGCCGACATCGACCATGTGCTGCGTCTTGGCCTGGCGGTCAGCGATCATCTGCGCGCGCAGGGTCGACAGCGCGATCGGCGCCAGCGCGACCATGCCGAGGAGGCTGATGCCGACAATCAGGACCAGCTTGAAACTGATGCGGGAGAAAACCATCGGTGCTCGCAAGAATTGGAAGGGCTGATATGTCTGTTTATCCCGTTCCCCTTAGCAAAGCTTTAAGCATTGGATTCCCCAGAGCCCGTAGAACCGCTTAAGGATGGGGCGCCATTCATCCGGCGGCCACCTGCGTCCTCGATCCCCGCCGTCATGGACGTCGCTGGAGAGGGTTGGAATGCGTCGGCGCTTCCCTGCATTGGAATAGTTCGAGACAAGGCCAGAGAAGGCTCTTTAGATCTAGAAGACCTCGATATCGCCCCTCCAAGCGTTGACTTGCAGAGGGCTCTGGCAGAACGATCGGCGCAGATCATCAACACCAACCGTGGCGTGAGCGCAGCCGAAAGCCGGAACCTCAATGCATCAATCGACATACACCGGGTCCCTCGACCTTCCCGCGCTGAGCGCGGCGGAGCGGCTCTTCATCTGGGGATTTCGGGCCAAGGCACGCAGCGGAGGCGCTGTCCCGACCGCGGCCGATATCAAGCAGGTGTACGACCATTTTCGCGTCGGCGATGCCGTGCCCTCGCTGGAATCCATCATCGAGATCTTCGCGTGCACGGCGCATACGGCGATCGAAGTGCACTGCCCCACCTGCCCGCGTATGTCCGACAGCGAGCACGGAATCCTGCGGGCGATTGCCGCGGCCCAGCAGGAACGCATCGACGTCGCGCGCGAGCAGTTCGAGTGCTGGCTGCCGCCGGTCGGGGCCGATTGGGCGCTGGCGCCGGTGTGCGGGCTTGCAACGATCTTCCGCATGGCGGGCCTCATTCTGCCCGACCGGCACGTCCGCTCATTCGAGCCTGATCGGACGATGGCCATGAAAAGCTGGTTTGTGGGCAGTCCCACGCTGCACTGATGGGATCGTCGATGATGCAGGACGCGAGCGGCTCCGTGCCAGTCCCGAAGGCGGGCCAATCGCGGCTCTGTCCGCTCCAGGCCGTACTTTCGACGCCACGAAACCTCGAGAGCTACGATCAGTTTTCGCGCGTCGCGCTGTCGTTGTTCCGCTTCATCGAGGCGGCCTATGCGACCGGCGCATCCGATTGCTGGGAAGCAGCCTACCGCTTCGCCGACGAGACTCCTGATATTGCCGACAGCGCGTTGCTGGTGGCGCGGGCTGCCGCGCTGGTCAGGATCCTGCGCAGCGGCCGGCCATGCGAGCTGTGCTTCATGCCGCCGTCCTGCCGGCGTCTGTCGAAGGACGAGACGGAGCTGATGCGGTTGCTCGCCGTCGCCCGCCGCAAGCAGCCGGGCGAGCTCGAGTCCATGGTTTGCCAGTTCGTCGGCTCCGGCAAGGAGGATGCCGCGACACGCGCGGTCAACGCGCTTGCGCTGTGCTGAAACTTTGACGGGTTCTAGCCGCATCCGCAGCAGCCTTGCGGTATCAACATCGCCGTGGAGAGGCGGAGCTCGACGCCTTCCATGAAACCTCCAGACGATCCCAGCGCGATCATCGCTGGGATCGTTGTTTCTCGCATGTCCACCCAAAGCGCGATGAGATTAGGATGAAATCGTCATCGCGCTTTAGGTTGTTGTTTGAGCATGATCTTTTCGGAAAACCGCTGCGCACTTTTCCGGATCATGCTTTAGGCGCCCTTCTTGCCCAGCACGAGGTCGATCGTGTGGGCGGCGATCTTGCGCAATTGCGGCTCGTCGCCGAACGCGCGTTCAAGCACGGCGAGTCCACGCGTCATCGTGACGATGTGTAGGGCTGCGGTGGCGGGGTTGCCACTGAACTCGCCACGTTCGGCGCCGGCCAACAACGTGTCCTGGACCAGAGCAGTGATGCGCGAGACAAGGCTTGCAAAAGCTTGACGCGCCTCTTCATCCAGCCCTTCGTCTTCGGCCGCGCCGAGCTCCATCAAGCCACGCGTGGTCGGACATCCCCGCGGCGGAGAGCCCGAGCGGAAGTTGCTGATGGTCAGGTCGAAGAACGCGGTGAGGCGTTTGCGCAATGAGCCCGCGCCGAGCGCCTTTTGCAGGGCGACGAGATAATCGCCCGAATAGCGCTCATAGGCCTGGAGGAACAGCGCCTCCTTGCTGCCGAACGCATTGTAGAGGCTGCCGCGCTGGACGCCGGTGTCACGCGCGATGTCCGACAGCGACGTGCCGCGCACACCCTTGCGCCAGAACTGGTCGAACGCGATGCGCAGGACGTCGTCGTGGTCGAACTCGCGCGGTCTCAAATGGCGATCCTCCTGGACTGCCGGGTCCTGAATGAACCGGCAGTATTTGACATGATGTCAAGAACGTGCTTTTTTGACACTACGTCAAAAACAGATCGGGGTCGATCGCCCGCTTCGTCCCTGGACCGGCCCGCAAGCAGGCGGTCGCGCCGGAAAGCAAAAGGGGAATCCCGATGCCTCTGCTCCACATCTCGATGCGCGCCGGCAAGCCGGAAGCCTACCGGCAGGCGATCCTCGACGGCCTCTACCGCGCCATGCGCGAGGCGCTGAACGTGCCCGAGGGCGACCAATTCATGACCATCAGTGAGCTCGAGCCCGCGAACTTCCGCTGCGGCAACGCCTACGGCGTCGAGCGCAGCGATGACGCCGTGCTGATCCAGATCACCGTGTTCGCCTCGCGCACCGCCGAGCAGAAGACGGCGCTGTATCGCCGGATCGCGGACCTGCTCGGCGAAAATCCCGGCATCCGCCCCGAGGACGTTTTCGTGAACGTGCTCGATGCGCCCAAGGAGAACTGGTCCGTCGGAAACGGAATCGCACAATTCGCGTGAGTTTGCCGGATCTGCCGACGCCCTCTTGAGAATTGCCGGCCGGAAGGGTCTGATAGGCTGCGGAGGAAGACTCCGCCGAGCCGAACCCGGGACCTGAACGGCATGACCATGTCGATCGAGCAATTGTGGAGCTTGCCGGAAACGGCGCTGATTGGCGCCTATGCGGAGGCGCGGCGTCGCTACGCGGAGAAAAAGTTCGAGCGCGACACCCAGCGGGCACGACTCGAATGGATGCGCGCAAAGCTGTTCGTCAACACGCAAGGCAACGTGACCGAACGCAAGATGGCGGTCGACGTGTCGGAGGAACTGGCGCGCAAGGGCCAGGAGGTCCGCGAGATGACGCACAATCTCGACGTGCTGAAGATCGAGGTGGACGTGATCGACACCATGATCCGGCTGCGCGGCGCGCATGGCGCGCCCCCGGTCCATGCGGAAGAGGCTACTGAGAAGCCGATCGAGCCGGAGGGGGAGTGACTTCGGCTTAAGAGCTTCACCCCGCAACGCACGCCTCCATAATTTCATCGAGCTCCGCCTTGGAGAGGACGCCGAGCTCGGCGATGAAGACGATCCGCGTCCGCGCCGCGCCCGGCGTCGGCGCATCGCCCGGCGCCAGCGTGGCGCGGCCGGCGGCGAACTGAAACACCACCTGGCGGCCGGGCTGCTCGACCGTCTCGAACAGGCCTTTGGCGCGCGCGAGCTTTGGCGCAAGGCGGCTGATGGCCTGCTGCAAGCGGGGCAACGAGATGGGCTGGTCCGATGTCCAGCTCAGCGTCTCGAAGCGCTCTTCCGCCGGCCGTCGCGGCGCTACCTCGCGCGACGCGGGCGCGCGGTCGACATTGGCAGGGAACAGCAGCGCGGCAGGAATCTCGCCGTGGGTCGCATCGACCACCACGGCAGGGACGCGCTGGGCGCGGATCGCCTCGCGCATCCGTAACCCCGCGCCTTCATCCGCGAGATCCAGCTTGCTCAGCGCCACGATATCGGCGACCCGCAACTGCGACCGCTGGAGCGCATCCTCCAGGGCCGCGTGCGGTGCTGTCGCATCGAGCACGCAGAGCACGGTTTCGAGCGGCGCTTCGCGCAGGATCACCGGGTCCATGAGATTGCGCACGATGTCGGCGGGATCGGCGACGCCGCTGGTTTCGATGACGATGTAGTCCGGCTTGGGATCACGCCGCAGCAGCGTCGAGAGCGTACGCAAGAGATCGCCTTCGAGCGAGCAGCAGATGCAGCCATTGGCGAGGCTGACCACGCCGTCGCTGGCACCGGCGATCAGCTCCGCATCGATATTGATCGCGCCGAAATCGTTGACCACGGCGGCGATGCGTCGCCCGTCCGCGTGCGCCAGCAGACGGTTCACGACCGTGGTCTTGCCCGCCCCCAGAAAGCCCGTCACCAGGAGAATGGGGACCGGCATGAGTCAGCTCTCGACAACAGGCCGGCGAACGGGGCGGCCGGGCCGCGCCGCCACGTCAAGCACGCCGTCACTGATCAGCACCTGGCCGCTGACGATTAGATGCCGCACGCCCTCTGAGGGACGGTTCATCGCCGTGAAGGTCGCGCGGTCCGAGAGCCTCTCGTAATCGAACACGACGATGTCGGCATCGGCGCCCCTATCGAGCCGGCCCTTGGCGCGCATCGCGGGCGTGCTCTGCGACAAGATCTCCGCCGGGATCAGCGCGCATTTGCGCACGCCTTCGAGCAGTGACACGGTCTTGCGCTCGCGCACCCATTCGCGGATGAACTTCGTGAAGCAGCCCGCCGAGCGCGGATGCGAGGTGGCGTCATTCGGCAACGGCCAGGCATCGCCGGTGTAGGTCGAGCCGTCGGGCAACGTCCACGGCATCGCGTCGGACGCGATCGCACCGCCGGGATAGAGCACCGACATGTCGAGCAGGTCGCGGTGATGCGCGTTGTTCTCGGTGTCGAGGATGTGCCAGAGCACCAGCGAGGACGGCTCTTCGGCCTGCGCCTTGAGCAGCTCCTCGCGGTCGCGGAAGCGATGACCGTCGGTCACCCGCTGCACCGAATCGTAGCCGGTGCCATTGCGGTCGACGAACTCGGGATCGCTGAAGAAGGCGGCGGCCAGCACGGTCGAGCCCGTGCCGTAAGGATAGGCCTCGACCGTGATAGGCAGGCCCTGCGCCTGCGCCTTCTCGACCAGCACGCGGCAGCGCTCGATGTCGGTCTTGCTCGACGAGTTGAAATGGCAGATGTGCATGTGCGCGCCGGTGGCCCCGGCATAGCCGATCAGGCGGATATAGGCTTCAACCGCGCTCTCGGGATCGATGCGCGACATGAAGGCGACATGGGTGAAGGTCGGCACGTCCTTGGCCGCAGCGAGCTGGCAGACCGCGGTCAGCTCCTGCACGCCGGCGCCCGGAGCGTAGGCGTTCAAAATGCCGATGCCGATGCCGCCTTCGTTGAGGCCGCGCGAAAGGCGCTCGAGGATGCCGGCGACCTCCGCATCGGTCGCGACGTTCTCGATCCAGCGGCGGTCGCGCATGGCATTGCCGAACGCCTCCAGCGAACTCTCCGCATTGGAGCCCGTCATCGCGCCGATGCGCGCAAACGCCCAGTTGGCGGCGGCGCCGTAGTTCAGCACTCGCCCCTTCCTGGCCTGGCGTTCATACCAGGATGCGACCGGCAGCACCCCGGCCTCGAGATCGAGCGTCGTTGTCACGCCGTCGAACGCCTGCATGCGGTCGGCCGGGAGCGACTGGCCATGTGCATGCAGATCGATGAAGCCGGGCGCGACCACAAGGCCGGTGGCGTCGATCACCCGCTCGGCGCCGCCGAGCGAGGAGCCGACCGCGGCGATCTTGCCGTCCACCACCGCCACGTCGCCGATGGCGTCCATTCCGCTGGCGGGATCCACCACCCGGCCGCCAGAGATCACCAAGCCGCTCATATCAAAACTCCTCCGCGCTGAGATCGCATCAAGGCAGATTCCGGGGGCAACGACCACCTCCACTGCGGCCGATGCATCATGCTCACACGGAAGATCATTTGGCAGGCCAATCGCAGACGCGCGCTTGCAGCCTCGCGGCATGTTTTGCCCGAGCTGTGCTCTACTCTTCACCACCCTCTCGAAAGAAAGGGCGCAGGGAAGGCCGGGCGCCGGCTGGCACCCATAAGACCCCTGCGCTGAACGAATGCACACGCAATGCACAGGGGAGACACAGGGCAGCCGAAACCAGGCCTTCCCTGCGCGATGGTTTGACGGCCTATGCCACGCTCTCCCGGGAGCCGAGTTCCTTCTGGCCTCCCTCACCTCCGCGAAATGCACGGCAGCGCGCCGGTTGACGCGATGAGGGCCCCTCGGCGGCACGCCGATGCCAAAGCTAGGTTCCTCTTAGCAGTTCGAGCAGCAACGCCTCGGCAGCCCTGGCGGATATCCTCAGCAATGCTGAGAATTTCGGAATAATCGCTTCTTCCCGCTTCTTGCCTGACAGCCTGAATCTGCTTCCAAAAACTAGGCGCCGCACGCGACCGATAAGTCTGTTCCTGACGCAGATTATAGAAAGGTCGTAGGCTATTTCTCACCCTAGCGATTGCTGACGGCGGCCTTGCGCGCGACACTTGAAATTTCTCCGGATTGAAAGGGAGTGTACAATAATGACGATCAGGCGAAATCGCCGAAGCCACCAGTGGTAGTATACATTTTTCAAGCGCGTCCGGAAGCCTTCGCGCGTCCGACAGCGCGCTTGCCTAATGGTGACTGTTTCGCCGACAGATCGCGGACCACCTTCTGCGCTCTCCCAAGGCTCGCGCCGACATCGTTCCGGTTCGTGGCCCTCCGAGTTGTCGCATGAGCCGATGGTGGTCTGGATAGCGCGTGCATTCGCCCGCGGTCCGCCTCTGCCCGGTTGCGGCTTTGCATGATTTTCCTCCCGACCCGTGGCATTGGGAGCGGTAAGTTCATGTATCCTCATCGGAGTCTTGATTGGCATACGCCCGCGTCCTCGCGGCAGGTTTTGCCCGAGTGATGCTGTCCTTTCACACCCTCTCAATGAAAGGGCGATCGGCATAGAGGCGTGGAGTTTGGCTCCACGTCCCCTGCCACACCACCCGGCATGCGGGTCCGCACCGGGCGGTTCGATGGGTTGAGGTTAGCTTGCGAGGGAGGGGACTCCCAGCCGTCTGAAGCGTTCATTTGGCAACGCTTTGTTGAGCGCCACCTTCGAGGTGCGCCACCAGCGCCGTCTGTTGATGGCCACTCGCCTGGCTTCGTCGGGATGTACGCCGCGCGCGATCAATTCGCGGTAGACGACATGCCCGTTCTTCCAGTGCTTGAGCTGAACCGCCCGCAGACGATGCCGGATCCACCCGTCGATGTCGGCAAAGACGCCGGGCGTCTCTGCAAGGCGGAAGTACCCCTTCCACCCTGTCAGATACTTGCCGAGCGGCTTGCACATTTGTGCGAGACTGCGTCCGGCACTGCGCCGGGTCATGTCGCGCACGCGCTCTTTCATGCGTTCGATGGCCTGTGGTGCGACGCGCCGCCTGATCGTCCGTCCCGCAGCCACCCAAAAGGAGAAGCCGAGGAACTTCGATGCCGTGGCGCGTCGTACCTTGCTCTTGGTTTCGTTGACGCGGAGCTTCAGCTTCCCGAACAGCTCGCGCAGTGAGGTCATCACCCGCTCGCCCGAACGCTGCGTCCGAACGTAGACGTTCAGATCGTCGGCGTAGCGGACGAAGGCATGCCCGCGCCGCTCCAGCTCCTTGTCGATTTCGTCCAACAGCACGTTGGCCAATAGCGGAGACAGCGGACCGCCTTGCGGCGTCCCCTCACCCCGCTCGATCACCACCCCGTCTGCGAGCACGCCCGCATTGAGGTAGCGGCGGATCAGCCGCAGCACCCGACGGTCCGCGATCCGTTTGGCCAGCCTTCCCATCAGGATGTCGTGGTTGACCCGGTCGAAGAACTTCTCCAGATCGATATCCACCACGAAGCTGCGGCCTTCCTGCACATAGGCTTGCGCGCGACGCACCGCGTCGTGCGCACTCCGTCCGGGCCGGAAGCCATAGCTTGCATCCGAGAAGGTTGGGTCGAACTGCGGTTGCAGAACCTGCAGCAGGGCCTGCTGGATGAACCGGTCGAGCACGGTGGGGATGCCGAGCTCGCGCTCGCCCCCGCCGGGCTTCGGGATCGCCACCCGCTTCACTGGCTGCGGCTGGTACTGCCCCGCGAGCAATTTCTCGCGCAGGAGCGGCCAGTGCACGCGCAGATGGTTAGGTAGCTCCTCCACCGTCATCCCGTCGATGCCGGGACTGCCCGCATTCTGCCGAACACGCTTCAGTGCGGCCTGAAGGTTCTGGCGTTCACACACCTTCTCCATCAGATCGCTGCTTCCTGGGCGCTCGTCTCCACTTCCAGTCAGGGGCGCTTCCACGCGCCCGGCCGGCCGCTGCAGCTTCACCGCAGCGGTCGATCGTGCGTCCGGGGCTTCCGGCTTCTGTGGCATAATTCCCCCGAGGTTTGTGGGCGTTTCGCCCTTCCCATCGTTCGGCCCTTCACGGCTTTAAGCCGCTACTACGGCCTCTGCTGACTTCTCGCTCCGAGGGCCTTGCAACCCTCGTCACCCTTTCAGGTGCAAGCGAGATCTCCCCGGGTAAGACCTTCGACCTTCGCTGCACGACCGCCGGATCTACGTCGCCTGCCTTGATCACAACGGCTTTGCGGCTCCTGGCCCGCTCGCCCTGCTCGGCTCCGCCTCATATCCGATTTCTGTTCGTCGGCCCGCAGCTTCGCTCCCCGCTTCCTTCACGCCGGCCTCGCGGTCCGACACTCTGCGGTTCACTTCGCTCGCTGTGATCAGCTCACGGAAGGACTTTCACCTCCAAGTCGAAGCCCATGCCGGGCACACCAGGGAAGGCCGGGCGCCGGCTGGCACCCGTAAGACCCCTGCGCTGAACGAATGCACACGCAATGCACAGGGGAGACACAGGGCAGCCGAAACCAGGCCTTCCCTGCGCGATGGTTTGACGGCCTATGCCGCGCTCTCCCGGGAGCCGAGTTCCTTCTGGCCTCCCTCACCTCCGCGAAATGCACGGCAGCGCGCCGGTTGACGCGATGACGCCTTCGCGAAGGCTTGACCGTAGCAACGACGGCCAGGACCACACGGTTTCGCCGTACGCAGGCCATCCGGCTTCGCCAAGAGGCTTCGCCGGACATGGGCGCCGTCCGTCTTCGCGGGTTCGCGCCATGCTCACGAGGTTCATCTCGCCCTGCATGCTCGAAGCCCGCCTTAACGCCGCCCGCGTCCACCGCAACCCCCAACCCGCGTTCGTGACGACGTACGACCGCCCCTATGGTGGACTGGGATGGGTCGACACATACGACAAATCCGAATTTCGGTAAAGTGGAATATTTTTGACAGAGCGACTTGACAGTGGTGTTTCGCCTGAGAGCCGAGCCGATCCTTTCGGCCAGCTTCCGCGGAGCGCGGCAACTGCCCTTAGTATCCCAACGAGATACGAAGGCCTTGAATTACGTATCCCGACAAGATACGTATTGACATGATCCAGAGCTTCAAGGGGAAGTTCGCCGAGCCGATCCTTAAGGGCCGCACGATTCCGAAAGGTTTTCCGGCGGACCTCGCAAAGATCGCCCGCCGAAAACTCATCATGGTGGACGCTGCCGACTTTCTCGACGCCCTGAGATCACCTCCCGGCAACCGCCTCGAAGCTCTCAAGGGGAAGCTGGCGGGGAAGTACTCGATTCGCATCAACGATCAATGGCGGATCGTGTTCAGATGGACGGACGCGGGCCCCGAAGATGTCGAGATCATGGACTATCATTAGTCCGACAGGCCGATTGTGGCTAGCCAAAAGGAGTTCGCAGATGGCAAGGAAACTTCCGCCGATTCATCCCGGCGAAATCCTGCGTGAAGAATTTCTCGTTCCGCTCAAGCTGACGCCCTACGCGGTCGCGGCCGCTCTGAACGTGCCGCGCACCCGGATCGAACGCATTGCGCGCGAAGAAAAACCCGTCACCGCCGATACCGCGCTGCGGCTGGGAAAGTTCTTCAAGACAGGCGCCGCGTTCTGGATGAACATTCAGACCCGCTTCGACCTCGAAACGGCGGAGGACGTGCTCGCACCTCAGATCAAAAAGATCGCGGCTTACGAGGCGGTTTGAGAGTGCTGCAGTTGCGATGATATAGCGACCAAAGCCAATGCCTGTGAAGTTCCAAGACATCACCACAGCCTTCGAGTTCGCCAACACCAACGGCGACATGGGGGAATTCCGCGCCTTCGTCTGCAGGCAGACCGGGAAGATCTATTATCAAACAGATTTCATGGACGCAGCAGAGTTCAACGACGAACTGCCTGATGACATCGACGACGAGGAGAAATTTCTCGCGCTCCCGGACAAACGAGATCTCGGCCTCGGCAAGCCCCTGGTGCTGGCTTTCGTCCGCGAGTTCCTGCCGGATGATTTCGACGATGTCCGCTATTTCTTCAGCAAGCGGGGCGCCTATCCGAAATTCAAGTCCTTGCTCGCCAGACGCCGCGCGATCGATCGCTGGCATGCCTACGAGAATGAGGCGACGAAGCAGGCGTTGCGCGATTGGTGCACGCTACATTCGATCGAAATCATCGACTGACCTGGCGCTCGTTCGGACACTATGTCTACGCAACCGCGACGCTACTCCGCCGTCTTCTTGCCCCCATTGTCATTCAGGGAGCTAGGCGGGGCGGCGTTACGGTGGGCAAAGTTCCCAAAGGTTCCGTGTGATCGTCCGACGTCTTCTGCAACGCGACTCCGGTCGTTCTGTTTCGCGCCGCGCTCTCCTCGGCGGACTTGTGTCGGCAGGGAGTGCCCTCGCGCTCGGCGGATGCGCCGGCTTGGGTGCGACCGGCGCGCGCTTCGACGCGTCGTCTCTCTCCGTTGACCCCACATTGCTTGTCACCACCACGCGCAAGCCCGTGAACGGCGGTCGCACCAAACCCTGGTTCGGACCGGACCGCGCGACGAGCATGACGGTCGCGCGAGCGAAGCTGGTGGCGCCGGACGAGAGCCGTCTTTCCCTCGCCTCGGTTGGACTTGGCGATTGGCGCCTTGATCGGATCGAACCGGTGTCGGCCGAGGCCGGCGATCTCGCTGCGCAGGCCGGCGCAGGGGACGTGTTGATCTATGTGCACGGCTTCAAACAGACATTCGAGACGGCGGTGCTGGATGCCGCCCATCTCTCCGATGGGATCAAGTTCCGCGGCCGGACCATGGTGTTCTCCTGGCCTTCCAAGGCCGGACTGTTCGACTATGCCTATGACCGCGACAGCGCGATGTGGTCCCGCGACGCTTTCGAACGCGTGCTCTCCGCGCTCGTGTCGGCGCCAACCGGCGGCCGCGTGCACATCGTTGCGCACAGCATGGGAACCATGCTGACGCTCGAAAGCCTGCGTCAGCTCTATGCCCGATATGGCGACACCGTCACGAGCAAGATCGGCGCGGTGGTGTTTGCCTCGCCTGATATCGACATGGACGTGTTCTCGTCGTCGATCCAGCGGATCGGTCCGCTGACCGGCAAGATCACCGTGATTGCCTCAACCAACGATCGCGCGCTGGCGCTGTCGGGACAGATCGCAGGCGGAATGACCAGGGTCGGCGCCGCCGAGAAGGCTGCCATCGCGCAGCTCGGCGTGCGCGTGGTCGACGCCTCGCAGGAAGGCTGGGGCATCATCAATCACGATCTGTTTCTGTCGAATGCGGAAGTGCAGCGGGTGATCCGCCGCTCGATCGACGGCACGACCGCGTAAGAGAGTGCCTGCGCCGAGCGAAGCGAAAGCTTGCTCCTGCGCACGCCCGTTGCGGCTTCAAGCGACAAAACGGCCGGTGGCGGCAATGATTGAACTCTCTGAGCGCGCCGCTCCATGGGAGACGCGCCGCGCGGACAACACGCGCTGAGAAGACGATCCCGGCGGAGCAGGACCGCCCCCTGCGCCATCGTGTCGCGATCGAAGCGGCGGGACCTTTCGGTTCGCTGGCAGGTTACAGCCGGAGGAATCGAGTTGAACGCGGCAAGTTCCTCTCGCGTGGCGGGTAATGAGGCTGGGGAGAAATTAGAGGAAACACGTGCATGCCCACTGGACCCCACGGCTGGCGACCGGTGCCAGCATCGTTCTTGCGACGAGCCTCCTGTCCGGTTCACCAGCTTCAGCTTATTACGCCGGCTTCTTCTGCTCGGAGCAATCCGCCAAACGTGCCAATTACACCTGGGCCGATGGCAGCGCCACGACAACGGTCTATTACAACAACCACTGCGGGCGCAGGGTCAACGTCACGCTGAATTTCATAACAGTGATAGGCAAAGTCGTAAGCAAGTGTTGGCGCACCCCCGCCGGAAAGAGTCACAAGGTCTGGGGCTACTCGGATTTGAACGACATCGCCGGGGGATGCTGACGGACGCGCCGTATCGATGGCTCGCCGGACTTGAGCCCATGCGGCACTCGCGCCGCCGGATACGCTCGCGCCGCCGGATACGCTCGCGCCGCCAGATACGATCTGTCGGCCCGGATGTTGACCGCCAATGCCATGGGTTCACCCGGCGGGCGGAACAATCAATCGGGATCAGAGGAAGGTTGGTTTCGAGAAATGGCGCGCCACTCAGAAAAATGCGAACTCCTATACAATTGAAATTGCTGTATAATCCAGACGTAACCGACGGACGGTCAAGGGCGCCGGCTCCTGATTGAAGGCGACCTGAGACCGCTTGCTCAGCTTAAGGGGAGGAGCGAAGGGAGGTTCGCATCATGGTTGCCAAGGATCTGAAATTCGCGACCGAAGCGCGCGAACGGATGCTGCGGGGCATTGATACGCTGGCGAATGCCGTCAAGGTCACGCTCGGTCCCAAGGGGCGCAATGTGGTGATCGAAAGATCGTTCGGCGCGCCGCGTATCACCAAGGACGGTATCACCGTCGCCAAGGAGATCGAGCTTGAGGACAGGTTCGAGAACATGGGCGCCCAGATGGTGCGCGAGGTGGCGTCCAGGACCAGCGATATCGCGGGCGACGGCACCACGACCGCAACCGTGCTTGCAGAAGCCATTGTCAAGGAAGGCGCCAAGTCGGTCGCCGCAGGCATGAATCCGATGGACCTCAAGCGCGGCATCGATCTTGCGGTGGACGCGATCGTGCATGACCTGAAGTCTCATGCCAGGAAGGTGACGGCTAACGAGGAGATCGCTCAGGTCGCCACCATCTCGGCAAATGGCGACGCCGAGATAGGCAAGTTCCTCGCCGAGGCCATGAAGAAGGTCGGCAATGAGGGCGTCATTACGGTGGAAGAGGCAAAGAGCCTCAGCACCGAGCTCGAAATCGTCGAAGGCATGCAGTTCGACCGTGGCTACATCTCGCCCTATTTCGCCACCAATGCCGAAAAGATGCGCGTCGAGCTCGAGGACGTCTATCTGCTGATCCACGAGAAGAAGCTGTCTGTACTGCAGACCCTGCTTCCGCTCCTGGAGGCGGTGGCGCAATCGGGCAAGCCGCTTCTGATCGTCGCGGAGGATGTCGAAGGCGAAGCGCTCGCAACGCTCCTGGTCAACAAGCTGCGTGGCGGCTTGAAGGTCGCCGCGGTGAAGGCGCCGGGTTTTGGCGAGCGCCGCAAGGCGATGTTGGAAGACATTGCGATCCTGACCGGCGGCACCGCGATCTCCGAAGATATCGGCATCAAGCTCGAGAATGTCACGCTCGACATGCTCGGGCGCGCCAAGAAGGTCGTGGTCGATAAGGAGAGCACGACCATCGTCGACGGCGCCGGCGCGAAAAAGGACATTGAAGCGCGCACGACGCAGATCAAGGTGCAGATCGAGGAGACCACCTCTGACTACGACCGCGAGAAACTCCAGGAGCGTTTGGCGAAGCTTGCCGGCGGGGTCGCGGTGATCCGCGTCGGCGGCGCAACCGAGGTCGAGGTCAAGGAGCGCAAGGACCGCGTCGACGACGCGCATCATGCAACGCGCGCAGCGGTCGAGGAAGGCATCCTTCCCGGCGGCGGCGTCGCCCTGCTGCGAGCGCAGAAGGCGCTCAAGGGCATGAGGACGGCCAATGCCGATCAGAAGGCAGGCGTCGAGATCGTGCGTCGCGCGCTGCGGATGCCAGCATGCCAGATCGCGGAGAACGCGGGTGAAGAGGGCTCGCTGGTCGTCAACAAGGTGCTTGAGAACGACAACTACAATTGGGGGTTCAATGCTGCAACCGGCGAATATCAGGACATGGTGAAGGCCGGCGTGATCGACCCCGCCAAGGTCGTGCGTACCGCGTTGCAGGATGCCTCCTCCATCGCCGCGCTCCTGATCACGACGGAAGCGCTGGTCGCCGAAAAGCCGAAGAAGGCCGAGACGCATGCGCCGGGCATGCCGCCAATGGATTTCTGACGGCAACCAGCCGCTCCCTTCCGGGCGCGATCAAGCCTGCATCAGGCTTGCTCTTGCAATACTGCGGCACCGAGTTCGTCGAAACGAAACAGCTGAAAGATCCGCTGGCCATTGAAATCGAGGACCCTCAAGTCGTCTGTTTCGTGCAAATCGCTCTCGACCGCGTGGAAATGGCCGCCATAGCGCTCCTTCGCGAGATCAAGCGGCACATCGAAGGCGACAAACTTGCCGATTCCCTTGGCTTTGAGCCTGCCCAGGAACTTCGGATCGTGCAGCGTTCCGTGGGACGTGAGGACCAGCAACGGACCACTGGCCGTCAGCAGCAGAAAGGACCTCATCGATCAACTCCCTGGTCGTTGGTTTCATCAGCACCTATGCCGTGAACAAGGCCGCGGCAACCGTCGTGCTGGTGCGTATCGATAGATACATAAGAGCGAGCTGGCTCGACTGCACGGTTGCGATTGTTCAGAGAAAGGGGGCGGCATCGTCTTCGACACGCTCAATCTGCGACACGACCGCACCTGCGCTTCGGCGAACCGGACGGCAGCAGCCTATCGGCAGTGTCGTCGAGAGCTGTGCGCCGCGTGTCCTGATCCCAAGAGGTCGCCTTGTTTTCGAAGGCCCGTCGGCGATGACGACCAGGCCTTTACCGGGCCTTTCGCGCTATCGGCCAGTCGAAGTTATTGCGGGGGGGCATCAGGCTGGCTGCGGTACCGCAACCTGGTCTTGCCAGCAGAGCAAAGGCAATGGCGCGCCGCTCAGAACAAAACCGCGAACTCTTATGTAGTGGAAATACCGATACAATCCTGCACCGCACTGTGATGCGCTGCGGTTCACTGCTGCGCCGCACCAACTGAGGCATTGAGGGCGCTGCATTGCAATAGGCGCCACCTCATATGTGCGAGGAGAGAGGGAGCAAGCCTCGCCAGGTTGACTGAAACGATCTAAACTCGTTGCCAGCTCGTAACGCTCCCGCTGGACGTTGAGCGTGAATTGCGCTCCCGCCACGGCATAGGGAGTGCCGGATGATCGAATTTCTGAGACATGCATTCTTGAAACGGCCTCGCGCTGCGGGCGCCGCCAGCGCCCGCCTGCGCGAGAGCACCCTGCGGCCCGTGTGATTTCGAGGCTACGCGATAGCTTGGGAGACAGCGTATGTCACAAGGAACAGCAGAAGTGTCGGAAGCCGAGATCGCGGTCCACTGGCAGGAAGAGAATTATATCAACCCGCCGGAGAGATTTCTCGCGCAGGCCAACCTGACTGACAAAACGGTCTTTGATCGATTCAGTCTCGATAACGTCCCGGACTGCTTCAAGGAGTACGCCGATCTCCTTCATTGGTACCGGCCCTGGGACATCACGCTTGATACGAGCAATCCGCCGTTCTGGCGATGGTTCGTCGGCGGCAGGATCAACGCCAGTTACAACTGCGTCGATCGCCATCTCGCCAAGTACAAGAACAAGACGGCGATTCACTTCGTCCCCGAGCCGGAGCACGAAGCGATCCAGCACGTCACCTACCAGGAGCTCTATGTGCGCGTGAACGAGGTCGCGGCATTGTTGCAAGACGGCTGTGGTCTCAAGAAAGGCGACCGGGTGACGTTGCACATGCCCATGGTGCCGGAGCTTCCGATCACGATGCTGGCCTGCGCCAGGCTCGGGATCATTCACTCGCAAGTCTTCAGCGGCTTCAGCGGGAAGGCCACGGCAGATCGCATCGTCGATTCCGAAAGCCGTGTGTTGATCACGATGGATGCCTATCACCGTGGCGGCCAGCTTCTCGATCACAAGGAGAAAGCCGACGTCGCAGTCAGCGAGGCGGAGAAGGAAGGCGCCAAGGTCGAGAAGGTGCTCGTGTGGCAGAGATACCCTGGGCGATACTCAAGCAAGACGCCATTGGTTGAGGGCCGCGATTTCGTCATGAACGAGATGTTGTCGGGCTATCGGCGGCGCCGGGTCGACCCCGTGGAAATGCCCGCGGAAGATCCGCTGTTCCTGATGTACACCAGCGGCACCACCGGGAGGCCAAAGGGATGTCAGCACTCTACCGGTGGATACCTATCCTACGTCGCGGGAACGTCGAAATACATTCAGGACATCCATCCGGAGGATGTCTACTGGTGCATGGCCGACATTGGCTGGATCACGGGTCACTCCTACATCGTCTATGGGCCGCTGGCGCTCGCCGCCTCGTCGGTGGTGTATGAAGGGCTTCCTACCTATCCTGACGCGGGGCGCCCGTGGCGCATCGCCGAAGAGCTCGACGTCAATATCTTTCATACCTCGCCGACAGCAATACGGGCGCTTCGGCGCGCCGGGCCGGAAGAGCCGCCAAAGTACAACCACCACTTCAAGCATATGACCACCGTGGGCGAACCCATCGAACCGGCCGTCTGGAAGTGGTACCACGACGTCGTTGGCAAGGGCGAGGCGGTCATCGTCGACACCTGGTGGCAAACGGAGAATGGCGGTTTTCTGTGCAGCACGATTCCGGCGCTGAACCCGATGAAGCCGGGAAGCGCGGGGCCGGGAGTGCCGGGCATTCACCCGATCATCTACGACGAGGCAGGCGCCGAGATTCCACCGCGCTCTGGCCGTGCCGGAAACATCTGCATCCAGAACCCCTGGCCGGGCTCGTTCCAGACGATCTGGAAAGACTCCGATCGTTTCGTCCAACAGTACTACGCGCGTTACTGCAAGGATCGATCGAGCCACAACTGGCGCGATTGGCCGTACATGGCCGGCGACGGCGCTCTACAAGCGGCCGATGGCTATTATCGCATCCTGGGTCGAATCGACGATGTCATCAACGTGGCCGGGCACAGGCTTGGGACCAAGGAAATCGAGTCCGCGAGCCTGCTTGTTGAGGAGATCGCCGAGGCGGCAGTGGTTCCTGCCAGGGACGAAATCAAAGGCAAGGTCCCCGATCTCTACGTCTCGCTGAAGCCTGGGCTCGCCCCCAGCGAGGACATCCGCAAGCGAGTGGAAGACTCCGTGATCCGTGAGATCGGGGCGATCGCTCGTCCGCGCCGTGTCGTGATCGTCCCCGATATGCCGAAGACCCGTTCCGGAAAGATCATGCGCCGCGTTCTCGGGGCGATTTCGAACAACGAGGATGCGGGCGACATCTCGACGCTGGCCAATCCCGAGATCGTCGATGAGATTCGAAAGATGAAATCCTAGTCCGCGGTCTTCGTGGCTTGTCCCGCGAGATGCGTCGGACAGAACACGGAGGAGAGCGATGGAAACAAACGAAATCGTGGAGTGCATCCGGCCGTTGCTCGCAAGGTTCTCCGAGGATGAAGTGGTCGTGCGCCGCTTAGTGACGACAGACGGAACCTTCGACGCACTTTGCCACCAATACGGCCGCGTCACTGATCTCCTTAAAGCTTACGAGGCGAGAGCTGATCAGGAGGCGGAAGTTGAGTGGCTCAAGAAGCGCCGGGCTGTGCTGGAAGAAGAACTGCTGACGCGCATTGAAGGATATCAGCCGCAGTAGTGCTGCTCCTGCGAGGCGCGGAGCGCGCTGTCCGGCGGGCGATCGTCACAGGCACGCTTCAGCGCAAGCCAATTGCGGCGCGACGCGACCTGATAATTCCGAGCGTCCAGACACAAATGGCGCACCATTCAGAACAAAAACACGATCTCTTATGTGCTTGAGATTGCTATCTAATTCTAGACCGCGCTATCCAATCGAGCACGTCATGAAGACGCCGGAGCTCACGGACGAGCACCGCGCCGGCATCCTGGGCGACAACGCAGCCAAGCTACTCAAGATCAGCCTCAGCTGACGCTGCCCCAGCGCGACGACGCTGGCGCCCAGTAGCTCCGGCATCGTCCCTCGGACGACCGCCGTCTCACCGTGCTGCACCGGCGAGAGTGTGGATCATCCTCGAGCTATTCGCAGCTACCAGCCAGGCAGCCTGCGACCCCGTGGCCGTTCGCCGAGCGGAACAGTTCGGCGTCGGAGGCGTTTTTCGCACTGACAAAACGCCATGGGGGGACCTATGTGCTGATGCGAAACGACCGAACTGCGCTTACGCTTAAGTGTCCCGCGTGCAGTCGGGTGACGCCGCATCGGTTTCTTTACATTAAGAACGGTTGCGACATCTTTCAATGTCGTAACTGCGGACTGGGACGCACCGAGGCATCGAGCTTCGATCCTCTCGCCTATTATGACGATGGCTACTTTTCCGGCCGTCAGTCCGACGGCTACGCTGACTATCGCGGCGCCGAACCCGTGCTACGGCGCGAGTTCGCCCGCACGGTCGAGTTCATCCAGCGCCGCAAGCCACAGGGCTACCTGCTCGAGATCGGTTGCGCCTACGGCTTTTTTCTCGATGAAGCCCGCCGCGCCGGATTTGAGGTGAGCGGCATCGAGCCGGCGGAGGCGGCTGCTGCCCATGCTGGCGATCTCGGCTTGAACGTCGTCTGCGGCCTGCTGAGCGAAGCGACTCTCAACTCGTTTGGCACCCTGGATGTCATAGTGCTCCTCGACGTCATCGAGCATCTGCCCGACCCGCAGGAAGCCCTCGCGCTATTTGCGGACCATCTCCGGCCGGACGGAATCATCGTGCTGACGACCGGAGACTTCGGTTCCTTGGCGGCGCGCTCGACCGGCGCGCACTGGCGCCTGATGACGCCTCCGCAGCACCTGTGGTTCTTCAACCGCGACAGCATCGCGTCTCTGGCCCATTCGGTCGGCCTTTGCGTCGAGAGTTCCGATCACCCCTGGAAATTCGTGCCGTTCTCGCTGATCGCCTTCCAGGTCGGTCGCATGCTCGGCCGCAGGATCGCGGCCAGCCCGAGCGGCAACCGGTTCGCCATTCCGGTGAACCTGTTCGACGCGATGCGCGTGGTCTTGAGCAAGGCGCCCCCATATCCTGATACGAGCCTCCCATGACAGAGCGCCTCAACTTCGGCCAGATCGCATTGCTCCTCACCTACGCGGCCGGCATGGCGGCGGGCCAACTCCTGTTCAAGGCCGCCGCGCTGCGCCTCGGCAACGGCCATCCGTTGTCGGCGCGTGCGCTGCTGCTATTGCAGGACGCACCGTTTATCGGCGCCATCGCGCTCTATGCGGCGCTGTCCGTCCTGTGGGTCTGGCTTTTGACATTCACGCCGCTGTCGCGCGCGTATCCGTTCGTGGCCGTCGCGTTTGCGGTAACGCCCGTCCTCGGCGCGCTGGTGTTCGCCGAGCCGCTGTCGGCGCGCCTTCTGGTCGGAATCGCGGTGATCGCCTGCGGTCTTGTGCTTGTTGTGGGTTGATGAGACATGAACGGCCGGATTCGCAATCCCTGGGTCGTTGTCGCGGCGTACAATGAAGCGCCGGTGGTCGGCAGCGTCGTGTCCGGCATTCGCCGCGCGGGATACGCCGTCGTCGTAGTCGATGACGGCTCCGGCGACCGCACCGGCGACGTCGCGTTGCTCGCAGGCGCGGTCGTCGTCCGGCATCCGATCAACCTCGGACAGGGCGCCGCGCTGCAGACCGGCATCGACTACGCCCTCGAGCAGCGTGCGGATGCGCTCGTCACGTTCGACGCCGACGGCCAGCATTCCCCCGCGGCCATCGCCGCGCTGCTCGCGGCGATCGAGCAGCCCGGCATCGATTTCGCGCTCGGCAGCCGCTTTCTCATCGGTGCGACCGCAAATCTGCCGATGTCGCGCCGCATCCTACTCAGCGCCGCGCTCTGGTTCACGCGCGCGAGCACCGGGCTGCCGGTCACCGATACCCACAATGGCCTACGGGCGATGACCGCGCGCGGCGCCCGCGCGATCTTCTTGCGACAGAACCGAATGGCGCACGCGTCCGAGATCCTGCACCAGATCGCGCAGAGCCGCCTGCGCTTTGTCGAAGTGCCAGTAAATATCGAGTACAGCGCCTATTCGCTGGGCAAGGGTCAACGCATCACCGATGCGCTGACCATCCTGATCGATCTGTTTGCACGGAGGCTCTACCGATGATCGCGCAGCTGTTGCTGACGGCCCTTCTGATGTTGGTTCTGGTTTACGCCTGGTCGGCGCATCGGACGGTGCCGATCATCGGCCTTCTTGCGAGCGGCGCTGCGCTCGCCGGCCTCTACTTCGTCTGGGTGCAGGAACACGCTACAGCACTTGCGGCTCTCGTGGGAATCGGCCGCGGCTCCGACCTGATCGTCTATATCTGGGTCGTGATCAGCCTGCTCATCATGCTCAACTTGCATCTCAAGCTGCGGCTCCAGCTCGACATGATCACGCGGTTGGCGCGCGCCGTGGCGATCGATCGCGCCAGGGAGCGACGGCGTGAGGCAGTCCCTCCGCGAAAACGTCGCCCGGTCATGTTGGGTCGAAAGGCCGAGGCGCCCCCGATCGAGTCGCAGGCGAAGAAGTAGATGCCATTGCCAAGTCGCACCGGAACTTGACGTCACTCATCGAGCCCGCGATGATTGGCGTAGATCTTGGCGAACGGGCGGCCAAATCGCGTGACCTCGTCAACCAGTACGGCCGTCGTGCCGTCGGCACAAGGCCAGCGCTCGGTGGCGATCAGGTAGTCGGCCTCTTCCACATGTGTTTCGGCAATCCAGTTGCGTCGGAACATCACGCCTGCGAGTTGCTCGCGCCAGGCCAGGCAGAGGAGCACGCGCGGTGGATCGCCCGCGAACCGGCCTTCGGCGTCAATTCGATCCTCGAGGCGGCGCAGCGCCTCGGGAGCCGCCATGCTCCAATAGTCGAGGTCGAAACGGCCGTAAGCGCCGGCGACGCCGCCTGCCAGACTGTTCATCGCGATATATTCGAGCGGATGTAGGATGACGAGCGTCACCACGATGGCAGCCGTGTGCGCGCCCCCAAGGGCCACGGGCACAATCGGGAGGCGTCGCAAGAAGGGCAAGAGGCTCGTGAGCCCGCGCGCGGCCACGATGGCGAGCATTGGGATCACGAACAATACATGGCGGACACCGTCATAGAGCGTCGAGCCCTGCAGGATGAGCACTGCGATAGGCCCGAACGCCGCCACACTGACGACCAGCACCGCGCGCGATCCTGCGAGCTCGGCCGCGACCGGTCGCAGTCCCACGACGCCAGACCGGCGCAGGGCGCCGAGGGTGGCGCGGGTCCACGACGCTGCAGCACCGATCCAGACCGCCATGCCGAGCAACAGCAACGCCAAAAAGCCCTCGGGCAGACGCGCCAGGAGCTGTCCGGGGATGTACCAGGCGGGCACGTTATCGGTGAACGTGAGCCGGCCCCAGTTCTGGAATTCGAACGAGGTGTCGAGCGTACCAAAGTGCCGATAGGCCTCGAGGAATTGTATGAGCGGATTTCCAATCTGCAACCACGGCCAGAGCGCAATCGCCGTCAGCCAGGCGATGACGATGACGAGCAACGTATGCAAGGCGATCTGGCGCAATTGGCCATAGCCCGCGCGGCCATGGCGCAGCAGCGCCTCGAGCGCGCACAGGCTCATGCCGCCGACGAGGTAGGCGTGCGTGATCACCCCGCCGGTGCGCGTCGCGATGGCGAGGCCGGTGGCAAGGCCCGTCGCGAGGGTCAGAGGCCAGCTCGGCACCTCCTGCCGCACCATCAGGACGATCGCGAGCGTCGACCAGCTCATGGCGAACAGGAACGGCACGTCGATCGGGGCAAAGAACAGGTTGCCGTACAGGTAGCCGGTCAGCAGGCACAGGGTGAGCACCGTCAACCCAGCCCAGCGCCCGACGGTGAGCCGTGCCATCAGCACGACAGCGGCGAGCCCAACGAGGCCGAACAGGAAGGTCATCGCGTGCCGGACCGTGATCGGGCTCGCGAGATCAAGCGACTGCACGGCCGCGACGAGCACCTGAAACCACGGTCCATACATCCAAAGATACTCTTCGACCGTCTCGAACTGAGACCGGTCCGCAAACGCGCTCGTGTACCAGGCAAGTGCCTTGGGGCCGTACTCGTCGGTGTTGAATTCGTCGGTGGACAGCCCGTAATCCGCGGTGGTCACAAGCCCGATGATCAAGGCCACGCCCAGCACAAGGAGCACAAGCAACGTCTCGGCATGGCGAGCAGCGAATGCGAGGCCGAGTTTCGGCCTCGCAAACCCAGAAACGTCGCCATCCACCCGCTCAAGCGCCATGCATTGTCCTGTGATCGAGCCGCTGCACGAGGAATTCAAGCGGCGGATCAGGACGCGAACGGTTCTGCTTGCGCCCGCATCACACCAGGCGACATCCCGCTCAACCGCAATCGCGAACGAACCCCAGCACACCTCGAGTGTTGTCCTGCGCTGGGTTTCGATAACGCGTCTGAAGGGAACTTTGTTCCCGAAGCTTCAAATCAGGTCTCCCAAGGCGGGTTAGCAATGGCGATCCTTATCACCGGAGGTGCCGGATACATTGGGAGCCACATGGTGTACGAACTTGCTGATCGTGGCGAACAGCCCATCGTGATCGATGATTTTTCATCGGGCTTCGAATGGGCAATACCATCCGGAGTTCCGGTTTTCGTTGAGGACATCGGGGATCAGCGGCGAGTTGCGCCGCTGATCGCGAAGTATGGGATTTCCGAGATTATTCATTTTGCGGGTTCGGTCGTTGTTTCGGAGTCGGTTGCCGACCCGCTTCGATATTACCGCAACAACACCGCAAATTCCCGAAGTCTGTTCGAGATCGCAATCAGAAGTGGAGTGCGGCGTTTCATCCTCTCGTCGACGGCTGCGGTGTACGGGAATCCGCCGGCAAATCCTGTCACGGAAGAGACCCCCGTTGCGCCTGTATCACCTTACGGCGCATCCAAATTCATGGCCGAAACAATGCTGCGTGATGCTGCACGCGCTCATGGCCTGCGCTACGTCATCTTGAGGTATTTCAACGTAGCAGGCGCCGATCCTGCTCTGCGCACTGGACAGGCAACCCGAGGGGCAACGCATCTTATCAAGGTTGCAGCGGAGACTGCCGTGGGTCTGCGAGAGAGGATGCAGGTTTTCGGCACCGATTATCCCACGCCTGACGGGACCTGCATTCGCGACTATATCCACGTGAGCGACCTCGTAAACGCTCATTGTCACGCGCTTTCATACCTGCGCGGTGGTGGAGAGTCCCTGACGCTAAATTGCGGCTACGGCTGCGGCTTTTCGGTCATGCAGGTGATCGACGCCATGCGGCGCGAATCTGGATACGACTTTCCCGTCGAACTTGCCGCCCGCCGGCCTGGCGATCCGGCGGAGATCGTGGCGTCGGCGGAACGGATGCGCAACCTTTTAGGCTGGCGACCCCAATGGGATGATCTTTCCCTGATCGTCCGCCATGCGCTCGCTTGGGAACGCAAACTATTGGCACAAGGTAACGCCAGTCTTCCCTCCGGAGTGTCTCAGCTGGTCCCGCTCCGTCCCATTGTCAGCAAGGTTAGACGGGGCAAGCGTCTGCCGCGCGGAAGTTCAACGCTCGTCCAAGAACAGAGGAGGCGCCGGCGATGAGCCTGGTGATGGCAACCAGTGCCATCGCTGCGCTCGTTTTCCGTCAGCCGGGGGTGGGGGACTAGCGACGAGATTCGGCACAAGCGCGAGTCGCGCGCACAGGGGTCGTCTGGTCGGCAGCAGCCGTGATTCAGAGCCCCTTTGCCGGCCGCTACAAGCCGGACTCCGCCTTCCCTACGAGCGCACATTCTGTAGCCGCTTATTATGCGAATTGAGCCGCCAAGTCACAAAACTTCGCTGATGCAGTCGGCTGTGAGGGTCAGCTGGCGAGTGCGAATACTAGCGCCGCCTCACGGGGGGGCGGCATCGTAGAATGTCGTAGAACATCGCGGAAAATCGCAGAATGGCGCTCCCTAGGGGAATCGAACCCCTGTTTCAGCCTTGAGAGGGCCGCGTCCTAACCGCTAGACGAAGGGAGCGTGAGGGGTACGACATAGCCGCGAATTTTGCCGGCGGCAAGGTGAGATTGGGGGTTTCAAAGGTCCTCTCTCGGCCGTCGTCCTGGCGAAAGCCAGGACCCATTACCCCAAATGGTCGTGTTTGAATGAAATCGCGGCCACGATCTCATTCACGCAACTGGATTCGGTGGCTATGGGTCCTGGCTTTCGCCGGGACGACGATGGAGGCTGGCATCCGGGCCGCCTCACGGCTCATTGGCAAATTTCAGCTTTCCGGCCGGCTTCAATGTGTGGGCATCGAAGGTGCGGATCTCGATCACGCCGCCCACGTCCAGCGTGACCACGACGCGGTCGCCGGCCACGCCAGTTGCGACGATCTTGGCGCCCTTCGGCAGGGTGGCGGTGACGTCGCTGACCACCTCGACCGCCCTTCCCTCGGACTTGAAAAGGCGGTAGCCCACCGCGATCAGGACGGCGCAGATCGCCAGCGCCGTGGTCAACCCCGCGATCAACATCATCCGCCGCACCCGCGCGAACAGCGCGGCCTGCTCGGGGGTCGGTTCGGGAATAGCGGTATCAGACGTCGTCATGGACAATTTTGGCTCTGCGCAAAGGTTGGAGGTCGTGGTCGCCGGCGACGAGGGCTCGGCCCGGCTCGACCGCGTGCTGGCGGCGCACCTCACCGACCTGTCGCGATCGAGGCTGAAAGCCCTGATTTTGGCGGGCGCAGTGAGTTTGAAGGCTTCCGCGGTCCGCGACCCCGCTTATCACGTCGCATCCGGCGATACGATCACAATCGACGTGCCCGAGGCGGCGCCGGCGGAACCGAAGGGTGAGGATATCGCCCTCGACATCGTGTTCGAGGACGACGACATCATCGTCATCAACAAGCCCAAGGGCCTGGTCGTGCACCCCGCGGCCGGCCACGAGAGCGGCACGCTGGTGAACGCGTTGATCGCCCATTGCGGCGCTTCGCTCTCGGGCATCGGCGGGGTGCGCCGGCCCGGCATCGTGCACCGGCTCGACAAGGACACCACGGGGCTGATGGTGGTGGCCAAGAACGACCTCGCCCATGCCTCGCTGTCAGAGCAATTCGCCGACCACGGCCGCACCGGCGAGATGCGGCGTGGCTATATGGCCTTTGCCTGGGGCGTTCCGAACCGGCATCGCGGCACGGTGGATGCGCCGATCGACCGCCATCCGCATGCCCGCGAGAAGATGGCGGTACGCCAGGGCGGCCGCGAGGCGGTGACGCATTGGGAAATCCTGGAGAGTTTTGATGGGCGCGACGGCAAGGGCGTCGCCGCCCTGCTCGCCTGCGAACTCGAGACCGGGCGCACCCACCAGATCCGCGTCCACCTCGCCCATATCGGCCATCCCCTGCTCGGGGACGCCGTCTATGGCCCGCATTTCAAGACCAAGGCGAACCAGCTCGGGCCTCAGTCGCAGGCCGCTTTGGCGGCGTTGGGGCGGCAGGCCTTACATGCATACCTGCTGGTATTGCAGCACCCAAGGACGGGAGAACTTCTGCACTGGGAGGCGCCCCTGCCGGAGGATTTGCTTCTCCTCGAAAGCTGCCTGAAAGCGGCGCTATGACGCAGCCATTTTAAGAAAAGCGTTACATTACAAAAAGTTATAGCTGCCACACGGGGACGTGACGTCAGCAATCCTTCCCTTTTTGACCCCCGATGGGGTATATTGCGCCTGTGTTGGAAATGACCAACGCGGAACATCGCAGCCCGGCCGGCTTTGACACAGCGGTCGTCTGCCTGGCCCGCCGCTATCGGGGGCCTGAACCTTTTGGAGGGCGCACTATGGCCCGTACCGCTACGTTGCCGGTCCTCAATGGAGAATCCGGCCTTTCCCGTTACCTCGCCGAGATTCGCAAGTTTCCGATGCTGGAACCCCAGCAGGAATACATGCTCGCCAAGCGTTGGCGCGAGCATGATGATCGCGACGCGGCGCACCAACTCGTCACCAGCCATCTCCGCCTCGTGGCCAAGATTGCCATGGGCTATCGCGGCTACGGCCTGCCGATCTCCGAGGTCGTCTCGGAAGGCAATGTCGGCCTGATGCAGGCGGTGAAGCGATTCGAACCCGAGAAGGGGTTCCGTCTCGCCACCTATGCGATGTGGTGGATCAAGGCGTCGATTCAAGAGTACATTCTGCGTTCCTGGTCGCTCGTGAAGATGGGCACCACCGCGAACCAGAAGAAGCTGTTCTTCAACCTGCGCAAGGCGAAGAGCAAAATCAACGCGCTGGACGAAGGCGATCTCCGCCCCGACCAGGTCGCGACCATTGCCAAGCGGCTGGGCGTGACCGACCAGGACGTGATCGACATGAACCGCCGCCTCGGCGGCGACGCCTCGCTCAACGCGCCGATCCGCGACGACGGCGAAGCCGGCGAATGGCAGGACTGGCTGGTCGACAATACGCCGAACCAGGAAGCCCTGATGGCGGAGCACGAGGAGTATGATCACCGCCGTGACGCGCTGAACGGCGCCATGGGCGTGCTCAACCCGCGCGAACGCCGCATCTTCGAGGCCCGCCGCCTCGCCGATGAGCCGATGACGCTGGAAGACCTTGCCGCCGAGTTCGGCGTGTCGCGCGAGCGCGTCCGCCAGATCGAGGTCCGCGCCTTCGAGAAGGTGCAGTCCGCGGTCAAGGGCACGATCGCAAGACAGGAACAAGCCGCGCTGGAAGCCGCGCACTGAGCGGCATTACGGCGCCAGAGAGATTGGCGGATCGAAGTGAGACAAAAGCCGGCGGCAACGCCGGCTTTTTTGTTGGATCGATGCATCGTTTGAGCGATGCGCAAACGTCGCCGAAATGATGCGAAGCACAGCCCCACACTCGGTGTCATGCCCCGGCTTGACCGGGGCATCCAGTACGCCGCAGCGCCAATAGCAAGAGCGAGATCTTGAACGCACGCCTCTGGAATACTGGATCGCCCGGTTGAACCGGGCGATGACAGCGGCGAGTGAGATGGCCATCACATTTCCCTCTCCCTAAGCCCGACGTAGAACCATGCCTGCCTTGAACCCGCGTTGCCGGTCAGCCGACCCAAAACTGTCGGACCGACAGCATCGATTGGACGGACACCGTGTCGATCATCCTGCAATCCACCGTCGGCGGCTTCGAAGCCCAGTTCATGCGCAAGCTGCCGCTGGTCGAGCGGGCGATGCGCGAGCACGGGCTCGAGCCGTCGGAGTTCGTGATCTCGAAGGATTATGCGGGCACAGCGACGATCCCGCTCATGGGCCCGTTCTTCTATAGTTACAGCGTGTTCTTCGGCGAGGAGCAATTCACCGTCACCGAGCCGAACGACATGGTGTTTCTGGATTACTTCTTCAAACGCGTGCTGGCCGTCGATGATCCGCCGGAGCTGCCGCGGCGGCCTAGTTTGATCCGGCGGTTTTTCGGCTGGATGTCGCAGGCGGTTTAGCTGGCTCCCGTCATTCCGGGGCGCGCCTCTTGGCGCGAGCCCGGAATCCATCAGGCCGCAGAGTTGGTGGATGAATGGATTCCGGGCTCGCGCTGCGCGCGCCCCGGAATGACAGGCAACCCTACTCCCCCCAAACCCGCGCCAGCGTGGCGAGCCAGCAGCCTTCGCAATAGCGGGCATCCTTGTAGTCGATCCAGTTGTGCGCATAGACGTGGTCGAGCGTGATGCCGTAGCGCGCGCGCAGCACCTTGACGAGGATCTTCCAGGCCGCGACCTGCGCCTCGGTCGGGCCGGCCGCGACGTCGGGATAATTGCCGGCGAACTCGACGCCGATCGAATTGTCGCGCACGACCTGGCGATAGGTCGGCCTGTTGTCGATGTATTTGTTGTCGTTGCGGTTGGCGCCGTCGCCATGGGACGGCACCAAATTCTCCGCCACCGCCCAATAGACCGTGCCGTCGGTCTCGACCCACACCGTGACGCCGCGACGGGTTGGGTTCTTCGCCTGCGCCAGCGCGCCGCCGCGCGCCGATCCCGCCGGTCCTTCGGTCTGGTGCACGATGATGTTGCGCCAGGGGTTTGCGCTGCCGACGTCGCCCCATGGCGCCAGCCACACGATCTTCAGGCCGGGAATGTCGGGCGTACCGGAGGCGCGCGCGAATTTTTCCAGTTCGGCGTCCTCAGCGGTGGCGGGGGCTGTCAGAAACAGAGCGGCGAGAACGGCCGCGAACAGGCGAGACATCATGATGCGGATCCAATGCGGACCGTGATGTAGCACGCCTCTACGCGAAGTTGCGCACGGGCTCGCCGGGACCGACCGGCTCGGGCGAGAGCGGCGGCGCCGGATCGTAGACGGCAAAATCGTTCTTGCCGTTTTTCTTGGCGGCGTAGAGGGCGTGGTCGGCATGCGCGATCAGGCGGTCCGGGAATTGGCCGATGCCGCGGTCCCACTGCGCGACTCCGATCGAGATCGCGATCGGGATGTCGCCGCCGGTGCAGGTCGCGGCGTCCTGACGGCAGACCTCGAGCACGCGGCGGGCGATCGCGGCGGCCTCGCGCAGCGACGACGACGGCAGCACGATGCAGAACTCGTCGCCGCCGGTGCGGGCGAGCATGTCGCCGGGCCGCAACCGCGTCTGCGCCATCAAGGTGAAGTGCCGCAGGCAGGCGTCGCCGGCGGCATGGCCATGGGTGTCGTTGATGGTCTTGAAGCCGTCGAGATCGATCACCAGCAGCGAGAACGGCGCGCCGCCGCGCTCCGAGCGGGCGCATTCCTCGGTCAGGCGCTGCAGCAGATGCCGCCGGTTGGCGACGCCGGTAAGATCGTCGAGCAGCGCGAGGTCGGCAACCTCGTTGCGCAAGCTGTCCATCGCCATCAGCAGGAAACCGAAATTCAGCGTCATCGACAGGAACAGCAGCCCCAGCACGATCACGGCATGGGCCTGACCACCGGCGCGCGCCGACAGATCATGGCCGAGCAGATTGCCCACCGTGCGCACGAGCAGGATCGCGATGATGGTGAGGATGACGATGCCGGATAGCCGCGCGCCCGGGCTGACGCGCCCCTCCGGCGACAGCAACAGACGCAGCGCCAGCACCAGCGGCAGGGCCTGGCCGAGCGTGTAGCTGAGCATGCGCAGTTGCATGTGCTCGAAGCCGACCATGAAGACCACGACGCCGCCGAGGCTCAAGCCTCCCGTTGCGGTCATGAGGCGCCAGGAGACCGGCCGATCATAGAAGCGCTGAATGCCCATGGCGGCAAGGCAGCTCGCGGCAATGACGCCGCCAGCGCCGAGCAGAAGCGGCAGGGGAGAGGCGACGAACAGACGGATCAGGGCCGTCATCGCCCCAGCCGCGCCGACGAAGGACGAAGCCATCCAGAACCGCGCTGCTGCGAATTTCGGATAGGAGCGCGTCACGTAGGCCCAGATCACGCCGAGCGCCAGGAAGTTGACGACGAAGACCATCCACAATGTCGGTACGTTCAGCATGGCGCGTGCGGCACACGCAGCGTCGCGCCCCCCGTCCCCGGCAGCCGTCCGTCCATCACCCATCCCCGTTTTCTTGCGGGGAACAATGCGGCGGTTGCGCTTAACGGAGTCTCACTGCGATCCCCGAAAACGCGCCTTTGGTTTTGGATTCATGAACGGCGCGCGGCTGTTGTCGGATCGTTAAGCCTGTCGCCGGCGATGCCGCGCTGGCGCGGCGATGCGGATTCGCGCACCAAAATCACCTGAAAATGCATCTGAGCTGTGGATAACAGGATGACACGGATGTGACGGCGCGGGGCAGAGACCTGCGAATCTGCTGAGCTTATCGCCGAGGATGTTGCGAGGCTGGCCCTCCGCCGAGCATCCCTCGTGTCGCGTTCCACCATTAACCCCTAAGAGGATACTATGGCTAAGAAAGCGAAGAAGGCGGCGAAGAAGAAGGCGAAGAAGGCCAAGAAGGCGAAGAAGAAGTAACGCGGCTTCTTTTTCTTTGCCCGGGTGGAGCCTCGCTCCGCCCGGGCGTCGGGAAGGGTCGAGACGAAGTGAAGGTGGCGGGCGCAAGGCCCGCTTTTTTATTTGCGCGTTGCCGGGCTCCGCTCTTTCACTCCCTCTCCCCGTTCTTACGGGGAGAGGGTGGGGTGAGGGGCCTCTCCGCGCATGAGATATCCGTGAGACCTGTACCCCCTCACCCGCATCCCATCTACGATGGGATGCGACCTCTCCCCGCAAGCGGGGAGAGGTGAAGGGAAGTCTACCTCTCCGCAAACGCGAGCTTGGCGCCGAGCGCGGCAAAGCCGGCGGCAAAGCTGCGGCGCAGCCAGGCCATGACGCGGGGCCGGGAGATGACGCGCTCGCGCACCGAGGCGGCGCAGAGGCCATAGACGACGAACACCGCAAAGGTCATCGCCATGAAGGCGCCGCTCAATTCCAGCATCCGCGCCAGCACATGGGCCTCATCCAGCGCGATGAACTGCGGCAGGAAGGCGAGGAAGAAGATCGACAGTTTGGGATTGAGGATGTTGATCAGGAAGCCGGTGACGATGACGCGGCCGATCGACCGCTCCGCGATCTTGCCCTCGACCGCGAGCTCGCCTCGCTCGCGCAGCGCCTGCCAGGACATGTAGAGCAGATAGGCGACGCCGCACCATTTCAGCGCGGCGAAGGCGAGCGCGCTGGTGTGAAGCACCGCGGCAAGGCCGAGCATCGCCGCCATCATGTGTGGCACGATGCCCAGCGTGCAGCCGAAGGCCGCGGCGACGCTGGCGCGCGAGCCGCGGGTGAGCGCCGCGGCGAGCGTGTAGAGCACACCGGTGCCGGGCGAAGCGACGACGATGAGCGAGGTGAGCAGGAAGGACCAGGTCATTGGGCCGACCTTATCAGCTCGCGACGAGAAAGCGAGCCTGCGGAATAGCCGTCAGGACAGCTGCGCGATCTCGGCCTCGCGCAGCACGTCGAGCGGTGCCCAGGGTTTTGCCCAGAATTTTGCGCCGGCAGGCAAGGGCTGCTTCAAGGGACGGCCGGAGGTGACGACGACGTCGAGCTTGGGATTGCGCTCCTTGGCGACATGCGCGAGCTCGACCCCGTTCATGCTTCCGGCGAGCTGGACGTCGGTCAGCATCAGGCAAAGCGCGCCGGCGTTCTGGTCGAGGACGCGTTCGGCGTCCTCGGCGCTCTCGCACTGGATGACCTGGTAGCCGCTCTCTTCGAGAAGAAGACTCAGCATCTCCCGCTGCATGACGTCGTCTTCAACGATCAGCGCTGTTGCACGAAATGGTTGCGCCTGTCCCATCAGCGGCTCCCAATATTTGCTCACGTAACACATGTTAAAGGTCCAACTCGGCCATTGTTCAGTTCCATTCTGAAAAAATGTAAATCATGGTTCCCGCCCTCAGTGCGTGACTGGGAACCTCATGACTGGGATTCGCAGGCCGGCCATCATGAGAGCGGCAAGCGGCATCGGCCGTACGGTTAGCCATTGAGCTTGCGCAGCGCGGCTGTGACCTCCGTTGCAGCGGAGGCTGGAGAAGATGGCGAAAGGCAAGTAGTCGCTTGGTACGACAGCGGCACGACATCCTCCGCCGTCGTCCTGGCCTAGTGCGCAATTGCGCACGGGAGCCAGGACCCATAGCCACCGAATCCTATTTGACGAAGGCTGGCAGTTACTCAGCCAATGCAAGTGAATGCCAGTCGTCGCCAAACTCCTCCCTGGGGTAATGGGTCCTGGCCTTCGCCAGGACGACGATGGGGGAGAGATCGCGCGCGACTCTCAACCGTCATTGCGAGGAGCTCTTGCGACGAAGCAATCCAGGCTGTCTCCGCGGCGAGATTCTGGATTGCTTCCGCCTTCACCAAAGGCTTCGGCGGACAAGTCGCTTCGCTCGCAATGACGACCGCGGCTGTCGCCCCTCACTGCCCCATCAAACGATCCGCGAAATACCCGATGGTCTTCCTATAGACCACCGCCCTGTTCCACTCGCGCATCGCTTCGAAATTGGCGGTGCCTTCGCCATAGGGCTGGCCCATCTTGAAGCCGCTGGTGTGGAGCAGGTTCGCGGTCGAGGCGAGCACGTCGGCGACGCTGTGGCGGAGGTCGACATGGCCGTCGCCGTCGAAATCGACGCCGTATTTGATGTAGGACGACGGCAGGAACTGGGTCTGGCCGATCTCGCCGGCATAGGCGCCGATGAGGTCGCGCAGCGGCAGGTCGCCGCGCTGCACGATTTTGAGCGCGGCGAGCAGCTCGCCCTGGAACAGATCGGTGCGGCGGCAGTCATGCGCGAGCGTCGCCAGCGTCTTGATCACCGGCAGCTTGCCGGTGTCGCCCTTGCCGAAATCGCTCTCCAGTCCCCAGATTGCGACCAGGATATAGCGCGGCACGCCGAACTGCTGCTCGATGCGCGACAGCAGCGCGGCATGACGCTGGAGCAGCGCCCGCCCGCCGTTGATGCGGCCAGGGCCGACGCGGGTCGAGACATACTGCTCAAAACTCTTATTGAAGGTGTGACGCTGGCGGCGGTCGAAGGCGAGCACGGCGCCATCGGGGGTCACACCGCTGAGCGCCGCATTGGTCACGCTTGCCGAGACGCCGGCTCCTTGCGCTTCTGACGCCATGGTTGCGACAAAGCTGTTGAAGTCGCCGCCGCAGCGCGCGGCCTGCGCCGACCCGGCCAGACAAACGACGAACGCGGCGGCGAGAAGCAGTCTCGGCATGTGGAGCAATCCCCCCCAAAATCCTGGCGTGAAGCGGCGCGGATCATGCCCGGGAAAGCGGGAACCGTCAAAGCGGCGCGCTTGATCCGCATCAACGTATCTCGCGCCCTGCTTTCTAGATTGCAGCGAACAGGAGAGCCGCCCAGGAGACCAGCCAATGACCGGAATTACCTTGACCGCCGAGCAGATCCGCAATGCCCCCGCACCAGTGCAGCAATGGATCGAGCAGGAGGTAATCGCCGCGCTCGGCCTCGCGCCGCGGACGCCGGCCGCCGCCCCGCCGCAGGCCGCCCATCTCGTCGCCTGTAGCGTGGAGGACATGGCCAGCGTGCTCGAGCACATCCGCGGCGTATTTCCCGCGGTGAACGTGCTGTTCGAGCTCGGCCGTCCCGGCATCAGCTTCGGCCAGCCCGCGGTGATCATGGTCCGCCTGATGGACATCCTGCACCACACGCGACTTCAGGACGTTGGCCAGGTCATAACCTGCCTGGAGATGATCAACCAGGCGCTGACCGAGGTGAAGAAGGATCCGTCGGTGCGGTTTTGCGATTTCGACAATGAGGGCCACTGCCTGATCGCACCGCAGACGCAAGTGAGCATCGCAACGCTGTGGCAGACCATGATGGAGCGCCAGCAGGCGGCGCAGGAGCGCGAGGCCGACAGCCGGGTTGCGCCGGCGGCGTGAGATAAAGGGCGGCGCACACCCCGGTCATTTCGGGGCGCGTCGCAAGGACGAACGAGAAACTAGCCGCTATGATGCCCATGGTCGGACGGCGCGTTCGGCTTCTGCGTCAAGTGCCCGTGAGGCAATCACCCATGTCCCACCGCCAGCGGCCTCCTCGTCCAGCTCGCCGCGCCCTCCTCCGCATCCCCCTCTTCCGCCTGCTCGCCATCAACCTCGCGATCGGCGCCTGCGCTGCGGCGCTGCTCGTCGGCGGACTGCTCTGGCTCAATCCCGGACATCTGCGCGAGCTGATCTTCGCCGACCGTTCGCCCGGCATCGCGCTTGCGCTGCTGCTCGCGTGCTTCCTCATCACCTTCGGCTCCGCCGCGATGGGCAGCGCGATCATGGCGCAGGGTCGCAAGGAAGAGCGCAGCGGGCATGACCGCGGACACGGATCGCGGCTCGCCGCGCAGGAACTTGTGCCGCGCAGGCGCACACCTTGAGATATGCGCAGGTGATGGAACTCGCTTTTGCACATCGGATCACACCACCTGCACACGTGGGAAGGCGTGCAGGCCGGCGCGCTTTGCTACAAAGCGTGCCAGCCGCGCTGCCTTGCGATGGCAGGCAAGATGAACAAAAGTGATGATCCAAGCAATTGTTGCGACGCGCATCAAAACCGCATGCCACGACCAGCGCATATCTGATCCGCCCGCTGCGACATCAACGCCGCAATGATTTGCCTTGCCATCGCGTGGCGCGTTCTATAGAATTCTATTTTAGGTTGTCGCCCCGCCAGCCCCGGGCGACACTGAAGACCAAATGAACGGCGGGCTTTTCGGCCCGCCGTTTATTGAGGCTGAGGGTTTCCTCGAAGCCACCGCAGCAGGCGCCTGGCGCTGCTCGTCGATATGCAATCGCGGTCAAGCCAAGCCCGCTTCTGACCAGTCCAGAACGTGATGGTTTGCTCGACTGTCCGTGATTCACCTCTCCCCGACGGGGAGAGGTCGGATTTGCCATGGCGCGCAATTGAGCGCCTGAGCAATCCGGGTGAGGAGCCACGGCATTCCGCGAGACCAGAAGCCTTCACTCGGGATCGCATCTGTCGACAGCCGCCGAAGTCATTTGACTGCGGCCCCCTGATCGACGACAAGCCGCCATGGCAAAAAAACCCGGAACCAATCCCAAAGGCGAGTTCGCCTTTTTCAACGTCGTCTATGAAGACGGCTCACAACGCTCCAATCGCCGCGTGCCCGCTGAGTTGCTCGGCGGCCTCGACGGCGACGAGCCTGCGCGCGGCTTCATCATGGAGCAGGACCGCGAGATCGCGGAAAAGTCCGGTCGTCCCGCGCTCGAGATCAAGCGGATCGAGCGGGTGGGGGCGAAGAAGAAGTAGGCCTTCAGCTTCTCCACGTCATTGCGAGCGCAGCGAAGCAATCCAGAAATGCCTCTGCGGAAAGACTCTGGATTGCTTCGCTGCGCTCGCAATGACGACAAAACAAAAACGGCGGGCCAACGCCCGCCGTTTTGCTTTGGATCGCTGCCTACGATCAATTATCCAAGAAGCTCCGCAGCTTCCGCGACCGCGACGGATGCTTCAGCTTGCGCAGCGCCTTCGCTTCGATCTGGCGGATGCGTTCGCGCGTCACCGAGAACTGCTGGCCGACTTCTTCCAGCGTGTGGTCGGTGTTCATGCCGATGCCGAAGCGCATGCGCAGGACGCGCTCTTCGCGCGGGGTGAGCGAGGCCAGCACGCGCGTGGTGGTCTCGCGCAGGTTGGACTGGATCGCGGCGTCGATCGGGAGGATCGCGTTCTTGTCCTCGATGAAATCGCCGAGGTGTGAATCCTCTTCGTCACCGACCGGCGTCTCCAACGACAGCGGCTCCTTGGCGATCTTGAGGACCTTGCGGACCTTCTCCAGGGGCATGCCAAGCTTCTCGGCCAGCTCTTCCGGGGTCGGCTCGCGGCCGATCTCGTTGAGCATCTGGCGGGACGTGCGCACGATCTTGTTGATCGTCTCGATCATGTGCACTGGGATACGGATGGTGCGCGCCTGGTCGGCGATCGAGCGCGTGATCGCCTGCCGGATCCACCACGTGGCGTAGGTCGAGAACTTGTAGCCGCGGCGATACTCGAACTTGTCGACCGCCTTCATCAGGCCGATGTTGCCTTCCTGGATCAGGTCGAGGAACTGCAGGCCGCGGTTGGTGTATTTCTTCGCGATCGAGATCACGAGACGGAGGTTGGCTTCCACCATCTCCTTCTTGGCCTGACGTGCTTCGCGCTCGCCCTTCTGCACGGAGTGCACGATCTTGCGGAACTCGACGATCTCGAGGCCGGTCAGCGCGGCGAGCTGATGCACCTCGTGACGGAGGTCCTTGATGCGGTCCTTCTCGTGGTGAACAAAATTCTTCCAGCCCTTGGCCGACAGTTTTGAGACACGATTGAGCCAGCGCGGGTCCAATTCAGAACCGGTGTAGTTGCGCAAAAAGTCTTCGCGCGCGACGCCGTGGCTGTCGGCAAGGCGCATCAGGCGGCCCTCGTGCGAGACGAGGCGCTTGTTGATGTCGTAGAGCTGCTCGACGAGCGAGTCGATGCGGGCCTGGTTCAGGCGCAGCGACTTCACTTCGACGATGATCTCGTCCTTCAGCTTCTTGTACTTGCGCTCCTGGTGCGGTGAGAGCGACTCGTTCTGGAGCTGGTTCTGGATGTCCTGCTCCTGAAGCTTGCGCAGCTTCTTGTAGCTGTCGGCGATCTTGTCGAAGATCTCGACCACCTTCGGCTTGAGCTCGGCCTCGATCGCCGCGAGCGACATCTGGTTCTCGAACTCGTCGTCGTCCATGTCGGCTTCGGCGGCGGCCTCGCCCGGATCCTTCTCCTCGCCGGCCTCAGTGCCAGCGGCGGCCGGTGCGGCGCGGAACGGGGTCGGCGACGGGGGCGCAGCGGGCGGGGCGACATGCGCGGGGGCAGCTGTGGACGCGGTGGCGTCGCTACCCTCAGTCGACGCTTCGCCGCCCTCGCCGTTGGGGCCGGCAATCATCGCGGTGTTCATGCCGCCCTTGGCGTCGGGGCCGGCATAAGTCGCTTCGAGATCGATGATGTCGCGGAGGAAGATCTTGCCTTCGTTGAGCTCGTCGCGCCAGATGATGATGGCCTGGAAGGTCAGTGGGCTTTCGCAGAGCCCTGCGATCATCGCCTCACGGCCGGCCTCGATGCGCTTGGCAATGGCGATTTCGCCTTCGCGGGACAGCAGCTCGACCGTGCCCATCTCGCGCAGATACATGCGCACGGGATCGTCGGTGCGCTCGCCCGGCTCGCTCTTCTTGACCTCGGTGACGGCCTTCTGGGTGACCTCGACGAGCTCGTTATCGGTCTCGTCGTCGGCCTCGTCCTTCTCGTCCTCGCCTTCGGTGTCGTCGGCTTCGGTGACGTTGATGCCCATGTCCGAGAGCATCGACATGATGTCCTCGATCTGTTCGGGCGAGGTCTGGTCGGACGGCAAGACTTCGTTGAGCTGATCGAAGGTCACGAAGCCGCGCTTCTTGGCCTGCTTGATCATCTTCTTCACGGCGGCGTCGGACAGGTCGAGCAAGGGCGAGGGCGCGTCCTGGGAGTCCTTCTCCGGCGCATCCGCTGCCTTGTCGTCTTTTTCCTTGTCCTTCGCCTGCAGCGTCTTTGCCTTGGTGGCCATCCATTGCTCCTAAACGCGCTTCAATGCAGACGGCGCGCCCCGCCTGCCTGAATTCACATGAACCTGTTGCTCGACGCTCTCGCTTCGGCAGCTCTCGACACGGAAAGGGCGGCGCACATGTCTCTCGCCACCCCCAACTTTCTCTCGCCGGATTTGCCTAACGCTTCGTGAGCCTCTTTGCCGCAGCGGATGCAGGTGTAGTGCCAACAGTGTTCGCGCGGATTCATTCCTGACGCGTCTGTTCTGCCTGCGGCCGCCTCTGGGCCAAAGTGCTACAAGACCGTTAAGCCTCGATTAACCCTGTTTTTGCCGCCAAACCCAGGATTTGGCGAGTCTTTTAGCGGTTTCGGCCGCGGCCGTCCGCATGATTCTTCATCACATGCTCTTCTGGAGCCGGCCCGACAGCTCACCAAAACCCTCGATCAGGGCCTCGGTACCGTCGACTTCGCCTATCCGAGCCTTGACGTCACGCAGCCATGCCAAATTGGCCTCGCTGGGGTCCTCCCCCAAGGCCAGCTCGGCGTCTTTCAGCTCTCTAAGTAGTGAATGCCATTGCCGATGCAAGGCAACCAGCTGATGCCAGGTGGCAAGAACGTCGTCTCGCGCGGCGCCCTCGCGGGCGCCCCACACCGCCGCGGTCGTGATACCGTTCTCAACCCTTTGAAGAGTTTGAGAAAATCCGCCCTTTTCGAGGTCGCCGCGCATCTTCTCGGCCTGCTCGCCGGGGTCCGCTGAGTGGTGATGGTCGTTGGCAAAGGCGGCGATGATGCCGGCCCGGAGCTTATGGGCTTCGGGATGGGCCAGCTCCAGGGCGGCGACCTCCTCGAGGTGCTCATGCAGCAGCCAGGGGTGGTTGATCAGGCATTGCAGGATGAGGGCTTCCCGGCGGGAGATGGCGCTCCGCTGGCCGCGCATGATCGGGCTTGCCGCCAGCTGCGGGCTCGCCGCCTGGTAGGGACCCGAGGGCAGCGGCACGGGACCGGGCGGGCCGCGGCGGCCTCCACCAAATCCCTGGCCACCGAATCGATTCGCACCTCCCCCACTCCTCGGCTGGAAGGACCGGCCGGAATTGCCGCGGAAATTGCCCCGGCCACCAAAGCCGCCGCGCCCGCCCTCGGGCGCGAAGGCGCGCTGCAGCCGGTCGGCGAAGTCGTCGCGGTAATAGCGCCGCACCACCTCGTCGCGGATGCCGTTGGACAGCTCCTTGATGCGCGCCTCCAGCGCGGCGCGGCGCTCCGGCGTGGCGAAATTGCCGCCTTCGAGCTCGCGCGACCAGATCATGTCGGCGAGCGGACGCGCCGCCGCGATCACCTCCTCGATCGCGCCGCGCCCGCCCGAGCGCACGAGATCGTCGGGGTCCTGCCCTTCCGGCAGCAGCGCAAAGCGCAAGCTCTTGCCGGGTGCGAGGAAGGGCAGCGCGAGGTCGGCGGCGCGATACGCCGCCTTTTGTCCGGCGCGGTCGCCGTCGAAGCAGAGGATCGGCTCGTCCGCCATCTTCCAGAGCAGCGCGAGCTGGCTTTCGGTGAGCGCGGTGCCGAGCGGCGCGACGGCGCCTGCGAAGCCCGCGGTGACCATGGCGATGACGTCGACATAGCCTTCGACCACGATCAGCGGCGCGCCGTTGTGGGATGCGGCGCGCGCGGTCTGATGGTTGTAGAGATTGTCGCCCTTGTGGAAGAGCGGCGTCTCCGGCGAGTTCAGATATTTGGCCGGAACATCCTTCTCCAGCGCGCGCCCGCCGAAGGCGATGACGCGGCCGCGCAAGTCCGTGATCGGAAACATCACGCGGTCGCGGAAGCGGTCGTACGGCACGGGAATGTCGTCGCCGCCAATCAAGAGGCCTGTCTCGACCATGTCGTCGACGGAGACGCCGAGCTTGCCGAGATGCTCCTTCAGCGCGAAGCGGTCGGGCGAAGCATAGCCGAGGCGGAACTGCAATTGCGTTGCGGGTGAGATGGCGCGGTCGGCGAGATAGCCGCGCGCTTTCGCCCCCACGCGCGAGGCCAGCGTCTCCGCAAAGAATTTTGCCGCAAGATCCATGACGTCATGCAGCGATTTGCGCCGCTGCTCATACCGGGCCGCATCGGGCGTCACCGCCGGCAGCGGCAGGCCCGCCATGCCCGCGAGCCGCTCGACGGCCTCCGCGAACGGCACGCCGTCGGTCTCCATCACGAAGGTGATGATGTCGCCGTGCTTGCCGGAGGAGAAGTCGTGGTAAAATCCCTTCTGGTCGTTGACGTAGAAGGACGGCGTCTTCTCCTGCTGGAACGGCGACAGCCCCTTCCACTCCCGCCCCGCCTTCTTCAGCTTGACGCGCTTGCCCACGACTTCGGAGACCGAAAGCCGGGCACGAAGCTCGTCGAGGAATTGAGGCGTGAAGCGCATGGCGTGTGTGTAGCGCGAAACCGGGTGAGTCGGGCGAAAGGTTAGGGATATAGGTGCGGCTGGGCCAGAAGTCAGGTTTAAGCGGGTTATCCGGGTTATCCGCGCTGTTCACAGCCGAGCACCCAGCAGCGGCCGAAACAAAATCGTTGACTGCGGATATACAATCGTATATACAAGCGACTATCGAAAAAGATGCGATGGAGTGGAACGCCGGAGGGTAGCGGACGCAAACCGACTACTACACGGATTCCAAGGATGTCAGACAGGTTCGATCGTGAATCGTTCGATGGACTCGAATGGGACGAGGACAAGAAGAATTCAAACCTCGTCAAGCATGGAATCGACTTTGAAGATGCAATTGAGGTTTTCGATAGACCGCTTCTTCTTCGTCGATCCGATCGCCACAATGAGGAACGCTGGCTCGCGATAGGTATCTTGGAGGAGAGGCTGATTGCCGTCGCCTTTACGCGGCGCGCAAACATCCTTCGAATAATCTCCGCACGCCGCGCACGGAAAAATGAAGAAAGAGCGTATCGTAACAAGGGCATGGGGCGATCGCCGCAAGGGTAAGACTGACTGGGCGCGCGTCGATGCACTGACCGATGAAGACATTGCCAAGGCGGTCGCAGAGGATCCTGATGCTGCCCCCATCGACATCGATTGGTCGGACGCCGTGCTGGTGATCCCTCCGAAGAAAAAGGCCATCTCCATCCGCGTCGACGAGGACGTCCTCGATTTCTTCAAGCGCGAGGGCGAGGGCTATCAGCGGCGCATGAATGCGGTGCTGCGCTCCTACATGCAGCAGAAGTCCAAGCCGAAGAAGCGCGCCTGATCCGGAGCGAAAGCTGGTAAAAGAGGCCTTGAACCGCGCCCGGTTCCACGCTTCCATACCCCCCATGTTCAGGACCTTTCGAGGCGGCCAGAGCGGGGGCTGGCGTGTGACCTCGATTTCGCCTGTGACGGGCGAGCCCCTGCCCTTCGTGCCGGCGCTGTCGGTCACCGACAGCGAAGCCGTCTCGTTGCCGCTGGTGCCCTCGCGCAATGCCTGGCGGCTGGTCGGCGTCACGAGCAGCTTGCGTTACACCGAGCGGCCTGAGAAGGAGCAGCTCGTAGCTGTGCAGGCCGGCCTCGGCCGGTTAGAGGCGACCAGCGCAGCGCTGATCCCGATCCGCAAGTCGCAGGCCTGGTGGGAGCTGACGCAAGAAGAGCGGCGCAAGATCTTCGAGGACAGATCGCACCACATCGCGAGCAGCCTGCGCTACCTGCCCGCGATCGCGCGGCAGCTCTATCAATGCCGCGACCTCGGCGAGCCCTTCGACTTCCTGACCTGGTTCGAGTTCGCACCGGTTCATGCCGAGTTGTTCGAAGAGCTGGTGGCGATGCTGCGACGGACCGAGGAGTGGAGTTACGTCGAGCGCGAAGTCGACCTGCGCATGGTGAAGGAGGTGCTGTCGGCTTAGTAGTCGAGGAAGCGGCCGGACTCTATGCGCGGCAGATCGGTGACGGGCCAATTGTAGATGTAGGTCCAGGCCGTCTCGGTGGTGCCGTCCGGCAGTGTCACGTCGATCAGCCTGCGCAGATATTCGGTCGGCTCCGGAAAGCCCTCGCCGCAGGCCTCATACATATCGAGCTCGCGCAAGAGCTCGTCGCCCGCCCGCAAGTGAAAGAGCTCGCCATGAACGATGTCGGACGGCGCGTCCGACAGCAGCAGCCCCGGATAATGCTTCACTAGGACGAGCCTGCCGCGGCAGGTCGCTTCCCCCAGGAAATCCGCATGAGCCGCAAGCAGCCGCGCCATCGGATGATCAAAGCCGCGCATCAGGGTGCCGTAGACGAAAAGTCGATCGGTGGTCATGGGGAATCTATAACTGGCAATGATGCGGAACGACAGCGCCACATATTCGCTGTCGTCCTGGCGAAGGCCAGGACCCATAGCCACCGAACGCAGCAATGGGCAATCTGATCGCCCCAGTTTCGGGCCACACGGGCAGCCGGGGTAATGGGTCCTGGCCTTCGCCAGGACGACGATGTGTAGGCAATGACGCTCTCAGCGGCATCCTCGGTGAAGCATGGTGATTTGAAGCGAACCAATCTATACCGATTTCCCATCGACTTTCAGGGCGACTTTTTTCCATAGGCAATCAGGATGGCTTTAGACACCGCCGACGCGACCGATCAGCTCCTCGGCGAGGGCGACATTGCGCCGGTGCACGAGGTGAATACGGGAGGCCAATCGCCCTTCCTGCTCACCGCGGATCACTACGGACGGGTGCTGCCGGGCGCGCTGGGCGATCTCGGCATCGCGGAAAGCGATCTTGTCAGGCACATTGCCTGGGACATCGGCATCGCCGGCGTCGCCGAGCGGCTCGCAAAAATGCTCGACGCGCATCTGATCGCGCAGCGCTACTCGCGGCTCGTGATCGATTGCAACCGCCCGCCCGCCGTGGCGAGCTCGATTCCCGTGATTTCCGAAGCCACCGCGATCCCGCGCAACGAGGGCATTTCGGAATGGGAGCGCGAGGCGCGGCGGCGCGAGATTTTTGTGCCCTATCATCATCGCATTGATGCCGCGATTGCCCGCCGCCTGCACGGCAAGCAACCGACGGTGCTGGTGTCGCTGCACAGTTTTACGCCGGTCTATGCCGGCGTCGCGCGGCCCTGGCACATCGGCGCCCTGTATAACCGCGACACCGTGCTGCCGCAGCTGCTCTTGAAACATCTCCGCGCTGAAAGCGACCTCGTCGTCGGCGACAACGAGCCCTATGCGGTAAGCGACCACACCGACTACACCATCCCCGTGCACGGCGAGGCGCGCGGCCTCGTCAACACCGGCATCGAGATCCGCCAGGATCTGATCGCCGACCAGTCCGGCCAGCAGCAATGGGCCGAGCGGCTGGCGCGGATCTTTGCCGAGATCGAGGTCGAGCTGAAGGCGGAGCTGTTGGTGTAGGTCTCACTTCGCCCTTGTCAGCGCCAGCCAGATGCCGCCGCCAATCATGAAGCCGCCGGAGATGCGCGACATCATGCGCGTGCGGCGCGCCGAGAAGAATTTGCGGGCGCGTCCGGCGGCGATGGCGTAGAGCGCGTCCGTCATGACCGCCGTGACCATGAAGGTGGCGCCCAGCAGTGCGACTTGCGGAACGTGCGGCTGGTTCATGTCCATGAACTGCGGGATAAAGGCGCCGAAGAACACCAGGACTTTCGGGTTCGACAGCAGCACCAGAAATCCTTGCAGGAAGAAGCCGCCGCGCGGCGGCGGAGGCGGCGCGTCGACGCCGACGCCCTCGACCGGCGCCCAGATCAGCCTGATGCCGAGCCAGACCAGATAAGCGGCGCCGGCAAAGCGCACCCAGTCGAACCAGTAGCCCATGGTCGCCATCAGCGAGGTCAGGCCGACCGCGACGACGCCGATCACGATGGCGAGACCAGCTTGCGCGCCGGCGACATTGGTCAGTGCTGCACGCGTGCCGTGGCGCAGGCCGTTGGCGATGACGAGGGTGACGATCGGCCCCGGCAGCAGCGCCAGCGCAATGCAGGCGGCGACGAAGGCGAGATAGGCTTGCATGGACATCATGAGGAGGACTCGCTGCGGTTTGTACGCATTAATGCATGGCGGAGGCGGGAACGGAAGGCTCCTCAATCACAGCCGTCATGCCCCGCGGAGGCGGGGCATCCAGTAAGCCGCGGCCTCTCGGTATCCCCACCAGCGTCTCTGGAATACTGGATCCCCGCCTTCGCGGGGATGACAGCGGAGAATGTGGAAGCGGGCGCACCAACATCACCTTCCATCGAGCGCGGCGACCATCCATTGCTTCATCTCCTCCGTTTCTAGAAACGCTAGCGTCGCGCGCTGCAAGGCGTTCGCATCGCCCGCGCCTTGCGCGACCGCGACGAGCAGATCGCAGCGGCGCGACAGCGCGAGACCGGCGGCGGCGCGACGAACGCCATCGGGCATGTCGACATCGTAGCGCCTGGCGCGACCGCGCATCTCGCCAAACCCCACCTCCTCACCCGGTGCGGCCGCCGCAAACCGCGGGCTGATCAGATCGACGTCCGCAACACGATCCACCTCATCATCGTCGGCGACACCGCGGTCGCAATTGCAGAAGCCGCGCTTGGCGCGCACGTAGAGCTCCGTGCCCGCGCAGGCGCCATCGCAGCGGAATGCACGGCCCACCGGCCAGCCATCGCGCGGAAACGGCCAGGCGATCTCGCGCCAATGCGCCAAGTCGTGCACCGGCGGCGGCGCGAGCTGATAGGCCCCGACACCGGACACACCACACGCGATCAGCGCTGCTGCTATCGCGACGCCGCGCCGCATCGTCAGTTCTTCGGCAGGCCGGCGACGGTGCGCGCCGGTCCTGTCAGCTCGAGGATATGCAGGCCGGTATTGGCGCGATCGACGATGTAGATGTAGCCGCGGTCGTCGGTTTCGACATTGTTGGTCTGGATCGCGACCTTGCAGCGCTCGCCGCCTTCGACCGGGATGCAGCGCTTGTCGGTGGCAGCCGTGATCGACGGAATGAAATAGCCGACTTCCTTGGGGTGATAGGGATCGCGGATATCGAGCGCGCGCACGCCGGCATTGAAGAAGGCGATGAAGGCCATCTTCTTGTAGTAGACCGGCGCCATGCTCTCGTTGGAGGAATGCGAGCCGAAGCGGCCGCCGCGCTGGCAGAACTGCCCGCTCGCCTCCGGCACAGTGTAGCTCGAGATCATCATCGGCCGCGCCTCGGTGGTGACGTCGGCGAACCAGACCATCTGCCGCGCCTCGCCGCATTCGTTCAGGATGGCCTCGTCCACGATCATTACGATGTCGCGGGTCTTGCCGTCCTTGTCCTCGGCGAACTCGGCGATGGGCATATCGAGCATCGGGAACGTGGTGTGCGCGCCGTTGAAGGCGGACATCGGCATGCGCGAAATCTCCGGATAGCGCAGATTGTCCGGCGTCGGCTCCTTCGGTCCGTTCAAGAGCTTTTCGCGATCGACGATCTGCAAGATGCCGCCCTTGTTGGTGCCATAGCCGAAATAGACGCGATTGCCATCGGGCCCGGTCGAGATCGGACCGTGCAATTCGGTCGGCACCGCGCCGGTCGAGCCGGGCTCCTGCCCGGGCAGGCCGAAGTCGCGGATCTTCTGCGGATGCGCGGGATCGGAGAGATCGTAGACCTGCGTCATCCGCCGCGTGCGCCAGTCCGGTGCGCCCGAAACGAGGAAGGCAATGCCGGTGTCGCACTCCCACCAGCTCTTATGCGTGTCCTTCAAACCGCCGATGCGGGTAATGAGCACGGGGCTGGCGGGATCCGTGACGTTCCAGATCTCATGCGCCTCGCTGCCGAAGGTGCGCAGCATGTAGACAGGGTTGGGATCACCCTTCGGCAACGCCTTGCCGTCGCAGACCCGCACCATCTGGGCACCGCCGGATTCGTACTTGCCTTCCTGCCCCGGCAGATGCCGCAGGTATTTTGGATGTGCGGGATCGGTGACGTCGACAATGGACGTTCCGTTCGGTTCGGCCTTGCCCGTCATCGGATTGACGGACGCGGGCACGTCGTCGGTGCCGCCGTGATGGCCGATATAGGCGATCCAGCGATCGCCCTGATGATGGATGGTCGGTTGATAGGCGCTGCGCGCTTGGAGATCATTGGTGCCGACCAGCTTCATGTTGGAAGATTCCGGCGGCGCGCCGATCACTTGCTGCTTCTGGGCGTGAACGGCCGTGCTGCCAGCAAGAAAGACGAGGCAGGCAGCAGTCAAGACGCAACGGAACATGAAGTCCTCCCCGGAACCAATCTGCGTTGGCTGAGGCGTGAGGCTAGCACGGCTGATTGCACGCGACCAAAACACGATTTCTCAAGCCGCGCTTGACATGCAACCATTTGGTTGCCTATTATCTGACCATGGATGAGGTCTTCAAAGCGCTCGCCGATGCGTCACGACGCTCGCTCTTGGACAGGCTTCACGCCCGGAACGGCCAGACGCTGAACGAGCTCTGCGAGGGCCTTGCGATGACGCGTCAGGCCGTGACCAAGCACCTTGCCATTCTGGAGGAGGCCAACCTCGTCACCACCATCAGGCATGGCCGCGAGAAGCTGCACTATCTCAACCCCGTGCCGATCCATCAGATCGGCGAACGCTGGATCAGGAAGTTCGAGCGCGGCAAGCTCGCCGCGCTCAGCGAGTTGAAACGTCAGTTGGAGAAGCGCGATGAGTAAGCCGGAGTTCGTCTACGTCACCTATATCGAGACCACGCCGGAGAAGGTCTGGGAGGCGCTGACCAACAGCGCGTTCACGCGGCAGTACTGGTTCGACACCGAAGTCAGGTCCGATTGGAAGGTCGGCTCGCCCCTTGCCCTCGTGATGGGCGGCAAGGTCACGGACACCGGCGAGATCCTCGAGGCTGACCGTCCGCGGCGGCTCTCCTATACGTTCAAGCACGAACTGATGGAGGAGATGCGGAACGAGGCGGCGACGAAAGTCGTTTTCACCATCGTGCCTCACGGCAATCTCGTGAAGCTGACGGTGACGCATGAAGGCTTCGCCGCCGGCAGCAAGCTGCTCGACGGCATCTCCAAGGGTTGGCCCGCGATCCTGTCCGGGCTCAAGAGCCTGCTGGAGACCGGCAGGGCGCCCACGATTCCGCCCGCTGCGCTCGGTATCGAAGGATTTGAGTGATGAGCCTCGATCAATTCACGCCGCTCACCGTCTACACCATCTACATCGCCTCCACGCCGGAGAAGGTATGGGAGGCGCTGACCTCGGCGGAGTTCAGCCGGCAATATTTCTTCGGCAATGCCGTCGAGGTCGAACCAAGGCTCGGCGGTGCGTTCATCGTGCGCACGCCCGATGGCGCCGTGCACATCAGCGGCGAGGTTCTCGCCTACGATCCGCCGCGAAAGCTCGCGGTCACGTTCAACGTGAACTGGCCCGATCTGATCGAGAAGCTTGGCCCGACCCTCGTCACCTACGAGATCGAACAGGTCGGAGATGCGGTCCGGCTCACCATGATCGAAGGCCACGATCGTCCGCTCAGCGATGACATTCTTGCAGGCGGGCGCTCCGGCTGGCCAGCGATCCTGTCCAGCCTCAAGAGCCTGCTCGAGACCGGCAAACCGCTGGTCGTCAAGCTGGGCCCGCCGCAACGGATGCTCGATGCGCTGAAGGCGATGGGGATCAAGACGCCGTAGTTGCGGCAATCTCCGCTGTCGTCCTGGACAAGTGCCGCGAAGCGGCGCGCAGATCCAGGACCCATTGCCACCAAAGCCGATTTGGCGAAGGCTGGTCATGACCAGTTCGCGCCAAACTGCTCCCTGGGGTAATGGGTCCTAGCTTTCGCCAGGACGACTATGGAATCGGCACCACAAGCCGCCGATAGAGATGCCAGGTCGCATGCCCCAGCACCGGTAGCGTCACGATCAAGCCGAGAAAATAAGGCAGCGCCGAGACGATCAGCAGCATCACGATCACCGCGGCCCATGAGACCATCGGCAGCGGGCTCGTCACCACCGCGCGCACGCTCGTCACCATGGCCGTGACGAAATCGACGTCGCGGTCGAGCAGCAGCGGAAACGACACCACGGTCAACGAGAACAGGATCAGCGACAGCACGGCACCGACCGCGTTGCCGATGGCGAGGAACAGCAAGCCCTCGTTGGTCGTCAGCACCACCGTCATGAATTCCTGAAGGCTCGAGAACGAGGCGTGCAGGCCGAGCAGCAGCGCGATCAAGAGCCGCACCTGGTACATCCAGACCACGAACACGAACAGCGTCACGAACGCCATCCAGCCGATTTCGCTGCGCGAGCGCACGGCAGACCAGATCGCGCCGAAGGAGACGGGCTCGCCGCGCTCGCGGCGGCGGCTGACCTCATAGAGACCGATCGCGACGAATGGCCCGATCAGCGCGAAGCCCGCCGCCAGGGGATAGACCAGATAGACCATGCCGAACGCGGTGAGGCAGAGCATGATGACGATGCCGCCGGCGGCATAGAGCGCGCCGAAGCAGAGGCCGTAGAGCGGCAGCGCCTGGAAATCGCGCAGGCCCTCGACCAGCGCCTCGGCGATGTCGGTCGCCACGACCGGACGCACCACCGGATCAACCTTGCCCGAGATGGACATCAGCTCCCTCCCTCACGCGATCTTCGCCGCGTGTTGTTGGGCTGATGTTAGCTCGCTCTCGCGATCCTTGCATTGGAAGAGTTGACGGTCGGCTGATACCGCCATCCGCCACCGGAAAACTGGCGCTTGTCAGGCGCGCGATGTGAGCAGCAGCACCACACCGAGATTGGCCACGAACAGAGCCGCGTCGATGACGAAGATCCTGAGCATCGGGCCTTTCAGCACGGGCCAGTAAGCCACCCCGACGCGGCCGCCGCGCATCAGGACCGGAAGATTGTAGGCGAACTGGCTGAAATGGCAGGCGGCAAAGAACAGGAACAGCGCGAGCTGGGCCTCGACCGGCTGGAAGAAGGACGGACGCGCGGCCAGAAGATAGAACGACAACAGTCCAATAGGTAGATTCATCCCGCCAAGGAACGCGACGCTGGCCGCCAGGGTCGGCGCGATCGGATTGCTACGTTCTTCCCGCGGCAACAGGATCTTCAGCGTGTTGCGCTGGGCGATGCTGAACTGGATGAAGGCGCCGACGAACCAGAGCGTGTTGAGGAGCAGAACGATATCCGAAAAGCGCATGACTATTTTCCGTAAAAGGCTTCGCTGCGCACCACACGGCCCGCATCGTCGAAGTCCATGAACTCGCTGGCGCGTGTGTCGCCAAGCTGCCACCACACCGTCAGTCGCGCGATCGCCTCATCCCAGCTCCAGCCCAGGATCTTCAGGTCGGCGCTCTCGATGTGGCCATAGGCCTTGCGCCAATAGGCGCGGATGTTCTCGGCGCCCGTGACGAGTGGAGAGCCCGTCAGGGTGAGAGCGAGAGGACTGCGCATCTGCGCATCGTCGGCAAAATGCGCGACGACCGCATCGATATCGACCCTGCACCAGCTCGCGCACCATGCCGCGACAAATCGTTCGATGGTCGCGCGATTCATTGCCTGTGCACCCATGACCGGCGCCCTCCCTGGCTCGTTGGCCGGGAAAATGGCAAAGCCCGCACCTCATGTCAATTATATTGACTTGAGATTTCGATCAGTTGTTGTCGGCGATCGCCTCCATCACGCCCATCCATGCCACCGTACCCGGCGCGCCGACGCGGTCGAACGCTTCGCGCAGCACCTTGCGTTCGTGGTCCGATGCCCTTTGCTCGATGCGTTGTCCCGCCGCCGTGAGGCGCAGCAGTTTGGAGCGATGCTGCTCCGGCGAACGCTTCGACGTCACGAGCTTGCGCTCCAGCAGCAGGTTGAGCGGCCGGTTGAGGGCTTGCTTGGAAATGCCGAGGATCTCGATCAGCGACCCGATCGCGATATCGGGCCGGCGCGCCACCACGTAGAGGATGCGGTGGTGCGGACGCGACAGGCCCTGCTTCGCAAGATATGCGTCAGCCTCCAGCGTCATGCCGCGCCAGCCGTAATACATCAGCTCCAGCGCGGCATCCAGATCGTGCAACTTCGGCAGTGAGGCGCGGTGAAGCCCCGCGGCTTGAGGCGTCTTTGCCATTGTCAGAAGCTAACCTTTCGCCCGCAGCTCGCGCCGCAGCACCTTGCCGGTGGCGGTCATCGGCAACGTCTCCGCGAACGCGACGAAGCGCGGATATTCGTGAGCGGCGAGCTGCACCTTCACGAATTCCTGGATTTCGCGCGCGAGCGCGTCGCTGCCGGTAAAGCCGGGGCGCAGCACGATCCAGGCCTTGATCGATTCGGTGCGGATCGGATCGGGAATGCCGACCACGGCGGCCATCGCCACCGACGGATGCTTCATCAGCGTGTGCTCGATCTCGGACGGGCCGACGCGATAGCCGGCGGTGGTGATGACGTCGTCCTCGCGGCTGACATACCAGAAATAGCCGTCCTCATCCTGCACGCCGAGATCGCCGGTGAGCAGGAATTCGCCGGCATATTTCTTCGCCGTCGCCTCCGGGTTGCGCCAATATTCGAGCATGGTGACGGGACATGGCTGGCGCACGCCGATGATGCCGCGCTGTCCGCGCTTCTGCTCTTCGCCCTTGTCGTTGACGATGCGGACGTCGAAGCCCGGCGTCGCCTTGCCCATCGCGCCGGGGCGGATCGGAAACAGGTTGGAGTTGCTGCCGATCACGAGATTGCACTCGGTCTGGCCGAAGACTTCATGCGCATCGATGCCGAAGGTGTCGCGCACCCAGCCGAGCAATTCACCGCCGAGCGATTCACCGCCGGTAAAAATGCTGCGCAGCTTCACACCCGGATGTTTCACACCGGCCTGCCGCATCAGCTTCAGCGCGGTCGGCGGCAGGAAGACGTTACGCACGCCGAGGTCCGCCATCATCTGCATCGCCGCCTGTGGCTCGAATTTGCGCGCACGATGACCGACCAGGGGAATGCCGTGATACCAGAACGCCAGCAGGCCGTTGACGAGGCCGCCGATCCAGGCCCAGTCCGCCGGCGTCCACATGAGATCGCCGGGCCGCGGCAGGAAGTTGTGGCACATCTCGACGTTCGGCAGATGGCCGAGCACGACGCGGTGCGCATGCAGGGCGCCCTTGGGGTTTCCGGTCGTGCCCGAGGTATAGATGATCAGCGCGGGATCATCGGCGGAGGTGTCGACCCGCGTGAAGTCGGGCGAGGAAGCCTTGACCGAGTCCCAGAATGATTTCGCACCTGGCGGAATGCGCTCGCCGACGACATAGACATTCTTCAGCTCCGGCAGGCGATCGCGGATCTTTGCAAGCTTGTCCCAGCCGCCCTCGTCCGTGACGATCGCCTTGGCCTCGGAATTCGACAGGCGGAATTCCAGCGCATCCTCGCCGAACAGCGCGAACAGCGGGATCGAGATCAGGCCTGCGCGGAACGCCGCCATGTGCACGATCGGCAGCTCCAGCGACTGCGACAGGAACACCGCGACGCGGTCGCCGCGCGCGAGGCCATCCGCCGTCAGCACATTGGCGAAGCGGCGCGACATCTCGGCAACCTCGTCAAAGGACGTGCGCGTGGTGGCGCCGTTGTCATCGACATAGATCAGCGCGAGCCGGCCGGTGCCATCGGCATGACGATCGCAGCACGCCGCCGCCATGTTGAAGCGCGCGGGGATGTCCCAGCGGAAATTGCGATAGAGCTCGTCGTAGGTTGCGGCTTCGGTGAGCATGGGGTCGTTTCCACGGTCGGCGTCATGCCCGGGCTTGTCCCGGCCATCCACGTTCTTGTTCGTTGCCACCAGTTTAAGGCCATGGATGCCCGGGACAAGCCCGGGCATGACGCGCGAAGCGCCGGATGAGGGGGCTCTATCCGCGCGAACCAATGTGAGAGGCTCACTCGCGGAGAGAGACCCCTCGCCCGCCTCGCCATAGCCGATACAAAGCATCGGCGTTCTCAGCCGAAGGCCGCCTATGCCACCCTCTCCCACAAAGGGGAGAGCGGAAGAACGAGCTAGCCTGACAGCGCGGCCTTCACCAGGCCGGATGCCTTGCCGAAATCCATCTGTCCGGCGTACTTCACCCGCAACACTGCGATCACCTTGCCCATGTCCTTCATGCCGGCAGCACCAGTTTCAGCGATCGCACCCGAGATCGCCTTTTTCACCTCGTCGTCCGACATCTGCTTCGGCAGGTACGCCGAGATCACCGCGATCTCCTCGCGTTCCTGAGCGGCGAGCTCGGCGCGGCCGCCCTTGTCGTAGAGCTCGACCGCCTCCTGGCGCTGCTTGATCATCTTCTGCAACACGGCGAGGATGTCGGCGTCCGACAGCGGCGGCTTGCCGCTGCCGCGAGCGTCGATGTCGGCATTCTTGATGGTCGAGTTGACCATGCGCAGCGTGGACAGCTTGCGCTCGTCCTTGGCCTTCATGGCCTCCTTGACCGCATTGTTGATGTCGTCGCGCAGCATGGTCGGATCCTCTCAATCTGTCGCGCCTGATCTAAGCCGTTCGCGGGCAAGAGGCCATACCGGACCGGGCGCCGGTGCATTGTTTCCTTGCCAGGGCTCGAAATGGCTCAAAATTGCCAGTTCCGGCTTAAGTGCGTGAAGCCGCCCGCCAAATATGCAAAAACGCATGTGAATCCGGCTTCTCCCGCTTTGACGGCGGCGTTTGCGCAGACTATGAAACGCGCTCATGACACAACATGACAACGATCCTGCCTGGCCGGACCACAAACCGACCGCGCTCCTCGTGCTTGCCGATGGCACGGTGCTCGAAGGCTTTGGTCTCGGCGCCGAAGGCCACGCCGTCGGTGAAGTCTGCTTCAACACCGCGATGACTGGCTATGAGGAGATTTTGACCGATCCCTCCTATGCCGGCCAGCTCATCACCTTCACCTTCCCGCATATCGGCAATGTCGGCACCAACGAGGACGACATCGAGACGGTGAACATGGCGGCGACGCCCGGCGCGCGCGGCGTGATCCTGCGCACCGCGATCACCGATCCCTCGAACTACCGCGCCACCAAGCATCTCGACCAGTGGCTGAGGGCCCGGGGCATCATCGGCCTCTCCGGCATCGACACCCGCGCGCTGACCGCGCTGATCCGCTCGAAGGGCATGCCCAACGCCGTGATCGCGCATTCCAGGAGCGGCGAGTTCGACCTGCATGGCCTCAAGGAAGAGGCGCGCGAATGGCCGGGCCTCGAAGGCATGGACCTCGTGCCGATGGTCACCTCCGGCCAGCGTTTCACCTGGGACGAGACGCCCTGGCTGTGGGACAAGGGTTTTGGCCGCCAGGACGAGCCGGAGTTCAACGTCGTCGCCATCGACTACGGCATCAAGCGCAACATCCTGCGCCTGCTCGCCGGCGTCGGCTGCAAGGTGACGGTGGTGCCGGCGACGACCTCGTCCGAAGACATTTTGGCGATGAAGCCGGACGGCGTGTTCCTGTCGAACGGCCCTGGCGATCCCGCCGCCACCGGTAAATATGCCGTGCCCGTCATCCGGGATGTGATCAAGTCGGGCACGCCGACCTTCGGCATTTGCCTCGGTCACCAGATGCTCGGCCTCGCCGTCGGCGCCAAGACCAAGAAGATGCATCAGGGCCATCACGGCGCCAATCATCCCGTCAAGGACGAGACCACCGGCAAGGTCGAGATCACTTCGATGAACCACGGCTTTGCCGTAGATGAGACGACGCTACCGAGGGGCGCGACGCAGACCCACATCTCGCTGTTCGACGGCTCCAATTGCGGCATCCAGCTCGACGGCAAGCCGGTGTTCTCGGTGCAGTACCACCCCGAGGCATCCCCGGGCCCGCGCGACTCGCACTATCTGTTCCAGCGGTTCGCGGAGCTGATGCGGCAGAAGAAGAGCGCTTGAGGCACACTGCGGCTCTCGTGCCCCGGGCGCAGTACAGCGCGCCGCTTTTCGCGGCGTGATGCGCTGCTGAACCGGGGCCCACGCTGAGCTTTCTGGATCCCGGCTCAGCGACGCACCGCTGCGCGCTGCATCGCGTCTGGGACACGAACGGAACGCATTGCGGGCGACTCCGGTTGAACGAGCACGCGTTCTTTTCTCGGAGTCCCACCATGTCCGTCGTCCGCGACAAGGCCGAGCCGCTTGCCATCGTGTTCGAGGATGACGGGCTCGTGCCGAACAACATCCTCCCGTTCCTGGTTTACCAGAGCGCGGTGAAGCTCGATCCGGAGCATCCGGAGGAGACCATCGAAGCGCTGTTCGAAGCGAACGGCTGGGGCGGCACCTGGCGCAACGGCGTCTACGACTATCTGCACTATCATTCGACCGTGCATGAGGTGCTCGGCGTTGCGCGCGGCAGCGCTCGCGTCCGCTTCGGCGGCGATCATGGCCAGGAGCTACAGATCAAGGCCGGCGACGTCGCGATCCTGCCGGCCGGTACCGGCCACCAATGCATCAAGGCGAGCGACGATTTCTGCGTGATCGGCGCCTATCCGCCGGGCGCCAAGATGGAGATCACGCGCGCCACACCGGAGAACCACGCCAAGGCGCTAAAGACGATTCCCGAGGTCGCGATGCCGCCGGCTGATCCCGTGACCGGCAAGGATGGCGCGTTGATGCGGCTGTGGCGGTAGCCAAAACGCGGTGCCGTAGGGTGGGCAAAGCGACTCGTCCGCCGTAGCTCGAAGAGCCAAGGCGGAAGCGTGCCCACCAAACACATCGACCGTAAGGATGGATGGTGGGCACGGCGCGCAATGGCGCGCCTTTGCCCACCCTACGGCAGTTGCGTCCCCTACGCCGCGTTGCTGCCTTCCTGCCGTGTCGCTTCGAACAGGAACCAGGTGCGGCGCTCGGTCTCGTCGATGAAGATTTCGAGGATGCTGGCGCTGGCGACATCGCCGGCTTCGTCGCAAACATCGTGTGCCTTGCGCATCGCAGCGGCGACATGCTTGTTGTCCTGCATCAGCTCGCGCAGCATCTCGCGCGGCGGGACGTAGTTCTCGTTGTTGTCCTTGATGGTCTGGAGCTTTGCGACCTGGCCGATCGACTTCAGCGTGGTGCCGCCGATCTTGCGGACGCGCTCGGCGAGCTGGTCGGTGGTGGCGAAGATCTGATCGGACTGCTCGTCGAGCAACAAATGGTAATCGCGGAAATGCCGGCCGCTGATGTGCCAGTGGAAATTCTTGGTCTTGAGATACAGCGCGAACGCGTCGGCCAGAAGCACGTTGAGCGCCTCCGAGACCTTCTTGACCCCATCGGGCGACAGATCGGTGGGGGTGTCGAGATCGGGCGAGACCTTGTTGTTGGTTTTGCTCACGGGAGACCTTCCTGTTAGGAGGCGGACATTGACGGCGCGCCGTCGCACCCCTAACGCAAGGCGGGCAGGGCCGGTTCCTTTTAGCGGAACCATTTGGCCGGGACCCTCGAGTACCATGGACGATTGGATCGATTATTACGACTCCACGCATACGATCTATGTCAGCAAGCTGCATCGCGACTTGCACTTCCAGATCATTGCGCGGGACATCATCGGCTATATCCCCTCGCCCGAGGCGGTAGTGCTGGACTATGCCTGCGGCGAGGCGCTGTCGGCGAACCAGGTGGCATCCGCCTGCGGCACGCTGATCCTGGCGGAGCCCGCGCCCGGGGTGCGCGGCCGACTGATCGCGCGGTTCGCCCCGAACACCAAGATCCGTGTCCGCTCGCTCGACGATGTCCGCAAGATGCAGGACCAGTCGGTCGATCTCGTCGTGATGAACTCGGTCGCGCAATACATGACGCCGGAGGAGCTCGATGCCGCCCTCCTCAACATCCGCCGGATCCTGAAACCCTCCGGCAAGCTGGTGCTCGGCGATATCCTCCAGCCCAATGTCGGCATGGTGAGGGACGTGATGGCGCTGCTCGGCTTCGGCCTGCGGCACGGTTTCCTGAAAGACGCGCTGGTCGGGCTGATCAGCACCGCGCTGTCGGATTACCGCCAGTTGCGCACGCGCATCGGGCTGCAGCGCTACAGCGAGGCGGAGATCACCGCCAAGCTGACCGCGGCCGGGTTCGTGGTCCAGCGCGCACACAGCAATATCGGCCACAATCGCTGGCGCATGACCTTCGTCGCGCGGCCGCCTCTTATTCGTTAAGCATAACAATCAGCCGTTGTGGCTTGTCGCACTGCAATCGGTAATGATCGCCCTGGCCCGGTGGCGGAAGCGTCTACGCGAGGGCGGTGCAACGCTCTTCATCCTGGTTCAAATCCAGGCCGGGTCTCCACGCTTCGCCCCTGCGGGGCTACGCGTGGCGCAGCCACGTGAGGCCCGCAGGGGCGAAGCGTGTCCGGCGCAGCTGAAGCGAAGCGGAAACGTAGACAGACTGTATCCGCGGCTCAATCTGCCTCAATCAGATCGCACTCGGACAGAAGCTGAAGCCGGCCGGCATCCCTCGCCGCGGAATTGATGACGGCATCGAGCAGGCCGGGGAAGCGCGCGTCCAGATCCTCGCGGCGCAGCCGCATGAAGCGGTTGGTTCCGGCCACGCGGGTCTGCATCAGCCCACATTCGCGCAGCTTGGCGAAGTGATAGGCGAGGTTGGACTTGCCGCCGAGGCCGCTGAAATCGCCACAACAGAGTTCGCTGCTGACACGTTCTTGCTGCGCGAGCTGATAGACGATCGCCAATCGGATCGGATCGCTCAGGCAATCCAGGACCATCGGCAGCTCGATCTGCTCGCGGGTCGGATGAAGAGGCGTGCGGCTCATGGATCAATCATAGCAAAAAGGCCGCGATGTTCAATAGTTCTTGAACCAATTGACTCTTGGATCAAGCCAACCAATAGTTCAATAAACGTTGAACATAAGGATTTCTCCCATGAGCGTGTTCTGGCTGGCCCTGGCGGCCTTCGCGATTGGCACGGAAGGCTTTGTCATTGCAGGACTTTTGCCCGCGATCGCCACCGACCTCACGATTTCGGTCTCCGCCGCCGGGCAACTGGTCACGGCTTACGCCCTCACCTATGCCGTGGGCTCGCCGATCCTGGCGGTGACGCTCAACAACATCGACCGCCGCACCGTGCTGGCGCTGGCACTGACGACCTTCATCGCCGGGAACCTTGCCGCGATGGTGGCATCCAACTACGCCCTGCTGCTGGCCTCGCGCATGCTGATGGCGCTGGGCTCCGGGCTGTGCATGCCGACGGCGCTCGCGGTGTCCGTGGCGGTGGCCTCGCCCGAACGGCGCGGACGTGCGGTGGCCCTCGTCACCTCGGGCCTCACGGTCGCGACCGTCATCGGCGTTCCCCTGGGCAATCTCGTCGGCAGCCTGCTCGGCTGGCGCGCGACCTTTGCCATGGTCGCGCTGATCAGCGCCGTTGCGCTCGCAGGCCTCCTGCTCGGCCTGCCCAAAGGCCTGCCGCGCAACACGGCCTCGCTCAGCGAGCGGCTGGCGGTAGCGCGTCACAGCAACGTGCTGGTCGCGCTTGTGATCACCATTCTCTGGGCACTCGGCGGCTTCACCGTGTTCACCTATTTCGCGATTCCGCTGCGCGGCCTCGGCTTCGATGCTTCGCAGATCAGCCTGGCGCTGCTGGTGTTCGGCGGCGCCGCCGCGATCGGCAACATGCTCGGCGGCGTCCTGGCCGACCGGCTCGGCACGCTCGCCACCGCCACCGTCGGGCTCGCCGGCATGGCGAGCGCGCTGATCCTGCATTCGCTGGTCCTGAAGCTGATGCCGGGACAGGCGCATTATGCGGTGCTGGGCGCGATCTTCCTCTGGGGCCTCTCGGGCTGGGCGTTCTATCCGGCGCAGATCGCCAGCATCATCCGGATCGAGCCGCAGGCCTCGATGATCGCGCTCTCGCTCAACGCTTCCGCGATGTATCTCGGCTTCGCGATCGGCGGCGCGCTGGGCGGCGCGGTGCTGGCCACCCTCTCGCCCAACGACCTCGGCTGGATCGGCGGATCGAGCGTTGCGGCCTCGCTTCTGGTGCACCTCGCCCGCGGCTGGCAGGCGCGGCCAAAACCGGTCAAAATTGCCGGTTGATGGGCGTTTTTCGGGGTTTCGCCGCCCCGAAAACTGGTCTAAGACCCACCCGCGCGCGAGGGAGACCCCGCGCTCTCGCACAAGGGGACGCGCGGCAAGCGCGCCCTTTTTTTGTGCCCAAATTCCAGTCCGGCGAGAGTTGATGCCCAAACGTACAGACATCACCACCATCCTCATCATCGGCGCCGGTCCCATCGTGATCGGCCAGGCCTGCGAGTTCGACTATTCGGGCACACAGGCGGTGAAGACGCTGAAGGAAGAGGGCTATCGCATCGTCCTCGTCAATTCCAACCCGGCCACCATCATGACCGACCCGGAATTGGCCGATGCGACCTATATCGAGCCGATCACGCCCGAGATCGTCGCCAAGATCATCGAGAAGGAACGCCACGTCATTCCCGGCGGCTTCGCGCTGTTGCCGACCATGGGCGGCCAGACCGCGCTGAACTGCGCGCTGTCGCTGCGCCGGCAGGGCACGCTGGAGAAGTTCGACGTCGAGATGATCGGCGCCACCGCCGACGCGATCGACAAGGCCGAGGACCGCCAGCTCTTCCGCAATGCCATGGAGAAGATTGGGCTGCAGACGCCGAAGTCGCGGCTCGCCAACGCGTCCGAACTGAAGAAGTCGTTCCGTGACAAATACCACGCCGAACGCGAGAAGCTGTCGGGCGCGGCTCTCGAAGAGCTCGACCGGCAATGGACTCTCGGCGAAGGCGACCGCCGCAAGCGCTATCAGGAATATGCGCTGGGCCAAGCGATGATGGCGCTCTCCGAGATCGGCCTGCCCGCGATCATCCGTCCCTCCTTCACGATGGGCGGTACCGGCGGCGGCATCGCCTACAACAAGGAGGAATTCCTCGACATCATCGAACGCGGCCTTGATGCATCGCCCACCAACGAAGTGCTGATCGAAGAATCTGTGCTCGGCTGGAAAGAGTACGAGATGGAGGTGGTGCGCGACAAGAAGGACAATTGCATCATCGTCTGTTCGATCGAGAACCTCGATCCGATGGGCGTGCACACCGGCGATTCCGTCACGGTGGCGCCGGCGCTGACGTTGACCGACAAGGAATACCAGATCATGCGCGACGCCTCGCTGGCGGTGCTGCGCGAGATCGGGGTCGAGACCGGCGGCTCCAACGTGCAGTTCGGCGTCAATCCCGACGACGGCCGCATGGTCGTCATCGAGATGAATCCGCGCGTGTCGCGCTCGTCCGCACTGGCCTCGAAGGCCACCGGCTTTCCGATCGCAAAGGTCGCCGCCAAGCTCGCGGTCGGCTACACCCTCGACGAGATCGCCAACGACATCACCGGCGGTGCCACGCCGGCCTCGTTCGAGCCGACCATCGATTACGTCGTCACCAAGGTGCCGCGCTTCGCCTTCGAGAAATTCCCGGGTGCCTCCACCACGCTGACGACCTCGATGAAGTCAGTCGGTGAAGTCATGGCGATCGGCCGCACCTTCCAGGAAAGTCTTCAGAAGGCCTTGCGCGGGCTCGAGACCGGATTGACCGGCCTCGACGAGATCGAGATCGAAGGGCTCGGCCGCGGCGACGACAAGAACGCAATCCGCGCCGCACTCGGCACGCCGACGCCGAACCGGCTGCTCCAGGTCGCCCAGGCGATGCGGCTCGGCTGGTCGAACGAGGACATCTTCAACTCCTGCAAGATCGATCCGTGGTTCCTCGGCGAAATGCGCGGCATCGTCGACATGGAGGAGAAGGTTCGCAAGAACGGCCTTCCTGGCAATGCCTTCGGCATGCGCACCCTGAAGGCCATGGGCTTCTCCGATGCGCGCCTCGCGGTGCTCGCCGAGACGACGGAAGCGGAGGTGACGGCGAAGCGCCACGCGCTCGGCGTTCGCCCCGTCTACAAGCGCATCGACACCTGCGCGGCCGAATTCGCCTCCCCCACCGCCTATATGTATTCGACCTATGAGGCGCCGTTTGCGGGCACGCCTGCGGACGAGAGCACCCCGTCCGACATGAAGAAGGTCATCATCCTCGGCGGCGGGCCGAACCGCATCGGCCAGGGCATCGAGTTCGACTATTGCTGCTGTCACGCCTGCTTCGCGCTGCATGACGCCGGCTACGAATCCATCATGGTCAACTGCAACCCGGAGACCGTGTCGACCGACTACGACACGGCCGACCGGCTCTATTTCGAGCCGCTCACCGCCGAGGACGTGCTGGAGATCATTGCCAAGGAGCGCAGCAAGGGCACGCTGCACGGCGTGATCGTGCAGTTCGGCGGTCAGACCCCGCTGAAGCTGGCGCACGCGCTGGAAGCCGCCGAAGTGCCGATCCTCGGCACCTCGCCGGACGCCATCGACCTTGCCGAGGACCGCGACCGCTTCAAGCGCGTGCTCGACAAGCTCAGGCTCAAGCAGCCGAAGAACGGCATCGCTTATTCGGTCGAGCAGGCGAGGCTCGTCTCCGCCGATCTCGGCCTGCCGCTGGTGGTGCGCCCGTCCTATGTGCTCGGCGGCCGCGCCATGCAGATCATCCGCGAGGAGAACCAGCTCAACGACTATCTGCTCGGCACGCTGCCGGAGCTGGTGCCGGCCGACGTCAAGGCGCGCTATCCCAACGACAAGACCGGGCAGATCAACACCGTGCTCGGCAAGAACCCGCTGCTGTTCGACCGCTATCTGTCGGATGCGACCGAGGTCGACGTCGACTGCCTCTGCGACGGCAAGGACACTTTCATCGTCGGCATCATGGAGCACATCGAGGAAGCCGGCATCCATTCCGGCGATAGCGCCTGCTCGCTGCCGCCGCACTCGCTCGATGCCGGGATGATCGAGGAGCTGAAGCGACAGACCCGCGAGCTCGCGCTCGGCCTCGACGTGGTCGGCCTGATGAACGTGCAATACGCCATCAAGGACGGCGAGATCTACGTGCTGGAAGTCAATCCGCGCGCCTCGCGCACAGTGCCGTTCGTCGCCAAGGTGATCGGCACGCCGGTCGCGAAGATCGCCGCGCGCATCATGGCCGGCGAGAGGCTCGACGACTTCAAGCTGAAGAAGGCAGAGCTCAAGCACGTCGGCGTCAAGGAATCGGTCTTCCCCTTCGCCCGCTTCCCCGGCGTCGACACGGTGCTCGGCCCCGAGATGCGTTCGACCGGCGAAGTGATGGGCATCGACCGCTCGTTTGCGGTGGCGTTCGCCAAGAGCCAGCTCGGCGGCGGCACGCGGGTGCCGCGCAAGGGCACGGTGTTCGTCTCGGTTCGCGAGAGCGACAAGACGCGCATCGCCGACGCCGTTCGCGAGTTGCATTCGCTCGGCTTCAAGGTGCTGGCGACGTCGGGCACTCAGCGCTTCCTGACCGATCAGGGCATCCCGACCGAGAAGGTGAACAAGGTGCTGGAGGGCCGGCCGCACATCGTCGACGCCATCACCAATGGCGACGTCCAGCTCGTCTTAAACACCACCGAAGGCCCGCAGGCGCTCGCCGACAGCCGCTCGCTGCGGCGCGCGGCCCTCTTGCATAAAGTGCCGTATTACACCACTCTTTCCGGGGCCGTAGCGGCCGCGCAGGGCATCCGCGCCTATCTTGGCGGGGACCTTGAGGTTCGTACCCTGCAGAGCTACTTTTCGGAAACCTGATCGCTAGCGGGGGGCCAAGCCTTGAGGGCTCAAGCTTTCCGCTAAGTGATTGGCAATGAAGCCACAATGGCCGGAGGAACTGTCCGGCCATGGGGGTGTTCTGTTCCGACGCTAAGCCCATATCTGTCAACGTCCGGCGGCCCGCGTGTCGAGCCCCGGAAAGACCGACGAATCAAGGTTGGGCGCTCATTCATGTTCTGGGACGCGCGACCGAAGGACGAGAGAGAAGATGGAAAAGGTTCCGATGACTTCGGCCGGATTTGCCGCGCTCGGGGAAGAATTGAAGCATCGCCAGTCCGTGGATCGTCCGCGGATCATCGAGCATATCGCGGAGGCGCGCTCGCACGGAGACCTGTCGGAGAACGCGGAATATCATGCCGCGAAGGAAGAGCAGTCCCACAATGAAGGCCGCATCGCCGAGCTCGAGGACAAGCTCGCGCGCGCCGACATCATCGACATCTCGAAACTCTCCGGCGACACCATCAAGTTCGGCGCCACCGTGACGCTGGTCGACGAGGACACCGAGAAGAAGACGGTGTGGCAGATCGTCGGCGAGGTCGAGGCCGACGCCAAGAAGGGCCGCATCTCCATCACCTCGCCGCTCGCCCGCGCACTGATCGGCAAGAAGAAGGGCGCCTCCGTCGAGGTCAACACGCCGGGCGGCGCCAAGGCGTATGAGATCACCAAGGTGGAGTGGCGGTAAGGATTTGCCGTTGCCTGTGACGACGTTTCGAAAAAGGCCGCGCACTGCGCGGCCTTTTTTGTGTCTGCTCGGTGCCCGAGATGAATTCGCGCTCTCTCCACTCGTCATTGCGAGCGGAGCGAAGCAATCCAGACTGCCTCCGCGGAAGACTCTGGATTGCTTCGCGGAGCCTGTCATCGGGCCGCGCTTCGCGCGGACCCGTTGGCTCGCAATGATGGAGCAGGCGCTACCTTCGTCCCTTCACGTCCAGCGGCACCGCCGCCTCGTATTTCGAATTATGCAGAACCAGCGACGTGCGCACGTTGCGGACATGGGGCGCGGCGGTCAGGTGGGTGACGAAATCCTGGAAGGTCGCCATGTCGGGGGCGACGCATTTCAGGATGAAATCGACCTCGCCCGACAGCATCCAGCATTCCCGCACCAAGGGCTCGGCGCGGACGAATTCCTCGAAGGCGCGCAAATCCGTCTCGGCCTGGCTGGACAGGTGTACGGCCGCGAACACGGTGACGTCGAAGCCGAGCTTGCGGGCGTCCAGGAGGCCCCTATAGCCGTGGATGTAGCCCTCCTCCTCCAGCGCCCGGACGCGGCGCAGGCAGGGTGGCGGCGAGATGCCGACGCGCTTGGCCAGTTCGACATTCGTGATTCGACCGTCGGCCTGAATCTCGGTGAGAATCTTCAGGTCGATCTCGTCTAGGTTCCGCGACACGTGATTGGAACTCCTGCCCTTTGCGGCGGTATTGGGTGGTTTGTCGCAATCGTCATACCCCAGTCCACGCGCGCAGCGCAATTTTATTGCGCGTGCAGCGCAATCGACTTTTGTTCCTTGTTGGAAAAATCCGCCGACAGGGAATGCAATTCTTGCATAGCTCACCAGAAGGCTTAGATTAGCTCTGATATTTCAGCGCCTCCGCGAGGCCTCCCGGCACGTTCCGCGCCCGCGCTGCAAAATCCCCCGTGAAAGGCGTCCATCGAAATGTCCGCTCCTGTTCATGCAAAGGTCATCATCATTGGCTCCGGCCCTGCCGGCTACACGGCGGCGATCTACGCCGCGCGTGCGATGCTCGAGCCGATCCTGATCCAGGGCATCCAGCCGGGCGGCCAGCTCACCATCACCACCGACGTCGAGAACTATCCGGGCTTCGCCGACGTGATCCAGGGCCCCTGGCTGATGGAGCAGATGGAGAAGCAGGCGGTCCATGTCGGCACCACGATCGTCACCGACCTGGTCACCAAGCTCGAGACCGCGCAGCGGCCGTTCCGCCTTACCTGCGACAGCGGCGATGTCTATCTCGCCGACACCGTCATCCTCGCCACCGGCGCCCAGGCGCGCTGGCTCGGGCTGCCCTCCGAAGCGAAATTCCAGGGCGGCGGCGTGTCAGCCTGCGCCACCTGCGACGGCTTCTTCTACCGCAACAAGGAAGTCGTGGTGGTCGGCGGCGGCAACAGCGCGGTCGAGGAAGCCCTGTACCTCACCAACCATGCCTCGCAGGTTACCATCGTGCATCGTCGCGATCACTTCCGCGCCGAGCGCATCCTGCAGGAGCGTTTGTTCAAGCACCCGAAGATCAAGGTGGTCTGGGACTCAGCCGTCGACGAGATCTGCGGCACCGAGAACCCGAACAAGGTCACCCATGTCCGCCTCAAGAACGTCAAGACCGGCGCGCGCAGGGACCTGAAGACCGACGGCATCTTCATCGCCATCGGCCACGCGCCGGCGACCGAACTCGTCAAAGGCCAAGTCAAGCTCAAACCGTCGGGCTATGTCGAGGTCGCCCCGAACTCGACCGCCACCTCGGTGCCCGGCCTGTTCGCCGCCGGCGACGTCGCCGACGAGACCTATCGCCAGGCCGTGACGGCCGCCGGCCTCGGCTGCATGGCAGCGCTCGAAGCCGAACGTTTCTTGGCCCTGCGCGCCAGCGAGCGCGCCGCAGCGGAATAGAATCATGCCCCGAACACGCGACGGATTTACGGATATGGACTGGGACAAGCTGAAGGTGTTTCACGCGGCGGCGGAAGCGGGCAGCTTCACGCATGCGGGCGAGCAGCTCGGCCTGTCGCAATCGGCGGTGTCACGCCAGGTCTCGGCGCTGGAGCAGGAGCTCTCGGTCTCGTTGTTCCACCGCCACGCCCGCGGCCTGATCCTCACCGAGCAGGGCGACCTGCTGTTCCGCACTGCGCATGACGTATTCATGCAGCTGCAGGCGGCGCGCGCCAAGCTGACCGACAGCCGCGAGCGGCCGAGCGGCGACCTCAAGATCACCACGACGCCCGGCGTCGGCATCAACTGGCTGATCCCGCGGCTCGGCGAGTTCACTGCGCTCTATCCCGAGATCCGGATCTCGCTGATCGTCACCGATGAGGAGCTCGATTTGTCGATGCGCGAGGCCGACGTCGCGATCCGCACCCGCAAGCCGACGCAGCCCGATCTCATCCAGCGCAAGCTGTTCGCGATGGGCTTCCACGCCTATTGCTCGCCGGAATACATCAAGCGCTTCGGCACGCCGCGCACGCTGGAGGAGCTCGACTCTCATCGCATCATCACGCTTGCCGACGGCAACTTCGCGCCGCATCTGCAGAACCGCAACTGGCTGGTCGAAGCCGGTCGCAACGGGTCGGGGCCGCGCGAAGCCTATTTCAAGGTCAACAACATCCTCGGTCTCGTGCGCGCCTGCCAGCAGGGCCTCGGCATCGCCGCCCTGCCCGACTACCTCGTCGAGGAGCAGAGCAAGCTCGTGCAGCTGTTCGGTGAATCGGATTCGATCCAGCTCGATACCTATTTCGTCTATCCCGAGGAGTTGAAGACGGTCGCACGCGTGCAGGTGTTCCGCGACTTCGTGGTGAGCAAGGCGCAGCGCTGGCCGTCCTGATTTCCGCATGACTGACATGCGGCCTCGGCTGTTGCTGCAGGGCGCTCGTCAAGCTCATACTGTTTGCACGCTGAGCCTTCGCGTTGCGCATTTGTCCCCCTCCTCCAGTGGCGCGGGAGTTCAGTAATCCCTCTTGGAAGGTGATTGTGTCGGCCTCACGTGGCCAATACCTAAGCCGGGCCTTCGGGTCCGGCTTTTTTTCGTCAAAATGGTGCTTCGCCTTCCGCGTGTATTGACAGTTCCAGGCATACCCCGCATCATTTGCAAATGATCACGAAGTCGTGCGCACTCGTTTCGAAAAAAGGCCCCCATCTGGGGACCTCGGAATGTTGCGCGCGCTAGGCTGACTTCGTCATCGCGAGCTGATCCCGAAAACCCCGCCGCCTGGACGGGGTTTTTTCATGTGCCCTCCGTCTCAGGTTTTTTTTCCGAGAAGGAGATTGAAACATGACCGGACTACGAGACCAATTGCACGGGCTGTGGCTGCCGCTGGTGACGCCGTTTCGCAACGGACGTCTCGACGAGACATCATTGCGGCGGCTGACACGGCACTACGGCACACAGGCCGTCGACGGCTTCATCCTGGGGGCGACCTCGGGTGAAGGCATGACGCTGCGCGACACTGAGCTCGAGCGCCTCGTCGCCATCGTCCGCGACGAGATGGCGGCGGGCCGCCGCACCTTGCCGATCTGCCTCGGACTGTCAGGCGCGGACACCTCGCGCCTGATGGATCGCCTCGATGAAACCGCGGACTGGCCGATCGACGGCTACCTGATCGCGAGCCCTTACTATGTGCGGCCGTCGCAGCGCGGGCTGCTGGCGCATTTCGAGGCGCTCGCCGATCACGCCGCCTGGCCGATTGCGCTCTACAACATTCCCTATCGCACCTCGGTGAACATCACCAACCAGACGCTGCTGCGGCTCGCCGAACACAAGAACATCGTCGGCCTCAAGGATTGCGGCTCGAGCCGCGAGCAATCGATCGCGCTGCTGCGCGACCGGCCGAAGGAATTTCGCGTGCTCACCGGCGAGGACGCAAATTATTTCGAGGCGCTCACCGACGGCGCCGACGGCGGCATCGTGCTGTCCGCCCATGTCGAGACCGCGACATTTGCGGCCGTGTATGCGGAGCTCAAGCGCGGCAACCACGACGCCGCGCAGGCGCGCTGGCAGGAGGTCGCCGAGCTGACGCGGCTGCTTTTCGCCGAACCAAGCCCCGCGCCGGCGAAGTACTGGCTGTGGCGCAGCGGCCTCATCGACAGCCCCGAAGTGCGCCTGCCGATGGTGGAAGTGAGCAGCGAGCTCGCCGCAACGATCGATCGCGAGATCGAGCGACGAATGAAAGTCGCGGCGTAGGGCTTCATTTACCCTCCCCTGGAGGGGGAGGGTCGATCGCGCGCAGCGCGAGCGGGGTGGGGTGACGGTCTCTCGGCATCGAACACTGCCTGTGTAGAGAGATCACCCCACCCCGCTCCGCATTTCGCTTCGCTTCATGCGGAGCGACCCTCCCCCTCCAGGGGAGGGTAAGAGGCGCCCGTGGTTAATCCCACCCCACACCCCCTTCGCATTCGCCGCATGGTGCATCCACGCCTCGTTTACCCAACCGCGCCTATCGTTTCTGTCCAAGACCTTCCAAAGGGGGAACGACCATGGGACATCGCACCCGGCCTACGGCCGCGAGCCAATTCGCGCCGGCCGATCTCTTGCAGGGAATTCTGGTGGTGTCGTCGTTCGGGTTCTGGGCGGTGATGCTCGGCCTGATGCCGGTGCTGCTGTTTCGCGTCTGGCTGGCGGGCTGACAGCGCGGCGCGGATGGTTAACCCGTGGTAGCAGCTGTGTTCAAATGTGCAGCTAGCTGCGCCCCGGAATCTTAAAACATCCCGCGTATCACTGACGCCCATAAGCGAAGAAATCGCGGGGGCGTTTGTGAATAATCATAGTGAGATGGCGTCGCATTACGACGCCGGACAGCAGAGCTTTACCACCGAGGACATTCTCTGGGCCGCCGGCATCTGGTCGGTGATCCTGAGCCTTTCGCCGGTCATCGTGTTCTACATGCTGATGGTGGCGTAGCCTCCTTCAGCAGACCCGAAAAACGCAAAACGCGCGGCTCGTCCGCGCGTTTTCGTCCGGGGAAATGAATGATGAAATTATGCCGCCTGCTTGTGCATTGCGCCGGATGCCGACGCCGTGCCGCGAATAGCCTTCACTGAACGCTCGATCGCCGCCCACAGCCGTGCAATTTCCTGAGCCGCACGGCTCTCGGCCTGATACTCCCGCGCGCCTTCGCCGTGGCTGAGCGCCATCAACAAATCGGAACGGTTGGTGATCTGGCCACCCCACACCGGAGCGCGGAATTTCGCCAGCGCCTCGCGCGCGATGGTGACGATCGGGCTTTCCGACTCGTCGCGGCGCGCCGGCGCACCGTTGAGCACGACCGCGTAGGGCTTGCGCGCGGCGCGGCACATCTGGATGGTTTCCTGCACCGCGTTGACGTCGAACACGCCGGGCCGCGCCGGAATGATCACCATCGTCGCGTTCCTGATGGCGTCGTCGACGACGGCCGACAGGTTCGGCGGCGTGTCGATCAACACCCATTCATAACCGTCGCGCTTGGCCGCGGAGACGATGCCGCTGACGGAGTTCACGGCCGGCTTGATCGGCGGCTCGTTGGTGCCACGCAGCTTGTGCCACAGCGTGAGCGAGCCTTGCGGATCCGCGTCCACCAGCATGACCTGCTTGCTCGCCTTGATCTGCGCGGCGAGATGTGCAGCCAGGGTGCTCTTGCCCGAGCCGCCTTTACGCGATGCAAAAACAATAACGTTCATACCTTCGGCCTCCAGATTGACCCCGTGGCTCGAAAATGAATCAGCGCGGTGATTCGTGAAAGAAAAATTTATCGGGAGTTGCGTTGCCGCCACGAAATAACAAGCCGTGTTGGCTTTTGAGTCACACTGCCAGGTACGACGCCGATGAAAACTGCAAGAAAACGCCTGCAATCGTGCGTTTTTTGAGCAGCGAGGCGGGATAAAGTGGAATGCAACCTTGCCGGGCAAATCGCCCTGCGACTCTTTTCCATCGCGCGCGCCTCATCGCCGCAAGGCTAGCGCGCGAACAAAACGAGTCCGACGGAGGAAACGCAGCCGCAGGGTTTCAAGGATGAACGTGCTGTCGCACTCAGCCTTCGCTGGATTTCTTCTTCTTGCTCGTCTTCGCCGCCGGCTTGGTGCTCTTCTTCGCTGTCTTGGGCGCGACGTGGGTCGGCTTGCCGGCACGCACCTCGCCCGGCTCGGGTCCCGGGCGGAAGAACACCCGGCACTGCGGCGAGAGCTGCGACTTCTTCGCGATCATGCAGGCGGTGATGGCATCGACGTTCGGAACGAACTCGCCGCACAGCCGCATCGCATCAGGCGTGCAGGCCTGCTGCTCTTCCTGGGTGTAGGCGAAGCCGGCGCGCGGCAGGACCAGGACGGCCAGGGCAATCCCGAAGGTTGCAGCGGCCAAGGGTTTTGACTTCTTCAAGCGAAACGCCGGCATCGATCCCCCCACATGTCGAGTTCAGTTGGAATAGTGGGTGAACGGGCGTTGCTTGGCAACCGAGGGGAGATGCGAAAGCCGGCACGTGTGCGGTCTCGGCAACAGGGTGGGCGGTCCGACAGTCTCCGCTGTCGTCGCCCGGCTTGACGGGACGACCCAGTATTCCAGAGACGCCTGACGTCCTCGATAGGCCGCGGCGTACTGGATCCCCCGCCTTCGCGGGGGATGACAGTTGTGGGTGGGGCGAGATCGGGCTCGACCCGAGGCCTCAACGACCATCCAACCAATAACCGCGAAAACAACCCCATGCACAGTAGCCAAGTCCAGCTGCGGATTGGCTTTTACGGATTTTACGAAATCAATTTGACGCGTCGGGCAAAACAGTGGCATGATGGCATGATCGAGGATGCATGGGGTGGTCAGCCAGCTCCCCGTGAGGTGAGGGGTGCATGGCCACCGTATTGATCGTCGCGCCGGTGTTTGCGCTGATTGCGGCGGGCTATGCCGCGGTCCTGTTTCGCTTCGTTTCGGACAGCGCGCACAAGGGCATCAGCGAGTTCGCCTTCAGCATCGCTATCCCTGCCCTGCTCTTCCGCACCATCGTCGTCTCGGAATTCCCCGACGTCAGCCCCTACAGGATGTGGGGCGCCTATTACGGCGCGCTCGCCCTCACCTGGATCGCGGCGCTGGCGCTCTCGGTGCTGCTGCGCCCGCGGCGCGAGGACAGCGAGGACGGCGTCGTGTTCGCGATCGGCTCGGTCTACGGCAACATCGTGATGCTCGGCATTCCCTTGACGCTCTCGGCGCTGGGCAATGAGGCCGCGGGCCCGATGGCGCTGATCCTGTCGGTGAACACGCCGCTGCTCTGGCTCTGCGGCATCCTGCAGATGGAGCTTGTTAGCCGCAAGCGGACCGGCTCGGCGCTGTCGGTGATCTCGCCCGTGCTCGCCGACCTCGCGCGCAACCCGCTGATGCTGGCGATCGGTTTTGGCGTGATCTGGCGTTTTACGGGCCTCGGCCTCACCCCCGTCGTCGACAAGACGATCGAACTGCTAGCGCAGGCGGGATCGCCGACCGCGCTGATCGCGCTCGGCATCAATTTGTTCCGCTTCGAGGTCAAGGGCGAGAAGCTGAGCATTTTGGCGATGTGCGCGCTCAAGCTGATGGCGATGCCGGCGGCGGCGTATTTGCTCGCAAAACTGCTCGACCTGCCGCCGATCGCGGCCGGCGTCGTCGTGTTGTTCGCGGCGATGCCGACCGGCGCGAATGCATACATCTTCGCGGTCCAGTATCAGCGGCTGGTGAACCCGGTCTCGGGCGCGGTGGCGCTGGGGACGTTCCTGGCGGCGGTGACGTTGCCGGTGGTGGTGTGGGTGGTGGGGATGAGGTAGCTTCTTTAATTGTGCGTTACGTATGGATGTCGAGCGGAAACAATTCGCCATTTTTTATGTATGAGCCGACCTGCCAACAGATGCTGCCATGCTCCGTCACCGCATCGACCAAGACCTCGATGACCTTGTCCAGCCATTCGACATACTCTTCGAATGTCAGCTTTTCGGAACGCTCATAGATTTTGCCGATATTATAAGGAGGCGACGTTACGATTAGATCGAAACTGGCCCTCGGGAGCTTAGCTAGCACCCTCAGCACGTCGCCTTTGTGGAAGGTGGCAGTTGGAATGATCTTCGGTGAAGTGACTTGCAGCAATTGTCGGCCCCGAATCAAAGACATCGGGGAGTATTGCCGATTGCCTCCCATCGAGGGCGCAACAAGCGAAAATTTTATCCCCAACAACCAAAGGAGAAATCTAGCTCCTAGCTTCCCCTCGCGGTTCCCTCACGCTCAGAAAACCACAGGAGTCCCCAATTCGCAACCTGGGGCTGTACATACTTTCGGTGAAAGTGGGGTCTAACCGAGCCTAACCGAGCCGCCACGGCGAACAACCGCGGTCGACAGTATCGAATTGAAATCGCTGGTACAGTTGGGTGGGCTCGAACCACCGACCTCCTGTTCCACAGACAGGCGCTCTAACCAACTGAGCTACAACTGCATCCTGGCGAGCCGCTCCAAGGCGAGCCTGAAAAGGCCGGCGACCTAAGGGGGCTGGACGGGGCGGAAACTAGGTGCAACGGGCGTTTTTGGCAAGGCCGCAAACGGACGAAAAACCAGCGGAAATCACCCTCGGCGCGATGAAATCGGGCTTGATGGCGGCCATAACGGTTTGCGCTCCCGCTTGCAGGCAAGATTCCCCGTGGGGAGAGAACCCTCACCCGGCGCGCGCGGGACGATGCTTCGCATCGCCCGGGGGACGAATGCTTCGCATCGCCCGGACGCGCCGACCTCTCCCGCAAGCGGGAGAGGTGAAAAAAAACCCGGGCCGTTAAAGCCCGGGTTTCTTAATCAACTCAAACCGGCCAGTCCGCTCAGGCGGCGGGCGGGTAGTACTTCGAGGCGGAGGCCTTGATCGGCTCGGCGGTCTCATTGGCGACGCGCTGGCTGAGCTCGACCAGCTCCTTGGCCTGGGACTGGAAGGTCTCGAGCTGCTTGCGGGCGTGGCCGGTCCACAGCTCCAGCGCTTCCGACGGCGATTTGGCGCCGAACAGCTGCTGGGCGAAGTCCAGCTGGGCGCTGCTGTTGGCCTTCATGAACTCCACCAGCTTGGCGGTGTACTCGCTCGCGCCCTTGCTGGCGGAGGTGAACACGGCCTCGACGGTGCCATTGTGGGTCTCGGCGGCGTCCTTGAACTTGGCGTAGTTCTCGCGGGCCTGCGACACGCCCTTTTCGGCGAACGCACGCATCTGCTCGGGAACCTCGAACGGGATGATCGAGGCAGAAAACGGATCAGTCGCACCTGTCATGGTTGTCCTCACGCAAATTGAAAAAATGGAGTGAGCCTTCTGGCGCGCCCGCCGGCCCCGATTGTGGGCCCTCGCATTGAGCGGGTACGAAGACTGGAAACGCGAAACAAACGAGATGGCTCGCCCAGTACCGCCATTATTGCCGCGCATCATGTCAAGATTGTGCATCGCAATGCGATCCAACAGGCGTCGTAAAAATTTAATCTCGGAGAGGGTGAGGTTCCTGGGATGGGGAACCGGTGGTTGAGGTGGGAGGATTGGTGCCGAGGCGAGGCCGGCCCTTACCCCTGGAGGGTCCGAGACGAGCGGAGCTCGCTCGTGGGTCGATCGCGCAAAGCGCGAGCGGGGTGGGGTGATCTCTCCACCCGGGCACTGTCGGACGCGGAGACACCGTCACCCCACCCCGTCTCACATTCCGCTGCGCTCCATGTGAGCCGACCCTCCCCCTCCAGGGGAGGGTGGCACCGGTGATGCCGCGTGCGCGCACGTCACCTGGCATACGGCCTGACGACAGGCTTTGCCCGCGAATCCCTTGGATGCAATCGGGCTGCGGCTTGCGGGTTCGACACCATTAAGGTTATCGCGGCTTTAGGCCGGCTGTGAGAGACCGTGGCCGTGGACCTGCCCGCGCCTGCGGGCGATACTAACCCTTTCTTAAGGCTGCCATTCCCGGCAGCCGCCCCACGCTGAGAAGCGAGACTTAAAGCCGGTCGGATGAAGAGTTCGGATTTCCAGTTGCGAGGCGTGGGCGATCCCCGGCTGGCCGTGCACGCGACCTCTCCGCTGCCCGCCTGGCTGTGGTCGATCGACGGCACGCGCGTGCTCTGGGCCAATCCGGTCGGGGCAAAACTGTTCGGCGCGGCCCACGCCGCCGCCCTCGCGGACAGGATCTTCGGCCCGGCGGACAGCCACCGCCGCCAGGTCGCCCGGCTGGCCCGCAGCCTGCCGGCGAACGGCGCCGTGCGGCTCGAGCGGCTGCGCGGCTTCGGCGCCCGGCTCGGCATGCTGATGACCTGCGCCTGTACCCGGCTCGACTTTGCCGATGGCGGCCATGGCGTGCTCGTCGCCGCGATGGACCCGACCCTGCGCCCGATGCCGCTGGTCGAGCGGCTGCATCGTCTCGTCGCTGGCGCCAAGGTGCCGATGGCCGCGTTCGCGCCCGACGGGATGTTCGTCGGCGCCAGCGAAGCCGCCCGCTCCCTGCTCGGCTTTCGTGATCTCTTTGAGGCCGGCCTCGACCGGGCCCGCAGCGAAGCGCTGACCTGCGGCCGCGCCGCGACGCCGATCGGCATCGGCCAGATGGTGCTGCAACGGGTCGGCGTCGGCGCCGACATCGGCCTCGTCGCGCTAATCGATCCCGCGCAAGATGCGCGCGCAGCGTCGGCGCCTAAAAGCATGCCGAAGAACGATCCGTCATCGCAGCATCCGCCGGTCGGGATCGCATTGTTCGACGCCTTCGCAGAGCCGGCCGACGCAAGCGAAACCGCCGAGACCATGACGCCCGCGCCTGAACCTGCCGTGAGCGAAGCGCTCGTGGAGGCCTTCCAAGAACCGGTGCCCGACCAGACCACCGCGGCCAAGACTCCGGTTGAAAACTGCGCCCAGGCCATTGTGTCGCCGCAGGCCGCGCCGATCACGTCAGCCATGTTCGAGCTGCCGTCGGGCCACACAGAGACGCCCGCACCGCATCAGCATCCGCTGCGCTTCCTGTGGCAGATGGATGCGGAGGGACGCTTTGTGCTGCTCTCCGACGAATTCATCCGCCTGATGGGCCCGCACACCGCCGCCGGCTTCGGCCGCCCCTGGCGCGAGATCGCCGCGGAATTTGCGCTCGATCCCGAGGGGCGCATCGCAGAGGCGCTTGAAAGCCACGATACCTGGGCCGGCATCACCGTGAACTGGCCCGCCGATGGCGGCGAGCATCTGCCGGTCGAGCTCGCGGGCCTGCCGATCTACGATCGGGAGCGCAATTTCGCCGGCTTCAAAGGCTTCGGCGTCTGCCGCGATCTCGACGGCCTCAACCGGCTCGAAGCGCTCCGGCGCTTCGAGCGGCTGGCCGAGGTGCCGGCGCAGCGCGGCCTGTCCGCCGACGTCGTCGAGCCGATCTCCGAGCCGGAGGCCGAGGCCGCGACGCCGCCTCCGCCCATCGAACCGCCTGGGCCCGAGCCTGAAGCTGAACTGCCCGAACCCGCAACTGATGTGACTTCACACCCAACCGAGCCCGAGACGTCCGTGGAAACGCCAGTGGAAACGCCTCCCAATGTCGTGCCGTTCCGTCCGCATGGCGATGCGCGCTCGCCGACGCTGACGCCGGTCGAGAACAGCGCGTTCAACGAGCTCGCCCGGCAATTGTCCGAGCGCCTCGAACGCGAGCGCGAGACGATCGCGGCTGATACATCCGAGCCGCCGGCGGCAGAGATCACGCCCGAACCACCTACGCCGGAGTTTGAAGCGCCGCAAACCGCAGCCGAATGGCTGACCGAGCCTGCGCCGCCGGCACGCGCCGCGCCCGCGCGCGACCGCGCGCTGCTCGACCTGTTGCCGACGGGCATCCTGATCTATCGCCTCGATCGCCTGCTCTATGCCAACCCTGCCTTCCTGGCGCGCATGGGCTACGCCAACCTGGGCGCGCTGGAGGATGGCGGCGGGCTGGACGCGCTCTATGTCGAGCCGGGCGTCTCCACGGCCAGCAGCACGTCGCAAGGCGGCACGCCGGTGACGATCAGCGCGGCGATCGCCAACGGCGAAGCGCCGCTTGCGACCACCGAGGCGCATCTGCACACGATCGACTGGGACGGCGAGAGCGCGCATGCGCTGATCTGCGCGCTGCCGCAGGCCGCGCCAATTGTCGCCGCGCCCGTCATCGCCGAGACCATTGTCCCCGAATCCTTCCCCTACGCGCCCGACCTCGAGCCCACAGCCGGCGATGCCGACGCCGAGGATCTCGCCGCGATCCTGGACACCACGGCCGAGGGCATCGTGATGTTCGATGCCGAAGGCAACATCCACGCCTGCAACCGCAGCGCCGAGGCGCTGTTCGGCTATGACGGCGATGCGCTGCTCGAGCAGAATCTGGCGACGCTGTTCGCGCCGGAGAGCCAGCAGATCGTCGCCGACTATCTCGAAAGCCTGAAGAGCCAGGACGTTGCGAGCCTGCTCGACCACGGCCGCGAGGTGCTGGGCCGCGAGAAGAAGGGCGGCGTCATTCCGCTCGCGATGATCATGGGCCGCACGCGGCCGGACGGCCCGAACTTCTTCGCCGTGTTCCGCGATCTCTCGCAGAGCAAGAAGGGCGAGAGCGAGCTGACGCAGGCCCGCCGTCGCGCCGACGGCGCAGCGACGGCCAAGGCCGACATGCTGGCGCGGATCAGCCACGAGATCCGCACCCCGCTCAACGCCATCATCGGCTTTGCCGAGGTGATGATCTCCGAACGTTTCGGCGCGCTCGGCAACGAGCGCTATGGCGAATACATGAAGGACATCCGCGCTTCGGGCGAGCGCGTCATCGCCATCATCGACGATCTCTTGGAGCTGTCGCGGATCGAGACCGGCAAGCTCGACCTCAACTTCGCCAACCTCAATCTCAACGACCTCGTCGAGGCCTGCGTTACGGTGATGCAGCCGCAGGCCAACCGCGAGCGCATCATCATCCGCACCTCGTTGGCGCATGCGCTGCCGCAGGTGACAGTGGATGCGCGCGCGATGCGGCAGATCACCGTGAACCTGATCTCGAACTCGATCCGGCTTGCGAGCGCCGGCGGCCAGGTCATCGTCTCGACCGCGCTGACCGATCGCGGCGAGATCGCGCTTCGCATCCGCGACACCGGCCATGGTCTCAGCGAACGCGAAGTCGCCGCCGCGATGGAGCCGTTCCGCACCCCGCCGCCGGGCGATGCCGCGGACAGCGCCGCGCTCAGCCTGTCGTTGACCAAGGCGCTGGTCGAAGCCAACCGCGCCCAGTTCAACATCAAGAGCGCGGGCAATTCCGGCACGCTGATCGAAGTGGTGTTCGCACCGGCGCTGGCGAAGGCGTAAAGCGGCGTCGGGAGGCCACCTCTCCCAGCGGGGAGAGGTCGGATTGGGCTCGGCGATGCGAAGCATCGTCCGAAGCAATTCGGGTGAGGGGCTGCAGCGTTCCGTGAGACTGTTACCCCTCACCCGGATCGCATCTTCGATACGATCCGACCTCTCCCTACGGGAGAGGTGATCAACATCCTGGGCGCGCACCGATCCAATCGATAGCCCTGCCCTTTAGCTCTCGCGAACTCGGCTGGCCCGCCCCCGGATCGTCGACATCATAGACGATCAGGCTCTTCGCGGGATTGTCCGTCATCCTATCGTCGAAACGACGCGCCCGGCTTGGGTCAACTGACTTGGGTCAACTCGACGACAAACCACCCTCGACCTCGGCGCTCAGAAGAGTGGACATGATTTTCTGTCCCACGGACGAGGCGAGGCTGCCGGCGGACAGAACGACGACGCCATTGCCCGACGGAGCGTTTGCGCCGTTCTGAACCCAGCTCTCAAACCCCATCCACGAGCTGAAGCCCGGTACGCTGCCATCTTTCGACAGGACACGTCCCGCAGCGCCGGCGATTTTCGGAAAGAACCATCCAATCGCGACCGTGGGGCCCTGCGTCTGCACCTGGCAGGTGCCCGTCGTACCGCATTTGCCGCGGGCCGGGCTGGCCTGCTGCTGCATCTGCAGGATGGCGAATTCCGTTGGTGAAGGCTGCAGTTGGCCCATGTTGTAGAGCAGCCATTGAAGCATGTCCGAGGCGCAGCTGACGATCGCTCCGGCGCCGAACTCCATCGTTGGGCCCGGCTTATAGCTCTGACCCACGTCGTAAGGCTGCGTCCCGTTATATCCACACGCCATGCTGGGCACTTGGCCCGTACTGAACAAAGCGGTGTTGCTCATGCTCAGATCCGCGCACAGCTCCGCGAGTTGCGCGTTGTACCCATCATAGACGTCGACATAGGGTTTCTGCGGGTTGAGACCGACGATAGCCAGGAGCGACCAGGCAAGGTTTGAATAGGTGTAGCAGTGGCCCGCGGGGCAGATCCAGGACGAGTGCTGTCCGCTGTTGAACCAATCGACGAGGTCGGCGAGGTTCTGCAAGTTGCTTGGCGGGCAGAACTGTCCCCGCGGATCGGGGGGCTCGTCATTGTCCTGCGGAAACCCAGAAGCATAAGTGACGATATCGGCAACCGGAATCCCGCTGATCGCTACCGGCAGGGAAATCGAGGGCATGCAGGACCCAACCGTATTCCCGTCATATGTGCCTTGAAGACTGTAAAAAATCCTGGACGTGAAAACTTTTGAAATGGATCCGATTTCGAACAGAGTATTTGGCAGCTTCGCAGCGCTCACGACATCATGGTTTGAGTCCCAGACTTCAGTCTTAGAGGGAGAGAAGAACTTTGCGGAGGGGGTGCCGGAGCCGTCAAAATCCGTGAAGACGTAGACTGCCATCCCCATGTAATCGCTGACGGCCGCGTCTATGATGTTTTGGATCGCCGAGCTCGGGTCCGAAAAGGCCATTTGCGCCCCTCCCAAGCTTGCATCGCAAGCAAGCTTTAGCACCTTTCGCTGCGGTTGTCTTTATTAGAATGACACCGTGGAGGTTGATAGCGTGATTTGATGGTGAAGAGCGGTCCAAGTCCCCGCGTGGGCGCTCAAATAACGCGCAGCGCTCAAATAAAAAGGCACGGCGCTTGCGGCGCCGTGCCCTTTCGCGTTCCTGTGGCCTGGATCAGCTGTAGATCTCGAACAGGCCGGCGCCGCCCTGGCCGCCGCCGATGCACATGGTGACGACGCCCCACTTGGCCTTACGGCGCGCGCCTTCCTGCAGCAAATGGCCGGTGAGCCGCGCGCCGGTCATGCCGAAGGGATGGCCGATCGCGATCGAGCCGCCGTTGACGTTGTACTTGGCGGGATCGATGCCGAGCTTGTCGCGGCAATACAGGCACTGGCTGGCGAAGGCTTCGTTGAGCTCCCACAGATCGATGTCGTCGATCTTGAGGCCGGTGCGCTTCAGCAGCTTCGGAATCGCGAACACCGGGCCGATGCCCATCTCGTCGGGCTCGCAGCCCGCGGTCGCCCAGGCAACGAAGCGGCCGAGCGGCTTGAGGCCACGCTTCTCGGCGTCCTTGGCTTCCATCAGCACCACGGCGGCGGCGCCGTCGGAGAGCTGGCTGGCATTGCCGGCGGTGACGAACTTGCCGGGACCCTTGACCGGCTCGAGCTTGGCAAGGCCTTCCATCGTGGTGTCGGGCCGGTTGCACTCGTCGCGATCGACGACGTAGTCGACGATCGACTCCGCCTTGGTCTGCTTGTCGACCACTTTCATCTTGGTCTTCATCGGGACGATCTCGTCCTTGTACTTGCCGGCCTGCTGCGCCGCGGCCATACGGCGCTGCGATTCCAGCGAGAACTCGTCCTGATATTCGCGGCTGAGCTTGTAGCGCTCGGCGACGATGTCGGCGGTGTCGATCATCGCCATGAAGATGTCAGGCGCGACCTTGAGCAGTTCCGGATCGATCAATTCCTTCGGCGAGCCGCCGCCCGGAATCGAGATGCTCTCGACGCCGCCGGCGACGATGCAATCGGCGCCGTCGGAGCGGATCGAGTTGGCGGCCATCGCGATGGTCTGCAGCCCCGAGGAGCAGAAGCGGTTCACCGAGACGCCGGCGGTGGTCTTCGGCAGGCCCGCGAGCAGCGCCGCCTGGCGGCCGATGTTCGGCGCGCCATGGGCGCAATTGCCGAGATAGCAGTCCTCGACATAGTCCTTGTCGACGCCGGCGCGCTTCACCGCGTGCTGGATCGCGTGGGCCGCGAGCGACATCGGCGCCGTGATGTTGAACCCCCCGCGGCCGGATTTGGCAAGACCTGTGCGCGCATAGGAAACGATGACGGCTTCACGCATTGTGTTCTCCCTTTTCGAACGATTTTGAACGGAGCGTCCTTATCGCCATTGGTACACAAAGTTTGGCGAGCGCGGGAAAAATAAAACGCCGCCTCCAGGTGATGGAGGCGGCGTTGTTCCGCGCGTCGGAATATCTATGCGAGTGTCACTCTATCCACGCGTCATGCCCGGGCTTGTCCCGGGCATCCACGTTCTTCGTGACACTGGGCAAGGCGTGGATGGCCGGGTCAAGCCCGGCCATGACGAGAGGCAAGAGTTTCGCCTCAGAACGTCAGCGCCTTGGCCTGCTTGACCTGCGGCAGCGCCTGCACCTTGGCGAGCAGGTCCGTCGGCACCGCGCCGTCGACCTCGACGAGGGCAATGGCATCGCTGCCGGGTGCGACGCGGCCGAGATGGAAGGTCGCGATGTTGATCTTGGCATCGCCGAGCAGGCTGGCGAACCTGCCGATGAAGCCGGGCTTGTCCTCGTTGGTGACGTAGATCATCGACTTGCCGAACTCGGCATCGACGCGGATACCCTTGATGTCGACGAGGCGCGGCTTGCCGTCGGCATAGACGGTGCCGGAGACCGACCGCTCCTGCCGCTCGGTGGTGACGGTGACGGTGATCAGGCTCTCATAGTCGCTCTGGGCGGCGCGCACGATCTCGTCCACCACCATGCCGCGCTCCTTGGCGACGACGGGGGCGGACACCACGTTGACCTCGCCCAGCATCGGCCGCAGCAGGCCCGACAGCACCGCGGAGGTGATCGCCTTGATCTTCATCTCGGCGACGTGGCCCTCATAGGTGATCTCGACCTTGAGGATGCCGCTTTCGGTGAGCTGGCCGGCGAACGAGCCGAGCTTCTCGGCGAGCGCGATGAACGGCTTCAGCTTCGGCGCCTCTTCCGCGGTGATCGAGGGGAAGTTGACCGCGTTCGAGATCGCACCGGTGAGCAGATAGTCCGACATCTGCTCGGCGACCTGGAGCGCGACGTTCTCCTGCGCTTCCGTGGTGGAGGCGCCGAGATGCGGCGTGCAGATCACGTTGGGATGGCCGAACAGCACGTTGGACGTCGCAGGCTCCTCGATGAAGACGTCGAAGGCGGCGCCCGCGATGTGCTTGGAATTGAGCGCATCGACCACCGCCTGCTCGTCGACGAGGCCACCACGGGCGCAGTTGATCAGGCGCACGCCCTTCTTCATCTTGGCGATCGCGGCCGCATCGATGATGTTCCTGGTCTTCTCGGTCAGCGGCGTATGCAGCGTGATGAAGTCGGCGCGCTTGAGGAGATCGTCGAGATCGACCTTCTCGACGCCGATGTCCTTGGCGCGCTCCGGCGACAGGAACGGATCGAACGCGATCACCTTCATGCGCAGGCCGAGCGCGCGGTCGGCGACGATCGAGCCGATATTGCCGCAGCCGACGACGCCCAGCACCTTGCCGGTGATCTCGACGCCCATGAAGCGGTTCTTCTCCCATTTGCCGGCCTGGGTCGAGGCGTCGGCCTGCGGAATCTCGCGGGCGAGCGCCAGCATCAGGGTGATCGCGTGCTCGGCGGTGGTGATCGAATTGCCGAACGGCGTGTTCATCACGATGATGCCCTTGGCCGTGGCGGCGGGAATCTCGACATTGTCGACGCCGATGCCGGCGCGGCCGATCACCTTCAGCTTCGTGGCCTTGTCGATAATCTTGGCGGTCGCTTTCGTCGCGGAGCGGATCGCGAGGCCGTCGTAATTGCCGATGATCTCGGCGAGCTTGTCCTTGTCCTTGCCGAGATTGGGCTGGAAGTCGACCTCGACGCCGCGGTCCTTGAAGATCTGCACGGCTGCGGGCGAGAGCGCGTCGGAAATGAGAACTTTGGGTTTGGTCATGGGGATGATCCTTCGCCTTCCCTAACGGGAGGATCGGCCTGCGATGGCCGGAATTGAATGAGGCTTTGTCTTCCCCCTCTTCCCGTTCTTACGGGGAGAGGGTTGGGTGAGGGGCAGCCACAGGCGAAGGTGCAAGCGGAGAGAGCCCCTCACCCGGATTGCTGCGCAATCCGGCCTCTCCCCGTAAGAACGGGGAGAGGCGAAAAGAAAATCACGCCGCCTTGGCCAACTGCGCCTTGGTCTCGGCAAAGGCCCAGTCGATCCACTGCGTCAGCAGCTCGACGTCCTTGGCCTCGACGGTGGCGCCGCACCAGATGCGCAGGCCGGCCGGGGCATCGCGGTAATAGGCGAAGTCGAAGCCGGCGCCTTCCTTCTCGACCAGCGCGACCAGCTTCTTGGAGAAGTCGGCCTGCGCGTCCTCGGAGAGCGAGGTGATCGCGGGATCGGTGAACTTCAGGCACACCGAGGTGTTGGAGCGGATCGACGGATCCTTCGCCAGGAAGTCGATCCACGGCGTCTTCGCCTTCCAGTCGGCGAGCACCTTGGTGTTGGCGTCGGCACGCGCGATCAGCGCCTTGAGGCCGCCGATCGACTTGGCCCAGTTCAGCGCATCGAGATAGTCCTCGACGCAGAGCATCGAGGGCGTGTTGATGGTCTCGCCGACGAAGATGCCTTCGTTGATCTTGCCGCCCTTGGTCATGCGGAAGATTTTTGGCAGCGGCCAGGCCGGCTTGTAGGTCTCGAGCCGCTCCACAGCGCGGGGCGAGAGGATCAGCATGCCGTGCGCGGCCTCGCCGCCGAGCGCCTTCTGCCAGGAGAAGGTGACGACGTCGAGTTTTGCGAAATCGAGCGGCTGCGCAAAAGCGGCCGAGGTGGCGTCGCAGATCGTGAGCCCTTCGCGGGTCGCGCTGATCCAGTCCGCGTTCGGCACGCGCACGCCTGAGGTGGTGCCGTTCCAGGTGAAGACGACGTCGCTCTTGGGATCGACCTTGGAGAGGTCGGGGATCTCACCATAGGCTGCGTTCAGCTTGGTGACGTCCTTGAGCTTCAATTCCTTGACGATGTCGCTGACCCAGCCTTCGCCGAAGGATTCCCAGGCGATCGTGGTGACGGGCCGCGCACCGAGCAGCGACCACAGCGCCATCTCGACCGCGCCGGTATCGGAGGCCGGTACGATGCCGATGCGGTAATCGGCGGGGACCTCGAGCACTTCGCGCGTCAGATCGATCGCGAGCTTGAGCTTGGCCTTGCCGATCTTCGCGCGATGCGAGCGACCGAGGGCTGCGTCCTTGAGATTTTGGGCGTTCCAGCCGGGGCGCTTGGCGCAGGGGCCGGAGGAGAAGTGCGGCACATTCGGCCGCGAAGCGGGCTTCGCTACAGTCATCATCTACCCTTCCAGATAGTAAGCCTCCCGTTGGGGGGAGGTGTCCCGCCGCGGCTGATACGGGAATCGGGAAGAGCAGTCAAGGAAGTTCCGGCGTCTCACGGGGGAGTGAAGGCGCCTCTGGCGCGATACCAGGGGATTCGACGGCAGCGAGCGCATTCAGCAAGTCCGTGGCCTCGCTGATCAATTGCGCGGCTCTGCGGCGGCTGCCGACCTTCAATATGCATTTGTCATTGGCCTGCACGACGTAGTCGTTGCCGACCTTGATCATCGAATAGCTTGTCATCGAAATCCCCGAACCGACCGAGCTCGGTGTCTGACGCTGCCGTAGCACCATTCGTTCCTGTACAGACATGAACGACGGGCGGGTAGTTTATCAGCTCTTAAGATGAACGTATGCGCGATCCGAATGTGCTGATTGCGCAACGCCCGCGACCAGAGCCCCATTCCGATACAATCGGAACGGGACTCTGGATTTTTGTATTGACGCGTTTTCTTTACGCGAACCGGTATCCACTTCGCTCGAAAACGCTCTTGTTGCCTCAAAAGCGGACAGTCATGCCCACATGACTCGCAGCGAATCCGAGCCGCGTGTAGAAGCGCTGCGCATCGACGCGCGTCTGATGCGTCAGCAGCTCGACCAGATTGCAGCCGCGTGATTTCGCTTCCGCGATCGCCCATTGCACCAATCGCTCGCCGATGCCACGGCTGCGACAATCGGAAGCAACGCGGACGTCTTCGAGCAGGCCGCGCACGCCGCCTTGCGAGCTGATGCCGGGCAGGATCGCGAGTTGCAGGCAGCCGACCACCCTGCCCTCGCTCTCGGCGACCACGAGCATCAGATTCGGATCGCGCTCGACCCGCGCGAATGCCTCGTCATAGGCGGCGGGCAGCGGATCCTCGACGCGCTCACGCCCGCGTCCGAGATGATCATCGGCGAGCATCGCCACGATCGCGGCGACATCGTCGCGGCGCGCGCGGCGAATGGAAACGGCCTCAGTGTTCATGCGCGTTACTCCAGGCTCAGCGCGCCGGCGCAAGGCTGAGAAACGCCTCGGCCTCGTCGATCCAGCGACGGACGGCCGCATGGCGAGCGAGATCGAAGCCGCCCTCATGCGCAACGCGGGTATAGGCGAGCAGCGAGACATCCGCGAGCGAAACCGCCTCACCAGTGAAGAAGCGGCTGACCGAAAGATGCTGCTCCATGCGGTCGAGCGCCGCATAGCCGCGCTTGACCTTCTCGGGGTCGAGCTCGGATGCCTCCTTGCCGAGATAGACCAGGAGGAAACGGCACACCGCGATATAGGGCTCGTGGCTGTACTGCTCCCAGAACAGCCATTCGTCCATCTTGGCGGCAATGAAGGCGTCGCGCGGAACGAGCGCGCTGTCGCGGGCGAGATAGCGGATGATGGCGTTGGATTGGGCCAGCGTGCGGCCGTCGTCGAACGCGACGGTCGGCACCTGACCGGCGCCGTTCATCTTCAGGAATTGCGGCGTGCGGGTCTCGCCCTTGCGTGTGTCGATTTCAATCCACTGGTAGTGCAGCGCGAGCTTGTCGCAGACCCACTTCACCTTCAGACAATTGCCGGAATTGCTATCGCCGTAGATCTGCATCGCCGCCGCCCTGCTTTTGAGCGACAGAGCATCAGGACGGACGGGAGCTGTCAACCGCGGCGTGCGCGGCCGCGTCAGAACTTGTAGCCGAGGCCGGCGCGGACGGTGTTGATGCTGGTGTCGACCTGGGAGGTGAAGCGGATGTATTCGTACTCCGCACGCATGAACAATCCGCCGACCAGGTTGACGTCGACGCCGAGACCGGCGGTGTAGCCGTAGATCAGGTGATTGTGCTGGGCATCGGTCGAGCTCAACGGCGCGAGCGGCGTGTAGGTCCCCAACTGGGTCGCGCTCACGCGATCCTGCACGTTGGCAGTGCGCACAATGTCCGCATTACCGAGCGCGAGACCCGCAAACATGTAGGGCAGAAAGCATCCCCATGAGTAAGCGGCGCGGCCGCGGAACGTTCCGATGTCGCTGATGCTGATCGAAGATGTGGAGGTCGCCGTGACATCATGGAAATTGCCGTCTGCCAGTGCAGTGGCGCTGACACGCCTTTCGCTGGCCGACGACATTCCTCCGAACTTGCCGTGCAGCCAGCTCACTTCGAGGCCCATCACGACGTCGTCCCACTGCGCATTGTAGCCGACGAAGGCGCCGTAACCGGTCGTGCGCTGCGAGGCCTTGCCCAGTCCAAGATTCCACTGGGACACGCCCATCGAGCTCTCGATCAACGTATCCGCCAGCAATGCAGCCATCATGTTGCTGGTCGAGCCGTTGAAGTTCTCGTCGGACGAGCCATAACCGGCCTGCGCTCCGATATACGAGCCTTGCCAGTTGACTGTGGAGGTGCTCAGACCGTCGGTGAAGCTGCCGCGCAGGATCGGCAGGTCCGGCATGTCGGCCGCATGCGCGGCGGACACCGTCCCCAACATCGCTGCCGCCACCATCAGCCTACGCATCGCAACGCTCCATCGGACTCGAACTGTTGCGATGATCATCGCCTGTTAACCTTAACCAATGGTTGCGTTCGCCACGTTCGTCGCTGTCGCGCCATGAAAAATCCGCAAAGCAAAACGGCGCGGGATGAACCCGCGCCGTTAAGACGTCTTAAGCGATGAGGCTGACGATCAGCCCTTGGTGACCAGCGGCGGCGGCGCGTAGACCGGCGGGCTGTTGAGATCCCAGCGCACGCCGAGCTTGACGTCGTGCGAGGTGAGCTCCTTGATCTTGATCGAGGTCGGACCCGAGGCGCTGTTGTCGAACAAGCGGAAGTTGCCGGGCGCTGCGTCGCCGAGGTTCATGTAGCTGTAGGCCAGTTCGACGGTGAAGCCGGGATTGACCTTGTAGGCGAGACCGGCGTGGGCGGCCCAGGCGAAGTTCCACTTTCCGTTGTCGGCGAAGTAGGCGACGCTGTTGGACAGGGTGCCGCCGCTGAATGACACGCCGTCATCACGGAAGCCGCTGATCTTGTTGTAGGAGCCGCCGACACCGGCACCGACGAACGGAGTGATGCACCACCAGGTGCCGAGATCGACATAGGCGTTGGCCATGACGACCCACTCGGACTTGCTGCCGCTGTAATTGTTGGAGCCGACGAAGCCGGGCCCAATGACGTTGTCGGCACCATGCAGATTAGCCTTGCCCCGGTACTGGCCGATCACGTCCGCACGAAACCAGTTGTTGAAGCGATAGCCGACACCGAGATCGAACAGCGGCGACGAGTCGAAGCCGAGTCCCTCCGTCGTCCTCGTAAACCCCGGCGCTACGGCGGCGTCGATGCGCTTGGCGCTCTGGTTGGTCATGCCGATGTCGCCGCGGAGATACCAGCCACCGAAGTCGGCGGGCTGAGCGGGCGGCGCGTACATCGGAGGGGGCGCTGCGATCGGCATATCAGCGGCGAACGCCATCGACGAGATCAGGGTTGCCGCACCCGCGGCAAGGAGAGACTTAACGCTACGCATTTTGGCTTCGTCCTTATGGCCGGTGAGGCAAAAATGCAGACGCCCCACGTTCTGGAAACTCACGACCCGGACGATGGCAGCAAATGTTTAAGCGCCACTTAACCCTAATTTTTAAGGTTGATTTTTTCTCACCATACACGCGCGCGCCGCGCCAGCGTTGCAAGAATGCCGCGCCAAATGCGACGACCTCGCCGCAATTCCTAACGATGTGTGAAACCGCAACGCGGCGAGAGAGGATGCGTTAACGCGCGTGCCGCGGCAGCCTGGGCAGGAACACGGCAAGGCCTTCGACCGCCGTCTCTTAAGAACGCCGATGCTTGCATCGGCTACGGCGCAGCGGCGAGACGGGTAAGGCATCTCTCCGCTAGCTCGGAATCGTAGGGTGGGCAAAGGCGCACTTGCGCCGTGCCCACCATCAATCCAACACTGCAAATGAAACGGTGGGCACGCTTCCGCCTTCGTTCTTCGAGCTACGGCGGACAAGTCGCTTTGCCCACCCTACGTCACTGCGGGAGAAGGAAGACCTTACGCCGCCGCCTGGCCGAGCGCGGAGACGATGGTGTCGACGACGTCCTCGACCAGGATGCGGTCCTCGCCCTCGCCCATGACGCGGATCACGGGTTCGGTACCGGAAGAGCGGATCAGGAGACGGCCGCAGCCGTTGAGGCGTTTCTCGCCGTCGGAGATCGCCGACTTGACGTCGGAATCGTCGAGCGGCTTGCCGCCCTTGTGGCGGACGTTCTTCAGGATCTGCGGCAGCGGATCGAAGCGGTGGCAGACTTCGGACACGGGACGGCGCAGCTTCTGCACCACCGCCAGCACCTGCAAGGCCGCAACGAAGCCGTCGCCGGTGGTGGCGTAGTCGGACAGGATGATGTGGCCGGATTGCTCGCCGCCGAGATTGTAGCCGCCGTTCAGCATCTGCTCGAGCACGTAGCGGTCGCCGACGGGCGTGCGGACGAGATCGAGCCCCTGCCCGTTCAGGAAACGCTCGAGGCCGAGATTCGACATCACGGTCGCGACGATGCCCGGCCGCGACAGCCGGCCGTCTTCCTTCCAGCTCTGCGCGATCACCGCCAGCAGCTGGTCGCCGTCGACGAGATGACCGCGCTCGTCGACCAGAATGACGCGATCGGCGTCACCGTCGAGCGCGATGCCGATATCGGCGCGCATCTCGCGGACCTTCTTCGACAGCGCTTCCGGCGAGGTCGAGCCACATTCCTTGTTGATGTTGAAGCCGTCGGGCTCGACGCCGATCGGAACGACGTCGGCACCCAATTCCCACAGCGCTTCCGGCACCACCTTGTAGGCAGCGCCGTTGGCGCAATCGATCACGACACGCAAGCCATCCAGCGACAGATCGCGCGGCAGCGTGCGCTTGGCGAATTCGATGTAGCGGTCATGCACGCCGTCGATGCGGCGGGCGCGGCCCAAGCTCGCGCTCTGCGCGAGCCTCTTGTCGAGGGATTCGTCGAGCAGCTGCTCGATCTGCCGCTCGACGTCGTCGGAGAGCTTGAAGCCCTGCGGGCCGAACAGCTTGATGCCGTTGTCCTCGAACAGATTGTGCGAAGCCGAGATCATCACGCCGAGATCGGCGCGCATCGACTTGGTCAACATCGCGACCGCCGGCGTCGGCATCGGGCCGACCAGCAGCACGTCCATGCCGACCGAGGTGAAGCCAGCGACCATCGCATATTCGATCATGTAGCCGGACAGGCGGGTGTCCTTGCCGATCACGACCCGGTGGCGGTGGTCGCCGCGCTGAAACGCAAGGCCTGCGGCTTGGCCGACCTTGAGCGCGAGCTCCGGCGTGATCAGTCCGTTGGCGCGGCCCCGAATCCCGTCCGTCCCGAAATATTTGCGGCTCATATCGTCCCCCAGGCAACAATCAGGGGTCCCCTCGACAACCACGGGCTGCCCGAAAAGGCCCCGCATCCCTGATTTGCTGAGCTCTTATAAAACCATCGCGGCTAACTTGGCTTCAAAAAATATGATGAATCATTACGGAACCGGGCCCGCCGCGTGCCCGATAACGTATTGTTAACACTATATTTCCCTGCAGGGAAGCCGGAACGGACGGAACCCGGCCTAGCCGGTGCGCTTCACATGGCCGTCGCCGCGGCTCGGCGGTGGCTGGGTGACATTGACGGGATCGGAGGCCGGAAAGGTCTCTTCCAGGCCTTCTTCCAGCGCTTCCTCGAGGTCGCGCTTCTCCTTGATCTCTTCCGGCGAAGGTGCGGCGTGCGGCCTCGTCATGGCGCCCTCCTCTCAAACGATTTGGCTGTGCATCTAACCATGCTAGATGACCCCGAAATCATCCGATGCAAGACGGGCCGGGGAAACGATCATGAAGCACATCACCTGTATCGACGATCTTCGCGCGCTGCATAAGCGCCGCGTGCCGAAGGCGTTCTTCGACTATTGCGACCGCGGCTCCTATGCCGAGGAGACGCTGCGCGCCAACCGCGAGGACATGCAGGCGATCAAGTTCCGCCAGCGCATCCTGGTCGACGTCTCCAAGCGCGACACCTCGACCACGATCCTCGGCGAGCCCTCGACCATGCCGCTGATCCTGGCGCCCGTCGGCTTGCTCGGCATGCAGCATGGCGACGGCGAGATCCATGCCTGCCGCGCCGCGCAGGCCGCCGGTATCCCGTTCACGCAATCGACCATGTCGATCTGCTCGATCGAGGACATCGCCGCCAATGTCGAGAAGCCGTTCTGGTTCCAGCTCTACGTCATGAAGGACCGCGGCTTCATCAAGGATCTGATCCAGCGCGCCATCGCGGCCAAATGCAGCGCGCTGGTGCTCACCGTCGACCTGCAGGTGATCGGCCAACGCCACGCCGACATCAAGAACGGCATGACGGTGCCGCCGGAATGGTCGCTATCGAAGCTTCTGGATTTCGCCAGCAAGCCGGCCTGGGTCTCCGGCGTGCTGCAAGGCAAGCGCCGCACCTTTGGCAACATCGCCGGCCACGTGAAGAACACCGAGGATCTGAACCGCCTCGCCGAATGGACGGCGTCGCAGTTCGACACCTCCTTGAGCTGGAAGGACGTCGAGTGGGTCCGCAGCATCTGGCCGGGCAAGCTCATCATCAAGGGCATCCTCGACGTCGAGGACGCCGAGGAAGCCGCCAAGACCGGCGCGCAGGCCCTCGTCGTCTCCAACCATGGCGGCCGGCAGCTCGACGGCGCGCCGTCCTCGATCGAGGTGCTGCCCGAGATCGCGGACGCGGTCGGCGACAAGATGGAGATCATGTTCGACGGCGGCATCCGCTCCGGCCAGGACGTGATGCGCGCGCTCGCGCTCGGCGCAAAATCCTGCATGATCGGCCGCGCCTACGCCTATGGCTTAGGGGCCGGCGGCCAGGCCGGCGTCGCCAAGGCGATTGACATCATCCAGAAAGAGCTGCTCACCACCATGGGCCTGTGCGGCGTCAACAGGATCGACGAGATCGACGATCACGTCATTGCGGTGTGAGGCGAAACCGTCGCGTCAAACATAGCCGTCGTCCCGGACAAGCGCGCCCTAAGCGCGCGCCGATCCGGGACCCATAGCCACAGGCGGACGTGGCTACGGGGACTCGGAGTTACCTCCTTCGCGCAACAACTTGCCCCCGTGGTTATGCGTCCCGGACAAGCGTCAGCGCAGATCCGGGACGACACTGGGGGTGTGGCTGCAGCTCCGCTCACATCGGCGGCGTGACGCCGTCACGGCCGACGCCGACGCGGTTGGTCTCGAAAGAGCCGTCCGGCAATTGCTTCGTGAAGGCGATGATCTTGGCGCCGGCTTTGAGCTCGGACTTCTCGCCCGGCACATAAGTGACCACCGGGGTGTTGTCGGCGACGAACACCTTCTTCTCGCCGTCCTTGTACTTGACTAGCAGCGTGTGGCCGTCATTGCCGACCACGCTCTCGGCGACCGTCGCATTGGTCATGCTGGAATTGGGCTTGAGATCCCAGGGCCGCGAGCCCTCCCCGGTGCCGCGCATGCTCTCCGGAAAGACGTGGACCTCGACCGCATTCTGGCCGCCGTTCGGCCCAGGCACGGTGGTTGCGCCAATGAACGAACCCGGCTTGATGTCGGCGAGTGAAATCTTGGTGATGCCTGCGACGTTCACGTCAGAGGCGATGTGAAGCTTGACGTCTTCGCCGCTGCGCGACTTGACCTGCATGGTATCGCCATTGACGCTCTCGATCGTTCCGCGCACGCGCGTCGGCACCGGCGCTTTCTGGGCGAGGGCGCCGTAGGTCGAGAGGGCCACCATTGCGACGGCGAGAAGTGGACGTGTGAAAGTTGCACGTTGAACAGACATGACGGTCTCCGGTTATCCCCACGGAGGGAGAACTCCGGAACAGCCGCGCTATTCTTTCAAGTCTTTGTGAGATCGGCCTCGACCAGCGCGCGCAGCTCGGCGGTGACCTCCGGCCGCTGGCCGAACCACAGCTCGAAGCCGCGCACCGCCTGATGCAGCAGCATGCCGAGCCCGTCGGCGGTCTTCAGACCGCGCGCTTTTGCTGCTGCAAGCAGCGGCGTCACCAGCGGGACATAAACGAGATCGGCGACCACGGCCGCTTGCGGCAGGCGCGCAACATCGACATCGAGTGAAGGCTGGCCATGCATGCCGAGCGAGGTCGTGTTCACGAGAAGTTTTGCACGCGGCAGAACGTCGTTGATCGCATCCCATGCAACGGGGTGCACGTTCGGCCCGAACTGTCTTGCCAGCGTCTCCGCCCGCGCGATGGTGCGATTGGCGAGATGGATGCGCTTGATGCCCCGCTCGCGCAGCCCGAACACGACGGCGCGCGAGGAGCCGCCGGCCCCGAGCACCAACGCCTCCTCAGCCGTATCCCAGCCGGGCGCGCTGGCGTCGAGATTGCCGATGAAGCCTTCGACGTCGGTATTGGTGGCGTGCAGCTCGCCGTCTTCGAACCATAGCGTATTGGCCGCGCCGACGGCCGTTGCGCGCGCATCGGGTTTCGATAGCGCCAGCACGCCCTCCTTGTGCGGGATGGTGACGTTGGCACCGACGAAGCCGCGCAGCGACAGCCGCAGCACGAAGTCGCGCAGGCCCTCGGGCGGAACCGCCTCGATGACGTAGCCGCCCTCGATCCCGAGCGTGCGCAGCCAGTAATGATGAATCAGCGGCGAGCGCGAATGCGCCGCCGGCCATCCGATCAGACAAGCGGCGGGAGCCCTGGTCACGTCATCCTTCCCTCAAGCGATGTGGAAGGCGATCCATTTCGCGTCCCGAAGGCTCTGTCAAGCGCACGAGCGCCGCATCGCCACGGCGCCGTCAGCTCGCGGCAACCTCATCGGCCTCGGGCTGCGTTGCGCGGCCCTTGATATCGGCAATCGCGCGCTCGAGGCTCTGGCGATAGCGCGCGCGCGGCGGCGTCACGCCATGGGTGAGCAGCGCGCGGCGAACCGCCGGCGATGCCCCCGTGATGAACAGCCTGATGCCCTGGCGATGGGCCTTGGCGGCGACGCGCCCGAGCACGTTCGCCGCGGTGGAGTCCAGGAACGGCACCGCGGCGAAATCGACTACGAAGGCCTTGCGCTGGTCGGCGACGCCGTCGAGCACGCCTCCGATCGCAGAGGCGGCGCCGAAGAAGAACGCACCGGTGATGCGATAGACCAGCACGTCGCGGTCGACCGCCAGCGCGGAATCGTAGGGAACGCGCGCACCGTTGCTGTCATCGGGGCGATCGGGGACCACCAGCGGCGTGCGCTCCTCGATGCCCGTCATCTCCGCCATGCGGTGGATGAACAGCACCGCGCCGAGCGCGAAGCCGACCAGAATGCCTTCGGTCAGATCGCGGAAGATCGTGAGCAGGAAGGTTGCGAGCAGCACGACGGCATCGCCCCATGACGAGCGCAGGAGCGTCGCGAATTCCTGCTTCTCCGCCATGGTCCAGGCCACCACGACGAGCACGGAGGCGAGCGCTGCGAGCGGAATGTAGCTTGCGAGCGGCGCCGCGATCAGCATGAACAGCAGCAGGAAGATCGAATGCAGCATGCCCGCGAGCGGGCCGCGCGCGCCCGCGCGGATGTTGGTCGCGGTGCGCGCAATCAGGCCGGTGACGCAGATGCCGCCGAACAGCGCCGAGCCGATATTGGCGACGCCTTGCGCCACCAGCTCGCAATTGGAGCGATGACGGCGTCCGGTCATGCCGTCGGCCACCACGGCCGACAACAGCGATTCGATGGCGGCCAGCAGCGCGAACGCAATCGCATCCGGCAGCACGGCCTTTGCCTTCTCCAGCGAGAACGCGGGCAGCGCCGGCGAGGGCAGCTCGCGCGGAATGCCGCCGAAGCGCGAACCGATGGTCTCGACCGGCAGCGACAGCACGGCGCTGGCGACCGCCGCGAGCGCAACCGCGATCAGGATGCCGGGCCAGGACGGCCGCCAGCGCCGCAAGGCGGCGATGATGACGATGCTGCCGATCGCGACCACGACGGCCGATGGATTGATGGTGTTGAGGCCGCCGGCGAGCGCAACGAGCTTGGGAACGAATTCGCTGGGCTCTTTCCCGGCCAGCGTGATCCCGCCGAGATCGCGGAGCTGGCTCGCAAAGATTATGACGGCGATGCCGGCGGTGAAGCCGACGGTCACGGGATAGGGAATGAACTTGATGTAGGTGCCGACCCGCAACAGGCCCGCGGCGACCAGGAATAGCCCCGCCATCATGGTGGCGAGGATCACGCCGTCGACGCCGTGCCGCTCGGCCGTCACCGCAACCAGGACGATGAAGGCGCCCGCGGGTCCGCCGATCTGGAAGCGGCTGCCGCCGAGCAGGGACACGACGAAGCCACCGACGACGGCGGTGTAGAGGCCGCGGTCCGGTGTCACGCCCGAGGCGATCGCGATCGCCATCGACAGCGGCAGTGCCACGATCGCGACGGTGAGGCCGGCGAAGACGTCGGCGCGAAAGTCCGCGACGCCGTACCCCTCACGCCAAATGGTGACGAGCTTTGGCAAATACAATTCGACAAGGGTCGGCCGGCGAAGCTGATGCAGTTGGCCCGCTTGATCGCTTGTGATGCTCATGCCCACGATGCTCCGAAGCATCGTGCGTCCCGTGTTGCCGAGGTGCGACGATGCGCTATCCCATTCCTGATCCCGAGCATGATCAACGCCCGATCATGCCCCCACCCGCCGCGGCGGCCCCGGCTCCTTGAGGCGAACGCCGCGCCCGCCAATGTCGCTGCGCGCCTGCTCGCCGATCAGCTCGACGCCGGCCCGATCGAACGCCTCGACCACCTTGATCAGGGTCTCGACCACGCCGCGAACATTGCCGGTGCTGGCTTCCATCCGCTGGATGGTCGGCAGCGAAACGCCGGCGAGCTCGGCCAGGGTTTTCTGGTCAATGCCGAGCAGCGCCCGCGCTGCCCGCATCTGGAACGACGTGATCACCGTGGCCTCACGTATCAGAACCTATAAATGATATCTGGGACATATACAATGATATAAAATACATCATATGAGGCCGGGCGCAAGGGACTGCCCATCTACCTCCTTCGTCATTGCGAGGAGCCCGCGACAAAATTGCAAAGCAATTTTGCGCTGGTGCGACGAAGCAATCCAGACCGCCTCCGCAGAGACATTCTGGATTGCTTCCGCCTTCGCCAAAGGCTTCGGCGGACAAGTCGCTGCGCTCGCAATGACGGAGGTTGGGCGCGGGTTCGGCTCAATGAAATGCCGCATCCGCGGAGGCAGCCCCTCACCCCACCCTCTCCCCGTGAAGAACGGGGAGAGGGAGTGAGAGGCCGGTTGCCTCACTTACAGATCACGCCGCGTGCTGATGGGCGGCGATGATCTGGTCGGCGGCGCGGCCGGTCACTTCGGCCATGTGGTCGAACTGGCGGGTGAAGCTGCCGGCGCCGGCGGTGGCCGAGCGCAGCTCGACGATGAGTTCGCCGATCTCGGCTTCCGGCATCATGGCGCGGACGCAGTCCCAGCCGCTCCAGCCGTCGCGCGTGTCGAAGCCGAGGATCTGGCCACGCCGCGCCGACAGGATCGCGTTGATCTTGGCGGTGGCGTCGGTCGGGCAGACGATCTCGACCATGTGGATCGGCTCGAGCAACACCGGCTGGCATTGCGGCAGGCCCTCATTGAGTCCGACCCGCGCCGCCGTGCGGAAGGCGAGGTCCGACGAGTTGACGCTGTGATAGGAGCCGTCGGTCAGCGTCACCTCCACGTCGGTGACGGGGAAACCGAGCGGGCCGCGCGCCAGCCCGTCGACGACGCCTTCCTCCACCGCCGGGATGTAGTTGCGCGGCACCGCGCCGCCGACCACCTTCTCGGCGAACTTGAAGCCGTCGCCGCGCGGCAGCGGCCTGATGTCGAGCACGACATCGCCGAACTGGCCGTGACCGCCGGACTGCTTCTTGTGACGCCCGCGCTGGGTGATCGGCTTGCGGATGGTCTCCTGATAGCCGATCGCGGGCGGATGCGAGGTGACCTTGACGCCGAAGCGGTCTCGCAGCCGCTCGCCGGCCACGCGCAGATGCATCTCGCCCTGGCCCCACAGCACGGTGTCATGGGTCTGAGCGTTCTGCACCACGACCAGCGAAGGATCCTCCTCGTGCAGCCGGGCCATCGCCTGGCCGAGCTTCACGTCGTCCTTGCGATCTGTGGCCGCGATCGAGATCGCGAGCACCGGCGGCGTCGGCTCCACGGCGACGAGCGCAGCCGGCGGGGTCTTGCCGCTCGAGACGGTGTCGCCGGTCTTTACGGGATCGAGCTTGGCGAGCGCCACGGTGTCGCCGGCTTCGGCCGAGGCACGCTTGGTATCGTAGGCGCCGTTGACGGCGAGGATACCGGAGATGCGCCCCGTGCCGCCGGCTGAGGATTGCAGCGTCGCACCATCGTCGAGATGGCCGGCGAGCAGCCGCGTCAGCGACAGCTTGCCGCCGTGCTGCGAATGCAGCGTCTTGAAGACGTAGCCGAGCGCATCCTTGGTGTCGGGAACGCCGAGACGTTTTGCGGTCTCCGCAACGCCGGGCGCCTCGTGGCGCAGCGCTTTCATCAGACGCAGCACGCCGTTTTCGCGCGCGGCGGCGCCCAGCAGCACCGGACAGATCAGCCCTTCGCGCAATTCGCGGGCAAGGTCGTCGAACACGGCATCGCGCGGCGGCTGGATGTCTTCGAGCAGCTGCTCCATCAGCGCATCGTCGTGGTCGGCGAGCTTCTCCAGCATCGAGAAGCGAGCCTCCTTCTCGCGGTCGAGATTGCCGCCTTCGAGCGCGATCACCTCGGAGGCCTTGTGCTCGCGATAGACGAAGGCGCGCTCCAGCGCGAGATCGACGAAGCCCTCGATCAGCTCGCCGTTCCAGATCGGAATCTGGCGCAGCACCAGCGGCACGCACGAGGCGGGCTGGAGCATTGCGAGCGTCTCGCGGATGCGCTCGCTGGCGCGGTCGATCTTGTTGAGGAACAGGAAACGCGGGATCTTCAGCTCCTCCAGCTCGCGCAGGATGATCTGAAGCTGCGGCAGCTTCTTCTCGTCGGCCTCGCAGACCACGACCGCGGCATCGACCGCGGGCAACACGGCGCGCATATCGTGGGCGAATTCGACGGAACCGGGACAGTCGAGGAAGGTGTAGCTGTCACCCATGAAACTCGTGGTGGCGGCAGTCAGCCCGACGGTCATCTTGTGATCACGGGCCTCTGGCGTGGCGTCGCCGACGGAAGTTCCGGCATCGACGCTGCCGGCGCGCGGGATCGCACCCGTTCGCGCCAGGATTGCTTCGAGAAGTGTGGTTTTACCGCTTTGGAATGGGCCCACCAGCGCAATGCACCGTGGACCTCGGGGACTTCTGACGTCTTGTCCCATTCGCCGCCTCCTTCTTGTGGAGCTCGGCCCATGATTGGGTCGGCAAACGCAGATGCTCTGCCCGTCCCCAAGATTTGGCAAGCATCAAACGTCGCTGCGGTGCGTCGTCGGTATTCACCTCTCCCGGAGGGAGAGGTGAGTCTCGTAGCTGGCTCAGTCAATTAGAATTGACGACGGCTCAACGCCCCGGACGAAGTTCCAGGCTCTCCAGACCCGCGGCGACGTTGAGGCCGACCTGACCCTGCACGCTGAGCGGCTGGAGCGCGATCGAATTGTTGGAGCCGCCGACCAGCACGTTGCCACCAAGCCCGACGCCGACCGAGGCGCTGCCCTGCGCGCCCGCGTAATTGCCGGAGAGATCACCGGGGCCAAGCCGGTCGACCGGCGCGAACACGCCCCAGGCGAGCGCCGTCTCCTGGGTGATGCCGATGTCGAGGCCGACTTTGCGGATGGTCGCGACGTAGCGGTCGTCGGGCAAGCCGTCGGCGCGCAGCACGCAGCCGAGATGGGTCACCGATCCCACGATGAAGCCGACGCTGGCGCCGCCGCGACATTCGAGCACGCCGATCCGCGTCATCCGTTGCTGCGCGCCGGCAGCAACGACGGAGACAACGAGGCTTGCGGCGGTGAGCCCGGCGAGGAGGAACGAACGGCGCATGAAACGTCTCCGGCGATGAAGGTGATTGCGAGCAGGAAGGACGCGGCACACGCCGCGCGATCGTCTATGCCACAAGAGTCTTGGCGGTGCCAGATCGGACATATCTGGAATCGAATTCGCGGAAAGAGACCCCTCACCCCACCCTCTCCCCGTAAGAACGGGGCGAGGGAGTGCGCGAGCCTGCGCCCCTCGCGATGCGAGAAGAATTAGAGTGCGCAATCGGACGCGACTTAACCTCTCCACGCCCTTCTGCGGGGAGAGGTCGGATCGCGCAGCGATCCGGGTGAGGGGCATGGCAAGATGCCGACCAGAACAAAGGACCGTCCGACTCCGCTTATCGAAACACAACAAAAAAGGCCCGCACGAAGCGGGCCTTTTCAATTTGCAACTGTCGCGACAGGCTTACCGCAGATTGCCGCAAAAGCGCTGGATGCGCTTGCAGGCGTCTTCGAGGTCGGAGGTCTTGGTCGCATAGGAGATGCGGAACGCAGGTCCGAGGCCGAAGGCCGAGCCCTGCACCACGGCGACGCCTTCGGTCTCCAGCAGCTCGGTGACGAACGTCTCGTCATTGTCGATCACCTTGCCCGACGGCGCGGTCTTGCCGATGGTGCCGGCGCAGGACGGATAGACGTAGAACGCGCCTTCGGGCCGCGGGCACTCGATGCCCTTGGCCTGGTTGAGCATGGAGACGACGAGGTCGCGGCGCTCCTTGAACACCTTGTTGTTGGCGGGAATGAAGTCCTGCGGACCGTTCAGCGCTTCGACCGCCGCCCATTGCGCAATCGACGACGGGTTCGAGGTCGATTGCGACTGGATCGTCGACATCGCCTTGATCAGCTGCGCCGGGCCGCCGGCATAGCCGATGCGCCAGCCGGTCATGCAATAGGCCTTCGACACGCCGTTCACGGTGAGCGTGCGGTCGTAGAGTTTCGGCTCGACCTGCGCGACCGTGGTGAACTGGAAGTCGTCATAGACGAGATGCTCGTACATATCGTCGGTCATCACCCAGACATGGGGATGCCTGAGCAGCACGTCGGTGAGCGCCTTCAGTTCGGACTTGGTGTAGGCAGCTCCCGTCGGATTCGACGGCGAGCACAGGATCACCCATTTGGTCTTCGGCGTGATCGCGCGCTCCAGCGCCTCGGCCTGGAGCTTGAAGCCGGTCGCGGCGGTGCAGACCACCGGCACCGGCTCGCCGCCGGCAAGCGCCACCATTTCAGGATAGCTGACCCAATAGGGCGCGGGAATGATCACCTCGTCGCCCGGATTGATGGTTGCCATCAGCGCGTTGTAGAGCACCTGCTTGCCGCCGGTGCCGACGATGATCTGGTTCGGCTTGTAGGCGACGCCGTTCTCGCGCTGAAACTTGCCGATGATGGCTTCCTTCAGCTCGGGGATGCCGTCGACCGCGGTATACTTGGTCTTGCCGGCCTCGATGGCGCGGATCGCCGCCAGCTTGATGTTGGCGGGCGTGTCGAAGTCGGGCTCGCCGGCACCTAAGCCGATGACGTTGCGGCCCGCCGCTTTCAGCGCGCGTGCTTTATCCGTGACCGCGATGGTCGCGGACGGCTTCACACGGTCGAGCGCAGCGGCAAGGAAGGACATCGTCATCTCCTGACAAGCGTCGTGAAGCCCTCGGCCTCACGACTCTGATTGTGGGAATGAGCCACCCTAAAACGTGAGCCGCTGCACCGCAAGAAACTTCGGCCCGATCCCGCAAAAGTTTGCGGATTTCCCGCGTTTCGAGGCGCGATTGACCGCAATGTTCCGCAACTTTGCCGACCAAATTCCTCATATCCGGCAAGGCTTGTCCTCGGAGCAATTGATAGCCGGGTCCCGGGCATCCACGTTCTTCGAACCGCTTGACGCGGCGTGGATGGCCGGGACCTAGCCGAGCGGAAGCGATGGCGTCCTTCGGTCGGCTATGCCCGGCCATGACAACGCGGAAGCACTAGCGCCCTAACCCGATGCATACGGTCGTCCGCGGACTTCACGATTGCGCGGAGCAACGCATTTGTTTGCTGACGCAAGCGTGATCTCGGTTGCACGGTCGCGCGGAAATGATCTTCCGTGGCGCTGCAGTGCGGTAGGGTTTTCGAGTTTTTCTATGGGCCGGCTCTTGCGGCGGATTCGCATCGGCATCATTGTCTAGCCGCGCTGCAGGGCAGCCAGCGCCGCACCTTTCTATCCTCGGAAACGAACTCCCAGAATGTACAAGCTCTATTCGATGCAGCGCTCCGGCAATAGCTACAAGGTCCGCCTTGCGCTGGCGCTGCTCAACGTGCCCTATGAGGCCATCGAGATCGACATTCTGCGCGGCGAGAGCCGCACGCCGGACTTTCTGTCGAAGAACCCGTCCGGCCAGGTGCCGCTGCTCGAGGTCGGGAACGACCGCTATCTCGCCGAGTCCAACGCCATCCTATGGTACGTTGCCGTCGGCACGCCGCTCGCACCGGAGAACCGCATCGACCGCGCCGAGGCGCTGCAGTGGATGTTCTTCGAGCAGCACGCGCTCGAACCCAACATCGGCGCGGCCTATTTCTGGCTATCGCTGGTCAAGGGCGGCCGCGATCTGCAGACCCATTCGCTGGAGGATTGGATGGAGCGCGGCTATGGCGCGCTCCAGGTGATGGAGAACCATCTCAAGTGCAACGCCTATTTCGCCGCCCGCCAGCTCACGGTCGCCGATATCGCGCTCTATGGCTACACCCATCTCGCCGACCGCTGCGACTTCGATCTTTCGACCTTCCCGGCAGTCCGGGACTGGCTGAAGCGCGTGGAAGCTGCGCCCGGCTTCGTGACGATGGACTGGCGCCCGGCCGACATCGACGACCCCGCCAGCATTGCCGCGGGCGCCTGACAGGCCTGCCCCCTGCTCGGGCAAATAGCGGGCATAAGGGCCGCCTTTGCCGCAATGTCGCCGCTTTCGGCGCGACAGCCGCCGCAATATTGCCGGTTGAAACTGGGAAATTGTGGAAAGTCGCGGGTGATTCGCTCGCGTGTTGAGGGATTTAGACCCATGATTCGGGCGTCCGGCACGGCAGGCTTTCAGGGCCAATCCGCCACCGTCGCGTCTTCCCGGCTGACCAACGCGGTCGCGGCCTCGCTCGCCGTCGCCGCACTCTCGCTGTGCCTGATCGTCACTCTGACGGTGATGTCGACCAAGGCGACCATGGCGATGGGCCTGCCGATCTGATTCCCGTTTCATCCTGGACCAGCCTTCAAGGCGCCGTGCGGCCCGCGCCGACCGGCATTGCGACAGGACGTCGATGAAGTCACCTGTGGTAGTCGTTGCGATCACGCTGACTGCGGCCATCCTGGTCGCGGCATCGCTGTTGATTTTCACCGGCATGCGCAAGAGCTCGGGCAGCTCGACGCTGAATGCGCCTGCGCTGCAACAGCGTCTCAGGCACGCGCATTTGGTCTAAAATCATCCGAAAGATTTGCGCTCCGCCGCAAGCGCCCATTAAGCGCATCGCGCGAAATCGCATCGCATCGGCGCAACGATCCGCCAGTGTTGCGGTCTTACCTCGTGGGGGAGGAGCGAGACTGGCCCATGCGGTTCGGATGGCGCGCGATCTCCGGTCCGGTGCTGACGGCAGCGACCCTGCTGCTGGCGATGCTCTTCGATCGCGTCGTCCCCACTCCCTCGCCTGCGCCGCTGCTGGTCTGCCTCGTGGCGCTGGCCGGCGCGCTGTCGGGCCTCGCCTCGGCCATGACCAGTGCAGCGGTCGCGGTGATCGGCGCGGCACTGCTCTTCCTCAACCATCACGGCGTCTCCGGCTATGGCAACGCGGATCTGGTCCGGCTCGGCCTCCTGGCAATCACGGTTGCCGGCACCGCTGGCATCACCGGTCTGATGCGCGCGCGGATGCTCGGCACATTCGCGGCCGAGCGCCAGAGCCACGCCACCGCCGCACGCCTGTCGGCCGCGCTCGACCAGATCGATATCGGCGTCGTGCTGCTCGATGCCGAGACGCGGGCCGAATTCATCAACCGCGCGTTCCGCGAATATTTTGCGGTGCCGGACCAGATCGCCGACGGCAAGCCGCCCTTCATCGCGCTGATGTATCACGGCCGCGACACCGGCGCGTTCGAGCTGCCCGAGGACGAGCTCGGCACCTTCATCGCCCAGCGCATGGAGATGGTGCGGATCGGCGATGCCACGCCGATCAACATTGCCTTGCGCAACGGCGAGGTGCTGCGTTTCGTCTGCACCGCGCTGCCCGACGGCGGCCGCATGCTGAGCTACACGCCGGTGACCGACCTCGTGCGCCACACCGATGCGCCGGCGAGCGCCGACTACTACCGCTCGCTGCGCGATCCCGCGAACCGAAGGCTGATGAGCTATCTGCGCGTTGCGGAGTAGGCGCGGCAACGTGCGCGCATCGTACGCCGGCGCTCGCGGATACAGCCCCTCACCCTACCGTCTCCCCGTAAGAACGGGGCGAGGGAGCGAGAAGCCGGTGCGCACCTCACTTTCGACTGTGCCGATATCTCAACCTCTCCCCGCCCTTCTGCGGGGAGAGGTCGGATCGCACAAGCGATCCGGGTGAGGGGCAAGGCAAGCTGTCGCCACGACTAAGTGTCCATCCGACTCGCGAGACAAATTGATCAGCAAGCCCGTCATGGGTATGAAGTATCCTTCATCGATCGCGGAAATTCACATGTCCCTCACCATTCGCTCCGTTACGAAGCAGGACTACGATCAATGGCTGCCGCTGTGGGACGGCTACAATGCCTTCTACGGCCGTTCGGGCCCAACCGCGCTCGCGCCCGAGATCACGCGCATGACGTGGCAGCGTTTCTTCGACGCCTATGAGCCGGTGCATGCGCTGGTCGCCGAGAGCGACGGCCAATTGCTCGGCCTGACGCACTATCTGTTTCACCGCAGCACCACCGCAATCGAGCCGTCCTGCTATTTGCAGGATCTGTTCACGCTTGAAGCCACGCGCGGCAAGGGCGTCGGCTCCGCGCTGATCCATGGTGTGTATGAACGGGCGAAACTGGCGGGATCGCCGCGCGTCTACTGGCAGACGCACGAGACCAATCTCACGGCGCAGAGCCTGTACGACAAGGTCGCGGAACGCTCCGGCTTTATCGTCTATCGCAAGCTGTTCTGATTCCTTTCCACACCCTGTGGATAAGTCCCGCTGTCACCCTCGCGTAACATAGCGGGATTACGCTCACGCCTGCGTCTGATCAGGCCCCCCGTCACCGATCAAGCGCCCCAAGCGGTCCCCGTCAGTCGCCGCGTCTGACAGGGGCCGCATTTTTTTGTCCGCCTCATGGGCATGGCAGCAGCGCGGCGAGCGGCTTGCTGATGGGGGGCGCCGTGGTCAGAATGCGCCGCGGCTCATCTGACAGGATCTCCCATGGACATTCGCAATCTCGGCGCTTCCGGCCTGCGCGTCTCTGCGGTCGGGCTCGGCTGCAACAATTTCGGCCAGCGCACAGATCTGGAGACCTCGCGCAAGGTGATCCATCGCGCGCTCGATCTCGGCATCACGCTGTTCGACACTGCCGACATCTATTCGAACATGGGCGGCTCGGAGACGGTGCTCGGCGCCGTGCTGGGCGACCGCCGCAAGGACATCGTGCTGGCGACGAAATATTCGAAGCCGATGGCGGAGGACGGCACCAAGCAGGGCGCCTCGCGCCGCTACATCATGAGCGCGGTCGAGGCGAGTCTGAAGCGGCTCAAGACCGACTACATCGACCTCTACCAGCAGCACGATTATGATCCGCTGACGCCGATCGAGGAGAGCCTGCGCGCCCTCGACGATCTCGTCCGGCAGGGCAAGGTCCGCTACATCGGCAATTCGAACTTTCCGGCCTGGCGCGTCGCAGAGGCGGAGTACGTCGCACGCGCGATGAATGTCAGCCGCTTCGTCTCCTGCCAGGACGAATATTCCCTCCTCGTGCGCGACATCGAGAAGGATCTGTTGCCGGCAGCAACGGAATACAAGCTCGGATTATTGCCGTTCTTCCCGCTCGCAAGCGGACTTCTGACCGGCAAATACCGAAGGGGCGAGGCCGCGCCTGACGATACCCGCTTCGGCAAGGTGCCGCGGCTGCGCGACCGCTACGTCACGCCGCGCAACGAGGACATCGTCGAGAAGCTCACGGCCTTCGCCAAAACACGCGGGCACAGCATGCTCGAGCTCGCCTTCTCCTGGCTCGCCGCGCGCCCGCAAGTGTCGAGCGTGATCGCCGGCGCCACCAGCGTCGAGCAAGTCGAGGAGAACGTCAAGGCGATCGCCTGGCAGCTCAGCGCGGAGGAGATGGCGGAGATCGACAAGATCACTCTGAGCTAAACTCTGCGGCGCGCTACTTCGCGCCGCGCCCCACCGTCTGCATCACCTCAAAACCTTCGAACTGGGGATGGCCGAGATAGAGCGGCTTGTTGTCGCCGGCCTTGTGATGCGCCGCGCGAAACGCCTCCGACTTGGTCCACGCCTCGAACGCCGCGTAATTCGCCCAGACCGTGTGCGAGGCGTACAGCGTGTGGTCCTCGAGCTCGGGTCCCCGCAGCAGGTGGAATTCGACGAAGCCCGGCACCTTGTCCAGATGCGTGTCGCGCGTGAGCCAAACCTGCTCGAAAGTGGCCTCGGAGCCCTTGGCGACTCGGAAGCGGTTCATGGCGATGTACATGGGTGATTTCTCCTGTAGGCGCAATCGTCAGGGACGCGATGCTCTCTCGCTCCCTCGCCCCGTTCTTACGGGGAGAGGGTGGGGTGAGGGGCTGCCTCCGCGAGCTCGGTCTGAATTGTAGTCGAAGCGCATGAGGCACGCACCTTCATCGTACGAGTCGGATGGATTTTTGATGACGGCTACACCGTGCCCTGCCCCTCACCCGGATTGCTTTGGACGATGCTTCGCATCGCCAAGCGCAATCCGACCTCTCCCCGCAAAGAGCGGGGAGAGGTTAAGTGCGCCTCGATGGACCTTTCGATTGGTCTGGCATGTAAGGGACATACCGCTCTCTCTCGCTCCCTCGCCCCGTTCTTACGGGGAGAGGGTGGGGTGAGGGGCCGCCTCCGCGAGCTCGGTCTGGATTATAGTGAGAACACCTTCGATATTTTCAAGAACGTCATTGTTCCAGAAGCGAAGCACCCTGTAACCTTTCTCTGCTAGACGTTCATCACGAATTGCATCTGTTGCAGATTCATTGTGCCGACCGCCATCAACTTCGATGATGAGCCGCTTCTCCCGGAACACGAAATCACATATGTACCCGATGATCGGCTCTTGCCGCACGAACTTGTGTCCATCGATCCTCCGATTGCGAATGCGATTCCAGAGAACCGTCTCCGCATCCGTCTGATTGACGCGAAGGCGTCGTGCGAGTCGGATGGACTTCTGATCGTGGCCGCGCATTGCCCCCTGCCCCTCACCCGGATTGCTTTGGACGATGCTTTGCATCGCCAAGCGCAATCCGACCTCTCCCCGCAAAAAGCGGGGAGAGGTTAAGCAACCAATCCCTTCATCGGCCGTGCTCCCGCGCTATCCGGAAATACCGCCTCCGCGAGCACGCGATCCGAGAGCCCAAATTGCCCCTGCAGCACGCCCTTGATGACGGAGCGCAGATCCGTGGTGGGCTTGAGGTCGCGCCCTTCATGGAGGTTGGCGAGTTTGAGGCCCGGCCAGTCGGAGATGACGCGGCCGCCCTTCACGGCGCCGCCGGCGAGCAGCGCGATGGTTCCCGTGCCGTGATCGGTGCCGTCGGTGCCGTTGATGCGCGCGGTGCGGCCGAACTCGGTGGCGACCACGACCACAGTGTCGCGCCAGCGCGCGCCGAGCCCGCTTTCGAATTCGGCGAGCGCGCCGTCGAGCCCGCCGAGCAGGAAGGCGAGACGCCCCACAGGGCCGCCTTCGTTGGCGTGCGTGTCCCAGCCGTCGAAGGCGAGCGCGGCGATGCGCGGACCGTCGTCGGCGGCCATCAGCTTTGCCGCGCCGCGCGCCACCTGCCGCATCTGCGCGGCTGCATTGCCGCGTTTCGGCTTCATGTCGTCGCCGCTTGCAGCCTTGTCGAGCTGGAGGCCTTGCGACAAAGCCGTCGCCAGCACGGGATCGCGATGGCGGTAGAGCTCGACGAGGCGCATCGCGGTGTCGTCGTCGGCCTGCGGCAGCGCGACCGGCGCCCAGCCGACGGTCGGTGCATTGCCGCGCAGCACCAGCGGCGTGGTCGGGCCGACGGCAAGTCCGCTCGACACGCGCTCGCCGCGCGGCAGCGCTTCCAGCGCGCGATTGAGCCAGCCGGATTGCACCCGGCCCGGGCCGGCATAGCCGCTTTCGAGCACGTCCTGGCCGTCGAAATGCGAACGATCGCGATACGGTGTTGCGACCGCGTGGATCACCGCGGCATGCATCTCGCGATACATGCGCGCAAATTCCGGCATCGCCGGATGCAGCGCGAAGAACGAGTCGAGCATGATCGCGGGATGCGCGCCATCCGCGGTGAGCGCGATCGAGCCGTGCAGGCCGGCGTAATCGGGGTCGCCGATCGGGGCGACGGTCGAAAGCCCGTCGAGTGCGCCGCGCAGGATCACCACGACCAGGCGCGGATCGCGCCCGTCGGCGGCGCGGGCGAATTTGGGCAGATAAGCCCAGGCCGCGAAGGAGGCACCGCCGAGCAGGAGTCCGCGGCGCGAGGTGAGGAGCCGGTTCTCGACGCAGTCGATCATCATCATCTCCGCTGCATTTCCGGCGACATCAACAGCAGCGCCAGCGCCTGCTGCCGCGATTCCGCACGCTCGATGGTTCGCCGTGTCTCGATGGAGGCCGCGTCCGCCGCCGCGAATTCCAGCAGGTCGAGCGGATCGATGTTGTTGCCGAGCCGCGCACCCATTTGCGCCGCGATGTCGAGCCGCAGCTTCATGCCTTCGGGCGCGGCCCAGGCGGCGCCGGTGTCGGGGAAACCGTTCGGTCCCGCCGGCGACCACAGGGGTTGCCCGAGCAAGTTCAGATTGTTGAGATAGGCACCGGGATCCTCCGGCACGCGCGCGAGCAGCCGGCCGCTCGCGACCAGGAAATCGTAAGGCGAGCGCATCTTGGTCAGCGGCGCTTTCCACGCTTCATCGGAATCGACCAGCGCCATGGCAAGCGCCTTGAGGTCGCCGTCGGTCTTGACGAAGATGTCGCGCAACCGCACAACCAGAGCAGGCGGCGGATCATCGGCGACGAAGTGACGGACCAATTTGGTGGCGATGAAATTCGCGGTCGAGGCGTGGCGCGCGATGTCGGCGAGCGCGGCCTCGCCTTGCGCGAGGCCCGCCTGAGCGTAGGTCTTGCCGAGCAGGATCTGCGACCCGGGCTGATGCGCATTGACATTGAACACGAAGGAGCCAGGCACTCCTAATTGTCCCTGCCGTCCGGCAAAGGTCCAGCCGGTGATGACACGCGCGAGCGAGGTGACGTCGTCCTGCGTGTAGCCGCCGCCGACGCCGAGCGTATGCAGCTCCATGATCTCACGCGCCAGATTTTCGTTCAGCCCGCGCTTGCGGTTTTGCCCTGCGCGCGAATCCGGTCCGAGCGATTGCTGGTTGTCGAGGAAGAACAGCATCGCCGGATGCTGCTCGGCCGCCTTGAGCATATCGGCGAAGCGCCCGAGCACATGCGGCCTGATCGCCTCGCGCTCGAACGCGCCGGCCCAGATCCGCGCCAGCTCGCCCTTGCTGGCGGAGATGCAAAAATGGTTTGACCAGAACACGACGAGACGCTCGGTGAAGCCGCACTCGGCAAGGGTGGCGCGCTGCAACCGGGCCAGCGCCTCGGCGCGAAATGTCTTCTGGATAACGTTGAGCGGTTGCGGCGCGGGCTTTGCGGCAGGCGGCGCGGCGGCGTTGGGCTGCATGGCCTCCGGCTTCGCCGCATGATCGGCCGGTCTTGCATCCGCCATCTGGCCGGCGACCTCCGCCGCCGCTGCGTTCAGCGAGAGATTGCGGCGCAGGGCGGGCTTCTGATCGGCAGGCGCTTGTGTCGACGGTGCTTCAGCGGCCGCCTTCGCGGCCTCGCGCGCCTGCTTGACCTGGTCCTGATAGGCGAACACCGCCTGCCCAAGCTGCGGCGTCGATTGCAGGCCCGGCGCTTCCAGCAGCACGCCATTGGGGCGCGCGAGCTCTGCCTTCACGAAACCGCGCGGATCGGAGGCGGCGTTGATGAGATCGCCGGACGCGCCGCCGCGGGCGCCGAAGCCGAAGCGATTGAGCGCAACGAGCGCGGCTTGCGAATCGCGGGCCATCGATCTGTCCTTCGCGCGTTGGGAGCCGCTTTCGGAGTCCGTGCGCAACGCGTAATATACCGCAGCGACAGATGAACCCGACATGAAAATGACGGCGAAGCTTCGACGTAAATCATGACAAATCCGCAAGAATCCTCATCGCAGGACCCGCGCCGCCTCACCTGCTCCCGCTGCGGCACCGAGTTCGGCTGCGACCTCTCAGGCAATTGCTGGTGCGCGGAGGAGACGGCAAAACTGCCGATGCCAATCGAGGGCGAGGATTGTTTGTGCCGGGCGTGTTTGCGCAAGGCGGCGGGGCAGGCGCGTAGCCCGGATGGAGCGCAAGCGTAATCCGGGAATCATTTCGCGAACGCAAATCCCGGATTGCGCTTCGCTCCATCCGGGCTACGGCAGTATCGTAGGGTGGGCAAAGCGAAGCGTGCCCACCATTTCATTGCGTGTGTGGGAGATGGTGGGCACGGCGCTTTGCGCCTTTGCCCACCCTACGAAGCTTACACCTCATGCCCCGGCGACCTTCGCGCCATGCCGTCGAACGCATCCAGCAGTTTCTCGCGCCAGACGTAGACGGGGTCGTCCGCCTCGAGCAGCTTGAACGGGCTCACCACCCGCGCCCATTGAAAACCGCCGAACACGATGTAGTCGGCATAGTTCGGCGCGGCGCCGCCGATGAAGGGTTGCTTCTTCAACGTCTGCCGCATCACCTCCAGCGACCTGCGGAACGCGACCACGCCGGTGTCGCGGCTGGCCATGACCTCTTCCAGAGACTTGCCGCCGAAGCGCGCCTCGCGCAACTGGCGGAAATAGGCGGCATCGACCTCGGCGAGGTTGTTCGGAATGTCGGCGACGATCAGCGGAAAGATGCCGCCGACGATGGCGATATCGCCGAAGGCATTGATCATGCGCGCCATGGCGCGACCGCCCTCGCCGCCAAACAACGACGGACGATCCGGAAAATTGTCTTCGAGATAGTTCGCGATCGTCCAGGAATCGACCACGGGCTTGTCGTGATGCAGCAGCACCGGGACTTTCTCAGAGCCGTGCGGCGCGATCGCGCTCTTCTCGGTGAAGCGCCAGGGCAGCGATTGTGCCGTCAGGCCCTTATGCGCGAGCGCCATTCGCGTGCGCCAGCAATACGGGCTGAACGGGCGCGCGGCGTCGGTGCCGACGAGTTCGAAGAGTTTGAGTGACATGAAAGGCAACTCCATCCGCTCCGTCATTGCGAGGAGCTCTTGCGACGAAGCAATCCAGACCGCCGCCGCAGGGACATTCTGGATTGCTTCGCTTACGCTCGCAATGACGATGTGGAGAGCGGGGCGCGCCGACGACGACTGTCATGCCCCGGCTTGACCGGGGCATCCAGTACGCCGCGACGGTCGTGAGACACACTGCTGCTGGTGTTTACTGGATCATCCGCCTTCGCGGATGATGACAGCGAGGGCGTGGGGAAAGTGAAGGCATCACCGCCCGTTCGCGCGCAACAGCCGCTCGCCACCTTCCGTCACCGCGATGATCAGCCCGATTCCGGGCACCGTCTCGCGCGCGACGTAGCCACGGTCAGCGGCGTCTTCCCAGATGGTGAGGCGCGGGCACGAGGTCTTCCAGGTCGCGATCACCTCGGCATAGGCGCGCGGTTCGCGTGCGACCCATTCGACGAAATCCAGCACCAGCGGATCGGCGTTACAGCTCATTGCAAACCTCCCTTGTCGAAGGCCGCCAGCACCGGCGCTCGTAGCACGAGCCAGCCGCCATGGACGATGTAGTAGCAGGCGATGGTGGTGATCAGCTTGTTCGACCAAGCCACGAATTGCTGGTCGGTCATCGCTTCCAGGATGCGCCGCGCCAGCGTGGTGCCGAGCATGGAGGCCGCAATCGCGACGCCGGCGAGCACGGGATCGAGGCTCGCCGCCTGGTCGATGATGCCGCCGAAATAGACCAGCTTGGTGAAATGGCTGACGAGCTGGCACATTGCCTTGGTCGCCACCTTCTCGCGCCGGCCGAAATCGCCGCCGAGGAAGAAGGTGTCGAGCAGCGGGCCGGAGACGCCGGTCATCAGCATCAAACCCATGCAGATCGTGCCGTAGACCGTGCCCTGCCAGAGCCTATCAGGGTCCGGCTTGATGTTCGCGGGCAGCAGGCGCGCCATGAACGGGGTGATGCCGAGCAAGAGCAGCGCCATCGGCTTGTCCGGCACATAGCGGGTGAGCGACCAGGCCGCGAGTGCGATGGCAGCGCCGACCATGTAGTTCGCGACCGGCCGCCAGCGGATATGCGCCCGCCAGAGCAATGCGCGCCAGCCGTTCGAGGCCATCTGCGTGATCGCATGCAGCACCATCGCGGTCGGCAGCGGCATCAAGGCCAGCAGCACGCCGATCAGGATCAGCCCGCCCGCCATGCCGAACAGCCCGGATAGGAACGCGGTGGCGACCATCAGCAATCCGAGGGCAGCGATCATGATGGACGTCACGAAGGGGGTCTCCTGTGGTGGGCAGGTAAGGGACGTAAACTCTTTCACTCCCTCGTCCCGCCCTTGCGGGGGCGGGACGAGCAACGCTCGCCCTGAGAGCGTGGGGTGAGGGGGAGTCTCCGCAAGGGAGGTGACAGTTAAACTCGCGGGAGAGTCCCCCTCACCCGCAATTTGCTCCGCAAATTCCGGCCTCTCCCCGCGCGCGGGGAGAGGCGAAGGAGAACGTGCCTTGCTTGCCCTTCCTTCGCAAACTGAGTTATCTTGGCCTGGCATCAGCTTTCCTGAGGGTCGGGCATTTGCGGCGGCTGCTGTTTCTCAACGGCATCAAGGCATTCGAGGCGGCGGCGCGGACCGGCAGCTTTGCCGCGGCCGGCGTCGAGCTCAACGTCTCGGCGGCCGCCGTCAGCCGCATGGTGCATCTGCTGGAACAGCGGCTCGGCCTCGCGCTGTTCGAGCGCAAGGCCAACAAGCTCGTGCTGACGCAGGCCGGCCGTGCCTATCAGAGCGGTCTGACGCCGATCTTCGATGCGCTGGCGAGCCTCACCGCGCAGGTGACCGCGCCCTCCAGCGTGCGTGTGCTCACCATCGGCGTCGGCCACACCTTTGCGATGCGCTGGCTGATCCCACGCCTGTCGGAGTTTCGCAGCGAGGAGTCGGACATCGAGGTGCGCTTCACCACCGGCGGCGCCTCGGTGCCATTTGGCGAGGACTGGAGCTGCGGCATCAAGCTCGGCACCGGCGACTGGCCCGGCCTGGTCGCCGAGCCGCTGTTCGCCGGCGACCTCACGCCGGTCTGCGTGCCGCGCCTTGCGAGCGGCCTGAAGCGGCCGACCGATCTGAGGGGACCGAGCCTGATCCGCGTCGCGCATTCGCCGGAGGATTGGCCGCTCTGGCTCAAGGCCGCGAACCTGGCGCGCATCAACGCGCGCGGGCCAGAGTTCCAGTTCTACGGCCAGGCGCTCCAGGCCGCCGCCGACGGACTCGGCATCGCCATGGGCATCCGGCCCTATATCGACGACGATCTCGCCGCCGGGCGCCTGGTGGCGCCGTTCGATCTCTCAGTGCCCAAGGGCATGCGCTGGTACCTGCTCTATCGCAGTTTCCAGACCGAGCATCGCGACTTCGCCGCGTTCCGCCGCTGGATCATGCGCACGGCGTCGGAACCGGCGGCGCGTCCGGTGCGGCGGATCGGCCGTGCTGCGGCGCGGAACTGATGCGCTCGGCAAAAAAGCCCCGCGGCTTGTGAACGGCTTCACATCCTGAAATTCGCAAATGTGGTCCCCTGACCCTCCGAAAAGAAAAGTGGGACCTACAAGAATGACGACCCTTTACGACGGCTTTGACATCGAATCCTTCGAAGCTGGCAAGGGGCTGTGGCACGCGCGCATCCGGCGCGCCGATTTCAGCCCGGTTGCCATCGACGGCGTGCTGTTTCCGGCCATGGAAGTCGGCTTCGCCTGGCCTGATCGCGACGCCGCGATTGCCGATGCCAAGCACCACATCGATCGCTTCCGCCGGCGGGCCGACAGCGACGACGAATAATAGACGAGCGGGTCTGCAACGGACCCGCGACAGGGCGGCGGGGAACCGGTCATGTCAATCATCGAAGCCGACGGACTACGGCCGCGGATCTATGCCCGCGCCGTGCTGTCCAACTGCCCGGAATGCGACGGCGATCTCATGGTGCTCCGTGTGATCGGCGGTCGCGCCGGATGCGAGTACTGGACCATGCGCTGCCCCGATTGCGGCGGCATCCATCTCGACATCCTGAGGCCGCATCAGGCGGGCGAGGACGACGAGGGGCCGCTACCGGCGGCGTGAGCCTCGAGGCTGCTGCCAACCTGCTGTCAGCAGGCTGCATGACGATGGGCATTCGCCCTTTATCGCGGGGCGGACTCGTCCCATATTCGCCCCATGGCGAAGAAACCCGCATCCTCCGAAAAATCCGGCAAATCCCCGAAGACCAAGGCCCCGAACTCGAAGGCGCATCGCCCCGATGTGCAGCCGATCGGGCCGGCGCTGGCCGAGCTGCTCAATCCCGCGATCAATCGCGGCGATGCGGGCCTGGGATCGGGCACCGGCCTTCAGCCGCCGCCGGACAATTCGCGCGATCGCCGGTCCGGGGGCGAGGCCGCCGCGCATCGCGCGCGCGCATCAACGCCGAAGGAGTTTCCGCAGGATACGGCCAAGAACATTGCAAAGACTATTGCAAAGCCGATGCCGCCGCGGGCCTCGACCGAAGGCTTCGACGAAGCACCGCAGGCCAATTACGGAACCTCGGCCACGATCCCGAAACTCGATCCGGAACTGGCCCGTCAGCTCGGTCTTCCCACTGAAGAGGACGATGCCGAGGCGCTGGCGCGACCACCGCGCAGCAAGATGGAGGCGCTGGGCGTCAAGGCCACCGCGGATGCGCTGGAGGCGCTGATCCGCGAGGGCCGCCCGGAATTCCGCAAGGACGATGGCTCGATGCGGGTCTGGACGCCGCACCGGCCGCCGCGCCCGGAAAAATCCGAAGGCGGCGTGCGCTTCGAGATCAAGTCTGAATATGAGCCCAAGGGCGACCAGCCGACCGCGATTGCCGAGCTGGTCGAGGGCGTCGATCGCAACGATCGTTCGCAGGTGCTGCTCGGCGTCACCGGCTCGGGCAAGACTTACACGATGGCCAAGGTGATCGAGGCGACGCAGCGCCCCGCCCTGATCCTCGCGCCGAACAAGACGCTCGCCGCCCAGCTTTATGGCGAGTTCAAGAATTTCTTCCCCGACAACGCGGTCGAGTATTTCGTCTCCTACTACGACTATTACCAGCCGGAAGCCTACGTCCCGCGCACCGACACCTATATCGAGAAGGATTCCTCGATCAACGAGCAGATCGACCGCATGCGCCACTCGGCGACGCGCGCGCTGCTCGAACGCGACGACGTCATCATCGTCGCCTCTGTGTCCTGCATCTACGGTATCGGCTCGGTCGAGACCTACACCGCGATGACGTTCGCGCTGAAGAAGGGCGAGCGCATCGACCAGCGCCAGCTCATCGCCGACCTCGTCGCGCTCCAGTACAAGCGCACCCAGGCGGATTTCACCCGCGGCACGTTTCGCGTCCGCGGCGACGTCATCGACATCTTCCCCGCGCACTATGAGGACCGGGCCTGGCGCGTGAACCTGTTCGGCGACACCATCGAGAACATCGAGGAGTTCGATCCGCTCACCGGCCACAAGCAGGACGAGCTCGAATTCATCAAGATGTACGCCAACTCGCACTATGTGACGCCGCGCCCGACGCTGGTGCAGGCGATCAAGTCGATCAAGTTCGAATTGAAGCAGCGGCTGGACCAGCTCCACGATCAGGGGCGTCTTCTGGAGGCGCAGCGGCTGGAGCAGCGCACCATCTTCGACCTCGAGATGATGGAGGCGACGGGCAGCTGCGCCGGCATCGAGAACTATTCGCGCTATCTCACCGGCCGACGCCCCGGCGAGCCGCCGCCGACGCTGTTCGAATACGTCCCCGACAACGCGCTGATCTTCGCCGACGAGAGCCACGTCACAATCCCGCAGATCGGCGCCATGTTCCGCGGCGACTTCCGCCGCAAGGCGACGCTCGCCGAATACGGTTTCCGCCTGCCCTCCTGCATGGACAACCGCCCCTTGCGCTTCGAGGAGTGGGACATGATGCGGCCGCAGACCATCGCGGTGTCGGCGACGCCGAGCGGCTGGGAGCTCAACGAGAGCGGCGGCGTGTTCGTCGAGCAGGTGATCCGTCCCACCGGGCTGATTGATCCTCCCGTGGACATCCGCCCCGCCCGCACCCAGGTCGACGATCTCGTCGGCGAGGTCCGCGCCACCGCGCAGGCCGGCTATCGCTCGCTGATCACCGTGCTGACCAAACGCATGGCGGAGGACCTCACCGAATATTTGCACGAGCAGGGCATCCGCGTTCGCTACATGCACTCCGACATCGACACCATCGAACGCATCGAGATCATCAGGGATCTCCGCCTCGGCGCCTTCGACGCGCTGGTCGGCATCAACCTCTTGCGCGAAGGCCTCGACATTCCCGAATGCGCGCTGGTCGCGATTCTCGACGCCGACAAGGAAGGTTTTCTGCGCAGCGAGACCTCGCTGATCCAGACCATCGGCCGCGCCGCGCGCAACGTCGACGGCAAGGTGATCCTCTACGCCGACCAGATGACCGGCTCGATGGAGCGCGCCATCGCCGAGACCAACCGCCGCCGCGAAAAGCAGGTCGAGTACAACACCGCCAACGGCATCACGCCGGAGAGCGTGAAGAAGCAGATCGGCGACATCCTCAACTCGGTCTACGAGCGCGATCACGTGCTGGTCGAGGTCGGCGGCCACGACATGACCGACGACGTCATCTCGATCGGCCACAATTTCGAGGCGGTGCTCGCCGATTTGGAAACGCGCATGCGCGAGGCCGCTGCCGATCTGAACTTCGAGGAAGCCGCCCGCCTGCGCGACGAAGTCAAGCGCCTGCGCGCCACCGAGCTCGCGGTGGTCGACGATCCCACCGCGAAACAACGCACCGTGCAGGGCAAGGCCGGCGCCTATGCGGGCAGCAAGAAGTACGGCGACGCCGCCAACCTCCCGGTCAGCGCGATGAAGAACAAGAGCGCCGCAACGGCGCTCAAGGCCGGCGGCGGCAAGGGCTCACGCGTCCACAAGCCGCATCTCGACGAGATGCACGGCCCGGAATCGCTGCCCTACCGCGCGAGCCCGACGCTGCCGTCAAAGCCGTTCGGCAGCACCAGCCGGATCATCCAGCCGACGGACTCGCGGCAATCGGGGCCAGAGTTCGGGCCCGCGCCGAAGTCGACGGGCGGGGCGCCTTGGCGACGGGGCGGGTGGAAGAAGAGGTAGGGGCATCCGCGCGAGTGGTGGCTATGGATTCCGGGCTCGCCGCTTTGCGGCGCCCCCGAATGACGAGGAGAGATTTGCGCTGCTCACCCCACGCTCGCCGTTACCACGGCCATCACCGACAGCAGCAGTACGATGGTCACGAGCTGGAGCGAGGCGACTGGCTGGGTGCGCCAGGCGGTGATCTTGTCGGACAGCGACAGATGGGCCTCGAAGAGTTTTGGCTCGTAGACGGTCTTGAAAACGGCGGGGAAGCTCGGGCCCAGGGTCACCGCGAGCAGCGCGTGCGCGAGCGAGGCGATGGCGACGAAGATAGCGACGCCGGGGTCGCCGACCAGATCGTGATTGCCGACGAGCTTGAGCAGGAACGTGGCGGCGGCGAAGGTCGGGAAACTCTGGAGGATCGCGGTCAGCGCGAGACCCTCGAGCGCGTTGTGCAGGCGGGACTTTCTGGCGGTGGCGATGGCGGCCATGGCACGTCTCCCTGATGACATGGGGATGACGGTAGCGGTGTCGGGACAGGAGTGATGTGCGATGGGTCACGCGGTGCGGCGGGCCCTTCACCTCGCCCCGCTTGCGGGGCATGGCTACCGCATGTGATCTCTTGGAGCCGCCTGAGCAAGCGCCTCGTCCTTCGAGACGACCGCTCCGCGGTCAAGATGAGGCTAATTGGCCCGCTGAAACTGCTGCCGCACACTCCGCCCTCATCCTGAGGAGCCCACCAAAGCGGGCGTCTCGCGCGAGCGGACGGGATGTAAGGTCGGGCGGCGGCTCCGCTGCCCGCCATCGCCATGGTGTCGTCCTGGCGAAGGCCAGGACCCATTACCCGGACTGCCGGTGTGCCGGCGCGCGGTCAACCACCAGCCTGCCCATTGCGGAGGCCGGTGGATATGGGTCCTGGCCTGCGCCAGGACGACACCGGGGGTGGACGCGGGCCTTCGGTTCCATAAGGCCTGCGCTCAGAGCCGGGAAAATACGGGACTCTGTTGTAAATCTCACAAACCGCGTTCAATGGTGCTTTGCGAAAACGTGAATTGCGTTTTGACCGAAATCCCGTAGTTATTCGTACACGAACGAGTTGAGCCCCGGCACCCTTACTGTGCATGGGGTTGTTTTCCGTTTTTTTGCAAGCCAGCTTCAGGACTGCCCAAAATGACAGAGCACAGCCTCTGGCGTTTCTCGCGCGCGTTGCACCGCGCGATCAACGACCGGCATTTCAGCGATATCGAGGCCCTGATCGACAAGGACATCGAGTGGGCGCTGTACGGCCCGATCGACATGTTTCCATTCCTCGGTGCACGGCAGGGCAAGGACGCCGTGCTCGACGTCATCCGCCAGCTCGCCGACAATTTCCATGTGCGCCGCTTCGATCGCGAGAGCATCATGCTCGGCGTCGATTCCGCCGCCTCGATGCTGCGCTATTCGCTGACGGCGCTCGATTCCAACAAGCCGATCAGCTTGCGCGTCGCGCAGTTCGCCCAGTTCAGGGCGGGCAAGCTCGTCAGCATGCGGGTGCTGATCGACACCTTCGACCTGGTCGAGCAGGCACTCGGCCGCGCCATTCATCTGCCGAAGATGAGCCGCGCCGGCTGAGGGGGACGCCAACGGGTCCCGCTGTTCGGGACCGATGACGACACTCACATGACGCCCTGGCCTCCAGCCCCGCCGGATGCGGCCGTGTCAGAAGCTCGTCATCGGGCGCGCGCCTGCCGCGCGGCCCGTTGGTTCGTCATTTCGCGGCGAGCCGTCACAATTTCGCGACGATGAATCAGCATGTTTCGCGCGGAATGGCGCGTGGCTGAAGGCCGATATATATTATCGAAAAGCATGCGCTGGGGTTCGCGGGCAGGACTATGGAATTCTCGACAGGGTTTGGCTGGACCAGGCTGCCGTTGCTGGCGGCCACCTTCATCTTGGGCTCGGTGTTGACGGTCTCGGCGCAGATCATTCCGCCCACAGCGGCCGCGCCTGACGACGAGGCTGAGACTGCGGCGGCGGAGGCCCTCGACGTCAACGACTCCGATGTGCTCAAAGGCATCGACGTCGACAAGCTCGACTGGAGCCAGCTCGCGGTCGATGCCGGCACCGGCATTGACCCCATGGCCGCCAAGAAGCGCGCCCAGGCCGCGGCCAAGGATGGCCTGGACTGGTCGTCGAACCCCAATGCAAACGGTTCCTCGGCGGTGACGGTGAAGCAATCCGTGTTCTCGTTCTGGGATACGCGGATCGGCGCCGACATGACGGTGACGCGCGAGCCGCGGACGATGTCCGAGCTGCTGGCGCAGAAGGCCACCAATGGCGGCAGCCTGCCGCAATCCTCCGGCAGCGCCTGGGCCGCCGCGACCGCGCCGGGCGCGGGCTCGATCTGGGACAAGACCGCGGTGGAGGCCCGGGTCGATCCCGGCACTGAACAGAGCAAGATCGGGGCCTCGCTGACCAAGTCGGTCCCGCTGTCCGGCGACACGTCGCTGACGCTCCAGAACGGCTACAGCGTCAACCAGCAGGGCACGACAGCCGTCCCCGGCATCGGCGGCCACATCACGCGAAATTACGAGACCGACCAATCGGCCAAGATCACCCTCACTGACACCGGAACCAGCATCACCGCCGGCCAGACGCTGTCGACCACCGACGACAAATGGCTGCGCAAGTTCGGCGCCGAGCAGAAGCTGTTCGACAACGTCACCGTCTCCGGCTCGGTCGGCGAGACCTCGCAAGGCACGATCAACAAGAGCCTGACGGCCGGGTTCAAGAAGAGCTGGTAGGGCGAGCCTCCACTCTCCCCTCATCCTGAGGGCGCTCCGAAGGAGCGCGTCTCGAAGGATCGAGGCCTCTCTGCTAGAGCGGGGCCTGCATGGTTCGAGACGCGCGCGAAGGGCGCGCTCCTCGCCATGAGGGGATAGGTTTGCCGTCGCGGCTCCCCTATTCACACTCTCCTAACCATACGCCACGGCAAAACCCCCGAATGGTCCGCCCTTGCCGCATCTCGGCCCATTTGCGGTCAAAATCGGGCGTCCTAGTCGCCAAAACAGACGTCGTCGTGCGGGGGACACTCGCGCCGCGCTCAAACGCGAAAAGGGGAATAACGATGAACGCCATCCGTCCGGAAAAGACCGAAACCACCGAGACCGAGACCGTCGACAACAACCTCGCCGCCGTGACCGAGGTCGAGGCCGGCATCCGCGATTTCGTCCGCAACGACATCGCCTATCTGCGCCGGCCGGCGGCCACGACCGACGCGCCGCCGCTCGACCCGAGCGCGGAAGCCACCGTCAACAACGTCAACTCGCTGATCCAGCGCGTGGCCGGAACCTCACTGGCCGAGATCGAGAATTTGATCTCCGAGCTCGAGAGCCTGCGCGACCTGCTCCATGCCGAAGGCCAGCGCGTCCAGCGCGAGATCTCCGGCTACGCCCAGCTCAGCCAGGCCGCGATGAAATCGACCCGCATGATCGCCGACAACGTTGCGCAGTGGAAGCGCGCCGCCGACGGCCTGCGCAACAGCTGATCGCAAGCACAGCTTCACGCGCCGCCGCGTTCCCGGAAGGGAGCGCGGCGGTTTTGATTCTGGGATGCGTGACGGGTGCTCACACGTTCCCCAATGAAGGTGTCATCGTCCGACTTGATCGGGCGATCCAGTATTCCAGAGACAGCAGTGATTGAACCGGGAGGCCGCGGCGTACTGGATGCCCCGGTCCTGCCAGGTCCAGCCGGGGCATGACAGCGGTGGATGTGGCGCGAACGGATGGCAGGGCAGCGGCGGCATGCGGCCACGCAGTCTACGCGCTCCACGCATCCCCGCTTTGAACCCTCCACCCCTCCCCGGCGACGAATGCCAAGCGCCCGCAGCCTTTCGGCCGGGCCGGGGGACATGTCATGGAAAGCATTCGGCCCGACAACACGGACCCTATATCGCTGCGGCCCGCGCCGAATCAGCTCGGCACGATCATGCTGCGCTTTGTCGGATTGCTGGCGGTTGCGGTCGCGGTGCTGGCGTTCGTCTACAGCCGCTGACACGGGGCCGGACGCGGCCCTTTAACGAACTCTTACCGGGCGGCTTCCACGGTCGAAGCTTCCAGGGTGTAGCCGCCATCGGCATAGCCCTTCACCACCATGCCGGCGACCAGCATCACGGCCAGCGTCGCGGTCGCGAAGATGAATCCGACAAATTTGAGTGCGCCGCGATCTGCCATGGTCCTCGTCCCCTGTCCTCTGCCAATTCGTTTCAAATAGACAGCGACAGGTTCATAATTAGTTAGCAACTCGGTGGTTCCGCCAAACTGCTTCGCGGTAACCATGTTGCGCAGGCTTATGGCAGCCGCCCGGAATCGCGTCCATAGCGCGCGGGCAACACTCCCGCACTCAATTGGACCGTTCATCTTGGAACAGGTCTAACCACCCTTCCGCATCGGCACGAAGGCGGTGGCGGTGATCGAGTAGACCTCCTCGCCGTGCTGGTTGGTGCCGGTGGTGCGGGCCGTCAAAATGCCCCAGCCGGGGCGCGAGCCTGAGGCGCGCTTGTCGATGACGACGCTGACGTAACTGACGGTGTCGCCGGCGAGCACCGGCCTGATCCAGCGCAGGTCGCGAAAGCCCGGCGACGGGCCCCACACCGCGACCTCCTCGCCGCGCGAGACAGCCTCACGCGCCAGGCGCTGGCCGTCGGCGACAAGCAGGCTCATGCAGGCCGAGCCGACATGCCAACCGGAGGCGGCGAGCCCGCCGAACAGCGAGTTCTTGCCTTCCTCTTCGTCGAGGTGAAAGCGCTGCGGGTCGAACTTCGCCGCGAAAGTCTTGATGGAGTCCGCCGTGAACGTATAGGTGCCGATCTCGCGGCGCTGGCCGATCTCGATGTCCTCGAAGAACCGCATCAGAGCGCTCCCTCGCGCCGCTTGATCAGGATCGGCGAGGTCATCTCGGCAAGGGCCTGCCCCGCCGCGTTGCGCGCGGTACATTTGAACTTGACGATGCCGAGCTCCGGGCGACTCTTCGAGGTGCGCGCCTCCACGACGTCGACGTCGAGCATGAGGTCGTCGCCGGGCCGGAGCGGAGACAACCAGCGCACCTCGTCGACGCCGGGCGAGCCGAGCGAAGCGGCGCGCGTGATAAAACCGTCGGCCATCATCCGCATCATCAGCGAACAGAGATGCCAGCCCGAGCCGGACAGGCCGCGCAGCATGCTTCTAGCCGCAGCCTCCTCATCGAGGTGCATCGGCTGCGGATCGAACTCGACGGCAAAGGCCAAAATCTCGTCGCGGGTGACATGGTGCGGGCCGAACGTTCCGAACCGCCCGGGCGGGAAATCTTCGAAGGTCAGGGTCATCTTGGGATTGATTCGTGGAAATGACAGATTGTGGCCGCACTTTACGGCAATCTCAACCCGCGGGCCCGCATGGCTCGTGCTACATTCGGCGCAGCGGGGTTGGTCTTGAGTCGGATCAACCGGGGGTCGGGATCATTGAGCAAGGCCCAATTTGGCAAGGCCGCTTTGCCCTGGGGAGAGCGATGTTTTCATTCAGCGACCTGTTTCAATGGGACCGCTTCATCACACCGACGATCATCAAGACCTTCTACTGGCTGGTGATCGCGCTGATCTGCCTGTTCGGCCTCTCCGGCATCTTCTCCGGCTTGGCTGCGATGGCGATCAGTCCGTTCGGCGGCTTCCTGGTGCTGCTGTCGTCGATTGCGAGCGTCGTCGTCGGCGTGGTGTTCTCGCGCATCCTCGCCGAGCTGATCCTGATCGTCTTCCGCATCAACGAGCATCTCGGCGCGATCAGGGACCAGGGCAGCGGGACGCGGTGAGGACGGCGCAGGTGCCGTAGGGTGGGTTAGCCGAAGGCGTAACCCACCAACTTCGTTCGGCAAACGCGGAAGCATGGTGGGTTACGCCTTCGACTGCGCTTCGCGCAGCCAAGGGCTAACCCACCCTACGAATCTATCGAGATCTTACGTATTAAACCTGAAATGCATCACGTCGCCGTCGGCGACGACGTATTCCTTGCCTTCGAGCCGCAGCTTGCCGGCATCACGGGCGCCGGCTTCGCCGCCGAGGGCGACGTAGTCGTCATACGCGATGGTCTCGGCGCGAATGAAACCCTTCTCGAAGTCGGTGTGGATCACACCGGCCGCCGCCGGCGCCTTGGTACCGCGATGGATGGTCCAGGCGCGCGCTTCCTTCGGCCCCACCGTGAAATAGGTGATGAGGTCGAGCAGCGTGTAGCCGGCGCGGATCAGGCGGTCGAGACCGGCTTCTTCGAGACCCAGCGTCTCCAGGAAGTCAGCGCGTTCTTCACGCGAGATTGTCGCGATCTCCGACTCGATCTTGGCGGAGATGACGACGGCGACGGCGCCTTCCTTGGCGGCCTGCTCCTGCACGGCCTTGGAGAACGAATTGCCTGTGGCGGCCGAGCCTTCCTCGACGTTGCAGACGTAGAGCACGGGCTTTGATGAGAGCAGCCCCAGCATGGAGAAAGCGCGCTCCTCCTCGGCCTTGCGCTCGACGAGGCGGGCGGGCTTGCCCTCGCGCAGCAGCACCAGCGTGCGGTTGACGAGGTCGAGCTGCTCCTTGGCGTCCTTGTCGTTGCCTTTGGCTTTCTTGGAGAGGTTGTCGACACGCTTCTCGAGGCTGTCGAGGTCGGCGAGCATCAGCTCGGTCTCGATGGTCTCGATGTCGGCGAGCGGCGCGATCTTGCCCTCGACATGGGTAACGTCGGAATCCTCAAAGCAGCGCACGACATGCGCGATCGCGTCGACCTCGCGGATGTTGGCGAGGAACTGGTTGCCGAGGCCTTCGCCCTTGGAGGCGCCGCGCACGAGGCCGGCGATGTCGACGAAGGTCAATCGCGTCGGGATGATCTGTCCCGACTTGGCGATGGCCGCGAGCTTCTCCTGCCGCGGATCGGGCACGGCGACTTCGCCGACATTCGGCTCGATCGTGCAGAACGGATAGTTCGCGGCCTGCGCCGCGGCCGTCTCGGTCAGCGCATTGAACAAGGTCGATTTGCCGACATTGGGCAACCCGACAATCCCGCATTTGAATCCCACGAGCGTTATTCCTTGCCGTTCTCGTCCTTGGTCAAAAATCCCTTCGCCTGCATGGCGAGATGCACCCTGTTGGCGAAGGTCGCGTCCGTGCCCTTGGCGATCAGTGCCGCGTGCTCGGCAACCGCGTTGCACAGCGTCGCCACCCATTCGTTGTCGGCCTTGGCGAAGTCCGACAGCACGTGGCCATGCACCAAGTCCTTGATGCCGGGATGACCGATGCCGAGCCGCACCCGGCGATAGTCGTTGCCGATATGGGCCGAGATCGAACGCAGGCCGTTGTGCCCGGCGATGCCGCCGCCGATCTTCACCCGCACCTTGCCCGGCGGCAGCTCGAGCTCGTCATGGAACACGGTGACGTCGCCCAGAGCGATCTTGAAGAAGCCTGCCGCCTCCTGCACGGCGCGGCCGGACTCGTTCATGTAGGTCGCGGGCTTGAGCAGGATGACGCGCTCGGTGCCGAGCGTGCCTTCCGAGGTCTCGCCCTGAAAGCGGCGGCGCCATGGCGCAAAGCCATGACGCCGCGCGATCTCGTCGACGGCCATGAAGCCGATATTGTGCCGGTTACGTGCGTATTTCGCGCCGGGATTGCCGAGCCCAACAAAGAGTCGCATGACGCGGCGCGCCCCTCGCTCGGCGCGCGATCAAGGACCGCGCGCCAGCTTTGAGAGATTACTTCTTCTTGTCGCCGCCGGCCGGAGCCTTGGCAGCCGCAGCCGGAGCAGCAGCGCCCGCAGCCGGAGCAGCCGCCGGAGCAGCAGCACCCGCGGCCGGAGCCGCACCACCCGCCGCAGCCGCAGCCGCCGCCTTCTGCTCTTCGGCGTAGCCCGACGGCGGGACGATGGTGACGAGGGTCGCGTCCTCGCGGGTCATCGCCTTCACACCGGCCGGCAGCTTGATGTCCGACAGATGCAGGGAGTGACCGATTTCGAGCGAGCCGACGTCGGCCTCGATGTATTGCGGAATGCTCTCGACACCGCATTCGAGGTCGATCGCGTGGGCGACGATGTTGACGGTGCCGCCGCGCTTCACGCCGGGCGAGCCTTCCGCCTTCACCACGTGCAAGGGCACGCTGATGCGGATGGTGGCGCCTTCGCCGAGCCGCATGAAGTCGACATGGATCGGGAAGTCCTTGACCGGATCGAGGTGATAGTCGCGCGGAATCACGCGGTGCTTCTTGCCCTCGAGGTCGATGTCGACCAGCGTGGTCAGGAACCGGCCGGCGAGGATGCGCTGGCGCAAGTCGCGATCTTCAATCGAGATCGTCACCGGGGGCTGGTTGTTGCCGTAGATCACTCCCGGCACTCTGCCGGCGCGACGCTCAGCCCGGGCGGCCCCCTTGCCGCTCTTCGGACGTGCGGTCGCCTTCAATTCCTTGACGGTCGTCGCCATGTCGTTAAGTCCTTGTTTTTGCAAAAGTTAATGGGCCGCAGCGCGGCCCATGGCATAGTCCGCAGCAAGCCTCCAGGGGTGCGGGGGCCGCAGACGTGGCGGGCTTTTACCCGGAAGATGCGGAAATGACAAGGAGAATGGGCTGCCGGCCCGAGTTCCCACCCTCCCCCTCCAGGGGAGGATAAGAAGAAAGGATGCCCTTACGTCGGCGCGCCGCCGAGCTTGGCCTCCAGCGCGGCGATCCTTGCCTTCAGCGCCTCGTTCTCCTCGCGGGCGAGGCGGGCCATGTCCTTGACCGCCTCGAACTCCTCGCGCTTGACCAGATCCATGTCGCGCAGGAATTTTTCCGCCTGGGTGCGCATCACCGTGTCGAACTCGCGCTTGACGCCTTGGGCGGCACCGGCGGCGTCATTCATCAGGCGGCCGATCTCGTCGAAAAACCGGTTGCTGGTCTGGGTCATGGCGGCCTCCGATAAACTTTGCGCGAACTCTGCGAAACACAATGGCAATCCGAAGGGAACGGTTCAAGGGCCGAGCGGGGGTATCCTTGTCATGCTCCGGTTTCCTTGCAATCGTACTCAACGTCCCTGCATAAGAAGAATCACAGGGCGTCTGCTGGCGCTCGATCGCCGCAATCTCGTCCAGACATAGAAGGCGCGATGCCCTTTTTGCTCATCGACTTCCCAGCCTTCAAGCCGATCGCGATCGAGATCGGTCCGTTCGCGATCCGCTGGTACGCGCTGGCCTATATCTGCGGCATCGTGTTCGGCTGGCTCTATGCGCGCTCGCTCCTGAAGAACCACCGTCTGTGGGGCGGACCCGCACCGATCTCGCTGCTCCAGATCGACGACTTCATCCTCTGGGTCACGCTCGGCATCATCCTCGGCGGCCGCACTGGCTACGTCCTGTTCTACAATCTGCCTTTCTTCATCGAGCATCCCGCTGCGATCTTCAAATTGTGGGAGGGCGGGATGTCCTTTCATGGCGGCTTCCTCGGCTGCGTCGTCGCGGTGATGTTGTTTGCTTATCGAGGCGGCATCTCGATCCTGTCGCTCGGCGACATCACCACCGCGGTCGCCCCGGTCGGGCTGCTGCTCGGACGCATCGCCAATTTCATCAATGGCGAATTGTGGGGCCGCGCCACCGATGCGAGCCTGCCTTGGGCGATGATCTTCCCGAACGATCCCACACAGCTGCCGCGCCATCCGAGCCAGCTCTATGAGGCCGGCATGGAGGGCATCCTGCTGTTCACGGTGCTCGCTGTCATGATCCGCTTCGGTGCCCTGAAGCGGCCCGGCATGATCCTCGGTGCCTTCATCCTGATCTATGGTCTGACCCGGATCGCCGGCGAACACTTCCGCGAACCCGACGCACAGCTCGGCTTCCTCTGGGGCGGATTAACCATGGGCATGCTGTTGTCGATCCCGATGCTTATCGTCGGCGCCATACTTATTGTATGGGCTATCCGGCGCGGCGCGCCGAAGCCTATCGAGGCCATTCGTTAAATCATTTCGAGAACATGGATCGTGACCGACTCGCCGCTACTCAACGAGATCAAGGCGCTGATCAAATCCTCAGGCCCGATGCCGGTCTGGCGCTACATGGAACTGTGCTTGATGCACCCGCGCTATGGCTATTACGTCTCGCGCGATCCGCTCGGGCGTGAGGGCGATTTCACCACCGCGCCCGAGGTCAGCCAGATGTTCGGCGAGCTCTTGGGGCTGTGGGCCGCCTCGGTGTGGAAGCAGATGGGCTCGCCGCAATTTCTGCGGTTGATCGAGCTCGGCCCCGGCCGCGGCACCATGATGGCGGACGCGCTGCGCGCATTGCGCGTGCTGCCGCCGCTCTACCAGGCGCTCTATATCCACATGGTCGAGGTCAATCCGGTGCTGCGCGACCGGCAGAGCGCGACACTGTCCGCCGTGCGCAACATCGCCTGGCACGACAGCATCGACGAGGTGCCGGAAGGCCCGAGCATCATCCTCGCCAATGAATATTTCGATGTGCTGCCGATCCATCAGATGGTCCGGCACGAGAACGGCTGGCACGAGCGCGTGATCGAGATCGATCCCAACGGCAAGCTTCAATTCGGCGCGGCGCCCGAGCCGACGCCGCGCTTCGACGTGCTGCTGCCGCCCTTGGTGCGTGCCGCGCCCATCGGCGCCGTGTTCGAATGGCGGCCCGATGGCGAGATCATGAAGCTTGCGACGCGCGTGCGCGACCAGGATGGCGCGGCGCTGATCATCGACTACGGCCATTTGCGCAGCGATGCCGGCGATACGTTTCAGGCCATTGCGCGTCACAGCTTCACCGATCCCTTGAAGGCGCCGGGCCAGGCCGACGTCACCGCCCATGTCGACTTCCAGGCGCTCGCGCGCGCGGCCGAGGATGTCGGCGCGCGCGTGCACGGGCCGGTGACGCAAGGCGACTTCCTCAAGCGCGTCGGCATCGGCACCCGCGCGGCGGCGCTGATGCAGAAGGCGCCGCCCGAAGTCGCCACCGACATTTCGGTGGCGCTCAAGCGTCTGACCGATACCGGGCGCAGCGGCATGGGCTCGATGTTCAAGGTGCTCGGCATCTCCGAGCCGCGGCTATCCGGCCTTGCCGGCCTCAGCGATCTCGAACAGGCTGGAGAGCCCTCATGACGCTTGTTTCGTCGCTGCTGTCGGCCGTGCCCGGTCTGCGCCACGCCTTCTTCACCCGCGAGGGCGGCGTCTCCAGCGGCATCTATTCGGCGCTGAACGGCGGGCTCGGCTCCAACGACGATCAGGCCCTCGTCGCGGAGAACCGCCGCCGCATGGCCGAACATGTCGGCGTCGCGCCGGAACGTTTCCTCAGCCTGCACCAGATCCATTCGCCCGACGTGCTCGTCGCCGAAATGCCGTGGCCGAGCAGACCGCGCCCGAAGGGTGACGCACTCGTCACCAAGACGCCCGGCATCGCGCTGGGCGTCTCCACCGCCGATTGCGGGCCGGTGCTGTTCGTCGATCCCAACGCACGCGTGATCGGCGGCGCCCATGCCGGCTGGAAGGGTGCGCTATCAGGCGTGCTGGAAGCAACGATCTCGGCAATGGAGAAACTCGGCGCCACCCGCGGCGGCATCATCGCCGCGATCGGCCCCTTGATCCGGCAGGAAAGTTACGAAGTCGGCAACGAGTTCGTGGCACGCTTCATCGAAGCCGACGCGGAGAACGCCATGTTCTTCATCCCGTCGGTGCGCGAGGGCCATGCGATGTTCGATCTCGCCGGCTTCATCCGCAAGCGGCTCGAAGCCGCCGGCATCCTGATGATCGACGATCTCGGCCTCGACACCTACGCCGACGAGCGCTTCTTCAGCTACCGCCGCTCGGTGCATCGCAAGGAGCCGGATTACGGCCGCCACATTCACGCGATCGCGCTGGAAGCGTGAACACACCGGCAACATTAACGATCGTCATTCCGGGGCTCGCGAAGCGAGAACCCGGAATCCATCGTGCGGCAGATCACACGGCGAAATGGATTCCGGGCTCGCGCCGGGTGGCGCGCCCCGGAATGACAGTGCGTTTGTGGCGCTCCCGCCCTAGACCTTAATCGATTTTAACGATATCGCTGCCCTCCATAATGAGGGAAGCGTCATCTTTTCCGCGCCGCGCGGGCTCGCGCGTGCTGGCGGTCATGCTGCTGGCGGCTGCGACCATGCTCGCCGGCTGCGCCGGCGGCAATGCGCCGAGCAATTCCTATGCGATGGCGCCGAGCGGTGGCAGCGGCGCAACGGTCGCCTTCGAATCGATCGATGGGCCACCACCGCAGGTGTTCGACCGCATGGTCGGCGTGCTCGACAGCGAATCCAAGCTGCGCAGCCTGTCCGTGGTCTCCCGCGAGGGCACGGCCGCCTATCGCGTGCGCAGCTACCTCTCCGCCCAGGTCGTGCGCGGCAAGACCGTGATCGCCTGGGTCTGGGATGTCTACGACGCCAACCAGCAGCGGGCGCTGCGCCTCTCCGGCGAGGAACCGACCTCGGCGAAGGGTGGCCGCGATGGTGCCCGTGATCCTTGGGCGGCTGCCGACGATCTCGTGCTGCGCAAGATCGCCCAGGCCGGATTCAGCGGACTTTCCAACATGATCAACGGAACGCCCGATGCCCCGGGCACTGCTCCGAACCTGCGGGGACCGGCGGTGGCAGGCGTGATCCGGGAGGCGCCGGCGGCGGAGATGCCGGTCACGGCGCTCGGCTATGCCGAGCAATAACCCCCGCTAAACCACGGGCCCAAGTTACGGCCAAACCGTTGGCCCGACTCGGGATTTTCGAAGGGAAAACGTAGCATCCCGGGTTGCCATTGCCGCCCCCGGCCTGATATTTCCTCGCCCGTCGTAACCGTGCTTCCAGTGGGTATTCGTAGGATGTTGAACGTCGTATCCAGCAAAGCGCGGGAGGAAGCGTCCATGTCGGCCAAAAACGGCTCCATCAAGCTCGTCGCCGGCAACTCCAATCCGGCTCTCGCTCAGGCCATTGCGCAAGGCCTCGACCTGCCGCTGACCAAGGCGGTGGTCCGGCGCTTTGCCGACATGGAGATCTTCGTCGAGATTCAGGAGAACGTCCGCGGCTCGGATGCGTTCATCATCCAGTCGACGTCCTTCCCGGCGAACGACCATCTGATGGAATTGCTGATCATCACCGACGCGCTGCGCCGCTCCTCGGCGCGCCGGATCACCGCGGTGCTGCCCTATTTCGGCTATGCCCGGCAGGACCGCAAATCGGGTTCGCGCACGCCGATCTCGGCCAAGCTCGTCGCCAATCTGATCATGCAGGCCGGCGTCGACCGCGTCATGACGCTCGACCTGCATGCCGGCCAGATCCAGGGCTTCTTCGACATCCCGACCGACAATCTCTACGCGGCCCCGCTGATGGTGCGCGACATCAAGGAGAAGTTCGACCTCTCCAAGGTGATGGTGATCTCGCCCGACGTCGGCGGCGTGGCCCGTGCGCGCGGCCTTGCCAAACGCATCAACACTCCACTCGCCATCGTCGACAAGCGCCGCGAGCGTCCGGGCGAGTCCGAGGTCATGAACGTGATCGGTGACGTCGCCGGCCACACCTGTATCCTCGTCGACGACATCGTCGATTCCGGCGGCACGCTGGTGAACGCAGCCGACGCGCTGATCGCCAAGGGTGCCAAGGACGTCTACGCCTACATCACCCACGGCGTGCTCTCCGGCGGCGCCGCCGCCCGCATCTCCGGCTCGAAGCTGAAGGAGCTGGTGATCACCGACTCGATCCTGCCGACCGATGCGGTGACCAAGGCGCCGAACATCCGGATGCTGCCGATCGCCAGCCTGATCTCGGATGCGATCGCGCGCACGGCGGCCGAAGAGTCGGTGTCGAGCCTGTTCGACTGATTTTTCTTCTTCGCCTCTCCCCGCGTGCGGGGAGAGGCCGGATTGCATCGCAGATGCGATCCGGGTGAGGGGGACTCTCCGCGAGTCCAACTCTCACCGTCCCCGCTGAGACTCCCCTCACCCCACCCTCTCCCCGCAAGCGGGGCGAGGGAGTGCGCGGTCCTTCCGCCCCTTACTACCCCACGATCCCCGCCGCGACCTGGCCGCGCAGGCGTTCGAGGCCGAGCAGTGTCTCCGCGCAGGCGGCCGCGACCTCCACGCCCTTGATCGCAAAATGCTTGCGGAAGAAGTCGTAGTGCACCTCGGTCTCGTGGAATTGCTGCGGCGTCAGCACCGCCGAGAACACCGGCACCTCGGTGCGCAGCTGCACGTCCATCAGCGCCTTGATCACTGTGTCGGCGACGAACTCATGGCGGTAGATGCCGCCATCGACGACGAGGCCGGCCGCGACGATCGCGGTGTAGCGCCGCGTCTTGGCGAGGACCTGTGCGTGCAGCGGGATCTCGAACGAGCCCGGCACCTCGAACACGTCGACATGGGTAAGGTGCCGCGCTTCTGCCTCCTTTAGGAAGGCGATGCGGGCCTCCGCGACCACGTCGCGGTGCCAGCAGGCCTGCACGAAGGCCACCCGCTGCGGCTTTGCGAAGCGCGGGTGTTCGGGCGCAGGATCCTGCGGAACCGGCGGTCGGGCGACCTCAGTTTCGACTTTGGAGGTTTGGACTTGGGGATCTTGCAACATCTGATTCATGGCTTTCCTCGGTTTAAGGACCAGAATCAGGGCACACGGAACGACAAACAGCCGCATCTTGCGATGCGTCTGCCACCGACCGTTCTCTTTCATCCGGACTTTGACCGTCGGCTTCGGAGTTGCACCGAATCTGCTGACCCTTCCCTTCAGTGAAATCCTTTTCAGGACAGAACCTGGGGGAAGGCGCTCGCGGGCTTAGGCCTTTCGGCCCTTACCGCCGGTGGGGACTTTCACCCCGCCCTGAGAACATCGGCCGCTCGGGATGAACGGCCTGAGGCGAAATATGCCGCCGGCGAGCCGTCGCGGCAAGCGCGTTCCGCATGGGCAAATCGCATGGTCCCATGCCGTCGCGGTGGGAGCGGCCCTCGCGGGACGGAATTAGCGATTGAAGCCCGCCGCCCGAATCCGATTCCGGTTTGTTCTGCTTCGTCCGGCTTTGCCTCGCCCCGTTAAGAATTGTGGCGGAGATGAGCTGTGGACGAAGGAGTCCTGGCTTGTGGACGGACTCGGGACCCCGTTGCGCAGATTCCGCAAATCACATCACTTGATCCGCGACAGGCCCGCGTTGATCCGAGGGGATAGCGAGAGCGACCCCAGGGATCGCCGTAGCGACGTGAAGGGAGCGCGCGCCGGGCCAACCGCGTGCGTATCAAAGACAACAAGAAGGCAAGAGGTCGAGACGGCATGTCCCTGCTCGAAGGCACTATCGATTCCAAGAACCATCCGCTCGCGGTGGTCGAGGATATCGCTGCCAGCAACAACTGGCCGTTCGAACGCTCCGGCGAAGACGAACTCACGATTGTCTCGAAGGGACAATGGACCGACTACCAGCTCTCCTTCACCTGGATGGGCGAGATCGAGGCGCTGCATCTGGCCTGCGCCTTCGACATGAAGATTCCGCTGCCGCGCCGGAGCGAGGTGCAGCGGCTCGTCGCGGCGGTCAACGAGCAATTGTGGGTCGGCCATTTCGACCTATGGACCAACACCGGCATGATCATGCACCGCCAGGCGCTGGTGCTGCCGGGCGGGCTCACCGCCTCGACCGCGCAGTGCGAAGCCATGCTCGCCGGCGCCATCCACGCCTGCGAGCGTTACTTCCCGGCGTTCCAGTTCGTGGTGTGGGCCGGCAAGACCACCGCGCAGGCCATGGACGCGGCGATGTTCGACACGGTGGGCGAGGCGTAAGGCGCCTCTCGAGAAGTGAGGGAGCCAGAGCTCTCCCCTCATCGTCGTCCTGGACCAGCGACGCCGGCGCGAAGCGCTGTCGTCGCGCCGATCCAGGACCCATACCGCGAGGTGCCCGTGTGTGGCACAGCGCTTGTTGCCAACACCTCCATCCACTAGAACCACTTGGGGTAATGGGTCCTGGCTTTCGCCAGGACGACGGATTTGGCAGCAGCGATGGCGAACAACACCCTTCAAAACATCACCGGCACCATCCTCCTCGCCGGCGCCGGCAAGATGGGCGGCGCGATGCTGACCGGATGGCTGACGGGCGGGCTCGATCCGCGCCGCGTCGCCGTGATCGATCCGCACGTCTCGCCCGAGATCGCCGCGCTTGCGGCCAAGGGCGTTGCGCTCAATCCCGACGTGACGACCGTCGGCACGATCGAGACGCTGGTCGTCGCGGTGAAGCCGCAGATGTTCCGCGAGGCCGGCGTCAAGCTGAAACCATTCGTTTCGGACAAGACGTCGGTGGTCTCGATCATGGCGGGCACCACGATCGCCTCGCTTCGGGACGTCTGCGGCGGCGCCGTGGTGCGTGCGATGCCGAACACGCCGGCTGCGATCGGCCGCGGCATCACCGTCGCCGTCGCCGCACCAGACGTCAGCTCGTCTCAGCGCGCGGTGGCCGATGCGCTGCTGCGCGCCACCGGCTCGGTGGAATGGGTCGAGGATGAAGGCCTGATGGACGCGGTCACCGCCGTCTCCGGCTCGGGCCCGGCCTACGTGTTCCTGCTCGCCGAGGAGCTCGCGCGCGCCGGCGTCGAGGCGGGCTTGCCCGAGGCGCTGGCGACCAGGCTCGCGCGCGAGACCGTCGCCGGCTCCGGCGAGCTGCTGCACCAATCCGAGCTTGCATCCAGCACGCTGCGCCAGAACGTCACCTCGCCCGGCGGCACGACCGCTGCGGCCCTTGGCGTGCTGATGGGCGAGCCCGGCCTGCGCGAGTTGATGATCCGCGCGATTGCGGCGGCGACGCAGCGGTCGAAGGAATTGGCGAAGTAAGCAGGTGCCGTAGGGTGGGCAAAGCGACAGCGTGCCCACCAACTTCATCGCGGTCCCGGAAAGATGGTGGGCATGGCGCTACGCGCCTTTGCCCACCCTACGACGTCGTGCCCGCGGCTAGCCGCTTGTTGAACATCTCGACATTGACGAGACCGCGCGCGTGGCGGCCCTCGCCGAGCTTGCGGGCACCCTCGAACGCCTCGACCTCGAAGCGGATGACGCGGCGCTCGACCGCGACCACTTTTGCATTGGTCCGCACCGTGGCACCGACGAGAGCGGCGGCGAGATGGCGGATGTCGACCTCGGTGCCGACGGTGACCCAGCCCGGCTGGAGTGCGGAGCGGATCGCATCACCCGATGTCATCTCCATCTCCAGGATCATCATCGGCGTCGCGTAGACCATGGGCATGCCGGGCACGAAGTACCCGACCGTGCGCTCCACCGGCACCACCAGCATGCGCTCGGCGCTCATGCCGATTGTGATGAAGTCGCGTGCGTCCATCCTGCCTCAAACTCCGCTGTCGTCCCGGCCTAGTGCGCAATTGCGCACGGGGGCCGGGACGACGGTTGTGATTGTAGCTGCGGCTGCACTACGAGCCCCAGCGTCGGCTACTTCTTCGCAGCCGCCGCGCGCTCCACGAAGGTCTTGCCGCCCTTCATCTTATGGCGCAGCGGGGCTTCGTTGATCTGGATGACGACGGCATCGGCATCGACGCCGAGATTTTTCACCAGCGCCTGGGTGATGTCGCGCATCATGCCGGCCTTCTGCTCGTCGGTGCGGCCTTCGGCCATGCTGATGGTGATCTCAGGCATTTTTCTCTCCCTTGCGGCCGAACACCGGCCATTGACGGCCGCCATCAAACAAGACGTGGCTGCCTGGGACAAGCCCAGGCATGACGGCGTCAGCGAATGGCTAGCCCCAGCTCACGTCATGGCGCGCCAGGACCTCGCGCACCTTGGCGACGAGATCGGTCTCGCTGCACGAGAACTGCGCCGGGCGGCTCTCGCGCCATTCCTGGTTGGAGGCGATCGCGGCGGCGGCCTTGGCACCCTCGATCAGGTCCTTGATCTGCACCTCGCCGCGCGCCTTTTCATCCGAGCCCTGGATGATGACGCAGGGCGCGTTGCGGCGATCGGCATATTTAAGCTGATTGCCCATGTTCTTGGGATTGCCGAGATAGAGCTCGGCGCGGATGCCGGCAGTGCGCAAGGATGCGACCATCTTCTGATAGTCGGCGACGCGATCGCGGTCGAACACAGTGACGACGACGGGGCCGAACTCCGGCCGCGTGTCGAGCTTGCCGAGCAGCGTCAGCGCGGCCTGCAAGCGAGAGACGCCGATCGAGAAACCGGTCGCCGGCACCGGCTCGCCGCGAAAGCGCGAGACGAGACCGTCATAACGTCCGCCACCACCGACCGAGCCAAAGCGCACCGGGCGGCCCTTTTCGTCCTTGGTGTCGAGGAGAAGTTCGACCTCGTAGACCGGGCCGGTGTAATATTCGAGGCCGCGCACGACGGAGGGATCGATCTTGATACGATCCGCGCCGTAACCCGAGGCCGTGACCAGCTTGGCAATCTCTTCAAGCTCGCTCACGCCGGCCTGACCGACTTCGCTCTTGGCGAGGTAGGTTTCTGCCGCGGCAATTGCCTCTTTCCAATCGTCGCGCGGCTTGGTGATGGCAAGAACAACGTCAGCCTCCGCGGCGCTCAGATTGGCGCCTTTCGTGAAATCGCCCTTGCCTTCTTCGCCGCCATCCCACCGTCCGGGACCGAGCAGCTTGCGCACTTCATCGGCGGAAAACTTGTCGAGCTTGTCGATCGCGCGCAGCACGGTCAGCCTGCGTGCCGCATTCTCATCACCGCCGAGCCCGATGGCTTCCAGAACACCGTCGAGCACTTTTCGGTTGTTCACCTTCACGACATAGGAGCCGCGCGCAATCCCGAGCGCTTCCATCGTATCCGCCGCCATCATGCAGATCTCGGCATCCGCCGCCGGCGTGGCCGAGCCGACCGTGTCGGCATCGAACTGCATGAACTGGCGGAAGCGTCCGGGGCCGGGCTTCTCGTTGCGGAACACGTAGCCGGCGCGATAGCTGCGATAGGGTTTTGGCAGCGTGTCGAAATTCTCGGCGACATAGCGGGCGAGCGGCGCGGTCAAATCGTAACGCAGGCTGATCCACTGCTCGTCGTCGTCCTGGAACGAGAACACGCCCTCGTTCGGACGGTCCTGGTCGGGCAGGAATTTGCCGAGTGCGTCGGTGAATTCCATCGCCGGCGTCTCCACCGGCTCGAAGCCATAGAGTTCGTAGACGGCGCGGATCTTCTCGACCATCTCGCGCGTCGCCCGGATCGCGGCGGGATCGCGATCCTCGAGCCCGCGCGGCAGGCGCGCCTTCAGTTTCTGGGGTTTTTTGGGTTTCTCGGCCATCCGCGGCGTTTACCAGCCGACGCGGGATGCGGCAACCGCTGGCTTTGCTCGCCGCGCTAGCGGCGAGACGGGTGAGGGGTTCTATCCGCGGAAGCAGACACCTCATCCGGCGCGCCATAGCAGATGCGAAGCATCGGCGTTCTCGAGAACGGCGGCCGAAGGCCGCCTATGCCACCTTCTCCCACAAGGGGAGAAGGAAGAGCGCAGCCGAGTACTCCGCCTCAAAACACCTTGCGGATCCAATTGTGCGGATCGTTGGTGCGGCCGTACTGGATGTCGACGAGCTGCTTGCGCAGGCCCATGGCGACGGGGCCGGCCGCGCCGCCGCTGATGTCGAAATCGCCGCTGACCGAGCGCACCTTGCCGATCGGCGAGATCACGGCCGCGGTGCCGCAGGCAAAGGCTTCTTTCAACCTGCCGCTTGCGGCGTCCTTGCGCCACTGGTCGAGCGAATAGGGCTCCTCGCGCACCGTCTTTCCGGCATCGCGGGCGAGCGTGATGATGGAGTCGCGGGTGATGCCGGGCAGGATGGTGCCGAGCGGCGGCGTCGACAGCGAGCCGTCGTCGAACACGAAGAACACGTTCATGCCGCCGAGCTCCTCGATGTAGCGGCGCTCGACCGCATCGAGGAACACGACCTGATCGCAACCATGCTGGATCGCTTCGGCCTGGGCGCGCAGGCTCGCGGCATAATTGCCGCCGCACTTCACCGCGCCGGTGCCGCCGATGGCTGCGCGCGTGTAGTTCTCCGAAACCCAGATCGACACCGGCGCAGGTCCGCCCTTGAAATAGGAGCCGACCGGCGAGGCGATGACCGCGAAGATGTATTCGGAGGACGGCTTGACGCCGAGGAAGGTCTCGCTCGCGATCATGAAGGGGCGCAAGTAAAGACTGCCCTCGCCGCCCGGCATCCAGGCGCGGTCGATGCGCACGACCTGCTCGACCGCCTCGATGAAGACGTCCTCGGGCAATTGCGCCATCGCCATGCGGTCGGCCGAATCCTTGAAGCGCCGCGCATTGGCATCGGGGCGGAACAGGTTCACGCCGCCGTCGTCGCGCTTGTAGGCCTTCAGGCCCTCGAAAATTTCCTGGGCGTAATGCAGGACCGCGCCGGCAGGATCGAGCTGGAAGTTGGCGCGCGCCTCGATTTTGGCCTCGTACCAGCCGCCCTTGGCCTGGTTGTAGCGAACGATCGCCATGTGATCGGTGAAGACCCGCCCGAACCCGGGGTCCACCAGCTTGGCGATGCGGTCCTTCTCGGGAGTCGGATTGGATGCGGGCTGGATGTCGAATGTCATACTCATGTCCTTGGCTCCCGCTGCCGGTATCGGCGCTGTTCTGGCACCGCCTGCCCCTGTTCGGGGCCGGCTGGCTTCATTAGGTGTCTGTCTGGACCACCGCCAGCCTTGTTACGGCCGGTTTCCCGTGGCCAGCATGTCGCCGAGGACATGCTTTTGCCGAAGGCGGAAGTCCAGTATGTTTTGCCGAAATGCCGCTCGACAATCGCACGGTAGATCTGATCGCCCGTCGTCGCCTGTCCGGCTCTTTCCGCCGTTCCTGCTTCGACGCTGCCCGTCGCGAAACGATCTAAAATTTCGTGCGGGTCGATCGTTTTGTAACATTGAACCCAAGATACGTCAATATGCCTGACATAAATTTCGTAAATCCCTCTCAAGATGCCGCCGAGCCTCGGCCGGCCGCAGGGGATGGAGGCAATTTGCGCTGGGATATCATCGAGCTGCTGTTCTTCGCCTATCGCGATTTCGTGGGCGATCCCGACCAGGAGCTGGAAGCCTTCGGCTTCGGCCGGGCCCATCACCGGGTCATGCACTTTGTCTATCGCTATCCCGGCCTCAAGGTCGCCGATCTCCTCGACGTCCTGCGCATCACAAAACAGTCGCTCGGCCGTGTGCTCAAGCAGCTTCTCGACGAGGGCTACATCGTGCAGAAGACCGGCGACAATGACCGTCGCCAGCGCCTGCTCTACGCGACGCCAAAGGGCGAAGCGCTGGTGCAGAAGCTTGCCGGGCTCCAGACCACGCGGATCACCAAGGCGCTCGCCGAGATGGGTCCGCAGGATGCCGAGACCGTCAAGCGCTTCCTGCGCGCGATGATCGACCGCGATGATCCGGACAAGGTGCTCGAGACGATCTTCGCTTCCGTCAACCAAGACGCCAAGGAGTGACCGTGCCGCTCGCTGCCACGCTCGCCCGCCCGCCGGTGCAACCCGCCGACGATGCCCCGCATCTGCTGCTGGTCGACGACGACCGCCGCATCCGCGATCTGCTCTCGCGCTTCCTCGCCAGCGAAGGCTACCGCGTTTCGACCGCCGCCAGCGCCAGCGATGCGCGCGCCAAGCTCACCGGTCTGCATTTCGATCTGTTGATCCTCGACGTCATGATGCCCGGCGAGACCGGGTTCGAGCTCGCCCGTTTCATCCGCACCTCGTCCTCGGTGCCGATCGTGATGCTGACGGCGCGGCACGAGGCAGAAGCGCGCATCGAGGGCCTGCAAATCGGCGCCGACGACTATGTCGCAAAACCGTTCGAGCCGCGCGAGCTCGCGCTGCGCATCAACAACATCCTCAAGCGCGCCGCACCGCCGCCGCAGGCCGCGACCGTGGAGAAGATCGCCTTCGGACCCTATGTCTACCATCTCGACCGCGGCGAGTTGCGCCAGGGCGATGAGGTCATCCACCTCACCGACCGCGAGCGCGAGATGCTGCGCATCCTCTCGGAGACGCCGGGCGAGACCGTGCCGCGCAGCGCGCTCACCGGCAACGGCAGCGTCAACGAGCGCGCCGTCGACGTGCAGATCAACCGCCTCAGGCGCAAGATCGAGACCGATCCCGCCAATCCACTGTTCCTCCAGGCGGTACGCGGCATCGGCTACCGACTGGTGGCCTCGCCTTAAACCGCAGTGAAGCGCGACCGATGAGCACGATCGATACCGGCCTGACGCTTCTGAAGAGCGCCGCCGGCCGCGTCTCCGCCGCCAATGGCTGGATGGGCAACGCATTCAAGGGCTGGATGCCGACTGGCCTCTATGCTCGCGCGCTGCTGATCATGATCGTGCCGATGGTGATCCTGCAATCGGTCGTCGCCTTCGTGTTCATGGAGCGGCACTGGAACACGGTGACGCGCCGCCTGTCGGCCGCAGTGGTGCAGGACATCGCCGCGCTGATCGACGTCTACAAGGGCTATCCGCAGGACAAAGATCGCGACCAGATCCGCCGCATCGCCCAGCAGCGGCTCGGCCTCGTCGTCGATTTCCTGCCCGCCGGCGACATGCCGCCGCCGGGACCGAAGCCGTTCTTCTCGCTGCTCGACCAGACGCTGTCGGTGCAGCTCGGCCGCCAGATCGGGCGTTCGTTCTGGATCGACACCGTCGGCCGCTCCAACCTGGTCGAAATCCGCATCCAGCTCGACGATGCCGTGATGCGCGTGTTCGCGCAGCGCAGCGCCGCCTATGCCTCGAACTCGGAGATCTTCCTGTTCTGGATGGTCGGCACGTCCTCGATCCTGCTGATCGTCGCCGTGCTCTTCCTGCGCAACCAGATCAAGCCGATCCTTCGGCTCGCCGATGCCGCCGAAAGCTTTGGCAAGGGCCGCGAGGCGCCGAACTTCAGACCGCGCGGCGCGCGCGAGGTGCGGCGCGCCTCCGTCGCCTTCCTCGAAATGAAATCGCGCATCGAGCGCACGATGGAGCAGCGCACCGCGATGCTCGCCGGCGTCAGCCACGACCTGCGCACCATCCTGACCCGCTTCAAGCTCGAGCTGGCGCTGATCGGCGACAGTCCCGAGCTCGAGGGCATGCGCAAGGACGTCGACGAGATGTCGATGATGCTGGAGGATTACCTGGCCTTTGCCCGCGGCGATTCCGGCGAGCAATCGCAGCCGACCGACATGGCCCAGGCCCTGGAAGAATTGCGCAGTGACGCCGAACGCCACGGCCACACCGCGACCGTCGCATTCCACGGCCTGCCGGTGGTGACGGTGAAGCCGGCCTCGTTCAAGCGCTGCCTCGCCAACCTCGTCACCAACGCCGCACGCTACGGCAAGGCCATCGCCATCACCGGCCAGCGCGATCACCGTTATCTCATCGTCACTGTCGACGACGACGGGCCCGGCATTCCCGCGCATTTGCGCGAAGAGGTGTTCAAGCCGTTCCTGCGGCTGGATAACGCCCGCAACCAGGACGAAGGCGGCACCGGCCTTGGCCTCGCGATCGCCCGCGACATCGCCCGCTCCCATGGCGGCGACATCACTCTCGGCGACAGTCCGATGGGAGGATTGAGGGCAAGCGTGCGGATTCCGGTGTAGGCGGCTTCTTCACCTCTCCCCGCTTGCGGGGAGAGGTCGAATTCGATCGCAGATCGAATTCGGGTGAGGGGGTACAGGTCTCACAAAAATCTCGTTCGCGGAGAGAGGCCCCTCACCCCAACCCTCTCCCCGTAAGAACGGGGCGAGGGAGCGCACCGGTTGCGCGGTGAGTGCGTCTACTTCGGCAGCAGCGCCTTCAGCTTATCGACATCGCGCACGTTCATCTTGAAGCCGCCTGGCATCACGATGTCGCCGGGCTTCTGGTCCGGCTTGCAGGCCCCTAACCATTTGGCTTGGAGCGTCATGGTGCTATCGCGGCCGGCCGCGCCGGCGACGCCGCCTTGCGCATGCGAAGAGGTCTTCACGGTGTAGGCCGAATTGAAATCGCCTGATATCTCGGCATGCGAGGTCGTGCTGACGCCGGCGACGCTGCACTCGGAATCGCTGACATAGCCGGTCGCGGTCTTCTTGATCTCCTGCTTGGCGCAGATCTGCTTTGCCATCGGGGAGACGTTGTTGCTCATCTCCTTGTCGACGGTCTCGTCAGTGCAGTGCTGCATCGTCATCTCGGGCACGGGCGAGCCGGTCGTGACCAGCTTCATTTCCCATAGCCCGGCCTTGCGCATCGGCAGATCGTCGGCGCCGGCTGCGCCTGCCGACAGCACGAGACAAGCGACCGAGCCGAGCAAAGCGAGTTTGCGCGTCATGTGGAAGACTCCCGGCTTGAGAGCTTTGGGCGTTACGACAACGCCTCAGTAGAGAGTGCGGATCGGCCGCTCGGCGGCGCCATAGGGCACCCAGCGGCAGGAGAACGAGATGTAGCCGCCCTCATAGGCCTGCACCGCGAGGAATTTGACGACCTTGCCGTAGCGCGCGCAATGATCGACCGCGACCTGTCGCGCATCGGCCTGGGTCGCCATCGAATAGGCGATGATGCCGCCGGTGTCGTTGCCCTTGAACGGCGGCACTGGAAGGATATCGGCGCGCGCCGACTGGCTCGCCATCATACCCAAGGCAAGAAGGCCCGCGGCCGCAATGATTCGCATTCCCGTCACTCCAATTGGCTGCCCTCAGTTTACGGTGCCGGACTGGAAGTGAAAAGAACGGAAGCCCTGCCGGCTGCGACGATATGGTCAACTCCTGGCGAAGTGTTGCCGCGCTGCACTTGACCTCTCCCGGCCTTCGCGGCACCGTCCGACCTTCGCAAGACTTTAGCTGTCCGGATTGACCATGCGCGCCCCCTCCCCGAAATCGCTCCGCTTTGCCGCCGTGCTCGGCCTCATGTTCGGGGCGCTATCGCTCGGTGAGGCCAGGGCCGCCAATCCGCTGGAGCTGAATTTCTGGCTGAGCGGACCGCGCTACGACGGCGCCGTCGCCGATTGCGACAAGGCGCTGCCGACGATCGCCAACCAGTTCTGGGAAAAAGAAAGCTCGTTCTGGAATTCCTCGCTGAAAATCACCGGCTTCTCCGCCGTCCGCGAAATCGCGTTCCGTCCCTGGCAGTCCGATAACATTCCGCGCCGCTATTGCACCGGCGATGCCCTGCTCAATGACGGCAAGGTGCGCAAGGTGCATTTCTCGATCATCGAGGATGGCGGCTTCGCCGGCTACGGCAATGGCGTCGAATGGTGCGTCGTCGGCGTCGACCGCAACTGGGCCTATAATCCGGCCTGCCGCGCCGCAAAGCCCTGATTCGGGTCGATCTGGCGGCTGAATGGCGGTCGCCTGAATTTTGTTCTTGAAATGTTCTTATCGCCTGCTAGGCTTCCTTGCACAGTCTAGTTGAGGGGCGTCGCCATGTTTCATTCCAGATTGCATTCGTTCTCCCGCCTGGTGATCTCGCTGACGCTTTCCCTGATCCTTGCCGCGGGGCTGGCCTCGTTCGCCAGCGGCGCAAAGGCCCAGGACAAGCGGCAGAACGCGCCGGGCGAGTTCGATTTCTATGTGCTGTCGCTATCATGGTCGCCCTCCTTCTGCGAGGAAGCGGCCGAGCGCGGCGGCCGCTCACAGATGCAGTGCAGCGGACGCCCTTACGCCTTCGTGGTGCATGGGCTGTGGCCGCAATATGAGAGCGGCTTCCCCGAATATTGCCAGCGGCCGGCACCGCGGCTGAACCGCAGCATCGTCTCTTCGATGCTCGACCTGATGCCGGCGCCGGGCCTGATCTTCAACGAATGGGACAAGCACGGCACCTGCTCCGGGCTCGAGGGCCGCAGCTATTTCGAGACGATCCGCAAGGCGCGCGCCGCGATCAAGATCCCGGCAGAATATCTCGATCTGTCGCAGGCCAAGACCGTGGCGCCGGCGGAGATCGAGGACGCCTTCATCAAGGCCAATCCCGGCCTCAGCGATGCCGCCATCTCGGTCACCTGCAACCGGACCCGGCTCTCCGAGGTCCGCATCTGCCTCAGCAAGGACCTGCAATTCCGCGCCTGCGACGAGATCGAACGCCGCGCCTGCCGCCGCGACCAGGTGACGATGCCGCCGATCAGGGGTGGATAGTTCCGGTCATTGCGAGGAGCCCGCGACAAAATTGCGAAGCAATTTTGCGCTGGCGACGAAGCAATCCAAACTGCCTCCGCGGTAAGATTCTGGATTGCTTCGCTGCGCTCGCAATGACAAGGGGTTGGGATCGCGCGAGACAACATAGTCTGGTCCCATGAACTACCGCCACGCCTTCCACGCCGGCAACTTCGCCGATGTCATCAAGCACATCGTGCTGGCGCGCATCCTCACTTATTTGCAGGACAAGCCGGCGGCGTTCCGCGTCATCGACACCCATGCCGGCGCCGGTCTCTACGACCTCGGCAGCGACGAGGCACGCCGCGGCGGCGAGTGGCTGACCGGCATTGCACGGCTGATGCAGGCGCGCCTGTCGAACGAGACCGCGGCGCTGACCAAACCCTATCTCGACATCGTCCGCGCCTTCAATCCGAAGGGAGAGCTCAAGGCCTATCCGGGCTCGCCGCTGATCGCGCGCGGCCTGCTCAGGCCGCAGGACCGCCTCGTCGCCTGTGAGCTCGAGCCGAAGGCACGCAAGGCGCTGATCGACGTGCTGCGCCGCGACGAACAGGCGCGCGTGGTCGATCTCGACGGCTGGATGGCACTGCCGGCCTTCGTGCCACCGAAGGAGCGGCGCGGCCTCGTGCTGATCGACCCGCCGTTCGAGGCCAAGGACGAATTCGAGCGGCTCGGCGAGGCCTTCGCAACGGCTTTCGCGAAATGGCCGACCGGTATCTACGTAATCTGGTATCCGGCCAAGAACCGGCGCGCCACGGACACGCTGGCGCAAACGGTGGCGCGGCTCGCAGCCGCAGCAAAGCCGCCCGGAAAATGCCTGCGCCTCGAATTCAGCGTGGCGCCGCAGCTCGATGGTGCCGCCCTCACTTCCGCCGGTCTTCTGATCGTCAACCCGCCCTACACGCTGCACGGCGAGCTCAAGACGATCCTGCCGGAGCTCGAAATGCCGCTCGGCCAGGGCGGCGCTGCCAGATTCCGATTGGAGGTGCCGAGGCCGTAACACTCCGGCATTCTTGGGAAAAATATGCAGGAGCGGTAGTCAATCTGCGAAGAACCGTATTATGCTGTTGCCGTGACTGGCTTTACGTTCCGCTTCCGCGAATGGTTGCGGCGGAGTGAAGGCCTAAGAAAGATCCGGCCGGGCCGATGAGGTCCGCCCAAGGATGGCCAGCTCCCGGGCTTCGTAAGGTCCGGTCATGTCGTGACGTGAGTTTGCGTCGCGGCGGAGGAGCAATGAGGGGGAGTTTCCCGATGGCCATGACGGGAACGGTCAAGTTCTTCAACGGTGAGCGCGGCTACGGCTTCATCAAGCCCGACGACGGCGGCCGCGACGTCTTCGTTCACATCACCGCGGTGGAGCGGGCGGGACTGAAGGACCTTGCCGAAGGACAGCGTATTACTTTCGAAGTCGAACCGGACAAGAAGGGGAAGGGACCGAAGGCGGTCAATTTGGTCATCCTCTCCTAGCGAGCCTGGCTTAAAAAAATCCCGGCCGCGAGCGGCCGGGAGGTTGGTCCGGTATTTTCTTCTTCAGCTATCAGAAGTGATAGTTCACGCCTGCGCGGACAACGCTGGCGCTATAGCCGTTTGACACGCCCGTAATTGCGAACTGGCTCGTCGACAGGTCGATGTAGAGATATTCGAGCTTGGCGCTCCAGTTCGGCGCAAGGCCGACTTCCGCGCCGGCACCGATGGTCCAGCCGGCGGCGGTGTGCGACTCCGTCCAGCCGAAAGTCTGCGCGCGCAACTCGCCGAAGGCGAGGCCCGCGGTGCCGTAGAACAGCACGTTGCTGAAGGCATAGCCGGCGCGGCCGCGCAGGGTGCCGAACCACGGATTGGAGAACTTCCACGGCGCGAAGGTATCATCGGCACCGGCGGCCTGAATGTCGCCCTCGACGCCGAACACCCAAGGGCCGTTCTGGAAATTATAGCCGGCCTGCACGCCGCCGACGAAACCGGAGGGCTTTGAGGGATTGTTGTCGACCGAGCCCCATTCGTAGCCGATGTTGCCGCCCAGATAAGGACCAGCCCAGCTATACGCATTGAGCGGCTGATTGACGGTATAGGGCGCGCGCTGCCCGTAATTGAGATCGGCGGCCCCTGCCGAAGCTGTCCAGCCGGCTGCAGCCAACGCGGCTGCGCCCACAACGAGCCCCTTCATCACACACTCCAACGCAACTGCCGTCCCGCGCGATGCCTGCGCTGCCGCGCAAGGCCAGACCGCATGGTTACGGAACCACCACTTTTTCGCGTAAGATTTATCGAGAGTTCTAAGTTAAAGGGCTGTTAAGCCGGGTTACCGCGCTGTTAACAGGCTTAAGCAAGCGTTACCGGGAACTGCGCTCGCCATCCTGTGCGTGCACCACCGCCGGAACTTCAAATCGGCACCCCCAGCGCCTAAATTCGCACCATGGTTCACGATTCCCCCGACAACCCGGACGACGCACGCGCGCGCAAACCGGTGCGGGTCACCGCGCCGCACGCCCCGCCCCGGGAAGCGGAAATGGCGCCACCCGACCTCGATCCCGCGACAGCGAGCGGCGACGACGAGGACGATGCGCGGCTGCCGGATATCCTGGAAGAGAGCGGCGCGGTCGGCGAGGGCCCGCTGGCGACCGGTCATGAGGCGATCGAGCGCGCGGTCCGGCTCGCCCCCACCTCGGCCGGCGTCTATCGCATGCTCAATGCGAACGCGGACGTGCTCTATGTCGGCAAGGCCAAGAACGTCAAAAAGCGCCTGTCCAATTACGCGCGCCAGAGTGCGCCGCAGCCGGCGCGCATCCTGCGCATGATCGCCGCCACGGCGACCGTGGAGATCGTCTCGACCAACACCGAGACGGAAGCACTGCTGCTGGAGGCCAACCTCATCAAGCAGCTGCGGCCGCGTTTCAACGTGCAGCTGCGCGACGACAAGTCGTTTCCCTACATCCTGATCACCGGCGACCATTGGGCGCCCCAGATCCTGAAGCACCGCGGCGCGCAGACGCGGCCCGGCCGCTATTTTGGCCCGTTCGCCTCAGCGGGCGCCGTGAACCGCACCATCACCGCACTGCAGCGCGCGTTCCTGATCCGCTCCTGCACCGATTCGTTCTTCGAGAGCCGTACCCGGCCCTGCCTGCTCTACCAGATCCGCCGCTGTGCCGGCCCCTGCACCCGCGAGATCGACTTTCCCGGCTATACGACGCTGGTGCGCGAGGCGACCGACTTCCTCTCCGGCAAGAGCCATGCGGTGAAGCAGGAGCTCGCCGGCGAGATGGAGAAGGCCTCCGGCGAGCTCGAATTCGAGCGCGCCGCGCTCTACCGCGACCGCCTCGCCGCGCTGTCGGCGATCCAGTCGCAGCAGGGCATCAATCCGCGCACGGTCGAGGAAGCCGACGTGTTCGCCATCCACCAGGAGGGTGGCTTCTCCTGCGTCGAGGTGTTCTTCTTCCGCACCGGACAGAACTGGGGCAACCGCGCCTATTTTCCGCGCGCGGAAAAGACGTTTACCCCGGAAGAGGTGCTCGGCTCCTTCCTCGCCCAGTTCTACGACGACAAGCCGCCGCCGAAGAACATCCTGCTCTCGCACGAGATCGAGGAGAGCGAGCTGCTCGCCAACGCGCTGTCGATCAAAGCCGGCCACAAGGTCGAGGTCACCGCGCCCAAGCGCGGCGAGAAGAAGGAGCTCGTCACCCACGCGCTCACCAATGCGCGCGAGGCGCTCGGCCGCAAGCTCGCGGACACTGCGACGCAGAGCCGCCTGCTCGAGGCCATGGCCGCGACGCTAAGCCTGCCGCACGTGCCCAAGCGCATCGAGGTCTACGACAACAGCCACATCCAGGGCACCAACGCGGTCGGCGCCATGATCGTCGCCGGCCAGGATGGCTTCGTGAAGAACCAGTACCGTAAGTTCAACATCAAGTCGGAAGGGCTGACGCCCGGCGACGACTACGCCATGATGCGCGAGGTGCTGGAGCGACGCTTCAAGCGCCTGATCAATCCGCCCGAGGAGGGCCCGGCCAAAGCCAAGGACGACGATTTCCCGCAATGGCCCGATCTCGTCATCATCGACGGCGGCCGCGGCCAGCTCAACGCCGTCCGCGAGATCTTTGCAAATCTTGGCCTGACTCAGGTGTCGCTGATGTCGGTCGCCAAGGGGCCGGACCGGGATGCGGGCCGCGAGACCCTGTTCATGCCGGAGCGCGAGGCGATCAAGCTGGAGCCGCGCGATCCCGTGCTCTATTTCATCCAGCGCCTGCGCGACGAGGCCCACCGCTTCGTCATCGGCTCGCACCGCAAGCTGCGCAAGAAGGACATCCGCGAGGCCGGTTTGCAGGAGATCCCGGGCATCGGCCCGTCACGCAAACGTGCCTTGCTGCATCATTTCGGAACCCTGAAGGAGATCGAGCGGGCCTCGATCGCCGATCTCGGCAAGGTTCCGGGGGTCAGCGCCGAGAGCGCCCGCAGGATTTTCGAGTATTTCCATCCCCAGCCGGGATGAACTAAAGGGGGATCGCGGTCATATGATCGTTGCGTCCGCGCCTCATTGGGGAGCGGAACGGTTGACGTTCAGGCACCAGCGGTATTGGTAGGACGGATGAACATCGCAACGACACGAGGGGCAACCAGGCGCTCGATGTCCCTTCCCAACATCCTGACCTACGGCCGGATCGCCGCGATCCCGGTCGTGGTCGGATGCATTTACGCGCAGTCGATCGTGGACGGGCCGCTATGGCTGCGCTGGGTGGCGGTGGCCATCTTCATCGGCGCCGCGGTGACGGACTACCTCGACGGTTATTATGCGCGAATCTGGAATCAGCAATCGGCGTTCGGCCGGATGCTCGACCCGATCGCCGACAAGCTGCTGGTCGCCTCGTGCCTGCTGATGCTGGCTGCCGACGGCATCATCCATGGCTGGTCGCTGTGGGCTGCCATCGTGATCCTGTGCCGCGAGATCCTGGTCTCGGGCCTGCGCGAATACCTCGCCGCGCTGCGCGTCAGCGTGCCCGTCACCAAGCTCGCCAAATGGAAGACCACGGTTCAGCTCGTCGCCATCGGCTTCCTGCTCGCTGGTCCGGCCGGCGATGAGGTGGTGCCGGTGGTGTCGATGATCGGACTGGCGCTGCTGTGGGCTTCGGCGATCCTCACCATGTACACCGGCTACGACTATTTCCGCGCCGGCATCCATCACCTCATCAAGGAGGACGAGGGATGAAGGTGAAGTATTTCGCCTGGGTGCGCGAGCGCGTCGGCAAGGCCGAGGAGATGATCGAGCCGCCCGCGACGGTGCGCACCATCGAGGAGCTGATCGCCTGGCTGTCCGGCCGGAGCGAGGCCTACGCCTACGCCTTCGAGAAGCCGAAGGTGATCCGCGCCGCGATCGATCATGCCCATGTCAAGCAGGACACCGCGATCGCGGGCGCTCGCGAGATCGCGTTCTTCCCGCCGATGACAGGCGGCTAGGCCATGACCTCCGCTGTCACCACCTGCCCCGTCACAATCCGCGTCCAGGAGGACGATTTCGACATTGCGCGCGAGATCGCGATCCTGACCAAGAGCCGTACCGACATCGGCGCGGTCGTGAGCTTCTCCGGCATCTGCCGAGCCGACGAGGACAGCGCGAAGATCGCCGCGCTCACGCTCGAACATTATCCGGGCATGGCGGAAGAAGAGATCAAGCGTCACGTCGACGAGGCGATTTCGCGCTGGCCGCTGAACGGCGTCACGGTGATTCACCGTGTCGGCCGGTTCATGCCCGGCCAGAACATCGTGCTGGTTCTGACTGCCTCGCAACACCGCCAGGCCGCGTTCCAGGCGGCCGAGTTCCTGATGGATTATCTCAAGACGAGCGCGCCGTTCTGGAAGAAGGAAGAGAGCGAAGCCGGCACCGGCTGGGTCGAGGCCCAGGCCCGCGACGACGAAGCTGCCGCACGCTGGACCCGATCCTGATGGCAAGAGCATCCAAAAAGACCGCGCGCGGTCGCGCCGCGCCAAGACTTGCGAAGGTCGGTCCGGGTGAGCTTCTCACGCTGCTCGATTTCGTCCGCTATGCGGTGAGCCGCTTTGTCGAAGCCGAGCTCGCCTTTGCCCACGGCACGACCGATCCGGTTGCCGAGGCGGCCTTCCTGGTCAGCGAGGCGCTGCATCTCAATCCCGAACAGTTCGAGATTTTTGCCAACGCGCGCGTCACGGTCGCCGAGGGCAAGACCATCCTCGATCTCATCCATCGGCGCGTCACCACGCGCAAACCGGCCGCCTACCTCGTCAACAAGATCTACATGCGCGGCCTGCCCTTCTATGTCGACGAGCGCGTCATCGTTCCGCGCTCCTTCATCGGCGAGCTGCTGGATTCGCATTTCGGCAGCGACGGCGCTGCCGGATCGCTGATCGACGATCCCACGGCCGTCGAGCGCGTGCTCGATCTCTGCACGGGATCGGGATGCCTCGCCATCCTCGCCGCGCATCATTTTCCGAACGCTGCGGTCGATGCCGTCGACATCTCCAAGGGCGCGATCGAAGTCGCCACGCGGAATGTCGGCGAATACGGACTCGACGACCGGATCAGCCTGTATCGCGGCGATCTGTTCGCCCCGCTCGGCGATGGACGCTACGACCTGATCATCACCAATCCGCCCTATGTCGATGCCGAAGGCATGGCCGCGCTGCCGCCGGAGTGCCGGGCCGAACCAAAACTCGCTTTCGACGGCGGCGCTGACGGCCTCGACGTGGTGCGCCGCATCCTGCGCGAGGCGCCCGATCACCTGACGCCGGATGGCGGGTTGATCTGCGAGATCGGGCGCGGCCGCGAGCTGGTCGACGAGGCCTTTCCGGAACTGCCGTTGCTCTGGCTGGACACCGAAGACTCCGAGGGCGAGGTGTTCTGGATCGCAGCCGCCGATCTCGGCTGATCCTCTACGGCGGGCCCGCTCCCTCGGAACAAGTCAAATTCCGCCACGTTCATCCCCCGACGAATTTCGTGGCTCTCGGAGGATGTCCGCATGCTCGCGCCATCGGGCGAATTGCTGCGCGCCGGCGTGGCGCTGAAGCTCAACCATCTCAAGCGAGCCACGCAATCGTACTTGCGCGACCGCACCAGCCAGGCCACCGGACGCGCGACGTCCTACGCGGTTGCAGCCGGCCTGTTTGCGGTGGCCGGGCTGTTCGTCATCGCGGCCCTCTTTGTCGGTCTGGTCGCCCTGTATCGCTGGATTGAGATCACCTACGGGCAATTCTGGGGTTTCGGTGCTGTCGGTGCAGTGCTGCTGGTGCTGGCGGCGGTCTGTGCCGGCATCGCCATGACGATGATGAAGCGGCCGGCCAAGCCGGTCGTGCCGCTTGCCAGCCGCGTGCGCGTTGCGATCACCACCCCGCGGATTCCTCGTGGAACGGTCAAGGAGGCCGTGAAGGAGGTCGCAACGACGATCCCCCTCGTGCCGCTTGCGCCCGGCGAACGCGGTCGTGGCAGCAAAGCCTGGCCGAACCGCGCCAACCGTCCCGTGCAACTGGGCCTGATGCTCGCGGCCGTCGGCCTGGTCGGGCTTACGGCCGCACGCCGGCGGCGCCATAGGCACCGTCTGGAGGCGTGAATGCTGGTACGGCGCTCCGAGCAGATGGACAGCTGGTTGCTGGTGGCGGCCACGGCTGTGTTCGTGCTCACCGCCGAGCGCTACTTCCAGGACTCCGCCCTGGTCCGCTCGGGGCCCCCGCAGGACCACCGTAAAGGAGAGGCGAATTCACCGGAAACCGACCCGGCGCGCGCAGCCGTGCAGCCCGGCCATGGCCGCCGCGCGAAGAGCCCCTTCACGATCCCCTGGGCTGGCTGGAAGGATATCTTCTGGCGCACCTATCAGCGCATCGACGAGGATCGCCTGCTCGCGACAGCGGGCGGCGTGGTGTTCTTCGGGCTGCTCGCGATCTTTCCGACCGTGACCGCGCTGGTCTCGTCCTACGGGCTGTTCGCCGATCCCTCCACGATCAGCGATAACCTCCAGAAGCTGGCGATGATGCTTCCCGAAGGCACCTTCCAGATCGTCGAGGAGCAGGTCGGGCGTGTGGTGTCGAAGGGCAGCACGGCGCTGGGTGCCACCTTCCTGTTCGGCCTTGTGCTCGCGATCTGGAGCGCCAATGCCGGCGTCAAGGCGATCTTCGACGCACTCAACGTCGCCTATGAGGAGCGCGAGAAGCGCAGCTTCATCCGGCTCAATATGGTGTCGCTGGCCTTCACGGTCGGCGGCATCATGGCGCTGTTGCTGATGGTGGCTGCCGTCGTCGCCTTCCCGCTCGCGCTCAATCACCTCGGCCTGGCGCCCGAAAGCAAATTGATCGTGGCGCTGGCACGATGGCCGCTGCTGTTCCTGATCCTGCTCGTGGCGCTCGCCATCCTCTACCGCTTCGCGCCCAGCCGCGATGCGCCGCGCTGGCAATGGCTGAGCCTCGGCGCGGTGATGGCGGCCACCCTCTGGATCGCCGGCTCGGCACTGCTGTCCTGGTATCTCTCGGAATTCGCCAATTACAACGCGACCTACGGCTCGCTCGGTGCGGCGATCGGCCTGATGATGTGGATGTGGGTGTCTGCGATCGTGATCATGTTCGGAGCCGAGCTGAACTCGGAGATCGAACGGCAGACCCTGCGCGACACGACCACCGGGCGCCCCAAGCCGCTCGGAAGCCGCGAGGCCGTTTCAGCCGATACGGTCGGCGCCCCCGCGCCGGCCTGACGCCATGACGGTCCTGAACGCGCGTGCTGGAGGCTGCTATCCCCTCGAATCAACAATGATGTTAAGGTCATGCTGCTTGGGGGAGCATGAGGCGTGACGGGTCGGACAGCGGCCCGTGTTTTCCCGGGTAAGACAGTCAGCTCTTGAGGCGTAACGCGCGGCATGATTCGCATTTCGACGATCTTCATCGCCATCTGCATGGTTCTGGTCGCGGCCTCGCTCGGGCTGATGCTCTATTCGGTGGCCGGCATCAGCAGAACCGAGTCCGCGATCGTAGCGCTGACCGCGCTGACCTTCCTGATCCTCTACAACGCGGTGTCGATGCGGCTGCGCGACCGCAGCGACGTCGGCGGCCAGATCGCCGACCTCTCGCGCGGCACCGCCGACCTCGCCCGTCAGGTGGCCGAGTTCGGCCGCCGGCTCGCGGCGGTCGAGGGACGCATCGCCTCGTCCAATTCGACCAATTCCGACCGCATCCAGTCGGTGGTCGGCGAGATCAACGAGCTCGGCGGACTGGTCAGGCAGCTCGCGACCACCGTCTCGGCGCATGAGGACCTGCTGGCTGGCGGCGCTCCGGTATCAGCCGCAAGCCCGGTCGAGAAGCAGGAGCCGGTGGCGCCGCTCGACCTGATCGCGACGATCGACGAGCGGCCGGCTGCCCCGTCACCGTTGCCCGTGGCGCCCCCGCCTCCCGCAGCGCAGCCGCGGCCCGCACAGGCGGCCCCAACCCAGGTCGCCAACGGCCGCAACCAGACCCAATTGCTGGCGACGCTGCGCAACGCGATCGACGAGAACCGCATCGACATCTTCCTCCAGCCGATGGTGACGCTGCCGCAGCGCAAGGTGCGGTTCTACGAGGCCGTGACGCGCCTGCGCGACGAGCGCGACCAGCTGATCGCCGCCGAGGAGTTCATCAGCATCGCGGAAGCCTCCGGGCTGATCGGGCGCATCGACAACATGGTGATGCTGCGCTGTGTGCAGGTGCTGCGGCGCCTGATGGTGCGCAACAAGGATGTCGGCGTGTTCTGCAATGTCGCGGCCTCCACGCTCGGCAATTCCACCACCTTCGCGCAATGCCTCGACTTCCTCGAAGCCAACCGGGCGCTGGCGCCCTCGCTGGTGCTGGAGTTCAAGCAGTCGACCTTCCGCAACCTCGGCCCGGCCGAGACCGAGAATCTCGCCGCACTCGCCCAGCGCGGCTACCGCTTCTCGATCGACCATGTCACGGATTTGCGCATCGAGCCGCGCGAGCTCGCCGACCGCGGCGTACGCTTCATCAAGGTGCCGGCCACGCTGCTGCTCGATCCGAAGCAAGCCTCGGCCTCGGACATCCACCCGTCCGACCTCTCCGATCTGCTCGGCCGCTTCGGCATCGACCTGATCGCCGAGCGGATCGAGGGCGAGCGCGCGGTGGTGGACCTGCTCGATTATGACGTGCGGTTCGGCCAGGGCTTTCTGTTCGCACCGCCCCGGCCATTGCGGCCGGAAGGGGCATCTGCTACCGGCGGGGCCGCGCCGACCCAGGCGCAGGACATCCAGGGATCCAATGGCTCCGGCACATCCAGCTCAGGCGCGACGTCTTCAGCGCCTCCGCCACAACGCATCACCGGCAACGCGGCGCTCGCGCGCCGCATCTGATCGGCCGCGCGCATCATGACCACGTTGCATTTTGCCGAAAGCCTGCGCGAGCTCGTGGGTGGCGTTGACGTCGTGCTCAGCGACATCTGGGGCGTGGTCCATAACGGTCTCGAATCCTTCCCCGAGGCCTGCGAGGCGCTGCATACCTATCGCAGCCGCGGCGGCACGGTGATCCTGATCACCAACGCGCCGCGCCCGGCCGACTCCGTGCAGCGGCAATTGCGCAAGCTCGGTGTCGCGGACGAGACCTATGACGCGATCGTCTCGTCGGGCGACCTGACGCGGCTCTATGTCGCCGAGCATCCCGGCCGCAAGATGTTCTGGCTCGGCCCCGAGCGCGACAACTCGATCTACCGTGGCCTCGATGCGACGACCGCGCCGCTGGAGGAAGCCGATTACATCGTCTGCACCGGCCTCTATGACGACGAGACCGAGACGGCGGAAGACTATCGCGGCATGATGCTGAAGGCGCGCGAGCGCAAGCTGACGCTGGTCTGCGCCAACCCCGACATCGTGGTCGAACGCGGCGACCGGCTGATCTATTGCGCCGGCGCCATCGCCGAGCTCTATCGTGAGCTCGGGGGCGAGGTGATCTTCTACGGCAAGCCGCACCGGCCGATCTATGAGCGCGCGATGGCGCTCGCCGGCGAACGCCAGGGACACCAAATTGATCGCAAAAAGGTCTTGGCGATCGGCGATTCCGTCCGCACCGATCTCACCGGCGCGCGCGAGTTCGGCATCGACTGCCTGTTCGTCACCCGCGGCATCCATGCCGAGGAGTTCGAGGGTCTCGACCAGCTCGACCCGGCATCCGTGATGGAATTGTTCGGCCATCCGCCGAAGGCGCTCATGCGCGAATTGAAGTGGTGACACGACCACGAGCTTGGACGAATTGCAGGGCTCCAGACCTCGTCATGGCCGAGCTTGACCCGGCCATCCACGCCGTCCTTCGCATGTCCAGGAACGTGGATGCCCGGGACAAGCCCGGGCATGACGATCTCAATGGATGACTGTTTTCAGGCCAGGTGCCCTTACGCGCTCGCCATGTCCGGGAAGACCGCCTCGATCTTGGTCTTCAGCGTCGCCGCGTTGAACGGCTTGACGATGTAATTGTTCACGCCGGCCTTCTTGGCCGCGATCACGTTCTCGGTCTTGGACTCGGCCGTAATCATGATGAAGGGCGTGGTGGCGAGGTTCGGATCCGCGCGCACTTCGCGAAGGAGGTCGTAACCCGTCATCGGCTCCATGTTCCAATCGGAGATCACGAGCCCGTACTTCTTGCCGCGCATCTTGTTCAGCGCTGCCGAACCGTCGCTGGCATCGTCGATGTTCTCGAAGCCAAGCTGCTTCAGCAGATTCCTGATGATACGGATCATGGTGCTGTAGTCGTCCACCACCAGAACCGGCATCGACAAATCAACCGCCATCTCGACTCCCCCAACGCAAACCCAGGAATATTACGATCGGACCTGCCAGGCCCGAAGCCCGGCAGTTCCACGCTCAAGGACTAGCATCAAGGCGTTAAACAGCGCGTTAACTGCGGACGCCCCCAAAGGACTGAAATCGTGTTCGATGTCCCGGCTCCCCCGCTTGACTTCGTCAGGCCGGTCGAGCCACGGTCCCGACCTGTCCCGCCGCTTCGAGAATTCCCCTGATGGCTCCGCATTTTACCGTCATCCGCGACACCACGCCGGACTCTGCGATTCCGAGGGGCGCCGTGGTCGCCATGGGCAATTTCGACGGCGTCCATCTCGGTCACCGCGCCGTGATTGCGGCCGCCCTGGAAATGGGCCGCGCGCATGGCCGCCCTGCGCTGGCATTGACCTTCGAACCGCATCCGCGACGGTTTTTCAGCCCCAACACCCCGCAATTCCGCCTTACGGATGAGCCGGCCAAACTGCGGCTTTTGGCCGGCACCGGCCTTGCCGGCGCCGTGGTCATGACTTTCGACAAGGCGCGCGCCGGAACCAGCGCGCAAGACTTCATTCACCATGACCTGATCGGACGCCTCGGCGTCAGCGGCATTGCCGTCGGTTACGACTTCCATTTCGGCAAAGGTCGCGTCGGCTCGCCGAGCCTGCTGGTCAACGAGGCGCCCCGGCTCGGCATCGAGGTCGACGTGCAGCCCCATGTCGATATCGACGAGCGGCCGGTCTCCTCCAGCGCGATCCGGATCGCCCTCGCCGAGGGCCAGCTCGACGAAGCCACCACCATGCTGGGAGCCCCCTGGTTCATCACCGGCGAGGTGATCCACGGTGAGAAGCGCGGCCGCGACCTTGGCTATCCCACCGCCAACATCCGTCTGGACGCCAATTGCGGCCTGAAGCACGGCATCTACGCCGTGCGGGTCGGCCGCGGCGCCGAGCGCCTCGACGGCGTGGCGAGCTTCGGCCGCCGCCCGACTTTCGACAACGGCGCGCCGCTGCTAGAAATCTTCCTGTTCGACTTCAAGGGCGATCTCTACGGGCAGGCGCTCGACTGCGCCTTCGTCGGCTTCATCCGCGAAGAGCTGAAATTCGACAGCCTGGAGGCCCTGATCCGCCAGATGGACGACGATTCCGCCCGCGCCCGCGCCATGCTGGCCGCCGCCCCGGACGCGTTTCCGAAGCTTGGCGCGATCGATTAAGCCGGAAACCGGGCCACCCGAACCTTTGCGCTTCCCCCGCCCGGCTGCTATGGAGAGCCCATGTTTGCGCGGCGCATCATAGCGATTAGCGGCCCGGCTTCCGCCTGAGCCTTCGGCTCGGCGCAAGACCGGGATGTTGTCGTTTCACCCCCGCGATTCCTTATCGCTATCCGTTTTCCCGCGCCCCTTCCGAGCCAGTCAGCCTCATGTCCGAAAAGCCGCAGAAGTCCCAAAAGTCTGAAGTCAAAGACTATTCGAAAACCCTGTTCCTGCCGCAGACCGAATTTCCGATGCGCGCCGGCCTGCCGCAGCGCGAGCCGGAGATCCTCAAGCGCTGGTACGAGATCGGCCTCTACGAGAAGCTGCGCGAGAGCGCCAAGGGTCGCGCCAAATTCGTCCTGCATGACGGCCCGCCCTACGCCAACGGCAACATCCATATCGGCACGGCGCTGAACAAGATCCTGAAGGATCTCGTCACCAAGAGCCAGCAGATGCTCGGCTTCGATTCCAACTACGTGCCGGGCTGGGACTGCCACGGCCTGCCGATCGAGTGGAAGGTCGAGGAAGAGCACTATCGCAAGAAGGGCAAGCAGAAGCCCGACTTCCGCGACAGTGCCGCGATGATCGATTTCCGCAAGGAATGTCGCGCCTATGCCACGCACTGGCTCGGCGTGCAGCGCGAGGAGTTCAAGCGCTTGGGGGTTATCGGCGACTGGGACCATCCCTACGCCACCATGAGCTTTCCGGCCGAAGCCCAGATCGCGCGCGAGCTGATGAAGTTCGCCGCCAACGGCACGCTGTATCGTGGCTCCAAGCCGGTGATGTGGAGCGTGGTCGAGAAGACCGCGCTGGCCGAAGCCGAGGTCGAATACGAGGACTACACCTCCGATACGGTGTGGGTGAAATTCCCGGTCACCTCGCCCGCGCACGGCGCGCTCGCCTCCGCAAGCGTCGTGATCTGGACCACGACGCCATGGACGCTGCCGGGTAACCGCGCCATCTCGTTCTCGCCGAAGATCGGCTATGGCCTGTACAAGGTGACCGAGGCGCCCGCCGACAATTGGGCCAAGACCGGCGATCTCCTCATCCTCGCCGACGCGCTCGCTGAAGAAGTCTTCAAGCAGGCGCGCGTGACGGCCTATGAGAGGGTCCGCGAGGTCCCCGGCGACACCATGGACGCGATCGAATGTGCCCATCCGCTGAAGGGCCTAGCCGGCGGCTACGACTTCATCGTCCCGCTACTGCCCGGCGACCACGTCACGGACGACACCGGCACCGGCTTCGTGCACACGGCGCCCGGCCATGGCCGCGAGGACTTTGACGCGTGGATGGCGCAGGCGCGCGATCTCGATGCGCGCGGCATCAATACCGCAATCCCCTACACCGTCGATGAGAACGGCGCCTACACCGATCATGCGCCGGGCTTTGCCGGCAAGCGCGTCATCAACGACAAGGGCGAGAAGGGCGACGCCAACGAGGCCGTGATCAAGGCGCTCGTCGAAAGAGGCATGCTGCTCGCGCGCGGTCGGCTGAAGCATCAATATCCGCACTCCTGGCGTTCCAAGAAGCCGGTGATCTTCCGCAACACGCCGCAATGGTTCATCGCGATGGACAAGGACGTTGCCGCTGACGGCAAGACCAAGTCCGGCGACACGCTCCGCGCGCGCGCGCTGCATGCGATCTCGGTGACGCAATGGGTGCCGCCGTCGGGCGAGAACCGCATCAATGGCATGATCGAGGCCCGCCCCGACTGGGTGATCTCGCGCCAGCGCGCCTGGGGCGTGCCGATTGCCGTGTTCGTGCGCGAGAGGGGCGACGGCTCGGCCGAGATCCTCCAGGACGAGGCCGTCAATACGCGCATTGGGGAAGCTTTCGAGCAGGAAGGCGCGGACGCCTGGTATGCGAAGGGAGCGCGCGAGCGCTTCCTCGGGTCCCGCGCGAATGAAGACTGGCAAAAGGTCGACGACATTCTCGACGTCTGGTTCGATTCCGGCTCGACGCACGCCTTCGTGCTCGAAGACCCCGTGCATTTCCCGGGCCTCGCCGGCATCAAGCGCAAGGTCGATGGCGGCACCGACACGGTGATGTATCTCGAAGGCTCGGACCAGCATCGTGGCTGGTTCCACTCCTCGCTGCTGGAGAGCTGCGGCACGCGCGGTCGTGCGCCCTACGACATCGTGCTGACCCACGGCTTCACCCAGGCCGAGGACGGCCGCAAGATGTCGAAGTCGCTCGGCAACACCATCGAGCCGCAGGCCGTCATCAAGGAATCCGGCGCCGACATCCTGAGACTCTGGGTTGCGTCCTGCGACTACACCGACGACCAGCGCATCGGTCCCGAGATCCTGAAGAATACCGTCGAGACCTATCGCAAACTGCGCAACACCGTGCGCTGGATGCTCGGCACGCTGCATCACTATAAGCCGGCCGACGCGGTCGCCCCTGCCGACATGCCCGAGCTCGAGCGGCTGATGCTGCACGAGCTCGCGATCCGCGCTGCCGCCATCGACAAGGCCTATCGGGAGTTCGACTTCAAGAGCGTGGTGGCTATTCTGTCCGCCTTCCTCAACAGCGAGCTGTCGGCGTTCTATTTCGACATCCGCAAGGACACGCTCTATTGCGACCCGCCCTCTTCGCTGACGCGCAAGGCGGCGCTGACCACCATCGACCTGTTGTGCGCCTCGATCCTGAAATGGCTGGCCCCGATCCTCAGCTTCACCGCGGAGGAAGGCTGGCGCATGTACCGGCCCGACGCCGAGCCGTCCGTGCATCTGACGCTGTTTCCGAACGATCTCGAAAGCTTGCGCGACGACAAGCTCGCGGCGAAGTGGGAGACGATCCGCAACGTGCGCCGCGTCGTCACCGGCGCGCTCGAGCTCGAACGCGCCGCCAAGAATATCGGCTCGTCGCTGGAGGCCTCGCCGGTGATCTATCTCGCCGACCGGGCCATGCTGGCGACGCTGTTCGACGTCGATCTCGCCGAAGTCTGCATCACCTCGAACTACGAGGTACGTGAGGGCGAGGCGCCGGCTTCCGCGTTCCGTCTCGATGCCGTGCCCGGCGTCGCAGTCGTCGTCGAGAAGGCGGTCGGCACCAAATGCGCCCGCTCCTGGAAGATCTCACCGACGGTGGGCGAAGACCCCGAATACCCCGACGTCACCCCGCGCGACGCTCAGGCGCTGCGCGAATGGAAGGCGCTGGGGGTGCAGCTCTAACCAGGTGTCGTCCCGGCCTAGTGCGCAATTGCGCACGGGGGCCGGACCCATAACCACCGCAGCTGATCGTCGTGAACACTGATGACTCCGGGTCGATCCAACAACATCCGCCTCGGGGTATGGGTCCCGGCCTTCGCCGGGACGACACCGGTGCTAACGGCAGGCATCCCGGCATGACCCCGCTCCGCGCCGGCATCACCTCCGCCCTGGTCACACTCGTCCTCGACCAGGCCTCCAAACTTTGGTTGCTGAACGTGTTCGACCTCGCTCATCGCGACGTGGTGCGGGTGACACCGTTCTTCGATCTGGTGCTGGCGTGGAACATCGGCATCAGCTTCGGCTGGCTCCAGAACGACGGCCAGGCGGCGCAGCTCGCGCTGATGGCCGTCAAAGCTATCGCGGTGGTCGCACTGGCGATCTGGATGGCCCGCTCCCACACCCTTCTCGCGACCATCGCGCTAGGCTTGATCATCGGGGGCGCCATCGGCAATGGCATCGACCGCCTGGCCTATGGTGCGGTGGTGGATTTCGCCCTGTTTCACATCGAAATCGGCGGACATACCTATAATTGGTACGTGTTTAACCTCGCCGACGTGGCCATCGTTGCTGGGGTGGCGGCGCTATTGTATGATTCCTTCCTGGGGGTACCCGCCGCAAAAGCGCCCTGATCCCGGCCGATACGACCGGCAGGTGGAACCCGTTTTTGCAAGGGGTCAGGCCGCGTGCGAGCGGCAATCTGCCACAATATGGAACAGGTATGGTGATGCGCAGCTCGAAGACCAGCGGTTCAATGGTTCGAGACCCCAAATGGGGGTTCTGGCGGGCATTGAAATTGTCCGCTGTCGCGCTCGGCATCGGTCTCGTCATGTCGACCGGCGCCGCCCGCGCCGGTGACGACGACGAGGAAGACGACATGACCTTCGAAGAGAAGCTCATCGACAATCTGATGTCCGGCCTCGGCGCCAAGAGCATGGAGAAGCCCGGCATCGAGTACCGCGAGCGTTCGCCGCTGGTCGTGCCGCCCAAGCTCGACCTGCCGCCGCCGGCCGCTACCCAAGCCACGAATGCGCCGAACTGGCCGAAGGACCCCGACGAGAAGCGCCGCAAGGAAGCGATTGCCGCGCGCAAGAAAGCCACCAAGGCGACGGAGAACTGGCAGGCCGCCCGGCCCCTGACCCCCGCTGAGATGAAAGCGGGTGAGGTCGCCGCGGCCCCCCGCACCAGCAATGATCCGATCCAGCCGGGTACCAACGGCAACCCGTCGCTCAGCCCCGCCGAACTCGGATACAGCGGTGGTCTGTGGAACATGATGAAGGGCGGCAACAGCTCCGAAGAGAAGAAATTCGTTAGCGAGCCGCCGCGCCAATCGCTGGTCGAGCCCCCGCCGGGCTATCAGACGCCGTCGCCGAACTACGCCTATGGCGCCGGGCCGGACAAGTCGCGACGGACCTATTTCGACATCATGTCCGGCAAGGAGAAGGAACAATAACGTTCCTGTCGCGCCGCGACATCCGACAGAACCGCACCCTGCGCCGGCGGCTCGTGCACGCCGGACGCGGTTCCTAAATTGCTTATCAGTAACTTGCCTCCGCGTTGAGTTCTCTGCTTCGTGACGCGAAGCCTCAGCCGCACGGTGTAGCATGCCGTGCTTCCGAGCCGGACATCCGGACCTCGGCCTTTCACTAGGGATCATGATGTCCTCTTACCGATCGGCTGCCTGCCTCCTTGCCGCGCTGCTTTCGACGAGTGTCCTGACGGCCGGCGCGTCCCTCGCCCAGACCACGGTAACATCGGCCCCGCCCGCCAGCTTCACGCTCAGCAACGGCATGCAGGTCGTGGTGATCCCGGATCACCGCACGCCCGTGATCACGGAGATGATCTGGTACAAGGTCGGCTCGGCCGACGAGACGCCGGGCAAATCAGGCCTCGCCCACTTCCTCGAGCACCTGATGTTCAAGGGCACCTCGAAGCATCCCGTCGGCGAATTCTCGCAGACCGTGCTCCGCGTCGGCGGCAACGAGAACGCCTCGACCTCGGTCGACTACACCAATTACTACCAGCGCGTTCCGCGCGAGCAGTTGCCGACCATGATGGAGTTCGAGGCCGATCGCATGACCGGCCTCATCCTCAAGGACGAGAACGTGCTGCCCGAGCGCGACGTCGTGCTCGAAGAGTACAACATGCGCGTCGCCAACAATCCGGATGCGCGGCTGAACGAGCAGATCATGGCCGCGCTCTATCTCAACCACCCTTACGGCCGGCCGGTGATCGGCTGGCACCAGGAGATCGAGAAGCTCGATCGCGAGGATGCGCTCGCCTTCTACCGCCGCTTCTACGCGCCGAACAACGCGATCCTGGTGATCGCCGGCGACGTGGACGCCGCTGAAATCCGCCCGCTGGTCGAGCGCAATTTCGCCGCCATCCCGGCGCAGCCCGCCATCCCGGCGCGGCGCATTCGTCCGCAGGAGCCGGAGCCGGCCGCACCGCGCACCGTCACGCTGGCCGACCCGCGGGTCGAGCAGCCGAACTTGCGGCGCTATTATCTCGTGCCCTCGGCGACCACGGCCGCAGCCGGCGAGAGCGCGGCCCTCGACGTGCTCGCGCAGCTGATGGGCAGCGGCAGCAATTCCTATCTCTACCGCGCCCTCGTCGTCGACAAGCCGCTCGCGGTCTCGGCCAACGCCAGCTATTCGAGCATCTCGCTCGACCCGACCCAGTTCGCGATCTCGGCCGCACCGAAACCCGGCGTCAGCTTCGCAGAGGTCGAGCAGGCGGTCGACGGCGTCATCGCCAATGTCGCGCAGAACCCGATCCGCGCCGAGGATCTGGAGCGGGTCAAGACTCAGCTCATTGCGGAAGCGATCTATGCCCAGGACAACCAGGCAGTGCTGGCGCGCTGGTATGGCGGCGCGCTGACCACAGGCCTGTCGATCGAGGACATCAGGAGCTGGCCCGACCGCATCCGCGCAGTCACTGCCGAGCAGGTTCGCGCCGTTGCGCAGAAATGGCTCGAGAAGAAGCGCTCGGTGACGGGCTATCTGATCAAGGACACCGCCACCGCCAAGCGCGAGGAGAAGCGTTCGTGACCTATCCCTTCCTTCGCGCGCGTCACTTCGCGCTGTCCTTCGTTACCGGCGCGGCCCTCGTACTGGCCGCGGTCTCGCCGTCGCATGCAGCCGCAAAGATCCAGCATCTGATCTCTCCGGGCGGCATCGAAGCCTGGTTCGTGCAGGACGCAACCGTGCCGCTGATCGCCATGGAATATTCCTTCGCCGGCGGCTCGGCGCAGGATCCCAAGGACAAGTCGGGCGTCGCCAACCTCGTCGGCGACCTCCTCGACGAGGGCTCCGGCGATCTCGACTCCAAGACGTTCCATGAACGGCTCGACCGCCGCGCCATCGAGCTCTCCTTCAACGCCACCCGCGACACCTTCCGCGGCAGCCTGCGCATGTTGCGCGACAACAAGGACGAGGCCTTCGATCTGCTCAGGATGGCGCTGACATCGCCGCATTTCGATACGGCCGACGTCGAGCGCATCCGCGCGCAGGTCATCTCGGGACTGCGCCGCGAGACCACCAATCCGACATCGCTGGCGAGCCGCAAGTTCCTCGAGGTCGCCTTCGGCGATCACCCGTACGGCCGGCAGACCAACGGCAACCTCGATAACGTGCCCACCATCACGGTCGCCGACTTGAAGGACTATGTCGGCCGCGTGCTCGCCAAGGATGGGCTGAAGATCGCGGTCGTCGGCGACGTCGATCCGGCCACACTCGGCAAGCTGCTCGACCACACCTTTGGTAGCCTGCCCGCCAAGGCCAACCTCACGCCGGTCCCCGACGTCGATGCCGCAAAGCCGCCGCAGCGCGCCTTCGTGACGCTCGACGTGCCGCAGACCGTGATCACCTTCGGTGGCCCCGGCGTGAAGCGCAGCGATCCCAACTTCATGGCTGCCTACGTTGTCAACCACATCCTCGGCGGCGGCGGATTGTCCTCCCGGCTCTATCGCGAGGTCCGCGAGAAGCGCGGGCTGGCCTATTCCGTCTACGAATCGCTGCTGTGGATGGAGCATTCCGCGCTGTTCATCGGCAATACCGGCACGCGCGCCGACCGCGCCGGCGACACCATCGACGCCATCGAGAAGGAGGTCCGCCGCATCGCCGAGGAGGGCCCGACACAGAAGGAGCTCGACGAGGCCAAGTCCTACCTCAAGGGCTCGCAGATGCTGGCGCTGGACACCTCCTCCAAGCTGGCGCAAGCGCTGTTGCAGTATCAGCAGGACAAGCTGCCGATCGACTATATCGAGAAGCGCAACGCCATCGTCGATGCGGTGACGCTGGACGACGCCAAGGCTGCCGCGAAGCGTCTGTGGGACCAAGGCCTCCTCACCGTCGTCGTCGGCCGCGCCCCGCAGGCCGCCGCGCAGCCGGTGGCGGTACCGGCGACGAAGTCGAACTGACGATCCGATAAAGCGTCTCCTGAAATGGCCGGGCTCGCTGTCTCCGCCTGCGGCTTCGCCGGCCCAGCACTCAAAGCCCGGCGAAGCCATGGCGGAGCCGGGTCCCCGCCATTTGCGTTTCCACGATGCACCATTGCCGAACGTAGACGTTCGCGATATGTCCGGACGTCACGAATGGTGCCATCATGCTGCGGATATCCCGCGATCTCGTCATCGACGAGGACGACATCGAGATCGGCTTTGTCCGCGCCTCCGGGCCCGGCGGACAGAACGTCAACAAAGTCGCGACTTCAGCGCAACTGCGCTTCGACACGCGCAAACTGACCCTTCCGGAGGATGCCGCCATCCGGCTTGCCCGCATCGCCGGACAGCGCATGACCAAGGATGGCGTGATCGTGATCCACGCCCAGCGCTTCCGCACCCAGGAGCGCAACCGGCAGGATGCCATCGACCGGCTGGTCGAGATGCTGCGCGAGGCGATGGTGCGCCCGATCCCGCGGCGCGCGACACGGCCGACCTTCGCGTCCAAGCAGCGCCGGCTCGAAGGCAAGAAGCGGCGTAGCGACATCAAGGCCGGACGCGGTGGCCGCTTCGACGATTGATCAAGCAAAAAACCTTCGGTCGCGGAGCGACCGAAGGTTTGCCGGTTCGTAAGCTGGCGTCAGTAGCGCTTGCCGGTCGCAGCACCGCCCGTAGCCGCATCGTCGGCCGTGCCCTTACGTGTCGCGCTGCCAGTGGTTCCGGCGGTACCTTTACCCTTGGTCGACTTCACGCCGACCTTCTCGCCGGCAGCCCCCTGCTGCGCGCCGACATCATCATCCTCGCTGCCCACCGTGCCGCCCTGCATGGGTTTGCTTTGCACGGTGCCTCCGGGCTTGACGCCAGATGACGTACCTTGCGCGAGAACAGGCGTCGCAATGAGGGCCGAGAGAGCGCATGCGATTGCAGAGGTCTTCACCAACTTCATCCATTTCTCCTGGATTTTTTCGCGATGAACGGCACGGCGGCATCCCTGCGCCGCTCGCCTGCACCGGACCAGTTCATCGCAAAGAGAGATTGAACGGCGCGGTTGTGATGCAACCTGCGTCGTGTGGTCATCGTTTAGGGATTTCTGGGCGGTTTCGCGGAATTGTGCTCCTCATATGCGGCAGCGCGGAACACACGCCACGCGCGAGCCCCCGCTTGCAGCGAAACAGCCCGCTACTACCACCGCATCTCGGACGCCGCCTAGAGTTTGCGCACGCTGACTTCGAGGTGGATGGGGCGAGCTCTTGGCGATGCGCGCAGTCGTGCTGGGATTGTGCACCGCGATGGTGCTGATGATGCGGGTTGCCGGCGCGCAGATGCCTTTGCCGGCGGCAAAACCGCCGGATGGCGCGACACTCTTTAAACAGCAATGCGCAGTGTGCCACACCACCAGCCTGTCGGAGCCGATGCGGCAGGGTCCGCCTCTGGTCAAGATCGTGGGCCGGCCCGCCGGCAAGCTCGATGGCTTTCGCTACTCGGAGAATCTCGCGAAGGCCGACTTCGCCTGGGACGAGGCAAAGCTCGACGCCTGGCTGGCCAATCCTCAAGCGGTCGTCCCCGGCGTGGTCATGGCCTACCGGCAGGCGAAGCCGGAGACGCGCGCTGCCATCATCACCTATCTCAAGGAGCAGAACTGAATGGCAAAGCCCGTCCATTCCATGATCCGCGTGCGCGACGAAGCGCGATCGCTCGACTTCTACAGACGCGCCTTCGGCTTAGAGGTCGCCGACCATCTGAAATTCGCGGATTTCGCCCTGATCTATCTGCGTCACCCCTCCTCACCTTTCGAGGTCGAGCTGACGGTGAATTTCGATCGCAAGGAGCCGTACCAGCTTGGCGACGGCTACGGCCATCTCGCCGTCGTGGTCGAAGACCTCGACGCCGAACATGCCCGCTTCGAGCGCGAGCAGCTCGCGCCGGGCCCCTTACGCGATTTCAAGCACGACGGCAGGACGCTGGCGCGCTTCTTCTTCGTCAATGATCCCGATGGCTACAAGATCGAGGTGATCCAGCGGGGCGGCCGTTTCAATTGACCAAATCACGATAATCCAAATCACAAGAATTGAAGGAGGACATGCCATGAGAGAAGTCGACCGTCGAAGCAAGCACAGCCGCCGCGTCTTTCTCAAGGGCGCGGCAACCGCCGTACCGGTTGCGGCCGTCGCGACCAGCGTCGGTGTCAGCATCGACAATGCCTGGGCAGATGAAGCGAGCGCGCTATCGCCCGCGACAATGAAGACACTGCTGAAGGTCGCACGCGACATCTATCCGCACGATGTGCTCGGCGACAGCTACTACATCACCGCGATCAAGCCGTGGGATGGCAAGGCGGCCAAGGATCCCGCCGTCAAATCGCTGATCAGCGACGGCATTACGCGGCTCGACCAGAACGCGCGCGATCGCCACAAGGTGGCTTACGCCGAGGTGCCCTGGGAAGCCGACCGCGTGGTGCTGCTGAAGGAGATCGAGCAGAGCGAGTTCTTCCAGAAGGTGCGCGGCGACCTCGTCGTCTCGCTCTACAACCAGAAAGAGGTCTGGCCGCGGTTCGGCTACGAGGGCTCCTCGGCCGAGCATGGCGGCTACGTCAACCGCGGCTTTGCCGACATTGACTGGCTGCCGAAGGCTTAACGTCACCCAACGGGTTCAGGAGAACGCATATGGCAAAATTCGATCTGAACGACTCCAGCGTTGTGGTGATCGTCGGCTCCGGCGCCGGCGGCGGCACGCTGGGCAACGAGCTCGCGCAGAAAGGCGTCAAGGTCGTCATTCTCGAGGCAGGTCCCCGCATCGAGAATCACGACTTCATCAACGACGAATGGGAGAGCTTCTCGCAGCTCGCCTGGACCGATGCCCGCACCACCTCAGGCACGTGGCGCGTCGCCAAGGACTTCTCGGGTCTTCCCGCCTGGATCGTCAAGGCAGTCGGCGGCTCCACCGTGCATTGGGCCGGCGCCTCGCTGCGCTTTGACGAGCACGAGTTCAGGGTGAAGAGCACCTACGGCAACATTCCCGGCGCGAATCTGCTGGACTGGCCGGTCACGCTCGCGGAGATGGAGCCGTGGTACGCCAAGGCCGAGAACAAGATGGGCGTGACCCGCACCAACGGCATTCCCGGGCTTCCCGGCAACAATAACTTCAAGGTGCTGGAGGCCGGCGCGAAAAAGCTCGGCTACAAGACCGTGCACACCGGCAACATGGCGATCAACAGCCAGCCGCGCGACGGGCGCGGCTCCTGCCAGCAGATCGGCTTCTGCTTCCAGGGCTGCAAATCCGGCGCGAAATGGTCGACGCTCTACACTGAGATCCCGAAGGGCGAGGCGACCGGCAATCTCGAAGTCCGCGCCGGCAGCATGGTGGTCAAGATCGAGCACGATGCGAGCGGCAAGGTGACCGGCGTCGTTTACGCCGATGAAAATGGCGCAATGCAGCGCCAGAAGGCGCGCATCGTCGCGGTGGCCGGCAATTCGATCGAAAGCCCGCGATTGCTGCTCAACAGCGCCTCGACCATGTTCCCCGATGGCCTCGCCAATTCGAGCGGCCAGGTCGGCCGCAACTACATGCGCCACATGACCGGCAGCGTCTACGCCGTGTTCGAAAAGTCGGTGCACATGTATCGCGGCACCACCATGGCCGGCATCATCCGCGACGAGGCGGCCAACAATCCGAAGCGCGGATTCGTCGGCGGCTACGAGATGGAGACGCTGTCGATCGGCCTGCCCTTCATGGCGGCGTTCCTCAATCCCGGCGCCTGGGGCCGCCCGTTCACCTCAGCACTCGACGGTTATCCCAGGATGGCCGGCATGTGGCTGGTCGGCGAGGACATGCCGCAGGAGACCAATCGCATCACGCTCGACCCTGTCGTGAAGGACAAGTTCGGACAGCCGGTCGCGAGCGTGCATTTCGACGACCATCCCAACGACGTCGCGATGCGCGCACATGCTTACAAGCAGGGCGCTGCAGTCTACGACGCCGTCGGCGCCACCGTGACCTATCCGACACCGCCCTATCCGAGCACGCACAATCTTGGCACCAACCGGATGAGCGAGAAACCGCGGGACGGCGTGGTCAACAAGTTCGGTCAGAGCCATGACATCAAGAACCTGTTCGTCTCCGACGGCAGCCAGTTCACCAGCGGCGCGGCCTGCAACCCGACGCTGACCATCGTCGCGCTGGCCATCCGGCAGGCCGACTACATCGCCGGCGCGATGCAGAAGAAGGAGATTTGAGGTCGGGTGTCCTCGCCGTCGTTGCGAGCGCAGCGAAGCAATCCAGAATCTCTCCGCAGCGACAGTCTGGATTGCTTCGTCGCAAGAGCTCCTCGCAATGACGCCGGAGGGAGTATCTTAGTCCCGTAGCCCGGATGGAGCGCAGCGCAATCCGGGGCCGCTTTCACCTGTGGCTCGAATCCCGGATTGCGCTTCGCTCCATCCGGGCTACGCACTTTTGTTGGAACGTCTATTCCGCCGCGTCGAGAATCGGCTCCACCGTGCCCTTGAACTCCCGCACCGGCGCCATGCTCCTGGAGCGGTAGATCAGGCAGGAGCAGCGCAGCAGCGAGGCGAAATTGTTGACCTCGCCATGATGGTCGAGCACCTCGTTGTAGAGTGTCGTCAGGAACTTGCCGAGGCTCATGCTCTCCTTGGCCGCGATCTCCTCCAGCGTGTCCCAGAACGCCATTTCCAGCCGGATCGAGGTGCAGTGCCCGCCGATCCTTAGAGAACGGGTCTGTGATTCGTAGTCGCGTTGGGGCTGGTGCGCGAAGAGATGGCACATGGCGTCCTCCCGTCCTGTTGCCATTTTTTCACGATGCTACACCGCTCCCCGGCACCTCACAATCAGGACGGTGGCCGGAGATGCGTCCATGCCGGTTGCGGAATTTTCTCGAACGCCCAATGTCTTCAATGTGATAGTGAGCCCTCTTCCCCAGCCCGCCACTCCGGTGTTGCTCAGCCCATGCTTTTGACGCAACACGGCCTAGAATAGCGCCGTCTGCGAATCCCCGTTCGAGCCCCAAGATCGAGTTCATGCCCGTCCGCCAGCTTCCAGAGCAAGTCGTCAACCGCATCGCCGCCGGCGAGGTGGTCGAACGTCCGGCGAGCGTGGTCAAGGAGCTCGTCGAGAACGCGATCGATGCGGGCGCAAGCCGCATCGACGTCTTCACCGACGGTGGCGGGCGCCGGCGGATCGGCATCACCGATGACGGCGGCGGCATGCCTGCAAAGGATCTCGCGCTCGCAGTCGAGCGCCACGCCACCTCCAAGCTCGACGATGAGGACCTGCTCCAGATCCGCACCCTCGGATTCCGCGGTGAGGCGCTGCCCTCGATCGGGTCGGTCGCGCGCCTCTCCATCACGACGCGGCACGCCAGCGAGCCGCACGCCTGGGCCTTGACTGTCGAGGGCGGCGAGAAGTCCGAGATCATGCCGGCGGCGCTGGCGCATGGCACGCGGGTCGAGGTCAACGATCTCTTCTACGCGACACCGGCGCGGCTGAAGTTTCTGAAGACCGACCGCACCGAGGCGGAAGCCATTCGCGAAGTGGTCCGGCGCCTCGCGATGGCGCGGCCCGATATCGCCTTCACGCTCGCGGGCGAAGAGCGCGCGCCGGTGACCTGGGCCGCGGCGCTGCCCGGCGCGGCGGGACGCCTGACGCGGCTCGGCGATATCCTGGGAGCGGAGTTTCGCAGCCACGCCATCGAGGTCCATGCCGAGCGCGAGGGCGTCGTCGTCGCCGGCTATGCCGCCGCGCCTGCGCTGACCAAAGCCAACGCGCTCGGGCAATATCTCTTCGTCAACGGCCGTCCGGTGCGCGACAAGCTGATCCTCGGCGCGGTGCGCGCGGCCTATTCCGACTATCTGCCGCGCGACCGCCATCCCGTGGTGGCGCTGTTCGTCACGCTCGATCCACGCGAGGTCGATGCCAACGTGCATCCGGCCAAGACCGAGGTACGTTTCCGCAACGCGGGTCTGGTGCGCGCGCTGATCGTGCATGGATTGAAGGAAGGGCTCGCGCGGGAGGGCCGACGTACGGCGGCCAACAGCGGCGGTGCCGCCTTGTCCTCGTTCCGCCCTGCCTTCACGCCGCAACGGTCTGCCAGTTGGGACTGGCGCCAATCGCCATCCGTCCCGGTTGGGACGCCGCCGTCGTTCGAAGGTTCAGCAGCGCCCGCCTTCGCCGAGCGCGCGCAAGCCGCATTCGATGTCGGTGCGCCCAGTGCGGATGTGCGAATCGAGACGCAGCCCGCCGGCGATCTCGTCGACCGCCCGCTCGGCGCCGCGCGCACGCAGATCCACGAGACCTACATCGTCTCGCAAACCCGCGACGGGTTGATCATCGTCGACCAGCATGCCGCGCACGAGCGCATCGTCTATGAGCGGCTGAAGGCCTCGCTGGCGGCGAACGGCGTGCAGCGGCAGATCCTGTTGATCCCCGAGATCGTCGAGATGGACGAGGCGACAGTGGAGCGCCTGCTCGATCGCAGCGAGGAGCTGGCATCGTTCGGTCTCGCGATCGAGTCCTTCGGCCCCGGGGCGGTCGCGGTGCGCGAGACGCCGTCGCTGCTGGGCAAGACCAATGCAGGCGGGCTACTCCGCGATCTCGCTGAGCACATGGCCGAGTGGGACGAGGCATTGCCGCTGGAGCGCCGCCTGATGCATGTCGCCGCCACCATGGCCTGCCATGGCTCGGTCCGCGCCGGCCGCCGGCTGCGGCCGGAGGAGATGAACGCCCTGCTCCGCGAGATGGAGGACACCCCGAACTCCGGCCAGTGCAATCACGGTCGCCCGACCTATGTCGAGCTGAAGCTGAGCGATGTGGAGAAGCTGTTCGGGCGGAGGTGACGGTGCCGTAGGGTGGGCAAAGGCGCAAAGCGCCGTGCCCACGATCTTTCCACGAGAGCAATAGAAGCGGTGGGCAAAGGCGCGCGAAGAGCGCGCCTTTGCCCACCCTACGGCAGCGAGACTACGGCTTCCTCAGAAACACGAACTCCGTGTCGTCATAAGCCCGCCGCTCCAATTCCTCAAAACCCTCCGGCGTCACGAACTGCGCGGCCTTCGCCTCTTCCACCACCAGCAGTGCGCCCGGCGTGAGCCAACCGCCGTCGCGCAAGCTCGCCAGCGCCTTCTCCGCAAAGCCCTTGCCATAGGGCGGATCGAGGAACACCAGCGAGAACGGCTCGACCGGATGCGCGGGGCCTAGATCGGTCGCATCGCGGCGATAGACCTTGGTCACGCCGCCGAGGCCGAGCAACTCGACATTGTTACGGAGTAGCGCACGCGCTTCCGCTCCATTGTCGACGAACAACGTGAACTTCGCCCCGCGTGACGACGCCTCGATGCCGAGCGCTCCGGTGCCGGCGAAGAGATCGAGCACGCGCGCGTCCTCGATCGGATCGTCATAGGCGTGCACGAGAATGTTGAACACGGACTCGCGCAGGCGGTCCGCCGTCGGGCGGATGCCGCGCGAGGACGGTGAGGCGAGATTGCGCCCCTTCAAACGACCGCCGACGACGCGCAAGTTAATCCTCCCGCGGCGTCAGGTCGCGCTTGCCGTGATAACCGCGCTTGGGACGGCGCGGCGGGCCATAGCCGTTCGCTTCCAACTCGTTGCGCTCGCGCGCCTCCTCGCTGCCGGTACGCTGCACCAGCACGCGGCGGCCCTTGCGATCGTTGATGACAGCGCGCTTCATCGGCTTCTTCGGCGCATCGCCCTCGCGCGCGGCGGATTTCGCGGGCATGTCGAACTCGGCGCCCGACTTCTCGATGACCTTGTCGCCGAGCTGCTCGCGCAGCACCCGCGACTTGATCTCCTCGACCTGGCCTTCCGGAATCTCGCCGAGCTGGAACGGGCCATAGGAGACGCGGATCAGCCTGTTCACCTCGAGCCCGAGATGGGCGCAGACATTGCGCACCTCGCGGTTCTTGCCCTCGCGGATCGCGAACACCAGCCAGACATTGGCGCCCTGGTCGCGCTCCAGCGTCGCTTCGATCGGACCGTATTTGACGCCCTCAATCTCGATGCCACCCTTGAGCTCGTCGAGCTGCGCCTGGGTGACGTCGCCATGGGCGCGGACGCGGTAGCGGCGCAGCCAGCCGGTGTCCGGCAGCTCGAGCGTGCGGGCGAGGCCGCCGTCATTGGTGAGCAGCAACAGGCCCTCGGTGTTGAAGTCGAGCCGGCCGACGCTGATCAGGCGCGGCAGACCTTCGGGAAGATTGTCGAACACGGTCGGACGACCCTCGGGGTCGTCATGTGTCGTCATCAATCCGCGCGGCTTGTGATAGAGGAACAGCCGCGTGCGCTCGCGCGGCGGCAATGGCTTGCCGTCGACGGCGACGACGTCGTTCTGGGTGACGTCGAGCGCCGGCGAATTGATCACCCGGCCGTTGACGGTGACGCGGCCCTGCGTGACCAATTCCTCGGCATCGCGCCGCGAAGCGAGGCCGGCGCGGGCCAGCACCTTTGCGATGCGCTCGCCGGCCTTCTTCGGCTTCGGCGCGTCTTCACGGCGCGGACGCCCCTCGAAATCGCGATCGCGCTCGCGATAGGCGCCGCGGCCGCCGAAGGCGGGGCGCTTCTCGAAAATCCTGCTGTCGTCCTCGTTGTCGCGGCGCGGCCGATCGCGGAAGCGACCCTCGCTGCGGGGATGCTCCTGCCAGTCCATGCGGCCTTCCGGCCGCCTTTCGCGCGAGCGATTGAAGCGCGGACGATCGTCACCGGAGCGCTCCTCGCGCGGGCGCGAGAAACGCGGGCGATCATCGCCCTCATCGCGGCGCCGGGAAAAACGCGGACGGTCGTCGCCACGGCCACCTTCACGGCGGTCGTCGCGCTGACGCCAGGGCTTTTCATCGCCGCGATCACGGCCGCCGAAATCCTTGTCGAAGCTCTTGCGCGGCCGGTCGCCGCGCGGACGATCGTCGCGCTTCTGCCACGGCTTTGAATCGCCTCGCTCGCCACGATCTCTCGGACGGTCGCCAAAGCTGCGCTTGCTATCCCGGAAGTCTCGGTCGCGGCCAAAGTCCTTGCGCGGCCGATCGGAGTCGCCACGCGAAAACTTGCGGTCCTCGAACCGCCGCTCCGAACGCTCACCGCGCGGCGCGCGCTCATCACGATCGAACTTCGGACGGTCGCCGCGCGGCTTGAACGGCCTGTCGCCGCGCGGCTTGAAGCTGCGCTCGCCGCGGCCCTCTCCGCCGCGGTCGTCGCGCTTGAAGCGCGGACGGTCGCTGAAATCGCGGCGCGGCGCATCGCCCTCCTCGCGGCGGCGGAACGGACGGCCCTCACGACCCTCGCGGGGCGGGCGGCTGTCGCGATCGCGCTTGCCCTCGAAGCCGCGCTTGGCGAATTTCTTGTCCGGCCCCCGGGGCTTGCCGGTGCGGCCCTTGGACGGGCCACGATCACGCCGGCCGCGGGAATCGTTGTCTTTGTCGCTGTCGCGGGGCATGAATAATCTCACTTAGGGGTGGCGCGATGAGCATTGTGCGCGCTCGTTCCGAGCCGCATGCTCAGGCAAAATCGGTATCCACTCTTGCTGAAGGCGGAGCTAGTAGCAGGTTTCTGGCGATGATACGAGGCATGAAAGCCCCTTCTTTCATGGATTTGGCGCTTAGGACGGCCGAAAATGCCGGAAAATCGGGCGAAGTTCCGATCGGGTGCGTCGTGGTCCGCAATTACGAGGTCATCGCCACCGCGGCGAACCGGACGCTGACCGACTACGACCCCACGGCCCATGCCGAGATCATCGCGCTGCGCGAGGCGGCGAAGAAGATCGGCAGCGAGCGCCTCGTCGACTGCGACCTCTACGTGACGCTCGAACCATGCACCATGTGTGCGGGCGCGATCTCCTTTGCAAGGGTGAGGCGGCTCTATTACGGCGCCGCCGACCCCAAGGGCGGCGCGGTCGAGTCCGGCGTGCGGTTCTTTGCTTCCCCGACCTGCCATCACGCACCGGAGGTCTATTCCGGGGTCGGCGAGAGCGAGGCGGCGCGGCTGCTGCGGGAGTTCTTTCGCGAGCGGCGGTAGGTCTCTCCTCGTCATTGCGAGCGTAGCGAAGCAATCCAGATTCTTTCCGCGGAGACAGACTGGATTGCTTCGTCGCAAGAGCTCCTCGCAATGACGATGAGGATCAAGCCGAGAAAAACTCGCGCAACGCGCTCGCGGTCACGTCCGGGTTCTCCTCGGTGAGGAAGTGGCCGGAATCCACCGGCATACCCACGACATTCGTGGCCCATTCCTTCCAGGTCTCGAGCGGGGTGGCGGCAGCCTGCGCGATGCCGGCATTGCCCCACAGCGCCAGCATCGGAATGGTGATCTTCTTGCCGGCCTCGAAATCGGCCTTGTCGAGGTCGTAGTCGAAATAAGCGCCGGCGCGATAGTCCTCGCACATCGCATGCACCCGGGCGGGATCGCGGAACGGGGCGAGATAGTGCTCGAGCGCGCGCTCGTCGATCGCGTCCAACGTCTTCGACTTGGTCTGGCTTGCCATCTTGAAGCGCAGGAAGAACTCGCCATTGCTGGCGATCAGGGTCTCGGGCAACGGATAAGGCTGCGCCAGGAAGGTCCAGTGATAGATCTTCAGCGCATAGGCGCGATTCATCCGCTCCCAGTAATTGTAGGTCGGCAGGATATCGAGCACGGCGAGGCGCGACAGCCGGCCGGGATGGTCGAGCGCGAGGCGGTAGGAGACACGGCCGCCGCGGTCGTGGCCGGCAAGCGCAAAATGCACATGGCCGAGGCGCTCCATCACCTCGACCATGGCCTTGGCCATGGCGCGCTTGCTGTAGGGGATATGCAGCGCATCGCTTGCGGGTATGTCGGACCAGCCATAGCCCGGCAGGTCGGCAATGATCAGCGTGAACCTATCGGCCAGCTGCGGCGCCACCTGGTGCCACATCACATGGGTCTCGGAGAAGCCGTGGAGCAGGAGCAGCGGCGGCCCGCTGCCGCCGACGCGGGCGAAGATGCGGCCAAAGGAGGTGTCGATCCATTCGGCGGCAAAGCCCGGATAGAGGTCGGCGAGATCGGACATCTTTCTGCATCCTTGTCTGGTCAGTCCCGGAGCCGGCCCCGACAAACAAAAATGTCGAAAAACAACCCCATGCACAGTAGCGGTATTATCGGCGGGGCTGCTAACCCCAACAGCCGATTGCACATTCTGGAATATCGATGTGGCGGCGCGGTGACACCAAGCCTCGAGATTTTCGGACTGGTGCGCTTTGCGCATCGCCCGGGGTCGCGAGCCAGTCGCGTTAATTCCTGGCCTTCTCCGCTTCCACCGCCTGCCAGCCGATGTCGCGGCGGCAGAAGCCTTCCGGCCAGTCGATGCGGTCGACGGCCTGATAGGCACGGCTTTGCGCCTCGGTCACGGTCTTGCCGAGCGCGCAGACATTGAGCACGCGGCCGCCATTGGCGAGAATGGCGCCATCCTTCGCCACGGTGCCGGCGTGGAAGATCTCGACGGTGTCGACCTTGGCGGCGTCATCGAGCCCGCCGATGCGCGTGCCCTTCTGGTAGTCGCCGGGATAGCCCTTCGCCGCCATCACCACGGTGAGCGCGGATTCCGGATGCCAGCGCAGATCGAAATGCTTCAACTCGCCGTCACAGGCTGCAAGGAAAGCCGGCACGATGTCCGACATCATGCGCAGCATCAGGACCTGGCACTCGGGATCGCCGAAGCGCACGTTGAACTCGAACAGTTTCGGGCCCTGCGTCGTCAGCATGATGCCGGCATAGAGCACGCCGCGGAACGGCGTGCCGCGCTGTTTCATGCCGGCCACCGTCGGCAGGATGATCTTCGCCATGATCGCGTCGTGGATCGCAGGCGTGACCAGCGGCGTCGGCGAATAGGCGCCCATGCCGCCGGTGTTCGGGCCGACGTCGTGGTCGAACACGCGCTTGTGGTCCTGCGCCGAGGCCAGCGGGATCGCCGTCTCGCCGTCGCACAGCGCGAAGAAGCTGATCTCGCGGCCGGGTAGAAACTCCTCGATCACGACTTCAGCACCGGCCTCGCCGAAGGCGCCCTCGAACATCATGGCGATGGCGTCCTCCGCCTCGCGCACGGTCTTGGCGACCACGACGCCCTTGCCGGCGGCTAAGCCGTCGGCCTTGACCACGATCGGCGCGCCCTGGCTCTGGATATAGGCGCGCGCCTCATTGGCATCGGTGAAGCGCTTGTAGGCGCCGGTCGGAATGCCGAATTCGGTGCAGAGCGCCTTGGTGAAACCCTTGGAGCTTTCGAGCTGGGCCGCCACCTTGCTCGGCCCGAACGCCTTGATGCCGGCGGCGGTGAGGTCATCGACGATGCCGGCCGCCAGCGGCGTCTCCGGGCCGACCACGACGAGCTCGACCGCGTTTGTCTTGCAGAAGTCGATCACCGCGGCATGGTCGGCGATATCGAGCGCCACGCACTCCGCCTCCCGCGCGATGCCGGCATTTCCGGGCGCGCACCAGAATTTGGTCACCAGAGGGGAGGCTGCGATCTTCCATGCCAGAGCATGTTCGCGGCCGCCGGAACCGAGCAGGAGAATGTGCATCGAAGGCTCAGAAAATGAGGGGTTTTGCTGGGGGCGGAGGTCGCACGAATCGGGGTGGGGCTCAAGGGGGGCTGGCTCTTGCTCCCCATTCCCCGTCATTCCGGACGCGGCGTGGCCTTACCCTCCCCTGGAGGGGGAGGGTCGGCTCACATTGAGCGAAGCGAAATGTGAGACGGGGTGGGGTGACGGTCTCTCCACCTCGCACAGTGTCCGAGTGGAGAGATCACCCCACCCCGCTCGCGCTGCGCGCGATCGACCCTCCCCCTCCAGGGGAGGGTAAGAGTCAGACCTGCTTCCCCGCGATGATCTCCTGCAAAATCGCCACATGCCGCGCGAAGGCGCCGCGACCGGCGGCGGTGGCGGTGACCGTGGTCTGCGGCTTCTTGCCGACGAACGCTTTCTCCACCGAGACGTAACCGGCCTTGGCGAGGGTCTCGATATGTGCGCCGAGATTGCCGTCGGTGGCGCCGGTGAGCTTCTTCAGTCGCGCGAATTCCAGACCCACCTCCTGCGGCAGCGCGTTCAGCGCCGCCATGATCTTCAGGCGCAGCGGCTGGTGGATGATGTCGTCGAGCTCGGCCAATTCTAGCTCCGCCGCATCCAGAGGCCGCCGACGGTCAGCCCGCCGCCATTGACGACCGCCATCCACAACAGCAGCGAGAGCCCGGGGATGTAGGCATATCCGATCAGCGTCAGTGCAATGATGGTCGCTCCGATCACCAGGAAGGCATAGCCGAACCAGACCCCTGCCATCATGTAGAACAGCATGATGTAGATCGGCCAGAACACCGTCTGCTGGCGCGGCGTGAAATGACCGAAATAGCAGCAGAAAATGCCAAAGGCGGCGATCAACCCAAACGTCAGAAAATAGCGGCCGTCGAACACGCGAATGCGGCTCTTCGAACGGTGATACGCACCGAGAGCGATCAGGCCTATGGCCGACACCCCGTACACTGCGAACCAGAAGTAGAGCCCGTAGCGCGGCCAGAGCCAGCCCGAGATGTTGCCGACGAACGCCAGCACGCCCCACATCAGCAGGGCGAGACTGGAGACCTCGTAGATCTGCGACTGCCGCACGCGGCGGACGGTGTCCTCGATATCGTTCAGCGCTTCGGAAGCCTGCTTGCTGTCGATCACGACGGCGCTCCGCTCTGCTCGACCAGCCCGCTGGACATCGTCGGTGCATCCACTGGGGGCCGATGCTTCCGGATCAGGATGTACGCGATCATCATGGTCACAAGCGACGCGACCAGCGCAATCAATGCGACCTGCTCCCGCGTGGTCACAGGCAGCAACCGCGCCGCGATGTTCGTGATTGCCGCCGAGACAGGGGAGGCATAGGACCAGGCGATGAAGTTATAGTGCGTCCTTCGCCAGTTCGCCGGTCGCGGACTGCGCAGCAGTGGAACGATCGCCAGGACGATCAGGGTGAAGTTCACGATCGCGGCGACATGGAACGCGTTGAAATGGCCGGTGAACCGGTAGACCAGCAAGGTCGCGGCGTCGGAGGCCAGCATCGCGTAGACGTAGAAGTAGCCGCGCGCGCGATGGCCTGCACCACGCTTCGGGCGCAGAAACTGAATTAGCCCGGCAACGAGACACAGCGTCGCCAGCACGGCATGAATTGCGCCCGCGGATGTCAAATGCGCAATCATCGTCAGCTCCCCGCCGCACCGCGCGTCGCCACGTCCTCGGCGATCGCGGAGACTGCCTTCGGATTGGTGACGATGCCCATGTGGTTGATGCCGTCGATGATCTTGACGTCGATCGACGGTTTGATGGCCTGCACGGCCTGCGCATATTTGTCCGAGATCATCATCTCGTCCTCGGCGGCGCCGAAGATCGTGACTGGACGTGTCGTCGCCGGAAGATCGATGCGATAGCCGCGCGTCCCGAAGTTGCGCATCAGGCGGTCCGAATAAGTGGAGACGAGGTATTTTGCCGAGCTCGGCGGCACGGCCAAAGCGAGCACCGGCAGCTGCGAACAGCAGTCGATGCCGAGCCTGCGCAATGCCGTCAGGCCGAGGAAGCGCGGGAGATCGATGTTGGCCCAGCCGCCGGCCTTCGGCTTGTTGGTCGGTGCGTCATAGCCGAGATAGGGCGCGAGCAGCACGGTGCGGACGAACATGTCCTGCATGATCGGCGTGGCCGCGACGCGCAGCGAGAAGCCGGCGCCGGCGGAATGGCCGATCAGGGTCAGCGGCAGATCAGGCGCGTTCCTGCGGACATGAGCGACGAAATCGACGAGGTCGTCCTCGAGTTGGCCGACATAGCCGATGTCGCCGCGCGTGCCGGAGCCGCCATGGCCGCGGATGTCCAGCGCCCAGGTCTCCACCCCGCGCGCGGCGATCGCATGGGTCAGCGCGTGATTGACGGTGCCGCTGGAGCCGGAGGAGCCATGGATGAAGATCGCGCCGCGGCCCGTCTCCGGGCCTTTCGGCGCATAGTGGCGATAACCGATCCAGGTGCCATCGCGGGCCTGAAAACGTTCGAGCGGTGGCAACGTGGACCAGTCGATGCCCTTGGCTGAATCCGAGACCGACCGCATCTCAGGCGGCCGCTCCAGCGGCATTGCGATCATGGCGCCCAGGATCAGCGCCACGCCGCCGAGCGCACACAAGGCCCATTTCAGGCCGGTCAAAACGCCGCGCAGCAGCCGGATCGCCATGGCTCATCTCCCTAAACTCAACAAGCAATAGAGAACTCTATATTACAGAGTACTCTTCCAATCAATCCTGGGATTGGCGCCGCGGCGCGAAAATCCTTAACGTCGGGTTTGACCCCAAAATGCCGAATCGTTTGCCGATGCCGCCTGCGGAACAATTGCTCAACGCGCCCGAATTCACCGTCTCCGAGCTCTCGCTGTCCCTGAAGCGGACGGTCGAGGACGCCTTTGGCCATGTCCGGGTCCGCGGCGAGATCTCCGGCTTCCGCGGACCGCACTCCTCCGGCCATTGCTATTTCGCGCTCAAGGACGACAGCGCCAAGATCGAGGCGGTGATCTGGAAGGGCGTGCATAGCCGGATGCGCTTCAAGCCCCAGGAGGGGCTCGAGGTCATCGCCACGGGCAAGCTCACCACCTATCCGGGCTCTTCCAAGTACCAGATCGTGATCGAGGCGCTGGAGCCGGCCGGCATCGGCGCGCTGATGGCGCTGATGGAGGAGCGCAAGAAGAAGCTTGCCGCCGAAGGCCTGTTCGACCAGGCGCGCAAGCAGCTCTTGCCCTGGCTGCCGGAGGTGATCGGCGTCGTCACCTCGCCGACCGGCGCCGTCATCCGCGACATCCTGCATCGGCTGGAGGACCGCTTTCCCCGCCGCGTGCTGGTGTGGCCGGTCAAGGTGCAGGGCGAAGGCTCGGCCGAGCAGGTCGCGGCCGCGATCCGCGGCTTCAACGCGCTGCCCGAGGGCGGCAAGATTCCGCGGCCCGATGTGTTGATCGTCGCGCGCGGCGGCGGCTCGCTGGAAGATCTCTGGTCGTTCAACGAGGAGATCGTGGTTCGGGCAGCTAGCGACAGCATGATCCCGCTGATCTCGGCGGTCGGGCACGAGACCGACATCACGCTGATCGATTTCGTCGCCGACAAGCGCGCGCCGACGCCGACGGCGGCGGCCGAGATGGCGGTGCCGGTGCGCAGCGACCTCTTCGTCGAGGTCGCCGATCTCGGACGGCGCACCCGCGCCTGCTGGCAGCGCGGCCAAGAAAGCCGGCGCAACGAGTTGCGCGCGGCCGCGCGCGCGCTGCCGGCGGCCGGCGACCTGCTGGCGATCCCGCGGCAGCGGCTGGATTCGGCGGGCGCATCCCTGCCCCGCTGCCTCAAAGCCAACACGCATGCGCATTTCCGCAGGTTCACCGCCGCCAGCGCCAAGCTGACGCTGCGGGTGCTGCACGGCCAGATCGCGCAGGCCGATCACCGCCTCACCGTTTGCGGTGAGCGGCTCGGCCTGTCTGCGCGCTCGCTGCTGCGGCGGCGGCGCGACCACTTTGCCGGGCTCGAGGTTCGCTTGCGCGCGTCCAAGCTTTCCAACGCACAGGCGCAGCGCAACGCGATTCTGCGCCAGCGCGAGCACACGCATCGGCTCGCCGAGCGCGCGCAACGCGCGCTCGTCACGCTGCTACAACGGCTCGATGCGCGTGTCGAGAACAGCGGCAAGCTGCTCTCCGCGCTGTCCTATCGCAGCGTGCTCGCGCGCGGCTTTGCATTGGTGCGCGATGAAGTAGGCCACCCCTTGCATGCGGCCGACAGTGTCGGGCCGAATGCGCGGCTCGAGATCGAGTTTGCCGATGGCCGTGTGGCCGCGACTGCGGATGCGGACCGCCCGGCGCCTGCGGCGAAGCGTGCGCCCTCGCAGCCAAAGCCGGCCGCGCAAGACGCAAAGCCCGCGCCGAAGCGCGTGGCCAAGCCGGTGGATCAGGGCAGCTTGTTCTGAGGCGCGAGGGCGACGCTCCGCCCTCGGTGTCATTCCCCGCGAATGCGGGGAATCCAGTACGCCGAGGCTCCTCGGTGAATCACAGACGTCTCGGCGTACTGGATCGCCCGGTCCCGGCTCCGCCAAGGCTACGCCGGGGCCACAAGGGTGCTTGGCCGCCGAAGCTTCAGCGAAGGCGGCAAGCCGGGCGATGACAGCTCGTGTGTGGGAAGCGTGCGTGCCCCCTCGTCATTGCGAGGAGCCCTTGCGACGAAGCAATCCAGAATCCCTCAACGGAAAGACTCTGGATTGCTTCCACCTTCGCTGAAGCTTCGGCGGACAAGTCGCTGCGCTCGCAATGACGACTGCGGCGGCAGTCCGCCTTACCGGCAGGACAATCCCGCGTCGATCGTGGTCCAGAAGCCGCAATGTTCCGGCGCCGGCTGTGGTGCGCCAGCGTGGGCCTCATACAGGAAGATCGCGACAGTGAAAACGATGACAGCGGATGAGAAAAGGGCGATGCGGTTGCGCATACTGATTGCGTTTAATCGACATCGTGGTCGAATGATGGCGTCGCGACATGCTGAAACCGGCGCCACGCGCGATCCGTAGATTCCCGGTCGGCCATCATGGTCCGTGCAGGGCGGTGGTCGATGCGGGGCTGTCCGCCTGACGTTGTTCCTCGGCCGGCCCCGCTTCCGCCTTCGCTCTACCGAGCTACGGCGGGACAAGTCCGGGCTACGAACTACGGCACCATCCTCACCGCGCCAGCCATTCCGCGACGTCCTTCTGCGACTCCGCACGCGCCTGCGCATCGGTTCCGAGATGGCCATGCTCGGGCGCGGCCACGTCGGTGCCGCCGGCAGCTGCGTGCAGCGGCGTGTTGGCGCGGTCGAAATCGTGATAGGCGCCGGGATAGACCACGATGCGCGCGAGCGCGCTGCGGCCGCGCGCGCCGTCCACCATCTGGCGGCAGGCCGGCGGCGACGACACGTCGTCATCGGCGCCGATCAGCACCAGGGTCGGCACCCGCGTGCTCCAGCCGAGGCCGGCGGAGATCCGGCAATCGGGATAGAAGGCAATCGCGGCGCGAAAATCCGGGCCCAAATCGCGCGCCGCGCTCTGCGGCCGCACGGCCCACAGCAGCGCGCTGGCGCCGTTGGCCCAGCCGATCAGGCTGACGCGGTCGCGCGCCACCCAGCTCTGCTTCATCAGCCAGGCGCGTGACGCCGCGATGTCGGTGACGCGTTCGCGCCGCGCCTTGACGTGCATCTCCTTGACGCGACATTGCGGCCCGAGCTCGCGCGAGCCGTAGCTGTCAGGCAGCAGCACCGCATTGCCGGCCCTCAGCAGCCGCTCGGCCCAATCGCGATAGCGCGGCAGGACGGAATCGGAATGGCCACTGAGCCCGCCGCAGCCGTGCAGCGCGATCACGGCCGGAAACGGCCCCTCGCCCTCGGGCTTGTAGAGCTGCGCATGCAGGACACCCGACGACAGCGGGATGTCGACCTGCTGCGGCACAGGCGCGGCGTGCGCGGCCGACATCAGGAGCGTCAGGAACAAGGCGGTCAGTCGAAGGCGCATCGGACTCGGCGTCAAGACCCTGGGTCCAAGCACTACCACGCGGAAACGGCGCCAAAACATCACAAACCAGTGGGTTTACCGGGCGGACAAGCCACCCTATCTATGCTACATCCAGCCCGACACATCGTGCCCTCCAAGGAATTTCCACGGAGAGGCCTTCCACGGAGACTTTCGACCGTGCTGAACAAGTTTGGTCCTTCGGGCCATGGCGAAGCGCAGGTGCAATATCTCGACGGCGATTTCCGCGTGATCTCGCCGGGGACCTATGTGCGCTGCGCGATCACCGACACGCGCATCCCGCTCGACGAGTTGAAATATTGGAGCGTGGATCTGCAAGAAGCCTACGCCACGCCTGCCGCCGTGCTCCAGCGGCATTTCCCCGGCGCGCCGAAGCCGCAGGCGTGAGGCCGCGCCCGCGCGGCTATTGTTGCTCGGTGCCATCCGCGCCCACGCAGGTCTTGATGAAAGTCTTGCGGGCCTCGCCGACGATCTTCTGATCGATCGCCTGCTTGAGGCAATCGAACCGCGCCTGCGCCATGCAGAGCTGCAGCTGGTCGCGTTTATCCTGTCCCTTCAGGTTTTGCGTCGTGGCGAGGCACGTGACGCGCTTGGTCGCGAGAACTGGAACCGCACTTGTCGGATTTGCCGGAGCGGCCGCAGGCGGCGGCGAGGGGGTCTGAGCAAGGGCGGGCAAAACCGGCAGACAGGTGAGGCTGACGGCAATGATCGCGGACCGCAGTTTCATCGAATTCTCCTGATCGGAGATATATCGATAGGAGCGCGGCCATGAATGCCGGCTGAATGCCAGCCGATGTTTAAAATTGTCTCGTTTCCGTTGGGGCCGGTTTAAGTCGGTCTGCCGCACATTGCCACGGGAAAAAATGGCAAGCGGGCAGGACACACATGGACCGCCGGAGACTTTGCAGCCGTTCGTTCGATGCACGATTGAGCCCAGAGCGGCATGCTCGTCGGCGCGAGCGGGCGGTTAGCCTGCTTCAACGATTCGCCCGAGATCAGTCGGGCAGTTATGTGATCATTTCGGCGCTGCTGATGCCGGTCCTGGTCGGCACAGCAGGGCTCGGCACGGAAGTGGGCTGGTGGTACTACAAACACAAGAACATGCAGAGCGCGGCTGACTCTGGCGCGGTCAGCGCTGCGACAGCGGCGAGTGCAGGGACCGACCCCTCGTCCGAAGCCAAAGCGGTTACGGCAAACTACGGTTACGCGAACGGGGCGAACAACGTCACGGTCGCGGTGAACCAGCCGCCGAAGACAGGCAATCATGCATCGAATTCGCAGGCCATCGAAGTCATCGTGAGTCAACCGCAACAGCGGCTGCTATCAGCCTTGTTCGGCTCGGATCCTGTCCTCATAACCGCACGCTCTGTCGCCCTGCCCAATTCCGGGACAGGCTGCGTACTTGCGCTCAACTCGAGCGCAAGCCCCGCTGTCAACGTCAGCGGCGGCAACCAGCTCAACTTGATCAAGTGCAACCTTTACAGCAACTCGAGTGCAAGCCCCTCGCTCAACGTTGCCGGCAGCGCCTCGGTCGCTGCAAATCAGGTCGGAGTGGTTGGCGACGTCTCCGGCGCGAGCAGCATCACGGCGACCAACGGTGTCAAGACGCACATATTGCCCGTCGCCGACCCCTACGCCAACGTCTCTCCCCCCGCGAAGCCGAGTTGCACCAACGGCAAGATAGTGGTCAACTCCAATGGAAAAACAACCTCGCTCGACCCCGGCTGCTACACGGGCAGCATTACGGTCAATGCCGGCGCAGTCCTGAACCTCAATCCAGGCATCTATTATCTGGACGGGGCAAGCTTGAGCGTCGCTGGAAACGCCACCATCACGGGCAGCGGCGTAACCCTGGTGTTTACCGGCTCGGGAAGCAACTGGGGCACCGCTTCAATCGGCAGCAACGCGACCGTCGACCTGACGGCGCCGACCAGCGGCGCCACGAAAGGCATCGTCATGTACGGCGATCGCAATATGCCAGCCGGGACTGCTTTCAATCTCACCGGCGGCAGCACACAGAACTTCGGCGGTGCCATCTACCTGCCAAAGGCCAATCTCAGCTTCAGTGGCGGCAACGGCACGAGCACATCCTGCACCAAAATCATCGCGGATACGCTGACGTTCAGCGGCACGTCGAACCTCCAGGTCAATTGTACCGCGCTCGGCACCGCGACGATAGGTTCGCAAACCGCGCAGCTCATCGAATGAGGTTTGGTCCGATGCAAATCCAGAACTTCTCATCCAGGCGCCGCCCTCGATTGCTCGATTCTCTGATGGGGCACATGCGCGCCGCTATCGGCGACAAACGCGGCGTCGCGGCCGCCGAATTCGGCATCTTGATCCCGTTGCTATCTCTGATGGTCGTGTCGGTGACAGACATCGGACTTGCACTCTATCGCAAGATGCAGGTCGAAAATGCAGCACAAGCGGGAGCGCAATATGCAATTGCGCGCGGCTTTGACACGAGCGGCATTTCGAACGCCGTAACGAGCGCCACCAACGCCACGGACATCACTGCTTCGCCTGCGCCGGTCCAATTTTGCGGATGCCCAACGAGCGCGGGAGTTAGCACTGTCACTTGCGGGACGACCTGCACCGGCGGCGCGCAGGCTGGAACATATACGACGGTCTCGGCGCGAGCCACGTACTATACGCTCATCGATTATCAGATCGTGGCGGCCACATATACTTATAGCGCGCAATCCACTGCGAGGCTGCAGTGAAACTCACGGCGCTATGGCACGACAATCGGGGCGCGTCAGCGCTGGAATTTGCGCTGACCGCTCCCGCGTTCTTCCTGTTCATATTTGGGATCATCGAATGCGGGCTGCTGTTCTGGACTCAGCTGGGGATCCAGCATGGGAGCGAAATGGCGGCGCGTTGCGCAACCGTCAACAGCACGCTCTGCCCAAGCAGCAGCGCCATAACGAGCTACGCTGCCCAGCAGGCGTTCGGCCTCACCCTCCCTGCGGACACATTCACCTTTTCCACGTCAGCATGCGGCAACGAGGTAAGCGCGAGTTATGCATTTACGTTTCCGGAGATTCTCAATCTCTCCCCGGTGACGCTGACCGCCCGGGCATGCTTTCCGAGTTGAGGTCGTGAACAGACCGCCTCTACGGAATCATCGTGCGCTGAACCGTTCGCGCGCCTTGTGCGCGGCTCGCCCTCCCGCAATCGTTCCGATCCGACGTTGCATCGAACAGTGCTTGCACTCCGTAGTTTGTCATTTCGCGCTGTAGTTGGATTCTTTGTTGCAGATCGGCGCTCTTAAGTTGTTCGACGAAGTCTTGCTGAAACAAAGGGCTGCTATATTGGATGTTAGGTAATTAGCCCTGCTCTTTTTATCGCGCAGACAATCAAGTCAGCCAAACGGCGATCGAGCTTTGGAATTGGCGCAGTCTGTGAACGGGCTCATATCGAAGAGCCATCTGGCGGGCTACGATCACCTCGAAAATTCGCGGTGGAATATCTGTAAATCAGGGTCAAGCGATGGGGGTGTATCATGCCCACCATATTCGACATGCTCTATCGTGAATATTGCCGCGCCCGCCTCGCTGAAATGCGGAAACAGCTTCTGATCTCAGCCCAACGCTCTGAAGCTCTCGAAGCGCACTATCCGCCTGCGGACCAGGGTGATGATGAGAGGACGGACGCGCAGCGCAAGACCGATTGCGGCATGCCGAATTGAAGCGGCTCCAGGACCGGCGATCTCTCCCGCGTAGCGATGACCAAGCAAATTGCAGCTTGGGAGGCAGCAATGAATACACCCGAATGCTATACTGTGATGGTAGCCTGCGCCTCATGCCTGACCATTATTGGATTGATCGCCATCGGGGCGTGGTGAGCATGACTGAATGCTGCACCGCGATCCAGGCCGTTGCCGATGCCGCTGGCCAGCAAGTTCGATCGGCGTATGGCGCCGGACGCGGCACGCGCCGCATCTCATTGTCAGTCAATGGACGCCGAAAGGCCCTTCTCGGCTTGCAGATTTGATTGTTGCTGTGACGTGAGCGTTGCCGCCGCTTGGTGCTGCGGCGGCTTCGCTTCAGGTCGGGATGTCAGCTTCCAGGCGGGGTATACGAAGAACGCAGCTTTGCCGCGTTCTGGCGGACCTGCTTGATCTCGTCCTGCGTGAACAGCCGAGTCAGTTTCACATTCTGCAGGGTGCCCAACGCGACGGTCAGGCCGGAAATGGCGGGAGCGGCACTCGGGTCAGGCACGTCGAAAATCACCAAAACGCCGGGGCCGTCGGTTGCAACGCTGTACATCGAGATCAGCCTACCGCCGGCCGCTTCGATGAGCTTTCGAGCCGCCTCCTGGCGATCGGTCGTGGGATTTTCCAAAATGGCCGTGAGAGAGCGTTGTGTGTATTGTCCGGTGAGGCAAAAATGCATGGCATGTTCTCCTCTGTGACTCTTGGAAATAACTTTCGATGCCGCCCCGAACTCGTCGTTGCGGCCGTCGCATCTGAAATGATGAAGATAGTGCCCGCCGTGGGCATAAACGCCGCCGATGATTGCCGGGAGTTCGGCACGTCCCGGTGACGGCTCTCGTGAAAGGCTACATCAAGTCCCAAACGTGCGGAAGAGAATTCGTCGACCGTTACACTTCGCTTTTGGGGCTACGGCAGAGACGCTTGCCTAACGCACGATGAGATTAGGATGAATCGTCATCGCGCTTTAGGTTGTTGTTTGAGCATGATCTTTTCGGAAAACCGCTGCGCACTTTTCCGGATCATGCTTTAACGCACGAGATCAACGCGTGCTGAACCGCCGCTCGCGCGCCTTGTACAGATGATCGCTGATCAGCTGCCGCAGCTTTACCGGATCGTCGAACTCGAGTTGCACGGCGAACGGCACGATGCCTGTTGGCACGCCCGCACGGCCGCGCAAGCGCGCGAGATCTTTCTCCGTGGTCACCAGCGTGAGCTGCTCGCGCTGGGCCTCAGCCGCAAGTGCGGCGAGTTCGTCATCGGAGAACATGTGGTGATCGGCGAAGGAACGCGCGCGCGCGACGTCGACGCCGCTGGCGCGCAAGCTGCGGAAGAAGCGCTCGGGATCGCCGATGCCGGCGAAGGCGAAAACCCGCTTGCCAAGGAGCTGCGCGAGCAAGGCCGCATCCGCCTTCAGCCGCGCGCGCAGCTCCGGCTTGTCGCGCTTGGCAAGCTCGGCCGCGACATCGTTCGCGGCACGGCCGTCGCCGATCAGGACCAGCGCATCGGTGCGCGCGAGCTGTGCCTGCAGTGGCGCGCGCAAGGGACCGGCGGGAAACACCATGCCGTTGCCGACGCCGCGCTCGCTGTCGATCACAATCAGCGAGGCGTCCTTGAGCAGGCTCGGGTTCTGGAAGCCGTCGTCCATCAGGATCACGGTGGCCCCTTGCGACTTCGCCAGCGCGACGCCGTCGAGGCGATCGCGCGCGACCACGACGGGGACCTCGCGCGCCATCATCAGCGGCTCGTCGCCGACGTCGGCAGCGGTGTGGCGCATCCGGTCGACCATCACCGGCCCCTTCAGGCTTCCGCCATAGCCGCGGCTGAGCACCACCGGGGTCTCACCGAGCTCGCGCAGGAGCTTGGTCAGCGCCAGCACGGTCGGCGTCTTGCCGGCACCGCCGACATGGTAGTTGCCGACGCAGATCACGGGAATGCCGGCGTCAAAGCCCTGGCGCGCCATGCGGCGCGCCGTGATCGCGCCGTAGAGCGCGCCCAGAGGACTAAGGACATACGACTGCGGGGAACGTGGCCGGTACCAGAAGGCCGGCTCACGCATTGGCGGCCCCCATCTCGATCCGCAGCTGCAACAGATAGGGCTCGAGCGCGGTCATGGTGCGATCGAGCGCGCCGCCGAGCTGCTCGACCACGCCCGAGCCTGCGCGTTGCATCTTGTCACGTAAAGTGGGATCGGCCAGCAATTGGCCGAGCTGCTTGACCAGCGCCTCCTGCGTGTCGGCCTGGCGCGCCCCGCCGCTGGTGTCGAGCGCCTCGTAGACGTCAGTGAAATTAAAGACGTGCGGGCCGTGGACGATGGCGGCGCCGAGCTTGATCGCCTCGATCGGATTCTGGCCGCCGTGATGGATCAGCGATCCGCCCATGAAGACGATCGGCGAAAGGCGATAGAACAGGCCGAGCTCGCCCATGGTGTCGGCAACATAGATGTCGGTCGTCGCCGTCGGCAGTTCCTCGCGCGAGCGTAATGCCGGCTTCAGGCCGGAGGCCGTGATCAGGCCCGCGATCGAGGGGCCGCGATCCGGATGGCGCGGCACGATCACGGTCAAGAGTTGCGGGAAGAAACCGGCGAGGCTGCGATGCGCCGCGATCAGCATCTCGTCCTCGCCCGGATGGGTCGAGGCCGCGACGATGATCGGACGCCCGCGCGTCATGGCCATGAGCCGTTCGAGCCTGGCGGGATCGGCCGGCGGCGCCGGCACGTCGAGCTTGAGATTGCCCGTCGTGAGGACGTCGCGGCCGCCGAGCGCGGCAAAACGCTCAGCATCCGTCTGCGATTGTGCAAGACAAATGTCGAAGCGCGACAGCAGCGCCGAGATGGTGCCCTGCATGCGCCGCCAGCGCGGGAAGGAGCGCGGCGACATCCGCCCGTTGATCAGCACCATCGGCACCCGGCGCGCCGCGCCGGCGAGGATCAGGTTCGGCCACAGGTCGGATTCGATGAACAGCGCCAGCGATGGCCTCCAATGGTCGAGGAAGCGCGTGACATAGCACGGGGAATCATACGGCACGTATTGATGGATGACGTCGGGCGGGAAGCGCTTCGCCACCACGGCCGCCGAGGTGACGGTGCCGGAAGTGAGCAGGATGCGCAGATTGAGATCGCGCAGCCGCTCGACCAGCGCCGCCGCGGCCAGAACCTCGCCGACGCTGGCGCCGTGGATCCAGACCAGCGGGCCATGTGGCCGCACATCCCGCGACAAGCCCCGCCGCTCGCCGACGCGCGCGGGATCCTCCTTGCCCTGTTTCAACCGCCGCTTGATCAGCGCGGGCGCGAGCGGCACCAGGCCGGAGGCCAGCCGGCGATACATTCGCAGCGTCATCGGCAGCGGGTCAGACATCTTCCGGTCCCGGGCGGCCGAGTTGCGCATAGGCGCGGCGGGTCGCCTCGTTCAACGTCTCCTCCAACTCCAGCCGCAGCGTTTCCATAGTGGCTGCGTCGGCATCCGGCGGAACGTGGATCTCCTTGATGCCGACCAATGCGCCGCGCCCGAACGGCAAATTGATGGTGGTGCGGTCCCAGTTCTTGAGCCGGATGAAGCGGCTGGTCGCCATTGCAAAAGGCATGATCGGCCGCCCCGATTCCCGTGCCAGCATGATGATGCCGAGCCCGGCCACGCGCGAGCGTTTGGGGACATCGGCGGTCAGCGCGACATTACAGCCGTCCTGGAGCGTCCGCACCATTTCCTTGAAGGCGCCGACCCCGCCCTTGCGGTGGAAGGCGCTGCCATGGTCGCCGGAACCGCGGATGGTGCCGATGCCGAGCCGCTCGGCGGCGATGGCATTGAACTCGCCGTCGCGATGACGGGAGATCAGCACCTTGGCGCGGTACCAGCCCTTGTTCTTGATGAAGGGGGTGAGGAAATGCTGGCCGTGCCAGAAGGCGAAGATCGCCGGGATCTGCGGCTCGACGAGGTCATAGACGTCAGCCGGATCGAACGTGAACTTGTTGGTCCACCAGACCAGACGCAGATATTCGGCCGCCAGGACCCCGACGGCACGCTGAAACCAGCTGCTTCGCAGCGTATTGCGAAGCAGTTTTTTCAACGCGCCGGTTCTTGATTGGGGTCGAGCAGCCGGTGGAGATGGACGATGAAATAGCGCATCTGCGCGTTGTCGACCGTGCTCTGCGCCTTGGCCCGCCAAGCCGCGTGCGCGGTGGCATAGTTCGGATAGATGCCGACGATGTCGACGTCGTCGAGGTTCTTGAAGGTGTTGTGCTCGAGATCGACGAGCTCGCCACCGATGACGAGGTGAAGCAGTTGTTGCGGGGCACTATCTGACATGGGTTCTCTTCCTAACGGGCTGCCCGGCAAAGCAGTGTTCCACAAGCACGACGAAAGCGCTTTAGGCTAAGGGGCGGTTTCGAAAATGCGCGACAATGCCCGCATGACGATCGCGTCCCGCTGCCACCAGCACCCCGTGCGCCACTTCCCGGCGGTTATAGAGGATGGGTTCTCCGGAGAGGTCACTCATCTTACCATCCGCTTCCTGCACGATCAAATCGGCCGCCGCAAGATCCCAATCATGGCTATTGCCGCCCGCAAAAGCCGCATCCAGCGCCCCGTGGGCGACCCGGCACAGACGCAGCGCGAGCGAGCCGATTCGCGGATGCAGCTTGATTTCGCCAAGCGAGGGCTTCAGCCGTTCGACCAGCGGCTTCGGGCCGGCGACACGGGCGAAGTCGAGCTCGGACCCGGACGTCGTCCGCACCGGCTCGCCGTTGAGCGTCGTGCCCTCGCCGCGGACCGCGAAGAAGAACTCATCGCGCGACGGCGCGAACACCGCGGCAAGCACCGGCGAGGCGTCCTCGACCAGCGCGACGCTGACGCACCAATCGTCATGGCCGCCCAGATAATTGCGCGTGCCGTCGATGGGATCGACGATCCAGGTCAGCCGCCGCGATAGCCGTGCCGCATCGTCGGCGCTCTCCTCGGACAGCCAGCCATAATCGGGCCTCGCAGCGCGCAGGCGCGCTTCGAGCAGATCGTTGACCGCGATATCGGCTTCGGACACCGGCGAGGATACGCCCTTGATCCACTTCTTCAGCTCGGTGCGGAACATCGATTGCGCCAGCGCGCCCGCGTCTCGCACCGCGTCCTTCAGCAGTGCCGCGTCGCGTACAAGGATATTGTCGTCTATGAGAGTAGGGCTATTGGGTGAGGCCATTTGGTTCAATCAGGCCGCGTTTGGGAATCACCTCTCTCCATCGGGGAGAGGTCGATTTGCGCAGCAAATCGGGTGAGGGGGTTCAGGTCCCACGAGAGAGGGTAACCCCTCACCCGGATCGCATCTTGCGATGCGATCCGACCTCTCCCTACGGGAGAGGTAAGCGCGCCTGCATCTGCCCGATCAGCGTCCGCCAAGCGTCAAACCCTCGATGCGCACCGTCGGCGCATTGATGCCGTAGCGGAACTCGAGATTGTTCGCCGGCTGCATCGACTTGAAGATCTCGAAGAGATGGCCGGCGATCGTCACCTCGCTGACGGGATAGGTGATCTCGCCGTTCTCGATCCAGAAGCCGGAGGCGCCGCGGCTGTAATCGCCGGTGACGCCGTTGACGCCGGAGCCGATCAGGTCGGTGACGTAGAAGCCTTGGCTGATGTCGGCGATCAACTCGGCCGGTGTCGGCGTTCCGGCTTCGAGATGAAGGTTGTACGGCCCGGGCGACGGCGAGGAGGAGACGCCGCGATGGGCGTGGCCGGTGGTGGTGAGGCCGAGCTCGCGCGCGGTGGCGCAATCGAGCAGCCAGGTCGTCAGCACGCCCTCGTCGACGAGCGCGGTCTTCTTCACCGCGACGCCTTCGGCGTCAAACGTCTGCGAGCGCAGACCGCGCTTGCGCAGGGGATCGTCGACGATGCGGATGTTCTTGGCGAACAGCTGCTGGCCGAGCTTGTCCTTCAAAAAGCTGGTCTTGCGCGCGATCGAGGCGCCATTGATGGCGCCGACGAGATGGCCGACCAGGGAGCCCGCAACGCGCGGATCGAACACGACGGGCACCTTGCAGGTCTCGACCTTGCGCGGATTGTAGCGCGCCACAGTGCGCTCGCCGGCGGAACGGCCGACGGTTTCCGGCGACAGCAGATCGGCGCCGTGTGGCGCCGAAGTGAAGTCGTAGTCGCGCTCCATGCTGGTGCCTTCGCCGGATATGGCGGTGGCGGAGATGCCCTGGCTGGAGCGCAGGTAAGAGCCGTGGAAGCCGGTAGAGGTGACGAGCACCATGCCGCCGATGCCGGCGGAAGCCGAGGCGCCGCCGGATTTGGTCACGCCCTTGACGCCGAGCGCGGCAGCTTCGGCCGCAAGCGCGCGGCGCTCGAGCTCTGATGTCGTGGGCACGTCGGAATCGAGCAGGTCGAGATCGGGGAAGTCGCGCGCGAGCAGCGCGGGATCGGCGAGGCCGACATATTTGTCGTCGGGCGCAACACGCGCCATCGCCACCGCGCGTTCGGCGAGCTTGGTCACGGCATCGCCACTGACGTCGTTGGTCGAGACCACCGCCTGGCGCTGGCCGACCAGAACGCGCAGGCCGACATCGTCGCCTTCGGACCGCTCGGATTCCTCGACACGGCCGTCGCGCACCTCGACGCCCTGCGAGACGCCGCGCACTGCGACCGCATCGGCCGCATCGGCGCCGGCGCGCTTGGCCGCCTCGACCAGTCGCTGCGCGAGATCGGAGAGCGCGGACTGATCGAACAGGTCGCGATTGGCTGAGGTCGAAAGCGTCGAGCTTGCGGATGGTGAAGAGTTCACGAACGAAATCCTGTTGGGGCGGGGGTTCGGGACTGGAACCCACAGATGTGCCCTGATAGCGCGGACTTCAAGCATTTTCAGCCCGCCAAAAGCTCAGATTCGCGACTTCGGCGCAACGTCTCGTCAATCATGCGCGCCAAGGTCTTGTCAATCATGAGCAGCAGTGACGGTGGGTTAACCAGCCTTTTTAAGCGGTTTGGGAAAGGCGCGCGCTAAGGTCCTCGCATCGACCGGGAACATAATCCCGGCGGGGAGAACTAAAGCCGTGAGGCGTCAAACAGCAACATGCGGGGTCGCTCCCGCCGGGTCGAGCCGCTCCTTGCGGCTCGACCCTCTTTCCCTACCGGTTCGCTTCGATGCGCACGATCCGCGCGCCGACGGACATGTCAGGCAGATCGAGCTCCATCGCGAGCGTGTGGTGCTGCGCCGTGCCGTTCGCGGCATGCAAATGGCGATCAACGTCCGCGTCAGCGACTTCACCGGCGTCGCGCTCCGCGGCAACGACGAGGCGCAAGCCCTTATCCTCGTGCATCGCGATCCCTCGCTCTCCGTTCCGCTGCTGGTCGGTGCCGGTGGCGACGAGCTCACTGAAGCCTGGGCGATCTGGAGCGAGATCTTTGCGCTGCCGCAGCTCGACGAAGGCGCCCGCAAGCCCGCATCACGACGCCGCCGCGCCAATGCGATCCGCGCCCGCCGCCCGAAATTTTTGATGCGCCGGCGCATCGGCATCGCACGCGAGCTCACCGTTCATCAGGGCGAGCGCGAGATCATCGCGCGGAATTAAAGGTGCCGTAGGGTTGGCAAAGCGAAAGCGTGCCCACCTCTTCTATCCCAGTCTCGGAAACATGGTGGGCACGGCGCAAGGGCGCCTTTGCCCACCCTACGAGAGCTACGCCGCCCGCATCACCGCGTCCGCGAGCAATCCCGCAAACAGCAGCGCCCCCGCATACTTGTTCGACTTGAACAGGCGCAGGCAGAGCTCGGGATCGTTGATCCTTAACCGCACGATCTGCGACGCCAGATGCACGGCGAAGGCCGCAAGCCCGAGCCAGGCCGGCCAGCGCGCATCGCCGGAGGCCAGCGCGACGCCGATCAGCATCACCGCGAGCCCATAGAACAGGATCAGCGCCTGGTGCGTGTGCGCGCCGAACAGGCGCGCGGTGGACTTGATGCCGATCAGCGCGTCGTCCTCGGCGTCCTGATGCGCGTAGATCGTGTCATAGCCGATCACCCAGGAGATCGCGCCGGCATAGAGTACGAGCGCGGTGACGTCGATGCGTCCGAAGGTGACGGCAAATCCCATCAGGGCGCCCCAGGAGAAGGCCAGCCCAAGCACGATCTGCGGCCACCAGGTGATGCGCTTCATGAAGGGATAGATCGCGACGATCAAGAGCGAGGCGATGCCGGTCAGGACCGCGAAGCGATTAAACTGCAGCAGCACGAGGAGACCGATCAGCGCCTGTGCGATCATGAAGACCAGCGCCTGCTTCGTGGTCACCTGCCCTGATGGCAGCGGCCGCGAGCGGGTGCGCTCGACCTTGTCATCGAGGTCGCGGTCGGTGATGTCGTTCCATGTGCAGCCGGCCCCACGCATCACGAAGGCGCCGACGAAGAACAGGATGATGGTGAGCGGCAGACCGCGGACGTCGTGCGCGATGCCGGCGGCGAGCGCCGCCGACCACCAGCACGGCATCAACAGCAGCCAGGAGCCGATCGGACGGTCGAAGCGGGACAATCGCAAATAAGGCCGCGCCCATTGCGGCGCGAGCGTATCGACCCAGTTGCCAGTGGAATCGGCAACGCGGGCGGATGTATCGCTCATCGGGTCAGGACGTTGCCGTTGAGCGTATCGAAGGTGCTGCCGCCCTTCTTGCCGGCATTAGCTTCAGGCGCCGAGCCCGAACCCAGCACCTCGCTCAGCGATGGGCCGGCCGGGCGCGCCTGCTGCTGCTGCATCTGCTGCGCGACCGTGCAGACCTTCTTCTGCATGGTCTCGGTGTTCTTGTGGCCAGTCTTCATCTGCTCGCCGATCTGCGGCGGGATTCCGCATTTGGCGGCGTGGGACTCGATGTATTTGATCATCTTCAGCTCAGCCTGGCTGAAGTTGCCGATCAGCTTGCAGGCCTCGTCCGGCGGCGCATGACGGTCGCTCGCGGCCTTGATCAGCTTGCCGCGCTTCTCGGCTTCCTCGCGGAGCGGAATGAACGCTTTCATACAGTCCTCGCCGGGGCCGCCTTGCGTCGGCGGGGCCGCACTGAAGGCGCCGGCGCCGCCGATCGGCGCAGCGCCGTTCACGGGAAAGGACGATTGCGGCGCGGTGCCGACGGACGCGACGGGCGCCGAACCGTTCACGGGCGGAAACGCGGAACTGGTCGCGGCCTGATTTGGCAGCGGCGCCGGGAACGCGCTTTGCGCATAAGCGCCCGCGGCGCCCATGGTGACCATGGCGGCAGTGATCGGAACCATCAAATGACGGATCATCAAGATAGTCTCTCCGGCAGGAGCTTACGGGTTTCGGCGCCTTCCCAATTGAAGCGCAACCAGCGTGTTCGCGTTTCTACGATTCCCACCGGCGCTTAACAACCCGTGGAATAGGGCAAGAGCGCGGCGCTGGGACGCACCAGTTTGGCAATATTTACCCCCGAAATGGCGGCTTTCGGTTAAGAACGGCGATAAATCGGACCTTCGAACGATGCCTTCCCACGATTTTCGCGCCCCTCGCCTGTTCGTCGACGCTCCCCTGGCCCAGGACGCCAGGGTCCTGCTCGACCGCGACCAGAGCAACTATCTCGGCAATGTGCTGCGGCTTGCCGCCGGGGCCGAGGTCCTGGCTTTCAACGGCAACGACGGGGAGTGGCAGGCTGCCATCGAAGGCCGCAAGCGGCCGGACGGCCTCGTCATCCTCCAGCAGACCCGGCCCCAGGACCGACTGCCCGACCTCGCCTACGTTTTCGCCCCGCTCAAGCATGCCCGGCTCGACTACATGGTCCAGAAGGCCATCGAGATGGGCGCCGCCACGCTTCAGCCGGTCCTGACCCGGTTCACCCAGGCCTCCCGGGTCAACACCGAGCGGATGCGCGCCAACGTCGTCGAAGCGGCCGAGCAATGCGGCATCCTCAGCATCGCCGCGGTGGCCGAGCCGGTGCCGCTGGAGCGGTACCTCAGCCAGCGCGCCGCGGGCCGCCTGCTGATCTTCTGCGATGAGGCGGCGGAGGTCGAAAACCCCATTCAGAGCCTACAGAACGCGCGCGAGGCCGACCAAGGCATCGACGTGCTGATCGGCCCCGAAGGCGGCTTTGCCGAGGAGGAACGGGCGCTGCTGCTGCGGCAGCCGAACATCCTGCAGCTGGCGCTCGGCCCCCGGATCATGCGGGCCGACACCGCCGCGGTGGCGGCCCTGGCGCTGGTGCAGGCGGTGCTGGGCGATTGGGGCGGCAACACTGGCTAGCTTCCGTCGGCCTGACGATGAAACGATGAATTGCCCGGCCGTTAAGCGATTGATCCTTTGGAGGTCGAAACCGCTTTCCGGCCATGCTAAGGGCTGCGCCAAATCCCGTTTCCCCTTTGCCTGCCCGGTTCCACCGGATCGATGGACCCCTGTTATGACCGCGACTGCCACCTCAAATGCTGCCGGCTCCGCCGCCTGGGCGGACACGCTGCTGTTGTCGTTCGCGCAGGCCGGCTATGTCAGGGCCGAGCCCGCCATCCTGCAACCGGCCGAGCCGTTCCTGGACCTCTCGGGCGAAGACATCCGCAAGAGCCTCTACCTGACCACGGATCTCATGGGCGAGGAGCTCTGCCTGCGCCCGGACCTGACCATTCCAGTGGCGCGCGATTACCTCGCCTCTGCTCGCGCCGGCCAGCCGGCCGGGTTCAGCTATCTCGGCCCGGTGTTCCGCTACCGCAGCGGCCAGGCCAGCGAATTCCTGCAAGCCGGCATCGAATCGTTCGGCCGCCAGGACCGCGCCGCGGCCGATGCCGAGATGCTGGCGCTGGCGCTGGAGGCGACCGCCGCCTTCGGTGTCGGCGACGTCGAGATCCGCACCGGCGACGTCGCGTTGTTCAACGCCCTGCTCGATGCGCTCGATCTCTATCCGGTCTGGCGCCGCCGGCTGGTCAAGGATTTCAACCGCAAGATCAGCCTGGAGCAGGATCTGGAGCGGCTGGCGGCCGCGGCCACCGCGACCCGCAGCGAATATGAGGGCGTGCTCGCCGCGCTTGCCGGCTCCGATCGCAAGGCAGCGCTCGCCTTCGTCACCGATTTGATGTCGATCGCCGGCACCACCCATGTCGGCGGCCGCACCACGGCCGAGATCGCCGACCGCTTCCTCGAGCAATCGACGCTGAAGGGTGGCGCGCTGCCGCGCGAGGCGATCACCGTGCTCAAACGCTTCCTGTCGATCGCAGGCAACCCCGACGATGCCATCGCAGAGCTGCGCGCACTGACCACCGATGCCAAGCTCGATCTCACGGCTGCGATCGACCAGTTCGAGAGCCGGGTCGGCTTCATGGCGGCGCGCGGCATCGACGTGAAGCTGACGCGCTTCTCGACCGCGTTCGGACGCGGGCTCGACTATTACACCGGCTTCGAGTTCGAATTGCATCACAGAGGTAATGGCGCCGAGCCGCTGGTCGCCGGCGGCCGCTATGACGGGCTGATGACCCAGCTCGGCTCAGCGCAGCCGATCCCCGCGGTCGGCTTCTCGGTCTGGGTGGATGCGCTGACCAAGATCGGCCGCAAGGTGGGAGCTTAAGTCATGAGCGCGCCATTCGTTCTGGCCGTTCCCTCCAAGGGCCGCCTGCAGGAAAACACCGAAGCCTTCTTCGCCCGCGCCGGGCTCAAGCTGTCGAAGGCCGGCGGCGCCCGCGACTATCGCGGCACCATCGCGGGCCTCGACAATGTCGAGGTCGCCTATCTCTCGGCGAGCGAGATCGCCTCGCAACTCTCCCGCGGTTTCGCGCATCTCGGCGTCACCGGCGAAGATCTGGTGCGCGAGAACATCGCTGATGCCGACAAGCGCGTATCGCTGATCGAGGGGCTCGGCTTCGGCTATGCCGATGTCGTCGTCGCGGTGCCGCAGGCCTGGATCGACGTCCGCACCATGGCCGACCTCGACGACGTCACCACCGGCTTTCGCGAGCAGCATCACATGCGGATGCGGGTCGCGACCAAATTCATCAATCTGACCCGCGCCTTCTTCCAGAGCCATGGCATCACCGACTACCGCACCGTCGAAAGCGCCGGCGCGACCGAAGGCGCGCCCGCGGCCGGCAGCGCCGAGCTGATCGTCGACATCACCACGACCGGTGCAACGCTCGCTGCCAATGGCTTGCGGGTGCTCGACGACGGCGTGATCCTGCGCAGCCAGGCCAATCTGGTCGCCTCAAAGGAGGCCGACTGGTCGCCGCAGGCGCGCGAGACCGCGCGCGTCATCCTCGATCACATTGCGGCGCGAGCGCGGGCCAACAAGTACCGCGAGGTCCGCACCCGCTTCCGGCAGTGCGACGCCGCCCTGCTCGGCGAGGCCCACAGCCGGTTCGGCGTCGAGGCCCCGTTTGGCGGACCGACCTCGTCAGGCATGCTGACGCTGCACTGCCCCCCGGGGCAGCTCTATGCGCTGGCGAGCTTCCTGCGCGAGCATGGCGCCGAGACCGTCTCGGTGGTTTCGCTCGACTACGTGTTCGACCGGGAGAACCCGCTGTTCGCCAAGCTCGAAGCGTTCCTGGGGCGGTGAGCCCTGGCTTTGTTCAGCGTAGCGACAGCAAACGGCTGCTACCATATGCGGTTGAGAAGACCTAAACGCCTCTGGAACCTTGATCGATGACGCTGGGCTCTGACGTTTCCGGCATGACGACCACAGCGGCCAGCGCCGCCGCGAAGGGGCTGTCGATTGTCGTCCCCGTCTACAACGAGGCGGCGGGCCTCGCCGCCCTGCATCAGCGGATCTGCGAGCTCGCGAAGACCTTGCGGCAGCGCTATCGGCTCGCTTGCGAGGTCGTTTATGTCGACGACGGCAGCGCGGATGCGACGCTGTCGATCGCCCGCAGCCTGCCGGCCGACGCGATCGGCGTCCAGGTGGTCTCGCTGTCGCGCAATTTCGGCAAGGAGGCGGCGCTGATGGCCGGCCTCGACCATGCCCGGCTCGGCGCCGTCATGTTCATGGACGGCGACGGCCAGCATCCGCCGGCTCTGGTCGAGCAGCTGGTGCAGCACTGGATCGAAGACGGCTACGACGTCGTCTATACCGCCAAGGCGCATCGCGACAACGAGCCTTTCCTGCGGCGGCTCGCCGTGCACGGCTTCTACGCGCTGATCAATTGGGGCGCACGGCAGAAGATTCCCGAGGACGCCGGTGACTTCCGCCTGCTCTCACCGCGCGCGGTCGCAGCGCTGAGGCAGCTGCCGGAGCGCAACCGCTTCTTCAAGGGACTGGCCAGCTGGATCGGCTTCCGCCAGATCCGTGTCGACTACGAACCGGCGCCGCGCGCGCACGGCGTGACCACCTTCAACGCCGCTCGCCTGCTCGGCCTGTCGATCGAGGGCCTGACCTCGTTCTCGGTGGCACCGCTGCGCTTCGCCAGCCTGCTCGGCGCGGCTCTTGCCGGTATCGCCTTCCTGTTCGGCCTCTCCATCCTCTGGGAGGTCTTCACGACCGGCAAGCAGGTGCCCGGCTATCCCTCGCTCGTGGTCGGCCTGATGACCATCGGCGGCGTGCAGCTCATCATGATCGGCATCGTCGGCGAATATATCGGCAAGATTCTCTCCGAGCTGAAGGCGCGCCCGATCTACTTCGTCGCCGAGCACAGCGAAAAGCATTTCGAGGCCGACAACGCCGACGACGCTTCGAAAAGGACGGCCGCCGAATGAGTGCTGCCGCGGGCCTGCGGCGGATTTGGCTCTGCGCCGACGATTACGGCATCAGCCCGGGCGTCAACTGCGCCATCCGCGACCTGATCGAACGCGGCCGCCTCAACGCCACCTCGGTGATGATGGTGGGACCCGCGATCGCGCGCAGTGAGATCGAGGCGCTGGACGCGGCAGCCAAATCGAGCCCGCGCTGCGCCATCGGCTTGCACGTGACGCTGTCGGCGCCGTTCCGGCCCCTCACCATGCATTTCCGCCCTCTCGACGGCGACATGTTCCTGGCCTTTCCGAAGCTGCTGCGCGCCGGACTGATGCGGCGGCTCGACCGCGAATTCTTTCGCAATGAGGTGAAGGCGCAGCTCGCAGCGTTCACCGAAGCATTCGGGCGTGCGCCCGACTTCGTCGACGGTCACCAGCATGTGCAGCTCTATCCGCAGGTGCGCGACGGCTTCATCGATGCCGTTAGCGAGACCGCACCGAACGCCTGGGTACGCCAGTGCGGACGCAACCTGCCGCTGAAGCAGCGGCTGGCCTCACTGAAGGCCATGGTGCTCGATATCCTCAGCGCGCAATTCCGCCGCCGCGCCGGCGCGGCCGGTCTCAGCTTCAATCGCGGCTTCGCCGGCGCTTACGACTTCACGCGGGCAGCCGATTTCGGCGCATTGATGCGGCAGTTCCTGGAAGGCCTCCCCGAGGGCGGTCTCGTGATGTGCCATCCCGGCTTCGTCGATAACGTCCTTGTCGGCCTCGACCCGATGACGGATGTGCGCGAACGCGAGCATGCTTATCTCGCCGGCGACGCGTTCCCACGTCTGCTGGCGGACAGCGGCGTCACGCTGGGGTGAAGTCGCCGAAAACCGCCTTGCGGGGCAGCTTGTCGCATACGGAAATTTAATCCGGCCGGCACTGTTGGGGCCATAATGGAACCCTACATCTCCTGCGCGCTTGGTTTTGCGCGAAGGAGATTGATCATGACGCCGCAGGAACGCCAGCTCGTCGACGAGCTTTTCGACCGGCTTACCAAACTGGAAAATGCACCGCGCGATCCCGACGCGACCGCCGCGATCTCCGACGGCTTGCGCAAGGCACCCGGTGCGATCTACGCGCTGGTGCAGACCGTGTTGTTGCAGGACGAAGCGCTCAAGCGCGCCCACGCCCGTATCCAGGAGCTGGAAGCGGGGCAGGCGCCCGAGCAGGCGCAGTCCGGCGGCTTCCTGGATTCCATGCGCGAGACGTTGTTCGGCGGAAGTCCGTCGCGGGGTTCGGTTCCGAACGTGCCGCCGCGCGACTCGCGGCCGGTCTGGAATAGCGGCCAGGCCATGCAGCAGACCCAGCCGGGCTACGGCCAGCCGCCTTACGGTCAGGCCTACGGCCAGGGTCCGGGTCAGGGCTATGGCGCGCCGCCGATCGGCGGCGGTGGCGGCTCGTTCCTCGGCACGGCGGCGGCGGCCGCGGCCGGCGTCGTCGGCGGCTCGCTGCTGCTCTCCAGCATCCGCGGCATGATGGGCGGACCGCATCAGCAGGCCTTTGGCGACACCAACGCCCTGGACGACCGCAGCGCTGGTGGAAGTCCTTGGGGCGGCAGTGACCAGTCCGGCGGCTCGCTCGCGCGCGACGCGGGCCTCGACGATATCGGCTCGAACCGCCGCGACGACTCGCGCCAAGGCTTCTTCGACCAGGCGTCGAACGATCGGGACAACGACGACCAGAATTACAGCGACGATCGCGACGACAACATGGACACCGGCGACGACAGCGATTTCGGCGGCGGCGACGATGGCGGCAGCGATTACGCGTGAGCATTCACCCGGTAGATGCGAAACGGCCGCCTCTAGGCGGCCGTTTTCTTTTGCGGCATAGCTCAAGCGCCTCTTGTGCCACCGCGCGCAGAGAAGCCGTTCGATATAGTATGACTAATGCGCACGGTTGCTGGCTTACACTGAGCTGAACGTTGCTGCCGGACGCGCCCGAGTTCACCATGAAAAACGAAATCACTTTCTGACGCGCGCGGCCGTAGACTCCCGGATTTCCAAATTCGGACATGGGTGTTCAACTGGAAGAACACGTTGCTCATGCCACACACGATGTGGCTGCCGCTCTTGGCAACAGTCGGGGTTTTAAAATGAGTTCACTTCAGCAGCGCATTGCAACCTTATCCGACGTGACGACACATCTCATCACCGAATTGTACGAGTTGGAGGGACTGCACGAGCGGCTCAGGAAGGCAGAGCTGTCGGCGCGGCGGTTGAACCGCTCCGCTGGCGCACCACATTCCCATTCGTCAACTCGTCGTCGCTGCTCCGTTGCCGGGTCGACGCGGCACCGTCAGCGAGCATAGCTGGAAGGCGTTTGCCGGCGGCACGCAACGCCTTCGATGCCGCGCATCGCGAGCCGGCGCGGGTTGACGGCTCGCTTCAAGCGCACAACGCCTCACATCACCACGACTTTGGTGCCGACATTGACACGGCCGTAGAGGTCGATGACGTCCTCGTTGCGCATGCGGATGCAGCCGGAGGAGACGTTGGTGCCGATGGTCCAGGGCTCGTTGGAGCCGTGGATGCGGTAGAGCGTGGAGCCGAGATACATCGCGCGGGCGCCCAGCGGATTTTCCGGGCCGCCTTCCATGTGCCGGGGCAGATCGGGGCGGCGCGCCAGCATTTCCGCCGGCGGCGTCCAGTCCGGCCATTCGCGCTTGGCGGTGATCGACTTCACGCCGGACCATGTGAAGCCGGGACGGCCCACACCGATACCGTAGCGCATCGCCCTGCCGTTGCCCTCGACGAGATAGAGGAACTTGTTCGGCGTATCGACCACGATCGTGCCGGGACTTTCCTTGCCGCTATAGTCGACGAGCTGCTTCTCGAATTTCGGATCGAACGGACGCTGCCGCGGATCGACCGCATCCTGCTGGAGCGCGCCCTGCTGAACTCCGCCTTGCATCTGCGGCTCGCCCATCGGCGGCAGACGGCGCTGATCGTAATAGGCCGGCTGCTGCTGATACCCCGGCTGCTGCGGCGCGTAGGCCGGACCGCGGCCGGGACCGTCACCGAACAGGAATTCGATGAAGCCGCCGCCCATGTTCGAGTTGGAGGCGACGCGCACCGGCGCCGGCGGCACCTGCGGCGCATAGAGCACCGCGGGCGGATCGTTCGACACGGTGTTATCGAAGGCGCTGGCGCTGTTGGCGCCGGCAATGAAGGTGCAAGCGCTGCCGAGCAGCGCGACAGACATTTTCTTGAACATCGACGTACTCTGTACTGTTTCGTCTAGATCACATGCGTCGGGGAAGGCGCCTGGCTGATCGGCCGCCGCGACGTGGTCAATAAAAAGCAAAAGCCGTTTTGTTTGGTAAACGTATCAAGCGTTTGGATTCACCACGTCGTCAAGCGCGGGCCAATTTGGCGATCAGCGTTTATTTTCGATGAACGCAGCGCAGCCATGGTTAATCGCTTCTTTGCACGCCGTCGCGCGATGCCGCACAACAGTTCCGGCTGTGAACTTCGTGTTAAATCGCTTCTGCCTACAAAGACGCGTGAATGAGGTGGGGGGAGTATCCTGATGGCTGTTCACCGCAAGCGTTTTCGCGTCGAAGATATCGCCGGTGGCGAGATGCCGATTCTTGACGTAACCGAAGAAGCAATCCCGATGCATAGCGAGATCATGGCCGAGCTGCGTGCGATCCGCGCACAGATGGCGAAGGGCACTGTGCCCCTGTCCGGCAGCGCAGCCATGGCGGCGATCGACGCCTCCACCGCCCACGAGCTCTCGGAAGCCCGTACCATGCTCGAGACCTACCGGGCGCAGATCGAGCAGTGCGAGAAGCTGAAGGTCGAGCTCGACCTCATCCACGACGCCATCGACCGCACCAAGCGCGAGATCGCGACGCTGCACGGCAAGAGCTTCGACGGCGGCGAGATGGCCAAGGTCAATGGCGAGCTCGGCGCGGTCGTCGGCGGCACCGAGCAGGCGACGCAGCAAATCCTCGAAGCCGCCGAGTCGATCGACCAGGCGGCCAGCGCGATGTCCAAGGTGCAATCGGCCGATCAGCAGAAGCGGCTCGCCGACGACATCCAGGAACGCGTCATCTCGATTTTCGAAGCCTGCAACTTCCAGGACCTGACCGGCCAGCGCATCAGCAAGGTCATGACCACGATGAAGTTCATCGAGCAGCACATCAATGCGATGATGGAGATCTGGGGCGGCGTCGACGCGATCAAGGCCCATGTGCCGGCGCCTGTCGACAGCCGCAGCGATGACGAAAAGCTCCTCAACGGCCCGAAGCTCGCCGGCGACGTCGGCCATGCCTCGCAGGACGACATCGACGCGCTGTTCGACTGAGCGGGCGTCGACTACGGAAAGACGAAACGCCGGCGCAAGCCGGCGTTTTTTTGTTTGCCGTCATTGCGAGCGTAGCGAAGCAATCCAGACCGTCACCGTGGAAAGACTCTGGATTGCTTCGCTACCGCTCGCAATGACGCGTGGTTAGGCCGGAATCCCGATCACGCCCTCGGCGCGCAGCGGACGTAGACCATGTTGCCGTAGCGGGTGGCGGCGTCCTTGTCGATGAAGCGGGTGATCAGCACGCGGCCATCGAAGGAGATGATCTCGCGGTCCTGCTCGCCCGGCGTCGGGCCGGCGGGTCCGATGTAGTTCTTGCCGCTCGGCGAGCCCTTCAGCCGCAGCTCCTGCGGGGTCGCCTGGTCGGCCAGATGCATGATCACGCCGCCGGAGGAGCCGGCGGTGATCACATAGGGATTCTTGCACTGCGCCCGGGCGGCAGCCTCGGTGCGGGCGCGGTCGGCCGGATTCTGGAACGAGGCGAGACCCCAGCGGCCGACGATCTCGTCGGAGCGGATCGTCGCGGGCATTTCCGGGCCGGTGCCGGGCTCAGCCTCGGGCGGCGGCGAAGACGACGAGAAGGACGGCAGGCTCATGCCGCCGCCGCAGGCGCCCAGCAATAGCGCCAGACAAGACGCGGCGGCCAGATTGGCAACCGTGCGCGCGCGAGCTGAACTGATCATGGCATTCCCCCGAACAAGACCATGGCCGCACCCCTCCCGCAGCCAAGCGCAAAACAGCCGCCGGAGCAATGCCGTCGTTTGATACGCCGGCGCCCCGAACGAGTTTCCAATGCCACCATCCTATATCCGCCTCACCAATCGCTTAACCACCTTTGCTTGACAGGATCGCGGCCAAGCCATATTTCCGGGCGCACTATTAGCACTCGGAAAGCCCGATTGCTAAGCGTGCCGTTCGATCCTCGGGAAGAGGGTGGACGGAAGCGCCGCCCCAACCCACTTCCACTACTTCCGAAGCGAGCCTCCAAAGGGAAACGTCATGGCTAAATCCAAATTTCGTCCGCTGCATGACCGTGTCGTGGTCAAACGTATCGACGCCGAGGAAAAGTCCAAGGGCGGCATCATCATTCCCGACACCGCCAAGGAAAAGCCCTCCCAGGGCGAAATCGTCGCCGTCGGCCCGGGCGGCCGCGACGAGACCGGCAAGCTGATCCCGATCGACCTCAAGGTCGGCGACCGCGTGCTGTTCGGCAAATGGTCGGGCACCGAGGTCAAGATCGAGAACGAAGAGCTCCTGATCATGAAGGAGTCGGACATCATGGGCGTGCTGGCCTAAGGCCATCCGTCTGAACGGCCGCTGAATGTCATGCCCGGATCGCGCGATCCGGGCATCCATCATTCCGCCGGGTTCGACTTGCGGACCCGGGATTGGTGCAACACAAGCGGCAGATACATCACGAAACACGAGGGATTGCAGAAATGGCTGCCAAAGACGTCAAGTTTTCCGGAGACGCGCGCGATCGCATGCTGCGCGGCGTCGACGTTCTCGCCAACGCCGTCAAGGTGACGCTCGGCCCGAAGGGCCGCAACGTCGTCATCGAGAAGAGCTTTGGCGCCCCCCGCATCACCAAGGACGGCGTCACCGTCGCCAAGGAGATCGAACTCGAGGACAAGTTCGAGAACATGGGCGCCCAGATGGTACGTGAGGTCGCCTCCAAGACCAACGACCTCGCCGGCGACGGCACCACCACCGCGACCGTGCTGGCCCAGGCCATCGTGCGCGAAGGCGCCAAGGCGGTTGCCGCCGGCATGAACCCGATGGACCTCAAGCGCGGCATCGATTCCGCGGTTGCGGCCGTGGTCAAGGACATCGAGAAGCGCGCCAAGCCGGTCGCCGCCTCCTCCGAAGTCGCCCAGGTCGGCACCATCTCGGCCAACGGCGATGCCGCCATCGGCAAGATGATCGCCCAGGCGATGCAGAAGGTCGGCAATGAGGGCGTCATCACCGTCGAGGAGAACAAGTCGCTCGACACCGAGGTCGACATCGTCGAGGGCATGAAGTTCGACCGCGGCTATCTCAGCCCCTACTTCGTCACCAATGCCGAGAAGATGACCGCCGAGCTCGAGGACGCCTACATCCTCCTGCACGAGAAGAAGCTCTCGGGCCTGCAGGCCATGCTGCCGGTGCTCGAAGCCGTGGTGCAGTCGGGCAAGCCGCTCGTCATCGTCGCCGAGGACGTCGAGGGTGAGGCGCTCGCCACCCTGGTGGTCAACCGCCTGCGGGGCGGCCTCAAGGTCGCCGCCGTCAAGGCGCCTGGCTTCGGTGACCGCCGCAAGGCCATGCTCGAGGACATCGCGGTTCTCACCGGCGGCCAGCTCATCTCCGAAGAGCTCGGCATCAAGCTCGAGAACGTCACGGTGAAGATGCTCGGTCGCGCCAAGAAGGTGGTGATCGACAAGGAGAACACCACGATCGTCAACGGTGCCGGCAAGAAGCCCGACATCGAGGCCCGCGTCGGCCAGATCAAGGCGCAGATCGAGGAGACCACCTCGGACTACGACCGTGAGAAGCTTCAGGAGCGCCTCGCCAAGCTCGCCGGCGGCGTCGCGGTGATCCGCGTCGGCGGCGCCACCGAGATCGAGGTCAAGGAGAAGAAGGATCGCGTCGAGGACGCGCTCAACGCCACCCGCGCCGCGGTGCAGGAAGGCATCGTTCCGGGCGGCGGCGTCGCGCTGCTGCGCGCCAAGAAGGCGGTCGGCCGCCTGTCCAACGACAATGCCGACGTCCAGGCCGGCATCAACATCGTGCTGAAGGCGCTGGAAGCCCCGATCCGCCAGATCTCCGAGAACGCCGGCGTGGAAGGCTCGATCGTCGTCGGCAAGATCCTGGAGAACAAGTCCGAGACCTTCGGCTTCGACGCTCAGAACGAGGACTATGTCGACATGGTCGAGAAGGGCATCATCGATCCCGCCAAGGTGGTGCGCACCGCGCTCCAGGACGCCTCCTCCGTGGCCGGCCTGCTGGTCACCACCGAAGCCATGGTCGCCGAAATGCCGAAGAAGGAAGCTCCGCCCGCCATGCCGGCCGGCGGCGGCATGGGCGGTTTCTAAGGCCCATCCTCACCTTCCAGTGTTACGAAGGCCGCCTCCGGGCGGCCTTCTTTTTTGCCGACCCTGCCCCTCCGCTTTCCGATTCAACCGGCGGCCAAAACCCACTACGGTGGCCCCGATTCTGATTGCTCGAGGATTTCGTCGATGCGCGCGCTTCCGGTTTGTTCGACAGCCCTTTTGGTGGCCTTACTCGCCGCCTCGCCCGAGGTCGCTTCCGCCCAGATGAAGCTGTCGCCGAAGGCCACGACGCCCGGCGGCGTCGAGACGCGCTATTTCACCTCGATCGACGGGCTGATGGACGGCAATGCCGACGTGATCCTGAAGGAGACGCGCCAGGGCAAGACGGTCACGGCGGCCGTGCTCGACGTCTGCTATCCCGTCGCGAAGAATTCCGACCGGAAGGACCGCTTCGTCGTCAATCTCCAGGTCGCAGGCCAGAACCTGACGGGCACGACGCAGAGCCTCGGCGCGAAGGCGCCGGTCAGCGTCAAGCTGCTGCGCAAGCAGGCCGGGGACATGTTCGAGTTCCGCGGCCAGATCACGATCGGCCAGACCGTGACCGAGGTCACCTCGCCCGACAATTCCGATCTCAGCGAGAAGGAATTCCTGGACAACCAGACCTCCGACGACGGCATCACGCCGCAGCCGAAGGATTTCACCGACGTCTCGCCGGAGGCGATCGCGGTCAAGGTCAAGCTCGATGCCGCGAACGACTTCCTGAAGAGCCTGAAGGGCCAGGAGGTTGAGGTGACGCTGGCCAGCCTCAATGTCGGCTGCGACGCGCTGCGCGCCGGTGAGCAGACCATCAACATGTCGGTCGATCCGGAGCGCGCGGGGGCGCTGCTGTCAAAGTTCAAGGCGATGCCCGGCGTCACCGCCGCGGGCTGGACCGCGGGCATGACCGAGATGGACCGCACCATCCGCTTCCCGGCCGCCGACTGGCGCGACGGCGACAAGATCAACCGCGACAAGCTCGCGACCGCGGTTGCGGGCGTGCTGAGCAGGACGCTCGCGGCAAAGCCGGTCTCGCAGAGCTTCAACTCCGCCACCGGCAAGCTCAAGCTCGTCTTCAAGCGGCCGAACCAGGATTTTCCCGCGCTCGAGCTCACCGACACGATCGAGGTCGCAGGCCTCGTCTCGCCCGACAAGCCCGGCACGACCGACAAGCTCATGCTCTGGATCGGCAGCCCCGCGACGACCACATCCGATGAGAGCAGCGGCGCCAAGCTCAACCTGTCCGATGACGCGAGCCCGGACGAAGAAGGCGATCTGCCCGACGACAACGGCTCGATCGAGGCGCTTGCCAAGGAGCTGAAAGCCCAGCGCTGGGACGCCGACAAGTCGGTGTGGAAGTAGACTCTCGTGCCCCGGACGCAGCGCAGCACGTCAGTGATGCGCTGCTGAGCCGGGGCCCAGAAGCTACGAGCACGTCCGAGGATAGGATTCTGGGTCCCGGCTCTGCGGCGCAGCGCTTACGCGCTCCGCCTTGTCCGGGACGAGCGCACTGCGAAAGCTAATTCCCGTTGACGCGAAAGCGCAGCGGCTTGGGACCAACCAGCATGAGCACGTCGCCCTGGCGCTTCCAGGTTTCGACGCTGCCGAGCGCGGCCACGAGATCGTCATCGGCCTGCGCCTTTGCCGGCGGACAGGAGCGGTCCTGGATCTGGCCGGGGACGAAGATCACGGTGTTGCCGGCGACCGAGAACTGGCCCTTGCCGCCCTTGCACCAGAGCTCCAGCACCACCTCGCCATTGTCGCCGATCTCGATGTTCGGTATCCGCTTCGAGCCGGGCTGTGGCAGCGCTTCCAGCGTCATTTCGGTGCCGAAGGGGAACCCCTCCTCGGCACGCGCGAGCGTGGACATCGCGAGCATTGCAATTGCCGCACACACCAACCGCTTGAGCAAAACCATAAGACCTCTCGACCGACCTGACTTGCCGCACCTTCTATAAGACGGCAGCGTTCTTGAGAAGGTTCGCCCATGGTGGATGTAGAGACAAAATCCCCGCGAGGCGAGCCTCGCGGGGATTGGCGTCGCAGCCTGGCGTCGACCGCTACTTCAGCACCAGCGCCGTAAACGGCCAGACATAGGCCTGCAACGTCACGAGCACGCCGACAAGGCAGGCCAGCACGATCGAGTGCCGGAACACGAAGCGCAGGATGGTGCCCTCGTGGCCGTACCAATTGGTGGCGGTGGAGGCGACCACGATCGACTGTGCGTCGATCATCTTGCCCATCACGCCGCCGGAGGAGTTCGCCGCACCCATCAGGACCGGCGACAGGCCGAGCTGCTCGGAGGTGATCTTCTGGAGATTGCCGAACAGGATGTTCGACGACGTGTCCGATCCCGTCAGCGCCACGCCGAGCCAACCGAGCAGCGTGCCGAAGAAGGGATAGAGCACGCCGGTGGCGGCGAAGGCGAGACCGAGCGTCGCGTCGACGCCGGAGAGCCGCGTCAAGGTGCCGATCGCGAGCATCGCCGAGATCGTGATCAGGGAGATCGCGCACAGCCGGATAGTACGGCCATATTCAACGAGCAGCTTGCCGGGACCGACGCCCATGAGGAAGCCGGAGATGATCGCCGCGATCAGCATGCCCGTGCCAGTGAAGGACAGGTAGGTGAAGGCGAACACTGCGCCTTCCGGCGTCGGTTTCGCCGCCACCGGCGGCATCTTGTTGATCATCTTGTCGAGCTCGGGAACCGCGTAGTTGAAGGTGAAGATCGAGTTCGCCCAGGTCTTGAACCAGCCGCTTCCCCACAGCAGCATGACGACGCAGACGATGATCCACGGCAAGAGCGCGCTCCAGAGCTGGGCTTGCGTGAGCGGAGTTTTGTCGAGCGGCTTCGCCGGCGCCATGGTCGCATGCGACGCGTCGTGTCCGCGCAGTTCCGGCGACAACCACAGCTGCCTCGGGTGCCAGACCTTCAGAAACAGGATGAGAGCCCCCATCGAGATCAGCGAGGCGCCGATGTCGACGATCCAGGGATTGATGTAGTTGGAGATTACGAATTGCGGGATCGCAAAGGACACGCCGGTGACGAGGATCGCCGGCCAGACGTCCTTCATGCCCCGCCAGCCCGCGAACGCCCACACCACCCAGAACGGCACGATCAGCGAGAAGAACGGCAATTGCCGTCCGACCATCGCACCCAGGATGTAGGGATCGAGCCCGGTGACCGAGGCGAGGCCCTGGATCGGCGTGCCGAGCGCGCCATAGGCCACCGGCGCGGTGTTGGCGATCAGCGACAGGCCGGAGGCCGCGAGCGGCGAGAAGCCGAGCCCGATCAGCACGGCACCCGTGATCGCGACCGGCGTGCCGAAGCCCGAGGCGCCCTCGAAGAACGCGCCGAACGAGAACGCAATCAGCAGCAGCTGCAGCCGCCGGTCCTCGGTGACGCCGCCGATCGCGCGCTTCAACAGTTCGAAGCGCCCGGTCGCCACCGTCACCTGGTAGAGGAAGATGACGTTGAGGACGATCCAGCCGATCGGGAAGAACCCGGTGACGATGCCGAGGATCGAGGCGCGGACCGACATGTTCACCGGCATGGTGAAGACGAAGATCGTGATCAGGTTGGTGACGATCACGGCGATGATGGCGGCAATATGCGCCTTGACGCGACCGCTCGCGATCAGGACCAGCAGCGTGACGACGGGCACCGCCGCCGCAATCGTCGACAGCACCGGGCTGTGCAGCGGGTCATAGATTTGATTCCACATGGTCTTCCTCCCCACGCATGTTTGTGGCAGGCGACCCGCGTGGAGAGCCGGTCCTGCTTGACGCTGAAAGCGATAACCCCCGAGTCGGACGCGAATTCCTCGCGAATGCGGCGGTTCCCGTCCGCTCACAAGCTCGCGAAATCCCGAAGCACCCCGCCCCGCACCGTCGAGCCCCATGCTAGGGTTGCAAGCTGCGACAAGCCAACGCAAATTGCAGACCTTGCGACTTTAGTCTAAGCGCGCCCACTTTCGCCATTACCTCAGCCATATGGCTCTGGGCCGTTATGCACATCCCCTGAGGAGACCCAGCTCTGTGAAGAACATCCGCGCCACGCTCGCGATCGTCTGGCGAATCGCCGCCCCCTATTTCCGATCGGAGGACAAATGGGCCGGCCGCGGCCTGCTCGCCGCCGTCATTGCCATGGAGCTGGCGCTGGTGGCGATCAATGTTCTGGTCAGTCAGTGGCAAAACCGATTCTTCAGTGCGATCCAGGGATATGAACTGGACCGGTTCGTCAGAGAGATCTGGATCTTTCTTGGCCTTGCCTTCACCTTCGTCGCATTGGCGGTCTACAAGCTCTACCTGAACCAGTGGCTTCAGATTCGTTGGCGGCGCTGGCTGACGCAGCATTATCTCGGCGAATGGCTCAACGGCTCGACGCATTACCGCATGCAGCTCAAGGGCGACGCCGCCGACAATCCGGATCAACGTATCACCGAGGACGTCAAGAATTTCGTCGAGCAGACCCTGACCATCGGCCTCGGCCTGCTGTCGTCGATCGTGACGCTGGCCTCGTTCGTCGTCATTCTCTGGGGTCTATCGGACAAGGCGCCGCTGCACATCTACGGTACCGATATCGTCATCCCCGGCTTTCTGGTCTGGTGTGCGCTGGTCTACGCAATCCTGGGTACGGCGCTGACGCACTGGATCGGTGCCCCGCTGATCAACCTCAATTTCGAGCAGCAGCGCTTCGAGGCCGACTTCCGCTTCAACCTGATCCGCGTGCGCGAAAATTCCGAGCAGATCGCCCTTTTGAAAGGTGAGAGCGCGGAGCGGGGGAATCTGCTGCAGCGCTTTGGTTTCGTCATAGGCAACTGGTACGCGATTATGAGCAGGACCAAGCGCCTGACCGCTTTCACGGCAAGCTACAGTCAGGCTGCAGTGATCTTCCCCTATGTGGTGGTGGCTCCGGCTTACTTCGCCAAGAGAATCCAGCTCGGCGACTTGATGCAGACCGGCTCGGCGTTCGGCAGCGTGCAGGATGCGCTGTCGTTCTTCGTCACGGCGTATCGCTCGCTCGCGGAATGGCGCTCGGTGATTGCTCGTCTCGATGGCTTCGAGATGTCGGTCAGCTCAGCAGCCACCGTCGCGGCGCACGAGCCGGCCATCAGCGTTGCGCCAGGGAGCGCCAAGGCAATCACGCTCAAGCAATTGCTGGTGAACCTGCCAAACGGCGAGCCACTGGTCAGCGCCGATGCCTTCATCGTCCGGCCGGCAGAGCGAGTTCTGGTGACCGGACCGTCCGGTTCCGGCAAGTCGACGTTGTTCCGGGCCATTGCCGGCATCTGGCCTTTCGGCGACGGAACGATCGCCATTCCTGAGAAGGCGAAGCTGATGATGGTGCCGCAGCGGCCGTATTTCCCGATCGGCCCGCTCGGGGATGCCGTGATCTACCCCTCCGATCATGGCACAATCGCGCCCGAGAAGATCGCGGAAGCGCTGACAGCAGTAGGCATGCCGCGTCTGGCAAAGCGGCTTGCCGAGGACGGTCACTGGAACCGGATGCTGTCGCTCGGCGAGCAGCAGCGCCTGGGGCTCGCCCGCGCGCTGTTGCATGCGCCGGACTATCTGTTCCTGGACGAGGCCACGGCGTCGCTGGACGAGCCGTCCGAGGCCCGGCTGTACCGGCTGCTGGCAGAGAAGCTGCCGCAGGCGACCATTGTTTCGATCGGCCACCGCTCGACGCTCGATGCCTTCCACACCCGCAAGGTGGCGCTGGTGAAGGACGGCGAGATCCACGTCCTCGGCGGCGAACCGGCTGTAGCGGAGCCGAGCGCGGCGCGCTGAGGCGCGGCGCTCCGGATTCGTGTGCGCGGCGGCGTGATTTAGCGCGGTTTCGCGACACGAAACCATCCTCCCCTGGAGGGGGGATCGGTTCGCATGTAGCGAAGCGGAAGGTGAACCGAAGTGGGGTGACGGTCTATCCGCGTTGACACTGTCCTTGTCGAGAGATCACTCCACCCCGCTCGCGCTGCGCGCGATCGACCCTCCCCCTCCAGGGGAGGGTGGGAGCTTCTTCACGTCATGCCCGGGCTTGTCCAGGTCAGGCCGGCCATGACGATGTGGCCAACATCGAGCCCTCACCGCGCACGCCACGGCCGAACTCCTTTAGTCTATTAGCCCCAAAGCAAAAGGGCGGCAGATCGCTCTGCCGCCCTCGCCAAGTATTCCGGGAAAAATCTTACTTCAGGTTGGTCATCGCCGTCAGGTCGAACGACAGCTTGGCGATACCGGCCGCGCCGCACCAGTTGGAGCCGACTCCCGACGGATTGATCGGGGTCACGTCGGTACCGAGGTTCGGAGCGATGTTGCCGCGGGCGGAGAAGTCGCTGGTGAAGGCGTTGCAGTTACCCTTGGACAGGTCGGTGTCGGAATAACGCAGGTCCAGCGTGAACACCTTGTAGGTGAAGCCGATGCCGATGTTCCAGGTGTTGTAGTCGGCGTACTTGATGCCGTTCGGGAACGCCGGCACGCCGTAGAAGCTGTCGGAGGTGCCGAGCCACTGACGGCCGAACTCACCCGAGACATACATGCCGACGCCGCTCGAGCCGAAGACCGTGCTGGGCGCGATGTACTTGCCGGTGATCGAGGTGTAGTTGCCCCAGGCGCCGGAGTTCAGGTAGCTCGGGGTGTAGTATTCGTTGACGCCGAACGACCAGTTGTCGTTCACCGTATAAGTCATCTTGCCGTAGACTTCGAAGAAGCTCAGGTCCTTCTTGATCACGTTGCCATTGATCAGGGCCTGCGAGGCGCACTCGGCGCCCTGGAAGTTGCCGGCAAAGTCAATTCCGGGCGCGCCGAAGAAGCAGCTGCCGCCCGGATACAGATAGCCCCATACGCCGATGTCGAAGGCGAAGGCACCGAAGGTCGGGCGGATACCGCCATAGACGTCGATCTCGGCCGCGGCGCGGTTCGGGAAGGAGATGCTCTCACCGGACACGCCCACGTAGAGCTGGAGGTCCTTAGTGACGTTGTAGCGCGGCTCGAAATAGGCCGTGACCGACGGCTTGTGGTTCGACTGGGTGATACCGCGGAAAATATAGTCGCTCATGATGCCGCCGCCGAAGGCGACGTCCCAGGGCTCGAAGGCGGGCGGCGGCGGGGCTTTCAATGCCTTGACCGGCATATCTGCCGCGAAAGCCGAACCCGTCACCATTGCCAGCGCCGTTGCCAACAAAGCCACTTTTTTCATTTCGATCCCCATCGCCAGTTCTTAGACCTAGTCAGGTCCCAATAGCCCCCCGGGGCGCTCGACCTGATTGCAAATTTCGTAACTGCGGCAATGTGAATTGAGGGGTGCGAACGGTGAAGCAAAAAGCGCGGGCATCTGCCGACTTTTTAGGCGTTTTGACGATTCCACGAAAGGTTGTCAGCCTGTGTGTCTTCTCGAACACAGCAATTGCGTCGCAAACTGCAAAGGATGGTCCGTGCAAGTACGGGAAAGCCAGGAAGCGTGGCACCCAGGTTACGAATCAGACAGGCGCGAGAAAGGGCGGCCTCTGTAGGTGCTTGTGGCGATGCAAAAAGGCCGCAGCGTCACCGCAGCGGCCTTTCTGTTGTCGATCGCGGTCGCTGGGCCTACCCCTGTCCCTCGGCCGGCGCCGATTCCGTAGAAGACGAAGGCATCGCCCAGCTTGTCTCGGCGGCAGGCTCGGGAGCCGGAGCTTCCACCGGTGCTGATGGCTTCGGAGCAGGAGCTGCCTTCGCTTTCTTCGGTGCCGCTTTCTTCGCGGCCTTCTTGGGTGCGGCCTTCTTGGCCGACTTCGTCGCAGCCTTCTTGGCGGCTTTCTTCGGGGCTGCCTTCTTGGCAGATTTCTTCGCAGCTTTCTTTGCAGACTTTTTCGCGGACTTCTTGGCTGCCTTCTTCGCGGCCTTCTTCTTCGCCGCTACGACCTTCTTAGCCTTTTTGGCCTTCTTGCTTTTTTTCTTCTTCGCTTTCGCCATCGTGGTCCTCCTGTTGCCGCCGAACAATGGTCGATCGGGCGTCTTTCTGCCGTCACCTGCGGACGAAAGCTCGGCTTTTGAAAGCTCAAACTTGCGCGTTCAATGCCGGCCGCGACCCGCCCGTAGCCCAATCGAGAAGCTCAATCGTGTGTACGACCGGAATTGATGTGCCACTGGCAATCTGCACCATGCAGCCGATATTGCCCGCAGCAATCATGTCCGGCTTGACGCTCGCGATGTTGGCGACCTTGCGATCGCGCAACCGGTCCGCAAGCTCGGGCTGGAGAATGTTGTAGGTGCCCGCCGAACCGCAACACAAATGGCTCTCCGGCACATCTTTCACCACGAATCCATTCTTGGAAAGCAATTCTTTCGGAAGGCCCGTGATTTTCTGCCCATGCTGCAACGAGCATGCGGAGTGATAGGCGACCACGATGTTGTCCTGTGGCGCGGTGGCCGAAAGTCCGAGGCCGGCGACGTATTCGGTGATGTCCTTGGCAAGCGCGGACACCTTCGCCGCATCGGCTGCGAACGCCACATCCTCGCGCAGCAGATAGCCGTAGTCCTTGATCACGGTGCCGCAGCCGGACGCCGTCACCAGGATGGCGTCGAGCCCCTCGCCGGCCGCTTCCCGGCACCACGCAGCGATATTGGCGCGCGCCCGCGCCAATGCGTCGTGGTCGTTGCCGAGGTGATGGGTCAGCGCGCCACAGCACTGCTCGTCCCGGACCAGGACAACCTCGATGCCGTGGCGGGTGAGAAGGCTGATGGCGGCCTGGTTGATGCGCGGCGCCAGCACCTGCTGGGCGCAACCCTGCAGCAGGGCGACCCGGCCGCGTCTCTTGCCGAGCGCGGCGAACACGCTGCCGGCGGCGGGCCCCGGCAACGGCAGTCGGTTCGGCGCCAGCGCCAGCATCGCCTTGATGCGCTGGATCAGTCCGGGCGTGGCCGAGGGCCTGGGCGTCGGCAGGAAGACGGCAAGTGGGCGGGCCAGCCGCGCCAGCCACATGCTCGCGCGGAAACGCTGCGGGTCCGGCAGGACGAAGGCCAGCACTTGGCGCAACAACCGCTCAGTCAGCGGCCGCTGATAGCGCTGCTCGATCCGGACCCTGGCCTGGTCGACGAGGTGCATGTAGTTCACCCCTGACGGGCAGGTCGTCATGCAGGCAAGGCACGACAGACAGCGGTCGATATGTTTGACCACCTCCGCCGTCGGCTCCTGGTCCTTCTCCAGCATCTCCTTGATCAGGTAGATGCGGCCGCGTGGGCTATCGAGCTCGTCGCCGAGCAGTACATAGGTCGGACAGGTTGCGGTGCAGAAGCCGCAATGGACGCAGGCGCGAAGGATCTTGTCGGCTTCGGCGATGTCGGGGTCGGCGAGCTGCGCCAGTGAGAATTCGGTCTTCATGCCGCAGCGCCCCGCCTCAGGCGTCCCCGGTTGAGAATGGTCTTCGGATCGAAACTGGCGCGCACCCGCTCGCTCAGCGCCGCGATGCCAGGCGCTTGCGGCTGGAATACATCGATATCACACCTGACGTCCTCGGTCGCCCGGATCAGCGTGGCATGTCCTCCGAACGCGTTGGTGAGCTGGCGCACGGCCGGGGCATGCGCGTCCGGCTTCGGCGGCACCGCCGCCCAGATCAGTCCGCCGCCCCAATCATAGATCAGGTCGCCGCCGGTCTCGTGTGCCAATTGGGTGCCGAGCGCCGCACCCGACGCCGGCGGACAGACGATCCGCCAGACCGGCCAGGCGCCCAGCGCGCCGTTTGCCGCGAACGGCAGGACGTCGCGGATCGTGGCCCACAGCGCGGACGATGCGGCGTCTTCGATCAGGGTCGCGGTTCCGAACGGCGCCAGCAATTCGCGCAGCGAGCCGGCGCGGTGCGCGGCGGACGCCGTGATGCCCTCGAGCCGCAGCACGGTCAGCGCCTCGTCCTGGCCCGCGACGTCGCCGAGCCCATTGGCCTTGGCGCGAAAGGCCGATTTCGGCAGATGCGCGGCTCCGGAAACGTCGAAGGGCGAGCCGAGCGCCGCCGTCATCGCCTTGTTGGCGCGGGCATCGTCGAGCCCGCGGAGCAACAGCGTCCGCTCGGCCTCGGGCTTGGGCATCACCTTGAGCGTGACCTCGGTCATCACCGCTAGCGTGCCCCAGGACCCCGCGAGAAGCTTGCACAGGTCGTAGCCGGTGACGTTCTTCACCACCTTGCCGCCGGTCTTGAAGCTGTCACCGAAGCCGGAGACGGCGTGCGCCCCGAGCAGGTGATCGCGCGCCCCGCCCGCCCTGATCCGCCGCGGACCGGCGAGCCCGGTGGCGATCATGCCGCCGATGGTTCCGAGCGCCGGCGTGCCGAGCAGCGGCGCCGTGTTCATCGGCTCGAAGGCGAATTGCTGGTTCTTGGCATCGATCAGCGACAGCACATCGGCCAGCGGCGCACCGGCCTGGAGCGTGACGATCAGCTCGTTGGGCTCGTAGGAGGTGACCGCATTGAGCGCGGAGACGTCGAGCACGGCATTGGTCGCCATCGCGTGGCCGATACCGCGCTTGGAGCCATGACCGATGATCTCGAGCGGCTGCTCGTTGGCGATCGCCGCGCGCACCACCTCTTCGACGTCTTTGCCGTCTCTGACCTTGAGCGTATCCACGAGAGGAGGCGGTAACGAAATTCGCGCCGGAAATCAAATCTATCAGACACTGCGCTTCGCCCGGGCTGGCAATCTCTGGTGCAACGCGAAAGAGCGGTGGCCGGGGCGCTCCCGTTGGCAGGCAAGCCTTCCGCTGCTTGTCGTCAACTGGCGCATCTTACCGAAGCAGCCGCGCGGACGAAGCGAGCAAGGACGGTGGGGCGACGCAATCTCTCGGCGCCCGCAACCAGACTCCGCGTTCTGCATCAATCGTCGGGATCACCGGCACTGCTTCGGCGGATCGGCGCGACGCGCACATTGGGCATTTGCTGGACCCGCGATAATAGATTGATGAACAGGCGTTCATGGAACGGCGCAGTTTCCAACCCGTTGATCACGGTGCTTCCTTCAGAAGGAGGAATGAAGATGAAGAGGATAATTGTTGCACTTTCTGCCATCGCCCTCATCGGCACTGCGCCGGCCGTCTTTGCCCAAGGCGTATCAAGCAAGACGCCGGGCCAAGAGATGCAGACCAAGGGCTCCAAGGCAGGCCATCCGGGAGCATCCGGCTACACTCCGGGACATAAGAAGCACGCCATGGGTTCTAAGAAAGGTCACCCCGGCGCTTCTGGCTACGCTCCCGGCCAAACCACTGGCGCGAGCACGAAGTCTGGTGGCGCGAGCACGAAGTCTGGCTACTGACGGTCGTCTCGCAATTGCCAATAGGCCAATGACAAGAGCCGCCGCGGTCTCAACCCGGCGGCTCTTTGTGTGAGCGATCCCGGTCGCTCAGAACCGGGGAATATCCGGAAACGCGAGCTTACCTGCATGCACATGCATGCGGCCGAGCTCGGCGCAGCGATGCAGGGTCGGAAACACCTTTCCGGGATTGAGCAGACCCTGCGCGTCGAAGGCGCATTTCAACCGCTGCTGCTGGTTGAGGTCGATCTCGGTGAACATATCCGGCATGAGGTCGCGCTTCTCGATGCCGACGCCGTGCTCGCCGGTGAGCACGCCGCCGAATTCGACGCAGGCGCGCAGGATGTCGGCGCCAAAAGCCTCCGCGCGCTCGATCTCGCCGGGCTTGTTGGCATCGTAGAGGATCAGCGGGTGCAGATTGCCGTCGCCGGCGTGGAACACGTTGGCGCAGCCGAGCTGGTATTTTTCGCCGAGCTCGCGGATGCGCGCCAGCGCCTTCGGCAGCGCGCCGCGGGGAATCGTGCCATCCATGCAGAGATAATCGGGCGAGATGCGGCCCACGGCGGGAAACGCGGCTTTGCGGCCCGCCCAGAACAGATTGCGCTCGGCCTCCGAGGTCGAGATCTGGCAGGTGGTCGAGCCGCAGCCATTCGCGATCGCCTCGACGCGCGTGATCAGCTCGTCGACCTCGATCTTGGGACCGTCGAGCTCAATGATCAGCAGTGCCTCGACATCGAGCGGATAGCCAGCATGGACGAACGCCTCGGCGGCGTGGATCGCGGGTTTGTCCATCATCTCCATGCCCCCAGGGATGATGCCGGCGCCGATGATGCGCGCCACGCATTCGCCGGCGGCCTCGACCTCGGCGAAGCCGACCATCAGCGCGCGCGCGGTCTCCGGCTTTTGCAGGATGCGCACCGTGATCTCGGTGATGACCCCGAGCAGGCCTTCGGAACCGGTGATGACGCCCATCAGATCGTAGCCGGGGTTCTCCGCCGACTTGCCGCCGATGCGCAGGATCTCGCCGCTCATCAGCACGATCTCACAACCGAGCACGTTGTTGGTGGTCATGCCGTATTTCAGGCAATGCACGCCGCCGGAATTTTCCGCGACATTGCCGCCGATCGAGCAGGCGATCTGCGAGGACGGGTCTGGCGCGTAGTAGAAGCCGGCATGCGCGACCGCCTGACTGATGGCAAGGTTGGTGACGCCGGGCTCGGTGACGACGACGCGGTTGTCGAAATCGATCTCGCGGATGCGCTTGAACTTGCCGAGCCCGAGCAGCACGCCGTCCTCGAGCGGCAGCGCGCCCCCGGACAGCGAGGTACCGGACCCGCGGGGCACGACCTTGATGCCCTGCTCTGCACAATATTTCAGGACCAGCGAGACCTGCTCGGTGGTGTCAGGCAGCACCACGACCATCGGCGGCTGCCGATAGGCCGTCAATCCGTCGGATTCATAGGCTCGCATCTCGGCGGCGCTGTCGATCACGCCTTCGCCGGGGACTATTGCGCGCAGTGCGGCAACGACGTCCGCGCGGCGCGCGAGCACGGCCTGGTCGCTCGCAGGCATCATGATGGCCATATCAAATCCTTCATGGCATATCCTTCCGGCTCACGCCGCACAGTCCAATTTGTCGCGGTAAATCAACCACGTCCGGGGGTGTTTGGGTAGGCCATCCGAAAGTCGGACCCGCAATCGCCAGCGAGTTCGCTCTGGGACAAGTAGGAAATCGTGAAACCTGTCATGGTCTGGCGGCTTGTCCAAGCCGGGCAGGCCTGCCAAAACCGGCAGGTCCGACAATTGCCGCGCAGGCAAGAGACTGACTAGACCCACCAGGGAAGAGACGAAGAGCACCCGATGACAAAACTGACTTTTGGCGCACTGACGATCCTCACCGTGATTGCCACCGCACCCGCCGCGATGGCGCAGGATGTCGCGGCCGGCAAGACATCGTTCAACAAATGCCTGGCCTGCCACGCAATCGGCGAAGGCGCCAAGAACAAGGTCGGCCCCGAGCTCAACGGCCTCAACGGCCGCAAGTCGGGCACCGCTCCGGACTACAACTACTCGGATGCGAACAAGAATTCCGGCATCACCTGGGACGAGCCGACCTTCAAGGAATACATCAAGGATCCCAAGGCCAAGATTCCCGGCACCAAGATGGCGTTCGCCGGCATCAAGAACGAGACCGAGATCAACAATCTCTGGGCCTATGTCTCGCAGTTCGACAAGGACGGGAAGATCAAGCAATAGGCGGGAAAAGGCGGCCGCTAAAACTTCGGTTCTGATTGAATCAGAACCGAAGCTCTAGCTTCTTGTTTTGACGCGTTTCCTTCCCGCGAACCGGTATCCACTTCGCTCGAAAACGCTTTAATCGGCGGCCGCCTGCGCCTGGACGATCTTCCCGATCATCGTCTCGATCTCCGCCTTCACGACATCCGGTACGGCGTTCTGCACCATGTGGCCGAGATCGGGCAGCACGATCAGCTTCGCATTCGGCACGATCGCGGCAAAGGGGCGCGCGTGGATGCCGGTCGACACGGTCTTGTCGGGCTCGCCGGCGATGATCGTGACCGGCGCCGATATCTCGCCATAACGCGCGACTTGCGCAGCAACCGCTTCCTTCAGCGTCACCAGATCATAGGCATTGGCGATGAACTCGCGCGGACGCAACAGCAGCGGCGTCGCGGAGTCCTTGACGAAGCCGTCCGGCATGACTTGCGGCAGGAAGACGTTGCGCGCGCCGGATTCAGTGAGGACGTAGCCGAGCGGCAGCGTGATCGTGTAGGCGAGCAGCGGACCGATCACGGGCGTTGCGATGATCTCGTTGTAGCGACCGACGCCGCCGCGCCAGGGATGAGTGACGGGCGCGAGCATCACGAGGCCAGCGACGCGGTACGGGTGATCGAGCGCGATCCGCGCGCCGAGGGCGCCGCTCCAGGAATGCACCACGAAGACCGCGCGGTCGATCCCGAGCTTCTGAAGCGCATCATCGATCATCCGCGCCTGGATCTGCGGCGTCGAATCCTGCCGCCGGACACGCATGCTCCAGCCATGGCCGGGACGGTCGATCAGAATGACGCGATGATCCCTGGCGAGGAGATCACCGAGCGGCCGCCGCATCGCTTCGAGATTGGAGCTTGCCCCGTGCAGCATGACGATCGGCAGGCCAGCATTGCGCGGGCCGAGATCGACGACGTGAAGCACCGCGCCGTCGACCTCGATCATCCGGCCCTGCGGCGGATAGTCGCGCTGCACGACGAGGATTCCGGCCTGCGTGGCCAGCGCCAGCAGAACCAGCGCCGTCACGACTGACATCACGATCATTGAGCGAATCCGGGCGGTCCTGGGCACAGGGCAGTTACGGGTCTTGGCACACGGCAGTTTCGCTCAGTCGGCTTCAGGGCTTCCACCGGAAACAGTGGGGCTGTGGATATGTGCACAATTAGGGAACGTAAAAACCCAACGGAATCAACAATATTCCTTGGCGACACGCAAGCCTCGGACCAGCTTCATGCAGTCGTCATCGCGGCTTCCATATAATCGCCATGGTCGGTTCGGCCATCTAGGCGCGGGTGGGCGCCGATCCTCCTCGCAGCCTCGGGGATGCGGGAAAGACCGGCAGGATTTTTTCCTGGTTTGAACCGGAGGATTTTCGATGAGCTTCAGATCGAACGACACTGCGATCGACGAGATCGTCGCGAGCTGCAGCGGCGACCTGCGCGGTGCCGTGCGGGCGCTGCTCCTGATCAACGAACATCTCGAAGCTGAGCTTGCAAAGGCTTACGCCGCGGTCGCCGATCGCGGCCTCACCGAGCGCGGCGGCAGCGTCCTGCACTAAGGCCTGTTTACAGACAGGATTCCCAAATCAGTAGAAAATTGATTCAAGGCTGAAAATTGGAGATCAGCCTTGATTCGATTGATGTTGAGCGATGCGCAGTGGGAGCGGATTGCGCCGGAATTGTCTGGCAAAGCCGGTGATCCCGGCGGCACCGGGCGTAACAACCGGCTCTTTATCGAAGCAGTTCTTTGGATTGCGCGCACGGGCTCGCCGTGGCGAGATCTGCCGGAAGCGTTCGGCAAGTGGTTCACAGTGTATACGCGCTTCTGGCGCTGGGCGCAGAAGGGGGTCTGGGAGCGGGTCTTCAAAGCTCTCTGTGACGATCCCGATTTCGAATATGTCCTGATCGACGGCACACTCGTCCGGGTCCACCAACATGGCACCGGGGCAAAAGGGGGACTCAAAATCAGGCCATAGGCCGCTCGCGTGGTGGCCTGACTACCAAAATCATGGCTCTGGTCGACGCACTCGGCAATCTCATTCGCTTCACCCTGCTGCCCGGCCAGCGTCACGACAGCATTGGCGTCGAGCCTTTGATCACTGGCCTCGATTTTGAAGCGCTGATCGGCGACAAGGCCTTCGATAATAACTGGCTGCGCGCCAATCTGAACCAACGCGGCGCCGCAGCGGTCATCCCGTCCAAGGCCGACCGCGCCGGGCGCATCCCGCACGACGCCGAAATGTACAAATGGCGCCACCTGGTCGAGAACTTCTTCTGCCAGCTCAAGGCATTCCGCCGCATCGCAACTCGCTACGAAAAGACAGACGCCTGCTTTGCCGGCCTCCTCAATCTCGTCGCGGCTTTCCTCGCAAACTAGCGACTGTAAACAGGCCTTAGGTGTCCTGCACCAGGTGCAAGCGACTTAGTTCGACCCGTCCTCGTCCTTCTCCTCGTCGGGCGTGACCGCGGGACAGGCGCGGATCGTCGAACGGGCAAGCTTGGCGTCGGCCTTGGATTTGTAGGGGCCGTCACCGAACCAGATATCGCCGATGATCACGGGATTGCTGGTCACGATATCGCATTTGCCGGTGGCGCGGTTGCCGACCACCCAGAACAATCCGTCGGCAAGGCTCACCGTCCCTGACGCGAGCAGCAAGCTACCTGCAAAGATCAAACGCTTCATGGCTTTTGCTCCTGCCATGCAGGTAGGCCTGCGGCAGCCCCGGCAATAGCCCTCGCGACGCGACGCCTGCGATCGTGGTTAATCCGCGCCGGCCGCGATCGCTCAAGAAATGATCGAGTTATAGGCTAGATGTCGCGGCCTTCGACCTTCTCGGTCAGCGCCTTGACCTGGTCGGGGATCTTCTCGAGGTGCGGATTGACGGCGAGCGCCTTGCGGTAGGCTTCCAGCGCGCGCTTCTCGTTGCCGACCTCCTGCATGATCATGCCGAGCCCTGCGAGCGCACCGAAATGGCGCGGTTCGCGGATCAGCACTTGCTGGATGTCGGCGAGCGAGCGGCCATAATCGTTCTGCATGTAATAGAGCGTGGCGCGCCGGTTCCAGGCCTCGATATAGTCGGGCCTGAGCTTGATGATCGAATCCAGCAGCTTGATCGCGACATCGATCTTCTGCGCCTCGACCGCGGTCTTGGCGCGCGACATCAACAGTGCCGCGGTGTCGCTCGGGGTCTGGAGCCAGATCGCCCAGATCCGCGCCTCGACATGCTTGGCGCTGGTCTCGTCGGGCGCTGCCTTCAGCGCGCCGAACAGAAAATCGAGATTCTTGGTGCGGTCGACCTTGGGCAGCTTGGCCGGCGCTTCCGGCAGCTTCTTCTGCTGGCCGGGCGGAGGCGGCGGCTCAATCTGCTGCGCCAGCACCGGGGCGAAGCCGGCGGTCCCCAGGACCAGGGCCAGACACAGGGTGGGCGCGCAGAGGAATCTCAGTGCCATGGGCAAAGTCTAAACGCGCAAAGCCGCCCTTGCAAAGCAGGGCGGCGTCAAACTCGTGTGAGACCGTGGTCTTGCGGAGCGCGAAGGCGTCCGGCAGGGCGAGATCAGCCCTGACGCGCCTTGAAGCGGCGCTGCACCTTGTTGATCACATAGACCCGGCCCTTGCGGCGGACTAGGCGGTTGGCGCGATGGCGACCGCGCAGCGATTTCAGCGAGTTACGGACCTTCATGGCAGAATCCTGAACGTTCGAAAGGCCGTGTTCGGCACTACCGTTTCGGCACGCGCGAATGTGGCAAAATGAGATTTTTCCCGCTGGCGGATGACCGCCCGGGACGGGGCGGTTCTTAAGGCATCGCGGGAGGTGATGTCAATGTTAACTGCCCGGTTCCGAACCAGCAAAATTTGCGAAAACAACCCCATGCACAGTAGAAACGGCCGGATCGGCCCGATCTGCCAAGCCGAGAACCTACGGCAGCGCCTTGCCAAATTCGTTATATGATATAATCAATTTGGCAACCGTCGGGAGGAAACCCATGCCGAAGCTGAAGCTGCCCAACATCGACGATGTCGTTGCCATCGACATCCACACCCACGCCGAGGAGCCCTGCGGCTGCCATGCCGACGACGGCTATGACGATTTCCAGGCGCAGATGGCGGAGTATTTCAAGTCGCCCAACAAGCATCCGCCAACGGTGCCGGAGACCGCGGCGTACTACCGCTCCAAGAACATCGCCGCCGTGATCTTCCCGGTCGACGCCGAGCGCGAGACCGGCTTCCGCCGCTACAACAATTACGAGATGCTGGAGGTCGCCTCCGACCATCTCGACGTCCTCATCCCCTTCGTCTCGATCGATCCGCACAAGGGCAAGCTCGGCGCCCGCGAGGCGCGCAAGCTGATCGAGGAATACGGGGTGCGCGGCTTCAAATTCCACCCGACCATGCAGGGCTTCTACGCCAACGACCGCATGGCCTATCCGCTCTATGAAGAGATCAACAATGGCGGCGCGATCGCGCTGTTCCACACCGGCCAGACCGGCGTCGGCTCCGGCATGCCCGGCGGCATGGGCATGCGGCTGAAATATTCCAACCCGATGTACATGGACGATGTCGCGGCCGATTTCCCCGACCTCAAGATCATCCTCGCCCACCCCTCCTTCCCCTGGCAGGAGGAGGCGCTGTCGGTCGCGACCCACAAGCCGAACGTCTATATCGACCTCTCCGGCTGGTCGCCGAAATATTTCCCGCCGATCCTGGTGCGCTACATCAACTCGATTCTCCAGGACAAGATGCTGTTCGGCTCGGACTGGCCGGTGATCACGCCGGACCGCTGGCTGTCGGATTTTGCCAAGATCGACATCCGCGACGAGATCCGGCCGAAGGTGCTGAAGGCCAACGCGCGCAAGCTGTTGGGAATCTAGGCGCTCACCCATCGCCCGTAGCGCATCGAGGGCTTCGATCCCGGTGACCGAAGCCCTCGGCTCAGACGCTCGAGGCCTTAGACGGGTCTTCGCCCAGCGGGAGGCTCGGAATATAAAACGACGATAGCTGACCGTTCCGATATAGTCCGTGCGCCTGCAACGATCCAAGGGAGGGGTCAATGAGCATCAAAGCCGTCGTCTTCGACGCCTACGGCACGCTCTACGACATCCAGTCGGTCGCAGAGATTACCGAGGATGCGTTTCCGGGCTATGGCGAGATCATCACGCAGGTCTGGCGTATCAAGCAGCTCGAATACACCTGGTTGCGCTCGCTGATGCGGCGCTACCAGGATTTTGCCACTGTTACGCGCGACTCGCTTGCCTATACGCTGCGCGTGCTTGGGATTGCTTACGAGAACGACACATTCGAGCGTGTGATCGAGAAGTATCTGCACCTCGACCTCTATCCAGATGCGACAGCAGCGCTTGCGGCTCTGAGACCGCGAAAGCTTGCCATCCTCTCCAACGGCAGCCCGGACATGCTCAATGCGCTCGTGCGCAATTCCGGCCTCGACGCCCTTCTCGATGCCACCATCAGCGTCGACGCGAAGAAAATCTTCAAGCCGAGCCCGGACGTCTATGAGCTGATCGGCGAGGTGCTCGGCACCAAGGCGAACGAGGTTCTGTTCGTCTCCTCCAATCCCTGGGACGCCGCCGGCGCGAAATCGTTCGGATTGAAGGTCGCCTGGATCGAGCGGGTGACGCCCGAAGCCATGGCGCTGGCTTGCGTCGAGAACGAACTCGTGGCACCGCTGACGATGTTCAAGGCGATCCGCACCCAGATGGACGAGCTCGGCTTCGCGCCGGATCACCGCATCCGCGCGCTCTCCGAGCTGCCAGGAATCGCTTAAGGAATCGCCTAAGAAATCGCTTAGGGATCATCGCTCTTTTTGGAATGAGCTGTTTGGAATGAGCCTTCAATCCGTTCGCGATTTCTTCGCCGAGAAAGCCCCCGACATTACCGTCATCGAATCCCCGATCAGTTCTGCCACCGTGACGCTGGCGGCGGAAGCTTATGGCGTCGAGCCGGGACGCATCGCCAAGACGCTGTCGTTGCGCGTCGGCGAGCGCGTGATCCTGATCGTCGCTGCCGGCACCTCGCGCATGGACAACAAGAAGGTGAAAGCGCAGTTCGGGGGCAAGCCGAAAATGCTGGGACTGGAGGAGGTCGCCGAGATCACCGGGCACGAGGTCGGCGGCGTCTGTCCGTTCGGCCTGAAGGCGCCGCTGCCGATCTATTGCGACGTTTCGCTGAAAGCGTTCGACGTCGTGGTGCCCGCCGCGGGCTCGACCCACAGCGCCGTGCGCATCACGCCGGAGCGGATGGCTGAGCTCGTCGCGGCCGAATGGGTCGATGTCTGCGAACACCGATCCTAAGCGAGGCTAATCATCCTCGTCATAATAGGGCCGCGGCGGAGGGGGCGGCGCGGTGTTGTAGCGCAGCGGGGGCGCGGCGCGGTTGCGCGGCACCGGCTGCTGCGGCTGGGCCTGGTTGTTCGACTGGAACACTGCGCGGCAGCCGCTCGAGAGCTGCGGCGTGTTCTGCTGCAAGCAGGCCACGATACGGTTCACGTCGGGAATCTGATCGCTGCACAGACGCCACACATCAGGCGTGCAGGCCATCTGTTGTTCCATCGTGCCGCGATATTCCTGGGCGAATGCTGCGTTCTGCGCGGCGATGCCGCCGATCGCAAGCGCCACACCCAGCGCAATCCGCTCTGTTCGCATGTCCCGATCCTTCCCGAATCCGTCAAAACCTCCTCAATCAATGAGGCGGGGGAAGGTTCTGGGCCAACAACAAAATGTGAAAGAGCGCCTGGAACCTACTCCACCTTGCCGATCTTCTTCACCGCCGCGATCAGCCGCGCGCTGTCGGCCGCGACGAATTGCGCGAAGGCCGGCGCATCCTGATAGGCCACGAGACTGCCCGAGGTCTCGAACGATTTGAGCACGTCCGGACTGGTCATGACCTGCGCCATCGCCTCGCGCAGACGGGTCGCGATCGGGGCCGACAGCGCGCTTTGCGCGAACAGGCCGGCCCAGATGTACATCTCGACATCCCTGTAGCCGAGCTCCTGGAAGGTCGGCACGTCGGGGAAGCTCGCGATGCGCTGCGCGCCGCAATTGCCGAGCACGCGCAGCTTGCCGCCGTCGACCTGCGGCTTCAGCGTGCCGGGCGCGGCGGCGATCGCCTGCACGGTACCACTGAGGATCGCGGTCAGTGCGGGACCTGCCCCGCGGAACGGCACATGCAGCAGCTTGATGCCGGCGCTGCTGGTGAACATCTCCATCGCCACGTGCAGCGTGCCGTAGGGCCCGGACGAGCCGTAGGTGATCTGGCCCGGGCGCTTCTTCGCGTCCTCGACGAAATCCTGCGCCGTCTTCCACGGTGCCGAGGCCGGCACCGCGAGCAGCGTGGGATCGGCGAGCACGCGCGCGATCGGCATGAACTGCGAGACCTCGTAAGCAACGGGACGCTCGAACAGCCGGTCGGCTTCTGGGAGCACCGCGAGCGAAGACAGCGTCATCAGCAGCGTGTAGCCATCAGGCTCGGCGCGCGCCGCTGCGGCATTGCCGACCGATCCGCCGCCACCGCCGGCTCTGTTGTCGACGATCACGGGCTTGCCGAGGACCCGCTCCAGCGCCTGTGCCACCGGGCGCGCCGCAAGATCGGCCTGTCCGCCCGCCGGAAACGGCACGATCATGGTGATGTTGCGAACGGGATAGGTTTGAGCGAAGGCTTTGTCAGGTAACGCGGCGCGCAACAACGGCAGTGTAGCAGCGGCGCGAAGGACGTCGCGTCGATCCATGGCAGGTCCCTCCCCTCATTTTCTTTGTTTCGCCAGCCAGCCTAACGTTGCGATCGGCAAGAACAAGATGTTTACGAAGCATTAGCCATGTTCGGCCGAGCCCGGAACGCATCCCTGAGGCCTCCGTTGCCCTTCCAGGAGTGTGCCATGGGAAAACTCGCGACCATCGACGTTGCCTTGGACGAGATGCTGGTGAATCTCGCCGCGATCGTCCTGCGACTTTCAACGCCCGAAATGACGCAAACGCCGGAAGCGCGGCGCGCACTGGCACAATCCGTCCATCAATATGCGGTTTGCGCGAAGCGTTCGAGCGACCCGCGTGTCCACGAGTTGAAGTCGCAGCTGGAAGAGACGCTGAAGCCAAGCTTACGCATTGTCGCGATCGACGGCGTGAAGGTGTCGTAGTCTACCGTCATTGCGAGGAGCTCTTGCGACGAAGCAATCCAGAATCTCTCCACGGAGACACTCCGGATTGCTTCGCTGCGCTCGCAATGACGAAGTTGTTGGAGCGGGATCTCGTAGGGTGGGCAAAGGCGCGCTCTTCGCGCGCCGTGCCCACCATCACTCGCCGAAATGCCCCGCAACATCGCGCATATCCCCTCCCCAATCCAAGGGAAGGATGCCCTGGTCCACATAGCGATGAAAACTGCTGAGAGACCAGTCGCGCACTCGGGTGACGAGGCCGTGTTTCACGGGGTTGAAATGGATGTAATCAACGTGTCGCTCCAAGTCTGCGTCGTCGCGAATTGTGTGCTCCCAGAAACGTCGCTGCCAGATGCCCTTCTCACGTTTTCTCAGCTTGCTACTTGAAGGGAACCCAGCCTCCAAGCCACGCGAAAATCCGCTTTTGATCAGATTCCAACGCGATGAAAAGTCGACGACACCTTCCGGCAACGTCCAGATCGCGCGGAGGTGGTCGGGCAAGATACAAATTGCGACCGTCTCAAGCGGCCGGCGCTGAAAGACGGTTCGGTAAGTTCGCCTCAGGCGATCGGCTTGATCAACGAGTAGCGTGCTCGACCGATCTGCGAGCACGACGGTGAAGAAAAACATCCTGCCCTGTGCGCGCCGATATCGAGACACTTGTGATCACCTCGGGCAAAGCCGTGGGCACGCTTCGCTTTGCCCACCCTACGGCAGTTACATTGCCTTCGCACCCTTCTTCGGCCGGCGCTTGCACGTGCCCGGCAGCTTCGCGGCCAGGAAATCGCCGAGCGCCTCGACGCGCGCGGGACGCGGGCCGCCGGGCGGCGTCACCAAGTGCACGGCGCCTTCGGCCTGTTTCCAGTCCTTGAGGATCACCTCGACCTGGCCTGAGGAGATCGCCTCGCCGACGATGAACTCGGGCAGCTCGGCGATGCCGAGGCCTGCGATCAGCGCCGGCATCACCGCTTCGCCATTGTTGACGCGGAGCTGGCCGCCCGGGCGCACGCTGGCCTGCTCGCCCGCCGAATTGGTGTAGTGCCAGACGTTCGGCGTGGAGAGATAGGCGTAGCTGAAGCATTTGTGCTCGGCCAGATGCATCGGATGCGTCGGCCGGCCGTGCTGTTTGAGATAGGACGGCGCGGCCACGGTATAGCGCGGCATGGTGAAGAGCTGCCGTGCGATCAGCGAGGAATCCGGCAGCCGCGCGATCCGCACTGCCATGTCAAATCCTTCTCCGATCAGGTCGACGGTCGCATCGCTCAGATGCAGGTCGACCGAGACTTCCGGATAGGCCTGAAAGAATTCCGGCAGCAGCGGCGCCACCGCCTTGATGCCGAACGTCATGGGCACGGCGAGCCGGACCAGGCCGCGCGGTGCCACCGATTGCGCCAGCGCCTCGTTCTCCGCGGCTTCGCCATCGGCCAGCAGGCGCGTCGCGCGTTCGGCGAGCTTGTGGCCGGCATCGGTCAACGCGAGCCGGCGCGAGGTGCGGTTGAACAGGCGGGCGCCGAGCCGCTCCTCCAGCCGCGTGACCGCCTTGGAGACCGTCGCCTTGGACATCGCGAGCTCGCTTGCGGCCCCTGCAAATGACCGTAATTCCACAACTTTTGCGAAAACCGCGAGCGCCTCGAAATCGGGGAGTTTTGCCATGGGCCTTGGTCCAATCGATGTATTTAGGGAAACAATACGTTTCAACAGTTTCTATTTCTATACCACAGGCGGAGGCTTATCCAAGGGGTCATCAGACATTCAGGAACTGGAGAAATCCAATGACCAAGAAGCTCTCAGGCAAGGTTGCCCTCGTCACCGGCGGCTCGCGCGGCATCGGCGCGGCTTCGGCCCGCGCACTCGCCGATGAAGGCGCTGATGTCGCCATCAGCTATGTCGCTTCGCCCGACAAGGCGGAAGCCGTCGTCGCCGACCTGAAGGCCCATGGCGTCAAGGCCCGCGCCTACAAGGCCGATCAGGCCTCGGCCAAGGAGGTCGATCAACTGGTCAGGAGCGTCGCCAGTGATTTCGGCCGGCTGGATATCCTCGTCAACAATGCCGGCGTCGCCGTCGGCGGGTTGATCGACGATGCCGCCACCGACACCGCCGCGCTCGCCCGCCAGGAAGACATCAACGTGCACGGCGTGATCGCCGCGATCCGCGCGGCCTCGAAGCTGATGGGCGAAGGCGGCCGCATCGTCACGATCGGTTCCGGTATTGCCACACGCGCTTCGTTCCCTGGCCTCGCCGATTACGCTGCGACCAAGGCTGCGATCGTCGGCTACTCCAAGGGCGCTTCGCGCGACCTCGGACCGCGCGGCATCACGGTCAACGTGCTGCAGCCGGGCTCAATCAACACGGACATGAACCCTGACGACGATCGTGAATTCGCCGACGCGCAGCGCAAGCAGCACGCCCTGCAACGCTTCGGGACCGCGGAAGAAATCGCCGCCGGCGTCGTCTTCCTCGCAAGCCCGGAGGCCTCCTTCGTCACCGGCACCGTGCTCAATGTCGACGGCGGGTTCGGCGCCTGATCCGAACCGCCACCCGTTCAAACAAGGATTACGCAGATGATCGAACTCAGACCTTTCGCAAAGCTCGGCGGCGCCGATCACGGCTGGCTCAAGGCCAAGCATCATTTCTCCTTCGCCAGCCACTACGACCCGAACAACATGGGTCACGGCGCGCTGCGGGTATGGAACGACGACGAGATCGCGCCGAACACCGGCTTTCCCGCCCATCCCCACGCCAACATGGAGATCATCACCTATGTGCGCGAGGGCGCGATCACCCATCAGGACAGCCTCGGCAACGAGGGACGCACCGAGGCGGGCGACGTGCAGGTGATGAGCGCCGGCAGCGGCATCCGCCACTCCGAGTACAATCTCGAGCCGACCAGAACGCGGATCTTCCAGATCTGGATCGAGCCGACCTCACGCGGCGGTCAGCCGACCTGGGGCTCGAAACCGTTTCCAAAGGGGGACCGTTCCGGCAAGCTCGTCACCATCGCGAGTGGCTTCGAAGACGATGCGGACGCGCTGCCGATCCGCGCCGATGCGCGGGTGCTCGCCACCACGCTGAAGGCCGGCGAGAGCGCGGAATACGCGCCGCAGAAGTCGCGGCACCTCTATCTCGTGCCTGCGGCAGGTTCAGTCGAGATCAACGGCGTGCGCGTCAACGCCCGCGACGGCGCCGCGATCCGCGACGAGGACAGCTTGAAGATCACCGCTCTGGAAGATTCGGAGCTCGTGCTCGTCGACGCGGCGTAGGCGCCGTCACCACAGCAACTCGTCATGCCGGGCCTACGCCACGCCGAAGAGGCTTCGGCCTCGCAGGCGGGTCAAGCCCGGCAACGACGGCGAACAAACAACTCACCTCGTGATCCAACGGAGACCACCGATGACCAAAGTTCTCGTCCTCTATTATTCCGCCTATGGCCACATCGAAGCGATGGCCAATGCCGTTGCCGATGGCGCGCGCGAGGCCGGCGCCACTGTCGATATCAAGCGCGTGCCGGAGCTGGTGCCGGCTGAGGTCGCAAAAGCCTCCCACTACAAGCTCGATCAGGCGGCGCCCATCGCCAAGATCGAAGACCTCGTCAATTACGACGCGATCATCGTCGGCACCGGCACCCGCTTTGGCCGCATCGCCTCGCAGATGGCCAACTTCCTCGACCAGGCCGGCGGGCTCTGGGCCAAGGGCGCGCTGCACGGCAAGGTCGGCGGCGCCTTCACCTCAAGCGCGACCCAGCACGGTGGGCAGGAGACGACGCTGTTCTCGATCATCACCAACCTGCTGCATTTCGGCATGGTCGTCGTCGGCATGAACTACGGCTTCGCCGGTCAGATGAAGCTCGACGAGGTCACGGGCGGCGCGCCCTACGGCGCCACCACCATCACCGGCGGCGACGGCAGCCGCCAGCCCAGCGCCAACGAGCTCGCCGGCGCACGCTATCAGGGCCGCCAGATCGCGGAGACTGCGAAAAAGCTGCACGGCTGATGCGATCGCGGGCGGCGTTCTCGTTCGGGAATGCCGCTTCAGCGTGTCCCCTTGCCCATCGCCCGCGCCGCAAAGGCGGCGAGCCTGGGGTGACGGCGCAGGCCCTGCGCGGCATGGTCACGCCATGCATAGGGCAAACCGCGCCAGGACAGCGCGACGCTGACATCGGTCAGCGGGACCTTCTGAGCGCCGAAGCGGCGCTTGTAGTCCTGGTTGCCGATGCTGAGATCGAAACGGCGCACGCCCCGTGCATGCAGCGCCGCCATGGTGCGCTCGGTCACGAGCAGCCCCGGCGAGCAGCTCGACCATGATTCGCCGGCGTGACTGATGCGCAGCAGGTAGTAAGTCGCGCCTTGCCTGACGCCAAGCGAGGTAGCGACGATGCCGTCGTCGCAGACCAGCGCCGAGACGACGGCGTAGCCTTCCGCGACGCCTTGGCGGGCGACCTCGCGGTAGAATCGCGCATGGGTCTCGTCGTTGAGCACAAATGGCGAGCCGAGCTTTCGCATGCGCGCCTGCTGCTGGAGATCCATCACGTCCAGCAGTTCATGCGCGCGGGCGACATCCGTGGCGATTTCGAACCGCGCGCCGGCATGACGGCTGAAGACGCGCCAGCAGCGCGGCATCTGCATGCGCTTGATCGAGGCCTGGTAATCTTCATAGTCGTCGCCCATCAGCACGAGATTGCCGTTGAGCGAGGAGGATCCGATCCGGCCGAGCGACACCAGCGGATTCGGCTTGCCACCGATTTGGGCCGGCATCTTCCTCAGGCGCAGCAGATCGAAGCCATCGGGCACGGCGCGCAGCGCATCGATCAACGCCTTGCCGATGCCATCAGTCGCATCCGCATCAAGCGACAAGATCGGCGCGTTGTTGTCGGAGACGCCGAAATCGGCGAATTCGACCACGCGGATGCCGCGCCTGACATGGCTGATCATCGGCACAAGTGCGATGTCCTTGCCGGTCGCGACATCGGAAATCACGGCGATCAGCGGTGCGAGACCATGGAACGCTTCATACCAGGCGCCGAGCCAGTAGCCGTGCTGGAACGCGGTGCGATGGCCTGCGTTCAGGCGCAATGCGGCCCGCCGCCAGTCACGCACGAAATCGACCACGATTCCCGACGTGCTCGACACCCGACCTGCTGGTTGCTCGACGCTGAGGAACGTCATCCGCGGGACATACGGTTACTGAATGTTTCCAGATAGATTATGTTTCGTCGCAACCACAAGTTACGTCGCTGCTTATCGTTAAGCGATGCCACCCGAGCCGCTCCGCTGCGACAAGGTGTCAGTGCTCAGGTTCCACCTGCCCGACGCATTGGAACCTGGCCAGGAAGTGCAGGCCGGCCACGGCGAGGACGAACATGAACCAGATCGGGCTCTGTCGTTCGAGCAGGAAGGTCTCGGTGGCTCCGTAATACAGGCCGAACAGCCATACGGTGAGGAACAGCTTTGCCAGCGCGCTACTACGGTTGCGCGCCTGGGCCGACTGGAAATTGCCGAGCGGCGCCAGCACGAAGACGAGGATCACGAGCAGCAGCCCCGGCAGGCCGATGGTGACCGCGAGATCGAGATAGCTGTTGTGGCTGTGTGCCGCAGTCGTCGCCCATTCGGCGCCTTGGGCGGTCTGCCGCTCGGTCACGTCGTCCCAGAAGGCCGCATAGCCGTGACCGATGATCGGCTTCTCGGCGACGGCTGCGAGCGCGAATTCCCAGATGGCGGAGCGGCCGGTGAAGGTCGGATCGAGCGGAAGCAGCCGCGTCATGGCGCCGAGCGCCGGGCTCAAGACGCTGCCGACCGTCAGCAGATTCATCACGATAAGCGGCACGAAGCAGATGATCCGCTTCAGCCACAGGCTCCGCGTGATGTAGACCAGCGACGCCAGCCCGTAGATCGCGAGGCACAGCACCGAGGATGTCTTGCCGCCGGTGAAGATCAGGAAGATGCCCGCCAGCGCGGCGATCGCCGGGCCCATCACGAACGAGCCGACCGCGCAAAGGTAGATGCCGACATAGACCAGGATGGTCATCACGGGCGAGGCGACGTTCTTGTGACCAAAGCTGCCGCGCCAGTCGCCGGCAAGCTGCGGCTCGGTGATGTCGAGCGCGGTGTGGATCGAATATTGCGGCGCGAGGAAGACGCCGAGATAGCACAGTGCGAGCAGCGCGAGCGCGGCACCGCCGAGGCACAGGTTGAAGCTGCGCTGCGTCGGCGGCAGTAGCGGCAGGAGCACGGCGAGCGACGTCACGCTCGCCGCGAGCACGAAGCGCTGGAGCGAAACGCCGCGGCTCTCGGAGAAGGCGATGTTGATCAAAAGCCAACCGACAAGACAGAGATGCAGCGGGGTCACCAGGGTCTTCAGCGAGAGACCGTCGGTGGCGGCGGCGAGCAGCATCGCGACCGCAGCCAAGAGGCCGAAAGAGACGTAGGTCAGCGCCATTCGTCCGCCGACGACGGTGCCGACATCGGGGCTGCGCAGGTCCGGAAAGGGATCGAGCGTGACCAGCACCAGCAGCAGCGCTGTGACGGCGACCAGGCAGCGCGCCGCCTGCACGGCGTTCATCCCCGCGAGCCCATCGCGCAGGACGTGGCCGAACGATCGGCGCTCGACGTCAGTCATGTCAGCGGCGCTGCGATCCAAGCTGCAATCCATGGCTCAAGGCAGGTGACGAAGCTGATGGAAGGTCAAAGCGACATTCAAAGGAAGCTCGAGACCTTAACCAATCCCCGTTAACCGCCCGTCAACCAGCATGCAGGCGATGGCAGGCATCTTCTGCAACGGGGCAGCCCTGTCGCACTCCTTGCGAATTGCCACAAGCTCAATGCCGGCGGCTTAACGCTAATCCACGAAACCGGCACCACCCAGGCCTTCCGCGCAATGATTTGACCGTAATGCGGGTATCATCCGCAGCGGCCGAGGTTGCGATCGTTGGCGTTGCCAGCTCGGCGGATGCCGCCTGGTTAATGGATCATTAAAGACGAGCCGCAGCTTGATCACCGCCGACGACGTTCTCGAATTGCCGGCTACCTCACGCGTGATGCCGGCGGCACGCCCGCCGCTGCCGGTGCACCCGGGCGCGTCGGTCTCCGTCGTGATTCCCGCCAAGAATGCTGCGGCCTATGTCCGTGAAACCATTGCGAGCGCGCTCGCGCAAGGCGATGTCACCGAGGTGATCGTCGTGGACGACGGCTCGACCGACGGCACCGTGGCGATCGTCCGCGCCATGCGTGATCCACGGCTGCGTCTGATACGCAACGACTCCGCCGGCGTGTCGGCCGCGCGCAATCTCGGCGCGCGGCAGGCGATCGGCGATTGGCTGCTCTTCCTCGATGCCGACGACCGCTTGCGTCCCGATGCAGTGGCGGCACTGCTGGCGGCAGCGCGCGGCGCTCCGCGTGCGGTTCTCGTCTATGGCGACTACAACACGATCGATAGCGAGGGACGGCAGATCGGCCGGCGCGATCTGCTGAAGGCACGCCGCAAGCCGTCCGGCGACGTGCTGACGCGGCTCGCGGCCGGCAACTTCATCGTCAATGGCGGCATCGTGCTCACCCGTGCGGAGGCCTTCCGCGCCATCGGCGGCTTCGACGTCTCCCTCAGATATTGCGAGGATTGGCATTGCTGGTGCCGTCTTGCCGCGATCGGCGAGTTCGAATTCGCACCAAAGCTCCTGCTCGACTATCGCCTGCACACGGCCAACACGATGAACGCGGCGGTGCGGACGCCGCAGGACTTCTTCCCGGCGGTCGCGCGCGTCTTCGACGACGGGCTGATCCTGGCGAGACTGCCCGAAGGCACGGCCGGCGCACTGCGCCGGGCCGCCGAGATTCATCTCGTCACCTATTCGGCGATGCAGGCGGTCCGCTTCGGCAGATATCGCGAAGCTTTCGCCTATCTTGGGATGGTCGGCCAGCGGTCGCTCAGATCGCTGCCGCGCTCCGCGCTCCGGGTCGCCCTCGCCCGTTTTGGCATCTAACCCGCGACCAGGGCGTCAGGACACGATCTTCGAGGCTTCATAGGGCTTCGGCTCGATGCCGAACGCCGCGAGCACGGAGCCGAGCGCGACCATCACGGGATGCATCGCGACAACGGTCTTCGACGACGTCAGCAGACTGGCCGCCCGCACCAGCGACAACGGCAACCGTCCAACCATCTGCGCAAACACCAGCATGCGCGCCGCTACACTCTGCGCAGCCTTGGACTGCACACGATAATTGATCGCGCCGATGCGCAGGCCTCGTTTTGCGATCCAACCGAGACTGGTGCGGCTCTGCGGCACGGTCTCGGTGATGACTGCCTCCGCGGTCCAGTGGAATGTCATGCCGGCATCGCGACACCGCACGAAGAAATCGCAGTCGCCGCCGCCGAGGAAATTGAAACGCAGATCGAAGGCCGGTCGCTCGAACCGCTCGAACACCGCGCGCGTGATCAGACAATTGCCGCAGCCATAGATTAGCGGCACCGCGCCGCTGTAATCATAGGCAGGACAGAAGGCGGGATGACGCGACAGCCAGGGCTGGCTGTCGTCGTCGAAGACCGGCACCACCGGCCCGCCGACCACGTCGGCGCCGGTCGCCTCCGCGGTGCGAACCATCAGCTCGAGCCAATCGGGCGAGGCGATCTCGTCGTCGTCGATCATCAGGAAGCGGGTCGCGGCGGGAAACAGCGCCTGCGCCGTCTCGAACGCGGCGTTGATCGCCTGACAATTGCCTTGCCGCTTCTCGACGAGGCAGATGCCCTGAAGCCTGCCGCCAGCGAGATACTCCGCGGCGACCGGCGCGCTCTCGCGCCGCGCAGCATCGTTCTCGACCATGACGACGGCAAAGGAGCGGGGGGTGCGCTGGCTCACCAGCGAGTCCAGCGTCAGCCGCAGATGTTGCGGGCGGCGGAAGCAGGGAATGCAGACGACGATGCCGACCGACAGGTCGATGATACGGGAGGTCGCCACGATCTCCCGGTTGGGATCGCACACGACGTCCGCGATGCGCGTGGCGGACAGGTCTGTCGGGATCAATGTCATGACGTCCTAGATGTCCGAGATATATTGAAAAAGCCCTGCTTCGATCGCGCGGATAGGCCCCGTCCCGCGACGACACATCGCCGCGGCACAGATGCGTCCCAAAATGAACGACGGGCGCAGGATGCATGCGGGCGACCTCCAACCATCTCGGCACAACACCACGCACTTAACCGCCTTCGTGTGTTTCTGCTGCGAAACCTCGCGCGCGTGATAGTGCAATTCGCGGTCCACTGCACCGACAACGCCGCAACATGAACAATGCTGTAGTTAACGCCCATGCGCATTAACCCGACCGTAAGCACTGCGACCAGTGAGGTGGCGCGGCATCAGTTTTGCTCTTCGGGCGAGCGAGTTTTTTCCTGTAAATTTGAATAGAACAAGCGCAGTCAGAAAATCATGAACAAGCCAGCCACGATCGATTTCGCGACAGCCACGGCAATCAGTGTCTCCGCGGCCACTCCACCCACCCAGGCGCTGCACGATCTGATCCCTGGCGAAGCCCGCGACAGCCTGCTCGCCATTCATGACATGCTGCGCCGCGAACTTCCGCAGGGCCGGCTTGCCATCTATGAAGCAGGCGGCGGCTCGTGCAGCGTTCTGCCGCCGGAATTGCCGAGCCGCAGCCACGTCACCGTCGTCGACATCGACGAGGATCAGGTCCGCAACAATACCTACGCGGACGAGGCGATCCTCGGTGACGTCCAGACCTACCGTTTCGGGCGGGAGAGCTTCGATCTCGTGATCTGCTACAATGTGATCGAACACCTTCCTGACGTCGAGTCCGCATTATTGAATTTCCGAGATGCGCTCAAGCGCGGCGGAATGATCCTGATCGGCGCGCCCAATCCGCGCTCGCTGTCGGGCGTGATTACCAAATATTCGCCGCACTGGTTTCACGTCTGGTTCTACCGGAACATCCGCGGCATCAAGGATGCCGGCCTGCCCGGCGAGCCGCCGTTCCCGACGTTCTTCCATCCGCTGGTGACACTGCCGAGGCTCGAAGCATTCGCCGCCGCCAACGGTCTCGAGATGATCTATCGTCGCGAAGTCGAGAGCCCGCGCTATCCCGAGATGCGCCGGCGCAAGCCGCTGTTTGCGGCCGTGATCGACGCCGGCGCCGCGGTGCTGAACGCGGTGCTGCCGCGCGGCACCGACGTCCGTCGCGGCGACTATCACGTCATCCTGCGGAAGAGCTGACCGCCATGGCACGCGCACAGCGGATCGCACAACAAGCGAAGCTTCGCGGCCACGCTGCGCGCGGTAACGAACCGTTAATCTCTGGGGGACCTCGGCGTCGCGGCGACGCGCCGAAGAGCGGCATGCGCTTAAACGCTTTGTTTGCCATTTCGGTGAATAGTCCCTCAATGAGTATGGTTAATTTTCCCTGTTGCGTTGATTGGGCCCCCATATCCCGGGTGCGTGGCGTAAAGCGAAGAGTAACCCCTCAGCCCGCGGCAGTTGGAATGAAAGCTGGGGATCATGCTTGACTATGACCAGCCGATTGATCGGGCCAGACCGGAGGCCCCGCAACGGAAGCCTCAGGCCGGCTTCAGCGTGCTGGAGCTCGCCAATCTGCTCTGGCGGCGAAAGGTCGCGATTGCCGCGGCCGCCCTGCTCGGCGCGACGCTTGCGGTCACCATCGGCAAGAGCCTGACGCCTCGCTACACCGCCACCGCCCAGCTCTATGTCGACCCGCGCGAGCTTCAGCTCGTCGATCGCGAGCTCACGCCGCGCGCGCAGGACGTCTCCGGCATGTCCATGGTGGTGGAGAGCCAGGCGCGCCTGATCACCTCCAATAGCGTGCTGCTCCAGGTCATCCAGCAGGCCGGTCTCGACAAGGATCCGGAATTCGGCGGCGGCGAGGGCGCGAGCCTGATGTCGTCGCTGCTCGGCCTGATCGGCCTTCAGCCCCGCGCCCCCTCGGCCGCAGAGAGGAAGGAAGTGCAGCTCGCGGCGCTCGACGCGCTGAACAAGCACATCACGATCCGCAAAACCGAGAAGAGCTTCATCGTCGACATCGAGGTCTGGTCGACGGACCCCGCGAAAGCGGCGATGCTCGCCAACACGCTGACCAATGCCTACCTCGCGGAATCCCGCAACTCGCAGGCCTCGGCCGCTCGGCGCGCCACCAGTGATCTCTCCAGCCGGTTGAAGGAGCTGCGCGAGCGGCTGCGCAACGCCGAGACTGCGCTTGCCACCTACAAGGCCCAGAACAATTTCGTCGGCACCCAGGACACGCTGATCAGCGACCAGCAGCTCTCCGCTAGCAACCAGCGGCTGGCCGCGGCCCGCGCGGCGACGATGGATGCGCAGGCGCGGCTCGACCAGATCGAGGCGAGCCGGCGCACGGCCGCGGATGCGGGCGCGATCCCCGAGGCGCTGCAATCGCCGACGATTGCGAACCTGCGCGCGCAATATGCGGACGCCCGCAAGAAATATGCGGAGCAGGCCGGCGAGCTCGGCCCGCGCCACCCGGCGCTGCGCCAGACCGAGAAGCAGGTCGAGGATCTCAAGCGCACCATCAACGAGGAAATCGACCGCTTCGCCCAGTCCGCCAAGAACGACTTGACGCGTGCCCGCGACTTCGAAGCCTCGCTCAACCGGGCGCTGGAAGCGCAGAAGCGGCAGAGCGTCCAGCTCAGCCAGGCCGCAGTCCGCCTGCGCGAGCTCGAGCGCGAGGCCGACGCCAGCCGTGACGTCTATCAATCATTCCTCAAGCGTTCGCGCGAGACCGAGGAGCAGGAGAGCCTGAATACCTCCGCAGCCCGCGTCATCGGTGAAGCGACGGTGCCGCAGCGGCGCTCGTTCCCGCCGGCGATGAGCCTGTTTGCCATGATCGGCCTGATCTTCGGCGCGGTCGCAGCGTCAAGCTGGTTCGCTGCGGCCGAGCTCCTGTTCGCCGGTGCGACCGCGCCAGCGCCGACGCCTGCCCGTCCACAGCGCACGCCTGCGCCGGATGCAACGCGAGCTCCGCAGCGCGCGCGGGCTGCAGAGGCCTCGGAGGCTTCGCCGCCCCAGCAGGCCTCGCGAGCTCCGGAAGTTGAACAAGCTCCGCCGGAACTTGCCGCACCTCCGTTACAGCCTTCGATGGTCGAGAAGCCCTTGATCGAAAAGCCGCTGATCGCACGCCTCCAGGACGCCGACGTCATTCACACGCTCGGCGCCATTCTCGCAACGGGCGGCGGCGTCGATCTCACCCGGCTGGGCTGGCCGACCCTGCGTCCCGGCTTCCCCCTGACCACGCTGCTCAATGCCTGGCGCGACATGCGCGCTGCTATGGCCCGGCGGGCCGACGGCAAGGCGATGCCTGTCATCGCGCTCGTCGGCACTGGCGAGACCACCGGTCGCAGCGTGACCGCGCTGAATTTCGCGCTGGCGGCCGCGCGCGACGGCGCCCGTGTGCTGATGATCGATGCCGATCATCAGGCACGCTCGCTCTCGAACAAGCTCAACCGTCGCGGCAAGAGCGAACCGAGCCGGCTCGGCTGGCTCTCGATCGGCAGCAAGGACGCCCGCGAGATCAAGACGGTCAACGGCATCTCGGTGCTGCCGGCCGCAGAGGGCGATGTCGGCAAAACGGCTGAGGCCATCCGCAAAGCGATTGCGCAGGCGCGCGCCGCGGGCGGCTATGATCTCGTGATCCTCGACGGCCCCGCTGTGCCGCTCTCGGCCGGCGGCAGCAAGCTGCTGGACGAAACCGACGCGCTGGTGGCGGTGCTGCCGACCAGCCTCGACATCAACGACAGCCTGGAAGAGATCTTGACCGCGCTCGGCCGCGCCGAGCGCAAGCTCGTCGGCGTCGTGCTCGACGAGCTCACTCCCGCAGCCCAAACGCGCCAGCGAGGCAGACAATATGCTTGAGCGCCGCGTCAACCTCGATGGACGGGCGGCAACTGCCGAGGTGCCGCGGATCACCGTCGGCGGCCTTCGCATGGCCGCGATCGACCTGGAAGAAACCGCCGATTTCATGATCGAGGCAACCGATCCTGACAATCGCATCGGCCGTCCGCTGTTCCTGACCTCGGCCAATGGCGAGGTGCTGGCGCGCTGCTCGACGGAACCGCAGACCGAACGCCTGTTCCGCGCCGCCGACCTGATCAACGCCGACGGCCAGCCGCTGGTTGCGGCTTCGAAGCTGCAATCCTGGTTTCCGCTGCCGGAGCGCGTTGCGACCACGGACCTGTTCCACGTCGTCGCGCGCAAGGCGGAAGCGGTTGGCCGCACCTTCTACATGTTCGGCGCCAGCGAAGCCGAAAACATCGCTGCGGTCGAGAACGTCCAGAAGATGTATCCGAACCTCAAGATCGTCGGGCGCAGCCACGGCTATCTGCGCGGCGAGGCGCTGCGCGCGAAGGTCGAGGAAATCAACGCACTTGCGCCGGATTATCTGTGGATCGCGCTCGGCGTGCCCAACGAGCAGGCATTCGTGGAGGAATTCACTCCGCATCTCACCAATGTTGGCGTTATCAAGACATCCGGCGGCCTGTTCAACTTTTTGTCGGGCAGCCGTTCCCGCGCGCCGCAATGGATGCAGAAGATCGGACTCGAATGGGCCTGGCGCACCTGGCTCGAGCCGCGCCGCCTGCTCTGGCGCTATTTGACCACCAACCCCCGCGCGCTCTATCTTCTCTTCAGCCGCCACCGATCCCTCCGCTAAGAGAAGAGCAGAAGACGACATGACCGACCGACCGACCGTCCTCGTCACCGGGGGCGCAGGCTATATTGGCTCGCATGCGTGCCGCGCACTGACCGCCGCCGGCTATCAGCCCGTCGTTTATGACAATCTCTCGACAGGTCATCGCAGTTTCGTTACCGGCCCGCTGGTGACGGGCGACCTGCTCGACGGCACGGCGCTGGCGCGCGCCTTCGCCGATTACAACATTACGGCGGTGATGCATTTTGCGGCGGCGAGCCTGGTCGGGGAGTCCATGACCGACCCGCAGAAATATTACATCAACAACGTGCAGGGCACGCTGTCGCTGTTGCAGGCCATGCGTAACGCGAATTGCCATCGCATCGTGTTCTCCTCGACCGGCGCCGTCTACGGCAACGCCGATTCGAAGGAACTGCCGGAAGACTTTCCCTGCGCGCCGATCAACCCCTACGGCGCCTCGAAGTGGATGATCGAGCGCATGCTCGCCGATTACCGCACCGCCTATGGCTTCGGCGCGTTCTGCTTGCGCTATTTCAACGCCAGCGGCGCCGATCCGGCCGGCGGCATCGGCGAGCTGCGCGACAATGAAACCCATCTCATTCCGCGCGCGATGATGGCACTTCAGGGCCATGTCGAGTTCGCCGTATTCGGCAACGACTACGACACGCCCGACGGGACCGCGATCCGCGACTACATCCACGTCACCGACCTCGCGGCGGCGCATATCGCGGCACTGAAGCTTCTGGAGCAGGGGCATGCCGGCAGCAGCTTCAATCTCGGCACCGGCTCCGGCTTCTCCGTGCGCGAGATCCTCAGCGCCATCAGGCAGGAGACCGGACGCGAGGTGCCGCACACCATCAAGCCGCGCCGCCCCGGCGATCCCACCTATCTGGTCGCGGATCCCTCTGCTGCGAGAAAAGTGCTGAATTTCGTGCCCCATCACTCCGACCTGCCGACGATCATCCGCACCGCCTGGGCTTGGCACCAGAAGGCGCATCCGTTCAGATCGCGTTAGGCAATCGCGGCACCCGTAGCTTGCCTGCCGTGCCTCGAAACGGCTAGAATAGATATTCGCTGCCGCCGTTGGCGCATCGCTGACGGCCGCATATTTTCGCATTGCCGACGATGATGTCGGCTTGCATGGCTCGGCCGATTTGCGCGAGCTGATTTTTCCGAACGAAGGCCACGATCAATTCCGCCTGCCGCCCTGTCATTGGGCGTGGATTGAGGGAGTATCGACCGCATGCATCAGGCTGCACGCCTGGAGTTCGAGCGCGTGATGGAAGAGTTCGCCCGCTGGCAGGTCGTGCCCGAGGACGAGCGTTCCCCCGCGCCGGCCTGGTGGTGGGGGCCTGCGATGGCGGTGCTCGACGACAACGAGCCGATGGGTTGCGCATGGTGCGCCGAGCTCGGCTTGAACGAGGGGTCGAGCTTCGCCGAGGGCGCGCGCAGCATTCTCGCGCTGTTCGTCGAGCAGACGTCGCTGACTGGACCGCAGGAGTTTCCGAACAAGTCCGAGGCCGGAGAACACGCCGTCCGCGAGCTGCACCCGCAGCCGTCAGACGACAGCGCGTTTCAGCCGTAACGCTGCGGCCTGCTCGGCGACCGGATCCCGCTCGGGCTGGAGCGGTGGCGCCACGGGCAGAACCATCGGCCGCAGCAGTTCGGCCATCTGTCGCGGCGGCAGCGGCTTGGCGATCAGATAGCCCTGCATCTCGTCGCAGCCATGGGTGCGCAGGAACGCCTCCTGCTCGGCATTCTCGACGCCTTCGGCGACGACTGTCATGCCGAGCGCCTTGCCCATGCTGATGATCGCCTGGGCGATCGCCTGGTCTTCCGAATCCTGCGGCAGGTCGCGCACGAAGGAGCGGTCGATCTTGATGGTGTCGATCGGGAAGTGCTTCATCAGCGACATCGACGAATAGCCGGTACCGAAATCGTCGATGGCGAGGCGAATCCCACGGCTCTGGATGGCGTCGAGCACCCTGAGCGCGCGCCCGACATTGCGCATCATCATGCTCTCGGTGACCTCCAGCTGGAGCAGCACCGGCGACATGCCGCTGGCGGCGAGCGCCTCGTCGACGTCCTGCAACAGATGCTCGTCGGCGAACTGGCGCGGCGACAGGTTGACCGCCATCGACAGCGGCAGCAGGCCGCGTCGCTGCCAGGCCATGGCTTGCGCGCAGGCTTCATTCAGCACCCAGCGGCCGATCGGCACGATCAGCCCGGTCTCCTCCGCGAGCGGAATGAATTGCGCCGGCGAGACATTGCCGAGATCGGGATGCGTCCAGCGCAGCAGCGCTTCCACGCCCGTGATCTGGCCGGTCTCCATATCCACCTTGGGCTGGTAGTTCAGCGAAAACTGCTCGCGCTCCAGCGCCCGGCGCAGCGCGCTCTCCAGCGACAGACGTTCGATCGACTGCGTCTTCACTTCCTTGGAGAAGAAGCGATAGCCGTTCTTGCCGTCTTCCTTGGCGAGATACATCGCCATGTCGGCATTCTTGGTCAGCGTCTGCGCGTCGGAGCCGTTGGCCGGATACATCGCGATGCCGATCGAGGCCGTGGTGTGGCACTCGTGGCCGGCCAGTTCCGTGGGCTCGGCAAGCGCGGCGAGCAGTCCGCTGGCGATGCGCTGGACGTCGTCGATCTCGCCGCACTGGTCGAGGATCACCACGAACTCGTCGCCGCCGAGACGCGCCACCACGTCGCTTGTCCGCAGCGCGCCGCGCAAACGATTCGCCACTTCGAGCAGGAGCAGGTCGCCAGCCTCGTGACCCAGCGAATCGTTGATGACCTTGAAGCGGTCGAGATCGATGAACAGCACCGCAAAACGGTGATCGTGGCGCTGCGCCACGTCGATCGCCTCGCGCAGCAATCCGTTGAACGTCTCGCGGTTCGGCAGATCCGTCAGGCTGTCATGCGAGGCGAGGTATTCGATCCGCTCATCCGCCTTGTTCTTCTCGTCGGCGCGGTCGAAATTCTCCATCGCGAAGGCGACGTTGTCGGCGAGGCGCTGCAATAGCTCGACGAACTCGGCCGTGAACGTGTCCTTTTCGGTCGACATGTAGATCATGACGCCAACAGCCAGATCGTGAACGACGAGCGGAATCGCCGCGCCCGAGCGCGCACCGTCGCCGCGAACGATGGCGTGGAAGGCGCTCACGCGCTGGTCGTTGAGATAGTCGTTGCTGATGCAGGGCTGCCGGGTTCGGAACGCTGTGCCGGCCATGCCCCGGCCTTCGGGGCGCTCGGGATCGACCGAGAGGCGGACATTGCGCGTGGTGTCGGACGACGGTCCGGCGCTGGCGACGATCTTGAGCTGGTCGCTGTCGGCGCTGGCGAGCGCAATCGTCGTCGAGGTGAACTTGGCGCCGTTCGATGCGGCGAGGCACACGAGCTCGAACAATTCGGCGCGCGATTTCGCCCGCATGATCGCCTCGTTGGTCGCGCTCAGCGCCGCGAACATGCGGGTCAGGCGCTCTTTCTGCGCCTCGGTGCGGGCCTTTTCCTCGGCGCGATCGAAGTTGTCGAGCGCGAAGGAGACGTTTTCGGCAAGGCGAGCCAGCAGCTCGACCAGATCGGGCGTGAATGTATCCTCCTCCGGAGCAAGGAACAGCAGAATGCCGATCGGCTCCTGGCCGGCGCGCAGAAGCGGGAAGCTGGCAGCGGCGCGGGTCCCGTCCTCGACTGCCTTGGAGTGCCAATGTGCCGAGCGCGGGTCGTTCATATAGTCGTTGATGACACTGGGCCGGCACGTCCGCAGCGAGGTTCCGATGATCCCCTGGCCCTCGGGATGATCTGGGGAAATCGCGCAGGTGCGCCCGACCATTCGCTCCTGAAGCCGCCCCTTCACGGCGACGACCCGGACCAGCTCACGTGTCTCGTCGATGATTCCAATCGTCGCCGAGGCGAACATTCCGCCCAGCACGGCCGCCTGACATGCGACCTCGAACAGTTCCTCGCGGGTCTCGGCGCGCATGATGGCTTCGTTGGTGGCGCTCAACGCCGCGAACATGCCGCTCACCCGGTCTCGCTGCTTGTCGGCCTTCGCCTTCTCCTCGGCGCGGTCGAGATTTGCGATCGCAAATGACACATTGCGAGCGAGCCGTTCCAGCAGTTCGACCAATTCCGGCGTGAACGTGCCGATCTCAAGGGAATTGAACAGAAACACGCCCTCCGCGCGTTCGCCATTGAGCAACGGCAGCGCAGCGGAGGACTTGACGCCGGTGCGGCGGGCACTGTCGTGCCAGGGCTTGAGGCGCTCGTCGGCGAACAGGTCGTTGGTGAGGCACGGCTGCCCGGTGCGGAAGCACGTGCCGGTCAGGCCTCTTCCCTCCGGCACCTTGTCGGTCGTGGCGAATTTGAGCCTGCGTACTTCATCGGAGTTCGGCCCTGCAGAGGCGACGACCCGCAGCAGCTCGGAGGCAGGCTCGGCAAGCGCGATCGTCGCCGAGCCGAACTTGCCGCCTTGCACCGAAGCTTCACATACGAGATCGAACAGCTCGGCACGCGATGCGGCCCGGATGATCGCTTCATTGGTGGCGCTCAGCGCGGCGTACATGCGCGCGAGCCGTTCCTCCTCGCGCGCGATCTGCGCCTTCTCTTCGTCGCGATCGAAGTTCTCGAGCGCAAAGCACACGTTCTCGGTCATGCGCAGCAACAGCGCGACGATGCCCTCGTCCTTCGCCCAGGACTTGCTGACGAAGAAGAACATCACGCCGACGCTGGTTCCGCGCTTGATCAGTGGCGCGGCGACGCAGGCGACCGCGCCGGCATTGATGTTGGCTCGCTCCCAGGTCGTTCCCTTGGTGCGACCGACGAGATCGTCTTCGACCATCGCCTTCTGCGTCCGGAAGACCTGGCCGGAGATGCCCCGACCGTGAGGATTGTCTGGATCGACCGAGTAGCGCGCCTGCCTGATCAGGTCGAGATTTTGTCCGGTTGCGGCCACCGGCGTCAGCCAGTGCGAGTTCTCCTCGCGCAGCAGCACGAAAGTCGCCAGCGATTTGCCGCCATGCACTGCTGCGTCGCAGACCCGCTGATACAAATCCAATTCGGTGCCGGCTTTGAGGATTGCTTCGTTCGTCGCGCTCAGCGCCCCAAACATGCGATTGAGCCGCCGCATCGCCGCCTCGCTGTCCCGGCGCGCTCCTTCTCGCTCGAAATTCTCGATCGCATAGGAGATATTGGCCGACATGCGCTCGAACAGCGACACCATCTGCTCGTCCAGCGAGCCGGCTTCGCGGCGAGTCACGTAGAGCACGCCGACGCTGTTGCCATTGCAGAGCAGCGGCAGCGCCGCGGCCGCGCCGATATGGGCCTTGGCCGCCCCCTCGCGCCACGCCAGCGAACGCGGGTCGTTCAGATAATCGTTGCTGATGCACAGCTTCTGATCGCGAAACGCCTCGCCACCGACGCCGGATCCTTCGGGCGTGCCTGCTTCCGTCGTGATCATGATCGAGCGCAGCCGCGCAACGTCGTCGCCGCAACCGGCCGCAAAATGCAGCCGCCGGCAATCTGGTCCGACCAGGAATACGGCGACGGCCAAGAAGTCCCCACTCGAAAACCCGGCGTCGCAGACCTTCTGGTACAGCTCGTCCGGCGATTTCGCGTAGAGGATCGCTTCGTTGATGGCGCTCAACGCCGCAAAGGTGCGCGCGAGTGTCGTCGGCACGATCTCAGCTCCCGGGCATTTCTGCCCATTTCTCCCGGGTGACTTTATGAATGCCGATCGCCTAAGTGGTCGTTATTGCGCGCTGCAAACCGTCGATCAAAGTGAATGAGCTGCGAACGACTGGCGCCAAACTGTCAAAAATACCGCCGCACGGGATGAATCTTCGACCAAAGACGCGCTCTCTGTACGAATTTGCAGCCCTGTATTGGTTTACGGGAGATTGATATCGCAGCGGCGCTTTGAGACGATGGCACCCAACAAGCAGCCTGTTAAGGGCATCAAGCCGAGGGAACGCCATGCCGATCGTCAGGGCCGATCGCCTCACGCGCATCAGCGCCGCACTGCTCCGTGCCGCCGGAGCGTCCGAGGAAGAGGCCGACGCAGTCGCCACCGGCTGCGTCAACGCCAATCTCGCCGGCCATGACTCGCACGGCGTGATCGCCGTTCCCACCTATATCGACCGCATCAAGGCCGGACACATCGTGCCCGGCGCCAAATGGACCATCGTCCAGGAATCGCCGACCACGACCGTGATCGACGGCCATTGGGGATTCGGCTTCCACGTCAACGCAAAGGCGATGGCGCTGACCATCGAGAAGGCAAGGACGGCGAACGTCGCCGCCTGCACCGTGTTCCGGCAAAGCCATGTCGGCCGCCTTGCCGCCTATCCGTTGATGGCGATGCGCGAAGGCATGATCGGGATTGCGACCGCGGATTCCGGGCGCTCGCCGAAGCACGTCGCCCCGTTCGGCGGCAAGGAAGCGCGGCTCGGCACCAACCCGATCTCGATCGCGGTGCCGTCCGACCTCGACGCGCCGTTCTATCTGGACATGGCGACCTCGGCGGTGGCGGCCGGCAAGGTCCAGCTCGCCGTCGCCCGCAGCGAAGAAATTCCGACGGGATGGATCATCGATGCCGAGGGGCGGCATACCACCGATCCGACCCAATACCGCAAGGGCGGCGCGCTGCTGCCGCTCGGCGGCACCGAGGGCTACAAGGGCAGCGGGCTCGCCGCCATGGTCGAGGTGCTATGCGGCCTGCTCACCGGTCTCGGCTTCGGCGTCGAGCCGACGGGGCGGCACAATGACGGATGCTTCATGGCGGTGTTCAACGTCGCGGCCTTCCGTCCGCTGCAGGAGTTCAAGCGTGAAGTCGCCGAGTTTGCGCGCTACCTCAAATCGACCCCGCCGTCCGAAGGCAGCAAGGGCGTGTTCTATCCCGGCGAGATCGAGGGCCTGCGCGAGCAGCAACGCCTGCGCGACGGTATCGAGATCGAGGATGCCACTTGGGAAAAGCTGCGCGCGCTGGCGCGCGAGTACAGGCTCGACACCGTCCTCGATCTGGCCTGACGGCATCAGGAGAACAGCAGCATGACGCGGCAGATGGTACTGGTCGGCTTCCTCCAGGCTCAGAACTGCACGAACTTGCCGAGTTCCTGGCGGCATCCGGACTCGCGCAACGATTCCATGTCGGCGGATTACTATCAGGATATCGCGAAAATCCTCGAGGCCGGCAGGTTCCACATGGCCTTCTTCGACGATCGCCTGGCGATGCCGGACCGCTACGGCAACGACCATGCCCACACCGTCGAATACGGCATCCGCTGCGTGAAGATGGACCCGCTGATCGTGCTGACCACGATGGGCATGGTCACCGAGAAGCTCGGCCTTGGCGCAACCTGCTCGACCACTTATTACGAACCGTTCGACGTCGCGCGCCGCTTTGCAACGCTCGACCTGATGTCCGGCGGGCGTACCGGCTGGAACGTCGTCACCTCGCTCAATGACGGCGAGGCGCTCAATATGGGGCGCGACTCCCACCCGGAACATGATTCCCGCTACGACCGCGCCGACGAGTTCATGGAGGTCGTGCTCGGCCACTGGGACACCTGGGAGGACGGCGCGCTCATCATGGACAAGAAGAGCGGCCGCTTTGCCGATCCCGCCAAGGTGAAGCGGCTCGATCACAACGGGCCGGCCTTCAAGTCGCGCGGACCGTTCACCGTGCCGCGCTCGGACCAGGGCCATCCCGTGATCATCCAGGCCGGCGCGTCGGGCCGCGGCCAGCGCTTCGCGGGGCGATGGGGCGAGGTGATCTTCACCGCCGCGCGCAACCTTGCCGCCGCCAAGGACGGCTATGCTTCCGTACGCAACGAAGCTGCCAAGGCTGGCCGCGATCCCGACCAGATGTTCCTCTGCAACTTGACAACGCCGGTCTGCGCGGCGACCAGGGCGGAGGCCGAAGACAAGATGGCGCTGATCAATAAGCTGCCGCTCGAGATCGACGCGCTGTCGCTGCTGGCCGAAGCGCTCAACTATGACTTCGCCTCCAAGGATCTCGACGAGCCGCTGACGACGGAAGAACTGAAGAGCATGCAGGGCATCTTGGGCATTCGCGACGGCGTGCTGAAGAATTCGGGCAAGAGCAATCCGAGCGCGCGTGACTTCGTCACCTTCTCCGGCCGCGGCCAGGTCCAGGACGCAATGGTAGGTGGGCCCAAGGAGATCGCGGACAAGCTGGAGGAGATGTTCGTCGAGCGCGGCTGCGACGGTTTTGTTATCGCCGCGACTTACGTGCCCGGCTCCTACGCGGACTTCGTGCAACACATCGTGCCGGAATTGCAGCGGCGCGGGCTGTTTCAGAAGGAGTACCGCGGCAAGACGTTGCGGGACAATCTCGGGCTGAAGCGTCCGGCCGCAGGTGCCTGGAAGACGCGGCCCCGCGATGCCGCGGAATAATGACGAGGACCGGACATGCGTTGGCTGAAATTCACCGCGTCGGACAAGACATCCTGGGGCCTCGTCGAGGGTCACCAGGTGATCGCCGTCGACGGCGATCCCTTCGGTGAATGGCAGCGCACCTCGCGCACGCATTCGCTGGCACAGGTCAAGATCGAGCTGCCACTGATCCCGCGCACCTTCTATTGCGTCGGCCTAAACTATCTGAAGCACCTGAAGGAGGCCGCCGACAAACGCGGCGAGGTACCGGCGGTGCCCGACCGGCCCGAAATCGGCTATCGCGCGCAGAACGCGCTGATCGCGCACGATGAGGAGGTCGTGATCCCGTCCTTTGCGACGGACAGGATCCACTATGAGGGCGAGCTCGTCGTCGTCATCGGCAAGAAGGTGAAACATCTCACCGAAGCGAACGCGATGGATTGCGTGTTCGGCTACACCATCGGCAACGACGTCAGCGAGCGCAGCTGGCAGAAAGCGGACCGCAGCCTGTGGCGCTCGAAGAACGCCGACACGTTCAAGCCGATGGGACCGTGGATCGAGACCGAGGCCGATCTCGAAAAGATGGAGACCATCGTCCGGGTCAACGCCAAGGAGACCAATCGCTTCCATACCAACGACATGATCTTCGGCGTGGTGCCGTTCCTGGTCGAGCTGACGAAGTATTTTACGCTGTGGCCCGGCGACGTGATCTGGATGGGCACCGACGGCGCCTCGCCGGATATCAAGCACGGCGATGTCGTGGAGATCGAGATCGCCGGCATCGGCACGTTGCGGAACAGGTTCGTGCGGGAGGGGCAATAGCTCAGCGCGCGGCCCTGGATCGGCCCTTCACATGATCGATGAAGGCTCGAAGCTTCGGCATGATTTGTCGATGGCTGGGATAGTAGAGAAACACCCCCGGCGTCATCGGCGCGAATTTCTCCAGCACGGCGACGAGTTTTCCCGTTCTGACGGCGTCGGTCGCCAGCGGCCCTGGCACTTGCGCAAGGCCGACGCCTTCGACGGCGGCACCTAACATCGTCGGGAAGTCGTTGGCGATGAAGGGTCCCGCAACGGCAATCTCGATCGAACGACCGCCGTCGTTGAGCGACCAGGGTGCGAGCGCACCGTTTGATCGCCGCAATCTCAGGCATGCGTGCTCGCGCAGATCGTCCGGCCGCCGGGGCCGGCCGCGACGTTCGAGGTAGGCCGGGCTGCCGACGATCAGGAAAGGCAACGGCTTCGTCAGGCGGACCGCAACCATGTCCGGGGAGATGAACTGCCCCATCCTGATGCCGGCATCGAAACCTCCAGCGGCGAGGTCGACCAGCTCTTCGCTTGCAGCAAGCTCCACCTCGATCTCCGGAAAGGCCTGACAGAACGAGGCGACTAGAGGCTCCAGCAGAATCGGCACGACCGAGCGCGGCACCGTGAGACGCAAGAGCCCGGCCGGTCGCTGTCCGAGGTCGCGCGCGGCCCCGCTTGCCGCGACGAGCTCCTCGAAGGCAGGCCTTGCGCGCGCAAAGAACCGTTCGCCGGCCTCGGTCAGACTGACGCTGCGAGTCGTGCGCAGGAACAGCACGGCGCCGACGCGTGCTTCGAGTGCGCGCACCGCCTGGCTGATCGCCGACGGCGTGACCCCGAGCTCAGCAGCCGCCCGGCGGAAACTGCGGTGGTGGGCGACGCTCAGGAACGCCTCCACACCGTCGAGCGCACCTTGCCGGACTGTGAAGTTCTGCTTCATGGCCTATCAATATTATCGCGAATAGTCGCTCTCGCAAAGACGGCCTTACATCAGGATCGCAAATGCGCCGCGCCGCTGGGTGCGCCTGACATTCGCGACATCGCGGCAATGGCCGTGATCAGAGAGATGAAACCGATGAAGGCAATCCGCAACATCGTCCTGGCGCTCACCCTCACACTGACAGGTGTTACCTCCATGGCAGAGCCATCCCTTGCCCAAGCACAAACCACGTCACCGACAACCGGCGTGATGGTCATTCTGACTGTCAAGCCCGGCATCACACGCGAACAGGTCATGGCGGTGATGCCTGATGAAATCAGGCAAACCACCCAGCTCTATCTCAACGGGATGGTTCGCGAATGGTATTCGCGGTCCGATGGGCGCGGAGCCGTCTTCCTGCTGAACGTCAAGGATGTCGCCGAAGGGCACGCCATCATGGAAGGCCTGCCGCTGGCGAAGCAGAACCTCATCGACCACGAGTACATCGCGGTCGGTCCGCTCATGCCGCTCCGTCTGCTCATGGCCAAACCCTGAGCGTCGCCACGTCGAGCCGGATTGATAGGCATCGTCCCGGCTCGACAGCATGGTCAATCATAGGGAATCCGAACGTGCCGCCGAACTTCAATCTTCCATTCGTTCTCAGCGTCGCCGGCGCTTTCCTGACCAGCTCGGTGGTCGCTGCCATCTATGTTTGGCCGGCGATCCGCGTGATGCCGCGCTATGACGCCCTGAGACTCATCGCAGCTTTCCATGCGTTCAGGTTCTTGGGAATGAACTTCATGGTGACCGGGTTCGTCTCTGCGGAGTTGAGTTCGCGCTTTGCCGCCGAGGTGGGATGGGGTGATCTTATCGCTGCTGTCCTCGCGCTTCTGTCGATGGCGGCTCTCTCGTGGCGATGGTCGATCGCCATCCCGGTGGTCTGGATCTTCAACGTCTGGGGGACGCTTGACCTCCTGAACGCGTACTACATGGGCGCGACAAAGATCCCGGATCCCGGCCTGTTCGGCGCCGGCATTTATATCCCCACACTTTACGTACCACTGCTGCTCGTCGGCCACGCCCTTGCCTTCATGATTCTGCTCAGGGCCGGAACAGAGAAAAAAGTCCGTGACCTCGGACAGGATCGCGATCGGTCGGGTGCCGGCCGCGATGCTGCCCTTGCACACGCCCGCAACCACGGCGTTCCAAATGGAGTGAGCACATGAGCACCGATGCTGTTTCCGCCACCATGACTGCCCAGCGTCCCCTCTGGCTCAGCCTGACCTGGACCGTGCCGTTCGCCCTGCTGTGGACCTGGTTGATCATCGCGCTACCCGCACTTCCGGAGAGCGGCTTTCCTGCGCTTGGCGTTCGGTTGATGACCCATGGACTCATTGCGCTCGGCTTGTGGCTCTGCCTCGAAAACACGGAATTGGCGCCGGCACAGCGCCGGGCAACCTGGTTGGCCCTGATGGTCCCCTTCACGCTCTGGGCAGCCGTCACCTGGACCGCAGCCATCAACGGCGCATTCGGCACCGGCGCTTCGCCCTTGCCGCTGCTTCCGGCGGCGATCCTGCTGCCGGTAATCGTCGGTGCGCCGGTGTTGCTGTCGTCGAAGCGGATCGGACAATTACTCGATGCAATGCCGACGACCTGGCTCGTCGCCCTTCAACTCTACCGCATCTTCGGCAGCCAATGGCTGGCTTACTGGCTGCGCGGGCTGCTGCCGGGATTGTGGGCGCTACCGGCAGGAACCGGCGATGTGCTGACTGGCCTGCTTGCCGTGCCGGCGGCCATGGCTTTGGCAACCGGGACAGCTGACGGGCGGAAGGCAGGCATCTTCTGGAACGTCTTGGGCCTGGCGGACTTGGCTGTCGCGATCACCTTGGGGATGATCATGTCGCCGGGCCCGCTCCAGCTGATCATTCCGGACGGCCCGAGCATGGCGCTGGACCGTTTTCCGAACGTGCTGACCCCTGCCTTCGTCGTGCCATGCTCGATCCTGTTGCATCTCCTCTCGTTGCGCCAACTGCGCCGACGGTCGGAGACGGTGTGAGCCACGGATCCCTGGCGACATTGCTTCAAAACGGCAGCGCCACGCCGGTCTTGATCTCCTTCAGCACCACGTTGCTGCGGACGTAGCGGATGCCGGGGATGCGGAACATGAACTCGTCCAAGAACCTATTGTAGGCGGCCATGTCCTGCACGACGACGCGCAAGTGATAATCGGCATCGCCCGTGGTCGCAAAACACTCCAGCACCTCGCGGCGCTTGGTGACGCGAGACACAAACTCGTCGACGAACTTCGCGTCATGCCGCTCCAGCGAGACGTGGAGGATGGCTGACATCGCGAAGCCCGCCCGCTCGCGATCGATCAGCGCGGCGTAGCCGCGGATGACGCGGCTTTCCTCCAGCGCGCGCACCCGCCGCCAGCAGGCCGAGGTGGACATGCCGACCTCGTCGGCAAGCTGCTGGTTGGTGGCGCGGCCATCCTTCTGGAGGTGCGCAAGAATCCGCGTGTCCTGCTCTTCGATCATGAAATCCCGCCAAACTGGATAATTCCACCGAATAATAGGCCAAATCGGGCATATCTACCAGAACGAAGCTCCTATCAGGAAAGATAGGTAAGACCTACCAGCCGCCCGGGCCTAACCTCTGCTGATCCGGCAGGGAATGCCGCGGGAGGTCCGCATGGACGCCATTCCGACCCTCGACACCTACGAACTCTCCGACCGCTACGACCGTGAGGAAGGCCGTGTCTTCCTGACCGGCACACAGGCGATCGTCCGTGTCGCACTCGACCAGGTCAGGCGCGATCGCGCGCGCGGCCTTAACACCGCCGGCTTCATCTCCGGCTATCGCGGCTCGCCGCTCGGCGGCATCGATCTCGAGCTCTGGCGCATCCCGGAACGGCTCAAGCGTGACCGCATCGAATTCCTCCCCGCCGTGAACGAAGACCTCGCCGCGACCGCAGTGCTCGGCTCGCAGCAGGTCGAGACGCAAGCCGACCGCGAGGTCGATGGCGTGTTCGGGCTCTGGTACGGCAAGGGCCCTGGCGTCGATCGCTCCGGCGATGCGCTCAAGCACGGCAACGCCTATGGCTCCTCGCCGCATGGCGGCGTGCTGGTGGTTGCAGGCGACGACCATGGCTGCGTTTCGTCCTCGATGCCGCACCAGTCCGACGTTGCCTTCATGAGCTGGTTCATGCCGACGCTGCACCCCGCAAGCGTCAGCGAATACCTCGCATTCGGCGAATATGGCTACGCGCTGAGCCGCTTCTCCGGCATGTGGGTCGGCTTCAAGGCGATTTCGGAGATCGTGGAGTCGGGCGCCTCCGTGGCGCTAAGCCCGCCCCGCGACTTCCGCGCGCCCGACTTCACGCCGCCACCGGGCGGCCTGCACTATCGCTGGCCCGACCTGCCGGGACCGCAGATCGAGGAGCGGCTGGAAGCGAAGAAGCACGCCGTCTACGCCTTTGCGAAGGCCAATCCGATCGACAGGCACATCTACGACATTCCGAACGCAACCTACGGCATCGTTACCACGGGCAAGGCGCATCTCGACCTGATGGAAGCGCTGCGGCTGTTGGGCCTCGATGAAGCGGCCTGCCGCAGCATCGGCATCGACGTTTACAAGGTCGGCATGGTCTGGCCGCTGGCGCTGCATGACGCGATGGAATTCGTGAAGGGCAAGCGCGAGATTCTCGTGGTCGAGGAGAAGCGCGGCATCATCGAGAGCCAGTTCAAGGAATATTTCTACGACTATCCCGGCGAGAAGCCCGAGCGCATGGTCGGCAAGCACGACGAGCAAGGGGCGCGGCTGATCTCCTGGATCGGCGAATTGTCGCCGCGCGCGCTGACTGCCGTTCTGGCGCGGCGGCTCGACCCGATGTTTCCGGGCCTCAATCTCGCCGCGCGGGCGGCTGCCTTGATGCCGGAGGCGGCACGCACGATCAACGTCCCAGGGGCGACGCGCACACCCTATTTCTGCTCGGGATGTCCGCACAACATTTCGACCAAGGTGCCGGAGGGATCGAAGGCACTGGCCGGCATCGGTTGCCATTTCATGGCAAGCTGGATGGACCGCGAGACCTCCTCGTTGATCCAGATGGGCGGCGAGGGCGTGAACTGGGCGGCTTCATCGAAATTCACCGGCCACAAGCACGTGTTCCAGAATCTCGGTGAAGGCACCTATTATCACTCCGGCTCGATGGCGATCCGGCAGGCGATCGCCGCCAAGGCCAACATCACCTACAAGATCCTGTTCAACGATGCCGTGGCGATGACCGGCGGCCAGCCGGTCGACGGGCCCATCAGCGTGCATGCCATCGCTCACAGCGTCCGCGCCGAAGGTGTTGAGCGCATCGCGCTGGTGTCGGACCATCCCGCGCAATTTTCTCTGCCCGACCTGCCAGCCGGCGTCACAATCCATCCCCGCGAGGAGATGGACGCCGTGCAGCGCGAACTGCGCGGCGTGCCCGGCGTCTCCGTGCTGATCTACCAGCAGACCTGCGCCACCGAGAAGCGGCGGCGGCGCAAGCGCGGCCAGATGGACGACCCGAAGCGCTTCGCCTACATCAATGATCTCGTCTGCGAAGGTTGCGGCGATTGCTCGGTCGAGTCCAACTGTCTCAGCGTCGAGCCGAAGGAAACGCCGTTCGGCCGCAAGCGCCAGATCAATCTGTCGGCCTGCAACAAGGACTTTTCCTGCCTCAACGGTTTCTGTCCCAGCTTTGTTACCGTCGAGGGCGCGACGCGCCGGAAGAAGACCGCGAGCCAGATCGACGCGATCGGCCGCGCCGCGACGCTTCCCCTGCCCGTCTTCGCAACGCTCGACCGGCCCTATGACCTGCTGGTGACCGGCGTCGGCGGCACCGGCGTGATCACGGTCGGTGCGCTGATCGGTATGGCCGCGCATCTCGAACGAAGCGGCGTCTCGGTGCTGGATTTTACCGGCTTTGCGCAAAAATTCGGGCCCGTGCTGAGCTACATCCGGCTTGCCGCTTCCCCCGAGGTGCTGCACCAGGTGCGCATCGACCAGGGCGCGGCCGATGCGCTGATCGGCTGCGACCTTGTCGTGAGCTCCTCGCCGAAGGCCTCCGGCACCTATCGCCGCGGCACACGTGCCGCGATCAATACCGCGGAGATGCCGACCGGCGACGTCGTCCGCTTCCGCGACGCCGACCTCGCCTCGCCTGCCCGCCTGCGCGCGATCAGCCGCGTGATCGGCGACAACAATCTCGACACGCTCAACGCGAATGCGCTGGCCGAACGGCTGCTCGGCGATGCCGTCTATGCCAACATCATCATGCTGGGCTTTGCCTGGCAGCACGGACTGGTGCCGGTCTCGCTGCAAGCGCTGCTGCGCGCGATCGAGCTCAACGGCGTCGCCATCGAGCGCAACAAGCAGGCTTTCGCCTGGGGCCGCATCGCCGCTGCCGATCCGGAATTTCTGCCGAAGACGGACGATATGTCAACGGTCGAGACACTCGACCAGCTCATTGAACGCCGCGCCGATTTCCTCACCGCCTATCAGGATGAGGCCTATGCAGCGCGCTATCGGGCGATCGTCGCGAAGGTCCGCCGCGCCGAGGCTGTCCTGAGCAGCGAGGCCCTGACCGATGCGGTGGCCCGCGCCCTGTTCAAGCTGATGGCCTACAAGGACGAATACGAGGTGGCGCGGCTGCACATGCAGAGCGGCTTCATCGACGAATTGAAGCGCGAGTTCGAGGACGGCTTCAGCATCCACTATCACCTTGCCCCGCCATTCCTGCCGTCAAGGCGCGACGCACGTGGACGTCCGCGCAAGCGCGCCTTCGGGCAGTGGATCCAGATGCCGCTCGCCATGCTGGCGCGATTGAAGGGGCTGCGCGGAACACCGTTCGATCCATTCGGCTACACCGCCGAACGGCGCGCCGAGCGGGAGCTGATCGCCTGGTACGAGGACCTGATCGACCGGATGCTCGGCGAGCTCGACGCGGCACGCCTGGCAGATCTCATCGTCGTGGCCAAGGCCCCCATGAACATCCGCGGTTATGGGCCCGTGAAAGAGGCTGCGATCGCGTCGGTCAAGGCGGAGGTCGAATCCCTGCTGGCCCAGCCGATAACGGCGCGAGCGGCCTGACCGCCGCGCCGCTCATGAATAGGGATTGATCAGCTTCTGCTGCTCGGCGCTGTGATGCACGAGCATGTCGACGAAGGTCCTGACCTTCGCCGACAGATGGTGGCGGTGCGGATAGACCGCGTTCATCGACATCTCGACCGGGCGATATTCGGGCAGGAGCCGAACGAGGTGGCCCGCTTCAAGATCGTCCTGAACCAGAAACCCGGCCATCAGGCAGACAGCCGCCCCGTCCAGCGCGACTTTCCGCAGCGCTTCCCCGCTATTGGTGACGAAGCGGCCGGAGATGCGTACCGAGGCCGGAGCACCCTTGCGGTCGAAGAAGCGCCACTCGTCGCCAAAAGGATAGTTCAAGTGACGGGCACAATGGTGCGCGGCGAGTTCGTCGAGCTTCTGAACGCGACCATGCCTCTCGAGATAATCGTGCGAACAGCACAGCACGTGCCGCCAGGTGGCGAGACTGCGCACGATCAGGCTCGAATCCGGAGGCGCGGTCATACGCAGGGCAACGTCATAGCCTTCCTCGATGAGATCGACGTCGGCTTCGCCCATGCGCAGGTCGATCTTGAGCTCCGGATAAGTCGACAGGAGCTGCGCCACCACCGGCGCGACGAACGGCACCATATGCGTGGCGACGTGGATGCGCAGCGTACCGCGGGGCACCGACTGCAATTCGCTCGCGATGTCGTCGGCCTGCTCGAGATCGGCGAGGATCTGCGTGGCGCGGTCGTAATAGGCCTTGCCGATCTCGGTGAGGCTGACCTTGCGCGTGGTGCGATTGAGCAGCCGTACGCCGAGCCGGTCCTCCAGCGCCTGGACGTGGTTGCTCACCATGCTGGTCGACATGTTGAGCTTGCGGGCTGCTGCGGAAAAGCCGCCGGTCTCGACCACCCGGCTGAAGACTTCGAGGCTGGTCAATCGGTCCATGCCGCCTGATTATCCGCTCTTGATCGATAATCGCAAGGAATTCGCCGGGATTATCTAACAGATCACCCAGGCGGGGTCTCGTCCGCCTACAGATTCGCGCGGCGTGGGCCCTCGTTAGCAGCAATTGCGCGACAGCTGCGGCAATCGCTCTGGGGCAGTGGCACATCCGGTTCGGTAGACCTCAGACATCAAGGTGATATCCCCGGACTATCCACCCTTAATGGATAATCCTTCCGGTATTTAGCCGATTATCACCGGAGCTGGAAAGACAGATAGTCTCGGCACGCCGATAGGAGACCGCCATGTCCGAAATGCCGCGCACCGAAAACTTCCAGCAAGCAACTGAAATCATTGATGTTTATTCCAAGATGCCGCCGCGCCTGCCGGCCCGGACTTTGGTCCGGCGCGCGGCGTTGGTGCTCGCACTCCTCGCAGGAACGGCAACAATCGTCTATTTCGGACACGACTATTGGACCATCGGCCGCTACCTCGAATCCACCGACGACGCCTATGTGAAGGCCGATTCCACGATCATCGCGCCTAAGGTCTCCGGCTACATCGCGAAGGTGCTGGTCGGCGACAACGAGAAGGTCAAAGCGGGCCAGCCGCTAGCCAAAATCGACGATCGTGACTTCAAGGCAGCACTCGACCAGGCCCGCGCCGATGTCGGCGCCGGCGAAGCCTCGGTGCGCAACATCGATGCCCAGCTCGAATTGCAGCAGCCGATCATCGCCCAGAGCACCGCCGACGTCACTGCTGCGGACGCCAATTTGAAATTCGCCCAGGAGGAACGCGCCCGCTACGACGATCTGATGAAGTCGGGCTCAGGCACGATCCAGCGCGCGCAGCAGGCCGATGCGGCGCTGCGCGCCAGCACCGCGCAATTGCAGCACGCCAAATCCGGCCTCTTGGCGGCGCAGCGCAAGGTCGACGTGCTCACCACCCAGCGCGCCCAGGCGACGGCCCAGCTCGAGCGCGCCCGTGCGGTGGCGCAGCAGGCGGCGCTGAACCTGTCCTACACCGAGATCACCGCGCCGGTCGACGGCACGGTTGGCGCACGTTCGCTGCGCGTCGGCCAGTACGTGCAGGCCGGCACACAGCTGATGGCCGTGGTGCCACTCGATGCGGTCTATGTCGTTGCGAACTTCAAGGAGACTCAGCTCACGCATATGCGTCCCGGCCAGCCGGTCGAGCTGCGCGTCGACAGCTTCCGCAGCCAGCCCCTGCGCGGCCATATCGACAGCCTGTCGCCGGCGAGCGGGCTCGAATTCGCCCTGCTGCCGCCGGACAACGCCACCGGCAATTTCACCAAGATCGTGCAGCGCATGCCGGTGAAGATCGTGCTCGACGATCATCACCTCACCGGTCTGCTGCGCCCCGGCATGTCCGCGGTGCCGACCGTCGACACCAAGCAGGCGGTGCTGGCCGAACGCGAGACGGCCAGGCATCTCGCCGACAACACATCCCGCCCGAACGGCGGCTGAAGCTGACGAGGCTTCCATGAGCACGCTCCAACCCGCCCTCAACGCCGCAGCCGGCCTCCCCGCCCCTGCTGCGCCCGCCACGCCGGCGGTTTCCGCAAGAACATGGATCGCCGTGATCGGTGCGACACTGGGCGCCTTCATGGCGGTGCTGAACATCCAGATCGTCAACGCCTCGCTGGCCGACATCCAGGGTGCGATCGGCGCCGGCATCGACGACGGCGGCTGGATCTCGACCTCCTATCTGATCGCCGAGATCGTGGTGATCCCGCTCTCCGGCTGGCTCGCGCAGGTATTCTCGATCCGCATCTATCTGCTCACCAACGCGATCCTGTTTCTGGCTCTGTCCGCGGCCTGCGCGCTGGCGCAGGATCTGTCGCAGATGATCGTGCTGCGCGCGGTGCAGGGCTTCACCGGCGGCGTGCTGATTCCGATGGCCTTCACGCTGATCATCACGTTGCTGCCGCGCGGAAAACAGCCGGTGGGCCTTGCCCTGTTCGCGCTGTCGGCGACCTTCGCACCCGCGATCGGCCCGACCATCGGCGGCTATCTCACCGAGAATTTCGGCTGGCAATACATCTTCTACGTCAACCTCGTGCCCGGCGCGATCATGGTCGGCATGCTCTGGTACGCGCTCGACGCAAGGCCGATGAAGCTTTCGCTCCTGCGCGAGGGCGACTGGGCTGGCATCGTCACCATGGCAATCGGCCTGTCCGCGCTCCAGACCGTGCTGGAGGAAGGCAACAAGGACGACTGGTTCGGCTCGCCCTTCATCGTGAAACTGTCGGTGATCGCCGTCGTTGCGCTGACTGCGTTCCTGATCATCGAGCTCACGGTCAAGAAGCCGCTCCTGAACCTTCGCCTGCTCGTGCGCCGCAATTTCGGCTTCGGCATGCTCGCAAACTTCCTGCTCGGCGTCGCGCTCTACGGCTCGGTCTTCATCCTGCCGCAATATCTGGCTCGCATCCAGGGCTACAACGCCGAGCAGATCGGCTTTGTGCTGGCATGGACCGGGCTGCCGCAACTCATGCTGATTCCGCTGGTGCCGCGGCTGATGCAGAAGTTCGACGCGCGGATCATTATCGGTGTCGGTTTCGTCCTTTTCGCGGCCTCCAACTTCATGAACATCACCATGACCAGCAACTATGCCGCCGATCAGTTGCTCTGGCCCAATGTGGTTCGGGCGATCGGCCAGGCGCTGGTGATGGCTCCCCTGTCGGCCGTCGCGACATCAGGCATCGAGCCGGAGAATGCCGGCTCGGCGTCCGGCCTGTTCAACATGATGCGCAATCTCGGCGGGGCCGTCGGCATCGCGCTGCTGCAGACCGTGCTGACCAAGCGCGAGCAGTATCACTCCCACGTGCTGATGCAGTCGGTCTCGGTGTTCGAGCAGGCGACGCGCACGCGGCTGGAGCAGCTCACGCAATATTTCATCAATCACGGCATCCTCGATCATGTGGATGCGTCGCATCGCGCCTATGTCGCGATCGGTCGTATCGTGCAGAAGCAGGCCTATATCCTAGCCTTCAGCGACACCTTCTATCTGCTCGGCGCGGCGCTGATCGTTGCCCTGATCGCGGCTCTGTTCCTGAAGAAGCCCGGCCAGGCTTCCGCCGGCGGAGCCCACTGACCTCACCCCACGAAAGGAGAACGACCATGAAGCCCCGCATGAACTACTACCAGGCCGCGCCCGACACGATCAAAGCACTGATGGCGCTGGAGACGCAGATCCAGTCGACGGGCCTGGAGAAATCACTGATCGAGCTCGTCAAGATCAGGGCCTCGCAGATCAACGGCTGCGCCTATTGCATCAACATGCACACCGAGGACGCCCGCAAGCGCGGCGAGACCGAGCAGCGCATCTATCTGCTCAACGCCTGGCGCGAATCCCCGCTCTATTCCGACCGCGAGCGCGCCGCGCTGGCCTGGACGGAAGCGGTGACGCTGATCTCGCAGACGCATGCGCCGGACGACGTCTACGAGCAGGTCCGGGCACATTTCTCCGAGGAGGAGACCGTGAACCTGACCATGCTGATCGGCGCCATCAACGCCTGGAACAGGATTGCGATCTCGTTCCGCGCGGTTCACCCGGTGAAGGTGAAGGCGTCCGTGGCATGAGGGGGAGTTGCCGTCGCAACTCACTCCGCCGTCATGCGCCGCGCAGGCGGGGCATCCAGTACGCCGCGGCCTCTCGATCCAATCAGGACCGTCTCGGAGTACTGGATCGCCCGGTCAAGCCGGGCGATGACAGCGAAGTATGTGGGCTAAACCGCCGTCGCCTTGGCGAACTCCACATAGATCTCGCGCAGCCGCGTTGCCATCGGGCCGGGCTTGCCGTCGCCGATCTTCTTGCCGTCGATCGCGACCACCGGCTGGACGAACAGTGAGGCCGACGTCGCAAAAGCCTCCTTGGCGGCGAGCGCCTCGGCCACCGTGAAAGAACGCTCCTCGACGCGGAGCTGGCGCTCTTCGGCGAGCGCCACCACGGCCTTGCGAGTGCAGCCCGGCAGAATCGCGTTGGAGTTCTTGCGGGTCACGATGACGTCGTCCTGTGTCAGGATGAACGCCGAGGACGAGCCGCCTTCGGTGACATAACCGTCTTCCAGCATCCAGGCTTCGCCGGCGCCGGCTTCGGCCGCGGCCTGCTTCGCCAGCACCTGCGCCAGCAGCGCGACGCTCTTGATGTCGCGCCGCTCCCAGCGGATGTCGGGCACGGTGATCACGTTGATGCCGGTCTTCGCCGACGCCGCGTTGATGATGTCCTTCTCGGAGGTGAACATCACCAGGCTCGACTTGACGTCGCCCTTGGGAAACGCGAAGTCGCGGCCCTTGTCGGCGCCGCGCGTCACCTGGAGGTAGACGAGACCGCTCTCGACCTTGTTGCGCGCGATCAGCTCTTTCTGGAGCTCGGTGATGCGCTCGACCGTCTCCGGCAGCCTCAAGCTGATCTCGCCGACCGAGCGCTCCAGCCGGGCCAGATGCGACGCGTTGTCGACCAGCTTGCCGTCGAGCACGGCCGAGACCTCATAGATGCCGTCGGCGAACAGGAAGCCGCGATCGAGGATCGAGACTTTCGCGTCCGAGAGCGGGACGAATGAGCCGTTGACGTAGGCGATCGAGTCCAAGGCAGGTCTCCTGGCGGGAAATGGGGAATTTGGGGCGTTATACGCGAAACGGGGGTCGCGATCACCCCTGTTTCGTCATTCCGGGGCGGCGCGAAGCGAATGAACTATGATGCGCAATTGCGCATCTGAGAATCCAGCTCGCCTCGCGTACTGCCGCTCGATGGATTCCGGGCCCGCGCCAAGAGGCGCGTCCCGGAATGACGACAGGAATTAATGGGAAAGAATCTTCGACAAGAACTTCTGCGCGCGGTCGCTGCGGGGCTTACCGAAGAAATCGTCCTTCGCGGCATCCTCGACGATCTCGCCGCGGTCCATGAAGATGACGCGGTTGGCGACCTTGCGGGCAAAGCCCATCTCGTGGGTCACGACCATCATCGTCATGCCTTCGCGGGCGAGGTCGACCATGACGTCGAGCACCTCGCTGATCATCTCCGGATCGAGCGCCGAGGTCGGCTCGTCGAACAGCATGGCGATCGGATCCATCGCGAGCGCGCGCGCGATGGCGACACGCTGCTGCTGACCGCCGGAGAGCTGCGCCGGGAATTTCTGCGCCTGCTCTTTCAACCCGACGCGCTCCAAAAGCTGCGTGCCCTTGGTCAGCGCCTTGTCGTGCGACCGCCCCAGCACCTTCTCCTGCGCGAGGCAGAGATTGTCGATGATCTTGAGGTGCGGAAACAGCTCGAAGTGCTGGAACACCATGCCGACGCGCGAACGCAGCTTCGGCAGATTGGTCTTGGGATCGTTGACCTTGGTGCCGTCGACCAGGATATCGCCGCTCTGGAACGGCTCCAGCGCATTGACGCATTTGATCAGCGTCGACTTGCCCGAGCCCGACGGACCGCAGACCACGACCACCTCGCCCTTGGTGACGCTGGTGGTGCAATCCGTCAGCACCTGGAAACTCGGAGTGTACCATTTGTTGACGTGGCTGATTTCGATCATGTGTTTCTCAAGCCCTGCGGCAGACTCGGTTCACCTCTCCCAAGGGGAGAGGTCGGCGCGAAGCGCCGGGTGAGGGGTTCAGATTTATGGTTGGAGCAAAACCCCTCACCCGGATCGCTAGCGCGATCCGACCTCTCCCTATGGGAGAGGTGAAGGGCACCACCTGTCGAGAGCTCAAATCCACGTTCCGACCTAGCGAATGATGGCGATGCGCGCCTGGAGCCGGCGGACGCCGAAGGACGCGATACAGGAAATGGTGAAGTAGACGACAGCTGCGAACAGATACATTTCGACCAGGCGCCCGTCACGCTGTGCCACCTTGCTGGCGGCGCCGAGGAAGTCGGTGATCGACAGCACGTAGACCAGCGAGGTGTCCTGGAACAGCACGATGGTTTGCGTGATCAGGACCGGCAGCATGTTGCGGAAGGCCTGCGGCAGCACGACGTAGCGCATGGTCTGGGCGTAAGTCAGCCCCAGCGCGCTGGCCGCGGCGGGCTGCCCGCGCGAGATCGACTGGATGCCGGCGCGCATGATCTCGGAGAAATACGCCGCCTCGAACATGATGAAGGTGATGAGCGAGGATGCGAACGCGCCCACGCTGATCGGGCGCGAGGCGCCGGTCAGCCACTGCCCGATATAGGGCACCAGGAAGTAGAACCAGAAGATGACCAGCACCAGCGGCAGCGAGCGCATGAAGTCGACATAGACGCCGGCGATCCGGCCAAGGATCTTGAAGCCGGACAGGCGCATCAGGGCGAGCGCCGTGCCGAAGATGAGACCGCCGAGAGCCGCGAGCCCCGTTAGCGTCAGCGTGAAGGTCATGCCCTCGTAGAATAGGTAGGGCAGCGCGCGGCGGATGACGTCGAAATCGAAATTGCCGAGCATCGCTTATTTCCCCGTGATGTAGCCGGGGATCGCAACCCAGCGCTCGAGGAAGCGCATCGCGGTCACGACGACGGCGTTGACGAGGAGGTAGAGGATGGTCGCGGCGGTGAAGGCCTCGAACACCTGGAACGAGAATTCCTGCATGGAGCGCGCCTGTCCGGTCAGCTCGAGCAGACCGATGGTGATCGCGACCGCCGTGTTCTTGATGGTGTTGAGGAACTCGGACGTCAGCGGCGGCAGAATGATGCGGAACGCCATCGGCAGCAGCACGTAGCGATAGCCCTGCACCGTGGTCAGACCCAGCGCAGTTGCCGCCATCTTCTGCCCACGCGGCAGCGACGAGATGCCGGCCTGCAGCTGCACGGCCACGCGCGCCGACATGAAGAAGCCGACGCCGATCGCGGCCGTCCAGAACGGCGCGTTCGGCAGCTGTTTCAACCAGAGGCCTGCGGCCTTCGGCAGGATTTCCGGCAGCACGAAGAACCACAGGAACAGCTGCACCAGCAGCGGCATGTTGCGGAAGAATTCGACATAGGCGAAGCCGAACCAGGTGGCGCCCTTCGACGGCAGCGTCCGCATCACGCCGACAATCGAGCCGGTGATCAGCGCGATGACCCAGGCCAGCGCCGCGGTCTTGAGGGTCAGCACCAGGCCCGCCAGCAGCATGTCGAGATAGGTGCCGGTCCCCATCGGGTTCGGCTGGAAAAAGATTCCCCAGTTCCAGTTATAGTTCACGTGTCCCCCGCGCGAACGCGCCAGTCATGGATGTCCCGGCGCCTATGCAAATGTCCGGCCACCCTGGTGTCAAGAGTGGCCGGACATGATTCCGATCGAAAGATCGAGGTCTATATTACTTATAGTCGTCCGGGTTCGGCGAGTCCGTCGGCTTGGCGAACTCGTTCTTCAGCTCGGCCGAGATCGGCGTGTTGAGGTTCAGACCCTTCGGCGGGATTTTCTGCGTGAACCACTTGTCGTAGATCTTCTGGGCTTCGCCGGACGTATAGAGCGCCGCCGTCGCTGCATCGACCACCTTCTTGAAGGGGGCATCGTCCTTGCGCAGCATGATGCCATAGGGCTCGGGCTTGGAGAACGCGTCCTTGGAGATGGCATAGTCGTTCGGCGATTTCGAGCCGGCAACGAGGCTCGCCAGCAGGATGTCGTCCATCACGAAGGCGACCGCGCGGTCGGTCTCGACCATCAGGAAGGCTTCGGCGTGGTCCTTGGCCGGAATGATGTTGGCGCCGAGGCCCTTCGCGACGTTGGCTTCGGTGAGCTGCTTGATGTTGGTGGTGCCGGCGGTCGAGACCACCGACTTGCCCTTGAGATCGTCGATCGACTTCAGGCCGCTCGACTTCTTGAACACGTAGCGGCTGGCCGTCAGGAAGTGGGTGTTGGTGAAGGCGACCTGCTTCTGGCGCTCGGCGTTGTTGGTGGTCGAGCCGCATTCGAGATCGATCGTGCCGTTCGCCATCAAGGGGATGCGGGTTGCCGAGGTCACCGGGTTGAGCTTGACCTCGAGCTTGTCGAGCTTGAGCTCCTTCTTCACGGCGTCGACGATCTTGTAGCAGATGTCCATCGCGAACCCGACGGGCTTCTGGTTGTCGTCGAGATAGGAGAACGGGATCGAGGAGTCGCGGAAGCCCAGCGTGATCGCGCCGGTGTCCTTGATGTTCTTCAGCGTGCCGGTCAGCCCCTGGGCCCCAGCCTGGCTGACGACAAAGGTCGCGGCCAGCGCGAGCCCGATGTGACGGAAATGTTTCACTTTTTCTTCCCCTTTCGGATGATGCGGCCCGGATGCAAGCACAAATCGAGCCGGATTAGAATGTAACTTTCGGCTGGATCAAAGGCTCAGGTTAACGGCGCCGGCAATTCGCCGAGATCCCAGAACAGGCCGGCCATCACCGTCAAGGCCTCTTCGGTCAATGGCAGCAGGATGTGCTCATTGGGCGCATGCTGGGAGCAGCCGGGATAGGAGTGCGGCACCCAGATCGTCGGCAGGCCCAGGATCTCGGAGAACACGTCATTGGGCAGCGAGCCGCCGAAATTCGGCAGCACGGCCGGCGCCTTGCCGGTGGTCGACTGCACCGAATCCGCCGCCCATTTGATCCAGGGGCTGTCGAAGTCTGTGCGCGATGCAGCAAAACTCTGGGCCGCCCGCACCTCGACCATCGGAAAACCCCTCGCGACCAGATGCGCGCGGATGGCATCGATCAGGCCCTCGATCTTGGTCCCGACCACGAAACGCAATTGCAGCACAGCATTGGCATGGCCGGGAATGGCGTTCGCCGGCTTCTCGATATTGCCCGAGGACATCGCCAGCACTTCCAGCGTGTTCCAGGCGTAGAGCCGTTCGGCCGCCGATAGTCCATCCTCGCCCCAATTCTCGGCCAGCGCCGGCTCTTCCGCGGTCGGCACCACCTGCACGTCGGCGAGATAGCTGCGGATCTGGTTGGTGAGCCGCGGCGGCTTCAGTGCGTCGAGCTGGAGGCGGCCGTGGCCGTCGACCAGCGTGGAAATCGCGTTGACCAGGATGGTCGCGGGGTTGGCGAGCACGCCGCCCCAATTGCCGGAATGGTGGCCGCCATCACGCAGGTTCACGTCGAGATGGATGCGGATGCCACCGCGGCAGCCCAGGAACAGCGTCGGACGGTCGGCGGACAGGCGCGGCCCATCGGAGGCCATGAACAAATCGGCCTTGAGCGCGTCGCGATTGAGATCGCAGACCTTGCCGAGATCGGGCGAGCCGATTTCCTCGCCCATCTCGACGATGAATTTGGCGTTGAAGCCGAGCTTGCCGCCTCGCGCCTCGCGCACGGCGCGCAGCGCCGCCATGTTGATGCTGTGCTGGCCCTTGTTATCGGCGGTGCCGCGGCCATAGAGGCGCGTGCCCGCAACCGTCGTGCGCCAGGGATCGCGGCCATCGCGCCACTCCCCCTCCATGCCATCGACGACGTCGCCATGACCGTAGATCAGCACGGTCGGCACTGAGGCACTCTCGTGGTGCTCGGCAAACAGGAACGGCGCCTTGCCGCTCGGGGATTCGACGATGCGGCTGGTGAAATCAAGCGCAGCAAAGGCCGGCTGCATTTCCTGTTCCAGATAGGCGCGCAGCTCAGTGCCGCGCGACGGATTCTGGCTCTCGGTCCGATAAGCGACGCGGCGGTCGAGCTCGGTGAGAAACGCACCGGATTTGAAATCCTCACGGGCGCGGGCGATGGCGTCGGCTCTGGTCATGACTTGCTTTTCGAGGTTTTGAGACGAAGGACATTACCCGAGACGGGCGGGACTTCGAAAGTGGCGGGGACGTCGATAGTTCTTGGAGTTCTCTTGGGATTTGAGTTCGCTTGGGATTTCGTTCTTGCTCTCTTGAGATCGGCTTGCCAAGCGCGGCAGCGCTACGGATTTTGGCCTTGCCAAGGCCGAGACATCCAAGTCTAGGATATGCAAGAACTTCGCCAAATTCGGGCGCACGTCTACCATTCGAAGAGCGCTCAGTACAGAGTGCCGAGGGACATCATGGCCAAGCAGATCAGGCTCAACGCCTTTGCGATGAATTGCGTCGCACACCAGTCACCGGGCCTGTGGACTCATCCGCACGACCGCACTGCCGACTATAACCGCCTGCCCTACTGGATCGATCTCGCCAAGACGCTGGAGCGCGGCCGTTTCGACGGGCTGTTCCTGGCCGACGTGCTCGGGGTCTATGACGTCTACGGCAACAGCCCTGACGCAGCCTTGCGCAATGCGGCGCAGACGCCGTCGAACGAGCCGCTGCTGCTGCTCTCGGCGATGGCGGCGGTGACGCAAAATCTCGGTTTCGGCGTCACCAGCAATCTGTCCTTCGAGCCGCCCTACCCGTTCGCACGGCGGATGTCGACGCTCGATCACCTCTCCGAGGGCCGCATTGGCTGGAATGTCGTCACCGGCTATCTCGACAGCGCCGCACGCGGCGCCGGCAAGGACAGGCAGACCGGGCATGACGACCGCTACGACATCGCGGACGAATATATGGAGGTCGTCTACAAGCTCTGGGAAGGAAGCTGGGAGGACGATGCCGTACTGCGCGACCGCAAGCGCGGCATTTTCACCGATCCCACGAAAGTGCATCGCGTCAATCATGACGGCGCGAACTACCGCATCAACAACACCATTCATCTCAGCGAGCCGTCGCCGCAGCGCACGCCCGTGCTCTATCAGGCCGGCACCTCGCCGCGCGGCCGGCAGTTTGCGGCAAAGCATGCCGAATGCGTGTTCATGTCGGGACCGTCGGCCAAGGTGATCGCGCCGCGCGTGTCAGCAATCCGGCAGGAGGCCGCCGCGCTCGGCCGCAACCCGGCCGAAATCCTGATGTTCTCGATGATGACGATCATCCTGGGACGGACGGAAGCCGAGGCGAAAGAGAAATACGCCGACTACCGCCGCCACATCAGCCCGGAAGGCGCGCTGGCGCTGATGTCGGGGTGGACCGGCGTCGATTTCTCTGGCTACGACCTCGACCAGCAGGTGCGGCACGTCCAGAATGACGCCGGCCGCAGCGCCATGGACAACGTCACCCGTGCCGACCCCGATCGGGTCTGGACCGTGCGCGACGTCATCGAGCATGTCGGCATCGGCGGCGCCGGCCCGGTCGTGGTCGGCACGCCGGAGATGGTTGCCGACAAGATCGAGCAATGGTTCGAGGCGACCGACGTCGACGGCCTCAACGTCGCTTTCGCGATCTCGCCCGGTGATTTCGAGGACATCGCCGACATGCTGGTGCCGGAGCTGACGCGGCGCGGACGGTACAAGGCGGACTATGCCAAGGGTACGCTGCGGGAGAAGCTGTTCGGCGGCGGCCGTGCGCGGTTAGGTGCGCCGCATCCGGCGGCGGGGTATCGCGTGGGGAACAAGGGGTAGCCACCACACACTCGGTGTCATGCCCCGGCTTGACCGGGGCATCCAGTACGCCGCGGCTTCTCCGTAGACAACAGCTGTCTCTGGAATACTGGATCGCCCGGTCGAAGCCGGGCGATGACACTGAGTGTGTGGGAACTCGATCGCGTCTCAAACTTTCCCGTCCACCATCACCTCGATCAGCTTCGTCCCCGGCCGGCCAAACGCCGATGCCAGCGTCGCCCTCAGCTCCCGCGGATCGCTCACCCTGATCGCCTCGCAGCCCAGCGCCTTCGCGATGCCGGCGAAATCCACCGGCGGATCGACGAAATCCATGCCGACGTAATTGTCATCGCCATGGAAGGCAAGCAGGCGCTGCTTGATGATGCGGTAACCGCCATTGTTGGCGATAACGACGTTGAGCGGCAGCTTGTGATGCGCCGCCGTCCACAGCGCCTGGATCGAATACATCGCGCTGCCATCGCCGGAGAAACACACGACGGGGCGGTCCGGATTGGCGATGCTGACGCCGACCGAGGCCGGCAGGCCCCAGCCGATGCCGCCGGAGGCGAGGCCGTGATAGCCGTAGCGATCGCGGTGCGGACGCAGGCTCGTGATCTGGCGGCTGGAGGTGAGCCCTTCGTCGACGAGAATGGCATGGTCGGGCATGGCCTCGACCATTTGCAGCACCAGAAAATCCGGATCGATCGGTGTGCGGCCGGCGCTCTTGCTGATCTGCTCGATCAGCGCGGCGCGGCGCGCGGTCCAATTCTTCGGCGCAAGCTCGGCGAGGCGCTGCCTGGCGCGGCTTGCGAGTGTCGTGCCGCCCAACTCCTTCAGCAACGGGATCAGCGCGCGCAACGTTTCCTTTAAATCCGCCTTCAGCGCGATCTCGGCGCCGTAGTTCTTGGCGATCTCCCAATCCGCGAGACCGATCTGCACGATGCCGAGACCATCCGGCAGCGCATCGACCTCGCTATGGACCGACATGCGCAGGGGATCGCCGCCAAGCGCGATCAGGAGATCGTAAGGTGCGAGCGTATCGCGCGCCGCCTTCTGAACCCGCGCCAGCGCGCCGACGAAGCTCGGACTCTCCGAGAGGAAGTGCGAACCATAGGGCGTCGAGGATTGATACGCGGCGGCGCCGAGCAACTCGGCCAATTCAGCCGCCTCCTTCAGCGCGTCACTCTTGACCACTTCGTCCATGGTGACGATCACAGGGCGCTCGGCTTTCAGAAGCCGCGCAGCAAAGGCCCTGAGCGCGTCATCCGATGGCTTGGTACGCGCGTCGATGCGGGTGGACTGGCCGAGATCGATGCCTGCCTCGCTATTGAGGATGTCGCCAGGCAGCGAGATGAACACGGGGCCGGTCGGAGGCGTGGTCGCGACCTTTGCCGCGCGGCGCACGATGCGCGGCAGGTCTTCCAGACGCGTCACCTCGACCGCCCATTTCACTAGCGGCTCGGCCATGCGCACCAACGGACCGTACAGCACCGGCTCCATCAGGCCGTGGCCCTGCTCCTGCTGGCCGGCGGTGAGGATCAGCGGCGTGCCCGTGAACTGCGCGTTGTAGAGCGAGCCCATCGCGTTGCCGAGGCCTGGCGCGACATGGACGTTGCAGGCGACGAGCTTTCCGGAGGCGCGGCTGTAACCATCGGCGATCGCCACCACCAGGCTCTCCTGCATCGCCATCACATAGGTGAGATCAGGATGGTCCTTCAGCGCGTGCATGATCGGCAGCTCGGTGGTGCCGGGATTGCCGAACAGATGCGTGATGCCCTCGTCCTTGAGCAACGCGAGAAAGGCGGAGCGGCCGGTGATCTTGTTCTTCATGTTTCCTCCAGGAGCGGACGTTGCCGCAAGGACCTGAAAGCATGATGACCGAAGTCGGAGGAGGCGCGCAAGGAAGCGCGGTCATGGCTGCGTTGCGCGGGAGAGGCGCGCTACATCTCGTCGCGCCCGAGTTCGAACGGATCTTCGCCCCTCGTCCGCTTCTTCTTTTTCGAACGTTGCCAAACCACGCCCGGAAAACCCTGCAGCGGCACCAGCGGCTCGCCGGTATAGGCCCACTCCTGCAGCTCTTCGATCGCGATGTGATAGAGCGGCTGGCGGCCGGTGCGCTCGTTGAACAGCGCGCGGGGGATGTTGACCATGTGCGGACCGCGCGGGCGCTCATAGGCGATCGGCGTGCCGCAATGCGAGCAGAAGCTGCGGGTGGTCTTGGTGGCCTTGTCCTCGTAACGCGTGAGCGCGGCCTTGCCAGCGGTGATGCGAAAGCGCTTCTTCCAGCTCCCGACATAGGTCGCGTAGGCCGCGCCGTGGGCCCGGCGGCTGGCTGCGGAATGATCGTGCCAGGCCCAGCGCGCGGGCACGTCGATCTCGAAGCTGACCTTGCCGCACAGGCATTGGCCGGTGGCGATTCCTGCAGCGGCTGCGGCTTTGGCCATGGGGATTTCTCTCCGTCGTCATTGCGAGCGTAGCGAAGCAATCCAGACTGCCTCCGCGGAAAGATTCTGGATTGCTTCGCTGCGCTCGCAATGACGGAATATGTGGCGCGCTCGCAGCCACGCAACAACTCCGTAGCCCGGATGGAGCGAAGCGCAATCCGGGAATCTCGACGCTGGCACGAAACCCGGATTTCGCTGCGCTCCATCCGGGCTACGAAGGTCCCTACGCCGGCGTCAGCTCATCATACACCGGATAATCCGTATATCCCTTCTCCTCACCGCCATAGAACGTCGCGCGGTTGTACGGCGTAATCGGGTAATCGTGCGCCAGCCGGCGCGGCAGATCGGGGTTGGAGATGAAGATGCGACCGAAGGCGATGATGTCGGCGTGTCCCTCGGCGATCGCCGCATTCGCGGTCCCACCGGTGAAGCCGCCGGCGGTCATCAGCACGCCGCTGTAGAGCGGGCGGAACAGCACCATCGCGGACGGCACGTTCTGCCAGTTGACGTCGGCGCGGCCGGCGCCGCTGGAGCGCGGCTCGATGAAGTGCAGATAGGCAAGACCGAGCTTGTCGAGCGCCTTCACGACATGGGTATAGAGCGGCATCGGATCGCCCTCGCCGGAATCATTGGCGATACCGTGTGGCGACAGCCGCACGGCGACGCGGTTCGCACCCCAGACCTCGATCGCGGCTTGGGTCACTTCGAGCAGCAGGCGCGCGCGGTTCTCGATTCCGCCGCCATACTGATCGGTGCGCTGGTTGCTGCGCGATTGCAGGAACTGCTCGAGCAGATAGCCATTGGCGCCGTGGATCTCGACGCCGTCGAAGCCGGCGGCGAGCGCGTTCTTGGCACCTTGGCGGAACGCCTCGACGATGCCCTTGACCTCCTCGGTCTCCAGCGCGCGCGGCGTCTCGTAGTCGGCGATCTTGCCGTCGGCGGTCATCGCCTTCATGCCCTCGGCCTTGATCGGGATCGCCGAGGCCGACACCGGCAGCGCGCCGCCGTGGAAAGAAGAATGCGAGACGCGGCCGACATGCCAGAGCTGGAGGAAGATGATGCCGCCCTTGGCGTGCACGGCATCGACCACCTTGCGCCAGCCCGCGATCTGCGTCTCCGAATAGATGCCGGGGGTCGCCGGATTGCCACGGCCGTGCGAGAGCACCGGGGACGCTTCGGCGATGATCAGGCCGCCCGGCGTTGCGCGCTGGCCGTAATATTCGGCGTTGAGCGGCCGCGGCGAAAAGCTCTCGCGTTCGGCCCGCATCCGCGTCAGCGGCGCCATCGCGACGCGATGCGCAAGCCTGTATGGACCGACCTGCAACGGTTTGAACAACGCCGGAAATTTCATGCTGGCCCCGAATGTTTATGGAAGGATGCGGATCATACAGCGAGGGGCGGCCACCGGAAAAGCGCCGCCCCACGAAATCAAATATTCCCTCTTACGGAACGCGGAAGAGAGCAGGTCTTACGCTGTCTTGACCCAGACGGCCTTCACGTTGAGATATTCCTCGACGTGCTGCTTGCCGGACTCGCGGCCGTAGCCGCTCATCTTGTAGCCGCCGAACGGCACGGCCGGGTCCATCGTCTGGTAGCAATTCACCCACACCGAGCCGGCGCGCAGGCTCCTCGCCACCGCATGCGCCTTGCTGACATCGCGGGTCCACAGGCCGGAGCCGAGGCCGAACGTGGTGGCGTTGGCGCGCTTGACCAGCTCGTCCATGTCTTTGAAGGCGATCGCGGAGATGACGGGCCCGAAAATCTCCTCTTGCGCGATGCGCATATTATCCTGGACGCCCGCAAACACCGTCGGCGAGACGAAGAAGCCCTTCGACAGCGCGCCTTCGGTGACACGGCCGCCGCCGGCAAGCGCCTTGGCGCCTTCCTTCTGCCCGATGTCGAGATAACCGGTGACGCGCTCCAATTGCTGCTCGGACACCAGCGGGCCGATCTGCACGTTGGGATCGAGACCGTTGCCGACTTGCAGCTTCTTGCCGAACTCGGCGACGCGGCCGACGAATTCTTCGTAGATCGACTGCTCGACGAACAGACGCGTGCCGGCGCTGCAGATCTGCCCCGAATTGGCGAACACCGCCATCGCAGCGCCCGGCACCGCGGCATCGAGATCGGCGTCCGCAAACACGATGTCCGGCGACTTGCCGCCGAGCTCGAGCGAGACGCGCTTGAGGTTGCCGGCCGACGCACGGATGATCGACTGGCCCGTGACGTGCGAGCCGGTGAAGGCGACCTTGTCGACATCGTGATGCGAGGCGAGCGCCGCGCCTGCGGTCTCGCCATAGCCGGGAACGACGTTGATGACGCCGGGCGGCACGCCCGCTTCCATCGCGAGCTCGGCGATGCGCAGCGAGGTCAGCGGCGCCTCTTCGGCGGGCTTGAGCACCACGGTGCAGCCGGTCGCGAGCGCCGGGCCGATCTTCCAGATCGTCGCCGTCAGCGGCCCGTTCCAGGGGATGATGGCGCCGACGACACCGACCGGCTCCTTCAGCGTGTAGGAGAAGATTTCGCCGGGCAGCGAGTTCTCGATGGTTTCGCCATGGATCGCGGTGGTCTGGCCGGCGTAGTAACGCAGCATGCCGATCGCGCGCAGGCGATAGGCGCGGGTGCGGCTGACGGGAGCACCCATGTCGAGCGTGTCGAGTTGCGATAATTCATCGAAATTCTTCTCGACGAGATCGGCGAGTTTCAAGAGCAGGTTCTGCCGCTCGAACGGCTTGACCTTGCTCCAGGGCCCCTCGAACGCACGGCGTGCGGCGGCGACCGCACGGTCGATGTCTTCCTTGTCGCCTTCGGCAACCGTTGCGAGCAGTTCGCCGGTGGCGGGATTGCGGGTCTCGAAGCGCTTGCCTGAGGCAGCGTCGACCCACTTCCCGTCGATCAGCATCTGCTTGTAGGACCCGTTCGCGAATGGATGGCGCGTGATCGGAATAACCTGCGACACAGCCATGGCTGCACTCCCTGTCAGGTGATTGATTGGTTCGATCTGCGCGGGATCGTTCGTCAGACAAAATACAGCCGCGCCGGAAAGGCGTAAAGGCGGCGCGTAGCGAAGACCTCCCATGCCGACTTGTGCAGGGTCGGATGCGGCACGTGCTATAAGGCGATGGAGCGCAATGTAGCTTCGCCGGAGATCCCGCCATGTCACATCCCGCCATCGTCAAAGACAACGTTGCCGTGATCACGGGAGGCGCGTCCGGCATCGGATTTGCCGCCGCCGCGGCGTTTGCGCGCATCGGCATGAAGCTGTGCATCGCCGATGTCGATCAGCCGCGGCTGGCTGAGGCCGCAACAAAACTGTCATCCGTCGCAGGTGCCGGGAATGTGATGACGTCTGCCGTAGATGTCAGCAAGGCCGAGAGCGTGATGGAACTGGAACGCGCCGTGCGCGCACGTTTCGGCGGCACCGATATCCTGATGAATAATGCCGGCATCCAGCCCGGCAGCACATTGTTCGCCGGGCCCGACAATTGGCAGCGCATCATCGGCGTCAACATGTGGGGCATCATCAACGGCTCACGCATCTTCGCGCCCGGCATGATCGCGCGCGGCAAACCCGGCCTCATCATCAACACCGGCTCGAAGCAAGGCATCACCACCCCGCCCGGCGATCCCGCCTACAATGTCTCCAAGGCCGGCGTGAAGGCTTTTACGGAAGCCCTCCAGCACGAGCTGCGCAATACCAGGGACTGCCGCATCACCGCACATCTGCTCATTCCAGGCTTCGTCTTCACCGGCCTCACCGCCAAGGGCCGCACCGAGAAGCCCGCCGGCGCCTGGACGCCGGAGCAGACCGTGGATTTCATGCTGAGGCGGCTCGAGGCCGGCGACTTCTACATCCTGTGCCCGGACAATGACGTGCCCCGCGCACTCGACGAGAAGCGCATGCTGTGGGCCGCCGGCGATATCATCGAGAACCGCCCGCCGCTGTCGCGCTGGCATCCGGATTACGCGGATGCATTCAAGACGTTTGTGGAGAGGGGTTAGATCTTCTTCCCTTCTCCCCTTGTGGGAGAAGGTGGCATAGGCGGCCTCTGGCCGCCGTTCTTAAGGACGCCGAAGCAAAGCTTCGGCTATCGCGCCGGATGAGGGGTTCTCTCAACTCGCGCGATTGTCCGTGAGGAGAGAACCCCTCACCCGGCTTCGCTTCGCGAAGCCACCCTCTCCCACAAGGGGAGAGGGTACGACCACGACCCTACAGCGTCTCTTGCTTATGCCCGCAATTCTTGCAGGCGAACTTGACGCGGGTCTGGCCCTTTTCCGCCTGCACCCGGTTCGGCGCGCCGCACTTGCCGCAGACGGCCTCGATGCGGGTGGTGCCCTGCTTGACGACGATGGTCTTCTTTTCCATCGATTCGCGGATCAGGCGCTCGGCCTCCTCACGCAGGGACTGTTTTGACAAAGCTCATCTCCGGCTCTGGAAAGCGCGAGAGCCATATCGCACCTGCGTTCAAATCACAATCGGCAAAGCCTGCTCTGACCTCGACAATCACGTGCCAGTCCTCGGCATGCACGAGAAGGCTCTCGGCAACATATGGGCGCAACGCCCTGCCATGACGGCTCGACTGCATTTCGCAGACGATGCCGCGATTGTGGCAAATGACCGGAAATACAGCGGGCGGCGGATGCTCGGCATCAGCCGCCCTGCGCAGAGCGCTCCTTTCCCGCTCTGGTCTCCTCAAGCCGCCTTGGACACTTCCATCAGCAGCCGCTCGGCCTTGGCGTCCTCGATGCGGTTCACGAGACGGCTGCTCTCGTGATTGTCGCGCACAGTCTTGGTCAGCGTGATGCAGGTCTGGATCAGCATGACGATGCCCATGGTGAGATAGCCCTTCATCCAGAGGTCGATCGGCAGGAAAAAGATGCCGATGGCGACGAGGAAGGCGGAGGCTGCGAAGGACGCGTAAGTGAAGCTCACCCAGGCGCTGCTGTGGGGCTGGCCGTTCTGGTTCATGATGGGTCTCCTGTTGGTTCGAATGATGATTGGGTTCGAGGGATCGGATGTGAGATCAGGCTGACGGCATGCGCTTGGATTTCAACCGCGCCAGCACGTCCTCCGCGGTCGTCTTGAGCCGGGGACCAAAGCCCTGTTCGGCTAGCCTCTCGGCAGTGGCGAGCGGACCGGTGGCCGCGTCGAGCTCGACCAGGGCATCGTCGGCGGCCTGGGCTTCCATCTGCCGCTCGCGCAGACGCCTCAACGTGCCCTCCGCCTCCGGCAGTGTGGATTCGTAGGGACGTGCAGCCTCGATGCCGCCGCGACGAAGCGAGCGCACCGCTTCCGAGGCACGGGCAATACGGCGGCCGCGGTCGAGCTCGGTGATGCGGGCCTGCGCGCTGGCGACGTGGCGCTTCAGCCGCGCGATCTCGGTCGCGAACAGCGCGCGCGCCGTCATTGCCGCATCGCGATCAGCCTCTAAGCCCGCGATGGCTTCAGCGGCATCCTTGGCGAGGTCTTCGCGGCCGCCGTCGAGCGCCGCAACGGCACGGGTCTCGAGGGTCGGCGATGCGGGCATTCGTCGCTTCGAGCTTGCGGCCCTCCTGCTGGTCCTGCGCGATCGCCAGCGCCAGCGTGCGCTTGCTGCGCTCGACGGCCGCGGCCGCATCACGCATCTGCTGATCGAGGATCAGAAGAGCGGTCCGGTCTTCCAGTTCCTCGCCCGCAGCGGCCACGCTGCCGCGGAAAAGCGTCACTACGGTCTTGAACATTTGTTGCTCCCTGTTATGAGCGTTGCTCACGAATAACTTGTAGCACATCTTGAGCATTGCTCAAGATGTTTTTGAACAATGTTCACGAATCTGGTAAATAGATGTCTAAGGCCTTGGAACGTCGAGAGAAACTTCGAGCCGATCTGATCTTGGCGGCGGAGCGGATGATCGCTGAACGAGGATTGGCGGGCCTGAAGACACGCGATCTTGCCCGCGAGATCGGCTGCGCCAATGGCGCGGTCTATAATCTCGTGGCCGATGTCGACGAATTGATCCTGCGCGTCGGCTCGCGCACGCTGCTTCGGCTCGACGAGGCGCTCAGCGCGGCAGAGGGCGCTGGCGAGCCCTCGCCACAAGAAGCCTTGGTTCGCATCGCCATCGCCTATTGCGATTTCGCAGCCGAAAATCTCCAGCTCTGGCGCGCATTGTTCGAGCACCGCATGGAGGCCGACAAGATTGTCCCCGACTGGTCGATCCACGACCAGATGCAGCTGTTCCGCCACATCTACCAGCCGCTGGCCGCGCTGCTTCCCAAGCGCAGCCCGGAGGAACTGAGCATCACTGCGCGGAGCCTGTTCTCGGCGGTTCATGGCATGGTGGCGCTGGGGTTGGAACAGAAGTTGGTCGCCGTGCCACTGCCGGCGCTGCGCAAGGAGATCGCAGGCCTCGTGCGCGCAATGCTGGATGGGCTGGTCGCCCACGCAAAGTAGAGCAGCGCGGCGAAAGCATCGGCGAAGGCTGACTAAAATTTCGCCTGTCGCATCGCGGTCGCCGCGCTTAGCCTTCGCAGCGAGACGTCCCCTCACCTCTTCCGGAGCCCTTCATGCCCCTTCTCGTCCGCGGCGGCACCGTCGTCAATCACGATCATTCGCGCCGCGCGGACGTGCTGATCGACGGGGAGACCATCGTCGCGATCGGGGCCTCGCTCGATGCGCCCACCGGCACTGAAGTGATCGATGCCGGCGGCGCCTACGTCATCCCTGGTGGCATCGACCCGCATACCCATCTCGAAATGCCGTTCATGGGCACCGTCACCGCCGACGATTTCGAATCGGGAACCAAGGCGGCGCTCGCCGGCGGCACCACCATGGTGGTGGATTTCTGCCTGCCTGATCCCGGCCAGTCGATGCTTGGCGCCTATCAGGATTGGCGCCGCAAATCCGAGAAGGCGGCTTCCGACTACGGCTTCCACATGGCCGTGACGTCGTGGTCGAAGCATATCCATGACGAGATGGAGACCGTGGTCAAAACCTACGGCATCAACACCTTCAAGCATTTCATGGCCTACAAGGGCGCGCTGATGGTGAATGACGACGAGCTCTACAACTCGTTCGCGCGCTGCGCTCATTTGGGCGCCATGCCGGTGGTCCATGCCGAGAATGGTGACGTCGTCGCCCTGATGCAGGAGGCGCTGATCGCACGCGGCGTCACCGGCCCCGAAGGCCACGCCTATTCGCGGCCGCCGGAGGTCGAGGGCGAAGCCACCAACCGCGCTATCATGATCGCGGACATGACCGGCACGCCGGTCTACATCGTGCACACCAGCTGCCGCGAGGCGCATGAGGCGATCGCGCGGGCACGCGCGGCTGGAAAGCGCGTCTATGGCGAACCACTTATCCAGCACCTGTTGCTCGATGCGGATGAATATCAGAACAAGGACTGGGATCATTCCGCGCAGCGCGTGATGTCACCGCCTTTCCGCGACAGATCGCATCAGGACAGCCTGTGGGCCGGCCTGCAAGCCGGCTCGCTCCAGGTGGTCGCGACCGACCATTGCGCCTTCACCACCGCGCAGAAACGGTTCGGCCTCGGCGACTTCAGGAAGATCCCGAACGGCACCGGCGGCCTCGAAGACCGCCTCGCGCTGCTATGGACCGCGGGCGTCGCCGCCGGGCGGCTGACCAAGGAGGAATTTGTCGCGGTGACCTCGGCGAACATCGCCCGCATCCTCAACATCTATCCGCGGAAAGGTGCTGTCACCGTCGGTTCGGATGCCGACATCGTGGTGTGGGATCCCAAGGCGACCAGGACCATCAGTGCCAAGCGGCAGATGAGCCGGATCGATTACAACGTGTTCGAGGGCTTTTCCTGTATCGGCGGGCCGACGGTGACGCTGTCGCGCGGCCGCATCGCGTGGAAGGATGGGAGCTTGCGCGCCGAGGCCGGCGACGGCCATTATGTCGAGCGGCCGCCATTCTCGCCGGTACATGTCGCCAATTCGACCTGGAAGAAGCTAACGGCCCCGCGCGCGGTCGAACGCGGCGCGGTGACGCCGTAACACTCCCCACTGCGCGAAATGCTCGCCATCTCGAGGTCCTCAGTTGCCTGGCGCGGATGCGCGCCGCGTTCAACCACCCCTCGCGCGCAAGGCGGCACGCGCTGTCTCAAGTGTACTTCCAGTGAGTGAGGCGGCTCGCGCCTGCTCGGGCGGAGAGCCTCTTTCCAACCGAGCCGCGCTCGCGCGCAGCATCGCCGCATCGAGCCTGCCCTGCCGCGATCCCTGCAGGGCACAGCCAAAGACCCGGTAGAACTGCGCACCGTCATAGGCAACCAGCAGCAGATCGACGCCGGCATTGATCGCCTCGACCACGGCCTTGCAGACGTCGTGCTGGTAGATCGCGCCCATGACGAGATCGTCGGTCATCACCACGCCCTGGTAGTTCCAGGTGTCGCGGATGATCCCTTCGACGACGCGTTTCGAATGCGAGGCGGCGCGATCGGGATCGACAGCGGTGAGCGTGACATGACCGACCATGAGCGCGCTGCGCGAATGCGACAGCACCTCGCGAAATGGGAGCCAGTCCGTTGCTTCCAGCTCCTTCACCGGCGCATCGAGGTTGGCGCTGAAGTGATGGGTGTCGGTGCGCACGCGGCCGATGCCGGGAAAATGCTTGAGCGTGGCACCGACGCCTGACTCTTCCAGCCCGCGCACATAGGCTCTCGCGATCGTGCTGACGACAGCGGGATCAGTCGCAATCGCCCGTTGCCCGATCAGCGTGTGGAAATCGAGGCGGTTGCGCCTCGTCGGCGGCTTCAGGTCGAGCACCGGCGCGAGATTGAGATTGACGCCAAGGCCCGCGAGCTCGCGCCCGTGGATACGGCCGAACTCTTCGGCTTTGGCCTGCTGGTCGTCGGGCGCGAGTCCGCTGAGCGTCGCCAGCGCAGGCACCTTCGTCAGCGGCGGCGCGAGATGTCCCACGATGCCGCCCTCCTGGTCCGCGGCGACGACCAGCGGCGGCAGGCCGGCGGCGCGCCTGATATCCTGGAGCGCCGCGATCTCGACACGCAGCGCCTCGACCGTCCGTCCCCGGATGTTGTGCCGCGTAACGTAGACGCCGCCGATCAATCCCTGCTCGGCAAGTCGCGCAACTTCTGGAAACGACGAATAGCCGACCATGAAGTGAGGCCCGAGCTGTCGCGCCTCAGCGGGGCTCGCGGCGAGGACATCGTGCTTGCGCAGCTCGAATTTCAGATGCGCAGCAGACATCAACAGCGGTGGCAGGCACCAGAGCATGACGAGCAGCTTGCCCGCCGTGCTGCGCCAGCACCTGCGGCGCAGCAGGACGATGACGATCATGATGCTTGCGACGACAAGCGCGATGTTTCCAGCGCCGCGCAGCACGAGCAGATAGGGGTCGTTCTTGTTCGCGGCCGCGAATGCAGCGAGAGGCGCGGCAAGCCAGAGCAGGATGAGACCGATGCGGGGGAGGAATTGCATGATGCATTACACGCGATTGCAGTGAATGCTCCGCACCTATCAAAGCGATTTGCGCTACGCGAGCGGCAAAAGCGCGCCTGCACGAAAACTGCAAAAGACTCCTGAAACCGTGCAGACGATGATCCCGGTTTCTGCACAAGCCCCCTTCAGACTTCGTGACGCCACATATCACGAAAGGTCTCTTGGACATGACAAGCCTGGCTTCGACGATAGCAGCGGACCTCCAGCCGATCAGGCATTCCGCCATTCCGGCCAAGCTTGGCCTTGCGCTGGCGCTGGCTGCACTGGCCGACTGGCTGTTCTACGGCGAACGGATCGGGCTGTCGCTGACGCTCTTTGCGATCGCGACGGCCTGCGTATCGATGCTCTTCAATCATGCCGCGCTGGATCCGCGTCACGCGACGATCGGCGCCGCCATTCTCGTCGCCGGCCTCGTGCCGGCCATCGAGGAGCTCAACACGCTGTCGCTCCTGATCCTCGTCACGGCGCTGCTCACCGCACTATTGCTTACGACCAACCCGGAGACGACGGGGCTCGGTGACCGTGCTCGCGCGCTGCGCAACGTCGTCCTGCTCGGTCCCTTCAGGTTCTTCCTCGATGTGCCCCAGGTACTCAACGCGTCGGCGTTCACCCGCGGCATCGCGCTCTGGCTGATGCCTGCAGCGCTCAGCGCCGTCTTCATCGCACTCTTTGCCGCGGCCAATCCGGTGATCGAGCAGTGGGTGTCCCTGCTTCATCCGAAACTCATCCTCCAATATGTCAGCATCCCGCGCGTGCTGTTCTGGGCCATGATGCTCGCGCTGGTCTGGCCCTTCATCCATGTGCGCTGGCGGCGCAAGACGATTGTCACCACGACCGTTGCCGATGGTCCCGTGCCGCCGCCGCTCCCGTCCCAAGTCTCGGCGGAATTTCTCGGCCCCTCCACCATCCTGCGCTCGCTGATCCTGTTCAACCTGCTGTTCGCGGCACAGTCCATTCTCGACGGCATCTATCTCTGGGGCCATGTGGCGCTGCCCGACAATTTGACCTATGCGTGGTACGCCCATCGCGGCGCATATCCGCTGATCGTAACCGCGCTGCTCGCCGCCGCCTTCGTGCTGGTGGCGATGCGCCCGGGCGGGCCAGCCGAGAAATCGAAGGTGATCCGGCCGCTGGTCTATCTCTGGGTGGGCCAGAACGTGCTGCTCGTCGCCTCCTCCATCCTGCGCCTCGAACTCTACGTGGACGTCTACACGCTGACTTACTGGCGCATCGCGGCCTTCATCTGGATGGGGCTGGTCGCGCTGGGACTGGTCCTGATCGTGACCCGCATCGCCCTCAACCGATCCAACCAATGGCTCGTGGGCGTCAATCTGATCGCGCTCGCGATCGTGCTCTATGGTTGCTCGCTCGTGAACTTCGATGCCTTCATTGCCGACTACAATGTCACCCACAGCCGGGAAGCATCGGGCAAGGGCGTGCAGATCGACATCAACTATCTCCTGACGCTCGGGCCGCAGGCGCTGCCCGCCATCGACAAGGCCATCTTGCTGCGGTCTGGCACCCCCGAGAGCTGCCTTGTGTCGCGCCGCGACCGCCTTGTAGAACAGCAGCGCCAGGATCTGGCCTGGCGAAGCTGGGGTTTTCGCAACTGGCGGCTCCAGCGCAGGCTGGACGCCCAGGCGAAAGCTCAGTCCGGCAGCCAACCGGCAGGCTGACGAGCTAGCGGAGAAGTTCTTGGCGCATCGCATTCTCATCGTCGACGACGAAGGCCACATCCGCGAGGTCATCCGTGTCGCCCTCAGGAAGGCCGGCATGGACGTGATCGAAGCGCGCGACGGCAAGGAGGCGCTCGCCCGCTTCGCCGCCGACAAGCCCGATCTGATCGTGCTCGACATCGGCATGCCGGAGTTCGACGGCCTCGACGTCTGCCGCGAGATCCGCAAGACGTCCGACGTGCCGATCCTGTTCCTGTCGGCGCGCGATGAGGAGATCGATCGCATCCTTGGCCTCGAGATCGGCGGCGACGACTACGTGACAAAACCGTTCAGCCCGCGCGAGCTGGTCGCGCGGGTCAACGTCATCTTGCGCCGTCTCGGCTCGCGCAACGGCGAGATCAAGGCCGGTCCCACCGCGCTCGCGCAAGGCGGCCTGCTGATCGATCCCGAGCAGCATCTGGCATCCTTCGCCGGCACGCCGCTGAAACTGACGGCAATCGAGTTCGGTATTTTGCGCGCCTTCCTGACCCGGCCGACCTCAGTGTTCAACCGCGAGCAGCTGATGCGGGCGGCCTACCAGCTCAACATCCAGGTCTCCGACCGCACCATCGACAGCCACATCCGCAACATCCGCGCCAAGCTGGCGGCGCTGAATTGCGAGAACGTCATCGAGACCATCCACGGCGTCGGCTTCAAGCTCGGCCGCTGCGAGAAAGAGGCATGAGCGCGGCGCCCGACAAATGGCGGCCGTCGCTTGGGCTCGTCATCTTCACGGTGCTGACGACCGTCGCCGTGCTGCCGCTGGTCGGCCTGTTCTTCTTCCGCCTCTACGATAACCAGCTCATCCGCCAGACCCAGGCCGAGCTGATCGCGCAGAGCCGCGTGCTCGCGACGATCTATGCTCAGGAAGTCATTGCAAGGCTCGACAGCGGCCTGACGCTCGGCGCCGAGGTGCCGCCAGGCGTGCTGCCCGATCCCGGCGACCAGGTCACGCCGATCCGCCCCGCGCTCGACCTTACCGCCAATGATTTGTTGCGGCGGCGGCCGGATGCGCAGGCCGCAGCCCGGCCGGCGGAGCAGGCCTTTGTCGAGATCGGCACAAAACTGACGCCGATCATCCGCGAGACCCAGAAGGTGACGCTGGCGGGCTTTCGCATCCTCGATCCGCAAGGCGTGGTGATCGCCGGACGGCAGGAGGTGGGGCAGTCGCTCGCCCATATCGAGGAGGTCGCGGACGCGCTGCACGGGCAATACCGCGCCACCTTGCGCAACCGCGTGCCGGACAAGCCGCCGCCGCCGATCTATTCCTTCAGCCGCGGCCTCGGCGTGCATGTGTTCTCGGCGATGCCGGTCATCGTCAACAACCGCGTCGCCGGGGTGGTCTACACCACGCGGACGCCGAGCAACATTTTTGACCATCTCTACCAGGAGCGGGCGAAGTTCGTGCTGGCGGGGCTCGCCGTGATCCTCGGCACGATCGCGATCGGCCTCGTCTTCTCGCGCACCATCACGTTGCCGATGCGCGAGCTGATCGACCGCGCCGCCAGAATTGGCCACGGCGACCGCGAGGCGTTCCGGCCGCTCCGGCATTACGGCACGCGCGAGTTCGCCCAGCTCTCGCACAGCTTTCTCGGCATGGCCGAGCAGCTGGCGCGGCGCTCGGACTATATCGCGACGTTCTCGGCCCACCTCACCCACGAGCTGAAATCGCCGCTGACATCCATCAAGGGCGCGGCCGAGCTCTTGCAGGATTCACTTCAGGGCAAATCGGGCAGCCTGACGCCGGCCGAGCAGACGACGTTCATCACCAACATCCTGTCCGACACCCAGCGGCTGGAGGCAATGGCGCAGCGGCTGCGCGAGCTCGCCCGCGCCGAAAGCCTGCCGCAGAACGAGCGCACCGAGCTTGCCCCCGTGATTGCCGATCTCAAGAGCCGGTTTCCGGAAAGCGCGATATCGGCCAGCGGCAGCCTCGACCGCGCGATCGGCATGTCCGGCGAGAAGGCGCTGATCGTGCTGTCGCATCTCGCCGACAATGCGGTGCGGCACAAGGCGAGAACGATCAGGCTGGAGGCGACCTTCGAGCGCACGACCCTGCTGCTGACGGTGAGCAATGACGGCGAGCCGATCTCGGCGCCCAACCGCGACAGGATTTTCGATGCCTTCTTTACCACCCGCCGCGACCAGGGCGGCACCGGGATGGGGCTGGCGATCGCACGCGCGGTGATGGCGAGCCATGGCGGCTCAATCAGGCTCACGCCGACCGACGAGGGCGCGGTCTTCGAGCTCCAGTTTCCAGCTGCCTAAATGGCGAACACCCAGGCGGCGACGATGGCGGCGATGGTGACGAGACCGGCGATGGTCCAGCCGGCGGCATATTCCAGCTCAGGATGACCGGTCGCCCGCATGATCTCTGCCGGATCGGCGGTATGCTTCTCTGCCATGACAGCCTCGCACGTTACTTCCCGCGTCATATGTAAGTCGCACCAGTCGCCATTAGGTTCCATCACGGACGTGCGAGGAAATCTTATCGATGCCGCGGTCGAGCAGGACTTGATCGGCCGCATCGCAGCATTGCCGCTCCAGCGCTTCCAGTTCGGCGCCTTTGAGGGCAATCGCCGAGCTGCCACCGGGCGGCGTCCGGCACGTGCTGTGCCGGCCGTCCAAAACAAAAACTGCGAAAACAACCCCATGCACAGTAGAAAGCCGTTTCCGCAGCGAGGCTGGACGACGCCGGGCAACGCCTTGACGGATCGAGCTAAAAAAGCCGCGCGGCGCAATCGCCCCGGGGGCCGCGAACTTGCGTTGCAAAAGCAGTCGCGTGCCGACCAAAGGTGCCGTGAATTCGCCTCAAGGCCAGCTGACTAATGAGGCGAATTGAAAAGACAGGCCAAACCGGCGAGCCAATATGAGGCCCGCAAGGCCGGCACGACGATGAAGAATTATCTGGCATTTTTCCTGCTTTTGACCATGACCACGGCCTCCGCGCATGGACCTTTGCCGGCCCGGCCGTCGCCGCCGTCCGATCTCGTGCAAGTGGGCCTCACCGATTCCGACACGACTGCCGGCGGCACCGCGCGGCTGTGCGAGCAGGTCACCTTCTCGCGCGGCCTGCGCTACGGCGAGAGCGAGGCCAATGTGCTCGACGTCGCGACCAGCGCGACCAAGGCGGATACGCCGCGGCCGGTGCTGCTGTTCGTGGCCGGCGACACCTTCACCGGCGACCGCGCGGCGCCCGAGCTGGCCCGGCAGATCCAGGACCAGGCGATGTGCTTTGCCGCGCGCAACGACATGATCGGGGTGCGCGTCAACTATCGCCTGGCACCTTCGGCGCCCTGGCCCGCCGGCGCGAGCGACGTGGCGGCGGCGCTGTCCTGGGTTAACGGCAATATCGACCTGTTCAACGGCGATGCCCGCGAGATCGTCGCGGTCGGCTACGGCGCCGGCGCCTTCCATGTCGCGTCCCTGCTGGCGCATCCCGAGCTTCAGGCCGACCGCGCCGATGTCGCCGCCGTCGTCCTGGTGTCCGGCATCTACCGCGCGGGCAAGGACGCGAGCGACAGCGAGAAGGCCTATCTCGGCAGCGACGCCAGCCAATATAACAAGCGATCGGTCTTCCCCGGCATCCTCAATGTCGACGTGCCGATCCTGCTGGCCTGGGCCGCGGACGATTCCGCCGGCGTCGTCTCGCAAGGCGAGACCCTGAAGAAGACGCTCTGCGGCGCCGGACATTGTCCGCGCAGCACGCTGCTGCGCAGCCGCGACGGCATCGCGAGTGCCTTTGGCCTCGACGGCTCCGGCGACAGCCTCGCCGAGCCGACACTGCTGCTGGTGCATCAGCTCGAGGCGCGGGGGCTGCCGTAGGGGGGCTATAGAGCCGGGGTCTCCTCACCTCTCCCGCTTGCGGGAGAGGTCGCGCCGAAGGCGCGGGTGAGGGCTTCCTCCTCGTTGGGAGTCTCTCTGTGGAGACACCCTCTCCCCAGCCCTCTCCCGCAAGCGGGAGAGGGGGCAGACCTTCCTCGCGATCACATGGGGCTCAATCCGGCAAGCCCGATCGGCCTCACGCCGGCTTGAGCGATGCCCGCGCGCTTTCCAGCAGCGAAAGGACTCGCGGCGCGTCAACACGCCTGCCGTTTTGGCTCAATGCTCTGCAACATCAAAACCAGCGATCAAGCCATACGATCGCCAAACGCTTGACCTACATCAACCAGCCTTGGTGGGGATTGAGCCGACTCTATTCGGGGGCCAACAAGGTGTCGAGCATGCGCATCACCGGCAGGCTGCTGTTCGTTTTGATCGTCGCTTTGGCTTCGCTTGGGGCGATGTCCCTGCAACACGCGGAGCAAACCACGACCGACAAGGAAATCCGCATCGGCAATGTCATGCCGTATTCGGGACCGCTCTCGGAGTTCGGCGCCATCGGCCAGGCGGAGGTCGCCTATTTCGACATGATCAACGCGCGTGGCGGCATCAACGGCCGCAAGATCCGCTTCATCACGCGCGACGACAATTCCGATCCTGCGACGGCGCTGGAGCTGACGCGCAATCTGGTCGAGACCGAGGACGTGCACCTGATGTTCGGATCGTTCGGCACGCCCGGCAATCTCGCCACGCGCTGGTACCTGAACGAGAAGAAAATCCCGCAGCTGTTCGCCGCCTCCGGCGACGAGGAGCTGAGCCAGCCAAGCGCGTTTCCCTGGACCATGGGCTGGCAGCCGCCGTTCCGGTCGGAGGGACGCATCTACGCCAACTACATCCAGGCCTATTATCCCCGGAAGAAGATCGTGGTGCTCTGGCAGAACGACCAGTTCGGCCGCATGCTCTACAAGGGCATCCAGGAAGGCCTTGGCGACCTGAACCGTCATGTCCTCGTCGACATCGCCTTCGACATTGCCGACGAACATCTCGACGGACACGTCTCGATCCTCAAGCGCGCGGGCGCCGACATCTTCGTCTTTCTCGGCGTGCCGTCGACGGCATCCAAGGTGATCAAGCTGGCGGCCTCACTCAATTGGCATCCGGTCTTCATCGTGAACGACGCCTCGGCCTCGATCGCCAATGCGATGGCGCCCGCGGGCCTCGAGAACTCCGCCGGCGTGATCTCCGCGGCTTTTCTGAAGGATCCGAGCGATCCCGCATGGAAAGACGATGCCGCCATGAAGGACTGGTTCGCCTTCATGGACAAATACCATCAGGCCGAAAGCACCAACAGCAGCGCCGCGCTCTACGGCTACGCCGCGGCCGAAGCGCTGACGCAGGTGCTGAAGCAATGCGGCGACGACTTCTCGCGCGACAACATCATGCGTCAGGCGGCTTCGCTGAAGGGTTATCACCCCTCCGTTGCGCTGCCCAACATCAGGATGAATACCTCGCCCAGCAACTATCTGCCGATCAAGCAGATGCGGCTCGTCCAGTTCGACGGTCGTTCCTGGCAACCTTTTGGTGAGGTGATCGAGACGGCGTTCACGGAAGGCGCGGCAAGGTGAGTTTACCTTGGTGTGCCGCGGTGAGAGCAGGGCGCTTACCCTCCCCTGGAGGGGGAGGGTAAGGAGCGCCACATGGCGCACTCTCTCTGGAGGAGCGAAGGCTACGCACGCCCTCACGCCTTCACCACGGCAGGGCCGAGATTCGAGCTTGATGCGGCGCGCCTGGCGGCGCAGCAGCGAGAGAAGCGACAGCCCGCTGCCGGCGGCCAAGCACCTTTTCGTTTGATCACGGATGCTTAAGATCGGCGCCGACCTGCATCCGCTGCGCCGGGAGAGACCCATGACCGAGACCATCCGCATCAAGCGCTTCCAGGCGCGGCCCGTGATCGTGCCGATGAACCTGCCGCTCCAGACCTCGACCGGGGCGGTTGCCAAAGCGCCGCTGGTGCTGATCGACTGCGAGACCGACCAGGGCGTGCGCGGGCACGCCTATCTGTTCTCGATCACGCCGTCTGCCTTGAAGCCGCTGACGGCCATGGTCACGGAAATGTCGGAGCTCGTCGCCCGCGACGAGCTGCTGCCGTTCGAGATCGAGCGCAAGCTCGCCCAGCGTTTCACGCTGCTGGGCCTCGCCGGCCTGCAACGGCTGGCGCAATCCGGCATCGACATGGCGGCATGGGACGCACTCGCTCGTGCACGCGGCCTGCCGCTGGCGCGCCTGCTCGGCGGCGCGCCGAAGCCGGTCAGGGCCTACAATTCGAAGGGGCTCGGCATCATGCCGGCGGGCGCCGCAGTCGAGGAAGCGCACAAGCTGCTGGCCGAGGGTTTTCGGGCGGCAAAGATCCGCGTTGGCCGACCCGATGCGCGGGAGGATCTCGCCGTCGTGCGCGCGGTGCGCAAGGCCGTCGGCGATCAGGTGACGCTGATGTGCGACTACAATCAGGCGCTGACGGTCACGGAAGCCATTCGCCGCGGCGAGATGCTCGACGACGAGGGCCTCACCTGGATCGAGGAGCCGATCCGCCACGACGACTATGAGGGCTGCGCCCGCATTGCGGACGCGCTGCGCACGCCGGTCCAGATCGGCGAGAATTTCGACAGCGCATTCTCGATGCAGGCGGCACTCTCCGCGGAAGCCTGCGACTACGTCATGCCTGATGTCCAACGCATCGGCGGCGTCACCGGCTGGCTGCGTGCCGCGGCGCTGGCGCATGCCGCCGGCATCGAGATGTCGACGCACCTATTCTCTGAAGTGAGCGCGCATCTCTTGTGCGTGACGCCGACCGCGCATTGGCTGGAATATGTCGACTGGGCCGACGCGGTGCTGTCGACGCGGCTAACGATCAAGGACGGTTTTGCGCTTCCAAGCGAGGAGCCCGGCAACGGAATTGCGTGGGACGAGGCGGCAGTCGCCAAATATCTGGTCAGCTAATGGCGCCGACCGCCAGCGCCGCCGTCGTCCTGGCGAAGACCAGGACCCATTACCCCGGGGAGTAGTTTGGCGAAGACCGGCTGCTCGGTACTGCGAGCGCTCACAATCGAGGGATCACGCGGTATGGGTCCTGGCCTTCGCCAGGACGACCCTGGGGATGATGTGCGCAACTATTCATCGCCGTGGTAGGCGCGGTAAAGGGTAGGCCCGCGTAAGCCGCCCCCTTGCTTTGCAGGACGCGACGTCACGCGAAGGAAAAGCCGGGCTTGCCGCGAAGAAAGCCGTTGGCAAAGGCGACGCCCGGGTAAAGATCGGACAAGCGGCGGCTTGCGCTTTCGGCTGAGTTGCGTCCGTCGAGCACATCGCGAAAGATTCTGGCAACACCCACCATGTCGCAATCCTGCGGCGACAGGCGCAGCGAGCTGATTCTCGCCTCGCGCAATGCAGCGACGTCTCCGACGAGATTGGTGCAGGCATGCGACAAGGTCTGGACGCCGTTGATCGTGAGGAACTCCTGCTGGTCCAGCGTCTTCAACGCGAGCCCGTCCGGGTCCTTTTCGCAGACGAAGCGGCAATTGTCCTTGGACAGCTTGTGAAGCCGCGCATGGTAGCAACGGGCGGAGATCGCCAGCGGCACCCGGCCGAAGGCGAAAATCTCGATCACGGCCTGGGGCACCGCTGCGGCAATCACCGCCGCTGACGAGATCGGCAATTCCGGCGGTAGGCAGATGCGCGCTGCGCCTTGCCGAACGTGAAAGGCCGCGCTGGTCTCGTTGTAGATGTTGACGTAGGGACCGATCGCATGCGACCGGCCCTTGATCGAGCGAAGGCAGGTCAAGTCGTTCACCTCGACCAATGCGCCGTCAGTTGCGCAGAGCTCCTCGGTCTGACGCCGTTCGCGCCGCAGCGACACCAGGATCAGCGAACCCAGCAGGACCTGCTTGCCGGCACGCTGGAGCCGTTCGATCACGTCAGGCAGGTGCTCCGCGAAGAACGACGAGCGTTTCGAGCAGACGACCTCGCCTACGGACACGACATCGACCGGCGCCTCGTCGGCAATCCGGAAGTAGAAATCGCGCCAGCGTTCCGGCGCCCAATTGTAGAGGACGGGGCCGAGACTCAGCTGCATCGGGGCTTCTCTCATTGATGGCCGGCCGCCATCGGTTGCAATCATCGCCATTAATCATCGCCATGTCTTGCGATAGGCGCCGAGCGTAGAGGCCTGGCCTTCAGTGAAGGGCCGCAGGCTCACGATGTCCGCTTCGCGCCCCTGCTCGATTGTATCGAGTGCGCGGCGGAAATGACGGACCACGCTCTCGATATAGGCCCGTCCGCGCTGACGCCCCTCGATCTTCAGGGCGGCAACGCCGGCGCTTCGCAGTCCCCCGAGCAGCGTCGTGGCATCGAGGCTGACCGGGTCCTCGAAGATGTAGCCGTCGCCATGCGCGGTGGAAAACCGCCCCTTGCAGAGGGTCGGATAGCCCGCGGCCTCCTGCGGGGCGAAGCGGTTGATGGTGAAGCCGCCAAGCCGGGACGTCGTTCCCTGCGCGGTCTCCTCATAGGCCACGTGGCTCGCCGGTGAGCAGACGCCCTGCATGTTCGGGGATTTGCCGGTCGCATAGGACGACAGCGAGCAGCGCCCTTCGGCCATCACGCAAAGGCCGCCGAACACGAACACTTCGGTCTCGCACGTCGTCTCGCGGGCGATTTCGGCGATCTCCGCAACGCTGAGCACGCGTGGCAACACGACGCGGCGCGCCCCGAACGTCTCGACATAGAACGCGATGGCATCGGGATTTGCGGCGGCGGCCTGCACCGAAACATGAAGGCGCTGACCCGGATGACGCTTGGCGACGTAATCCATGAGCCCGATATCGGCGACGATCAGCGCGTCGGCTCCGGCATCGACGGCATCGTCCACGGCGCGCTGCCAGAGCGTCACGGACGACGCCCGCGGAAAGGTATTGATGGCGACGAGGATGCGCGCGCCGCGTTCATGGGCGAACGCGATTCCCTTGCGCAGCTCGTCGCGGCTGAAGTTCAGCCCCGGAAAATTGCGCGCGTTGGTCTCGTCGTTGAAGCCGCAATAGATGGCGTCCGCGCCGGCATCGATGGCGCTGCGCAGCGCGGCCGGCGTGCCGGCGGGACAGATCAGCTCCATCACCTCTGCTCCTGCGGCGGGCCGATCAGCCTGTCCCGCGCGGCCTCGAACGAGCGCCTTACCGGCTCGCCCAACGGACCGAACAGGGACGCCAGCTCCGCGGCGAGATCGAGCCGCGCATCGTCGATGGCATTGCGCAAGGCCAGCACCGCCTCCATGTCGCCTTCGATTCCGAGCTGGCGCGAAAACATCAGCGCGTCGCCGTCGACCCTGCCCTCGACCAGAGCAAGCAGGTTGGCGAGCGAGGCGGAGACATAGGCATCCAGGTCTTGCGGCAGCTCGCGCACCACCGACACAAGCGGCGGCGTGGCCTCGACGATGAAGGCGAACGGCAGATCGACCGGCCTGATCCCGAACCGTGCGCGGCGATGTGGTCCGAGCCGGTCGAGCAGTCCGGGATTGCGCCTCAATATCCGCGACAGGAAGCCACCGAGGGCGAATTGCAGCGGCAGCAGTGGCAAGGGACGTATCGCCAGAGCGAGAAGTGGCGGAATTGTCGGCAACGAACCGGACGCGACGGACGAATGACTCATTCCGTCATCTGAGCCGATTGCGCGCAAATGTATTTGAGCGGGAACAATGAAGATCGAAATCACGCCGGCTAGTTTCTGCTTTTTCAGGAGACCGTTCGCTTGCAACGTGACGTTCCGCGCTTCGGAGAATTATCCGACTTCCTGCACTTCCTCGAAGGCAAGGGACAACTGCGACGCATTCGCGAACCGGTTTCCGTGGTCCATGAGATCACCGAGATCCACCGGCGCGTGATCGGCGAACACGGCCCTGCACTATTGTTCGAACGCCCGGTCAGGGCCGACGGCCTTCCATCCGAGATGCCGCTGCTGACCAATCTGTTCGGCACGGTGGAGCGGACCGCGTGGGGCATGGGCATCACGCCGGATCGGCTCGAAGAGCTCGGCGTTTTGCTGGCCGAGTTGCGCGCGCCGCGTCCTCCGCATGGCGTCCGGGATGCCTGGCGCAAGCTGCCGCTGGCCCGCGCCGCCCTTGCCACGCGGCCACGATCGCGCCCTGCGGCGCCCGTGCAGGATCGCGTGGCGACGGGCGAGGACATTGATCTAATGAAACTGCCGGCGCAGATCTGCTGGCCGGGCGAGCCTGCACCCTTGATCACCTGGCCGCTGGTCATCACCGCGCCGCCGGAATCGCCCATCGCGGACCAGGAAGAGAATGTCGGCGTCTACCGCATGCAGATCCTCGGTCGCGACCGCGCGATCATCCGCTGGCTCGCCCATCGCGGCGGCGCCCGGCATCACCAGCAATGGAAGGCACGGGGGCGCGACATGCCGGTCGCGATCGTCATCGGAGCCGACCCCGCGACGATCCTCGCCGCCGTGCTGCCGCTGCCGGAGACGATATCCGAGCTGCGCTTCGCAGGTATCCTGCGCGGCGAGCGGCCCGAGCTGACGCGGTGCCTGACGATTCCTCTCGCGGTCCCCTCCGCGGCCGAGATCGTCATCGAGGGCCTCGTCTCGGCAACCGAGACGGCCGGCGAGGGCCCCTATGGCGATCACACCGGCTACTACAATTCGGTCGAAGCCTTTCCCGTGCTTCGGGTCACCGCCATCACGTCGCGCCGACAGCCGATCTATCTCTCGACCTTCACCGGCCGCCCGCCGGACGAGCCGTCCCGGATCGGCGAAGCATTGAACCGGCTGTTCGTGCCGCTGATCCGGCAGCAATTCCCCGAGGTGGCCGACTGCTGGCTGCCGCCCGAGGCCTGCTCCTACCGGGTCGCGATTGCTTCCATCAGGAAGCGCTATCCCGGTCAGGCGCGACGGCTGATGCTGGGCTTGTGGTCGATGCTGCCGCAGTTCAGCTACACCAAGCTGTTGATCGTGGTCGACGATGACATCGACATCCGCGACTGGCGCGCCGTGATGTGGGCGGTCGCGACCCGCAGCGACAGTTCGCGCGACCTCGTCACGCTCTCGGACACGCCGATCGACTATCTCGATTTCGCCTCGCCGAAATCCGGCCTCGGCGGCAAGCTCGGAATCGATGCCACCACCAAGATTCCGCCCGAGACGGAGCGGGCCTGGGGCGCGCCCCTGATGATGGATCCAGCCGTGGTCGCCAGGGTCGACAAGATGTGGCCGGCACTCGGGCTCGGCGCAATGGCTGGACCTCAACTGCGCGAGACCGCATGAGCGCGCGGCATGGCGTGGTCGTCGGCATCAGCGGCGCTTCGGGCGCGGCCATCGGCATGCGCATCGTCGAGCGGCTGGCGGAGAATCCGCACTGTGCGGTGCATCTCGTGATCTCACCGGCGGCCGAGCGCACGCTCACCGAGGAAGTCGGCGCCGGCGCGCTGCCTCGGCTGCGCGCCCTCGCCTTCCGCGACCATGATCCTTCCGACATCGGCGCCAGCATCGCCAGCGGCTCGTTTCCGGTCAGCGGCATGATCGTGGCGCCGTGCTCGATCCGCACCCTGTCGGCCATCGCCTGGGGGCATCTGGACAATCTGCTCGTGCGCGCGGCCGACGTGCAGCTCAAGGAGCGGCGGCGTCTGGTGCTCCTGGTCCGCGAAAGCCCGCTGCATCTCGGACATCTCCGCGCGATGCTCCAGGCGACCGAGATCGGCGCAATCATTGCGCCACCGCTGCCCGCCTTCTATCTGAAGCCGCAGTCGATGGCCGACATCGTCGACCAGATCGCCTGCCGCGCGATCAACCTGCTGGGCCTGCCCGACGTGTCGGCGCCGGCGTTGAGATGGCAGGGCCGTAACGCCGACGATTCATAGGCATCAGCGTGCGGCCGCGTTCAGATCCATCGTTTCGAGCAGGCTGTTCTGCCGCCAGTCGATGAAGGCGTCCTTCAGACGGCTGATGATTCCGGCGTGCTCGGGCATGCCGAAGAGATTGTGCCGTTCGAGCGGATCGGTCGCGAGATCGAACAGCTGCCCGTCCTCGGCGCCGTGAATGAACACGACCTTCCACCTGTCGTCGCGCACCATGGTAATCAGCCTTGCGCCGGTCATGGCGACGTCGCCAGCCTGCTCGCTGAACACGAAGCCACGGCCGGCCCACTCCTCGCCCTTCAGCGCCGGAAGCAGGCTGCGGGCCTGGAACGGCTTTGGACGCTGCGCGCCGGCGAGATCCAGAATGGTCGGGGCGAGATCGAACAGCTGGCACTTCCCGGCAATGCGGCGCCCGCCGGTGAACCGTCCCGGTGACCAGACCAGCAGCGGGATGCGGGTGACGGGCTCGTACATCGACCATTTCTGACTGAGGCCGTGCTCGCCGAGATTATCGCCGTGGTCCGACATGAAGATGACGACGCAATTGTCGAGATAGCCCCTGTCTTCCAGCGTTTGCAGGAGACGGCCGATCTGCTCGTCGATCATGGTGACGTTGGCATAATAATGCGCGCGCAGGCGCCGCATCTCGTCGTGCGTCGGCGCGAGCTTCCATGACACCGCGTCATGGTCGACTTCGGTGTCGTGGCGACGCTTCTCCTTCAGATAGGCCGGCAGCCCCTCGATCTCGGCTTCGGTCGGCTGCGGCACCGGAAGGTCGTTGCGCGCAAGGTAATGTTCCAGATAGTCCGGCAGCGGATCATAGGGCGGGTGCGGTCCGGGCAGGCCGATCTGCATGAACAGCGCTTCGGGCTTGGGTCGGGTCTCGAGCCACCACATCGCGGTCTCCGCGACGAAGATGTCCGGATGCAGCGATTTCGGCATCTCCCAGGTGAACGCGCCCATGCGATCGCCATAATCCGGCAGGCTGCGGTAGGCGGCACGCGACGGCTTTGTCAGCTTGTGGGCGGCAAAGGCCTTGTCGAGCTCGTCAGCGAACCAGCGGCCCTCGAAGAAGCGATCCTTGTTCTCGACGACGAAACGCTCGTGGAAGCCGGCCTTCGCATCGTAGGGGATCGTGTGCATCTTGCCGACATTGACGCAGTGATAACCGGCCTCCGCCAGATTGGTGACCCACGTCTTCTGCCAGTGCTGCCCGTTCTTCAGCACGCCAGAGGCGTGCGGATAGAGGCCGGAGAACAGCGCCGCGCGCGAGGGAACGCAGCTCGGCGCGTTGATGAAGCAATTGTCGAAATAGACGCCCTCACGCACCAGCCGATCGAGATTCGGCGTCTTCATGTAGGGGTGGCCGGTCGCCGCGATCGTGTCGAAGCGTTGCTGATCGGTCATGACCAGGACGATGTGGGGCTTTGTCACGATGGTTTTGTCCCGCGCGGCGTTGATCTGGGAGAAGATATGTCTGACATAATAATTCTTGTCAAACCTGCCGCCATGGGATTATCTTGCATGTGACGGCCGACATTCTGTCGCCGCGTCGTCAGCATCTGCAATAAATCAGACATTTGACTTCACGGAACCGGGTTCACCGTGGCCAAGACCGACAGCAGCGATAATCCGCAGGCGAGCGCCCAGGTGGCCCGCGAGGTGGCACGACTGATCCTGACCGGGGTATGGCGCGAGGGCACGATCTTGCCGCGCGAAGTCGAGCTGGCCTCGCGCTTCAGCGTCAGCCGCGCCTCGATCCGCGAATCGCTGTCGCTGCTGAAGGCGAAGGGATTGATCGCCTCGAAACAGAAAGCCGGCACGCATGTCCGCGCGCGCTTCGACTGGAACATGCTTGACGAGGAGCTGCTGAACTGGACGCTGTCGGCGCTGCCGACGCAGGAGTTCGCCAAGCAGATCATGGAGGTCCGCCGCATCGTCGAGCCCGAGGCCTGCGCGATCTGCGCGATGCGCGGCACGGATGAGGATTTTGCCCGAATCGAACGCGCCTATCGCGGCATGGACGCGGCCGGGATGGACCGGCTCGCCTATGCCGAGCCCGACTTGCAATTTCACCGCGGCATCCTGATCGCCACGGGCAATGACTTTCTGATCGCCTTCGGCGCGACGGTCGCAGCAGCCTTGCGGATGTCGTTCAACCTGTCGACGACCAATCCGGGCGCACCGCGGAAAAGCCTGCCCTATCATCGCGCGGTGCTTGACGAGATCTGGGCGCGCAATCCGGACGGCGCGCGCCAGGCCATGCACAAGCTCATGGATCTCACCGAACAGAACATCGTCTCGGCCCTGTCGCGCCAGCGAAGGAAGGATGCCGAGGACGAGAACGCCCGCACCAGACGGGCGCGTTGAAACCGGCAAACAATAATTGGGAGGACATGATGAAGAACGCATCGCGCGGAAGTTCGCTCACCCGCCGTAAACTCTTGCAGGCCAGCGCCGCGACCGCGGCGCTTGCGGCATTTCCCGCGCCGCTGATCGCACAGACGAAACCGTTTGCCGGCGTCACGCTGCACGGCGCCTCGTTCCAGCACCGCTTCTTCACGCTGCTGCAGAAATACATCCCCGAGTTCGAGGAGAGAACCGGGATGAAGGTCGATCTCCAGCTCTCGGCCTTCCCGGTCTACAACCAACAGGCCAATCTCGAACTGTCCTCCGGCGGCTCGGCCTATGATTTCGTCAACGTCACCTTCATCCTGGCCGCGCGCTGGGTCGCGGCGGGATTGCTGGCCAATCTCGACGAGTTCACCGGCGATGCCAATCTGACCCCGGCCGAATGGAATCCCAAGGACTTCGTCGAAGGCGCGCAGGTGCCCTACCGCGACGCCAAGGGCGCGACCTACGGTTATTCCTGGGAAGGCGGCGCGATGCTGATGGGGCTATCGCGCATGGACCTGATGGAGAAGAAGGGGCTGAGGATCCCGAAGACGTTCGCCGAGCTCCAGCAGGTCTGCGCCGAAATCAACGGCACCGACGGCGTCAGCGGCATCACCTCGTTCCAGCTGCATCACTGGAATCTGCCGCCTTACATCCAGGGCTTTGGCGGCAACATCTTCCGCAAGCCGCCCTCCGACATCATGCCGGCGTTGAACACGCCCGAGACCATCCAGGGCATCGAATTCTACGCGAACCTCCTGAAGAGCGCGCCGAAGGGCGTGCTGACCTACACCGAGGACCAGGCGCGGCAGTCGGTGCTCACAGGACGCGCCAACATCTTCATCCATTCCAGCGCCTGGGTGACGCCGATCCTGCTGTCCGAGGAGAGCAAGGTGAAGGAGACCTCGCGCGTGGTGCGGATGCCCGCGGGACCCGTGCATGACCACCCCGCCTCCAACAGCCAGGGGCTCGGCATTCCCAAGAACGCCAAGAACAAGAAGGCGGCGTGGGAATTCATCAAATGGGCGCTCTCCCCCGACATCTCGATGCGGCTCGTCAAGGAGCACGGCCATTCCTCGGTCTGCCGGCGCTCCATCATCACCAGCGAAGCTTATCGCAAGCTCAACACGGTCAACGGCCAGGATCTGGGCGCGCTCTATCTGGAAGTGCTGGAGCTGCGGGCCAAGGGCGAGAACTACATGGCCTATCGTACCGTGAAGGAGTTCCCGATCGTCGGCGACGTGCTCAACAAGGCGTTCGAGCAGGTCGCAACCGGCCAGCTGCCCGCGAAGGACGCGATGAACGCCGCGCAGGACCAGGCGATCGCCGCGCTCCGCCGTGCCGGGACGCAGCTTTGAGCGAGAGTGGAATTGATGCGGAGCGCCGCGGCTTCATCGCCTGCGCGCTCACGCCGAGCCTGATCGTGCTATTTGCGGTCGCCGTGCTTCCGGCGAACTATCTCGTCGTGACCAGCCTGACGCCGTTCCAGTTGACGGCGCCGGGCTCGGCGACCGATTTCAGCGTGCCGCTGCGCAATTACGGCCTGCTGCCCGGCGATCCCCGCTTCGTCAATTCGCTCTGGGTGCAGGCAAAACTGTCGTGCTGGGGGGTGCTGTTCCAGGTCCTGCTCGGCATGCTGCTCGCGCTGCTCCTCAACGTGCCGTCGCGCTTCGTCGAGTTCGCCCGCACCTTCTTCCTGATCCCGATGGTGCTGCCGCCGATCGTCGTCGCGGTGATCTGGAAGCTGATCTACACGCCCGACATCAGCCCGCTTTATTACGCCGCGCAGCTCCTCAATTTCACCATGCCGGCGCTGACCTCCAGCGTCGATTTCGCGCTGACCGCCATCATCATCGCCGACACCTGGGAATGGTTGCCCTTCACCTTCCTGATGGTGCTGGCAGCGCTCCAGACCATTCCCGACGAATATTCGGAGGCCGCCCTGGTCGACGGCGCCAGCAAGCTTCAGATCTTCTGGTACGTCACCCTGCCCTTCATCACGCCGATCCTCGTCATCTCCGGCATGTTCCGCCTGATCGACAGTGTGAAGGCGTTTCCGCTGATCTTCCTGCTGACCAGCGGCGGTCCGGGCACGGTCACGGAAGTCACGAACTACTATGCGTATCTCCTTGCCTTCGACACCAACGAGATCGGCTATTCCAGCGCGGTCACGGTCGTGATGCTGCTGCTCGTCGCCGGCATCAGCCTTGCCCTGGTCTGGATGGGGCGCCGGCGGGAGGCGATGGCATGAGCCACCATTCCGGACGCCGCGCGACGCCCGGGCGGCTGGTCACGATCACCATGACGCTGCTCGTCCTGCTCTCGCCGTTTCTGTGGCTGCTGCAGATGAGCTTCAAGTCCAATGACCAGATCCTGCAATTCCCGCCGCCGCTGATCTTCACGCCGACGCTGGAAAACTACATCTCGCTCTGGCACAGCGCGTTCTCGGCCTCCTTCGTCAACAGCCTCTTGAGCGCCTCGCTCTCGACCGCGCTCGCACTGCTGTTCGGCGTGCCCGCGGCCTACGCGCTGTCGCGCTGGGCCGGGCGCGGCAAGCATGCGCTCTCCTTTGCGATCCTGGTGACGCGCATGGCGCCGCCGATCGCCTTCACCATTCCCTTCTTCCTGTTCTATCGCTGGATCGGGCTGCTCGACACCGTCACCGGCCTGGTGCTGGTCTACACCAGCTTCAACCTGCCGCTGGTGATCTGGATGATGCAGCCGTTCTTCGACACCATACCGATTTCGCTGGAGGAAGCTGCCCTCGTCGACGGCGCACGGACGCGCACGGTGTTCACGAAAATCGTGCTGCCGATGGTGACGCCCGGCATCGCCGCGACCGCGATCCTCTGCTTCCTCTACGCCTGGAACGATTTCTTCTTCGCCCTGATCCTGACCCGGACCAATGCACGCACCGCGCCGGTCGCCGTCGTCAACTTCATGAACTACGAGGGCTGGGAATGGGGCAAGATCGCCGCCGGCGGCTCGCTGGTGATGGCGCCGGTGCTGATCTTCTCGCTCGCAGTGCGTCGTTATCTCGTCTCCGGGCTGACCGCCGGCGCGGTCAAGGGATGATGCCATGAAGCTTCCGACCGGCGCCTCGCGCGTCGTCTTCATCTTCGCCCATCCCGCCGGCCATGTCGGTGCGCCCAGATACTACACGCCTTATTTCGAGGAGCGGGGCCTCGACTGGCACATGGTGCCGATGGACGTGCACCCGGACGATCTCGCCGGGACAATCCGCACGCTGGCGAAATCGCCGAGCACCGCCGGCTTCAACCTGACCATGCCGCACAAGCCAGCGGCGTCGAACTCTGCGACGAGGTGGGACCTGCCGCGAGATTCGAAGGTGTGGTCAACACGATCCGGATCGAAGCGGACGGAAAGCTGGTCGGGGAGTCCTTTGATGGCGGCGGCTTTCTGAACGCCGCACGCGAGGCCAACATTTTCGATCCCGCGCGCCGCACTGTCGTGATCGGCGCGGGCGGCGCCGGCCGCGCGATCTGCCACGCACTCGCCGCAGCGGGCTTGAAGCGCCTGCGCATCCTCAACGAGGTGCCCGCTCCGGTCGAGTCGCTCGCGGCAAAGCTGCGCGCGCAATTCCCCGATCTCGATATCAGCCTCGAGGAGCGCTTCGACGACGCCGGCCTCAGCGTCAACGCCACGTCGCTCGGCCTGCGCGCGAGCGACGCGCTGCCGATGGATCCGTCGAACCTGCCGGGGGATTGCGCGGTATTCGACATCATCGCCGCCCGCCGCACTGAATTCATGGCAGCCTGCGCGAGCCGCGGCCTGAAGGTCGTCGACGGCGTTACGATGATCAAGCATCAGCTCCCGCTGCAGACGGCGTTCTGGCGGCTTGGACGGTAAGTCAGCTGCCGATCGCGACGGGACCGAGGCCTGAAGCGGCAAACGCTCTCATGATGATCCGCCCGGATCGCGCCGGTAGCGGAAATCGCAATGAGGTGCGCCTTGCATGATGGTTTGCGTGCGCGTGAGCCTGATGTCGGGGCCGAACCCTTCCGCGGTGGCAAAGTCGGCGGTGCAGATCAGGAGGAAGCCGAGCTCGGGCTCGCCGAGCGCCTTGTAGAACTCGGCATAGGCGCATCGCTTCACGTCGAATGCGAAGACGTCCTTCGACTGCTCGATGACGTCATAGGCGAGCGCATCGTCGCGGGCATAGGTCTTGAAGGCGGACGCGACCGCCTGGCCGAGGTCTGCCTCGTTCTCGTTTAGGCTCTTGGCTTTCCAGAATTCCTCGCCGAAGCCGCGATAGAGATCGCCGAGCGCCTTGCGCACCAGCGCGTTGGCGCGTGCCTCGCCGAGTTCGGCCTGGAGCGCCCTAACCAGCGGCACCAGCACCTGCGCCTGGATTTTTGCCTGTTCGATGACGGATATGCTCATCGCAAACTCCCGTCGCGGATCAAGGGGAGCGTAGATCCTATGGGTGACGGGCGGCGACCACCAACTCACCCAGAGGATCTACGGACTGCGGCAAGCATAGCCGCGATAGCGACGATTGGCTAACTTTCCGCAGGATAAACCAAGCGGCCGTCAGCCATGACGCGCGCCGCCGGATTCATCTCGGCCTGTTTGACCTGCCCTGGTCCCAGAATGTGAAACACGGTCTCGCCGGCGGCGAGCAGATAATCGGTGATGATGCGGCGGTGACATCGCCACCACAATGTTTCCGCGCACATGATGGCGCAGCGCTGCGTCTGCCCGAGATCGCGCAAATGAGCGAGACCTTCGTGAAAGGCCGCGCTCATGGCGTGGTCGGCATAATTGTGGAAGCTGCCATTCTGCCAGAAGGCATTGGTCTCGCGCGGCACCTCGCGCTTGCGGCTGCGCAGGCCGCCGAGCGAGGCGATATGCTCGTAGCCGATCGAAACGGCCGCGAGCGACTGCGGCAGCGTGTCGCGATTATACTGCGGGTTGGTGCGCGAGCGGGGCAGGGTGCGAACGTCGGCCAGATATGTGATCGAGCTGCCCTGCAACAACTCGATGAATTCCTCGATCGAGCGCGTGGCATGTCCGATGGTGAAGAAGGGATGAGCCATGGGATGCCTTGCTCACCTCACGTTCAACTCCGCAACAATCGCAACGCCTTTCCCTTGTGCAGGGCGACGTGGTCGGTCTTGTCGCTCTTGATCTCGTATTGCGGGTCGTCCGGCGTGGCGTGGTGGACGTAGCCCTTGTGGTCGACGTCCTCCGTGTGCACGCGCAGGATATGGCCGCGCACGCGCCCGGCCTCGGAATTCCAGCTGACGTGGTCGCCGCGCTTGAAGGTTTTTGTGGAGGACTTCGGCATGGCGGAACAATGCCGGGGGCGTCTCGGCGTTCCAGGATACTGAGCAAGGCGCACCAGTCCGTCTACGCTCTGCGAGCTACGCCGGACACACTTCGCGTTGGTTGAATCGTGGCTTGCCGAGCCGTAGCTCGCGGCGGCAGCCCGCCTGCGCCCTTTGGGCTTCGGCGTGGCATCCTTCTCTCTGCTATCGCGAGCGAAGGATGGTGGGCACGACAGGGATCGAACCTGTGACCCCTACCATGTCAAGGTAGTGCTCTCCCGCTGAGCTACGTGCCCTAGAGGTCGTCTAGATCGGGTGGGGTCCCTATAACGGCTCAGGGGAGCCGGCGCAAGGACGGAAGGGGGCCGATTCAGGCCGCCAGCATCTTGTTCACTTCGCTGACCAATTCGCGCAGATGGACGGGCTTGGACAGCACCTTGGCGTTCTTGGGGGCGTCCGAATCCGAGTTCAGGGCCACCGCGGCGAAGCCGGTGATGAACATGATCTTGATGTCGGGGTCGAGTTCCGAGGCGCGGCGGGCGAGCTCGATACCGTCCATCTCCGGCATCACGATGTCGGTCAGCAGCATCTCGAACGGCTCTTCCCGCAACCGCTGATAGGCGGCCATGCCGTTGTCATGGGACGAGACCTGAAAACCGGCGTTTTCCAGCGCCTTGACCAGGAAGCGGCGCATGTCGTTGTCGTCTTCGGCGAGCAGGATCTTTGGCATGGCAGGAAACGTCGAATCCCCAGAGGATATCAGCAGAGGTCACTAAGCCCGACAGAGGGTAAATTTGGGGTGAAAATCTTAACCCTGAGACGGCTGCTGCTGCCGGCCCTTTGTGAACCTGAACGCAGCTCGAATCAATCGAGCCGCGCACGGAGATCCCCACCTCGCTGCCCGCAGGGTTAAGACGTGTTCCAGTGCCCATCACATCTTTTCGCTTGGCAGAATGGTTGCGATTCCGGACAATGACGTCACATAAGAGCCGCTCGATCGGCCGAATCAATGCGATCTGGACCATGCCAGATCCCGGCGCGAAGGGACGAAGCCTGAGAAGATGACCCGGTTTGTCGGCGAGACGTCGCCAGCCTTCGAGATCGTGGAGCCCGCGCAATGGCGTGCCCCGGTCATCTTCAACTCGCCCCATTCCGGCTCGACCTATCCGGACCAATTCCTCAGCGCATCCAGGATCGACCTGCCGACGCTGCGGCGGTCCGAAGATTCCTTCATGGACGAGCTGATCGGCCATTTGAGCGATCGCGGCTTTCCGACCGTGCGGGTCAACTTTCCCCGCTCCTATGTCGACGTCAACCGCGAGCCCTATGAGCTCGATCCCCGCATGTTCACCGGCCGCCTGCCGAGCTTTGCCAACACCCGCTCGATGCGGGTCGCCGGCGGTCTCGGCACCATTCCGCGCGTGGTCGGCGACGGACAGGAAATCTACCGCGACCGCATCCTGGTCGACGATGCGCTGGGGCGGATCGAGACGCTGTACAAGCCCTACCACCGCGCGCTGCGCCGACTGATCAACAAGGTGCACCAGCTGTTCGGCACCGTGGTGCTGGTCGACTGCCACTCGATGCCATCGGTCGGCGTCAGCAGAGACGAGCCGCGCAGGCCCGATATCGTGATCGGCGACCGCTACGGCACGAGCTGCACGCCGCTGCTTCCCGACCGCGTCGAGGAGACCATGACGGGGCTCGGCTATTCGATCGGCCGCAACAAGCCCTATGCCGGCGGCTTTATCACCGAGCATTACGGCAACCCCGCGAGCGGCCTGCACGCGGTGCAGCTCGAGCTCAATCGCGCGATCTACATGGACGAACGGCGGCGCGAGCGCGGTCCGCGCTTTGCGCAAGTCGCAAGCGACTTCGGCATCCTCGCCGACGTGCTGGCGAGCACGATCCCGTTCGGCGATCTCGGCTCGTTCCAGGCCGCAGCGGAATAGCCGCCTCTTACTCTCGGACGACAGTGCCGCGCGCCAACGGCGCGAACGCGTTTTCGCTTCGCAAGTTTGCGCGCCCTGAAATGAAAACGGAGGCCCAAAGAAAAAAGGGCCGCTTCTGATGAAGAAGCGGCCCAAGTCTAGGGAGGAAACGCCCAAGGAGGGCAGCGGTAACGCCAAGCGCTACCGCACCGCAACAATATGCGACCGCGCCGCACAAAGTGCAAGGGCTTTTCAGTCATTTCCCATGCATTAGGACATGGCTCAATTGCTTCCATGGAAACCCAGATTCAGTTTCTTTGATAAGGAAATTCAATGGGTTGATAAGTGTTTGCATACAAACGAGGCATGGTCGGAACTAAGTTTTCAACACTGTGATCGATATTTGACCAGGAGATGACTGAGATGAGGCAGCCGGTTGCGGCATTCAAAATACCAGGGAGCAAATCAAGACAGCGCTGCAAGATTCTGCCGATTTGAGCTAGGCAGAAGCGAGCTTCATCCGACTTTCGCTTTTGAGGACACGCCGTGACGGTGATCGACTTCTCCGCCTTCATCGGACGGCTCGCCACCGCCTCCGGCGAAACCATCCTGCCGTTCTTCCGCACCTCGCTGTCGGTCGACGACAAGAGCAAGACCAAGGATTTCGATCCCGTGACGGAGGCCGACCGCGCCGCGGAGGCCGTGATGCGGCGGCTGATCAAGGCCAGCTTCCCCCAGCACGGCATCGTCGGCGAGGAGTTCGGCAATGAGCGCGACGACGCCGACTATGTCTGGGTGCTCGATCCCATCGACGGCACCAAATCCTTCATCGGCGGCTTTCCGATCTGGGGCACCCTGATCGCGCTGCTGCACAAGGGCGCGCCGGTGTTCGGCATGATGCACCAGCCCTTCATCGGCGAACGCTTCTCCGGCGACAACGGCTCGGCCAATTACAAGGGCCCCTCCGGCGAACGCCGGCTCCAGGTCCGGCGCTGCGCCTCGCTGTCGGAAGCCACGACCTACACCACAAGCCCGCTGCTGATGAACGAGAGCGACCGCGCCATCTTCGGCCGCATCGAGCAGGGCGCGCGGCTGTCGCGCTATGGCGGCGACTGCTATTCCTATTGCATGCTCGCCGCCGGCCATGTCGACCTCGTGGTCGAGACCGAGCTGAAACCCTACGATATCGCGGCGCTGATCCCGATCGTGACAGGCGCCGGCGGCGTCGTCACCACCTGGGAAGGCAAGCCGGCCCAGGGGGGCGGCCGTATCATCGCGGCCGGCGACCCCAGGGTTCACGAAGAAGCACTCAAGCTTTTGAACCAATAACAACGCGAGCGGAGGGCTTGCATGACCGTCTCACGCAGGCTGCTCGTTGAATTGTTCTTGGGATTGTTCCTGCTGCTGCCGTCATTGGCATCAGCGCAGAATTTCCCGGCCAAGCCGATCAAGCTCATCGTGCCGTTCCCGGCCGGCGGGCCCAACGACATCATCGCGCGGGTGATCGGCCAGCGCATGTCCGAGCTGTCAGGACAGCCGGTGGTGATCGACAATCGTGGCGGCCAGGGCGGCGTGCTCGGCACGGATGCCGTCTCCAAGGCCGCGCCCGACGGCTACACCATCGCGATCTCCTCGGCCGGCGCGCTCGCGATCAGCCCGAGCATGGAGAAGGTGGCCTATGACACGCTGACCGACCTCACGCCGGTGACGCTGGTTGCGACCGTGCCGGAAATGCTGGTGGTCGCGACCAATGTCCCCGTCAAGGACATCGGCGAGCTGATTGCGCTCGCCAAGGCGCAGCCGGGAAAGCTCAACTTCGCCTCCTCCGGCCCCGGCAGCCTGCCGCATCTCGCCGGCGAATTGTTCAAGCTGACGGCCAAGATCGACATCGTGCACGTGCCCTATCGCGGCGCAGCGCCGGCGGTGAATGATCTGTTGGGCCAGCAGGTCCAGATGACGTTCCTCGATCTCCCCGTGCTGTTGCCGCAGGTCAAGGCCGGCGCGTTGCGGCCGATCGCGGTCGGCTCGGCCGAGCGCGCGCCGACCGCGCCGGAGGTGCCGACCACGGCGGAAGCGGGCCTGCCGCAGCTGCGCATCGAGAACTGGTACGGCATGGTCGCGCCGAAGGGCACACCGAAGGAGATCGTCGCCGCGCTGCATGGCCTGGCAACGAAGGCAATGGCAGATCCGGCGGTGAAGGAGAAGCTCGCCGCCCAAGGCGCGACGCTGATCGGCGATGAGCCCGAGCATTTTCGCAGCTTCATCGCCGACGAGACCAAGAAGTGGGCGAAGGTGATCAAGGACGCCGGGATCGAGACGGCGAAGTAGCGCTGTTCTTACCCTCCCCTGGAGGGGGAGGGTCGATCGCGCGAAGCGCGAGCGGGGTGGGGTGATCTCTCCACACGGCCACTGTCCGACGCAGAGAGACCGTCACCCCACCCCGTCTCACATTTCGCTACGCTCAATGTGAGCCGACCCTCCCCCTCCAGGGGAGGGTAAGCGTAGCCCCTTCACACCGCCGCCGCCCTTAAATGCTCCACCAGCATCTTGGCCGGCCTTGGCAGCGTCTTGAAGCTGCGCGCGCAGATCACGAGCTTCCGGTTGGCGAAAGCATCGCGCAGGCGGACCATGGCAATCGGCATCGTCTTGGCGCAGCGGCGGGCGGCGGCTTCGGGCACGAGCGCCACGCCGACATCGGCGGCGACCATCTGGCAGATCGCATCGAAATCGCGCAGGCGCGCGCGGAAATGTGGGCGCATGCCGAGCCGGGCCGCGTGCTTCGAGATGTGCATTTGAAGCGCGGTGGCGCTGGTCAGGCCGACGAAGTCGCAGGCCCCCGCCTCCTGAAAGTCGATCTGGCGACGGCCGGCGAACGGGCCGCGGCGCGACGTCACCAGCGTCAACCGATCCTCGCTGAAGCGGAAACGCTCGATATGCTCGGGCAGCGCGTGCTCGGCGGCAAAGCCGAGATCGGCAGCGCCCGCGGTGATCGCCGCCGCGATGTCGGTGCTCTCGCGCTCCTCGATGTCGATCGCGACGTCACGATGCTCGCGCAGGAAGCCGGCCAGCGCCTTCGGCAGGTGCTCCGAGAGCCCTGAGGTGTTGGCGAGAAAATGCACGCTGGCGCGCACGCCGCTGGCAAAGCCGGCGAGATCGCCGCGCATGGCGTCGATCTGGTGGATGACGAGGCGCGCGTGATCGAGCAGGCTCTCGCCGGCCGCGGTCAATTCGACGCCGCGGCGCCCGCGCTTGAGCAGCGCGACACCAAGCGCGTCCTCGAGCCCCTTGATGCGCGCGCTGGCCGAGGCCAGCGCCAGGTGCGAGCGCTCCGCGCCGCGGGTGATGCTGCGCTGGTCGGCGACCGCGATGAAGAGCTGGAGGTCGACGAGATCGAAGCGCATGACGGGTTTCTCTCAACCTTATTGTTTGAGCATGATCTTGTCGGAAAACCGCTGCGCACTTTGCGCTAACGCGGCCCTCCGGGTCCGGATCATGCCCTAGCCTTCGTTCAGAACGAAGGCTGTCTCCGTAACCTCCAGATTGTGTCGGCGCGCGGCCTCGGTCAATGTGCAGATATGTTCGACCCGCTCCTCTTTGTCATCGCCGCCGTCTTCCTGATCGCCGGATTCGTCAAGGGCGTGGTCGGGCTCGGTTTGCCAACCGTGTCCATCGGCCTGCTCGCGGTGAGCATGGCGCCCAGCCGCGCGATCGCCATCGTGATCGTGCCCGCCATCGTCACCAACATCTGGCAGACCTTCGTCGGCCCTCACTTGCGCGACATCCTGAGGCGGCTGTGGCCGCTGATGATCGGCACCGTGATCGGATGCTGGCTCAATGCCGGCGCGCTGACCGGCCCTCATGCGCGCTACGGCACGATCGTGCTCGGCGCCCTGCTCGTCATCTACGCCGTGATCGGCCTGAACAAATTCCACTTCCGCGTCGCGCCTGAGAACGAGAGATGGGTCGGCGGCGTGGTCGGTGTCGTCACCGGTGTGATCTCGGCCTCGACAGGCGTGCAGGTGATCCCCTCGATGCCTTTCATGCAGGCGATCGGCATGGAGAAGGACGAGTTGGTGCAGGCGCTCGGCGTGTTCTTCACGACGGCGACGCTGGCGCTCGCCTTCAACCTGACCGCCGGCGGATTGCTGACGCCGGCCAATGCCGTGCCCGGCGCCGTCGGCCTTGCCATGGCCTTTGCCGGCATGTTCATCGGCCAGTCAGTGCGGGCGCGGATGCCGGCGGAAGCGTTTCGCCGCTGGTTCCTGATCGCGATGATTTTGCTGGGCCTCTATCTCGCCGGCAGCGCGCTGCTGAAGGAAATCGCCTGAAGGCTCAGGAAATCGATATGGGCTGTGACGCTCCGTTCACCTCTCCCGTAGGGAGAGGTGCGCGCCCCCGCGACACCTAATAGTGACTACCGCGTCTCCAGCATGGCGACGCGGATGCCGAGATAGATGAAGAGGCCGCCGAGCGCGCGGTTGACCCAGGCGATCACCCCCTCGGAGCGCCGCAAGCGATGGGCGGCCCTGGCCGCGAACGCGGCCAGCACCAGGCACCACAGCGTGCCCGTGCCGATGAAGATCAGGCCGAGTGTCAGGAAGGCGAGCGGTTTATGAGGCGCATCGGCTGCGACGAATTGCGGCAGGAACGCCAGGAAGAACAGCGCGACCTTGGGATTGAGCGCATTGGTGAAGACGCCCTGGAGGAACACCCGCCGCAGCGAGCTCCGCACGGGTTCGTCGATGGCCGAGGCCAGCGCCGGGCGCGACCACAGCATCTGAAGTCCTGTGACGACGAGATAGGCCGCGCCGACCAGCTTCAGGATCGAAAACGCGGTCGATGAGGCCATCAGCAGGGCCGAAAGGCCGATCGCAGCGGCCGTGACGTGGAAAAAGCAGCCGCAACTGATGCCGAACACAGCGGCGGCCCCACCCCGCCAGCCCATCTGCATGCTGCGTCCGATCACATAGACGGTATCAGGGCCCGGCGTGATGTTGAGCAGCACGCCCGACAGGATGAAGAGCCAGATTTCGTGAATGCCCAGCATGTGAGGTCCCCGCGTCGGCCTTGAGGCGGCATATTCGGTTCGCCCCTCCCCGTCCACTGCCGCAAATGCGTGGGATTTACCTCGAATTTGCAATGCGGATCATACTTTCGCGCCGCCTTATCTGCTCTATAAAGGCAGGGTTCTTGAAATGCGGGATTCGAGGCGACGGCCACGCCGTGGCCGGTCGCAGATCCGTTGGAGCTCCTGGGATATGGAAAGACGTCTGGCTGCCATCGTCTGCGCCGATGTCGCCGGCTATTCGCGCATGATGGGCAGCGACGAGGCCGGCACCCATGCCGCGTTCAAGGCCCATCGCAGCGCGATCCACCCCATCATCCTCAATCACGGCGGCCGCGTCGTGAAGAACACCGGCGACGGCTTCCTGCTCGAGTTTGCCTCGATCGTCGGCGCCACCGAAGCCGCGATGGCGATGCAGACGCTGATGGCGGAGCGCAACCGGCATCTACCCGCGGACCGCGCCATGCAGTTCCGGCTCGGCATCCACATGGGCGACGTCATCGCCGACGAGGACGAAGTGTTCGGTGACGATGTCAACATCGCCGTCCGCCTGGAATCGGTGGCGAGCCCCGGCGGCTTCGCCATCTCGGCCAAGGCCTATCGCGAGGCGAGCAAGCATCTCACCGTGCCGCTCACCGATGCCGGCAACCATCGCTTCAAGAACATCAAGGATGCGGTCGGGGTCTGGACCTGGACGCCCGAGGGCGCGCCGGCACTCGCGCCCGAGCTGAGGGAGGCGTCCGCTCTCTCACAGCAGTACCGCACCGCGATCGTCGGCGTGCTGCCCTTCGCCAATCTCAGCGATGCCCAGGACGAATATTTCTCCGACGGCCTGACCGAGGATTTGATCCACGCGCTGTCGCTGCAATCCTTCTATCGCGTGCTCAGCCGCAACTCGACCTTCGCTTTCAAGGGCAGGAACATCAGCACGCGGCTGATCGCGCGCGAGATCGACGCCACCTATCTGATCCAGGGCTCGGTGCGACGCGCCGGCGCCAAGATCCGCGTCACCGCCGAGCTGATCGCGCCGGAGACCGGCGAGCAGCTCTGGACCGGCCGCTACGACCGCGACATCGGCGACCTGTTCGCGATGCAGGACGAGATCACCACCAACCTGTCCGCCGCCATCGCCACCGAGATCGTCCGCGCCGAGGCCTCGGCGCCGGCGCGGCTCTCGACCGACGTGAGCGCCTGGGACCGCTTCCTCAAGGGGCTGTCGCACTACTACCGGCAGACCAAGGAGGATTTGGCCGCCGCCGTCGACCTGTTCCGCGAGGCCATCCGGCTCGATCCCAAGCTGTCGATCGCGCACGCCTATCTCGCCACGATCCAGATCCAGAGCATCCAGTTCGGCTGGATCAAGGGCACGCGGGAGATGTGGGCCGAGGCGATGAACCTCGCCGAGACCAGCGTCAGGCTCGACCCGCGTTCCTCCTTCGCGTTTTCGATCCTGTCCTGGGCCCATGCGATGGAAGGGCATTACGAGGCCGCGATGGACGCCGCCAAGCGCGCGGTCGCGCTCAACCCCTACGACAACGGCGCGCGCGGCGTGCTCGGCATCTGCCATTTCGTCATCGGCGAGCACCGCGAGGCGATCGAGCTGTTCTCGATGGCGGCGCAGCGCGACAACAGCGACCCGCGCTACCAATGGGCGGCGCTGAACGCCTTCAGTCACTACCTGTTGCGCCAATATGACGCGACCCTGTCATGGGCCCGCGAGCAGCTCTACATCAACCCGAACCACATGCAGGCGCTGGCGATCCGCGCCGCGGCATTGGCTCAAATGGGACGAAGCGGCGAGGCGAGCGAGGCCGTCGGCGTGCTGATGGGGAATTATCCAACCCTGAATGCCGACAGGCACTTGCGCAACTTCCACTGGAAGCGGCCCGAGGACATCGCCCATTACCGCGAGGGTCTGCTGAAGGCCGGCGTGCCGCTCGGCAAGCTGACCCTGGTGCAGAGCGACGTCAAACGCGCAGCCGAGTCCTGAACGGGCCTGCTGCGGTCCCGCCCTTCGCGGCAAGCTGCTCGCGCCCGCTGTTGTTGACAGGACAGTGAAATCAGCCACACTTCATCACACGCTGAAGTAGTATAGTCTGCTGTCGATTTGTTAGGACTTTCCGCGCTTGATCGGCGCGTCTTTTTTGCGATTCGCTGTTTTCAGGATTTGGGCCATGCATGACCGCGCTTCGAAGCCGCCCTTCGACCCCTCGATTCAGGTCTCGCCGAACAATCCCTGTCCATTCCTGCGCGGCCTCGTCGGCGAAGGCTTCGTCGATGGCGGGACCGTCCCGCTCCGGACGCTGTCACAGACCATCGCGAATGCAAGCGGCGAGACGGGGGTGAAGAAGATTTCGGCCCGCATCCAGGTCCGCGGCGTCGCGCTGATTGCCAACGGCGCCTGTCACATCCTGCAAAGCATCTTTTGGGGCGCGCAGCTCAATATGTTGCGCGGCGGCCCGCTCGACAAGCTCGGTGCCGGCTCGCGCATCCTCGGCGTCGACGGTCGCGTCAACGAGGACGAGATCGCGCGGCTCGCCAGTTTCGGCGGCACCTATACCGATCCCGATGGCGCCGGCACCGAGACCGGGCTCAACGCCTCGCAAATCCAGACCTTCATGAAGGACAACCTCAAGCGCGCTGGCAATCAATCGCGCTGGTACTACCCGATCCTGATGAAGTTCGAATGGCCGATCCTGCTCAAGATCATGGGCAAGGGTCAGGGTGATGACCGCTATCTCAGCGTGGCCGAGGTGAGGACATTGTTCAACGAGCGCAAATTCCCTGACAGGATCACCCAGCGAGTTGTCAGCCAGCCCGTCACCCCGCCCTCACTGATCTCGCGCGCTGCCGGCGGACTCGTCGCCGCGCTCCTCGTCTTTGGCATCGTGGCGCTGCGTTTTCCGGATCAATTCCAGCCCATGCTGCCCGGCATTCTCGGGGACCTGGTGGCGCCGCCATTGCCCGAGCACGTCGAACCCCGGGCCGCGTACTGGCTCGAGCAGAACTGGGCGCTGGAGGACCGGCACTGGTTTCATCACGCCAGCCAGGGCACCGCGACCTTCCCGGTGCCCTATCGCTGGTTCATGGCGCTCGAGCAGCCGCGGCTTCATTTCTTCGCAAAGCCCGGCATGCTGCATGACAGCGACCATCTGCAGCGCTTCGGCTTCATCCCGAGCCCGCAGACGATCAACACCGACGACGCCACGCTGCGCCAATTCGGCTATGCCAACGTCTACGACAAGACGAAGCCGGTGCCGGCGCGGCTCTGGGATCCGCCGGTGAACTGGGGTGCCGAGGCCGAAAACGTCGACGGCCTGCCCGTCGGCTTTGCGCGCATGACCGGCGTCCCCGATCCTGCGACCGGCCAGATCGGCGAGGACCGGATCGGCCTGACCTGTGCCGCCTGCCACACCGGCCAGATCCACTACAAGGGCATCGACATCCGTTTCGACGGCGGCCCCGCGATGACCGACCTGAGGAAGCTCGAGGTCACGACGGGCCTGTCGATCGCCTACACGCTGTTCGTGCCAGGCCGCTTTACGCGCTTCGCCGACCGCGTGCTCGGCGCCTCCGCCAGCGATGCGGACCGCGATGCGCTGAAGCAGAAGCTACGCGCGATCAGCACGTTCCTGATCGACTGGGAGAAGACCTACGCGAAAACCATCGACGGCAAGACGAGGTTCAACGAGAAGACGAAGCGGCAAGAGAAGCAGCAGGACACGGAGGAAGGATACGGCCGTCTCGACGCGCTCAACCGCATCGGCAATCAGGTGTTCGCCCAGGACATGACGCTCAGCGGCCTCAGCGGCTTCGAAAAGAATCTGCATGCCAAGGATGCGCCGGTCAGCTTCCCGCCGATCTGGACCGTGCCGTGGCTCAAATTCGCGCAATATGACGCGTCCATCGAACAGCCGCTGATCCGTAACGCCGGCGAAGCGCTGGGCGTGACCGCGCTGCTGAATCTGTCCGACACTACTCCCAAAGACAGGCTGTTTCGCTCGTCGATGGATATCAAGAATCTGAACTGGATCGAGGATCTGCTGAAGGGGTCGCCGCCCTATCCGAAAAAGCAGCTCTCCGGACTGACGTCGCCGAAATGGCCGTCGGATATCTTCGGCGATGATGCCTGGAGGATCGATGGCGACCGCGTCAAACGTGGCCGCAAGCTCTATGCGGAGATCTGCGTCGAATGCCATCTCGGGCCGGTCAACGATCCCGTGTTCGACGCCGAATTTCCGGCCCAGAGCATCTGGTCCTCCTCACGATGGGAAACCATCGGCGACGACAAATTCCTGAACGAGGTCCAGAAAAGCGCCAAAGGCATGGGGACCGACCCGGCTCAGGCCGGCGTGCTGGCGACGCGCACGGTTCAGGTGCCGGGTTTCCTACAGCCCGATCCCACTCAGAAGCTCAATGCCTGGTGGAGCTGCAATCTGCCGGATATTTCTTCGACCGACATGCCATACTCGCTCGGCCTGATGGTGCTCGTGGACATCGTCGCCCGCAAGGCGATGGACGATGCCAAGATCGAGCCGAAGGTTCAGCAAGCCTGGTGGGGTAAGCGCAAGAACTGCCCCAATCCCGGTCCGCAGCCGCCCGATAAAGAGGAGCGGGGGCCCTGGTATCGCGCGCGCCCGCTCAACGGCGTCTGGGCCACCGCGCCTTACCTGCACAACGGATCGGTGCCCTCGCTCTACTGGATGCTGAGCCCCGCGGCCGAGCGCCCGAAATCGTTCTGCATGGGTGGTGGTCGCGACTACGATCCGAAGCAGGTCGGCTTCGCGGTCGCCGACGGCGAGAGCTGCAAGACCGGGCAGTCGCGCTTCTCGACGCGGGCGTCTGACGGCACCGAGTTGTTCGGCAACAGCAATGCCGGTCACTCGTTCGACGGCACGCCGGGGCCGGGCAAGGACGGCACCATCGGCCGCGTGCTGAAGGAGCAAGAGCGTTACGACCTGATCGAGTATTTGAAGACGCTGTAGCGCCTTTTTCCTTCGCCTCTCCCCGCGCTTGTCCGCCGAAGCTTCAGCGAAGGCGGATGCGGGGACAGGCATCCACGCGTCATTGCGAGCGCAGCGAAGCAATCCAGACCGTCTCCGCGGAGGCAGTCTGGATTGCTTCGTCGCATCAGCGCAAAATTGCTACGCAATTTTGTCGCGAGCTCCTCGCAATGACGGAGAATGAGGACTCTTCGCGAGTCCCACTGCCACCTTCCCCGCAGCGTCACCCCTCACTTGAACAGCGGCGTGCCCGGCACGAAGGCGTCGAAGGCGGCCCAGAACTGGGAGCGGTAGCGGTCCTGCTCCTGGAGGATCTCGTGCTTCGAACCCGCGATGACGAGATGCGAGCCGGCGCGCAAATGATAGGCGAACTCCTCGATCGCGGCGGTCGAGACCACGGTGTCGCTGGAGGCAGCCAGCATCAGGATCGGCTGGCGGATCTCTGACGGATATTTCAGGCGCTTGAAGGTTTGCATCGCGCTGAAGGCAGCGTCGGCCCAGGCCACCGTCGGTGACGCCAGCCCCAGCGTCGGATCCTCCTCCAGGATCGCGGCATTGCGCGCATAGCGCACGGGATCGCTGGTGAGGGGATTGTTGATGAAGGGATCGAGCCCGGTGATGCGGCTGCTGCCGCCGGGGACATAACGGCCGCCCTGCCCGAACAGGCGCATCGCCTTGAGCAGCGCGCGGGCCGGAAACGACGTGGTGCGGCCAGGCAGGTCGATCATCGGCGCCGACAGCACCATGCGATCGAACCAGCGCTTGCCCGCGTGCGCGACCCGCAGCAGCACCGTGCCGCCCATCGAATGGGCGAGCGCGAAGAACGGCGGCGGACAATCCGGCAGCACCACCTGCTGCACGAAGGTCTCGACGTCGATCTCGAAATCGGCGAAGTCGCGCACATAGCCCTTGCGCGGATCGCGCAGGCGGCGCGAGGAATGGCCCTGCCCGCGCCAGTCGATCATCGCCACCGCAAAGCCGCGGTCGCGCAGGTCGCGCACCGTCTCGAAATATTTCTCGATCTGCTCGCTGCGCCCGGTGAAGACGCAGACCGTGCCCTTGCGGCCCGCCGGCGGCGCCCAGCGCGCAAAGCGCAGCTCGGCGCCATCGGGGGTCTTGATGGTGCCGCTGACGACGTTTTCGGGGACGGGATTGGACGGGATCGAGACCAGCGTCATAGGCGGCAAGTACTGCAAATCAAGGGGCTAAAGCGCCGAAAAGGCGCAAATGCCGCCCTCTTGAACGCCGTCTCGTTCCACCCATATCATTTTCGTGCAGGCCGCTACCAGTGTTTCGGAACCGGAACATCAGGCTGCACACAGACGAAAGCCCGGCCCGATTGGCGGGCGGGTTACCCAAACAGTCGCTCAATGGAGGACTTGACCATGCGTAGCTATGATCTCACCCCGTTCTATCGTTCCACCGTCGGCTTCGACCGCCTCTTTAGCCTGCTCGACCAGGCCGGCTCGGACGGCAGCCCCGGTTATCCCCCCTACAACATCGAGCGCACCGGCGAGAACGCCTACCGCATCACCGTTGCGGTCTCCGGCTTCGCCAAGGACGAGCTCTCCATCGTCGCGAAGGAAAACACGCTGACGATCAAGGGCGAGAAAGTCGCCAACGAGAACTCGAAGTCCGAAGTGCTCTACCGCGGCATCGCCGCGCGCGCCTTCGAGCGTGCCTTCCAGCTTGCCGATTTCGTGCAGGTGAAGGACGCCTCGCTCGAGAACGGCCTGCTTCACGTTGACCTCGTCCGCGAGATTCCCGAGGCCAAGAAGCCGCGCCAGATCGCGATCAACACCAGCGCCCCGAAGGCGCAGGTGATCGAGAGCTCGGCGCAAGCCGCCTAACGCACTCACGCCGCTTCCGAGTTGCGAAAACGCCCCGGTGCCCCGGGGCGTTTTTTTACGCGCTGTCGTCCTGGCGAAGGCCAGGACCCATTACCCCAGGGAGACGTTTGGCGAAGACTGGTCGTTCGGTACGAACACCTCACCCCAACCGATAGACCTCGCGGTATGGATCCTGGCTTTCGCCAGGACGACACCGTGAGTGTGGCCCGAGGCTCGGCCTCACAGGCATCAATTAAGCGCGCCTACTCCAAACCCTGCGCCGCCGGCATCTCTTGGGTCGGCAGGATCGTTGCCGCCGGTTTGGCCTGGACGGTTGAAGCAGTAGCTTCGGCGGGCTTGGCCTGGATGGCCGCGGTCTGCTGCGCCTGTGCCTGCGGCGCCTGAGCCTGCTGCGGCGCGGGTTCGGCCGGCTTCGCCGCTACCACCGGCACAGCCCCGCGCGGCGGGGCGGCCTTGGGCAGCGGCACGGCGCGGCTTGCCACATGCGGGATTGAAGCCGGCGGGCGCGGCGGGCTGCTGCGAATCACGGTCGGCGGCGGCAGCGCGCTTTGCGGGCCGTAAGGCGCGACCGCGCGCTCGTCATCGGCGGGCGCCATGCCGTAGGCGTCAGCGGCGGGCATGAAGCGGATGATCCGCCCGTCGCGAGCGTCGATCACCAGCCGGCCATCGTCGCCACGATGGTCGATCACCGCAATGGTGTAGACGCTGCCGCGCAGGCGCGGGATGCCGAGCGGCGAGAAGCCATTTTCGCGCAGCACCGCATAGACCTCAGTCGACGGCAGCAGCCCCGGGGCCGGACCGCGCTCCTCGTAGCCGTAACGCGGCGGCGGGGGCGGCGCGGCCTCTGGCGGCGCGTAGGGCCCGTCGAAATCCGACACTCCGATAACGGCCCCTCTCGCGATACCGTTGGCGGGGACCTGCGCGTGCCCCGCACTTGCAGCCAGCACCAGCGCGGCGGCAGCCACACATCCTGTGAAAAACTTCATGGTCGAGACGCTCCTGTCAGGCCCTCCGATGGCCGCCCTCTTTCGCTTCTCGCGGCGTGGCGCGCCTTCCGAAGGGTTGATCCGAAGCTTCATTGGGGATTTCGGCGCCCGCGGGGCCGGATCAGGGCGCGTTTGCTTCAAAACCGGGGCTGCGCAACTTTTGGAAAGCGATTGATTGACATATCGGGAATCGGGACTTCCGCGCGCTTGTGTGCTAGACAAAAATTTGGCAAGGTGATGGTTAGGACAGGAAAGCTGTCTCAATTTTTGCTTGCGGTTCCGGCATAGGGATTGCAGCGAGAACTGGTGCTCTCGAGCGCCGGGAAGGTACCAGGCCAAGCCGTTCTCGGGGACGAAGAACGCCTAGGCCTGAATTTAAGAAAATGCGGCTCGCAGCGGACGAGCGGTGACCCAGAGGCGGGTGCCGCGGAACGCCCAAGGTGCGCCGAAGATGGCGGTGAGGCACCTTGCCGCATGGAGAGGACAGGACAATGAACGGGTCGCAATTCGAGCGCGCAAACATCGTGGCAGAACAGCTGTCGGCGACGGTCGCCTCGAAAACGACCGATCCGATTCAGGAGCACAATTCGCGCCCCAAAGCCGAAGGCCTTTACGATCCCGCCCTCGAGAAGGATTCCTGCGGCGTCGGCTTCATCGCCAACATCAAAGGCAAGAAGTCGCGCGAGATCGTCTCGGACGCGCTCAGCATCCTCTGCAATCTCGAGCATCGCGGCGCGGTCGGCGCCGACCCGCGCGCCGGTGACGGTGCCGGCATTTTGGTGCAGATCCCGCACGCCTTCTTCAGCCGCAAGGCCGGGGAGCTCGGCTTCAAGCTGCCGGCGCCCGGCGAATACGCCGTCGGCGCGCTGTTCATGCCGCGCGACACCGCCTGGCGCAACGTCATCAAGAGCATCATCGCCGACCAGATCAAGGAAGAGGGCCTGACCCTGCTGGGCTGGCGCGACGTGCCGACCGACAACTCCTCTCTCGGCGTCACCGTGAAGCCGACCGAGCCCGCCTGCATGCAGGTGTTCATCGGCCGCAACGGCACCGCCAAGACCGAGGACGAGTTCGAGCGCCGGCTCTACATCCTGCGCAAGTCGATCTCGCAGGCGATTTACCTGCGCCGCGACCGCGGCCTTGCGGGCTACTATCCGTGCTCGATGTCGTGCCGCACCGTGATCTACAAGGGCATGTTCCTGGCCGACCAGCTCGGCAAGTACTATCCGGATTTGCACGAAAAGGACTTTGAGAGCGCGCTCGCACTCGTTCACCAGCGCTTCTCGACCAATACCTTCCCGGCCTGGTCGCTGGCGCATCCCTATCGCATGATCGCGCATAACGGCGAGATCAACACGCTGCGCGGTAACACCAACTGGATGGCGGCGCGCCAGGCTTCGGTGAGCTCCGAGCTCTACGGCAAGGAGATCAACCGGCTCTGGCCGATCTCCTACGAGGGACAGTCGGACACCGCCTGCTTCGACAACGCGCTCGAATTTCTGGTGCAGGGCGGCTACTCGCTGCCGCACGCCGTCATGATGATGATTCCGGAGGCGTGGGCCGGCAATCCCTTGATGGATGAGAAGCGCCGCGCCTTCTACGAATATCACGCCGCGCTGATGGAGCCGTGGGACGGTCCCGCCGCGATCGCCTTTACCGACGGCCGCCAGATTGGCGCCACGCTCGACCGCAATGGCCTGCGGCCCGCGCGCTATCTCGTCACCAAGGACGACCGCATCGTGATGGCGTCCGAGATGGGCGTGCTGACGATCCCTGAGGACCAGATCATCACCAAGTGGCGCTTGCAGCCCGGCAAGATGCTGCTGGTCGATCTCGAGCAGGGCCGCCTGATTCCGGACGACGAGATCAAGGCCGAACTCGCCAAGAGCCATCCCTACAAGGAGTGGCTGGAGCGGACCCAGATCGTGCTGGAAGAGCTGCCGAAGGTGCCGATCACCGGCGTGCGCTCCAACCTGTCCCTGCTCGATCGCCAGCAGGCGTTCGGCTACAGCCAGGAAGACATCACCATCCTGATGACGCCGATGGCGGCCACGGGCGAGGAAGCCGCGGGCTCGATGGGCAACGACACGCCGATCTCGGCGCTGTCGCACAAGGCCAAGCCGCTGTTCACCTACTTCAAGCAGAACTTCGCGCAGGTCACCAACCCGCCGATCGATCCGATCCGCGAGGAGCTGGTGATGAGCCTGGTCTCCATCATCGGGCCGCGACCGAACCTGTTCGATCTGCAAGGAATGGCCACGACCAACCGCCTCGAAGTGCGCCAGCCGATCCTGACGGACGCGGATCTGGAAAAGATCCGCTCGATCTCGGAGGTGGCCGACACGCACTTTAAGTCGCGCACGCTCGACACCACCTTCCACGCCGGTCTCGGCGCGGCCGGCATGGACCAGGTGCTCGACGAACTCTGCGCGCGCGCCGAAAGCGCAGTGCGCGAGGGCGTCAACATCATCATCCTGTCCGACCGCATGGTCGGCACCGACCGGGTGCCGATCCCGTCGCTGCTGGCCTGCGCCGCCGTGCATCATCACCTGATCCGCACCGGCCTGCGCACCTCGGTCGGCCTCGTCGTCGAATCCGGCGAGCCGCGCGAAGTGCATCACTTCGCCTGCCTTGCCGGCTACGGTGCTGAAGCGATCAATCCCTACCTCGCGTTCGAGACCATCATCGCGATGAAGGACCGGCTGCCCGGCTCGCTCGACGATTACGAGATCGTCAAGCGCTACATCAAGTCGATCGGCAAGGGCCTGCTCAAGGTGATGTCCAAGATGGGCATCTCGACCTACCAATCCTATTGCGGCGCGCAGATCTTTGACGCGGTCGGCCTCAAAGCGGATTTCGTCGCAAAGTTCTTCGCCGGCACGCACACCCGCGTCGAGGGCGTCGGTCTTGCCGAGATCGCGGAAGAGGCGGTGCGCCGTCATGCCGACGCATTCGGCGAGGCTCAGGTCTACAAGAGCGCGCTCGACGTCGGCGGCGAATATGCCTATCGCAGCCGCGGCGAGGACCATGCCTGGACCGCCGAGTCGGTGTCGCTGCTCCAGCACGCCGCGCGCGGCAATTCGCAGGAGCGCTACCGCGCCTTCGCCAAAATCCTCAACGAGCAGTCGGAGCGCCTTTTGACGCTGCGCGGCCTGTTCCGGCTCAAGAACGCGGAGGAGGAGAAGCGCAAGCCGATCCCGCTCGACCAGGTCGAGCCGGCCAAGGAGATCGTCAAGCGCTTCGCCACGGGCGCGATGAGCTTCGGCTCGATCTCGCGCGAGGCGCACACCACGCTCGCGATCGCCATGAACCGGATCGGCGGCAAGTCGAACACCGGCGAAGGCGGCGAGGAAGCCGACCGCTTCAAGCCGATGCCGAACGGCGATTCCATGCGCTCGGCGATCAAGCAGGTCGCCTCGGGCCGCTTCGGCGTCACCACGGAGTATCTCGTCAACTCCGACATGATGCAGATCAAGATGGCGCAGGGCGCCAAGCCCGGCGAAGGCGGCCAGCTGCCCGGCCACAAGGTCGACGCGACCATCGCCAAGGTCCGGCATTCGACGCCGGGCGTCGGCCTGATCTCACCGCCGCCGCACCACGACATCTACTCGATCGAGGATCTGGCGCAGCTCATCTACGACCTCAAGAACGTCAACCCGACTGGCGACGTCTCGGTCAAGCTCGTCTCCGAGATCGGCGTCGGCACCGTGGCTGCGGGCGTCGCCAAGGCGCGCGCCGACCATGTCACCATCGCGGGTTTCGAGGGCGGCACCGGCGCTTCGCCGCTGACCTCGATCAAGCATGCCGGCTCACCCTGGGAGATCGGCCTCGCCGAGACCCACCAGACGCTGGTGCGCGAGCGGCTGCGCAGCCGCATCGTGGTCCAGGTCGACGGCGGCTTCCGCACCGGACGCGACGTCGTGATCGGCGCGCTGCTGGGTGCCGACGAGTTCGGCTTCGCCACTGCGCCCTTGATCGCGGCCGGCTGCATCATGATGCGCAAATGTCATCTCAACACCTGCCCGGTCGGCGTCGCGACGCAGGATCCGGTGCTGCGCAAGCGCTTCACCGGTCAGCCCGAGCACGTGATCAACTACTTCTTCTTCGTCGCGGAGGAAGTCCGCGAGATCATGGCTTCGCTCGGCTTCCGCACCTTCAACGAGATGGTCGGCCAGGTGCAGCTGCTCGACCAGACCAGGCTGGTCGCGCATTGGAAGGCCAAGGGCCTCGACTTCTCAAAGCTGTTCGTCAAGCAGAAGGAAGAGAAGGGCCAGAAGATCTATCACTCCGAGCGTCAGAACCATCATCTGGAGGCGGTACTCGACCGCACGCTGATCGAGAAGGCGACGCCTGCGCTCGACCGCGGCGCGCCGGTCAAAATCGAAGCTGCGATCAACAGCACCAACCGTTCCGCCGGCGCCATGCTGTCGGGTGCGGTCGCCAAGATCTACGGCCATGCCGGTCTGCCGCACGACACCATCCATGTCAGCCTCAAGGGCACCGCCGGCCAGGCGTTCGGCGCCTGGCTCGCCCACGGCGTCACCTTCGAGCTCGAGGGTGAGGGCAACGACTATGTCGGCAAGGGCCTCTCGGGCGGCAAGATCATCGTCAAGCCACCGAAGAACTCTGCGATCGTGCCGGAAGAGAGCATCATCGTCGGCAACACCGTGATGTACGGCGCTATCGAGGGCGAGTGCTACTTCCGCGGCATCGCCGGCGAGCGCTTTGCCGTGCGCAATTCGGGGGCGGTGGCGGTGGTCGAGGGCGCGGGCGATCATTGCTGTGAATACATGACCGGCGGCATCGTCGTCGTGCTCGGCAAGACCGGGCGCAACTTCGCGGCCGGCATGTCCGGCGGCATCGCCTATGTGCTGGACGAGGCCGGCGATTTCGACCGGCTGTGCAACCTGTCGATGGTCGAGCTCGAGCCGGTGCTGTCGGAAGAGATGATCGCCCAGAGCGCCTACAACCAGTTCGGTGACCTCGAGGCGCACGGCCGGGTCGACGTGTTCAAGAACCTGCTCGCCTCCGACGTCGAGCGGCTGCACGTGCTGATCTCGCGCCATGCCAAGGCGACCGGCTCCAAGCGCGCCGCCGACATCCTGGCCAATTGGAAGGACTGGCTGCCCAAATTCCGCAAGGTGATGCCGGTCGAGTACCGGCGCGCGCTGCGCGAAATGGCCGCCAACGCGGACGCCGAGCCGAAGATCGCGATCGGGGCGTAAGGCATCACACCCCGTCATTGCGAGCGAAGCGAAGCAATCCAGACTTTCTTCCTTGATGCAGACTGGATTGCTTCGTCGCTTTGCTCCTCGCAATGACGGTTGAGGAAACAACAGACGAATTAGCCGGCAGGGACTACGGGTTTAATGGGCAAGATCACGGGTTTTCTCGAAATCGAACGGCATGACCGCAAGTACACCCCGGTCGCCGAGCGCGTGAAGCATTACAACGAGTTCGTCGTTCCCCTTTCCGAGAGGGAGGTGCGCGACCAGGCCGCGCGCTGCATGAACTGCGGCATTCCCTATTGCCACGGCACCGGCTCGGTCGCGCCTGGCACGCCCGGCTGCCCGGTCAACAACCAGATCCCGGACTGGAACGATCTCGTCTATCAGGACAACTGGCAAGAAGCCTCGCGCAACCTGCACTCGACCAACAATTTCCCGGAGTTCACGGGACGCATCTGCCCGGCGCCGTGCGAAGCGTCCTGCACGCTCAACATCGACGACAACCCCGTCACCATCAAGACCATCGAATGCGCGATCGTCGACCGCGCCTGGGACAATGGCTGGCTGAAGCCGGAAGTGGCGACCGAGAAGACCGGCAAGAAGGTCGCGGTGATCGGCTCGGGTCCCGCCGGCATGGCCTGCGCGCAGCAGCTCGCCCGCGCCGGCCACGACGTGCATCTGTTCGAGAAGTACGCCAAGGCCGGTGGCCTGCTGCGCTACGGCATCCCCGACTTCAAGATGGAGAAGGGCATCATCGACCGCCGCGTCAAGCAGATGGAAGCCGAGGGCGTCACCTTCCACTACAACAGCCATGTCGGCGCTGACGGCAATGTCGATCCGCGCGAGATGCTGAACGAGTACGACGCCGTCGCCCTGACCGGCGGCGCGGAAGCTCCGCGCGACCTGCCGATCCCCGGCCGCGACCTCCAAGGCATTCACTACGCCATGGACTTCCTGCCGCAGCAGAACCGCCGCGTCTCCGAGGAGCCGCTCGGCGGCGTCCAGGAGATCTTGGCCGGCGGCAAGCATGTCGTCGTCATCGGCGGCGGCGACACCGGATCCGACTGCATCGGCACCTCGCTGCGCCAGGGCGCGCTGTCGGTGACCCAGCTCGAGATCATGCCCGCTCCCCCTGAGCGCGAGAACAAGGGCCTGACCTGGCCGAACTGGCCGCTCAAGATGCGGACGTCCTCCAGCCAGGCCGAAGGCGCGATCCGCGAATACGCCGTGCTGACGCAGAAGTTTTCCGGCGAGAACGGCAAGGTCAAGAAGCTGCACTGCGTGCGCGTCGACGACAAGTTCAAGCCGATTGCCGGCACCGAGTTCGAGCTCGACGCCGAGCTCGTCCTGCTCGCGATGGGCTTCGTCCATCCCGTGCACGAGGGCCTGCTCAAGATGCTCGCCGTCGACCTCGACCCGCGCGGCAACGTCAAGGCCAACACGCTCGATTACCAGACCTCGCGCCCGAACGTGTTCTCCGCCGGCGACATGCGCCGCGGCCAGTCGCTGGTGGTGTGGGCCATCCGCGAGGGGCGGCTGTGCGCACAGTCGATCGATACGTTCCTGATGGGGAAGACGGATTTGCCGCGGTAGCAGCTGTCGTCCTGGCGAAAGCCAGGACCCATACCGCGGAATCTATCCAGGGCAGACGGTACTCATCCCGAACGACCAGTCGTCGCCAAACCACTCCTTGGGGTAATGGGTCCTGGCTTTCGCCAGGACGACGACTGAGAGCTTGGCAGCGCCGATGACCACCGGGCCACGCGCCGCCTAATTCTGCAGCCTCACCCCCAGCATCACCACCGTTCCCGATGAGCTTGCCCCCGCGACATTCGAATCCAGAATGTCGTGGCGCAGCGTGCCCTTGATCCAGATGTTGCGGTTGAGCTTGTAGATCAGATTGCTCTCGAGCGAGTAGGTCTTGTCGTTGCGATTCTGGTTCTGATAGTCGAGCGTGCCGTAGGTGAACTTGCCGACGGCGGTGAGCCAGCGGCGGAAGTCGTGGTCGACCTCGGCCGAATAGGTGCGCACCAGGACGCCGGAAGAGCCGGGAATCGTGGTCTCGGCGATCTGCGTGTCGGTGAAGAACTTCACCGTGGTGAGGCCGCTCGCATTCCAGATCAACGAGCCCGTGGTGAGGAAGCCCGAGAGCTGGCTGAGGCGCGGGTCGACATAGTTGCGCGCGGAATAGCCGACCGAGATTTCGCCGGTGAGGATGCGCGAGAACTCGAAGGACGAGCCGACCTTGGCATAGCCGCCGTTTGAATCGCGGAAGTAGCCGTTGCGGTCGGCGGCCTGGTCGTGGACGCGGGTGTCGCCCTGGATTTCCACGAACGGCTTGAGGCCCGGCTTCAGATCGTAGGAGAACCGCCCCACGCCGCCATACTGATTGAAGTCGCGATCGGTATTGGCAGAGGTCGAGCCGTCGGTGAGCTTTGAATCGGTGTAGGCGGTGCGATCGACGGTGGCGCCAGCCGCGACCTGGAAGCGATTGAAAGTCTGGTCGAAGCCGACGGTGGCGCCGTAGGCGGCGTAGACAGGGTATTTCTGCAGGCCGGCCTGCACGTTCGGGCTGCCGGGATTGTCGGTGGCGAGCCGCAGGCGGAGTTGCGAGGTCAGCTTGAAATCGCGGGTGACGTCGACGCGGCCGTCGACATGGCCGGTGAAATCGGGGCGGTCGACCTCGACCGGCGACGGCGAAGGGAAGCCGTTGATCGTCGCCGGCATGTTGTTGGTGTAGCCCGAGAACGAGCCGCGCAGATCAGCAACCAGCGCGTGGCGCTCCCAGTCGGACACCACGAGGAGATCAGGCGCGACCACATAGGCTGGCGAGCCGACCGGCTTGTTGAGGCGCGCGGGGTTGGTGTCGTAGCCGGTAGACAGTTCTAGCCCGCCCTTGATCAGGAAGCTGCCGGCATAGTCGCCGACCGCGCCGAACGGATCCTCATCCAGCTTGAGACGACGGCGCAGCGGCTGGCCGGGCACGTTGCCCGCCATCGCCGGCGGCACCGGCGTCCTGTGCGCGGTCTCGGACGGCGGCGGCGCGATGCGCGGCGGGGCGAGCGTTCGCTCCGGCGTTGCCGGCGCTACCTTTGAGCCGGGACCGACCGGGCGCTTCGGCTTGGGCTGTCCGGGATAGAGCTTCGGTTGCTGCCGTTTGCGGTTGAGCGAGTCGTAGCCGGAGCCGCTCGCGCCGTTGGCGGCGGGCAGGCCGTAGGTCGGGACCGGATTGCTCGAGCCTTGGCCGGCGCGCGGAGCTGCCGGCGGCTGCTGGCGCCTGCGCGGATCGTTGGGATCGGGCAGCGTCGGCAGCGCATCCGACGGCGCCTGCGGCACGCCGGCGGTGCGGCGCGTCGGCAGCGTCTCGGGCGAGGCGAAGCCGCCGCGGTTGGGATTGAACAGGTCAGGCGTGAGGCTCTGGGCGCCCGCCGGCGCGCTCTCGAAGGCCGTCAGCATGAGGCACGGCAAAGCGGCGCGCAGGAAATGCGCGCGTTTGCTCCGGCCGATGCCTGGAGACGACCCCACGATGGAAGAACTCCAACGAAATCAAACACTTTCACGACGGCCTCCCATCGGTTGGCGGGAACCATCGTTAATGGAGTTAAAACAATTATGGTTAATGACCCGTTGAGGGGTTCGGGGGCCGCGTCGCCTCCACGGCCGCGGCGTGCTAAGCAGGCGCCAACGGGCGAACGCCCCTCCTCCCTGGACCTGAACATGCCGAGTTCGAAACCGCTGATGACCGCATCATCCGGCTCCATCCCTGATAGCGTCGAATCCGCGCTCCGCACGCTGGAGACGGAGAGCGGCGGCATCAACGCGCTTGCCGCCGCCCTGCGCGGCCCGCTGGGTGCGGCATTTGCGAGAGCGGTCGACCTGATCCGCAACGCCAAGGGCCGCGTCATCGTCACCGGGCTCGGCAAGTCAGGCCATATGGGCCGCAAGATCGCGGCGACGCTGGCCTCGACCGGCACGCCCGCCTTCTTCGTGCACACAGCCGAAGCCGGCCATGGCGATCTCGGCATGATCACGCCCGACGATGTCATCATGGCGCTGTCCTGGTCCGGCGAGCAGCCGGAGATGAAGAACCTCGTGAATTATTCGGCGAGGTTCGCGATTCCCATGATCGCGGTGACCTCGAACGCGGCGTCCTCGCTGGGACAAGCCGCCGATCTCGTGATCGAGCTGCCGAAGGCGCGCGAAGCCTGCCCGCACAATCTGGCGCCCACCACCTCGACGCTGATGCAGGCCGCGATCGGCGACGCCATCGCGATCGCGCTGCTCGAAGGCCGCGGCTTCACTGCGCTGGAGTTCGCGCATTTCCACCCCGGCGGCAAGCTGGGGGCTATGCTGAAATTCGTCCGCGACTACATGCGCACCGGCACGGAAATTCCGGTCAAGCCGCTCGGCACCAAGATGTCGGACGCCGTGGTCGAGATGTCGGCCAAGGGACTGGGCTGCGTCTGCATCGTCAACGATGCAGGCGCCATCGCAGGCATCATCACCGACGGCGACCTGCGCCGCCACATGCGCCCCGACCTGCTGACCGCGACGGTCGACGAGATCATGACGAGGGAGCCGAAGACGGTGCCGCCCTCGATGCTCGCGACCGAGATGATCGAGGTGCTGAACACGCGCAAGATCACCACGCTGGTCGTCACCGAGGCCGACAAGGTGGTCGGTATCGTGCATCTGCACGATCTGTTGCGGGCGGGCGTTGCGTAGGGCGCACACTCTCTCCACTCGTCATTGCGAGCGCAGCGAAGCAATCCAGGATCTCTCCGCGGAAAGATTCTGGATTGCTTCGTCGCAAGAGCTCCTCGCAATGACGGCGGTTAGAGCGGTGCCGGAAACCGCGCCGCATGCTCCTCCAACGGCAGCCTTAAACCGTTCGCCAGATACGACACCGTGCGGTAGAAGCCGCACAACAGCATGATCTCCAGGATCTGCGCCTCGTCGTAATGCGCCGACAGCGCGGCAAACTCGGCCTCATCCAACGTCGCACGGTGATGCAGCGCGTCGACGGCGGCGATCAGCGCCTGCTCGGCCACCGACCAGCACGGCGACGTCGCATCGCCCAGCACGGTCGCGCGTAATTCATCCTCGGTGAGCTTTGCCGGCCCCGCAAAGATCGCGACATGCACGCCCCATTCGTACTCGCATTGGTTCAGCGCGCAGGTACGGTCGATGACGATCTCGCGTTGGCGCAGCGCGAGCGGGCCGGGATCGAGCAGGCCGCCGGCGCGAAACTTGTCCCAGGCGCGGCCGTGGCCTGCCATCACCCGGAACAGCAGCAGCGGCGGGGCGCCGCGCATGATGCGGTCGAACTGCGCCTGGATCTCCGGGGGATAAGGCGGATCAAGCGGCGCCAGACGCGGCATCGGCTGGGACATGGGCCGTCTCCTTTGCTACAATTATTGTAGCAAAACGCTACATTATCTGTAGCATGACGCAAGAGGCGACGATGTCGAAGCAGGCCACTACCAGATCGCGCAGCGTGCGCGGCTCGCGCACCGGGCGGCCGATCATGGCGCTGCTCGACCTCCTGGGGCGGCGCTGGAGCCTGCGGATTCTGTGGGAATTGCGCGGCGGCCCCCTCACCTCCCGCGGCTTGCGCTCCGCCTGCGACGAAGCTTCGCCGACGGTGCTGCAGGCGCGGCTGAGCGAGCTGCGCGAGGCGGGATTCGTGGAGCTGGGCGAGGCCGGAGGCTATGGGCTGACGCCGCTGGGGCGAGAATTGTGCGAGACGTTCATGCCGCTGCACAAGTTTGCGGAGAGGTGGAGGAGGTAGAGCTTCTCGCTTACCCTCCCCTGGAGGGGGAGGGTCGGCTCACATGAAGCGCAGCGAAATGTGAGACGGGGTGGGGTGACGGTCTCTCCACAGAAGCGGTGCCCGAGTAGAGAGATCACCCCACCCCGCTCGCGCTACGCGCGATCGACCCTCCCCCTCCAGGGTAGGGTAAGAGCGCTATGCCGCTGCCACCGTCAAATTCGCGCCGTCCACCTGCACCACCTTCACCCTTGTCCCCGCCGGTGTATCCGGGCCGGCAACACGCCAGACCGTGTCACCGATACGCACGGTGCCACTGCCGTCGATGATCGGCTTCTCCAGCGTGAACTCGCGCCCGAGAAGCGCCTCGGTGCGCTTGTTCAGGAACGGGCTCGTGCTTGCGTCCGGCTTCGGCCGAGCGAGGCGGCGCCACACCGGCACGGCGGCGGCAGCGAAGACCGCGAACATCACGAGCTGGATCTGCCAGGACACGGCAACAGCGAATGAGATCAGGCCGACCAGCAACGCGGCGAGCCCGAGCCAGAACAGGAACACGCCGGGCGCCAGCACCTCCAGCGCCATCAGAATGAAGCCGAAGATCAGCCAATTCCAGCTGCCAAGCGATGCGAACATGTCGGTCATGACACGATCTCTCTATAATATTGGCGCATGCCCTTGTCGGAAAACCGGTGTCCACTTTTCCGGGGCATGCGCTTTACCCCTGCCGCGGCGGCACCGCCGGCGGCGTGCCGCCGGTCGGCGGCACTGAGCCGGGACGGCGAGCCGCGGCGGCGGCGGACGCTGCACTCTCGCCGAACGTCGCCTTGGCGATCTCGCCGATGCCGGCGAGCGAGCCGAGCATGCTGGTGGCTTCCATCGGCAGCATGATGATCTTCTGGTTCGGCGCGTCCGCGAACTGGCCGAACGCCTTGATATATTTGTCGGCGATGAAATAGTTCAACGCGGCGACGTCGCCCTTGGAGATGGCTTCCGAGACGGCCTGCGTCGCCTTGGCCTCGGCTTCGGCCAGACGCTCGCGCGCTTCGGCATCGCGGAAGGCGGCCTCGCGGCGGCCCTCGGCTTGCAGGATCTGGCCCTGCTTGGCACCCTCGGCGCGCAGGATTTCCGACTGGCGCTGGCCTTCGGCGGCGAGGATGTCGGCGCGCTTGACGCGCTCGGCCTTCATCTGCCGGCCCATGGCTTCGACGAGGTCGGCCGGCGGCACGATGTCCTTGATCTCGATACGGTTGACCTTGACGCCCCAGGGCGAGACCGCGGCGTCGACGACGCGGAGCAGGCGCTCGTTGATCTCGTCGCGATGCGACAACACCTGGTCGAGGTCCATCGAGCCCATCACTGAGCGGATGTTGGTCATGGTCAGGACCGTGATCGCCTGGTTGAGGTTGGCGACTTCGTAGCTCGCCTTGGCGGCATCGAACACCTGGTAGAAGGCGACACCGTCCACCGTCACCGTGGCGTTGTCCTTGGTGATCACCTCCTGCTCGGGAATGTCGATCACCTGCTCCATCATGTTGATCTTGCGCCCGACGCGGTCGAAATAGGGCACGATCAGATTGAGCCCGGGGCTCAAGGTCTGGGTGTATTTGCCGAACCGTTCGATGGTCCAGTCATAGCCCTGCGGCACCGTCTTCACGCCGGCCACCAGCGTGACGATGACGAGCAAAACCAGAACAATCGCGAAAATGTCGAAACCGCTCATATGTCCTCCAAGGCAGGAAAAAGCCCTTTCCCGCGCTGTCATTGGTCGGGATCGCGACCCCACCGGTTCAGCGGTCGCGGGTAACGTCGGCATCAGCGCGATTCTGCACAAGACACGCGGAGAGGGAATGCTCACGATATGTATTTGCGGAAGGCTCTTGAAAGCGAGCGGCGCAGACCTACCGACAAATATTAACGAATCCGGCCATGCCGTCCGCCGCCGGCTTCATTCGATGACGTCGTCCGCGATTGCGAGCAGGCCTGCGGGAAGCGTGACGCCAAGCGCTTTGGCCGTCTTCAGATTGATCGTCAGCTCGAACTTGGTGGGATTCTGGACCGGCAGATCGGCCGCCGGCGCGCCCTTGAGGATACGATCGATGTAGGAAGCCGCGCGGCGCAGCTGCTCGGCGCTGTCGGTGCTGTAGGACATCAGCCCGCCCTCCTCGACGAAGGTGTGGCTCCAGAACACCGCGGGCACGCGCGCCTCCGCGATCGCCGCAAGCAAATCTGCGCGGTTGGCCATGGCGAAGAAGTCCGGCAGGACCAAGAGGCCGCCGTCCTTCCGCGAGGCCAGGGCGGCGATCGAGCCGGCGTCGTTCACCGGCGCGGGCTCGATGGTCACATGGAGCGTCCGCGCCGCCTCTTCGATGGTGCGCAGCATCAGGGGCGCGAACGGCGCGGTGGCGGGGTTGTAGACGACGAAGACGCGGCGGACGGGCGGCGTGACCTGCGTCAGCATCTCCAGCCATTTGCCGGCAAGCGGGCCGTCGTAGTCGGTGAAGCCGGTGACGTTGCCGCCGGGATGGGCGAGGTTTTTGACAAAACCCTGGCTGACAGGATCGGTGACGACGGCGAACACGATCGGGATCGTCGCGGTGCGCTGGCGCAGCTCCTCCACCGAGGGCGTGCCGACCGCGAGCAGGATGTCGGGCTTGAGCGCGACCAGCTCGTCCGCGAGGCGCGCGATCCGCGCCCGGTCACCGCCGCCGCTGCGCCAGTCGATCCGCAGATTATCGCGCTCCTTCCAGCCATGACCGGCGAGCGCCTCGACCAGGATGGTGCTGCGGGCCTGCCCGATCGCATCCTCAGCGGCCGTGACCGAGAGCACGCCGAGCCGGCGCATCGCATCTGGCTGCTGCGCCCGCACTGAGGCCGGCAGCGCCGCAATCATCCCAAGAAGCGCCAGACATTCGCGGCGATTCATGGGGCACATCATCAAATCCAGCCCTGAAGCTCGCGCAGCACGAGAGCGCGGATCACGTCCAGGCCAGGCTCGCTATCGTTGAGGCAGGGGATCGCGGAAAACTGCTCGCCGCCATTGTGCTTGAAAATCTCGGCGTTCTCCTGCGCGATCTCCTCCAGCGTCTCCAGGCAGTCGGCGGAAAAGCCCGGCGTCACCACCGCGATGCGGCGCACGCCGTCTTTCGCCAGACGCTCCATGGTCTTATCCGTATACGGCTGGAGCCACTCGTCATTGCCGAAACGCGACTGGAAGGTCAGCAGCAGCTTTGTCTCGTCCATGCCGAGCCGGCGGCGCAGCGCCTCCGTCGTGGCGATGCAGTGCTGCTGATAGGGATCGCCCTTGTCGACATAGGATTTCGGCATGCCGTGGAAGGAGGCGACGATCAGCTCCGGCTTGAACGGCAGGCTCGCCAGATGCGTCTCGATCGAGGTCGCGAGCGCCTCGATATAGGCCGCGTCCTCGTAATAAGGCGGCGTCACCCGCAGCGTCGGCTGGTTACGTAGGCGGGCGAGCACGCGGAACACCTCGTCGCAGACCGTCGCCGAGGTCGAGGCGGAATATTGCGGATAGAGCGGCACGGCGAGGATGCGCTCGCAGCCCTTCGCGATCAGCGCATCGATGCCCGCTTTGATCGAGGGATTGCCGTAGCGCATCGCCCAGTCCACGACCACATGACCGTGATCTGACAGCACGACCGCGAGCTTGTCGGCTTGCGAGCGCGTGATGGTCTTCAGCGGCGACTCGTTGCGCTCATTGTTCCAGATCTTGCGGTAGTCCAGCGCCTTGGTGCGGGGACGGGTGCGCAGGATGATCCCGTTCAGCACCAGCTTCCAGACCAGGCCCTGGTCCTCGATGACGCGGGCATCCGAGAGGAACTCCTTCAGATAGACCCGCACGCCGGGCGCATCGGCCGTGTCGGGCGTGCCGAGATTGATCAGGAGTACGCCGACGCGCGGCAGGGCGGATTGGGCGGCCGGTTTCGCGCTTTCGACGGGGACGACGCTGGTCATGGCTCTGTGCCTCGCGCGTTGGTCTGAACTTGTCAAGATGAGGCCGGTTTCGCTAGGGTCGCTACCCACGGGAGGGAAGATGACACTCGCGGAATGGTGCGTCCTGGGAGCGCTGCTGCTTTATCTCTCGACGATCGCCTCGATCAAATGGATCAGGTTTCGCACGTTCGACAATTCCCGGCCGCGCGACCCCGCCTTCTGTGCGGATGCCATCGCGCAGCGTGCTCTCGGCGCGCATCAGAACGGCATCGAGACGTTCCCCTTCTTCGCCTTTGCGGTGCTGCTCGCCGAATACAGGGATTCGCCGCAGCGGCTGATCGATGAGCTCGCGGCGCTGTTCCTGATCGTGCGGGTCGCCTATGTGCTGACCTATCTCGGCAACCGGCCGACGCTGCGCTCGATCCTCTGGAGCATCGGCTTTGCGATCAATCTCGGGATCTTCTTCATGCCGGCCTTGAAGCGGTTTCTGCCGGTGTGACTTTCTTCCTTCTCCCCTTGCGGGAGAAGGTGGCGCGAAGCGCCGGATGAGGGGTTCTATCCATTCGCAAGACTGTACGTGAGGAGACAGACCCCTCACCCGTCTCGCCGCTACGCGGCGAGCCACCCTCTCCCGCAAGGGGAGAGGGAGAAAAAGCTCAAAAACACGTCGTCCGTTCGGCGGCGATGTAGCCGAACAACAGGCCGACGCCGAACAGCAATACCAGGCCGGCGGCGCCGAATTCGATGCCGCGCATGAACAGCGCGCCGCCGCCATCGCGCCCGGCGCTGAGGCGGGCGGCGATGTCTTTGGCGGAGACGGCGACGATTGCGATGGCCGCGACCGTGATCGCTGTGCCCAATCCCATCAGGAAAGTCGCGGCGATGCCGGCCCAGAACAGGCCCTGAGCGAGCGCGAACACCAGCACCAGGATCGCCCCCGAGCACGGGCGGATACCGACGGTGAGGATCGCGGCAAAACCGCGCCGCCAGCCGCCGGGGCCGGCGAGCCCGCTCGGGGTCGGACCGTGGGAGTGGCCGCAATGCTCGTCATGGACGTGGTCGTGCCCGTGGTGGTGATGGGCGTGGGCGTGGGCGTGAGTGTGAGTGTGATCGTTGTGATGATGATCGTGGCCATGATGGTCGTGGGCATCATGATGATGGTGATGGCCGTGGCCATGGTGGTCATGCGGCACGCCCACAATCGCCGGCACCGGGCGCGTCGCCTGGAGCGCGCGGATGAACGCACCGCCCTTGACCCAGACGAGCCTCAGGCCGAACAGCGCGATCAGGCCATAGCTCGCGATCTCGATCGCGCCTTCGGCCTTGCACATGGTCTTGGCCGTCGCATTCAGCACCCAGGCCGATATGCCGACGATCAGGATCGCGATCAGCGACTGCATCAGCGCCGAGGCAAACGACAGCGCGATGCCGCGCCGCGCGGTTTCGCGGTTGGCGACGAGATAAGAGGCGATCACCGCCTTGCCATGGCCGGGGCCGGCGGCGTGGAAGATGCCATAGGCAAACGAGATGAAGAGCAGCGTCCACACCGCCGAGCCGTCCGACTTCGCGGCGCGGATGGTCGACGACATCTGGCGATAGAATTCCGACTGCTTTGCCAGCAGCCAGCCGATCAGGCCGCCGGCCTCGGGCTCGGCCGCCTGAGCCGGCCGCGGCGCACCAAAAGGATTATTTTGCGCGAAGAGATCGTGGAGCGCAGCATCAGCCATGCCCAACACGACGACGACCGCCGCACAGGTGAGCAGCCCGCGCGCGAGCGGAGATTGAAGACGACCGATCAAGGGCAATCCACCGTGATCTTGTTGGCGAACATCATGCCGAAATTCGAATTCTCGCCGTTCAGGAAGGTCTGCTCGTTGAGCTTCTGCGCACTCGCGGTGCCGTCATTCGGCCGCTCCAGCTTCATCTGGCAGCCGGCGGGCGCACCGACCAGCTTCACCGGATTGTCCTTGGCCATCTGGAAGTCGATGAAGAAGGAGCGGTCGAACACTTCGAGCACCAGCTGCTTGGGCCTGACCGGGGCCTTCAGCGGCAGCGTGAAGTGGAGGGTCAGCACCGTATCCTTGTAGTCGAGGAAATAGTCGACCGGCTCCTGGAATCGCTCCTTCTTGCCGTCGGCTCGCGCAAAGGTGAAGTAGGCGTATTCCTTGAGCGACTCGACATTGGTCTGCGCCAGCGGCCCGAGCTCCTCGCGCGTATAGGCGCCCTTGGTCTTGCTCTCGAGCCCCTGCACCGCATAGGCCGAGAACATGTCGTCAAAGGTCCAGGCGTGACGGACACCGGTGACGCTGCCATCCGGTGCGTAGAGCAGTTCGCTGGTCGCGGTGATCCAGACATGCGGATGCGCGCTCGCTGCGGGCGCGGCGAACGTCACCGCAGCGGCGACCAGCCATCCGAACAGGCGGCGCATCGGAGGCATCCGAACCGGCAAGATCATGGGCACTCCACCTCGATCGGGACGATGAACAACAGGCCGACAGCGACGTTCGCGCCGCCCTCCTTGAAGGTATCCTCGCTCGCATCCTGCACCAGCTTGCGGTCCCGGTCGTCGCCCGCTGACCGCCGCAGCCATACCTCACAACCGGCTGGCGCACCGACGAGTTTGAGCGGATGCTCTTTTTCCAATCGAAAATCGATAAAAAAGGAACGATCGAAAATAGTCAGGCGAACAGCCTTTGCCTTCACAGGCGTTTTCAGCGGCAGCGTGAAATGCAGAGTGAGGTGGTCGTCCTTGTAATCGAAGAAGTAATCGACCGGCTCTGCAAACGGGAGCCTCTCGTTTACCCTCAAGAAGGTGAAGTAGGCGTTATCCTTCAGCGACTCGACCTGGGTCTGCGCCAACGGCGCCAGCTCCTCGCGGGTATAGGCGGCCTTAGACTTCCCCCCAAGCCCCTGCACAGCATTGGCCGAGAATGCGTCGTCAAAGGTCCAGGCGTGGCGGAGGCCAGTGACGCTGCCGTCTTCGGCGTAGAGCAGCTCGCTGGTCGCGGTGATCCAGACATGCGGATGCGCGCGCGCCGCGCCCGCCACGAGCGTCATCGCGGCGGCAAGCAGCCATCCGAACAGGCGGCGCATGCTCATCAGGCCGCCTTGGCGTCGTCGAGCAGGCCGCGGCGGCGCAGCAGCGCGTCGGGCTCGGGCGGGCGGCCGCGGAAAGCCTCATAGGCGGCCTCCGGATCGACCGAGCCGCCCGAGGCGTAGATGTCGTCGTGCAGGCGCTTGGCGACCGCGGGATCGAAGATGTCGCCGACCTCCTCGAACGCGCCGAAGGCGTCGGCGTCCATCACCTCCGACCACATGTAGCTGTAGTAGCCGGCGGCATAATGATCGCCGGTGAAGATGTGGCCGAATTGCGTGGGACGGTGACGTAGCGAGATTTCCTCGGGCATGCCGATCTTCTCCAGCTCCTTCTTCTCGAAGGCGCGCACGTCGTGCGCGGCGGACGCCGGCTGGGTGTGGAATTCGAGATCGACCAGCGCCGAGGAGACGAACTCGACCGTGGCAAAACCCTGGTTGAATTTTCGCGCGGCGAGGAAGCGTTGCAGGAGGTCCTCCGGCAGGGGCTCGCCGGTCTGGTGGTGGCGAGCGAACTTCTGCAGCACCTCGGGCCGCTCCTGCCAGTGCTCGTAGAGCTGGGACGGCAGCTCGACGAAGTCGGTGAACACTGAGGTGCCCGACAGCGAGGGGTAGGTGACGTTGGAGAGCATGCCGTGCAGGCCGTGGCCGAACTCGTGGAACAGGGTGCGGGCGTCGTCGGGCGACAGCAGTGAAGGCTCGCCGCCGGCTCCCTTGGCAAAATTGCAGATGTTGAGAACCAGCGGCGCGACGTCGCCGTCGAGCTTTTGCTGGTCGCGCAGCGAGGTCATCCACGCGCCGGAGCGCTTCGAGGGCCGGGCGAAGTAGTCGCCATAGAACAGCGCCTTGTGCTTGCCGTCCCTGCCCTTCACCTCCCAGACCCGGACGTCCGGGTGCCAGACCGGAACATCCTTACGCTCCTCGAAGGTGATGCCGAACAGGCGCGTGGCGCAGTCGAAGGCGGCGGCGATCATGTGGTCGAGCGACAGATAGGGCTTGATCGCGGCGTCGTCGAAATTGGCGCGCTGAAGGCGCAGCTTCTCGGCGTAGAAACGCCAGTCCCAGGGGGCGAGCTTGAAATTGCCGCCCTCTTCCGCGATCAGCGCCTGCATGTCGTCGCGGTCAGCGAGCGCGCGCGTCCTCGCCGGCTTCCAGACCCGCTCCAAAAGGCCCCGCACCGCTTCCGGCGTCTTGGCCATGGAATCTTCGAGCCGGTAGGCGGCGAAGGTCGGGTAGCCCAGGAGCTTGGCGCTCTCTTCGCGCAGCTTCAGGATCTCGACGATGGTTGCGTTGTTGTCGTTGGCGTTGCCGTTGTCGCCCCGCGCAGTGAAGGCCTTGTAGACCTTCTCGCGCAGGTCGCGCCGCGCCGAGCTCTTCAGGAACTGTTCGACCGACGAGCGCGACAGCGTGACGATGGCTTTGCCTTCCATGCCGCGCTCTTCTGCCGCAGCCTTGGCACCGGCGACAAAGCTCTCCGGCAGGCCCTGGCGGTCGGCCTCGCCGAGCTCCAGGACCCAGTCCTGCTCGTCGCCAAGCAGGTGATGGCTGAAGCTGGTGCCGAGCTGGGCGAGCCTCTCGTTGATCTCCGCCATCCGCGTCTTGGCCTCGTCGGAGAGGCCGGCGCCGGAACGGTGGAAGCGGGTGTAGGTGCGCTCCAACAGGCGCAGCTGCTCGGGCGTGAGACCGAGATTGGCGCGGTTCTCGTGCAGCTGGGCGATGCGGCCAAACAGCACGGCGTTCATCATGATCGGATTCCAGTGCCGTGCCATCCGCAAGGAGACCTCCTTGTCGATCTCCAGGATGGCCGGGTTGGAATGCGCCGAGACGAGATCGTAGAAGACCGCCGCGACCTTGCTCAAGAGCTTGCCTGAGCGCTCCAGCGCCGTGATGGTGTTGGCGAAGTCGGGCGCGGCTGGATCGTTGGTGATCGCCGCGATCTCGGCGGAGTGATCGGCGAAGGCCTGCTCGTAGGCCGGGAGGAAGTGCTCCGGCTTGATCTCGTCGAAAGGCGGGGTCGCGAACGGCGTCACCCAGGCCCTCAGCAGCGGGTTGGTCTCGGCGTCCGTAGTTTGGCGCAGTTCTGACATCACAAGTCCCGATTTTTGAGCCAATTTGTTGCAGCCAGCTATAGCACGCGATGGGGCTTTTTTGGGCCGTTTGCCCTTGCTCCCGGCCGCCTTTTCGGGGAGATTGCGGCCCTCGAAGACACGGGATCCCTGAGCTCATGAACGCGCCTGCCTCCTCTTCCCGCCAGATCGCCTGGCCGAGCGTCATCACCGTCATCAGCGCCGCCATCCTGATTGGCGCGGAGGTGTTCGGCGCGGCGTTTGCCGGCGGCTGGGCGCTCGCGATCCTGTTCGGGCTCGGCGACCAGGGCGCGCACATCCTTCAGGCCGTGCTGTTCACACTGGGCGTGCTGGTGATGACCGCGTTCATCCGCGGAGCTCAGCGCGTCGAGCCGTTCACGAAGCGCCGCTGACGCTTCGTCGCGCGCGAGACACGCGCGCTGCGCAGAAAACTTAACGCGCGTTCATCTTCCGCGTCGCTCGCGCAACGCTGCGCAAGCAGGTGTTAGGCAATTCTGTTCTCAGCCTAAAAAAATTCTTGCGAAGCAGAGTCAAAACGCTTATGTGCGGATTTGCCCAATTTCGCACGTGCCTGTGGTCGTGTGTCAGTCGGTAGGTATCCGGACAAGAGGCCGGACAGCCGCCAAGGGGTGAAGAAGCCGAGGGGCTCTTCGGAAGTGCGGAAGTCAAAAGACCGAAGGTCGCAAGACCTGAAGGTCCAAAGATGAAGCAGACCCGGAGCGTCCAGCATCTCTCTCAAGAGATGCCATGTCGAAGGTGACTTCACTTTTTGCAACCGTGACTGGCAGCCGGAGGCGAACCGGCGCACCCCGCTCTCAACGGGGGACGCGACTTAAAGCAACGACGGATCGGGCTTTTTTGGTCTCTACCGGCAGTCCAACGCCGGCGCGGGCTACTGAAAAGGCTTGTCCTTCATTGCCAGGTGTGCGGGCGGGAAAACTCCCAACCAATCCACGGCAGCACAATTCGGTCCAGGGGTCTTGCCCTGTCGCGTCTCCATCGTGCGGCAGCGGCGTAGCACCCTCGTCCGAGAACCACTTTGAACGAGCTCCGTCGCTGGGGCCGCTTTGGAGAGTGCTATGACCGAACGTATCCAGGAATTCCTGCGCAATCGCCGCAAGGATGGCCTCGACACCGAGCCGTGCCTCGTCGTCGACCTCGAGGTCGTGCGCGACAATTACCAGAGCTTCGCCAAGGCACTGCCCGACAGCCGCGTGTTCTACGCCGTCAAGGCGAACCCGGCGCCGGAAGTGCTGGCCCTGCTCGCCTCCATGGGCTCCTGCTTCGACACCGCGACCGTCGCCGAGATCGAGATGGCGCTGGCCGCGGGTGCGACGCCGGATCGCATCTCCTTCGGCAACACGATCAAGAAGGAGCGCGACATCGCGCGCGCCTTCGCGCTCGGCATTCGGCTGTTCGCCGTGGACTGCGCCGCCGAGGTCGAGAAGGTCGCCCGTGCCGCCCCCGGTGCGAAGGTGTTCTGCCGCATCCTCTATGACTGCGCCGGCGCCGAATGGCCGCTGTCGCGCAAGTTCGGCTGCGATCCGGAAATGGCGGTCGAGGTGCTCGACCTCGCCAAGCGCCTCCGCTTGGAGCCGTACGGCATCTCCTTCCATGTCGGCTCGCAGCAGCGCAAGGTGAAGGCATGGGACCGTGCGCTGGCGATGGCCTCGCAGGTGTTCCGCGACTGCGCCGAGCGCGGCATCAACCTGTCCATGGTCAACATGGGCGGCGGCTTCCCGACCAAGTACCTGAAGGACGTGCCACCGGTCGTGACCTACGGCCGGTCGATCTTCCGCGCGCTGCGCAAGCACTTCGGCAACCAGATCCCGGAGACCATCATCGAGCCGGGCCGCGGCATGGTGGGCAACGCCGGCATCATCGAATCCGAGGTCGTGCTCATCTCGAAGAAGAGCGACGAGGACGAGGTGCGCTGGGTGTACCTGGACATCGGCAAGTTCGGCGGCCTCGCCGAGACCATGGACGAGTCGATCCGGTACGCCATCCGCACCCGTCACGACAGCGCGGACATGACGCCGTGCGTGCTCGCGGGGCCGACCTGCGACAGCGCCGACGTGCTGTACGAGAAGACCCCATATCCGCTTCCCGTGACGCTTGAGATCGGCGACAAGGTGCTGATCGAAGGCACCGGAGCCTATACGTCGACCTACTCGTCGGTGGCGTTCAACGGCATCCCGCCGCTGAAGACCTACCACATCTGATCCGCCTCTCTTTCGAGGCCTGACGAACCCGGGAGCCGGCCCTGCCGGCTCCTCCCTCACATTTCGATTTCTGACGACGTCTTGGACCGGCGTGCTCGCTCACGTCGGTTCAAGCGGGGACTGACGCGCCATGACTGCTCCTCGGAAGCCACAGATCGCCCTCACCTCGAAAGCCGCTCCGTTTGCGATCCGCAGCGAGCGTGCTGGCGACGTCGCGATGCGTGAAGCGCTGCTAGATGCCTGCTTTGGCGAGAACCGCCATGGCCGCACCTGCCAGCGCCTGCGCGACGGACGCGCGCCTGCCGCAGGCCTTGCCCTGTCGGCCGTGCGCGAGGGACAACTCGTGGGAACCGTGCGGCTGTGGCACGTCAGCGCCGGAGGCAGGCCCGCTCTGGTCCTCGGACCGCTGGCGGTCGACCCTGCCTGCCGCGAGCTCGGGATCGGCGCCGCGCTGATGCATCAAGCGCTGGCCGCCGCCCGGGCGCGCGGGCATGCTGCGGTGATCCTGCTCGGCGATGCCCCCTACTACGCGCGCTTCGGCTTCTCGGCCGACAAGACCGGCGCGCTGTCGCTGCCCGGCCCGTTCGAGCGCGACCGGCTGCTGGCGATCGAGTTCGCGGAAGGCGCGCTCGATGGCGCCGAAGGGATGATCGTTCCGACCGGAGCGGCCCTGCCCAAACGGAGGGCGGTTCGCGCTCTCCAGGCGCACGCGGCCTAAGGGATTGCCATGATGGCAACGACCGACGCCGCATCCAGCGGCCGTCCCCGGCTGCGCCTGACTTGATGCCTGTTCCTTTGGGGTTGCGCGGGCCCGAGAAACGCCCTTTAACCCCGCGAAACATCCCCCTTCAGTCGAGGTCCGAGAGCATGTCCCGTCGCCTGATTTCCACCGGCTCCCCGTTCGAGAAGACCGCCGGCTACAGCCGCGCCGTGATCGATGGCGAATTCGCCTTCGTCGCAGGAACCACCGGCTATGACTACACGACCATGACAATGCCGGTCGATGTCACGAGCCAGTCACGCAACTGCTTCAAGACCATCGAAGCTGCCCTGAAGGAGGGCGGATTCGAGATGGCCGATATCGTCCGCGTGACCTATTACCTCACCGACATCAAAGATGCAGACGCGCATTTCGCCGTCTGCGGCGAAGTCCTCGGAGACATCCGCCCGGCTGCAACGCTGATCGCCGTCTCAGCGCTCTACAAGCCCGAGATGAAGGTCGAGATCGAAGTCACCGCCAAGCGGCGTAGCGCCTGATCCACCCCTCACCCATTGTCTGCCAGCACGTTCCGGAGAAACCATCCCATGAGTCCCGCCTCGCAGATCTACGCGAAGATCACCGGTCCCATCGTCATGGTCGGCTTCGGCTCCATCGGCAAAGGCACGTTGCCGCTGATCGAGCGGCATCTCGATTACGACAAGTCGCGCGTCACCGTGATCGATCCCAAGGATGAGGGCCGCAAGGCGCATTGCGAGAAGCACAATGTCCGCTTCATCCAGAAGGGCGTGACCAAGGACAATTATCGGGAGTTGCTGACCCCGCTGCTCACCGAAGGCGGCGGCCAGGGCTTTTGCGTCAATCTCTCAGTCGACACCGGCTCCACCGACATCATGGAGCTCTGCAACGAACTTGGCGCGCTCTACATCGACACGGTCAACGAGCCCTGGCTCGGCTTCTATTTCGACGCTTCGAAGGGCCCGGAAGCGCGCTCCAACTACGCCCTTCGCGAAGTGACGCTGGCCGCCAAGAAAGCGCGGCCTAAGGGCTCGACGACGGCCGTCTCCTGCTGTGGCGCCAATCCCGGCATGGTCTCCTTTTTCGTCAAGCAGGCGCTGCTCAATGTCGCCGCGGATCTGAAGCTCAATGCCCCCAAGCCGAAGACCAAAGCCGAATGGGCGGACCTGATGCGGCAAGCCGGCGTCAAGGGCATCCACATCGCCGAACGCGACACCCAGCGCTCCAAGAAGCCGAAGGAGCCCGACGTCTTCGTCAACACCTGGTCGGTGGAAGGCTTTCTGTCGGAAGGCGTGCAGCCGTCCGAACTCGGTTGGGGCACCCACGAAAAATGGATGCCCGAGAATGCGCGGACCCACGAAGCCGGCTGCGGCGCCGCCATCTATCTGATGCAGCCCGGCGCCAACACGCGCGTGCGCACATGGTGCCCGACCCGCGGCGCGCAGTATGGCTTCCTCGTCACCCACAACGAGTCGATCTCGATCTCCGACTACTTCACGGTGCGTGACGCATCGGGCACGGCGATCTACCGGCCGACCTGCCACTATGCCTACCATCCGGCCGACGATGCCGTACTGTCGCTGCATGAAATGTTCGGCCGCGCGGCGAAGATGCAGGAAAAGCACCACATCCTCGATGAGAACGAAATCGTCGATGGCATCGACGAGCTCGGCGTGCTGCTGTTCGGCCACGACAACAATGCCTACTGGTACGGCTCGCAGCTCTCCATCGAAGAGACCCGCAGGCTCGCGCCCTACCAGAACGCCACCGGCCTGCAAGTGACCTCCGCCGTGCTCGGCGGCATGGTGTGGGCGCTGGAGAACCCGAACGAAGGCATCGTCGAAGCCGACGAGATGGATTTCGACCGTCTGCTGGAAATCCAGCTGCCTTATCTCGGCCCGGTGAAGGGCTTCTACACCGACTGGACGCCGCTGACGGATCGCCCGGGACTATTCCCGGAAGATATCGATACGAGCGATCCCTGGCAGTTCCGGAATATTCTGGTGCGGTGAGGGCGTCTCGCCCTAAAGCACCACTGTCATGCCCCGGCTTGGCAATGGCTTTGCCGGGGCATCCAGTACGTCGCGGCTTCTCCGTATCCACGCTCCGTCTCTGGAATACTGGATCACCCGCTTTCGCGGGTGATGACACCGAGTGCCGTGGCTAGGAGGGCGGCCGCAAACTACTTCTTCTCAATCGGCGGCGCGACCTTCTCGGCTGGAGCGGGCGGCAGCGTGGGCTTGGTCGCCGCGCCCTGCGTCTGAGGATCGGGCCGTGCGGGCTCGGGGGCCGGCGTGGTCGGGCGATCACCGCCGGGCTTGGACTCGGCGGGCGTCTTGCTCTGATCGTCGGACGGGGTGCCCTGGAGCGGTGGCGTTGCCTGCGCCATCTGCAGCCGGCTCTCGGCGCGAATCTGCGCCAGCGACAGGCCCGACACCACGACGCCTGCTGCGAACAGCGAGCAGGCGATCATCAGGTCGAGCTTCAGTCTGCGCTTGTCATTGCCTGTCATGTCGATCACCGCATTTGTCCGTGGGATCAACGAAATGGCCGCGCGCGGGTTCCGAGCCGGCAAGGTGGGAACCGCACACCGGCGCGCCAGAACGCCGCGCTCAATCCGTGGTGCTGACTTCCCAGGTGGCGTGGCGCACGCCCGGAAGGTGCTGGAGGTCCGTCGCCACTGCGTTCAGTTCGTTCGGATCGACCGCGGTCGCAACCAGCTTTGCGACGATCTCCAGGATGTCGTCGCCGATCTCGGCCACATCGATATCAGCGACCGAATATTTCGCGGCTTCCAACCTCTCGACGAGGCGGTCGCGCATGTCAGGCAGCGCGTCGGCCGCGACCGCCAGCTTGAAGTAGTAGGTCGCCTCCAGTGCCCGCTCATTCAGCGGAATGCGGTTGATGGCATTGACCAGCGGGCGCAGCAGCGTGTTGCCGGCGATGACGAACACGGTCAGCACCGCGGCTTGCGCGACCATGTCGGCGCCGGCACAGGAGCCGACCGCGGCCGAGGCCCACAGCGTCGCGGCCGTATTGAGCCCGCGCACGTCCATGCCCTGCTTCATGATGACACCGGCGCCGAGGAAGCCGATGCCGGATACGACATAGGAGATCACTCGCACCGCGCCGTCTGCGCCATCCAGATGCATGGCGAGATCGACGAAGGCGGCGGCGCCGACCGCGACCAGCACGTTGGTGCGCAGGCCCGCCGTGCGCTGGCGATACTGTCGCTCGGCGCCGATCAGCGTCCCCAGCACAAAGGCCGTAAACAGGCTGATCAGCGTGTCCGCAAAGTCGGCAATCTGGAATGTCGTCAGAAACCGCATGTATTCGCGCCGCCATTGAGGATGCGGTAGGGTGGGCAAAGGCGCGCTCTTCGCGCGACGTGCCCACCACCTTTGTTTCGCGGAGAGATGGTGGGCACGGCGCAAGGGCGCCTTTGCCCACCCTACGGCCGTAACGATGACGAATTAAAGCTCCAGCAGGCCGCCGTCCCCATTTTCATCCGCGAACGCCAGCAGCGTGCCCTTGGCGTTCCAGGCGAGTCCGGCGACCGGCGGGGTGCCGTTGCGGCGGACCAGGATCTCCGCGCCGTCCTCCAGCCGCACCAGCAGCACGGTGCCGTCGCTGTAGCCGGCGGCGAGGATGTCGTTCTTGGGGTGGCAGGCCACCACCGCCACGCGCGCCTGCAGCGGCGCGAGCATCGCGGGCTCCTTGCCCATCGGACCGTCCTTGCCGGCGAACGGCCACAGGATCACGGTGTCGGCGCCCGAGGTCGCCAGCGCCTTGCCGCCCGCGCTCCAGGACATCGAGCGGACGCGGCCGGGATAGCCGGTCATGCGCATGTGCCTGTTGTCGGCGAGCCGCCAGCCGTGCAGCGCCGCCTCGTGCATCGCAGTGACCAGGAATTTGTTGTCCGGGCTGAAGGTGACGCCGAGATGCGAGCCGGCCCAGGGCAGGAATTCGGCCGTAGCAGCCATGTTGGGAAACCACAGCGTCGCGCCGTTGTAATGCGCGATCGCGAGCCGCAGGCCTTTCGGCGCGAACGCAAGCCCGCCGACGGTCGAGGGCACCTCGATCGACTTCTCCTCGTTCTTGCCGCTCTTGACGGTCGCCGTCTTGCCGGCCGACCAGGCGAAGGCGCCATCTGGATGCAGCGCCACCGCGTCGATCCAGCGCCGCTTCGGATCAGTGGCGAGCAGTGTCACCTCGCCCTTGGCGTCGAGCGACACGACCTTGCCGTCGTCGCCGCCCATGACGAGGCGCTTGCCGTCGGAGGCGGTCGAGAGGATGCCGCCGCTATGCACGGCGACCTTGCTGATCTCGCCCTTGGCATCGACCAGCGCGACATTCTCCTCGCCGCCGACGAAGGCGGCCCGATCGGCGAGGAAATGCGCTGACGTCACGGCCATGCCGAGCGCGACCGGCTTGACGCGGTCGGTGACGGAAACGATCGAGGCGGAGTCGGGAGCCGGCGTAAACTCTTTCATCACGAGACGATGCAGCTCTCGAAGCCTTTACGGATGGCTTCTTCCGGCAGTTCGCGGCCGATGAAGATGAGGCGGCTCTCGCGCGACTCGCCCTCCTTCCACTTCCGCTGGTGGTTGCCCTCCAGCATCATGTGGACGCCCTGGAAGACGTAGCGGTCGTCATCGTCGTGAAAGGCGAGGATGCCCTTGGAGCGCAGGATCTTGCCGCCCTCGATCTGCACCAGGTTCTGGAGCCAGGGCATGAACACGTTGGGATCGAGCGGCTTGTCGGTCTTCAGCGCTAGCGATTGCATGTCCTCGTCGTGATAGTGCTTCAGGCCATGGCCGTGATCATGGTGATGGTGATGGTCGTGGCCATGGTGATCATGGTCGTGGTCATGATCATCGGCCTCCAGGAAATCGGGCTCGATGTCGAGGATGCGGTCGAGGTCGAACGCGCCGCGATCGAGCACGTCGGCCAGCGCCACCGAGCAGCGCTCGGTGCGATGCAGCTTCGCATAGGGGTTGATGCCGCGGATGCGGGCCTCGACCTCGGCGAGCTCGCCTTTGTTGACCAGATCGGTCTTGTTCAGCACGATCACGTCGGCAAAGGCGATCTGGTTCTTGGCCTCGGGCGCGTCCTTGAGCCGGTCGGACAACCATTTGGCATCGGCAACCGTGACCACCGCATCGAGGCGGGCGTTCTTCTGCACGTCCTCGTCGACGAAGAAGGTCTGGGCGACCGGCGCCGGATCGGCAAGGCCGGTGGTCTCGACGATGATGGCGTCGAACTTGCCCTTGCGCTTCATCAAGCCGTCCATGATGCGCACGAGGTCGCCGCGCACGGTGCAGCAGATGCAGCCGTTGTTCATCTCGAACACTTCCTCATCGGCGCCGATGATGAGGTCGTTGTCGATGCCGATCTCGCCGAATTCGTTGACGATGACGGCGTATTTCTTGCCGTGGTTTTCCGACAGGATGCGGTTCAAAAGCGTGGTCTTGCCGGCGCCGAGATAGCCGGTCAGTACGGTCACGGGAATTTTTGGGGCAGTCGCTTCAGACATAACAACTCCGGACTTTAAGGCTTTTCGCGCGACGCGAGGCGGGGTGGCCCCTGCCCTAGTGGTCAAGCGCGCTGGTCAGGGCCTTTATATTGTGCCTGACCATGTCAATGTAAGTGGGTGCAGGCCCCTTTTCGCCGGTCAAACCGTCGGAAATCAAGGTCCCGCCGACCTTTGCCCCGGTCTCGGCCGCGATCCGCCGGATCAGCCGGTCGTCGCTGATATTTTCCAGGAACACGGCCGGGATTTTTTGGACCTTGATCTGGCCGATGATCGCGGCGATGTCGCGCGCGCTGGGTTCGGTCTCCGTGGAGACACCCAAGGGGGCGATGAACTGGATACCATATTCGGCGGAAAAATAGCCGAAGGCTTCGTGGGTGGAGATCACCTTGCGCCGCTCCACGGGGATTTTGGCTACGGCCTCGCGGACCTCACGGTCGAGGGTTTCGAGCTTTTCCAAATAGGCTTTGGCCTGGGCGCGGAAGACATCTGCGTCATCCGGGGCGGCCGCGGCGAGCGCATCAGCGATGTCGGTGACATAGACCTTGGCGTTGGGGATGGACTGCCAGGCATGGGGATCGGCGGCCGAACCTAATTTCAGGGGCGTGATACCGGCGCTCGCAGTCACGACCGTCGCCTTGCTGCCCGAGGACTGCACGAGGCGCGGCAGCCACCCTTCGAGACCTAACCCGTTGACGATGACGAGCTTTGCATCCGCGATCCGCTTCGCATCGCTCGGTGCGGGCGTGTAGATATGGACATCGCTGTCGGCGCCGACCAGCGTGGTCAGATTGATCCGCTCACCCCCGACATTGTGGACGAAATCGGCGAGGATCGAGAAGCTCGCGACCACGTTGAGCCGCTCGGCGGCGTGCAGCGGCGAGGCGATCAGCAACAGCGCACAAAGCAGGATGAGCCGCATCGTCACGCTTCCAGATGCCGGCCGGGAAACAATTGCCGGACGATACCGCCGACGCGGCCGAACAGGACAGAGACCACGTAGAGCACCGTCGCTACGAGAATGATCGCGGGGCCCGACGGCACGCGGGTCTGGAACGAGAGCACGAGGCCGGCATAGCCCGAGGCGGCGGCAGCGACGACCGCGATGCAGATCATGGCCGTGAGATCGCGCGACCAGAACCGCGCAATGCCGGCCGGCAGGATCATGAGGCCGACCGCAAGCAGCGTGCCGAGTGCCTGAAAGCCGTTGACGAGGTTGATCACGACGAGCGCGAGGAAGGCGAGATGCGCAGGTCCCCCGGCGCGGCTGACGGTGCGCAGGAACAAGGGATCGACGCTCTCGATCACCAGCGGGCGGAAGATCACGGCGAGCACGAGCAGCGTCACCGTGGCGTTGAAGGCCACCACCAGCAGCGTCTGGTCGTCCATCGCGAGGATGTTGCCGAACAGCACATGCAGCAGGTCGATATTGGTACCCTTGATCGAAACGATGGTGACGCCGAGCGCGAGCGAGGCCAAATAGAAGGTGGCCAGCGAAGCGTCCTCCTTCAGCCCGGTCGAGCGTGCGACCACACCGGCAAGGATCGCGACCGCAAAGCCGGCGATCAGGCCGCCGGCGGTCATCGCGAATAGGTTGAGCCCGGAGAGCAGGAAGCCGACGGCGGCGCCCGGCAGGATCGCATGCGCCATTGCATCGCCGACGAGGCTCATCCGCCGCAGCATCAGGAACACGCCGATCGGCGCGCCTGCCAGCGACAGCGCGATCACGGCGGCGAGTGCCCGCCGCATGAACTCGAATTCGGTGAACGGACCGATCAGCGCGTCATAGGCCATTTGCGATCACGCCGCCTGCGAACGCCCGTCGTCGGCCGCGCAGGCCGCCGCGCTGTCGTCGAAGGCCTCGCACATCCGCATCGCGACCATCAAATTTTCCGGCGTCAGCACCTCGGCCGTCGGCCCCCAGGCCACGGGGCCGCGCGCCAGCACCAGCGTCTCGCTGAAATGGGTGCGCACCATCTCCATGTCATGCAGCGCGGCCAGCACGGTACGGCCCTCGGCATGCCACTCCTTCACCAGCGCGAGCAGATCGGCCGTGGTCTTGCTGTCGATGGCGTTGAAGGGCTCGTCGAGCACGATCAGGCTCGCGTCCTGGAGCAGCACCCGCGCGAACAGCACGCGCTGCATCTGGCCGCCGGAGAGCGTGCCGATCGGGCGGTTCTCGAACCCGTTAAGGCCAACGGCGGCGATTGCGCGCAGGATTTTTTGCCGCGCAGCCTTGCCGATGCCGCCGAACAGGCCGGTCCCGCGCCACAGCCCGGTGCCGACGAAATCGAACACCGAGATCGGAAAGCTGCGGTCGATCTCCGCGCTTTGCGGCAGGTAGGCGATGTCCCTGCTGTCGCGGCCGCCGAGATGGATGCTGCCGTCGAGCGGCTTGAGGATGCCGACGATGCCGCGCAGCAGCGTCGACTTGCCGGCGCCGTTCGGGCCGATCACGGCGACCAGCGCACCGGGTGCGACCTCGCCATTGAGATGGTGCACGGCCGGATGCCGGTCATAGCCGAGCGTGACGTTGTGGAAGGCTAGTTGTGCCATGGTCACCTCATCGCCAGGAAGACCATGCCCCAGAGCGCGGCGCAGACGGTGAGCGCGGCCGCGAGGCGCCCCGCCATGGTCATGCGCAGGATCGACCACGGCGCCGCCTGGGCCGGATGCGGCGAAGCCGCATCATGGACATGGGCATGGGTGTGATCGTGCCCGTGCGAATGGGCGTGGTCGTGGGAATGGTCGTGATGATGGGCGTGGGAGGCGGCGGGAACCATGCCAAGACGTTATATTATAACATTGCGCCTGTCCACGCCGGGCTCAGGGCCGGCCGATCAGCATGGCGATGGCGGCCGCTACGAACGGGAACGGCACCGACACCGCGCAACGGAACCAGACGAACCGGGCCGGCATGAATGGGATCTCCCACAGGATCACCCGCTGGAAGGCGAACAGGGCCCAGGCGACGACATAGGCAACCACCTGGGGCACCCCGCCGCCGGACTTCAGCGCCACCGTGCCGATGGAGAAGCCGATCACAGGTCCGCCCGGCGTGGCGGCACCAGCGACCACGGCAGACGCGACCCCAAGCCAGCCGCTGTCCGGCCCGAGCCAGCCGGTGATCACCTCCTGCGGGATGATGGCGGCGATGTAGCCGGAGCCGATCACCCCCAGTGCAATCCGCGGCACGATGTTGATGAAGTCCATCGAGCCTTCGCGCAGCGAAGCCTTGAACACGGCAGGGCCGCGGCGGAAGGCGATCAGGCCGACGCCAAACACTGAGCCCCACAACAGGATGTCGATCAGGAGTGCCGCGCTCACGTCTCGTCATCCTTCGAGATCTGTTTCGGATAGAGCCGGACATAGACGAAGCGGCCGAGCGCGCCGGCGAGCACCGGCAGCGGCAGCGAGATCACGATCCGCCACAGCGTGAAATCGGTGCCCATAATCGGGATTTCCCAGGCCACCGCCCGGCCGTAGCCGATCAGGGTCCAGCTGACGACCATGGCGATGGTGGCGCCGAAATCGGCACCGACCGCGAGCAGCGCGCTCGCCACCGGATAGGCGGTGAAGGGACCGCCGGGCAGGATCGCGCCGAAGGCGGTGCCGATCAGAAGCCCCATCAGGCCGGATTTCGGCCCGAGCGAGCGCGAGACTTTTTCGTGCGGCAGGATCTCGGAGATGAACGCACCAAGCAGGCAACCGGCGAGCACGCGCGGCAGGATGCCGCCGAACAGCGAGAGGTCGTGGGTGAGAATGTCGAGAACACCATCGGTGCCGTCACGCCGCCAGACCAGACCCGCGCTCACCGCTACCAGAGCCGCGATAATGATGGTCGACCAGCCGATCGGCTTGCGCGCACGCCCCGGCCGCGGCTCGGAGTCCGCGTCCTCGGCAGACGCCGGGTCTTTTGGGGAAGGTTCTGACAACGGGCTCGGGTCGGATCGAGGGGATGCCCGTCCTGCTTAAGGGGGCTGCCCATGCGATGCAAACGGAACGATCACAGGCCGATACGCGCACCGCGCAGGGCAATTCCGCACAGCAAAAAGGCGGCCGCGCACGCGACCGCCCTCTCTGTCATTCCGGGCGGCGCGTCAGCGCCGAACCCGGAATCCATCGGGCCTCAGCCCGAGTGGACAAATGGATTCTCAGATGCGCAATTGCGCATCATAGCTCGCGCTTGGCGCGCCCCGGAATGACTCCAAATGCCTACGCCTTCTCGAACAGAGACTCGACGTATTCCCAGTTCACGAGGTTCTCGACGAACGCCTTGAGATAGTCCGGACGGCGGTTGCGATAGTCGATGTAGTAGGAGTGCTCCCAGACGTCGCAGCCGAGGATCGGGGTGGCGCCGTGCACCAGCGGATTCTCGCCGTTCGGGGTCTTGGAGATCTCGAGCTTGCCGTTCTTGACCTGGAGCCAGCACCAGCCGGAGCCGAACTGGCCGACGCCGGCCGCCTGGAAGTCGGTCTTGAATTTATCGAAGCCGCCGAGGTCCTCGTTGATCTTCTTCTCGAGCTTGCCGGGCAGCTTGGTGCCGCCGCCATTGGGCTTCATCCAGCTCCAGAAGTGGATGTGGTTGTAATGCTGGCCGGCATTGTTGAACACCGCGGGGTTCTTGCCGAACGAGCCCTTGACGATCTCTTCAAGGGATTTGCCTTCCCATTCGGTCCCCTTGAGCGCGTTGTTGCCGTTGGTGACGTAGGCCTGATGATGCTTGTCGTGATGATATTCCAGCGTCTCCTTCGACATATACTGGCCGAGGGCGTCATAGGCGTAAGGGAGTGGGGGCAGCGTAAAGGTCATGGCTTCTTGTCCGCAACTGGTGGGGAACGAGTTCTAACGGTCACCCCTTATAGAAGGTTCCTGCGTCGTTAAATACCGCCAATTTGCGAAAATGCGTGATGCCAACGCTTGGCACGATTGCATAAAATCGTCGCAGCACGCGGACACTCGCGCGGCCTTGGTGGCGTGATGCAAAATATCATTGCCTTTGAGGTGCTTATCGAAGAACGAATGCACCACGGACCGACGTTGCGAAAGACAGAGCCATGAGCATCGAGATCGACATTCTGAACGGCGACGCCTCGTGGCCGATCGCGGAGCCGCTGCACCAGGCGGTCTGGGGCCCGCACATGGTCGCGGACAAGCCCTGGGCTCACGTCAAATGGGATAACGCTCATCTTCGCGTGCTGCTCGATGCGCCCGAGGACGGCCTCGTCTGCCATGTCGGTGTCTACTTCCGCACCGTCACCTGGAACGGGCAGAAGGTCCATGTCGGCGGCATCGGAGGCGTCTGTACCCGCGAGGACCGGCGCGGTCGCGGCTATGCAACCATGGCGATCGACGCGGCGGTGCACACCATGCGCGCCAACGATGCGGTGCGCTTCGCGCTGTTGTTCTGCGAGCCGCACAATTTCGCGTTCTACGAGGCGCGCCGATGGCAGCCCTTCAAGGGCGAGGTCTATTGCCAGCAGCCGGAGGGACGAATCCGCTTCGACTACATGGCACCCTACGTCTTCGACATCGTCCGCGCGCCGACGCTGGGCACCATCGACCTATGCGGCCTGCCCTGGTGAGCCCTGCGTGAGCGGAGGGCTGCGCCGGCCGCTTCACGCCTTATAATATGTCGATCATCATTTAATATTCCGCCCGGTGAACATGACGATCGACGCCCCTGCAGACGCCGTCCCGCCGCTTGCGCCGGTCGCCTCCCCCATCGCCAGCCTGCTGACGGCGCCGATCCTGCCGACATTGCTGCGGCTCGCGATCCCAAACATGATCGCGATGGTCGGCAGCACGCTGGTTGCGATCGCCGAGACTTCCTATATCGGCCGGCTCGGCACCATCCCGCTCGCCGCGATCGCGCTGGTCTTTCCGTTCGCGATGCTGACGCAGATGATGAGCGCGGGCGCGATGGGCGGCGGCGTCTCCTCCGCGATCAGCCGCGCGCTCGGGGCGGGGAATCGCGACCGCGCCGCGACGCTGGCGCTGCATGCCGCCATCATCGGCCTCTGCGGCGGCCTGTTCTTCACGGTGATGATGCTCGTCTTCGGCCGCTCGTTTTTCGCGCTGCTCGGCGGCCGCGAGCGCGTGCTGGAGGAGGCCAGCGGCTATTCGCAGGTGCTGTTCTCCGGCGCGGTCGCGATCTGGCTCGTCAACACGCTGGCTTCGGTGATCCGCGGCACCGGCGACATGCGGCTGCCTTCGACGACGTTGATCGGGGCGAGCCTGCTCCAGGTCGCACTCGGCGGCACGCTGGGACTCGGCCTGTTCGGCGTGAAACAATTCGGCATGCCCGGCGTCGCGAGCGGCCAGCTGATCGCGTTCAGCTGCGCCGCGGTCTTCCTGCTCTGGTATCTCTTGTCCGGCCGCAGCCGATTGCAGCTCGACTTCCGCGCCTTCCATTTCGAGCGCGCGATGTTCCTGGACATCCTCAAAGTGGGCGCGGTGGCCTGCCTGTCGCCACTCCAGAGCGTGCTCACCATTCTGATCTTCACAAAAATCCTCGCGAGCTTCGGCACCGAGATGCTGGCCGGCTACGGCATCGGCTCGCGGCTGGAATTCTTGCTGATCCCGATCACCTTCGCCTTCGGTATCGCATCGGTGCCGATGGTCGGCATGGCGATCGGCGCGGGACATCTGAAGCGCGCGCGGCGCGTGGCCTGGACCGCGGCCGCCGCCTCCGGACTCACGGTCGGCCTGATCGGCCTTGGGATCGCGCTCGATCCGTCGCTGTGGGTCGCGCTGTTCACGCGGGATCCCGGCGTCACCGCCGCCGCCCACAGCTATTTCCACTGGGCAGGTCCGGCCTTCGTGTTCTTCGGCATGGGCGTGTCGTTGTACTTCTCCTCACAAGGCGCGGCGCGCGTCGGCGGGCCAGTGCTTGCCTCCACAGTGCGGCTCCTGATCGTCGCGATCGGCGGCGTCGGCCTCATGACGATGCAGGCGCCGGCCTGGACGTTGTTCGCTCTGGTCGGCGGCGCCATGGTCATGTTCGGGCTCTCGACCGCCGTCTCGGTCGCCTTCGTGCAGTGGGGCAAATGAGCGCAGGCGAATAAGCGCAGACAGTAAGCGCAGGAATGTGATTCCATCCAGCGTTGCACTATTTTGCCGGACTGCTATGGAGGCGCCGTCATTTTCGGGGGCTCTCTCCATGTTCAGCAGATTCGCGATTCCCTTCGTCGTCCTGGCTGCGCTGCTCGGCGCAACGAGCGCCCAGGCGCAGAGCGCCGACGGGACCTGGCTCACCCAGGCGGGTGATGCGCGCGTGAAGATCAGCAAATGCGGCGGCGGCATCTGCGGCCACATCGTCTGGCTGCGCGAACCCACGGATACCGCGACCGGCCAGCCCGCGACCGACAACAAGAATCCCAATCCCGCGCTCGCCAGGCGTCCGATGATCGGCCTGCCATTGTTCAGCGGCATGCAGCCGTCAGCTCCGAACAAATGGTCGGGCCAGATCTACAATGCCGACGACGGCAGCACCTATGCGAGCAGTATCAGCGTGACGGGCGCGGATTCGCTGCGCGTCGAAGGCTGCGTCGGCGCCCTCTGCGGCGGCGAGACCTGGACGCGCGCGGGACGCTGAGCGCCCTCGTGTCCCGGACGCGATGCAGCGTGAAGCGCTGCTTCGCAGAGCCGGGACCATGCCATTCGCAATTTTCTCCAAGATTCTGGGCCCCGGCTCGGCAGCGCATCACTGCGTGCTCCGCTGCGTCCGGGGCACGAGAGACGTGTTACCCCATCATTGCCTTCAATGCCGTCGCAGCCGAGGCATAACCGCCCCGCGCGCCGTCAATGAAATGGACGTGGTCACTGCGCAGCGCCGAGGGCGTGAAGCAGGTCATCATCGCCGCGTCCTGCTGATAGAGGCCGTAGCGCACGATGCCCTCGCGCGCGGCTGCAGCGAGGCGATCGCTCAGCGCGCGCTCGAGCTCGCCCGTACAGTCGAGAATCATGCGCAAGCCGTCGTCATATTTCCTGAAGTCCGAGTTCTCGACCACCTGACGCTTGTAGACGTTTGGCACGAAGCCGCCGACCTTGATGTCGAAGCGCATGATCAGATAGGCGAACAACGTGTAGGCCAAGACGGCGGCCCGGCGGGCAAGCAGCGGGCCGCCGCGCCTGGTGCGGGCTTCATAGTCCAGCCCCTGCGGCGGCCATTTCAGCGGCGGTCCCTGCGCCGGCACCGGGCGGCCGCCATCCGGACTGCGCTCGACGAGATGGATGATATCCTCGATCACCTTGCGGAAAGCCAGCGGGTCAGCGCTACGCGCCGGCATCACCAGCACCGACAGGATCAATCCGCGTGACGCCGGCATCACCTCGAAGCGGCAGGACAGGCCGGAGAGATCGGGCTGCGTGCCGTCGGGCGCCTCGGTCACCGCGAACTCGCCGCGCTTCATCGCGGCGTCGGCCCAGGCGAGGCCGCCGCCGGAGAACATCGCATAGGACAGGTTCGCCGACGGACCGAAGCGTGCGACGCGTACGTCGAGGCCATGCGCTCGGATGGCACTGACCGGCACCAGGGCGACACGCATCTTCAGATCGAGATCCTCCCGCACCCAGGTCGCGGTTGCCGCCAGCGCGTCGCGGGCAAGCTCGAGATCGTGAGGCGCAACCGCAAAGCTGGCGCCGTCACCGCCGAACACGAAGGGGAATTCGCGCCCCTCCAACGCGTTCGTCACCGCCGCGATCACGGCGGCACCGGCCATGTTCACCGCCTTGTAGCGCTGCGCCGCGATGGCCTTGGTCGAATCGACGATGTCGGCAACGCCGATGCTCCAGTCGTCCGGCAGCGGCGCATACAGCACCGGATCCATCAGGCTGGTGAAGCCCCGGAAGACCGGAATGCCGCTATAGAAGGATTCGCCTGATGTCATCGGGTGATGCCGGATGGTTGGGATGGCGCGTTGCGAAAAGTAGATGCGTGGCAGGATCGATCCGGGTTCGCCGGCCGGTCTCCGCGAGGTCCCGATCATTGGCCGAAATGGAGCCGGACAACAAGCTCGCACCGCGATGCAATGCCGCAGTTTGTCATTGATCGGCATCAATCAGCACACCGCAAAAGGCGTTTACTCTTGATTTATCGAAAATGAATGCCCGGGATCATCGAAGTGTCCGACTTCGGCAACAAGGATTCGACCTCACCCGTACGCCGGCGCACGGGTCTCGACGCAATCAGCGCGGTGAAGATGCCGGAACGGCTGACCGCCGCCGTCGATGCCTGGGCTGAAGCCCATCAGCTGACCCGCTCGGATGCAATCTGCAAACTCGTCGAATTGGGGCTGAAGATCTCGCCTGCCGAACCGATCTCGGCGCACGAGATCACATCGGATGCCACGCAGATCGAGGACATCGCCGTGCACGAGATCGACGCGCTGCTCGATCCCGCATTGCCGGCAGACGAACGCGAGCGCCGCATCCGCCGCCTCACCGAGGGACCGCCGGAGTTCTCACATGAACGAATTGACTTGCCGAAGCATCAGAGGTGAGTGGCTAGTGCAGCTTCTCGTCCTGACGCTTGCGCACCGCTGATGCGGGGACATCGTGACAGCCGACCAGCCGCACGAATTGCTGCGGATACATTTCGTGGCCGTGGTCACCGGAGTTCTGATGCGACATCGGCTGGCAATGGACATCGTCCGGCCTCGAGCAAGACTGCTCTGCTGACGCCCGGCCCAGATTCGAAGCGGTCATGGACTGCTCCCTGTCGATTAGGGCAGATCGATTGACGTAACCCAACCGATTGCGGGGCATCTTACGACCAAATCCGGTGAATTCAAATTGAGCCGGATCAACCCTATTGCGGCGGCAGAGTTCCGCTACGCCGTATTCCCCGCGTCGATCGTGAAGATGGTGCCGGTGACGTTGCGGCCGCCCTCGCCGAGCAGATATTCCACCATGCGCGCGACGTCCTCTGTCTCCGGCAGGCGGCGCAGCGCGCTGCGGCCGGCGATGCGCTTGCGTCCCTCGTCGGAGAGATTGTGCGTCAGCTCGGTGTCGATGAATCCCGGCGCGATCGCATTCACGGTGATGCCGAGCTTGCCGACCTCGCGCGCCAGCGAGCGGGTGAAGCCGGTGGCGGCCGCCTTGGTGGCGCCGTAGACGGAGAGGCCATTATAGCCGGTGGTCGCGATGATGGATGAGATATTGATGATGCGGCCGGCGCCATCGGCCATCATCTGCCGCGCGACGTATTTGGTGAGAATGATCGGCGACAGCACGTTGAGCTGCACCAGCGCCGCGATCTCGGAATTGTGCATGGTGGCGAGCAGGCCCTCGGTGCCGAGGCCGGCATTGTTGACGAGGCCGTAGATCGGGCCGAATTCGTCGCGGACAAGCTTTGCGAACGCCGGGATCGCATCGATCACGGCGAGATCGCAGGCGCGGAAATGCAGGCGTCCCTCAGACGCGGCGATCGCGGCCTTGAGCTCCTCGCTCTCGCGCCGTGCGGCCGCAATCACGTTGAAGCCGGCGCCGGCGAGGCGCCTTGCGATCGCAAGGCCAATGCCGCGGCTGCCGCCGGTGACGAGAACGTTATGCATCGGTGCGCGCCAGTTTGCCGGCCGGAGTGACGTCGAGCGCCTCGACGAAGCGGATCACCGCCGGCACCTTGTGCGAGGCGAGCTGGGCGCGGCACTGATCCAGGATCTGGTCACGGATCTCCTTCGTGCGCGCGGGATCGGTACCGTCGGCGAGGATCACGTCGGCGACGACGATGCCGCCAGTGATCGGGCTGCGGCGGGATTTGGCCCGCGACATCCGCACGTCGGGATGGCGGTTGATCACCGCCTCGATCTCCTCGGGGTGAACCTTCAGTCCGCCGATATTGATGATGCCGCCGCGGCGGCCGACGAAATAATAGCGATCGCCACGCAGCTCGACGATGTCGCCGCTATCGACAAAGCCGTCCGCATCGGTGAGCGCAGCAGCGTTGCGGCCAATGTAAGCGTGCGCGGTGCGCGTCGAGCGGATGCGCAGCGAGCCGTCGACCACCTTCATCTCGACACCATTGCGGTTACCGAGATAGTCGGCCGGAAAACCCTCAAGCCCGTCATTGACAGCGAAGCCTACGCCGGCCTCGGTCGAGGCATAGGCATGACCGACGGAGGCATTGGGGAATGCCGCTTTCAAGCCGTCCAGCACCGCCTGATCGGCGATCTCGCCGGAGAGACGTACATAACCCGGCGCGAACTGTGCCGCCGAGCCGCTCATCAGGAGCTTGCGCCAGTGCGAGGGCGTGCCGGAGATATGCGAGACGCCGCGCGCATTCAGCCGCGCGACGTGATCGGCCAACGCCTCATGCGGGTCCGACAGCACCATCGAGCCGCCGGAGAGGATGGCGCGGAGGAAGATTTGCAGCCCGCCATACCGGCGGATGTCGTAGAACGTGGCCCACACCGGCGCAGGTCCGCGCGCGGGGCCTTCGGCGACGATTGCGCCGGTGAGTGCTTCCAGCGTGTGCCCGGCGATCTTGGGCACGCCCGAGGTGCCCGAGGTCAGCATCAGCCATTCCGTGGCACGTTCGGTCTTCGCCGGCGCGGCCGCTTCGAGCGGTAAGTGCGCGGTGACAATAAGCGCGACGCCGGTGTTGGCCCAGCGACCCGGCTCGTCAGTCACGACGGCATCGATCCCGGCATCCGCAATCAACGCGTCGAGATGCGCCGGGTTGAGATCGGGCGGGCACAGCAGCATGCGACGCGCGATGCCGTCGAGCTCGATCATGGCAAGGCCCGACCGGAGCTGGTCGGACAGCCTGAGTAGGACACAGCGGCCAGACAATTCGCGCAGGCGGCCGCCGAGGACCGTCTGCGACAGGATGTCCGTCAGCGACACGCTCGTCTCTGCATCCGACAGCGTGCGGCCCTTCAGCTCCGCGCCGAGATGGTCGCGAAGCGCAAAGATCTCACGCGGGGACATTTTCGTAGGCCCGCACGAAATCGCCCACGGTGGCGGGGAACGCTGCGTCCTCGGAAATGGTGAAGGGATCGACGCCGGTCTCGTCCTCGAGGCGCGCGACCAGGATCGCGAAGGCGAGCGAGTCGAAGCCCGTCTCGTGCAGGGACAGATCGTCCGAGAGTGCGGGAAGCGTGACGTGCTGTTCCTTGGCGATCTGCTGGATCGCTTCAATGACCTTAGACCTTACCGACATGGCTGGCTCGCTTGTTGTTATCGATCGTTCGCGTTGCGGCGGCTCTTGCTGACCGCCTCCCCTGGCCGCCTGTTTACCCGACAGAAGTAAATGGCTTCTTGGACAATTCAGATAAAATTGGACCTATCTGCGCATTTTTCGCAGCGTTACAGCCTGATCGTGCCGTCGTTAATTTGGGCATAGGCCTCGGTATCCATCGCGACATAGGCGCCGGATTTCGGATCAAGCATGAACAGCGGATCCGCTATCGCCTCTGGATCGAAGCCTTCGCGCGCGAGGTCGCCCTTCTTCTGCTTGAAGGTCTCGGTCGCATCGATCTCGCAAGAGATGCGAATGAAGACGGGACGGGCATAGGCCGGCAGCCGCTGTGCCAGATGCGCAGGCAGTGCGGCGATATCAAAGCCTTCATTGACGACGAGCGCGCTCATGCCGGCGCGGCCGTCGGTGCCGGGGATGCTGATGCCGTAAGTGGTGGCATCGATCACGCCAGTGAAATCGCGCACGGCATCGTTCACCTCCGACGTCGCGACGTTCTCGCCCTTCCAGCGGAAGGTGTCGCCGATGCGGTCGACGAAATGGAAGAAGCCCTTGTCGTCGAGCCGCATCAGGTCGCCGGTGCGAAACCAGGCATCGTCCCTGGCAAAGACGTCGCGCAGGATCTTCTTCTCGGTCTCGCCCGCGTCGGTATAGCCCTCGAAACGGCCGCCGCCCTGGTCCGCGGTGCCGATGCGGCCGATCGCTTCCCCGGCCTCGCCACGGACGCAGGCGATGCAAAAGCCCTCTTCGTTGCGCAGCGGCGCGCCGGTATCGGGGTCGAGCTTGACGAGGCTCGCGGGAAAGCGATGCGCGAGCAGCGGTGGGATGCGGCCGATCGCGCCCGGCTGGCCCTCGACGTTGAACAGCGAGAAATTACCCTCGGTTGCAGCATAGAACTCGAGGATGCCCGGAATGGAAAAGCGCGCCTGAAAGTCTTCCCAGATGTCGCCACGCAGACCGTTGCCGCAGACGAGCCGCAGACGATGCCTGTTCTCATATTCCGACGGCGGCGCCTTGAGCAGATAGCGGCAGAGCTCGCCGATATACTGGAACAGCGTGCAGTCATGCCGGACGATGTCGGACCAGAAATGCGAGGTCGAAAACTTCTCCGCAATCACCACCGAGCCGCCGGCAGCCAGCATGCTGCACGGCGCGACGATGCCACCGACCGAGTGGAACAGCGGCAGGCAATCGTAGAGCCGGTCCTGCGGCGTCGCGCCGGTGAGGCCGGCGAACCAAAAGCCCCAATTGAGGATGCGGCGGTGACTGATGCTGGCGGCCTTCGGCAAGCCCGTGGTGCCCGAGGTATAGATCAGCAGCGCGCGGTCATCGATGGTGACGTTGCCATGTTCGTCCGGCGAGAGCGCTCCATCGTCGAGCGCGGCCAGCGCTACGTCGATCGCGCGTTCGCCGCGGGCATCGCCATGGGTCCAGACTTTTGCTCCGGTCTTCAAATAAGGCGCTGCGCTGTCCCACATCTCCGTCAGCTCATGCGCAACGATGACATGCGACGGCTTTGCGACGTCGGCGCAATGTGCGAGCGATTGCCCAATGAGCTTGGTGTTGATCAGCGCAGCCACGCCGCCGATACGGCTGATGCCGAGCCAGGCCGCGACATAGTCGATGCCATTCGGCATGATCAGAGCAACGGTGTCGCCCTTGGCAACGCCAGCCGACCGAGCCCATCGCGCATAGCGGTTGATCCTCTTCGACAGACCTTCGTAATCGAGAGTGGCATCGTCGGTCACGAGCGCTGCGCGATCGGGCTGGCGCTGCGCCCAATCGTCGACGACGTCGGCGAACAGACGTCCCGGCAGCGTCTCGATCCGCGCGGTGAGCTCGATCGCCTTCAGCCAGATTTTCGAAGCCGAAGGGGCGCGCGCGGCTTTCGGTTGCTCGATGACACCGGTGGTCATGCCGTTCATTCTTTCGGGACGTGTCTGCTGATCCGGCAGCTTAGACGTGCGAGCCTGCCCAGGTGTTAAGAGACAGGCCAAAACCTGGTTAGTGCGGGATTAACGCTAGCGATTCCTTTACCAAACCGACGAGTTCAGCGGCATGCTGGCGGCGGAGATCGATCGCCGGCGCAAGGTGGTGGCGTTGTCGGGGATCAGGAAGGGGTAGCGGCAAGCCTCAGGCGAGACCGCGCGGCAATCCGCCCGGTGCTAACCATTTCGCCTATAACGCGGGCGCGATGCCGGGACGTTGACGGCAAAGTACGGATTGAGATCGCAAGTTGCGGCGCGGCCCGACGCCGTGGCGCGGCACTGCGGTACCGAGACGAAGGAGCACTCGTACCAGTCCCCGCCGCCGCCGTTCGAGCCGGAATAGACGTGCATGCACACCGGATAGCGCGGGTCGAAGGTCTGCGCATGCGACGGCGCGGCCACCAGTAAGGCACCGAAAGTCACGATCAGTCCGAATGAGTGGCGCATGAAAACGGTCCTCGGAAGTCGCATCGCGGAAGCGCTAGTGCACCTTCTTGTAGCGCCGGCGCGGCGGCGGTGGTTCATCGAAAGCGTAATAGGGATTGACGTCGCAGCTGGCCGAGCGGCCTGACGCCGTGGCGCGGCATTGCGGCAGCGAGGTGAAGGAGCAATCGTAATAATCGCCGCCGCCACCGGCGAAGCCGCCGGGTGTGTAGACATGCATGCATACCGGGTAGCGCGGATCGTAGGTCTGGGCGCTCGCATCTGACGCCACGAACAGCGTGGCAATGGCGGTGAGGGTCAGGATCGGCAGGCGCATCGGGCATTCCTCGAATCGTGGCAACGGCACGCATTATTCCATTTCGATATGGCACAACAACGCGGAAGAAGCGATTGTTCCTGTTCATACCTCTCCCGCTTGTGACACGCGCCAAAACGGATGAGACACGGCACTGCAACCACGCAGAAGCGGAAAAGAGCTCCGTTTCGGGCCTGCACAGGACGCATATCTCACGACAGCATTTCTTCGACAAAGGTCGCAAGGATCCGGAGCAGGAATCCGTTCGCAGGCTGCAGCGATCGGACTAGTCTTTCGATTACAACGCTGGCCCCGGACCAACGACGATCCAGGGCAATCAACAAACATACGGGCTGAAGGAAACGCACATTCGCGCTCGGGCTCTCGAGCGCGGCTCCGCCATGCGCGGGGGAAGATGCGCCGGCCGGTCTGCAGGCTCAGGGCATGCAAGAGAGCTTTTCGTCTCCCTTCATCCGCTATCCGATCGGCACCTCGCTGCTGATGGCGGGCATCCTGTTCGTAGGCCTCGTGGCCTATCCTCTGCTGCCGGTTGCACCGCTGCCCCAGGTCGACTTTCCGACCATCCAGGTTTCCGCGTCACTTCCGGGCGGCAGTCCCGAAACCATGGCCGCCTCGGTGGCACAGCCGCTCGAACGCCAGCTCGCGCAGATCCCCGGCATCACGCAGATGACCTCGACGAGTTCGCTGGGCTCGGCGTCGATCACCATCCAGTTCGATCTCAACCGCCTGATCGACGCCGCCGCCAATGACGTGCAGGCCGCGATCAACGCGGCGAGCGGACAATTGCCGAAGAATCTGCCTTCGCCGCCGACCTATCGCAAGGTCAACCCGGCGGACTCGCCGATCATGATCCTGTCGGCGACCTCCGACACGCTGCCGCTGACCACGGTCAGCGACCGCACCGACGCCCAGCTCGCCCAGCAGATCAGCCAGATCCCCGGCGTGGCGCAGGTGTTCGTCGGCGGGCAGCAAAAACCCTCGGTGCGCATCCAGATCGATCCGGCCAAGCTCGTCGCCAAGGGATTGTCGCTGGAGGACGTTCGCAGCCAGATCGCGACCGCCACCGCGGACAGCCCGAAGGGCAACATCGACGGCACGCGCCGCTCCTATACCATCTACGCCAACGACCAGCTGCTCGAGGCCTCGCACTGGAAGGACGTGATCGTCGCCTACCGCAACGGCGCGCCTTTACGGATCCGCGACATCGGCGAGGCCGTGTCCGGGCCGGAGGACATGAAGACCGCGGCCTGGGCCGACGGCAAGCGCGGCGTGTTCCTGGTCATCTTCAAGCAACCCGGCGCCAACGTGATCGAGACCGTCGACCGCATCAAGGAGAAACTGCCGCGGCTGATCGCGGCGATCCCGCCCGCGATCAAGATCAAGATCATCAGCGACCGCACCATCACCATTCGCGCCGCGGTCGACGACGTCCAGATCACGCTCATGATCACCATCGCGCTCGTGGTGATGGTGATCTTCATTTTCCTGCGCAGCTTCTGGGCCACGATCATCCCGAGCATCACGGTTCCGCTGGCTCTGCTCGGCGCCTGCTCGCTGATGTGGGTGTTCGGCTATTCGCTGGACAATCTCTCGCTGATGGCGCTGACCATTGCGGTCGGCTTCGTGGTCGACGATGCCATCGTGATGCTGGAGAACATCACACGCTATGTCGAGCGGGGCGAGAGCCCACTCGCCGCGGCGTACAAGGGCGCCGCCGAGATCGGCTTCACCATCGTTTCCATCAGCGTCTCGCTGGTCGCCGTGCTGATCCCGCTGCTGCTGATGGGTGGCATCATCGGCCGGCTGTTCCGCGAATTCGCGGTGACGCTATCGATGGCGATCTTCGTCTCGCTCGTGGTGTCGCTGACCCTGACGCCTATGATGGCCTCGCGCTTCCTGCGCGCCGACCGTGAGGCGCGGCGCGGCCGCTTCTACCAGTGGAGCGAGCGGATGTTCGAGCGCCTGCTCGGCGCCTACGAGCGCGGGCTGGACCTCGCGCTGCGGCACAGCTTCGTCACGCTTCTCATCTTCTTCGGCACCGTCGCGCTCTCGGCACTGCTGTTCATCGTGATCCCGAAGGGCTTCTTCCCGCAGCAGGATAACGGCTTCCTCACCGCGGTGTCCGAGATGCCCCAGGACATCTCCTTCGCCGAGATGAAGCGCCGGCAGGAGGAGCTCAACGCCATCGTGCAGGCCGACCCTGCCGTCGATTCCATTGCGATGTTCATTGGCGGCGGCGGCACGGCGCTGAATTCGGGGCGCATGTATGTCACGCTGAAGCCGATCGGTGAGCGCGATGCCAGCGCACAGCAAATTATCGCGAGGCTGCGGCCAAAACTCGCCGAAGTCGAGGGCGCACGCCTCTATATGCAGGCCTCGCAGGACGTGCGGCTCGGAGGGCGCGCCACCCGCACCCAGTTCGAGTTCACGCTCCAGGACGCCAATCTCGCCGAGCTGAACGAATGGGCGCCAAAGATCCTGGCGGGCATGAGAGGCCTGCCGCAACTGCGCGACGTCGCCACCGACCAGCAGACGGAGGGCACGACGCTGCAGCTTAGGATCAATCGCGACACCGCCGCACGCTACGGCATCCAGCCGCAATTGATCGACGACACGCTCTACGACGCCTTCGGCCAGCGCCAGGTCGCGCAGTATTTCACCCAGACCAACAGCTATCACGTCGTGCTCGAGATCACACCGGCGCTGCAGGGGCAGCTCGAGACGCTCGAGAAGCTCTACATCAAATCGCCGCTCACCGGCGAGCAGGTGCCGCTCTCCGTGATCTGCAACTGGACCAACGTGCCGGTGCGGCCGCTCGCGATCGCGCATCAGGGCCAGTTTCCGGCAGTCACGATCAGCTTCAACCTCGCCGAAGGCGTGGCCCTGGGACAGGCGACCGATGCCGTGCTGCGCGCGGTCAGCGCGATGGGCGCGCCGCCGACGCTATCGACGAGCTTCCAGGGCACCGCGCAGGCGTTCCAGCAATCGCTCGGCACCGTGCCGATGCTGATCCTCGCCGCGCTCGTCGTCGTGTATCTCGTGCTGGGCGTGCTCTACGAAAGCTACATCCACCCGCTGACCATCCTGTCCACGCTGCCGTCGGCCGGCGTCGGCGCGATCGCGATCCTGATGATCTTCGGCTTCGATTTCAGCCTCATCGCCCTGATCGGGGTCATTCTGCTGATCGGCATCGTCAAGAAGAACGGGATCATGATGGTGGACTTTGCCATCGTGGCCGAGCGCGAGCAGCATTTGACGCCTGAGCAGTCGATCCGTCAGGCCGCGCTGTTGCGCTTCCGCCCGATCATGATGACGACGATGGCGGCCCTGCTCGGCGGCGTGCCGCTGATGCTCGGCCACGGCACCGGCGCCGAGATCCGCCAGCCGCTCGGCTATGCCATGGTCGGCGGCCTTCTGGTGAGCCAAGCCCTGACGCTGTTCACGACCCCTATCGTCTATCTCTACCTCGACCGATTCTCCAACCTGCTTTCGCGCTGGATGGAGGGAAAGCCGGAGGCGGAGGCAGCTGGTGACAAGCAGAAGGATGCGGCCGAGTGAGCAATGCTGTGAGCAGCACGAGCGAGCGGCGTTCGAGATCGTCATGGCCGGGCTTGTCCCGGCCATCCACGTAGAGCCGCATGTGAGCAAGGACGTGGATGCCCGGGACAAGCCCGGGCATGACGATCGAGGAAGCAGTAATTCCGCCTATCCGCCCAGCCCCTGCAACACCAGCCGGTTCAGCCTCGCCGCAAACGCTGCCGGATCTTCCGGCAATTCGCCGTCCAGGATCTGCGCCTGTTCGAGCAGCAGCAGGCTGAGATCGTCGACGTCCCTGGAGCCGGCCTGCGCCTTGGTGATCGCAGTCACCAGCGGATGGCGCAGATTGATCTCGAGGATCGGCTTGGTCTTCATGCCCCGGTTCTGCTGCGCCAGAATGCGCTCCAGTTCGCGGCTCGGCCCCTGGCTGTCGGCAACCAGGCAGGAGGCCGAGCTGGTGAGGCGCGTCGAGGCCTTGACATCGCTGACGCGCTCGCCGAGCGCGGCCTTGATTACCGCGATGGTGGCGGCTTCATCCGCCTCAGGCTCGTCCTTCTTCGCCTCGTCCTTGTCGTCGAGGCGCGGGATCAGGTCGAGGTTGAGATCGCCCTGGCTCAGCGATTTCAGCGGCTTGCCGTCGAACTCCGAGGGCATCGAGGTCCAGAAGGCGTCGACCGGATCGGACAGCAGCAGCACCTCAATGCCGCGCGCAGTCGCCGCCTCGAGCCGCGGATTGGACTTCAGCCGCTCGATGCTGTCGCCGACGAGATAATAGATCTCGGTCTGGTTTGGCTTGAAATCGGCGATAACCTGCTTCAGCGACCGCTTTTCACCCGACGTCGTGGTGAAGCGCGACAGCGCCAGCAGCTTTTCGCGACGCTCGAAATCCTCGTAGATGCCTTCCTTCAGCACCGCGCCGAAGGCGTCCCAGATCTTGGCAAAATTCTCCGCGTCCTTCTCGGCGAGGCTTTCGAGCTCGGACACGACGCGGGTCGCCACGGCTTTACGGATCTGCGCGAGCTGCGGATTGTTCTGGAGCATCTCGCGGGAGATGTTGAGCGGGAGATCCTCGCTGTCGACGACGCCACGGATGAAGCGGAGGTAGCCCGGCAGCAGATCGGCATCATCGGTGATGAAGACCCGGCGGACATAGAGCTTGACGCGGCCCTTACGGTTCGGCTCGAACAGGTCGAACGGTTTCGTCGAGGGTGCGAACAGCAGCACGGCGTAGGAATAGCGGCCCTCGGCGCGGTAGTGCAGCGTCATCGCGGGATCGTCGAAGGCGGAGGCGATCTGCTGATAGGCCTTCTTGTAGTCGTCTGCCGTCAGCTCGGATTTCGAGCGTTGCCACAGCGCGCTTGCCGAATTGATCTGGCGCGGCTCGCCCTCGCCAGGCACGAGCTCGATGGGAAACAGGATGTTGTCGGAATAGGCACCGACGATGCGCTCGATCTCGTAGGTCTCGAGGTATTTCTTGGCGTCGTCCTTGAGGTGCAGGACGATCTCGGTGCCGCGGGCCACGCGCGCCGCGTCCTCGTCGCTGGCGCGGGCGATCTCGAATCCGGAGCCGCCGGAGGATGTCCAGGTCCAGACGTCACTCTCACCGGCGCGGCGGCTGACCACGTCGATCTTCTCGGCGACCATGAAGGCGGAATAGAAGCCGACACCGAACTGGCCGATCAGGCCGAGGCCGTCCTTGGCTTCCTTCAGCTTGGACACGAACGCCTTGGTGCCGGAGCGGGCGATGGTGCCGAGATGATCGATCAGCTCCTGCCGCTCCATGCCGATGCCGTTGTCGGCGACCGTGAGCGTTCCGGCCGACTTGTTCGGGATGATGCGGATCCTGAGCGCGTCACCCTCGCCGAGCAGGTCCGGACTGGCGATCGCCTCGTAGCGCAGCTTGTCGCAGGCATCGGAGGCATTGGAGATGAGCTCGCGGAGGAAGATGTCGGTTTCCGAATAAACGGAGTGCACCATGAGGTGCAGCAGTTCGGAAACTTCGGCCTGGAAAGGCTGCGTGTGCACAGCCGTATCTGACGTCGTCATGCGCTTATCCGGTCAAATCAAAGGGGAGGAACCCGGATATAGCGCGATGAAACGGCGGATCAAGAGGATGTGAAGGCTCTGCCGCAAGTCGCGACAGAGCAACCTTGGTCGGACCAATGGCGCGGATCAGGTCACACAGCGGCCGGGCTGGAGCAGCTTGGCGATCTCGGTCAGGGAGCTGACCATCGGCTCGCAGGCGATCGTCGGCTTGCTGCGGCCCTGCTTCTGGTTCTTCTGGTTCTGGAGCAGCACCGGCGGCTTGGCATTGCCGGTTTCGATCACCGCGGGGACCCGCAACAGCACCGACGTGTCGGCAAGATCGTTGAGCCGCATCGACACGGTGCGGGTGGCGACCGGTGCCGGCTTGATCTCGCCGAGCCGGTCGGCCTTGCCGGCACGATTGACGTTGTGGCTCGGGGCGAAGTTTGAGCTTTGGCTGGAGATGTCGGCGACCGCCTGCCAGCGATCGGCCAAATCATGGCCGGAGGCCAGTTGCACGGCACCCAGCGTGGCGGCAATCGCGACGGCGCCCAAAAATACCTTTTGAATCTGTGACATGGCTATGGATCCCTCGCCCCATGGCGATCGCGGGAACAACGCGGGCGGAGGATCAGGGGTTCTTGGCCGTTACGATCACTTAACCGTGTGCGAAAAATGCCGGAGGCCCGCAAAATATTTCGCAAGGCCTGGAACGACTTTTGCGGACGGGAGTCGTCTCAGCAGCCGGCTATTCCCCCCTGCCCCATAAGCCGGCGACGTAGGGCGCGACTGTGGTGATGCCAGTCGCGCCTTACTTTTTTCTCGGAGATTTCTACGAATCTTCCTCTCCGCCCCACCATCCGCCCCACCATTGTGCATACTTGAGCCAAGCCGGGCCTGGGAAGGCTACCCTCCCAAACGCTGCGAAGGTCAGTTCCCGCCTCGGGTGGTTGACGCCGAAGGCTTTTCCAATCGCACAGCAAATTGGAGGCCAAAGCGAATCGACGCCCAGGGGGTGAACAATTGCTCTCTCGGAATCAACGCGAACCCGTGCACCATCGAAGGTCGCTGACCATAAGGGGGTGGGCGAAAAGGCGGCCATTGAACCACCTTTATGCTTGCCGGCCATTGATCAACTCACGTCGAGAAATGCTTGAAGTGAGGATATAAGCACCAACCGCCGACGCCCGACCGTCCTCGTATGAAGTAGCCCCGCGCCTATCAACTCGTAGAGCTTGGTACGACCTAAGCCGGTGGCTTCACATGCTTCGTCGATCGTACAGGTCAACCGTTCGGTGAAAGGTATTTTTCTTTGCTCTGGTAGCTTCGCACCGGAACGATCTTGTGCGACTTGTTCTGCCTGTGCTCGATCTCGACCCATTGGCTCCGCCTCTCAACCTCGACCTGAGGGTTGCCCGTGCAGCGCGGCATCGTCAATGCGAACAGATGAGTGCGGCCGCGCACTCCAGCGTACAGCGGCGGTGATCTGGAAACTTTCGGCTTTCGGATTCGACGCGAACTTTCTCCGTCTTGGCTGACGCGATTACCACTTCCGGATCGCAGCAAGCTACTTTTGGCTATCGGCCACGTCCTTCGCGGCCGTCGGGAATTTCAAAAGGCCGGAGGCACCTGTGCGGGCGAGCAACGGTGGGGCCAGCCGACGGCCCCGCCACATTTTGGGAAGAGACCCGAAAAGTTCGGGACACGGTTGGATGCCTTGCGCGTTCGCGGCGCCGGCCTATGACCGACATCAAGGCCGTGAGTATTGAGCCAATAGAATGGAGAGCGAATGGGCCACGATGCGCGCCGTAGACACCGAGCCCTGGAGGAAGAGAACTGGCCCTCGTCATAAAATCGCAAATACGACAACACAATTTTGCAGTAAGGCCCCGCGTAAACGGGGCCCAAGACCTCAGGGCCAGTCGCCGCCTTCATCGCCCTCGTCGATCACGTCGGGCATTCCTGGCCGTCAAACGTTGGATAGAAGTTCACGCAAAGTCCGGCGCAATCGCGTTCGTATTCGGCATGGTCCGAAACGATGCCATAGTGCTCGGTCAGGACACCGGCCGCAAGGGCTACCGAGGCTTCGAGCGTGTTGATCAGTGCCTGCTTTGCGCCGTCAGGGAGCGTCGAGTCGCTGATGGCGTCGCAGAGGTCGTTGACGTTGAGGATCTTGGTCATGTCAGCGCCTCTCTAGTATTCGTCGGCGCCCATGATCGTCATCACGCGCTGTGTAACAGCCGGGTCGGCCGGGTTTGGGCGAGCCTATGGTGCCGCTCTGGTCGTAGTAGTCGATCTTGAAGAAGAAGCGGATGAATCGAGATCGATCGAGCCGAAGTCGTGCTCGCCGTGCGGGTCCTTGTCCCGCATGAAGCTGTCGAACTTGCGAACCGCTTCGAGCAACTCGGCCTGACGGCCGATTGCTAGGCTGGTTACACCAGGTGTAAGCAGGACGGTCCCGCCGAAAACCAGATTGCGCCTGAAGCTGTCGTTGAACTGCGGATTTTTGCAGTTTCAGTTGTGTCGGTCATTTGAGGTTCTCCCGTTGTTATGCCTGCAGTCCCCTCACTTTCTTGGCTCTCGGGCTAGCGGTTGCAGCTTTCTCGTTGATCGGCAGCCGGCTCTCCTCACGGATCAAGAGCGACATGGGACCGATTTGGCAAAATTCGCTGGTCGACGGCACTAATGTCGAAAGCGCGCCGGAAACCTGGATCTATTGGCTGCGCACCAGCATGCCTACCAGTGGGTCAAACGATTTTGGAAATTTCAGTTGGGCGCGACCCTCTCAGCCGTCTTGCTTTTTTACGCAGGAAGCATGGCGCTGAACCACCTCCTTTACGTCGTCATTGACGACGCCGGCCTTGTTTGCAGCGAGAATAATCCGACTGCGATGATCAGAGGAGAAACGAGAAAGCTGATCTTTGACACATCCTCGGTTTGCTCGCCCACCGGCATTCTCCTGGAGGATGGCGGACGTTATCTCATCACGATCAAAGCGCGAGAACCGCAATGGTTTGATCGGAGGATTGCGACTACGCCCGCTGGCTTCTACAGCCTAGACCCGCCCACGGTCTGGGAAAGGGCCGCGATGCTGTTCGCGCTTCCGATGCGCCGCGAACTGGTCAGGCCCTGGTTTAGGATAGTTGCCAGGACAGGCAGCGTAGGAGGCGAAGAAAGCTTTTTGAACCCGGATCCCAAAGACCATTCGATCGAAGAGATGATCCGCGCGAGGCGCGATGGCGAGCTCTTTTTCTTCGTCAACGACGCGGTCGTCGGAGTGCCCGGATTGGCCGGCATATTCTACGGGAATAATCGAGGTTCTGCTGAGATCACCGTAACGCGCCGGTAGCCGAAGCTGTCTTCTGTCGAGGTGCTTTTGGCCCTCTTAGGCCATCCTGTGGCGGAATGCCAGCAGGCACATGCGATAGCATGCAACCGTGCTGACCCGCCGTCCGCTGCCTGGAAACTTGCATCACTTGTCGGACGCGGTCTGCACGGCTCAGGACGACAAGTTCGTTTCCTCGCAACAAAGCAGTCATCGGGGTTCGAAATGGGCCCACGCGTCTACTGCGAACAACAGTGGCTCGCAGGAAGACCACAGTCACGAGCCGGTCATTGCCTTTGAGAGATCTTCACGTATGCTACGAGCTGTTGGAAGCTCTTCCGTTTAGCCCGTCAGCAATCTCTGTGACCTTATCATCACCGAATGACTGATCGTTCGCGCAGCCGCTTTCCGGCTGCGAATGAAGTCATTCACATCGTGTCTTATATAAAAGCGTCTACAATTCGACCACTCATTGATGCAGACAAAGCGATCAATCTGCGAGAAGAGGCGACTTCTTAGACTTAAGATCTTGCCGCCAAAGTAGCCGCTCATAAGCTATGCCTCGTCATCGCGCTTGCGATCCGACCAGATGCGGCGCATCATCGCTCTCAACTCCGAAAAAATTGCGCAAAGATATCCGTCCGAGCAGGCTTAGCTTGATCGGACGGCCTGTTCTCTTTCGTCGACAGATGATTTTAGCAAGAGAGGAGTTGGAAATGGCAAACACCCCCATGTATGCGCCGAGCACGTCTGGACTTGACGACGACGTTGGTATCCCCATGGGAAACGAAACGGGGACCGGAACCGCCACAGGCGAAGCGTTCGATTTCGGTGGCGTATTCAATCAGGTTAAGTCTTGGCTGGTAAAGAACGACGACAAGGTCATCCAGGTCGTCGTCCCGTGGCTGAAGAAGCAGCTGAAAAACGTGTCCGGCCTTGATGCTCTGGATCTCCCTAACTCGACTCCCATTACGCAGATGGTGCTGCCGAGCCAAGTTGCCCGCCTGTCGCCGGCAGTCAAACGACTGACCAAGTTGGACTTGATGGCGCTGGGCGGCTGGGGCGTAGCACGCAAGCTGCCGAGCGAACTCGGCCTAACCGCCAAGGATATTCAAACCATCCGTGATGTGTTTACACCACGAATGACGGGCGGTGCCGGCCTGGACGAGGAGCCGGAGGCATTCAGTTTGTCCTGCTGTTCCTGCACGCCATGCTGCTGCGCGGCATCCGTAACAAAGCCGCTTCGCCTAGTCGCCTAAAGCGGGCTACGAAAATGAATGTTCTCCTCATTTGGCCGAACTCCAGAAATGAGGTGCTCGGCTGGGGAGATCTGGGCGCGATCGCGGAGCCCCTCGCGCTGGAGTACTTGGCCGCAGGCCTCAAGCAGGACGGTCATTCGATCCGGATCCTGGACATGCGCCTGCATCCCGGTGCTCTGGTGGATGAGCTTCGCGATTGGCGACCAGATATTGTCGGGGTCACTGCGTTCTCCATGCATGTGCTGACCGTATTGGCGATATGTCGTCGCGTTAAGGCGGAACTGCCACATTGTATGACCGTCGTCGGCGGGCACCATGCCACTTTCCTGCCGGAAGATTTCTTTGAGCCTCAGGTCGACTTGGTGGTTTCTGGTGAAGGCGTTCAACCATTGCGCCGCATCGCCTCAGCCATCACCGAAGGACGCTCCCTGTCGCCGATTCCCGGGGTCTGGGCACGCGTCGGCATCGAATTCCGCAGCGGTGGCTCAAATCCTATGCTGCGGCTCGAGGACCTACCGCCGCCCGATCGCACTCTCACTTCACGCGATCGCGCATCTTATTTCATCGACTGGATGAAGCCAGTTGCGTTGATTCGAACCTCCGTCGGCTGCCCGTTCCGCTGCACATTCTGCTCGCTATGGAAAATTATGGATGGCAGATACTTGATGCGCGATGCAGATTCCGTGATCGAGGAAATGTCGACCATTCCCGAGGACTTCGTCTTCCTGGTCGACGATGAAGCATTCATCAATGGCCGCCGCATGAAGGCTCTCGCGCAGGCGTTGCAAGCGGCTGGTCTTCACAAGCGTTACTTCACCTACTGCCGCATGGATTCGCTCGTGCGCAATCGTGACGTTCTGAAAGAATGGCGCGAAATTGGTCTGGAACGATTGTTCGTGGGAGTCGACGCCATTAGCGAGAAGGATCTCGGAGAATACAATAAGAAGATAAGCATCGAAAAGATCGAGGCTGGTTTAAGAATTGCCCGCGAACTCGGGATAGAGATATTCGCCCAGTTCGTTGTCAATACCGACTACAGCCGCCGCGATTTCCAACGGCTGGTGCGCTTCATAGAGCATCACAAAATTCGTTATCCGTCATTTACCGTGCTGACGCCTATTCCAGGCACGGAACTGCTTTCAACCTTCGAGAAAGTCATTGCACGTCAACCGAACGGCAGACCCAACTGGGATTTGTTTGACTGCCAGAACGCCGTAACCCCAACGGCGCTTGCACCGGAAGAATTTAGACGCGAATACCAAAATCTATATCACGTGTTCAAAGGCAGCTACACCCAGTATCAAGAGCATCCATTTCTGATGGAGCGATCGATTCATGATGGCGACGTGGGCGCATTGACCGCGCACCTCGCCTCTCAGCGCGCACGACAGGATGATAGTAAACACGTTTGCGATTGAGGCGATCAAATGAACGCTCATCAACCAATCGATAATCGTAAGCTCACGCTTCAACGCCTTCAGCTTATTGAAACTGGAGATGGAATGCTCCTGAAGCGCGGACGCGCGATCGTGAATATCAAAGGGGCCCAATCGAGCAAGATCACGCAGGCTCTTCTCGCGGTCGCCGCCGAGCGCGACGCAACGCGCGCAGAACTATGCGAACCGTTCCCCGAGGAGATCCGACCGGCAATCACAGAGCTTATTGAAGCGCTCGAGTCACGGCGATTTCTGACCGAAGGCAGCCCGGATGAGCCTTCGAGCCCGGAGGCGCCGATTGACGTCTTCTTCTGGCATTTCGGCAAACGCACAGCCGATATCAGTCGAGCATTCGAAAGGGCGCAGGTGACGATCGTCGGGGTCAACAAAGTATCCAGGCAAATTGCGCAGGCACTCGCGGAATCGGGCGTAGGGTCGCTCGATGTAATTGATTATCCCTTGCTGAACAACGTACGGATGCTCGACGAGCGTGGTCAGATCGAGCCGTCTCAGTGGCCGGTTTCGTTGGCCAGGCCACGTCCCTATCGCGAATGGTTTGACATGACACACGGGCGAGGTGCGGGCTGCCTCGTGGTCACATCGGATTTCGGAGGCCAGCATCTGCTTCGCAACTGGAATCGGCATTGCGTGCGCGAGCGCATTCCGTTCTTGCCGGTGGTTTTGCAAGACCTAATTGGCCGTATCGGGCCGCTTGTGATCCCCGGCGAAGGTCCGTGCCTGGAATGCTTGCGAGCGCGCGAAAACACCAACATTGACGATCCGGACATGCAGCGGGCCGTCGAGCAAGCGGCTTATGAAGGTCAAGTTGTCACCGCATTCCATCCATCGATGGCGTCCGTGCTCGGCGACACCGCTGCTATGGAGCTCTTGAAGCTCTATGGCCAATTCATGCGGTCACGCCTGGTCGGAAGGATGATCGAAATCAACCTCGTAGTGCCGGATCTCGTGGAGCGCCGCGTCCTGAAAATGCCGCACTGCTCCGTTTGCGGCACCGATCATGGACGAACGCCGGTCAGCCTCAACAAGGTCGCTTTCATGCCGGGCCATGAGGTCGCAAGATGAACAACCGCCGTGCTGCGCTCGAGGCTTTGATCGGCGAACTCGGTGTTATTGTCGACCCGCGTGTCGGGATCGTACGACAGGTCGAGATTGTGCCGCGAGAAGCCGGTTCGCCCGATTTCTTCCATGTGGCAGGCAAGGCCTGCGCCACCAGTGCATTCACCCGACAGACCAACTTTGGTGCAACGGGCGGCGCATCGGCCGATCTCGACATTGCCGTTGCGAAAGCCGTGGGCGAGGCAATCGAACGGTATTGCTCGGCGATCTATGATTTCGAGGACCTGCCCCTGTACTCGCGAAATCGGGCGCCATTTGCTTGCGTCGCGGCAGAGGACTTCGCGCTGTATAGCGACGCACAGTATGAGCAACCAGGATTTCCCTGGGCGCCCTTGACCGACGAGACGCCAGTGCGATGGACCCCTGGCATCGACGCCGCTACCGGCGAGCCCTGCCACGTTCCCGCAGCCATGGTCTACATGCCTTATCACTACTACACTGACACTGGAGAGGTGCCGATAGCGCAACCTATATCCACCGGTCTCGCGTGCCATCTGGGAAGCGCCAGAGCAGCAATTTCCGCAATTTGCGAGGTCATCGAACGCGACGCGTTCACGATCGCCTGGCAAGCCGCGCTCGCACCGCCGCAAATCCGGGTCGAGACGCTCAGCGACCAGAATTACGACTTAGTGGAGCGCTTCGAGCAAACAGGCGGTGTGGTCACGCTGCTCGACATCACGACGGATAACGGAGTTTCGACCGTACTTGCGGTGCTCAGGAGCGAGGCGGCGACCTGCCCCGCAATGGTAGTTGCCGCTTCGGCCGACCTGGACCCGGAACATGCAGTCCGCAAAGCGCTCGAAGAGCTTGCGCACACGCGGCGCTATGCCCAGCAAATCAAAAAGCGAATGCCGCGTCTCGATGCCAGTAACCTCGACGGTGTCGCCGACCAGCTCGACCATCTGAACTTCTGGTGCGATCACGCAAATGCACAGCATGGCGACTTTCTATTGCGGTCAGCGGCACGCAAGGATTTTGACGACCTACCGAATCTGGCGACGGGCTCACCGGAGCGTGACCTCGCTGATCTTGTGACACGCATCAGCTCTACAGGACACCAAGTCGTCCTTTGCGACCTGACGACGGCTGATGTGAGCGGGCTCGGCTTCCGGGTGGTGCGAGCGATCATCCCTGGCTTCCATCCTCTGTTCATGGGATTTGCAAATCGCGCGCTCGGGGGACGACGTCTTCGTGAGGTACCGGAGAGGTTAGGTCTGAAATCACTCGTTTCCAAATGCGGCCACACGAGTTTGCCGCATCCGTATCCATAGTGAGATCCCGGCTATGACCCTCACAGACTTGCCCCGCCACCTAATTTCTGGACTGGCCGAGGATACCCACCTCTGGGAATTGTACCACGAGAACTCCAAAGCAGGACAGTATAGTTTCTACCTGCCGCCTGACGTCATCACCCAGCAGATGGAACGAATGCTGGAATCATTTGAGTACGACCACTATCCGGAAATCCCACTGCCCCGATCGCATACGCCGCTTGAACTGAACCTGGCATCGACCATCGCGAGCAGAGTCAGCGCGCGCGGGCTTTCTCCTTGTCGGCTGACGCTGGAACAGGTTGCAGCATTGCTGCGCGCCTCTTATGGCGTCACACGGGACAACCGGGGCACCGAGTTTCCGCGTCCGTTCCGAACCGTTCCCTCGGGCGGCGCCCTCTACCCACTCGAGCTCTATTTTCACTCTGCTCGAGTGGAGAACCTTGAGGCCGGCCTCTATCATTACAACCCGATGCGCGACAGTCTGCGCTTCCTCCGCTACGGCGATGACTCCCGGCGCTTGTCGGAATCGCTGGTCCAGCGCAACCTCGCCCTCGATAGCTCGCTCCTGCTGTTCATCACTGGCGTGTTCGAGCGATCGACATTCAAGTACGGAGAGCGCGGATACCGCTTCGTGCTGCTGGAAGCGGGCCATGTTGGGCAGAACCTCGCGCTTGCCGCGACCGCCATGGGGCTCGGCTGCCTGACAATCGGTGGTTACGTGGATCGGCAGATCGACGATCTTCTCGGGCTTGACGGCGTTTCACAATCGACTGTGTACATGGCCGCGGTAGGCGGCAATGCACCCGAATGTGACGGAGCAAATTTGCCTACAGGAGCGTGATCTCATGTATCAGCACGGCTGGTTCCAGGTCGCCTTCGAGCAAGAGCTCAAGCAAGAGATTTCTTCGGTCGTTGTCGGAAAAACGCGACTGATGATTTTGCGTTCCGGCGCAGCGATCAGCGTCTACGACTCCATTTGCCCACATCGCGGCGCAGACCTGAGCATTGGCGGCCGCCCCGAACGTGGTGCCGTGATCTGCCCATTTCACGGCTTTCGTATCGGCCTGGGCACCGAGTCGGAGCATGGTTTTTGCATCCGCAGATATCGGACCCTTGCAGTCAGCGGTTTGATTTTTGTGCAACTTTCGGACAAGCTCAGCAACGGCTTTGGCGAAGCGATACACAGGCTGGCGGAAAGTCACTTCATTATGCCCGGCTTCGCGCTCGATGTACGCAGCTCTGCGGACATAGTCGTCGAGAATGCCTTTGACCAATCGCACTTCGGCCCGGTTCACGCTATCGGTATGAACGGCGAGTTCGCCGTTCGGCCAAGCTGCAACGGCGAACTTACGGTCGATGGGGCGTTCGAACTCCCTTCCTCGCGCTGGCAACGCGGCCACACCGAAGGAAGCCGTGTGCCGTTCCGCGCCGTAGCGTTCAGCCCCGGTGTAGTGATTTCCGACCTCGGCGGCGAATATCCGTACACCGTCATTACGTCGTCGACACCGAATGTCGATGACACCTGCACAATTCGTCTGTCGCTTGCGTTGCCAAAAGACGATCACGGGCGCCCGCCAGCGCCAGAGCTCTGCCAATTCCTGCTGCGCCGAAGCCGGGAAGGCCTCGAACAAGATCGCGTCGTATGGGAACATCGCTGTGAAGAAAGGCCGGCGCGCTATACCGCCCTTGACCGGCCAGTTAGGGAATTTCGGACGTTTTGCGCCCGTTTTGCGGAGCTGCCGAACCATGCGCAGTCGATGGCCGATTAACAACCTCGACAGTTTCGCAATCATTTCGCAGCCGGCTAGCGGCGACGGCGTTCTCTGGATTCACGGCTACACTATGGATTCGCGCATTTGGATAAATCTGTGGCATGACCTGCCGCGCTGGCACCACCTCGCGATAGACTTGCCCGGACATGGCAGTTCGTCGCCACTGCCTGCCGGATGGGATTTACGTGATCTTGCGGTCGCGATTGGGCGTCTTGCTCGCGAGCGAGGTATTCGGCATCTGGTCGGCCTGTCGTTCGGCGGCATGGTCGCGCTTCAAGTTGCCATCGAACATCCCTGTGCTTTCGCGTCCTTGGTGCTTGGAGCGCCTGCTCTCGGCGGAGGTCCGCAAGACCGGCATGCACAGGCGCGAAACTTGGAGTTGGTCGAGCTCTACCGGCTGCGCGGCGTCGGTCCTTGGCTTCGCGATTTGTGGATGACATCCCCTCCGAACATCTTTCTCGGTGCTTCGCGGGACCCTGTCCTCTGGGACAACCTGCGCGAGATTATAGGCGAACATCGCTGGAGTGAGCTGGCGGACGGCCGGATGCAATCTGTGACCTGTCACCGTCAGACGCCGGAAGGATTGAATCGAATTAGCGCAGCAACGCTGGTCCTCATCGGAGAGGACGACTGCAATGCGTTTAAACGCTCGGCCGAGCTGATCCACCGGAACGTTCCGAACTGCCGCCGCGTCTATCTCGAGCGAACTGGGCATCTTACCCTGCTGGAGCGCGCGACGACAATTTACCCACTTCTCGACGATCATTTCAAGGCGGCGGCAACCCCGCGGCACAGTTTGTATTCCACGACATAGCAAGAGGAGAACGGTCATGGCCGGTCGGGACACCAAGGAGGTTGGGAATGTGCGGGCCACCAATCGCGTTTTGACGGCGCGCGAGCTGCGACCTGTCGTCGTCGCCGGCGACAGTCTCCAAAGCAGTGGATTCTATGTTCAGAAGGCCCGCGAGCATCTGCGATCCATCGCGGGATTCAACGGACTACCGGCCGAATTCGAAGCCAATCCGCGCGTCAGCAAGACCAGCGGCGGTTCGGCCGTCGTGCATATGCGCCAACAGTTCAAGAGCATTCCGGTGTTTCAGGGCGCCCAGGCCGTGCGCTTTGGCCCCTCTGGCGACGTCGAGAGCAGCACCGGGATTACCTTCGAGCTTAGCGAGGACACGCCAGTCGAACCGCGGCTCACAGCCGCGCAGGCAGTACTCGCAGCCGCGAAGCACACCCAGGATCTCGGAAATAGCCTGCTCGGAGAATCTGACGATTTTGGAAATGGCTTAGATGCGCCGCGCATTAACCTTGATGGCTTTCAGCCGACGGTCATTGCTGCATTCAACGACATTCCCTCCCAACCGACGGTGCTTGACCGCGGTCCGTTCGCCTACGCGATCAAGGCAAGCCTAATCTGGTATCCACCGCCCCCGAAGCAATTGCTCGGCTGGCAGATTATTCTCACGATGCCGCAGGGCGCGGGGCAATATCTGGTCGTCGTCGACGCGAACTCCGGCAACATTCTTTACTCTCGGCAGCTCGTCGATCTCCTCATCGCCCGCGGCGCGGTCTACACATCCGACGGCACGGCGCGGCAGCTCGTTACGTTTCCTCGTCCCTGGTCAGACTATGCAGTAGCTTTTGATCCCGGCGCGATCCCGACCGGCGTGCCGCGCGAACCGCTGGATTGGGTCGACGACGCCATGCGAGACACCCGTGGCAACTACACCCTCGCACATCTGGGCGACAGTGGCGCGGCCCTGGCGGCGACGATGACTGCAGAAGGAGCGATCTTTCAGCCCGCCGATCCTATGGGCGACGAGCAAAAGATTCTGAACATGTTCTATTTGAATAATTTTCTGCATGATCTCTTCTACTTGTTGGGATTCCGGGAGGAGGACGGAAATTTCCAATCTAAGGGCATCGGCGGAGTGCCGGGCGATCCCGTCGATGCACGCGCGCATAGCGGGCCGGTGTGGGGCACCGCAAACATGCTGACACCCCCCGACGGTACCAGCCCGATCATGAACATGGGTCTGGTGGCTAGCACGTCGCGCCACACCGCATTTGATGCAACCGTCGTGTTCCATGAATTCATGCATGGAGTGACCAACCGGCTGGTGGGCGGTGCACTGAACACGCACGCGCTCGAACAGCCTCAAAGCAAAGCAATGGGCGAAGGTTGGGGCGACTATCTAGCCTGCACGCTTACAGGCAATAACGTTGTCGGGGGCTGGGTGACCAATCAGCCGGGCGGCATCCGCAGCCATCCATATGACGAGCAATACTCCGGGACGTATGGAATGCTTGGCACCGGCATTTACGTCCAGCCACACAGGGTCGGCGAAATCTGGTGCGCCGCGCTTATGTCAATGAACCGCAATCTGAATGCCCGATTGGGCGAACCGCGCGGGCAGCGCCTCGCGCTTCAGATCGTAGTCGATGCACTCAAGCTGGCGCCCGCCAATCCCAACATGCTCGAAATGCGTGACAGCATCCTTCTGGCACTTGACCACAAGCGCAATGCTTCGCCCGGATTGAGCGATGCCGATTATCAAGCCACAAAGATCGGCATCTGGACTGCGTTCGCAAAATATGGAATGGGCGCCAAGGCACAATCTGCCGGTGCGGAATTCGGTAATATAGTCGAAAGCTTCGAGGTACCAGCTGGTGGCTCGCTGCCATCGAATACGGGCTCGACGTCCAACACGGGAAGCGCCTCAAATGCCGGAACCAGCCCGACGACCTCAGCCGGAACGATTCAGCTTAAATATCAGGAGCGGACCCTTATCCCGGACAATCTTGCAACCGGCGTAACGACGATCCGGCACTGCGCACTAGGGGGCACAATTAGTCACATCGAGGCAGACATCGACATTGCCCACGCCTATGTCGGCGACCTCGTCGTCAAGCTCATTGCACCCGGGCAACCTCATATTGTCTTGTACAATCAAACCTTCAGCGAAGCGCCTGACCTCAAGCTACACTTCACTTCAGGCGATAAGCTGGCACCCCTTCTGCACAAGCCTGCCCAGGGCGATTGGGCCATCTTCGCGGCCGATCTATCCGCTGGAGAAACAGGTGCCATTCGTGGCTGGTCGCTTAATATTCAGACCGAAACGGCTGGCGCTCTCTCAGGTTTTGACGTTCCGCCGGCGCCGACTTCTGGTCGGCAGGAAGCATTGGTTCTGCTTGACACGGTGAGCGACGCTCTTGGTCGCCTGACGCGTATCATCGCGCAGTGAGTGCGCGCGATGTGCGGCATCTTCGCACTGCTTTGCCGGGATGGCGGGGTCACCCGGCAAACAATGGCTGATGCGCTTGAGCAACTCAAGCATCGTGGTCCCGACGGCCGAAAGTATTGGATTGATGAGGAAAAGCGCGTTGGATTGGGTCATGCTCGTCTTGCCGTCATAGATCTTGTTGATGGCGAACAGCCGCTTGCGAGCGAAAATGGAACCGTTCGCGTGGTGGTCAATGGCGAGTTCTACGATTATCAGCGCGTGCGTCGGACGCTGGAGGAACGCGGTCACCGCTTCGGCAGTCGCACTGATAGCGAAATACTGGTCCATCTGTGGGAGGACCACGGGACGGGGGCGATCGAGCGGCTGCGTGGCGAGTTTGCGTTTGTGCTTTGGGATTCGGCCAAGAGAATCTTGCTGGCGGCCCGAGACCGCTTCGGGGCGAAGCCGCTCTACTACGCTGTCACTGACGATCAGATCTGGCTTGCTTCGGAAGCGAAAGCCCTATTTGCCGCTGGCGTGCCTGCGCGATGGGATCACCGATCCTTTTTCGAGATGTGCCACTTGTACTATCCACAAGGCCGGACGCTGTTTGCCGGCATCTCGCAGGTGCCCCCCGGCCATTATCTGATCGCTGAGGAAGGCAGCCTACGAGTCGTCAAGTATTGGGACCTCGATTATCCGCGGCGCGATGCCCCTCAGACCGAGCGGCTGCCAGCCCAGCATGCCGAGGCCCTGCACGAGGCTTTGGACGAGGCGATCCGCCTGCGCCTTCAGGCCGACGTTCCAGTTGCGTGCTATCTCAGTGGTGGCCTCGATTCCTCTGCTCTGCTCGGTATGGCGGCAACGCATGCGCCGTCGCCTATTCACGCATTTACGGTCGCATTCAACACAGAGACTTACGATGAATCCTTGATTGCGGCAGAAACGGCCCGATTTTCGAATGCACAGCACCACGTGCTCTCTGTCACGTCGGATCAAATCGTGGACAACTTCGCGGACGCAGTGTGGCACAGCGAGACGATCAATCCGAACACCAACGGCGTGGCGAAATATTTGTTGAGCAAGTATGTCCGGGATCAAAACTTTAAAGTCGTGATGACCGGCGAGGGTGCAGACGAAACCGCCGCAGGGTATGACTTTCTTGCGCGTGACATATTACTGTACGGAGGCAAGAGCATTGATCGTCGGCGTCGCGCAGTCGAGTTGCGCGGTCCCGGGGTGCCGGAGGGCAGTCACGCGGTCTCAACCGCTTCCATTCGCGAGCGCCTCGGGTTCGTGCCGTCGTGGGTGGAGTGGTTCGCCGAAGCGGCCGCGCATTCCCGAGCGCTGTGGTCACCCAACTTCCTTGCCGCTTTCGCCGGACACGATCCGTACAAGAGCTTCCTTGACGCGCTAGACTTCGATGGTCAGCTCGCGGGGCGTGAGCCTGTCCATCAGTCCCTTTACCTCTGGAACAAGTCGATGTTCCTCAACCTGCTTCTCAACCAGCTCGCCGACCGCATGGAAATGGCGCATGGCGTCGAAGGCCGAATGCCCTATCTCGACGAGCGCGTCGCCAGCTTGCTGCGGGATATGCCACCGTCAGTCAAAATTCGAGCATCAAATGGCAAACATGTCCTACGCGAGGCGGTTCGCCCCTACATCACGGAGGCCGTCTATCGCCGCAGAAAGCAACCGTTTCTGGCGCCACCGCCGTCGTCCGAATGCGGCAATCGGCTCAACCAAATGCTCCAGGACCTGCTCCGGAGCGACACGATGGCTCAGGTCCCCTTTTTCGATCAGCGAGCGATCATCCGCTTCCTGGATGATCTCCCTCGCCTTGGTATGCGATCACCGCACGCACTTGAAGGAATTGGCAATCAGCTGGTGTATCTCGCGAGCGCGTGCGTGCTGCAACAGCGCTTCGCGCTCGCCGCATAGCGTGGCCGCCAGAGAACCAGATGTTCGTCAAGAGCAATCCTCCAACACTTGCCGAACCTGAGGCGAGGCGCGCCCCGAGGACACGGGGCAATCTGTCTTGGCATCAATGGTGAACCGCGCTCGTCTTTGGTCAGATGAACGAACCGCCGGGCGCACGCTCATCGACGATCGAGCGCCGTCTACTGCAGAGCATGCTGCGCTTCTTGCACCCGCATGCCGGCGAGCGAACGCATTGCGCCAACAATGTCGAGCAACGTCCATGCTCGCGATATGGCTCTGGATTTCCGAAAGGCGCGTCATCGCGCTCTCTCCTGGGAAATCTTCCCGCCGACCGATTGGACCAGAGCGACCAGGCTCTCCTTGAGCCGAGCGTACGGCGTCGGGGAGCGGCCTGGCTTCGTCGTCGAGCGTCCGGATCTCGGGACAGTGTTCCCCAAGCCAGGGGGCCAGGCCGGCACGAAACGCGTCGATGCGATCCAGTGGCACGGAATCCAGCACGCCGTCGGCAACGGCGCACAGCGCCACCTGTTCGCCCAGCGACTGCGGCGCGAACTGCCGCTGGCCGAGAACGGCGCGAATGCGCCGTTCATGCTCGATGACCTTGCGGGTGCACTCGTCCACAATGGTCCCGAAGCGCGCCCACCAGAATTTCGAGCGCCATGAGTGGAATCGGGACGAAGAGTCCGGCCAGGGCGCGGGGAAGATGACGCGTGAGGACTTCGAGGGCGTCGAGCAACATGCGTGCCCAGGCTTTGTCGTTTGCGGTGCCCAGTACACAGCGAACACCATGGCGACGGCTATCGCCGCTCTAGGCCTCAGCCTTCTCGACTCACCTCTGATCGCCGCTGAAGACGACGAGAAGCTCGACTCGACCGAGAAATCAGCCCGGGTGTTGGTGCAGGCCATTGAGAAGGATCTGAAGCCCCGCGACATTATCACCGAAAGTCTCTTTCAAATGCTGTAGCGGTCGTGATGGCAACTGGAGGCTCGACCAACGCCGTGCTCCATTTTCTTGCGATTGCGAAAGCGGCGGGGTGCGGTGGGACATCGAAGACTTTGAGCGGGTTGCGCGCCGGACTCCGGTGCTGTGTGACTTGAAGCCTTCGGGCCGCTTCGTCGCAGTCGATTTCCATCGCGCCGGTGGCGTCCCGCAAGTGCTGAAGATGCTGTTTGAACATGATCGGATCGACGGTGATTGCATAACGATCACCGGTCGCACGCTGGCTGAAGAACTGGCGGACGTACCGTCGGAGCCAACCGGCGACCAAGAAGTAATTCGACCGTGGTCGAGCCCGCTCTACGAGCGCGGTCATTTGTCTATCCTGAAGGGGAATCTTTCGAGCGAGGGATGCGTTGCAAAGACGTCAGGCTCCCGCCCGAGTGTTCGATTCTGAGCAGGCATGCTTGAAGGCGATCCTCTCGAAGAAGATCAAGCCTGGAGACATCGTCGTTATTCGCTGAAGGTCCGAAAGGCGGGCCAGGCATGCCGGAGATGCTCTCTCCGACTGCAGCCCTCGTCGGCCAAGGGTTGCTCGACTCTGTCGCTATCGTCACGGATGGTCGCTTCTCTGGGGGATCCTGGGGCTGGATAGTTGGCCACGTGGCGCCGAAAGCCTTTGTTGGCGGGACGACCGCATTGGTGAAGGAGGGCGACCTCGATCGGAACAAGCGCCTCATTGAACTCCACGTGTCAGCAAAGGAACTTGCGGCACGAAAAGAGAAGTGGAAGGCACCGCGGCCCCGTTATAGGGACGGCATTCTCGCGGAATATGCGCGTCATGTCTCGTCGGCGAGCCTGGTGCCATTGCGGACTAATCCGGTCAGGCATTATTCCCGGTCCCGAATCGCACCGCGCACCAACGTCCGTAGCGAAAGTCTCATTTGCTGCGCCGCGCCAATTGTGGGTTTCGAGGCGCTGCATTGCGGTAGGCGCTCCCCTCACACGCTGCGAGGGCAACGCCAACTGAAACGATTTAACTACCCGTCCGGTCGTAACGCAGGCTGGGCGTGCGCCCAGAACCGCCAGCTAGCATGAGATCGTGCCTTGCCTCCTAATAGGTAATAGGCAATGGAGCTTTGTCTACACGTGATTTATTGCTAATATTCTTCAGTTAGGTATTTGGCCTTTTGGCTAGTGCTAGCGACTGCAAAGAATTTTGAGGAGGGAGCGATGGCCATAGCGGGGTCAGCCGCCCCGACCGCGCGCGCATCGGAAGCGGCACGATGGGGTCAACTCATCTTCGGTATCATCTGCATGGTGATGATCGCCAACCTGCAATACGGCTGGACGCTCTTCGTCAATCCGATTGACCAAAAATATCACTGGGGCAAGGCGGCGATTCAGGTCGCTTTCACCATCTTCGTGCTGACTGAAACTTGGCTGGTACCGTTCGAGGGCTATCTGATCGACAAGTTCGGCCCGCGCATCATGATCGGTGGTAGCGGCGCGCTTGTTGCGATCGCATGGGTCATCAATTCGGAAGCCAATTCGCTTGCGCTGCTCTACTTGGCTGCCGCCATCGGCGGCATTGGTGCGGGCGTAGTTTATGGCGGTTCAGTGGGCAACGCCCTCAAATGGTTCCCGGATCGCCGCGGCCTTGCCGCCGGTCTCACCGCAGCGGGGTTCGGCGCCGGATCCGCGCTGACCGTGATTCCTATCGCCAACATGATCAAGTCGAGCGGCTATGAAGCCGCATTCTTGTGGTTCGGTCTCGCCCAAGGAATCATCGTTATGATTGTCGCTGTGCTGTTGCGCGCGCCCGAACCCGGCGAAGTGCCGGCGCCAAGCGCTCCGGCGGTACAGCAGACGCGGCGCGATTACGCACCGGTCGAGGTTCTGAAAACCGCTCCCTTCTGGACAATGTACGTCATGTTCGTCCTTGTGGCAGCCGGCGGGCTCATGGCGGTCGCGCAGCTCGCGCTGATCGCCAAGGACTACAAGGTCGATACGATCCCGGTGACCCTGGTCGGCATAACCTTGCCGGCGCTGACCTTCGCGCTGTCGATCGATCGCGTGCTCAATGGCTTCTGTCGTCCATTCTTCGGCTGGGTGTCGGACCACATTGGCCGTGAGAACACCATGTTCATCGCCTTCCTACTTGAAGGGCTTGGCATCTATGTCCTCTTGATGCTCGCTGGCGATCCGGTCTGGTTCGTGATCCTATCCGGCGTGGTCTTCTTTGCTTGGGGCGAGATCTTCTCGTTGTTCCCTGCCACATCCACCGACCTCTACGGTCGCAAGTTTGCGACGGCCAACTACGGGATGCTTTACACAGCCAAGGGTACCGCGGCCTTGCTGGTCCCGCTCGCGAACGTATTGAAATCCGCCACCGGCGGTTGGCACGCGGTATTCTACGTAGCAGCGATCCTCAACATCATCGCGGCGGTGATGGCCTTGGCGGTTCTCAAACCGATGCGTGTCTCCGCCATCGCGAGGGAATGATCCCACCGCCCCAGCACGCGGCTATCAAGGTCGAGTGATTCCCGCACTGAGTGATTCGTGTACGCCGCCCGTCTCGCACCATTGCCAATCGCTTACGAAATCGGCCTGCGATCACTTTCAACGCGACCGAGTACCGCGTGGGGCTGTGTTGAAGAAGGGGCTCAATGGAGCGCTTGATGTCGCGACCAGTTGACTTTCGTTTGACCCACGAAGCGGCCAGTTGCACGAGGTGACCGACCAGTACCGCACTGCAGCCGTCTTGCGATCGCCAGCATCACCTTTGCGTATTCAGTGTCCGGATCATCCGCCGAGATCTTGAAAAGGCTCAATTCCGCAGGGTCGTTGACACGCTACTTGTGCACGGCCCCCATAAGTTTTTCGGGCAGCCAGGTTGCGATCTCGGGGAACAAGCACAGTATTACGATCGCCAGCATCATGCAGACCACATAAGGCAGCGTGCCCCACATTACCTTTGCTAGCGGGACGTCCGGGGCGATGGCGTTGACGATGTAGATATTGAGGCCGACCGGCGGATGGATCAGGCCGATCTCCATGTTGATGGTCAAAATCACGCCGAACCAGACCGGGTCGAAGCCTGCCGCAGTGATGATCGGCAACAGGATCGGGCTCGTCATTAGGATGATGGCTGCGGGCGGAATGAAAAAGCCGCAGACCAGCAAGAAGACGTTGATCAGGGACATCAACGCCCATCTGTTGACGTGCAGGTCGGCGATCGCCTGCGCCAGTGTCTGCGTCAGATAAAGCGAGGTAAGCATGTAACCGAATAGCACCGCGGTAGCGATGATGGTCAGGATCATCACTGACTCTCGCATGGTGTCGCGCAGGATGTGCCAGATCTGGCCCGGCCGCCAAAGTCGGTAGATCGCGATCGCCAGGATCAGGCAGAGAGCGGCGCCGACGCCGGCCGCCTCCGAGGGCGTAGCGATGCCGCCATAGAGCGTGTACATGACGCCGATCACGACGATCAGGAATGGTACGACCTTCGGGACCGCCGCGAACTTCTCCCTCCAGCTGTAGCGAAAGCCGGCGGCATGCGAACGAAAGCCACTGCGCCAGATCTTATATAGGGTCCACAGCATGAACATCGCAGTCAACATCACGCCCGGCATCACGCCGGCGATAAACAATCGGCCGATCGAAGTTTCGGTGGCAATGCCGTAGAGGATGAAAGTGACGGAAGGTGGAATGAGAATGCCGAGCGTTCCGCCGGCGCAGATCGAACCGGTCGCGACCTCGTCGGGATAGCCGCGACGTCGCATCTCTGGGATGCCCATTTTGCCGATAGCCGCGCAACAGGCGGGCGATGACCCGGTCAGCGCCGCAAAGATCGCACAGGCGCCGATATTGGAAATCGCCAATCCGCCGGGGAGGCGATAGAGCCAGCGATCGAGCGCTTCGTACAAGTCCTTGCCGGCCGGCGAGGAGCCGATCGCAGCGCCCATCATGACGAACATCGGAATAGCCACCAAGGTAAATTCGTCGAGCCCCGACCAGACGGTTTCAGCGACGACGTTCAGGCTGTCGAAGCCCTGGAAGATGACAAGGAAGGCCACCGCTATGGCGCCAAGGCCAAAGGCAACCGGGATACCGGACACCAGCATCAACAGCGTGACGATCAGAACAATGAGGCCCTGGACGCCCGGGCTCACAGGGGCTCTCCGACGGCTTCGTGCGCTTGCGCGCGGACAACGTCCTCCGCGCCCTGCTTCTCCGAAATGCCAAAAGGCGGAGCGCGCCCCGTCACAAGGCGAAGCAGCTCAACCAGGTATTGCAGGACCACAAGGCCAAGACCGATCGGCATTGAGAGATAGGGAATCCAGAGTCGTGCACGCCAGACAGTGTTGGACAACCAGCCTTCCGTGTAAGCCTCGTACCAGTAGATCGTACAAAGCACGAAGATCGCCACGCAGAAGGTGAGCGCAATCAGGCTAGTCACCAGGGCAAGCCAGTAGCGTGTGCGGAGGCCGACGTGGAGCGGCAGGATGTCGACATTGACGTGCCCGCGCGTCATCAGGACGTAAGCGCTGCTGATGAAAGTCGCGCCGACCACGCAATAGGTCACCACGTCGATCTGCCAGATCGTGGTGAGATTGAGCACGTAACGCTCGATCACCAGGTCGCAGATCACAAGAACGGCAAGGCCGATCAGCACCGCGCCTGTCACCCCGGCTACGCGCGACAGAAAGCTCACGGCCCGTATGAAATGATCCATCAAACTGTCCGAGCTGCTGCAATCTACATTCCGACCGGCGATCGGCGCCCGCCGGACGTTATGCCGGGCGCCGCCACTTGTCGCTATTTCACCGCGAGCGCTTCGTTGATCAGCTTTTGCCCGTTCGGCACGTCCTTGGCGAACTTGGCATAAGAGCTCGTCTTCGCCACCTCGAGCCAAGCCTGATAGTCGGCGTCGCTCAGCGTTACGACCTTCACCTTGTGGTCCTCGAACGCCTTGATGGCATCCTTGTTCACCGCGTCGGCCTTGCCCTCGTAATACGCCTGCGCCACCTTGCCGGCCGCCACGATGGCGTCCTGCTGCTTCTTGTCGAGCCTGTCGAAGTTCTTCTTCGACATCAGCACGGGCTCGTACATGAACCACAGCGCGTTGTCGCCCGGCGCGGTCAAGCAGTCTGTTACTTCATAGAGCCGCATCGACTGAAAGGTGCCGAGGCTCGTGTCGGTCCCGTTCACCACGCCGGTTTGGAAAGCGTTGTAGATTTCGTTCGACGGCGGACTCACGATGCTGGCGCCGGCCGCTTCCCACATGCCGGCGAAGGTTGGGCCGGCGGCGCGGAACTTGCGGCCCTTCATATCGTCCGGCTTCACAATGCAGCCGTTCTTCGAAGCCATGCCGCCCGCAAACCAGGCGTCAGACAGCACGACGGCGCCGTGCTTCTCGATTTCGGTGCGGATGTCCTTCATGAATTGCGAGTCGTTGATGCGTTTTGCACGATCCTGGCTGCGGATTAGGCCCGGCATCAGCGTAGCGCTGAAGGCTCGCACCTTGCCACTGGCATAGTCGAGCGGGAACAGCGTGATGTCGAGCTGACCGTTGACCATGGCGTTCCATTGGTCGTTAGGCTTGAACAGCGAAGCGCCTGGATAGACCTGAATGTCGATCCCGACATTGGCACCCTTCACTTCTTTGGCGATCATCTGCACCATGTCGTCGCGCACATCGCCTTTGCCGCCTGGAAACTGATGCGACGCCTTCATAATAGTCTGCGCCTGTGCTGCGCCTGAGATCGCAATCGCGGTGACCGCACCAGCTAAAATTTTGGAAATCCGTTTCATGTGTTCCTCCTGGATTGCTTTATCGTTGCCCCTAAGACGCCCGGGGCTTGCGATCAAATCCCACCACGAGGCGCACCGCCATTCCGGCACGCATATGACTTTAGTAGCATGCGACCAACGGGTACCGCCAAATCCTGGTTTCCGCAGCAGCGTGGGTTTCGCAACGGCTGGAGCTTCATGCACGCGAAGCCTAGCGCCGTTCGTTTCATACCCACGTCGATCGCTCACCCAGCCATCCGGCGATCACTGTTCATGCGACCAACGCTGCGGCGCGGCGAAGGCGAAGTCGTTGTTGAGGTCGGCGGTCGAATTGTGGCGTCGCCGCACACGGTCAGTAAGGACTAACTATACGCAAGACGAGCGACACGCTCTTGAGCAAGTGCAGGTCAGTTCTGCGAAAACATGCCGATTCGCGCATGGCGCGTGGCGTCGCCCCAGACTTTAGTAGAGCGCCGCGCCGAGAGCGCGTCCCGCCGGATGTGGATAGGGCAGCCGCCCGGCAAGCAAAGCTGCAGCAACGGCAAAAGCGGAAGAAACAAATGGATGGGATTAACCGGCGTGCCTTTTTAGGGAGGACGGCTGGCGTGGCGGGGACCTTGATCCTGCCGCTGCCGGCACGAGCTCAGACTGCCGCCTCAATGCTCACGCCGGGCGTCCCCGGCGGCATTGCGACCTACGCCAACAAAGCAACGCTACCAGCCGAGAAGCCGCTGATCGAGCTGGCAGACCGGCCGCCGAACTACGAGGCTCCGCCCGAGTATTTCCGCACGCCGATCACACCGAATGACCAGTTTTTCGTGCGCTATCACCTTACCGATATCCCGGAGGTGAATGTCGCCGACTACAAGATCAAGGTCGATGGCGACGGCGCCAACAATTCCACCGAGCTGACGCTCGATGACCTGAAGAAGATGCCGGCGGTCGAGATCGCCGCCGTCAACCAGTGCTCCGGCAATCGTCGAGGCCTGTCCACCCCGCACGTCCCCGGCGTGGAGTGGGGTTATGGCGCCATGGGATGCGCCCGCTGGAAGGGGCCGCGGCGTCCTTGACAAGGTCGGCATCAAGAAGGAGTGCATCGAAATTGCGCTCAATGGCGCCGACGGGCCGGCATTCGACAAGATCCCGGATTTCACCAAGAGCATCCCGATCTGGCGCGCGATGGGCGAATCCACTATCGTCGCCTATGAGATGAACGGGCAAGCGTTCCCGCATCTCAACGGCTTCCCGGTGCGGCTCGTCGTTCCAGTATACTAGTGACGGCCGACGTGAACACTGATCTCGGGCCCCTGGTCAGTATGGTCCAGAAGGGGACCTGGTGCCATGAAACCTCTCACGCAAACATCGCCGGCGTTACCTCCTCCACCTCGATGATCACGTCGGCCGGAATATTGGCGCGCCTTGCTGCGTTGCGAATGGCGTCAGCGCTTTCGGCCTCATAAAGACAGTAGGTCTTGCGCTTGTCTGCACTCAGAAAGGAGAAGATCCACTTCACTCCTTCCTCATCGTTGATGAGGTCGACTCTTTCGACTCCTTCCTTAGTGAACTCCAATTTTTCTGCGAAGTTTCGCTCGATAATAAAACGCGGCATGGCCCTCTCCCGTGTACGAAGTGACACGTCAGTGCAGTTGACCGCGGAGCCTCGTAAGCAGAGCGGTCATGTTCAGGCGACTTGCCATCGCCAGAGATTCGTTCAACAGCGCATCGGCATGTGTGATGTCGCCGTGGCGGCCGCGGCGGCGCAGCATGTGCGCGTATCGGTTCTGCGCGTGCGCCAGCCAAGGCCATGCATGCATGTGCCGGTCGATCCGTAGCGCCTCCTCGAAGTGCTCTTCGGAACGATCCCAGTCGCCGAGCATGTCGGCGAGGGCTCCGAGGAAGCGGCCGGCCGATCCGTAGCAGACGGTCACGACACCGGCCGTGACGGTCATGTGGCGGTAGGGCTCGAGCAGATCGTACAAGGCACGCGCGCAGCGCTCGTCCTCAAGCGCCGCGCAGACATCGGCAAGATAGGAAAGCGTCGTGCTCCGCTTCGCATCCATTGGGAAGGCGAAATCGGTCTGCCGCAGCTCGTCCAGCATCTTTTGTGCCTGCGGCTTGAAGCCCAGCTCCGTCGCGACGAGCGCGAATCCGGGCTTCCAGGTATTGCCTTCTGGTTCGTCATTGATCAACTGTTTGATGACAGGGGCAATCTCCGCCAGGCGTCCCTGCTCACGGCGGATTGTGAACATCTGCATGCCGTAAACGCCTTCGACACTCTCCCCATGCGTCCTGCGACCCATCGCATGCGCGTTCTCGGCGAGGTTCTCGGCGGCCGCAAAGTCGCCGATCAAAAGAGCCTGCATGGCTCGCCCTAGCTGCGCAACCCATTCCTGGTGCAGCATCTGACGGCCTTCAATTGATGACTGAAACTGGTCTAAAGCCGCGATCATCCCCTGGTAGTCGCCAAATTCGGCCGAATAATAGATGTGCACAGAAAGGATTCGGGTCCGGAGGTCGGCGTCATTCAGCCGATCGGCAATGGCGAGCGCCTCGCTGAGGCGGTTGCGCAGGTCCGCAGATTGCGTCCCCGAGAGTGCTGCCGGCACCAGAAATGGAGTAAACAGAACTTCACAGAGAGAGCGGTCGTCCTCGAGGCGGCGCGCCATTTCGATGGCCTCGGAATTGAAGACGTCAGCACGCTCGAAATCACCCTTCATCAAGAACGCTCGACCGAGCGCACTCAATATCTGGCAGCGCTGCCGGCTGTTTCCTTCTTCGATCGCCGATAAGGCTTCGAGCAGCAGCTTGATGGAAGGTTCAAGAGAGTCGTGATAGTAGAACCGGGCGTGTCCAAAACCGATGGCGCAGTTGGCGAGTGCATCACTGTTTCCACGGGCTCGTGCCTCGCCGGCGGCGCGCTCGAATGTGGCGGAAGCCTGTTGCAGATGGCCGGCCGCCGATTGCGCCCGACCCAATGCGATTCTTGTCTCGAGCACGGCGTCCTCGCGCCCTTCCAAATCGGGCAGTCTCTCAGCGATGGCCAGGGCCTTCCCGTAATGATCGATGGCCTCGTCGTTCGCCGAGCGCGCCAGCGCGCGCTCGCCGGCACGCCGCCAGAACGGCAGGGCCAACTGTGGTAGTCCGGCCTCGGAAAAGTGTCGCGCAACCAGCTCCGGCTGGGTGTCCGCTGTCTCACGGCGGTACTCGGCAAGGGCGCGGGCAATTGCCGCATGATACCGCTGTCTTCTGCTCGTCAGCAGGGACTGGTATGCCGTGTCCTGAATGAGGGCGTGCCTGAACGCCAAGGCATCCTCGGAAGGACCCCCTCTCAGAACCAGATGCGCCGCCATCAGCTCGGCGACGGCCGCATCGAGATCGGCGATCGGAAAATCGCACACATGAGCAAGCAGGTCTCGGCTGAACTCGCGGCCGATGACAGAGGCGATTTGGGCGGTTTCTTTCGCGGTCGGCTGGCAGCGATCGAGGCGTGCCATCAAGGAGCCCTGCAGCGTCGCCGGAAGCCCCACCTCTAATTCGCCCACGCCGGCCTCGCGCTCGACCAGAGAGCGGGCCAGCTCCTCGATAAACAGGGGGATGCCATCGGTCCGGCCGACGATCTCATCGATCATGCGCGCGCTGGCAGTGGCGCCGGCAATGTGCCGCACCATGTCGGCGATCTGAGGCTTTGCCAGCGGCCCGAGGGAGAGCTGCAGCACATGGCCGTAAAGGCTGGGCCATTCAGAAGTCCAGCTCGGCCGGTGTGTCACGAGCAACATGATCGGTGCTCGGTTGATTGGCGCCATCAGCGTATCGAGCAGCTCGGTGGTAGTGGGATCGATCCAGTGAGCGTCCTCGACAATAATCAGGACTGGAGAGCGCGCGGCGCGCTGCAGGAACCGGTCGACCAGCGTCTGCAGTGTGAGGCTCTTCCTTTGCTGTGGCGTCAGGTCGATCTTGCCGTACCGATCATGGCAATCGAGGGACAAAAGCTCCGCGTAAACGGGTGCCACCATTCGAAGGTCGGCACCCACCTCGGCGAGCATATGCTCAAGTTTGTCGAGCCGTTGTTCGTTGCTATCGCCCGGCCGAAAGTCGGCGGCGCGGCCGAGATTCTGAACAATCGGAAATAGGGTACTGTGGGTATGATAGGGCGAACATTGAAAACGCAGGACGACGTTCGGCGTCGCGCCCAGCTTTTCTGAAAAGGCCTGTACCAACCGGGATTTACCGATGCCGGCATCCCCCGAGAGCAGGATTGCCTGTCCCTCTCCTGCGCGCGCAAGCTCCCACCTTTCAACGAGCAGCGCGATCTCGTGCACGCGACCTACGAAAGGCGACAGCTCTCCGGCGTGCGCCGCGTGGAATCGGCTTTCGACCTCTCGCTCGGACTTGACGAGATGCACGCGAATGCCCATCCCAAATCCCTTAAGAGGCTTTTCACCGAGGTCCTCGACGACGAAGGCATCGCCGATCAGTCGCCTGGTCGCCTCCGCGATAACGAGTTGACTCGGCCGCGCGCTCGCCTGGAGCCTGGCTGCGAGATTGGGCGTCTCACCCGCCACCGCACCTTCCTCGCGGACCCAGCCTCCAACGAGGTCCCCGACAACGACGAGCCCCGTGGCTACCCCGACCCGGGCCTCGAGCTCGATAGCGTCGGGCTTCAGCAGTTGCACGGCGGCCAGGGCGTCGAACCCCGCTCGGACCGCGCGTTCGGCATGATCCTCGTAGGCGCATGGCCATCCGAAATACGCCATGACGCCGTCGCCCATGAATCGGGCGACGTAGCCGCCATAACGGGTGACCGCGCCGGCGACCCGATCCTGATAGCTGCGAAGCACCTCGCGCATATCCTCGGGATCGAGCCGCCGAGACAGCTCCGTGGAACCAACCAGATCGCAGAACAGGACGCTCAGCAGGCGTCGCTCCGGCGGCCGTTCCGGGGGAGCGCGCGGCAACGGCTGATCGTTCGAATGGAAATAGTTGACGCCTGCCGCCGATAGCGCGCCCCCGAAGGACTCAGCAACCGCCGCCAGGATGATCTTGCGGTGTCCGAGCGATACCCCCAGTTCGCGAAGATCCATCTCCGTAAGATGCGGGAGTACCCTCAGATCGACATCACCGGCGGCGAAGACATCACAATATTGCCCGAGGCCAAGAGCACGCAGCCACATATTGATGTCTTGGCTCATGAGCCCGCTCGCTGGTCTAGAGGTTTTTTCCTTATCTGCTCCCGGTCAACTTTGGAGCGCGTGCGCGCCTTTCGCCGGGGAAAGCGCCTCGCCCGCTCGGGTCAAGCAGAGCGGACGATATTCTGTGGCGACTACTCGGCAGTCGCAGACGATAGGACCTCGTGCCGATGCGAAGTCCCTACGCAGCACGCTGCATTTGGACATTTTACTGCAAACGTGCAGCCGAGCATAGAACTGCCGCAGCGCGATAATTTTAGGCAGGCCCGATCGGCAGCGGGTGCAGATATTTGCTCGCCGGCATAGCCTTCGCCAAGCCAGACGTTCACGTTATCATAGGCGAGCAGGCGGCGAGAACGTGCAGCCGTTGCTCATTGCGCGGGCCCTTGAGAGACCAGCGCTTTCGCGCGGAGAATCTCCTCCATTACTGACCTTTCCTTCCACGGCATCGACACCTCCCGCCCAGAACCGGAAAGTGTCACCTCTAAATCTCACCTTATGTCTCAGGTCGCTCATTGGTCCCTCCTTTGTCTCCCGTCAGGCGGTCACTGTACCGCGGACGGCCGCACGTTCTGGTTCAACCGGAACAGATTGTCCGGATCGTACTTGGCCTTCAGCGCCGCGAGACGGGCGTAGTTCGAGCCGTAGGCGCCTGTCACGCGATCGGTCTCGTCCTCCGGCATGAAGTTGACGTAGACGCCGCCAGTTGCGTGGGGCGCAGTCTCGGTAAAGAGCTTACGGGCCCAAGCGATCGAACGCTGCTCGTCGGTCGGGTCGCGCCATCGCGTATGAACGTTCATGACGAAATTTGCATCGCGGTGGGGGAAAGCCGTGGCGTCGACAGCCTTGCGGCCGGTGGCGCCGCCAAGCTGTCCAATAAAAATCTCGCACTCCCCGGTCGGCAGGCTCGTCGTATGGCCAACAAGCGTGTCGAGGAGGCCGTCGCTGAGCCCGACGAAATTGTGCGACTTCCAGTAATTGTAGGCGCCAGGCGTGAGCAGCGGGTCGAACGCGGTCTGCCAGGCCGCGAATGGCTGCATGCCGATCACGTCGGCGATTGGCTCTCCGAGCCCGCGCAAGGGTTCCAGCGCGCGATTACCCTCACTCTCCGCGCCTGTATAGCAGACGGCAAACGCGACGATCTCCTTGCCGTGAACCTCGGCAGGCAGGAACGGCAGCGGCGGCGCCTGCCTGAGCACCACCCACACGGTCAATTCATCGGGCGCCTTGGCGGCGACGTCGCGATAGCCTGCAAGCACCTCCTTCGCCCGTGCGAAGGGATGGACGATGAGCCCGGCCAGGACCATTGGTCCGACCGGATGCAGGCGGAAATCAAACGAGCTCACCACCCCGAAATTGGCGCCGCCTCCGCGCAGCGCCCAGAACAGGTCGGCATTCTCGGTGATGCTTGCCCGGACAAGCTCACCTTCGGCCGTCACCACGTCGGCCGAGATCAGGTTGTCGGCGGCAAGTCCGAACTTGCGGCTGAGCCATCCGAAGCCGCCGCCCAGCGTCAATCCCGCAACGCCAGTCGTCGAGTTGATGCCGAGCGGGGTAGCGAGGCCGAAAGCCTGCGCCTCATTGTCGAATTCGCCGAGCGTTGCGCCCGGCTCGACTTGCGCGGTGCGGTGAAACGGATCGACCCGGACCGAGCGCATCACCGAAAGATCGATCAAGAGCCCGCCTTCACAAACGGCATTGCCCGCGATGTTGTGGCCGCCGCCGCGCACAGCGACCAGAAGGCCATGCTCGCGCGCAAAACGCACGGCACGAATGATGTCTGCGGCCCCTTTGCACCGCACAACAGCGCCGGGGTGGCGGTCGATCATCGCATTCCAGATTGTGCGTGCCTCATCGTAGCCCGGCTCCTCGGCCAGGCAGAAATTGCCCCGTAATGTTTGGCGAAAGGCATCTATCGCATCGCCTCCAAGCGTAATCGCCCCGCCTTGCAGCGAGGCCAGCCGCATCTCCGTCATGGCATCTCCTCCGTAACTGGGCGCGAGTGTTCCCACGCCAGCTCACATTTCTGGACAGGATCAGCACAAAAGGCGGGCGCTGCTGACAGATGGATTCGCAACTGGAGCAGCGCAGAATCGTCCGCTGCCTACCGTTCGACATGGCGAACGGCGAATTTCCGCCTGAACGTGAGTCGGCTCGGCGAAAGAATGGTTCAGCGACAGAATGTCACGTTCGAACTAGCTGGCTCACAATCTCCTCTCTCCTGCCTGTGAGATCCAAGTTTCTGCTGGTTTGGCTCTCTATCGCTCGCACCTGCGCCGGAGCGCCGGCCTTGGCGGTTGCTGTTCGTATGACGAGCAACGGTGGTGCTTTGATCCAACACTCGCGACCGGACTTGTTGATGGCCGCCTGAACCTCCGCGCTCGCTGCGCCGATGTCTCCCGTCTCAACCAAGAGCAGCTGCAGGTCCAATATCGACATTGGATTGGAGGTCACCAATGGGGTGGCTGGCACAGACACCATTGTAGCCGAGGCTCGGCAGTGATCGGCGGCCTCGCCGCTGGCGCCTAGATTGGCGGCGCGATCGCGAACGCAAATGCAGTGGCCTACTGCGCACAGCACTACCGCTCCTATGATCCCGTCAGGAACGTACCTTGGGTACGACGGGATGCGGCACCCTTGCTGTTACTGGAGCAGCCCTCCGGTCGCCTCAATCGATGGGCGACAGCCCGGTACTTGAGGATCTCATCCCGACCAACCGGTTGCCATGTTCCCAGGGCTCACCTCGCGCTACCTTTGCCGCGAGATGCCTATGACCCCGTCGGGTTCTTATCCATCGCATGGATGGCCACGGTGTCGCGGCTGTCGTGCCCAGGTTTCGCTGCACACGTAGAGCTTTTGGCCTGCTTGCCTTCCGCAGAGACCGTGAGATAACCCGTTGAGTTAACATCCCAATGAGCTACCGGGCCCGACGTTGAGCGCTCAGACGCAGTTTGCGCCTCCGTATTGGACAGATAAAGACTAGTCTTCGGCAGCAGAAGGATAATTCCAAAAGCGGCGAGCTTCAGTCCCAATCGCATGCTGGCCTCCGCTCTTCCACATCAGCAGGGCATCGTCACGGATAGCAGGGGGAAGAAACGTCAGCAAATTCGCATGATACCCTAAGGGGACATACGGAGAAGGCGGAGGGGAGCTGCTCAATTGCGTCCCCTCTGCGTAAAGCCGGATATCATGCAACAATGATCTCACCCAGTCCGAACGGGAAGTCGCGGAAACCAAAGTCGCCCGATATGAGCAGCAACCCGGAAAGTTCCTTAAGGATCAGCTTCGGTCCTGCATGAGCCCGCAAGCCTTGGTCGGGTTGCATCGAACAGCTGACCGCCCTTAACTCGAATGAGCAGACGGCTTCGGGCACACGAGCGGCCATCTTGCTCGCGAGAACCGATCCTAGAGTCACGAGGCGGCACTTTCTCTAGGTGCCTAAAAACTCATCGCATCGCGCGCAAGGGCCGGTTCGCGCGCTACTACCCTGAAGGGACGCATGGATCTGCACTTGAGCCGATCTTCCGTCATCCATGACCACATCCTTGGAGGAGAACCAACGACCGCTCAGACTATTCGAGCCGACGCTGTGCTAACCTGTTATTATGGCAAATGAGACTGCCCCCATCTCTGGAGCCGGCATAGCCGGTCCGACGCTTTCGTATTGGCTCGCCCGGGCGGGGTGGAAGCCTACGATCATGGAGAGCGCGCCATCGATGCGGACGGGTGGCTACGTGATCGACTTTTGGGGGCTCGGATATGACGTTGCCGACCGGATGGGACTTTGTGGAGACCTTGATCGTCTCGGCTACCGCGCGAGGGAGATGCGGATCGTTGATGACCGAGGTAAGCGCAAGACTGGGGTCGGCACGAACGTCTTCCGCGAGATAATCGGGGGGCGTTTTGTTACCGTTCGGCGTAGCGACCTTGCGCGCCTGCTGCTGGAGAAAGCAAAGTCGGTCACGGAAATCATATTCGCCGAGCAGATAGTGGGCCTTGAGCAGGATCAGCATGGTGTAGATGTCACGTTCAAACGCGCTCATCCACGGCGGTTTGATCTTGTGATTGGCGCCGATGGTTTGCATTCAAATGTGCGAAATCTCGTTTTCGGTCCTGAAGAGCTGTTCGAACGATCGTTAGGCCACATGGTAGCTACCCTCGAATCTCGGGGATATTGACCGCGCGACGAGGACATCTATATCATTCACAATGAACCGGCTTGCATGCTTGGGCGCTTGGCTCTCCGCGACGACCGGACTCTGTTGCTTTTTGTGTTCGTGGACAGCGCTATTGAGCCCAGGTCGGCACATCACGTCGCATCCCAGAAGGCCCTGTTACGGAAACGATTCGGCGGTGGTGCGTGGGAGAAATCGCGCATCCTCGATGAGTTGGATCGTGCGGCAGACCTCTATTTCGATTGCGTCAGCCAGATACATATTCGTCCGTGGTCGCATGGGCGTATCGCTCTCGTGGGCGATGCCGCATTTTTTGCTTCGTTGATGGCGGGCCAAGGATCGCCGTTGACAATGACCGCCACCTACGTGCTCGCCGGCGAGCTCGCTCGTGCGGGTGGCCGATCCTACGCGGAAGCCTTTCATCGATATGAGAGCCGCCTGCGTCCCTACATTGAAAACAAACAGAGAGCTGCAAGAAATTTCAGCGGCGCGTTTGCGCCGAGGACCTCCCTTGGCTTGTTCGTCCGCAATCTGGTTATTTCTGCTACCGCGATCCTAGGACTAGCGCGACTAGCGTTCGGCAGGGACCTAGTCGATAAGCTGGCCCTTCCCGAATATGGTTGGCGCTGATATTTGGAGGCTGACGATTTGATGCCAGAGCGAAAACGACTCCTCCCGATCCTTGCGGGAGCGGCTGGTGGCGCGGTTGCTATTGGCATCATGGAAGCATTTTCGCTCTCCACAGCATTTCCGTTGGTTGCAATCCCGTTTGCCACCTCAATTGACTTGGTCTTGGGTTCGCCGGAAGCCGCCCCTGCGCAACCGCGGGCGCTCGCGGCCATATGGTTTCCACGGTGGTTGGTCTGCTGGTCGTCAAGACATGCGGGCCGGCCGTGTGGGCTGCCGCATTGGCCGTAGGCCTGGCCATGATTGCCATGCACCTGACAGGTACGTTTCATCCGCCAGCGGGCATCGACCCGCTGGTGGTGGTATCAAACAATATGTCGCGGTCATTCCTATTCGCGCCAGTTGGCATCGGCGCGGTGTTGCTGACGCTTTTCGCATTTGCTTGGCACAATCTTGTCGCGCGAGGAGCCAACAAGAGCGACGTCTGGCCTGTCAGATGGTGGTAGTCGATAGCCTGTTCGCGCCGGGGTATTTGACCATAAATGCTGACGGCGGAGGAGTCCGCCTTATACGCCCGAAGGGCCAATGACTCCTGTCGATTCCTCGCGCTCGATAGGAAGAGGCCATGGCCCCCATCGATCGATCGTTGATTGTCGCAAAGCACGATGCCCGCGCCGAGCAGGAGGTGATTGTGGACGCGCGACGACTGTTCACGGTTCGAGGATCGCAGGATGCTCGACTTGGGTCGTAACCACGTGCTCGCCGTTGCCGAGAGGTGCAAAGAATATGCCCTTAAGTGCAAGATTATTGGCTTCGCTGCCGCCGCTGGTAAAGACGATCTCGCTGCTACGGCACCCAAGCAACTCGGCGACCTTCGTGCGCGACGCCTTGAGCGCAGCTTTGGCTTCGAGCGACGTCCAGTGGCCGCTTGAGGGGTTGCCATAATGTTCCTTCAGAAACGACTCCATCGCGGCGACGACTGTGGGATCGACCGGCGTGTTAGCATTGTAGTCGAGATACAATGCGCTGCATCGGCCTCACCTCTCTAGAATGCCGGAACCTCATCGGCTTCCGCTGTAGGGTGCAGTGAGTTCTTTCCGCGCTGCGTCGGCACCGGAACCGAACCATTCATGCTACCTACCCGAGCATATCGCACCGCTTCTGCATGTATTCCTCGCGGTTGATCTCGCCCCGCGCGTAGCTCGTCAAGAGCATCAAGCCCGGGCGAACCACGCCAGGCGCGACCCGGACGATCCTCCCAGCCGGCGCTGCCGTATCGAACGACCGCCACCACGGCGGCAACGATTAAGCCGAGAATGAGCAGCGGAATCACAAAATGAAGCGGCCAAAGCCAGCCGAAGCCGCCCCATCCCATCATCCCATAGCCGCCGTTCCACATCATGACTAATCCTCCAAATTCTGAAAGAAACCGGAGTGACGGTTGATGGCGACGCGTTGCACCAGCGAATTGTCCTTCGTGACGATATCAGCCACGATCGTGTCGGCGTCCTTTTCCTTCACGTCGCCGACGTTCAAGCGGGGGTTGCCTTGCCAGGAAATCCAGCGATCGAGATAAGCCTTCACATTATCCGCGGAAAGCTTGAGATCGCCCGACGCACTCCAGGACGGACTATAGCCGCGCATCATGAATCCGGGGCCGCCACATCCACCCCACGGACCGGGAGCGCCCATCATCTGCGGCCCCATCATTCCCCACGGGCCGGCTGGATATGAGGACGCGACGAGAGCCCCATATCCAAACAGAAGCACAACAAGGGAGATCACGAGAATTTACCGAAATCAGGAAAGGTCTACGCATGACCGCCTCCTTGACAGATGATTCGATCACGTCCGAGAGCCAGCGGGTTGATTCTGATCAATATCGTGGAACGACTGCGCTAGCGCGAACGCCACGATCTTCGGTGTGACCGGGCTTGCTCCGGGTGCTCGCCCCCTGCAACGCCACCCGCAAGCATTTTTTTTTTCGCACGGTCAACATGACCCTCAAACACGACTTGATACGGATCAACCTCATCACGAGCTGAACCAGGCATTATGCTCCTTGAACTGGACGAACGTCTGCCATTCGAACCTGCCACCATGGCGGGCTTGCGGAACTGGGACCGAATCGCGCGGTCTTGGCGTCGCGGACAGCTAATGTGCGAACTATTTGCCATATCGAGCCGATTTCCCGTGACGGTCGACCTGTCGCTCGAGACGTTCTCGCGCCATGGTGGCCTCTCCGGCCCGCACAAGGATGGCTGGGGCATCGCCTATTACGAGGCGGGCGACGTCCGTCTCATCAAAGACACGACCGCTGCAAGCCAGAGCCCTTGGGTTCGGTTTGTGGAGGAGCGCGGGCTGCACAGCCAAATGGTAATTTCCCACATTCGCCGCGCAACGATCGGTGGCGTCGGCCTGAGGAACATCCAACCCTTCATACGCGAGCTTGGCGGATCTGTGCACGCATTTGCGCATAATGGTCATTGTGCGCGCGTCGTGTCAGATGACCGCTTCCGATTTGGGCATTACAGACCGATCGGAGAGACGGACTCCGAGCATGCATTCTGCGCGCTCCTCGGTCGACTGCAGCAGCTGTGGCTCAACAATGGGGCGGTGCCGCCCTTGGCCGAGCGCGCCGCGATTGTGAGAGGATTCGCCGCCGACTTGCGATCACTCGGGCCGGCGAACTTCCTATACTCTGATGGCGATGCCCTCTTCGCGCATGCCCATCGCCGCCGGCATGGAGATGCGATCCGCCCGCCCGGACTGCACGTGCTGGTGCGCAAATGTGGGAGGAGCGGCGACATGTTCGAGACAAGCGGGTTAACGATCGAAGCCGGCAGCCAGACTGTCGTGCTCTTCGCGAGCGTGCCGCTGACCGACGAGCCTTGGAAGCCCCTCGACGAAGGGAAGGTCATTGTGGCCCAAGATGGCGTGTTGATGCCGGAAAGAGTCGGTAGTGCGGCCGCGGGTGCCGAAATGCGGGCGGAGGGATGAACCGGGGCGCCCAGTACGTCGGAGACGACGGTCCCGGTCCGGCGACCGCCGTCGGCGCACTTGCTGCTCTCCGCTCCAGCCGCGACACCGGCCTTCAGACCGATGAGGCAGCGGCCCGGCTTGAGCGGGACGGCGCCAACGACGTCCCCGAAGAGAAAGCCCATCCGCTTACCCGCTTCGCACACAAGTTCTGGGGCCTCTCGGCCTGGATGATCGAGCTGATCGCCCTGCTGTCCCTGGTCCTCTACAAATGGGCCGACTTCTGGATTGCGCTGGCGCTCCTTCTCATCAACGCGATCCTTAGCTTCCTTCAGGAAAGCCGCGCCTCGGCCGCGGTCTCGGCGCTCAGACACCGGCTGCAGGTCACGGCACGGGTGCTGCGCGACGGAACCTGGCAGGCGATACCCGCGAGGAACCTAGTTTGCGGCGATGTCATCCGCGTGCGCTCTGGGGATTTCGTGCCTGCCGACGTCCAAATCGTCGACGGGGCGCTGGAAGTCGACCAGTCGGTGCTCACCGGCGAGTCACAGCTGCTCACCAAGGCAAATAACGACGCGCTCTACTCGGGCTCGATCGTGCGGCAGGGCGAAGCGACGGCCGTCGTCGTCGCGACTGGGGTCAGGACCTATTTTGGCCGCACAACCCAACTCGTCCAGAGCGCGCATCCGAAGCTGCACGTCGAGGAGGTGATCGCGCGCGTCGTCCGGTGGCTGTTCGTCATCGTCGGCATGCTGGTCTCAATTACCCTGGTCGCATCGTTCATCGAAGGCCTGCCGCTCATCGACATCCTGCCGCTGTCCCTGGTCTTGCTAATGAGTGCCGTACCCGTGGCACTTCCGGTCATGTTCACCGTCAGCATGGCAGTCGGTTCAGTCGAGCTCGCCCGCCACGGCGTGCTCGTCACGCGACTGAGCGCTGCGGAGGACGCAGCAAGCATGGATGTGGTCTGCGCCGACAAGACGGGAACGCTCACCATGAACCGGCTGTCGCTCGCGGGTACGCTGCCGCAGCCGGGACATGCCAAGGACGACGTCGTACGCGACGGTGCCTTAGCGTCAACCGAGGCGAACCAGGATCCGATCGATCTCGCATTCATACACGCTGCTCAAGAGCGCAAGCTTTTGGACGGAACAGAAAGGCTGCTCTCTTTCGTGCCCTTTTCGCCCGAAACCCGCCGGACCGAGGCGCGCGTCGAGCGCAGCGGTCGCAAGACGCGGGTCGTGAAGGGCGCGCTGCGCACGGTCGCGGAAGCCGTGGAGCTGGACTCCGAAGCAGTGCTCGCGCTTGAGGCGCGTGCTACAGAAGCCGCGCAGAAAGGCTTTCGCGTCCTCGCCGTCGCGCGGGCCGACGGCGACGAACCGCTGCGGCTTGTGGGCCTTGCACTGCTCTATGATGCGCCTCGCCCCGACTCGCGCCGGCTCATCGACGAGCTGCGCTTCCTTGGCGTTGTGGTCAAGATGCTGACCGGTGATGCACTGCCCGTCGCACGCGAGGTTGCCCGCGAGCTTGCTCTGGGCGAAGTCGTGCGAGTCCCCGAGCTGCGCGCCGCGGAGAATGCATCGACGGAGCGCGCGGCAGATTTGGTCCGGGGATCAAGTGGCTTCGCCGAGGTGTTCCCAGAGGACAAGTTCCTCGTCGTCAAGAGCCTCCAGCATGCCGGCCATGTGGTCGGCATGACCGGAGACGGAGTGAACGACGCGCCGGCGCTGAGGCAGGCCGAGGTCGGCATCGCGGTGAGCGGCGCAACCGATGTCGCCAAGGGCGCCGCAAGTGTGGTGCTCACAACGGACGGCCTCGAGGGCATCATCGACCTGGTCAAGAACGGGCGCGCCATCTATCAGCGCGTGCTCACATGGATCGTCAACAAGGTGAGCCGGACCATCCTCAAGGCGGGATTCGTGGTGATCGCCTTTCTTGTCACGGGCAAATTTGTCATTTCCGCATTGGGCATGATCCTGCTCGTCTTTATGACAGACTTCGTCAAGATCGCGCTTTCGACCGACCGGGTGCACCCGTCGCCGAAGCCGGAGAGCTGGAGGGTCGGCCCGCTGGTGGCGCTGGCGATTCTCCTCGGGCTGATCATGCTTGTGGAGGCGCTGGCCCTGCTCGCCATCGGCTGGACCAAATTTGATCTCGGTGCCGCCCCCGGCCAGCTCCATACATTCACGTTTCAAACGCTGCTGTTCTTCGCGTTGTTTTCGATCCTGTCGATCCGCGAACGCAGGGCATTCTGGGCCTCGAGGCCGAGCGCCATTCTAACGACGGCGCTCCTTGCCGACGCTTGCGTCGGGCTCCTGATCGGCAGGATCGGCCTGGCCGAACTGCGGCCTCTGCCCCTTGCCCAAACATGCCTGATTGTCGGATTCTCTCTTGTCTGTTCACTCGGTATCAACGACCTCGTCAAATCGCTATTGCTCGCGCGCTGCCGCGTGAGACCGCGCGTGCGTCCCAATCATACTGAATGTCTTTCTACCTTGTGATTTTCCACGGCGGCCGTTCTTTCCATGCAGCGCACGACCAGCCCATCAGCATCTCTGCTGTCCACCGCAGGCAAGTACGGCGAAGAAATCCGAATAATCACGACGCCGATGGAGGCGTCCAGGTTCACCTGTCGGTCGCGAACCCAAACGAGTACCTGCCCAAGAAGTCTCGCAGCGACCCGACGTTGTAAGACCAGCTATGAGCAGGCCTCTAAGGTTGACCCGCCACCGTCTGGCTTTGATGTAGATTAAGGAAACGATGGCAGCCGAGTGCAACATTGTGCGCCCAACCGGTTTGTATTGCAGGCCGCGCCGCCGAGGCGGCGCGGCCAGCAACCTGGATCAAATCTGTAACAATTGGCGATTGGGAGGAACGAAATGTCGTATTACTTTTCGAAATCGCTGGATGTACCTATGGCGCAAGCTGTGGAGAAAGCGGTTGACGCACTGAAATCGCGCGGATTCGGGATATTGACGAGAATCGATGTTCAATCGGTGCTGAAGGACAAGATCGGAGCCGATTTCCATCCTTATGTCATTCTCGGCGCCTGCAATCCAAGGATGGCCCATCAGGCGCTACAGGCTGAAGACAAGATCGGCACGATGCTTCCATGCAATGTGATCGTCCAGGAGGTTGGCGACAAGACCGAAGTCGCTGCCGTGGACCCGGTCGCTTCAATGCAAGCGATTCAAAATCCTGCGCTTGAGGCCATCGCCGTCAAGGTTCGGGAAGAGTTGAAGGCTGCGGTTCAGGCGATCTGACCGCTTGACGGAAATTGCCTCGCTTCATCGTCCACAGTGGCAAACCCGGACAGGTTGATTGTGCCCTCAGGAGCCTTGGATCGCCGGAGATAATGTCCCCAAGACGCTGACAATTCCCACGACGAGAGCACCAAGCATTTGTTCGCACAGAATGCCGCGGCGCAGTCTTTCGAGCGCAAGCTCGGACCGATTGATGCTCGATGCTTTCGCAAGGATCGGAACGAGCCAGAACCGGTTCGACGCCGCAAGACACAGCATCAAGCCAAACAGGGCAAGCTTCAACAACAGCAACTCGCCATAGCCGGTGCCGATCAGAGCCGACCAAGAGCCGAGGCGCAAGGCGCGCGGCCCACACGCGTCCGAAGCCGGTATCCCACAGCACCGACCACAATGCCTCTCCGTCGAACGCGCCTGCGAAGGTGCCGCTCATGTTTCCCACCGTGAAGAGAAACCAGACTAGGCCACTGAGAAGCACGCCGAAGGCCGCCCCAAGCAGCATGACCGCAAGCGGGCGCATCAGTCGTTTCAAACGACTGTCGGAAGCAGGTGAATACAGGACGAAAAATGCGCCGCCGAACAGGATGATCGCGCAGGTGAAATGAACGAAGCGGGAGAAAACGAGTCCCGCCTCGAGCATCATTGCGCAACCCTGAACGAGAAGTGGCCGTTCACCCTATGGGTATCTGCCGACACGGCGTTCCAATCGACATTGTACGTTCCGGGCGGAAGCGGCTTTGCGATCGGCACAATGAGCTGGCGTTTCTGGTTCGGATCAACCGTAGGCCCTCCCGTCTCGATCGCGCGCCCGCCTTCGTCCTTGACGGTCAATCCGGAAACATTTGGCGATCAGGTCCTCGCTGAACGTCAATCGGATCTCCGTCGGCGACGAAACGGTGGCGCCCTGGCCGGGGTTCGTGGATTGAAGAGCAGGATGGGCTTGCACCGCCCCGCTGACGATGCTGGTCAGCAGGATCGCAAGGACTTCGTTGCGGCGTTCTCGCAGATGGCACCGACCAAGACTCTATCCATTGTTCTGTGCGGCTTTTCGACGATTGAGTGCGAAGCCTATAGCTAGAGCCGCAATCATGAGTACCTGGGCCGCGACCGTTTGCATCGTTGGGAACAGACCAACCAACGAGATTCGTGGCACCGAGCGCAACGGTGCGATGCTGAAGATGCCGGCCTCTTGCAGGGCCGCGATGCCCTTGCCGGCCAGCACGACCGTCAGAACGGCCATCAGCCACGAACTGTAGGTGAAGAACTTGCCGATCGGCAGGTGGCGGCTATAGCGCAGCATCGCCCATGCGATGAAGGCCAGCGGTGCGCACGCGCTCAGCGCCCCGACGAGTATCGTTTCCCTGGGTCCACAGCGCCGCGTAGAAAAGGATCGTTTCGAACACCTCCCGGTAGACGACGATGAGAGTCCAAACAGTTACCAGGCCGAACCGCCGGACAACGCCTTCGCCATCTTTTCGCGAATGTAGTGTTGCCATTGGTCAGCTTGTGCCTTGCCGTGCATCCAGATGCCGACCGCGAGCAGGACCACGGCGGCGAAGACCGACCCGAACCCCTCCGTCAGTTCTCGGCTCGCGCCGCTGATCCCGATCACCCAGGTCGCGACGACCCAGGTCACGAAGCCGGCAACGAGGGCGCCTATCCAGCCCGCATGGACGTAGGGCATGACCTCCATCCGCTCGGCCTTGCGGAGAAAGGCGACCATGCCGCCACGATCAGCAGCGCTTCCAGCCCCTCGCGCAACAGGATCGTCGCCGCGCCCAGGAACGTCGAAAGACCGCTTGCGGCGTCAGGCGATAGCGCAACTTCCGCGTGGTCGAGAAGGTCGTTGAGGACCTGCGCGCGATCGGCGGGCGCATCGGCATTCTCTCCGCTCTGGATGGCAGCGCGGTACTCGCCCATCGCCCCCTCGATCCGCTCCATGAGCGGACGATCACGCGCGGCCAGCGTGGGCTCTATCGGCTCGAAGCCATCGAGATATGCGGACAACGCCAACTGGCTGGCGCGCTGCCGGTCCCCCGCACGATAAGTGGTGAGGCTTTCGGCCAGCCCGCCGCGCACCAGTGACAGGGGTCCAGCCTGCTGCCCCACCACGTCGGGATGGCGACGCAAGTACGCCATGAGGACGTCCGCCTTGTCCTGCCCGATCTTGCCGCCAAGCGCTGCGGGCGTCGTACCGACGAGCGTCTTCAGATCGGGGACAAGCCGTTAAAGCGAACGCTCCTGCTTCCATAGCCGCTCCCCCTCCGCCGCAGCAGCATCCGGGAAGGCAAAGTGACCGGCGTAGAACGCCAGGGCCCAGCGATCATCGGTCGAAAGGCTGTCAAAGTTCGGCATCGCGGTGCCGTCGAGACCTTGGGTGATCACCTGATAGAGGCCGAATACGCTACGTTGACGTGCGCGGTCGGTGTCGGTGAACGCGATGGGCGGCGTATCAAGTTTGGCGGCGTCCGGCCCATGACCGTCCCCGGCTTCGCCATGGCAGGCCGCGCAATTCTGGCCGAACAACGTCGCGCCGCGCGCGAAATCCGGAGCCTTTTTCGGCGCCGACGGCACCGGATAGGCCGCAAGCAACGCGGCAGCCAGGCCATGCGCGATACGTGCGACCTCCTCCGCATCGGCCTTGTCGGCAACGGCGTGCTGCACGCGGGCGGCTTCGGTCAGAAGCGCCTGCCGTTCCGGCCTGGGCGGCAGCGCCGCGAGCGTCGCGGTAACTGTCGTCGCGAACTCATCTGCTCGGCATATTCGGAAGGACTTAAGACCGTGCCATGCGACACGGCACCGGCATAATCCACCGCGATGTAATCCAACGATCGCCACGTGGTTTCGACATCGCTCGTCTCGGCCCTCGCTGCGCCCAAAAGAACTAGGACCAGCAGCATGGCGAGCACTGCAAGACGCGACGGTAAGGATAGCAGACTCACGGGATGCCACGTCGAATGTTGGATCCGACGACGGTCGTACCGCCGGTTTCGGGTCGGTGCAATTTGAGGCGTTCTAATTCCGCGCGAGGTCAACTTCTTTTGAGGCTCCTCCGCCGGCTTTCTCGCGGGGGTAACGCGGCGTGGACCCTATCGGAGTAATCTGGCCAACGGGCGTCACGCCGATCAGCAGACGACAACCGGACGCATAAAACTCTCGGCGGCCTTAACCCTTCTTAGAGCCAGACCGAACCGTCAGTGGCTGTCAGCTATGTGCGTTCGGCGGGCAAGGTGGCGGACAATCAATTGCCGAGCTCAATTGCTGCAGCATTCTTGTGCCACGAGGAATTGGCTGGACGAATGAGCATGTATCGCTATATTGCCTTTGCTGTGACAGCGGCGAGTGCCGCAGCGATGCTCTATGTCGGGTTATACCAGAGCCGACTCGTCGGCCGCCTGATTTGTCCGATCTTTGGCGAGGGGTGCGAAGGGGTCGCCGACGCCCCGTTCGCGCGCCCCTTCGGCATTCCCGACGGTTATATCGGCGCCGTCCTCTACATCGCGATCCTCGGCCTGTTGATCGCGCCTCCCGTCCGCTGGAGCTGGATCGCGCTGCTCGTACTCGCCGGTGCAGCAACCGCGGCAAACATACTCGGCCTGCGCGACATGATGAACTTCGGAGGCTACTGCTTCTATTGCCTGACGACGGCGCTCTTGTCCCGGGTGTTGCTCTGGTCGGTCTGGAAGCTCGGATGACATCGAAGGAGTTGCCGCATGGATTCCGAATCTTCCGCCACCGCTGACCACGCGCTGCACGACGCCGCCAATCGCAGGCGGGTCGATTCGGACTATGTGTTCCACGAATTGACCCGCAGCATCTGCCCATCCTGCAAGCGCCTGATCGACGCCAAGATCCTGCTGCGCGACAACAAGGTCTACATGAGCAAGCGCTGTCCCCGATGCGGACCGTTCATGTCGCTCATTTACGGTGATGCCGAGGCCTACATCTCATTCGCGAGATACAACAAGCCCGGAACGATTCCGCTGGCACGCGGCACTCAGATCGAGCACGGCTGCCCGCGTGATTGCGGGCTTTGCCCGGACCACGAGCAGCACGCCTGCCTCGGCATCATTGAGATCAACAGCGCCTGCGACATGGATTGCCCGCTCTGTCTTGCCGATGCCGAGCCCGGGTTCAGCCTGACGTTGGAGGAGGTCGAGCAAATGCTCGACGATTATGTGCGGACCGAAGGGCGGCCGGAGGTCGTGCAGTTTTCCGGCGGGGAGCCGACCATCCATCCTCACATCATCGATTTCGTGCGCGCCGCACAGGCGCGCGATATCCGCTTCGTCATGCTCAACACCAATGGCAAGCGCATCGCTCGCGACGATCGGTTCCTTGAGCAGCTCAATGACGTGCGACCGTCGCTCTATTTTCAGTTCGACGCCTTTGAGCGGGAGACGTACCGGGTCCTGCGCGACGAGCCTGATATCCTCGAGGAGAAGCTGCAGGCGCTCGATCGGCTCGCGGACATCGGGCTGAACATCACGATCGTTCCCGCCATCGAGCGTGGCGTGAACGACCATGAAATCGGCAGGATCGTAGAATTCGCGATCGAGCATCCGGCGATCAGGGGTATCACCTTCCAGCCGGCATTCCACGCCGGCCGCCATGGCTGCGACCGCCGGTGATGCGGGCGGCGTGCTGGCTCCTGCTTGCAGCGGTCGTCTTGACGCTGCTGGCCGTCAACCAAGGAATTCGTCCCGACCTGGGCCCAAGCGGCCGCGGACCGTCATTGAGACTCGTCGGGAGAGACGACGGCAGCAGCCCGCGGTGTTGTCGATGGCGAACGTAACCGTACGCATTTCTCGTCAAGCGCTTGAGGTGCTCCTTGTCGAGCGGCCGATCGGCGCCGATCGAGACCCGGGATCGCTGGAGGCCTTCCTGGTCAGCCTGCCGGACCACTGGCCGCAATGGCGGCTTGCAGCTTCTTGGATCTCGAAGAGCTCTTCGAATGCTTTCATTGGCGAACTTTCCAGCGACTCGCGGACTAGTTTACGAAGGTATGGTGTCAAGCAGCAAGCTACCTGAGCGTATTCGTACGCATGATATCTACGCGTCGATGATCGTGTCCCATGTAGTGGCGCAGACTGGTGGCAAGGCACCCGCGTTCGCCGACAAGGTCCGGTAAGGTCATCTTCAGCAAAGATCAGAGCGGATCGCACTCAATTGACGCGATTGCCGCTGTGTCGAGGGCACTGTAGTTGCCGTTCCGGACGGCACGAACCCTGGCGAGATCACCGAGGCTCAACTTGAGGCGATGATAGGCAGGGCCATCATGTAGAAGTTTGACGGCTTCGCCGACCACTAGGCTCGCGGCAGTGGTGCCGACGAAAGGAACTGCGACGGACTTGCCCGCGAGATCTCGGCGGCGCAAACGTCCTGCGCGAGCGTGTGACAGCCACGATTTTCGCTGGCAACGCGCTCCTGGTCGGCCTCGACCTTTGCTAACTCTTCCTTCGTTTGGTCGGGCCACAGCTCCTCGGGGCTGCGAGGATTGGGAAGGGTGTGGAAGCTGATCGTATCGAAGTTGTTCGCGGTGCCGCCGAGGCCGCTTTCGATTACTTGGGTAAATCCAGCACTGGGCAGGTCACGCCGGGCTGGATTGGTGTCAAAACCGCAAATGCAAGCGTGGGTTCGTCATCTTGAAGCCGAAAACCGGCATCGAATTTTCGTTCGACGAGCCGCACTTGCTCGAACCCACGCCGGTTGAGCCATATGTCACAGGCGCGCGGTTTGAACTTTCTGATGAAGCCTGTTTCGAAGAGAATGCCAGTCTCGACATTGTCCTTTATGACCTTGTCGAAATCGAAGAGGGCGAAGTCAGCATCTATCGGCCTGACGTAAGGCAAGGTCGCGAGTGTGAGCGTGGGAGAATTCGTGAATCTTTCCAAAACGCTCCGCGAAATACGTCTGGTGCGTGGGCACAGCCTGCGGGAGGTTGAGGACGCCACCGGTATTTCCAATACCTATTTGTCGCAATTGGAACGTGGTGACGCGTCGAAGCCATCACCGGACAAGTTGCAGGCGTTGGCGGAGCCGGAATGCGAAAGCTGCATCCATCGCGGCCACCGACAACGGGGCTGCTCAGCTCGCGGCACTGGAAGCCAAGCGGGCCAGCGAATATGCGCGGCTTGACAGCCTCAAGACGGACCTCGATCGCCTGAACCGGGAGCCGCGCGAACGCGGTTCTCCACTACGCTCATGCTGCAATCTCTTCGCGCACTTCGCCGGACCTGAGCAGGGGTGGCAGCCAGCCCGTTCCGGCCAGCAACTGCTCGGCGCGTTCGGCCATGGCCTTCTTCTTGAGGCTCACGATCCGGCGGGCGGCCTCGTCGCCCGCAGCTTCGCGAACCGCGTCAGCAATGCGATCCTTGCCGACCCGGCCAAGATAACCGGCGACGGTCGGTTGCCAGTAGCGGGCCATGTCGTGCTGCATGGCCTTGGCCAGACTTGCCGCATGTTCAAGCGCAAATGCCTGCGATTCATCACCGGGACGCTGGATGACGTCGAGCGACAGGGATGCGCAATGGGCGAGCAGGGACATCAGCTCATCCATGCTGAGCGAGGACACAAACGACCAGAGCGCCCTTCCCTCGATGGCCAGGCGTGATGCCCAAGCTTCATGCCGCGCGAGAATCGCCTGCCACGCCGCAGTCTCATCCATGCCGGACGCAGCGCTCGAAAGAGTTGTGGCGTTGAGCGCGAGGCCAAGGCAGGACAGGTCATTGAAGCGATAGAAGGCCTTCGCCGCCAGCGCAGTCGTGACCGCGATCAGGGCCAGCTCTGGAACCTGCGCGAGATCGTTGCGCAGCGCCGCTGTCCAGTGTGCGGTCAGCTCGGCAACCAAGGCGGCGGATAGCCCATCGGTTTTGGCGGCCGGTTTGGAGGATGCTTCGGCCTCCGGGCCATTCTTCTCCTCAGCTTCCTTCTCCGGCTCGTCCTGTTCGATGCGAGCCTCGCCGCCATTGCCGAGGGCGATAAAGACGCCTGCGCGGGCGATATCCTCGGGCCGAAACGTTTCCTCGGTCAGGGCCGCGCTTTCCTGTTCGAGGCGCTCGATCTCGTTGAGCGTCTCATCGGACGGATCATCCTGCTCGGCCTCACAGTTCAAGGCGCCTAGCCGCTCCTGCATAGCTTGCAGCTTCTGTTGCTCCTCTTCTGTCAGCTCCCTCGCAACCGTCTTGATCGTGGCCATGGCGGAGGTGCGGCGGTAGTCGAACTCGGGAACGACTTCGACCCATTTCTACCCTTCATCCATGACAGTCTCGGCAACAGACTGGAGCTTCTCGCGCACAAGACGGTTGAGCAGGGGCGGCGTCGGCAAGATAGCCGCCTTCCTAATAGAACAAATCGCGGATGACCGTGCCGCCCGCTCTCTCGTAGGCGTCGATGCCAACAAAGACGGCTCGACGGTCGCCGATGGAAACCTGACCTTCGGTCAGGGCATGCAGGATGGCCCGGCGGCTCTTGTCCCATCCGAGCATTTCCCAGACTTCTTCCTGCCGCGCGTGGTCGTCGGTGACGGTGAAGGCGGTCAGTTGGTCGAGGTTCATCTCGCCTGCACGGTAGAGATTAAGCAGGGCGGGACTGACCGCGCCGAGTGAGAGGCGCTGTTTGACAACCGCAGGGGCGACGCCATAGCGGCCCGCGAGATATGGTCATGCCTTCCTTGGTCTGAAGCTCGGCAAAGGCTTCATATTCGTCGGCGGGATGCATGTTGGAGCGGATCGCGTTCTCAGCGAGACTGATCTCGATGGCATTGTGCTCGACGTCACAAATGCAGGGGATCGGTTCATCCTTCTTGATCTCCTTGCGCTTCACGCGAAGCAATTGCGCGAGGCGGCGTCCCTCGCCTGCATTGACAAGGTTTAATGGCCGGTGGGTTTGCCCTTGGGGCCAAGCTCGGGCTCGACGACCGGGAATTGCAGCATGCCGAGGGAGGCGATGCTGGCGGCCAGCGCTTCGATCTCGACAGGCGTGTGCGGTACCTTGCGCACATTCTTCGGCGACTTCTTGATCTTGCCGAGCGGACCGCGCTTGCGCGGGGGAGCCAAAACCCGGAGGGCCTGCCCCCTTGCGCCGCGCCGAGGCGGAGCCTAAGCCCTCTGCCGCGGCAGCGGCGAAATGAAGCAAAAAATGAAAGCGTGCGCGCATGCGCATCGCCCCGGAGAAATGTCACCCGGCCGCGTGAGCATAGCGACCCGAAGGGGCACGCGGCACGAGTGTAGCGACGAGACCGGTTAAGAGCGGCACCCGGGAACGGGGCAGTGCGAGCGGTCGCCGCAGGCGCCCCCCTTTTCCGAGTGCCCCCCGCGAGGAGTACCTTGTGTCCTGCGCGAGGGATCGTTGCCCGCACGGCGTGCGCCGTTGTGGCGTGAAGAAGGGAGTGTTCGAAAGAATGGAGCCTACTGGTTTGGCTCTTATCTGCCCGACTTACCGGTGTCGGAAACGACTGAGACCTCGAAAGAGGAACGGGACCAGAGCATGTCGGGAAACGTCTCGAAATCGGGCGCCGCAGCCCGGTGGAGAGCACAAAGGTAAGGTGTGCATGGTGAAAGCTGTATTGCCTGAATCCCAGTTTCCAGTTGCCAAAGGGCTGGCGGTAGCGAACGCGGCTGACACGCTACGCCACGCGGGGCCAATCGCACCGGCCAGTGCGATTCGCCACCAGTCTGCGTGGGACGACCTCTGTCGGAGGATCAAGGAAGCGAATGGGACACCTAAACACACCGCAACTCCCCACACACGCAACTACGGGATCGCCTGCAGTAGGTTCGTTCGCGAACCTATGGCGACGGAGCCGTCGTAGTACCCAAATGCCCGGCGTAATGGCCGGGACAGCCGCCGCGAGGCGGACGATCATGCGTATAAGACCGGGTGACCGGTTCGAAAGCGCCTCCGATCGGGGGAAGGACGATGCCGCTAACAACGGCATGTGCAGTATGCGTAGAAGAGATTCTTCAACGGAGAGGTTCTGCTGATGCAGGCCGTTACCATCCAGAGGAGAATTGAATCACTTCCGACCTTGTCGCGGTCGGACAAGCGGATCAATGGCCTTCACCGCCTGATGAGATCTCCATTTCTCTTCGAGCGGGCCTACGAAAAGGTCTCCCAAAATAAGGGAGCTTTGACGCCCGGTGTTGACGGCAAGACCTTCGACGGCATGTCGCTGGCGAAGCTCGCCGACCTCGCCTGTCGCGTGGCAGAGGGCACATATCGCTTCCGGCCTGTCCGACGGGTGTACATCCCGAAGGACAACGGCAAAACACGACCGCTGGGTATCCCTACGGTGGAAGACCGGCTCGTTCAGGAGGCGGTCAGGATTCTACTCGAAGCGATCTACGAACCTGTGTTCCTCGATGAGTTCGCACGGGTTCCGCCCGGGACGATCCTGTCATACCGCACTCAAGTCCATCAAGAAGACCTGGACGGGCTGCAAGTGGCTAGTCGAAGTGGATGTACGTGGGTTCTTCGACAACATCGACCATGACATTCTGCTTGGGCTTCTAAAGAAGCGGATCGATGACGACAAGTTCATCGGTCTGATCGAAGGAATGCTCAAAGCAGGCTACATGGAAGATTGGGTCTACGGGCGCACTTACAGTGGCACGCCACAGGGCGGCGTTGTCTCGCCCTTGCTCGCCAATATCTATCTGCACGAGCTGGACCAGCACATGCAGATGATGAAGGCGGGCTTCGAAAAGGGTCGCGATCGACGTCCATTCCCGCGCTACGCGGCGTTGGAACGGCGCGTCCTTAGTCTCCGCCGGAAAATTGAACGGCTCCGCGCCGAAGGCGCGGATCGGGCCGAGATCGACGCTGCATTCGCGGAGATCAAAGCCATCAATCAGGAAAGACGGAAAGTGCCTTCCGTCGATCCGATGGACCCCAACTTCAAAAGGCTTCGCTACTGCCGGTACGCCGACGATTTCCTCATCGGCGTGATCGGGAGCAAGCGGGAAGCGTGTGAGATCATGGCTTGCGTCGAACAATTCCTGACGCAGACATTGAAGCTCAGCGTGTCGCCCGAGAAAAGTGGGGTCTACGCCGCTTCAAAGGGAGTGACCTTCCTGAGCTATCGCATCTCGACATACACATCCTATGGGGCTGGACGTAAATCCAACCGCACGGGACCGGATGGACGGACCTGGCGCGTGGTACGCCGGCCGACCACCGGCAATGTCAGTTTGCGAGTGCCGCGGAAGGAGGTTACCGAGTTCTGCAGGCGACATGGCTATGGCGATCTCGCCAGAAAAACTGGCCGTCCGCGCGAGCAGTTCTTGGTTACCAGCGATGTCGCAACCGTCCTCGCCTATAACTCAGAGTTCCGTGGCTTTGCCAACTACCATTCGTTTGCTGATGACTTCAAGGGCGCCTTGGGGCTGTTGGAGCTTGTTGTGTTCCGCAGCCTTGTGAAGACGCTGGCGATGCGACATCGGACGACGAGAGCGAGAACCATGGCGCGTCTGTGGAATGGTACGGACTACGAGGTCAGCTCTGTGGTCCGTGGTAAGCTTCGCAGCATCAAGCTGTGGAGGTTGAAGCATCTGACCCAAACCTACTGGACAAGTCCTGTAGTCGACAACGTCACAGCAGGGGCGTGGTGGGTCAAAAGCCCAAATGATCTGATCGATCGCCTCAACGCTCGCAGATGCGAAGCGTGCAGCGATACGACCGGACCATTTGAGATGCATCATCTCCGCCGCCTAGGGGACTTGCGAAGCGGATCGCTGACGGTCTGGAAGCGGTCCGGTTGGCGGCGCAAGACGATTGTCCTGTGCCCGTCATGCCGTGCAGCTGTTTCTGGTCGAGAGCATGCGCGTACGGAAAGCCGTGTGCATTGAAAGGTGCCCGCACGGTTTGGGGGGAGGCGTAGGGATATCCTCCTCGAGGTGTCCCGCGCCTACCCTACTGAGACGGGATGGCTCGGTGAGCTCGCTCATAGAGCCCGGTCCGCGCAGCGAACGCGCCGGCGGAAAGATCTTCAGACATGCGGCTGGACGGCGCCGAGCCAAGGTGAAATAATTTCCGGCTGCAATTTTAGCGCGTTCAGTATTTTAAACATGGGGCACATATGGGGACGGGATTTCCTCGCGCTTTTTCGTCACTCTCAGTTCTGGCTTGGCTGATGGTTGTCGCGCTCACCTGCGGCGCATGCACGCGCGCCGAGCTTGTCGACAAGGCCGATGCCTATGACCTCCAGCAACAAGCAGATTCTGCTGAATGCGGTGCGCGCCAGCCAGCCTGCGCCCATGTCGTTTGTCGGCTTTGGGGACGTGCTCGCAAGCCCGAACTTTTCGGGCAACGCGGGCGGCACGTTCAACTTCTCCCCGTCCGCTCTAAGCAACTATACGCTCAAACCGACAGTCGCTTATGGGGGCGGCTTCTCACAATTCACGATCAACAACCTGAACCATGAGAAGTTCGCGACAGCCAATGCGAAAGCCCGTCGATCCGAAACTTGTCGACTATTTTCATGAGCGGAATTGGCCCATTGAAATGGTCAACCTGCTTCTCATTCACGCGATCCAGATGCCGCCGGCCGATCATGAACGGATGATCCGCACCACCGAAGCAAAATGCGGTAGCGACCCTGCGGAACGGAGGCAACAAATCTGCCCTCAATTGTACCGTGACGACGAGGCTTATCAGGATTGCAGGGCTCGACACCTGACCCTCGATGATCCCGTCATCCTCAACTCGGCTCGCGAGTTTTGCACGATGCACAAGTTTCAATACACGCTGCGGATGCTCCGGCTCCTGAAAGAAAAGAGCTATCCTGTTTCCCGAAGACCCCCCGAAGGTATGCTCTATTACCTGGGTGAACTCATCGCCGCGCAAAATTACTCGATCCAGCAATACAGGCCACAGCTCTTCATCGCGAGCGAGGGGTCGCACCGCCTCGTCGACTTTTCGTGGTCGAACGAGGAATTTCGGCCAATGCCGCGGTTCAGATTATGTTGAATGGCGAAGGTTTCTATATTCCCCGGCCGCAAGTCGGCACTGTCGCAGAAGCACGTTCGCTCCAGGTTCTTGATCTCGTATCGCAGGCGATTGTGATGGCAACGTCGAAAGATAGCCTGCCCAAGACAAACAGCGTCAGCCTGGTTGCTGTGCGCTGACCCGTTGAAGTCTATCGCATGGCTTGCGGCCCTCGCCGCAAGCCATGCGAACGGTCGGAGAGACCATGGACGTGAGTCTACCACAACAATCTCTGAGACGGCGATACAACTATGGATTTTTTTAGGGAACAGGCGTAACCTGCGACGACTTGGGGCTGTCACATGCTGTCGCACATCGCCTTGGTGTCTCTCACTAGGGACGTCTCGCTGGCGCAACTGGCGCCGGTTTCTGCCGCGATTCAGAAGCAGGTCTCACGCGATTTCGGCCCACTCTGGAATGTGGACGCCACGGTCGATGCCTTCGACAAGCTGGAGGACGTTCCGGTCGGCTATTGGCACGTGTTGCTGCAGGACGAGCTGCCAAACGGAGCGGCGGGACTGCACAAGCGGGATGACGACAAGCAACCATTCGCTCTGGTCGGCTTGACCAACAACTGGACGGTCTTCCTGAGCCATGAAGTACTTGAAATGCTGGTCGATCCGCAGGGCACCCTCACGCGCGCGGGCAATTCCCTGAAGCCCGGCCAAGGGCGGGTCGAATACCTCATCGAGGTCTGCGATCCATGCCAGTCTTCAAAATTCGCCTATTCGGTGAACTCAGTCCTCGTCTCGGATTTCTATACGCCGCACTATTTCGACCCGGTGAAGAGCAGTGGAGTACGATACAGCTATTCGGGACAGCTGCGCGGCCCGCGCGAAGTGCTGGATGGAGGCTATCTCTCCTGGTTTGACCCACAATCTCGGCACCTGTTCCAGCTCCAAATGGACGGCAGCAAGTCGACGATCATCGATCGCGGCGAGATCCCCTTCGACACGAATAGCCTGCGGGCCTTTTCCGACCAGGTCTCGGCAGACCGACGCGAGGCGGTGCTGAACGGAGGATCGCGGGCAGGACTGCTTTTGAACGCCGCCGTCGATTTTCGGAAAACGAGCCGTATTGGACGATCGAAGCTGACGGCGGTGGACGAGGCTCAGACTGCGCATGCGGATAGTCTGCGGGCACAACTCGAGCGGATCACTTCGGCGCGCTAAATCTTGCTTCAAGGGGGATTACAAAATGAAACCTTCTCTGCTGGTTGCTTCGTCCATCGCCTTCATGTGCCTCACGACGGCATCCGCTCTCGCCGAAGAAGATATCCCGGCCCTTGGGCAGGTAACCACCAATAAGAAAACCGCCCTCAAGACGGCCCCCAGCGCTCAGGCGAGCGCCTCAAGGATGATCGAGCCCAACACCGACCTGCGCTGGGTGAGAGGCGATCGCAAGGGAAAATATGTGCGGGTTATTGCGCCGAAAGGACCAAGTGGCTGGGTCCTGGCCGCAGACGTCAAATCGCTCGTCAAGCCCGATTTGACCAGCATTGCTCTTGAAGCATCTGCGCCCCCATGTGTGTCTCCGGAGACCATAAAGGCCTGCACCACGAAGAAGCCGACCGGCTGTGCTGCACCCGACAGCGCCCACGGCGCAATCAACCGGATGAAGCGGACGATGCCACCGGAGGGAGCGGTCACAACCGTGACCTTCGATACGTTCTCCCAGCTCCAGAGCGTAGCCGAGGAGCGCGTCGGTCAAGCCGCCGAGATAGAGCCTGCCGATCGGGATCAGATCAAAAGTATCGAGATAGCCGAAGGCACCGTGGGTGAAGGATCTCTGGTTCGCCTCGTCGCCTTCCTATCGGCCGGCAAGCCGCATGCAAACACAGGCGAGTCCGTAAACTGCAATCTCAAGAGCGAAGAGAACAATGACCTGCATATTTCCGTCACCGAGAAGAAGAACGGCAGCGAATTTGACGGCATCGTGGTTGAGATGATCCCCCAAGATCGACCGGATAACTGGACCGCGTCCGACCTCGCGACGCTGCGAGGCAAGGTGCTCCTGATTGAAGGAGCGCTGCTGTACGACAATATGCATGTCACGAACGGCGATCCGAATAATCCGCTTAACGGGCAGCCCAAGCGCTTCTCATTGTGGGAAATTCACCCGATCACGTCGCTAAAGATCTGCAAGAAGGCCACCGCCAGTCAGTGTGACCCGGAGCGCGCTTCCGATTGGAAGGATTTTTAGCGCACGACCAGCAAGCGCATGCGGGACGAACAGAGGCACCACGGACCGACGCGAGCCCCGAGTACCCCGGCAGGGGAACATACCTCACTTGCTTCGGAGGCGGTGGGCTCGCGCTGGTCTTTGCGTTTACCTATCTTCTGTCGAAGCTTTCGTTGGCTCATGCGCTACCTTAACAACAAGCCATTTCACGGAATATCGCCGCGCTTGCGATTTCCGCCGATCGATTGCGGCCTATTCCAGAAAAATTCGCGATTGCCGGTAGCGGCTTCTGCGTACTGATCGATCGCTACGATAATTGCCTGGACGTGGTGATAGCACCATCCTTCATGCACGCCGATGCGCCGCACTTCCGCGAGCGTCTTGAGGAATGGCGGCTGATCCGGACTGTCCGTGAAATACTTCAGCGGCTCGCGCATCACCACCTTCGGCCGCCAAGGACGCGGCCTTTCACGGGACCCCGGCTGAAGCTTCTTCAACGCATCGCGTTGGGTGCACAGCCCTTCAATCTTAGCCTGCATGCGCACGAGCAGCGCCTCTGCCGAAGCGGTCGCGATGCCCGCGCGCTGGAGCAGAAGGAACGGCACAGAGGAAGGCCGCGCCAAGCTCGGCCACCAACTCCTCAACCGCGTAACCCTCGTCACCAAAGCGCTTACGGCCAAAGTCACGGTTGAGGCGCTTTTCGTGACGGGTCCAGTGCGTCGTTTCATGAGCGAGCGTTGCATAGTAGCTGACAGCATCCTCAAAGAAGTCGACGCAGGGCATGGATGTTGTCGGTTGAGGGCACGTAACAGGCGCGGCTCCCGCCATGGACAATATTCGCCCTCGTCACCGCAAAGAAGGCGTCAGAATGCGCGATGCGTTGCACTGGATCGGTCGGGGTGCCCATAGTAGTGCGCCGGAAGTCCCTCGATCTGTTCCACATTGAACACCGTGTAGCCTTTCATGAAGGGAATGGCGCGTTCGGCTCCTTCGCCGTTTCCTTGTTGGCGTCTTTGCGGATCATCTTGTCGGCGTAGACGACAAGGGTACCGGTCTCGCCCTTGCGGACATGGGCGCCGAGTTCACTCGCCTGCCGATAAGTCATCCAGATGGCAGCGCCATAGCCGTGATCGATGGCGGCGGACCACAGCACGAGGACATTGATGCCTTGATAGGGGATACCGTTGCCGCGCAGGGGACGGGTGACGCGTCCGTTGGCATGCTCGACTTCCATGGCTGGTGCCATGGCGTCACGCCGTTCTCGAGAGCAGCCCACACTGACATAATGACTGAGCAATTGTCGCGAGTAGCCGCGGGTTTTCAGCCATGCAGTATCGACGAGAATTCCCTCTGGAAGTTCCCTTTCGAGGCGGTTCAAAAGTCTCTGACTTTGTCCAGCCATGCTTGAGCATATTTTCAAACCGAGTTCCAGTTTGAAAAATGCCAAAAAAGTCAAGCAAAACTAGACGAAATGCTAATTCTATAAACCGGCCGCCTTGGCTGTCGGGGATCGGAGTTGGTTGCGGGAGCCGGATTTGAACCAGCGACCTCAAGGTTATGAGCCTTGCGAGCTACCAGGCTACTCCATCCCGCGGCCGAAGGGAGCACCGATATGCTCGCATCTTTCAAAAGTTGTATGACGATTATCTCACAACCCCAAGGCATCCGATCGGTTAGTCAGGTCCTCACGGCTTGGCTCTGAGGCTGGAATTTTCCGCGAACCACGCTCCAGTTTTTGTGCCGCTTTGTGCCAGTTTTGTGCTGTGGAGTTTTTGGTAGGGCTTGGTAATCGGCGCCGGGATTGACGAACTACTTGGAAAATAATGGTTTCCCTTGAAACTCGATGAGGAACAGGTAGTCCTGAGCGAGGTAGTGACGAAACGCCGCTTCTGCGAGCGAGCCGTCCGCCAACCCGTTTGTGAAGGGATGCTCGGTGAAGGCCCGCCACTCAGCGGACACTTCTGTCTTTAGACGCTCGAAGAACTCACGATCTTTTTTGCCTGGCTTGCTTTCCCGTGAACGTCTTTGGCTCGCTACCGATAGCGCGTTCCGAACCGGGTGGACGCTGACCATGAACAGGCCGCCGCGATCAACCGGCACGATGGCGCACGGAATTCGCTTGCCGTCGGTCGCCGGGACTGGACTTGCGTTCTCACGTTATCACCAACAAAAGGCACATGCCCTGTCTAAGTTTCAGTTACGGACGAACCGCACCAGTTTCGCACCAGAAACACCCCGCACGAAGTGCAACGAACGTGGTCGAACTCCACGGAAAGTGCAGGAAAATCAACGGCGGCGGCCATTATCCCGCCGCTCATAACGGTCTGGTTACAGGTTCGATTCAGGCTGAACTAGCCACGAAATCGATAACTGGGCAGAGTTTGTTGGTGACGGTGCCGGAGTCTCGCCCCGAGTATCTGCCTAGTGCCAAAGAGCTGGATGTACTGCATTCTAGCACCAAGCACTTCGGCGGGCGACGCCGTTCCAGGCTTCTTCTCTTTTTCTTCGCCGCGGCATCCAATTGCACGACGGGCTTATAGCGCCCGTTCCCCTTAGATATCGCGCCGAGCATGATGCTCGGGATGATCACCACCGCCGACATTTTATGGATTGGCGCCAGCGCAAGTGCGTGCACCTCGTTGAGTTGCGCGGTGACCTAGAGGTTCGATCGTGGGGGACGCGCATCGCAAATTGTCCTTGCAGACGAATCCAGACAAGGCGATCTTACGCCTCGCGCGCGTACTTGCTCGTCTGGCCGCGAGGGAAGATCATGAAAGAGAGCTCGCCAATCGAAGCGACAAGGAAGAGAGCGACGATCTATGCTCGATTTTCAACCGATCTTCAGAATGAGCGTTCAATTGAAGATCAGCTTTCACTTTGTCAAAGCTACGCCGAGCGCGAAGGCCTAACCGTTGTCAGCACCCATGAAGATCGGGCCCGTTCAGGTGGCTCTGTCATGGGACGCGAAGGCCTTCTGCAGATGTTGGACCAAGCGCGGGAGCGATGCTTTGACGTAGTAATCGTCGAAGCGCTCGATCGCCTCTCTCGCGACATGGAAGATCTCGCAGGCATCCATAAGCGGTTATCTTTTCTCGGGATCGAGATCCGGGCGGTTCACGAAGGCGTCGTTAACACCGTGCTGGTCGGTCTTCGCGGTCTGGTCGGACAACTCTATCGTGAGGACAATGCTCACAAAGTGCGTCGTGGCCAAGCGGGGCGTGTCAAGCAAGGTTTGGCTGGAGGTGGCCTGACATACGGATATGCCGCGGTCGCCGGAAAAAGTGGCGAGCGTGTCGTCGCTGAGGGCGAGGCACAAGTGATCCGGCGTATCTTTCAGGAATACATAGACGGCCGAACGCCTCGTGAAATCGCACACGATCTCAACAGGGAGAGGGTATCACCGCCGCGAGGGCGCGCGTGGAATGCTTCAACTATCAATGGCAACCCTGAGAGGGGAGCCGGCATTCTGCAGAACGAGCTTTATGTAGGGCGCCTCGTCTGGAACAAAGTAAGGATGGTCAAAGATCCCGATTCGGGAAAGCGTCTGTCACGACCAAATCCGAAGAGTGATTGGCAGATTGCTGAAGTGCCGCATCTTGCAATTGTCAGTCCAGAACTGTTTACGGCTGCTCAGCAACGCAAAGAGGAGCGCAGTCGCGCCCACCCCAGCCATCATCGTCGGCCTCGTAGAATGCTATCTGGCCTACTCCGTTGCGGTTCGTGCGGCTCGGGCATGGCAACGAACGGGCGGGACAAATCGGGGCGCGTTCGCATTCGCTGCTCGGCGGCGACGGAGAGCGGCACGTGTCCTGACGCCAAGACTTTCTATTTAGACACGGTCGAGAGTGCAGTCCTCAGCGGGCTAAAGGGCGAATTGCGCGCGCCGAAGGTTATTTCGGAATACGTACGGACGTATCTCGAGGAGCGGAAGCGACTGGCAGCTTCATCAAATGCAAAACGGCAGCGCCTTGAGCAGCAGCTTGGGCAATTAAACCGGGAAATCGATCGACTGGTGGATGCGATTGCAAAAGGACAGGGCGATCCATCCGTTCTCGGACCGAGATCGACTGCCTTAGATGCCGAACGGAAGCGGATATCTGAGGAGTTACAGAGTGAACCGCCCACCCCCAAAGAAATCGCGCTGCATCCTGCCATCCTCAAACGATACGAGGAGCAACTCGGTCGGCTTGAAGAAGCACTAGCGAAAGGGGTCAGTGCGGGCGACGGAGAGGCCGCAGAAGCCATCAGAGATCTGGTCGACACGGTCACTGTGTTCCGCGATCCACTGCGCCCGGGCGGTGCCGCCGTAGAGATAGCTGGCCGGCTAAATGCCCTGCTCGGGGAAAACGCCTATCCAAACCAAGTCAAAGGAGTGTGGGGAAAGGTGGTAGCGGGGGAGGGACTCGAACCCCCGACCCCAGGATTATGATTCCCGTGCTCTAACCAGCTGAGCTACCCCGCCACAGGGCTCGCGGTGGCCGAAACGGCCGATCTCGCGAACGCGCGGCATATAAGGAAGGGGGCGGCGGGAAGTCAAGCAAAGCCCGGTCGATTAGCTGAGTGAATTCAGCGACGGACCGGCCCATTCCGACACCAGACCCGTGGAGAGTCCCCCTCACCCGGAATCCGCGCTTTTGCGCGGATTCCGGCCTCTCCCCGCGGGCGGGGAGAGGCGAAGGAAGGGGGCGAAGAATCAGCCTATTTCGGCCGCACGTTCGGATCGCCGCCGGGGCTGCCCGGGGGTGGGATCACCGGGGTGTTGGCGCCGGTGTCGGGCGCGGGCGCGTGCATCTCGGGGTCGATGCCGGCGGGCGGGCAGAGCACGCCCTCGGATTTGGCCAGCTTGTCGCCTAGCGGTTCCCGGGCCTGGCCGGTGGTGGTGCCGTCAGGCTGGCGGTTCAGACGGTCCTGGGCTGTGCAATTGGTCGGATGTTGCGGGGACGGCGGCGCGGTCTGTTGCGGCGGCGTCGCCGGGGCGGGCGGGGCCTGCGCGATCGCGCTGCCGGAGGCGGCGATCAGGAGGCCCGCTAGGATGATGTTCGTGCGCATGGGAAGGAAACGCGCTGGGCCAGCGGCCCGTTCCCGGGCGCAGCGCGATGTGATCGCGCGGTCCCCTGAGGTATTCCCACCATCATTGCAATGACGGGGTGATGAAGCCTTTATCCGCGCGAGAGATATCGCTGGTGGAGAGAGCCCTCTCCCCAACCCTCTCCCGCAAGCGGGAGAGGGGGCGCACTGCCGGCTTGGCTGGCTGCGCGCCAGTCCAATCACCATCACGATTTGCGGTAGCGGATCAGCGAAAAATGCCCCATCGGCGGCATCGGTCGGCGCTCGGCAAGCGTGACGCCGCCGTGCTTGGCGGCCCAATTGACGAGGCGCTCCCACGGAAATTCCGGGCGCCAGCCGAGGCGGCGGGCTACAGGTGCGAAGGCGAGCTCGAACATTTTTCGCGGGCCCGTCTCGGCGCCGATGTGGTTGACGAGGATCAGCTCGCCGCCGTGCTTGAGCACGCGCACGAACTCGTCGAGCGTGCCTTCGGGATCGGGCACGGCGGTGATGACATATTGCGCGACCACCGCATCGAAGAAGTTTTCGGGGAAGGCGAGGTTTTTCGCGTCCATCACCGAGAGCACTTCGACATTGGAGAGCCGCAGCGCACGCACGCGCGCCTGCGCCTTGCGCAGCATCGGCTCGGAGATGTCGACGCCGCAGATTTTCGTGGTGCGCGCATAGTCCGACAGCGACAGGCCGGTGCCGACGCCGACGTCGAGGATGCGGCCGCCGATGCGGTCGGCCTCGGCGATGGTCGACTGCCGTCCGGCGTCGAACACCTTGCCGAACACGAGATCATAGACCGGCGCCCAGCGGCCATAGGCCTTCTCGACCCCGGCCCGCGAGATATCTGCTGCCATGCCCCCTGCCCTTACTTCACCTCTCCCCTACGGGAGAGGTGAACCCAGCCCGACCATCTGTGCTTGATGTCGTCATTTCCTCAGCCGCGCACGGCTTCCGCAAGCGGCCTTGCCGTGCTCGTAGCGACCTTCGCTGCGGCGCTCTGGATGAAGCCGCCGCCGAGCACGCGCGCCTGGCCGCCAGGCGCGTCGTAGAACACGCAGGCCTGGCCCGGTGAGACGCCCTCCTCGCCGGCCACGAGCTCGACCTCGTAATGACCATTGCCGCCGCGCAGCCACGCCGGCTGCGGGCTGCGGGTCGAGCGCACACGCACGAACATCTCAAGGCCGCCACCGATGGCGCGGTCGATGTCACCGTCGCCGATCCAGTTGACGTCGCGCAGCACGATGCGGTGCATCTTCAGAGCATCGCGCGGACCGACCACGACGCGGCGGTTTGCTGCATCCAGCCGCACCACGAATAGCGGCGCGGTCGCGGCGATGCCGAGGCCGCGGCGCTGGCCGACGGTGAAATTGGCGATGCCGTTGTGCTGGCCGAGCACGCGTCCGTCGAGACCGACGATGTCGCCGGGGTCCATCGCGTTCGGCCGCAGACGCGTGATGATGTCGGTGTAGCGTCCCGTCGGCACGAAGCAGATGTCCTGGCTGTCGTGCTTGTCGGCGACCGCGAGCCCAAAGCGGCGCGCGAGCTCGCGCGTCTGCGGCTTGGTCATGTCGCCCAAGGGAAAGCGCAGGAAGTCGAGCTGCTCGCGCGTGGTCGCGAACAGGAAATAGCTCTGGTCGCGATCGGCGTCGGCTGCGCACACCAGCGCGCGCGAGCCATTGTCGAGGCGGCGCGAGGCGACGTAATGGCCGGTGGCGAGCGCGGTGGCCCCCAGCTCGCGCGCGGTCTTCAGGAGATCGCGGAACTTGACCGAACGGTTGCACTCGATGCACGGCACCGGCGTCTCGCCGAGCGCGTAAGAGTCGGCAAAGTTGTCGATGACGGACTCGCGAAAACGGTCCTCATAGTCGAGCACGTAATGGGGGATGCCGAGCTTGGCCGCGACGTCGCGCGCGTCGTGGATATCCTGGCCGGCGCAGCAGGCGCCCTTGCGATGGGTCGCCGCACCATGATCGTAGAGCTGGAGCGTGATGCCGACGACGTCGTAGCCCTCAGCCTTGAGCAGCGCAGCCGTCGTCGAAGAATCGACGCCGCCCGACATGGCAACGACGACCCTGGTGTCCTCAGGACGGCCTTCGAGATCCAGACTGTTGAGCATGGGCCTTAAAGCGTTGTGACGGCGGCGTGGCGTGATCCGCGTTTCCTGTGCTTCCGGCGGGATATCAGGCGATCCCCGGGAACCCTGGTTCCCCCGGGGGGCATGACTGCCCGGTCGAAAGCGGCTGAGAGTGACCTCTTTAATATAGGCGGCATTCCGGTGAAGCAATCACGCGGGCGGCCAGCTTAGGGCAATTCTTGCCGGGGAGGCAGAAATGACGGGGTCGCGGCAGGCCTCGCGGCGGCCGCACCGATTTCACAAGGGATTGATTTTACTACTGAAATAAGCAGGAAAGGAGGCTGGCCCGCTCCTTGCTACCCTCCATGCCGAAGATGTTTCCAAGGGGTCGCCTGTGGTCGGTCGGACGTCAGATGTCGTGGCAAGCGTGCAAGTCCAAAGCACGCAGCAAAAGCCTGCCCGGTCGCAGGCGACGAAGGATCCGGCCGCGACCGACTCCTTCGGCTCGCTGGTCGACAGCAATACCCAGGCGATCAGCAACAACGCAGCCTCGCAGGCGCAGGACACTGCGCCGCGCCGGAGCGATGCTTCGTCCTCGTCGTCCTCCTCGGACAGAGCTGCGCGCGACACGTCATCCGCCGATCAGTCCTCGCAGAGCAAGGCGAGCGACGACGCCGACACGTCCGCGCCGACCAAGAACGATGAGACGAGCGACACGACGACCGATCCGGCCAAGGACGCCGGCAAGACCAAGGGCAAGGTCGAGGCCTCCGACGCCAAATCGGCCGACAAATCCGACGAGACCAAGGGTGACAAGACCGACGGCACCGACACCGTCGTCGCCGCCGTCGATGCGGCGGCCGCCGTGGCGACCGATGCGACGCAAGTCGCCGTGCCCGATCCAAACGCGATCGTCGTTGCCGCGCCGGTCGTGCCGGTCGATCCGAATGCGGCTGCGAACCAGGCCACCGGCTCCGCCTCCCCGCTGACCATCGCCGCCGCCGGCCTCGCCGCCAGCGCCTCCACCGCGGCGCAGATCCAAGGCGTCAAGACCGACACCACCACCGCGGGCGACAAGAGCGCCAAGACTGCGAGCGCCGAGGTCGATGCGGACACCACGACCACGCTCGGCGAGACCGCGACCGGCACGAGCGAGGCCACCGCGACTGATGCGAAAGCCAATGGCGGCCTGATCGCCGCCGTGGACCAGGGCACGCCGAAGACCTCATTCAAGGCCGCGGCCACGGCGCAGGCCCAGACCGACATCTCCAATATTGGCCAGGACACCGGCAAGGCGAACGCCGCCACGCCGCAAGCAGCGGGCGCAGCGCTCCTCAACGGCGCCGCGCATCCGCAGGCCGCCAAGCCGCAAAGCGATAGCGGAACGACTGACGCGAAGGCGGCTGGCACCGAGCGTACCGCTGATGCGGTCCCTGGCGCATCCGCCACGCACGTTCATGCGGGGCCGCAGGCGGCTGTCGCCGCGACGGATACCAGCGCACAAGCCGCCTCCGCCGTGCAGGCGCCGCTGACCAACACCACCTCGACTGCCACTGCATCGACCGCGACGCTCACAGCGACCGCGGCAAGCAACACGGCCGTGCCGATCAGCGGCATACCGATCGAGATCGCGGCCGCCGTGCGCGCCGGCAAGTCCCGCTTCGACATCAGCCTCGATCCGGTCGAGCTCGGCCGCATCGACGTCCGCATCAATGTCGACCGCAACGGCCAGGTCACCTCGCATCTCACCGTGGAGAAGCCGGAGACGCTGCAGATGCTGCGACAGGACGCGCCGCAATTGCAGCGCGCGCTCGACGACGCCGGCTTCAAGACCGGCAGCAACGGGTTGTCCTTCAGCCTGCGCGACCAGAATTCGTCAGGCCAGAACTCCGGCCAGAACAACGACAATGGCGGCAATGCCCGCCGGCTGATCATCAGCGAGGACGAAACCGTTGCAGCGGCGCCCGTCGGGCGTGGCTACGGCCGCATGTATGGGCCGAGCAGCGGCGTCGACATCAGAGTGTAAGGAGTATTCGACATGGCCACCACGAATGCCGCCACCGCACCTTCCGTCGTCTCCGGGACGACCGACATCCCGAAATCCTCCTCGTCGAACTCGCTGAGCTCGACCACGGGATCGACGCTCGCTGGCAATTTCCAGACCTTCCTGACGCTGCTGACGACGCAGCTGCAGAACCAGAACCCGCTGGATCCGCTCGACACCAACCAATTCACCCAGCAGCTGGTGCAGTTCGCCGGCGTCGAGCAGCAGCTCAAGACCAACGACTCGCTGTCCCAGCTCGTCACCCTGCAGCAGACCACGCAGGCGACCCAGGCGCTGGGCTTCGTCGGCAAGACCGCTCTGGTCGACGGCTCGACCGCGACCATGACGAAATCGTCGGCGACCTGGCATCTCAATGTGCCGACCGACTCGACCGTCGACATCACTGTCGCCAATGCCAGCGGCCAGACCGTGTTCACCGGCAAATATACCGCCGCCGCCGGCACCGACATCCCCTTCACCTGGAACGGCATGGGCAATGACGGCACGCAATGGCCCGACGGCAAGTACACGATCTCGGCCACGGGCAAGGATGTGGCGAACAACACCGTCGGCATCGCCGCGCAGGTGCAGGGCACGGTGTCGTCGGTCGACCTGACCCAGTCGCCGCCGCTGCTCACCATCGACGGCGCCAGCTACACCCTGAGCCAGGTCAAGAGCATCATCGCCACCGGCAGCAATTGAGATAGGTGCGGCTACACATTCAGTGTCGTCCTGGCGAAAGCCAGGACCCATAGCCACCGAAAGTCGCTTTTGAAGCGAGGACGTAACCCCGAGTCTTCGTGAGAACTACTCCCCGGGGTAATGGGTCCTGGCTTTCGCCAGGACGACAATTAGGGCCATGCAGCACCCCGCGCAGCCCTCGTTCGTTAGTAAAGTATTTACGAAGTCCCCCTCGACTGGCCTGGACGCACCCGTCCCGCCGGCCGAGACGAGCGCGTTCCAGCCAGTTTCAACGAGAATTGTATTGAAGCCTTAGGCTTAGCGGATTTTTAAGCCGCGGGGCGTAGGGTTACGGCGTGAGTTCAGTGGTTGAGAGTTTGTGAGTACGCCATGACAGAACCCCATCGCCCGAGGGTAAAATACGTCATCGGGCCGGACGGCAGTCCGTTGACGATCGCGGATCTGCCTGCACCCGGCACCAAACGCTGGGTCATCCGCCGCAAGGCCGAAGTCGTCGCCGCTGTGCGCGGAGGACTTCTCTCCCTTGAGGAGGCCTGCAGCCGTTATACCCTGACGGTCGACGAATTCCTCTCCTGGCAGTTTTCCATCGACCAGCACGGTCTGGCGGGTCTTCGCACCACCCGCATCCAGCAATATCGCCAGTAAGCGATCCGGAAATCTGCAGCTTTTGACGAAAATCGGCCTCGCCCTGCGGGGCCGATTTTTCATCGTGTTAACTTTTGTCGGACCTCTTAACCGTCGTTAACCATATCGAAACCATCACCTAGGCAATAATTGCCCACTCGGCCTTTCCAGTGAAAGCGGCCGAATCTGTTGGGGCGGTTGCTTGCAAGGTCTGGTCGACTTCCTGAAAGGTATCGGGGCCGCCCGATTCGGGGCGATGATCGCGGTCACCGCCGCGCTCATCGGCTTCTTCGCGTTCGTCATCATGCGCGTCACCACGCCGCAGATGACGACGCTGTTCACCGACCTCAGTGTCGAGGATTCCTCGGGCATCATCAAGGACCTGGAGCGCCAGGGCATCCAGTTCGAGATCCGCAACGAGGGCTCCATCATCATGGTGCCCAAGGACAAGGTCACGCGCCTGCGGATGAAGCTTGCCGAGGGTGGCCTGCCCAAGGGCGGCGGCGTCGGCTACGAGGTGTTCGACAAGTCGGACGCGCTCGGCACCACCTCCTTCGTCCAGAACATCAATCACCTCCGCGCGCTCGAAGGCGAGCTCGCCCGCACCATCCGCGCCATCGACCGCATCCAGGCCGCCCGGGTCCACCTGGTGCTGCCCGAGCGCCCGCTGTTCGCGCGCGAGGCGCCGGAGCCGTCGGCCTCGATCGTGGTCCGCGTCCGCGGCTCGCTGGAAGCCCAGCAAATCCGCGCCATCCGCCACCTCGTCGCCTCCGCCGTCAATGGGCTGAAGCCGCAGCGGGTCTCGATCGTCGACGAAGCCGGCCAGCTGCTCGCCGACGGCGCCGCGACCGATCCGGAGCAGGCGGTCGGCGACGAGCGCCGCATCGCCTTCGAGAAGCGGATGCGCAAGCAGGTCGAGGACATCGTCTCCTCCGTGGTCGGCTCCGGCCGCGCCCGCGTACAGCTCTCCGCCGATTTCGACTTCAACAAGGTCACCCAGACCTCGGACAAGTTCGATCCCGAAGGCCGCGTGCTGCGCTCGAGCCAGACCCGCGAAGAGCAGAGCATGACCGCCGACAACAACGGCCAGGTCACCGTCAACAACGAGCTGCCCGGCAATCAGCAGAACAACGGCGTCGCGGCCAAGGACCAGAGCAAGAAGACCGAAGAGACCAACAATTACGAGATCTCCCGCACCACCAAGACCGAGGTGACCGAGGCCGGCCGCGTCAACCGTATCTCGGTCGCGGTGCTGGTCGACGGCATCTATTCCAAGAACGACAAGGGCGAGCTGGCCTATCAGGACCGCACCAAGGAGCAGCTCGACCGCATCGCCGCGCTGGTGCGCTCGGCGATCGGCTTCGACCAGAAGCGCGGCGACCAGGTCGAGGTCGTCAATCTTCGCTTCGCCGACGCGCCCTCCACCGCTCCGATCGGCGAGCCTAGCGGCTTCCTCGGCATGCTCCAGTTCACCAAGGACGACGTCATGTACTTCGTCGAGCTCGGCGTGATGATGCTGCTCGGCCTGGTCGTGTTGTTCCTGGTGATCCGCCCGCTGGTCAAGCGCATTCTCGCCTCCGATGAAGTCGCCGCCGCTATCTCCGGTGTGCTGATGGGCCCCTCCGCTTCGGAAGAGGCCGCACCCGCCACCGGCCAGCCGCTGCTGCCGGGCGGCGCCGCCAGCGCCATCGACGTCGCCACCATCCAGGGCCAGGTCCACGCCCAGTCCGTTCATCGCGTCGGCGAGCTCGCCGAGCGCAACCCCAACGAAACCGTCGCCATCATCCGCCAGTGGCTGACCGAACCCGCGAAATAACCCAAGCCAAGTAACTTTGCCAAGTGAATCAAGAAGTGATCTGACATGGCCGCCAATTTGCAAAACGCCAACTCCAACGACATCACCAGCGTGATCTCCACGCTCGGTCAGCGCGCCGGCAACCGCGCGGGCGGCGCCAAGACCGCCGCGCTGGGCGGGCCGAAGCGTGCCGCGATCCTGATGCTGGCGCTGGGCGAGCAATATGGCGGCAAGATCTGGTCGCTGCTCGACGACGACGAGGTGCGCCAGCTCTCGCTTGAGATGTCGACACTCGGCACCGTCGAGGTCGACACCGTCGAGGACATGCTGCTCGAATTCGTCTCGCGCATGTCGGCCTCGGGCGCGCTGATGGGCAATTTCGACGCCACCGAGCGGCTGCTCCAGCAATACCTGCCGCCGGAGCGCGTCAACGGCATCATGGACGAGATCCGCGGCCCCGCCGGCCGCAACATGTGGGAGAAGCTCTCCAACGTGCAGGAAGAGGTGCTCGCAAACTATCTCAAGAACGAATATCCGCAGACCATCGCGGTGGTGCTGTCGAAGCTGAAGCCGGAGCACGCCGCGCGCGTGCTCGGCATCTTCCCGGAGGAGCTCGCGCTCGACGTCGTCAACCGCATGCTGAAGATGGAAGCCGTGCAGAAGGAGGTGATCGAGAGCGTGGAGAAGACGCTGCGCACCGAGTTCATGTCCAACCTGTCGCAGACCCGCCGTCGCGACGCCCACGAGGTGATGGCGGAAATCTTCAACAATTTCGACCGCCAGACCGAGACCCGCTTCATCACCTCGCTGGAAGAGGAGAACCGGGAATCGGCCGAGCGCATCAAGGCGCTGATGTTCACCTTCGACGACCTCGTCAAGCTGGATTCCGGCTCGGCCCAGACCCTGATGCGCAACGTCGACAAGGACAAGCTCGGTGTCGCGCTCAAGAGCGCCAACGAGGACGTCCGCAGCTTCTTCTTCGGCAACATGTCCTCGCGCGCGGCCAAGATGCTGCAGGACGACATGGCGGCGATGGGCCCGGTGCGCCTGCGCGACGTCGACGAGGCCCAGGCGCTGCTCGTCAACCTCGCCAAGGACCTCGCCGCCAAGGGCGAGATCATGCTGACCAAGAACCGCGCCGACGACGAGCTGGTGTACTGATGGGCGCTCCGGCAAAATTCCTGTTCGATACCGACTTCGCCGCACCCGAGCGCTCGACGCGCGAGAAGGCCGCGACGGCGGCCGAGATCGCCCAGAAGGTCGCGGAAGCCGAGGCACGCGCCTATCAGGACGGCTTTGCCGCGGGCCAGCGCGAGGCCAAGGCCGAGAGCGACCGCCGCGTCGCGCTCGCCATGGAGGAGATCAACATCGCGATCCGGGGCATCGCCTCCAGCATCGGCAACATCGAGTCCAAGATGGAGACCGAGGCGGTCGACGTCGCGGTCGCGGTGGCACGCAAGCTGTGCGCCGATCTGGTCGCCGCCGAGCCGCTCGGCGAGATCGTCGCGCTGGTCAAGGACTGCTTCTCGCATCTGGTCGCGACGCCGCATCTCGTCGTCCGCATCAACGACGCGCTCTATGACGCTGCGCGCGACAAGATCGAGCGGCTCGCCAAGCAGAGCGGCTTCGAAGGCCGGCTGGTGATCCTGGCCGAGCCGGAGATTGCCACCGGCGACTGCCGGATCGAATGGGCCGATGGCGGCGTCGTGCTGGAGCGCGGCGCCATCGCGGCCAAGATCGACGACATGGTCGGACGCTATATCGCGTCCCGCAGGGGGAATTAAGCCATGAGCGACACCGACGGACAGGTCCCGCTGCCCGATCTCAACGGCCCGATGCCGCCTGCCGGCACCGACGTCGGCTACAACGAGGACGAATATGCGGCGCGCGTCGCCGCCGACCTCGAAGCCGTGTTCGACGTGCCGGTGCAGGTCTCGGCCGTGCTCGGCCGCTCCAAGATGGATGTCGGCGAGCTGTTGAAGCTCGGGCCCGGCACCGTGCTCGAGCTCGACCGCCGCGTCGGCGAGGCCATCGACATCTACGTCAACAACCGTCTCGTCGCCCGCGGCGAGGTGGTGCTGGTCGAGGACAAGCTCGGCGTGACCATGACCGAAATCATCAAGACCGAACGCGGCTAGCGAATACACGGGAATGACGCGCAACAGCGCGACCAGACGGACAGGAGACTGACATGCGGCTTCTCATCGTTGGCACATTGAAGGGCCAGCTCACCACCGCCACCAAGATCGCGATGGAGAACGGCGCCACCGTGACCCATGCCGAGGATCACGAGCAGGCGATGCGCGTCTTGCGCGGCGGCAAGGGTGCCGACCTCCTGCTGGTCGACGTCGCGCTCGACATCCGCGACCTCGTAATGCGGCTGGAAGCCGAGCACATCCACGCTCCGATCGTCGCCTGCGGCATCACCAACGATGCCCGCGCCGCGGTCGCCGCGATCCATGCCGGCGCCAAGGAATACATCCCGCTGCCGCCGGATCCCGAGCTGATCGCCGCGGTGCTGGCTGCCGTTGCCAATGATTCCCGCGAGCTGGTCTATCGCGACGAGGCGATGGCCAGGGTGATCAAGCTCGCCCAGCAGATCGCGGGCTCCGATGCCTCGGTGATGATCACCGGCGAGTCCGGCACCGGCAAGGAAGTGCTGGCCCGCTACGTCCACACCCGCTCGGCACGCGCCAAGCGTCCGTTCATCTCGATCAACTGCGCCGCGATCCCCGAGCATCTGCTGGAGTCCGAGCTGTTCGGCCACGAGAAGGGCGCCTTCACCGGTGCGATCGCCCGCCGCATCGGCAAGTTCGAGGAAGCGACCGGCGGCACGCTGCTGCTCGACGAAATCTCGGAGATGGACGTCCGCCTGCAATCGAAGCTGCTCCGCGCCATCCAGGAGCGCGTGATCGACCGCGTCGGCGGCACCAAGCCGGTCGCCGTCGACATTCGCATCATCGCGACCTCGAACCGCAACCTCGCTGAAGCCGTGCGCGAAGGCACGTTCCGCGAGGATCTGCTGTTCCGCCTCAACGTCGTGAACCTGAAGATCCCGCCGCTGCGCGAGCGCCCCGCCGACATCCTCGAGCTCGCCCAGCACTTCGTGAAGAAATATGCCGAGGCCAACGGCGTGCCGCTGCGCCCGATCTCGGCGGAGGCGCGCCGCGTGCTCTCCAGCAACCGCTGGCAGGGCAACGTTCGCGAGCTCGAAAACACCATGCATCGCGCCGTGCTGATGGCGCAGGGCGACGAGATCGGCCTCGACGCGATCATCACGCCCGACGGCGACCGCCTCGACCTCGCCAAGACCGCGCCGGTGGTGGCGCATGCGACCATGGCCGCCGAGCAGGTGACGCGCGCGCTTGTGGGGCGCACCGTCGCCGATGTCGAGCGCGACCTGATCCTGGAGACGCTGAAGCACTGTCTCGGCAACCGCACCCATGCCGCCAATATCTTGGGGATCTCGATCCGCACGCTGCGCAACAAGCTCAACGAATACGCCGACGGCGGCATCCCGATCCCGCCCGCGGGCACGCCGGGTGAATATCCGCGCGTGCCGATCGGGGCGTGAGGCGGCCGCGCTGATTGAGAATGCAGATGCCCGGGCTTGGCCCGGGCATTTTGTTTTCAAGGCAACCTGCGCCGCACTCTCAGTGTCGTCCTGGCGAAGGCCGGGACCCATTACCCCAAGGTGGGGTTTGGCGAAGATTAGTCGTCCGGTACACCTACCGCCCATACTCGAGAGGTTCCGCGGTATGGGTCCTGGCTTTCGCCAGGACGACACTAAGGAGGCACTACGCGTCCCAATCCGCAGCACGCAACATGGCCGCACCGCATCCGGCGACTAGGTCGCGCCAGCGCGAGGCTCTATAACCCCCGTGAGAACCACACGGGGATAAACATGTCTGAAGCTCAAATCACGGACTGGCTGGCGGCGCAGCGGCAGGCGATGATCGATCTGCTCCGCGATGTCGTGAACATCGATTCCGGATCCTACGACAAGGAAGGCGTCGATGCGGTCGGTGCGCGGTTCGAGCGGCATTTTGCCGAGCACGGCATTCCGTTCCGGCGCGAAAGCCACGGCACGTTTGGCGACGCCATCCATGCCGAGGTCGCAAAGCCCGGCAGCAATGAGAAGCCGGTGCTGTTGATGGGACATCGCGACACCGTGTTCGGCAAGGGCGAGGCCGGACGGCGTCCATTCACGATTCGAGATGGCCGCGCCTATGGACCCGGCGTTGCCGACATGAAGTCCGGGCTCGTCATGAACGTGTTCGTGGCGACCGCCTTCCACAAATTCGGCGGCAATCCGCACCCGATCAAGCTGTTGATCACCTCGGACGAGGAGATCGGCTCGCCCTCCTCGCGGCCGGTGATCGAGCGCGAAGGACGCGCCGCGCGCGCCGTGTTCAATTCCGAGCCGGGCCGCCCCACCGGGAACGTCGTCACGGGGCGCAAGGGCGGCATCTTCATGCATCTTGCCATCACCGGCAAAGCCGCGCATTCCGGCGCCAATTTCGCCGCCGGCGTCAGCGCGATCGGCGAGCTCGCGCACAAGATCGTGCAGATCCACGCGCTGACCAATCTCGACAAGGGCATCACGCTCAATGTCGGCCTGGTCTCGGGCGGGCAATCCGTCAACACCACGGCGCCTTACGCGGAAGGCCAGATCGACCTGCGCTATGTCGATCCCGCAGACCGCGCGACGGTGATGGCCGCGATCGAGCAGATCGTCGCGACGTCCTACGTGCCGGGCACCAGCGCGACGCTGACGATCAAGGGCGAGTTCGTACCGGTGGTGCAGAGCGCGGAGTCGAGGGCGCTGTTTGAAGGCTATCAGGCCGCCGCAAGAAAGGTCGGCCTTACCACGCTCCAGGGCGAGTTCTCGGGCGGCTGCGCCGATTCCGGCTTCACCGCCGCCGTGGGCACGCCGACCATCTGCGGCCTCGGACCGGTCGGCGGGCTCGCGCACACGCCGGAGGAATATCTCGAGCTCGACAGCATCGTGCCGCGCGCACAGGCGCTGGCACTGGCGATTTTACGGGGGTGAACGCAGGTGCCGTAGGGTGGGCAAAGGCGCACTTGCGCCGTGCCCACCATTTGTCTTCGCTGGATAGAAGTGGTGGGCACGCTTCGCTAACCCACCCTACGAGACCGTCACGAATAACTCGGCGCGTCGGGCTTGCGGAAGATATGGATGGGGTCGCCCGGCACGATCGGCTGGCCGCTGAACATCGCATAGGCGTAGAGCGCGAGATAGGCGATCGCGAGCGCGCCGATAGCGTAGAAGGCCCAGGTCGCGACGCGCTTCATCCATCCGCTCCATTGCCGTTCCGGCGGGAAGGCTGAGGGCGCTTCTAGAGCGATGACGGGGAAAAGACCAGCCTCTGCGCCGACAGCCAGCGGCGATCAAATGCCGCGCCGGGCGCGCACGGGAACGCTGACGTCGGCGAGCCTGGCCGCGTCTTCGTCCTGGTCGACTGCCACATATTGCCCATGCCAATAGGCCAGCGCGGCGGTGCGGGTCGAGCTCCTGATATCCCTGACACGGCCGATGACGATGCCGTGCGAGTGACGCTCGATGATCTCCTCGACCTCGCAGTCGAACGCCGAGAGCGCGCCCACCAGCAGCGGAACACCCGAGACGGATGTCACCCATTGGGCGCCTGCAAAGCGGTCGGCGCCCTTCAGTCCACCCTTGCCGGCAAAACGTTCGGCGACATCGAGCTGGTCGGCATTGAGGATGTTCACGCCGAAGGCACTGTGGCGGCGGATCAATGGAAAGGACGAGGCGTCCCTGTTGATGCTGACCAGCAGTGTCGGCGGTTCGACTGATAGCGAGGTCACCGAGGTCACCGTCATGCCGGTGATGTCCCTGCCCCGCCCGGCAGTGATGACGCTGACGCCGCCGGTGAGGTGGCGCATGGCGCCGCGGAAATCGGCGGACGAGACGGGGATTTCGGTCATGAGATCGCGGGGCACTACATTCATGGCGTTGCTCCCCGAAGCGGGGTTCCCTGTATTTAGGTACGATCGTCCGCCGATAACAGGTGGCTCAGGATCGAGCCTTCGAGGCCCGCAAGCTCGGCCGAACCGCGTTGCCGCGGCCGGGCCGCGTTAACCGTGACGTCATGGGCGATCCGGCCGTCCTCGATCACCAGCACGCGGTCTGCCAGCGCGACGGCTTCGGCGACATCGTGGGTCACCAGGATCGCGGTAAAGCCCTGGTCGCGCCAGACGCGCTCCAAGAGACGCTGCATCGAGATCCGGGTCAGCGCGTCCAGCGCGCCGAGCGGCTCGTCGAAGGCGAGCACGCGCGGGCGGGAGACCAGCGCGCGGCCAAGCGCGACGCGCTGCTTCTGGCCGCCTGACAGCACCGAGGGCCATTGATCGCGCTTGTCGGCCAGCCCGACCTCTCCCAGGGCTTTCTCGGCGCGCGCATGCGCATCGCCGGAGACGCGATCGCGACCAAGGCCGACCTCGACATTGGCGAGCACGCGCGCCCAGGGCAGCAGCCGCGGCTCCTGGAACATGACGCGGATGTCCTCGGGCTGGATATCCTGGCCAAAGCTGATGCTGCCGGCATCGATCTTCTCCAGGCCGGCGATGAGGCGCAGCAGCGTGCTCTTGCCGCAACCGCTCTTGCCGACGATGGCGACGAACTGGCCGGCGGGGATGTGCAGATCGATGCCGCGCAGCACCTCGTTGTCGCCGAAGGATTTGCGCAAGCCACGGATGCTGAGCGGCAGGCCGGCGGTCGTCGTCGGGCGCTCCTCGCGCACCACACGGGCGTGCGGCGCGAAATTGGCGCGGCTGGCGAGCTCGGTTTTCGGAAGAGAGGTACGAAGCGCTGTCTGCATGGGATTCCCAGTATTTCTGCTCAACGTTTCTGGAAGGCGGGGTGCCAGGAGAGTGTCAGGCGCTCCAGCACGCGGGAGGCGCTGTCGGCGAGCTTGCCGAGCAGGGCGTAGATCAGGATCGAGAGCACGACGACGTCGATCAGCATGAACTCGCGCGCCTGCATCGCCATGTAGCCGAGGCCCGACGAGGCCGCGATGGTCTCGGCGACGATCAGCGTCAGCCACATGATTCCGAGCGCGAAGCGGATGCCGACGAAGATCGAGGGCAGCGCGCCCGGGAAGATCACCCGGCGAAACAATTCGCCGTCGGTCATGCCGTAGATGCGGCCCATCTCGATCAGCTGCGGGTCGACCGTGCGGATGCCGTGCAGCGTGTTGAGATAGATCGGGAAGAACACGCCCAGCGCCACCAGGAACAGCTTTGCGCTCTCGTCGATGCCAAACCACAGGATGACCAGCGGGATCAGCGCCAGATGCGGCACGTTGCGCACCATCTGGAGCGTGGTGTCGGTGAGCTTTGCCGAGAGCTGCGACAGGCCGTTGGCGAGCCCGAACGCGAAACCGATGCTGCCACCGATCAGGAAGCCGATCGAGGCACGCCAGAACGAGACCCAGATGTTGCGGACGAGCTCGCCGGAGAGCAGCAGTTTCCAGCCTGCGAGCACGACGTCGCTTGGCGCCGGCAGCACCCGCGTCGGCACGAAGCCAGTGACGCTCGCGACCTGCCAGATCGCGATGATGGCGAGCGGCACGATCCACTGGATCAGGCCGTCGACCCGCGGCAAACGAATGCTGCGCGGGAGCGAAATGCTGTCGATCAGGCTCATGACTGCGACACCCGATGCTGCGGACGGAAATCGCTGCCGACCGTTTCGCCGAAGGGACCGCCGTTGAAGTGCAGCTTCGTCACGTTCGAGGGCTGCTCCAGCGCGAGCAGCGGGAACACCAGCTCGGCGAAGCGATAGGCTTCCTCCAGATGCGGATAGCCCGACATGATGAAGGTATCGATGCCGAGATCCTGATACTCCCTGATCCGCGCCGCGACGGTCTGGGCGTCGCCGACCAGCGCGGTGCCGGCGCCGCCGCGCACGAGGCCGACACCGGCCCACAGGTTCGGCGCGATCTCGAGCTGGTCGCGCTTGCCGCCATGGAGCTGCGCCATGCGCTGCTGGCCGACGGAGTCCATGCGGGCAAAGTTCTTCTGCGCCAGCGCGATGGTGTCGTCGCTGACATGCTTGATCAGCTCGCTCGCGGCGCGCCAGGCCGCTTCATTGGTCTCGCGGACGATCACGTGAAGGCGGATGCCGAAGGAAAGTTTTCGCCCGCGCGCGGCGGCGACATCCCTCACTTTCGCGATCTTCTCGGCCACCAGCGCCGGCGGCTCACCCCAGGTGAGGTATTTGTCGACGGTGTCGACGGCGACGTCGATGCCGGCATCCGAGGAGCCGCCGAAATAGAGCGGCGGACGCGGCAACTGCACGGGAGGAAACAGCAACTTGCCGCCCTCGATATGGATGTGCTTGCCCTCGACATTGACCATCTTTCCGGCGAGCAGGTCGCTGTAGACGTTGAGGAACTCGCGGGTGACCTCGTAGCGCTCGTCATGGCCGAGGAAGATGCCGTCGCCCTTGTTCTCGACGGGATCACCGCCGGTGACGACGTTGACGAGAAGCCGGCCGTTCGAGATGCGATCGAGCGTCGCCGTCATGCGCGCGGCGACACTCGGCGATTGCAGGCCGGGCCGGACGGCGACGAGATAGCGCAGCCGCTCGGTGAATGGCGCGACGCTGGAGGCAACGATCCAGGAATCCTCGCAAGACCGCCCCGTCGGCAGCAGCACGCCGAAATAGCCGAGCTGATCGGCAGCTTGCGCAATCTGGCGCAGATAGTTGAAGTTGACCTCGCGGCCGCCGATGCCGGTGCCGAGATAACGGCCGTCGCCGTGGGTCGGCAGGAACCAGAGGATGTTGGCGTTCGCTTGCTTGCTCATCGTGCTGCTCATGTTCCTGGTTTGCGCGCCACGTCGGAAATCTTGATTGCCTTGGGGATCAGACCTAGCGCGACGAACGCGTCCGCGACCTGCTGCTGGTCGGCGATGACGGCATCCGTGATCGGCTTGATGCCGTAGGCCTGCCGCTTCAACGCGACCTCGACCACGGGGACCGACAGACCGATCGATGGCGCCAGTTGCTCGGCCACCGCATGGATGTCGCCCTTGGCCCAATCGTCGACAGTGCTGAGCTCGGCGAGCACGGCGTCGACGATCTTCGGGTCGGCTTCGAGGAATTTTTTGGAGGAGAAATAGAACTGGTAGTTGGCGACGATGCCGGTGCCGTCGGCGAGCGTGCGCGCGCCCGTGGCCGCCTCCGCCGCGGCCTGGAACGGATCCCAGATCACCCAGGCATCGACCGCGCCGCGCTCGAAGGCGGCCCGCGCGTCGGCCGGCGCCAGGAACACCGGCTCGATCTCGGAATATTTCACGCCCGCCTTCTCCAGCGCCTTGACCAGGAGGTAGTGGACGTTGGAGCCCTTGTTGAGCGCGACCTTCTTGCCCTTGAGGTCGGTGACCGATTTCAGCGTGCTGTCCTTCGGCACCAGGATCGCCTCGCCCTTCGGCGCCGGCGGCTCATAGGCGACATACTGGATTGGCGCGCCGGCGGCCTGCGCAAAGATCGGCGGGGCTTCGCCGGTGTTGCCGAAATCAATGGCGCCAACATTGAGCGCTTCGAGCAGCGGCGGGCCGGACGGGAATTCGGTCCACACCACTTTGTAGCCGTCGGCGGCGAGCTTCGGCTCCAGCGTGCCCTTGCTCTTGAGCAGCACCAGCTTGCCGTATTTCTGGTAGCCGATGCGGACCACCTTGTCCTGACCATAGGAGGTGCCGACGGCGGCGGCGACGATGCCGATCGACAGCACGATGGCCGCGATCAGACGCTGAATGATACGCCTCATGTTCAAACCCTTTTGGATAGGAAGGCTGGTCGGCACGATCAGGCTGCCGGGTTGCGCCAGACGATGTCGCGGATGACGATCGGCTTCGGGATCAGGCCGAGTTTGTAGAAGCGGTCGGCAACGCCCTGCTGGGTCGCGACGATGTCGTCGGTGACCGGGCCGACCACGAAGTTCGCGCGATTGGCCGCGACGGTCTGAATGTCCAGCGGGACGCCGGTGATCGCGGCGAGCGATTTGGCGACCTCGTCGCGGTGCTGTTCGGCCCATTTACCCACCGCGGTCGTCACATCGACGATCTGTTGCAGGACCGCCCCGTGGTTCTTCGCGAATTCGCGATTGGCGATGTAGAAGGAGTTGGTCCTGGTGACGTCGCGCGAATTGATCAGGATGCGGCCACCCTGCTTGGTCTCGCCGATCGCAAAGTAAGGATCCCAGATCGCCCAGGCCTCGATGCTGCCATTGGCAAAAGCAGGCCCGGCATCCGGCGGCGTCAGATAGACCGGCGTGATGTCGGCATAGGTGAGACCCACTTTCTCCAGGGTCTGCACCACGATGTTGTGGGCGCTGGAGCCCTTGGTGAAGCCGATACGCTTGCCCTTGAGATCAACGATGGAGCGGATCGGCGAATCCTTCGGCACCAGGATGCCCTGGCCGTTGGTGATGGGTTGGCCCGCAGCATAGACGATCGCGGCGCCCGCGGCCTGCGCGAACACCGGCGGGGAATCGCCGACCGCGCCGAAATCGACGCTGCCGACATTCATGGCTTCCATCATCGGCGGGCCCGAAGAGAACTCGATCCATTTCACGTCGATACCTTGCGGCGTGAAATGTTTTTCCAGCGCGGCCTGCTGGCGCGCGATCACCAGCACGCCGGTCTTCTGGTAGCCGATACGAATTTCCTTCACCGCGCCTTGCGCGTTGGACGCGAACGCCGCTGCGGCCGCAGTTCCAACGGAAAGCTTCAAAAAGTCCCGACGCTGCATTCAACACTCCCGGCCGCACGCGGCCGTCCTTCATTCGCGTTTCTCGAATGATGGTGCGACTTATCGGAGGTGTCGAGACGTGCGGAGAAATAGCGATACGAGCACTGCGCGCGAGGCGGCGCGCATGATCAATCTTTCAATCGGGGAAGCGAATGCAACGCGAATTTTTTCTGCACGCGAATGTGACAATCGCACGCACCCGGTAAGAAAGTGCGAAAACAACCCCATGCACAGTAGCCAAGGTCTTGCTTCAACACGGATTTCTTATTTTACGAACTTCGTTTGACGCGTCGGGCAAAACAGTGGCATTATGTCATCGTCGCGGACTAGGAGCCGTGTGGCGCGAAGCTCCATGCACCACCTCCGCTGTCATTCCCCGCGAAAGCGGGGAATCCAGTATTCCAGAGACGTCAATGCTTCACACAACTGCCGCGGCGTACTGGATCGCCCGCCTTCGCGGGCGATGACACCGAACGTACGAGGGGCGCATGCCATCCCGCTGACACTCGCGCAGGCACCAGCCGGTCTAATGCCATCTCAACGGCAGATTGAGCAGCCCGCGGAAGGCCCAGCCGCCGAACCGCGCCGGCTCGTCATCGGCGATCTCGAGCTGCTTGACGCGCGCGAACACGGTCGGCAGCGCGACGTCGGCGATCATGGCGCGGGAAGCCCAGGCGCCGGCGCAGAAATGCGGGCCGGCGCCGAAGGCGACGCTCTTCGACGTGTCTCGTCTTACGTCAAACTGGTCGGCACGCTCAAAATGCTTCTCGTCGCGATTGGCCGAGCCGAACATCAGGAACACGCGCTCATCGAGCTCGAATGACACGTCGCGGATGCTCCAGGGTCTTGCGATGCGGCGCGGCGACATGCCGATCGGCGAGATCCAACGGGCATATTCCTCGAACGCCTGGAGCCAGGACACCTCGCTCCTGCGCACGAGATCGAGCTGGTCGGGATGGGTGAGCAGCGCCCATACCGTGCCGGCGATCGCTTTGCGCGGCTCGTTCTGGCCGCCTGAGATCGCGAGCTTGACGTTGGCGCGCACGCTTTCCATGGGCATGCCGGAGGCGAGGAGCACGCTGAGGATGCTCCGGTCGGGATTTCTGCGCATCACCGGCAGGATGTCGTCGATCGCGGCGTCGATGCCTGACGTCGCGGCATGGCAGCGCGCCTCGACCGCGGGATCGCCGGCATAGTTGGCGATGCCCTCGATCATGCCCTGCGACCACGCATCCATGTCCTGGAAACCGATATTGGTGAGGCCGGTGATCGACTTCAGGCATTCGCCGGAGAACGGCAAGGCGAAGTCGCGCATGAAATCGATGCGCCCGGGTTCGATCGCGTCGAGGATGCGGTCGGCATGGGCCTGGAACTGCGCGGTCCAATGCGCCTTCACCGTCTTCGGCGACACCGTTGGAAACATCGCGCGGCGCTCGACCTGATGCGCCTCGCCGTCCTTGCGCATCATGTTGTGGCCCATCAGCCGGTTCATCAGGCCCGCGGGCTGGTGCGAGGAGAACACGTCGATCTGCTTCTCGGAAATCGAGATGTCGTCGCGGCTCGCCAGCAGCGTCGAGCCGAGCTGCGGCACGAAGGCGATCGGCGCCTCCTCGCGCATTTTCGCGAGCATCGGATAGGGGTCGGCCCAGAATGTATCAGGGTCGATGTCGATGCGCGGCGCGGTGCTCAAGGCGGTCTCCCCTGGATTCTCGTTTGTTCCAGGCCAGACTAGCGAACTCCGCGGCAGGCGTCTGTCCCTAGCGATAGGGACGGACTGAGTTACTGGGCCTCGGCGATCTTCGGTCCAAATGACGGCATCTGCGCGTTAGCCGCCGAGGGCCGCTTCGACGGCGATGCCGGGTCCGGCAACCGGAAAGCGGCGTCGGACGGCGCTCCCTGGGATGGTCGGCGGGCAGCGGTTGCCGGAAGCACGATCACTTTCGCCCCGACCTTCACCCGCTCATAAAGGTCCACGACGTCCTCATTGGTCAGCCGGATACAGCCGGACGAAACCCGCTTCCCGATCGTATCGGGCTTGTTGGTGCCGTGAATTCGATATTCGGTCTCGCCGAGATACATCGCCCGAGCGCCGAGCGGATTGCCGGGACCGCCTGCCATGAACCGTGGCAGATAAGGCTGACGCGAGACCATCTCCGCAGGCGGATGCCAATCCGGCCATTCTGCTTTACGGGCCACAGTCTGTTCACCGGACCATGTGAAACCTTCGCGGCCGACACCGATGCCGTAGCGCATCGCTTGCCTGTCGTTCAGAACGAAATAAAGGAAAGTGTTTCCGGTATCGATGATCACGGTGCCCGGCGTCTGATGGCTGGCGTAGTCAACCACCTGCCGAACAAGGGCTCCGGGACCGTCAGCAGCTTTTGGTGGTTCGGCCAGAGGCGCCGGGGCCGGAATCGGAGCCGGAGCCGGAGCCGGCGCTGATGCATGAACGGGAGTTGCCACGTAAACCGGAGTTGACGACGCCTGGGCTTGTTGCGCGGCCGGTTTTCGTATCGGTTGCACGCTCGTCGGGCGAGACAGCAAACCGTACCCCAATGCGGCGACGGCCACGACGCCAATCGCGACTCTCGCGACCATTGGTATCGCGAGCGTCTCTGCCTTTCCACGTTTCGCCCGCTTACCCATATCTTTCCCCAGGTCACTATGCCTGGAAGAGGTACCCAGCAAAATTTAAGAAACTTCGAAGCGATGTCGCTCAGATCGGAACCGTCTGCGATGGTTAACGCCGAATCCTTGTTCGGCGTATCCGCTTTGGAAATAGATATCGCGGACTTAGAGTCCCCTCAGTTCAGGCCATGAGGCCCCGCAAGCAGGCGCAGCACGATCGCGAACAGTTCATTCTGCGAGGAGATGCCAAGCCGCTCATAGGCGCGCTTGCGATAAGTCAGGGTCGAATGCAGGCTGATGCCGAGCCCTTTCGAGATCGCCTCGGAGCTGTAGCCTGCGAGGATGTGCCTGCAGACCTCCTGCTCGCGCGGGGTGAGAGCGGCGAGCGGAGCGCAGCTCGCGAATAACGCGGCCAGTGTCTGATCGGGCGTTGCGGTCTGCTGAAAATGACGGGCGACGCTGGCGCCGATCGCCGGTGCAATCGCCCGAAGCCGCTCGCGCTGCGCGGCGCTGAATCGGCCTTGCGCGGCGATGCGGTAGAAATTGACGTAGAAGCAGGTGTCATCGACCCAGATCGCGGTCGCGCATTTGTCGACGATGCCGGAATCCTGGAAGAAGATTTTCCGGTAGCGCGCCCCATACATGCGCGGCGCGAACGCGGGCAGCATGATCGGCGCGCCGCTCTCGCGTTCGAACAGCGCATCGCGGTTGGGATCGGATTCGTGAAACTGTCCGGCATAGGCGGCACCGAGATCGCCGCCGATCGGGATGTTGCCGGCATCGAGCAGGCAGCGCGCAGCGCCGGCGCGGCTCAGCGCGAACACCATGCAATGGCCGACATCGGCCTGCCGCCGCAGCGTATCGATCAGGACGTTCGGGAAATCGGCTCGGCCGATGGCGAGCACCGCCGACGTGACATCGCCAGCCGCTGGATGTGCAGGCACCGCCTGAGACCGCATCGTTCTCTCCCTAGCGCTTTGTGCCGATTTTACCAGCAACTGCGATAGGTCGAAAGGCTGCAACGGGGTCAAAACCTGCCGTGGACCAAGGCCGATGTTGTGTCCGCGATGGGCCCGGAAGCGTAAGCGGTAACGGCCGGCAATCTAGGCGGTGGTTGCAGCGAGCTCACCAGTTCCGCCGCGAGGAACGATCGCATCAGCCCGGCTTTATTCGTCAGCATCATCAGAGTTTGAAGCGGTTTGCGGTATCCGGGCCGCCAACCGAAGGACCCGGTAATGCGCATCCTTCTCGTTGGGGGTACGGGGCTTATTGGATCGGCAATCCACGCCAGGCTGTCCGCCGAAGGGCATGAATGCGTATTGGTGTCGCGTCATGCGGCGGCACCCGATACGCGCCACATCAGCCTCGATGTTGCTCGGACCACCGATGCTTCGACATGGAAGAGCCTTCTTGCAGGCGTCGATGCCGTCATCAATGCGGCGGGTGCGCTACAGGGACAGAACATGCAAGGCGTTCATGTCGCCGGCAGCGCGGCGCTTTATGCGGCCTGCGAAAGCGCGGGCGTCCGCCGTGTCATCCTGTTCTCGGCGATCGGCAGCAATCGCGATGCCCGGACCGATTTTTCTCGCACCAAACGGGACGGCGAAGCCGCCTTGATGGCGCGTGACCTCGATTGGGTCGTGCTGCGGCCTTCGGTCGTGGTGGGCCGGCCCGCCTATGGTGGCAGCGCGCTGTTGCGAGGGCTGGCGTCACTACCGGTTCTACCGGTCATGCCGGACACGGCGGCGATCCAACCGGTGCATCTCGACGATGTCGTCGACACGGTTGTGTTCTTCCTGCAACCCGGCGCGCCTTCCCGCCTCGCGCTTGATCTGGCCGGTCCGCGGCGGATGGTCTTCAGCGACGCGGTCGCGCTGTTTCGCTCTTGGCTGCGCTGGAGGCCGGCTTACCGCCTGCACCTGCCTTCCTGGGCGGCTTCGGCAGCCTACCGCGCCGGTGACGTTGCGCAGATGCTGGGCTGGGCAACGCCGGTCAACGCGACGGCACAGGGCGAGATGCGGCGCGGCGCGACCGGTGATCCCGAGCCCTGGCGTCAGGTCACCGGCATGAGGCCGCGCGATCTCGAAGTCGCGCTCGCACGCGAACCCGCCTCGGTGCAGGAACGCTGGTTTGCACGGCTCTATGTGCTCAAGCCGCTGGTATTCGGCGTCTTCGGCCTGTTCTGGATCTCCACAGGCATCATCTCGCTCGGCCCGGGCTGGGAAATTGGAATGTCGTTGCTCCGGGAAGGCAGGCTGCAAGAACAATTCGCGGCTCTCACCGTCATCGCCGGCGCACTCGCCGACATCGTCATTGGCCTTGCGATTCTTTGGCGGCCTTTGAGCCGCTATGGGCTGTGGGCAGCACTGATCATCTCGCTCACCTATGTCGTGATCGGTACGACACTGGTGCCGCGGCTGTGGGCCGATCCACTTGGGCCGATGCTGAAGATCTGGCCGGTGCTGATGCTCAATCTGGTCGCCATGGCGATCCGAGAGGATCGCTGATGCTCTATTTCCTTGTGAAGATGCTGCACATCATCGGTGCTGCGGTCCTGCTCGGCACCGGTGCCGGTATCGCCTTCTTCATGCTGGTGGCGCATCTACGCGGTGACCCGCGCGAGATCGCGGGGGTCGGGCGGACGGTCGTGCTGGCCGACTTCCTGTTCACGGCGAGTGCCGTGATCCTGCAGCCGATCACCGGCACATGGCTCGCCTGGTCGGGCGGGTATTCCCTTGGCGATGGCTGGATTGCGGCATCCATCGCACTCTATGTGGTGACCGGCGCCTTCTGGCTGCCGGTGGTGTGGATGCAGATGCGAATGCGCGATCTTGCCGTCCGTGCGGTCGAGACCGACGCCAAGTTGCCCGCCGAATATGACCGTCTCTTCCGGCGGTGGTTCGCCTTCGGATTTCCGGCGTTCGCAGCCGTGCTGGCTATCTTCTGGCTGATGATCGCCCGCCCAGCTATTCCATACTGGGACTAGATTGACGCGTCTCTTCAGAGCCTCGCTGTCCGGGACGTGCACTGCCTCTTCCACGTGGGATTTTCAGCCCACCGGTCCCAGTGTCCAATCGTCCCCTGAAAGCGGGCTGACTCTCACGTCCTTAATGACTCCGCGCTCCAGGCTTGGATCGAAATGGCGCATCGTGCGCTCGTTGAAGTCAATGATGCGGCCGGGCCGGAGTGGTCCGACGTCATTGATCTTGACGATGACCTTCTTGCCTGCGGCCTCGACGAGGGCATATTTCGGCCTCACACCAAATTGGACCCCACCAAATTTCCGGCGCAAGCTTGTCTTGATGGCAGCCGTCCAGGCAGAGGGATCATAACGCTCGCCGGATGCTGTGCGCGGACCGCCCTCCTCCTTGCCGGGCTTGAATGGATTGTACATGGATGCGGCGCCTACGACCGCATTCCCAGAGATGGCATCGACATCGACGACGGCATTTGAGTGACCCCCACGCGTTTCACTTCGAGCAACGGTAACAGAAACGGCAAGCGCAAGCAGGGCGCCGCAAATTGCGGCGCTCGAGCGGAACAGCATCATAACTCCTGTGATTTTTTCGTCGTCCGGTTCCCGACACCGCAAACAGGCGCAAGCGAACGCGGAAGCGTTCACGAAACTTGCGCCGATGTTTTGCGGATTCGCGCCAACCCCTTGGCTATGGAACCGTTGTGTGAACCAGGGCGGTTCCCACGCAGTGTTTTAAGTTGTCACCGACTAAGACAGAGATTGCGTCAGCAACATGACTTAGCGAACGGCCTATTCCGCGGCCGCCTTCACCGGGGCGACGTTGATCGCGAGCTTGCCGTAGCGATCCGTAAAAGCCTGGGTGTCGATCTCTTCCAGCTTGATCTCGCCGCTCATCACGCCCTGCTTCCAGGCCGCCTGCGCCGGATCGTTCTGGAACTCGGGCATCACCTCGCGGCCGAATAGCTCGAGCGATTCGCAGATGTGCTCGTGGCTGTTCTTGCCGGCCTGGTTGAGCAGGATGACCTGGTCGATATGCGAAGACTGGAAGCGCTTCAGCTTCCTGCGGATGGTCTCGGGCGAGCCGATCAGGCCGCCGCGCAAGGCCGCCTCCTGCGCTTGCGGATTGTCGCGCTTCCACTTGTTGTACTCGTCCCACATGTTGACGGTGCCGGGCGCGGGCCGCTGGCGGTTCTGCGAGGCGCCGTAGAAGCGCAGCGCGAACTGGAAGAAGGTGGCGCCGTCGGCGCGGGCACGCGCCTCCTCGTCGGTCTTCGCGCACATGAAGAACGAGACCAGCGCCATGTTGGGATTGATCTCGTAATCGGCGAGCTTGGTGAGCCGCTTGGTCATCGCGTTGTAATAGGCGTGCACCCAGGCATGCGCGGCATCGGCGCTGACGAACTGAAAGCCGAGCGCGCCGAAGCCGTGGCGGCCGGCGCGCTCGATGGTCGGCAGTTGCGAGCACGCCATCCACAGGGGCGGATGCGGCTTCTGCACTGGCTTCGGCACGACGTTACGCAAGGGGATGTCGAAATACTTGCCGTGATGCTCGCTGCCGCCATCTTTGAACATCGGGAAGATCGCGGCTACGGCCTCCTCGAACACCTCCTTCTTGGTCTCCATGTCGCGGCTGAACGGGGTGAGCTCGGTGATGGACGCGCTCTCGCCCATGCCAAATTCACAGCGGCCGTTACTGGGCAGATCGAGCACCGCGACGCGCTCGGCGACGCGTGCCGGATGGTTGGTCGTAAGCTGGAGGATGCCGTGGCCGAGCCTGATCTTCTGCGTGCGCTGGCTTGCAGCGGCGAGAAAGGATTCCGGCGAAGGCGAATGCGAATATTCTTCGAGGAAATGATGCTCGACCACCCAGGCATGGTCGTAGCCGAGCTTGTCGGCAAGCTCCATCTGCGAGAGCGCGTTCTGGTAGAGCCTGAGTTCGTCGCCGGCCACCCAAGGCCGTGGCAGTTGCAGCTCGTAGAAGATACCGAACTTCATGGCGTCGCTCTCCCGCATTGTTCTTGTTAAGCGCATCTTAATGCGCGAGGTGGCGCTGTCCACCGACTAGCAATTCCGTCATACGGACATCGCTCGGCCTGACGCGGGATCAACGCAACGCTAACGCTTGCTGTGTGCGACATGCCCTCGCCCTGAGCCGTTGATTCAAATCAAGGTAACTGGACCTCATCCTCCTAAGGTGCCGGCAGGTAACGGCCCGGATGCCGTCTCGCTTCCCATATCCCTATCAGAGAGTCCGAATATGTCGGCCCCTGACGACACGACAGACCGCGTGCGCCGTAAGCGCATGGAGATCTTCGCCTTCCTGTTTCTGACCGCGGTCGTGATGCCCGTCCTCGCGGTTGGGACCGTCGGCTCTTACGGCCTCGGCGTCTGGATCTACCAGATGTTCGCCGGCCCTCCCGGCCCGCCACCCTCCCCGCATTGATCCCTAAGAAGCGAAAGGCAGGCATCATGGCCCAAGCCTCACTGAACAAAGCCTCAGTCAACAAAGCCTCACTCAACAAGGCCACACTCAACCGCCGTGCCCTGATCACCGGCCGGGTGCTCAGCGATGAGCGCATCATCCCGCCACCGGGATGCGAGATCGCCAGCATCCTGGTGCAGGCGCGGCCCGAGCGGCTCGCCGAGGTCGAAGCCGAAATCACCGCGCTGCCTGGCTGCGAGATCCATGGCCGCGACGCGCGCGGCAAACTCGTTGTCGTGACCGAAGCGCCCGATGCCGGCAGCCTCGGCACCCTACTCAACACCATCCAGTCGCTGCCAAACGTTTATTCCGCCGCGCTGGTCTTTCACGCCATCGAAACCGCCTAAAGGCCGGGAGAGCCATCATGACATCGCCCAAGCTCGACCGCCGCCAGATGCTGAAGTTGGAGGCGGCCGCCATCGCGGCCGCTGCTGCCGGGCTGCCGGCTCCGGCGCTCGCCGCCAATCTCGTCACCGAGCGCAACAACAGCCAAATGAAGTGGGACAAGGCCGCGTGCCGCTTCTGCGGCACCGGCTGCTCGGTGATGGTCGCGACCAAGGACAATCGCATCGTCGCCACCCATGGCGACATCAAGGCCGAGGTCAATCGCGGCCTCAATTGCGTCAAGGGCTACTTCCTCTCCAAGATCATGTACGGCCATGACCGCCTGACGCAACCGATGCTGCGCAAGACGGCTGGCCAATATGACAAGAACGGCGAGTTCACGCCTGTTACCTGGACCGAAGCCTTCGACATCATGGAGCTGAAGTGGAAGGAGGCGATTAAGAAGCGCGGGCCGAACGGCGTCGCCATGTTCGGCTCCGGCCAGTGGACGATCTGGGAAGGCTACGCAGCCTCAAAGCTGTTCAAGGCCGGCTTCCGCACCAACAACATCGATCCCAATGCGCGTCACTGCATGGCTTCCGCGGTGGCCGGCATGATGCGCACCTTCGGCATCGACGAGCCGCCCGGCTGCTATGACGACATCGAGGCGACCGACGCCTTCGTGCTGTGGGGCTCCAACATGGCGGAGATGCACCCGATCCTGTGGACGCGTCTGGCCGACCGCCGTCTCTCCGCGCCGCATGTCCGCGTCGCCGTGCTCTCGACCTTCGAGCATCGCTCGTTCGACCTCGCCGACATCGGCATGGTGTTCAAGCCGCAGACCGACCTCTACATCCTCAACGCCATCGCCAACCACATCATCAAGACCGGCCGCGTCAACAAGGATTTTGTTGCCGCACATACGGTGTTCAAGCGCGGCCAGACCGACATTGGTTATGGATTGCGGCCCGAGCACCCGCTCCAGAAGAAGGCGACCGGCGCGGCGAAACCCAACGATTCCACGGACATGAGCTATGACGAGTTCGTCAAGTTCGTCTCGGAATATACGCTGGAGAAGGCGGCGCAGATGTCCGGCGTGCCGCTGAACCGCCTCGAGGCGCTCGCTGAGCTCTACGCCGATCCAAAAACAAAAGTGGTCTCGTTCTGGACCATGGGCTTCAACCAGCACACCCGCGGCGTCTGGTGCAACAACCTTGTCTACAACATCCATCTTCTGACCGGAAAGATCTCCGCGCCCGGCAACAGCCCGTTCTCGCTGACCGGTCAGCCGTCGGCCTGCGGCACCGCGCGCGAGGTCGGCACCTTCTCGCACCGCCTGCCGGCCGACATGGTCGTGACCAACAAGGCGCATCGCGATCACGCCGAACACATCTGGAAGCTGCCCGAGGGCACGATTCCCGACAAGAACGGCGCGCACGCCGTGCTGCAAAGCCGGATGCTGAAGGACGGCCTGATCAACGCTTATTGGGTGCAGGTCAACAACAACCTGCAAGCCGGGCCTAATGCCAACGAGGAGACCTATCCCGGCTTCCGCAACCCCGACAATTTCATCGTGGTCTCGGACGCCTATCCCTCGGTGACCGCGCTTGCCGCCGATTTGATCCTGCCGACCGCGATGTGGGTGGAGAAGGAAGGCGCCTATGGCAATGCCGAGCGGCGCACGCAGTTCTGGCATCAGCTCGTCTCCGCGCCCGGCGAGGCGAAATCCGATCTCTGGCAGCTGATGGAATTTTCAAAACGCTTCAAGATCGAGGAGGTCTGGCCCGAGGAGCTGATCGCCAAGAAGCCGGAGGTGCGCGGCAAGACGCTGTTCGACGTGCTCTACCGGAACGGCCAGGTCGACAAATTTCCGGTCTCCGACATCGAGCCCGGCTATCTCAACGACGAGTCCAAGGCGTTCGGCTTCTACGTCCACAAGGGCCTGTTCGAGGAGTACGCCACCTTCGGCCGTGGCCATGGCCACGATCTCGCGCCGTTCGAGGCCTATCACCGCGAGCGCGGGCTGCGCTGGCCGGTGGTCAACGGCCAGGAGACGAAGTGGCGCTTCCGCGAGGGCAGCGACCCCTACGTCAAGCAGGGCACTGACGTGCAGTTCTACGGCTATCCCGACGGCAAGGCCCGCATCTTCGCGCTGCCCTACGAGCCGCCGGCGGAATCGCCCGACAACGAGTATCCGTTCTGGCTGTCCACCGGCCGCGTGCTGGAGCACTGGCATTCCGGCACCATGACGCGCCGCGTGCCCGAGCTCTACAAGGCGTTTCCCGAAGCCGTCTGCTTCATGCATCCTGACGACGCGCAGGAGGCGAAGCTCCGCCGCGGGGATGAAGTGAAGGTGGTCTCGCGCCGCGGCTTCATCCGCGCCCGCGTCGAGACGCGCGGCCGCGACCGGCCGCCGCGCGGCCTCGTGTTCGTGCCGTGGTTCGACGAATCCAAGCTGATCAACAAGGTGACGCTGGACGCCACCGATCCGATCTCGCTGCAAACCGACTTCAAGAAATGCGCCGTGCGCATCGAGCGGGTGAGCATGTCATGATGAAACGATCCGCAATCGTCCTGCTCGCCCTCGCGATCGCGGCCGGCGCGAGCTCCCTGACCGCGCAGACGGTGACATCGGGCCTGCGCGGCCCGACCCCGCTCAACGACGAGGGCCCGGCGCCGCCGATGCTGCCGAACCGCAATACTTCCGAGAGGGAGGTGCGCAACTATCCCGAGCAGCCGCCGGTGATCCCCCACACGATCGATGGCTACCAGGTCGATCTCAACGGCAACAAGTGCCTGTCCTGCCACGCGCGGGCGCGCACCGCGGAATCGCAGGCGCCGATGGTCTCGATCACGCACTTCATGGACCGTGACGGCCAGTTGCTGGGCTCGGTCTCACCGCGGCGCTTCTTCTGTACGGAATGCCACGTGCCGCAGAATACCGCCAATCCGCCCGTCAGCAACGATTTCACCGACATCGACACGCTGCTGTCGCGCGCCAGCCCCGGTGGGCGCCGATGACCACGACAGCTGATGACTCCAATGCAGAGCGCAAGGCCAGGCGCGGCTTTCTCGCGCGCAGCTGGGATTTTGCGCTCGAACTCTGGCAGGTGCTGATCCGGCCGAGTTCGGTGTTCGGGCTCGGCGTGCTGGTGCTGGCGGGCTTTGCGGCCGGCGTGATCTTCTGGGGCGGCTTCAACACCGCGCTGGAAATCACCAACACCGAGAAGTTCTGCACCGGCTGCCACGAGATGAAGGACAACGTTTTTGCCGAGCTGAAATCGACCATCCATTTCAGCAACCGCTCCGGCGTGCGTGCCACCTGCCCGGACTGCCACGTGCCGCACAACTGGACCGACAAGATCGCGCGCAAGATGCAGGCCTCCAAGGAGGTCTGGGGCAAGATCTTTGGCACGATCGACACAAGAGAGAAATTCCTCGACCACCGGCTCGAACTCGCGGCGCATGAATGGGCGCGTTTCAAGGCCAACGATTCCCTAGAATGCCGCAACTGCCACAGCGCCGATTCCATGGACATCACCAAGCAATCGCCGCGGGCCTCGGTGGCGCACCAGCGCTTCCTGTTCACCAAGGAAAAGACCTGCATCGACTGCCACAAGGGCATCGCCCATCAATTGCCCGACATGCGCGGCGTTCCCGGCTGGCAGTAGGGTGGTCGGCCCGGCTTGAACGGGCGCTGCGAATGGTTAGTTTTGGGGGATGGCGAATCGGTCGATTTCGCCCTTCTTCAAGACAGAGATGGCGACATTCACCCCGCATCAGGACGCCGCGCTCAAGGCCGTTGGCGATTGGCTCAAAGCAAAGCCCGGCCGGGGCGGCACGCCGCCGGTGTTCCGCCTGTTCGGCTTTGCCGGCACGGGCAAGACCACGCTGGCGCGGCACATCGCCGAGGGCGTTGACGGCGAGGTGAAGTTCGCCGCCTTCACCGGCAAGGCCGCGTTGGTCATGCGCAACAAGGGTTGCGACGATGCCTCCACCATCCACTCCCTGATCTACCGCGCCCGCGAATCAGGTGAGGAGCAGCCGAGTTTTGAGCTGTGGGACGACGCGCCGGCGTCCAAGGCCAAGCTGATCGTGATCGACGAATGCTCCATGGTCGACGCCGAATTGGGCCGAGACCTGATGTCGTTCGACTGCCCGCTGCTGGTGTTAGGGGACCCCGCGCAGCTGCCGCCGATCCAGGGCGGCGGCTTCTTCACCAATTCGGAGCCGGATGCGATGCTGACCGAGGTGCATCGCCAGGCCCAGGACGATCCGATCGTGCGGATGTCGATGGACGTTCGCGAGGGCCGCGAGCTCGACATCGGCCGTTACGGCGAGAGCGAGGTGGTCTCCCGCAAGGAGCTCGACCCCGATCGCGTCATGGGCGCCGACCAGGTCCTGGTCGGGCGCAACAACACACGACGCGCCTACAACATGCGGGTGCGCCAGCGCCAGAACATCGAGGATCAATTCCCGGTCGCCGGCGACAAGCTGGTGTGCCTGCGCAACAACCGCAAGAAGGGCCTGTTCAATGGCGGCCTGTGGCGCGTGAAGTCGCGCAACACCTCGCGCTCGAAATCGCGCATCCTCAGCATGCGGCTGTCACCGGACGAGGATTTCGGCCACAAGGTGACGAAGGTCTCGGTACGTGCCGACTGCTTCGAGGGCGGCATCGAGCAGATCGCCTGGGAGCAGCGCAAGCCCTATGACGAGTTCGACTACGGCTACGTGCTCACCGTGCACAAATCGCAAGGCTCGCAATGGGACGACGTCGTGCTGTTCGACGAGAGCTTTGCGTTTCAGGACTCGAGGGCGCGGTGGCTGTACACCGGGATCACGCGGGCGGCGAAACGGCTGAGCATCGTGGTCTAAGGCTGCGGTCCCGTAGGGTGGGCAAAGGCGCATAGCGCCGTGCCCACCATTTTTCTGAGTACGCATCAAGAATCGTGGGCACGCTTCGCTTTGCCCACCCTACGGGACCGCGCATGAGGCGCGCGTCTCGCGTCCCACACGCCCCCTCACTTCCTCGCAACAAAATAAAAATCCTCGCGCCCCGGCGGCGAGCCGTAGGTGAACGGCTGCTGTTCGTGCCGGGTGGCGGCCCAGACGTCGTCACGGATGATGTCGAACAATTTCCTGATCTCGACGCGCGGCTGCCTGATTTCGCGGGCGAGCGCGGTGGCGAACGGGCTGTTGGCGCTGCCGTCGCCGTCCATCGCGGTCTCGCCGTGCTTGGCGGCGTAGACCACCATGAAGCCGGCACCGGGCTCGATGTTGGAGAAGCCCCTGTCGACCAGTTTCAGTGCCAGCGTGCGCTGCATGGTCGGCGCGAACGGATTGTCGCGGCAGGCATCCAGGACCACGAGACGCACTTTCCGCGCGGCGCCGACGGCGGCGATCACCTGCTCCAGCGCGACCGCTTCGGTCTCGGCGTCCTTGTCCGCAGTGAGCTTTGCGTCGACCGGAACGAGATAGTTCACGCCGCCGATCTCGAAACCGTGGCCGGCATAGTACACCACGGCCCAATCGGCCTTTTCCGCTTCCTCGGCGAAGGCCTGCAGCGTCTGGAAGAATTTGTCGCGGGTGAGGTCGCTCGTGGACATCACGGTCTGAAAGCCGAGATCGCGCAGCACGCCCGCGATCAGCTTGGAGTCGCGCGGCGGATTGGGCAATGCATGCACGTTCTTGTAAGCGCCGTTGCCGATCACCAGCGCGACGCGGCGCCCGACGGCCGCGCCGCCCGGCGTTTGCGGCGTCAGCGCGGCGAGCCGCTCCTGGGCGATAGCGCGGGCGCGCGCAACCTCGGTCTCGTCGAACCTGGTCAGCGAATAGGCCGCGGCGCGGTAATCGGCGCGCGCCTGGGCGAGATCCTTCCTGCGCTCGTAGATCTGGCCGCGGCCGGAATGGGCGCGGACATTGTTGGGGTTGATCTGGATGGCCGTGTTGTAGTCCTTCAGCGCGGTGTCGAGATCGCCCTTCATCATGTTGACGTCGGCGCGGTTGTTGATCGCAAACACGTTCTTCGGCTGCTTCTCGATCAGGCCGTTGCAGTCGGCAAGGGCCTGCGCGTACTTGCCCATCATGCCATAGGTGATGCAGCGATTGGCCGCGATCTGCGGCGCGGCCGGATCGATCTTCTCGGCTTCCGCAAAGTCGGCGATCGCGCCATCGAAATCCTTCATCAGCGTGCGCACGCGGGCACGGTTGGTCCAGCCGAGCAGGAATTTGGGCGTGTATTTGATCGACAGGCTGAAATCGTCGAGCGCACTTTGCAGCGCCCCCCGGCGCGCCTGGATGACGCCGCGGTTGTTGTAGGGAACGCCGTAGGCCGGCCGCTTCTGGAGCGCGAGGTTGTAGTCGGCCATTGCGAGGTCGTCCTCGCCCCTGCGCTCATGGGCGAGGCCGCGCAGGTTGAGCGCTACGACATAATCGGGATCGAGGTCGAGGGCCGTGGACAGGACTTCGATGGCGTGGACGTAGTCGCGCTTGTTGATCAGCGTGTTGCCGCGTACGGACAGCGCGATCGCCTTGTCCTTGCCGGCGACACGGTCGGCGTTGAGCAGATTGTCGCAGGCCGTCGCGCGGGCCTGAAGCTCCGCCTGGCGGTCACGGCAGATGGCAAGGTCGTCACCGGCTTCGGCGTGCGCCGTGCCCGTGGCCAGGACGACGAGGATCAGGGAAATGACGCGCAGCATGTTATCAGGCCAGCTCTAGCCACCATTTTTCTAGGTCGATCATCGATCGTGCGGGTTCATCTAGCGCGGAGTTCCCGATCCCGCCAAGTCGCGCGGTCCGAAGCCACTTCTCACGGACTCGTGTCCGTCCCGGCGTAACGATCGCCCCCCGTCCCCGTATCTCGGATGATCGAAAACGCCGCCGCGCAGGCTGTTCGCCCGACGCCGGCCGCCCTAGACTGTCAGACCTTCGGAAAGAGGATCGCCATGCGCCGACCTGTCGCCCTGTCCCTGTTCGCCGCAACCGCCGCCCTGACGCTGGCTTTTGCCATGCCGTCCCGGGCTGCGGAGGATGCGGTCGTGATCCCCACCCCCGCCATGGATGCAGCGCCCGCGAGCGGCATCCAGACCGCCGTCATCGCCGGCGGCTGCTTCTGGGGCGTTCAGGGCGTCTTCCAGCACACCGCGGGCGTCGTCAATGCCGTCTCCGGCTATGCCGGCGGCACCAAGGCGACCGCCGACTACCAGACTGTCTCCAGCGGCCGCACCGGCCACGCCGAGTCCGTCGAGATCAAGTACGACCCGAAGAAGATCTCCTACGGAAAGATCCTCCAGATCTACTTCTCGGTGGTGCACGACCCGACCCAGCTCAACCGCCAGGGCCCTGACGTGGGCTCGCAATACCGCTCGGCGATCTTCACCACCTCCGACGAGCAGAAGAAGGTGGCGGAGGCCTATATCGCCCAGCTCAATGGCGCCCGCGTCTTCAACAAGCCGATCGTGACCAAGGTCGGTGCGCTGGAGGCATTCTATCCGGCGGAGGCCTATCATCAGGACTATCTGACGCTGCACCCGAACCAGCCCTACATTGCCTATAACGACCTCCCCAAGGTCGAGAACCTGAAAAAGCTGTTCGCGGATAATTACATTGAGAAGCCGACGCTGGTGAATGCCAGCAAGGCAACCAACTGATCGCGAGATCACGAGAGAAACGGGAGACCCATGCCCGACGCCAAGACGAAAATAACGGACGACAAGGTCATCAAGAGCGAAGAGCAGTGGCGGCGCGAGCTGACGCCGATGCAGTACGCGGTGCTGCGCGAGAAGGCGACCGAGCGTCCCTTCTCCGGCGAATATGAGCACGACGAGCGCGCCGGCACTTACGTCTGCGCCGGCTGCGGCAACGTGTTGTTCGAGTCCGACGCCAAGTTCGATTCCGGCTGCGGCTGGCCGAGCTTCACCGAGCCCGCGGTCGAGAGCCATATCGACGAGGAGCGCGACACCAGCCACGGCATGATCCGCACCGAGGTTCTGTGCTCCAAGTGCAGCGGCCATCTCGGCCATGTCTTCCCCGACGGCCCCGGGCCGACCGGCCTGCGTTACTGCATCAACTCCGCCGCGCTGAAGCTCGAGCCGAAATAAGCTCGCGCTCGCCGGGTTCCAGCATGGAACCCGGCGGCTTGATGTGCTTTTCTCCTCTGGCGGTGCGGCCGATCAGCGCATTTTGGCGGCCGCCAGGGAGGGATGCCATGTCACTCGGGACCATCCTGATCATCCTGGTGATCATCTATCTCGTGGGCGGCCTGTCCGGCCGCTTCGGCGGTTATGGCTATGGCCTTGGCCATTCCGGCATGGGGATCGGTGGCGTCGTGCTGGTGGTGCTTGTCGTGCTGTTGCTTCTTGGCAAGTTGTAAACTATGTAACGCATTGAAATTGCTTGATTTATTTCGTGCGCGGGGCTGCCATGCGCGGATTCACGTTCTCCCATCGCAGGGGTCGCATTTCTGTCAAAACGGCCTATATTAGGGGGCGAAAATGACATGTGTGGCGGGCCCGCTCGATTGCGACCTCTGCCCTCCCCAACCCCACGCGCTTAAAGCCCCAGAGAAGATCACGAGGTCTTTGACCATGCGTCCACTGCGTCCGTTCAACTTCAACACCTCCGCCGAACTTTTCCCCGCCGCGATCCGCAAGAAGAAGCGGGCGGGCTTCACCTATCGCCGGTTCGGCACCGCGGCCGAAGCCGTGCAGTTCGCGATGGAGCAGTTGCCGACGGATTCGCTGAACGGCGCCTATCTCCAGGTCGAGGAAGCGCGCTTCGACCAGAACGGCATCCGCTCGCTCTATGAGAGCGAAGCCTTCCCGCTGCCCCGTCGCCGCAAGGCTGATGCCAGCACCGACGCCGACGCGGCGTAAGCGCAAGCCTCCGATGTGCGCAGAAGGCGCGATGGCCGAAGGGCCATCGCGCTTTTTGCATTGTTAGTTCTCCCTCTCCCGCTTGCGGGAGAGGGCTGGGGTGAGGGTATCTCCGCGATCGAGAACCCCCAAGAGGCGAAAACCCCCACCCGGCGCTACGCGCCGACCTCTCCCGCAAGCGGGAGAGGTGCAGCGAGCCTGACGCTCGAACGGCTCATCAAAATTCCTAGGGCTTCAGATCCGCGGCTGCTTCTCCAGCCAGCGGCGGAGCAGGCGCACGTTGCGCATGTTGGCGCGGAACATGACGTCGAAGGCGTCGCCCGCGAACGGCACCATGCCGACCACGCCGTCGACCGCGACATTGCCGAGCATGCGCGCCGTGATGTACCAGGGCGCGCCCAGCGCCCTCGCCTCGCGCACCAGCCACAACGAGATCGCGGTGGTGATGATGTCGCCGACGACCGGGATCAGTCCGATCAGCCCGTCGATGCCGTAGCGGATGTTGGTGCCGGGCAGGATGAAGGCGACATCGAGCAACTTTGCGATCGCCTCGAGCCGCGCGATCCGCTGCTCGCGCGTCAGATTGCCGAACGGATTGCCTTGGCCGAACTCGAAGCGAAACTCGCGAAACCCCTGCTCCAGCGTCTCGGGACGGATCTCGTGCCCCTCCTGGTCGATGATCGGCCCGCGCGCCTCCTTGCCTGAAAAGGTCGCCCGCGAGCCGCTTCCCGAACGGGATCGGCGCGGAGCAAGGATATCGTCGTCGGACATGGTCATGGCCTCCAAAGAACGCGGTGCCGCGGCAGAGGTTGCGGCGCCGCGCCCGATGGTCGCGCGCTCAGGTCGGTGCCGCCACGGCTTGCGGCTCCTCGACATATCTATGCACGAGCCAGGACGAAATCACCGCGGGCACGAACCCGACGAGGCCGTACAGGATGAACTGCACCGCGCCCGAATCCGGCCCGCGCGAGCTGTAGATCAGCGAGGCCAGGACGAAGGCGAGCAGGCCGACCAGCAGCATCCGCAAGCCCGGGCCGATCCGCCTGATGTGGACCAGGATGTCGTCGACCGCGCCAAGCATCACCGAGGGCAGGATGCCGAACAGATAGCTGTATTGCAGGGACTTGAAGAACACAGCGAACAGCTTGCCAACCTCGCCGAGGCTGGTCTGGGCCCAATAGCCGGACTGATAGGTCGTCGTCAGCAGCAGCAGGAACCCGCCGACGAACGGGCCGACCAGCGCAAACACCAGATAGCGTTTCATCGAGCATCCCCTCAACTTCGCCAGCCTTATAGCAGCGCCACGGGAACCTTGAATAGCGGGGCGCAAGCCTCCTTGAGGGGAACAAGTGGCAGGGCGATGAGTTCATGCAGGACCTGAATTTAACCCTGGCAGATTGGAGCCGCCGATGGCCCGTCAACTCGTTCTGGCGACAATCGCGCTGGCAGCCCTGACCGGTCTGTCGAACGCACCTGCTCTTGCCCAAGGCCAAGGCCACATGGGCACGCCGCAGGAGCAGAAGGCCTGCTCGCGGGATGCATCGCGCCTGTGCCGCAAGGACCTCGGCAATGACAGCGCGGTTCAGAGCTGCCTGCAGGCCAACCGGGCCAAGCTGTCGAAGTCTTGCAGCAAGGTGTTTCAGAGCCACGGCATGTGAGGACCGGAACCCGCGAACGGAGTGTGAAGCCATGCTGCGCGACGAACAACTCTCGATCCTGCGGGACATCAGCCAGTCGGTTGCCTTCGCCGACGACCGCCACGGCAAGATCGGCGAACTGATCGCCGATGGCTATGTGATGAAGGACGGCGATCTGTTCGAGCTCACGCCCAAGGGCGTCACCGCCGTCGAGGAACACGCCGCCGCTCTCGGCGCGAGCGATGCAGAACAAGCGAGCGCATCCTCCGATCGGCCGATCTGATCGCGCGCGACGTGACTCGCGTGCAACAATTGCGAATTCCTTTGCGCTGACCATTGCAGCCGCGTGACAATGGCGCATACTTCGCTTCGGGCGGCGCAGCACTTTTCGATTCGAACATCAGGAAATCGAGCGACCACATGCGGGATTGAGTTCCCGACGTGAAGGCTGAGACATGCGGCAGATCAAGCCGCGTGCGGCGCCCCAAAAACCAAGTGGCTCAAGCCCACGGAACTCGGGGACCCAATCCGCATGACACGCTCTCAGACGATCGCAGCTCTCTTCGCCGTCGCCACCACCGCCGTCGCATTCCAGTCATCACCTGGTCTCGCCTTCTCGTCCGAAGCGCAGCAGATGTGCTCGGGCGATGCGATGCGGCTGTGCTCCAGTGAAATCCCTGATATCCCCAGGATCACCGCCTGCATGGTGCGGAACAAGGCGCGTGTCAGCCCTGCCTGCCGCGCCGTCATGGACCGCGAGCACGCAGCTGCCGCAGCATCGCGCAAGCGGGAAGCGGCGGCGCAGTAGCGCCGGATTGATTTCGGCTGGATCATTGAGGCTCGGTTCACCTCTCCCCGCCGGGGAGAGGCCGGATTGCACAGCAATCCGGGTGAGGGACCGCAGCGAACAGTGAGACTGTAACCCCTCACCCAGATCGCATCTCTCGATGCGATCTGACCTCTCCCTGCGGGAGAGGTGAACCCTGGGCTCGCATCGATTCAAACAAAACTCATCGCGCTTCAATCGCCCCATTGCGCGAACGCGTCGTTGAAGGCGCGCTCGCCGGGGGCGCCCTTCTCGATCGCGATGATGGCGCGGCGCTGGTTGGCGTAGACCAGCGGCACGTCGAACCATGAGCGCTCCTTCAGGAGCTGGACGTTGCGGGAGCGGTCGGCGTCGACATTGGACAGGCCGACCAGGAAGAAGCCGTCGGTGACCTTGACCGCGAGGCCGGCGAGCGGCGTACCGCGCGCCTGCTCGTTCGACTTCATCAGGATGCCCGGCACGTTGGAGACGCTGCCGCCGGGAAAATCCTGCGGCAGGATGAAGGTCAGTTCCGCGGTGTGGCTCGCCGGCAGCGAGGAGTCGGTATTGCGGCGGAACGACATCGTCATCTTGAACTTGCGGTCGGGGATCTCGATGTCGGCGCGCACGGCGAGGTCGGCCTTCTGGTTGCCGGACGCCTTGATCGGCTCCAGCCGCCACACCACCGAGCCGACATATTGCTTGCCCTTCGGATCGGACGGATCCTCGTCATAGAGCACGACCTTCTGCGCCACGGGCGCGACCGGCTGGTCGCTCGCCGAAGGCTGGCCGACGCGATCCGGGATCTTCGGCTTGCTCTGCGGCTGGGCCGGACTCGGCGCCTCCACCACCTGGGTCGCGGACGGCTTGAGAAAGCCGTTGACGACCTGGACCAGCTGCTTGCCCCAGAGGATGCCGGCACCGACTAGGATCAGCACGATGCCGACGGCGATCGCGCTCTTGAACGGGAAGGCGGAGCCGGTGCGGACGCGCTTCTTGGCGTCGCGCTCGGCCGCGATGCGCGGACGCGGCGACTGCGACGCGTAGCGCTCGGCCTCCTCGATCGACTCGTCGTAGGAATAGGGCGCCTCTGCCTCGCCGCTACGGTTTTCCAGGCTCGGCTCCAGCCGGTCGAACTCCGGTGAGGGCGAGGGCACATTGGCGTAGGTGCGGCGCGCGGCACGGCTCGCCTGCGCGGCAGCACCGCCGAGATCGTTGGCATCGGCCGTGATGTCGCGGAAGCCGCGCACGCCCGGTGCGGGTGGCAGCGGTGGCGGCGGGCCCATGTCCGGCGGACGGCGCGCACCCGCGCGATCGCGTCCGGCCGGTGGAGGCGCCGGCGGCTCCGGCGGCGGCGCGGACGGGCCGGGCTGGCGCGGGGCGTCGAAACGCGGCGCGCGCGGCGGCCGCGGCGCCTCGTCCTGGTCATCGACGTTGAAGGACGGGCGGTCGGCACGCGGCGGGGTCGGGGCCGGACGCGTGCGCGGTGCGGCCGGCTGAGATGCGGGAGCGTTGCCTTCGGCGGCGCGGGCGCTGGCCCGGCGGAAGGCATCGCCGCTGCCGCTGCTGCGCGCGCCCCCACCGGGGCGCGAGGCCTCGCGGGCGCGCTGGGCGGCCTCCGATTCGACCTTGCGGACGGCCTCTTCCAGCGACAGCCGTTCGCGGGTGATCTCGGATTCGGAGAGCGGCGGCTGCACGCTGCGGAGCTGCGCGATCAGCGCCGTGCGCGCCCGCTCATAGAGCGCGCGACGGCTTTCGCCGGGAGCGTTGGGATCCAGGGCGGCAATTGCGCGGGCGATCAGCGGATAGTAATCAGCCATTTCAACTCAACTATACGCGCGTCCCGGTAAGATATCGTTAAGCCTCAAACGGATTTTGCACCAGGATAGTATCCTCGCGTTCGGGGCTGGTGGAAAGCAGAGCGACCGGGCAGCCGACCAATTCCTCGATCCGGCGGACATATTTGATGGCCTGAGCCGGCAGGTCGGCCCAGGACCGCGCGCTGGCGGTCGGCTCCTTCCAGCCCTCGATGGTCTCGTAGATCGGCTCGACCCGGCTTTGCGCGCCCTCGCCGGCCGGGAAATGGTCGATCTCCTTGCCGTCGAGCTTGTAGCCAGTGCAGACCTCGATCGTGTCGAAGCCGTCGAGAATGTCCAGCTTGGTCAGCGCCAGGCCGTTGATGCCACAGGTCCGGACCGCCTGGCGGACCAGCACGGCGTCGAACCAGCCGCAACGGCGGGGCCGCCCGGTATTGGTGCCGAACTCGCGGCCGCGCTCGCCGATCTTGCGGCCGGTCTCGTTGTCCTGCTCGGTCGGGAACGGGCCCTGGCCGACGCGGGTCGTGTAGGCCTTGCACAGGCCAAGCACGTAGCCGACCGCGCCCGGCCCGAGGCCGGCGCCGGTCGCGGCCTGCGCCGCCACGGTGTTGGACGAGGTGACGTAGGGATAAGTGCCGTGATCGACGTCTAGCAGCGCGCCTTGCGCGCCCTCGAACAGCATGCGTTTGCCGGCGCGCCGCTCGATGTCGAGCAGCCGCCATACCGTCTCGGCGTAGGGCAGCAGCTGCGGCGCCATCGCCATCAGCTCTTTCAGGATCACCGCGCTGTCGAATTCCGGCAGGTTGAGGCCACGGCGCAGCGCGTTGTGATGCGCCAGCAGGCGGTCGATCTTGTGCGGCAGGGTCTGATGATCGGCAAGATCCATCAGGCGGATGGCGCGGCGGCCGACCTTGTCCTCATAGGCCGGGCCAATGCCGCGGCGCGTCGTCCCGATCGCGGTCGCTGCGCTGGCGGATTCGCGGTGCGCATCGAGCTCGCGGTGCAGCGGCAGGATCAGCGTGACGTTTTCCGCGATGCGCAGATTGTCTGGGCTGACTTCGACCCCCTGCGCCCTGAGCTTGGCGACCTCGTCGAGGAAGGCGGCCGGATCGAACACCACGCCATTGCCGATCACCGACAGCTTGCCCTCGCGCAGCACGCCGGAGGGCAGCAGCGCGAGCTTGTAGGTCTTGCCGTTGATCACCAGCGTATGGCCGGCGTTATGGCCGCCCTGGAAGCGGACGACGATGTCCGCCTGCTCCGACAACCAGTCGACGATCTTGCCCTTCCCTTCGTCGCCCCACTGGGCGCCGACGACGACAACGTTGGCCATTCGCGGGTAATCCCTGTTCAATCTGTCTCTAGGAGGCATGATCCTCGCGGAAAACCGGTGCCCACTCTTCCGGGATCATGCCTGCGCCCAGCCCAATCGGCGGCCGGAGCCGCCCGCACGCAAGGCAGCCAACCGGATAAAGGAAGCAGCCCCTCTAGGCAAGCAAGAACGGGGCTTTTTCGAGGTCCAAAGCCCGACCCAAGCCTTTGATATCCCCTGAAAATCCAGAAGCCTCAGGGAACGGCGGAACGGGCTTCGACCAAAGCGTAAGGCGCCATGTCAGTCCCTGCATAGTCGCGATGCATCCGCCCCCCGTTGATGCGATCTCGATTTCCGTGTCTTTGAGCAGAGCCGGGCGATGAGCCGGCCCGGACCTTTCCGGGCCGGGGCGCTCGGCGCTATCCGCGGGGCCATGACGATCACAATGTCCGCAACCGCCCAGACCACCGGCACCGATACATCCGGTCACAGCTGGATCGCCAACCAGCCCTACCTACTGCTCAGCATCACCGCGCTGTGCTGGGCCGGCAACGCCATCGTCGGTCGGCTCGCCGCCGGCCACATCCCGCCGGTGACGCTGTCGTTCCTGCGCTGGTTCCTCGCGTTCCTGTTGGTGCTGCCGTTCGCCTGGAAGCATCTTGCGCAGGACTGGGCCGCGATCCGCGGGCGGCTCGGCCTGATGGTCATGCTCTCGGTCACCGGTATCGGCGCCTTCAACACGCTGCAATATTGGGCGCTGGAGCATACCCAGGCGCTGAACACGCTGCTGCTCCAGTCGGCCGCGCCGCTGATCGTGGCATTATGGTCGCTGGCCATTCTCGGCCTCCGACTCACCGCGGCGCAGACCTTCGGCGTGCTGCTGTCGATGTGCGGCGTGCTCACGATCCTGCTGCATGGCGATTTCACCACGCTGTCGAACATCGAGTTCAACAAGGGCGACCTCATCTTCATCGTCGCGCTCGTCATTTTCGCGCTCTATTCGGTGCTGACCTTGAAGCGTCCACCGATGCACGGCCTCTCGTTCCTCGCCTTCACCTTCGGCTGCGGCGCCGCCTGCCTCATTCCGCTGGAGATCTGGGAATTGTTCGCGCGCCCCGTGATGAAGCTCGACGGGCCGAACCTGCTGACCCTGTTCTATGTCGCGGTGTTCCCCTCGACGCTCGCTTATCTCTGCTTCAACCGCGGCGTCCGGCTGATCGGCGCCAACCGCGCCGCGCCGTTCTTCCACGTCGTGCCGGTGTTCGGCTCGATCATGGCGATGGTCTTTTTGGGCGAGCGCCCGCAGGCGTTCCACTTCATCGGTTTTGCATTGGTGCTGTCGGGCGTGTTCGTGGCGTCGCGGAAGCAGGCGAGCTAGGCATCCTTCAGATGTAGCGCGCTGCGCCCATGCAGAGCGCGGCGATGCCGAGCAGGCCCGCCGCCACGCGTTGAGCCCCGGCGATACGTGAACGCAGATCCTCCGGATTGCCGACGCCACGACGCAAGGCCGCGAGCGCACGGGGACCGATTGCCGCCTGAACACCGGCCGCGATCAGCGCGCAGACCGCGCCGACCGCGAGCACCTGCTCTGTCGTGCCGAAGCTGCCGGCATGAACGAGATGTCCGAGATAGCCGCCGGTCAGGATCGCAATTGTCGCCGCGCCGAGTTGTGGAAAGACCAGTTGCTCGCCGCCCACTCCGCCGATGCGGGCCAACGCGAAGCTTGATCCCGCCCAGAACACGGATGACAACACGTGAAGCGACAGGGCGATCACAAGGGCGGTGTGCATGGCAAGCTCCGAACCAGCTCCTAAATTGGATATACAATATGTATAGTCAATACGTCAACAGAATGGCAAGGCCATGCCGAAGCGCAACTATGTGAGCTCCGCGCGGGCTTCCGCGGCGGCGGAGACGCGCGAGCGCATCATCGCGGCCGGCGCGCGCCTCTTGCGCAAGGACGCGAGCATTGCGAGCTTCTCCCTCGACGTCGTCGCGAAGGCGGCCGGCGTCACGCGGCTGACCGTCTACAACCAGTTCGGATCGCGGCGCGGATTGTTGGAAGCCGTGTTCGACGACATCGCCCGCCGGGGCGGGCTGTTCGATCTCGCTGAAGTGATGACGATGGCGGACCCGCGGGCCGCCCTCGACCGCATCGTCACAATCTTCTGCAACTTCTGGGCGCACGACCCCGCCATCGGCGCGCTGAATCAGGCGATCGCGACCGATCCCGAGTTCGGCGAGGCCCTGCTCGCGCGCAACGAGCGCCGGCGGGAGCTGCTGACCGGACTTGTCGCGCGCATCACGGAGAAACGCGCGGCCAAGCGGGCCGCGCAGGACGCGGTCGACCTGATCTTCGTGCTGACGAGCTATCCGACTTTTGCAGCGCTGAGCCGGCAGCGCTCGGCCGCGGGGGTCTGCCGCCTGTTACAGACGGCATGCCACGCGGCCGTGGATGCGTTGACGCCGGACCAGCGTGGAAGCGCGGAACGGAAGAAGTAAATGTCGTCGTGATGCCCCTTCTTCCTTCTCCCCTTGTGGGAGAAGGTGGCGCGAAGCGCCGGATGAGGGGTCTCCATCCGCGCACTCAAATGAGAGTTGGACGCGCGGAGAGAGACCCCTCACCCGTCTCGCCGCTATCGCGGCGAGCCACCCTCTCCCACAAGGGGAGAGGGAAAGAGCGCGCGCTACTTTGCCGTAAGCTTGCTGTACGCCTCGCTGGTGGCAATGATGACGTGCTCGGCGCAGCCGTTGACGCGATGCGGGTCGGCCTGCGTCTCGTAGGCCTCCGATGTCATCATGTCGAGGAAGGCTGTGACCGACGGATAGAGGACCAGCGCGACGAAATCCCAGTCGTTCCCCTCCTGCGGTCCGAGCGCGACCGCCTTGGCCTCGCCCGTCCAGAGCAAGGTGCCGCCGCGCGCCTTGATCATCGGCACGGTGATCGCGCTGTAGCGCAGATAAGCATCCCAGCCGGAGCCGTTGCCGTCGCGCGAACGCGCGTGGAAGCGCATCAGGTTCAGCATCACCACCGGCGCATTTGGATCGAGCCGTTCCAGGCCCTCGATGTTCAACATATTAACCGCCAAAGGCGCCTCCCCGGTTCATGTCTGCATTGTAGCATTGCGGCTGCGTGGCTTGTGCCACGACGGCAATCCGGCGCAAGCTCGTATCCGACGCCAATGACGATCGCTTCGCCCGCGCCACCGGCCTCCAATCCAGCCAGTTGGCTCAACAACCAGCCTTATCTGCTGCTCAGCCTGAGCTCGCTGTTCTGGGCGGGCAACATCGTGCTCGCGCGCCATGTCGGTGCGCATGTGCCGCCGCTGACGGTGACCACGATCCGCTGGTTCGGCGTGTTCCTGATCCTGTTGCCATTCGCATGGCCGCATCTGAAGCGTGACTGGCCCGCCTTGCGCAACAGCCTTCCCCTGATGCTGTTCCTGTCGCTGGTGGGCTTTGCCTTCAACAACGCGATCTCGTACTGGGCGATGCAATATACGGAAGCGCTGAACGCGCTGCTGATCCAGTCGGCAGGTCCGCTGTTCGTGGCGCTGTGGTCGCTGGCGCTGTTCGGGGTGCGGCTGACCGGCGCGCAGTTCGCGGGCATCGCGATCTCGCTTGCCGGCGTGCTGATCATCATCCTGCGCGGCGATCTCGCCGCGCTCGCGAGCATCAGCTTCAACAGGGGCGACATCATGTTCGCCTCCTCGCTGGTGGCGTTCGGTCTCTACTCGGCCTTCATCCCGCGGCGGCCGAAGATCCATCAGCTCTCATTTCTCTCCTTCACCACCTGCTGCGGCGCGACCATGCTGCTGCCGACCGCGATCTGGGAGGCGGCAAGCGGCCGCGTGCTGCAATTCGACGGGATGACGCTGGCGACTCTCGGCTACATCCTGATTTTCCCCTCGACGCTGGCCTATCTCTTCTTCAACCGCGGCGTCGCGCTGATCGGGCCGAACCGCGCCGCGCCGTTCTTCCATCTGGTGCCGGTGTTCGGCTCGGCGCTGGCGATCCTGCTGCTCGGCGAAAAGCTCCAGCCGTTCCACTTGATCGGCTACGCGCTGGTGCTTGCCGGCGTCGTGATCGCCTCGCGCCAGGGTTCTGCGGTGAAGTAATTCCGCGGCGCGGACGCGTTCACTACCTACGGCCATCTTTCGAATCCGGTTTTGACAAGCTACGTTCCCCGCCAACGAAAAAGAGGGAACGTCCAGACATGATTTCAGCGTTGATTCGAAACCTGCGTGCCATCGGCGCGGCCGCGCTGTGCCTCGCCGCTGCATCCACGGCCCAGGCCGACAATTATCCGAGCCGCAACATCACGCTGGTGCTGCCGTTCGCCGCCGGCAGCGGCACCGACACCACGACGCGGCTGATCTCGCAGCATCTGTCGCAGGCGCTCGGCGTCGGCATCGTGATCGAGAACAAGGCGGGTGCCAACGGCATGCTCGCCGCGACCTATGTCGCGCGCGCCGCGCCCGACGGCTACACGCTGCTGGTGACGACCAACACCACGCATTCGGCCAATCCGTTCCTGCTCAAGAGCCTCACTTACGATCCGGTCAAGGATTTCACGCCGATCGCGCGTACCGGCGATTTGCCCTTCATGCTGGTCATCAATCCGGAAGTGCCGGCCAAGACCGTTGGCGAGCTGGTCGCCTATGGCAAGGCCAATCCGGGCAAGCTGAGTTATGCCTCGGGCTCTTCCTCGGCGATCGTGTCGGGCGCGACCTTTGCGCACAATGCCGAGCTCGACCTGTTGCACGTGCCCTACAAGAGCTCGCCGCCGGCGCTCAACGACGTCATGGGCGGCCGCGTCTCGATGATGTTCGTCGACATCCTGACTGGCCTGCCGCATGTCAACGGCAACGCGCTGCGCGCGCTCGCGGTCACCACCAAGGAGCGCTCACCGCTGGTGCCGCATCTGCCCTCGATGCAGGAAGCCGGCGTGCCGGACTTCGACATCTCGTCATGGCAGGGCTATTTCGGCCCGGCCGGCATGCCGAAGGAGATCGTGACGCGGCTCAACGCCGAGATCAGGAAGATCGTCGAGAATCCGGAGATCAAGGCCAAGCTCGCCACCCTCGGCATGGACGCCTTCTCCGGTACGCCGGAGCAGCTTGGCAGCTTCGTGAACGAGCAGCTCGTGCTGTGGGAGAAGCTGATCACGAACGCGAAGATCGAGAAGCAGTAGGCAGTCTCGTAGGGTGGGCAAAGCGTAGCGCGCCTACCATTAGGTCGTCGCAAAAAAGAAGAAGGTGGGCACGACGCTTCGCGTCTTTGCCCGCCCTACGAATTCAGTGCAAGAATTTACGCCGCGCGGACCTTGGCGAGGAAGCCGTCGACGGCGCTGCGCAGCGCGCCGGACTGGTTGTCCAGCTCGCGGGCGTTGGAGAGCACGTCGGTGGCCGCACTGCCGGTCGCTTCCGCGGCCGAGGTGACGCTGCCGATATGGGCATTGATCTCGCTCGAGCCGGCCGCGACCGACTGGATGTTGCGGGCGATCTCTCGGGTCGCTTCTCCCTGCTGCTCGATCGATGCGGAAATGCCGGCGGTGATCTCGCTCATCTCGGCGATGGTCTGGGTGATGCCGGAGATGGCCGTGACCGCGTCGCTGGTCGAGGTCTGCATCGCCGCGACCTGCGCGGATATCTCCTCGGTCGCCTTCGCGGTCTGGTTGGCGAGCGCCTTGACCTCGGAGGCGACGACTGCGAAGCCGCGGCCGGATTCACCGGCGCGTGCCGCCTCGATGGTGGCGTTGAGCGCGAGCAGGTTGGTCTGCGCGGCGATCGAATGGATCAGCTTGACGACCTCGCCGATCTTCTCGGCGCCGGTCGAGAGCACCTGCACGGTGGCGTTGGTCCGCTCGGCATCGCTGACGGCGCGGCTCGCGACTTCGGTCGAGCGGGTGACCTGACGGGAGATTTCCGCAACCGAGCTCGACAGCTCTTCGGCGGCAGCCGCAACCGTGCCGACATTGCCGGAGGCCTTTTGCGAGGCAGCGCCGACCGTTGCGGCACGCGCGGAGGCGTCGCTCGCAGTCGCGGTCATCGACTGCGCCGTGCTCTGCATGCCGGCCGCGGCCGAGGAGACCGAGCGGACGATGCCGTTGACGCTGCGTTCAAAGTCGTTGGCGATGTCTTCCATCGCGCTGCGACGTTCCGCCGCGGCACGCTCCTTGGCATCGGCCTCGGTCTTTTCGAGGTCACGGATGCGGACCGCGTTGTCCTTGAAGATCTGCACGGTCGAAGCCATCGCGCCGACCTCGTCGCCGCGGCCGACACCCGGGATGTCGCCCTCGAGCTTGCCGTCGGCCAGCTCCTTCATGCGGGTACCGAGCAGCGCGAGCGGGCGGCTGATGCTGCGGCCGATCAGCCAGGCGACGCTCCCCGCAACGATGACGATGCCGAGAATGGCGAAGCCGAGCAGCCAGTAGACCGGGCCCATCTTCTCGTCGATGTCCTCGAGATAGGCGCCGGTGCCGAGATACATCTCGAAGCCGGGCACCGCGACGGCGTAGCCAAGCTTGCGGATCGGCTTTGCTTGGCCGGGCTTCACATATTCGTAGAACAGCAGGATCTCGCCGTTCGCCTTGACCCCATCCATGATCTCGCGGGACAGCTTCCGACCGTTGGTCTCCACATCCATGCGGTTGGCGCCGATCTGCTTCGGATCGGGCGCGAGCTGCGTGATGCCATCATAGGTGGTGCCGAACAGATAGCCGGAGCCCTTGTCGTAGGTCATCGCATTGCCGTAGCGGCGCAGCTCAGCGAGCGCGACGTCCTTGGTCAGCTCGCCGGCATTGACCCGTTTCACCAGCGTGGCCGCGTAGTTGCGGGCCAGCTCGACGATCGCCTTGGTCTGGTCGATGCGCGCATTCACCATCTCGCGCTTCATCAGGTAGCCGGCAAGGACACCGGAGATGCACAGGCCGAACAAGGTGACGCCGACAAGGACACCCAGCTTCGGGGCGATCTTCAGATTGCTCAATTTCACGGGATGGCTCCGGCAACAATGGGATACGGCACGCGACCAGATCGATCAAAATCGAATCAACTTTTATGTGTGAGGCCTTATCAAGTTACTTACGGGCCTCCGTAGAAGCCCGTACGCAGCCGCGAAAACCGGCAATTTATCTCAACACCGGCAACCGGGAATTGTACGCGACCGCATCGATTTCGCGTAAAAGACGCAAAGGCCAGCCACGAAGGCGGGTCACAACAAGAAACCAAATCGGGAGCAGAAAATGCCGAAATACAGGGTGGTGACGCCGAAGGGCGCGAGCTTCACGGTCGCGGGCAGCGATTACTCCTATGAGCGCGAGGCGCTCGATCCGATCGATGCCGAGATCGTCGAAGCCCCGGCCGACGAGGCCGGCTTCATCGCCGCCGCGAAGAACGCCGACGCTATCTATGCCAAGGGCATTCCGATCACCAAGACCATCATCGACACGTTGGAGAGTTGCAAGGTCATCACGCTCGGCTCGGTCGGCGTCGACAGCGTCGACGTCAAGGCCGCCACCGCTCGCGGCATTCCCGTCACCAACATCCCCGACACCTTCATCGAGGAGGTCGCAGACCACGCCATGATGCTGCTGCTCGCCGGCTTCCGCCGCCTGGTCGAGCAGGACCGCATGGTGCGCGACGGCCGCTGGGCCGAGGGCCGGCCGGCGCTGCTCAAGATCCCGAGGCTAATGGGCCAGACGCTCGGCTTCATCTCGTTCGGCCGCGTCGCGCGTGCGGTTGCGAAACGCGCAGCCCCGTTCGGCCTGCGCATGATGGCCTATGATCCCTTCATCCAGGAAACGCTGATGTACGACCACGGCGTGATCCCGGCGACGCTGAACGAGGTGCTGTCGCAATCCGACTTCGTCTCGATGCATGCCCCCGCCCGGCCGGAGGTGCATCACATGCTGACCGAGAAGCATTTCCGGCAGATGAAGAAGGGCTCGATCTTCATCAACACCGGCCGCGGTGCCACGGTAGACGAGGAGAGCCTGATCAAGGCGCTGCAAGAAGGCTGGATCGCGCATGCCGCCCTCGACGTGCTGGAGAAGGAACCGCCCTCGCACAACAATCCGCTGATCGGCATGGAGAACGTGACCCTGACCGCCCACGTCGCTTCGGCCTCGGCACGGTTCGACGAGGCGCGCAAGCGCCGTGTGGGCTACGAATTGTCACTGGTGCTTCAGGGCATGTGGCCGGTAAGCTGCGTCAATCCGTCGGTGCTGCAAAGCACCGCGCTCCGCCGCTGGCAGCCTGTCAGCATGGATCGCGGACCGAACAGCTAGGCGGACGGCGCAAAAGGCGCCGGTAACCGGAACGACCCTTCACCGGCGATCAACGCCGGGAAGGGAGACATTTAGGGAGGAACTGATGAGGAACGACATCACGCGTCGTGATGCCTTGGCGCTGGGCCTGTCCGCTGCAACGCTCGCGGCCACTGGTGCTGCAGCGCAAACAACGCAATCCAACATCAAGGCTGCCGATGTGGCGGCGCCCAAGCGCGACATCGAGAAAGGCGCATCCTTGCGCATGCTGCGCCCGGTGCGTTTCGTCCAGGCCGACGAGGACGTGTTCCGCGCCAATGCGGCAAAATTCACCAAGGAGACCGGGGTCGAGGTCAAGGTCGACTTCGTCGGCTGGGAAGACATCAACCAGCAGACCGCGGTGACCTCGAATTCCGGCGCCGGCCCCGACATCATCATCGGCTTCTCCGATGCTCCGCACATCTATATCGACAAGCTGATCGAGCTGACCGATGTCGCCGACTATCTCGGCAAGCGTTATGGCGGCTGGCTGCCGCTGGCGCAGCGCTACGGCAAGAAGAACAAGAGCGACGCCTGGATCGGGCTGCCGTTCGGCGCCACCGCCGGTCCCCTGATCTACCGCAAGTCGATCCTGCAATCGGTCGGCTTCGACAAGGTGCCGGAAGACCATGCCGGAATCGTCGACCTGTGCCAGAAGCTGCACAAGGCCGGCAAGCCGGCCGGCTTCGCGCTCGGCAACGCCAAGGGCGACGGCAACGGTTTTGCGAACTGGGCGCTGTGGTCGCACAACGGCTCCCTGCTCGACGAGGACGGCAACGTCGTCATCAACAGCAAGGAGACGATTGCCGCGCTGAACTGGGTCAAGCAGCTCTACCCGACCTTCATCGCCGGCACGACATCGTGGAACGACGTCAGCAACAACCGCGCCTACTCCTCGCAGGAGATTTCCCTGACCGCCAACGGCGTCTCGCTGTACTTCTCGTTGAAGAACGACCCCGCGACCAAGGCGATCGCCGAGGACAGCGAACATCAGTTGCTGCCGAAGGGCCTCGCCAAGGTTTCGCCGATGGCGGGCCTGACGCTGAACGCCATGGTGTTCAAGCACAGCCAGTACCCCAACGCGGCAAAGGCATTCCTGCAATACATGCTTGAAAAAGACCAGTACGAGCCGTGGCTCAATGCCAACTCCGGCTATTGGTCACAGCCGCTGGCCGCCTATGCCGAGGCCGCCGTGTGGTCGCAGGATCCCAAAGTGAAGCTGTTCAAGGACACCATGAACAGCACCTACTATGACGGCTACAAGGGCCCGATCTCGACCGCGACGGGTGCCGTCAGTGCTGACTACGTGCTGATTCAGATGTTCTCGTCCGTAGCCACCGGCGCTGCCACGCCGGAGGCCGCTGCGGCAGAAGCCGAGCAACGCTGCAAGCGGTACTTCCGGCGACAGAGCCGGTAACGGGCGACGACAAAGCGGCCGTCATTGCGAGGAGCACTTGCGACGAAGCAATCCAGACTATCTCCGCGGAGACAGACTGGATTGCTTCGCTTCGCTCGCAATGACGGTGGAGTGACTTTCACAGACGGGACAACAAACTGATGTCCGTGACCACCCTCTCCTCCCCCGCCCTGGCGCAGCGGCAGCCGAACTGGCTGGTACGCCTGTTCGACTACAAGCCGTTCCTGATCGTGATGTGTCTTGCGCCTGCGATCGGGCTGCTCGCGGTCTTCCTGACCTATCCGCTCGGCCTCGGCGTCTGGCTCGCTTTCACCGACACCACGATCGGCCAGCGTGGCATCTACGTCGGCTTCGAGAATTTCCAGTATCTGCTCACCGATTCGCTGTGGTGGAACGCGGTGTTCTACAGCGTCGTCTACACGGGCATCGCGACGTTCGGGAAATTCGCACTCGGCTTCTGGCTCGCGCTGCTGCTCAACAACCATTTTCCTTTCAAGAGCGTGCTGCGTGCGATCATCCTGCTGCCCTGGATCGTGCCGACCGTGCTGTCGGCGCTGGCGTTCTGGTGGATCTACGATCCCCAATTCTCGATCATCTCCTACCTGCTGGTCGACGTGCTGCATTGGCGCGACAGCAATATAGACTTCCTCGGTTCGCCCTGGCCGGCGCGCTTCTCGCTGATCGCCGCCAATATCTGGCGCGGCATTCCCTTCGTCGCGATCTCGCTGCTGGCGGGGCTTCAGACCATCTCGCCCTCGCTCTACGAGGCTGCGATGCTCGACGGCGCCAGCGCCTGGCAGCGCTTCCGCTACATCACCTTCCCGATGATGATGCCGATCCTCGCCATCGTCATGACCTTCTCGATCATCTTTACCTTCACCGACTTCCAGTTGGTCTACGCCATCACCCGTGGCGGGCCCGGCAACTCGACCCATCTGCTAGCAACGCTGGCCTTCCAGCGCGGCATCGCCGGCGGCGAGCTCGGCGAAGGTGCCGCGATCGCAGTGTCGATGATCCCGTTCCTGGTGTTCGCGACGCTGTTCTCCTATTTCGGCCTGGCGCGCCGCAAATGGCAGCAGGGAGAGAGCAATGACTGATACTGTCGCCCAACCGGCTGTCGCCGACGCGAAGGCAGCGCCCGACACGATGGCCTGGGATTCCGGGCTGCGGCGGCTGATGATGATCTATCTGCCGCTCGGCTGCTTCGTGCTCATCCTGCTGTTCCCGTTCTACTGGATGGCGATCACCTCGTTCAAGCCGAACGCGGAGCTGATGAACTACAAGGAGCACAATCCGTTCTGGATCTCCTCGCCGACGCTGGCGCATATCAAGCACCTCTTGTTCAACACCGCCTATCCGCATTGGCTGTGGACGACAATGTTGGTGGCAATCGGGTCGACCACGCTGTCGCTGATCGCGAGCACGCTCGCCGCCTATGCCATCGAACGCCTGCGCTTCCGCGGCAGTCCTTATGTCGGCCTCGGCATCTATCTCGCCTATCTGGTACCGCCGTCGATCCTGTTCATTCCGCTCGCCACCGTCGTCGTGCAGTTCGGCCTGTTCGACTCACCGTTGGCACTGATCCTGGTCTACCCGACATTCCTGGTGCCGTTCTGCACCTGGCTCCTGATCGGCTATTTCAAGTCGATTCCGTACGAGCTCGAGGAGTGCGCGCTGGTCGACGGCGCCACGCGGCTCCAGATCCTGCGGCGGATCACGCTGCCGCTCGCCGTGCCCGGCCTGATCTCGGCCGGCATCTTCTCCTTCACGCTGTCCTGGAACGAGTTCATCTATGCGCTCGCCTTCATCCAGAGCGGCGCCAACAAGACCGTGCCGGTCGCGATCCTGACCGAGCTCGTCACAGGCGATGTCTATCAGTGGGGTGCGCTGATGGCGGGCTCACTGCTCGGCTCGCTGCCGGTTGCGATCTTCTACTCGCTGTTCGTGGATTATTACGTGTCGTCGCTGACGGGCGCGGTCAAGGAGTAGACGGCCGCTGCGGCCTTTGGCCCGGCTTCACAAAACTGCAACGTGCCGTCCGCATAAGGCATGCGTCCGCCAACAGGAGACGCACATGCGCGCGACTTTTCTCAGCACCGTCGCAACGATCATTCTCACCGCGAGCGCAGCGCTCGCGCAGAGCGAAGGTGAATTCCCGGCCAAGCTCGCCGGCCACGTGGTGATGCCGGCCGCCTCGTTCATCGACGCGCCCGCCGACGCCCCCGCCGATCTCAAGACCTCGGGCAAATACACCACGGGCAAGCGCGTCGACGCGCTCGGCACCGTGATGGGCAAGTCCTATGAGCGGGCGACCGGCGTGTCGCTGCCGTTCAAGGGCCAGCCGCTCCAGGGTCATTCCGGCATCAAGACCATGCCCGACGGCACGTTCTGGGTGATCACCGACAACGGCATGGGCGCGCGCGCGAACTCGCCGGATTCGATGCTGTATCTAAACCGCTACAAGATGGATTGGGCGGGCGGCAAGATCGAGCGGCTGGAGACCATCTTCCTGCACGATCCCGACAAGAAGGTGCCCTTCCGCATCGTGCACGAGGACACGCAGAAGCGTTACCTCACCGGCTCGGACTTCGACACCGAGGGCTTCCAGATCATCGGCGATGTCTTCTGGATCGGCGACGAGTTCGGCCCCTACATCCTGAAGGCCGACAAGACCGGCAAGATCCTGGCCGTGTTCGAGACGGTCGCCGACGGTAAGCCGGTGCGCTCGCCCGACAACTGGGCGGTGGGAACGCCGGGCGCGCCGGGCGCGACCTACACCAACGTCAACCTCCGCCGCTCCAAGGGTTTTGAAGGCTTTGCGTCGTCGAAGGACGGCAAATTCCTCTACGGCCTGCTCGAAGGACCGCTGTGGGACGCCGACAAGAAGGACTGGGAGAAGGTCGACGGCAAGGAAGCCTCCCGCATCCTCGAGTTCGACGTCGCCGCCGAGAAGTTCACCGGCCGCTACTGGCAGTATGTGTTCGAGCAGAACGGCAACGCCATCGGCGACTTCAACATGATCGATCAGGCCTCCGGCCTCGTCATCGAGCGCGACAACGGCGAAGGCACCGCCGACAAGGCCTGCCCGCAGGGCACCCGCGGCGCGAACTGCTTCCCGGACCTCGCCAAGTTCAAGCGCATCTACAAGATCGAGCTCAGCGACGCCAATGTCGGCAAGCCCGTGCGCAAGATCGGCTATATTGACCTGATGAAGATCCAGGATCCCGACAAGAAGGCGAGGAAGCCGCTCAATGACGGCGTCTACACCTTCCCGTTCTTCACCATCGAGAACGTCGATCGCGTCGACGACACCCACATCATCGTCGGTAACGACAACAATCTGCCGTTCTCGTCCAGCCGCGATCCCAACAAGGCCGACGACGATGAGTTCATGCTGCTCGAGGTCGCGGATTTCCTGAAGGCGAAGTGAGGCCCTGCTCTCTCAACACGGTCATCGCCCGGCTTGACCGGGCGATCCAGTACGCCGCGGCGCCAGCGATTGGATCGTTAGGCCTCGGCGTACTGGATGCCCCGCCCCCGTGCGCAATTGCGCACTAGGCGGGGCATGACAACGGAGGATTTATCGCACCGTAAACTCCCTACCCAGCCGGCACGATCACCATGCCCTTGTCTTTCGGCCAGCGGATGCGCCAGGCGAAGTTGATGTCGCGGGCCTCGCCGGGCTTGGCGTCGAATGTCCATTCCAGCACGCCGCGCTTGTCGCGGATATTGCTCGCGGTCGGCGGCGTGGTCACGGGCAGCATCTCGACCACGATGTCCTCGTTCTCGCTGACCGGCAATTGATCCTCGATCGCAACCTTGATCGGGAAATCGTGACCATTGCGGATCGTCGTCTTGAATGAACGCTCGTCGGTCTTCGACGTCGTGACCAGCAGACCCGCCGAGCCTTCGTTGCGCTTGAGCACCGCGCGCTCGATCTTGATCTTGTCGTCGGCGCCGAAGCCAAGCCGCACGATGTCGTCCTTGGCCGACGCCGTGATCTTGCCGCGGCCGACGAAGATGCCGTCGCGGTAGATCGCGACCTTGCCAGGCAGCAATGTCACCTCGTCGGTCTGCTTGAAGCTGGCCTCGAGGAAGGCGGTCGGGTCCAGCACCGGCGCGGCGCGCACCGCCAGATCGGCGGGCACATTCACCGAAGCGATACGGAGGCTATTGGCGCCCTCGGCGGCACCGAGACTGACGCGGCCGGGAATCCTGAACGCGGCCTGGAAGTCGCCGATTTCGGCAACCGCCTGCTGTTCTTCGGCGCGTTCACGCGGCTCAGAAGCCTCCGCGACTTTGGGCATCAGCGGCTGCATCTGGCGTGCCATCGGAGCGGGCCGCGCCAAATCAGAGGCCGTGCCAAGCGCCAGCGGCTTCGGCACCTGCGGATATTGCGCAACCAGCGAATTCAGCTCCGGGGCGCTGCCGCCGCGGCCGATACGCACCGTGGAGACGCCGAGTGTGACGTTGGACCAATCTTCGCCGGTCGATTGCGTGATCTCGGCACGGCGGACCAGCTCGAGCTGCGGCTTGCGGTCCTTGGCGCCGGTGTCGAGCCGGGCGTCGTAGAGCGGCAGCCAGCGCGCGTTGCGCACGGCATAGGTCACCCGCAGCGTCGCCTTGGTCGCGGCGGCCGAGGCGACGTCGATCCGCACCTCCAGCTTGCTCGGCGGCTTGGCCGAGCGCTCGGCTTCCAATTGTGCGATCTCGCGATCGATCTCGCGCTGTTTTCGTGTGGCATCGCGGATCGCAGTGTCGGCGGTCGCGATCTCCTCGGCGACGGCGGCAAAGGCCGCGCGCCATTCGGTGATCGGCCGCGCTTCACCCTTCTCGCCAAGGCCGGCGGGCGAAGCTTCAGCGAAGTGCTGCGCGAACTGACGCCGTGCGGTGGCCGAGTCGATCGCACCTTGTAGGTCCGCCCGCTGATCCCTGAGCGCCTCGATGCGCTTGTCGAGCTCGGGCAGATTCACGGGCGGCGCCGTACGCGGCGGCCGTGCGTCGATCGTGCCGATAGTCAGCTTGGCGCCCGCCTCGCCTTCGACGCGGAGGGAGGACGGGTCGAGCGAGAGCGGAAAATCCTTGGCGACCAGCGTCGAGTCACCGGAGGCGAGATCCAACGAAATGACGCGGGTCACGGTGGCGCCATCGGGATAGACCGTGACCGTATCGATCGCGGATTTGGCGTCCACGTCGGCTGCCCATGACGGCACCGCGACGGCCGAGGTCACCAGGACCAGGCTCGTGGTTGCCAAATATTTCGCGATGATGCGCATAAATCCCTCCTGCCATTATCGCCGCGCCGCCAGCCGGACGCGTGCGATCAGATGCCTCGCCATCGTGATGAGACGCGGCGGGGAAGGAACTGGTTCGATTGGGGTTTCCGTGGGGCGCTACGGCGGCGGCACGGTGGCCGCGGAACACGTTATGGTCCCGCCAGGCCTCAGATCTGGGTTGGCGAGCCCTGGCCGAAGATGCGGCGGAGCAGATCGGTCACGTTGCGGGCGCCAGCCTTCCTCAGGATGCTGGCGCGGTAGCCCTCGACGGTCCGCGCGCTCAGATGCATGCGCCGGGCGATTTCCTTGTTGGTCAGGCCCGCGGCGAGATGCTCGAGCACCGCGCCTTCGCGCGCGGTGAGGGGTTCGCAGCCGGGCAGCCAGCGCTGCCGGCTCGAGCCGGGCTGCGCGAACTCGTCGATCGCAGCATCGATCCGATCGACGATGTCACGGCCGCGGAACGGCTTTTCGATGAAGTCGGCCGCGCCGCTCTTGATGGCGTCGACCGCCATGGAAATGCTGCCGTTCGCCGAGGTCACCAGCACCGGCGCCATGCAGTTTTCCTCGCGCAGCCGCTTGAGCACGTCGAGGCCGGAGCGATCTGGCGGCATCTCCAGCAGCACGCAGGCCGGCATCCGCGCTCTCGCCTCCGACAGCAGCGAGGCGCCATCGGCGAAGCAGATCACGTCATAGGCGCTCTGTCGAAGCGCGGTCGAAAGCTGCTCGCGGGAGACCGCGTCAGTTTCAATGATGAACACCTTACCCTTGGAAACCATGTTTCCCGGCATCATCCCGATCCAGCAATGTCTTGGTCAAATGGCCCGAGACGGCAGCGGGCCCCGTCGCCTACCGCGCCCTCGTGAGCACGGCATTCACGCCAGTGCTTCGGTTTCCCCTATGTATGTTCCAACGCGTTCCCGGATTTGACGGATGGGGACATAAACTTTACATTTCGGGACATCCCCTCGGGAATGGCGGAACGGGTCGCATGACCGACCTCATTCGCAGCGCAGGCTTGAGCTATTATCCGGAGGTCGCCCGGTCGGTCGGACTCGACCCCAGGCAGATGATGCGCAAGGTCCGACTGCCGCTGGCCTGCCTCGACAAGCCCGACACGCCGATCGCCGTCGCCGGCCTGCGCCGCCTGCTCGAATTGTCGGCCGAGGCATCCGGCGCCGAAGATTTCGGCTTGCGCCTTGCCGAGCGGGGCGGCCTGACCAATTTCGGCGCGGTCGGTTTGATCGTGCGCGAACAGGCGACAGTCGGCGAGGCCATCGCAGCATTCTCACGCTTCATTCATGTCCATCACGAGGGCATGCGGCTCGATGTTGCGCACGACAAGCACACCGTGACCGTCACGCTGCATCTGCGCGGCCGGCAGCCGAGCGCGCCGCGTCAGGCCATCGACATGGCACTCGGCAGCGTCCACCGCATCATCCAGTCGCTGTTCAGCAGCGATTGGCGGCCGCTGGAGGTGCACCTGCATTATCCGCCGCCGCACGACCGCAAGCGCTATCGCGAGTTCTTCGGCTGCCGCGTCACCTTCAATGCGGATGACGATGCGATCCTGTTGTCGGCGCACGACATGGAGCGCCGGATCCCGAGCGCGCATCCGCTGATCGCGAATTATCTACGCAAGCGAATCGAGGCGATCGAGACGCGCCCCGCAAGCTGGGAGGCAAAGGTCGACGAGGTCGTGCGTAGCCTGCTCGCCAGTGGCGATTGCACCGTCGAGCGCGTGGCCGAGCATCTCGCCTGCACCCGGCGCACCATCCACCGGCGCCTTGCTGCATCAGGCACCAGCTTCTCGGCCATCCTCGATGCACAGCGCGCCTATCTCGTGATCCAACTGATCGACGACACGCGCCGGCCGCTGGCCGACGTCGCCATGCAGCTCGGCTTCTCCGCGCAGAGCGCCATGGCACGCTGGTTCCGCGGCCGTTTCGGCTGCACCGTCACCGAATGGCGCAAGGGCATGCGGGGCGAGGTGCCCTCGGAGACGGCGGCGTAAACTCAGCGTGCCGGGACCGGCACGCCCATGATGGCAAGCGCGCGCCGGCGGCTGCCGGCAAGCAGCGGGCCGAACGCAATGGCAAATCCGAGGAATGCGACGACCCAGCCGCAGGCGGCAATGTGCAGCAGGGCGCCACTGTGCGCAGGCAGTACCACCGCGGCGATCCGCGCCAGCGCCGTGACGATGATCGCGACGTAGATCCCCTGTGTCGCCGGCGAAGCCGTCAGCGCCTGCCCGGTGTGACCGAGGCTCGCGCGCGTCATCACCGCGAGCGTCATGGTTCCGGCCGCCCCGGCCATCCAGGCGTGAATGCCCGCACTCGGCAGCAGCGCGCCGAAGGCAGCCAGCGCATGCAGGATGAAGCCGAGCGGCACAAAAAAATAGCCGACGTGGAGGATCAAGAGCAGCCGTTCGCGGAAGGTGCGGTCGCCGGCCCAGCGCGCGAGCCGCACCAGGTGCAGCACGCCGACGAGCGCCATCGCGACGCCGGTGACGGCATTCAATGGCGCCACGATCCACGAGATGAGCGCGAGCGCGCTGCATCCGATCACCGCGCCGTCGAAGCGTCCGAACGGCACCGGCAGGCGGCCGGGATTGAACTTGACCAGCCAGTTGCGGGTGAAGCTCGGGATGATGCGGCCGCCGATCAGCGCGATCAGTAGCACGACCACGCCGATGCCGACGCGGATGCCGATATCGGCCGTGCCTTCGAAGTGCGTTTCGAGATGAAAGGCGATGTTGCCGGCAAGCAGCACCAGCACGAGCGCCACCACAGGCAGGTTGCGCCAGTTACCGCCTGCGACGATCTCGCGCGCCGCGGCTGCGACGACCAGCGCCAGGAAGGCTGCATCGACGAGGAGCGCGAACACCCAGCCCGTGTCGGCCGACAGCATCACCGCAATGCGCCCGGCAAGCCAGACCACCAGCAGCGCCCCCAGCGAGGTACCCTGGATCGGCAACCGCCCGGTCCAGTTCGGGATCGCCGTGAACAGGAATCCGGTGATCACCGCAGGCAGGAAGCCGTAAAGCATCTCGTGGACATGCCAGTCGCGCGGTGCGAAGGCTGATGTCACCGACAGCTCGCCATAGAACATCGGCAGCCAGACCAGGATCGACACGGCGGCCTGGATCGCGGCGAACAGGAAAAAGGGCCGAAAGCTGTTCGCAAACAGCGGCCAGCCCTCAAAGTTGCGGGATCGGGCGCCAGCCATGGGGTCAACTCCTGGAAATTCAAACCGGTGTCTGGAAAAATACTGCCGCCCGGCCGGCCCGTTTTGCGCTATCGCAAACTGTTGGACGATTGCAGGTGCCATCACACTCCCCAGCGCCAAGGAGACAGAATGGCCAAGGTCGACACATCGCTGGTTGCGCATCTGCCGCTGTTTGGGGGCGTCAAGCCGGAGGACCTCGAGGAAATCCTGCGCGAGGCCCGCTCGGCGCGTTACCCCAAGAACAGCACCATCTTCGAGCAGGGGGCGGACGCGCAGTCCTTCTTCCTGCTGCTGCACGGCCACGTCCGGGCCGCCAAGACAACGCCGACCGGCGAGCAGATCGTGGTGCGCTATGTCGCGCCCGGCGAGACATTCGGCCTCGCGATGGCGATCGGAGCCGCGCACTATCCGGCGACGGCGATGGCGGTCGACGACAGCGTGGTGCTGATCTGGCCGACCTCTGCCTGGCCGCGGCTGATCGAGCGGTTTCCCTCGCTCGCCGCCAACACGCTCCAGACGGTCGGCACGCGTCTCCAGGAGAGCCACACCCGCATCCTGGAAATGTCGACCCAACAGGTCGAGCAGCGCGTCGCGCATGTGCTGCTGCGCCTCGCCAAGCAGTCCGGCAAGAAGCTCGATCACGGCATCGAGATCGACTTCCCGATCAGCCGCCAGGACATCGCGCAGATGACCGGCACCACGCTGCACACCGTCAGCCGTATCCTGAGTGGCTGGGAGAGCCAGGGTCTCGTCGAGAGCGGCCGTCAGCGCATCATCCTGCGCGAACCGCACAGGATCGTCGTGCTGGCGGAGCGGAGCCCCGACAGCGGCGCGGCGTGAGAGCCGCGCCAGGGCGTTTCCCTGCCTGCAAGATAGGAGCGAGGGGCGCTCCGCTTACGGCGAAAGCGCGCCCTCACCCGGGAATCCGCACGCGCCCGCGCGAATTCCGGACCACCTCACGCCGGCACGCAGTCGCAGAGCGCGGCGAGGAATTTCTCGCGGTCGATGCCATGCTCGCGGCAGGCGTCATCCACCGTGTGGAAGGTCGCGATCGGGCAGCCGACGCAGGCCATCCTGAAGGCGAGAAACACACGGATCGTGTGCGGCGCCGTGCGCATGATGTCATCGACCAGATCGTCGGATCGGAAAGACATGGACAACTCCGTTCCGAAACGACGATAGCGGAGCGGGGCGGAGTTTCTTTGTTGAAGCGCAAGCTGTTGCCAACTCACCAACGCGTCATTCCGGGGCGCGCGCAGCACGAGCCCGGAATCCATTGTGCAGCGCGTGATGTGGAACAATGGATTCCGGGCTCGCGCCAAAGAGGAGCGCCCCGGAATGACGGAGAGAGCGTCTAAACCGCTCGGCTGTGCAGCTGCTTTCCTGGATCCAGATGCGCGTCGAACGCCGCCGCGACGCTGCGGACCAGGAAGCGCGAGTCCCTGGCGACCGCGAGCTTATCGCCGTCCAGCCTCACGACGCCGTCAGAGATCAGCGGCTTCAGACGCGACGCCGATTTCAGCATCGCCTCGGGCTCTGCGCCATGGCGCGCGCAGATGTCGCCGAGATCGGCGCCGAACTCGCACATGATACGCTCGATGATGTCGGCGCGCAGCCGGTCATCATCGGTAAGCCCATAGCCCTTCGCGGTGGCGAGACGGCCAGCGCCGATGCACTGCGCGTAGGCGCCGATCTGCACCTCGTTCTGGACGTAACCTTGCGGCAGGTGTCCGATCGCGCTCGCGCCGAAACCGAGCAGCACCTCGGCCTTGTCTGTGGTGTAGCCCTGGAAATTGCGCCGCAGCGTCCGCTCCTCGAAGGCCACGGCCATGGAATCGTCGGGTCGCGCGAAATGATCGAGCCCGATCTGCACGTAGCCGGCCTCCTTCAGCGCATTCGCGATCGCGCAAGCCTGGTCGTGACGCGCAGGGCCGTCGGGCAGGACGGCCTCGTTGATCATGCGCTGATGCTTCTTGAAATCAGGCACATGGGCATAGCCGAACACCGAGAAGCGGTCGGGCGCGAGCGCGAGCGCGCGCCGGACCGTGTCCAGGCACGAGGCGACGGTCTGGTGCGGCAGCCCGTAGATCAGGTCGAAATTCACTCCCGCGATATCGGCGCGCCTGAGCATGTCGACGACGCAAGCCGTCTGCTCGAAACGCTGCACGCGGTTGATCGCGCGTTGCACGACGGGATCGAAACTCTGAACCCCGAGGCTCGCGCGGTTGACGCCGGAGAGCCGCATCGCCTCCACCATGTCGGCGGTCAGCGTCCGAGGATCGATCTCGACCGCGATCTCGGCCGTGGGCAGCACGAAGAATGCCTGGCGCATCGTTGCCATCAACTCGGCGAAAGCTTCCGGCGCCATGATCGTCGGCGTGCCGCCGCCGAAATGAATATGCTCGACCTTGATGCGGCGGCCGATGGTGTCGGCCACTTGCACGATCTCGCTGCGCAATGTCCGCTGATAGGCCGCGATCAGATCGTCGCGGCGGACGATCTGGGTATGGCAGCCGCAATACCAGCACATCTCGCGGCAAAACGGCACGTGCAGATAGAGCGACGCGCTGGCGCCCGCCGGGAGCTCGGCAAGCCACCCGGCGTAGGTGTCTCCACCGATCGCAGGCGAAAAGTGCGGTGCGGTCGGGTAGCTCGTGTAGCGCGGCAACCGTTCGTCGCCGTAGCTCACCGCGAGATCAGCTCTCATATCTTACCCATTCGTAAATTCGGCCGCTTGCTGACGCCGCGGCGAGTCACGGAATGCATTCAGCTAACCCGGATTCGCGCCGGCGACCTTGCGCTCGCGCAAAGTCCGGATGGAGCGGCGAGGGCAAACATTGCGCTCGCGCAAAGCGCAATGACCGGTTCCGCGCCATGCTTATGGTCGATCGCACGGCCATCCGGAGCGTTTGCCATGAGGCTTCTCGCACTCGAATTGATCCTGTCCCTGCTCGATGTCCGCGGCCATATCCCGCGCTTCGACGACTTCCGCCCCGTCCCGGCAGCTCCAGCGACCGGCCCTGTCGGCATCGCGCGCGCTCTGGCCGCCGCAATCGCTGTCTTCATCGTGCTGTCGCTGGCGGTCTGGGCAACGGTCTTTCTCGCCATACAGCTGCTCTAGTCGCATCTTCGCGAAAGCCTCGATCATGATCTCATCCAGACGCATCCTCGCCGGCGCGGTCGCCTTGTCGTGCCTTGCCGGGCCGCCCGCCTTCGCCGCCGACACGACCTGTGGCGATCTCGTCATCACCGCAGCATGGAGCCGGGCGACGCCTGGTGGCGCCAGAGTCGCCGGCGGCTATCTCACGATCGAGAACAGAGGGCTCGCACCGGAGCGGTTGAAGACCGCATCGACCGCGCATGCGCTGAGAACCGAAATCCACGAGATGGCCGTCAACGACGGCGTCATGACCATGCGTCCACTGGACAACGGACTCGTCATCGCGCCCGGCCAATCCCTCTCGCTCGCACCCGGCGGCGGACACCTGATGTTCATCGGGCTCGACGCACCGCTGCGCGTGGGCGACGAGGTGCCGGTGACGCTGTCGTTCGAACATGCCGGCGACGTGACGGTGATGCTCGACGTGCAGGCCATCGGCGCACAGGCGCCGGACAAAGCCGGCAGCAAGCAGGCCGCCGAGCCCGCGCCGCAGCCGAAACAAACGATGTCGGCGCCGCCCGCGGCAACGTCCGAGGCGGACGAGAGCTTCTTCACCCATCTTCACGCCGAGAAGGCCATGGCGAACGTCACGGTCTCGCCCGGTCGCGCCGGGCCGGTCGAGATCGCGATCCAGCTCGAAGATGCGAACGAGTTGCCGCTGGGCGCCGACGCAGTGGCGGTCACGCTCGGCAATCCCGAGCATGGCGTGGCGCCGGTGACGGCAAACGCCGAACGTGTCGGTCACGATCAGTGGCGCGTCACAATGTCGGCGCCGTTGTCGGGACGCTGGTCGCTCGGCCTCGACATCCGCATCACGTCCTCGGACGCGGTCAACGTCGTGTCGCCAATACTACTCCGGTAAGCGACCTAAGTACTGTCGCGGAGGCAAATCTGGCTGAAGGTTGTTGCAGCGCAAATCATCTTGCTGTGATCGGCGCACACTGCATCCGTCATCAAAACCATTTCAGATGAAGGATGCTTCCGATGTTCACCCGCAGAGCTGCACTGATCGGCGCCGCCGCGACTGCGCTGATGTTGGCGACCCCCGCTTTGGCCGCTGATGATCTCAAACTGCCTCGACAGAAGGTCGAGCTGGTCGCTCCGCCTTTCGTGCATGCGCACGAGCAAGCGACCAAGCAGGGCCCCAAGATCATCGAGTTCAAGCTCACCATCGAGGAGAAGAAGGTCGTCATCGACGAGAAAGGCACCACCTTCCAGGCGATGACCTTCAACGGCTCGATGCCGGGACCGCTGATGGTCGTGCATGAGGGCGACTACGTCGAGACGACGCTGGTCAATCCCGCCACCAACACCATGCCGCACAACATCGACTTCCATTCCGCGACCGGTGCGCTCGGCGGCGGTGCGCTCACGCTGGTCAATCCCGGCGAGCAGGTCGTGCTGCGCTGGAAGGCGACCAAGACCGGCGTATTCGTCTATCACTGCGCGCCGGGCGGCCCGATGATCCCCTGGCATGTCGTCTCCGGCATGAACGGCGCCGTGATGGTGCTGCCGCGCGACGGACTGAACGACGGCAAGGGCCACGCGCTGAAATACGACAAGGTCTACTATATCGGCGAGCAGGACATGTACGTGCCGCGCGACGAGAAGGGCAATTTCAAGTCCTACGATTCGCCCGGTGAAGCCTTCACCGAGACCGAAGAAGTGATGAAGAAGCTCACGCCGACCCATGTCGTGTTCAACGGCAAGGCCGGCGCGCTGACCGGCAAGAACGCGCTGACCGCCAATGTCGGCGAAAACGTGCTGATCGTGCATTCGCAGGCCAACCGCGACAGCCGTCCGCACCTGATCGGCGGCCATGGCGACTATGTCTGGGAGACCGGCAAATTCGGCAATGCCCCCGAAGTCGGGCTCGAGACCTGGTTCATCCGCGGCGGTTCTGCGGGCGCGTCGCTGTACAAATTCCAGCAGCCCGGCATCTACGCCTACGTCACGCATAACCTGATCGAGGCCGCAGATCTCGGCGCCACCGCGCACTTCAAGGTCGAAGGCAAATGGAACGATGATCTGATGACCCAGGTGAAGGCGCCGGCCGAAATTCCGGCGCAGACGCAGGGCGCGCTGGAGACCGGCCGCAAGACCAACTGACAAACAGAGGGGCCGGCAAATCGCCGGCCCCTTTTTCTTTGCGGGGATCACCATGCTGATCGCATTCAAGCTGAAGTTGGCGCTGGCCTGCGCGGCCGGACTCGCGGGACCGCTGGCGGTCGCGCCTCTGGTCTCCGAGATGGCGACCCCGCGCGCGGGCGGCGAGCCGGCGATCGTCGAGATCGCCGCCGGCAGCTTGGTCTATCGCGAGGCCGGTGATTTCACGCGCGCCGGGCAGCAGGCCGAAGCGCCGCTGCGAAAGCTGCGGTTCAACAGACCGCTTCACATCATGCGCGAACAGGTCTCCTCCGCCGACTTTCAGCTCTGCGTGCAGGATGGCGCATGCCGCGCGCTGGGCCGCGACATCGTCGTCGCGCCCGATCGCCCTGCGGTCCAGGTGAGCTGGTACGACGCCGAAGCCTATGCGGGCTGGCTGTCGCGCAAGACCGGCAGGCATTATCGCCTGCCGAGCGACGAAGAATGGGCATTTGCCGCCGGCAGCCGTTTTAAGGATGACGGCGTGCCGGTCGACGCAAGCGATCCTTCGAGGCGCTGGATCAGCCGCTACGAGCGTGAGTCCGAGCGCGACCTCGCCGACACCACCGCCTATCCGTTCGGCAAGTTCGGCGTCAACGAGCACGGTCTCGAAGACATCTCCGGCAACGTCTGGGAATGGACCTCGACCTGCTTCGTGCGCTCGCGGGTCGACGAGACCGGCAATGCCATCCGCCCGACCGTGAATTGCGGCGTGCGCGTCGCAGAGGGCGCGCACCGCGCCTATGTCACCGATTTCATCCGCGACGCCCGCGCCGGCGGCTGCGCGCAAGGCGTGCCGCCCGCCAATCTCGGCTTCCGCCTGGTGCGGGAGGAAAGGTCGTGGGTCGCGAGCGTGTCGGCGCGCTGGGGCAAGGTGTGGTCGGCGCGGTCTTGACGCTGGTAGCGGGAGCGCGCTCGTGCCTCTCCAATGTCGTCCTGGCCTAGTGCGCAATTGCGCACTAGGCCAGGACGACACCGGGGATGTAGAAGCGACCTGCCGCCTCGCGACCTCCCAGGCCCGATCACCCGCCTGACCCGCACGTTCAAACGAAAATGGCCGGGCAAGCCCGGCCATTCGCAACTACTTCCAGCTGCGTTACGTATTCTTCAGCGCGACGCGGAATTCGGCTTCGGTCTTGGCCTTGACCTCGTCGAGCGTGACGCCGTCAGCGAGTTCGATCAGGGCCATGCCGCCGTCGCCGTGCTTGTCGATGGTGAAGACGGCAAGATCGGTGACCACCATGTCGACCACGCGCTCGCCGGTGAGCGGCAGATTGCACTTCTTCAGGAGCTTCGGACCGTCCTTGGCGGAATGCTCCATCACCACGACGACGCGCTTGACGCCGGCGACGAGGTCCATCGCGCCGCCCATGCCCTTGACCATCTTGCCGGGGATCATCCAGTTGGCGAGATCGCCGTTCTGGGCCACCTGCATCGCGCCGAGGATCGAAAGATCCATGTGGCCGCCGCGGATCATGCCGAAGGAATCGGCGCTCGAGAAATAGGACGTCGAGGGCAGCTCGCTCACGGTCTGCTTGCCGGCGTTGATCAGGTCCGCGTCCACCTCGTCTTCATAGGGGAACGGGCCCATGCCGAGCATGCCGTTCTCGCTCTGGAGGCTGACGTCCATGCCGTGGGGGATGTAGTTCGAGACCAGCGTCGGGATGCCGATGCCGAGATTGACGTAATAGCCGTCGCGCAATTCCTTCGCGGCGCGCGCGGCCATCTGTTCACGGGTCCAGGCCATCGTTGTGCTCCTGTCGATTCTTTAGTGGCGCATGATCTGATCGGAAAACCGGCTTCCACTTTTCCGGATCATGCGCTGGTGCGCGGGCGGGTGTTGCGGAATTCGATGCGCTTCTTGGCCGTGCCGACCTCGACGATGCGCTTCACGAAAATGCCGGGCGTGTGAATGTGGTCGGGATTGAGTTCACCGGCCGGAACCAGATGCTCGACCTCGGCCACCGTGATCTTGGCGGCGGTCGCCATCATCGGGTTAAAGTTGCGCGCGGTCTTGCGATAGATGAGGTTGCCGGCGGTGTCGCCCTTCCAGGCATGCACGATGGCGAGGTCGGCGAACAGGCCGCGCTCCATCAGATACTTCTCACCGTCGAACTCCTTCACTTCCTTGCCTTCGGCGATCAGCGTGCCGACGCCGGTCTTGGTGTAGAAGGCCGGGATGCCTGCGCCGCCGGCGCGAATGCGCTCGGCCAGCGTGCCCTGCGGATTGAATTCGAGTTCCAGCTCGCCGGCGAGGAATTGCTGGGCGAACAGCTTGTTCTCGCCGACATAGGACGAGATCATCTTCTTGATCTGCCGGGTTTCCAACAGGCGGCTGAGCCCGATGCCGTCGACGCCGGCATTGTTGGAGACCACCGTCAGGCCCTTGACGCCGGACTCCCGGATCGCGTCCGACAGCTCCTCGGCGATGCCGCAGAGGCCGAAGCCGCCCGACATGATCATCATGTTGTCTTTGAGAATGCCGTCGAGAGCCGACTTGGCGTCGGGATAGACCTTGTTCATGCAAATGACCTTCGACTGAACCTTCGGCTTGCGGGCGTCGCGCCTTATTGGCGGCGATTATTAGGCGAAATTCTCCGAGGCCGTCAATGATACGGGGTTCTCCGTTCCGCCCCCGGGTGGTAGAAGCTGCCCACGCCGTGGGCAGAATCGCCCGCGGCCTTGAAAGCGACAAGAAAACCCATCAAGTTGCGGGGGTTGGGCGTGGGCACGCAGGTTTCCCGACCCGCCCTTCTGGCTCCAACGACCAACCCGATCAGGACATGCCATTGACCATGGCCCAAGGAATGAAGCGCCTCGGGACGCCGATCGCGGCGCTGCTCGGCGTGGCGCTGATAGCCTTGATCGCGACCTCCTGGCTCATCAACCGTGACGCGCTGCGCAAGGCGGTGGAAGCGCAGATCCGCGACGTGACCGGGCTCGAGCTCAGTGTCGCAGGCAACATCGACATTTCGGTCCTGCCGGCGAGCTACATCTCCTTCCGCGACGTCGGTCTCAAGGGCGGCGGTGCCAACGATCCCGCGCTCCATGTCGACGTGCTCACCGCCAATTTGCGGCTGCTGCCGCTGCTGCTGCAACGATTCGAGATCGCCGACCTGGCGCTGCTGCGGCCGCGCATCCATGTCAGCCTGAAGCCGGACGGCGAGAGCAACTGGACACCCTTCATCCAGACCATTGCACGCACCATGAAGCCCGGCGCCGACAACCAGGTGTCGTTCTCCGAGATCAGGATCCAGGACGGCGTACTCAATTACGAGGACGCCGCCACGCACGCCGCCGAGAAGCTCGAGGACATCGACCTGTCGCTGGCCTGGCCCTCGATCTCGCGCTCCTTTGCCGCGACCGGACAGTTCGACTGGCGCGGCGAGCGCGTCGACGGCTCGATCAGCTTTTCCGATTTCGTCGCCGCCCTCTCCGGCGAGCGGTCGGGGTTGAAGGCGCGGATCGCGAGCGCGCCGCTCAAGCTCGCCTTCGACGGCAGCGTCGCCAACCGCACCAGCCCGATGATGGAAGGCACCCTCACCATCGACAGCCCGTCCTTGCGCAACGCCCTGCGCTGGACCGGACAGCCGCAGCCGGGCAGCGGCGGCTTCGGCCGTTTCGCGCTGAAGGCGCGCGCCAACGTCGTGGGTGCCTCGATCGCGCTCACCAACGTCAATGTCGAGCTCGACGGCAATACCGCCGAGGGCGTCATGACCTACGCCAATAACGGCCGGCAGACGCTGCAGGCGACGCTCGCCGCCGACGCGCTCGACTTCACGCCTTATATCTCGACCTTCCGCCTGCTCGCGAGCGGAGCGCGCGACTGGAACAGACAGTTGTTCGATCTCAACGGATTATCGACCACCGACCTCGACATGCGCCTGTCGGCGGCAAAGCTGACGGTCGGCCCGTCGAAGCTCGGCCGCACCGCGATCGGCGCCAATTTGCGTAACGGCACGCTGGCGCTCTCGGTGGGCGAGGCCCAGATCTTTGGCGGCATCGCCAGAGGCTCGTTCGGCATCGCGCGCGCCGACAGCGTCGCCGACATCAAGGCGCAGTTCCAGTTCACCGATGTCGATCTGCAGGCCTGCGCCACCGAGCTGTTCGGCATCAGCAAGCTCTCGGGGCGCGGCAACATCAACGTCTCTCTCCTCGCCTCCGGCTCGAGTCCGTTCGGTCTCGTGCAGTCGCTCGACGGGACAGCTACCGTGACCGGGCATGACGGCGCGATCGCGGGCTTCAACGCCGAGCAACTGCTGAAGCGTCTGGAGCGGCGGCCGCTGTCCGGCGGCGGCAATTTCCGCAACGGCTCGACCCCTTATAACAATCTCACCATCGCGGTGAAATTCGCCGACGGGATCGCGACCGCCGAGGACATCCGCATCGAAGGGCCCGCGGCGAAGATCACGATGACCGGCACCGCCTCGGTGCCGACGCGCGAATACGACATGAAGGGCGTGGCGAGCCTCAACACGACGTCCGGCTTTCAATTGCCCTTCATGGTGCAGGGGCCCTGGGACGATCCCCTGATTTTCCCCGACCCCGAAAGCTTGATCCGCCAGTCGCCAGCGGCGTCGCCCTTCCTCGATCTCCTGAAGCAGCGCATCACCGGGGGCGGAAAGCGCCCCGCGCAGGATGGATCGCCGACGGCGGAGAATGCGAAGGACAGCGCCAAATCCAACTAGAGTGATCAACGTCGCTCTCTTAGGGGTCGGCAGCCTGCGGGCCACGGGCTCGATTTGCCAAGCTGAATACTGCGACCGATTTGCAAACGCTGCGTCAAGCGGCCGATTGCGTCGTCGAGATCCAGCTCTTGTCCTCCCGCACCAGCGCTGCCTCCCCGATCTTCGTCCCGGCCGCGGCCGTGACAGTGCCGCTCTGCCCCAGTTCACGGGCCAGCACCTCGCGGTCACAGGCGTCCTCCCACAGCGAAACGGTGATGGACGCGACACAGTTGCTGATCATGCTGGTCAGCGCCCGCGCCTCCGACATGAAGCGGTCGATGCCGACAAGCAGCGCCACGCCGGTCACGGGCAAATCCGGCATCACGGAGAGGGTCGCGACAAGCGCGACGAAGCCGCTGCCGGTGACGCCGGCCGCCCCCTTGGACGTCAGCAGCATCAGTCCGAGCATCGCCGCGATCTGACCCCATGACAGGTGAATGTCACAGGCCTGCGCAATGAAGATGGAGGCCAAGGTGAGATAAATGGCGCTGCCGTCCAGATTGAAAGAGTAGCCCATCGGCAACACGAGCCCTGACACGCCTTTCCGGCATCCGAGCTGCTCCAGCTTGCGCAGCGCGCCAGGCAGTGCCGGCTCCGACGACGACGTGCCGAGCACGATCAGCAGTTCTTCCCTGAAGTAGCGGATGGTCTTCCATAGGCTGAAGCCGTTCAGCCGCGCCAGCGTACCAAGCACGACGACCACGAAGACGGAGCAGGCGATATAGAATGTCAGGATCAGCAGTCCGAGCGAACCAATCGAGCGGATGCCGTAGCGGCCTACTGTGAACGCCATGGCGCCAAAGGCGCCGAGCGGCGCGAGCTTCATGATGAAGCCGAAGGATACAAACAGCACGTGTGAGAACGAGGCGACTGCCTTTGTCACCACGACACCCCCATCGCCGGCGCGGCTTAAGCCAAAGGCGATCAGGACGGAGATCAGTAGCACCGGCAGCACTTCGCCATCGGCAAACGCTCCAAAGAACGAATGCGGGATGATGTGCAGCATGAAGTCCGCAAATCCGGTCGCACCTGCCTGCTTGGTGAATTTCGCAGCCACCGACGGGTCCAGCGTATTGACGGAAACATGCATGCCCGCGCCCGGCTGGATCAGCGACACGGCGATCAGCCCGGCCAGCAGCGCGAGCACGGTCAGCAGGTAGAACAGCGCCATGGATTTCACCAGCGTGCGGCCGACCTCGCGGGAATCGCTGATGCTGTTGATGCCGCTGACGATGGTGCAAAACACGATCGGCGCGATCATCATCTTGACCAGCTTGACGAAGCCGTCTCCGAAGGGCTTCAGCGCCGCACCAAATTCAGGCCAGAAATGGCCCGTGAGGACGCCCAGCAGGAGACCGATCAGCACCTGGACGTAGAGAATCCGGTAGAATGGCTTCCGCGCCTCGGTGTTCGGCTGTCCAACCAGCGCTTGCTTGTGCATTCTCGTTTCTCCCATGGCTCTGATTTTCTTGATGGCTGCGGAGGCGGCGGGCTTCAGGCCGCCAAGACCGAATGAGGCACGTGCGACCGGCGGGCGAAGACGTGGCCCTCGAAGATCCGCCGGGCAGTCCGCTGCACCCGGGCGACCGGACCGGGCTCCAGCCGAACCACGAGCTGGCCGGAGGGATGGGCGAGCGTGATCGGCACCGGCAGCGCCAGCGGTCCCACCATGTCTGCGGCGATCGTTCCGGGCGTGAGGCACGCTGTCGCGATCGCGACAGCACCGGTCACGGCCAACGCGCCATGGCAGTCATGCGGCATGAAGTATCGGGTGTTCAACGTCGCCTCGCCCGCAGACGCAATCAGAACCGGCTTCGGGATCACCATTGTCGCGGAATTTGGAAAACCCATCAGGCGGCCGGCCTCGATGCGCAAGTTCTCGAGACGCGCGCGGAAGCCGCTGTCGGCAAAGTCCGAAGGTGTCTCACGGCCGGTCCATCCCAGATCCGACGCGCGGACCAGCATGACCGGCATCGCCGCGTCGATGCAGGTCAAATCGATTCCTTCGATGCGGTCGATCGGACGTCCCGTCGGCAGCAGGCGACCGGTGCGTGCGCCGGCCGCGTTGGGGAAAGACAGTTCGATGGGCGCGGCCGTTCCCGGTACGCCGTCGATCCGCGCCTCGCCCTCGTAAGTCACCCGCCCTCCGGGGGTGGCAACGGTCGCATCAATCAGCTTGCCGGTGTTGACATTGTGGATGCGGACATGGGTGCGATCTGCGGTCGCGGCGACCAGGCCGGCCTCGATTGCGAACGGTCCCACCGCCGCCAGCATGTTTCCGCAGTTCGGCGAGGTATCGACGATCCCTTCACGAACACGTACCTGGGCAAACAGGTAGTCAACGTCGGCGCCGGGCACCGTTGCCGGTCCGATGATCGCGACCTTGTTGATAACGGCATTGCCGCCGCCGATTCCATCGATTCCAAGATCGTGCCCACCTCCCATCACAGACAACAGGACCGCGTCGCGCGACCTGGGGTCGGCGGGAAGATCGCGGGCCAGGAAAAACGGTCCGCGCGAGGTGCCCCCGCGCATGACCACACAGGGAATGGCAATCTGATCGTTCATGGAGTTCTTCCGTTCGGCGACATCTTCGCCCGAACCGAAGCATCCTCCCTCTGAACTCTTTTGTGAAATGCAAATATCTGATGTATTATTTCGTTTACAGAAATAATGGAGTCCTGCCATGAACGCAGAACTGCTCGACCTCAGGGCGTTCATCACCGTCGCGGAGACGGGAAGCTTTGTCCGGACCGCCAAGGCGCTGAACCTGTCTCAACCAGCGCTCAGCCGACGTATTCAGAAGCTGGAAGAAAGCCTCGGCGCGCCGTTGCTCGAGCGGTCGACGCGCCACGTTAATCTCACCATGACCGGCCGTGACTTCCTGCCGAAGGTGCGCCGCCTCATCGACGAGTTCGAGACCTCGGTGCTCGCCATCCAGGATATCGGCGCGCGAAGTTCAGGCTTGGTCTCGGTGGCTGCGGTGCCGACAGCGGTGTTCTATTTCCTGCCGCGAGCGATCGGCCGATTTGCCGAAGCGTATCCGCGCATTCGCATCCGGATTCTGGACATCGGTGCCAATGAGGGATTGGAAGCTGTCGCGCGCGGCGAAGCCGACTTCGGCATCAATTTCATTGGTGCTTCGCATGCCGAAATTGAATTTGAGAAACTGGTTGAGGATCCTTTCGTCCTGGCCTGCCGTCATGACCATCCGTTGGCATCGCGCAAACAGGTCAGTTGGTCGGAGATCGTGCCGCACCGGGTCATCACCGTCGGTCGCAACAGCGGCAATCGCGCGTTGATCGACAATGCGCTGGCGCGACACGGCCTGCAGCTGAACTGGTCCTATGAAGTCGCGCATCTCTCTGGTTCGCTTGGCCTCGTCGAAGCGGGACTCGGAATCGCCGTGCTACCGAAGCTCGCGACGCCAGCCGCCGGCCATCCGATCATTCACACCCTTCGGTTGATCGAGCCGGAAGTGTCGCGGACGATCGGAATCGTGCGCAGGCGCGGGGCGACACTATCCCCTCATGCCAGCCAATTTCTCAAGATGCTGCTCGAGGCATGGCGCTCTCCTTTCCGGACAAGCGGGCAAGGCAAGCCGCGGTCCCGATCCGCCGAGGCAAGTTCAAATACAGCTTCGACGGGTCTGAAGCGGAAACGCTGATAGCTCGCCGGCAGAGCGGGGCAAGACCGTTCCCTGTCGAACCGGAGTTCCTCGGATCAATCCGCCCGTTTCACAGAGGCATTTTTGGCCCTGCAGCCAGAGCACCGCTGCCTTGCGAGCGGGTTGCGTTGCGTTCAGTCCTCATACTGCTTAAAATGCCTCTCGCTGGCGGCGAGCAGCCGCGCATTGTCAGGCCAAGCCAGAACGCACAAGGCGAATTGATTGCCGCGAATTGATGCGGCGATTGGATCGATGCACGCATTAAGCATCTCCGCGAGGCTCCATCCCCACGACATTGGTCTGACAAGATGGCGCTAGATCAGACTTCCGCCATGCGCTAGTGTTTTATACGACCGGTTAAAAACACCGGCCGTTTGAGGGAGAAAAACGTGAGATCCAAGGTTATTGGCGCAGTATCATTGGCGGTCGCTGCGGTTGGGCTGTTTGCGGCCACTGCACCCGCCTTTGCGCAGCAGAAGACGATTACGGTCTGGTGGGGCAAGGGCTTCTATCGCTCCGAAGACGATGCGTTGATCGACACGATCAAGAAGTTCGAAGCCAAGACCGGCATCAAGGTCGAATTGTCGCAGTACGCGATCCAGGACATGATTCCGAAGACGGTCGCCGCACTCGATGCCGGCACGGTGCCCGATGTCGCCTACTCCGACTCTTATGACGTGCAAGCGCAGGGCAAGTGGGCTTACGAGGGCAAGCTCGAGGACCTCACGGATGTCATGGAGCCGATCAAGGGCCGGTTCGTGCAGAACACGCTGGACGCGTCGATCCTCTACAACGACGTGACCAAGAAGAAGGCTTATTACGGCTTCCCGCTGAAGCAGCAGAGCATGCACGTCCAGATCTGGAACGACATGCTGGAGAAGGCCGGCTTCAAGCAGAGCGACATTCCGACCGATTGGACGGGCTACTGGACGTTCTGGTGCGACAAGGTGCAGCCGGCGATCCGCAAGGCGACCGGCCAGCGCATCTATGCCGTCGGCCAGCCGATGGGCGTGGAATCCACCGACGCCTTCCAGTCGTTCTACACCTTCATGGACGCCTACCACGTCAAGCTGGTTGACGACGACGGCAAGCTGCTGGTCGATGATCCCAAGGTCCGCGAGAACCTGATCAAGGCGATGAAGGACTACACCGACACCTACATCAAGGGTTGCACGCCGCCCTCCTCGACGACCTGGAAGGATCCTGACAACAACGTCGCCTTCCACAACAAGACCATCGTGATGACTCACAATTTCACGATCTCGATCGCGGCGAAATGGTTCGAGGACTCGCAGAACCAGGCCCTTACCCAGGAGCAGCGCGACGCCGGCAAGAAGGCCTATGAACAGGACATCATCACGGCGTCCTTCCCCAAGGCGCCCGATGGTTCGACCATCCGCTACCGCTCCGACGTCAAGACCGGGCTGGTCTTCACCGCGGCCAAGAACAAGGCCGAGGCGAAGCAGTTCATCAGCTTCCTGCTCCAGGAAGAGAACGTCCGTCCCTATATCGAGGGCGCACTCGGCCGCTGGTTCCCGGTGACGAAGGAAAGCCAGGAAAGCCCGTTCTGGCAGGCTGACAAGCACCGCAAGGCGGTCTACACGCAGTTCAAGGGCGGCACCGCCGCGTTCGACTTCACCAAGAACTGGAAGTTCACGATCCTCAACAACGAGAACGTGTGGGCGAAGGCGATGAACCGGGTGGTGAGCGAGAAGGTTCCGGTCGACAAGGCCGTCGACGAACTGATCGCCCGCATCAAGCAGGTCGCGGGTTAAGTCATCCGCCCCTCTCCCCGCGTTGCGGGGAAAGGTATAAGAACAACACCGGCCGCGTTTCGCGGCCGGCTTCTCTTTGAAGAGACCGAAAAGAATGGCGATCACGCTCTCTGGCGATCAGGCAATCCCCGGCCCGCCCCTGTCGTCGCGGCTGACCCCGGCGCAGGTCTGGGGCATCGTACTGCTCGCGCCCTATCTGCTCGTTTTCCTCGCCTTCGTCGTCTATCCCGTCGGCTACGGGCTGTGGCTGGCGCGCGCCCCGGCGAACTATGTCGCGCTCTACAACGACCCGATCTTCGCGCGCGCCGCCGTCAACACGCTGATCTTCCTGGTCATCGGCATCAACATCAAGATGCTGATCGCGCTGTTCCTGTCCGGCTTCTTCGCCCAGCAGCGCACCTGGATCAAATGGCTCTCGGTGATCTTCATCCTGCCCTGGGCCGTGCCGTCGATCCCGACCATCCTGTCGGTACGCTTCATGCTCAATCCCGAATGGGGCATGATCAACCACTTCATCTTCACCCTCACCGGCGACGACGGCCCGAACTGGCTGAACGATCCCACCGTGGCGCTGACCATGGCGATCGCCGTGCACATCTGGAAGTCGCTACCGTTCTGGACGCTGATCCTGATCACCGGCCGCCTCGCGATCTCCCACGATCTGTTCGAGGCCGCCGAGGTCGACGGCGCGAGCTGGTGGCAGAAATTCCGCTACATCACCTGGCCGTCGATGCAGACGCTCTACGTCACCTGCACGCTGCTCTCGATGATCTGGACGCTCGGCGACTTCAACAGCGTCTATCTGCTCACCGGCGGTGGCCCGGCCGACCTAACGCACGTGCTGTCGACGCTCGGCATCCGCTATCTCCGGCTCGACCAGCTCTCGCTGGCCATGGCGTCCATCGTCTGCGCGATGCCGTTCGTCCTGCCGCTCGTGTACTTCATGATGAAACGGTTGTCGCGATGAAGCTCCCCTCCTTGCGCGAAGTCGCGATCGAAGCGCGGCTGCTGCTGATCGGTATCCCCGTCTTCCTTTGGACGATGATCCCGATCTATCACATGTTCCTGTTCGCGATCTCCCCCAAGGAGGACGCGTTCTCGGGCAAGCTGTGGCCGGATCATCCAACGCTGCATAACTTCGAGATCGTGTTCAAGCAGCAGCATTATTTCCTGCGCGACTTCTACGTTCAGTTCTGGAATTCGACGCTGATCGCGGCGTCCGTCGGCGTGCTGACCCTGTTCATTGCGACCGCGGCGGCGTTCTCGATCTCGCGGCTGAAGGTGCCGGGCGGACGCATGGTGTTGAACCTCGCGCTCTTCACCTATTTCATCCCCGCGGCGTTCCTCGCCGTGCCGATGTATCGCACCATGGGCAATTACGGCCTGCTCAACAATCACTGGTCACTGATCCTGGCCATGGTGACGATCGCGAGCCCCTACGCGATCTGGGTGCTCAAGCAGGCCTCCGACAAACTGCCGGTCGAGCTGGACGAGGCCGCCGTCATGGACGGCGCGACGACGCTCCAGATCTTCCGCCTGGTCTATCTGCCGTTGATGATGCCGTCGCTGGTCGCGATCGGTACCTATGCGGTGCTGCTGGCCTGGAACGAATATCTCTACGCGTTCCTGCTGCTCTCGAACGACCGCGAGATCACCCTCCCCGTCGCGCTCGGCAACTTCCTCGCCGCCGACGACTCGCCGTGGGAGCTGTTGATGACGACCGGCTTCATCTACGCGCTGCCGCCGGCCGCGGTCTACTACGCCTTCCGCCGCTACATGGTAGGCGGGCTCACGGCAGGTGCGGTGAAGTCGTAACAGCCCTTCGTGTCATTGCGAGGAGCGTAGCGACGAAGCAATCCAGAGTGTTTCCGCGGGGGGCATTTCTGGATTGCTTCGCTTTGCTCGCAATGACGATCGGCTCACAGCGGCGCCGCGCTCTCGCCCTGCGAACTCGACAGCTTCGAGGCGAGCGAGGCGATGACGATCACCACCGCGATCAGGGCGATCACCAGCGTGCAGATCGCGTTGATCTCCGGCTTCACCCCCAACCGCACCTCCGAGTAGATCCGGATCGGCAAGGTCGCGGAGCCGGGGCCGGTGGTGAAGCTCGCGATCACGAGATCGTCCAGCGACAGCGTGAATGCCAGCATCCAGCCGGCGACGATTGCCGGCGCAATCAGCGGCAGCGTGACGGCCACGAAGGCGCGGACAGGATCGCAGCCGAGGTCCATCGCCGCCTCCTCCAGCGAACGATCGAGCGAGCCGAGACGGGACTGCACGACCACGGCGACGAAGCACATCGTCAGCGTTGTGTGGGCGATCGTCACCGTCCAGAAGCCGCGCTCGGCATTGAGCGCGACGAACAGCAGCAGCAGCGACAATCCGGTGATCACCTCCGGCATCACCAGCGGCGCATAGAGCATGCCGGAGAACAGCGTCCGGCCGCGAAACCGCTCGCCGCGCGACAGCGCGACCGCTGCGAGCGTGCCGAGCAGCGTGGCAATGGTCGCGGACGAGACCGCAACCCGCAGACTCATCCAGGCAGCCTCGATCATGGCGCGGTCGTTGAAGAACTCGTGATACCAGCGCAGCGACCAGCCGCCCCATACCGTCACCAGGCGCGAGGCATTGAAGGAATAGATGACGAGGATGAGGATCGGCAGGTAAAGGAACGCCAGCCCCAGCGCGAGCGAGGCGATGTTGAAGCGGGAGAGACGGGAGAGCTTGCGCATCGTCTCAGCGCCCCTGTTCCAGCTGCCGCTTCTGAAGCCGCTCGTACAGCAGCAGCGGCACCAGCAGCACCACCAGCAGCACGATGGCCGCCGCGGACGCGACCGGCCAGTCCTTGTTGGTGAAGAATTCGAGCCAGAGGGTCTGGCCGATCATCAGCGCGTTGGAGCCCGCGAGAAGGTCCGGAATGACGAACTCGCCGACGATGGGAATGAAGCACAAGAGCACGCCGGCGCCGACGCCGGGCAGCGACAGCGGGAAGGTGACGAGCCAGAACACCTGCCAGGGCGGCGCGCCGAGATCGCCGGCCGCCTCCTCCAGCGCCGGCTCCATCTTGGCGAGCGTGGCGTAGAGCGGCAGGATCATGAACGGCAGATAGGAATAGACGATGCCGATATACATTGCGCTGTCGGTGGAGAGCCACACGACGGGCTGGCTGACCAGATGCAGTGCCAGCAGGATCTGGTTGAGCAAGCCGTCGTGCTGGAGGATGTTGATCCAGGCATAGATGCGGATCAGGAACGAGGTCCAGAACGGCACGATCACCAGCACCATCGCCACCGCCTGCCAGCGCTTCGGCAGCCGCGCCATGCCATAGGCGATGGGATAGCCGATCAGGAGCAGGAGCACGGTCGCCGTGACGGCGACGGTGAGACTGCGCACATAAGCGAATACATAGATGTCGTCGGAGATCAGCAGCCTGAAATTATCGATCGACAACGCAGCAAGCGCCGTCTTCAGCGCTTCCCATCCCGCCGCCAGGTCGAACACGGGCTCGTAGGGTGGCTGCGCAATCGCCGTCTGCGACAGGCTGATCTTCAGCACGAAGGCGAACGGCACCAGGAAGAACAGCACCATCCAGACGTAAGGCGCGATGGCAGCAAAACGCGCCGGCCGCGCGAAGATGCGGCGTCCGCTCATGACGGCAACACCACGCAGTCGTCGGGCGTGAACCAGGCGACGACGTTCTGGTTCACGCTGTAGGCGTCGACGTCGAGACGCGCGCTGTTGACGACTGAAGCTTGCACCATTCCGCCGTCGTCGAGCTTCACCTTATAGGTGGTGATGCCGCCGAGATAGCAGATGTCGGCGATCACACCGTCCAGACTGTTGATCGCCGTTTCACGACCGGCCTCAAACACCGGGCCGCGGCGCGAGAGCTTGACCTTCTCGGGTCGGATCGCGACCGACAATTTCGCCTCGCTCACCCGCTCGCGCGGCTCGGCCGCAACCAAAGTCCCGGCCTCGCGCGTGGCGATGACCAGGCGATGACCGTCGCGCAATTTGAACTCGCCCTCGAACAAATTGACGTCGCCGACGAATTCCGCGATCCAGCGCGAGCGCGGCGCCTCGTAAAGTTCGCGTGGGCTCGCGACCTGCGCCAGCTTGCCGGCATTCATCACGCCGATCCGGCTCGCCATCGTCATCGCCTCCTCCTGGTCGTGGGTGACGATGATGAAGGTCATGCCGAGCCGGCGCTGCAGCTCCATCAGTTCGGCTTGCGTGCTCTCGCGCAGCTTCTTGTCGAGAGCTGCGAGCGGCTCATCGAGCAGCAGGAGCTGCGGTCGGCGGGCCAGCGCGCGGGCCAGCGCCACGCGCTGGCGCTGGCCGCCGGAGAGCTGGTCGGGCTTGCGCTTCTCAAGTCCCTCGAGCTTCACCAGTGCGACCATCTCCGCCACACGCGAGGCGACGTCGGCGCGCGCCATGCCGGCACGCTTCAGGCCGAAGGCGATGTTGTCGCGCACCGACAGGTGCGGAAACAGCGCGTAGCTCTGGAACATCATGTTGATCGGACGCTCGTGCGGCAAGGCCTGCGCGATATCCTTACCCCCGAGCAGGATGCGCCCCTCGTCCGGCGCCTCGAAACCGGCGAGCATGCGCAAAAGCGTGGTCTTGCCGCAGCCGCTCGGACCAAGCAGCGCGAAAAACTCGCCGGCCTTGATGTCGAGCGACACGCCGTCCACGGCACGGAACGTCCCGAACGTCTTGGCGACGCCCTCGATGCGCAGCAACGGCTGCCCGGCCGCCGGATGTTGATCTCCGCTGGCCGCATTGGCCGCGTCTGTTCTGGGCAACTCGTCCGTCATGTTCCCTGCCAGCCCCGATTCCGCCGCACGCTAGCGGCCGATCGTCCCTAGCTCAACCGGTTCGGGATGAATCGTTCACATCCGACATGAACGCGGCCAGCGCGTCGCGATCAGCCGCGGGCATGGTCAGGCCGAGCTTGGAGCGGCGCCACAGGACGTCGTCGTGAAAGCGAGCCCATTCGCAGGCCATCAGATAGCGCACTTCGGCGCCGGTCAGTTCGGGACCGAAGGCGGGGCCGAGCTCTTCACGGGTCTTCGCCTCGCCGAGCACCGCCGGCAGGCGCGAGCCATAGGCCGCGACCAGGCGCTGGGCCTGCGGCTCCGAAAGAAAGCGCCAGCGGTCTCGCGCGAGGTCGACCTCGGTGTCGAAACGATCCCAGGCAAAGTCCCCGCCCGGTAGCGCCGCGCCGGCGGTCCAGCGCGGCGACATCGGATAGAACGGCGTCAGCTTCGTTATCGCTCGCTCCGCGCGCAGGCGCGACGTCGTGACATCGCCGCCGAACATGGTGATCAGCGGCGCCTTGCGCCGGCGCGCGTGGAACAGGGTCGTGCCATCGCGTTGCCGCACGGACGCCAGCGTCAGATTGACACCGGAGACCGTCCGGACCACGTCGCTCGGGGTCACGCGCTCGCGGAAATAGCGGCTGGCCGCCTCGCAGAGATAGCTGATGTCGGCTCCCGGCATCGCCACGATCGCGGGATCGCCGGTGAAGTCGTGCGTCACCGTGCCGATCAGGGTGAAGTCGCGCTCGAAGGGCTGGGCAAAGATCAGTCGTCCATCGTTGTTCTGGAAAACGTAGACGTTATCGGAATAGAACAGCCGCGGCACGATGATCTGGCTCATCTGCGTGGCGGCCATGGCGGGCTGCGGCTGCCGCAGCACCGTCTCCGCGACCATCGGCGTCCAGGCGCCGGTGGCGTTGGCCAGAGCCCGTGCCGTGATCGTACGGCGGTGGCCACGATCGACCACCGCAAGCCGCCAGGTGTCGGTTCGATCGGCGCGGACACAGCGCGCCCCGGTCCGGATCGCCGCGCCACGTTCGGCGGCATCGAGCGCCGTGAGCACCACCAGGCGGGAATCATCGACGACGCAGTCCGAATATTCGAACGCCGTGCCGAACGGACGCTTCAGCGCGTTGCCGACCGGATGATGCGTGATGTCGAGGGTCGTCGCGACAGGCAGCCCATTCCGGCTGGAGAGGCTGTCATAAAGCAACAGGCCGGCACGCAGCAGCCATGGCGGGCGTTCCTCGGAATGGGCGGGGATGACGAAGTGCATCGGCCGGACCAGATGCGGCGCGATCCTGAGCCAGGTCCGGCGCTCCGCCAGCGCCCGCCGCACCCGCCAGAAGCCGCGCCGTTCCAGAACCGACAGATCGCCATGAACGAGCCGCGGCGTCGCCGACGACGCGCCGGCGCCGAGATCGCCCTGCTCGAACAGAATGACCCGCAGGCCACGGCCAGCCGCATCGCGCGCGAGGCTGACACCGTTCAAGCCGCCGCCGATGATCGCAAGGTCGTAATCCGCCATGAGGCCGTTGAGAAGGAGCGAAGCGCCCCATCATCATTAGCCGGTCTTGAGCGCAAGCTCCATGACCTCAGCGCGGCCGACGAGGCCTGCATATTTCCCGATCGGCAGAGGCTTGCCGAGCAGATAGCCCTGCACGCCATCGCAGCCCTCCTTGGCAAGGAAGGCGAGCTGATCGAGGGTCTCGACGCCCTCGGCGATGATCGACATTTCGAGGCCGTGACCGAGATCGATCACAGCGCGCACGATCGCCGCCGATTGCGGGTTGCGGCCGAGATTGATGATGAAGGCGCGGTCGATCTTGATCTTGTCGAACGGGAACGCCTGGAGATAGCTCAGCGAGGAATAGCCGCTGCCGAAATCGTCCATGGAGATCCGCACGCCGAGCGCCTTCAGCCGGCGCAGCAGCGCAAGGCCGCGGTCGAAGTCCTCGATCAGCACGCCCTCGGTGATCTCGAGCTCGAGCCGACCTGGTGCAAGGCCGGTCTCGATCAGGATCGAATGGACGAGGCCAACCACGTCACCGTGCATGAACTGCGCCGGCGACAGATTGACCGCGACCTGGAGCGGTTTTGGCCAGGACGCGGCCTCGCGGCAGGCCTCGCGCAGAATCCACTCGCCCATCTCGACGATCAGGCCACTCTCTTCCGCGATCGGGATGAATTCGGCCGGCGAAACCTGGCCACGCACCGGATGCTGCCAGCGCGCCAATGCTTCGAAGCCGATGATCTCGCTCTCGGCGACGCTGTGGCCGGCGGCGCCCTGCGGCTGGAAGGCGAGCGAGAGCTCGCCATTCTTGATCGCCATCGAGAGGTCCTGGTGCAGCACGCGGCGGTCGCGGATCTGCTGGTCCATCTCCGGCTGGTAGAGGCTGATCGTGCCGCGCGACTTCTGCTTGGCGCGGAACAGCGCCGCGCCGGCATTGGCAAGCAGCGAGGCGCCATCGGCGCCATTGTGGGGGAAGATCGACATGCCGGTGGTGGCGCCAGCACGGACCGGTCGGCCGTCGATCTGGAATTCCCGGGCGACGGCCTCACCGAGCTGCTGCGCCAGCGCCAGACCCGCCTCCGGCTGCTTGCCATCGATGATGAGGCCGAACTCGTCGCCGGACAGGCGCGCCACCACGCCGCCGCGCGCCGAATCCTGGAGCCGCTGGGCCACCTCGATCAGGAGCTTGTCACCGAGCGCATGGCCGAAGACATCGTTGACCTCCTTGAGGCCGTCGAGGTCGACGCAGAGGACGGCGAACTCCTCGCCGGTGCCTTCGCAGGCCTCGATCATCTGGGTCAGCGCCTGGAGGAAGGCGGCGCGGTTCGGCAGGTCGGTGAGGCCGTCGTGATAGGCCATATGCGCCATGCGCGACTCGGTCTGCCGGCGATCGGTGACGTCCTCGTGGGTCTTGATCAGATATTGCGGGTCGCCGGCATCGCTCAGCACGGTGGCGCGGCGGGTCAGGAACAGCCGCAGGCCGTCCTTGGTGGAAATCGGATGCTCCTCGGTGATCATCCCGCGCTTCTTGATCGCGGCCTCGTCGCGCGCGATGATCAGCTTGGCTTCCTTGGGATTGAAGATATCGGCGGCGGTCAGGCCCGTGGCCTCCTCGCGCCTGCGGTTGAGAATCGTCTCGGCGCTGCGGTTGGCGAGCAGATAGCGGCCATCCTTGACCTGCTCGACGATCAGCGCCACCGGGATGTTGTCGACCACGAGCTCGAGGAACTTCTTGGCGCTCTCCAGCTCCTGCGACAGTGAGCGGCGGTCGGTGATGTCCTCGAAGACCAGCAGCAAGAATCCGGGCCGATTGCTTTCATTGCGGACCGCGATCCGGATCGAGGCGACCATGCGCCGCTCCCCGCCACGCTCGACCTCGAATTCGTTGCGGAATTGGCCGTCCGGCGAATTGAGCGCGGCCTGGTCGGCCGCCTCGATGCTGGCCGCCGAGGCGGGCGCAAACAGCTCGCGCGCATTCTTGCCGACGACGTGATCCCGCGAGAAGCCCCAGAAGCGCTCATAGGCGGTGTTCGCAAAGATGTAGCAGCCGTCCTCGATGTTCTTCGCGGCAACACAGGCCGGCACGTTGTCCAGCACCGTTTCCAGGAACTGCTTGGTGGCGGCGAGCTGTTGCGACAGCCTGCGCTGTTCGCTGACGTCGAGATGCGTCGCCACCGAGCCGCCGTTCGGCAGCACGTGAAATTTCACCAGGATGGCCCGTCCATCCGGCAATTCGGTGATCAATCCGTTGCTGCTTGTCGCCTTCTCGTAGAACTCGTCGTCGGAGGCGCCGCCGAGCACCCCGCGCTTGCGTCGCAGCGCGAGGAGTTCGTAGCCGTTCATGTTGGCCCGGACATCCGACCGCGTCAGGCCATAGATATCGAGATAGCGGTCGTTGCAGAAGATGACGCGCCGCTGCGCATCCGTCATCACCACGCCCTGGTTGAGATTGTTCATGGCGGAGGAGACGAAGGCATTGCGCCGCAGCTGCAAACGCCTGGTCCGGCGCAGCGAGGAATGGATCCACAGCGCGATCGCGGCGAGAAACGAGCAGACGACGAGGCCCGCGATCAGGACTTCCCAGATCACGCTGGCATCGAGCTTGGCGAGATCACCTGGAGCGGTGAAGCTGTCCGACAGCGCAACGGCGCGTGCGGGCGCGACCGCGCCGGCCAGGCACAGGACGGCCTGCACAGCGATCGGAAGCGTGCTGCCCACGTGCCAGTTCTTCTCAGACATCAGCCACCCGCTATTTCAACGTCGGATTGTCTGGCTTCACGGGTTTGGATCGGGTAAACGCCTGTATGTGCAACGGAAAAATTTGACGCGAAATACGGCAATTGCCCTGACATGATAAATGCTTCCTTAACGGAAAACGGCCGCGCGCCCTCGATTCCAGAGCCGCTGCCACCGGCGCTTCCAGCGGACGTCCTGCACGACCATGGATAAAGTCGATTGCGTCGTCATCGGAGCCGGCGTGGTCGGGCTCGCGGTGGCTCGACGGCTCGCGCAGGCCGGACGCGAGGTCATCGTGCTCGAGGAAGCCGAGGCCATCGGCACCATCACCTCCTCACGCAACAGCGAGGTGATCCATGCCGGCATCTACTACCGCGCCGGCAGCTGGATGGCGCGCATGTGCGTCGGCGGCAAGCACGCGCTCTACCGCTACTGCGCCGAGCGCGGCATCCCGCACAAAAATTGCGGCAAGCTGATCGTCGCGACCAGCGCGAAAGAGACGGAGAAGCTGCAATCGATCAAGGCACATGCCGAGGCCAACGGCGTGCTCGACATGCAGCTGCTTTCGGGCGAGGCCGCACGCGCGCTGGAGCCGGCGCTCGCCTGTGACGCCGCGCTGCTGTCGCCGTCGACCGGCATCATCGACAGCCACGCCTACATGCTCTCGCTGCGCGGCGACGCCGAGGAGGCCGGCGCGGCCTTCGCGTTCCACACGCCACTGGTCCGTGCCAAGGCAGCCGCCGGCGGTATCGAGATCGAGGCTGGCGGCGAGGCGCCGATGACGCTGCAATGCGACCTGCTCATCAATGCTGCGGGGCTCTCGGCAACGACGGTGGCGCGCAACATCGACGGCATGCCGCTGGACCGGATTCCGCCGGCCTATCTTGCCAAGGGAAATTACTTCAGCTGCAATGCAAGGGCGCCGTTCTCGCACCTGATCTACCCGGTGCCCGAGCCCGGCGGGTTAGGGGTGCACCTGACGCTGGACATGGCAGGGCAGGCCCGCTTCGGCCCTGACGTCGAGTGGATCGAGACGATCAATTACGAGGTCGATCCGTCACGCGCGGAGCGCTTCTATCCCGCGATCCGCAAATACTGGCCGACGCTGCCCGACGGGGCGTTGATGCCGAGCTATTCAGGCATTCGCCCGAAGATCGTGCCGCCGGCGGTGGCCACGCAGGATTTTCTGATGCAGGGCCCGCGCGATCACGGCGTCGCAGGCTTGATCAACCTGTTCGGCATCGAATCGCCGGGACTGACGTCGTCGCTTGCGATCGCCGATCACGTCTCCGAACTCGCAGACATCTAGGCGCCGCGCAAATTTTGCACGACGCACATTGCAGCAGGGGTGAGCGCAAACGCACTCATCCCCGCTTGAAAGGGTATGATCAACTCTACGCTGTTACGGGGGTCACTAGTGGAGCGTGTCGCCTTGCTTCAGACGCTCGATCTGGTCCTTGACCATCAACTTCCGGCGCTTCAACTCAACAATTTGCAGGTCGTCTGTTGAAAGGTGCACGAGAGCTTCGTGCAATTCGTTTTCGAGAAGTTTGTGCTTCCGTTCCAATTCAACAAGATGTGCCTGAATTGTCATTCGAAACCTCCTCGGTAGGGTTGAACCTCAGGATTCGATCCGGACGAGAGACTGTACATCACCGATTCGTTCTGTCGATGGGTATCCGTCGTCGCGGCGTCATTTTTGAAAATTCATATGTAACGAAGCGTGAGTAAGGAACCACGCGAGAAAAATCCATGATATCAATGCGTCTGCGCGGCGGCGCAGCGACTCGCAGAAATATGTTGCGGGAGATCGGCGGGCAATGACCGCAGATCGCTTGCGGTCACGCCGCGCAAGGACGATAATTTCCACAGGGCATCCACAGCCCAGATCTCACGCCTATCGGTTTTCGGCCACCGCAGACATGACCAATGAAAACGAGCGTGAGCTCGAAGTCGAGCTCACCCGGTTGCAGCAGGAACACCGAGATCTCGATGCGGCGATCGATGCACTGCATCAATCGCCCGCCCCCGACCTGTTGCGGTTACAGCGGTTGAAGAAGCGTAAGCTCTTGTTGCGCGATCGCATCGCGTTCATCGAAGACCAGATCACGCCCGACATCATCGCCTGAGCCCTGAGCCGGTCGTTCGCGGCGGCTCGCCGTATCCGAATCCGCTTGACTCAAAAAGAACAAAATAGGAACATTCAGGACGACCCGGCTCCAGACAGGCCAGGGAAAACGCCAAGGGAAAACGCCAAGGAAAGGCAGAAGGACAACGCAGATGTCGGCAACCGCCCTTCTCGACAACAGCCATTATGAACAAGCTTGCGATCAGGCGATCGCGATGTGCGACGGCAATCTGCGCAGCACCATCAAGGCGCTGATCATGGCCAATGAATATCTGGAAGCCGAGCTGGCGGAATTGCAGGCGGCGATTTCCGCCGGCTGCATTCCGGAGACCTCGCTCAGCAAGATGCGGAGCAAGAGCAGCGCCGCCTGAGTTCAACATCGGAGCAACGCCATGTCGGATGTGACCTACTACGTTGCAATGCCCTTCCTGATCGATGCTGACGGATCGCCCGTCGCGGGCGCCGCAGAGGAGTGCCAGAGTTCGGCGGCCGCGTTGCGGCGGGCCGAAATCTTGTCGCGCGGTGCCGGTCACATCGGCGCGATCGCGTTCAGCCGCAGCGGCGATCCCATGACCGGCGAATTCGGCGACGCCACACTGCTGCGCAAGTTCGGCAATGTGCCGCAAGATCTCACCACGCTGTAGGATCAGCTGCTGACGGGCCTGATCTGCCGCTCGTGGCGCCGGTGCGCCTTGCGCACATACATGGCGGCATCGGCTTCCTCGAGGGCGCGGCCCGCGTCGGACTGCGGCCCCAGCAGCGCCACGCCAGCCGAAGCGCCCGCAACCACGTGCCGGCCCTGAAACGTGAAAGACAATTCGTCGATCGCCTGCTCGAGGATGGCGGCCTTCGCCTTGGCGTCGGTCTCGCTGAGATTCCACAGCAACAGCGCGAACTCGTCGCCGCCAAGACGACCGACCACATCCGAGGCGCGGACCCGCCGCGTCAGCGTCGCGGCAATCGCCTTCAGCACCTCGTCGCCGGCGGCGTGTCCGAAGGAATCGTTGATCGGCTTCAGCCGATCGACGTCGAGCACGATCAGCGCGCCGCTGGCGCGGTAGCGCTTCATGTAGGCAATGGCACGGTTGAGCTCGCGCTCGAAACCGCGCCGGTTCGGAATCTCGAGCAGGAAATCGGTGTCAGCGGCCGCCTCGAGCTCCGCGACCCGCCGCTCCGCCGCCTTGAGCTTGCTCCGCAAGCCGCGGATGGTCGCCTTGATGGTTTCCGTGGCGCCATCGGCCGGCGTCCGGCGCCGCGCCGGCCTGGCCGGACGCTTGGCAGCGGCTTTGGAGCGGCTGGCGCTGGTCTTTCGGCCCGTTTTGGCCTTCGCAGCACTCGCCCTTTTTGGTTTCTTCATGGGCATCCTGCTCAATGAAGGCTTGCGGGGATTCACCAAGACAGGATAGTGCATTCCCTTCTCCTTGCCACCGCCTTGCGAGCCGCCGGCCGGAACCTTTAATCTGGCCTATCTTTCTGTTTTCCGGGCACATTTGACGTCATGACCGCGCCGATCGCCATCATCATGGGAAGCCAGTCGGACTGGGACACGATGCGGCATGCCGCCGATACGCTTGCCGCGCTCGGTGTCGCCGCCGACACCCGCATCGTTTCGGCGCACCGCACCCCCGATCGGCTGTTCGCTTTCGCCAAGGGCGCCAAGGCGGCGGGTTACAAGGTCATCATCGCCGGCGCCGGCGGCGCCGCGCACCTGCCGGGCATGGCGGCGTCGCTGACGGAACTGCCGGTGTTCGGTGTGCCCATCGAATCGAAGACGCTCAAGGGCCTCGATTCGCTGTATTCGATCGTTCAGATGCCCGCCGGCATCCCGGTCGGCACCCTCGCGATCGGCAAGGCCGGCGCGATCAATGCGGCGCTGCTGGCGGCTTCCGTGCTGGCGCTGTCCGACCCCGCCCTGTCCGGTCGCCTGGCCGCCTGGCGCAAGGCGCAGACCGAGGCGGTTGCCGAGCGTCCGGAGGACAAGGCGTGACCGACGCCAGGCAGGTGAAGCTGAAGCCCGGTGACACCATCGGAATTCTCGGCGGCGGACAACTGGGCCGGATGCTGGCCATGGCTGCGGCGCGGCTCGGGCTGCGCTGCCAGATGTTCTCGCCCGATCCGGATTCGCCGGCCTTCGACGTGGTCCTGAATGCGACCTGCGCCGAATATGCCGATGTCGAGGCGCTCGAGCTGTTCGCCAACGACGTCGACGTCATCACCTACGAATTCGAGAACGTGCCGGCGGCCGCCGCGATGGTGCTGGATGCGCGCCGCCCGGTGCTGCCCAACCGGAAGATCCTCGAGACCACCCAGGACCGGCTGGCCGAGAAGGATTTCGTGACGCGGCTCAGCATCGGCACGGCCGCCTATGCCGACGTCACCTCCGTCTCGTCGCTGCGCGAGGCGATCGCGCGAATCGGTCTTCCGGCCGTACTGAAGACCCGCCGCTTCGGTTATGACGGCAAGGGCCAGGCCATCATCCGCGAGGGCGACGACATCGCCAAGGTGTGGACCAGTCTCGCCACCAAATCGGCGATCCTGGAGGCCTTCGTGCCGTTCGAGCGCGAGATCTCCGTGATCGCCGCGCGCTCGGCCGCGGGTCAGGTCGAGTGTTTCGACGTCACCGAGAACGAGCACCGCGACCACATTCTGAAGATATCGCGCGCGCCCGCGCCGATCCCGGATTCTCTCGCCGAGGAAGCGCGCAGCGTCGCCGGCAAGATCGCGACCGCGCTCGACTATGTCGGCGTGCTCGCCGTCGAGATGTTCGTGCTCGCCAATGGCACCGGACCGAAGGTGCTGGTCAACGAGATCGCTCCGCGCGTGCACAATTCCGGACACTGGACGCTGGACGGCGCATCCATTTCGCAGTTCGAGCAGCACATCCGCGCCATCGCCGGCTGGCCGCTCGGCAAGCCCGTGCGCCACGGCGAAGTCGTCACCATGACCAATCTGATCGGCGACGAGATCAAGGACTACGACAAGTGGCTGACCGTTCCCGGCGCCACGGTGCACATCTACGGCAAGGGCACGCCGCGCCCCGGCCGCAAGATGGGACACATCACCGAAGTCAGGCCGATGAAAGGCACGTGAAGGGACCGCAGCAATCGCTGCGATCCCCCTAATGATCTTTCCGGAAAACCGCTGCACACTTTTCCGGATCATGCTCTAGCGATTACGCGGTCTTCACGCCTGCGACGATGCCTGTGGGCTCCTCGCTGAGCCAGCGGTAGATCACCCCGCCCAGCGCGCCGCCGATCAATGGCGCGACCCAGAACAGCCAGAGCTGCGACAGCGCCCAGCCGCCGACGAACAGCGCGGGACCCGTGCTGCGCGCCGGGTTCACCGAGGTGTTGGTGACGGGGATGCTGACGAGATGGATCATCACCAGCGAGAGCCCGATCGCGAGCGGCGCGAAGCCCGCGGGCGCACGGCCATGGGTGGCGCCCATGATGATGAACAGGAACATCATGGTCATCACCACCTCGGTGAGGAAGCACACGATCATGCTGTACTGGCCGGGCGAATGCGCGTCATAGCCGTTGGACGCGAAGCCCTTGGTGACGTCGAATCCGGGCGCCCCGCTCGCGATGACATAGAGCAGCCACGCGGCAACGATCGCGCCCGCCACTTGGGCGATCACATAAGGCAGGATCTGGCCGGCCGGAAAGCGCCCGCCGGCGGCAAGGCCGATCGTGACGGCCGGATTGAGATGGCAACCCGAGATGTGGCCGATCGCATAGGCCATGGTGACGACGCTGAGCCCGAACGCCAGGGACACACCGACGAGACCGATGCCGACCTGGGGAAAGCCGGCGGCAATGACCGCGCTGCCGCAGCCTGCGAATGTGAGCCAGAAGGTGCCGATGGCTTCCGCGGCGTATTTTTTCATATCCATGTGTCAGTCCCCTGATTTCAAGTTTCCGGAGCAAAGCTCCGGAAACGGCCCCATCATTGGCACCGAATCGCCCAAATCGGGGCCGCACAGAGGTATTTTCGCCGCATTTAATGGCCGAACTTGGCCCAAAATCCCCCTTGGCCGGTGGACATCTGCAGTTTTGTCTGATACATCCGCGCGCTCAAGGTTAAGGGCTTGCGCGTTTCGCCATCCCCTTTGACTTATCAGAATTCAAATCCGATCCACCTGAAGAGGATGCCGCGTGCAGGTTCTCGTTCGCGATAACAATGTCGATCAAGCCCTCAAGGCGCTGAAGAAGAAGATGCAGCGCGAGGGAATTTTCCGCGAGATGAAGCTCCGCGGCCATTACGAGAAGCCCTCAGAGAAGAAGGCCCGCGAAAAGGCCGAAGCCGTGCGCCGCGCGCGCAAGCTGGCCCGCAAGAAGCTGCAGCGCGAAGGCCTGCTGCCGATGAAGCCGAAGCCGGTGTTCGGCGCAGGTCCCGGCGGTGATCGCGGTGGTCGTGGCGGCCCCGGTGCGGGTCCGCGCGGACCGCGCTGATCTACCGGATCTTGCAAGACTTCAGTTTTCGATGACGCGGGCCCCTGGCCCGCGTTATTGTTTTGTGAGCGGCGCCTTCGCTGGGACGGGGGCACTACCGATGCGGCGCTAAAGCGCGATGAGATTGGATTGAAAGCCATCGCGCTTTGGTTTGATGTTTGAGCATGATTCTTTCGGAAAACCGCTGCACACTTTTCCGGATCATGCTCTAAGGCCTGTTTACAGACAGGATTCCCAAATCAGTAGAAAATTGATTCAAGGCTGAAAATTGGAGATCAGCCTTGATTCGATTGATGTTGAGCGATGCGCAGTGGGAGCGGATTGCGCCGGAATTGTCTGGCAAAGCCGGTGATCCCGGCGGCACCGGGCGTAACAACCGGCTCTTTATCGAAGCAGTTCTTTGGATTGCGCGCACGGGCTCGCCGTGGCGAGATCTGCCGGAAGCGTTCGGCAAGTGGTTCACAGTGTATACGCGCTTCTGGCGCTGGGCGCAGAAGGGGGTCTGGGAGCGGGTCTTCAAAGCTCTCTGTGACGATCCCGATTTCGAATATGTCCTGATCGACGGCACACTCGTCCGGGTCCACCAACATGGCACCGGGGCAAAAGGGGGACTCAAAATCAGGCCATAGGCCGCTCGCGTGGTGGCCTGACTACCAAAATCATGGCTCTGGTCGACGCACTCGGCAATCTCATTCGCTTCACCCTGCTGCCCGGCCAGCGTCACGACAGCATTGGCGTCGAGCCTTTGATCACTGGCCTCGATTTTGAAGCGCTGATCGGCGACAAGGCCTTCGATAATAACTGGCTGCGCGCCAATCTGAACCAACGCGGCGCCGCAGCGGTCATCCCGTCCAAGGCCGACCGCGCCGGGCGCATCCCGCACGACGCCGAAATGTACAAATGGCGCCACCTGGTCGAGAACTTCTTCTGCCAGCTCAAGGCATTCCGCCGCATCGCAACTCGCTACGAAAAGACAGACGCCTGCTTTGCCGGCCTCCTCAATCTCGTCGCGGCTTTCCTCGCAAACTAGCGACTGTAAACAGGCCTTAGCGCGAGCGAACCGTAGATGGCCTCCCCTTTCCCCGAGCGCAGCTTGGCGCGGCTGCGCCAGATCTGGCAGCGGCCGTTCGTGCTGGCTTTGATGGGGATTGCGCTGTGCAGCTGCTCCTTCGATCTGGGATCGCTGATGCCGGAGAAGGAGAAGCCTCAGGAGGCGCCGAAGGCGACTGCGGCCGCCGAAAGCGCGGTCAGCGCCGTCAATGTCAGCGAAGCCCAGGTCCACACGGCAAAGGCCCAATCCCTGGCGAAGTCAGGCGAGACCGCAGCTGCGCTCGACGAGTTCAATCGTGCGGTCGGGCTCGATCCCTACAATGCGCAGGCGCTCTATGGCCGTGCCTTGATCTATCAGGGCAATAACCAGCACGATTTCGCTATCGCCGATTTCAGTGCTGCGAGCGGGCTCAACCCGCAGAAGGCCGAGCCGCTGCTCGGCCGCGCCACCAGCTATCTCGCGCTCGGCAAGGTCAAGGAGGCCGCAGCCGATCTGGACGAGGCCTCCGAGGCCGATCCGCACAACGCCCAGGTCTGGACCACCCGCGGACAGGCCTATGAGCGGCTGGGCGACAGGGCCAAGGCAGCGGCGTCCTACACCAAGGCGGTCTCGCTTCGCCCACGCGACGATGCCGCCCGCAGCGGCCTCGCCCGCGTCGGCGGCTGACAGCGCGGCTCAGATGCCGTCCTAATCGGGGGTGGCGGGCTTCGGCAGAACGGCGTGGAACATCGACTTCATGCCGGACAGCATTTCATCGGCGACATTGGTCTTCGGCCGCTGCATGGTCGTGGTCGCGCCGGCGTCGGCACGCAGATCGAGCGGGGGTGCGATCACCGGCACGGGAATATCAGCCGGCGGCGTCACCCGATTCGGGTCGTCATTGCCGACCGAGGCCGTATAGGGCGGGTTGACCGGCGACGAGCCGCCATTGCCATAGGCCTCGGATGACGGCGTCGACACCGTGATCGGCGGCGGCAGCGGACGCACCGTGGACGGCTCCGCAGTGATCACACGCGGGGCCTCCGGGATGCGGGCGGCTTCTCTCAACCCAGGCTCCGCCGGCCTTTCAGCGGACTTGGTTTCCGAAGACTTGGTCTCGGCCGATTTGGCCTCAGCGGCTTTGCCCTCAGGCGATTTGCGCAGACGCTCGATCGCGGCGCGCACGAGGTCGTTGGCGTCGGGGCTCGCGGCTGGGGAAGCCGCAGCCGGCGCCGAATTGGCCTCCACCACCGGGGCGGTGGCGGGAGCCGCGGCAGCCGGAGCGGTGGCCGCAGGGGCGGACTTGGCGACCGCCTTCTCGCGTGCGGGGGTGCGGCCACGCGGGCTGGTCTCGGCAGGAGCCACGTCTGCGGCCTTGGTCTCGGCAGGCTTCTCGGCCGCCGCCTTGTCCGTCACGTTCTTCTCGGAAACGCTCTTCTCGGAGACCCCCTTGGCCTTGACGCCGGGTGCGGGAAGGTTGGCGGTGTCCGCCGGCTTGCGCTCACTGCCAGTCTGGGCAGGCGCCACCACGGTCGCAGGAGCATCAGGCGCGGGCTTGGCATTGATGTAGTGATTAACGATGTAGGCCCCGATGATCGTCGCGAGCACCGAGGGGAAAATATCCATCGAGATTTTAGCGAGGTATTTCAGCATTTCTCGGCCACTCCCCGCGCGATCTGATGCGGGAACTTTGGGGCATTGTGAGGGATCAACTGCGACGGATCGATGGCAAACGGTAACGCCAACTTACGGTTTTAGCTCGATTTCAAGGAACACGATCTCGGTTGAGGTTTCGTTAAGTACGTCATGCTGGACGCCGGCTTTGCGGAAATAGGATTTGCCGGCCGCAAGCTGCGCCTTGGACCTCTCGCCGCCGGGCGCCACGATGGTCATTTCCCCGGCCACCACGGGAACAATCACATAGTCCATGCCGTGGGTGTGGTGCCCGGTGGCGCTCCCCGGCGCAAGCCGCCACTCGGTCACACGAACCTGCTCGTTGTCGACCTGAACCTCGGACCTGGCGGCAAGCATCGGGAACTCTCCTTATCGCGCCTCAGGGCACGAAGACCATGAACACGTAGACGGCAAATACCACCATATGGACCAGTCCGAACAGGACGTTGGTCCTGCCCGTGCCGAAGGTCAGCATGCTCAGGAAGAAGGTCAGGAGCAAAAGCACGCTGCCCTGGGCGTTGAGGCCGAGCTCGAGCTCCTTGTCGAGCGCGTAGGTGGCAACGCCGACGGCCGGGATGGTCAGCCCGATGGTTGCCAGCGACGACCCGAGCGCAAGGTTGATGCTCTTCTGGAGGTCGTTCCTGCGGGCCGCCGAAACGGCCGCGACGCCTTCCGGCATCAGGATCAGGAGGGCGACCAGAAGTCCGGTAAAGGCCGGCGGCGCACCGATCTTGGCCGCGACGGCGTCGACCACCAGCGAAAACTTCTTGGCGAGCAGCACGACCGCCAGTAGCGCAATCAGCAGCAGCACGACGCTGAGCACCAACATCCGGCCCGATAGAAGCGCTCCACCGCTGCCGCCGTCCGCGCGCTCGTGAACGAAGTAATCCTTGTGCAAGACGGTCTGGGTGTAGAGAAACACCCCGTACAGCGCGAGCGTGACCACGTCGACGAAGCCGAGCTGAACCGCCGAATAGACCGGCCCGGGCGTGGTGGTGGTGTAGTTCGGCAGAATCAGCGTGATGGTTGCCAGCGCGAACAGCACGCTGAGATAGACGTTGGCGCCGGAGAGCTGAAAGCCCTGCTCGCGATAGCGCAGGCCGCCGATGAAGATGCAGAGCCCGACGAGGCCGTTGCAGACGATCATGACCACGGCGAACACGGTGTCGCGCGCAAGTTCCGGCGCGGGCTTGTCGCCCAGCATGATCGTGGTGATCAGCGCCACCTCGATGATGGTCACCGACAGCGTCAGCACCAGCGTGCCATAGGGTTCGCCAACCCGCTCCGCGATCACCTCGGCATGATGAACCGCAGCGAATACCGTGCCGAACAGGATGACCAAAAGGACAATGGCGAAGACGAGCCCGCCCAGCGACAGCGTGAACACGTAGTCCGTCGCGCTGACGGCCGCGAACAACAGCACCGCCAGCGCCGGGAAGATCCAGGCCGACCGGGGCATCGGACTATGCGCGCTCATCCACCGCTTCCATTTGCTCGAATGAGCAGTAGCAAATCAGGCGCGAGATTCAATGCCAGTGCAGGATCGGCGCGACCGGCAGCAGTGTCAGCAGCAGGAACAGCGGGATCAGCACGGCGCCGGCGCGCAAGAGATAGCCGAAGAAGCTCGGCATCTCGACGCCGTTCTCGCTGGCGATGCTGCTCACCATGAAGTTCGGCGCGTTGCCGATATAGGTGAGCGCGCCCATGTAGACCGCGCCCATGGAGATCGAGGCGAGCGTGCCCGAGAGCTCATGCATCAGCGCTTGCGGGTCGCCGCCGGCGAGCTCGAAGAACAACAGATAGGTCGGCGCATTGTCGAGGAACGCGGACATCAGGCCGGTGAACCAGAAATAGGCGACCTCGCGCGGCACACCGTCCGGCGCCGTCACAGCCGACAACAGCCAGGCGAAGGCGCCGTGATGGCCGGCATTGAGCATGGCAATGACCGGGATGATCGCGACAAAGATCCCCGCGAACAGTTTCGCGACCTCGCGGATCGGCTCCCAGGTGAAGCCGTTGGCCAGCCTGTGCTCGTCCGGCGTCAGCCACACCGACAGCGCCGCAATGGCCAGCAGCACCGAATTGCGGACGACGTCCTCCAGGTCCAGCTTGGTGCCGAGAATGTCGAACGCCACGCCGGGCTTCCACATCGCCGACGCCAGCAGGCTCACGACGATGGCCGCAATCAGCACCAAATTGACGAGGCCGCGGATGCGCGGCGGCTCCCCGCGGCCGGCTTCGCCGAGCGGCGGCTCGCTACGAAAGCGCCAGACATCAATGACGACGAAGATCGCGAGCAGCAGTCCGGCGACGATTGCGGTCTGCAACCAGATGGTCCGCGTGGTCCAGAAGAAGTCGATGCCGTGCAGGAAACCGACGAAGAGCGGGGGATCGCCAAGTGGACTCAGCGCGCCGCCGACATTGGCGACCAGGATGATGAAGAAGATGATGACATGGGCGTTGTGACGCCGCAGCCGATTGGCGCGAATCAGGGGACGGATCAGGATCATCGCGGCACCCGTGGTGCCGACAATGCTCGCACCCAATGTGCCGAGCGCGAGGATGCCGACATTGGTCGCTGGCGTCGCCTTGATGTCGCCGGTGATGAGAATGCCGCCGGCCACGACATAGAGCGAGAAAAGGAGCACGATGAAGCCGAGATATTCGGCGAGCATGGCGTGGACGAGCGCCGCCAGTGTTGCCATGCTGCCGGCAAACACGACAAGCGCGGCGAGTGCCAGCAGCGACCAGGCCGCGGCCATCTTGCCGTAGTGATGATGCCAGAATTTTGGAAACAGCAGCGGCCCCAATGCGATCGACAGCAACAGGCCGGCAAAGGGCAGCGCATAGGGCCAGCGCATCGCAGCACCATCGAGCCCGGTCGCGGCCCATGCGTGTTGCGGCGACAGCATGAGGATCGCGGCGAAGGCCAGGCTCCAGGGCCACGTGACGAGCCGTTTAGGATTCAATGAAGCGCCTTGCCGTTTCGATCGCACCGAAAGCATCGAGATTGTCATGTCCGCCGCCCGCGAAGCGAACGAACTGCTTCGGTTCATGTGCGAGCGCGAACAGACGCTCTCCGAACACGATCGAAATGGCAAGGTCATTGGTGCCATGCATCACCAGGAGCGGCACCGTGACGCGCGTGATGCGCTGGTCCGAATGGAACGGATCGCGCATCAGCAGGCGCACCGGAACGAACCAGAACGACGACGCTGCAACGTCGACCGTCGACGTATAGGGGGCTTCCAGGATGAGTTTTCCGACACGATGTTCCGAGGCGAGCGCAACCGCCGCGCCCGTCCCGAGCGAAAAGCCCCAGGCGATGATTCGTTCCGCCGCGTAGCGCGCGATCGTGAAGGCGTAGGCGGTTGCGGCATCGCGCAGCAGGCCCTCCTCGCTCGGCGCACCGCTCGAGCCGGCATAGCCGCGATAGGACAGCGCGACGAGGCCGGTGCCGTCAGCCGTCATCGCCCTGAAGCGGCTGACGCGACCGGCGAGAAAATCGCCATTGCCTGGAAAATACAGGATCACGGGACGGCCTGGCTTCGCCGGCACGTGCCAGACGATGACCTTCTCACCGTCCGACGTGGTCAGAATGTGTTCTTCCGCCTCGGGAAGGCCCGCGGCATCGGGGGCGGTGCGCCCGACGGACGGGATCGGAAACAGCATCTCGCGCTGCCGGACAAACAGCACAAGGAGACCGACGCAATAGACGGTCACGAGCAGGATGGCGATCCACTTGACGATGGTCATGATGCGCGGCCGGCCTTTCGGCTCAGGGCTTGCGACGGCTCCGCAGCAATTTCATGACATCGGGTGGAAGGTTGGCCGGAACATCGCGGCAGCCGTACGCCGCCTTGTGGGCGGCATGCGATGGGACCGGTGCCATTCCTTGTTGATGGCCACGGTCCGTTTACTTCCGCGCTACATCGCCTTGACGATGTTCTCGGTGACCTTCTTGGCGTCGCCGAGCAGCATCATGGTGTTGTCGCGATAGAACAGCGGATTGTCGATGCCGGCATAGCCGGAGGCGAGCGAGCGCTTGATGAACATCACCGTGCCGGCCTTCCAGACCTGGAGCACCGGCATGCCGTAGATCGGCGAGGTCTTGTCCTCTTCGGCAGCCGGGTTGGTGACGTCGTTGGCGCCGATCACGAAGGCGATGTCGGCCTGCGCGAATTCGGAGTTGATGTCCTCGAGCTCGAACACCTCGTCATAGGGCACGTTGGCTTCGGCGAGCAGCACGTTCATGTGGCCGGGCATGCGGCCGGCGACCGGGTGAATGGCGTATTTCACCTCGACGCCTTCCTTCTTCAGCATGTCCGCCATCTCGCGCAGCGCGTGCTGGGCCTGCGCCACCGCCATGCCGTAACCGGGCACGATGATGACCTTTGAGGCGTTCTTCATGATGAAGGCGGCATCGTCGGCCGAGCCGAGCTTGGCGGGCTTCTGCTCGCCTGTAGCCCCGCCGGCGGCCGCGGTCTCGCCGCCGAAGCCGCCGAGGATGACCGAGATGAAGGACCGGTTCATCGCGTGGCACATGATGTAGGACAGGATCGCGCCCGAGGAGCCGACCAGCGCGCCGGTGATGATCAGCGCGGAATTGCCGAGCGTGAAGCCGATGCCGGCCGCGGCCCAGCCGGAGTAGGAGTTGAGCATCGAGATCACGACCGGCATGTCGGCACCGCCGATCGGGATGATCATGAGCACGCCGAGCAGGAGTGCCAGGATCACGTTGAGCCAGAAGAACACCGGGCTGCCGGTCATCACGAGGCCGATTATGCAGACGACCAGTGCGATCGCGAGCGCGATGTTGATGAGGTGCCGCGCCGGCAGGATGATCGGGGCACCGCTCATGCGCGCCGAGAGCTTCAGGAACGCGATCACCGACCCGGTGAAGGTCAGCGCGCCGATCGCGACACCGAGCGACATTTCGACCAGGCTCTGGGTGTGGATGTTACCGGGCGTGCCGATGTCGAAGGCTTCGGGCGCATAGTACGCGCCGGCGGCGACCAGCACTGCGGCCATGCCGACCAGCGAGTGGAAGGCGGCGACCAGTTCCGGCATCGAGGTCATCGGCACGCGGCGGGCGATCACCGCGCCGATGCCGCCGCCGATCGCGACCGCGAGGATCACGAGGACCCATGCCACGCCGTCCGCCGGCGGATGGCTTGCGAGCGTGGTGGCGACCGCGATCGCCATGCCGATCATGCCGAACAGATTGCCCTGGCGCGACGATGCCGGGCTCGACAGCCCGCGCAGCGACAGGATGAACAGCACCCCCGCCACGAGATACAAGAATGCAGAGAGATTGGCGCTCATCTCAGGTCCCCATTAATCCCTTCAGCCCGAGGTGGCCGCTTACTTCGACTTCTTCTTGTACATCGCCAGCATGCGCTGGGTGACAAGGAAGCCGCCAAAGATGTTCACACAGGCAAAGATGAGCGCGACGAAGCCGAAGCCGCGCGCCCAGCCCGAGCCGCTCGAAACCATGCCGACGCCGACCGCGAGCAGCGCGCCGACCACGATCACCGAGGAGATCGCGTTGGTCACGCTCATCAGCGGCGTGTGCAGCGCCGGCGTCACCGACCACACCACGAAATAGCCGACGAAGACGGCGAGGACGAAAATCGACAGCCGGAAGATGAAGGGGTCGACGACCTGTGCAACATGCTCCATGGCGGCTCTCCTTAAACCTTCGGCTGGAAGTTCGGGTGGATCACGGCGCCGTCTTTCGTGAGCGCAGTGGCCTTGACGAGTTCGTCGTCCCAGTTGACGGCGAGCTTCTGCTCTTTCTTGTCGACCATGGTCTCGATGAAGGAGAACAGATTGCGGGCATAGAGGCTGGAGGCCGAGGCCGCGACGCGCCCGGCGACGTTGGTGTAGCCGACGATCTTGATGCCATCGAGGTCGACGACCTCGCCGGCCCTGGCGCCCTCGACATTGCCGCCGCGCTCGACGGCGAGATCGACCAGCACCGAGCCCGGCTTCATCGACTTGACCATGTCAGCGCTGACGAGCTTCGGCGCCGGCCGGCCCGGAATCAGCGCGGTGGTGATCACGATGTCCTGCTTCTTGATGTGCTCGGCGGTGAGCGCGGCCTGCTTGGCCTGATATTCCTTGGACATCTCCTTGGCGTAGCCGCCGGCCGTCTGGGCGTTCTTGAACTCCTCGTCCTCGACGGCAAGGAATTTCGCACCGAGCGACTCGACCTGCTCCTTGGTGGCAGGCCGCACGTCGGTCGCGGTCACGACGGCGCCGAGACGACGCGCGGTCGCGATCGCCTGGAGGCCGGCGACGCCGACGCCCATCACGAACACCTTGGCCGCGGGCACGGTGCCAGCCGCCGTCATCATCATCGGGAAGGCGCGGCCGAAGGCCTCGGCGCCCTCGATCACGGCACGATAGCCGGCAAGATTGGCTTGCGAGGACAGCACGTCCATCACCTGCGCGCGCGTGATACGCGGCATCAACTCCATCGCGAAGGCGGAGACGCCGGCATCGGCCATCGTCTTCAGCGAGGCCTCGTTGCCGTAGGGATCCATGATGGCGATGACGAGCGCGCCGCGCTTGTATTGTGAAAGCTCCGACGCCTCGGGACGCTTCACCTTGATGATGATATCGGCGTCCTTGAGCGCGTCAGCGCTGACAGTGGCGCCCACGGCGGTGAATTCGGAATCCGGCAGGCCTGACTTGATGCCGGCGCCCGGCTCGACGGCGATCTCGGCACCGAGCGCCTTAAACTTCTTCACCGTATCAGGCGAAGCGGCGACCCGCGGCTCTGACGGATCGATTTCCTTGGCAACGGCGATCTTCATAGGTCCTCCGGCGGCGCGGGACAGCGCACGCGCAAACTAAGCGTAACTCCCGCTGCGTTCGATACCGGTTCTGGGACCGGTTTGTATGCAAGTATTCTGGGCAGCTGCTGCCGCTGGCGTGTGCAGCTACCGAAGACGGATCAGGTCAGGAAAATCGCCATCAGGATCACGATGAGCGCGACCGAGGCCGTGCCGTACTTCACCAGCTTGATGAAGCCCTCATAGGTCTGCTCGTGCGCAACGTAGTCGTTGCCGTCGGCGGTGGTGTACGCCACTTCGCTATGGTCAGCCATGGATGTCCCCAGTCGAAAGTCGAATTCTGGGGCTGGGATACCGCAAACTTTCGGGCAGGGCAACGGCACGCGGGCGCGGTTTTTCCGCAAATCAGGTCATTTGGAATTCCAATTGTCGCGGATCCAGCGCGTGAGGCCCTGCTCGCCGACTTCGCCCGCAGCGAGCGAGAGGATAATCGCGGCCGCTTCCGCCTCGGGCACGATGAAGTCGATGCTGTTCACGCCGAGAAATGTGTACAGCGCAAGGAGTGACACGCGCTTGTTGCCGTCAACGAACGGACGGTTGCGTGCAATGCCGAAAGCGTAAGCGGCCGCCAACTCAGCGAGATCGGCGTTCTCAGAAGACCATTTGTTCCTCGGCCGATCGAGCGCAGGGTCCAGCATACCCTCATCTCGCAAGCCACTTGCGCCGCCATGGATCACGAGCTGCTCGTCGTGGATCGCAATGATCATTCGACGCGTCAGCCAGAACGGCTCGCTCATTTGGCCAGCTCGGCGAGGGCGTTGTGATAACGCTTGATGCCTCGCCGCGCGACTTCCATCGCTTTTTCAAAATCAGGATCATGAGGCGTCAGCAAGATCCCACCGTCCGGTTGCTCGACCGGGAACAGTTTGTCGCCCTCTCTGAGATTCAGACGAGCAGCAAGCTCCTTCGGCAGGATAACGCCGATCGAATTTCCGATCTTGCGCACCTGAAGCACGGTGGAGGCGCTCTTCAAATCCTTCGGATCCGCGTTCTCGCCCATAGCCGCACCTCATTGCTCGTTATACGTTTGTATAACATCTTTGCGACCCACCGTTCAACAAATGTTTTACGCTTTCCTTGCCTACAAATGAGGCAGGCTCGCGCCTCAGCCCATCGCCTCCAGCTCGTCGATCATCCCGGCGATGACGCTGAGCCCGCCGTCCCAGAACTTCGGGTCCTTCGCGTCGAGCCCGAATGGCCGCAGCAGCTCGGAATAGTGCTTGGTGCCGCCCGCGGCGAGCATGTCGAGATAGCGCTCGGCAAAGCCCTCGGCCGCATGCTCGTAGACCGCATAAAGCGAGTTCACGAGACAATCGCCGAACGCATAGGCGTAGACATAGAACGGCGAGTGGATGAAGTGCGGGATATACATCCAGTAGTTCTCGTAGCCCGCCTTGATCTCGATCGCGGGCCCCAGGCTCTCGCCCTGCACCGACAGCCAGATCTCGCCGAGCCGCGTCGCGGTGAGCTCGCCGTTCTTGCGCTCGGTGTGGACCGCGCGTTCGAACGAATAGAACGCGATCTGCCGCACCACGGTGTTGATCATGTCCTCGACCTTGCCGGCGAGCAGCGCCTGGCGCTGCTTTGCATTCTTGGTCTGGGCAAGGAGCCGCTTGAACGTAAGCATCTCGCCGAACACGCTCGCGGTCTCCGCCAGCGTCAGCGGCGTCGGCGCCATCAGCGCACCGTTCTTCGCGGCGAGCACCTGATGCACGCCATGGCCGAGCTCATGCGCCAGCGTCATCACGTCGCGCGGCTTGCCCTGGTAGTTCATCAGCACATAAGGGTGCGCCGACGGCGTGGTCGGATGCGAGAACGCGCCGGGCACCTTGCCCGGCCGCACCGGTGCGTCGATCCAGCGGTCGGTGAAGAAGCGCTCCGCGATGTCGGCCATCTTAGGCGAGAAGCCGCGATAGGCCGTCAGCACCATGTTCCGCGCATCGGGCCAGCCAATGACGTCGGTCGCGGCAAAGGGCAGCGGCGCGTTGCGGTCCCAATAAGCCAGCCGCTTCTTGCCGAACCACTTCGCCTTCAGCGCGTAGTAGCGATGCGACAGCTTTGGATAGGCCGCGTGCACGGAAGCAACCAGCGCATCCACCACCTCGCGCTCGACGCGGTTGTTGAGGTGGCGGGAATCCGCGACGTCCTGAAAACCGCGCCAGCGGTCGGAGATGTCCTTGTCCTTCGCGAGCGTGTTGGTGATCAGCGCAAAGGTGCGCTCGTTGGCCTTGAAGGTTTTGGCCAGCGCCTCCGCTGCGCTCTTGCGCTTGGCGCCGTCGCGGTCCTGCAGGAGATTCAGCGTCGGCTCGATCGCGAGCTCTTTGGCGCCGACCTTGAAGCGCAGGCCCGAGATGGTCTGGTCGAACAGCCGGTTGAAGGCGGAATAGCCGGTCTGCGCCTTCTCCAGGAAGAGCTGCTCGAGCTTGTCGTCGAGCTGGTACGGCTTTTCCTTGCGCAAATCCTCGATCCAGGGACGATAGTGCGCGAGCTCGGCGGCCTGCATCGCGCGGTTCAAAATATCGTCATCGATCCGGTTGAGCTCGAGCGCGAAGAACAGAAGATGCGTCGACGCCGCCGTCAGGCGCTCGGACACGTCGCCGTAAAACTTTGAAATCGCAGGGTCCACGCTGTCGCCCGCATGGACCAGGCCGGCATAGGAGCCGAGGCGGCCGGCGAGGTCGTCGATTGCCTCATAGCGTCGCACGGCTTCCGCGAGCCATTTTCCGCCATCTTCGTTTGCTGTCCCTGTCGCGAGCTTGCCTTTGTAGTCCGTCTCGAACGCGACGCAATCGGCATCCATCCTTTCGAGATCGCGCGCCACTTCCGGCGCATCGATCCCGGAATAGAGATCGGCCAGGTTCCACTCCGGAAGCTTGCCGGTCTTGCTTGCAGGCTTTGCGGGTGAAGGCTTTGCGGGTGAAGATTTGGCGAGTGAAGGCTTGGCGGACGAAGGCCTGGACTTTGCTTTGACGGCGGATTTCCTGGTGCTCGGCTTGCGGGGAGCGGGCTTGCTGGAAGCAGCCTTCTTGAGAGCAGACTTTTTGAGAGCGGGCTTGGAGCGCGAATTCATTGTGTGGGAAACCTGTGTTCAACAGTCGCGACGGCGGGCGTGGGCATCAAGGTTTAAGAGTGCGTTAATCGGCTTCGGCCAGAGTGCCCCGATTCGAGACAGATAGTTGTAGCGTGCAGGGAACACCATGGCTGCCAGTATTTTGATCGCCGACGACGACGCTGTAGCCCGCCGGCTGGTCGAAAACATGGTGCAGAAATGCGGCTATGAGACGATCGTCGTGGAGTCCGGCGACGCTGCGATCGCCGCGCTCACCGCTCCCGACGCTCCGGCCATCGACGGCGTCATCCTCGATCTCGTGATGCCCGGCCTCGACGGCATGGGCGTGCTGGCGAAAATCCGCGAAGCCGGCCTCAGCATCCCCGTCATCGTGCAGACCGCGCATGGCGGCATCGACAACGTGATCTCGGCGATGCGTGCCGGCGCGGCCGATTTCGTCGTCAAGCCGGTCGGCCTGGAGCGGCTTCAGGTTTCGCTGCGCAACGCGCTCAACGCCTCCGCGCTCAAGGGCGAATTGCAGCGCATCCGTCACAGCCGCGAGGGCCGGCTGACCTTCTCCGACATCATCACCCGCTCCGAGGCGATGGCGGGCGTGATGCGCGCCGCGCAGAAGGCGGCGAACTCCTCGATTCCCGTGCTGATCGAGGGCGAGTCCGGCGTCGGCAAGGAGATGTTCGCGCGCGCCATCCATGGCAGCGGCGAGCGCAAGGCAAAACCTTTTGTCGCCGTGAATTGCGGCGCGATTCCCGACAACCTCGTCGAGTCCATCCTGTTCGGCCACGAGAAAGGCGCTTTCACCGGCGCCACCGAGCGGCACATGGGCAAGTTCGTCGAGGCCCATGGCGGCACGCTGTTCCTGGACGAGGTCAGCGAGTTGCCGCTGACCGCGCAGGTCAAGCTGTTGCGCGCGCTCCAGGAAGGCGCGGTCGAGGCGGTCGGCGGCCGCAAGCCCGTCAAGGTCGACGTGCGCATCATCTCCGCGACCAACCGCAAGCTCCTGGAGCGGGTGAAACAGGGACACTTCCGGGAAGATCTGTTCTATCGCCTGCACGTGCTGCCGCTGACGATCCCGTCGCTGCGCGCCCGGCGCGAGGACATTCCGCATCTGCTGCGGCATTTCCTGGCGCGCTTTGCCGCCGAGGAGAACCGCCCCATCACCGGCATCAACGGCGAGGCGGTGGCGCACCTCGCCCAGCTCGACTGGCCCGGCAACATCCGCCAGCTCGAAAACGCGGTCTACCGCGCGGTGGTGATGAGCGACGGCGACCAGCTTGGCCTCGGCGATTTCCCCCTGCTCGCCTCGCAGCCGCATCCCGCAGCCGACATTCCGACTGCGCCATTGCTGCTCGAGCCGATCGCGGCGCCTTCCTTGGTATCGGGTAACGAAATACCGATCGCTCCCTTCCCGTCAGCGGGAGCTCTCTCCATGCTGACCGCGAGCGGCGATGTCCGCCCGCTGGAGGACATGGAGAACGAAATCATCCGCTTCGCGATCTCGCATTATCGCGGGCAGATGTCCGAAGTCGCCCGCCGTCTCAAAATCGGTCGGTCCACGCTCTACCGCAAACTCGACGAAGCAGGCGTGCCTGGCCATGGCGGGAAAAGCGATGAGGAGACGCACTGAGCCATATCTGAACAGCGGCTTGGCCGATGTTGCGACGAGGCCGCAAGCCCTTCGCATTTCGGCGAAATTTGGCCGCGACGTGAACCGTGACCTGGAAGTGACAGACACAGGGAAAAGCGCGTGGGGCAAGCGCATAATCCGTTGCCAAAGAGGCTGCCTTGACGTCAGTTTGTCGTGAGTTGTCCCGGGTAGCGCTGGCCGCAAAAGCGGGGCCTGTATATCGTCTGCGTATGAATCGTTGCGTGCAGGCGTGCGACATTCGAGAGGCCGGCGCGGTTTAGCCGAAGATTTAGAGACGATAACGAAGCTGTTCCACGAGGGACAGTTCACCCGAGGGGTGTGACACAATGCGTGACTGTTTGAACCACCGTGCAGGCTTTGACCGTGTCTTGATGACGGTCGCGGCGACCTTCCTCACGGTGTCGGCCAGCTCAGCCCTGGCGCAGGATCAGATGCGCAGCAGCGCCGCCGAGCTCGCGATCGAAGCCGCGATCCCGCGCCCCGAGCCGGCCAACGTCCCGCCTCCGACTGCTTCCGACATCAAGCTCGACACCACCGCCACCATCCCTGACTCTGCGAAAGAGCCCGTGAAGGCCGAAGTCGCACCGGCGCCCGACAAGGTCGAGACCAAGCCTTCCGACGTTGCCACCTCGCCCGCCACCGAGGCGCCGAAGAACGAGACGGCCAAGACCGAACCCGCGAAGACCGAACCCGCGAACACAGAACCCGCCAAGGCCGACACTGCGACGGCGCCTGCGGCACCTGCTGCGACTCCGGCCGCCGAGCCGGTGAAGGCCGCGAGCAACGTTCCCGCTGCCGACCAGCCGGTCGCCGACAAGCTCAGGGACATCATCGGCGCCAAGACCTCGCGCAATTTCGACCGCAAGAACGAGCGCGCCGCGATCGAGAAGTTTTACGGTGCGCGCGATTTCGCGCCGGTCTGGACACAAGGCGGCAGCCTGACCGCTGCGGCCAAGGGCGTCATCGCGCGGCTGAAGGATGCAGCCTCCGACGGCCTCAACCCCGCCGACTATCCGGTGCCGGATTTCGCCACCGCCACCACGCCCGATGCGCTCGCCGATGCCGAATTGAAGCTCACCGCCAGCATGTTCGACTATGCGCGGCAGGCCCAGAGTGGCCGCATGCACTGGTCGCAGGTCAGCGGCGACATCCTCTATCCCGAACATCCGGTCGACCCGAACGAGGTGCTCGCCAAGGTCACGACCGCGACGGACGCCTCCGCGGCGCTCGACAGCTACAATCCGCCGCACAAGCTCTACAAGGAGCTGAAGGCCAAGCTCGCGGAACTGCGCGGCCAGGGCAACGGCCCCGCGATCGAGATCGCCGACGGTCCGGCGCTGAAATACACCCCGGCCGGCAAGAAGCAGGCCGAGATCGTCGTGGAAGATCCGCGCGTGCCGCAGCTGCGCGCCAAGCTCGGCATCACCGAGAACGCGAATGACACCCGCTATGATGCGGCGGTCGCCGATGCCGTGCGCAAATTCCAGAGCGGCGTCGAGATGAAGGCGACCGGCATCCTCGACGACAAGACCGTCAAGGCGCTCAACACCCCCAAGCGCGACAAGCAGATCGACGTGGTGCTGGTGAACATGGAGCGCTGGCGCTGGCTGCCGCGCGACCTCGGCGCGCCCTCACTTGGCGATGCCTATGTCATCCTCAACATTCCCGACTACACGCTGAAGGTGATGCAGCGCGGCCAGCAGGTTTGGACCACCCGTGTCGTCACCGGCAAACCTGGCACGCATGCCACCCCGCTGCTCAGCGAGACGATGAAGTACATCACGGTCAATCCGACCTGGAACGTGCCGCCGTCGATCGTCTACAACGAATATCTGCCGGCGCTTCAGCAGGACCCGACCGTGCTTCAGCGCATGGGCCTCAAGCTCGAGCAGAACCGCGACGGCTCGGTGCACATCTCGCAGCCGCCGGGTGAAGCCAATGCGCTCGGCCGCATCCGCTTCAATTTCCCGAACAAGTTCCTGGTCTATCAGCACGACACGCCGGACAAGCATCTGTTCGCCAAGGAAGATCGCGCCTTCAGCCACGGCTGCATGCGCGTGCAGAACCCGGATCAGTACGCGTCCGTGCTGCTCAACATCACCATGCCGAGCGACAAGTACACGCCGGAGCGCGTGCGCAGCATGTACGGCAAGAGCGAGATCGACCTGAAATTCCCGACCCCGATCCCGGTCAACATCACCTATCAGACCGCGTTCGTGGATGACGCCGGCAAGCTGCAATTCCGCAAGGACGTCTATGGCCGCGACGCAACCATGATCAACATCCTGAAGAACAATCGCGGCAAGGACCTCGAGGCTATCGTGGCGCATTCCCAGCCGAGCTATTCGCGCCCGGCGACGACGCTCCCCTCAGGCGTCGCGGTGGCCAACAATGGCGGCGGCTTCGGCTCATCCGGCCCGAATTTCTTCGAGCGACTGTTCGGAGCACCGACCCCGCCGCCGGCGCCGGTCGGCCGCCGGCCGCAGCGGGTGTTCACCCGCTGAGGCTCAGCTCCTTATTCTTTAGAATTCTGCAATGGAATCAGCGACCCCGTCCCCTGGATGGGGTCGCTTGATGTTAACCACCCTCCACCCGGGGCCCGGGCAGCGGGCGTTTTTTTGCCACAGTCAACCGTTTAGGATCGTATTCTGACTTGGTTTGGGGGCGGGAAGGTCAACCTCGAATTAACCTTCTCGCTTTAAGAAAGCGTTCACCCTCTTTCGCGCTGCTAACGGGGTTGGCGGGAGAGTCCATTTTGAACGCTCGTCGACTGGGTGGGCTCATACGTGCTGACTGGTCTCGCACGCCAATTCGCTGTGCTGTCGTTGTCCCATGCGGGAGTGAAGGCCGGATCCCGGATCGGCCTCGCTTCCGTATTGCTGCTTGCCGCCGCAGGTTCGGTTCATGACGCCGCCGCGCTGAACGAAACCAAGACGCTCTCGTTCCATCACACCCATTCCGGCGAAGACCTCACCGTCACCTTCAAGCGCGACGGCCGCTATGACGAAGCCGCGCTGAAGCAGCTCAACCACTTCCTGCGCGACTGGCGCACCCAGGACGAGACCGTCATGGACCGTCGCCTGTTCGACATCCTCTGGGAAGTCTATCGCGACGTCGACGGCAAGCAGCCGATCCAGATCATCTCCTCCTACCGCTCCCCCGCCACCAACGCCATGCTCCGCCGCCGCTCCTCCGGTGTGGCGCGCTTCAGCCAGCACATGCTGGGCCATGCGATGGACTTCTATATCCCGGGCGTGCCGTTGGAGCAGATCCGCTTCGCCGGTCTGCGGCTCCAGCGCGGCGGCGTCGGCTTCTATCCGACTTCCGGCTCGCCCTTCGTGCATCTGGACACCGGTGGCATCCGGCACTGGCCGCGCATGACGCATGACCAGCTCGCCCGTGTCTTCCCCGACGGAAAAACGGTGCATCTGCCAACCGACGGCGTTCCGCTGAAGGGCTATGAGCTCGCCAAGGCCGAGATCGAGCGCCGCGGCAGCGGCGACGATTCCGGCAGCAAGACGAATTTCTTCGCCGCCTTGTTCAAGGGCAAGTCGTCAGCTCCGGCCGCCAGCAGCAGCGACGAGGATGACGAGGGCGCACCCGCCGCGGCCGCGAAACCGTCCGCGCCGACCGTGGTCGCCGCCGTGGCCAAACCCGCCGAGCCGGTGCCGACGCCGCGCGCCAAGCCGCAAATGGCCGCAACGCTCCAGCTCGCCTCGGCCGATGCGCAGATCGTTGCGCCGCCCAAGCCGAAGCCCGCGCCCGTGGCTGACAAGCCAGCGGCCGGCAAGCCCGAGACCCCGGCCGACATCATCAATGCCCGCGGCTTCTGGGATGATATCCCGGCTGCGCCGCAGCAGGCGACGCCGGCGCAGGTCGCCGCGTTGAAGGCCCGCCAGGCGCTCGCCGCCGCCACCGATCCGCAAGCCACCGCGAGCGTCTCCAGCGCGGCTTATCAGGCGCTGGCCTTTGCGCCGGCATCCGCCTCGCCGGTCGATCGCGCCAACGTCGTCGCCGCCTCCGCGCCGATCCCGCGCTCCGCCCGGCCCGCTTCCGCGACGCGCAGCCTCGCTCAGGCGACGGAGATCAACACGGTGGTCGGCAAGAGCATCGATGGCAGGATCGCCACCGCGACCCGGCTCTCCGCGGCCAAGGGCGACAGCATCTGGCTCAAGATCGTGATGCTGTCACCGAGCGCCAGCCGTGCGATGTCGGTGACGCTGATGGGCGAGCTCGATACGGCGGCGCTGCGCCGCTTTTTCGTCAAGCCGCAGGCCGTGATCGCGATGGGTTTTGTCGAGGACCCGATGCAGGGACTGTCCTGCGACAGCTTCTCGGGCAGCGCGACCGCAAAGCTCCAGACGACGTCCTTCGTCATGCGTACCGCCGCGCTTCGCTGAGAGCCGCGACCCGGCAAAGCTTCCCCTGCCCCGTTCTTCCTCGCGCGAATCGATCATGCCGGCAGACCGGCCCTGACGAGGCCGGATTCGTGACGCTCGCGATCGATCTCGCGCTTGTAGTGCAGGGTTGCGAGATAGGCTGCCACCGAGAACCCGGGTTCGCGCTTCAGGACCTCCGCGGCGTGAGCGCCAGCCGCGACGGCATTGTTCATCTGCGCGAATATCGCTGCAAGGAACGCGTGATGGGTATAGTCGGGCCGCGTGATCCTTGAAAACGCCTCGGCGGCTTCGGCGTATTTCTCTGCGCAATAATACGCGCGACCGAGATGGCTCCAAAATCGCTCGGGATGATGAGGATTGAGACGCATCGCTTTCCTGATCCAGTCGATGCCCTCCTCAGGCAAGCCCAGCCAGGTCAGGAGCTCTCCCTGCTGCACGACGATCAGATCGTAGTTCGGGTTGAGGGCCAGCGCACGCTCCTGATGATAGGTGGCCTTTTCATAGTCGTGGCGCGTCAGATTGAGCGCGGCGAGGATCCGGTGCACGTCCGCATCGTTGTCGTCGAGCGCCAATGCGATCTCGAGTTCAGAAGCCACCTGCTCGAAGGTCGCGTCGCGGTCAGCGCACCAGCCATAGATCCAGCACTGGCCGAGCACACACGCCTTCCAGGCGTGAGCGTGGGCGTAATTCGGATCCATTGTCAGCGCCCGGTTGAGCAGGGTCTGCGCCTGCGCGTTGTCCTCGCGTGTTGAACGGTGATGCAGGAGCTTTGCAGCCAGCACGCATTCGTAAGCGCGCATGTTCTCGGTCGGCTTCCGCTTGGTGCGGTCATGCGCTGCCGCTTCCACGCGACCAGGCAACGTCGCGACGATTGCGCGGGTCATCTCGTCCTGGATGGCGAAAATATCCTCGAGCTCGCGATCGTAACGTTCGGCCCAGATATGACGGTCGGTTTCCGCGTCGATCAGCTGCACGGTGACGCGGACGCGCCCCCCGGCCTTCCGCACGCTGCCTTCGATGACATAGTCGACGCCGAACTCACGGCCGATGTCCTGGACCTTTACGGCCTTGCCCTTGTAGACGAAGGTTGAGTTTCGGGAGATGACGAGCAAGTCGTGGAAGCGCGAGAGCTCGGTGATAATGTCTTCCGTGAGACCGTCGGCGAAGAACTCCTGTTCCGGATCGCCGCTCATGTTGGCGAACGGCAGCACGGCGATGGACGGCTTCTTTGAGACTACCGGTGACGTAACAGCCTTGGTCGCGTCGGGCAGGCTTGCAGGCCCCTCCGCCAGCCGAATGCGGAAGACGCGGATCGGACGCGTGATGTTCTTGACGCTCTGCTCGCCGAGATCGTCGAATTGAACTCCGTCGAGCCGGTCGCCAACCTGATCGCGCACCGCGCCTGAAACGCAGATCCCTCCAGGCTCGGCGAGCGTCTCCAGTCGCGCCGCGACGTTGACCCCGTCACCGAAAATGTCGTCTTGATCGACGATGACATCGCCGAGATTGATGCCGATGCGGAATTGTATCCATCGCGGCGGCGGGACGTCGGCATTGCGCCGCGCCATGCGGCGCTGAACCTCGGCGGCACACAGCACGGCATCGACGACGCTGTGGAATTCGGCGAGCATGCCGTCACCCGTCGTCTTGATGATGATGCCGCGATTTTTGGCAATGGCCGGGTCAATGAGCTCGACCCGGTGGGTCTTGAGGCGCGCAAGGGTACCCGCCTCGTCGACTTCCATCAGCCGGCTAAAGCCGACCATGTCGGCGGCGAGGACCGCGGCAAGCCTGCGCTCTGGTCCCGGCACATCCATCGCTCGGTCCCTTCGCCGAGCACTCTAGCAGATGAAGGGACTTCGCCCAAGCTTGGTGCGCTGCAACGCCTACTAGGCGAAACGCCTCAGAGCATTCCCAGCGCCTGCATGTAGGTCTCGAGAATGGTCTCGGCCTCGGCGCGCTCGTTGGGGTCCTGCTTGCGCAGGCGCACGATGGTGCGCAGCGCCTTGACGTCGTAGCCGTTGCCCTTGCTCTCGGCGTAAACGTCGCGGATGTCGTCGGAGATCGCCTTCTTCTCTTCCTCCAGCCGCTCGATGCGCTCGATGATGGATTTGAGCTGGTCCTTGGCAAATTTCGTCGCGGGCTCGTCGTCGCGGACGGCGGCGGAGGTGGCCATCTTGGTACTCCCAATGGAACTGGCAAAACGAGGTGACGCCGGCATCCTCACCGCGCGTGCTGGGTAGACCCTTAGGGTTGGCGCCCTCCGCGTTCAAGGCAGCATCGCGCTCGTCCACAGCGCGCCCACACCTTCCTGCAGCGAGGCGAAGAAAGCTGTTGTGTGGCGCGACTCAGCAGGCCGCAGGCGGCCGTTCAGTGCCCGTGGGGATGGACCTTCTTCATCGCCTCGAGCTGCTCGGGCGTGGCCGAGCCCTGGTATTTCGACTTCCAGGTCTCGTAGGGCATGCCGTAGACGGCCTCACGGCTCTCGTCCTTGCTTAAGGCGACGCCTTGGGCGTCGGCGGCGTCCTTGAGCCAATTGGACAGGCAGTTGCGGCAGAAGCCGGCCAGATTCATCAGGTCGATATTCTGGACGTCCGTCCGCGTCCTCAAATGATCGACCAGGCGGCGGAAAGCGGCCGCCTCGAGCTCCGTTCTGGTTTTGTCGTCGATTGCCATAACTGGATTCCTTAAGACCTGCCCCGATGGCCGTCACCCTTACGGGATCAGGTGGGTCCTGTCACAGATTTTGCCATATCACGGCGCAAACGGGCCAAAACCCCGGCCTTGGGTCAGTTCCCGGCCCCTACGCCAAATCGTCAATGATCTGATATAGCTTTTCGCGACTATGATCGCCGAATCTCCCCGCTCCCTCCTTCGCATGCTCGCCCGGTTGGTCCCGGTGCTGGCGGTCGCGCTGCTGTGCCTCTGGACCAGCCCGGCGTCTGCCGATTTCCGCCTATGCAACAACACGTCGAGCCGGGTCGGGATCGCGCTGGGCTACAAGGACGCCGAGGGCTGGACCACCGAGGGCTGGTGGAACATCTCGTCCCGCTCCTGCGAGACCCTGCTGCGGGGAACGTTGGTCGCCCGTTACTATTACATCTACGCCATCGACTACGACCGTGGCGGTGAATGGTCGGGTCAGGCCTTCATGTGCTCGCGCGACAAGGAGTTCACCATCCGCGGCACCGAGGATTGCCTGGCGCGCGGCTACGACCGGACCGGCTATTTCGAGGTCGATACCGGCGAGCAGCGGGCCTGGACGGTCCAGCTCACCGACGCCAACGAACAGCCGGCGCAGCAGCGCGTGCCCGGCCTGCCCGGCCCGGTCGGTCCGGGCGGGGTGCCGGGTTTGCCCAATAGCCCGCCCGGTGGTACGCCCCCCGCGCCTGGCCTCCCGCCAGGCGCTGCCCCGCCCCCGTCTGGAAGTAAGCCATGAGGCGTCTTCGCCGTATCAAGATTCTCGCGACCCTGGGACCCGCCTCTTCAGACCTCGCGATGATCCGCCGCCTGTTCGAGGCCGGCGCCGACCTGTTCCGCATCAACATGAGCCACACCCCGCACGACAAGATGCGGGAGCTGGTGGCGACGATCCGCAACGTCGAAAGCAGCTATGGCCGGCCGATCGGCATCCTGGTCGACCTGCAGGGCCCGAAGCTCAGGCTCGGCGCCTTCACTGACGGCGCGGTCCAGCTCCAGAACGGCCAGACCTTCACGCTCGATTCCGACAAGGCGCCGGGCGATGCCACGCGCGTCCACCTGCCTCATCCGGAGATCCTGGCCGCGCTGCGGCCGGGACATGCGCTGCTGCTCGACGACGGCAAGGTGCGGCTGATCGCGGAGGAGACCTCGAAGGAGCACGCGGTGACGCGTGTCGTGGTCGGCGGCAAGATGAGCGACCGCAAAGGCGTCAGCCTGCCCGACACCGACCTGCCGGTCTCGGCCATGACGCCGAAGGACCGCGCCGACCTCGAGGCGGCGCTGGTCACCGGCGTCGACTGGATCGCGCTGTCCTTCGTGCAGCGCGCCGACGACGTGCTCGAAGCCAAGAAGATGATCCGCGGCCGCGCCGCCGTCATGGCCAAGATCGAGAAGCCGCAGGCGATCGACCGCCTCGCGGACATCATCGAGGCCTCCGATGCCCTGATGGTGGCGCGCGGTGATCTCGGCGTCGAGCTGCCGCTGGAACGGGTGCCGAGCCTGCAGAAGCAGATGACGCGGATGGCGCGCCGCGCCGGCAAGCCGGTGGTGATCGCGACCCAGATGCTGGAATCGATGATCCAGTCGCCGGTGCCGACCCGCGCCGAAGTCTCCGACGTCGCCACCGCCGTCTATGAGGGGGCCGACGCCATCATGCTGTCGGCGGAATCGGCGGCCGGCAAATTCCCGGTCGAGGCGGTCTCAACCATGAACCGCATCGGCGAGGAGGTCGAGCGCGACCCGACCTATCGCTCGGTGATCATGGCGCAGCGCCCGGCGCCGGAATCCACCGCGGGCGATGCCATCGCGGACGCCGCGCGCCAGATCGCCGAGACGCTCGACCTGCCTGCTTTGATCTGCTGGACCAGCTCGGGCTCGACCGCCGTGCGCGTCGCGCGTGAGCGGCCGAAGCCGCCGATCGTGGCGATCACGCCGAACATCTCGGCCGGCCGCCGCCTCGCCGTGGTCTGGGGCGTGCATTGCGTTGTAGCCGAGGATGCGCGCGACCAGGACGACATGGTCGGCCGCGCCGGCCAGATCGCGTTCCGGGACGGCTTCGTCCGCGCCGGCCAGCGCGTCATCATCGTCGCCGGCGTGCCACTCGGCATCCCCGGCACCACCAACATGGTGCGCATCGCCTCGGTCGGCCCCGAGGGGGACGCACATATCTGATTTCCGGTCGCTCCGACAAAAAATGCGAAAACAACCCCATGCACAGTAGACGGCGCATTCGGCGCCCGAGCTGCGGTTTTTCGAAAAACCCTGTGCGACCAATGGCCTGAGCGCAATCAGGCCTCGCCCCGGGCCGCACGGCGACTTCTACGCCCCCACCAGCGCCTTCGCGGTCGGTAACAGCGTCTGCTGCACCACCAGACCCCTGGCGCGCGCGTCCATGACGCCGACGGCGCGCAGCGCCAGCAGCGTCACGGTCTGCACCGCATCGCGCATCTTGACGGGATCTTCGAGATTGTCAGGCGCGAGCGGCCCGACCAGGGCCTCATGCAGCGCGCCAAGCAGCGCGGTGGCGGCGAGCGCGGTATCCTGCGCCGGCAGATGGCCGGCGCGCACGGCGGCGTCGATCCGCGAGGCGATCTCGCCCGCGATCTCGCGCCGGCTGGCAAGACGCGAGGCGCTGACATCGACATCGACGGGCTCGGCCAGGATGCCCCAGGCCAGCCTGCGCTGCGACAGCGTATGGACCGCCACGGTGGTGACGGCAGCCGCCAGCGCTGAGGACGGCCCCGGCGCGGCGTCGGCCGCCCGCCGGATCGCCGCGAGCTCGTCGCGGGAGACCTCGGCGATCAATTCGGAGATCAGCTCGGCCTTGGAGGGAAAGTAGCGGTAGACCGTGCCCGCCGCGACATTGGCGCGGACCGCGACCGGCGCAATCTGCACGGCCGCCATCCCGCCCTCCGCCGCAGCCTCCCGCGCCGCGGCCAATATCGCACTGCGCCGGGCCGCAAGGCGCTTCACCACTTGATGCGTCCGCCGATAAACCATGGCGCGCTTCCTGTCCCACACGCCAGCCACACGCCCTGCGGCCGAACGCTTCGTCACTGCAAAGATGCAAATCGCCCCGCAAAGACTGAACAACTATTCAGGGTGGATGACAAGATGCAAATGCGTGGAGCGTCACAGCGAACGGGCTGGAGCGCCAGCCGGCCCGCAAACAGCGCGATGAGATCAGGCTTGATGGCCTGCCGCACAACAACAATAGGTGCGCTGGGGGTGGGGTGTCCGCGCATTCCTCAAGAGGAGAGAGCCCTCACCCGGCGCTTCGCGCCGACCTCTCCCGCAAGCGGGAGAGGTTAAAGGAGCCTGCGCGAGAAGCGAACCTCTCGCCCAATCGGCATAGGGGGCGACCTTGTATGGTCGCTCCCCTGCCACACCACCCGGCATGCGGGTCCGCACCGGGCGGTTCGAGAAGTTGAGGTCATGAGAGTCGGGGTAGTCCGAGCCGGTTGGACCAGTCGAGGGTCAGCGCGGCGTTGAGGAGCATGCCGCTGTTGCGCCACCAGCGCCGGCTGTTCGCCGCCACCTGCCGCGCCACATCCGGTTTGGCCCCAAGCGCCATCAGTTCCCTGTACATGGTCTTGCCGCGTTTCCATTGTTTGAGCTGGATTGCACGCACCCGATGGCGCAGCCACTTGTCCAGCTCGCGCCAGACCTTTGGCGTTTGCGCCAGCCGGAAGTAAGCCCGCCAGCCCAGAACGTAGGACCGCAGGCGGTCCATCACGTCCGGCAGACTGCGCCCGCCACTGCGGCTGGTCAGTTGCCGGATACGTTGCTTGAACGTCATCAGCGGTTTGACGGCGACCTTGCGCTTGATCACGCCGCCCGGAGCCACCCAAAAGCTGTAGCCCAGGAACTTGCGACCAAACACGTAATCCACTGCGCTCTTGGTCTCGTTGACCGTCAGACGCAGCTTGCCGTAGAGCCGCCGAAGCAGCGCCATCACCCGCTCACCAGCCCGGCGGCTGCGGACGTAAACGTTCGCATCGTCGGCATAGCGCACGAAGCAATGGCCTCGACGTTCCAGCTCCCTGTCCACTTCATCCAACAGGACATTCGCCAGCAGCGGCGATAGCGGCCCGCCTTGCGGCGTGCCCATCATCCGCTGCTGAACCAGGCCATCGCTCATGATCCCGCTGTTCAGATACGCCCGGATCAGCCGGATCACTCCGGGGTCTGCGATCCGTTGCTGAAGACGGTCCATGAGGATGTCGTGGTTGACCCGGTCGAAGAACTTCTCCAGGTCCACGTCCACCACGATCCGGCGCCCCGATTGCACATATGACTGCGCCGCAAGGACGGCCTCATGTGCGCTTCGACCCGGGCGGAAGCCGTAGCTATGCTTGCTGAAGGTGGGATCAAGGATGGGCTGCAGCACTTGCAGCAGCGCCTGCTGGATCAACCGATCCGTCACCGTGGGGATGCCAAGCTCGCGCTCGCCACCCTCAGGCTTGGGAATGGTCACCCGACGTACCGGACTGGGCCGGTACGTCCCCTGCAACAGCTGTTCCCGGATGACGGGCCACGCCGTACGCAGATGTTCGGCAGTCTGATCAACATCCAGACCATCGACACCGGCTGCGCCTTTGTTGGCCCGCACCCGTTGCAACGCCCGTTGCAGGTTCTCTCTCGTCAGCGCCGCCAATAGCAGCGCCGACCCCGTGCTTTGCTTTGCAGGCCGCGGGCGGCGAGCTTCGTCACTGCCCGAGGCCCACGCGGCTTCACCGCGTCCTTCCTCGAGCCGCCCTGCTTGCGCAGGCATCTGACGCGGTGCTCCCCACATCGGCATGGTGCCTAACACTCCTCCTCGTTCGGTCCTTCGCCGGGATGCGGGCTCCTCGCCGTACCCCCGGCTACTACGACCTCTGCTGCCCCCTCGCTCCGGCTCGACACCGTCGCCCTTTCGGACGTGAGGCAAGGTCTCCCAGGTAAGAACGCACTCCTTCACTGCACGACCGCCGGATCTACGCCGCTTCCCTTTGATCATGAGAGCTTCGCGGTCCTTTGCCCGCTCGCCCTGGTCGGCAGCGCCTTCTATCCGGTTCTTGTCCATCGGCCCGCAGCTTCGATCCACGCTTCCTCCCCACATTCGGTCGCCCTCATGCAGTTGCGCTTCACTTCGCTCGCCATGATCAGCTTACGATGGGACTTTCACCCATAAGAGTGCGCCCATGCTGGGCGCACAAAGAAAAGAGCCCCGTCCGAGACGGGGCTCTCGAAATTCCTAAGTCGTCCAGTCTTACTTCAGGCTGCTCGAGATCGAGCCGAACTTGGTGTTCAGCGAGCTGCCGAGGTTGTTGACGACGGTGATGATCGCGAGCGCGATGCCGGCGGCAATCAGGCCGTATTCGATGGCGGTGGCGCCGGATTCGTCTTTCACGAAACGCGAAACGAGGTTCTTCATAGACTGCTCCAAAGATTAAACGGGGCTACAAACTGGTCTGGTCTTTTCGGCTTCCCAGCGCCGCCCGACCATGAAACCGAACCTAGAGGCAAAGAATTTCGCCGCAGTTAATTCGACTGCGGAAACACGGAGCGGTTTGCGTGTATTCTTCGATGGTAAATCGAAATTGAAAACAATCGGTTAAATTGTCGGGACATGAAATCGGCCCGGCGCCGCCGGTTTACCCGAAGTTATGACCACGCATGGTCCAATGCCGCCCGCTCGGCCTGAAGCGCGATGAGATGAATCGTTTATCGCGCTTCAGGTTATTGTTTGAGCATGACCTTCCCGGAAAACCGCGACACACTTTTCCGGATCATGCTTGGACCGACACAGGACCACGAGGCGGCATGTCCCTTTCCTTTGCCAACAGCATTGCGGTGCAGAGCCGCGCGCGCGCCCTGGTGCCGTTGTGCGTCGGTGCAGGCACCTATCTGTTCTTCCTCTTTGTCAGCGACACGCTGCTTCAGGACTCCGACTCGTTCTGGCAGATCAAGATCGGGCAATGGATCCTCGACCACGGCGCAATGCCGTACACGGACTTCTATTCCTTCACGCGGACCGGTGCGCCCTGGATTTCGACGTCGTGGCTGTCGCAGGTGATGTTTGCGTTCTCCTACACGCAATGGGGCTGGGCCGGGCCAGTGATCCTCACCGCGATCGGGATCGCGCTCTCGACCGCGATCTTCGTCCATCTGTTAGATGCGCAGATCGAGGCACCGCGCGCGGTGCTGTTCGCGCTGCTGGCGCTGCTGTTGGCGCTGCATCACGTGCTGGCGCGGCCGCATATCCTGGCGCTGCCCGTCATGGTGGCGTGGCTCGGCCTCTTGATGGCGGCGGCCGACCGCAGGAGCGCGCCGTCCTGGGCCTGGCTGCCGCTGATGGCGCTCTGGGCGAATTTGCACGGCGGCTTCGTGCTGGGCCTTGCGCTGATCGGTCCGATCTCGCTCGAGGCGGTCGAGCATGCCGAGAAGGGACGACGGCTCCAACTGTTCCTACGCTGGGTGCTGTTTGGCGTCGGCGCATTGATCGCGAGCTGCTGCACGCCTTATGGCTGGCGAACGCTGATGGGCGCGACCAACATCCTCAGCCTCGGCGAGCTGCTGTCGCTGATCTTCGAATGGATGCCGGCGAACTTCGCCACGTTCACATCATTCGAGGGCGCGCTGCTCGGCCTGATCGCGCTCGGTTACTACCGCGGCCTCGTGCTCTCGGCGCCCAGGATCTTCCTGATCCTGTTCCTGACCTGGAGCGCGCTGACCCATGTCAGGAGCATCGAGGCCTTTGCCTTTCTGGTGCCGCTGGTGCTGGCAAAGCCGCTCGGCGAGATGTTTTCGCGGCCGCCGGCTGACGCCACTGGCGCCGACCACGGGCCGGCTCGCTACGTCACCGCGCTCGGCGCACTGATGATTGTGGCCGCAAGCTGGACCTCGACCTCGCTCTATATGGGGCATCACCGCTTCGGCTTCACGATGACGCAGACGCCGGTTGCAGCGGTCGACCTGCTCGAGCAGCGCAAGTTGCAACGCATCTTCAACGCCTATCAGTTCGGCGGCTATCTGATCTCGCGCGACATCCCCGTCTTCGTCGACGGCCGCGCCGAGCTCTATGGCGAGAAATTCGTCATGGACTTCTTCAAGGCGACGGAGGGCAAGAAGCCCGAGCTGCTGCCGCGCCTGCTCGATGAATACAAGATCGACGCGACGCTATTGGTCGCCGATGCGCCGGGCCCGCAGATCCTCGACCAGCTCAAGGGCTGGAAGCGGATCTATGCGGATGACATCGCGGTCATCCACGTGCGGGAGAATGACGAGCGTGGGGCCGCGACGCTGTCGAAATGAGGACGTAAGCCCAGGCCGCGCTTCCAAATGAGAGCTCCGCTTCCAGGTGTGGAGCGGACCACTGCAGGCACGGCGGCCATTTCGCCGTTTGACCCAAGATGGACGTTAGGTGAGGAATCCTGCTTGAGAGCATTTTGGTCGGCAATGCGTGCCCTTCCAGATGCGGTGATGGATCGTGACCGCTAGAGGCCCCATGACGCACTGCGGTCGTTCGCCGGACTCCGTGTTTCGCTGAGGTGATGCGTCGAATCGGCTCATTGCGCTCGAGCGGTCGACGTGAGCCCATTACTTCTCGGAGAGCGCACGATGAAGGCCTTGCTGCTGCTCGTGTTTGCCATGGTTGTCGTGGCCCGGGAAGCGACCGCTCAGGACGCACCAAAGGACGCGCAATGCGTCCGCGAGCGCGTCGCCATGGTCGAAACCATCCGGGCATACGCCCGATCCGCCGCCAGTACCTTGGGACAGCAAGGCCTGTCGGAGAGTGTCCTTGAGGCCATGGAGCAAACGAAACGCCATCTATTCGTCCCCGAGCAATCTTGCTCCATCGCATACGCGGACAGACCGATGCCGATCGGTCTCGGGCAGACCATATCGCAGCCGTACATCGTGGCCTTGATGACCCAATTGGTCGAGGTCGCGCCGGATCACGTTGTGCTGGAAGTGGGGACGGGTTCGGGCTATCAGGCCGCCGTCCTTGCGCACCTGGCGCGAAAGGTCTGCACCATCGAGATCATCCCGCAATTGGCCGAGACCGCTGCGAAAACATTAAGAGACCTCGCGTATGACAACGTGAGCGTCAGGCTTGGCGACGGATACGATGGCTGGCCCGAATGCGGTCCTTTTGACGCCATCGTCGTGACTGCGGCGCTCGGGCAGCCACCGCCGCCCCTGATTGAACAGCTTAAAGTAGGTGGCCGGCTCGTTATGCCGGTGGGACCCGGTTACACCACTCAGCAGCTCACGGTCGTCGAAAAAATCGCCCCCGACAAGACGACGACGCGCGCCGTCGCTCTCGTGCGCTTTGTCCCCTTTACGCGTTCACAAAACTAAGCTCGCAAACGTCCCGTTCTTGCTGAGCCGGAATTTGTCGGAGGTGGCTGGCGCCTCGCGCGAATGCACGTTTGGAGCGGCAGCAATTAGCCCATCAGCCAAGTGGCGGCCTCTCTGGTGGAGGGTCTGCTTGTCGGCGCATTCGGACTAGATTTGCTCACCCTAAGTTCTTCGCATGTTGACCCAACTCGGACGTTAAGCGGCTAGTCTGCGGCTGACTGGGGCGAATCCGCCCCTTCCGTTCCGATGGCCAAGACAGATAAGATGCCCGCTCTCGACCCAGGGGCCGGAAATGACGCGCGTGGTAAAGACGGGCAACAAGGCAGCCAAGGCGAGAGCCCGCAGGAGAAGTGCGCCAAAAGGTCGCAAATCGGCCAAGACCAAGTGCGGGATAGCCCCATCTGTCACTCGTCGCGAGGCAGTTTCGGTTGCCGATCTACAGGCGCAGCTTGAACGTCGGACTGTAGAGCTGGATCAAGCGCTGGAGCAGCAGACCGCGACTTCGGAAGTGCTGCAAGTCATATCCAGCTCGCCTGGTGAGCTTGGGCCGGTGTTCGAGGCCATGCTGGAAAATGCCGTGCGCATCTGCAGCGCCAGTTTTGGGACGCTGCTCCTATACGAAGGCGACAGGTTGCGGCGGGTGGCGCGAATGGCCGCGCAAAACGTGCCGCAATTGTACGCGCCCGACCAGGAAACGCCGCCACACTTCATCGCGCCGTTTGATGGGGCGCCTTCGCTGGGGCGCCTCGTCGAGACCAAGGCGCTGGTTCACATTGCCGATATCGCCACAGAGCATCCCGACGATCTGATCTACAAGGTCGCCGCAGCCCGCACCGTTCTGATTGTGCCGATGCTCAAGGAGAGCGAGCTTGTCGGTGGCTTTGCTGTCTACCGCAAGGAAGTGCAAGAGTTCAGCGACAAGCAGGTCGAGTTGCTGGAAAATTTTGCGGCACAAGCGGTGATCGCCATCGAAAACACACGACTGCTCCGCGAGCTGCGCGAGCGCACTGACGATTTGACTCGTTCCCTCGACGACCTGCGCGCCGCGCAGGATCGCCTGGTGCAGACCGAGAAGCTGGCGTCGCTCGGCCAGCTCACCGCGGGCATTGCGCACGAGATCAAGAACCCGCTCAACTTCGTCAATAATTTCGCAGCCCTTTCAGCGGAGTTGACCGAGGAGTTGAACGAGGCCCTCAAGCCCGCTGAACTCGTCGACAAGATCCGCACCGAAGTCGATGAGCTGACGGCGCTTTTGAAGAGCAACCTCGAAAAGGTCGTGCAGCACGGCAAGCGGGCCGATTCCATCGTCAAGAACATGCTGCTGCACTCACGCGAGGGACCGGGCGAGCGCCGCCTCGCCGACATCAATGCCCTGGTCCAGGAAAGTCTTAATCTAGCCTACCATGGCGCGCGCGCAGAGAAGTCCGACTTCAACATCACGCTCACGCAGGACCTCGACCCCGACGCGGGCGAAATCGAGGTATATCCGCAGGAGATCACGCGCGCGCTGCTCAACGTGATCTCCAACGGCTTCTATGCTACCACCAGGCGCAAGTCCGAGGCGGGAGACGAGACCTTTGAGCCTGTGCTGAGTGCGACCACGAACAACCTTGACGACAAGATCGAAATTCGCATCCGCGACAACGGCACCGGGATTCCGGTCGAGGTGAAGGAAAAAATGTTCAATCCCTTCTTCACTACCAAGCCAGCTGGCGAAGGCACAGGGCTCGGTCTGTCGATGACCCACGACATCATTGTCAAACAACACGGCGGAGCCCTCGATGTCGAGAGCGAGCTGGGTGTGTTTACCGAGTTCATTATCACGCTGCCGCGATGACCTCTTTTGGCCGATTCCGTTGAAAAAGGCCGGCAGTATTTCGTTGTAATAGCTCCGTCGCGACGTGGCCGGAACTGCTCTTACTGACCCTATGCGAGCGTCGGGGTGGGCATCGGGATCAGCTTGGCCATCTTTCGAAGGTTTTGGGCGGTGGCTGCGAGGATGAACTCGTCGCGCGCGCCGTTTGGACCTCGTAAACGCAAACGGTCGAGCTTGAGAATGCGCTTGAGGTGCGCGAACAACATCTCGATTTTCTTGCGGAGCCGGCGCGAGGTGCCTCCCTCCCACGATCTCGCGATCTGGCGCGCCATGTCGCGAGCGCCCTCGTAGATCGAGCGGGGCACTCTCCGTGAAGCCTGCTTGGGGCAGCATCGGGGCTTCAATGCGCATCGATCACAATCGCGCTTGCTGGCGAGGTAAAGCATGGTAGCACCATCATTCACCAACGTTCCGGTCGTGGTAAGAATGTTGCCACCAGGGCAACGATAGATGTCCCCAGCATGGTCATAGGTGAAGTCGTCGCGCGAGAAGATCCCGTCTGTGCGGGCCGACTTGTCGAAGACTGTAACGTGCGGCTCGATCCCGTGCTCATAGACCAGCCAGGCGAGCATCTCGGCCGAGCCATAGCCGCTGTCACCGAGCAGCCGGCTCGGATAGAGATCAAACCGCTCCAGCGAGCGCTCAATCATGCGCTTGGCGGCCAATACCTCCGCCTGCCGGATTGCCGTCGTTGCCTCAACATCGACGATGATCGCGTTCTCGATGTCGACCAGATAGTTCGTCGAATAGGCGAAAAACGCTTGGCCGCCGTGCGCCCCCGTCCAGCGCGCCGCCGGATCGGAAGGCGATACGAACTTCGGGGTAACCTCGGTCGCGGCTCCGAAAGCGGCATCATCAAGGCCGGCCAGATACTCATCGATTGCTCGGCTGGCAGCCTCCGGCGGAAGTCCCTTATCGCCTTCGATCCCCTTCTGCCGATTGGCATCGGCCTTGATTAGGCTCGCATCGACTGCAAATCCCTCACCGCCGACCAGTCGTTCCTCGATGCAGCGGCGCAGCACGCTCTCGAACACGCGACGGAAGAGGTCGCTCTGCCGGAAGCGGCCGTGCCTGTTCTTGGAGAATGTCGAATGATCCGGCACCGTCCCGTCCAGACCGAGCCGGCAAAACCACCGGTAGGCCAAATTGAGGTGAACCTCATCGCACAGGCGCCGCTCCGATCGGATGCCGAAGCAGTAACCGATCAGGAGCATCCGGATCATCAACTCGGGATCGATCGAAGGCCGACCGATGCTGCTGTAGAAAGGCGCCAGGTCCCGCCGGACCTGTTCAAGATCGACAAACCTGTCAATCAACCGCAGCAAGTGATCAGTCGGGATATGTCTTTCGAGCGAGAACTCATAGAACAACGCGGTCTGTTCGACTTGCCGATGCCCCATCATGATCTTCAGTCCTGCCAATTAGACAGACTGAATCACTGATATCTCTGCGTCGCAACAGCCGTCTTTTTCAACAGAATCGGCCCTTAGCCGAACAACATTGGGCCTATTGTGATGTCGGCTATCGGCGGTAAACCGGGCGCAGGGCTCGCTCGCTTCGACTGCCGCTTGTGACCTGCTTCGGACATTTGCTTAACGTCCGGCCGACCCGGACAGCGCCGGGCCGGCTGCGTGCATCAATGGGCATGCATCGCTCAGGGACGAACGCGGATGATCGTATTGCCCTTGCGTCGCTCGGTCGGATTTAAGGCGGCGACGGCATCGTCGAGCGTCGAGATGTTGCCGATGTTCGTCCGCAATCGTCCATCCCGTACCCGCTGGACGATCTCACTCAGTTGCGCACGATCGGGCTCGACGACGAAGTCAACCGCCACGCCGTCGGAGGGCCGCGCCTCGGCCGGCCCGACGACAGTCACCAGTATTCCTCCAACTCGAATCAGTCCTGCAGACCGCTTCTGGATATCACCGCCGATAACATCAAATACCAGATCGACTTCGCCGACCTCTTCCAGGGCGTCGTTGTCGAGATCGACGAACTCCTTCGCGCCGAAGTCGAGCACCGTCTGACGGTCGGCTGCACGTCCGGTGCCGATGACGTAGGCGCCGGCCTCTCGTGCGAGTTGCGTCACCATCGACCCGACTGCGCCGGCCGCGCCGTGTGCGAGAACGCTCTGCCCCGCGCGAAGGCGGCCGTGCTGAAACAGCCCTTGCCATGCGGTCAGGCCCGAGATCGGCAGGCTCGCGCCCACCGTGAAGTCGACGTCGCCCGGCAGCGGCGCGAGATTGCGAGCCTCGATCGCCACATACTCGGCCAGCGTGCCGTCGCGATACCAATCCGCGAGGCCGAACACCCGCTGTCCCACCGACAGGCCCGTGGTGCCATATCCGAGAGCGGCGACCACTCCGGCCAGCTCGTGCCCAGGGATCGACGGTGTTCGGTCATGATCGAGGCGATCGGTCCAGGTCGAGGGCCACGCCAGCTCAGTCGGGACAAATCCCGACGCATGAACCTGAACGACGACATCGTTTATCGCTGCCTGCGGCCCGGGCCGCTCCACCAGCTTCATCGCGGCCGTTCCCGCGGTTCGGTCCGTTACAACGATAGCCTTCATGGGAATTATCTCCTCGGTCATTTGTCTCTTTAGTGTGTTGCAGGGGGCGTGGATGTGCCGGCCATCGACAAAACGCCAGGCAGTGTGGAACTCCTGTCTCCGTGTCTGCGATCTGAACTGTCTGCATTGACTGGAGCTCCCACTCAGCCTGATGGATCGGGATCGCTCCAGTCGCCGGTGCTAGCGAATAGATGCGTTGCGCCTGGTCATAAAACAGTACCAAGATTGCGGATTCTGGCTGTACCAAGCGCAATGGACCTTTCGGCCTGCTGCTTCCGGTGTTTGCCTTGATGTCGAGCGTGTTGTTGCTTGGCGAGCGCATGACGCCAAAGTTGATCGTCGGTGGGCTGCTCGCGATGTCAGGCGTGGCGACGACACAGGCCAGACCGAGCGCGCGCCCCGTTTGAACACGGACGTCGCGTCATGGCATCGACATCATCTGTCCGACCAATGGAGATCACGATGTTGCGACCCCACGCGCCCGCCTGATCATGCGGTAATATCGAATGGTCGAACAGGAAGACGCATCATGAAGTTTCGCCATCTCGTCAGCGCGCTTCTCGTCATGGTCTCGATCGGCGCGGCGCAGGCGGCGCCGCAATGGCTGAGCCTGCCGCCGACGCCGACATTGCCCAAAGCCGCGCAGAGCGGTCTCGCGCCCATCAACGGGGTCAAGATCTGGTACGCGGTGTTCGGCCGCGGGCAGCCCGTCCTGTTGCTGCATGGCGGTCTTGCCAATGCGAACTACTGGGGCCACCAGGTCCGCGCGCTGCAGCGGCACTATCAGGTCATCGTCATGGAGAGCCGCGGCCATGGGCGCAGCAGCCGCAATCAGGAACCCTACGGTTACGACCTCATGGCCTCGGACGTGGTCGGGCTGCTTGACCATCTCAAGATCAGGAAGGCGGCGATCGTGGGCTGGAGCGACGGCGCGATCATCGGCCTCGACATCGCCATGAAGCACCCGGAGCGGGTGAGCAAGCTGTTCGCCTTCGCGGCGAACTCGGATCCGTCAGGCGTTGCGGATATCGCTTCAAGCGACGTCTTCAACGCCTACATCGCCAGGGCCGGCGAAGAATACAAGCGCATCTCGCCGACACCGACGGAGTACAAGAGCTTCGTCGCCGACATCACCAAAATGTGGGAGAGCCAGCCGAAATGGACGGCTTCGGATCTCGCGGCGATCAAGGTCCCGACCTGGATCGTCGATGGCGATCATGACGAGGCGATCAAGCGCGAGAACACCGAGTTCATGGCGGCGAACATTCCCGGCGCCGGCCTGCTGATCCAGCCGGAGGTCAGTCACTTCTCGTTCTTGCAGGATCCCGAGCAGTTCAACGAGGATGTCGCGCATTTCCTGGCGCGTGGCGGAGGCCCGCGCGCATCGCCGAAATGAAGAGCTGTAGGGTGGGCAAAGCGTAGCGTGCCCACCATGTCGACCGTGCGTTCCGAGAGATGGTGGGCACGGCGCAAGTGCGCCTTTGCCCACCCTACGAAGCTGGTGCCACGTCATTGCCAGCGCAACTGCATCAACATCGTCATTGCGAGCGCGGCTCTCTCAACACCGTCATTGCGAGGAGCCCTTGCGACGAAGCAATCCAGAATCCCGCCGCGGTGACAGTCTGGATTGCTTCGCGGAGCCTGTCATCGGGCGGCGCTTCGCGCGGACCCGTTGGCTCGCAATGACGGGTCACCACATTGCCCGCGTCGCAAATCACCGCGCACAAAAAAACGCGGCGTTGCCGCCGCGTTTTTCAATTCGATCTGCAGCTCGGGGCTCACGCCTGCGGCTGCGGCTCCAGGCCGGGATCCGGATCGGGCCGCGGGCGCGACTTACCGGCCGGGGGCACGGCGGAGGCGCGCGGCGTGGCCGGCTCCAGCACGGACTCGCGGTTCGGCTTCTTGCCCTTGAGCAGGTCGACGATCTCCTCGCCGGTCAGCGTCTCGAACTCGAGCAGGCCCTTGGCGAGCGTCTCGAGGTCGGCATGCTTCTCGGTGAGGATGCGGGTTGCTTCCTTGTAGCCTTCCTCGACCAGGCGTTTGATCTCGGAATCGATCTTCTGGACCGTTGCCTCGGAGGCGTTCTGCGTCCGCGACACCGACATGCCGAGGAAGACCTCGTCCTGGTTCTCGCCGTAAGAGACGGTGCCGAGCTCTTCCGACAGGCCCCAGCGCGTCACCATCATGCGGGCAAGGCGCGTGGCCTGCTCGATGTCGGAGGCGGCACCCGAGGTCACCTTCTCGCGGCCGAAGATCAGCTCTTCGGCAACGCGGCCACCCATCATGATGGCGAGGCGCGAGGTCATCTGCTCCAGCGACATCGACAGCTTGTCGCGCTCCGGCAACTGCATGACCATGCCGAGCGCACGGCCGCGCGGGATGATGGTCGCCTTGTGAATCGGATCGGTCGCGGGCACGTTGAGGCCGACGATGGCGTGGCCGCCCTCGTGATAGGCCGTCAGCAGCTTCTCTTCCTCGGTCATGACGAGCGACTTGCGCTCGGCGCCCATCATCACCTTGTCCTTGGCCTCCTCGAACTCGGCCTGCGTCACCATCCGCTTGTTGCGGCGGGCGGCGGTCAAAGCGGCTTCGTTGACGAGGTTCATCAGGTCGGCGCCGGAGAAGCCCGGGGTGCCGCGCGCGATGGTCTTGAGGTTGATATCCGGCGCCAGCGGAACTTTACGAACATGCACCTTGAGGATCTGCTCGCGGCCGACGACATCCGGATTCGGAACCACGACCTGGCGGTCGAAGCGGCCCGGACGCAGCAGCGCGGGATCGAGCACGTCAGGACGGTTGGTCGCCGCAATGAGGATCACGCCCTCGTTGGCCTCGAAGCCGTCCATCTCGACCAGCAGCTGATTCAGCGTCTGCTCGCGCTCGTCATTGCCGCCGCCGAGACCGGCGCCACGGTGACGACCGACGGCGTCGATTTCGTCGATGAAGATGATGCAGGGCGCGTTCTTCTTGGCCTGCTCGAACATGTCGCGGACACGGCTCGCGCCGACGCCGACGAACATCTCGACGAAGTCGGAACCGGAAATGGTGAAGAACGGCACGTTGGCCTCGCCCGCGACCGCACGCGCGATCAGGGTCTTGCCGGTGCCGGGAGGACCGACCAGCAGCACGCCGCGCGGAATGCGGCCGCCCAGGCGCTGGAATTTGCCGGGGTCGCGCAGGAATTCGACGATCTCCTGGAGATCCTGCTTGGCCTCGTCGACGCCCGCGACGTCCTCGAAGGTGACGCGACCATGCGCTTCGGTCAGCATCTTGGCGCGCGACTTGCCAAAGCCCATCGCCTTGCCGGCGCCGCCCTGCATCTGCCGCGACAGGAAGATCCACACGCCGATCAGCGCGATGAAGGGCAGCCAGGAGACCAGCAGCGAGACGAACCACGGCACGTTGTCGCCGGGCGGCTTCGCGGTGATCTGCACCTTGCTGTCATAGAGCCGCTTCACCAGCGTCGGGTCGTTCGGCGCATAGGTCTGGAAGCTCGAGCCGTTGGTGAAGGTGCCGTGGATGTCGGGCCCCTGGATCACGACGTCGCGGACATTGCCGCGGTCAACCTCGCTCAGCAGCTGGGAGAAGGCGATGTCCTGCGAGGACGCGCGCTGACCTGGATTCTGGAAGAGCGTGAACAATGCCAATAGCAGCAAGACAATGATGACCCAGAGGGCGAAATTGCGCAGATTGGCGTTCATCGATCTTCCTTCGTGGTCGCGCGGATCGCGGCCCTGATCCTTGGGGAGTTACTTTGGTCAATGCGAGGAAATCCCAAGGAATCCTCTCGGTTAGACGCATACAATTTAGGTGCCGCCCCGGTCGCTGCCAAGGGAACGAGATGGGACTATTTATCCCATCTTAGCGCGATTCCCGCTGAAATAATGGCGTCCTAGCCCGGGTTTTTCCCGCCTGGTTAAGGTCGCCTGACGGCGCCGAGCCGAAACGGCCGGTGTCATGATCCGACCTCATGCAGCCCTCATGCGCGCTTCATGCACCCTTCACGCACCCTTGCGCCGCCGGGCCGGCGCCGGCGCGATGTGGATACGCCCGCCGGCGAGGCTGATCAAGGCTCCCGCAAGGGTCTGCTTCAGGACCGGCCGGCCATTTGCGGCTGCACGGGGACCTGCGGCGATGGCCCGATCAAGCGCGGACATCAGGGTTTCGACCTTGCCGAGTTCCGCCGGCCCCTCGTGCCCGAGCGCGGCGATGGCCCGCAGCAGCAGCCGCAGCCGGACCTCCTCGGGCAGGACGGCAAACGCCGATGCCTCGAAGCTTCGAATGCCCGCCTGCGGCGCAACGTCGCGATCCCGCAAGCGGAGGAAGCGCTCGGCGCCGTCGGCGAGCACTTCGACGGCCGCGTTGGCGCGTGCCAGCCTTGCCGCGAGCCGCACGAGCGTGCGGGCATCGCCGCCTTCGGCCGCGAGCTGTGGCAGCAGCGCGCGCAGCCGCGGCCGGGTGAAGGCGGTGTCGCGGTTGGTGGGGTCATCGGCAAAGCCGACCTTCGCCCGCTTCAAGGTCGCGATCAGCTGCGCCTTCGGAACGTCGAGCAGCGGACGCGCCAGCACGATGCCGTCGCGCTCGCTGACACTGGCCATCGCCGACAGCCCGGCAAGTCCACTACCGCGGAGCATTCGCATCAGCAGGGTCTCGGCCTGGTCGTCGCGGGTGTGGGCCATCAGCACGTGGCTGGCGCCCACGGCTCGCGCGGCCTGTGCGAGCAGGCGGTAGCGGGCCTCGCGCGCCGCGGCAGGCAGTCCCGTCTTCGGCTTTGCGCCACGCCAGCGCAGGGTCCGGTGCGGCAGCCCGAGTTCGGTGGCCAGACGCTTGACCTCGCGCGCCTCGCGGGCCGCTTCCGGACGCAGGCCGTGATCGACGGTGACGACGGTGAGTTGCGGGCCGCGCACAAGACTGCGCCGCCAGCGGGCCACGAGCCACATCAGCGCGACTGAGTCCGGCCCGCCGGAGACCGCGAGCACCAGCGCCGGCGCAGCTTTCAGGCCCGCGAACAGCCGCCTCGCCTCGCGCGCCGAGATCGGAGAATTGTCGTCGTCTGACATGACGGCCCAGCAATCGTCAGCGGATGATTGCGATGTTTAGCGCAGCACCATCCGCATTGTCAGGACCCTAGATGCCACGCGTCAGCACTTCACCCGCTTCTGCTCGCGATCGACCGCGGCTTTGACGCCGGCGGAGGCGCGCGGATATTTGCGGCCGACCTCGCCGAAGGCGGCGCAGGCGGCCTCCTTCTCCTTCAGCGCGGCGAGCGACTGGCCGAGCCGCAGCAGCGCATCCGGCGCCTTGGCCGATTTCTCGTATTTGGTGGTGACGGCGAGGAACGCTTCCGCGGAGTCGCGATATTGCTGGCGCTGGAAGTAGCTCTCGCCGAGCCAGTATTGCGCGTCGCCGAGCAGCGGGTCGCTCGGATATTTCTGCGCAAAATTCTTCATGGTCTGCTCGGCGAGCGCATAGTCCTTGCGCTGCATGTAGCCGATGCCGAGGTCGAACTCGTCGCGCGGCGTTGCTGATGGCGGCAGCGTCGTCAGGCCAGCGCCGCCTGATGGCGCGGGACGGCCGGATTGGGCCGGCGGATAGCCGGGCTGCGCGGCCGGGGGAGCGGCCTGTTGCTGATAGCGGGGGCTGGTGTTGGCGAGATCGAGCGGTTCGCCGGCACCGCGTCCGCCAGGGGCACCACTGGGAGCTCCTGCCGGCATCGGCTGCTGACCGCCGCCGAGCGCACGCGGCGCGCCGGGCGCGTTCGGGTTCTGGTTCGGATCGAAGGCGTCGCCGCGGCGGCGCGTGCCGGGTGCGCCGGGCGCCGGCTGCTCCTGAACGATCGGCGCGGGAGCGGCGATCTGCGGCTGCTCGTAATTCGGCTGCACGGCCTGCTGCTGCGGCTGCTGCTGGCGATAGCCCGGCGCGACCTGACTTGGTGCGATCTGGGCGGGCGGCATCGCCGCGACATTGGGCGCCTGTCCGGGCGCGCCTTGCGCGCCGCCTTCGAGCGCCCGCAGCCGCTCCTCGAGCTGGCGGTTGCGATATTGCAGCTCTTCGTTCTGACCGGTGAGTTGGCGCAGCTGGTTCTCCAGCCGCTCGATCCGCATCTCGGGGTCGGCATCATCCGACTGCGCCAAGACCGACTGCGCAAGTGCGGGCGAGCACAAAGAGAGCAGCGCGGCGATCGCCGCGGTGCCGGTAAAGACCTTAAATCTGGATGACATCTTGCCCTGACGACAAAAGCGAAATGGCCTGCGACGGAACATTTGACGCGCCACACATTGAAGTGGAGTACGCCAAAAATGTGACTGGTACCAAGGGGTTTCTGTCACAGAATGCTGAAACGAAACCGGCGCCCGAGAGGGCGCCGGCATCATCCAGTTCTGAAGCTGAACGGCGCCTGACTGAACGTCAGGAGCTCGCGTTCAGGACGGTGACGGCGCGCCGGTTCTGCGACCAGCAGGAGATGTCGTTACAGACCGCGACCGGCCGCTCCTTGCCGTAGGAGATCGTGCGCATGCGGTTCGGATCGATGCCGCGCGAGGCGAGGAACGAACGCACCGACTGGGCGCGGCGGGCGCCGAGCGCGATGTTATATTCGCGGGTGCCACGCTCGTCGGCATGACCTTCGATGGTGAAGCTGTAGCGCGGATAGGTCTGGAGCCATTGCGCCTGCTTCTCCAGGGTCACGATCGCCTGCGGGGTCAGATCGGTCTGGTCGCTTTCGAAGAACACGCGGTCACCCACGTTGACGACGAAGTCCTGCTGGCTGCCCGGCGTCGCCGCGTTGGCCATCGCATCCGTCGCAGCATTCTTGTTGGCGCAGGCGCCCATCGACAGCGCGACGGCAAGCACCGCGACCAGCTTCAATCCCTGGAGGATACGCATAGGATGTTTCATTCCGGAGCCTCCACGCTCGCGTTAGTCCACTGCTGTCCGGTCTACAGGGGGTTGGTTAAGCGAACGTTCCGTCAACCTTGACGGAACCTTGCCTCAGCCGATCAAATGCCCCCAACCAGCGAAAAGCACCCATGATGGTTAATGGGTTGTAAATGTGGCGCGAGGGTGAAGGCAAGCCGCGCCAGCGGGCACAGCACTGTTTTTTGCCGGGATTCTAGGCCGAAAGGCGTACGGCGGCCCGAGACGCCGCTTCGGAATCAGGCGTGAACGGCGTCCGCCACGAACACCGGCCGCTGCGGAACGGACCGTTGCGGCGCCTGGCGCTGACCACCGCGCCCGAACAGCATCCGCCGCTCGAAGGCGGTCGACCGCATGATCGGATAGCGCTCGAACACCTTCTTGCGGAAGGTCGGGAAGTCCGCCGCCATCAGCCCGAACGGCTTGGTGAGACCGGGAACCAGCCGGGGCTCGGCGATGGTCTGGTGCAGGAACACCCGGCGGTAGAAGGCCTGGTGCTCGGGGCGCACGATCGCAAGGCCGAGATCGGCATTAAAATGCTCGCAGGCCATGTAGGCGAGGCGCGTCGTCAGATAGGGCAATTCCGGGACGCGTTTGACTTGGTCGGGATCGGCGACGAAGCGGGTCGGGTCGATCATGACCTCGCCGCGGTCGAGCCGCGGCAGCAGGATCTCGGGGAAGACGTCGGCCGAGGTGGACTCGCGCCATTCCGAGGTCAGCACGCTGATGCGCACGGAGCTGCAGAGCTCGCCGTTGAGATAGACGCCGAAGGTCCACGCGTTCGGCAGTTCGTCGTAGCGGTCGGTGACCCGTGCGTCCGCCGATTCCTTGACGGCGCCTTCGCGCCGATAGGCGCGGTAGCGGAGATTGTAGATCTCCTCCTTCTCGTCTGCCGTCTCTGCGAGATGATAGTCGAGGTCGGTGAGGAGTTCTGCCCCTCGCCCAACAGCCGAAATGACCGCTTTGGCCGAGGACTGCATCCCAACTCCTTACCCACAACCCACATCGCTCACTGCAAACGCGCGCAAGAAAGGAGGATTTCTCCGGAACAACTTCCACGCGCGTCATGATTTATTAACAGCTTCTTAACATCTATGCAAAGCAATCGAACGATTAGGGTTAACCACCGTAGCACTACGGTGGCCGGCAACAGACTGAA